>CAVPPO010000010.1:0-1857007 GCA_963707165.1 uncultured Acidobacteriota bacterium | reverse complement strand
TCTCCTTTGTGAGTGGCACTCCGGGCGGCATGTTCGCGCCGACGCTCTTTATCGGCGCGATGCTCGGCGGGGCTGTTGGCGGCGTGGAGCACCTTTTCTTTCATCAAATATCTGGGACCGTGGGCGCGTTTGCGCTCGTCGGCATGGGGACGCTTTTCGCGGGATTTCTGCGCGTGCCGATTACTTCGGTTTTCATGGTGATCGAGGTTTCGGGAAGCTACGCCGCAATTGTGCCGGTGATGATTTCGAACACGATCGCCTATCTAATTTCCCGTCAATTCCAACAGACATCGCTTTTCGATCTCCTGGCGCGACAAGAGGGCATGATCTTGCCGTCAGTGGAGGAGCAGCGCGAGCGCGTAACCCTGCGCGTCGAAGACGCGATGCCGAATCGCGACGCCGCGGATGTTGAACCTGACGTGGTGTTGGCCGAAGCGCTGCGTCGCGCCGGCGCTCCGCCGGAACTCTACTTTCTGGGGTGTGAGCCGGGCGGTTGGCGCGTCTACCGAAACAAAGTCACGCAGGGCGAAGAGGGAAAGAGCGCGGACGCCTCTTCCGAACACTCGCCTTTCTTGTACCCTGACTTGTCTCTAGAAGATGCACTGCAAATTATGCGCGATTGGCCGGTCATTCCGGTGATCAGCCGGGCGAATTCTCAGATCCTGGAGGGCGTTCTGGCTCACGCTGACATCCTTCGCGCGTATCGCGAATTCGGCACGCTGGATCCGTCTTGATGCGATTTTGCGGTACCCTCCATGAGTGCACGCTTGTAACTCCTTTATTTTCAGTGCGAAACTAGTACCTTTGTACCAGATTAGACCCCCCGAATTGGCTCTCTTGCGCTATTGAGGCTGCAAGTCCCTCCGCCTACTCTAGATAGCGTCACTGGAAAGGAATTTGTCTGTGTCACACAAAGAGAGGCGATCGAGTCGGCGCTTCATGATGAAGCTACCACTGACTGTTCGCTGGATGGACAACACAGTTGTCGGCGAAGTTGCCACGGAATCCCGGGAGGTCAGCTCCCGGGGGCTTTACTTCTATCTTCCCAAGGTCCTGAAGAGCGGCTCGGCGGTGGAAATCGTCATGACGCTGCCGCATGAACTGACGCAAGCGGGACCTGTGAAAGTCCGGTGTCTCGGGCGCATCTTGCGCACCGACGAACCCGGCCAGGGAGATATTGGTGTAGCTGCCGCGATTGAGCGGTATGAATTCCTGCGCAACGGCGAGTCCGCCGCTTAACGGTTTTCTTACCCAACCCCTGCGGAGATGGGTGAGAAGCGGCCGGGGAGCTTCGATCCTCAGC
The DNA here is from genome assembly GCA_963707165.1 of uncultured Acidobacteriota bacterium. Lineage (GTDB taxonomy): Bacteria > Acidobacteriota > Terriglobia > Acidiferrales > UBA7541 > Palsa-147. The sequence continues at coordinate 1,855,704 of CAVPPO010000010.1, read as the reverse complement.
GAAGCCCCCGGCTATTTTTTGCGATGGCGTAGACAGTTTTCTGATCCCGCCCTTGACCCTGCTTTCCCGAAATTACTCTTCCAATTCTTGGAACTGTCCGGTTTTGCACAGGACAGATTCCAATAACGGTCAGCACCGGTCGATCGGCCGACCATTCATAAGGCTATCTCTTTTTATTTCAACGGTTTGCCTAAGCAGGTGATTGGCACTTGGACTGCGAATTACGCGCCAGCGATTTGGGTGTACGGGGGTATGGTGTGGACCCAGTAGCCAGCACGCGCCGAAAATCACCAGGCCAGCCGAAACGTACACGCCGGATTTCTGCTACTGCGATCCTGACGCTTATGGCGGGATTCCTCTTTAACGGTGCCGCGCTTGTTCATCGTGTGGTTCCCGCGACTTCTGTCCCCTCCGCTGATTTTGCGACGCCGAATCTGGTCGCGTTGGCGGCCTCGGCGCGAATTGCGTCGCGCGGCATGGAGCGTTCAAGCGTGTTGTATGTTTCTGGCGCGCATCGCGCCGAATCGCTGCTTCCGGGCCGGGAAACGCCATTTACGCTGACCGGGAACGGTGCTCCGGATTTGGTCGTGGGCCTTACCGTAGTGCCCAGGCAGTTCTCTCATCTTTCTCCGAAGCCGATTCTTGGGCGCACGCTGCGCTCGGGCGATGAACGCACGCGCCGGCCAGTGGTGGTTCTCAGCGAGCGCTTGTGGCGCCGGCTATTTGGTGCTGATCCGGGAGTCGTCGGAAAGACCATCACGCTCGACGCGCAGGATTACACGGTGATTGGCGTGATGCCGGCAGATTTCTGGTTTCCGCATCCATCGGATCCCGTGGAGTTGTGGGTGCCGGCGAAAAGCGCGGCGGGCGCCGAAGACGAACTTACGTAAAGAGATTTTCTCGCTGCAAAATACCCCGGCGGTTGTTCCATGCCTCGTGAGCGATAATCGCTCAGTTTCCGCGTAGCGGGCCCTTACAAAAACCTTACGGCTTTCTTATGGCTTCCTGACCCCTCGGCCGCTAGAGTTACGTCCAGCCTTGCGAACCTGCCGCCGAATTCACCGGTTGTAAGTCGCCTGCGGAGGATTTGTTATGAGCGATGTCGTGTTCGTTGTGCTGACGGTTGTGTTTTTTGCTGCGTCGATCCTGTACGTGCGCGGTTGCGAGCGCTTGAAGTAGGAGAACGACGATGACTTTTGGAACGCTGGGGCTGCTGATTATTTGCGGGCTTTTGCTGGGCTATCTCTTCTATGCGCTGTTGCGCGCGGAGAAATTTTAGCGATGACTCCGAATGGCTGGGCTCAAATCGTAGTTTTTCTCTTCCTGATCCTGCTGATCACCAAGCCGCTGGGGATCTTTTTGGCGCGGGTGTTTGAGCGGGAGAAGACGTTTCTGGATCCGGTGTTGCGGCCGATCGAGAAGCTCATTTACCGGCTCACCGGAGTCGACGAAGCTGACGAAATGCGCTGGACGGAGTATGCCGTCGCGATGCTTCTGTTCAGCGCTGTTTCGATGGTCCTCCTCTACGTGTTTGAGCGTGTGCAGCTTTGGCTGCCGTTCAATCCGCAGCACTTTGCGAACGTGGCGCCGGATCTCGCCTTCAACACGGCCGCATCGTTTACGACGAATACGAACTGGCAGTCGTATTCGGGCGAATCCACGATGAGCTATTTGACGCAGATGGCCGGACTTGCTTATCACAACTTTGCTTCGGCGGCTGTGGGCATTGCGTTGGCGATCGCGGTGATCCGCGGCATAGCGCGGCGCGAGCGCGAGACGATTGGAAATTTCTGGGTGGACTTGACGCGCTGCTTTCTGTGGGTGTTGCTGCCGGTGTGCCTGGTCGTGTCGCTGGTGTTTGTGTCGCAGGGAATGGTGCAGAACCTGAAGCCTTACGACAAGGCGGCGTTGGTTGAGCCGCAGCAGGTGAGTGTGACCGGCTCCGACGGCAAGACCACGATGCAGACGGTGAGCGAGCAAGTGATCGCGCAAGGGCCGGTGGCATCGCAGGAAGTGATCAAGATGTTTGGGACGAATGGCGGGGGATTTTTCGGCGCGAACAGCACGCACCCGTTTGAGAATCCCACGCCGCTGACGAATTTCATCCAACTGCTTCTGATTTTCGCGGTTCCTTCGGCTCTTACATACACACTTGGATTTATGTCCAGTTCGCGGCGACACGGCTGGGCTGTCTGGCTGGCGATGGTCACTGTGTTTCTCGCCGGCGTGACAGTGGCGTATTGGTCGGAGGCGAGAGGGAATCCGCTTTTGCATGCCGCCGATCAGCGCGCCACGTCGATGCAGGCGGGCGGAAACATGGAAGGCAAAGAAGTGCGCTTCGGCATTGCCGATTCGGCGCTCTTTGCGACCGTAACCACAGATGCAAGCTGCGGCGCGGTGAACAGTCAACACGATTCCTTCACGCCGCTCGGCGGGCTGGTGCCGCTGGTCAACATCATGCTCGGTGAAGTCATTTTCGGCGGCGTGGGCGCGGGCTTGTACGGCATATTCGTTTTCATTGTGCTGGCGGTGTTCATCGCCGGATTGATGGTGGGGAGGACGCCGGAATATCTCGGAAAGAAAATCGAATCTTACGACATCAAGATGGCCATGCTCGCGGTATTAATTTGCTCGATGTCCATTTTGATTTTTTCCGCGATTGCCTCGGTGGCGAAATTCGGCACATCCAGCATCACTAATCCCGGGCCACATGGGCTTTCGCAAATTCTATACGCCTACACGTCAGCGGTCGGCAATAACGGTTCGGCATTTGGCGGGCTGAGCACAAATACGCTGTGGTACAACACCAGCCAGGCATTCGCGATGCTGCTGGGACGCTTCTTCATGCAGATTCCCATTCTGGCGATCGCCGGAAGCCTGGCGCGAAAAAAGATCACACCCGAATCGGCGGGAACATTTCCGGTCACTGGGCCGCTGTTCACGGTACTACTCGTCTCCACGATCATCATCGTGGGCGCACTGACATTCTTCCCGGCACTGAGTCTCGGGCCGATCCTCGAGCACTTGCAGATGTTCGCCGGGAAGATGTACTGAGGCCGACATGTCCACACCGCAAAAATCTAAGATGCTGACCGACTCGCACCTGGTTACTGTTGCGATTCTGGATTCGTTCAAGAAGCTCGACCCGCGGGTTCTCTACAAGAACCCGGTCATGTTCGTTGTGGAAGTGGGCGCCGTGCTCACCTCGGTTGAGTGGGCCTACGATCTCGCCCATGGTGCTGGCGGGATCGGGTTCGGCCTCCAAATCACTCTTTGGCTGTGGTTCACGGTTCTCTTCGCTAATTTCGCCGAAGCGATGGCGGAAGGGCGGGGTAAGGCGCAGGCCGAGACACTCCGCAAGGCGAAGGCGGAAACTCCGGCGCGACGTCTTAAGCGCGATGGATCGATCGAGACTGTTGCGAGCACTGTTCTGCGCGCCGGCGATCTCGTTATGGTAACTGCGGGCGAATTTGTCCCGGGTGACGGCGAGGTAATCGAAGGCGTCGCCTCCGTCGACGAATCGGCCATCACCGGCGAATCCGCTCCCGTAATTCGTGAAGCCGGTGGCGATCGCTCCGCGGTGACGGGCGGCACGCGCGTGCTTTCGGACGAGATTAAAGTGAAGATTACCTCGAATCCGGGCGAGACTTTCCTCGATCGCATGATTCAGCTTGTCGAAGGCGCCTCGCGGCAGAAGACTCCGAACGAGATCGCTCTGAATATCCTGCTTGCCGGACTGACGATCATCTTTCTTCTCGCGGTGGTCACGCTGCAGCCATACGCAATTTATTCGGGCGCGCCGCAAAATCTTTTTGTGCTGGTGTCGCTGCTGGTCTGCCTGATTCCGACGACGATTGGCGGGCTTCTCTCGGCGATCGGGATCGCCGGAATGGATCGCCTGATCCAGCGCAACGTCTTGGCGATGTCGGGCCGCGCGGTAGAAGCCGCGGGTGACGTGGATGTGCTGCTGCTGGACAAGACTGGAACGATTACGCTCGGCAACCGGCAAGCGACGCGGCTCTATGCTGCGGCAGGAGTGACCGAAGAGGATCTCGCCAATACGGCACAGCTTGCTTCACTCGCCGATGAGACGCCCGAAGGCCGTTCGATCGTCGTTCTCGCCAAGCAAAAGTACGGTCTGCGTGGGCGCGAGCTTTCGCCTCACAATCCGACGTTCATCCCGTTCACGGCGCAGACGCGCATGTCGGGCGTGGATCTCGATGGCCAGGAAATCCGCAAAGGCGCCGCCGAGGCGATTGGGAAGTACGTGGCGACGCACGGCCAGCGGGTTCCGACGGAAATTGAGGACGCAGTGCAAGCGATCTCCAGCTCGGGCGGGACTCCACTGCTGGTGACGCGGAATCGCAAAGTTCTGGGCGCGATTCAACTCGAAGACGTGGTGAAGGGCGGGATGCGCGAACGCTTCGATCAGCTTCGCGCCATGGGCATTCGCACGATGATGATCACCGGCGATAACCCGCTTACGGCGGCGGCCATCGCGCGACAGGCCGGCGTAGACGGCTTCCTCGCCGAAGCCAAGCCCGAAGACAAAATGGCGCTGATCAAGAGCGAGCAAACAAAGGGCAAGCTCGTGGCGATGACCGGCGACGGCACGAACGACGCACCGGCGCTGGCTCAGGCCGATGTCGGCGTAGCCATGAACACCGGCACGCAAGCGGCGAAAGAAGCCGGCAACATGGTGGATCTCGATTCGAATCCCACGAAGCTCATCGAGATCGTGGAGATCGGCAAGCAGCTTTTGATCACTCGCGGTGCGCTGACCACATTCTCCGTTGCCAACGACGTTGCCAAATATTTTGCGATCATTCCGGCAATGTTTGCCGCGGCTTTTCCCGCGCTGGAAGTCCTGAACGTGATGCACTTGCGCACGCCACAGTCTGCGATTCTCTCCGCGGTGATTTTCAACGCGCTGATCATCGTCGCGTTGATTCCTTTGGCGCTGCGCGGCGTGCGCTACCGTCCCGTCGGCGCCGAGGCATTGCTGCGGCGAAATCTATTGATTTACGGCGTCGGCGGAGTAATCGCCCCGTTTATCGGCATCAAGCTGATCGACATGTTTGTGACGTACCTGCATTGGGCGTGAGGCGCATATGAAAAAGAATTTGATGATCTCGATTTGGATGACGCTGGTGACCACGGTCATCTTTGGGCTGTTGTATCCGCTCGCGGTGACGGCGATTGCGCAACTGACAATGCCCTCCAAAGCGAACGGCCAACTGCTTACCCCAAATGGGAAGCTGGTCGGCTCCCGCATCATCGGGCAGGCATTCACCGCACCGCAATATTTCCATCCGCGCCCATCGGCCGCGGGAAACGGTTATGACCCGACCTCGAGCGCCGGCTCAAACCTCGGCCCAACTAACAAGACTCTGGTTGACCGCGTAAACGGGGATGTCGTGAAGCTCCAAGCTGAGAATCCTAACGTCCCGGTGCCGGTTGATCTGGTCACTACCTCCGGCTCAGGGCTCGATCCCGATATCTCGCCAGCCTCCGCCGAATTTCAGATTCCGCGAGTGGCGCGAGTGCGGGGAATTTCCGAGCAGGAATTGAGAATGATCGTCGCGCGGCACAGCAAAGGCCGCGATCTGGGTTTTCTAGGCGATCCGCGCGTGAATGTTCTTGAATTAAATCTCGATCTCGACGCCGCGCATCCGTTTGCGCATTAGGGGGACGCGCTAGCTGCTATTTGTTACTCGAGGCAGATGATTTCGCGTGGGCTTCGCGTCCTAGCACGAAGCGATAGCCTACCCACGGCTCAGTCAAAATATACCTGGGGCGCGAAGGCTCAGGCTCAATCTTCTTTCGAAGTTGATTCACGGTAACGCGCAAATACTCCGTCTCATCGCCATAATCCGGGCCCCAAATCGCCTGGAGCAAGCGCCTATGCGAGAGCGGCTTGCCCTGATGCGCAACGAGATGCCGGAGCAGCTCGAACTCCTTCGGGGTCAAATGAACGGGCTCCCCTCGGGCGGTGACGGAGCGGCTCTCGAAGTCGATCTTCAAATCCTTGGTCACCACGGGCGCCAGCGCTTCATTCGGCGACGTTCGCCGCAAAGCCGCGCGGATGCGCGCCAGTAGTTCTTCCATGCTGAAAGGCTTTGTCACGTAATCATCAGCGCCGGCATCGAGCGAGCGGACTTTATCTTTTTCGGAGCTACGCACAGTGAGCATGATGATCGGCACGCTCGATCCGGCGCGCAGATCGCGGCACGTTGCCAGGCCGTCGATTCCGGGCATGTTCATGTCCAGCAGGACCAGGTCAGGGCGCTCGCGCCGGAATTCGGCCAGCGCCGCTTCGCCGTCGCGCGCCTCGACGATCGCATAGCCTTCCGCAGTAAGCGTAGCGCGCAGCACGCGGCGAATCTGCGGCTCGTCGTCCACCACAAGAATCTTGGCGCCCTTCATCGCATTCCGCCCGCGCCGCGATCGATGGGCAGACTGAATGCAAAAACCGATCCATGACCGAGCTGACTGGTCACGCCGATTGTCCCGCCATGCGCCTCCACGATCGCTTTGGCGATGGGCAGGCCCATGCCGGTTCCTTGAACGAGAAAACGCTGGTCCTTGCCGCGATAAAACTTGTCGAAGATCAACCCAAGCTCCATATCTTCGATGCCAGGCCCGCGATCGGCCACGCTAACCACCAGCCGCGCATCGCTCACCTCCGCCGAAATCGTAATCGGCGCGTCCTTCTGCGAATACGCGTCCGCATTTTCGATCAAGCGGACAAGGACGTCTTTGACGCGGCTCAGGTCCGCACGCACCGGCGGCAGGTCGGCTTCAAGGCGCACATTCACGGGGCGCGTGCCGAGAATCGGCCGGCACTGCGCCAGCGCCGCCGCGACAATCTCGGGGATCGTATGCGCCTCAAGTTTCAACTCGAATTCGCCCGCGTCCAGCCGCGCCATCTCGGCGGCGTCGCCCACAAGCTGATTCAGCCGGTCTGTCTCTTCATCAATGATCGTCAGAAGTTCGCGTCGCGGCGAATCCTTCGGCTCGGCTTCGTTCAGCAGGCTGCTGACCGACGCCTTGATCGAAGTAAGCGGCGTGCGGAGATCGTGGGTGATGGAATCGAGCAGCGCGGAACGCAATTGCTCGCCCTCGCGCACGGCCTCGGCTTTGCTTAATCTTTCCACTGCGCGTGCGCGTTCCGCGGCGATAGCAACGAGCGTTCCCAGCGCCTCAAGCGTCTTGCGCGAGAGGATCGGTCCCGAAATGCCGATGCTGCCGAGCGGCTGCACGCCGATGCGCACGGGAACAAAGCTGAGACTGCGCTCCGCGTCGAGCATCGGCTCTTCGCGGTTCGCGGCACTGCGCAATTCTTCGTCATCAAGGTGCGCCGCCCCGCTTCCGGAACGATAAAATTTGTTCTTGTTCAGAAGAAAAATCACCGCGGCGCCGACTTCGAAAATCTCGACGATGTGATTCGGAATCGCGTTCAGGAGCTGGATGACGTTGCCCTCGACCAAAAGCTGCTGGCTGAACAAATACAAGCGCTCGACCTCGCGCCCGCGCCTCTGCGCCGCCTCCGCTTCGTACCGCACTCTCGTAGCGAGCTGGCTGGCCACCAGCGCGGTTCCCAGGAAGGCGATCAGCGCCACCCAGTTCTGCGGATCCGCAATGGTGAGCTTCCCGACCGGCGGCAAAAAGAAATAATTGAACGCCAGCATCGCCGCAACGGACATAAACACCGAAACGCGCAGTCCCCAGACCGTGGATACTGTTAGAATCCCGAGAAGCAAAGTAAGCGCGACTGTGGTTTGATTGACCGGCAGAATGTGGCGGTAGAAATAGGTGATCGCGGCAACGATGGCGAGGGCTGCGGCGTAGCGCATGGCCCGAATTGGAAGTCGCTCCCACACGCGGCTATTCTAGCCTAGCTTGGGAGAACTCGAGGCCCGGAACATAGGGATGCCCAAACGACCCGAAGATTGGCTCGAAGCCGCAACGCAAGCCGAGAAACCACGAGGCATCTTCAAGCTTTTCCTCGGCTATGCTCCTGGCGTCGGAAAAACTTACAGCATGTTGAGCGAAGGCGTTCGCCGCCACGCCCGCGATGAAGACGTGGTCATCGGCGTTGTCGAGACTCACGGCCGCAAGGGCCTCACCGACTTGATCTCTCAGCTCGAGACTCTGCCGCGGCAGAAAATCGAATACAAAGGCACGCTATTCGAGGAAATGGACGTGGATGCCATTCTCGCCCGCAAGCCGCAGGTGGTGCTGGTAGATGAGCTGGCGCACACGAATATTCCCGGCAGCAAGCATCGAAAACGCTACGAGGACGTGCAAGAAATTCTCGCGGCGAAGATCGACGTCCTCTCCACCATGAATATTCAGCACATGGAAAGCGTCGCGCCGACCGTCCGCGCAATCACCGGTGTCGTTGTTCGCGAAACAGTGCCTGACTGGGTTCCGCTCACGGCCAATGAAACCGTCATGGTGGATCTCACTCCCGAGGCGCTTCAGAAGCGCATGCAGCGCGGCGACGTCTACGCCGCCGACAAAGTCAGCCAGGCGCTGCAAAATTTCTTCCGCCGCGGGAATCTGATCGCGCTGCGCGAGCTGGCCCTGCGCCAGGTGACCGAGCATGTCGACCGCAGCCTCGAAAATTACATGGCTGCCAAAGATATTCGCGAGACCTGGCCGGTCCGCGAGCGCCTCGCCGTTTGCGTCAGCGCCAATCCTGCGGCGCAATACCTGGTCGCGCGCGCGGCGCGCATGGCGCGCCGGCTCGATGCCGAGTTTTACGTCATCTTTGTTGACATCGGCAGAAAGCTCGAGGATGCCGATCAGAAATCTCTCGAGGCGAATCTCCGCTTCGCCGAAGACCTGGGCGCAAAAGTCGCGCGTCTGAAAGGGCGGAACGTCGCCGATGCCGTCGCGGATTTTGTTCGCGAGAAGCACATCACGCAGGTGATCTTCGGCCGCTCGTCCGATCAGGGCTTGCGAAAATATCTTTATCTTTCCGCCGTAAATCGCTTCCTCAGAGAAGCCCCCGGAGTGGATGTCCACATCGTCACGCAAGAAGTCGATTGAGCGAAAGCCCGCTTTGTCAGCGCAAGACTTGAGTCGTGTCGCATGCGCCGAAAAATCGCTTCGGCTTTAGTCGCTGAGGGACAGTCGGCTATGCGACAGCTTTTCGCGCGCGTCAAACTCACCCTTCCAGCCTCCTAAAGCCCCAAGCATCCCGCGCCGATGGATAGACTTGGAGGCGTGCCCTGCCGCTTCAGCCCATGAAGAAGATACGCGTCCTCGTCGTCGACGATTCCGCCGTAATCCGCCGCTTGATCTCCGACCTGTTCGCGAAAGAATCGGCCATCGAAGTCGCCGGCACTGCTTCGAACGGCGTCACAGCGCTGGAAAGAATTGCCCAGCTCAATCCGGATCTGGTCATGCTCGACGTCGAGATGCCGGAAATGGACGGCCTCGAAACGGTCACCGCCATTCGAGCAAAATGGCCGTATCTCCCGGTGATCATGTTCAGCTCGCTCACCGAGCACGGAGCGTTCATTACGCTCGAGGCTCTGCGGCTCGGCGCTAGCGACTACGTCACCAAGCCCGTCAGCGCCAGCGGCGCGGCTGGGATTTTCGAGCAGTTGCGCGTGGAACTCATCCCCAAAATCAAAGCGCTCTGCCCCGCGACGGACCAAGAGCAGATCCCACCGCCGACCCCCGCGACGCCCGCGGTCATCATTCGCCCTCAGCCGTTGCAGCGTCCGGCTTCCCGCGTCCGCATCGTGGCCATTGGAGTTTCCACCGGCGGACCCAACGCTCTCCACTCGCTGATTCCGAATTTGCCTGGAAATTTTCCGGTGCCCGTCGTCATCGTGCAGCACATGCCCGCCGTTTTCACTCGCCTCCTCGCCGATCAACTCGCCAAACGCGCGGCTCTCGAAGTTCATGAGGGCGCATCAGGCGCGATCATCAAGCCGGGACAAGTCTGGATCGCGCCGGGAGGCCGACACATGCTGGTCCAGCGCAATTCGAATTTTGTGCAGCTGGTGACCAACGAAGGCCCGCCCGAGAATTCGTGCCGCCCGGCCGCAGACGTTCTCTTCCGCTCGGTCGCCGATTGTTTCGGCCGCGATACGCTCGCGGTGGTGATGACGGGAATGGGCCGCGATGGCACCAGCGGCTGCGAGAAAATTCGCAGCGCGGGTGGACAAATCATTGTCCAGGATCAGGCGAGCTCGGTAGTTTGGGGAATGCCAGGAACGGTAGTGCAGGCCGGACTGGCCGATCAGATCGTGGCGCTCGACCAGCTACCGGAAGAAATCTGCCGCCGCGTCGGATTGTCGAGTCGCGTCAGGCCTCTTGCGCAAACTCGAGCCGACTGAACGCCGTGCCCTACTTCAAGCGGAGAAGAATTAAAACCGCGAAACCACCCACAGTGACCCGCCGATGGCCACAAGGTCTTCAACCACGGCGATGACAAAATCGGGCGCGCCGGTCGCCTTCACCAATCCTCTGCGCGCGTGATAACCGCCATACGTTCCGGCCATCGCCCCGGCAATTCCCACCAGCGCGCCGATCACGACACCCTGCGCCCCGGCCGCGGCGATGCACGCGCCGGAGAACGCGCCCGTAACGGCGCGCGCGATCACCTGCATCGGCGCGGTGCGGCTCGGAGTTTTCGGCAGCTTGTCATTCACCAGCTCAAACAGCGCCAGCAAGCTGAAAATAATCGCCGTCGGCAGACTGCCGACCCACCAAAGCACATGCGGCAGCTTCAACCAATCCGCATGCGCGGCCAGTGCCGTCGCTGCCGGCGGAGTAAGCGCACGCAGCCCTGCCAGAAATCCAATCAAAAATGCGAGAAGTAAAACATAGAGCACGCTCATGGCAGCCCAACTTTCACACCACCGCTCCAGATTGTCAATGAACCTGGCCGCAGGAATTTGGTCGGGGCGCGCGGATTTGAACCGCGGGCCTCCTGCGCCCAAGGCAGGCGCGCTACCAGGCTGCGCTACGCCCCGATCACTCCGAATTTTAGCACGATCAAGAGCACCCCCGCGTCGTGGCGGGCGGCCGGCCGGCGCCGCCGTGCGACTCCTCCGCACTACTCAGCCCTATTGCCCTCCGCACCGCTTGCGCTAAACTTCCGCATCTGTCAGGGAGCCAGCCGCGCGTGTCCGGCGATGAAATAAAACCCGGCGATCCAGGCGACGCCTTTACCGAAGGTCCCACGCGCCCGATCGAAACCCAATTGCCGATCGCGGCGCGCACCATTGATTTCGGCGAATCGGTCGCCGGCGCGAACATCGGCCCGTATCGCCTTCTCGAATTAATCGGCGAAGGCGGCATGGGCGAAGTTTGGCTCGCCGAGCAAAAAGTTCCGGTTCGCCGCCGCGTCGCCCTCAAGCTCGTCAAGCCCGGCATGGACACGCGCGAAGTCGTCGCGCGCTTCCAATCCGAACGCCAGGCCCTCGCCCTGATGGATCATCCGGCCATCGCCAAAGTTTTCGACGCCGGATCCACGCCGCACGGCCGCCCTTACTTCGTGATGGAATACGTCGTCGGCGTTCCCATCACCACTTACTGCGATGAACACAAGCTCACCACCCGCGAACGCCTCGAGCTGTTCATTCGCGTCTGCGAAGGCGTGCAGCACGCGCATCAGAAAGCGATCCTGCATCGCGATCTGAAGCCTTCGAATATTCTCGTCAGCGCCGTGGACGGCAAGCCCGTTCCGCGCATCATCGATTTCGGCCTGGCCAAAGCCACCGCCCAACGCCTCACTCCCGACACTCTCTACACGCAAGTAGGAATGATCGTCGGCACGCTCGCCTACATGAGCCCGGAGCAAGCCGATTCCGCCGGCGTCGACGTTGATACCCGCACCGACGTCTATTCTCTCGGCGTCATTCTCTATCAGCTTCTCATCGGCTCCCTGCCGCTCGATTTCGCCGGCACTCCTCCCGATCAATTCCGCAGCCGTCTGCGCGAAGAAGACGTGCAGCGCCCGAGCACCAGGCTGCGCACGCTCGGCGATAAATCCAGCGTCGCGGCGCAAAATCGCAGCGCCGATCCGCCCACGCTCATTCGCCAGGTGCGCGGCGATCTCGACGCCATCACTCTCAAGTGCCTCGAAAAAGATCGCGCCCGCCGCTATTCCACTCCCGCGGATCTGGCCGCGGATATCGGGCGATATCTGCGCAATGAGCCGGTCGTCGCGCGCCCCGCCAGCGTCCGCTATCGCGCCCGCAAATATATTCGCCGCCACCGCCTCGGCGTCGCCGTGGCCGCCAGCGCGGTTGTTCTCCTGATTGCCGGCGGCATCGCGCAAACTCTCGAGCTGCGCCGCATCAAACGCGAGCGCGATCGCGCCGACCGCGTCACGCAATTCATGACCGGCATGTTCAAAGTCTCCAATCCCAGCGAAGCCCGCGGCAACGACATCCGCGCCCGCGAAATTCTCGACAAAGCCTCGAAAGAAATCGACACCGGCCTCGCCAAAGATCCCGAGCTGCAAGCGCAGATGATGCACGTCATGGGCGTCGTCTACGATAGCCTCGGCCTTTACTCCAAAGCCGAATCGCTCTTCAGCCGCGCCGCCGATATTCGCCGCCAGACTCTTGGCGAGAAAAACCGCGACACGTTGGCCTCCATGTCCAAACTCGCCTACGTGCTCGATGAGGAAAGCCGCTATCCGGAGGCCGAGAAGCTCAACCGCGAAACGATGGAGCTGCGCCGCCGCGCCTTCGGCCCAAAGGATCGCGATACGCTCCAGTCCGCCTCGCAGCTCGCTTTCGTTTACAACGATGAGGGCCGTTTCCCCGAAGCCGAGAAGTTGAATCGTGAAACTCTCGAAATCGCCGAGCGCGAGTTCGGTCCTCAAGACGAGGAGGCGCGCATCGCACGGCAGCATCTCGCCATCGACTTTGCGTATGAAGGGAAATTTCCCGAAGCAGAAAAATTATTTCGAGAAACCTACGAATATGACCGGCAACGCTTGGGCGAAGACGACCCAACGACCCTCGGCGATGCCAACAATCTCGGCGCCATCCTTTCGCAACAGGAGCGCTGGACCGAAGCAGAAAAAGTTTATCGCGATGCGCTGGCGATCAAAATGCGCGTCGAGGGCCCCGAGCATCCCCAAACGCTCTTAACCATGGGCAATCTCGCGCAGGTCCTGGTGAACCAGAAGCGCTACCCCGAAGCAGAAAAATTGCTTCGCGATACCTACGCCGCAAAGCTCAAAACCGTCGGTCCCGAGCATCGCTCCACTCTCGTCACCATGGGCAATCTCGCCGAGCTTCTCCAGATCGAAGGGAAGAACGCCGAAGCCGAAAAGCTCGTGCGGCAAACTCTCGAAATCGAACGCCGCGCCCTCGGCCCCGAACATACCGATACTTTGGTGACGCTGAAAAGTCTGGGCACGATTCTGAAGAGCGAGAAGCAATATCCGGAATCAGAAAAGGTCTTCCGCGAGACGCTCGCCGGCCGCCGCCGCGCCCTCGGCGACGATCATCCCAACACCGCCGAATCCGCTTACGATCTGGCGTGCGTCCTGGCCCTAGAAGGCAAGCGCGACGAATCCTTTTCCAACCTGCAATTCGCCCTAGACCACCAGCTCAAACCCGATCTCCGCAAAGGCATGGGAAAGGACGACGATCTAAAATCTCTCCGCCCAGACCCGCGCTTCGCCGCGCTAGCAGCCAAAGCCCAGCAACCCCCGCCCGCCACCGCAAAATCCAACTGAAGAACCGCCGTTTCGCACTTCCGAATTCTGGTCCATCGCGGGAACCCGCAGTTTCATTCCTTCGCTCGCCTCGCCCTTGTCCCCGCGTTGTCATCCTGAACGAAGTGAAGGATCTGCATTTTCCTTCTACGCCGGGTGCCCCATGCACCGAACTTGCGCGTGGGGCTTTTGACTTTCCGTCGTTCAGTTAGTGCCGGAGCCAGCGACTTTCGTCCGCGACTGAGCGGCCTTCGGTCCCAATGGGCGCGCTGAAAGGTGCTGTTTTGACACGATTAGAAACGGCATCTGCCTTGTGTTTTCAATCACTTACGCCGATTTCTAATAAATTTGCACGCGATTAGAAATGAGCGTCCCGGAGGTGCGAGTCTGAGTAAACGTCAACGGCGCACCGCAGAGACGCAGAGACCGCCGAGTTGAAAAGGGTGCGTTTTTGTCCCGATTAGAAATGGCCTCCTTCGTTTGTTTTGTTCAAGTTGCGGGCGTTTCTAATCGTAGGGTGTCCCGATTAGAAATTGCCTCCCAATCGCCAATGTAGCTCAGGTCTTTTTATCCTGAGGCCCGTTGCCGGGGCCGAGGGACAGAGCTGAGGCCTCTAGCAGTTAGTTGCCGGCCCCCCAGCGTGTCCATCATGGAACCAAAACCAAGCTGCCTCACCTCGGAAGAGGCGAGCTGCATAAAAATCCATTTTGCGCGAACTTGCAGCAGGCTCAGGAGAGGCAATCCCGTGCTTAGGGACTGCGCACTACCCGGATCTTTGTATCACAAGAGTACCAACTTGTCAACAGTTCAGTGAAGGTAGCGAGGCAGCTCCGCCGTGAGTAGGGGCCGGGGTTCACCACCGGCCCGCTTTTGTCTTGGGTTTTTGAGGAACCCCAATCGAATTTCGAAACCCAATTCCACCCCGGGGCCGTGGTGAACCCGCCCCCCTACAATCGCCGTAGGGGCCGGGGTTCACCACCGGCCCGGTTTGGCTTTGGGTTTTTTCCGCCTATGCCCAGTCCGAAGCGAAATGCTCGTATGAAAGGTATCAAGACGGTTTCGATCCGGCGTGAGAGAGAAGGAAGAAGACCAAAGCCAAGAACAAAGAAAAATCAAACACGTGGCCGAAATTCCCAACCCTCGCAACCCGCGAGGATGGGGCACGCTGAAATGCAAATCCCTCGGAACAGGCTGGCCCACCCGCCGCGTCGCTTAGTTCCCGGCAGAAATGGCGGCGCGTGCTTCCGGGGCGTCCCTAAGAGAAATGCCATCTCCGAGGTCAATACTTCCCATCAATCCGTAAGGCTTAAATTCTTTCTTGAATATAGATTGATTCTCAAGCAACAACTCTCCGCTCCCCTTCACCGCCCCTCCTTGTATCGCCCTGATCTTGCCGTTTTGAATTTTCAGGATGACGCCCTGGAGTGTGAGTTCTGCGTCCAGAGTGAATGTGAACCTGACATTTGTCAGTGCCACGCCCCGGTATGTCACCTGCAAGTAGGGGTGATGTTCCACCTTGATCGTATGTTCCGCTAGTGAGACCAACTCCGTCTCGTTCGGTGGGTACTTTTCCGGATCAGCGAATTCCAGGATTTCCCGGCACTTCTTCCATGCGGGCGAGAGAAAAGTCAGCAGGGGAATATCCAGCATCTCGACGGTCTTATCGAAGAGAACATCGCGCACTACATTCCACTGGATGAGCTTCGATTGCTTGGCGAGCTCTTCCTTGAAGGCGGCCGCTTCTTTCGTTTTCTCCAATGCGGCGCCCGGTGAGTTCGGCGCTTTGCCATCCTCGATATCGATTAAATCCTTCATGCTCAGATCTGTTTTGCTCATACGATTCTCTCGATCTTTGCAATTACCGGGGAATGGAAACTTGCATTCGAAACTGCCGACGGGTGCACAGTGCGAAATCCGAATCCCGCTTCTACGACTGATCCTGGATTTTTCTGCAGGCGCAATTCCCCTGTGCCTGGTTTGGGAATCAGGCTCACGCCTCGCGTGAGATGTGTCCTGACCCACTTGAAAGCACCGAAGCCGACGCCTGCCAACAGAGCGGACGCCATTGCGATCGTGCCCCATGGTATTGAAGGTTGTGGCGGAATGACGATTGTCAATTCGACGGGGCCGCTCGGAATCTTATGCCCATGATCGGCGACCATCACGACACTCGCCTGGAATGTTCGCGCTTCCTGATATGCGTGCTTGGCATCAGGAGATTTTGAAAGCACAGATTTGCTCCCGTCTCCAAAGCTAAAAACGTACTCTGGATTGGAGACGGACGGAGGTTGCGGCGCGACGTCGGCGTGAAACTCAACGGGCTGGCCCGGCCGCGGATTTTGCGGCGAAGCACTCAAGGTGACGGTATAAATCACCGGGTGAACGGTGATCTCTAGAATCGCACTCTGCACCAGCAATCCGTCAAGCATCGCAGTTGCCTGCACGGTGTAACTTCCATCATTTTGGTATGTATGCGCCACTTGTGGCGCAGTGGACTCGGCAGCTGGAGTCCCGTCTCCGAAATTGAACTGATAACTTATCGCGTTCTGGTCGGCGTCCAGCTTTGCCGTGAACGTCACGGAGTCTCCGGGGCGTACACTGATGGAGCTCGGAGTGAGAATGAGCTGCGGCGGGCGCTCTGGACCAGGATTAAGCGCACTGAAGCGAATCACAGCAGTGCCCCAGAACACTTGCGCGCCTGGTTCGGGGAATTGGTCAAAGATTGTTCCAGGCTGGGCTTTGGCCGTTTCCTTCTGCGAAGTGCCTGCGTACTTCAGGTGAAAATCACCCAGTCTTGATTGGATTAGGTTTTCGGGCCAGTCGCGAATGTCGGGCACGTTCGTTATTTTTAATGGCGGATTAACCGGGGGAGCTTGCATCACCAACTCTACCGAAGTGCAAATCGGAGCGTCGTTGCCCGGCCGTGGATTTTGCTTGGCGACGATCCATTGTGGGTTGTTATTTGTTACGGCCCCCAGCACCAGGTCATTTCCGAGCAAGGACTGTGCCTGCTCGAGCGTCTTTCCGCTCAGGTCTGGGATTTTCACCTTCGGCGGGACTAACATCATCATGACCGGAGCGGCTGGCTTGTCCGCCTTCTGCGCACACGTCGCTGTCTTTTGGCCCTTCGCAGTTCCTACCGCTTGCGCGCCGGCCAATTCCGCAGGGCTTGGTTTGTGACGAGGCGGCCCCGGAGCTTGCATCGGCGCGTACTTGCCCTTCGGCGCGGCGGCCGGAGGGTACAGCGCAAAAATTCCCACCAGCAGCGCCAGCGCTGCTGCCGATCGGCACCGTCGAATTGTTGTTCTTTTCATGCTCATGGCCAACCCACTAGGAAGGGAAACTTACATTCCGTCGACCTTCGTTAGAATTGATCGGCGTTACTTAATTTGATGGTAACTCTGCTCTGAGTCCGGGATAATTGTCAAGGAATTTTGCGCGACGCGGCGAGCGCTTAGCCTTTTCCGGCGGGTTTGCTCGCTCGCGTGCCCATCTTTTCCGGGTTGAAGTTTGGAATGGTTGGGGCTTTCGGGCACGCCTTTGACTTTTCGGGTTCTTTCTTTCCCGGCGAATCCCCTCCGGCTCCCGCAACTCCTTGCGCGATTCTGGAGGCTGGAGGCTGGAGACGGGAAGATAGCGCGCCCGTCCGGCGTGCCCGGCCTCTTTTCCAATTTCCAACGTCCGATCTCCGCGCCCGGGCACTCCTACTTTAGACCGAAGGGACTATTGACATTTGATAATTATCGTATCAACCTGTTCTGGTAGTCCGTAGCCCTAGCGCGGGGCAGGCTCTTCTGGGCTTGCCGTTACCTGCTCCGAACAGCTCAAAAAGGGAGGTTAGCCGCCAGTTATTTGGCGGGAGAAAAGTCTAATCGATACAATTCCAAAATTAGAATCTCCCGCAACTACAACAAAACAAACGACGGAAGTCATTTCTAATCGATACAAACTCGAGGCAACCGAATTCGCGTTGATTTTTTCACCGCTTCGCGTTGTTCGCAAGGAAGTTTTGAAAACGTTGCAAGCCGCGGCTGATTTGCATCAGCGCGGACGCGGATCCGAATTCCGAGGCGGGCATCGTCGATTGCGCGATGGCTTGCCAGAGTGGAGAGACCTTGGAAACAAGTGAGCCGGTTCTGCCGAAGCCGCAGATTGTGATTTTGGGGAAGTCGGCGGTGGCGCAGACTTTGGCGCGATTGGGAAAGGCGATCGGCTACGAAATTTTTGTGACGGCGCCGGGGATTGCGAAAGAAAACTTTTCTTCGGCGGACGCGCTTGGCGAGGATTTTGATTTGACGCGATTTGGCGTGACGCCGCAGACTTTCGTCGTTGTTTCAACGCAGGGCGAATCGGATGAAGAGGGACTCGAGGCGGCGGCGCGAACCGACGCGGCGTATGTCGCATTCGTGGCCAGCAAAACGAAGGCGCAGAAGATGTCTGAGGACTTGCTGGACAAAGGCGTGTCCGCCGGACGCGTGGCCGCCCTGAAAGCGCCGGCAGGATTGCAGATTGGTGCGGTTTCGCCGGAGGAGATTGCGGTGAGCATTCTTGCGGAGATCGTGCAGGTGGGACGCGGCCGGGCGGGCTCGCCGAAAGCGCCGGAAGCTGCAGAGTCAAAAGATCCGGTCTGCGGAAAAATGGTGGAAGTGGCGAGCGCGCAATACAAAACCGAGCGCAAAGACCGCACCTATTATTTCTGCAGCAGCAACTGCAAACTGAGGTTCGACTACGATCCCTCCAAATATCGAAAAGCAAAGAAATAAATATCCAGTCGGCGGGATTTCGGGTCAGGGCGTTTTGTCTTTCGAGTAGCAGAGCTTCTCGAGATTGCATTCGACGCAGCGGGGCTTGCGGGCCTGGCAGACGCGGCGGCCGTGCCAGATCAGCTGGTGTGAGAAGAGAATCCATCTTTCCTGCGGGATAATTTTCATCAAGTCTTGCTCGATTTTTTTTGGGTCTTCGTTGGCGCTGAGATCGAGGCGCTGCGAGAGGCGCTGGACGTGAGTGTCGACGACGACGCCTGATGCGATGCCGAAGGCTGTGCCGAGAACTACGTTGGCGGTTTTGCGGGCTACGCCGGGGAGCGTCAGGAGTTGCTCCATCGTTTGCGGGACCGCGCCTCCGAATTCTTCCACGATTTTTTTGCTGGCGCCCATGATGGATTTGGTTTTGTTGCGGAAGAAGCCTGTTGGGCGGATGTCTTGTTCGAGATCTTTGGGAGTTGCGTAGGCGAAAGATTCTGGCGTGGGATATTTGGGGAAGAGAGTGGCGGTGACTTGATTGACGCGCTCGTCGGTGCATTGGGCGGAGAGGATGGTGGAGATCAGCAATTGAAACGGATTGTCGTGGGTTAGTGCGCAGGTTGCGGCGGGGTAGGATTCGTCGAGTTTTTCGAGAATTTTTGCCACGCGTTTTGGATCGGTGCCGCCGGCTTTTTTCGCGGCGGGGGATTTCGGGCGGGTGGAGCGTTTTGCGGATTTCGGCCGGCGGGCGGGCTTTTTCGATTTTTTGGCCATGGCGGGTTGGAAATATAGCACAGCGGAGGGAGCGAGACTCACCGCAGAGGCGCTGAGGGCGCAGAGAAATCCGAACGACTACTCGACGAATAATTTAGCGGGCGATTAGTAGGCTTTGGGCGAAGGGCCATTCGGAGTCGACCCATTGGGCGCTGCAGCGGTAGCCGCAACGCTCGCCTGTGGCTACTACTTCGCGGCAATTGTATTTGTGGCTGCTTTCGGTCCAGATGGTTTCGCCGGCTTGGATGCTGCAGGAGAAGGCGGCGCCGGGAATAGTGATGACTTGCGCTTCGCGGGCGCGGAGATGCATTTCTACGCGGCGCTCGTCTTCGTTGTAACGAACGGTGTGCTCGAAGCGGCTTAAATCGAAATCGGCGCCGAGTGCGCGATTGATGTGGCCGAGGATATTCAGATTGAACGCGGCGGTGACTTTGGCGGCGTCGTCGTAGGCAGCGAGCAATTGATGGACGGGCTTCTCGAGGTCGGTCGCGACGAGCAGCGCGTCGCCGGGCAGCAGGATATTGCGCACCTGCTGCAGAAACTTTTCGCCGGCGGGGCGATCGAAATTGCCGATGGTGCTGCCGAGGAAGAGGACGAGGACGCGTTCGCCGGATTCGCGGCGCGCGGCTACTTCGAGCAGGCCATCGAGATAGGCGCGCTCGAATCCGACGACGCTTACGGAATCTAGATGTCCGAGCTCTTGCCAGCAGCGCGAGAGAGCTGTTTTGGAGATGTCGATCGGGAAATATTTCACCGGTTGGCGCGCGGCTAGCGCTTCGAGGACCCAGCGGGTTTTGGCGCCGCTGCCGCTGCCGAGTTCGGCGACGATTACCGGCGAGGGCAGCTTCTCGACGATTTCGGGCGCGTAGAGGCGCAGCAAACGCGCGCCGGCGCGGCTCAGACCGTATTCGGGCAAAAGGCAGATCACTTCGAAGAGCGCCGAGCCGATTTCATCGTAGAGATATTTTGAGGGCAGCTCTTTTTGCCCGGGTAGCGAGAGGCCGGCGCGGATTTCCGCGGCCATATCCGCTACAGCGGTTTCTGCGATGCGCTCGATCAATCTTGGGCGGGCGGTAGCCATGTCAGTCCTCCACGCAGCGGAACTTGGCGTAGACATAGGGATAATGCGGCTGAAACCAATTGCGGAAGCTGCGGCGCAACATGCAGGCGGCGGTGCGCGGCGAGCCGCCTTTCATCACAAAGTGCTTGCCGTCGAAGAAATCGGCGGAGTAGCCGCGATAGAACGGAAATGGCTCGAAGCCGGGCAGGGGACCGAAGGGCGTGGCGGTCCATTCCCAGCCGTTGCCGAGAAGATCGTGAACGCCGAAGCGGCTGGCGCCGAAGGGGTGCGAGGTAACCGGCGTAGGATCCCAGGCGGCGAAATCAAAATTGCCGCGCGAGCGATCCGGCGGCTCGTTGCCCCAGGGGTAGTCGAGTTCGGTTGCATCGCGCGTGCCGTAGGCGGCGCGGTGCCATTGCGCTTCGGTGGGCAGCGATCTGCCGGCCCAGCGGGCGTAGGCTGAAGCTTCCGCGTGGCTGACGTAGACCGGAGCATTTAGCGGCAGCGGATATTCTTCGAACATTCCGCGGTAATTCCAGCCGTCGCGGCCCTCGGCCCAGAGAAATGGATACTGCAGGCCCTTCTCGGATTTCCAGTGCCCAGTCCTCGTCGCCCCAGAGACTTTGATCCGAGTAGCCGGCTGAGCGGACGAATTCGAGGAATTCGCCATTCGTCACGGGATAGGCGCCGATGCCGAAGGCCGGGACATGAGCGGTGATGGATTCAAATTCATTGTCCCAGCCGAATGGCGACGCCGGATCGGCCGTGTGCCCCGTCACGCCATCTGGATGGCGCAGGGTGCCGAGAGTTGCGTCGCCTTCGGGAATTTGCACAGTGGTGAGGCGCTCGACGCCGATGGGCCGGGCGACGCGCAGGCGATCGGCTTGTTTCCTGTCGTAGGGAAGCTGATGGAGGAGGTAGGCGAGAGTTTCCGCGTGCATCAGGCGGTGTTCGATGGCTACGTGGACTAGCGTGCCGCCAGCGACTTCGCGGCTCGGCTCGGGTCCGGTGAACGCTTCGGCCAGCTTGCTATCGAGCTTTTCGCGCAGACCGGCGACGTAACGGCGGACGGCGCGCTCTTTCGGCCAGTCGGACGGGGTGTCGGTGGGCAGATTGCTGCCGACCGGGTCGATGCCGAAGGCGAAGAGCTTGTCGAAGGCGGCATTTTCGGGCGCGAGGTCGAACGCGCCGCGGCCCAGGAGGTTCCAGTCGAAGGCTTCTAGATGGCCTAGATAGAAGATCAGGCGGTGGCGCTCGGGGATGGGGCGGTCGTAGAGCGCCGCGGGCGCGATGCGCTCGAAGAGAGCGTCCGTGTTGGCGCGCGCGTCGGCCAGACGATCAAGCAATGGCGCGAGAGGCTCCGGCGCACGACTCGGAGAAGCCATGGATCACCTCGGGCAGGCAAAGAGCGCCCAATTAAAGACGTATATTGGATTCATGGCAAGCGATTTCGTGGCAAGGAAGTTGGACGCGGGAGGGCAGGGATAAGTTACTGAAGGCGAAGCGCGTCGGGCGATTTCGCGTGTGAAGATTCAATTAAATTTCGCCGCGGGCCTCGTAGCGCCGGCAGCTTGCCGGCGTTTTTGACTTTCTGCGGACACGTTACAATTTCACCGATTCAACGCGATCGCGGGTTTGCGAGTTTGGCCCGCAAAAAAAATCCCGCTGTTTACGATTTCGCGCGTACTGGAGTTCATCGCCATTGCCGCACAAAAACGCCGGCTGGCAGCCGGCGCTACGTGGGCACGACGCGTTTGCGGGCTAGGCGGTAGATGGGATAGCTCCCCAGCAGAATTAGGAAGCCGTAGAGGCTGTTGCGCGTGTCACTTACTATGGCGCCTGCTAGGAACGCTAGCGAGCCTGCTACTGCTGCGGCGGTGGTCCACGGGTAGCCCCAGGCGCGATAGGGGCGGGGCGTGGAGGGCTCGCGCTTGCGCAGCCAGAATACGGCTAGATACGAGAGCGTGTATTTGGCGACGTAGAAGATTGTGGTCACCGCCAAGGCTTTGTCGAACGATCCGCTTAGCAGAAAGGCGATCGAAACTGCCGTGCTGATGAATAGCGCTGCGGATGGAGTGCCGCCTTTGTTCACGCGGGTGATTCCGCGGGCGCCCCATCCGTCGAGGCTCATGGCGTAAAGCACGCGCGTGGCGCAAAGCTCCACGCTGTTGATCAAGGCAAACAGCGCGATCACCATCAGCGCGCGAACGGCCGTGTTGCCCATGGCTCCGAAGATCGCCTGGCCCAGTGCTGCAATCGGCAGGTTCTCTTTCGCGACTCCGGCTACTCCGAGCACGTGAAAAAGCGCGGCATTGATCAGCAGGTAGATGGCGCTGAGCAGGAACACTCCGTTCAGCATCGAGCGCGGCATTTCGCGGCCGGGATTGCGGATCTCGTCGCCGAAATAAATGGCGCCATACCATCCGTCGAAGGTGTAGATGACGGCTTGCAGGACGAGAACGCCGGCGAAAAGCAGCGGCCATCCGGAAGGAATGGCGCTGAGCGGGCCAGCGGTAGCCTGAGCCGCAAGCGACAGATGCGGGCGCAGGTAAGCCGCGGCGATCAGGCCGAAGAAGACGAGAGCGGTGATCGCGCTGGTTATGTCCTGGAAG
This sequence comes from uncultured Acidobacteriota bacterium, assembly GCA_963707165.1. GTDB lineage: Bacteria > Acidobacteriota > Terriglobia > Acidiferrales > UBA7541 > Palsa-147. Next base: position 1,832,814 of record CAVPPO010000010.1, on the reverse strand, counting down.
CGGCTGCCCCAGCGGATGCCGCGCCATTGCAGCAGCGCGATTGCGACAATCACGGCGGTGCCCGTGAGAATCGGATGACTCAGGCCGGGGAACAGATCGCGGCTGTATTCAGCGATGAGAATCGCGGCTACGGCGTTGGCGCCGCAGTTGCTGAGCCAGTCGGACCATCCGACGACGAAACCTATGTAATCGCCAAAGGCGCGGCGCGTCACGGTGTAGTAGCCGCCGGAACTGGGGATCATCGCGCCCAGTTCGGCGAGCGACCAGGCTCCGAGCAGGGAATAGATTGCGCCGAGCGTCCAGGCCGCCATGATCAGCCATTCAGATGGAAGGCGTGCGGCGATCTGCGAGGGAGTGCGCATGATGCCTGCACCGATCGAGTTTCCAAGAGTGACGGCGATTCCGAAGGTGACGCCGAGGATGCGCAGCAAGCTTCCCGTGGAAGCGGGCGGGATTGGGCTGGCGGCGAACCGCGATGGATCAGGCAAGGGCGGATTCTGCTTCGGCGATTGTTGCGTAGGAATCGAATAGCGGATCGACGCCGGTGAGTTTGATAACGCTCTTCACGCGGGGATTCATTCCTACGAACGCGAGACGGCGGTTCGTCTTCTGGCAATGTACGTAGGCGCGGACAAGCGCGCCGATAGCCACCGAATCTACTAGCGGAACTTCCGAAAGGTCGATGATCAGGCGCGGGTCGCTGACGGCAAGTACCGCGTCGACCAATTTGGGCGACGATTCATGGGTGATCGGCCCTTTCACGTGGAGAATTTGCAGGCCTTCGGCTGCGCCGGGCTGTGCGATTACGCGAAAAGGTTCGTAGGGCATGGGGCGCATTCTATGCTTGTTCGGGGTTGAGCCGGTAAGGAATTTCGGAGGGGTGTGGTGGGAGCGTGCTTTGTGGAGATGAAGTCGACTTTGTTGACATCCTAGTCCAAAGCAAGAAAAAACCGGATCGAGGTGTCCTACGAGATCCCCTCGGAAGACTCGGGGCAGGCTCTTCGGGCCGCGCCAAAGCGCCCGATTTCCGCGCCAGCCCGGAGTGAATGGGCGCGGAAATCGGGCTGCGCGGCCCTCAGGATGACACGTGGTTGCTCTCTGCGAGTAAAAGTCAACAGAGCCATTCATTTGGTGGTGTCCTAATTTCGAGAGGGGATTCGGAAGCCCAAGCCTTCGTGTGGAGCTGCTTGACGGGGTTGCGCCGAACTGCCCAGCGCTAAAGCGCTTCTTTAAACGCGGCACTTTTTCGGAGCGCTGAAGCGCTCCTCCCCCGCATGAATGCGGGGGCTCCCACCTCCCGCCGAATTCCAAGCGATCTCGAGTTAGGACACTACCATTTATTTTGAGATTGTGATTCAGATGAATGGCTCGGGCGATAAGAGAAATCGCAGGAGCTTGCGGAAGGCGCGGCCTCTGTGGCTGTATTCGTTCTTTTCTTGGCGGGAGATTTCGGCGTAGGTTTTGCCTAGCTTTTCGAAATAGAAGATGGGGTCGTAGCCGAAGCCGCCTGAGCCGCGTGGTTCGTCGGCTAGGACTCCCTCGACCGAATCTGAGAATACCGCGATGGCGCGGCCGGCTTGGGCTAGCGTCAGCACGCATATGAACCGGGCTTGGCGCTCGCTGCCGTTTTTGCCGCTCATTTCCGCAACCAACTTCGCGACGCGATCGGCGTCGGTGGCGTTTGGTCCGGCGTAGCGGGCTGAATGTACGCCGGGTGCGCCGCCTAACGCGGGGACGACCAGGCCTGAATCATCCGCGATGACCGGTTCGGAAGTGAATCGCGAGTAGTAGAGGGCTTTGCCGGCGGAATTTTCGGCAAATGTGGGCGCTCCCTCGTGAAACGGAGGCAGCGCGGCGATTCCGGGGACGCTTTCGAATTGTATGGGTTGATCGCCGGCGAGTTCGCGGTATTCGCGTAGCTTGCCGGGATTCGAGGTGGCTACTTGCAGACTAACGAGCTTGGGCACTGAATTTCATGTGCAGCAGCTCGCGCTGGACCTGCGTTAGGTGCTCGATGCCGGCGGCGGCTAGCTCGAGGAGTTGCTGCATCTCGTTGCCGGTGTAGGGGCGGCCTTCGGCGGTGGCTTGGACTTCGACGAAGCGCCCGCTCCCGGTCATTACTACGTTCATGTCGACCTGGGCTTGAGAGTCTTCCTCGTAGTCGAGGTCCAGAAGCAATTGATCGTTCACAATTCCCACGCTTACGGCTGCTACCGAGTCCTTCAGAGGCACCGTGCGCAGAATTCCGGCGGCTACCAGGCGTTCGAGCGCCAATGCCATGGCCACGAATGCGCCAGTGATGGAGGCGGTGCGAGTGCCGCCGTCGGCTTGGATTACGTCGCAATCTAGCCAGACGGTGCGCTCGCCGAGGGCTTTGAGGTCGGCTACGGCGCGCAGAGAGCGGCCGATGAGCCGCTGGATCTCGAGAGTGCGGCCAGATTGCTTGCCGCGGGTGGATTCGCGCGGGGTGCGCTGCTCGGTGGCGCGAGGGAGCATGCCGTATTCGCTGGTCACCCAGCCTTTTCCTGAGCCTTTCAGGAATCCGGGAACGCCGTCATCGACTGTGGCGGTGGCGATGACGCGCGTCTGGCCGGCTTCGATGAGGACGCTGCCTTCCGCCGTGGTGATGAAATCCGGCGTGATTTTGATGGGCCGCAAGTCTTCGGGTGAGCGATCTTCCGTGCGCAAATGCCATCTCCCAGTTTTTGTAGGACGCGTCCGGCGCCGCGAAGACGCCGTGACGACTCGCTGCGAATGGGCCCCAGTTTGACGGGCGAATTCGGTCGTGTCAACAAAAGCTCGTCGTAGCGCGCTCGAAGGACCCGTCGCGCGCTTTCTCGCTCAGAAAAACTTTTGCTAACTCGAAAATTTTTCTTGCACTGGCGCGCAATACTTGTATTCTTCGCTGTGCGAACTCGCTCCGGAGACCGGCCCTGGTGAGAGTGAGGATCGCTCGAGGAGGAAGCGACAGAAATTGAGTACGGTTTCGCTGCCCGCCACCGCGCGTCCGCGCGTGATTTCCCAAACAAAAAGAAAATCGGCAAAGCTGACGCTCTGGCCGCTTGTCGCCGCCACCTTTTTCATGGTGTCCGGCGGGACATATGGCACAGAGGACATCGTTCATGGCGCGGGTTATGCGAAGGGCATCCTCATTCTGGTGCTCACGCCGCTGCTTTGGAGCCTCCCGACTGCTTACATGATCGGCGAGCTTTCGAGCGCGATTCCGGCTGAGGGCGGCTACTACGCCTGGGTGCGCCGGGCGATGGGGAATTTCTGGGGATTTCAGGAGGCGTGGTTGTCGCTGGTCGCCAGTATTTTTGATATGGCGATTTATCCGACGCTGTTCGTGGCGTATCTGACGCGCGTGGTGCCGTGGTTTTCGGTGGGGAATCGCGGATTGATGGTGGGGCTGGCGATCGTTACGGTTTGCGCGATCATGAATATCGCGGGAATCCGCGTGGTGGCGATTTCGTCGCTATGGCTTTTCTTTTTGCTGTCTGCGCCATTCGCGCTGATTGTGATTCTTGCGCCGTTCAAATTTGGGGCGCTGGGCGGGGCGAGCGCCGCGCCTTCGACGCTGGGTGTGGATTTTATCGGCGGAATGTTGATCGCCATGTGGAATTACATGGGCTGGGACAACGCCTCGACGATCGCGACCGAAGTGGACAAGCCGAAGCAAGTTTATCCGCGGGCGATGATTTTGTGCGTGGTGCTGGTTTCGCTCACTTATATTGTGCCGATTGCGGCGATGTGGCTTACGGGGGCGCCCGCGTCGGCTTGGGAGACTGGATCGTGGGCCGATCTTGCGGCGCTCGTGGGAGGGCAGGGGCTGCGCGTGGCGCTGGTGTTGGGCGGGATGATGAGCGCGTTTGGGATGTTCAACGCGCTGGTGATGAGTTACTCGCGGTTGCCGCTGGCGATGGCGCAGGATGGGATGCTGCCGCAGATCTTCGCGAAGAAGAGCGAGCGCACTCGGGCGCCGTGGGTCGCTATCGTCGTTTGCGCGATTGGCTGGGCGCTTTGCCTTGGGTTGGGATTTGAGCGCTTGGTGACGATTGATGTGCTGCTCTACGGAACTAGCCTGATGCTGGAATTTGTGGCGCTGATTGCGCTGCGCATCAAGGAGCCTACGCTGCGGCGGCCGTTCCGAGTTCCGGGCGGATTGCCGGGGGCGATGCTCGTGGGCGTGTGCCCGCTGCTGCTTCTTGGGTTTGCGATTGTGCGCGGCGGCGCGGAGCAAGTGCTGGGGATGAGCAGCTTGGCGTTTGGACTGCTGCTGATCGCCGGCGGAGTTGTCGCTTACGGAGTCAAGTCGCTCTTCCAGTCCGATGAGACGCTTTCGGTGATCGTGCAGAAGCCCGTCGATCCGGCATAATCTCGCTCCTCACGATGCGACCACCGCTTTGTACTTCACCTTCCTCCGTGGCATCCTTGTTGACTGATGGCATCCGTTGATTACGTGATTGTCGGAGCTGGTTCGGCTGGATGTGTTTTGGCCGCGCGGCTTTCCGAGGACCCGAAAGTACACGTCGCATTGCTGGAAGCCGGCGGCGCCGACGATCGCCGCGAAATTCGCATCCCCGCCGCATTTTCGAAACTCTTCAAATCGCCGCTCGATTGGAATTACGCGACGGAGCCGCAGGAACATCTTCACGGCCGGGCGCTTTACTGGCCGCGCGGGAAAGTTCTCGGCGGGTCGAGTTCGATCAACGCCATGATTTATATTCGCGGGAATCCGGCGGATTACAACGCCTGGGAGACGCAGGGGAATCCTGGCTGGGCATTCGACGAAGTTCTGCCTTATTTTTTGAAGTCGGAAGATCAGGCGCGGGGGCGTTCGGAGTTGCATGGCGTCGGCGGGCCGTTGCGCGTCGAGGATTTGCGGACTGTAAATCCGTTGTCGCGCGCGTTTGTCGAGGCGGCGATTGCGGCCGGGCTGCCCGCGAATTCCGATTTTAATGGCCCGCGGCAGGAAGGCGTCGGCATCTATCAGGTGACGCAGAAGCGCGGTCGGCGTCAAAGCGCGGCGGACGCGTTTCTGCATCCGGCGCGCGGGCGCTCGAATCTCACGGTGGTGTCGCATGCTCATGCCACGCAAATTGTGCTGGAAGGGAATCGCGCAGCGGGCATCGAATATGTCAGCAACGGGCAGGAATACAAACTGCGCGCGGAGCGGGAAGTGATCCTCTGCGGCGGCGCGGTGAATTCACCGCAGCTTTTGATGCTTTCCGGGATCGGCCCGGCGAAACAACTCGAGCAGCATGGGATCGAGGTCGCGCTCGATCTGCCGGGCGTCGGCGAGAATCTCGAGGATCACCTTTTCCTGCCGGTGGCTTACGAATCGAAGCGGGCGGTGAGCCTGGCGAACGCCGAATCGATTGGCAGCATGCTGAATTACTTTCTTTTCCGGCGCGGCATGCTGACCTCGTGCGTCGCCGAAGCCGGGGGATTCCTGCGAACGCGCCCCGATCTTGCTGCGCCGAATCTGCAGTATCACTTCGGGCCGGTTTATTACCTCAAGCACGGTTTCGAGCGGCCTGAGGGCCACGGCTTTTCCATCGGGCCAACGCTTCTCCGGCCTGCGAGCAGGGGGCGCATTCGACTGCGGTCCAATTTTCCGATGGATCCGCCGCTGATCGAGCCGAACTATCTTTCGCAGGAAAGCGAAGTGGATACGCTGGCTTTTGGAATCGATTTGGCGCGGCGGATTGCTGCGGCTGAACCGTTCGATCGCTACCGCGGCAAAGAATTGTTGCCGGGCGCGGGCGTCACTTCGCGCGCCGATATTGCGGCCTACATTCGCAACGCCGTCGAGACCGTGTATCATCCGGCCGGCACTTGCAAGATGGGAAGCGATGCGATGGCGGTTGTGGATTCCTCGCTGCGCGTTCGCGGCATCGAAGGACTGCGCGTGGCGGACGCTTCGGTGATGCCTCATGTGCCCAGCGGGAATACGAACGCGCCGACGTTTATGGTTGCCGAAAAGGCTGCGGACATGATCCGCCGCGGAAACTGATTCGCGCGCGCGGCTCACGCACGCGGAGATTTTTGATATCCTCTAAAATCGTGCAACGATTCCGCCGCCTGAGTTCCAGTCGCCTGTTTGCTCTCTTCTTCGCTGCAACCGCGATTCCGATCGTGGCCGCACAGTCGCAGGCGCCGGCTCCGGCACAACAGCAGGCGCCACCGGCCGCAGCGCCTCAGCAGCCCGCTCCCGCACTGACGCCAACTCCGCCACCCGCGCCGCCGCAGCGTCCCGCCTTTGCGGTGATACTCGATCCGGGGCATGGTGGTGCTGACAACGGCGCGCGGGGCGCGTCGGGCGTGGTAGAGAAGGACATCGCGCTTGCGCTCGCCAGAGCCACGCGATTGCAGCTTCAGCAGCTAGGTCTGCATGTGCTGCTGACGCGCGACACTGACGACGATCCTTCGTTCGATGATCGCGCGACGCTGGCCAACTCGCAGCGCTCGGCGCTGCTGGTCAGCTTTCACGTTTCCTCGACCGGCAAAGTTGGCAGTATGCGCACCTACTATTACGTGTTTGCTGCGCCCGGCGCTCCTGCGCCCGACGCGAGCGCGAAGACGCCAGGTGCGGCCGTCACGCCTCTGCCGCGCACTCTCGCCCGTCTGATTCCCTGGGACCGCGCTCAAGAGAATTTCTCAAATTCGAGTCATCGCCTCGCCGATGCGATTCAAGCGGAACTGGTGAAGAATTTTCCCGGCTCGCCTGCGACTTCAGTAGGAGTTCCGCTGCGCGATCTTCGCTCGGTGGCCGCGCCGGCGGTCGCGGTGGAGCTATCGAGCGTGACGGTGGCAGATCGCGGGGCGCTCGAAGCGATGTTCACGCCGCTGGCGGCGAGCGTCGCGCGGGGCATCGTCGCGTACCGGTCGTCGCCGGACGCTGGAGCGCATTGATGTCGCGCAACATCAAAATTACGCTGGCCTTTCTGGGATTCGCCGTCGTCGTAGGCCTGCTGAGCCTTCGCGGGCTGCACGAACGCGTCAATCGGCTGGCGCGGGACGAAGCTACCGAAGAACAGGCGCGCCGCGCCGTCGTGAGCGCGCCAATCACCACGCCGACCGATGCGCCTTCGAACGCGACAATTTACTGGGCCTCGCCCGGCGTTCCGGGCCAACTCGCCGCGGCGCAAATTCAATTGCAGCTTTCCTCCGACGCGGCCATGCGGGGCAAGCAAGTAATCCAGGCGCTGATCCAGAAAACTCCATCTCCCGATCAGCGGACGCTCCCGCCGGATGCGCAACTCCTCGCGTTCTACGTGCTGCCGGATGGCACGGCCATCGCGGATTTTTCCGACGAATTGAGCGTGGAGACGCCATCGGGAATTTTGAGTGAACAACTGGCGGTGAATTCGATCGAGCGGACGCTGGAGGCCAACGTGCCGAGTCTGCATCGCCTGCACATTTTGATTCACGGGCAGGAATCGGAGACGCTGGCCGGCCATGTGGATCTTACGGGATATTTCGATTTACATCCGGCCACGCCGTAGGCTCAGAGCTGGAGCCGCAGAACCCGGCAGCGCCCTTCGAAGCTCAGGGTAAACCGGCGCTACCGCGTTAAACTCACTTCGTTTTTTCGAAGATTCCTTCGAACATTCTGATCGTCGCTGGCGCATGGCCTGCGTAATGATTGTTCGCGTACGCAAAGATGCTTACGCCGCGTTTTAGAATTATCCGGCATGCCTTGGCCCATTCCGAAAGCGCGCGGCGGCGGTCCACCACGGTTTTGCTCCACGTCGTCGTCACTTTCTCGATTCCGTAGCGATCGCCGAGCCAACGAATGTAAGTGAAATCCGCGGTGATCGGATCGAAACGCTGAAAGAGTTGATCGACCGGCGGCATCCAGGGATGGTCAATTAACGCCAGGGCGATGCCGCGCTGCCGCAGCGAGTCTGCCAGCACGGGCACCAGGAAATTCTTATTCCGCACCTCGACGACGAACTGGTAGCCCTTGGGCAAATCCCCGAGGAATGGCCAGAGCCGCTCGAAGAAATCCTCCGGCTTCGCGAATTTCTTCTTGTTGAAGTAGGGAAATTGGAAGAGCAGCGGCCCGAGCTTCTCTTTAAGATTATCCATCGCCCGAAGAAACTGTTTCAAGTCATCGCCGGAATCTTCCAGCATCTTTTCGTGGGTGATGACTTGCGGCACCTTCGCAGAAAACACGAAGCCCTTCGGCGTCACGTCGTACCATCGCTTGACCATCGCCGCAGTAGGAATGCGATAGAACGTGCTGTCCACCTCGACGCTGCCAAACTGCGTCGCGTAATGCGAAAGATAATCGGCCGGTTTCAACCCCGCGGGATAAAAGACACCTTCCCATCCGTCCGCCGTGAACGCCGAAGTTCCCAGATGAATCTGCGCAGGCTTCGCCATAGTCCGGCAATTGTAATTCACATCGCGCGGTGCGCGGAACCACGATTGGGTATGCTGCGGGCCATCCTGGCCTTTTTCGTCTGCCGCCACGTACCTCGTCAATAATTACTTCCGCGTTGACACCCGACGATTTTCCGTGGGAGACTCACTCCAAAGCGGCCGCTCTCCATTCAAGGACAGCACGAACGGCCGCACGAGGCCTCCATGCGCCGCATTTTCCCGACTTCGATCCTGGCTATTCTTGTCTGCGCCGCCATCGCGGGGCCAGTTGCGTTCGCTCAGCAATCCGGAGTGGCACCGCCAGCCTCCAGCGACGCCGCTGCGCCTCCCGCAGCCAAGCCGACGGCACCCGCAACTCCTGCAAGCGGCTCGCCCGCGCCTGTGGCAGCGGCCGTAGCGAAGGCGCCAGCTCCGCCGGCAACCCCGCAGACCGAAGCGCTGCAGCTTTACCGGACGGGAAAATTCGACGCGGCGGTGGAAGCGTACAACAAGCTGGCGGCCTCGGACCCTGGGACCGCCTACGCCGGCCTCACTCGCGTGTACCTGAGGCAGAGGAAAGTTGTAGAAGCCTATACAGCCGTAAACAAAGCGGTCGACCTGGCACCAAATTCGCCCGATGTGCGCGTCGCGCTTGCCGAGGTTTATTATCGCCAGGGAAAAATCATCGAAGCCGATCACGAGCTCGTCAAGGTTGCGAATTCCGGCGGACGCAGCGCGCGCGCCTATCTGGATCTCGCGCGCATCGCGGAGACTGCTTCCTATTACGCCCGCGCTAAAAAGATGATCGAGATGGCTTACAGTCTCGATCCCGAAGATCCCGACGTACGCCGCGAGTGGCTCGACACTTTGCCACGTGATCAGCGCGTGAAGGAATTGAAGAATTATTTGGCGGGCGAAACGGATGATGATGCCAAGGACCGCTCCGATCTGATGCGCTTGCTGTCACTGCTGCAAGAGGAAGCCGGGCAGCCTCATCGTGGATGCCGGCAGGTAAACCAGGTGAGTTCGACGCAGACACGTCTCGAGCCGCTGATGAGCGACGCGCGTCACTTGCGCGGCTACGGCTTGACGGTCAATTTGAATGGCGCCAACGCCAGACTCATGCTCGACACCGGCGCGGGCGGAATCCTGGTCGATAAGCGCGTCGCGGAAAAGGCGGGCATCAAACCCGTCGTGCAGACGGAGATCGGCGGCATCGGCAGCATGGCCGGCGCGGGAGGCTACGTGGGTTTCGCCGATACGATCAAAGTAGGCGAACTCGAGTTTCATGATTGTATCGTCGAAGTGGTTGACAAGCGCTCAATTCTCGACGACGACGGCCTGATCGGCGCCGACGTTTTCCAGCACTATCTGGTTGACATCAATTTGCCCGACGCGAAGTTCGGCCTGAGTGAGCTCCCGAGCGACCCCAAAGACACGGCCATCGGCGCCTCCCTTGAATCCAGCCGCTCGGGCAGATCCGCGTGGCACGATCCGTACATCTCTCCGGAGATGAAAGACTATTCCGGCGTGTATCGCGTCGGGCACCTACTGCTGATCCCCACATCCCTCAATGACAAGCCTCCCAAAAACTTTCTGATTGATACGGGAGCATTCGACAACACGATTAATACCGATGCCGCGAGGGAAGTGACCAAAATACATGGCGACGACTACGATATGGTCAAAGGATTGAGCGGAAAAGTGTCCAAGGTCTACACCGCGGACAAGGTCAAGATTCACTTCTCACGCTTCGTGCAGGATCGCAACGACCTGATCGCTTTCGATCTTTCGAACATCAGCAACAACGCGGGCACTGAGATCTCCGGCACGCTGGGTTTCGCGATGCTGCGAATGCTCGACATCAAGATTGACTATCGCGATGGCATGGTGGACTTTTCCTACGACAAAAATCGATTTCACTAGAATCCGAAGAGTCTCTCTAAATCTTGGTGCTGTCCAGCGCGCGGATCGAGCGAATTTCGACGTGAACGATCCGCGCCGCTCTACGCCTTCGCTCGCGAAGGCGGAAATCCATTTTTTTCGCCGCTCCGAAAGCCGATGGCCTTGTGCGTGCCATCGCAGAATGGTTTGTTCTTCGAGCCGCCGCAGCGGCAGATCCACGCGTCATCGCCGCGAAAAATTATCTCGCCAGCGGCGTTTTCAATTCGCAATTTTCCCTGCACATGCAGCGGCCCATTCAGCCGCGGCGAAATCTTCATCGAGTCGCCGCGGCCGCAAGCACTCGTCTCTGCGACGCCGTCCGCGGCTGGAGCGGCCATTCCCGCGTCGCTGAATGCGATCTTTGAGTGCGATCCGTCGCAGAGCGGCTTGTTCTGCGAGGCGCCGCACCGGCAAAGCGTCGCGCGCGCATCCGAAAGAATCGCGTGTCCATCCTCCGCGTCAATCTGAATCTGCCCGCGAAAATAAAGCGGCCCATTCGGCGAAATCCGGATCACATTTTCGGGCGACGGCTCCTCCTCGAGCGCTGCATCTTCCGCGTCGGTCACTGTTCCTCCTTGCTCCCGCGCACTATACACTCGGAGCCTTACCCGGCAGACCTCACCCCGGCTCCATTCGTTCGGCATCCGGGTGCCGCTCTACTACACACGTTTTGCCATCTTCAGAAGTACCTCAATTTACCAATCTTTTGCGCACTCTATAAGTGGGCTAAACGTTTCAGAATGTTATGGTTAGCGGAGATCTGGGCGCGCGAAAGTCCTTCAGGTCCGAGCGCGGTTGGCGTCCCGATTGCGCTATCACTCCCGAGTGCAGTTTTAGGAATATCAGGAGCGCGCTGATAACCGGCCGCTTTTTGCCGATCCCAGAATCGTGGGCCGGTGCAGCGATGTCGCTCATTGAGAGACCGGATCAATGCCCGGCTCGATCGAGGGAGAAGTCATGAAAAAGATTCTGTGCCTTTCAATCTTCCTATTTCTTCCGGCGATTTCACACGCCCAAACGCATCCTTCTGCCGGCATGAACGGCAATAATTCGAATAGCTCCGGCTCGGGCGGGTTCGGCGGCGGCTATGCTTCCGGCGGCTCGGTCAGCGTTTCGCCAGCCATGGTGCGCCACCACGGCGTCGCCAACGGAGTGACGGCCTACCGCAATCCCGGCTCGTTCGAGTTGACCGAAGTTCTCCCGTGGAAACAGGCCGTAGCTCTCGGCCAACCGAAGCCTGAAAAAGACTTGGCCACAGTTGCTCGCGAAACGCGCGAGGAAAAGGCCAAAGAGAACACTCCGGCTCGCGTCACGATGACCAACTAGCGCGCTGCGCGCTCAGACACTGATTTTCAAGCAGGCTTAATTTTGGACAGGAGAAGTGTGCCCCATGAGCGACAGAAACGACCGCCAGACCTTCATCCCTCTCTGCAACGAGGAAGCGCACCTGCAGCGGGAGCGCGCTCGCGGCCTTGCTGACAGACTGACCCAGGCCGACAAAGAATTTCTTCGCGATCTGAAAGTCAAACCGTAGCCTGCGAGGCGCGCCCCGCTTGGTGTTCCTCTCGCACTGGACCAGTGAACGCCGGAATTTTACTTCTGTGGCGCGGCGTTCATCTGCGCGAATGTGACGTAATGCCCCGCCGGATCCTTCACGCCAATTTCCCGCGATCCGTAGAATGTAGTGCGCTCGGGCATCGCTACTTCAACGCCTTTCAGCGCGCCGATAATTTCGTCCAGATTCTCCACCTCGACATATAGAAACGTCGGGCCCTTGCGCACCGCCTGCGCCGTGGCCGGCGGCGCATCTTTGTCGGCACTGGTGAAGGATTGATACATCAGCTCGACGCCGGCCTTCTGCACGATGGCGAATCCGAGCTTGTTGCCGTCAGGCACTTCGACCGTTTTCTCGAATCCGAAGCGTTCCACCCAGAATTTCACGCACGGTTCGATTTCCGCGGCAAACAGTACCGGGGTAACCTTCTTCACGTTCATCGCTTTCTTCTCCTGGGGCTTCGGGCGTCCCGTCGTTGCTATTGCGAGCAAAGCCAGGGCGGCCAGAGCCAAAATTGTGCTGCGCATGTGCGATTTCCTCCTTGACAGTACAACTAGTCTAAATTAGACTAGTGAACCGTAGCACGATCATTTCACCGCCGTCAAGGAGAAAATTCATGGCCTCGAAACCGCGACGTCTCGCAGATCTCAATTCCATCGGCCCCGCCATGCTTCGCGATTTTGAATTGCTCGGAATTCGCAGCGTGGCGCAACTCGCGCGCCAAAATCCGGAAAAACTTTACGAGCGCCTGTGCGCCAAGACCGGCCAGTCTGTGGACATCTGCTGCCTGGATGTATTCAGCGCCGGGGTGGCGCAGGCGCGCAATCCTCGCCTGCGCGCCGAACAACGCCAATGGTGGTATTGGAGCCGCAAGCGAAAGGCGCGCGATGCCCGCGGCTAAGGCGGAACGCAGCGGCCTGACGACACCCGACCTCGTCCTGCTGAGCCTGCTGGCCGAGCGGCCGATGCATGGCTATCAGGCGAATCTCGAACTCGAGCGCCGCGAAGTCCGCGACTGGGCCGCCATTTCGAAGCCCCAGGTTTATTATTCGCTCGAAAAACTGGCGCGGCTGGGGTTCGTTCACGAAGCGCATTCCGACGAGGCCGTAGCCGGGCCGGAACGGCAGGTTTACGCCACCACCGCGCGCGGCCGCGCCGCCCTTGCCGACGCACTCGAGCGCGACGCTTGGACCACGCAGCGCGAGCGCCCGCCGTTCCTCACCTGGATGGCGCTTTCGTGGCAAGCGCGTCCCGGCGTTTTCACGCGCCAGCTTCGCCGCCGCGCCGCGTTTTTGCGCAAAGAATTGGCTCGCGAGCAAGCCACGTTGAAATCGATAATTCAAGAGGTGGGCCACGAGTTCCACGAGGCCGTATGGATGGTCACTCTGACAATCGCGCAGTTTCGCACCGAACTATTGTGGCTGCGCCGCCTGCAGCAAACGCATCGCCGCCGCGCCCCGGCGCGCAATCCGGAATACGCCGGCGAGACGAAACACTAAACGCGCGCGGATTCGGTTTACGCCGCGCGCGCTGCCGCAGGTTTGCTTCCTTTGCTCCACTGGTAGATGGAATACGCGCTGCCGCCGATCGAAATTACGATGAGCGCGATCATCATGTGCTCGAGCCATGGTGATTCGGCCTGCCGGATTATCCACCGCCCGTAGTGAATCGCCAGCGCGCCCTCGATCGCGAAGCGCGTAAATCTACCCACACCAACGAAGCTCAACAGCTTGTTTCGCGGATATCGGAACGCTGCCGCAGCCGCCACAATCGCGGTGAAAGGGAATGGCGGAGGCAAAAGCGATGCCCCCACGAGCGTGCACGCAGCCCGCTTTTCCACCTGTTTCCGAATGTAGTCGAGTTGTTTGCCCGAGGCGACCTTCTTTAGTCCGCCTTCGCTCTTGCGGCTGATCCAGTCCGTAGCGAAACATCCGATGAGTGATCCTGCGGTGGCCATCGCCACGTAATAAAGCACGCGCTCGTGGTAGCGCGCGCACAGCGCCAGCACGAGCAAGTCGTTGCCCATGGGCACGACGAGCGGCGACGAATCAAACGCGCCCAGCGTGAGCAAACCCAATCCGCCGGCGTGAATTAAAGCGCGGGCAATCGTGTGAATGATAGGTCTCATGTAATTTGGCATCGCCGATTAGATGATGCCGCCACCCTAGGGGTCAAGAAATCCTCTGACAGTTGGAAGATTGGCTCGTTTGCGGGTCATTTCTGCGGCAGGGCGCCGCGGATCGGTGTGATGTCACACTCAGGAGCTTTCGGATTGGCGCAGCAAGCGAAGATTTTCTGCACGCTCGCGGAGTAAATCTGATCCCATTGTTTTTCGGTCATCGAATTTCCCGGCGGCATCCAATGCGAATTCGGATATTGCTTGGCCCAATCGTCGCTGCCGTGGCTGGTGACGATCCCGACCGCCTCGCGCACCGTTTGCTTACACGTGGTGAGGTTGCCGATGCGATGGCATCCGACGCACGTATTTCCGCGCGTGCTGATCGCCGACGGTTTTTCCCAGGCGCGAAAAACTGCACCGATATCATTCGCATACTTGCCGAACGGATCGGCGGGAAGCTGACGCGTCTGCGCGATATATGGGGAGTACATGAACGGATCGCTATCGTGGCAGGTAACGCAGTTTCCTTTCGCCGTCACCGCTGGAGCATTCCAGAATTTCTTGCCGATAGGCTCTTCGGGCGAAGGCACGCGCGTGCCAAACAATCCGCGATTGGGAGCGAGCGGCTCAGCCGCCTGGGCCTGGAACCAACAGGTGCTGCCGGTATGGGCGTTGTGCGAAATCACGTCCACTTCGTCGAAAAGCTTTGTGTCGCGGTCGCGGATCTTTTTTTCGCGGCAAATCGCCACGATCTGTGCCTGCGCATCGTCCCGCAGCACGATTGCGCGCGAAAATGGCACGCAGCTTCCGTCTGTATTTTCGCCCGCCTGGTAGAGCAGGGAAGGCCGGTCGCAATTCATCTGCGGCTGGTAGCCAGGCGGCCGCTGTAAGTTTACGGTGATCGGAATCTCGACGCCGTTTAGGCAGTCGAATTCCTGCACCGGAGCAATCTTGCGCGCGCATTCCTTTGCGTACACGGTGATATCCTGCGCGCCCGCTGGCTGCGCGCGCAGCAGCGCAAAGAATGCGGCGGCCAGCAGAAACGCCACTCGTGTCGCGATACTGCGAACTTTTTCTTCGTTGAGTGAGAGCTTCATGCGCGTCCGATTACTTCACTAGGCCCGGCGTTTCAAGAATCACTTTGCGCATTGCCGCACAGTAGCGCACGTAACCCGTGCAGCGGCAAATGTGCTGGCCGATTGCGTCGAGCACTGCTTCATCCACTTTGGCGCGCTCGACGGGCACGCGGCTCAATCCATCCAACAGGATTTCTCCGGCCATCAAAAACCCCGGCGTGCAATATCCACACTGAAATGCAAACGCTTCCAGCACGGCGGTCTGCAGCCTGCTCAGCCCATTCTCATCCGCGAGCCCCTCGACGGTACGAATGCCCTGGCCATTTACGAGTTCAACAGGCGTCGAACAAGCGAGCATTGGCACGAGATGCGCGGTTGGCACGCGTTGCACAGCCACGGTGCACGCGCGGCAGACCCCGATGCCGCATCCGAATTTCGTCCCCGTCATTTCCATTTCATCGTGCAGAAAATCGAGCAGCAGCATGTTCTTCGGCACTTGCCGCGGCTCGGTCTTGCGGCCGTTCAAGATGATGGAAACGGAGATGGTTTCTTCGGCCATTTCGTTATGTACCCAAGCTCGCGCGGATTTTCTCCGGCGTGATCGGCAAATCGCGGAAGCGCTTTCCGGTGGCGTGCGTAATGGCGTTCGCGATCGCAGGCGCGATGGGGCAAAGCACCGATTCCGCAATCCCTTTTCCCTTGGCGTCCGGACCATTCGCTGGGAGCACATTGAGTTTCAGATGATCGAGCGGCATGTCACCGGCAAGCGCCAGGCGATAACGATTTAAATTCCAGGTCCCATCGCCCGCGCCGCCCAGGTCCGGCGGCAATTCCTCGAGCAACGCGTAGCCGATGCCCATCGCCACGCCGCCCTCGAATTGTCCGCTCAAAAGATCGGGCTGAATCACGCGTCCTGCATCGAGGAAAAGTTCGAGAGCTTTCACGACAACATGTCCCGTCACCGGGTCCACTTCCACAGCCACGAGCGCGCCCGACGGCGCATACAAGCTGCGCCCATAATTTGCCGAATCCTTCGGCGGCGGAATCGTGTTGCGCCGCGGTTGAAATTCGTAATCCGCCGCCGGGCGTTCCGCACGGCGCGCCTCCGCTGGCCGCTGCCCGTGTTGCGCGGGCACAAGTTCCGCAAGGCCGGGGGCTTCGCGCGTCGCCAGGCCATCAATCGGCCAGTGGTAAACCTCGTCGTCAATTTCATAGTCGGCGCTGATCCACTGCGCCTGATAAACGGCGTGCACGACAGCTCCGATTACATTGCCGTCCGCGTAAGCCCGGCGCGCTACATCCTTCAACGGCAACGGCGGCAGATTCGGCGCTACCAGTTGCCCGTTCTCCCAATGCGAATCATCGGGCGTCAAATCAACTTTGGTCTTTCCCCAAAGCGCGAGCGCCGCAGGCCAGAGTCCGGTCAAAAAAATCACTCGCGACGCTTGCTCCACCACGTGCACTTGTTGAAACGCGGTCACGCTCGCACTCGAAGAAAGAGCCCAGGCAGCCGTCCACAGCGGATTGTCCCATTCCAGTTTTTTGCCGCCCGATATCATCGGCAAATTCGTATCGAAGAAGGGCACCTCGCCCATCTTTATCTTCACAACGTTCGCGCCCAATGACTTCGCGGTGGAAATCGCAAGCGTCGTGGCCGATCCTGTGCCCGTGTCCACGCAGTTCGTAATCACTGCTACTTCGCCGTTCACCCCGATTTCCACCGCTGCCATCATCCCGTCGCAACCCACGCCGTAAGCCTGCATCGCCAACGCAAATCCCACGCCCCAAAGTTTCGACGACCCGGCGCGCTTCGCCTTCTCGGCGTTGCGGCCACTCCATAGCGGCGTTGCCGCCGCAAGTTTGCAGATTTCTTCGAGCCGCACCTCGTCGCTCAACTTGTAGCCCGTAACGGTCTCATCGCCTTGGTGCAGCACGTTCTGCTGTCGCAGCTCGATGGGATCAGCTCCCAGCGACGCAGCAATTTCATCTACGAGCGACTCAACTGCAAAGAACGTCTGCGGGCCGCCGAATCCCCGCATCGACCCGCCCGTAACTCCATAACTCGACATCGCCTGCGAGTCCACCGACGCGAGCGGAAAGTTGTAACTATTCCCAGCCGAAAAAGCCGATAGATCGGAAACGAACGGGCTGTAATTCACCTTGCCCCCGCCGCGCAGGGCCAGATGATTCTCGAGCGCCGCGAATTTTCCCTGCGCGGTCACTGCAATCGTGACTTCTGAAGTCGAAGCATTGCGCTTGATGCCCGATTGAAACTGCGCGAAGCGATCGTTCGCGATGCGCACCGGTCCGCCAGCGCACACTCCAGCCACCGCAAGGAGCGCCAGGAACGGCGAAGTATCCCGTCCCCCGAATCCGCCGCCGGGATAGCAGGGATAAAGCTGCACGGTTTTCACCGGGAACACGCTTCCATTGAAGAGCGCACCGGTTTCCGCGCCGGCCGAAGCGATATCGCCGTTCGTGGATTGTGTGCCCAGCAAAAGTTGCAGCGTTTGCGCCTCGGAGTCATACCACGCGAGCCCGGCCTCGGGCTCGAGAAACATTGGATCGACCACCTGCGTCGTGTATGTTTGCTTGAACAGCTTCAAGCCGCCGGAGTTCATGCGCTCGCGAATTTTCTCTCTGTACTCCTTCGCTTTCAGATCCTTGGGGCTCTGCCCGTTCGGATCGGTGCGGCCGTCCTTGGTCTGCGAAAATTCGGCCTCGAAGCGCGTCAGAAATCTGGCGCGCGGGAAGCCGCCCGGCATTTGGATAGGCACGATTACGTCGCCGTAGAGCAGCGCGTCCTCGTGGAATTGCAGCAGCCGCGCCGCTTCGCGATATTTTTGCGCTGTGTCGAAGAATAAAATCGCTACAGGCTGCCCGAGAAGCCGCGCCGATGTTCCGATGGGAACCAGCATCGGCACCGGAGCGTCGTACCAGAGGTCGGCTACTTTGTCGCGGACGAGATCATCGTTCGTGACGGTGCGGTAGGGCTGCAAGTCGGGCGGCAGGATTTTGAGATTGACGCCGGTGACCGTCTGATTGAAGCGGCTGGCGCGGACCACCAGCGCATACGATTCTTTCTTCGGCCAGCCAGCAAGATCACGTGCGTGAAAATCCCGCGCGTAAATCTTCGCCCCGGTGACCTTGGGAATTCCGTCAATGCGGAAGCGCGCCTGACCCGGCGGACCCGTCCAACTGTTGTTGTCGATCGGCGACGCGCCCGCGCCACGAGCTGCTGTTCCAAATTTCCCGAACGACGGATAGGGCATCACGATGACTGCGATGCCGCTGGCAGCGGCGAAACGAAGGAATTCGCGGCGCGAAGTGGGTGAGGGAGTATGCATCAAGCGCCTATCCGATACACCTGCACTTCAAAATTGTCAATCCGCCGCCTCAGCATTCGTATTGCCCGCTCGCGCGTGCGGGACGGGCCTCTTGGTGCATCATCGCGCCACGCAGACTTTTCGCGCATGTCCGCCTTCCAAAATCGCCACCGTTCCATTTTTCGACTGTGGAAAAACCGTTTCGGAGCATCTCAGGCGTCCGACGCAAGAAACAGGCCGCGATATGGAACTCTAAATTATTTTAATTTTCTCCGCGGTTGACTTGAATTTGCGGCCTGCCTAAGATGCGCGAGAAGGTTGATACGACTTGCCACCTGATCAAATCGCAGATCGCTACAAGATCCTCGAAAAACTTGGCGAAGGCGGTATGGGCGTGGTTTATCGCGCGCGCGACGAGCGGTTGGATCGCGATGTCGCTCTGAAACTGCTCTCAGCAGCCTCGGCCAACGATCCCGAGGCGCGCGAACGCCTGCTTCACGAAGCGCGCACGGCTTCGCGCCTGAATCATCCGCATATTTGCGGGGTTTACGACGCCGGTGCAATGGGCGATCAGATTTATGTGGCCATGGAATTGGTCGCGGGCCGCTCGCTCAAGGAACTGTCGAATGGCGCTCCGCTGCCGATCGCTACCGTGATCCAGTACGGCGATCAAGTGGCGACGGGACTGGCGCACGCGCACGCGCACGGCGTGATCCATCACGATTTGAAGAGCGCAAACGTGATCATTTCTGCCGACGGGCGCGCCAAGATCGTGGATTTCGGATTCGCTGTCCGGCGCGCGGATGAAGTCTCCGAGACTACGCAATCGCAACTTTCGCTCGATCGCACCGGCGCGATTGCCGGAACACTTCCGTACATGTCGCCGGAGCTGTTGAAAGGGCAACCCGCGGATGAACGCAGCGACATTTGGGCGCTGGGAGTTGTCCTCTACGAATTGGCGACAGGCCGTCAGCCCTTCCAGGGAATCACGACGTTCGAATTGAGCTCTGTGATTCTTTGCGGCGTGCCAGAAGCGTTTCCGCCGACGGTGCCGCCGGGGCTGCGCACGGTGATCCACCACTGCCTGGCGAAGGAGCCGGGCGAGAGATATCAAAGCGCCGCGGAAGTGGCGAAAGCGCTCGAATCACTCGACGCAGAGGGAATGGACGGCGCGCGTCGGCCGGCAAAGCGCGGAAAAGGCAGAAGCGGCCGGATTCGTTCGATAGCAGTGCTGCCGCTTCACAATCTCTCGCCCGATCCCGAGCAGGAATATTTTGCGGACGGCATGACCGAGGCGTTGATCACCGAACTCGCGAGGATTCGCGCCCTCAAAGTGATCTCGCGAACTTCGACGATGCAATACAAGTCGGTGAAGATGCGCATGGACCAGATCGCCCAGGAATTGGGAGTGGATGCGGTGATCGAGGGATCGGTGATTCGCGCGGGCGACCGCGTGCGCATCACCGCGCAGTTGGTGCATGCCGCCACCGACAAACACATCTGGGCGGAATCGTATGACCGCGAGTTGAGCGAAGTGCTCTCCTTGCAGAGCGAGGTGGCGCGGACCATCGCGGAGCAGATTCGCGTGAAGCTGACCGCAGGCGAGCGCGAGCATTTCAAGCGTCCGCGCAAGGTGATGGCGGAAGTTTATGAGTGCTACCTGAAGGGCCGCTTTCATTTCAATAAATGGAGCGTCGAGGCGGTGAAGAAGGGAATTGAGCATTTCCAGCAGGCGCTGCAGCTCGATCCGGATTACGCGCCCGCGTATGCGGGAATCGCCGATTGCTACAACGCACTGCAGTTTCTAGGTCTGCCATCTTCGGAAGTCGGGCCGAAAGCGCTGAAAGCGGCAGTTCGCGCGGTGGCGCTCGATCCGACGCTGGCGGCGGCACATGCGGCGCTCGGATCGGTGAAGTTTTTTCACGATTGGGATTGGGCCGGCGCCGAAGGCGAATTCCAGCGCGCTATCGAGCTGGACCCGGGCTCCGCGGATGCGCATCAGGGCTACGCATATCTTCTGACGGCGCTCGGCCGCCACGAGAGAGCCATCGCGGAGATCGAGCGCGCGCATGAACTCGATCCCATGGCTCTCTCCGCCAATGTGAATCTCGGCTGGCGCTATTACTTCGCGCGCGCTTATGACAAGGCTATTCCACAGCTCCGCGAAACCCTCGAACTCGATTCCAATTTCGGCAACGCCTTCTGGTGCATGGGACTCTGCTACGTGCAGAAAAGAAATTTCGCTGAAGGAATTCTCTATCTGAAGCGTGCGGTGATGCTCTATTCCGGCAACCCGCAGCCGAAAGGAAGCCTGGGCCACGCCTACGGCCTAGCCGGAAAAAATGCGAAAGCGCAGAAAATCATAGACGAACTCGTGGCCCTGGCGAAGACGTCGTACGTCTCAGCGTGGGCGGTTGCCATCATCTACATAGGAATGGGCGACAAGAATCGCGCGATGGAATGGCTCGAGAAAGCCTATCAAGACCGCAACGCATCGCTCGTCTGGCTAAAAGTAAATCCAGAATTCGATCCCATCCGTTCCGACCCGCGGTTCAAAGATTTGCTCGCTCGCCTTAATCTTGCGGAGTGACATAGGCAAAGGCAGCAAACGGCGTCGATCTTAAATCCTCTTCAGTTGATTGCTTTCCAGGGATTCAGAAGGGGAATGTCCAGTCGTTCGAAATCCTTGACGTTTCGCGTGACAAAAGTAAGCGCATACGTCTCGGCAGTGGCAGCAAAGAACGCGTCGATCGGCCCTAGATTGATCCCGCGCTTATTGCTTTGAGACATAATTTTCCCCCAGGCCGAGGCCACGGCCATATTCACGTCGAGAATCCGGTGTTCGAATCTCACCGCAAGCTCTTCATAAAGCCACATTGTGAGCGTGTCGCGGCGCCGTCCCGAGCCGATTTCCTCGATGCCCTTGCGAACTTCAGCGAATGTGATAACGCTTAGAAAAAGGCCGTCCTCATCCGCCGCGGCAAGCCAGCGGACGACATTAGGGTCAGGCCGCGCTTTCAGCGACTCCGAGATCACATTGGTGTCGAGGAGATAGCTCAAAGCTGTAAGTCACGGGCTTTGCCGCGTGATCGATTAAGTCGAATATTGACGCCACGAAGCGGCGAGGCGGCCAGGAACTCGGCCAGGTTTCCTTTGCGCTGCGTCTTGCGTTCCCATTCGTCCGCGGCGACGATGACGACGGCTTTGCGGCCATTCTTGGTGATGGTCTGCGGGCCGTCTGCGAGAGCGCGGTCAATCACTGCGCTCAGTCTTGCCTTCGCTTTTGCGACTGCCCATGTCCTGCTCGCTCTGGCCATCGATCACCTCAAAATAGTCACGATAGTCATTATAGTCATTTCGAAGGGCGGTGTAAATCTCCAGTTAAACATTACGAATCCTGCAAAAGCCCCAGCAGATGGTGCCTATGCCAGGGTGCCATATGCAGATAGTTAGGCAGGGTGCTCCGCGGATTTCCTCATCGCCCATGGCTTGCACAGAGACGCGAGCCCTGGAATGGCGGGCAGCGGCGCGGCGCCTTGCGCGAAGCCGAGCAGATACTCTTGCGCGTTGAAGCGGAAGCCATTGCGGGAGCGGGACGCTGCGCTGGCTTCGCGAGCGCGTACATAGTTCCCGTCGGCGAGCAGATAGCGAGTCTTCTCGGTGTCCGCGATGTAGGGCGCGACAACTTCGCGCAGCACCTGATCGCAAAGTGCCGGGTTCCGCAAATGAAACATCACTTCGACGCGCTCGTAAATATTCCGGTGCATCCAGTCGGCGCTGCCCAGATAAATCTCGGTCTTCCCGCCGTTTCCAAACACAAACACGCGGCTGTGTTCGAGAAACCGGCCGATGACGCTGCGGACGCGGATGCGGCTACTGATACCTCGCAAGCCAGGGCGCAGCGCGCATGCCCCGCGGACGATCAACTCAATCTGAACCCCCGCTTGCGACGCGCGATAGAGCGCCTGAATGGTCTCCTCATCGAGGAGCGAATTCACCTTGGCGATCAGGAAAGCCCGGCGCCCGGCCTTGGCGTGCGCCGTTTCTCGCGCGATCAGGCTCAGGCAATTCCTGCCGAGATTGAGTGGCGCCACAAAAAGAGGATGGTATTCGCGGCGCTCGGAATAGGCAGTGAGATAGTCGAACACGTGATGCACGGCCGAGGTGATGTGTGTGTCGCTCGTCAATAAGCTCAAATCCGTGTAGAAGCGCGCTGTCGAAGGATTGTAATTGCCCGTGCCGAGATGAGCGTAACGGCGAATCTGCCCGTCGGCTTCGCGCCGCGCGATGAGCGCCAGCTTGCAGTGCGTCTTCAAGCCCACCACGCCGTAGTAAACCTGCACTCCCGCTTCTTGCAAATTTCGCGCCCAGCGGATGTTGGAAGCCTCATCGAAGCGCGCCTTCAGCTCGACGACCACAGCAACTTCTTTCTTCGCTGCGGCGTCAATCAGCGCCCGGACAATTGGAGAATTCTCGCTCGTGCGATAGAGAGTCTGCTTGATCGAGAGAACGTT
Source organism: uncultured Acidobacteriota bacterium (assembly GCA_963707165.1). GTDB lineage: Bacteria > Acidobacteriota > Terriglobia > Acidiferrales > UBA7541 > Palsa-147. Next base: position 1,809,910 of record CAVPPO010000010.1, on the reverse strand, counting down.
CGGATCTTGCGCTGCGCTCTCGATGAAACGCACCACCGTTGAATAGGAGTCGAAAGGATGATGCAAAAGTAGATCGCGCTTGCGGATCATTTCGAAAAGCGATGCTGAGCCCGGTTTCAGCGCGACCTCGCGGGGCACAAAGGGCTTGTATTTCAAGTCCGGACGCGGTGTTTCTTCGTAGAGATGGAAAAGCCGCGAAAGATTGATGGGCCCATGCACGCGAAAAACCTGGAACGGAGTAAGCCGAAAATTCGATTCCAGGCGATCGATAATTTCCTGATCCGCGGTCGCTTCGATTTCCAGTCGCACAGCTTCGCCCTTGCGCCGCCGATGGAGCTGCGTATCGACCGTATCGAGGATGCTCCGCGATTCTTCATCCTCGAGGTAAAGATTGCTATTGCGCGTCACGCGAAAAGCCGCAGCGGAGAGAACTTCGTAGCCGTGATAAAGCCGCTCGGCAAATGCGTGCACGATGTCGTGAAGAAAGATGTAGTCGATCCGGCCTTCCGGCGAGGGGAGCCGCACGAGCCGCGGCAACGCCCGGGGCACAGTGACCACGCCGAGATAAGTGTGCGAGCGGCGCCGCTTGCGCCGCAAAAGAAACGCCAGGCAAAGCGCTTTGTTCAGCACGTGAGGAAATGGATGCGCAGGATCGACCGTGACCGGCGTGAGCAGCGGCTCGACCGCACAAACATAGAACTTCTCAATATGCTCCCGAGCGGCGGGCCGAAGCGCAGAAAGGCCCAGGACGCGCACGGATTCTGCCGCGAGCTGCAGCACTAGTTCTTTGCGCCAGCACTCGTATTGTTCGCCCACAAATCTCTGGATTCTCTCGGCCAACTCGCCCAAGACCTTCTCCGGAGTCCGGCCATCAGGCCCAGCTTCGTGATTTCCGTGTTCGACCTGTTGCAGCAAGCCGGCAACGCGCAGCTCAACAAACTCATCGAGGTTGCTGGCAGTGATGCCAAGGAACTTGACGCGTTCGAGTAGGGGATTGGCGGGATCACGCGCCTCCTCAAGCACCCGCTCATTAAACTGCAGCCAGGAAAGGTGGCGGTTGAAAAAGTGACGCGGATCGACAAATCCGTTGCGCGACATAAGTCCCTCAGGATACCGAAAACTACCGCGGCATTGTTACGCCAAAGTTACAGCGCAATCCCACAGATTGATGGACTCCGGCAACAGTCCTAATCCGCCCAGGTGAATACTTCCAGGCTGTAGCCCTCAGAATCTTTGAAAGAAAAACTGTAAATGCCTTTTCCGTTCGCCAGCGCCATCGAATTGGGGGCGTGGCCGACCTCGCCGCCGAGGGATTTCGCTCTTGCATACCATTCATCCACCTGTTTGCGGTTCTGCACGACAAAGCTCAGCATGACCGGCTTTGACGGCGATGGGCGGAGCGCGCCGTGAGTGCTGTCCACCAGCCCGACCGAGAGCGTTTCCGTAACCGGGTAGATCTTCACCCAGTCCAGGTCCAAGCTGGGTTTCTTCCCCAACAACTTGGCGTAAAACTCGCTGGCCTTGGCGAGGTCATTGCTATAGAGGAATGTCACCTGCCCAGAAATGGGCGGAGCCGCAGGCACACTCGCAGCTGCTTTCGCTGCTGGCTCTTGCGCGTTGGGTTGCGCCGGAGTTTTTAGACAGAAAGTCAGCGCAGCACTCAAAAGTGCAAGACCTGCATAAAATGAGCATCTCATTTTGTTCTCCGTCATATTCCGCAATCGAATTGTGGAACTGCATAGTGACGCCGCGCAAGGATTATAGGCGCGCAGCGGAACAGAACGAAACAGGCTCGAAAATCCCCACCCTTCGAAATCCGCGAAGGATGGAACGCCCCTAAATTCCAAACCGCGCGAAGGCATGGGCCGCCCGCCGTTAATTGAAGATTGTTGTATTTAAATTACCCATTAAATACAATGCGCCGCCGGCGAGCCAAGCTGATCCGCTGCTTGCGGCACTGGGCAGGCAGGAATCAAACGGCTCACGAACGAAACACTAAAAGAAGGAGTTCCCGATATGCCGAAAAGCGGAGAAAAAGCGGAGATGAAGCCTATGAGCTTGGTGGAGGCGCGCAGGAGAACGAAGGAGCACAAGCTCATTGCACGGATTGAGGGCAAAAGCCACGGTCAGGCAGTCCCATTGGCGGGAGAACGCAAATCGAACGACCGGAAAGGAAAACGCTAATGTCATTCATAAACATAAGCGCTGCCTACTCGGCTGACCCTGGAAACATTTGGACGCCAAAGAATCTCCTTCATGGTTAACGATCCCTTTGCGATCGTGTTGAAGGTTCAGGCCGACAGTAGCGTGGTTCAGGAAGGCCTGCTATTTGATGCGCTGTTTCAAATCGTAAATCCACAACAGGATCCATATCTGGGCGCTTGGTGGACGTTCGATGGCGATGCCGTTTTACCAATGTACTCAGTGGATAACCCATGGAACGGTGGCGCGTTTCAGTGGGGAACTAGCTTTGCAATCTGGACTTGGTGGTCTCACTATTTAGACGCGGTCAGTCAGATAGGTGGGCCTGTTTCATCGAAAACCGGGGTGTTTTACGTGCAAGGAAGCATCAGCGTGGAAGGATCGGACCTGTTCGCCGCGTCTAGCCCGTTCTGGTTCAAGACGAGGTAGGCCGATTTCGATTTTGCGCTCTGCTATGAGCCTATGAGCAAAAAAGCAATCTCCAGCGGTGTCGTACATAAAGTGCCGGCGGATTTACGAAGGGTCCTAATTTCTGACCCGTCAGCGCAGGCAGCGTGGGAAGACATCACCCCGCTAGCGCGCAATGAATGGATCTGCTGGGTCATCTCGGTCAAGAAACAGGAAACCAGAAAGCAGCACGTCGAGAGGACGCGTTCAGAGCTTAAAGAAGGAATGCGCCGGCCGTGCTGCTGGCCCGGCTGCCCTCATCGTTAAACTCAGTCGATTATAAAGTGGAGGCGGGGGGAGTCGAACCCCCGTCCGAGAAGCCTTGCTGCCAGAAGCCTACATGCGTAGCCCGTTCACTTCGCGGCCGGCCCTTGCGGGCTCTCCGCGCGTTCGCCGCTCGCGGTCAGTACGGGCAAGAAACGCGAACAGCTAGTCCGATGATCTCGCCGGCGTATTGCGGACCGAAATGCGCCGGCCAGCCCACTATGTGACGCCTCATCTCCAGCACGCGGGCGGCACTGGAGGAGACGCGCTGCCTAGTTTTTAATTAGGCTGCGAGTGCCAACTGTGAGTTGCCAGTTGTGTTGTTCCACTCGATTACGGGCAAGTGGCGCCCGGCATGCCTTCGGGCCGCGACAGCTTCCGTCGAAACCGTGTCGCCCCCTACTTACTAAGAATAGCATTCCGCGCAGAAGCTGGCCAGCGAGGGACCCGACTATGCGGCGCGCATTTGCTGCACTCTGTCACTTGAACGCGCTAGAATTCGCCGCCGTGTCGCGCCGTCTATTGCTCGGGCGCAAATTCATTGTGCCGGGAGCGCGACAAGCGTACTCTGCACAAGCTAGAGCTTCGAATCGGAAACTCCCGGTCAAAAATGTAGAATGATGGGTCAGAACAGTTCTCCGCCACCACGACGCGGCATCAAACGATTCCTTCTCAGGTTCCAACAATCCGAAAATCCGCTTTTGATCTGCGCTGCCCTGGTGATCGCATGCCTCGGGCTGGCAGGGCGAATCGCGCTTCTTATCCTTGCCGCGAACCGCCCGGTCGGCCAATTCAGCGGCATAGGCGATCAAGTTCGCTACATGACGCTGGCGGACAGCATCTTTCAAGGCAACGGTTTCACCTACGCCGGTCTGCCGACCGCCCTTCGCCCTCCGCTTTATCCCTTGTTGCTCGCGGCATTTCATGTCGCGTTCGGCTCTCACTACCTGCTGGCGATGAGGATCCTGCAATTTCTGATCGGGCTCGCACTCGCGTATGTCTGCTGGCAGCTTGCCGAGAAACTTTTCGGAATCGAAGCGGGCGTCATAGCGGGAGCGATAGCGCTCACGCTGCCAACCTTAGTTCTAATCAGCACAGAGCTACAGACGGAACAACTGGCGGCGTTCTTGATCGCCTTGTTCTTGTCTTCTTTCGTGGAAGAAATTCAAGGAAAAAAGAACGGCGCCGTCGCGATGGGCGTTACGTCAGGAATCGCGACACTGCTTCGTTTCAACTGCGCAATTCTGCCAGTAATCGCGGCCATCGGCTGCCTGTGGCTGCGACGCAGCTTGAAACATGCCGGCGTCGTGTGTCTTGTAGCAGGTCTGCTCATCTCTCCGTGGATCGTCCGAAATGCAGAGGTGTTTCACGGCAAGATTCTCTTTTCTTCGCACGGCGGAATCAACCTTTTGGAAGGCGTGTTAACCCCTGACGGCCGCGCTCAAGGCGGAGAAGGCGAGCGCTTTCGCGCGGCGGTTGGATGGCAGCATACCGACATTGAATTGAACCATCCTCATCGGCTTCTATTTCCGAGTGAAGATCAGCTGGACCGGCAAGCTCGCGCCGCCGCAATCGAAGCGTGGAAGAATCTGAGCTGGAGCTCCGGCGTGAAACTTTTAGGATTGAAGCTCATGACTTTCTGGTTCAGCAAAGACCAGTTGCTCGATACCAGGAGCTTCCCGCCAGCGCAACGAATCTTGCGCGCCGCCGCGGTGATTGCATATTGGTTGGTATTGGTTCTCGCGATTGCCGGCTGGGTGAGCCTTCTCTCATCGTCGAGAGTTGTAGCTTTTGGGCTCGCGTTCTATGCGGCCTTCGTAACGGCAGCGCATTTGCCGTTCGTAATGAATACGCGACTCAGAGTCCCGTTCATTGATCCCCTTCTCGCCGTGCTGGCGGGCGGGGGATTGTGCATTTTAATCCGCAAATATCAAACGCGCGGAGAGAGCCGGGTCCATGCTGTCGAAGCCCAAACCGATCGGACCCGCTAGCTGCAGCGATGGTTGAGGCTCATTCCATCACAGCCATCGCCGCAAACTTCGCAAGTCCAGTGGCAGGTGAGTTAAAACTGCGCCTGCGGATATAGACTCGGCAGCCGGAATCCACGATACGCGTACTTGCCTGTGACCGTCATCTGCCAGACGACTTGCGGGTTAGCCTCACGAGTGACCTCAAAAATCTTTGCGTTGGGTGCGCCGGGAAGGGCGCAGAGATCGAATTCCACGTCGCCGTTGGCAAGCGGGTCAACGCCTCCCCCGAAGAAAGAGTATTGCGCGAGCTTGTCGTCGAAGACGATGGTTGCTGTGTGTGTGTTCTCGTCGATCTGATAAATCGGGATCGTTGTGTAATTCGGACACAATGGTCCGCCGGTGGACGCACAGGTTTGACCGTTGGGATACATGCGATCATCGCCGTTGTCCATAAGACCCAGCTCGAATTTCCCGAAAGTCGCGCGCGAGAAAAACGCCGGATTGTGCTGAGCATAGAACCAATCTTGCGGATCCGTCCCGCCCAGAAGCGTGAAATCGCCTTGTTCTCCGAGATGCCAGAGGATGTCGCCGGCTCCATTGCCGTTCGCATAGTCGATCTTGATCACCCAGTTTTGATGGCGCATGGACAACAGCAGATTGCCGTCACCGGTATAGAGAAGAGCATTCGAGTGCGTCCAATCAGGAAAAAGGTAAGGGTGGCGATTGACATCCAGATGGTCGAACGAATTCCAGACCCACACAGGATTCAGGTTCGTGTCCAGATCGATGATCTGGTCGCCGAGGACGGTCGTCGTGCCTGGAAGACCGGTAAGATTCATGAAATCGCGCGTGGAGCTGGTGAGAATAATCCAATGCCCATTCGCGAGCTGCAGAACATCATGATGAATTGTATCGGCCAGAAGATTGAAGCCCGCGTTGGCGAGGCGCGTGTTCAGATCAGTGACAGAAATCTCTCGAATCGTATTTCCGGCGAGATCGATCTCGCGGACCACGGTAATCGTGCCGGGTAGAGGCGGGGTTCCATTGACTGGATTTGACGATGCGGGGCCGATACAGACGAGGAAATGACCATTCGGTAGCAAGCGAATCGGCTGGACGATATCGGAAGCGGTCCCGTCCGTGAAGTTGTACCACCAGATGATGTTTCCTGCGAGATCCGTTGCGACGACGGGGACGCCCGCCCCAACTACCATATCCAGCATCTCGATCCCTGGCTGCGGCGTCATTCCTGCTGTAGTCGTCCCGGTGAAAGCGGCAAACGTGAGCGGCGACAGGGTGCCGGTATCAAAAGTCTGATCCGCGTCCGTGAAGAGTGTGCCGTCAGCGAATTTTACGCTGGCGCGCATGTGGTAGGTGCTTGAGGCTGTCATGCCCGCTACGAGGATGCCGACACTTCCGCCGCCGGCAGGGGACTGTTGTGTCGATGTTGACTGGCCGTAATTCGTGTCGGGCCCGAACTGGATCATGACGTTCGCACTGGCCGGCGGATCGATGGAATAGAGCGCCACGAGCGGATGATTCGTGGTCGTAACCTGACCCGGCACGATGACGTACGCGGTGGCGGAACTGGAAACCGAGGGCTCTTTGACGCTCGCCGCTGTTACCGTGGCTGACACGCTCTGCGCAGCCGCAGGCGCCGTGTAATCCCCGGTGGAATCAATCGTGCCGTCGGTGGAATCGCCTCCGGGTGTGCCATTTACGGACCAGGTGACAGCAGTGTCTCCGCTAATCGTCGCCGTGAACTGAGTGGAGTTTCCCGGCGTCACGGCGGCGCCGATCGGTGTGACCGACACCGTCACTGTCGGCGGCGGAGGTGGCGGAGGGGGATTAGTGGATTGAGTGCCGGAAGATCCGCAACCACTGACAAAAACCAAAAACGCCATACACGCGAACGCCGCGATAACCGTCTTTCTCATTCTGAAGCCCCCAAAGACCAGATGTTGTTGCCGGATCGAACTGGATTGCGCCGCCAATTATTAACCCGATTTGTCGAAAAAGTCGCAAAAGAAATTCGACCGATGCCCCGAAACAGCCCGGCGGAAACAACCGGCCGCGGCGCTCGTGGAGCGACCCCGGTCACTTCAGCTCCTCGTCCTGATTGACGAGAAAGGCCCGTGGGTTGTGGTTGGCTGCAAGCGCGCGAGCGCCATAGCCCTCGTGAAGGAAGAAAAGCGTCCGCCAATCATAAAAACCACGTCGCCTTCGGTACTAATATTCCCCCCGAGTCGAGCAAACTACCACTGCACTCCGGGATACAGGCTCGGCTGCCTGAACATTCGATAGGCATCGTCTCCCTCGATGCTCATTTTCCACACCAACTGCGGATTGTCCTCGCGGGTTACCTCCCACACGGACGCGCCGGGTTGAATCGCCGTAGTTACATCCGCACAGAGATCGAATTCGACGTTGCCGTTCGCAAGCGATGCCACATCGCCACCAAAGTTGGAGAATTGCGAGAGGACGTCGTGGAAGACCAGCGTGGCGGTCATCGCGCGTTCGTCGATGTGGTAGATCGGAATCGCGGTGAATGGGCAGGTCGCAAATCCCAACGACACGCACGACGTGCTCGGCGGGAAAGCGCGGTCGTCGCCGTTGTCCATCACGCCGAGGTCAAACACACCTGCTGACGTCCGTCCAAAGAAGGCTGGGCCGTGCTGCGCGTAGGACCAATCGGTCGGATCGGTTCCTCCCACGAGCGTGAAGTCGCCTCCCTGCCCGAGCCGCCACAGAACGTCTCCGCTGCCTTGTCCGTTCTTGTAGTCGATTTTGATGATCCAGTTCTGGTGACGTACCGAGACCAGCAGATCACCGTCGCCGGTATAAAGTATCGCGTTCGCGTGCGTCCAGTCAGGGAATTGGTATGGATGGCGCTTGACATCGAGATGATCGAAGGAGTTCCAAACCCACACGGGATTCAGGTTCGGATCAACATCGACGATTGCGTCGCCGAGGACGGTGGTTGTGCCGGGCAATCCAGGCAGGTCGGTGAAATCTTGAGTCGAATTGACAAAGAAGATCCAGTGGCCGTTTGGAAGCTCGATGAGCTCGTGATGGATCACTTGGGCATTGAGCGTGAACCCCGCGTTGGCCAGCCGGGTATTCAAATCGGTGATGTTGAGAGTGCGGATCGTCGTGCCGGCCAGATCAACTTCGCGGATTTCATCGGTAATACTCGGCGTCAGTGGCGGACCCGTTAGAGGAATCGCTGAGTTCGGGGCCAGCACAAGCGCGAAGTGGCCGTTCCGCAGCATGCGAATGGGTTGCAGTATCGTGCCACCCGAGACGCCGGTGCCGAGATAATACCAGATGATATTGCCGGCCAAGTCCGTCGCCTCAGCACCTCCGGGAATCAGGTCAAGCATTTCGATCCCCGATTGGGGAGTCATTCCCGAAGGTGTCGTCACGGAGATGCTCGTGGGAATGCGGTTGGGCGGGATTGTGCCGGAGGTGAAGGTCTGGTCGGCGTCGAGGTACTGCGTGCCATCCGGGAAATTTACGATGGCCTGCATATGATAAAGCGTCGCCGCGAGCATGCCTGCGACGAGCGTGCTCACGGCACCTCCGCCTTGCGGTGTCTGTTGCACCGAAGTCGCGCGGCCGTAGGTTGTGTCCGTACCGAATTGGATTGAGACCTTGGCATCGCTGGGAGGCGTGATGCTGTAGTCGGCGACGAGCGAATTGGCGGTTGCAGTCACGGTGCCCGGGGGTACCGCGTAAACGGTCGCCGAGGCGGATTTAGTCGTATCCGCGACGCTCGTCGCTGTGATTGTCGCCACCAGACCGGCAGGCCCCGGAGGCGCAGTGTAAGTGCCGGTCAGGCCCTGCGTTGTAATCTCGCCGACCCCGGAATCGCCGTTGGCCACTCCATTGACCGTCCAGGTGACCGCCGTGTCGTTGGTGAGCGTGACCTGCAACATTGCGGCGTCGCCGGTCGCGATGGCAGCCTTGTCCGGTGAAATTGAAATTGTGACCTGCGGCGGAGGCGGTGGTGGATTTTGATTCGAAGACGAAGATCCGGAACTCGAGCAGCCAATCGCGAAACAGAGCAAAGCTAGACCTGCAGCCATCAGTACGAATTGCCGAGTCTTCATGCAGCCCCCTGTTAAACAGAGATAGTCGCGCCTAGGACGCCCAACCCCGGCGCGCATTATGAACCCAAACCGGATACATCGTCGCGTCAAAATTTCAATTCACCGATCCTCGACCACAGCCCTTGAAGATCATCAGTGAGCCGCCGGCGAAAGAAGCTGCAGCGTGGGCGGATCACTGTCAGGGTTGACCTCCCACAGTTCGCGGCCGCGATAATAGTCGAGCAGCGGCCGGCTATCCACGCCGGGAATCACGCGCGCCCAGATCACCTTTGCGTGGTCAATGTCGGCGCGATTGTAGACCCATTCCTGCCCCACGTCGTGATCTTCGGTGTAGCGCACCAGCACGAGATGCTGGCCCGGCATCGCTTCGAGTTGCCGCAAGAATTGCACGCGGTACTTCATTTGCTCGATGCTCGGATCTTCGGCCATCTCGCGGAATGAGGCCGAAACGCGGAAGGGAAGCGCCGCCAGAACGAAAAGGACGATGGCGCGCGAGAGCCCAATCCCGATCGGGCGGCCGCGACACTCCCAGCGGCGCAAATGGCGAAGCGATTGCACGAGGATTGCTACCAGCGCCGCGAGCAGCGGCGCGGCATAGTGCGGCTCAAACCACACTACGGTCGTCAGCGCCGCAAAGCATGCGGCGAAGGGCCAGAACAATTGCCTGAACCTGCGGTCGCGCAGCAGCCAGGGAAGAGTGAACACGATCGGAAGCAGAAACCCGGACAGGAGGAAATACTTCTGAAATGCTTGCACCTTGGCCTGCCACTCATGCTCGAGACCCCTCCACAAGCCGTCGAAGCGCGTTTGCGAATAGATGCCGTGCATCCAGACGTTGTAGTAGTCGTCGAATTGCGTATTGGCGTAGTCGAGCGAAGGACGCAAATCCTGCCATACGAAATTCGGAGTGGTCGAATACGTCTGGTTATTAAGGATGTAGGGGAAGAGAAGGGGATTGCCGGTGCCGCGCCAATTGTAATAGCCGATGAAGAGCGCGGTGAGAATCAAAACTGCGGCGAGCGGCGCAACGACGAGCCGGAAAGTGATTCGCAGCGACGGCGCGCGCCGTCCGAATAGCCAGACCACTAGCGCGATGCCGATCGGCAAGAAGAAGAACAGTCCCTCGAATGGCCGGCTATTCGCGAGAATCGCAGCTCCAACGCCGAGGAGCACAGCATCGCGCGGGCGCTGATGATGAAAGATTCGCGGCAGCGCGCCGAGCGCCAGCGCACCGCCGGTAGCCGCAACCGCGCCGCCCCAGTAGCTATCCACCCAATAATTTCCGCAGGCGAAACAGGCGATCACCAGAATTCCGCCGAGCAGCGCCCAGCGCGGAGGCATCCAGCCCTGCAGCATCCATAGGATCGCCGCGCACATGGCCGCGACGCTCAGCAGCACGCCGATCCACGGCTGCCCGAGAATCTGGCCGAGCGCGAGGAACGCGCCTTGCGCGGGCGGATACTTCGACATGTAGGTCGGATGCTGATTGACGTGAATGGTGTCGAAGAACATCCACATCGGATGCGGCGGATTTGTCAGTCGCCCGTGTGCGAATGTGTCGGCAGCGAGCAGATAGCTCATCTCGTCGTGCACGTGCGGCACAGGAATGAGCGGGCCGAACGGAGCCAAGCTCAAACGCAGCAAGATCGCGGCCAAAGCGGCGACCACGACCGCGAGCGATTGGCGTCTCGCGAAACTTGCGCTCACATGCTCGATGCGCGCGAAGATAGCCTCGCCAAACCGCGGCGCCACGATTGCGACGATCACCAGCGCGGCGAGAGCGAAATCGAGGCCTGGATTCGAGAGGGATGCCCATTCCGGCATAATTGGTCAGCGGAGAATAGCACAGCCTCTTTGCCGAATTTGCGCTCGATCGCCAGTTGGACGACGCACCGCGCATCCTTATCTAACGCGAGAGGCGTGCTAGGATGAACCGCTGACCACGGCCCGATAACGATGGATCTCGAACGAAGAACCGCGACAAGCGCGACGCCGCGGCCCGAAGCCAATCCGGCCGAAGCTATCGAAGTGTCCGTGGTCATTCCCTGTCTCAACGAAGCGAATTCACTCGGCTTTTGCATCGATAAGGCGCGTAAATCGTTCGAGACTTCGGGGATTCGCGGCGAAGTCGTCGTTGCCGACAACGGCTCGACCGACGGCTCGCTCGAAGTCGCCGAACAATGCGGCGCGCGAGTGATTCGCGTGAGCGCGCGCGGTTATGGCAACGCCTTGCGCGCGGGCATCGCCGCGGCGCGCGGGCGCTTCATCATCATGGGTGACGCCGACGATAGTTACGATTTCTCTGCCGTCCCGCAATTCGTGGCCAAATGGCGCGAAGGCTACGACGTCGTGATGGGCAATCGCTTCCGTGGCGGCATCGAGCCGGGCGCGATGCCGTGGAGCCACAAATACATCGGCAATCCCGGGCTGACCGCGGTGATGAATTTGTTCTTCAAGACCGGCATCGGCGATTGCCTCTGCGGCCTGCGCGGATTCACGCGCGAGATTCACGATCGCATCGACGTGCGCACCAGCGGCATGGAATGGGGCCCGGAGTTTGTGATCAAAGCGGCCAAGGCCGGCGCGCGCATGACGGAAATTCCCATCGTCCTCTGGCCCGATAAACGCGGGCGCCGGCCGCATTTGAAAACCATCAGCGACGGCTGGAGAAATCTGCGATTCATGCTGCTCTTTTCTCCCGAACTGGCTGTTTCTTTTGCCGGGAAGCATTTTGATGGCGCTGGGCCTCGCCATCGTTTTTTGGTTGTTGCCGGGGCAGCGTCATTTGACCTCGCGCATTATCCTGGACATTCACACCATGATTTTCGGCGTGATCTTCACGCTGCTCGGCGCGCAGATCATCTGCATCGGATTTTTCGCCAAAGTTTTCAGCTACGCCGAGCGTTTCGATCGCAATCCCATCTCGCTGAAGCGCATGCTGAGCCGCGTTAAGCTCGAACACGGTCTTCTGCTCGGAGCCGTCTTGGCATTGGTTGGTTTCGCCGGCGACGCCTGGGTGTTCGTGGAATGGGCGCGCAGCGATTTCGGCCCGCTGAACCAGGTGCGCTGGGTGCTGTTCTGGTCTCTGTGGTTTTTTCTGGGAGTGCAGCTGATTTTCTCGTCGTTTTTTTTGAGCATGTTGGGAATCAGCCGCGACACTTACATAGGCGATTACGAATTAAAGCACGACGAATGAAATCAGCCGCCGACGTTGCTGCGGCACTCCTCTTTTGATGAACGATCGAGCCACATTCGACCAATACGCCGACGACTACGACGCCAGTCTCGCGGCGGCGCTTGAGCTTTCCGGCGAAGACCGCATGTATTACGCGCGAGGGCGCGTCGCCTGGTTCGGCCGCTGCGTCCGCGCTCTCGGCTTCACCGCCAAGCGCGGACTCGATTATGGCTGCGGCGTCGGCTCGACCTCGCCGCTGCTGTGCGAAGAATTCGCGCTCACGCAGACGATTGGCGTGGACGTCTCGCCGCGCTCGATTGATTTGGCGCGCGCAAATTTCGCATCCGATCGCTGCCGCTTCTACCTGATGAAGGAATACTCGCCCGACGCGACGCTCGACTTCGCTTATTGCAACGGCGTCTTCCATCACATCCCGATCGCGCAACGCATCGGCGCCGCGCGATACGTCCATAATTCGCTTCGTCCCGGCGGAGTCTTCGCGCTGTGGGAAAATTTCGCGTGGAATCCCGGCACGCGCTACGTGATGTCGCACTGCGCCTTCGACAAAGACGCCATCACGCTCGTGCCGCGCCAAGCGCGTCAACTCTTGAAGTCCGCCGGCTTCGAAATCCTGCGCACCGATTTCGCCTTCGTCTTTCCGCGTTTCCTGAAAGCCCTGCGCCCGCTCGAAAAATTGCTGGTGAAGTTTCCTCTGGGCGCCCAATACCAAGTCCTGGCGAGAAAACCTAGATAAGGACAGGTTCGTGCGGCAAGGTCCTGAGGGAGCGTTCATTCGGGTTTTTAGGCTGGCCCGAAGGCCCGGGGAGCGGCTGAAAAGGCTATGAAAAGGGTCCAATTTTGTCTCGGTTAGAAATTGCCTCCACGCTTTGTTTTCAGTGAGTTACAGCGATTTCTATTCGTTTTCGAGTATCGATTAGAAATCCGAAGGATCGCGGCGTTGGGTGCGATGTTTTTAATTCGCGCGGCAGCTCCGATCATTTCCAATCTCCCAACTTAGCGTAGCAGCGGCGAACGGCGAACACCATCCTACTGCCCGCGGAACTACGTAGAAGGCGCGGCGGCTAAACTGCGGCATCCGACATCATGGCGCCGCCGTCATTCCCAGGAACCGTGGAACGTAAACTCAGTTGACACTCTCCGGCACGGTTTCCATAATTCAAGTAGCACGATTTTATCTATGACCAAGGCACACAAGCCGCCCGCAGCGCCGCCCGTGGCCGAGAATCCGCTCGAAGAAGCGGTAGCGCGCGCGCTGCGCGATAATCTCGCGCCGCTGCAGCGCGCCGTCGAAGAATTGCAGCACGCTTACGGCGATCTGACCGCCGCGTGCGCGTCAAGCCGCGTCGCGAACGCCATTCCGGCAATGCTTCGCGCGCAAGCCGCAGCCGCATCGCTCTCCGCGGGCCTCGGCGTGCTCACCAATTTTGTCACGCTGGCGCTTCGTCCGGCCGATCGCAGTTCAGGAGGCGCCCAAGCTGCCGCCGACATGCTCGCAGCCGCCGCAGCGGGCATAGCTCCCGCCGCGAAACCGCATCGCGAAGAAATCGAAGAAGAAGAACTCGAAGCCGAAGAAGCCGCCATCGAGGACGAGATCGCGGAAGGCGCGCCGGTCGAAGCCGGAACTCAGGTCGCAGAAGCTCCAGCCGTTGAATCCGCCGCCGCAGCGCCTGCGGCAGTGGAGGAGACGCCAGCCGCTCCCGAATCTCAAGCGCCGACCGCTTTCGACGTGACCACGCTCGCGCCCGAAGTGCAAGAAATGCACCGGCGCGCCAAGCGCGTGGCCAAAGTAGCGATGCAAGATATCAAGATGCTCCGGCCGAAAGACGTGCGCGCGGCACGCGAAAACAGAGACATTTGCATCCGCCTCAGGGACGATTTGGACAAGGCGCGCAAGGAATACGATCGCCGCTTCAAAGCCCTCCAGGATCAACCGGTGGATTATTTTTACGACTGGCTGGTGGCGATTCTGGCGGACGGCGACCCCGAAGCCCTCGGTGCATACCCGTATCCTTCGCCGGTCCGGCGATAGTAGCTCGCATACGATGAAAGCTCGAATTGGGGGGATCGGCGCGGCGGTGTTTTTGGCCGCGGCGATGACGCTGCTTTGTATTCCTGCCGCTGGCGCGACGGGCGAGCCGGTGAAGAAGTCCGCCTCGGCCGATCAGCTCGAGATTTGGGCGCGCGCGCTACGCGAGAGAAATCCTGCATCGGCTTACGCCGGCCTCAGCGGTCTCGCAGCGGGCAAAAAGCCTAACGAACTCGGCCAGCGCGCTGCGCTGGCTCTCGGTTACTACGATTACTCCAAAGGGAACTACGCCAAAGCGCGCGCGTGGCTCGACAAAGCCGAAGGGGATCCGCTTCTCGAGGACTACATCCTTTATTGGCGCGCTGAGACTGATCGCGCCCTGAAGCACGAGCCGCAAGCCATTGCCGGACTGAAGCGGTTGCGCCACGATTTCCCGGATTCGGTGATGACCGATCTGGCGCTGCAAACTCTTGGCGAAGCGGCGCTTGCCGCTTCGCAACCGCAGGAAATTCTTGACGCATTAGCCGCGTATCCGCAAACCGATACGAAGCCGGATTTGCTTTTCGTGCGCGCGCAAGCCCGTGAAGCGGCCGGGCAACTTCAGGAAGCAGCCCGCGATTATCTCGCCGTGGCCTACCGCTATCCGACGAGCTCTTCCGCGCATGAAGCCGGCTCGAAAGCCGATTTGCTGCGCGGCAAACTCGGCGCCGATTTTCCCGTCGTGCCGCTTGATGTGCGCATCTCGCGCGGCGAAGCTCTCTATTCCACGAAAGAGTGGTATCAAGCGCGCGAAGCATTTATTGACGTGCTTCCGCAAGTTACGGGCGCGGACCGCGAACATGCCGAACTGCGCATCGCGCAATGCCGCGTAGCGCTCGGCGCGCCGCTCACAGCGCTCACCGAGCTGACGCTCACCGATCCCGAAACAGACGCCGAGCGCCTCTATTCGCTCACGCAGGCGCATCGCAACGCGCTGACCGAAGCGCCCATGCTCGCCGCGGTCGATGCCATCCTGGCGCGCGCGCCCTTGAGCCGCTGGGCCGAACAAGCTCTCTTCGCCGCGGGAAATTATTACTGGGTGCAGCTGGATCGCGACCGCGCCGCTTCCTACTACTTCCGCGTGGCCGACGGTTTCGCCGGCAGCATCGATGCCGGAACCGCGAACTGGCGCGTGGCCTGGACTGCGTATCTCGAGCGCAAGCCGGAAGCCGCGGTCCTTCTCCAGAAGCAGCTCGAGCGCTTTCCGAACTCGGCTTTCATTACCGACAATCTCTACTGGCTCGGCCGCGAAGCGGAAAATTCGAGCGATACCGCGCCTCGCGCGCGCGTATTTCGGAAAGTTATACGACCGTTTTCCGCAAACTTACTTCGGCGGCTTAGCGGTGTCCCACCTGCAGACGCTCGGTGGAGGACCGGTAACATCGGTCGATGCGCTGAGTCGAATCTTGCCGCCGCCGCCCGCGATGGCCGTCGGCGAGACGATTCCTGCCGCGGCCGCGAACCGCCAGGCGCGCGCCGATTTGCTGCGCACGATTGCGTTTGATTCTTCGGCGGAACTCGAGTTGCGGGCCGCTTACATCGCGACGGGCGAGCCGCGCCTGCTGCTCGAATCGGCGCAGGCCGCGGCGAAAGCAGGTCACTACGCTCCTTCGATCACCACCGCGCGGCTGATTTATCCGGGGCTCGAGGCGCGGCGCTTCGAAGACGTGCCGCGCGACGTCTGGGTGGCGGCCTTTCCGCTGCCGTATGAGAAGGCATTGCGAGCGGCAGCGGCGCACGCCAAGGTCGATCCGATGCTGGTCGCGGGGCTCGTCCGCCAGGAATCCGCGTGGGAGGCGAATGCCATTTCGCACGCCAATGCTTACGGCCTGATGCAAGTCCTGCCGAAAACCGCGCGGCTGCTGGCGCGCCAGATGCGCATGGGTTATTCGCGGGCGCGGCTGACGGACCCGGAGTACAATCTCCGCCTCGGAACCGTTTATCTGGCGGGGCTCATCAAAACCTGGGGCAGCGAAGAAGCCGCGCTGGCCGCTTACAATGCAGGAGAAGATCGCGTGGGAAGCTGGAAGGCCGGACAAAATTTCGCCGAGGCTGCGGAATTCGTGGATACCATCCCATTCACCGAAACGCGCGAGTACGTGCAGATCGTTTTGAGGAATGCGGCGATTTACAGGCGCTTGTATTCCGGCGCTGCGCCGCCGGCGGCAGCCAAGCTCGCGACAAAGCCCGCTCCGAAGCATTCGCCGAAGCCCGCCCCGGGGTATCGCCGGTGAGCGCGCCGATGCCGGGCCGCGCCGAAGGCGGCGCGCGCCTATCTCATAAAGTCGCGCAATTCACCGAATCCGTGATTCGCGAAATGACGCGCCTGGCGATGAAGCACGGCGCCGTCAATCTCTCGCAGGGCTTCCCCGATTTCGCGGCGCCGGAGGAAATCAAAGAGGCGGCGCGGCAGGCCATTTCCGTTGACATCAATCAGTACGCCATCACCTGGGGCGGGAAAAAATTCCGCGATGCCATCGCCGAAAAATTTTTGCGCGTGCAGGGAATCGCGATCGATCCCGAGCGCGAAATCACCGTTTGCTGCGGTTCGACCGAAGCGATGATGGCTACGATGATGGCGATCATCAATCCGGGCGATGAAGTGGTGGTCTTCGAGCCGTTCTATGAAAATTACGGGCCCGATGCGATTCTTTCTGGCGCGACGCCGCGCTTCGTGAAGCTGCGGCCGCCCGAGTGGAGTTTCGATCCTGAGGAATTGGCCGCCGCGTTCGGGCCTGCCACGAAGGCAATCATTCTCAATACGCCGAACAATCCTACGGGGAAGGTTTTCACGCGCGCTGAAATCGAAGCGATTCGCGATCTCTGCGTGCGCTGGAATGCTTATCTCATCACCGACGAAATCTATGAGCACATGCTCTACGATGGCGCGCAGCACATCTCGCCAGCCACGATCGAGGGCTTGCACGATCGCACCATCACCATCAACGCACTTTCGAAGACTTATAGTGTCACGGGCTGGCGAGTCGGCTGGGCCATCGCGCCAGCCGAAGTCACTGGCGCGATTCGCAAGGTGCATGATTTTCTGACGGTAGGCGCCGCGGCCCCGCTGCAAGAAGCCGGCGCGGTGGCGTTGCGCTTTCCCGATTCCTACTACACGAAGTTAGCGGACGACTACCTAGTCCGGCGTGACCGGCTGTTGGGAATTTTGGAGACCGCAGGCTTCCGCTGCTTCCGCCCCCGCGGCGCGTACTACATCATGACGGACATCTCTGCTTTTGGATTTTCGGATGACGTAGCCTTCGCGAAGCATCTAGTGAAAGAAATCGGCATAGCCGCAGTTCCCGGATCGAGCTTTTACAACCACCGAACCGACGGCAAGCAGCAATTGCGTTTCACCTTCTGCAAGACCGAAAAAACGCTGAACGCCGCTGAAGAGCGCCTGGCAAAGCTAAAGTAGCGCCGGTTTACGCTGAGCGCTCGAAGCGCGTCCCTGCCGGCATCTTACGACGCAACGCTGCACCACATCTCGAAATCCAGCGCGGCGCAACCATCGTCCCAACAAACATGCTAGAATTCGCCCGCGGATTTTAAGAGGAAACGATGCCCACGACGCTCGAATTGATTCCAGCGCACACGCGCGTATCCGAAAACGGCAACGCCGCGGCCGCGGACATCCGCTCGAGCGCGACACGCACGTTTCTGGTGACGTTGGATATCTTCGATCAGATCGAACAGGAATCGCTGGACGTCGCCATCTGGGGATCAACTGACGGAGAGAATTTCGGCGCGAAGCCAATCCTGAAAATTCCGCAGCGCTTCTACAAAGGCGAGACGCGCCAGATACTGGACTTGACGATCGTCCCGAACGTTAATTTCATCCGCGCCGCGTGGGAATTGGTGCGTTGGGGCCGCGTCGCTCCGCATCCCATGTTCGTAATCGGCCTGCGCGCCGAAGAAGTCCCCGCCATGTCCCGCGTAGGGTAGCGTCGCACTCTGGTACCGCCGGCGTCCCTGCCGGCTTCTTTCGATTCAACGGCACGCCACCTCTCAATAACACGCGCGGCGCGACTTTTGCGGTTCCGTGACTCTACAAATCAAACTCAAACGCCTGGCCGTAAACCGGGATCGTAATCGGCCAATGATATTGCGCATCAATTGCGCCTCGGAATGATTGCAGCGCGGCCGGCTCGCCATGCACCAAAAAAGTCATCTGCGGCGCCGCTTTAATACCCGAAAGCCAGCGCAATAATTCACTGCGCCCCGCGTGCGCCGAAAGCTGCGGCAAATCCACCACCTCGGCGCGCACCGGCACCATCTCGCCAAAAATTTTCACCAGTTTCGCGCCGTCCTGAAGCTGCCGGCCAAGCGTCGCTTCGGCCTGGTATCCAACGAGCAGCACCGCGCTGCGCGAATCCGGCAGGCGCTTCGCCAGATGATGAAGGATGCGCCCGCCGGTGGCCATGCCGCTCGCCGAAAGAATGATGCACGGCGTGACCACATCGTTGATCTTCTTCGAGTCCTCGACGTCGCGCGTCATGTGCACTTCTGCAACATTCAACGGATCATGTTGCGCAGCTTCCTCGCGCGCGAACGCCAGATCATGATCCTCCTTGTGGCTCTCGTAAAGGCTGGTCACGCTGATGGCCATGGGGCTGTCGAGATACACCGGCAAACGCGGGATTTTTTGCTGGTCTTCGAGCTCGCGCAGAAAATACATCAGCGTCTGCGAGCGGCCGACGGCGAACGACGGCACGACCACCACTCCGCCGCGCTTTGCGACGCGATTGATCACCTCGGCGAGCGCATCTTCCGGCGAGCCCGGAGGATGGTCGCGATCGCCGTACGTCGATTCGCAAAGCAAATAATCGGCGCGGCTGGGCGGTTCGGGATCTTTCAAAATCACCTGGTCGTAGCGCCCGACGTCGCCGGAAAAAACTACGAGTATCTGTTTGCCGTTTTCGGTGATCGTAAGCTCGAGCCAGCTCGAGCCGAGGATGTGCCCGGCATCATGCGGCCGCACGGAAAATTGCGGGCTGATGGTGAAAGCATCGGCGCGCGGAATTTCGCGGAATTGCGTCAGCGCGGCTTGCGCTTCGGCGATGGTATAAAGCGGCAAGGCCGGCTTATGGCTCGAATATCCTTTTTTCTCGACGAACTGGGCTTCTTCTTCCTGCAAGTGCGCCGAATCCATCAGCATAATGTTGCACAGCTCGTGTGTTGCGGGATTGCAGTAGAAAGGCCCGCGATATCCGCTCTTCACCAGCCGCGGAATATAGCCGGTGTGATCGATATGCGCGTGCGTGAGCACCGCCCAATCGATCGTCGCCGGATCAATCGGCAGCGCCTGCCAGTTGCGATCGGTGAGTTCGCGCGATCCCTGAAAGAGGCCGCAATCCACCAGCAATTTTTTACCGCCGGCTTCTACAAGATATTTCGACCCGGTAACTGTTCCCGCAGCGCCGAGAAAAGTGATCTTAGCCATAGGCGCGATATTCTAGCAGTTGGCAGAGCCGGCGTCCCTGCCCCATCTTGCGATTAGATAACGCGCCACATCTCGCGATTTACCGCGGAGTAGATCATTTCGGGGCGTAGAAACCGTAGTCGGCGGAATATGGCACGCGCAGTTCCTGGCCGGCGTGCGATGCGTCGCAGCCGGACGCCGGCGCTTTGCCGCCTTTGGTGTTGAGTCGCTGAATGGAGGTCACGCGCGAGAGCACGCCGCTGCCTTCGTGGCTGACTACAGTGACGAGAAGCCAGGGAATGGAATCGGCGTCGGGCGAAGGCGAATTAGCGGCGGCCTTGCCGGTGACGCGGCTGCCGTCACTCGCTTCCCACGAAGGCCCGGCGAAATGTTTGCCGAATGGCTTGCCATTTTTATCGAAAAGCTGGGCGTCGGGAGCCTTCAGCGCCCAAGTGAATTGCGCCGCGTCGCTCTTGCAGGTATAGACTTGGTCGCCCTTCGCATGGACCTGCAGAAGAAGTTGCTCGTTGGCGGGCGGCTGGAGTTGCTGTGGGAGTTCTTGCGCGGCAACCGCGAACGAAAGACACATGCACACAGCCGCGAGGGTCGCTGCGAATGCCAGTTGCCGAATGCGGTTGCGCATCGAAAGATTCCTCCAGCGAGCGAGCGCCTACCTTCGAGACGCAATATAACTCAACTTGGCTCCGATCGTCACTTCACGGTACTGCGGGCAGAGAAGCGGGAATGCCGAAAGTTCCATCAACCACTTCGACGAAATTTCTTTCTTCGCGAAGAATGATCCGCTTTGTTTGCGCCATGGTGAAGTTCTCACGCGCTTCCGGGTCCGTCTTCAGGCGCGATTTGTACGTCTCGTACGAAGCCAGGCTATCGAATGCGATCAGCCCCCAACCAACATCATTTGTTCCTTCGTAGGGCAAGAAATAGCCGACCAGATGTCCGCCGCATCGAGGAATGATGCGTCCCCAATTCTCGGCGTACTTCTTGAAGGCATCCCGCTGGAGTGGATCGATCTGGTAGCGTATGACGCACACGATCGTCATTGGTCTCTCCTTCGCGGCCGGTTGGGCCGGCGAGCCGGCGGTCGCGGTGCCGCTTTGCGAGTCACAAACTTGTAGCCCATGCCGAGCAGGTCCCGCAACACAGCGGGATTGACGCGCGCGAGGCGAACCAGCACGGCGTTGTAGTCGACGTAGTGGTCGGTCAGGTAATAAATATCCGGCGCCTCAGCGAGCAACGCCGCGCGGTCCGCGAAGTCCACGCGCACCGCAAGAGAGCCGGGCTGGGCCGAGCGATGAGCGGGTAGACACGCCAGGAGTTTTCCGCGGATTTTGAGCGCTGGTTGCCCGTATGCGGTGCTTTCCTCCACGCCGGGTAACGTGAGCCCGATCTTTCGCACAATGTCGAAGTTGATCATGTCTCCGGCCATCGGTCTGCGCGATTCGTTGGGATTCACCGCTCTTCTTTGGCTCAATATGCTGCCTCCAAATTCCGCCATACGGCTTCCGCATTATAGTGCTTGTGGCGTCCCCGGCATCTCCTTATCAGACAGGGCTAGCTCGTTTTGCGTCGGCACTCGCACCCGACTCACTGAGATCTGGCTAACAGGCAGTAAAACAAAGACTTACGCGGTCTCTTCCGGGAGGGCTGGCGCTCGAAAGATTGCCATTTCAAGGAACCTCAGCACGCTAAATCCCGCCGGATTCTGGAACTCTTATGACATCATTATTGAATACAATGATGCGAACAACCCGGGTCTTTCGTCACTCTATTCTCCCAATCTTGATTGCGGCCGCGATCCTGTGTACTCCAGCAAGAGCCCAGCAGCCAGCCCCGCCGCCAGCCCCGAGTTCACCGGCTCCCCAGACAAATGGGACGCAGGACCAGAAACCCGACCCGTCTGCGACGAAGCCGGACGAAGCGAAGAAGCCAGACGAAGCGGTTGGCAAGAGCAAGCTGGAACAGGAAACAGGCACCGTAAACGACCGTCTCTTCGAGGTCTTGCCCAATTACGGCACCGTGGAAACTTCCGAGAACCTTCCGCCGCTCAGCTCAGGCCAGAAATTCAGAATTGCCACCGCCAGCGTTTTTGATTGGGCCGCTTATCCATTCAACGGCGCGCTGGCAGCCGTCGCTCAGGCGAAGAATGATCCGAGTTCCTGGGGACAAGGATGGGAGGCCTATGGGAAACGCTATGGCGCGTCATTTGCCGACAACTCCATCGGCACCTATATGACCGTCGCCGTCTTTCCCAGTTTGCTCCACGAAGATCCGCGCTACTTCCAGGTAGGAAAAGGGGGCTTCGGTCATCGCGCTTTCTATGCGATGAATCGGCTCTTCGTCACGCGCAAGGATTCAGGCTCCTTGGGATTCAACTATTCCGAATCCGTCGGCAATGCGGCGGCCGCGGCGCTCTCGAATATCTATCATCCCGCGCAGGACCGCACCGCCTCGCGCAACGCATCCACCTTCGGTTTTTTAATTCTCTACGATGGCCTGGCCAACGAACTCAAGGAATTCTGGCCGGACATTCGCCGCAAATTGCTGCACAAGAACAATCCGTAGTTCCTCTCGACGCCTCGATGCCTCCTGCCCGAGCGCGTCGCCATCGTTGGCCCGCAGCAGTCCACACTCGTTGACTTGGCTCCGGCTTCAACCTAACATGTGCGCCCAATGGCGGATTCCTCTTCACTGATCGGCCGCACCATCTCCCACTTCCGCATCATCGAGAAGCTCGGTGGCGGCGGCATGGGTGTGGTCTACAAAGCCGAGGACGTAACCCTGCACAGATTCGCCGCCTTGAAGTTTCTTCCCGATGAAGTCGCCAAAGACCCACAAGCTCTGGCCCGCTTTCAGCGCGAGGCGCAGGCGGCTTCTGCGCTGAACCATCCGAACATCTGCACGATCTACGAAATCGGCGACGAAAACGGCAGAGCCTTTCATCGTCATGGAATATCTCGACGGCGAACGCTGAAGCATCGCATCAGCGGCCGTCCGATGGAGTCGAATAGTCCTCGATTTAGCCATCGAAATCGCCGACGCGCTCGACGCCGCCCACGCCGAAGGCATCGTTCACCGCGATATCAAACCCGCCAATATTTTTATCACTAAACGAGGCCACGCGAAGATTCTGGATTTCGGGCTGGCGAAGCTCATCCACCACGACGTACCCACCGACATTACGCGCAGCATCACCATGGAGAGCGGGACGATTTCCGGCACGGTGCCGTACATGTCGCCGGAGCAATTGCGCGGATCAGATGTTGACCCGCGCGCCGACATCTACGCGGCCGGCGCCGTACTTTACGAGATGGCCACAGGCAGCCGTCCGTTTCCGCAGACGCAAGGCGCGGATCTGATGGGCGCGATTCTGCATCGGCCGCCCGCGCCTCCGAGCTCGCTCAACCCGCGCATCGCGCCGGGCCTCGAAAATGTAATTTTGAAGGCGCTGCAAAAGGAAGCATCGCAGCGGTATCAATCGGCGCGAGAGCTGCTTGCTGCGCTTGAAGGAATTTCGTTCAGCGCCGCCGCGACCACTTCGGGTGTTGCTTCCGCGGGCAGAATTGCGGCGGCGGCAAGCGGATCGAGTGCCGCGCCGGCAAGTTCCACGGCGAGCCGTCGTGTTTGGTTGCTGATTGCCGCCGCGGCAGTCGTGGTTTCGGCGCTTGCAGCGGCGGCGTATTTCTATTCCCATCGCGCACCAGTCCTGACGGAAAGAGACACCATCGTGCTCGCCGATTTTGCCAACAGCACAGGCGATGCGATTTTCGACGACACGCTGAAAACGGCGCTCAACGTGTCGCTGCGGCAGTCGCCTTTTTTGAATGTGCTTTCGGATAGTGAAGTCGCGAGGAATTTGCAACTGATGGCGCGTCCGGCCGGGACGAAGCTTACCGCTGAGGTGGCGCGCGAGCTTTGCCAGCGGGCGGGCAGCAAAGCCTATCTTGCCGGCTCGATCGGCAGTTTGGGCAACGCATACGTGCTGGAGTTGAAGGCGGTGAATTGCCGAACTGGAGACCTCCTGGCGGAGGCGCAGGTCATCGCGGCCGCCAAAGAGAAGGTGCTGGACGCGCTGGGCGAGGCGGCAACCAAGCTGCGTGGCGAACTGGGCGAATCGCTGGCGATGGTGGAGAAGTTTGATGTTCCGCTGGCACAGGCCACCACTTCTTCGCTCGATGCGCTCAAAGCTTTTAGCATGGGTCAAGAGACTGCCAACGAAAAAGGCCCGGCGGCAGCGTTTCCCTACTTTCAGCGCGCCGTGCAGCTCGATCCAGACTTTGCCTCGGCCTATTGGACGATGGGCAACGTTTACGCGACGTTGGGCGAGACAAGCCGCGCCAGCGAGTACTACACCAAAGCATTCGAACTCCGCGAGCACGCCAGCGAGGAGGAAAGGTTGGCCTTCGCGGCGGAGTACTATTCGAACGTCTCCGGGGAACTCGACAAAGCGGCGCAAACCTATCAAGAGCGGATCGCAGCCTATCCGCGAGACACTGATTCGTATGCGGGATTGGGCAACGCCTTCACGGGACTCGGAGAATATGAGAAAGCCATTGCCGAGTACCAGGAATCGGTCCGCTATGATCGCGATTCGGTTTCGTTATATGGAAATCTGGTCAACTGCCTGGTTGCGTTGCAGAGATTCGGCGAAGCGCGGCGGATCATCCAGGAGGTGCACGCGCGGAAGATGGACGACATCGTGTTGCATAATGCACTCTACGCGTTGGCATTCGCTGCGACGAGCCCGGTGGCGATGGCGGAAGAGCGCCGCTGGTTTTCAGGCAAGCCCGAGGAAAACTTTGCGATTTCGCTTGAATCCGATACACAGGCCTATGTAGGCCATCTGGCCAAGTCGCGCGAACTCACCAAGCAGGCTGCGGAGTCCGCCATCCGAAATGACAGCAAGGAAATCGCCGCGATCTGGCGGGAAAATGCGGCGCTCCGGGAGGCAGCATTCGGCAATGCTGCCGCGGCGAGCGAGTCGGGATCCGACGGCCTGAAACTTTACCCGAGTAGCCAAGGGGTTCAGGTTGAAGCGGCGTTGGCGTTCGCGATGGCCGGCGATGCCTCCCAAGCGGAATGGCTGGCAGAGGTACTCAACAAGCGGTATCCGCTCGACACGCAAGTGCAGTCGCTGTGGCTGCCTGCGATTCGCGCGCAACTCGCGCTGGACGGCAAGAATTCCCCCGCAGCTCTGAAGAATTTCCCGGCCGTCAGCCCGATCGAATTGGGACAGATTCCGTTTGTCGCTAATCTCTCCTGCTTGTATCCGACCTACATTCGCGGCGAAGCAAACCTGGCCGCCAGACAGGGTGCAGCTGCCGCCGCCGAGTTTCAGAGGATTCTCGATCACAGCGGCATCGTCTGGAACTGCTGGACGGGTGCGTTGGCGCATCTGGGAGTAGCTCGGGCCAACGCGTTGCAGTCGAGAACCTCGCAGGGAGCGGATGCCGATGCCGCCCGCGTCCGCGCCCTCGCCGCCTACAATGATTTCTTCGCGCTCTGGAAAGACGCCGACCCCGACATCCCCATCCTCAAAGAAGCCAAAGCCGAATACGCGAAGCTGCAATAGTTCCGAGGCTGCTTCGCTCTTGCAATCTCTCGCGCGCCCCTGCGGCGCTGGCGCGCGAACAGTCTGTGTTCGTTGACTTGGCTACGGCACCAACCTAACATGTGCGGCCGATGGTGGACTCTTCCTCTTTGATTGGCCGCACGATTTCCCACTACCGCATCATCGAGAAGCTTGGCGGCGGGGGGATGGGGGTGGTTTACAAGGCCGAGGACATGAGCTCGGCCGCCTGGTGGCCCTGAAGTTTCTGCCCGACGACGTGGCCAAAGATCCCTCAGCGCTCGAGCGCTTCCGGCGCGAAGCGCGCGCCGCCTCGGCGCTGAATCATCCCAACATCTGCACCATCTACGACATCGGCGAGGAGCAGGGCGAACCTTCATCGCCATGGAGTTTCTGGAAGGCCAGACGCTGAAGCATCGCATTGCCGGCAGGCCGCATGGAGATGAGAATTGCTCTCTCTCGGCATCGAGATCGCCGATGCGCTGGATGCCGCGCACGCCGAAGGGCATCGTTCATCGCGACATCAAGCCCGCGAATATCTTTGTGACGGATCGCGGGCACGCGAAGATCCTCGATTTCGGGCTGGCCAAACTCTCTCCCCATCCGGAACCGGGCCGGCGCCGAGCGCCCGCACTCTCGACGTGCGAGGAGCATCTCACCAGTCCCGGCAGCGGCTTTAGGCACGGTCGCCTACATGTCGCCGGAACAGGTCAGGGGCAAGGAATTGGATGCGCGCACCGACCTGTTCTCCTTCGGCGCGGTGCTGTACGAGATGTGCACCGGGCAGCTGCCGTTTCGGGGCGACACATCCGGAGTGATTTTCCATGCCATTCTGGAGTCGCGCACCAGTTCCTCCAGTCCGGTTGAACCCCGACTGCCGCCCAAGCTGGAGGAGATCATCAACAAGGCTCTGGAGAAAGACCGCGACGTTCGTTGTCAATCCGCCGCCGAACTGAGGGCCGATCTGAAGCGGTTGAAGCGGGACACTGAGTCGGGAAAGACCGTGACGCCCGGTCCGGAGCCACTGGCTGAGAAGCGTCACTGGGGTCGCCGGAAAATCGTGCTGAGCGTGTTGGGTGCGGTGGGCTGTCTGATCGTCGGAGCAGCGTTTTATTTTCGCGGCTATAGGAGTTACATCGACTCCGTAGCGGTACTTCCGTTCACCAACACCAGCGCTGATCCCAATTCAGAATATCTAAGCGATGGCATCACCGAAGGATTGATCGACTCGCTCTCCCAAGTTCCCGATCTCCGCGTGGTCTCGCGTACCTCGGTGTTTCATTACAAAGGTAAAGATACGCCGCCGCGCGATGTGGCACGCGATCTGAATGTGAAAGCCATCGTGTCCGGCAGGGTGACGCAGCGCGGAGACACGCTCATGGTCAGCGCGGAACTCATCGATGCCCAGGACGACCGGCAGATTTGGGGTGAGCAATACAGCCGAAAGCTTAGCGACGTTTTAACGCTGCAGCAAGAAATCGCGGGAAACATTTCAGAGAAGTTGCGCAAGCTCACCGGCGTCGAAAAGGAACGAATCACCAAACGATCTACCGACAACCCTGACGCTTACCAGGCGTTCCTCAAGGGCAGATATCACTGGGACAGAAGTTCAGAGGATGATCTTAAACAGGCGATCCATTATTTTGAAGAGGCCGTCCGCTTAGATCCCTCTTACGCGCCCGCATATGCCGGGATGGCGGATGCCTACGACGAACTTGCTGATCTCACCTATCTGGCGCCCACAGAAGCTTTTCCCAAAGCAAAGGCCGCGGCGCTCAAGGCTCTGGAAATCGATCCCACGCTCTCGGAAGCTCACACCGTGCTGGGAGAAATCAGTTGGTGGTACGACTGGGACTGGGCGACCGCGGAGAAAGAATATCGCCGCGCCATCGAGCTCAACCCGAGCAGCGCCGTGGCCCATTTGCGCTACGCCTATCTGCTAGCGACCATCTTTGGCCGCTTCGATCAAGCGACTGCAGAAGGGAGACGAGCGCAGGAGCTGGAGCCACTCTCGCTGATCATGAACACGTACCTCGGCTACATCTACACGTTGGCACACCGGTACGACGAATCATTTCCATGGTACCAAAAGGGCATCGAACTCGATCCCAGCAGCAACATCGCGCATGCCGAACTGGCTTGGACCTACGCATACAAAGGAATGCTCGCCGAGGCCGTGGCGGAGAACAGCAAGATAAGCAAGACGCCGACTCCCGAGGACGGCTCCCTGATCTCGGCGGGGATTGCCTATGTTTATGCGATCTCAGGGAGGCGCGACGAAGCGGTCAAAATCGTCACTCAGTTCAAGGATCTGGCCAAGGAACGCTACGTCGACGGATCCAACGTCGCGATAATTTATTCAGGTTTAGGAGACAAGGACGAGGCTTTCTATTGGTTGAACCGCGGTATCGAGCAGCGCTCCTGTAGCATGGTTTTTCTCAAGTACGATCCCTTCCAAGACCGTCTGCATTCTGACCCGCGATTCCCCGATCTGCTGCGCCGGATCGGATTGCCGCAGTGACAACTCCTTCGCCATCTGGAAAGGCGCCGACCCCGACGTCTCCGCCCTGAAAAAACTCAAGGCGGAATACGCGAAGCTGCAATGACCTGCGACCCCGAGGGACAGTCACTAATTCACCTTGGCAATGCTGACTTGCCGGATTTTCTCTGCGTTTTTGCGGTCCTAGGGGCCGGGGTCAATCGCTATGCGATTTCAAAGCAATCGACCCGCCCGCAGGCGTAAACCCGGCGAAAACGTCGGCCATTTGCCCCCGACAATAACCCGCGATCCCCAGGGACTATCATAGATTCACCTTCCCGACCAGCCGAGGAAATCAGCAAGGCGTCAATTTTCCTCTTGACACGTATATATATCGTCTGATATAGATATTGGCATGACTGACGCTGATTCTCAAAGGTTTATTCCTCTCAAACCGCAGTGGTTTCACATTCTGCTGTCTCTTGCCGGCGGAGAGCAGCACGGCTACGGCATCATGCAGGACGTCCTGCACCGCACCAGCGGCAAAGTGCGGCTGTGGCCGGCAACGCTCTATGGCTCGATCAAGCGGCTGATCGAGGCGGAACTGATCGAGGAATCCGACGAACGGCCCGCGCCGGAATTGGACGACGCGCGCCGCCGCTATTACCGGCTGACGCCACTCGGCAAGCGTGTGCTCGACGCCGAATGTGAGCGCCTGCAGGAATTGGTTCGCAGCATTCGCGTGAAGCAAGCCTTCGCGACGGAATGAAAGGTGACGCGATGAGCGACGACGGCATGAATCTCGCGCTGCGGATCTACCGCCGCTTGGCGCAAGCTTTTCCCCACGAATTCAAATTGGCGTACGGCCCGGAGGTGATGCAACTCGGGGAGGACGTCGTGGAAGAGATTGCCAAGAGGCACGGCGTCGCCGGGCTGATCCGGCTCATCGCGGACATCGCCATTCGCGTGCCGCTCGAGTATCTGAGCGAAATGCGCGGCGACATGCGCTACGGATGGCGCGCGCTGCTGAAGTCGCCGGGATTCGCGCTGGTCGGCATCATTTCCATGGGACTCGGCATTGGGCTGACCACCAACGTGTACAGCTCGAAATGGGAGATGCTCTTTCGCGAGCT
The DNA here is from genome assembly GCA_963707165.1 of uncultured Acidobacteriota bacterium. Lineage (GTDB taxonomy): Bacteria > Acidobacteriota > Terriglobia > Acidiferrales > UBA7541 > Palsa-147. Next base: position 1,781,033 of record CAVPPO010000010.1, on the reverse strand, counting down.
GCCCGCAGCGGCGAACGCCAAACACCTGGTGATGCTTCAGGCCTCGGCGGATGGCGATCTCGCGCCGGAATCGTATTACTACGTCGAGCAGTATCGCGAGCAAAAAAGCCTGTTCACCGGCGTCGCCGCATTCAAGACTAGCGTCCCGTTCAACGTCACCTTTCAAGGCGACCTGAACGCGAAACCCGAGCGCGTCTTCGGGCAACTTGTATCGCCGGATTATTTCTCCGTGCTCGGCGTGCAGCCGCAGCAGGGGCGAGTGCTCAGTCCCGGACTCGACAAAACCGGCGACGCGCCCGTCGTAGTGATCAGCGATCGTTTCTGGCGCAATCGCCTCAATTCCTCTCCCAACGCCGTCGGGCAAATCCTTCGCCTGAACGGGCAAATCGCCACCATCGTGGGAATCACGCCGCAGAATTTCAATGGCGCCCTCGCCGTGAATCCCTCGGAGCTGTTCGTTCCAATCACCGCGCCGGCCGCGCTCGCTCCGGAACTCGCGAACGACGTGCTGCATCAGCGCTATGCCAGAGAATTTCTACCAATCCTGTGTCTCGCGCCCGGCGTCACGATTGATTCCGCGGAAGCGGCTCTCGACGCGATCACGCGCCGCCTCGACGAGCAGGATCCCTCCGTGCTGCCGCGCACGGACAAAGGCCGAAGCATCGTATTGCTTCCCGCCGGCACCAATCTGCCGATTCCCCGGAAAATCAAGCCCGTGTTGATCGGATTCTTCGTTGCGCTGATGGGCTTGGTGATTACGCTCGCGTGCATGAATCTGGCCAACATGCTGATCGCGCGCGGCGCCAGTCGCCGCAAGGAGTTCGCGATTCGTCTCGCAGTCGGCGCCAGCCGTTTCCGGCTGATCCGGCAGATGATCAGCGAAGGCATTTTGCTTTCTCTGCTCGGCGGCGTGGCCGGATTCGTGCTCGCATACGGCCTCTCGGTGTTGAACTCGCACTTCACGCCGCCCATGACCGTGCCGATAGAATCCGATTTCAGCCTGGATTGGCGCGCCGGCGTTTTCGCCTTCGGCGTCGCGATTGTCTGCGGCATCGGATTCAGCCTGGTGCCCGCGCTGCAAGCAACTAAAGCCGAAGTCGTCCCGGCGCTCAAAGAGGGCTCGGCGCTGCGCTTGCCGGGTCACCGGCGCTTCGGTCTGCGCAACGTGCTGATGGTCACCCAGGTCGCCGCGTCGCTCATGCTGCTGCTAATGACCGGCTTCCTCGTCATCGGAATCAGCAAAGGCACCAGCCTCGAAACGAAATTCGATCCGCGCACGATGTATCTCGTGTCCCTCGATCCGGTGCGTGACGGCTACGCGCCTGAAAAAGCGCAAGCTCTCTTCGAGAAACTTACCGAACGGCTCAAGGCCGCTGGCTCCGGTGAGCAGCGTTGCCCTGGCCGCTGAGCCGCCGTTCACTTCAGGAGTTGAACCGACGCCACTAGCTGCGGAATCCTCGCCGGGATCCTCCGCGGTGCAGCAGCAAGTGGTGGAGGAAATCGTCGGCGCAGGCTATTTTGCCGCGCTCGGCGAGCCGATGCTGGCCGGCCGGGAATTCGAAGAGCGCGATCAACGCAGCCAGCCGGACGGATCGCCGACGATCGCTTTGCCCGCCGTGTTGAATGAGCGCGCCGAACGCAAATTTTTCGGGAACGAGAATGCCATCGGCAAACGCGTTCGCGACGACAGGCAATCCTACGAAGTGGTCGGCGTGATTCGCGACATGAAGGATGTCGAAGGCTTCAGCCAAGCCATAATTTATTTGCCGCTCACGCCGCGCGATTTTGCGCGGCCGCCTGCCGGAGGCATCACCATTCTGATCCGCTCGGATGCCGGAGCCGACGCGCTGAGCGGCATCCGCAACGAGATCGCGTTCATCAATCCGAATCTGAACATCTTCAATATGCAAACGCTCAGCGCTTACCTGGATCGCAGCCGCGCGTCCTTGCGATTCTCCGCTCAAACCTACGGCGGCATCGGAGTGTTCGGCTTGATCTTGGCCGCCATCGGACTCGCCGGAGTCACGGCCTACGCCGTCGCGCAACGGCGCAAGGAAATCGCCATCCGCACGGCGCTGGGCGCGACTCGCGCGCAAGTCCTGCGGCTGGTGCTGCGCGAAGGCGCCGCTCTAGTCAGCGTCGGAACGGTGCTGGGCTTTTTAGGCGCGATGGCGCTGGCGAAAATACTAGCGGCGCTGGCCAGCATGTTTGTCGACGCACTCACGATCGGCACGAACGATCCGCTGTTGCTAATCGGCGCGCCATTGCTGCTGGCCGCCGTGGCCATGCTAGCGTGTTACGTGCCCGCGCGCCGTTCAGCCCAAATCGATCCGCTAGCAGCCCTGCGCGAAGAATAGCGCACGGACCGGTTCGTCGCCCCGCGCGTTCAATGTAGCTCAGGTCTTCAGACCTGAGGCCGTTCGAATTTGGTTGTCAGCCCCGAGTCGTTCGTAGTTGTTGAATCGGAACTAACAACCGCCCCGATCTCTCCTGCCTAGGTTGCTTCCTAGATCCACCGTCGCACCCGCGAGCGGTATTTTTCGTACTCGTCTCTGAAAACTTCTTTCAGCCTTGCTTCCTCGACAGGGATTACCGTCCAATTGAGGTAAGCGATCGCGAGAGGCAGAAGAACAACCGGCCAAATCTGTTTCAGCAATCCGGCCTCTCCCAGGTAAGCGAGAGTCAGGCCTACGTACATCGGATTGCGCGTAAAGCGATATGGTCCCCAGGTCACAAGCTGCGCAGATGGCCGGCCCGGAACCGTCGTAGTGCGAGCCTTACGGAAGATCACCAGCCCCCAGCCGGCAATCACCGCGCCGAAAGCAAATAGTACGGCACCTGCGATCATACTCACGGGGGCTATGCCTCGAAGCATGGTGGTAGGGCGGATGGTCTCCAGGGCTATGCCAACGAGATATGTCAGAACGAACACCCATGGAACCGGCACGCGCAATAGGAACCGAAAGGGATTTGCAATTCGCATAGAGATCAGCTAGCAGAACCCTCCTCGTCGCCGCGTAAGAGTGGAATGCTTCCGAGTGCGCCGTCACTCGGGAGAAATCGACCCACTTCTTGCCCGGGCTTCGGGCGGGCACCATTATCTTCGCATCTCTGGGTCTCCGACAAGTTTTCAGCGAAAAGATCGATTGAAGGCAGCCCCGAACCAAATAGAAGGGGACCAGGGAATGCAAACCTCGTTGGTGTGCTGCGCGATCGTTCTAGTGATAGGATGTGCGGCCGTGCGGCGAAATCGTTTCGCGGCGGACGAACTGGAATTGGCGCCGGCGGTCATTCGGGATTAGTCCACATCCACAAACTAGATTGAAGGAGATGCTCATGAAGCTCATGCATTTAATCCTCACTTGTGTACTTGTATTTGCATGTAGCAGTGTCGCTCTGGGGCAAGCGAAACCCGCAGAAAGCCGCAGCGTTTCGCAAATCATGGATCGGGCCGTCGGCCAGGTGGAAGGCGAGTTCTTGCCGGCCGCCGACGCCATGCCGGAAGCCAAATATTCGTTTGCGCCCACCACCGGCGAGTTCAAGGGCGTTCGCACTTTCGCCCAGCAGGTCAGGCATGTGGCCGCCGTCAACTACATGATCGGAGCGGCGATTCTCGAGCAAAAGCCGCCCGTGGAACTGGGCGGCGAAAGTGGGCCGGAATCCATCGCCAGCAAAGCGGATATCATGAAGTTCGCAAAAGACTCTTTCGCGTATCTGCACAAAGCGCTGGCCAGCATCAACGAAAAGAACCAGACCGATCAAGTGAAAAATCCGTTTGGCGAGGGCAAGGTGACGCGTCTGGGAATCGCGACGGTCGCGCTAACGCACCCCATGAATCACTACGGCCAGATGGTGGAGTATCTGCGGATGAATGGAATTATTCCTCCCGCGAGCCGGGGGCAGTAGCGGCTGATTAATTATTGCGGGTGGCCTCGGACGAACGCCGTGCATCGGCGCACCCAGAATTATTGTTCGCGGAGCAGGGTTGCTGGGTCGAGGCGCAGGACGCGTCTGACGGGACCTACGACGGCGAGGGATCCGGCGGCGGTCATCGTCAATATGACGCAGGCGAGCACGAAGGGATCGTGCGCGGAGGCTTGGTAAACGATTACGGAGAGCAGCCGGCTCGCGGCCACTCCCAGCAGAACGCCGACGACAGAGCCGCTGGCGAGCAGGATGAGCATGCGGCCCAGCGCCGTCGAAAGAATCTGCTTGGCCTGCGCGCCGAGCGCGACGCGGATGCTGAGCTCGCGCTGCCTCTTGCTGACCGAGTAGGACGCCAGGCCGAAAGTGCCGGCGATCGATAGCAGGAGTCCAAAAGCGCCGAAGAGGCCGAGCGAAACAGTGGCCACCTGGGATGGAAAGAGATTCAGCGCAAGCTGGCTGTTCCAGGACCCCGATTCGCGAATCGGAACGGCGCTATCGAGATCGCTGACCGCTTCGCGAATGGCGGCGACCATATCGCCCGCGACTCGCTGTGTGCGGACGATAAGCGTCGTTCTTGTGTCCCCGCGCTGCGAGATCGGGTAGAACATTGCGGCTTGCGGATCCTCGCTGAGCGTAAAGTGTCTTCCATCGGCCATGACGCCCACGATTTGAATGGACACGCCGTTGCGATTTTTGAAATAGCGTCCCACGACTTGCTCGGTGTGGAAGAGCCGCCGGGCGAACTCCTGATTCACGATGGCGACACGTGGCGCGTCTGGAGTGTCGCTGAAGCTCACATCGCGTCCCGCGAGCAGCGGCGTTCCAGCGGCGGCCAAATATCCAGGTGAGACCGCATAGAAATAAGTATCAAATGCTTTTGCGGAGGGCCTGAAATCGGTAGCTTCTTGAGAGAAAACATTGGTGAGGGATACGTCGAACGAGAGGGGCGTTGTATTGGCGTAGCCTGCTGCTTCCACTCCGGGAAGCTGCGAGATTCTTTCCAGTAGCTGGCGCTGGAAGTGATCGGCGGTGGCATCGTTGGCATAGGCAGCCTGGTTCAGATCGATATAAGTGCGCACGGCATTCTTTGGATTGAAACCCAGGTCCATGGTGAGCGCTTTGCCCAGGCCGCGCAGCGAGACAAAAGCAGCGGTGACGGTGACGCAGCAGAGCGCGATCTGTGCAGCGAGCAGGACATCGCGAAGCGCCCAGCGGCGGCCTGCGGAGGTTTGGCTTCCACCGCTCTTAATCGTTTCATTGGGATCGGTCTTGAATATTTGCCGCAGTGGCATCAAGCCGAACAGAACGCCGGCGAGCACCGAGATCAGGAACGCCATCAAAATCAGCGAGGGCTGCGGCATTACGTGGAACTCGAATGGGAATCTGCTGGCCGGATGCCAGCCGGCCAGGCCGTCGAGTGCCATCCACGCCAATACGCAGGCGCACGCGCCTCCACAGATCGCAATTACTACGGCCTCGACAAGGATTTGGCGAATAATGCGCCAGCGGCTCGCTCCGATGGCCAGGCGGATGGCAATTTCTCGAGCGCGGTCTGCCGTGCGCGCGGCGAATAGGCCGCCGAGGTTGGCGCATGCGGCCAGCAGCACGACCCCGGCCAGCGCCATCACACCGGCGAGAAAACCGCGCGCCGGCCCGCCGATAAAGTCGCCGATCAGACCGGGACGAACCACCTTGAGCGCCAGCCCCTCTTCATCTTTCGGATACTGCCGGGCGATGCGGGCAGTAATGGTGTTCAACTCCGCCTGCACCTGGGGCAGAGTGACCCCATCCTTGATGCGCACGATCGAAAAGATATCCTTGGTGCTTCGCGACTCAAGCTGTTTGAGGAGCGCCGGCGAAGTGTCATTCGCGATGGGAATAAAAATGTCCGGCTGCGCAAATTTTTCGGTCCCGTAAAAGCCTTCCGGCGTGACTCCCACGATGGTGTAGGGACGCTTGTCAACGCGGATCGCCGTTCCCACGATGTTCGGGTCCGCGCCGAAATCACTTTTCCACGCCGAGTAGGAAAGCACCGCGGCATCTGAGGCGCCCGAAAAATTGTCATCGGCGCGCTGCAGCAGACGGCCGAGGAACGGTTTGATGGCGACGAGATCGAAGTACTGGCCGCTCACTTCGTAGCCCCAGACGGGCCGCGTGACGCCGTTCGCTTCCATGCCGAAATCGTTTAACTCCACGGCGGCTACGGCAGAAAACACCGAATTCCCATCGCGCACATCGCGCACTTCCGGATACGACAAAAAGGGGCCGCCGGTTTTGGGTTGCAGCGTCATCACTTGCTCGGCATGAGGCAAATCCAGTTGCCGCAGGACTAATCCCTGTAGCACGCCGAAAACGATGACATTGGCGGCGATGCCGAGCGCCAGGATAAGGACCGCCGTGAAGGCAAAGCCGGGATTTTTGCGCAAAGTGCGCAGAGCGAAGCGCAGATCCTGCACCAACTGCTCAAGCCAAACAAAACTCCACACCTCGCGCGTATCTTCTTTCACTCGCCTCACGTTGCCGAATTTGCGTATCGCTGCATAACGCGCTTCCTCCGGCGGCATGCCGCGATCGATGTTGTCCTGCGTTTCGGCTGCGATGTGGTCGCGGATGTCCTGCTCGAGATCTTCGAGCATGCGCTTGCGCCGGCTCATGATTCACCTTCCCGCTCCGCCGGCCGGAGGATTTGCGCGATGGCTCCCGCCAGCCTGTCCCACTTGCTGGTCTCCACCGCCAGTTGCCGCCGGCCCTTGGGCGTCAGGCGGTAAAACTTGGCTTGGCGATTGTTTTCCGACGTACCCTCTTCCACCGAAATCCACCGGCGCTTGATAAGCCGGTGCAGCGCGGGATAGAGCGACCCCTGCTCGACCTGCAGCACTTCGTCGGAGTTGAATTCGATGGCTTTGGCGATGGCGTGTCCATGCACGGGTCCGCGCAGCAGCGTGCGCAGTATCAGCAGGTCCAGCGTGCCTTGCAGCAATTCGACGCGCTCTTTATGTTCTTTGGTAGACATCCTAGGTGAGGGTACGGCGCTTCCGGTAGAATGTCAAGGGGAGATGTGCGGCAGAGCCCTTCGCAGCGCTACGAGCGGATCTACGCGCGTGGCTCGCCGCGCGGGAATGTCGCAGGCGAGCGGACACAGCCAGGAGTGGCTGTGCTACTGCGCGCTATTCGTAGCGCAGCGCGACGAGTGGATCTACGCGAATGGCGCGGCGCGCGGGAATGTAGCACGCGAGCAGCGCGACTCCGATTAAAAGTACGGCTACGCCGACGAACGTCAGAGGATCCGCGGGCCGCACGCCGTAAAGCAATCCCGCCATCAAGCGCGAGACGATCAGCGCGCACACGAGCCCGACCGCTGCGCCGGCTATCGCCAGCCGCAATCCTTGACGCAGAACCATGCGCAGGATATTTCGCTCTTGCGCGCCGAGCGCCAGGCGAATGCCGATCTCGTGCGTGCGCTCGCTTACGAGAAACGAAATCACGCCATAAATTCCCAGCCCGGCGAGAAGCAACGCCGTCAGAGCAAACAAGCCGACCATCTCCATCGAGAATCGCCGCTCCGAAAGCGACGCGGATACCGCTTCATCGAGCGTTTGCGCGCCGAATACCGGAAGACCGGGATCGACGGCCTGCACTTGCTCGCGCAGCGCCACGGGAATCGCAGCCGTGTCCATCCGCCCGCGCAAAAATATGGCCAGATCCTTGGCCCGCCGCTGATACGCGTTCAAATAGATTTCCGGAACGGGCGCTTGCGCCAGCGATTCCGTCCGCGCATCCGCGATCACGCCGATCACCGTGATCCAGGAAGTATCCATCGGCCTCTTGAAGCGTTGGCCGAGCGCGTCCGCGTTGGGCCAATACTTGCGCGCGAGCGCCTCGTTGATCACCGCGACTTGCGGCGCGCTATCGTTGTCCGCCTCGCTGAATAACCGGCCGCGCAGCAGCGTCATGCCCAGCAAATGAAAATATTCCGGCGTGACGGACGCGCGATTTACCAAAGGAGTCTCGCCGGCGGGAGTCTCGCGCCCTTCCCGCATCAACGGAAACGGATTTAGATCTCTCCAACCATGACCCAGCGGCACAGCCGCGACATCCCCGATGGCAATTTCTTCCACGCCCGGCAGCGTCCTGCCGCGTCGAATGATTTCGTGCAGCAACGTAGCCTCTTGCGCGGCGGTTAGATAGGGATCGGTCTCGGGATCATTTGGCACCGGCAACCAGGTGCGCACGGCCATGATGTTTTGCGGATTGTATCCCGGCCGCACTTGCAACAAATCCCAGAAGCTGCGCAGCAGGAGTCCCGCGGCAATCATCAGCACCAACGAGAGAGCAAATTCCGTGACCACCAGCACGCGGCGCGTGCGCGCCTGTTCGCCGGAGCCGGTCGAGCCGCGACCTTCCTGTTTGAGCATCGGAATCAAATCCGCTCGCCCGGCATGCCACGCCGGAGCCAGTCCGAAAATCGCGCCCGCAGCGAGAGAAGCAACGAGCGCGAAAAGCAAAACGGACCAATTAATCGAAATCTCATTGAGCCGCGGCAGGCTCGTCCGGCAGGATCTGCAACAGAAACGCCTTGGTGCAGAAAAGAATCGCCAGGCCAACAATTCCGCCGGCCAGCGAAAGCAGCAAGCTTTCGGTGAGCAGTTGCGACATCAGCCGCGAGCGCGCCGCTCCGAGCGCCTGCCGCACAGCCATTTCGCGGCCTCTCGCGCTCGCGCGCGCCAGCAGCAAATTCGCAATGTTCACGCAGCCAATCAGCAGCACCAATCCCACCGCGCACAGCAGCAGAATCAGCGACTGGCGCACATTGCCGACGACTCTTTCCTTGAGCGGCAGCAACCGCACCGTCCAGGCGCTCTGCCGCGGATAATCCGCCGGGAATTGCTTCTGCAATGCGGCCACGAACGCGTCCACCTGGCTCTGCGCCGCGGCCATCGTCAGTCCGGGCTTGATTCGCGCGATGGATGCCTGAAGGATGCGGCTCGCTGCGCATCGGCGGCGGCGCAGGCGGGCCGGCAAATCCCGACGCCAGCCACAATTCGACGTTCTGTTCCGCCGCTGTTCGTCCCGGATCGTGATAACCGGGCGGCATGACGCCGATCACGCGATACAAATCGTTGTCGAGCCGCAAACTTTTTCCCAGAATTCCCGGATCGGCCGCGAAAGCCCGCTTCCACAGGCCGTCGCTGAGGAGCGCCTCCAGAGTAAATCCGGGCGTCTGATCCGCGGGATCGAAAGAGCGGCCCAACTGCGGCTTCACGCCCAGCAGCGCAAAATAATTCGGATTGACGTTCAGAAAAGTGATGCGCTCGGGCTGCGACGAGCCCGTGAGATTCACGTCGCCGCCGCCGATAGTCGAAACGTATTCGAAAATTCCGGAGCGCTGAAAATCGTGCAATTCGGGAACGGACATCCCCACGTCCTGCGCGCCCACGCCGGGAAGATCGTCCTCGATGCTCACGAGTTGCTCGGGTTGCGGGTAGGGAAGCGGATGCAGCAGCGTGGCATCCACGACGCTGAAAATCGCGGTGGTCGCGCCGATGCCCAGCGCAATCGTCAGAATGGCGATGGCGGTGAAGCCCGGAGACTTTGCGCAACATGCGCGCGCCGTAGCGAATGTCGTGCCAGAAATGATCCCAGCCGAGCCAGCGGCCGGATTCGTAGAAGCGCTCGCGCGAGATCGTCACGTTGCCGAAAGTGCGGCGCGCCGCGGTCCGCGCCTGCTCGTAGCTGAGCCCCTGTTCCTGCAAGCGCGCCGTCTCCAGCTCGATGTGCGCTTCGATTTCGGCGCTGAAGTCGCTGGCATTCCGCTTGCGTCGGAACATGGCTAACCCTCCTCGGACTCCAGAATGCGTCCGATCGCTGCCGCCAATCGATTCCACTTGGTGGTTTCTTTGCCGAGTTGTTTGCGGCCCGGCGGCGGTGAGCGAATAAAAGCGCGCCTTGCGGTTGTTTGCGGAGGTTCCCCATCGCGCGGAAATCCAGCCGCGCTCCTCGAGCCGTTGCAGCGCAGGATAAAGCGCCCCGTGCTCCACCAGCAGCTCTTCGTCCGAAGTCTGCTGGATCGCCCGCGCGATGCCCTGCCCATGCTGCGCCCCGAAAATCAACGTGCGCAGAATCAGCAGGTCCAGTGTCCCCTGCAGCAATTCCAGCCGTTCCGTTCCTTGTTGGGTAGACATTTGACCCGAGTATCCCCCCGCTCGGGTAAGATGTCAACCTGAAAAATTCCCCCACACTTTTCCGCCGGTTTGCGCCTTCCGGCTCCCCATCCTTCCCGGTTTGTGTGTCTAGTCCCCAGACATCCTTTACATTTTGTCCCGAGACATCCTTTACACTTTTGCCGCCGGTGCTGCGTGGGGAATCCAGCGCTCGACGATCGTCGAGCGCTGGATTCCTGGATCGAGTTCTCGAATCAGGGTCGTGCAGTAGAACACCATCATGCGCTGTTCCACCCTCACGATCTGCACCCATTCCCCAGACAGCGCTTTACCCACTTTCCACTTTTGTCCCTTGATATCGATCTTGCCTTTGCAGTCGACTTTCAATACCCAGGAGCCTTGCGGGTACTCCCAACGCGGCGGATGCGGATCGTAGCGCCGCGGGCTGGGACGCCACAGCGTGGCCGGAGTGCGCATCCCCAGCGCTTCGTGCGGCCGCACGTGGTTGTGCTCCCAGCGATAGGCATCCAGCCACGCCTGCGTGGCGATGCGCGGTATGCCGCGCCGCACCAGAGCCCGTTGCAGCGATCCGTGGAAGCGTTCCACTTTCCCCTGCGTTTGCGGATGCCGGATGCCGCTCCAGTGCAACCGAATCCCTTGCCGCATCAGCCACAAAGACAGATGCGTCCGTCCCGAAGCCGACTTCGTGCTCCACCACGGCGTACCGTGATCCATCAGCATCCCTTCGGGCACACCGCAACGCTGGAAGGCCTCTGCCAGCTGCTCGCGCACCGGTTCGCCTCGCGTGCTGCCGTTGGCTGCCAGGGCGATCAAGTAGCGGCTGTGGTCGTCGAGCACCGACAGCGGCCCCACCGCTTGCGGCCATCCTTTCGGTCCCTTGAAATCCATCTGCCACAACTCGTTGGGCTGCGCGCGCTCGAAGCGTTGCACCGCCGGCGTGCGCCGATCTTCCTCGTGCACCAGATCGTGACGCAGCAAAATGCGATGAATGGTATTGCGCGGCAGCTCCAATCCTTCGCGCGCGAGCAGCACGCGCAACTTGCGCGCGCCCCAGTCCGGATAGCGCCGCCGCACCAGCACCACCTGCCGCTCGAAGGCCGCGTCGGTCCGCCGTGGGCTGTGATGCGGCTTGCGGCTCTGCTCCGCAATCCCCCGCACGCCCTGCTGGCGATAACGCTGCCACCACAAGTATCCCGTGGGACGGGAGATCTCATATTCGGCGCACAGAGCGCTGAAAGGCCGCGCCCTTTGCGTCGCCGCCACCACAAACCGAACCCGCTGCTCGTGAACATCCATCGTCTTCCAGGCCATCGCTCTCTGCACCTCCGCGCGTGCTGCGCACGCGCGGCAGTGTAAAGGATGTATAGGGACACTCTGTAAAGGATGTCATGGGACTGAACAGGTTTGTGCGAAGGGTGGGGCTTTTCGGCCCCGTCTTTGACTCTTCCGGCCGTCTGGCTCCCATAATTTCTTCCCGATCCGGATTACGCCGGACCAATTTTCACCAGTACCCCTCACAAAACTGTTGACAAGTTGGTACTCTTGTGATACAAAGGTTCGAGCAGTGCGCAGTCCCTAAGCGCGGGGCTGGCTTTTCTGAGCCCGCTCGAAGCTCGCGCAAAACAATTTAGAAACAGGAGTCTAGTTAAAATGCTTGGCTTCAACGCCGGCGGCGATTCCGCTCGCGGTGATCGGATTGGTTTTGTAGGGGAGGGCCGGGGTAGCCCTCCCGCGCCGCCCGGTTTTGGCGGGCTTTACAATCGCTTTTGGTTTGGCGTCTTGGGTGTGCAAGGGCCACGCGGTGAGCGCGTGGTGGGGAGCGGCTGGGAATCGCCGCTCGCGGGAGGGCTATCCCGGCTTGTCCTGAGCGAAGCCGAAGAGCCCTCACCTACAGTCGGAAAAAACATGCGTTGTTCAAATCCGCGACTCGCACGAGCGGCCAAATCCCATAAGAGAAGCGAATCGGCACCTTTGATTTTTGTTTCGGTTAGAAAAATTTCCGTCGTTTGTTTTCTATGACTTACGGAAATTTTAATTGAACCCTTGTTTCGGTTAGACATATGGAGCGAGCGAATAAGAATCGAAAGGAGCAACCAATCAGGTACGCGCCGTTCTAATCGAGACACGAAATTATTAGAAACGGGCTTAAGTGCAAGAAAACAAAAGAAGGAGGCACGCTCTAATCGAGACAAATACGCGCTTTTTTATAGCGGAGAAATGAAAACCCCGCGCGCAACTTCGGCGCGTGGGGCACCCGGTCGCACCCGGCGCAGTTAGCGGCCTAGCGTTTTGCGGATTTTGGCCAGGTGATGCCAACTGTGGCGCAGGGCGTGATCCTCGATCACGAATTGGGCGGTGACCGGGGCGCCGAAGCTTAGCGAGAACGGAGCGGAGCGATCCAGCTCTTCATCCGTGAGCGCGCGTACCGCGGCGGCGGCGTCGCGACTGTTGCGTCGCAAAAGTTCGATGGCTGCGGCCTTCGTTACGCCGGAATTTTCCCGGGCGTTCTTCTCGTTCAACTGGGCAACCGCCTCCCAGGTGACTTCCGTGACGGCCTTGCCGCTGCCGATGGCCCGCGCTAGATCAATCTCGATCGGGTACACCAGCGCGACATGGTGCACGATGGCGCCGATGGAACGGCGGTCCGTGGACGAGACCGGCGCAAGCCATTCGGCAGCGGACAGCCCTTCGGCGTAAGCGGCCAAGCCGGCAGCGCCTTCTTCGATGCGACCCGCGAGTAATTCAGCACGACGACTCATGGAGCCTCCAGTTGAGCGTGTTGTGGTGGTGAGCTGGCCAGATTCTGTACTGGCCGGTGGATCTTTAGCAATGGGATTCACGTTCGACGGCATCCTATTCGGAGGCATTGGATGCGCGAACTTGGAGATGCGATTCTAAAATGCGGCGAGCAGCAGTCGTTCGTCATTGAACATTCTGAGCAGGCGCAACTTGACGGGGCGCGGCGGGGTGCCTTACGCTCGGGAACTTCGCGGTGAGCAAGGGAGGAGCGATTTGGGGGAAATTCGAGGCGGAGTTGTGCGCGGGGCGAATTGCGCAGAGGCGGCTCGGGCTCGCGAATTGCGAGCCGCGGTGATTCCAAAAACAGGTGAACCGATCTCGATGGCAAATTATTTGCGAAGCGTGCTGATTTTCGCTTTGTTGCTGGCGACGGCGGCGTGCTGCGCGCGCGCAGAGTTCCAGCGCGGCGCCGGCGTCGCAACCGGCGCAGGATTTTCTCAGCTTGCCGTCGCAGGCGATTCATTATGGATCGTGGGAACTCGGCGGATTTGTCGGCGGCGGGCTGGGCGATGGGCACGACGCGGACACGGATTTCATGTTCGGCGGAATCCGGGCCGGGCGCGTGTTGACGGACGATCATGGGCCTGGGGCGCTGCGCGGAAATTTCGAATACCTGGGCGAAATCCGGCCGGTGTATGAGGTTCTGACGCCAGAGAATGGGAACGTATACGGCTTTCATTTCATGCCGATTATTTTGCGCTGGAATTTCAAGGGCTGGAAGCGCATGTCGCCTTACGGGCAATTGGCCGGCGGGATTTTGTTCAGCACATCGCGATTGCCGCCTGGAGATACTTCCTCGGTGAATTTCACGCCGCAGGGTGCGGCGGGACTGAATATTTTTACGAAGCCTGGGCAGGCTGTGGCGATCGAGTTTGTGGAGTTTCATCATTCGAACGCGAATTTGGGGAACAAGAATCCTGGGTACAATGCGGGATTCCTCTTCACGATCGGCTATATGTGGTTTCACGGTTGGCGGAAGTAGCGGAAGTTTACTCGCGGTCAACGGACGGGCGCCGGTATCGAGATGGGTAGTCCGCGGGTGTTGAGGGAGCGTCGAGTTGATTGGTAGGTCGGCGGAGGGCGCGTCGATTGCTCCGCAATCTCAGAGCGATTGGCCGGCGCCCCTACGAAGAAACGGCAACGGCTACTGCGACTGCATCTGCTAGTAATTCTCAGTCAATTCACTTCGATCGGCTCGAAGTTGAGTTTTTCCAGACGCAGAATTACGCAGGCTGCTTCCATCGATTGAACTACGTGCAGATTTGGGCGAGTGCTTTGTCCTTCGAGTTCGAACATGCGGGCCAATCCGAACACTTTGGGCGATGCGGCAATTACGAAGCGCGGCAATTCCTGGTTGGGCATGACGGGCGATGATTGGGCGAGCTCGCGAACGGTCTCCGGCGAAACATCGAAGGCCGTCACGGCTGATAAATCCATGACCCCTGCGCGCGGCGAAGTGCGCGAAACGTATTCGGCGGCACGACGGTAGAAATCCTTCAACTCTTCGTCCGTGACCGGTCCTTCGAGGCGGCATCGGAGGATGCGATTGGTGGAGTCGAAATCGAAGAAATAGGGCATGAGAATACAGGCACGCGCCGCGCAAAAATATCCGAGAGTCCGTCGGAATTTACGAGCATTTGGTGGAGCCGATGGGATTCGAACCCACGACCTCCTCGATGCCATCGAGGCGCGCTCCCAACTGCGCCACGGCCCCACCTGGGAAAGAACTACTGCTACTTTTATAACACTCCGCTTCGCGGCGGGTCAAACTTGCGTGTTTTTCTATACTTTAAGAGCATCGTTTCGAAAGGTCTGCGACTCCAATAGGGTGGTTCGCTGCGTTCGCTGAAAGCGATGCAGACCTGGAAACCTGGTGTGCGGACGGCGTTAGCTTTGAGATAGAGTCAGGTGCATCCGATTGGAGATTCGAACTAATTCGATTGTGGTGTTGGGGGAGACGGCGCGGCTGGCGTTGCAGGCGCTGCGGTCGAATAAGCTGCGCGCGCTGCTGACCATGCTGGGCGTGATTATCGGCAGCGCTTGCATTGTGCTGGTTGTTACCGTTGCGCTTGGCGGGGAAGCGCTACATCATTTCGCAGATTGAAGGCGTGGGCGCGAATCTGGTTTTCGCGGAAATCATTCGGGCGGGCGGCGCGCAGACTACCACGCCTGCGGATGAAATATCGCTGGCGGATCGCGAGGCGGTGAAAGAGGGAATTCCGCAGGTGGTGGAAACTGCGGGGACTCGCGAGATTCCGATGGTCGTGGTGGTGGGGAGCATCGAACACCCGATCAGCCTGGTGGGGGTTACGGACGGGTTCGAGCAGATACGGCATCTGGTGGTGGATCGCGGGCGGTATTTTGACGAAGACGACATGACTTCGCGGAGCAAGGTTTGCTTGATCACTTCGCAGTTGGCTGGTGCGGTTTTCCCGAACGAGGATCCGGTGGGGAAGGAAATTCACGTCGGGGAGCTGGCTTTTACGGTGATCGGAGTGTTCCGCGAACGGATTGCTACATTCGGGCAATCGGAGATCACGCCTGAATCGGTGATCGTGCCGTTTTCGCTGATTCGCTATTACACCGGCGAGGAATACATCAAGACTTTTTACGCGCAGGCGGACAAGCCGGAAGATGTGGAAATGGTGACGCGGCAGGTGCAAGAAATATTGAATAGCCGGCACCGGTCGGAGGTTGTGTATCGCGTGCAGAATCTGGCGTCGATATTGGAGACGGCGCGGCATATTTCCATGGCGATGACGATTGTGCTGGTGGTGATTGCGATGATTGCGCTGGCGATCAGTGGCATCGGGATCATGAACATCATGTTGGTGACGGTGACGGAGCGCACGCGAGAGATCGGAATACGGAAAGCGGTGGGAGCGAAGCGGGCGGCGATTTTGTACCAGTTTTTGCTCGAGGCCTTGATGATCAGCGGGACTGGGGCGTTGACTGGAATTGCGATTGCGGTGGCGATTCCATTTTTGCTGGAAGCGCTTTTGAGTTTGTTTCCTGTGCCGCAAGACATTCATGTTCCGATTTCGTGGATTTCCGTGGTGATTGCGTTTGTGGTGTCGTGCTCGACTGGGCTCATCTTCGGCTATTTGCCGGCGAACAAGGCGGCGCAACTGCAGCCGACGGATTCGTTGCGATATGAATAGAGGCGCTATGAGCGAAAGTTTGCGAACACTTGCGCTGAGACTGAAGCAATTGGCGTGGGATTCTGCTGTGCTGGCCGTCGTCATTTTCGTTATTGGGGCCAGTTACGCTGCGCCGGCGCGCGCGCAGGAATCCGGGCAGGCGCCGGATGCAGAAGCGTTGACGCTGAAGCGGGCGGTGGCACTGGCGCTGCAGAACAGTCACGATTTGATGTTGGCCCGCTTGCAATACACGGTGGCGGTAAATAAATCGAACCTGGATCGTGCCGAGTTCCGGCCAAACATCTATACGGGCGTCGGCGGGATTTACAGCAACGGAATTCCGCAGACGCCGGGCGGCACGGCGCCGTCGATCTTCAGTGTTTCGTACACGCAGCAGCTCTTCAATCCGCTGCTGCGCGGGACGTATCGCGCGGATCAGGACCTGGCGAAGAACCGGCAATTGGAAATCGATCGCACGCGCGATGCGGTGATCATTCGCACGGCGACGACTTATCTGGATTTGGCCAAAGTGCGGCATGCGCTGGAATTGCTGCGCACGGAGCAAACGAGCGCGCAGAAGATTTTGGATTACACGCGGGAGCGCGCCGGGTCGGGATTGGAGCTGCCGCTCGAAGTGACGCGCGGGGAACTGACGGTGGCGAAGATCGCGCACCAGATTCTGCAGCTCGAAGGGCGGGACGATGTGCTGGCGTCGCAATTGCGCGATCAACTGGCGTTTCCGGAATCGCGGACCCTGGAAGTCGCGCCCGAAGAGCTGCCGGCCAGCGCGCAGGAATCGGTGGCGGAACTGGAGACGCGTGCGCTGCAAAGCAGCGTGGATGTGCGCGAAGCAGAAAATCAGCGCAGCGCGCGGGAGCATTTGGTGAAAGGGGCGAAGCAGAGTTATTGGCCGACGGTGCAGCTGATCGGCGAATACAGCCTGCTGGCGAAATACAACAACTACGCGGAGTTTTATAACCATTTTCAGCGCAATAACATCAACATAGGAGTGCAGGTGCAGATTCCGCTGTTCGCGGCGCGAACTTCGGCGGCGGTGGCGCTGGCGAAGAGCGAGCTGGCGGAGGCCGATGCGGCCGTGGGATCGAAGCGGCAGGAAGTGCGCATCGAAGTGCGCCAGAAGGCGCGGGATGTGCGCGAGCTGGACGCTGGGCGAGAGGTGGCGCGGCTGGATTTGAAGCTGGCGCAAGAGACGTTGGCGATTACGCAGACGCGGTTCGAGCAGGGGCAGTCGAGTCTGCGGGAACTCGAGCAGGACCGTTTGACTGAGAGTGAGAAATGGGTGGAGTTCCTTAATGCGGATTTTGCGCGGAAGCAGGGACAGCTTTCGCTTTTGCAGACTACCGGGCAGTTGGCGGAGGTTTTCCAGTAGTGGGCGAAAACCCCCACGCGCAAATACGGCGCGTGGGGCACCCGGCGGGGAACCTCGCAGTTGGCGCAGGTGTTCCAGTAGTGGGCGGAAAACCCCACGCGCAAATACGGCGCGTGGGGCACCCGCGGGGCAACCGGACTGGCTCAGGTGTTCCAATAGTGTATAGACGCGACATCGCCCGTGGGTCGCGTTTGGGGGATGCGCGGCGAATCGAGTACAATAATAGAGTGTGTGCGTTGGGGGCCCAGCAACACACGCCTGATCTACAGTTTAGCAATTGAACGTCGGGGAGGATGGAAACTGATGACGTCTGTAATGAAGACGCTGCTATTGAATCCGCCTAGTTTTGAGAAGTTTGACGGCGGCGCAGGCTCGCGCTGGCCCGCGACGCGCGAGATCGAGTCCTACTGGTACCCGGTATGGCTGTCCTACGCCACGGGAATGCTGCCCGGGTAGCCGGCTGCTCGACGCTCCGCCGCACCACGTAACGCCAGAAGAGACCGTCAAAATTGCCAAGGATTACGAATTTGTGGTGCTGTTTACATCCACTGTGGGCATCCGCAGCGACGTGAAAATGGCGCGCGCCATGAAGGCGCAGGATCCCAGCGTGAAAATCTGCTTTGTCGGGCCGCACGTGCAGATCAAGCCTTCCGAAACGCTGCTGGAAAATGGGTCAATCGATTTCATCGTGCGCGGGGAATTCGATCATGCGGTTGTCGAGTACGCGCAAGGGATGCCGCTGAAGGATATCAAGAACGCGAGCTACCTGAAGGACGGCAAGGTGGTGCATAACGAGTCGCGGCCGCAACTGCATACCGAGGAACTGGATGCGCTGCCGTTTGCGACTGACGTATATGCCAAGCACCTGAAAATTGAGAATTACAACGTGCCGTTCTTGCTGCACCCTTATGTGTCGTTCTACACCACGCGCGGCTGCCCGGCGCTGTGCACGTTCTGTCTGTGGCCGCAGACGCTTTCGGGACATGCCTGGCGGGTGCGCTCGACTGAAAATGTGGCGCGGGAATTCGAGTCGGCGCACAAGCTATTCCCGCAGGCCAAGGAATTTTTCTTCGATGACGATACTTTTAATATTCGCAAGGATCGCGTCATTGATCTGTGCAAGAAAATCGAGCATGTGGGGCACCGCTGGTCCTGCACGGCGCGGGTGCACAGCGATTACGAGACTCTGAAGGCGATGGCGGATGCGGGTGCGCGGTTGCTAATCGTGGGCTTCGAGTCCGGCGATCCGCAGATTCTGAAGAACATCAAGAAAGGCGCGACCGTGGAGATGGCGCGCAGCTTTGTGAAGAATTGCAAGAAGGCCGGGATTAATGTGCACGGCGATTTCATTCTTGGGTTGCCGGGCGAGACCAAAGAGACGATTCAAAAGACCATCGATTTCGCCAAGGAACTGGACTGCGAGTCCATTCAGGTTTCTCTGGCGCATGCCTATCCGGGGACGGAGCTTTACAATATTTCGGCGCAGAACGGTTTCCTGCACGGCGAAGCGATCGCCGATGACGGCGGCCACCAACTGCCGCATCTCGAGTATCCCGGCCTGACGCGCGAGATGATGATGAGCGAAGTACATCGCTTCTACGACGAATACTTTTTCCGCCCGCGCGTCGCCTGGCGTTTTGTGCGCGAGAGACTTTGGGACGCCAACGATCGCAAGCGGCTCTTTCACGAGGCCGTCGATTTCATGCGCCTGCGCGCGCAACGGCGCAAGCTGGCGCGTAAGGGAATCGAAAAGAAGACCGTCGTGGCGGTACCGTCGCTCGAGCCGGTGACTTCGGGCGCCTCGGGGAATGAAGCCCATCGAGCATGAAACCTGAAGCACGCCTGCATCTAAAGACTTCGATTCTGATCTTCTTCGTGATCATGTTCGGCTCGTTGGGGAACATTTCTCTGAGCAAGGGCATGAAGCACGTGGGCACGTTTTCGAGTTGGCGGCCGAGCGACGTGATGCCGTTTCTGGCGCGGGCGCTGGAATCCGGAATGGTGTGGCTCGGGATTCTGCTGCTGATTCTGTTTTTTGTGGCTTACACGTTGGTGCTTTCCTGGGCGGATTACAGTTTTGTGCAGCCGGCGTCGTCGATCGGATATGGAGTGGTGGCGGTGCTGGGTTATTTTCTTCTGGGCGAGGCGGTCACTTCGACGCGGTGGATCGGAGTGGCAGTGATTTGCCTCGGGGTATTCCTGGTGAGCCAGACGCCGCCGCGCACGACGGAGCAGGCGTGAACATGCGCGACGCCATTCTGCTATTCGTGATCGTTTGCGGCGGGACGGGCGGAGAAATCGCCGTGGCGCGGGCCATGAAGCAGATCGGCGAGGTGCATGACTTTTCACCGCGGAATATTTTCCGCGTGGCGATGCGCGCGATGCGGAGGCCGTGGATGTGGTGCGGAATTGTGCTGATGGCGCTGGCGTTTTTCGCGCTGTTGGCGATTCTTTCGTGGGAAAACGTGAGTTTTGTGGTGCCGGTGACGGCGCTGAGTTATGCGGCCGGCGCGCTTGGCGGAAAAGTGCTTCTCGGGGAACGCGTTTCAGCGGTTCGCTGGCTGGGAGTGGGGTTGGTTTGCGTGGGAGTGATGCTGGTTTGTCTCGGTTAAAGGCTTCGAATGAATGTTTGGCATGAGCTGCGCTTTTTGATCCTGGTGCTTGCGGTGGCGCCGTTCGCTTATTATCTGGTGGCGACGGTTGCCGCGCTGCGCTTTTTCGGCGGCCACCGCGCTTTGCCCCGCGATTTCGCGCCGCCGGTGAGCATTCTCAAGCCAATCCGCGGACTGGATCGCGACGCCTACGAAAATTACGCCAGCTTCTGCCGGCTTGATTATCCCGAATACGAAATCCTCTTTAATGTCGCCGACGAGCATGATGCGGCGATACCCATTCTCGAGAAGCTGATTCGCGATTTTCCAGAGCGCTCGATCCGGCTGTTCGTCGGCGCCGAGCAGTTGGGTTCGTCGAACAAGGTCAACAAGCTTTCGAACATGGTGAACGAGGCGCGCCACGACCTGGTGGTGATCAGCGATAGCGATATTCGCGTGGCGCCGGATTATCTTCGCGCAGTGGTCGCGCCGTTTCGCGATCCTCGGGTGGGAGCGGTGACGTGCCTGTATCGCGGCATCGCGGGGAAGTCGTTCGGGTCGATCATCGAGGCGCTCGGGAATACCTCGGACTTTGCGGCGGGCGTTTTGATTGCGTGGCTTTTTGGCGGCGTGAATTTTGCGCTGGGCGCGACGATGGCGACTACGAAGCAGCGCTTGGCCGAGATCGGCGGATTTGAAGATCTCGTCGACCATTTCACTGATGATTACGAGCTTGGCCATCGAATTGCGGCTTTGGGATACCGCGTGGAGATCGCGGCGCTGGCGGTGGACACGGTTTATCCCGAGACCTCGATGAAGGAGTATTTCCGGCACCAGTTGCGCTGGTCGCTGGCCATCCGCCATGCCACTCCGGCCGGATACGCGGGCCGCATCTTCGTGCACGGGTTCGCGTGGACGCTGCTGGCTATGGCGGTGGCTCCGTCGCTGAAAATCGCTGCCGCGTATCTGGCGGGCTATGTGATTTTGCGGTCGTTGATGGCCTGGACGGTGGGCGTCTGGGGCTTGCGCGATCCGCTGCTGCGCAGGAACATCTGGAGGCTTCCGGTGCACGATGCTTGCGCGTTCGTGGTCTTCGTTTCGAGTTTTCTCACCCGGCGAGTGGAGTGGCGCGGGACGCTTTACTACATTCGAGGTAAGGAACTCGTCCCCGTGGTGCCCGAACCGGAGCGCGCTCCGCTACGCGGTTAACTGTCCCTTCTGCGAACCTCATTCTCACCGTTCCGAAACACTAGGTAGAAGCTACGTAGCGAGCGAAAGAAAGGCATAAACCCGCGCCATTGGTACATTGTTAAGTCCTTCATTATAAGTCACTTGGCCTGCCACTCCGCTGGCACTTGACGTGCACAATGCGTTCTCGGGGGCCGTACGTGCTCGAGGAATTTTGCGGAGGGGGTCGTTGGAGAGTTCGAGCGGTCATCTAGCCAGAACCTGCAGTTTGAATTCGGTACGTACGACGAAGGCGTTTCCATCCTCTCAGCGAGTTCAGCCCCTGGAGTTGGTATCTGTTCTGACCTCGGCAAGATTGCGAATTGGCCGATGTGAAGAGACGCGCGAATGAGCCCAGACGTTCAAAGTTCGGAGCAGCCGCCTAGACCGAAGTGGCAGGAGCGGCTGAAGGCGCTGCGGAATATTCCGCCAGTGTTTCGCATGGTATGGGAGGCGGCGCCGGGAATTGTTGTTTCGAGCCTGATCTTCCGCTTGTGCGTGTCGCTGGTTCCCGTGGCCATGTTGTGGGTCACGAAGATCATCATTGACGCCGTTTACCGGCACCTCTCCTCGCAGGCTGCGCTTCCGGGCATGTTCTGGTGGCTCGTGGCGCTGGAATTTGCGCTGGCCAGCCTGGCGACGATATTCGCGCGGGCCAACGATTTCTGCGACACGGTTCTCGGCGACCGGTTCACCCGCTACATCAGCACGCGAATCATGGAGCATGCCTCGCGGCTCGATCTGACGCGCTTCGAGGACCCGGCCTTCTACGACAAGATGGATCGCGCGCGAGTGCAGGGCACCGACCGCGTGATGATGATTCAGATGAGCGGGCGGCTGGTGCAGGAAGTGATCACCACGGTCACGTTGGCCGCCGGCGTTTTCCTTTTCTCTCCCTGGCTGCTGTTCTTCCTGATCATTTGCGTGGTGCCTGCGTTTCTGGGCGAGACGCACTTCGCGTTTCTCGGCTATTCGCTGAATTTCGCGCAGACGCCGGCGCGGCGGCAGTTGGATTACTTGCGGATACTCGGCGGGAGCAAAGACAGCGCCAAGGAACTGAAGCTATTCGGGCTTGGGCCCTTCCTCGTCGGGCGTTATCGAGGCATTTCCGACCGGCTGCACCGGCAGACGGTGGATTTGGCGAAGCGCAAGCTGTTCTTCGGCGCATTGCTCACGTTGCTGGGAACGCTTGGTTATTACGGGACGTACGCGTTCGTGATCTATCGCACGGTGACGGGCGCGCTCACCATCGGCCAGTTGACCTTCCTTGCTGGGGCGATTGCGGGCGCCAGCTCGAACATTCAGGCGGTGTTCTCGACTTTCTCCGGGATCGCCGATCAGGCGCTGTTCCTCACCGACCTGCTGGAATTCTTCTCGGTCAAGCCGCGCATCGTCTCGAAGCCGAACGCATTGGTGGCGCCGCGGCCGATTCGCCGCGGATTTGAATTTGTGGATGTCGGCTTCGCTTATCCCGGCAACCCGCGCCGCGTGCTCAACAACATCAATTTGCGACTGGAGCCGGGCGAAAGAGTCGCGTTAGTTGGCGAAAACGGGCAGGGAAAAACCACCATCGTGAAACTCCTGACGCGCCTCTACGATCCAACGGACGGCGCGATTTTGCTGGACGGCGTTGATCTCCGCGAATACGACCTGGAAGACCTGTGGAAGGAAGTCGGCGTCATCTTCCAGGACTTCATGCGCTACGACATGACCGCTTACGAAAACATCGCCATCGGCCGCATTGATGGCGCCAACGATATCTTTCATATCCGCAACGCCGCGATGAAGAGCCTTGCCGAAGGCACGATCAAGCGGCTGCCTCACGAATACGATCAAGTGCTCGGCTGCCGCTTCGATGGCGGCGTCGATCTTTCGGGCGGCGAGTGGCAGAAAATCGCTTTGGCGCGCGCCTATTTGCGCGACGCGCAGCTCCTGATTCTCGACGAGCCGACTGCTTCGCTCGACGCCAAGTCCGAAAGCGCCGTGTTCGAGCGTTTCGCGGATCTTACGCGCGGAAAAATGGCCATCCTGATATCGCATCGCTTTTCGACTGTGCGCATGGCCGATCGCATTTTGGTTTTGGCGGACGGAAAAATCGTGGAAGAAGGCGCGCACGACCGGCTGATGAAGGATCGCGGGCGTTACGCGGAAATGTTCGAGCTGCAAGCGGCAAATTACCGGTAGGAGATTGAGGGAACTCGACCTTGGCGACAGCACACCACACACCGGCGGACCTGAATAACGCGGCGCGGCTCTTCGCGCAGCCGGATCTTTTTCCTCTTATCCCCGCAGAGATCGCCGAAGGCGTTCGTCCGTCCGAACGTGATTCGCGAATCTCCGCCTGGACGCTGACTCGAGAGGGAAGCTGCCGGAAGGCCTTGACCGAGCAATTGAAGTCGGTTTCGGCGACGATTCAGGAAACGGTACAGCAGCTTTTGCAGATTACTTCCACCGGCGTCGTGCTTTCCGGGAACGCCCGCGTATTTCTCGATAACGCTTCGCTCACGCGGCTGGCCTTGCAGGAAGCCGGCGCAGGGATCGAGCGCGCAGACGAACTGCTGCGCGTGAAGCAAGCGGACGAGAGTGTGGTTCCTCGCGCGCTTGGTCTAGCAAAGGCTTATCTGGAGGACGGCGGGTACCGTTTCGAGCATGCCGGCTTCCGCGACTACGTCGCGAGCGTGCAATTCGCCTCGCCGCTGGAAATGGCCGAAGCCTGGCATCTGAAGCCGTTCCTTGATTTCGCCATCGTCCAGCAGATTGCCGCGATGTGCGGCACATTGCCGTCGAGGCCGCAAGATATTTCGGAAGCGACTGGTGAGGGGAACGGGCCCCGGCTGCGCGATTTGGTGGAGTCGCTGCAGGCGATTTCAGATCTCGATTGGAAATCGGTGTTTTGCGAAATTGACTTGAGCGAGCAGATTCTCCGGCAAGATGCCGGCGGGATCTACGCGTGCATGGATTTCACCAGCCGCGAGAACTACCGCGCGGCCGTTGCGGAGCTGGCAAAGGCTTCGCAGCGCGCGGAACACGAAATCGCTTCGGCGGCCGTCGAGCTGGCGCGCGAGGCGCAAGGGCGAAGATCTTTGAGCGGCAGAGCGCGCGAACGGCGTGCGCACGTCGGCTACTACCTCGTGGATAAGGGCCGCGCGGAACTCGAGAGTGCCATCGGCTTCAAGGCGTCCCTCGCGTCGCGGATGCGGCAATTTCTTCTGAAATTTCCGGATTATTCGTACTTGGTCGCGATCGAGGTGCTCACGATCGGACTGATGGCCGGAGTTGTTGCGCTGTCCCGGACGAAGCTTCCGGGACTACTCGTCGTTGCGCTGTTCCTGATTCCGGCGCTGGATTGCGCGGTGTCAATCGTCAATCTCGTGGTCACTCGCTTCGTGCGGCCCAGAAAGCTCTCACGGCTCGATTTTTCGGCCGGCGTTCCCGGGGATTGCAAGACGATGGTGGTCGTGCCGACGCTGCTGACCAGCGAGGAGCAAACGCGGCACGCCGTCCGCGATCTCGAGATACGGTTCCTCGGGAATCGCGACGCCAACATTCATTTCGCGCTGCTCACCGATCCACCCGACGCGGAAGTCGAGTTCGATGAGAAAGACGCGCTGGCGCCGCTTTGCTCGCGCCTGATCGAGCAGCTCAACGACAAATACGCCGCGCAAGGCAAGGGCGCTTTCTTTCACTTCCACCGCAACCGCGTCTTCAATGAGGCGGAAGGCATCTGGATGGGTTGGGAGAGAAAGCGCGGCAAGCTGCTCGACTTCAACCGCTTTCTTTTGCAGCAGGCCGATCACTTCGCGGTCAAGACCGGCGATCTGGCGCTTCTCGAGGGCGTGAAGTACGTGATCACTCTCGATCTCGATACGCAATTACCGCGCGAGGCGGCCCACAGGCTGATTAGCACGCTGGCGCATCCGCTGAATCGCGCAGTGATCGATGCGGCGACGAACACCGTAATCGAAGGCTACGGAATACTGCAGCCGCGCGTGGATACCAGCATCAAGTCCGCTGGGCGCTCGCGGCTCGCGTCGCTGCTTTCGGGCGACACGAGCTTCGATATCTACACGCGCGCGGTATCTGACGTTTATCAGGACCTTTTCGGCGAGGGGATTTTCACCGGCAAGGGCATCTACGAAGTCGAGACGTTTCAGAAAGTGCTGGCCGGGCGCTTTCCGTGTAACGCGATTCTGAGCCACGACCTGATCGAGGGCGCCTACGCGCGCGCCGGCCTGGTTTCCGATGTTGAGGTGGTGGACGATTATCCGTCGCACTTCAGCGCCTTCAGCCGACGCAAGCATCGCTGGGTGCGCGGGGACTGGCAAATCATTTTCTGGCTGCTGCCGAGAGTTCCGGAGCACTCGGGCCATTTGGCGCGCAATCCGCTGTCGAATATTTCGCGATGGAAGATCGTTGATAATCTGCGCCGCAGCCTGACGGAATTTGCAACGTTCGCGCTGCTTCTTTGCGGCTGGCTCTTTCTGCCGGGCCGCGCGCTCTATTGGACGCTTGCGGCCATGGCTATCTTCTTCTTGCCGACATACTTTCAATTCGCCTTTTCGATTTTGACCGCAGGGTGCGCGCTTTTCGAGAAGGGCTTCTGGAAATCGCTGTTTCGCGATTTCGCGAATGCCCATGCGAAGTTATTCATCCGGCTGACATTCCTTTGCCATCAGACTCTCGTTACCGGCGACGCGGTGGTGCGCACGATGGTGCGGACTCTGGTGACGCGGAAGAAGATGCTGGAATGGGAAACCGCGGCCGACTCCGAGACGAATTCGAAGGCCACGACGCTGGTCGATTCGTATCTCGACTGGGCGGTGTTCCTTGCGTTCGCGATCGGCGCGCTGGTTGCCGTCACGCATCCTGCATCGCTGGCGATTGCGCTGCCGTTTCTGGTTCTTTGGAGTTCATCGAAATGGATCTGCGATTGGCTCAATCAGCCGCGCGAGTCGAGTGAATCGCCGTTCAAGGCCGCCGATCGAGGGCTGCTGCGCAATTCCGCGCTGCGAACCTGGCGCTTCTTCCGCGAATTCAGCAACCGGGAAGAGCATTGGCTGATTCCCGACATCGTTCAAGTTGATCCGCCGCTCGTGGCGCATCGCATCTCGACCACGAATCTCGGATTGCTCTTGAATTCGCGGCAGGCGGCATACGATCTTGGCTATTTCACTCTCGATGAGTTCATCCACGACACGCACGAGACGCTATCGACGGTCGCGCGCATGGAGAAACACCGCGGGCATCTCTACAACTGGTACGACAATCGCACGCTCGAACCGGTGAAGCCGCTCTTCGTCTCGACGGTGGACAATGGCAATCTTCTCTGCTCGCTCTGGACGCTGAAACACGGCTGCCTGGAAGCTGCGAAGCAGCCGTTGTTCGGCGAAAATCTGTGGCACGGAATTCGCGATCACGTCAATTTGCTGGCGGAGCTTGCGGCGAAAAAGCCGCGTATACCTGCACTGTATCGCGCGATGAGCGATCTGAAGCAGCGGTTTGAAGCGCTGCCATCTGAAGGCACCGAATGGATCAAGACGCTCTCGACCCTCGATCTCGATGCAGTAATTCTCGAAGAGAAAGTCGCGGACTCTGAATTGCCGCGGGAGATTCGCTGGTGGGTGAGTGAGTTTTCGATTCGCGTGGGAAGCCTTATCCGCATGGTGGCGAATCTGGCGCCATGGCTCGCTCCAGAGTTCGAGTCCGTTTGGAATTTGTTGGCCCGCCCGGCGAAGCCGGATCTCCGATACCTGACAATCGAATCGGCGCCGCTTGTACTCGAGAGCCTGGAAGACAAACTACAGGTGCTGTCGAGCAGCAGCGCGATGAACGATGAAGCCCGCGCCGCGCTGCCGCACCTGCGAGCGGCGATTGCGCGGTCACAGGAAATTTATGCGCGGTTTGCCGCGCGCCTTGCCGATCTCGCTCACGACGCCGGTGCGCTTGCCGATGCCATGGATTTTGGCTTCCTCTACAATGCCAAAAAGAAAATGGTTTCGATCGGCTACGACGGCGATGACAAGGCCGTCAGCAAATATCATTACGACCTGATGGCTTCGGAAGCCCGCGCCGCCGTATTCTGCGCGATCGCCAAGAACGAAATGCCGCAGGAAGCCTGGTTCCAATTGGACCGCACGCATACGAATTGCCAGCGCGAAGACGTGCTGGTCTCCTGGACCGGCACGATGTTCGAATATCTGATGCCCTCGCTGTGGATGCGCTCGTATCCGAACACCATGCTCGAGCACAGCGCGCGCGCCGCGGTCCGCGCCCAGCAGCGCTTCGCGCGCAGCCATGCGATTCCGTGGGGCATCTCTGAATCTTCGTGCGCGCAAAGAAATCCGGACGGCCACTATCGCTATCACGCGTTTGGCGTGCCGGGCCTCGGGTTAAATCATGATGGCGCGTCGGACGAGCTCGTTGTGTCGCCTTATTCGACGTTTCTCGCGCTTGCGACTGATCCGCGCGGCGCGATGGACAATCTTGAACGCATGCAAAAGCTAGGGTGGCTGTCGGCCTATGGATTCTTCGAGGCCGGCGATTTCACCGCTTCGCGCCTGGCACGCGGCGAGCGCCACCAAGTGGTGCGCAACTGGATGGCGCATCACCAGGGCATGACTCTTCTTTCCATCACCAACGCCCTATGCGATTCCTCGATGCAGCGCCGCTTTCATGCCGAACCCGGCGTCATGGCCAGCGAGCGCCTGCTGCACGAAAAGCAGCCCACGCGCCGCACGGTAATTTCCAATCTGCTGAGCTGGAAACATTCCTGGGCGGAACTCATCGCCAAGCGCCCCGATTTCCTGCGCCGCGATTATTGGGGCGCATGTCCCGAAGTCCCGCACGATGTAGGGCACGGCCTCGCTCGCCCGAGCTGAGGTTTCTTTCTCGTTGCGCAGCCGCGTTCCGCTCTAAAGCATTCCCACGTCTGTTCCGATTACTCCTGAAGACCCTGCTTTACTCGGGCTGCACGCGCATTGCGAAATCGAGCGAGGAAGGATGCTAAAGAACTTGAGTCTTTCCGCCAAGATCGTGGGCGCCATTGCCGTGGCGCTGCTGTTGACTTCCGCGGTGAGCTACTGGATCACGGAAGCGCGCGTGAATCGCCAGCAAGAAGAAGCGTTTCGCGACAAAATCGCGGCGATCACCGGCATGGCCAGCGCGGCGCGCGTGTGGTTCTCGCGCAACATCGACACCTTCGTGCCCGGCCACAATTTCCAGCATATGGAGCAGGTGCCAGTCGTCGTCGGATGGAAAGTGGCGCAGGAGTACGCATCGAAACAGGGGATGGAATTCAAGACCCCGGCGCTCCATCCGCGCAATCCGCAGAATTCTCCCGATGATTTCGAGCGCCGCGCGCTGGAGGCCTTTGAGCGAGACCCTTCGCTAAAAGAGTTCTCGGAGCGTAGCAGTGAGAACGGAAAAGATTGGATGCGTTACGCGCAGCCAGTGCGCACGACGGAAGACTGCCTGTTCTGTCACGGCGATCCCGCGGGTGCGAAGGATCCATTCGGATATACCAAGGAAGGCATGAAGGTGGGAGAGCTGCGAGGCGCGTTCAGCGTGAAAGCGCCGACGGACGTCTTGGTGGCAAACTCGCGGTCGAACGCGATTGCATTGTTCGTGATCACGTTTGTCACATTGCTGGTGACGATCGGAGCCGTTGTATTTGTCGTCCGGAAGGTGGTTGCGAATCCCATCTCGCGCACGCGCGAAATCCTTGTTTCTTTGGCAAAGGGCGATCTAACGCGGCGGATCGAAGTTGAATCAGAAGACGACATCGGGCAAATGGGGCGGGCGCTCAACGAGTCCATCGAGAGCCTGGGCAACATGATTTCTTCGATGTCCGTGAGCGCGGAACGTATTGCCGCGGCTAGCGAGGAATTTTCCGTCACCGCTGCCGAGCAGGCCCAGGGCGCGGAAACGCAGAAGGATCAGACCCACCAGGTCGCTACCGCCATGCAGGAAATGTCCTCGACCGTGCAGGAAGTCTCTGAGAACTCCAATAAAGCGGCGCAGGCTTCCCGCAATGCCGCCGATACTGCGCGTCGCGGCGGTTCAATCGTAGAAGATACGCTGGCGAAAATGCGCGCTATCGCCGATTCCGTGGGACAGACCGCCACGAAAGTGCAGGAGCTGGGCAAGAGCAGCAATCAGATCGGTGAAATCATTGGCGTGATCGACGACATCGCCGACCAGACCAATTTGCTGGCGTTGAACGCGGCCATCGAAGCGGCTCGCGCGGGCGAACAGGGCCGCGGCTTCGCGGTAGTTGCCGACGAAGTGCGCAAGCTGGCCGAGCGCACCAGCAAGGCCACCAAAGAAATCACGCAGATGATTCAAAGCATCCAGGCGGAGACGAAAAGCGCGGTCCAGGCCATGCAAGCGGGCACGCAGCAGGTGGAACTCGGCGTGGAGTCCACGACGAAAGCGGGCAACTCGCTCAGCGAGATCATTAAGACTTCGGAACAGGTCGGCGACATGGTGATGCTGATCGCCACGGCGGCGACGGAGCAGGCCAGTGCCACCGAGGAAATCAATTCGAATATCGAGCGGATCGCGAAGATCACGCAGGAGTCAGCGGCCGGCGCTACCGAATCGGCCAAAGCCGTGAGCGATCTCTCGAGCCTTGCCACGGAACTCCAGAGCATGGTCAGCAAATTCGACACGGGAGCCAACGGGAGCCGCAAGCGCAAGCCGCAGGGGCGCGCGGCGGCCTGATAGCCGATCCGAGGAAATGGAATCACTCGTGGGCGCGAGTCATCGCTAAGCCGCGGAATTTTTTCGGCCATCCCGTCGGCGCGAACCACACTGGCTCGCGGACAAACGCGCTGCCGCAGCTCAAGTCTGATGTTCCAACCGCGCACGTGTGCTCCGCCTCGAAACACTCATACTGCAATCATTCGTTGATTTGACGGCACTTCCAACTGGCTCACCGCGTGCAATCCATCTTGTGACTCTCGCGCGTCGTCGCGTTGGTGTCTGCGCTCTGGAGACCCACGCTCTCTGGAATCTCGCGCGAATTAGGGAACTCGAGGAACATGCCGAACTTTTCGAAGATATTGCTGATTACGTTCTTGACCGCTGCCGGGTCGCTCCCGGCCTTCGCTCAGTGCCATTCCAGCGGTGAGGAGCAGACGGTCGCCGCGAGTCCGAGCCAGCCGACGATTACGGACTCGCCGGACACCATCGCGCCAGGTGTCGGCGAGGCGGAATATGGCTGGCAGCGGGCTTGGTTCGGCGGCGGAGAGCAGGCCAGCAGCTCCGGGGTGCTCTACAAATTTGGCGTCTTTTGCAACTTCGAATTCCGGACGTATTTCACGCCGTGGGAAACTGCGTCAGGGCCCGGGCAGTCTGCGGCTGCCGGAATCGGCGATACCTGGATGACCGGCCAATACCGATTTCACGCGCAGAGCCGCAATCTTCCGGCGCTTTCGATTCAGTACACGCTCAAACAGCCGACCGCTGATTCTCAGAACGGCCTGGGCTCAGGACTGCGTGACCAGATCATCGCCATTTCCGCCGGCAAGGACCTTAGGCAGACTTCGTTCAACTTTGAAACAAAGTATGTGCTCTTCGGGCAGTCGAACAATCAGCCCGATTCCCGCTACCGGGAATATTCGCTGAACGCTACTCATGCACTTATTCGCCATTTCTCGCTCACAGGCGAGGTTTACGCCGACACGCACAGCTCGACGAACAACCCTGGCCTCGTATCGACTTTGTGGTCAATCGGTTACAGCCCGAACCGGCGAATGGTCTTCGACGCCGGTATTGACCTCGGTTTGACGCACGGCGCGCCCAACAAGCGTGTTTTTGCCGGCGTCAGCTATGCCATCGGCGATTTCTATAAAGCACTAAGGCATCCGCACACAACGTCCGATTAATACCTAGGGATTGCGCTTGATATGTGGAGTTGCGCCTGTCCCCGGGCCAATCACGCTCCGTCACAGGAATTCATGTTGCTGATATTAAGCGTAGCTCCCGTAGGAGGGACCGATGAGTTGGTTTTCCGATAAGAAGCTCGGCACAAAACTGATCCTGTCGTTCTCAATGGTGCTGGCCCTGACCGCCGTCTTAGGTGTTTTCTCACTCATGAAACTGGCCGCCGTTCGTGCGACCACCGTGGACATGGCGGAGAACTGGATGGTTGCGATTCGCAGTCTGGAAGATATGCGCTTCGACCTGGCCAGCGCACGGCGATACCAATTGCGCGGTGCGCTCGCCAAGACTGCAGAGGACCGCGACGCACAAATTCAGAACGCCGACGCATCGATTGAAGATTTTAAGAAGGCGGCAGCGACCTACACTCCCACCATCACGGGCCCCGAAGAGCGAAAACTTGCCGACGACGCAACCACGGCATTTGAGGAATACGTGCAGGGTTCGAATGAGATCAAGCAATTGGCCCGGCAAGGGAAAGCCGCAGAAGCCGACCAGCTCATGCTGGGGCCCCAGAAAGCCGTTTTCGACAAGACCGCTGCCGCCATTCAAAAGGACGTCGAATTCAACGTCCAGGGTGCTACCAAAGCGAATGCGCTGAGCACGGACATCTACACGAGCGCCCGCTGGTGGGCCGCCGGCCTGCTGATTGTGTGTGTTGTGCTGGGTCTTCTTCTTGCAACGTGGATTGCTCGATTGATCTCCAGGCCAGTTCAGGAAGTTGCCGAAGTGGCCAAGAGGATTGCCGCCGGTGATCTAACTGGAAGGGAAATACCCGTGCAGAGCCGCGACGAGGTGGGCGCGCTCTCTGAAAGTATCAATGCGATGCAGCGTAATTTGCGCGAGACGATCTCGTCGGTTTCCGCGAGCGCGGAGCGCATTGCTACGGCGAGCGAGGAATTTTCCGCCACGGCTGCCGAGCAGGCCTCCGGCGCCGAATCGCAGAAAGACCAGACGCATCAGGTCGCTACGGCCATGCAGGAGATGTCTTCCACTGTCCAGCAAGTTTCCGAAAATTCGAATAAAGCCGCGGAAGCCTCCCGCAATGCCGCGGATACGGCGCGCAAAGGTGGCTCGATCGTCGAAGACACGCTTTTAAAAATGCGCGCTATCGCCGATTCCGTGGGGCAAACCGCCAAGAAAGTCCAGGAACTCGGCAAGAGCAGCAATCAGATCGGTGAAATTATCGGCGTGATTGACGACATCGCCGATCAAACCAACTTGCTGGCGTTGAACGCCGCCATCGAAGCGGCCCGTGCCGGAGAGCAAGGCCGCGGCTTTGCTGTGGTGGCGGATGAGGTGCGCAAGCTGGCCGAGCGCACCAGCAAAGCCACCAAAGAGATCACCCAGATGATTCAAAACATTCAGACCGAGACGCAAAGCGCCGTCGAGGCCATGCAGTCGGGCACCAAGCAAGTGGAACTCGGGGTGGAATCGACGACGAAAGCGGGGACCTCGCTGCACGAAATCATCACCACGTCCGAGCAGGTGGGCAACATGGTGATGCTGATCGCCACGGCGGCCACAGAGCAGGCCAGCGCCACCGACGAGATCAATTCGAACATCGAGCAAATCGCGAAGATCACGCAGGAAACAGCTACGGGCGCGAACGAATCGGCGAAGGCGGTTCACGAACTTTCGAATCTGGCCACGGAGCTACACGCCATCGTCAGCAAATTCAAAATCGACGGCAATCGGAGCGGTTCGCGCCGGACGAGCACTCAGAATCGAAGGCCCCGGGCAGCGTCACTTCGCGAGGAGGTCTCGGAACACGAACTGGTAGAAGTGTAAGCGCGCCGTGGCGATCCGCCGTGACGGAATGAGAGCAAAGCCCGAAAGGCTCGGGATTGCTCCGGCGATTTCGAGCTAGCGATTTGTATATCGAAGGTGGCGTTCGATAGGGAAAGCCCGATGAGATTCACGCTCGGCAGAAAAATAGCTGCAGGGTTCGCTTCCATTCTCTTGCTGATGATTGGAAGCGCATTCCTCGTCTATTCCAAGTCGGTGCAGATTCATAATCTCGAGAGGCAAAGCTTGACCGTCGTGTCTCCCTCGTTCCAGCTCTCCACTGCCCTTCAGCGGGATCTGAACCAGACGCAGTCCAAAGGACGCGAGGCGGCGCTCGCCGGCTCCAATTCCGAGCGCGGCAAGATTGCCTGGGGTCGCTACAAGGAAGCCTGGGACGCTGTTGACGACGACATTGCCAGGATGACCGAATTCTCAAAAAAATGGGTGATCAAGGAGAACCTCGCACGTCTCGCGGACATCCAGGCGCAGCTGCCGGCGCTGCGCAAAAATCAGGAAACCTTCATGAAGCTCGCGGCCAGTTCCAGGAAAGACGCTGTGACTCAGGCGGGCAATCAGTTCGCCGATGTTTGCTCCAAGAATACCGCCGTGATCAAGAAGAGCCTGGACGCCATGGCCAGCGCGCAAAAGACGCCCATCGACGACACCTGGAATAATCTCGAAGCCTTACAGGAATCGCTCCTCAAGATACAAATCCTCGGGACCATCGCGGCCATCCTCGCCGGAAGCTTGATCGCGATTTGGGTGAGCCGGGCCATTTCGACGGCGACTACTCGCGTCCTCGCGCGCGCGGGAGCCATTTCCAAAGGCGATCTTTCCGGCGCTCCGCTGGTGATTGCCGCCAGCGACGAATTGGGCGAGCTCTCCGAAGCGGTCAATAAGATGCAGATGAGCCTGCGGCAAATGATCGCCTCGGTGTCAACCAGCTCTGAGCGCATCGCCACGGCCGGTGAAGAGCTCTCCGCCACGTCTGCCGAGCAAGCCCATGGCGCCGAGACGCAGAAAAATCAGACCCAACAGGTCGCCGTCGCGATGCAGGAAATGTCCGCCACCGTCCAGGAAGTCTCCGAAAATTCCAATAGAGCCGCGGAAGCCTCGCGCAATGCCGCGGAGATTGCGCGTCAAGGCGGCACGATCGTTGAAGACACGCTCAAGAAAATGCGCGCCATCGCGGACTCCGTGGGACAAACCGCAACGTTAGTGCGGGAACTCGGCGACAGCAGCAGCCAGATCGGCAAGATCATCGGAGTGATCGAGAACATCGCAAACCAAACGAATCTTCTGGCCTTCAATGCCGCCATCGAAGCCGCGCGCGCCGGCGAGCAGGGCCGCGGCTTCGCCGTCGTCGCCGACGAAGTCCGCAAGCTGGCGTTGAGCACCACCAACGCCACGCAGGAAATTACGCAGATGATTCAGAAGATCCAGACCGGAACTAAGCGCGCGGTCGAGGCGATGCAGTTGGGAACCGAGCAGGTCGAGCTGGGAGTGGAATCGACCACGCAGGCCGGCGGCTCTTTGAATGAAATCATCAAGACCTCGGGCCAGGTGGGCGACATGGTGATGCTGATCGCCACAGCCGCGACGCAGCAAGCCAGCGCCAGCGAAGAGATCAACTCCAATGTCGAGCAGATCGCAAGAATTACGGAGGAGACATCCATTGCCGCAAATGAAGCCGCCAAGGCCATTGCAGATCTTGCAACCCTGGCTACCGACCTTCAGACGCTGGTAAGCAAGTTCAAAGTGGATGACGGCA
The DNA here is from genome assembly GCA_963707165.1 of uncultured Acidobacteriota bacterium. GTDB lineage: Bacteria > Acidobacteriota > Terriglobia > Acidiferrales > UBA7541 > Palsa-147. The sequence continues at coordinate 1,746,276 of CAVPPO010000010.1, read as the reverse complement.
CGAAGGTGGGCCGTAACACAACGCCGCACGCGCGCGACCTCGAGGACACCGTCAGCCGAAAATCACAACACGATCGTGATTTTGTTGCAGTGCATTGAAGCCCGCGCTAATCAGGCTGGAGTCTCGCTACGAGCAGCACGAATCGAGAGCAGCGCAAGCCCGGCGGTAGAACCACAATTTGAAAAGGAGCCAACGATCCATGCGAACGACAGAGAGGGAAATCGTAAAGCGAGTCGAGCAATCCAATCGCTCTGAAGAACTCTTGCAGTTGGTGAGCTTCAATCTCGATAACGAGGAATACGGCCTGGAAATCCTCCGCGTGCAGGAGATCATCCGCATGCAGGGCCTCACGCGCGTCCCGAATTCTCCGGCGTTCGTGGACGGGGTGATCAACCTGCGCGGCAAGGTCATTCCGGTGATCGGCCTTCGCAAACGCTTCGGCCTCGCCGCGCGGCCGAACGACAAGCAGACGCGCATCGTGGTCACCGAAGTGAGCGGGGCCATCATCGGCTTCGTGGTGGATTCGGTCTCCGAAGTTCTGCGCATTCCCTCGAGCACCATCGAACCCGCTCCGCGCCTCGGCACCGTCAATCAAGAATTCGTCGCCGGAGTCGCCAAGCTCGATAGCAGGCTGCTGATTCTTCTCGATGTCGAGCGCGTTATGACTGAGGAAGAAAATTCGGCGCTGGCGTCGCCGCAGGAGCTTCTCCCCGGCGCAGTCGCCGAAGAAGGCGTTCTGACCCACGCGTGAGCCGCTGAGGGTAAACCGTTCGAATCGTTCGAGCAGCATCGTCGGTCGGGAATGAGGAGTTTTTCAGAATCGCGCAACAGATGTTTCGAAATCAGCCGATAGAGATGTCAGGGGGAAGCACGTGTATCGCCCCGGCGCACAATTTTCATGAGCCAGCAAATCGAACAGGACGCCGCGCTGCTTCAGGACTACCTCACCGAATGTGAGGAGTACCTGCAGCAGTTGGATCAGGATCTGGTCACGCTGGAATCCGCGCCCGAGGATGCCGAGCTTCTCAATCGCATCTTCCGGGCTTTCCATACCATCAAAGGCACCTCGGGCTTCCTCGGCTTCACGCAGATTGTCGAACTCACCCACCACGCCGAAGACGTGCTGAACATTCTTCGCAAAGGCGAACGCAAGGTCACTCACCGAGTGATGGACACGCTGCTCGCGGCACTCGATCAGCTTCGCCGCATGATCCGCGACGTCCGCGATGGCGCCTCTCACGAATATGAATTGGAAGGTCTCGTCCAAGACCTCCACGGGCTGTTGCAGTCCGATTCCGCCGAGCATCGCGAAGAGGCCGCTCCGCCGCCTTCGAGCGAGGCACTGTCTATCGAAGCCCATCCGGCTCGCGCAAACCAAGACCTGGGCGCGGACTTGTCACTCGTGGATCGCGGCGTCCAATCCCAGCCGAAAGAGCTATCCGCCAAAGCTGCCGCCACCGCCGTCGAGACCACGCGCACCATTCGCGTAGATGTGACCAAGCTCGATGAGCTCATCAATCTCGTCGGCGAACTCGTTCTCGAGCGCAATCGGCTCATGCATCTCAGCCGCAGCTTTTCCGAGCACCGATCGGCCGATGATCGCTTTGAATCCTCGCTGCTTCAGTGCGCCGCGCGTCTCAGTTTCATCACCGACGAGCTTCAGACCGCCGGCCTGCGCACCCGCATGGTCCCTGTCGAAGCTATCTTCCGCCGCTTCCCGCGCATGGTTCGCGATCTTGCGGGCGCTCTCGGTAAAGAAGTCGAGCTGGTCATTCAGGGTGAAGACACCGAGCTCGACAAGACCGTCGCCGAGCAAATCGTTGATCCGCTCGTGCATCTTCTCCGCAATTCTCTGGACCACGGCGTCGAATTGCCTGCGGCCCGCGTCGAGCGCGGCAAACCCGCGCGCGGCACGGTGCGCGTCGAAGCCCGCCAGGAAGGCGACAACATCGTCATCGAAATCGAAGATGACGGCGCGGGGATGGATCACAATCGCATCGCCAGAAAAGCTATCGAGAAAGGCGTGATCTCGCAGGATCAGTTGGCCACCATGAGCCACCGGGAGATTCTCGACCTGATCTTTCTTCCGGGCTTCAGCCTGGCCGAAAAAGTCAGCGATGTCTCGGGCCGCGGAGTGGGCATGGACGTCGTCCGCTCGAATATGAAGAAGCTGAACGGCGCCGTCGAGATCGATAGCGAGCTCGGGAAGGGTTCTTGCATTCGTCTGCGCCTTCCGCTCACGCTGGCAATTCTTCCGGTCCTCCTCGTTTCCGCCGCGCAAGAGACTTACGCGCTCCCGCTGCGCTCCGTGGTCGAAACCATTCGCATTCGCGCCGCGGAAGTCCATCGCGCCAACGGCACGGACATGCTGCGTCTTCGCGACCGCATGATCCCCGTCTGCTGGCTCCATCAAGCTATTGGTCTGCCTTCGGAATCGCGCCATCAGGATGCGCTGCTGCGCGTCGTCGTGCTCGCCGCCGGCCAGCGCCGCATCGGCCTGGTCGTTGACCAGCTCGTCGGCCAGGAGGAAACGGTCATCAAATCCATCAGCTCGCATCTCCACAATGTTCCGGGTCTCGCCGGCGCCACCATCAGCGGCGATGGCGAAGTGCGCCTGATTCTCGATCCCGCGGGGCTCCTCAGTCATATCGAGGAACGCCTGAGCGTCCGGAGCTGAATCGCATGCCCATCGAAAAGCTTTCCGCTCCGGTGCAGGATTCCCGCGAGGAAGATCTCAAAGATCCCGCACTGTTCAAAATCCGCGATCTCATTTATCGCATGTCCGGGATTTTCCAGACCGATAACAAATTCTATTTGCTTGCGAACCGCTGCCAACGGCGCATGACCGCCATCAAGTCCGGCACGTTTGCGGACTATCTCGAGCAACTCACCACGCGCTCCAGCCGCGATGCCGAGATGCGCGCCTTGCTGAATGAGATCACCATCGGCGAGACCTGCTTCTTCCGCAATCAACCGCAGCTCGACGCCGTCACTAAAGTCATCCTACCGAAGCTCACTGCGCTGAAGACCAAGCAATCGTTCAAGAAGATTCGCATCTGGAGCGCCGGCTGCTCCACCGGCGAAGAACCCTACACGCTCTCGATCATCCTCCTGGAGCAGCTCGCTCAAAAACTGAAAGGCTGGTCTTTTGAAATCGTCGCCACGGACCTGAACGACAATTCTCTGGTGAAATGCCGCGAAGGCAGCTACACGGACTACGCTCTGCGAAACACCAGCCGCGAGATGCGCGACAAATTCTTCGTTCCCGACGGCGACGCTTTCAAAGTCCGGGATGAAGTTCGCGCGCTGATCAAGTTTGAGCGATTAAATCTTCAGGATCAGGCCAAAATTCTCTTCATGAAAGGCTTCGACATCATCTTCTGCTGCAACGTGCTGATTTATTTCGACGGCGCGTCCAAACGCAGGACTGTCGAGCATTTCTTCAACGCGCTGCTCCCGGGCGGCTATTTCTTTCTCGGACACTCCGAGTCGCTCTATGGCATCAACGACCACCTTCGCTTGGTCCATTTTCCCAACGCGACGTCCTACTACAAGCCCAATCCGGGCGATCCCGCTGGAGACACCCTATGAACGCCGCTACAAGTGAACTTCTCACTCGCAGGGTCGGCGAGCTGCGAAACCTGCCCGCGATGCCGGCGGTGCTGCGCTCGCTCGGCGAATGTCTGAGTCAGGACCCTTCCTCCGTCAACATCGACAAAGTCGTGGATTTGATTTCCTACGATAAATCGCTCGCCGGACAGTGTCTGCGCATGGCGAATTCCGCTCTTTTTCAGCGCAAAGCGAACATCGAGTCCATCCATGAAGCCGTCGTGGCTCTCGGCATCCGCAATGTTCGCGATCTGGTCTATTCCGTCAGCCTGCCGAAACTCTTCGCCGGCACAAAGCACGGCATGGCTCCCATCACATTCTGGCGCCACGCTCTCGGCACCGCCCTGATCAGCCAGCACTTTGCTTACCGGCTGGGCATCAAGCCTCAGGAAAAGTTCTACCTCGCAGGCCTGCTTCACGACATCGGAATGTTGGTCAATGCGCTGCTATTCCCGAAGGAATTTGGCGAGATTCTGGAGACGGCGAAGGAATCCGAAACTCCGATCTGCGAAGTGGAACAGCGCGTCCTGGGATTCACGCATTGTGAAAGCGGGCGCATTCTCGCCGACGTCTGGAACCTTCCGCCCGACGTCTCCACCGTTATCGAATACCATCACCAGCCTCCCGCCACCGGAGAATATGCCGAGGTCGTTGCCGTCGTTAACCTCGCCGATCTCCTTTGCCGTTTGCGGGGCCTGGGATACGGCTATTACGAGGCGCGCGAGTTTGACCTGTCCTCCGAGCCATCCTGGGCGCTTCTAGGCGCGAAATATCCGACGGCGCAGCGGCTGGATATGGCGCGCTTCACCTTCGAGCTGGACGGTTTCACTGTCGAAGTGGAAGCCCTGGTCGATTCCATTTTTTCTACGGAGCGCGCCACGTGAACGCGCCGTCCCCATTGGGGTTCGTGAAAGCTTTTAGGAGAAGGCCGTGAAGAAACTTAAAGTTCTGATCGTGGATGATTCCGCCGTGATGCGCAAAATCGTGGAGCGCGCGCTGCGCCAGGCGGGTCTTGAGATCAGCGAAGTTCTGGAAGCCAGCAACGGCGCCGAAGCCCTCGTCGAAGTCCAGAAGGGCTCGCTGGACATCATTCTTAGCGACATCAATATGCCGGTAATGGACGGTCTCGAGTTCTTGCGCAACCTCACGAAGCTGGAAGCTGGTAAAGGCGTGCCCGTGGTCATGATTACCACCGAAGGCAGCGAAGCGCGCGTGGTCGAGGCACTCTCCGTCGGGGCCAAGGGCTATATCCGCAAACCTTTCACGCCCGAGCAGGTCAAAGAGCGAGTGTCTCCTCTCATCGGGAGCGGCAAATGAGCTCAACCATGAATCGCGCGCCGGGAGCGCCGGTTCGCCCCGAAGCGAGTTGGAAAACAATTCTCGAATGTGCCGTCGTCGAAGTCTTTCAAATGATGGCAGGCGCCCACATGCAGCAGGTTCCCTCGCCTCCCGACGAACCCAGCGGCCACCATACCGCCATGGTCGGCATGGCCGGGGTGCTCTGCGGCATGGTCACCATTCGTTGCGGCGACGACACCGCGTCCAAGCTCGCCTCCTGCATGCTTGGCGGCGACGCCGCATCCAATCAATCCACCGTTCGCGATGCTCTCGGCGAGCTTTGCAACATGGTCGCCGGCAATTTCAAATCAAAAATCAGCACGCTCGCCGACCATTGCATGCTTTCCGTCCCCACGGTCATCTCAGGCGAAGACTATGTGCTCGAAACCGCCGAGCCCAGCGAAGGCTTCCGCGTGGCATTCTCGCTCGAAGACTCGCTCGTCTGGGTCTCCGTTGTGATTCACACCTAGCCTCGTTCTTCAGCACGCCCCGTTGCACCTACTACGCTGCAGTAACGCACTCTTTCGCCGGGAAGTTCTTCTAAGAAGTTCCGGCTGCGCAGGACCTCCTGAAACTAGTTCAGCACGCGCGCGGATGCGTCCGGTTGACGAACCGCAACCCTGCCATTAAACTGATTTCGGGTCGCGCTCGCGGCCCGCTTTTGTTTTCACCGGCTGCTGGGAGGTCGTACAATTGGCAGTACATCAGATTCTGGATCTGATTATCCTGGTTCGAGTCCAGGCCTCCCAGCCAAACTAGCAAACGCCGCGATAAATCTGTAAGACCTGTCGGCCGTTGCCAGCATTGTTGCCGCTTCTCAGGTCACTTCTCTCCTACGTCACCTGATACAAACAACCCACGTCACGTCAATGCGTCCGAACGCCCATTCGTGCATCGAATGGAGATAAAAGACAGGTGGGCGTGATTACGCGTAGAAACGCGGGCAACGGTTTGGTACCCAAACTGTGGTTCGCGGAAGAAGAGGCAAAGGCGGCTATAGCGAGTCCGAATTAGGCCAGAGTAGAGGCTGCGGCGATTCCCCGTAGCTTTAACTTCCATCGCGGCGGTAATGCACGCAAGTGCTCGAATATGATACAAGCACGAAGCACGGGAGAGTCAGTAGTTCTCAGCCACAGCCGGCTCCTCAGATGTGACGCCTGGGAGGATCGGATGATTCGCGGGCGGATACCAAACATAGGCATTCTAGCGTAAGGGCACTCTGCCGGGGGGAGACGATGAACACGCTTTGGAAATATAAATTCTGGATCGGTGGAGCGTTTTGCGTGGTGGTCATCGGTCTGATTATTGGCGCGATACGCCCAAAGCGCGTATCGGGGGCGCAGCCGGGCGCCTCGCCGGACGTCGAGGTCGTGCAGGTTGAGCAGAAGGATGTCCCAATTTATGGCGAGTGGATCGGCACGCTCGACGGATTCACAAATGCCGACGTTCGAGCGCAGGTCACCGGCTACCTCGTGCGGCAGGGCTACCAGGAAGGCGCATTTGTTAACAAAGGGCAGCTGCTCTTTGAGATCGATCCGCGTCCCTTTCGAGCCGCGTTCGATCAAGCGCAGGGGCAACTCGCTCAAGCCACGGCCCAGCTGGCCAATGCCGAAGCGGTGCAACGCCGAACCGAGCTTGACGTCAACCGTTACACTCCGCTGGCGCGAGAGCAGGCAGCGAGCCAGCAGGATCTCGACAACGCTATTCAGAATAATCTAGCGGCGAAGGCAACCGTAGCCACGGCCGAGGCGCAAATCAAGTCGGCCGAAGCCGCCCTCGAAACGGCGAAGATCAACCTCGATTTTACGCGGCTCGTCGCGCCCATCGATGGCATCGCCGGCCAAGCCCAACTGCAAGTCGGCGCGCTCGTAAATCCGGCCAGCGGGCCTGTGACTTCCGTCTCCACCGTTGATCCCATCAAAGTTTATTTCACGGTCAGCGAGCCCCAATATCTCGGCTGGAGAAAGCGCTTCCCCACGGAGACTACCCGCGAGGCCGCCGACAAGAATCTGCGCCTCCAACTGATTCTGGCCGACGGTTCCACCTTTGCCAATGAAGGCACATTCTATTTTGCCGACCGCCAAGTAAATGAGAGCACAGGAGCAATTCGCATCGCCGGCCTGTTTCCCAATCCTGGAAATATTCTGCGCCCCGGAGGCTACGGCAAAGTGCGCGCGGTCATCCGCACGCAGGAGGGCGCGCTACTTGTCCCGCAGCGCGCCGTCTCCGAGCTGCAGGGCGGCTATCAAGTCGCGGTGGTGGATGGCGAGAACAAAGTGAACGTCCGCACGGTCACCGTCGGTGATCGTGTCGGCAATGAGTGGATTATCGCGGACGGACTGCAGCCCGGCGAGCGCGTGGTCGCCGAGGGTGTTCAAAAGGTCCGCACGGGCACGCAGGTAAACCCCAAGCCATTTGCCATGGAACCGCAAGGAAGGTAATCCCATGTCAAAGTTTTTTATCAATCGCCCCATCGTCGCGATGGTGATCTCCATTGTGTTGGTGATTGTTGGCTCCATCACCATCTTGAGTTTGCCCATCGCGCAGTTTCCCAGCATCGCTCCACCCGAGATTCAAATTCTGGCCACTTACATCGGCGCGGACGCGCAGACTCTCGAGCAAGCAGTGGCCACGCCCATCGAGCAGCAAATGAATGGCGTGGACAACATGAACTACATGTATTCGCTGAACGCCACCGCCAACTCCAACACCAGTCTGATCGTGAACTTCGACCCCAAAACGGATCCCAACACGGATTACATCCTGGCGCAGAGCCGTGAAACTCTGGCTGCTTCCCAGCTTCCCATTGACGTCACCAACTATGGAGTGACCGTCCGCAAGTCGGTGACCGCGCCTCTCATGCTGATCGCGGTGTACTCGCCGCACGGAACCTACGACGCCAAATTCTTGGCGAACTACGCGTACATCAATCTCGCCGATCCCATCCTGCGCTCCCAGGGCATCGGAAATGTGCAAGTATTCGGCGCCGGGCAGTACGCCATGCGCCTGTGGGTGCAACCGGATCACCTGGCAAAGCTCGGCATCACCGTTCCGGAAATCGTCAGCGCGGTTCAAGCCCAAAACACCGTGAACCCGGCAGGCAAGGCGGGAGGCGAACCCGCTCCCAAGGGCCAGGAATTTACCTATTCGGTTCTCGCCCAGGGCCGCCTTACTTCCCCGGAAGAATTCGGGCAGATCGTAGTGCGCGAAACTCCCGACGGCGGGATCGTGCGCGTGCGCGACGTCGCGCGCATCGAGTTGGGCGCGCAAGACTATAGTGTCGCGGGGCGCTACAACGGCAAGCCCAGCGCCGTCATCGCCACCTACCAACTGCCGGGCTCGAACGCGGTGGAAGCCGCCGCAGGCGTCACCAAGCTCATGACGCAGCTCAAGCAGCGCTTCCCGGAAGACCTGGATTTCGACATCGCGCTGGATACCACGCGCGCGGTCACCCAAGGCATCAAGGAAATCGTCGTAACGCTTGTGATCGCCCTGGTGCTCGTAATTCTCGTCGTTTATCTCTTCTTGCAGAGCTGGCGCGCCACTCTGATTCCGCTCCTTGCCGTGCCCGTCTCGCTCGTGGGCACGTTCATACTCTTCCCCGTCTTCGGCTTTTCCATCAACACGCTTTCTCTCTTCGGTCTGGTGCTGGCAATCGGCCTTGTGGTGGACGACGCCATCGTCGTGGTCGAGGGCGTGGAGCGCCATATCGAAGAGGGCATGACGCCGAAAGCCGCGGCGTTCAAAGCCATGGAAGAACTCTCCGGGCCGGTAGTGGGCATCGCGCTGGTTCTCTCCGCCGTTTTTGTGCCCACGGCTTTCATTCCCGGAATCACCGGCAAGCTCTACCAGCAATTCGCCGTGACCATCGCGATTTCCGTTCTTCTTTCCGCGTTCAATGCGCTCACGCTCAGCCCGGCGCTCGCGGCGCTTCTGCTTCGCCCCAAGGAACCGAGCCGCGGACTCTTGCAGAGATTTTTTGATTGGTTTAACCGAATCTTCGAGCGAGGCACGGACAGCTACGTGCGCTGGAGCGCCGTGCTCGTCCGAAAGACCGTCGTGGTGATTGTGTTTCTGGGAGTCTTCGCCGCTGCCGGCGCATTTTTTGCCTACCGCATCCCTTCGAGCTTCTTGCCCGACGAAGATCAAGGCTACGCCTACGTCAACGTGCAGCTCCCGAGTGGCGCGTCACTGGAGCGCACCACGGCCGTCACCGGCGATGTTGAGAAAATCCTCATGAATACACCGGGGGTGCAGCATGTTACCGACTTCGTCGGCTTCAGTTTGCTCAGTTTTGTCCGCACCAGTTATAACGCCACCTTTTTCGTGACCCTCAAGCCCTGGGATGAACGCAAGACCAGAGCCGAGCAATTCCAAACTTTCAAGGCGCAACTGAACCAAAAGCTCAGCAAGTTGCCCGCAGCGATCGCCTTCGGTTTTTCCCCGCCCGCCATCCCTGGTGTTGGCACGGCGGGTGGATTCACGATGATCCTCGAAGACCGTTCCGGTGGCGATATTCAATTCCTGGCAAAGAACCTGGGCATTTTTCTGGATGCGGCCCGCAAGCGGCCGGAAATCGCCAGCATCAGCACCACATTTTTGTCCAGCGTCCCGCAAGAGTTCGTCCACGTGGATCGCGACAAAGTGCTGAAACAAGGCGTCGCTCTCAGCGATGTGTACCGCACCATTCAGGCCTTTATGGGCGGCTATTTTATCAATTACTTCAATCGCTTCGGCCGCCAATGGCAGGTCTATATCGAAGCGGAAGGCGAAGACCGCACCAAGGCCGAAAACGTCGGGCAGTTTTATGTCCGCAACAACAAGGGTGAGAACGTGCCTCTTTCCACTCTTGCCACCGTCGAGCCGCGCCTCGGCCCGGAATTCACCTTGCGCTTCAACGAATACCGCTCGGCGCAAATCAACGGCGGCGCCGCGCCCGGCTACAGCGCGGACCAGGCCACCGCGGCCCTCGAAGATGTGTTCAAGCAGACCATGCCGCGCGAGATGGGCTTCGACTACTCGGGCATCTCCTATCAGGAACAAAAAGCGCGGCAGGGAGTGCCTCCGTCGGTGATCTTCGGACTCTCGCTGCTATTCGTCTTTCTGATTCTGGCGGCGCTCTACGAAAGCTGGACGCTGCCGTTCAGCGTGCTGCTGAGCACGCCTGTGGCGATCTTCGGCGCTTTCGGGATTCTTTTGTTGCGGCGCTTTGTAATCGGCGTTTTTTATCCGCCGTACCTGGACCAGATCGAGACCGATATCTACTCGCAAATCGGGCTCGTGATGCTCATCGGCCTGGCCGCCAAGAACGCGATCTTGATCGTCGAGTTCGCCAAGGACCGCTTCGAAGGGGGGCAACCTCTCGCGGATGCCGCACTCGAAGGAGCCAGGCTCCGTCTGCGTCCGATTTTGATGACCTCTTTTGCTTTTATTCTCGGTTGCGTGCCGTTGTGGACTGCGAGCGGCGCCGGATCGGTTGCTCGTCAAATCATGGGCACGACGGTCATCGGCGGGATGTTGGCCGCCAGCCTGATCGGAATCTTCTTCGTGCCCGCAATCTTTTACCTCGTCGAGACCTGGTCGGGCGCCGGCAAGGAACACTCTCCGGGAGCATTGCCGGCAACGCCTGCTCCGGCGCCGGGAGACTGAGATGCTTCCCGGCGAGAACGACGCAATGAAAATTTAGCGGAGCAATCTATGAAGAAACTAGCGCCATTCATAGCCGCCATCATGACTTCAAGTTTGGTCGCTGGGTGCGCGGCCGGTCCGAACTACCATCGGCCCGACGTTCAAACTCCAACGTCCTATCGCGACCTGAGCGAAAACCCGCAGGCCCAGGCTCAAGCAGCGTCTTATGCGGATCTTCCGTGGTGGCAAGTCTTCCAGGACCCGCAATTGCAAGAACTCATCCGCACGGCTCTAAAGCAGAACTACGACTTGCAAATTGCGACCGAGCGCATCAATGCAGCGCGCGCGCAACTTGCCGTAACGCGTTCCAGTTTATTCCCTCAAGTTGCGGCGAACGGCAATTTCGCCGGTGGAAAGGAAAACATCGGCCAAACCAACTACAACTTTCTGCTTCTGACGGCCGACGCGGCGTTCCAGTTGGACTTCTTCGGCAAGCTGCGCCGCGCAAACGAAGCAGCACGCGCCGAACTGCTGGCCACCGAGGATGCGCGGCAGACGGTCATACTGACGCTGGTAAGCGATGTGGCGAGCAACTATTTCGCGCTACTTCAACTCGATCTTCAACTCCAAATCACCCGTGACACTGTCAACACGCAGCAGGACTCGGTGAAGCTCACAAATTTTCGCGTCGAGCACGGAGTAGCCACCAAGCTTGAAGTTTTGCAGGCTCAGGAAGTCCTCGATTCTGCAAATGCTCAGATCCCCGACTTGGAGCGGCAGATCGCGCAGGAAGAAAATGCCATTAGCATTCTCCTTGGCAACTATCCGCAAGCCGTGCCGCGCGGACGGCCGCTCGTGGACCAGCAGCTCCCTCCCGAAGTTCCGCCGGGCCTGCCTTCCTCTCTACTCGAGCGCCGGCCCGACATTCGCGAGGCCGAGCAAACTCTGGTCGCCGCGAACGCCGAAATCGGAGTCGCCAAGGCGCAGTTCTTTCCGCAAATCTCGCTTACTGGCTCCGGCGGCGGCGCCTTCGGACGCAGCAGTGCATTCTCCAGCCTGATGAGCTCGCAAATCGGGATCTGGTCTTATGGCGCGCAAGTGAGCCAGCCCATTTTCACCGGCGGAGCCCTCCGCGGAAATCTGCGGCTGGCGGAATCGCAGCATCAACAGGCGCTGCTTGCCTATCAGCAATCGATTCAGCGCGCGTTTGGCGATGTATCCGATGCGCTGATCGGCTATCAGAAATTCCATCAAGTCCGGCTTCGCCAGGAGAATTCTGTCGCGGACCTGCAGGAGTCGGTGCGCCTCTCGGATATGCGCTACAAGGGAGGCACCACCACGTATCTGGAAGTCCTCGACGGCCAACGCTCGCTCTTTTCCGCTGAACTCACACTCGCGGAGGCACGTGGCACCGAGTACCAGAGTCTCGTGCAGCTCTACAGGGCGCTCGGCGGAGGCTGGCAGCAGTAGTCAGCAAGCACCGCGTTCGCGTTACTCCCAACGAAAAATTTTCGCCGAGAGCGCGGTGCAAACGAGAAACACTAGGACAAGTGCCGCTACATCGCCCAGGTGCGCGATCCACGCATCGCCGTTCCAGATGCCCTCGAGCAGCGAAACCGCATAAGTTAGCGGCACTAATCGCGCCACGGCGTGCAGCGCCGGCGGAAGCGATTCAATGGGCACGAAGAGGCCGCAGAATCCGAGCATCGGATAAAAGATGACGGCGCCGATGGGCTGCGCAAAGCGCGCCGTGGGAACGATGCTGGCGATGACGAAGCCGATGGACAAGATGCTCCAAGTGCTGATCAGCAGCGCGATCGTAAAACTGAACAAGGGAGCATGGACGCCGACGGGGTAATAGCGCTTGCCCGCCAGCACCATCAAGATCAGCGTAGCTGCGGTGAGCAGCAGCTTGACGATCACATGGGCGCTAAGAATCGTCTGGGGGCGGAGAGGAGTAGCGCGGAGCCGTTTGAGGATGCCGCCCTCGCGGTAAATCGAGATGATGGTGACCAGCGACAGCACAGCACTGATGACGATCAGGAGCGAGGCGAAGACCGGCAAGCCCGCGTGGATAAAACTATTGGTAGAGAGCGACGACGGACTGAGGTTGCGGCCGGCCACTCGCCCCAGTACGACGAATATCAAAACGGGGAAGACGATCGTCCCGATGGCGCCGAGCGGCTCGCGCATGAAGATCTTGAGCTCGATCCAGGTCAGTTTTGCGAGTCCACGTAGCATGGTTATAAATCCTAGTCTCGAATCGAGTGACCGGTCAATTTCAGAAAAACGTCCTCGAGGTTCGGGAGGATGGTACGGAAATCGGTGACGCGGATGCGGTTCTCGGAGAGACAATGAATCACATCGGTCACAAGCTCATCCCCCCGGCCGCGAATTGTGAATTGCGAGTCTTTGCAGGTCACCGTGTCAACTCGCGGGATGGTGCGAAGGCGCTCTTCAGCGGCCGGATCGTTTGTGGCGAGAACGACGGTTTGCTCTGGGCAGTGCCGGTTGACGAGGCTCGCCGGCGTGTCGATATCGATGATGCGCCCGTGCTCGATGATGGCCACACGGTCGCACAGCCGCTCCGCTTCCTCCATGAGATGAGTGGTCAAGAAGACGGTCTTGCCTCGCTCGCGGATGCCGCGCACCAGTTCCCAGATGGCGCGGCGCGCCTGCGGATCGAGGCCCGTGGTCAGCTCGTCGAGAAACACCACCTCGGGATCGTTGATCAACGCGAGCGCGATGAATAGCCGCTGCTTTTGGCCGCCCGACAGAGTCATGAACCAGGCGTTGCGCTTGTCGGCAAGGCTGAGCTGCTCGAGCAGGCGCTCGCCGTCAATCGTCTTCTTCTTATAAAGCGAAGCCCAGAGGTCCACCGCCTCCCAGACTTTGATGCGCTTCTGCAATTGCGCCTGCTGGAGCTGCACGCCGATGCGGTCCTGCAATTTATAAACATCGCGGAAAGGGTCGAGACCCAGAACCGATATTTTGCCGCGGTCGGGGGTGCGCAGGCCCTCGATGCATTCCATCGAAGTGGTCTTTCCGGCGCCGTTAGGCCCGATCAAACCGAAAATCTCACCGTCATTGACTTCGAAGGATACGTCGTCGACCGCTACCGTTGAGCCGTAGGTCTTGCGGACTCCGGATACTTGAATGACGGCACGGGTCATAGTCTGTAAAATCGCGGATTCATTGAGTCGGACCGAGAGTTTATACCACGGACTTAGTCTACGTCCCGATTCGCCGATTTGTGCCGTGCCGCTTATTCCATAGAATCCACTCGGACTTACAGGTTGCGGAAAAAGGCTCCGCGTGGTCATCCCGAGCGATGCGAGGGATGCTTCGTGGGCTGAACGCCAGCAAAAAGAGGCAATTCTCGTCGTCCGCCTAGGCAGACTCCTCGGATTGACAGCATTTTTACCTCTTCCGCAAACTCTCGACATCCGTTGAGAGGGGCTAAACACGCATCTGAGGGGTGCAATTTTGTATCGATTAGAAATCGCCTCGGAGCTTTATTTTCAGCGGATTACGGCGATTTCTAATCATTTCGGTGTATCGATTAAAATGATGGAATACGCCCTATTAGCGACGTTTCGTTCTCTAAGTGCGGTAGGCGCGTTCATTTGCAATTCCCCACGCCAAGCTAGCACAGGGTTGCGGCGGAAAACAAATTACGAGTTGCGGAACTGCGTAGGGAGGTAGACGAGGGCATTGTTCTTACATTCTCGCTCTCGCCCGTGAGGGACATCGGACTCTGGCGGCTCGAGAAGCCAAAACTGCCTGTTCGCGGCGCCGGGTGGAGCTACCAGAGGCGTTCCGGCGTCAGCTTCGCGGTCATCTCCATCACCTGCCGATAGTATTCGGTCTGGGCCAACTCCGTAGCGGCGTCCTCATCGACGAGGAAGGTCACATCGGGATGAAGCTGCAGGGCTGAGGCGCTCACCGACGCGGTGATTGGGCCTTCGATGGCCAGCGCCACGGCTTTGGCCTTGGCGCTACCGGAGGCGAGCAGGATGATGCGCCGCGCCTCGAGAATCGTGCCGATGCCCATGGTGATCGCGCAGGTAGGCATTTCTTCGCCGGGCGCGAAATTGCGGCAATTGTCCTCGAGCGTGGTGCGGCTCAGCGTCTTCGGGCGCGTGCGCGATCCCAGGCTGGAGGCCGGCTCGTTGAAGCCAATGTGGCCGTCGCGGCCGATTCCCAGAATCTGCAGATCGATTCCGCCTGCCTGGCGGATGGCGTCTTCGTAGCTTTGGCAATATTCTTCGTAGCCCGCTCGCACCGTGCCCTCCGGAATGTGAATTTTGGAGCGCGGGATATTTACGTGCGAAAAAAAATTGTCCTCCATGAAGTAATGAAAGCTGCGCGGATGCTCGGGGGCGAGGCCAATGTACTCATCGAGATTGAATGTCGATGTTTTCGAGAAATCGAGCGATTCCTCGCGGTGCATGCGCGCCAGCTCTCGATACATACCGGAAGTGGTGCCGCCAGAAGCCAGCCCGAGAACGAGCGAGGCTTTGCGGCGCACTGCCGCAGCAATAATGCGCGCCGGCGGCCACGCTCAAGTCGTCGTAATCGCGATGCAAAAGAACCAGCATGGAGCTATCGTCCTCGCGGCCGATATTCTACCGGAATCGCGAGTGAATTCGGTCGGCAGTTGTAGGGGAGGGTCTTCAGACCCTCCCGCCGCTCGGCCATCTTCAGTGCACAATTTCGCCATCCACCTGGGCCGCGCAAGACCGACACATGCAGTGAGCCAAGATTGCGGTAATCGTGAAATCTCGGCTTTCGCGTTCATCACGGCCGGGGCCGAAAAGCGGGAGGGTCTGAAGACCCTTCCCTACAAAAGCGTCGGGTTTGCGACTATCATCTCCGACTGCGAAATTATGACTACCGACCTCGATTTCCAGGCTGCAATTCTCGCCGGAGGCCTCGGGACGCGGATGCGGCCTTTGACTGAATCCATTCCCAAAGCCGATGCTGCCGGTGCGAGGAAAGCCATTCCTCTATCATCAGCTCGAACTCCTGCGTTCGTTCGGAATTCGGCGCGTGGTGCTGCTCGTCGCTTATCTCGGCGAACAAATCGAAAAGCATTTTGGCGATGGAGCGGCGCTTAGAATGCATCTCACGTACTCGCACGAGCGTGCGCCGCTCGGAACTGGCGGAGCGCTTAAGAACGCCGAGGCGTTGCTCGATGAAGAATTTCTGGTTCTCAATGGGGACACTTATCTGGCGATCGATTACGCGGAGCTGGGCAGCACGTTCCGTGCCAGCGAGGCGATGGCGATGATCGTGGCGTACGAGAATTGCGACGCGCGCGTGCCGAGCAATCTCGCATTGTCGCCGGATCAGAGCGTCGCCGCGTATCGCAAACGCGAGCCGCGCGGATTGACTCACGTGGATGCCGGCGTGATCGCGTTGCGCCGCGAAGTGCTCAACGAGATTCCCTCTGGTCGCTCGTGCTCGCTCGAAGAGGAAATCTTTCCGCGGCTCATTGAAAGAGGACAAATGAAAGCGTGGGTGACGAATGAGCCGTTCTACGACATGGGCAGTCCGGCAGGACTGGAAGCGCTGGCGGCGAGGCTCGGATGATCCTGTCGAAAACTCCATTTCGAATCAGCTTCGCGGGCGGCGGCAGCGATTTGCCGGAATTTTATCGCCGCCGCGCGGGCGCGGTGGTCAGCACTACGATTGACAAGGCGATGTACATCGCCATTCATCCTTATTTCCATGACAAAATCCGCATCAAGTATTCGCGCACCGAAGACGTGTCGAAGGTCTCTGATATCGAGCATCCGCTGGTGCGGGAATGTCTGCGCGTGGTGGGCCTTGGGAGCGGAATGGAAATCGCCAGCTTCGCCGATGTGCCCGCCGGGACGGGCATGGGCTCGAGCAGCGCTTTTACGGTGGGGTTGTTGCACGCGCTCGAAGCGCTCGCTGGGAAAAAGCCGTCGCCCGCCGAATTGGCCGCTTCTGCTTGCGAAATCGAAATCGAGCGCGTAAAAGAACCCATTGGCAAGCAGGATCAATATGCGTCCGCGTTTGGAGGATTGAATTTGATTCGCTTTCATCCCGACGCGAGCGTCGACGTGCGGCCGATCGCTTGCTCTGAGGCGGCGCGCGCTGCGCTCAGGAAACGCTTGATGCTTTTTTACGTCGGCCAGGAACGCGCGGCGAGCACGATTCTCGCCGAGCAATCGCGCAACATGTCCGACGCCGACAAATTCGCGCGCGTTACGAAAATGGTGGAACTCGCGGAGGAATTGTGCCGCAATCTCGAGAGCGGCAACGTCGATTCGTTCGGCGAAATTCTGCACCAGGGGTGGCTGCTGAAGTCGAGCCTCGCGCAGGGGATCACCAACCCGGCTATCGAATGCAATTACCGGCTTGCGCGGGAAGCCGGCGCCGAGGGCGGGAAACTTCTCGGAGCCGGCGGCGGTGGATTTCTCCTAATCTATGCGCGCCCGGATAGCCAACCGGAGGTGCGCAAGGCGCTGCGCGACCTTCGCGAGCTACCTTTCGAGATGACCCGTGAAGGCTCGCAAATCATCTACAGCGACGGCCAGCACGGTCCCATCCTGTCGCGCACAGAGGACAGTGGCGATTTCAGTTGAGGAACTTGCGTGCGTTGCGGGGAGTTCCGGATTGCTCTCGCCGCATAGCTGGTATATCTTGGAAAAATCAGGGGCTTGAGCGAAAGGCAGACGCGGTGAAAGACGGCAAGGCGATTTCGACTGCTCCGGCGCGGCTTTTGGCGTCGCGCGATTATATTGATGAATTGCGCGCGGTCCTCGACCGGCTCGATCACGTAATGATTGATCGCTTTACTGAAGCGATCTGGCGCGGCTACGAGCAGGGCAGGACGCTTTTTATTTTTGGCAATGGCGGCAGTGCGGCGCTCGCTTCGCATCTGGCCACCGATATGGGGAAGGGAACGGTTGCCGGAGAACGGGCGCGGCTGCGAGTGATTTCGCTGACGGACAATGTGCCGCTGATGACTGCATGGGCCAACGATTTCGGCTACGAGAATATTTTTGCCGAACAGCTTCGCGGATTGGTGCAGCGCGGGGATCTGGCCTTCGCAATTTCCGGCAGCGGCAATTCGAAGAATGTGGTGCTGGGCCTCGAGGCGGCGCGTGAGGCCGGAGCGACGGCGATGGTGCTGACCGGTTTCGACGGCGGGCGCGTGAAGGATCTGTGCGAGCTGTGCCTAGTCGTGCCTTCGAATAATATGCAGCACGTGGAAGACGGGCATCTTTGCGCGGCGCACGCCATCTTCACCGCGGTCCGCGAGCGCATGATGCGGGCGAGCGGAGAGTGATGCGTTGACGCGCGCGGCACTGACTCTTTCCCGGCGAGTATGCTGAAAGCCGTCATTTTTGATCTCGACGGCGTGATCGCCGACAGCCATCCCATTCACGAAGCCGCTTGGAAGACGCTTTTCGCCGAGCAAGGATTCGATCCCGAAAAAATGAATCTCGATTTCCTGTATGCGGGGCATCCGCGCCGCGAAATTTTCCGGCATTTTCTTGGCGCGCTGCCCGAGGCGAAGATCGAGGAGCTTGGCCGGCGCAAGGACGAGCTGTACACCTCGCTGGTGCATACACTTGCGCCGAAGCCGGGATTGGTGCGAGTGCTGGACGAGCTTGCAGCGGCGGGGATCGCCATGGCCGTGGGATCTTCCGCGCAGCGGCGGCGGACGCTCGAGACGCTTGAACACTTCGGCATTACGGCGCGATTCGGCGCGGTGGTGACCGGCGACGACGTCGGCGCGACGAAGCCTGCGCCGGAGATTTTTCTTCGAGCTGCGAAACTGATTCATGCGGCGCCGGAGAGCACTGTTGTCGTCGAGGATTCGCCAGTGGGCGTTGAAGCCGCGCACGCCGCGGGAATGAAGTGCGTCGGGTATGCGCCGGTTGAGAGGATTGAGGCGCTGCGGAGCGCCGGGGCGGACGATTGGATCCTGGAATTTCCGCCGCGAGCCGCAGAATATTTCGCACGCATCGTCGCAATGAATGCGGCTCCGAATGGTCAAATGAAGCGAGAAGCGCAAGGCGCGGCGCCGCGAGTCAAGGGAGTCTGAGCGCGCGTGTGGCCCGCTTACATCGCGTATGTGATTCTCGGCGTCGCTGTCATCGGTACAATCTCCTCAACGGTTTTTCTCGTGCTCGCGCTGATCGGCGCGGGCAAGTTTCGTCGCGATGCAGAACGCCAGGCCGCTGAAGCTGCCTCGCTCACGTCGCTTCCACCCGTCTCCCTTCTGAAGCCGGTGCACGGGCTTGAAGCGCGACTCAAGGAAAATATCGAGAGTTTTTTTCGCCAGGATTATCCCGAGTACGAAATCTTGTTTGCCGCTGATGAAGAAGATGATGCGGCGCTGGGTGTAGTTCGCGAGATCTGCGCGCGCTATCCGAAGATTCGCAGCCGCGTGCTGGTGACCGGGCGGCCGCCGTGGCCGAATCCGCCGTCGTATTCGTTCGCGCGGATGGCGGAGGTTGCAGCGCATGAAATTTTGGTGACCAGTGACAGTGACGTCGAAGTTGCGCCGAATTATTTGCGCGAAGTCGTGCCGCCGATGCTCGATCCGAAGACTGGAATGTTGACTTGCCTTTATCGCGGAAAAAATGCGGGCGGATTCTGGTCGGCGCTCGATGCAATTGGAATGTCCGTGGAGATGACGGCGGGAGTGCTGACGGCGAATCTTCTGGAGGGAATGAAATTCGGGCTGGGGCCGACGATCGTGGCGCGTAAAGATTCGGTGGAGAAGATCGGAGGCTACCGCGTGCTGGGCGATTATTTCTCAAATGATTTTGTGATCGGAAATTTGATCGAGAAGGCTGGTTATCGCGTGGTGCTTTCGCGGCACGTGATCGATCATGTGGTGCCGCCGATGACGCTGCGGCGGATGTGGGAAAGGCAGGTGCGCTGGGCCAAAGGCACGCGGTATTCGAGGCCGAAAGGGCATTTCGGCACCGGGCTGGTTTATGCGATGCCGTATGGAATTCTGGGGCTTGCCGTGGCGGCGGCGCTGGGGCAGTGGGAGATCGGCGCGTGGTTTCTGAGCGTTGCGATCATAAATCGTCTGATCGAGGCGCTGGCGATTGGTTGGGGAGTGGTGCGCGATCCAGTGGCGCGACGGGCGCCGTGGCTTTATCCCATTCGGGATTTGCTGGGATTTTGCGTTTGGACTGCTAGTTACCTCAGCAAGAAGGCGGTTTGGCGCGATAGCCGGTATGAATTGGTAGATGGTGGGCGGATTGTTTTGCGGCAGAGTTCGCCTGGTGAGCGAAGCGGATAAGTTGAGATCTTCTTCATAGATTTTCCTCGGGTCGTCGATCTGCTTTCACTCAATCCCCGGATCACAATGTTGACGCAGCGGCTGCGCGAACGGGCCGAAAGGCGGGAGGGTCTGAAGACCCTCCCCTACTGGAGGCGGCGCTTCGCTACATAGAAGATTAGTAGGATTAGAACGGCGGCTAACGAGATGGCGTTGGCTAGCTTGCGGTCCCGGGTGCGCGTGAATCGTAGGACTACGTCGCTGTGGCCTGCTGGGAGCGTCAGTTGTAGCGGGGCGACGCAGGGATCCGCGGCGATTTCGAGAGGCGCGCCGTTGCGCGTCGCTTTCCATGCGGGATACGGGAATAGCTTCACGGCTAAATCAATCGGCTGCGGAGAATCTACGCTGATGAATCTTTGCTCGGGTTGCCAGCCTTCGATGTGCAGGCGAAGATTTGGCGATTTCATAGGCTCGTTGGTGTCGGGATTGAGCGCGGCGGCGCGCGGCGGATTTTCGGGGAGATCGTAGCGATCGCAGCCTGCGGCTACGTATTCGTCGGCGCCTTCGTAGCCTGCGCCGCTGGAGACGGCGCTGGTGACGGCTTGCGGGCCCTGCGTGTCCCACCAATTGTTGGTGGACATCCACGCGGCGAGCGCGGCTAGCGAGAGAGCGGCGGCAAGCCACGCAAGCCATTTGCGGTGCAACGGGGAGATAGCTGCGGCGAAGAAAAATGCCGCGGCGAGCGCGAGCGGTGACAATGTTCGCCACGGAAACTGCACGAACTTCATCTCAGGTATGTGCGCCCACACGAAGGTGGCAATCGGAAACATCAGAATCACGGGAAGCGCGCCGAGCGTGAACAATATCCAGAACATGGTGCGGCCGCGCAGGCGTTGGCGGGCGGCGAAGACGGCGCTGATGGCGAAGACCGCGATGACCAAGAGTGCCACGGCGGAGATTTTGAAATTGAATAGGATGAATTCGGGATCGCCGGCCTTGGTGAAGAGGAAGTTGTGCCAGGGCTGCAGGCTGAAATCGAGAGCGTCGGAGATATTTACCCAGCGCTGCTCGTAGGCGGCTGGAAGAACGTAGAACGCGGCGACAGCGAAGCCCAATGCGCCGGCGGATGCGGCGGGCAGGATGGCGCGGAAGGAGCGCTCGAGGGCGCAGTAGACGAGGATGATTACGGCGACGAAATACGTGGCGATCACCGCAGCCGGAGCGTTCGACAGCCAGATGAGAGCGAAGACGCAGGCGAATCCAGGCACGCGGCGCCATCCTTCGCGGGCGAGGAGGATCGTGCGCCAAATGAGCAACGGCAAAAGGGCGCTGGCGAGGAGTTCGGCAAAATCGCTGCGATAAAAAATGATCACGAGATGATACGGGTTGACGGCGAAGAGGACGGCGGCGGCGACAGCGTCGCGCGGCGCAAGCCATTCGCGGGCGAGGCGGTGCATGGTAAAGCCGGCCAGGTAAATCGCGAGGCAGATGAACGCGTCCGGCACCATGCGCCAGGGAAGAATCAAACCGAGAGCGGCGCCGAGCATCCAAGAGGCAGGCGGATAGAAAATGAATCGCGGCTCGCCAAAACCGAAATTCGGCCATTCGGCCCAACGCGGGTACAGGATGCCTTGATGCCATTGCTGCGCGACTTCCATCCAGGATTCGAGGTGGAATTGAAAATCGTGGCCGGAAGCGTTGCCGAGGAAGAAGGAGGGCGAAATTACAAGTAACGCAGCGGTGGCGAGGCAGAGGAGCAGGGCGCGGTTGACGTTCATCGCTGATCGAGACGCATTCATGCGCGACCGGCGAGAATACAGAATCTGCGGCGGCTTGCCAATTGCGCGGATGAATCGCTAGAGTGTGAAGGCCTCGCGCGGGGAATCGGCCAGTCGCCGGTCGAGCCGCGGCGTGGCTTGGGTGACGCGGAAAGGCCGATGACTGCGGAAGAACAGCGGCTTCAGGAAAACTACGAGAGAAAAGCGTACTGGATGCGCTGGGGGCCGTTTCTTTCGGAGCGGCAATGGGGCACGGTCCGCGAAGACTACAGCGCGAACGGCGACGCCTGGAATTACTTGCCGTTCGATCACGCGATGTCGCGAGCGTATCGCTGGGGCGAAGACGGCATTGCGGGCTACAGCGACCGGCATCAGAGAATCTGCTTCGCGCTGGCGCTTTGGAACGAGCGCGATCCGATTTTGAAGGAGCGGCTTTTTGGACTGACTAACACCGAAGGGAATCACGGCGAGGACGTCAAAGAATATTATTTTTATCTCGACGCGACGCCGACAAGTTCTTACCTGAAATACCTCTACAAGTACCCGCAGGCCGCATTTCCCTACGACCAACTTCGAGCTGAAAACGCAAAACGCACGCGGCACGATCCGGAATTCGAATTGCTCGATACCGGAATTTTCAACGAGAACCGCTATTTCGACATTTTCATCGAATACGCAAAAATGTCCGCCGAAGTGATTCCGATTCGCATTACGGCGGTCAATCGTGGGCCGGAGACAGCTCGCTTGCGTTTGCTGCCGACGATCTGGTTCCGGAATAAGTGGTCATGGGGGAGCATCGGGTCAGGCGACGTGCGGCCGCAGTTGAAGCGGCTCGCGGGATTCAACGGATTTGCGGCCATCGAACTGCAGCAACCGGATTATGGGAAGCGCTGGCTGGCGATCGAAGGGCAGCCGGAGCTTTTATTCACCGAGAACGAGACGAATCACGAGCGGCTATTCAAGGCGAAAAATCGCACTCGGTACGTCAAGGATGCGATTGACAGCTACGTGGTTCATGGAGCTCTCGACGCGGTGAATCCCGGCCAGACGGGCACGAAAGTCGCGGCGCATTTCAAGTGCGAGATTCCTGCCGGCGGCAGCGCATCGCTGCGACTGCTTTTGACAAACCAGGAATTGCCAGCCGGCGCCTCCGCCGCGCAAATCTTCAATGCGGGATTTCGATCAGACGTTTGAGCAACGGAAGAAGGAAGCCGACGAATTCTACGCGCGGATGGTGCGGCCGGGGATGAGCGCAGACGCAATCAATGTGCAGCGCCAGGCCTTCGCCGGATTGCTCTGGAACCGGCAAAGCTATCACTACGACGTCAGCCGTTGGCTCGCGGGCGATCCCACGCAGCCGCCGCCGGCGCCGCAGCGTCGATTCGGCAGAAATCACGAATGGACATATCTCTATAACGCCGATGTGATCTCGATGCCGGATAAGTGGGAATACCCGTGGTACGCGTCATGGGATTTGGCGTTTCACTGCGTGGCGCTGGCGATGATCGATCCGGACTTCGCGAAGGAGCAACTCATTCTGTTTCTCCGCGAGTGGTACATGCATCCGAACGGGCAGATTCCGGCGTACGAGTGGGAATTCAGCGACGCGAATCCGCCGGTGCACGCCGGAGCGGCGCTGCGCGTTTACCACATCGAGCGGCGCATGCGCGGAAAGGCCGACCGTAATTTTCTCGAGCGCGTCTTTCAAAAGCTGCTCTTGAACTTCACCTGGTGGGTGAACCGCAAAGATCCGCAGGGGCTGAACGTATTCGAAGGCGGATTCCTGGGTCTCGATAATATCGGCGTATTCGATCGCTCGCAGACTTTACCGGGCGGCGTGCGCATCGAGCAGTCGGACGGAACGAGCTGGATGATGAACTATTCGCTCAACATGATGAGCATCGCGCTCGAACTGGCGCGAGAGGATTCCGCCTACGAAGACGTGGCCAGCAAATTCTTCGAGCACTGCGTGCACATCAACGAAGCGATGAACAACATCGGCGGCGAGGAGATCGGCCTCTGGGATGAGGAAGACGGATTTTATTACGACGTGCTGCACATGCCGGATGGCAATCACTTGAAGATGAAAGTGCGCTCGATGGTGGGACTGATCCCGTTGTGCGCCGTGGAAACGCTCGAGCCCGAGGATATCGAGGCGTGTCCCGGATTTCTGAAGCGCATGCAGTGGTTTCTCGACCATCATCCGGAAGTCGCGAGCCACGTGGACGCGAGCGTTCATTCGGAGAAGGGCGTGCGGCGGCTGCTGGCGCTGGTGAACAAGCAGCGGCTGCTGCGAATTTTGCGCTATATGCTGGACGAAAACGAGTTTCTGTCGCCCTATGGGATTCGTTCGCTTTCGAAGGTGCACGCGCAAAAGCCGTACTCACTTCAGATGGACGATACCGTCCACAGCGTGGTTTATGAGCCCGCTGAATCGGCCTCGGACTTGTTCGGCGGAAATTCGAATTGGCGCGGGCCGGTATGGGTGCCGCTGAATATTCTGATCATCGAAGCGCTGCAGCGTTACGACTATTACTACGGGAAGGAATTGAAAGTGGAATGTCCGACCGGCTCGGGAAATTACATGACGCTTTGGGAAGTTGCCAGCGAGATTTCGCGCCGGGTGTCGCGAATGTTCCTGCGTCGCGACGGTCGGCGCGCAATTTACGGCGGGATCGAGAAGTTTCAGAATGATCCGTATTGGCGGGATTTGATTCTTTTCAACGAATACTTCCACGGCGATAACGGCGCTGGGCTGGGAGCGAGCCATCAGACGGGATGGACGGCGCTGGTAGCGAAGTTGCTCGAGCAGAGCGGGGAATAAAGCGAAGCCCCTGTTCAGCGAGGCTCGACAAGCTCGATGAGAACTTTGCGGCCGTCCGGGCGGCTGGCCAGGAAGAAATTCACGTGGGTTCCGTCTGCGCCGGGACGCGTGGCGGGATAAAGAGGTTCGACGCCGAAAGCCGAGCGCACGCGGTTCGTGGCGCTATCGCAGTTTTTCACTTCGAGCTCGACCTGCTGGATGCCCTCACCGAATTTTTCGAGAAAGCGTGCAATAGCACCGCGTCCGCCAGAAACTTTCGTGGTGAGAATGTCGAGGCGGACATTCGCTCCGAAGTGCAGCTCGAACTCCATCGCGTCCTGGTCCGGAGGAACGTCGGCGAACCGTGGATTGCCGTTCGCCGCGCGAATTTTCTCGAAGCTCTCCGGATTCACCGCTACGCCGACGGTTATGCGAGGGCGCGGTAAGTGAAGAAGCGCGCTCAGCTCCGCCTCGCGGCGCCACTCTGCGAGGATGGGCTCGACAAGATGACGGCCGCGCGCGAAAAGTTCTTCCGCAGTTTGGGTGCGAACATGTGCGTCAAGTGAGGCGAGACGGGAAATCGACGAGTCTTCCATTGGATATTCCGGCGGTTGCTGCTTATGGCGTGTGCTTCTGCGGAACTATGCCATTCGAATTCGATAGCTCGACGCGCGTGGTCAGTCCGGAGTCGAGAGAGACAGGAACGTCCCAGCGGATGCTCGCGTCGCCAACCGTGGCGAAGATATCCAGCGTCCCGAGCCAATAATTGCCGGGCGGAATTTTGTCAATCCTGCCGTGACCATCGAGGTCCGATTGCACCTTGGCGACGAGATACTGGGTCTGCGCCAGTTCGAGAGCATGGCGTTGAATCGCGGGGTTGCGCCGGGCGGTCAAAAGTAGCCATGCCGGGCCCGGATTGATCGGATCGAGAGTCAAATCAAGCCCCGCGGTGCTTTCCGTGTTGGCCAAGAGAAACTTGCGGACGGCGTCCACGTATTCCTGGCGTTGCTTCTCGTAGCGCGCCGGGTCTTTCTGCTTATCGCGCTCCTTGTACTTCGGGTTTGGGAAATCCACGGAATTGTCCCCCGCATTGCGCTCGAGATAGGCGGAGAAGAATTCGGGGACGTTCATGATGTCGTCGGCGGTGAGACTGCGGACGAATTCCTCGCCGGAAAGCGAGGCAGTGTGATTCTTTTTCATCCACGCTTTCAACTCGGCCGAGACTTTGAGCTTATCGACGAAAGCGTCGAGATCGGGTTTAGGTTCGACGGCATCGGCGTCCGCCAGAATTTCCGTGAAGCTCTTATGCAGCAGATAAAACGGAACGCCGCGCACGGGCTCGGGCACGCCCGCCGCGGGAGTAACTCGCGCGGTGAAATCGATCGAGCCGGTTTGCGCAAGCGCAGCCGGAGCCGGGAGCGCGGCGAGCACCGCCAAGATTACAACTGCTCCGATTAGATTTAGGCTTTTAGACATTCGATCTCTAAGTGGCGTGGACATCGTAGCAAAACATGAGCAGGCGATATAGGCAACACATTAGAGACTTTCCAGGCCGGAGAACTATGTTGAAGCGGCGATCTTAGTAGAGGCGGAAGGTTACTTCGATCGTTTGGCGAACGGTGGCCGGTTTTCCGTCGGGGCCTACTGCAGGACGGAATCTCCACGTGCGCACGCCTTCAATCGCCTTCTCATCGAGGCCCATGCCGGCGCCTTGCACGACGTGAATGTCGGTAGCGCGGCCGTCGGCGGTGATGATCGCTTGCAGCGTAACGGTTCCCATGTACTTGGATTTAACGGCCTCGTCCGAGAATTGAGGCTGGGGGCAGAATAGGCATTCAGGAATTCCGTATCCGCCCGTTCCGGCGCTCGGATAGCCGCCGCCCGTATTCCAGCCATGGCCGGGGCCGACGCCGGCGCCATCGCCGCTGCCGACGCCTGTGCCCTGTCCGGTGCCAATTCCGCCGCCACCGCCCGTCCCGTTCGAATCGGTGATGAGCTTGGCCATGGGATCGCCGTAATTCGGCAAATTCGGGCTTTGCAGCTTGATATCGGGAACAGCCAGGATCGTGGCCGGAACCTGCAATCTGGGATTCGCCGGCGGATGCACGGAAGGCGGCGCTAGCTGCGTATAAGACGCCTTAGGCAGCCTGCCGCGGCTGGCCGGGATTGGATTGTGCTCGCCGCCGCCACCGCCGCCACCAGCCTTTTTGCCGCCTGCGGGCAGCTTGGGCATATAAGGAGAAAGCCCATCCAGCGGCGTCACGGTGTAATTGCGCGCCTGGGTGGTATGCGGCGACATGATCTCAGGAAGCAGCGGAACGAGGATCAGTACCAGCACTACTACGTGTATCGCCAACGACAGCGCCTGGACACGGCTGAACTGTGTATCCTTGGTCCAGATATCAGGTACGTCCACGCCCTTCTGCACTTTCGGGCCGCCGAACGCCATGCTTAGGTTCGTCCAGAAAGCGCTGAACCCCGGCGCCCAGGGAACCAGCATCCCAGTGCTATCGGGCCGCTTTGCGCCCGCAGGAAGAGGCTTCAGCCAGGCTCGGAAATTGGCGCCCGGGCCGTCGCCGAAGTGCTCGGGCAGGAACGGGCTCGGCTGGCCCGCACGCACCTTTTTCGGGTGTTCGACGAGGAAATCTCTCAAATTGGAGAAAAAGGACTTCGCTAGCGAGGTCCGGTCAACAGCCAGGCGGGTCAAGCGCATGCCACCGCCGTAGGATGAAGAGTGCGTATCAGGATTTTTTACGCTCGTGTCAGCCATCCCTACCACCTAGCCCCAATAAACAGTTCTCTCTCCTGTGCTTAGATTCACGACAGCCGAAAAGGATGTCTGGGCTTCCCGGCGGCTGACTTGCCTTCCTATTCATTGTAACATAGCGATTCTTCCTGCTGCTCCTTGTTTCCTGATCCAAGGCAGAGAAAGGCGTAAGACCCGACTCGATGGCCGAACCGTTTGACCTGAAGAAAACGCTGAACTTGCCGCGTACCGATTTCCCGATGAAAGCGCGATTGCCGGAGCGCGAGCCCGAGCAACTTGCGGAATGGGAGCGCGCCGGGATCTACGAGAAGATTCTGGAATCGCGAGCTGGGGCGCCGCTTTTTGTGCTGCACGATGGGCCGCCTTATCCGACTGGGGACATTCACCTTGGCACCGGGCTGAATAAGATCGTCAAAGATTTGATGGTCAAGTCGAAGACCATGGCTGGATTCCTCTCTCCGTATATTCCGGGATGGGACTGCCACGGGCTGCCGATCGAAAATAAAGTCGAGAAGGAAGAGCTGGGCGGACAGAAAGATAAAGTCACGCCCGCGGAATTCCGGCAGATGTGCCGCGAGTGGGCTACGCGGTATGTGGATTTGAACCGGCGCGATTTCAAGCGGCTGGGAGTTTTCGGGCAGTGGGACAAACCCTATCTCACGATGGACGCGCATTACGAGGCAGCCGTCGCCGATGCGTTTCTTACTTTTCTTGAAAAGGGATACGTCTATCGCGGATTGAAGCCGGTGTATTGGTGCATGGTGGATCGCACGGCGCTGGCGGAGGCGGAAGTCGAATACGAGGATCACACCAGCAATTCGATCTGGGTGAAGTTTCCGGTGGTTGGCGGAGATCATGCGAAAGATTTGGGCGCTGATGTGAGCGCGCTGATTTGGACCACCACTCCGTGGACTTTGCCTGCCAATCGTGCGTTGGCGTTTCATCCGGATTTTGAATATGTGGTGGCGGAGACGCCGGTCGGAGCGCTGCTCTTTGCGTCTGAGCGATTGAATGCCGTGGCGGCGGAATTGAAATTCGAGGCGGCGAAAGTTCGCTGGCGCGGAAAGGGGAAAGATCTCGAGGGGATGCAGTTCCGGCATCCTTTTCTTGAGCTCACCGTGCCCGGTGTGCTTGCCGAGTATGTGACGCTCGATCAAGGCAGCGGCGTGGTGCATACGGCGCCGGGGCATGGCGCGGACGACTTCTATACTGGCCAGCGCTACGGGCTGGATACCTATGCGCCGCTCGATGATGACGGACGATTCGTCGAGGGTCTGCCGGAGTATAAAGGCTTGCGTGTATTTGAGGCGAACGAGCCGATTATCGAGCTTCTGCGGAAGCGCGGGGCGCTTTTGGATAGCTCAAAATATCGCCACAGCTATCCGCATTGCTGGCGCTGCAAAAATCCAGTGATCTTTCGCGCTACGGAGCAGTGGTTCATTGGCATGGAGCGGAACGATCTGCGCAAGCGCGCGCTGCAAGAAATCGACAAAGTGAAATGGGCGCCGGCTTGGGGACACGACCGCCTTTACGGCATGATTGCCGAGCGGCCGGACTGGTGCATTTCGCGGCAAAGATTTTGGGGCGTGCCGCTGATCGTTTTCACTTGCGAGAAATGCAAGGCGCGGCTCGAGGATTTCGCGGCGCTGCGAAATGTGGTGCAGTGGTTCGAGAAGGAAGGCGCGGACGCGTGGTACACGCATCCGGCCGAAGAATTGTTGCCGCCGGGAACGAAGTGCGGGAAGTGCGGCGGGGCGAAGTGGAAGAAGGAGAACGATATTTTGGATGTGTGGTTTGAATCGGGATCTTCGCACCTTGCCGTGCTCGATCCGAAAGATGGCACCTGGCCCGCCGATGTTTATTTCGAAGGGCCCGATCAGTATCGCGGTTGGTTTCACAGCTCGCTGCTAGTGGCCGTCGGCACGCGCGACGCGGCGCCTTACCGGCAAGTGGTTTCGCACGGCTGGACGCTTGATCCCGAAGGGCGGCCGATGTCGAAATCGCTGGGGAATACTCTGCTGCCGGGCGAAATCTCGCAAAAATGGGGCGCGGATATTTTGCGGCTGTGGGTGGTGTCGCAGGATTACCAGTCGGATGTGCGCTGGTCCGAGCCGATGATGACGCAGCTTTCGGAATCGTATCGCAAGCTGCGCAATACCTTTCGCTATGCGCTTTCGAATCTTCGCGGATTTCGATCCAGAGCGCGATCTGCTGCCCGATGAAAAATTGTGGGAGATAGATGCGTGGATGCTGCGGCGCACGGGAGAGCTGGTTCGCGATTGCCGCGCGTGGTACGAATCGTTTGATTTTCACCGCGTGTTCCACGCCATTCATGATTTTGCGGTCGTGGATTTGAGCGCGTTCTATTTCGATGTGCTGAAAGATCGGTCTGTACACGTTTGCGCCGCGAAGCGTAGGACGGCGCTCGGCGCAGACGGCGCTCTATCGCATCGCGAGCGCGCTGCTGCGGCTGATCGCGCCGATTTTGACGTTCACATCTGAGGAGATCTGGAAGCACTTTCCGCGCGGCGGCGGCGAAGGCGAGAGCATCCATTGCGCGCGGTTTCCGATGGCGGAAGGGCTCGAGCGCGCGACGTCAGAAGCGGTGGCGGCAAATTGGGCGCGACTGGCGGCGATGCGGCCGCACGTCCTGAAAGCGCTCGAGGAGGCACGAAATGCGAAGCTAATTAATTCGGGGCTCGAAGCCAAAGTCATCTTGAGCGCGAGCGGCGAGCAGGCTACCTTGCTTGCGAAGTATGCCGCGTCGTTGCCGGCGCTCTTCATCGTTTCCCAAGTACGTCTCGACGCTGCGTCCGCGGCAGGCAATTCCGAAGCGACGGATAGTATCGGCGTCCTGGTCGAGCGCGCCGAAGGCAAGAAATGCGAGCGCTGCTGGAATTATTCTACGCATGTGGGTGAGAGCGCCGAGTATCCGACGATCTGCGAGCGCTGCGTCGCCGCGCTCGAAGAAATCGAGCGGAGCGCCACAGGCACGGGGGTTGCAGGAGCGTGACGACTGCCCGGAACTGGCGCGATTGGTGGTGGCAAGTGCTGCTGGCGCTCGGCGCGCTGGCGGCCGACCAGATCAGCAAGCACGCGGTGGAGAAATTCACGGAGATGGGCGCGATGCGCGTCCTCGTGCCGGGAATGTTGAATCTGGTGCACACGAGCAATCCCGGCGTGGCGTTCGGGATTTTCGCGGAAACGAATTCGCCGTGGCTATCGCCCATCCTCATTCTATTCTCGGCCTCGGTAATCGTTTTCCTGTTCTGGCTTCTGGCCACCGGCCGGGCGGGCGGGCGCCTGGGGCAATCGGGAATCGCGCTGATTCTTGGAGGTGCGGCGGGCAATGTGCTCGATCGCGTGGCGCGGCGCAGCGTCACCGACTTCATCGATTTTCACATCGGCGCGCATCACTGGTACACCTTCAATCTCGCTGATTCCGCGATCGTGTTCGGCGCGGGATTGGTTCTGCTCGAGCTCCTTCGCGATTGGCGGCATCACAGCGTGGAAAGGGCCTGACGATGCATCCGGTCTTGTTGCAGATCGGGCCGCTCACGATTTATTCCTACGGCGTGCTGGTCGCCGCAGGCGTGCTGCTCGGCCTGTGGTACGCGCGGAGGCAGGCGCCGCACGCCGGGCTGAATCGCGATGAAGTGTGGAACCTGGGCATCTACATGGTGCTCACGGCGCTGGTGGTGGCGAAGCTGTGGCTCGTGGTGGCGGATTGGTCTTACTTCGCGGCGCACCCGCGAGAAATCTTCTCGTTCGGCGTGGTGCAATCCGGAGGGACTTTTTTCGGCGGCGTGATTGGGGCGATTTTGCTCGCGGCGGGTTACACGTGGTACGCGAAGATGCCCATTTTGCCGCTGCTTGATACATATGCCGCGGCGCTTCCTCTTGGCCATGCCATCGGCCGGCTCGGCTGCTTCATGGCGGGCTGTTGCTACGGCAAGCCGACCTGGCTGCCCTGGGGCATAAAATTCACGAATCCGATTGCCGAGCAGCTAGTCGGCACGCCGATTGGCGTGGCTTTGCATCCGACGCAGCTTTACGAGGCCGCCGCGGAGATTGCCAATTTCGTTTTTCTCATTTGGCTAGGGAAGCGGCAGCGATTCGCGGGGCAGATTGCCGGCGCCTATCTGATTCTCTATGGCATCGAGCGTGGGCTTATCGAGATCGTTCGCGGCGATCCGGACCGCACCCTGCTGCTGCACGGCTCGGTGTCGTTGATGCAGATTGTGAGCGTGGGATTTGTGCTTGTAGGCTCCTATTTGTGGTGGCGGGGAATACGCGGCGGATTGCCACTCCTTGCGAGCATAGAGCAGGAACATTCCTGGCATTGCGTGGACTTTCAGTAGACGAGCGAGCGTTTGAGCGATAGGCCCTCAGCGGCTAAAGCCGCGTTTATCTTGCTTCACGTTCGGCACGGCTGAAGCCGTGCCCTGACAATTCTTCTGTCTGGCGCGGAGGATAATTTCACGGCCGAGAATTTAGCGTTCATTGTAGGTGAAGACGACGCTGGGACACGGCTCGATCGTTTTCTTGCGACGCGCGCGGGGGAATTGAGCCGCACGCGGATTCAGGAATTGATCGCGGAAGGGCGCGTGAGCGTGAATGGCGTGCTCACCAAGCCGTCCCATCGGGTTGAGGCGGGCGAGCAAGTGGAAGTCGAAGTTCCGCAGGCGGAGGGGCCCGGCGTCGCCCCCGAAGCAATTCCTCTCGATGTTCTCTTCGAAGATGACGATCTCGCGGTGATCAACAAGCCCGCGGGCATCGCCGTGCATCCAGGCGCGGGCGAATCGTCGGGCACGCTCGTAGGCGCGTTGCTCTACCGCTTCGGAAATCTCTCGGCGATTGGCGGACCGCAGAGGCCGGGGATTGTGCATCGTCTCGACAAGGGCACATCGGGCGCGTTGGTGATCGCGCGGACGGACGAGGCGCATCGCGGGCTCGTCGAGCAATTTCAGGAGCGCCTGGTGGAAAAAACATACGTCGCGCTGCTGCACGGCAAGATGCGCGAGCGAGCCGGGCGCATCGAACTGCCTGTGGCGCGCGATCTGCGCCGGCGCACGCGCATGACTACGCGGCGTCGCGACGGCCGCACGGCGCGCACCGACTGGAGCGCGAAGCTTTTTCTCGGCGGGTTCACTCTGATCGAAGCCGGTCTGCACACGGGCCGCACCCACCAGCTCCGGGTACACTTTTCTTCGCTCGGATTTCCGGTGGTTGGCGACGCGCTGTACGGCGCGCCGCGCGTGGAGACGGTCCACGGCACGCGGCTACCGGAACTCGGCCGGAATTTTCTTCACGCCGCGCGGATTCGATTTACGCATCCGCGCACCAGTGAGCCGCTGGATGTTCGCGCCCCGCTCGCGCCGGAACTCAAGACCTACATCTATTCCCTGGGCCGCGCGCTCGCCGCCGAGCTCGCGCCGATTGACGCTGCGCTCGCTGCGTACCTATAATTTCACAATGACAATGTTGAAGCGATTGGTTCTGCTGCAGGCGCTGCTTCTGGTGATTTCAGTCGCGGCATTGGCACAAAATCCACCTGCGCCCGCGCCTCCCGCTGCTCCTTCGCCGAAGGGCCAGCAGCCGGGCCAGGACCAAACGCAGCAACCGCCGTTGAAAGTAACCTCCGGGCTCGTACATTTGGTAGCAGCCGTTTCCGACCGGCGCCACAATTTCGTAACCGACCTCGAAAAGCAGGATTTCAAGATCCTCGAAGACGGCAAGCCGCAAACCATTCAATTCTTCGGCCGCGAGACCGATCTGCCGCTGCGCATCGCCATGCTGCTGGACACCTCGAACAGCATCCGCGAGCGTCTGCATTTCGAGAAGGACGCGGCCACGGATTTTCTAGTCAACGTCATTCGCCGCAACAAAGACATGGCGTTCTTGATGACATTCGATAATCAGCCCGAAATCATCCAGGATTACACGGGCGATACCGGCTTAATCACCGAAGCCATTCAGAAGCAGCGCGCCGGCGGCGGCACTTCTTTCAATGACGCAATCTATATGGCCGCGCAGAAGCTAGGGAAAGCGCCGCTCCCCGAGGGAACCGACCAGGAAGTTCGGCGCGTGCTGGTCGTCTTCAGCGATGGCGAGGACAACTTGAGCGACCGCGCGCTGAGCGACGCGATTGAAATGGCCGAGCGCTCCGAAGTCGCCGTCTATTCCATTAGCACCAGCACCGAATGGCTCGCCACGGACACGACTGACCGGCCGCGCAAGCTATTCAAGACTCCCGGCGACAAAATTCTCGAAGATTTGGCTACCGAGACCGGTGGGCGCGTCTTCTTTCCCTACAAGGTGGATGATCTAGCCGTTTCGTTCCAGGATATCGGGACCGAATTGCGCAGCCAGTATTTCATCGCCTATGCGCCGACGAATCCGATGACCAATGGCCAGTACCGGAAGATTCAGGTGGATGTGGACCGCAAAGGCCTGGTGGTCCGCACGCGCAAGGGCTACTACGCTGTGGCTCCCGCCGCCGGCCCGTATACAAAAAGCCAGTAGCGCTTCACGCTGGTCTGCGCATAATCACTGCGAAAAATTCAGATTAATCCGTTGGGGCGTAGTATCCGCGCCGCGCGAGGATTTTCAGGTCGGGGCGGTTTATCTCAATCTTGATCTTGCGAAACGCACCGTCGCGCTTGGCATTCGTCGGATAGTAGCCAAGCACGTATTGTTGGCGCAGCTCGTCGGAAAGTTCGTCGAACGCCTGTTCGAGCGATTTGTTGTTATGCACTTCGATGACGCGGCCGCCGGTTTCATCCGCCATCTTCTTTGCCACGCCAGAGCCGCCGTAACCCATCATTTGCCGGTAGTAGAAACCCACATCGGAAATGAGCAGGACATGCACGACGGAATCCGAACGCTGCGCCGCCTCGATCGCATCCTGCACCTTGAGCTTGCTCCCGGTGTCTTCCGCATCGGTTAGCGCGATGATGGCCTTGCGCCCCGCCTCGCCGGTGAGCTTGTCGTGCGCCGCTAGATACACCGCGTCGTAGAAATCCGTGCCACCGTTCGAGCCCGACGGAATTGTTCCCGTGGTGCCGCCGGCGCCGGAGCCATCAACGTTGATCACCGTCTTGCGGATGGCGTTCTCGAGCAGAGACGTATCCTCGGTAAAATCCGCAAGCAAGTCGATGTCCAGGTCAAAACTCATGACCAACGCTTCGTCGGTCTTGCGCAGGACGCGGTGAATGAACCGTGAGGCAGCGTCCTGTTCGGCGCCCAGGACGTCCACCTGGCTCCCGCTGGTATCCACAAGAATGGCGAGCGAAATCGGCAGGTTTACTTCCTTTGAGAAATACGCAACTTTCTGCTCCTGCCCATCCTCAAATATCTTGAAGTCTTCCTGCTTGAGGTTGTTGATGATGAAGTGGCTCTTGTCGCGCACGGTGACGAAAACATTGACGAGGGCGGTTTGGACTTTGAGTGTCTGGCCGGATTGCGGCGGCTGCTGATTCTGCTGATCGTTCTGCGGAGCGCTCTGCTGGCTTTGAATCGCGGTGCTCGCGGGCGTCGTGCCGCTCGCTGGCGCGTGGCCGGGAACGAGCAACCCTGCCGCCAGCGTAGCGAGGGCGAGGGCCGAGCGAAATATAGGGCGGTGCATGTATAATTTCTCCGGAAAGCGATTCCTTGTCCTACGATGCAACTTGTAGCGATTCGGATGCGTCACACGCCGCAGGCATGAACCGGCGGGCACCCCGCCGATCGAAGCCGAGCTTCGGTCCGCAAGGATGGCACTGATTATGAAGCAATTCCTGGCGTTGGCGCTAGTCGCGGGTCTCGCATATTCTCCGAGCGCTGCGCCTCGCGTGCGTTCTCTTTGGCAGCAGCAGCCGGAGCAATCGGGCGGCAAGCCGGCGCCTGCGCAGCAAACGACGCCTCCGCAGCCACAATCGCAAGCTCCGCCGCCGCAGGAATCAAGTGTTCCCTCGGCGCGCGTGCTGCGTTCCCGGACGGAACTTGTAGCCGTCCCGGTCACGGTGAAGAACGGCCGCGGCGAACTCGTCGGCGAGCTGACCAAGGACGACTTTCGCGTTTTCGAGGACGGCAAGGAACAGAACATCGCGCTGTTTTCGACGGAGGCCTTTCCGCTTTCCGTCGCCGTCGTTCTCGATAACGATCTCACCATGAAGGAGCGCGAACAGGTTCAGAAGAGCCTGGATAGCATTGCCGGAGGGCTCGGCCCCGCGGATGAAGCGGCTGTGATTCTCTACGATCAGTTTCCGCAACCCGCCATTGATTTCACTGCCGACAACGACGCGATCATCACCAAGCTCCACCGACTGAAACTGGGCGAGAGTTTTCCCGGAGGATATGGCGGCCCGATGGACGCCGGGCCGATGGTCAACAACCAGTCGCAGGCGCCGGGGCCGCCGGTTTACGGCACGAAAGGCTCGGAAAAAGTGACCAAGGATCTCGACGATGCCATGCATGCCGCGGCCGAGATGCTTCGCGCGCGCGGACGCGATCGCCGCAAAATCATCTGCCTGATTTCCGATGGCCAGAATTCCCATCACAACAAGTGGAGCTACGCGCAGACCATTCAGCTCCTGCTTTCTTCGGATATTTCCGTGTACACGATCACCGTCGGCACGGTGCTGCTCAAGCGCGAGCCGGGCCGCATGACGCATTATGCAAACGATACGGGCGGCGATGCGTTCTTCGCGTCGAAGCAGGCGGATATCGAGCGGCTGTACTCGGCCATTGACGAGCAAGCACGCAATCAGTACACGCTGGCCTACGCCCCGCAAAATCCGGGCACCGGCGATTACCACACGATTGAGGTGCGCATCGAGCGGCCGGGCCTGCACGTGAGCGCCCGCGAAGGCTACTACGCCTCCGCCGCAAAGCATTAGTCATCTCCGCAGTTTCAAAAATCTATCGCCTCTGTAGACCTCCACTCGCAAAGGCCTAACAGCCGTCATCCTGAGGGCCGCGCAGCCCGATTCCCGCGCCCATTCACCACGGAGTTGCGCGGGAATCGGGCGGTTTGGCGCGGCCCGAAGGATCTCGGCGCCGGAACGGCGGAAACCTCGGTCCGTTTTTGAATTGTCCGCACGATGTCATTAATCCAATTCTATTTTTCACGTGCGAAGAAATCGCGAACCGCGTGCGCATGCGGCAACGATTGTTTCAGATTTTCACTTGACAGGATTCCCGCTCGCTCGTATTAAGGAAGTGAACGGTTGTGGCGCGAAGAAAATCTCGCTGCCGCGCCGCGAGGGGAGACAGCATCAAGCAGTAGATGCGCGCAGTTGAATTGGGGGGCGGAACGGCGGCGAGGCTGTTCCAGTCAACTGGTTCTCCGAACGAGGCGATCGCGAAAGCAATCGCCTCGTTTTGTTTTTGGTGCGCTTTAATGTAGCGCCGGGCTTTTAGCCCGGCATCTTCGATTCTGAATCCACCTGCGCCGCACTATTTTCCTGACGGCCGAATTGTAATCAATTGCTCATGCGCGGGGCACAACGGCCGGAAATCGCAATAGCCGCAAACGAACCCAGGCTTCGCAGGATATTCTCCAGCGCGAATCAAATCCGCGGTCGTCGCCACCGCTTCGCGCGCCTTCGCCAGCGCCTTCTCATCGCGCTCAGAAGTCACCGCCTCATTCGTGGTGAGATTGTAGAAGGTAAGCCGCTCCGGCTTCAGCTCGAGAACTTCGCGTGCCGCCAGCGCATACAGGCTGAGCTGCAAGCTGCTATCAGCATCCTTCTGCGATTTCGCCCGCCCGGTCTTGTAATCCACCACTTCCACTTCATCGCCGCGAATCCGATTCACCTGATCGATGCGCCCGAGCACAGTCACCTCTTTCTCCATGGGCAGCTCGAATCGCTTCTCCTGCATCAGCACGTCGGCAGGCGCCGCGGCGTAAGTCTTGTGAAACTTGGCCAGCTCGTCGAGACCTTCCTTCTTGTACTCTTCCTCCTGATAATCGTCGAGATAGCCGGCCGGCGACCAAAAACGATCGTAAATGCCGGACACTTCTTCAAAATCAATCTTCTTTCGCTTTTTCAATTCCGCAACGAATTCCTTGATGGTATTGTGCATCACGTTTCCGAAGGTCATTTGCCCCGCCGGGCCGCCGCGCAATTCCCACGCCGTGCTGAACAGAAATTTCATCGGGCATTTCTGATAGGTCTCGATCGCCGACGCGCTCAATTGCAGCGGCTCAGGTCGCGGTGGATGGAATGCCCTGGCCCACAGCGCCACGCGCGAATACGCTTTCGTTTCGCCTGCCGCCGCGCCGAACAGTTGCGGGCGCGAAGCATCCGCAGCCGCCGATCCCACAGTCTCTTCGCGTTCCGGCACCTCGACGCGCGGCACTAGCTGTTGGATATCCAGCTTCTGGATCTTCGCGTCGCCGAGAACTTCGTCGAAAAATTCGGAGCGCTTCTTGCGCTTGTTGATGATCGTCGAAAGCGTCAGCATCCGCCGCCCGCGCGTCAGCGCGACGTAAAACAGCCGCCGCTCCTCGAGCTTCTGGTAATCGCCCTCCGGCTGTTCTTCTTTCAGCAGACGCGGTGGAAATTCGAAGACCGGCCGGCGCACGCCCGACGGGAAATCGCCCTTGCAGAGATGCAGGATGAACACGTGCGGGAATTCGAGGCCCTTCGCCGAATGAACGGTCATCAATTGCACCGCGTCGTGCACCGGCTCTTTTTGCAGAAAAATGTCGCCGTCGGCCTCCTCGAAGAAATTCAAATAATTCAAGAAATCGTGCAGCGTGCGGCCGTCGCCTTTCTTCTGCCACTCTTCCACAAATTCTTTCAGCCGCGCCAGATTATACGAATCCATGTCCGCGGAAAGCGGAGCGACGCCCAGCTTGCCGATGAGTTCGAGGAGCAGTTCATAGGCGCTCAGTTTTTTCGCGCGCTCGCGCATTTCGCCGATGAACGCCGCTAGCTCGCGGGCGCGAGATTTTTTCGGCGGCCCGGCCGGCTCT
Source organism: uncultured Acidobacteriota bacterium (assembly GCA_963707165.1). Taxonomy (GTDB): domain Bacteria; phylum Acidobacteriota; class Terriglobia; order Acidiferrales; family UBA7541; genus Palsa-147. The sequence continues at coordinate 1,708,110 of CAVPPO010000010.1, read as the reverse complement.
TTGCACCAGGCTTCGAATTCATTCCAGAGCGATTGGCCTTTGCTCTTCGCGGCTCGCTCGGCCACGCGCACCAGATCGCGCGGCTCAATTCGCCAGTAAGGCACGGCGATGATACGCGCGCACGACACGTCATCCGAAGGCGTGCCGATCAATCGCAGGTAGGCCATCACGTCGCGGATCATCGTGCTGCCGAGAATCGAGAGCCGCTTGATGACGAATGGAATTTGCCGGCGATTGAGCGCTTCGACGAGATATTTCCTGTGCGTGTGCTTGCGATAGAGCGCCGCGAAATCGCGCCACTCGACGCCGGCCGCATGCAAGCGATCGATCTCGCTCGCAATCCATTCCGCCTCTTCTTCGGGCCGCCCGAATTCGGCGATGCGGATTTTGTCGCCCTCGGGATTCGCGGTCATCAACGGCGTAAAGGGAATGAAGCGCGAATTGTCGCTTTCGGCGGCTACGGTTCCTGCCACGCGCAGGATGCGCTTCGTCGAGCGGTAATTCTGCGTCAGATGCACCCGCGGCCAGCGCTTCTCCGGCGTATCGAGCGACACGCCGCAAAATCGCGTGAGAAATTGCTTCAAGCTAGCGAACGATGCGCCGCGAAATCGGTAAATCGCCTGATTGTGATCTCCGACCACAAACAGATTGCGTTTGTCGTTCATCAAAAGCTGCAGAAGCTCCAGTTGCGCGATATTCGTGTCTTGAAACTCGTCCACCAGAATGTAGCGGTAGCGTTCGCGCAAACGCGCCAGCAGCGGCGCGTTCGATCGCAGCATCTGCACCGCCTGCATTAGCATCGCGCCGAACGTGACCATCTTGCGCTCGCGCAGCAGTGCATCACTCACGCGGTACGCGCGCGCCAATTCATCTTCGCGCGCGAGCGACTCTTCCTGAATCTTGCGCGCGTCCGGCTCCATCTCCGCCCGCCGCGCTTCGTAGTCCGCGTGCAAGCCCGCCACGTAGCGGTCGTAATCCTCCGGCGAAACCAGCTCGTCCTGGCAACGCGAGAAGAACGCCACGAAATCGTTCAAAAATTCGCCGGGATCCGCGAGCCGCCGGAACACATTCAATTCCAATTGCCGGATATTTCGGCGCAAAAGTATCCAATGATCGAAATTGTCCAGCGCACGGAGTTCAGGATTCGCTTCCAGCAGAATCGCGTTGCAGAACGCGTGAAACGTCCCGAGCCACACATGATCCGCGCGCTCCCCGACATGCTTCTTGATCCGCCACTTCATTTCTTCTGCAGCTTTGTCGGTAAAGGTGAGCCCAAGAATACTTTCGCCGGGCAGTTCGGGATCGTTCTCGAGCAGCAAACGAATGCGCTCGGTGATCACCCGCGTCTTGCCGGTTCCAGCTCCCGCAACAACAAGCAGCGGACCCTCTCCGTGCTCGACGGCGCGAAGCTGCTCCGGATTCAATTCGATCTCAGCGGTTTGCGATGAGCGTTTAGCCATACCAGTGATCTCAATCGTAGCCGAATTTGTCCGGCCGTAGTAGAGTCGGCCGAAGTACTCCTCGTGTAAAGGTGTGAATATGCATTCGACTTATACCGTCCCCGCCGCATTGCTCTTCGGAATTTTTATCGTCGGATACGCGCTCGGATGGATCTCAGCGCTTACGCGTCAACGCAGCTCTTTGAGCTTTAAATCCGGCGCGGATCTGACCGACATTTCACAGATGCAGAAGGAGCTTGCGAAAACAGCAACCTCGACTCATTTTTATCAGATCAAATGCAAATGCGGCACGACAGTAAAATTTCGCGGCGCTCACGATACCGGGCCAAGCGATCTTCCCGCGTTTCCCGAGGGCGATACATACACCTGCCCTAACTGCGGCACCGCGATGGACTTGAAACCGGTTCGCGAGATCCTGCGCAATCGAAGCCTGTCGCCCTGAAGAGCCTTTCCGGACTTTGCCTCGCTCTAAATTGTTGACGATCCCAACTTCCAGTCCTGCCTTCCGGTCTTCATTCTTCCGCACGATTGCCTAAGTGGATCCGCAAGAAGTTACATGGTGCTCGCCGTCCTCGGGTGCTAGCCTAACCTGGGAAATTGCAAATGGACTTGGCTACCACACAGAGAAATATGCAGGCGCAGCCCATCGACTCTGGCCTTTTCTATTCAAGACACGAGAAGGAGCAGAAAACGCTGTAACCCACTGAAAATAAAGAACCGAGGTCATTTCTATTCAAGACAAAAATAAGCCCGAAAAAGCACCTCGCAGAACGTCCGTGGCCTCCACGAGGACAGCCGTTGGCCGAAATTGACCGCATCTCGCCGCGCGCCTATACTTCAACTTCAAGCGTTGGCCATCCCGCGCGGGCCTCGAAGGAGTCATCGCCATGGAACAGCCAGTTATTCTCAGCGCAGTGCGTACCCCCATCGGCAAATTCATGGGCGGACTGTCTCCGCTCACTGCGACAGAACTTGGCGCGAAAGTTGTCGCTGAATCCGTCCGCCGCGCCGGCATCGAGCCCAAGCAAGTGGATGAAGCGATCATGGGCAACGTGGTTCAGGCAGGCCTCGGCCAAAATCCCGCGCGGCAGGCGGCCCTTCGCGGCGGCCTCGATGCGCGCGTCGCAGCCATGACCATCAACAAAGTCTGCGGCTCGGGTCTGAAATCCGTAGCGCTCGCGGCGCAAGGCGTCATGCTCGGCGAATCCGAAATCGTCGTCGCCGGCGGCATGGAGTCCATGTCCAATTGCCCGTATCTGCTGAAGAACGCCCGCACCGGCTATCGCATCGGCAACGCCGAAATGTTCGACTCGATGATCACCGACGGCCTCTGGGACGCTTACGAAAATTTTCATATGGGCATGACCGGCGAACTCGTCGCCGAAAAATACGGCATCACGCGCCAGGAGCAGGATCAATTTTCAGTCGACAGCCATCGCAAAGCCGTCCACGCCATCAAGTCCTGCTTTGTCAGCGAGCAGATTGTGCCCGTCGAAATTCCGCAGAAGAAGGGCGATCCCATCGTTATCAAGACCGATGAATCGCCGCGCGAGGATACGTCGCTCGAAGCACTGGCCAAGCTCCGGCCCGCATTCAAAAAAGACGGCACGGTGACGGCAGGCAACGCGCCCGGAACAAACGACGGCGCCGCCGCTTCGGTCGTCACCAGCGAGAGCAATGCCTCGCGCCTCGGCAAGACGCCCATGGCGCGCATCGTCGCGCAGGCCGTCAGCGGCGTCGAGCCGAAATGGGTGATGATGGCGCCGGTCGACGCCGTCGAAAAGCTGCTGCAAAAAACCGGCTGGGATCGCGACAAGGACGTCGATCTCTACGAGCTGAACGAAGCCTTCGCCGTAGCTGCGATTGCGGTAACGCGCCAGCTACGTCTCGATCCCGCCAAAGTAAACGTGAATGGCGGCGCCGTAGCCATCGGCCATCCCATCGGCGCATCCGGCGCGCGCATCCTGGTCACTCTGCTCTACGAGCTGCAGCGCCGCAACAAAAAGCGCGGCGTCGCCGCTCTCTGCCTCGGCGGCGGCAACGCCGTAGCGCTAGCCATCGAGCGCTACTAGCCCTTCGACCGGCCGCCAGTCATCTGCTATTCTGACCGGCGCATTCTTAGTCTCTTCGCGCAGTGAGCGAAGCGCTGTCATTCCGAGCGCGGCGAGGAATCTGCATTTTCTTTCGGCTTCTGTCGCGCAGGAGGCGCCGTTGTTCTGCCCCAGTTGCAAACTCGAATATCGCGCAGGATTCACGCGCTGCTCCGATTGCGATGTCGACTTGGTTGCTGCACTCCCCACAGAGACCGCCCCGCAAGAAGTCGGCGTGCACGATCTCCGCTCGCCGAGCATCCTGCGGCAGGGAGTGAGCGCCGCCGACGCCCCTGCCGTGCGCGACGCGCTCAACGCCGCCGGTATCCGCTTTAATACGCGACGCGCGTCAGCGGAAATCATTGCCGATGGCTCCCCCACTTACGAATTTTGGATCAATAGCGAGGATCGCGCCAGCGCCCAGGCTGTGCTGGAGTCAGCGCTGCATAGCGCTGGAACCGGCGAGACTCCCGAATCCCTGCAACTCGTGTGGGGTGGCGCCGACCGCGGCATGTTCGATCGGCTATGTTCCGCTCTCGACGACGAAGGCATTGCCTATTTCAAGTACGAGCCGCTCGAAGCGCGTCTCGGCACAGGCTTTCGGCGGAATCCCCTGGAAGTATCTGTGGAGGACGCGGACTACGCCGCGGCGCTTGACGTTGTCGCAAGCATTAGCGGCGATTCGGTCGGCGCCGGTTCGTCTCCATCGGGCACTGAAAGCTCAAGGCGCAGCGCTCAGGACGATGCCCCTGATCTGGCTCCCGATGACCTGCCTGCCGAGGGCCAAGATATTGATGATGACGAACTCACCGCTGAGGCTTGGTCGGGCGGGGCAGCCGACCAGGCGGACGTGCTAAAGCTCTGCCTTCGAGAGGTTGGGATCGCGAGCCGCGTCGCCAAGGGTGCTTCGGGTGTCAGGCTGCTCGTTGCCGAAAAAGACGTCGCGCGATCACGCGCAGTCGTGCGCGAGGTCATTGAAGCCGCGCCGCCTGAATAGTCCGTCGCTTGATTTCTTCTTTGTCGCAGCTATGATTTCTTGTTCGACGGCGCGTCGCAGGAGGTGGAATGAGCGTAGCCGAAATCAAAACTGTCGCCGTTCTTGGCGCGGGCACGATGGGCAATGGTATCGCGCACGTCTTCGCGCGCTCGGGCTATCGCGTCATTCTGCGCGACATCGAGCAGCGCTTCCTCGATCGCGCTATTGCCACCATCAATGCCAATCTCGATCGCGAAGTGAAGAAGGCAAAAATCACGGATGCCGACAAGGCCGCCGCGCTCGGTCGCATCCAGCCGCAAACTGCCATCGCTTCGCTTGCCGAAGCTGATTTCGCCGTCGAAGCCGTTCCTGAAAACATGGATCTGAAAGTCCGCGTGCTCAAGGAAGCCGACATTGTCTTGCGACCTGGCGTGCCGCTCGCTAGCAACACATCTTCGATTTCCGTCACATCGCTCGCGGCGCAAACCAGCCGGCCCGAGCGCTTCATCGGCATGCATTTCATGAATCCGGTTCCGGTGATGCAGTTGGTTGAAGTGATTCGCGCGCTGCAAACCAGCGACGACACTTTCGCTTTAACGATGCAGCTCTGCGAAAAGCTCGGCAAGAAGCCGGTGGCTGTGAACGACGCTCCCGGTTTCGTCTCCAATCGCGTCCTGATGCCGCTAATTAATGAAGCCGCGTTTTGCGTGATGGAAGGCGTCGCTACTCCCGAAGCCGTTGATGCCGTAATGAAAATGGGCATGAATCATCCGATGGGCCCCCTCGAACTCGCGGATTTCATCGGCCTGGATGTCTGCGTGGATATCTTGGAAGTTCTCTACAAAGGCTTCGGTGATTCAAAATATCGCGCCTGCCCGCTGCTGCGAAAATATGTCGCCGCAGGATGGCTAGGCCGCAAATCCGGCCGCGGATTTTACAAATATTCGTGAACGCTAACCTAAAACTTGCCCCAGAACGCGAACGTCACCGCTCCCATGATGCACAGGAACGACAGCGCGTAATTCCACTTCAAGCTCTCGCCCAGATAGAAGAACGCGAAGACCACAAAGACGCACAGAGTGGTCACTTCCTGGATGATCTTCAACTGGAACCCGGTGAACTCGCCATAGCCGATGCGATTCGCCGGCACCTGGAAGCAATACTCAAAGAAGGCGATCAGCCAGCTCACCACGATCGCGGCAATCAGCGGCGCCTTGCGGTATTTGAGATGGCCATACCACGCCGCAGTCATGAAAATATTTGAGCAGATCAGTAGAAGTACGGTTTTCATAGGGCGGAAATCGTAGCATAGTGAAGGGCGGCGTCGGGACAGGCACGACGCGGGAGCGATCGCGACGCTAAAGAGTCGCGGGAGCGGCCGGGCAGGGTCCAGCAAGGGCAAGAAAGTCTTTGCTTTTTCTTCGCCTTGTGCTAATCTCCCCGCAACGGGACAATGCGGCCGGCCCGGCAGCTCTCTGCTAGACTCGGGGCCTTCGCTCCCGCCAAAATCTAGCCCCTTCGAGGTGGCCTATGTCAGATGAAAAAACAAAAATGCTCGAGAACGCGATCTCACAAATCGAGAAGACGTACGGCAAGGGCTCGATCATGCGCCTCGGCAATCGGGACGTACTCGTGCCGGTGAGCGTGATCCCTACGGGCTCGATTTCTCTCGATGCGGCGCTGGGCGTGGGCGGTTTCCCGCGCGGCCGCGTCATCGAAGTGTATGGCCCGGAATCGGGCGGCAAGACGACCATGACGCTGCACGTCATCGCCGAAGCCCAGAAGCTCGGCGGCCAAGCGGCCTTCATTGATGCGGAGCACGCACTCGATCCCGTCTACGCGCGGAAGCTGGGCGTGGACGTGGACAACCTGCTGGTGTCGCAGCCGGATAACGGGGAACAGGCGCTGGAAATCGCCGAGACGCTGATCAAATCGAACGCCGTGGATGTGATCGTGATCGACTCCGTCGCCGCGTTGGTGCCCAAGGCCGAACTCGAAGGCGATATGGGCGATCCGCAGATGGGCTTGCAAGCACGGCTGATGTCCCAGGCGCTGCGAAAGCTCACCGCCATCGTATCGAAATCCAAGACGTGCCTGATTTTCATCAATCAAATCCGCGAGAAAATCGGCGTTCTGTTCGGCAACCCGGAAACCACCACCGGCGGCCGCGCCCTGAAATTCTATTCCTCGATTCGCCTCGATATTCGCCGCATTCAATCGATCAAGGAAGGGGATCGCGTGATCGGCTCGCGCACGCGCGCCAAGGTCGTAAAGAACAAGGTCGCCGCGCCTTTCCGCGAAGCCGAATTCGACATCATCTATGGCGAAGGCATCTCCGCCGATGGTGATCTGATCGACCTCGGCGTCACCCGCGGTCTCCTCGAGAAGAGCGGCACGTGGATCTCCTATAAGGGCGAGCGTCTCGGCCAGGGCCGCGACAATGCCCGCCAGTTCCTCAAGGAAAACCGCGACATCCGCGCCAAGATTGATACCGAACTGCGCAAGCAACTCGGCCTTTTGAACACCGCGGTTGCCGATAACGGCGATTCCGAGAAGGCTGCAGAAACAGCCAAGCCGATGGCTCATGCCGCGGCTGCTGGCGCGGCTAAGGCCAAGCCTTCGCGCTAGGCGAAAGCGCGGCGCATCACAATTTAAACGGCTTAAGAGAAACAGGCAGGAGTGCCTGTTCTACTGTGGCCGAATCCCCCGGAGGGACAGGTCAATTCGCCTGTCCCCCGAGTTTCCCTGCACGTCCCGAAACTGGTCTCTTGTTCAGTTCCATTATTACCCCGCCCAGCCGATAATCCTTCTTGTAGAGGGTTGCGCTCCAGGCTACGCTTCCCTACAATCTGAAATTCGGCCTTTGGCGGGGGGAGCCACCGGGGTCCGGGGAAGCTTATAAATGTCGAAGGTTCAACCAGCCCAGTCTCGCAAACGCTTGACGATCCTTGCAATATTGGCCATCGCCGCGATGGTCGCTTCATCTCCCGATTTGGTACAGTCCGCTTTCGCCGGGGCAGCGCCGCGCCATTCGCGACGCAGCTATGGCGTTCCGACTCGCGCGAATCCGACTAAAGACGACATTCCCGATAACGACGATTCCATCGTGCGCACCATCGCCGTGAATGCTCTCGGCAATGCCAATGGCTCGGTCCTAGCGATCGATCCCTCGACCGGCCGGATTCTGGCTGCGGTGAACCAGAAGATGGTCTTTTCCTCTGGCTTTGAGCCCTGCTCGACGATCAAGCCGGTCATCGCGCTCGCGGGCCTCAAAGAGGGAATCATCACGCGCGATACCATGATTAACGTCGGCCATCGCCGCTACATGGACCTGACCGAAGCCATGGCGCACTCGAACAATGATTACTTTCAAGCCGTCGGCGAGCGCCTCGGCTTCGAGAAGGTTTCGCAATACGCGCAACTGCTCGGCCTCGGCGAACTGGCCGGCCTGAATATCGAAGGCGAACAGCCGGGCGCGTTGCCAAGCGCGCCGCCTGCGTATGGCGGCATCGCGCGCATGTCGAGCTTCGGTTCGGGCATTCGCATGACGCCGTTGCAGCTTGCTTCTCTGGTCTCCACGCTGGCGAATGGCGGCACCATGTATTACCTGCAGTACCCGCGCACCGCCGAAGCCCGCGCGAATTTCACGCCGCAGATCAAGCGTAAGCTTGATATCGGCCCGCTCGTTCCGGATTTGCAGGAAGGCATGCTCGCCGCTGTTCTATATGGAACAGGGAAGTCCAGCTACGATCCTTACGGTGAACAAGCACTCGGCAAGACCGGCACGTGCAACGACGAAGGTCTCGGCGGGCGGCTTGGCTGGTTCGTTTCCTACGCCGACCAGGCTCATCCGAAGATTGTGCTGGTTGTGCTGCTTCGCGGCGGAAGCCGCGTAGTCAGCGGCCCGCGCGCCGCCGATGTAGCCGGCAGAATCTACCGCGAACTCCGCGACCGGAATTATTTTGCCGGAACGCACCGCTTCGAGAGCACCTACGCCACGGCGGCCGCGACCGTCGGCCCGGATTCGGTCCAGGCGCGGCAATAGTTCCTCAGGGCGCGCTCGATCCCTCTCGAGCGCGCTTCGAGTTTCCCCTTCCTTCCTCGCAATTTCTGAGCCTTGCTGCAAATCTCCGCGATAACAGTTTCGCCTCGCTGCGCGTCTTGCCCGTCGTAGGAGATGCATTTCAATTTGTGTCTCCGCGGGGCGAGATCCAAAATGCGATTCCGTAAGTCGAAAGCCTGTGATCTTCTTCGAATCTGGCTTGTTGTGCTCGTGCTTCTCCTTCGGTTTTTCCGCCGGCGCGTGCGGCCCGCGACGAATGGTTCCGTGGCCTCGATCTCGAACAGCCCTTGCGCAACGCCACTCTCGTCATGGCCGCGCGCGTCGACAACGTCGACGAGATCAAAATCTCCTCCGGCGGAAAAGGCGAAACCACTCTCCTGCAATTCAAGTTCACGCCTGTGCATGTCCTCAAAGGCGTTTTCTCCCGCGACTCGCTTACGCTGAACAGCGCCGATCTCGGGATTTGGAATTTTCCAGAACGGGCAGCGCATCGCGCGCGGGCAATTGCGCCTGCTGATTCTCGGGCGCACGAGCGAGGGCTACGCCGTCACGCAACAGTCTTCGAGCCTCGATCAGACGATTCCGCCGCTAGTAGATCCGGATGACCCGCTGCTCGCGACAGTCAAGACTCTGCTCGACGTCAACGCCGGCACCGACCGCGCCAAATCCGTCTCGCTGATTCTGGATGCTCTTCGCGGGCGCAAAGGCGCTGCAGCGATTCCTCTCCTCACTGCGCTGCAGCGGCGCTCGCTTCTCGCTGCGCAAACGCCCGGCGCGATCGAAGCCATCACTCCGCTTCTGGCTGATGCGTCTCCCACTGTGCGCTCGCAGGCCGCCCACTCGATCCGCGCATTGCTTGATGCCGACTATCTCGATCAAGCTGCGCTGCATGAAAAAGCCGTAGCCGCACTCGCAGACGCGCTTGACCGGCATGATCCAAACTACGCCGTGGACTTGCGGTTTTTGAAGCACTAGGCGGCGCCGGCGAGCAGGCTCTTAGAAACGAACGAGCAAGAACGCAACTCGAAGAATCCGCTCCGGCGACATTTGCGGAACAGGCCGCGCGAATTCACGCCGTCGGCGAGCTACGCATCGCAAGCCAGCAGCGCGGAATCCTCGAATTGCTGCGTCAAATGCCGCTCGATGGCGCGCCAGCCGTTCAGCGTGCCGCCGAATGGAGTTTATTTCGTTTCGATCCTGCCAGCGGATCTTCGAACTCTTGGCCAGAATCCACAGCAAATTCGACGCGGGCCTCGAAATCGCAAATGAAATCGCCGTGCTCGGTGAGGCGCCGCCTGCCGAAGCTGCACCTGCGTTGCTCGAAATCTCGAAGCTGACGCTCGACGAAGCTGAGCGCAATGCCCTCGCCGAAGCATGCTTCCGCATCGCCGATTCGTGCGCAGCAACCGATTCCGACTGTCATCGCGCCGCCGGTCTGCTCGCTCCTCCGCTCTCAGCGATGCTCGATCGCGGTGACTCCCATACCTGGCACGAAGCCGCCGAAGCGCTGATCAAAATCGATACCGATGAGGCCGCGAAGCGCTTCAACCACACTTGCGCGAGGAGCGTGATCTCCAGGAAAAATTGAAAATGGCGGAGTTCCTGGGCCGCCACGGAATTCACGACGGCTATCCCTACGCCATAGAGCATATGGCCGAGCCCGAGCTGCTCGACCAAGCCATCGCCGCTCTCGCCGCCATCACGCGATCCGCGCGCCGTTCCAGAGCTGCGCAGAATTCTTGAGAGCAGCAACGATCTCGAATGAATACCGCCGCGGTCCGCGCTCTCGGCCGTTTGGACGCAAAAGAATTCGCCGCGCAATTCCTGCAAATGGCGCACGACCCGAAGAATCCGCTTGCGCCATCGGCGCTGATCGCCCTGGGCGACATGCGCGATCCCCGCGCGCTCGATCAGGTCCGCGCCGCTCTCGCGTCGAGAAATGAAGAGATGCTCGCGGCCGGCGCTCGTGCGGCAGGGAATCTCGCCGCGCTACCGAGCGCAAACGCCGCCGACATCCGCGATCAGCTCGCGTCGCTACTCACCGAGCCGGGCGCGCCGCAGGAGGCCCGCGCCGCGGCTCTCGATTCACTCTTGGCTTTGAATGATTCGCGTCTCGACCGCGCCCTGGCACAAGCGGCGCACGACGCAGGTCTGGAAGGAAGCGATCTGCTCTACAAAATCGAGAAGTCGCTCCGCGATCGCAAAGTTAAACTCACGCTGCCTTGAGCGATTCGCCGATGTGCCGCTTCCGGCGTCAGCGATGTGCGCTTTCGGCACGCTTCGGCAACGCTTCCCATTTCGACGGATGGCTCGCCGGCTCGAATTCCGCGTCATAGCAGAAGTCGCACAATTCCTCGACGCCATCTCCGACGCGACGCGGACGAAACGAATGGCCGCATCGCCCACAAACCTGCTCGGTCCCTGTTCAAATTGGTTCGGTGGGTCTGAGTGCGCGCCTTCCATAAGTTCGCCTCCGGATCGTGAGACTTCGCACCGCGCGTCGCGGCGAAATCGCGTGCACGAATCGCGCCAAAGACGCTGTATGCAAATTCCCGCCGCTCAGCGGATTGCCCATCTCTGGCGCTCGTGGAGTGGTGGCTTCCCCAATCCCGTCGCAGATAGCATTTTCAAAGCGCCCTAATCTCGCCCTTGCTGTTCGTTTCCTACGCCACCAGGCTCATCCGAAGATTGTGCTGGTTGTGCTGCTTCGCGGCGGAAGCCGCGTAGTCAGCGGCCCGCGCGCCGCCGATGTAGCCGGCAGAATCTACCGCGAACTCCGCGACCGGAATTATTTTGCCGGAACGCACCGCTTCGAGAGCACCTACGCCACGGCGGCCGCGACCGTCGGCCCGGATTCGGTCCAGGCGCGGCAATAGTTCCTCAGGGCGCGCTCGATCCCTCTCGAGCGCGCTTCGAGTTTCCCCTTCCTTCCTCGCAATTTCTGAGCCTTGCTGCAAATCTCCGCGATAATAGTTTCGCCTCGCTGCGCCGTGCTTTTCCCAATCCCGGCCGGATTTAGCATTTTCGAAAGGGCGCCCCCCGACCGTAACCTTCGCGCACACAACTTTGAACTTTCCAGTTCCGCGAGTTCCATTCCCTGCGTTATGCTCCACGCTTCGCCCGGCTATCGCGGGCGTGGCTGGGGGGAATGTTTCGCATCATTAGAATTTTCTTGTGGGTTTTGCTCGTCGCCGCAGGCGCGGGCGTGGCTTGGTATTCGTTCGACCAGCTCACGGCCTCGGATCAGAACTTCGCCGACGAAGTGCAGCGCGCGCGCACCGAAGCCCATCGCATCCAAACTGAAGTTGTTTTCTATACGGCGAGCATGGTGCCGTCGCGCCAGTCTTTCGCCGCGTTGCTCGAGGGAATCGGCATCAGCCGGTCGAGCGCGGGCCGCGCCATTGCTTCGGCGCAGCGCGTTTTCGATCTTCGCCACGTCCGTGCTGGAAACCGCTTCTCCGTCGGCCGCTCGGTGCTCGGCGAACTTCGCGAAATCCGCTACTCGATCGATCCGGACCGCGTCCTGCGGATCTCGCCCAACGGAAGCGATTTCCATTCCGAGATTGCCACGATTCCTTCGATCACCGAAGAAACCGGCGTAGCCGGCGAAATTCGCGGCTCGCTTTTCGAGGGCGTGACTTCAGCCGGCGAGAAGCCTGAACTGGCCATGCGACTGGCAGAAATTTTCGGCTGGGACCTCGATTTCTATACCGACCCGCGCCCCGGCGACACTTTCCGAGTGGTGGTGGGGAAAAAGAAACTTACCAGCGGCGAGCTGGCCTCCTACGGCAAGATTCTCGCCGCCGAATACGTCAATCACGGCCGCGTTTATCGCGCGGTGCTCTTTCACGATCCCGTCGGCAACGCCGCCTATTACACCCCCGACGGCAAATCCATGAAGAAAGCTTTTCTGCACTCGCCATTGAAATTCGCCGCGCCGATTACTTCGCATTTCAGCAACAGCCGGTTTCACCCGATTTTGAAACAGTACCGCCCGCATCTCGGAATCGATTACGGCGCGCCCGCCGGCACACCGGTGCAAACCATCGGTGACGGCAAAGTTGTTTTCGCGGGGCCCAAAGGCGGAGCAGGGAACTTAATCGAAATTCAGCACACCAACGGCTACGAGACTTACTACATGCATCTTTCGCGCATTCTGGTGCGCTCGGGCCAGCGCGTCGAGCAAGGCGAGCGCATCGGCCTCGTCGGCATGACCGGCCTGGCCACCGGACCGCACCTTGATTTCCGCATCCAGCGCCGCGGCGAATTTCTGAATTTCGAAAGGTTGCCGTTGCCGCCAAGCGATCCGGTCACCAAGAGCGACTGGGACGAATTCGCCGCCGCCCGCGATCACGCTATCGGCCTGTTCCCGGTGCCGGGCACGATCCTGGCGCAAAATCCGCCGGCTGCAGCATCCTCCCCCCAGATTTCATCCGGCCCCGCGAATCCCTGATCGTTTTCCGGCAGCTCACCGGCATTCGGCAGCGGGGAATTCAACTTTGTGGTGCATCGGCCCTGGACACAAATTCCAAATCTTCGCGGTCGAAAATTTGGCCGGCGGGAATAAAAGTACGACCGAGAACATCCTCAATGACCATGACGCCGCCGCCGTGCTCCCGCATGTGCCAATCCGTTTCTGGGTCTCCCGTCAATTCAACTGCAACCAGCTCGATTCGGCCTGGTAGGCCGTGAAATCGTACACGGTCGTCCTTCTTTATCTCTTCGCCAGATCGGTACGTTAAAACCATCAGGCCCCGCCGTTCCTCGTTTCTCCGGCTTCCGAGACGTCGCCGAGATTGCTCGCATTCTACGAAGGTTTTAGTTGAGAGAGCCACCCAAAAGAGTCGTTCCACTGTATTCTGCGGGATTGACTTCGATGCAATTTTGACGAGAATAGCCGCAATCGCATCTGAGCGCGATTAGGAGAACGATTTTGCGCCGATTTTTCAGGTTCCTCGCGTACACCATCGTCATCGTCGTCATTCTTCTCGCCGTCGCCATCACTTTCACGGTCGGCTGGCGGCCAGTCATCGGCCCAAGCATGAGAGCTGCGACGAATCGTACCTTTGAGCGCACTCCCGAGCGCCTCGCCCGCGGTCAATATCTCTTTCGTTCCGTATCCTCCTGCGCCGATTGCCACTCGCAGCACGACATGACCGTAGAGGGCGATCCGATTATCGAAGGAACCGAAGGCTCCGGCCAGCTTTTCCCGATTGACGGGCCGCCCGCCAATCTCGTCGCGTCGAACCTGACGCCCGATCCCGAGACCGGCCTGGGCCGCTGGAGCGACGACGAAATTGCGCGCGCCATTCGCGAAGGGGTAACCCGCGAAGGCCGCGCCATGTTTCCGATCATGCCGTATCCGAATTACCGCTCCATGTCCGACGAGGACGTTGCTTCCATCGTCGTTTACATGCGCTCGCTTCCGCCCGTTCGCCATTCTCTCCCCGAGACCGAGATCTTCATTCCCGTAAAATATTTCATCCGCGTCGTTCCGCAGCCCGTCACCGCTCCGGTTCCGGCTCCTGATATGTCCACGCCCGCCGCGCGCGGCGCGTATCTTGCGCGCCTGGCTGCTTGCAACGAATGCCACACTCCGACAAAGCGTGGCGTGCCCATTCCCGGCATGGACTTCGCCGGCGGCTTCGCAATGTCCGGTCCGTGGGGAACCGTAGCGACCTCGAACATCACTCCCGACCCCAGCGGAATTTCCTACTATGACGAAAATTTGTTCCGGGAAGTAATGCAAACAGGAATGGTCCGCGCGAGGAAGCTCAACGACTTGATGCCGTCCAAGTATTTTAAAGGAATGACCGACGAAGATATCTCAGCGATCTTTGCGTTTCTGAAGACCGTGAAGCCCGTTTCTCACCGAGTGGACAACACCGAAACTCCTACGGATTGCAAGAAGTGCGGCTACAAACACGGATTAGGCGACAAGAACTAGTGGCGTCGGATCACGGTTGCGCCGCGCTGAATTTTGAGATCTGGCGTGATGTTTAATCGAAAGATGCCGGCGGGACGCCAGCGGTACAAAAACTACTTAACTACCCAAGTGTCGCCCGCACGCAAAAGCTTTTCCAGATCGCCCTTGCCGCGCTTGGCAATCACGTCTTGAATCTGCGCGTTGGCCACATCCTCGTACCGCGGCAACGTATCGTAGGAACGTAGTACGCCAATGGGCGTCGGGAATCCCTCGCGATGCTCCATGTGCGACAGCATAAACGCATAAGCCGCGCGCGGATGATGCGCGTCGTGAATAAGCAGATCGTTATCGGTGATTCCGTTCCCGAGCTGCACGACTTCGAGATCGAATCCTTTCATTCGGATTCCCTTGTCGCGATTTTTTCCGAAGATCAGCGGCTTCCCATGCTCGAGCTGAACTACGTGCTCGCTGCGCGCATCTTTCTCCGTCAAATTGAACCAGGCGCCATCGTTAAAGATGTTGCAATTTTGCAGAATCTCGACGAACGCCGAGCCTTTGTGCGCCGCCGCTTCTTTCAGCGTGGTTCGCAAATGCTGCTGGAAGACGTCTACCGACCGCGCTACGAACGTAGCTTCCGAGCCGATCGCCAAAGAAATGGGATTGAACGGACGATCCGCTGAGCCGAACGGCGTGGACTTCGTCTTCTTGCCAAATTCCGAAGTCGGCGAATACTGACCCTTCGTCAATCCATAAATGCGGTTGTTGAAGAGCAGCACTTTCAGTCCCACGTTGCGCCGCAGCATGTGAATCGTATGATTGCCGCCGATCGAAAGCGCATCGCCGTCGCCGGTCGCCACCCAGACTTCGAGATCCGGCCGCATCAATTTCACGCCGGTAGCAACCGCCGGTGCTCGCCCATGAATCGTGTGGAATCCATACGTATTCATGTAATAAGGAAACCGGCTGGAGCATCCGATCCCCGAAATCACCACAAACTTCTCGCGCGCAATCCCCAGCTCAGGAAACACGGACTGCACGGCCGACAGGATCGCGTAGTCGCCGCAACCAGGACACCAGCGCACCTCCTGGTCGGTCTGAAAATCTTTTTTAGTCAGTGGCGGAAGCGTAGCCGTTGCCATTTCAGTTTCTCCCGGGTCCGAACTTTCTCTTCACGTTGTCATTCTGAGCGCAGCGAAGAATCTGCATTTTCTTCGCCCACTCGGCCGAATCAAATTCATCGCTTGATCTACTGCGCCAGCACTTCCTCAATCTTTGCTTCAATCTCAGCCTGCTTGAATGGACGCCCCTGAATCTTGTCGTAGCCGATCGCATCCACCAAATACTTCGCGCGCAAGACCCACAAGAGCTGGCCCATATTCATCTCAGGCACAAGCACGCGGTGATACCGTCCAATTACTTCTCCCAAATTCCGCGGCAGCGGATTTAGGTGACGCAAATGCACATGCCCGATTTTTCGACCCAAGGCCCGCTGAGTCTTCAAGGCCGCAGTAATCGGCCCATAAGTCGAGCCCCAGGCCACGATCAGAAGATCGCCCTCAGGATCGCCCACGGGGACAACGTCAGGAATTTCATGTGCCACGGCCTCGACTTTCGCCGCGCGCAGACGGGTCATCGTCTCGTGATTCAATGGCTCGTAATTGATGTTGCCGCTCCCGTCCTGCTTCTCGAGACCGCCCAAACGATGCTCGAGTCCCGGCGTCCCCGGCAGCGCCCACGGCCGGGCCAAAGTTTCCGGATTGCGCGAATACGGTTTATATCCGGCAGGATCGGTCGTGAAGGTCACCGGAAAATCCGGAATCTCGCTCAGTTCCGGAATCCGCCACGGCTCGGCGCCATTGGCGAGGTAACCGTCCGAAAGAATAATCACCGGCACCATGTACTTGAGCGCGATGCGGCTCGCTTCGACTGCTACCCAGAAACAATCACCGGGCGAAGACGCGGCTAGCACTGGAATCGGCGCCTCCGAATTTCGTCCGAAAAGCGCCTGCAGCAAATCTGCCTGCTCGGTCTTCGTCGGCAAACCGGTGGAAGGCCCGCCGCGCT
The DNA here is from genome assembly GCA_963707165.1 of uncultured Acidobacteriota bacterium. Classification (GTDB taxonomy): domain Bacteria; phylum Acidobacteriota; class Terriglobia; order Acidiferrales; family UBA7541; genus Palsa-147. Next base: position 1,691,531 of record CAVPPO010000010.1, on the reverse strand, counting down.
GAATATCGCAAATCACCAGCGGCAATTCGACCGCAACGGCCAGCCCCATCGCCTCGGTTTTCAGCGCCATTCCCGGCCCGGAAGTCGTGGTGATCGCCAGTGCTCCGGCGTACGAAGCGCCGATCGCCGAAGTGATCGCCGCGATTTCATCTTCGGCTTGAAACGTGATCACGCCATAATTCTTGTACTCTGAAAGCTCGTGCAAAATATCCGAAGCCGGAGTAATCGGATACGATCCCTGAAACAATGTCAATCCAGCCTTCTGCGCGGCGGTGACAAATCCGATCGCCAGCGCTTGATTCCCGCTCAAATTCCGGTAAACGCCCGGCGACAGCTTCGCCGGCGGAATCTCGTAGCTGATCTGAAACGCTTCAGTGGCCTCACAATACGAATAGCCGGCCTTCATCGCCAGTTTGTTCGCTTCCGAAAGCAGCGGCTTCTTCTTGAATTTGTCGTCCAGCCAGCGGAAGGTCGAATCCATCGGCCGGTTGTAAAGCCAGTTGCACATCCCCAGCGCGAAGAAATTTTTGCAGCGGTCCATGGACTTCGCGTCCAGGCCCAATTCCTGCAGTGCCAGCCGCGTCAGCTTCTCAAGCTCTACCGGAAACAAGCGGAACGCATCCAGTGAATGGTCCTCGAGCGGATTCGAAGTCATCTGCGCCTTGCGCAGGTCGGTCTCGCCAAAGCTGTCGCTATTGACGATCAGAATTCCGTTCGGACGCAGGTCCGCTACATTCATCTTCAGCGCCGCGGGATTCATCGCCACCAACGCATCCACGGCATCGCCCGGCGTATAGACTTCGCCCGACGCAAATTGAAGCTGGAATCCGCTCACGCCCGGCAGCGTCCCCGCAGGCGCGCGGATCTCGGCCGGATAGTCCGGAAAAGTGGCCAGGTCGTTGCCGTAGAGCGCCACCGTATTCGTGAACTGGTTCCCGGTGATCTGCATTCCGTCGCCGGAATCGCCGCAGAAGCGGATAACCGCCTTCTGCAAAATCTCCCGCTTCCGCTTTTTAGAACTTGGCCCGCCAACTCCCGTTACTGTTCCCATGATTCAGCAAACTCCTGAAATAACTGACTCCTCGCTCTCCAGCACCGCCCGCAGACGAGCCCGCGCGGCACATCGCATCGCACACCACGCGAAGCTGCCGCCGAACCACGGCGCAAGGCAGGAACGCTCGGAGAGAAACCTGGGGCAGGGAAGTTACCGGCCCAACAGCCCATCCGTGCGAATCAACTTGCCTTCCCCAATGTCTAAAGATAGCACAAGCACGACGACCCGGCGCGAAAGAAACTCCTCTGCGTCGCATTACTTATAGCCCTCATCACCAGGATTTATGCACCGATACGAAACATCGCGCACGTCGTAGCATCACGGTTTTCCGATCCGTATGCATCGAACGGCATTCCGGCGCGTCTCAACGTCCTTCTTGGTCGTCTAGGCTCGACTTTTTTCCACGCGCACAAATCATGCTGCCGCGCAAAATCTGCCTTTGACCGATTGAAAAATCGTGCTTGACACCATTTCCGACTGTAGGTAGCCTTGCGCAATTTTAGTAGGGTTTGATTCGCACGGTTCTGACGGCCCTGAAAAATACGAATCTCTGAGCGGAGGAGAACTGATGATCCGCACCGCGCAACTGGCAAGCCGTTTCCATTTCATTACGCGAAGAGTCCGCCCAAAGCCGTGGGCGTTGACTCTTGCGTTGCTCGCCCAATTGATCGCCGCGGGCGTCGTCTGGGGTCAGGCCACCACTTCGCTTCGCGGCACGGTGACTGATCCTTCCGGCGGCTATATCGCCGGAGCTTCGGTGACGCTGACCAATCCCGATTCGAAGATCGCACGCACCGCCACGACGGGAGCTTCCGACGGCGGATATCAATTTCAATTTCTGCCTCCGGGAACGTACACGCTTGAGGTCGTCGCGAAGGGCTTCCAGAAATACGAGCAGAAAGAATTGCAACTATTGGTGAACACGCCGGTGACAGTAAATGTGCAACTCAAAGTCGGCGGCGGGCAGGAGACGGTGACGGTCACAGCGGAAGAGCCGGCACTGAACCTCGTGGATGCCTCGATCGGAAATTCCTTCGATGAAACACAGGTGCGCGATATTCCCCTCGAAGGCCGCAACGTTCCCGATTTGCTGAGCTTGCAAGCCGGCGTGGTCTACACCGGCAACCGCATCGGCGACAAAGATCAGGACACGCGCAACGGCGCCGTGAATGGCGCGCGCAGCGATCAGAGCAACACCACGCTCGATGGCGTGGACGTGAACGACCAATCTAACGGGTACGCGTTTACCTCCGTTCTGCCGGTGACACAGGACTCCGTTCAGGAATTTCGGGTCACCACCACCAACTATGGCGCGGATCAAGGGCAAGGCTCCGGGGCGCAAGTAGCTCTCGTCACCAAGAGCGGCACGAACTTTTTCCATGGCTCGCTCTATGAAGACTTTCGCAACACCATCACCAGCGCCAACGACTACCTGGTGAAGCAGTCGGAGGCGAACATCGGTGCCCCCAATAAGCCACTGAAATTGAATCGCAATATCTTCGGCGCGTCAGTGGGTGGACCGATTAAGAAAGACCGGTTCTTTTTCTTCACCAATTACGAGGGAACGCGCGAGAGAGAAGAGCAGCGCGCCGAGCGCGTGATTCCTACGCCCTCGCTCTGCCAGGGTATTTTCCGGTATCAGGACGTGACCGGCGGCATTACAACCTTCACGCCGTCGGACCTAAAGAACCTTGATCCCCTTCACATTGGAATTGATACTGCCATGCTCGATCCGGTCGGCCACACCGGCTATCTAGATACGACCTTTTGCACGGGCAAGACGGTGACGAACGATCCCTCGGCCGGCGATGGTCTGAATTACGCCGGGTTCGTTTTCCGCGCTCCCACCGCCCTCGATAACGACGTGTTCATCGCCCGGGCCGACTACCGCCTGACCGCCAACGGCGCGCACACGCTGTTCTGGCGCGGAGCGCTGCAAGATTTGCGGAACCCGGGAGCTCCCTTCCTTCCGGGAGACGCTCCCGAGGAAACCACCGCGGACCACAGCAAGGGATTTGCCCTCGGCTACACCGCGATTCTCAGCTCGAGCCTCGCCAATTCTTTCCATTGGGGATACACGCGGCAGAGCTTCGGCGTTGTCGGCGATACCAACCTGCCGTGGAACACTTTTCTGGGGCTGGATCAAGGCATCGTGTATAGCCACAGTTTCATCGTCGACATGCATAACTTGCTGGATGATCTCTCCTGGACCAAAAAGACTCATACGTTACAGTTCGGAGTCGCGGTGGGCCTCGCCCGTGATCCTCGCACCAGTTTTCTGCACTCCAATTCTTTGGGCTTAGGAACCACCAACTGGACGTCGCCGATTGGTTTTGCCGGAACCACGAGCACGCTTGATCCAACGAACGTGGGTGCACCCGAGCCGGTAACCGCAACCCAATACGACCGCCCGTTGCTCTCCCTGTTTGGCATGATTTCCGATGTGGTCGCGAACTATAACCTCGACCACAGTGGCGTCACGCAGCCCCAGGGTGCTCCAGTAAAACGTCGTTATGGCCTCGACTGGTATGAGCTCTACGCGCAGGATACCTGGCGAATTAAGCCGAACCTGACGCTGACCTACGGCCTGCGCTGGTCGTTCTTTCCGGCTCCCTGGGAGACCAACGGCTTACAGACGGCTTCGACCTTCGGCCTCGGCAAGCAGTTTTATCAGAACGTAGTGAATATGAAACAAGGGCAGGGCTATACCTCCGAGCTGCCGATCGAATTCAACCTCTCGGGTCCGGCAAACCACGGGCCTGGTTTTTATAATCTTGAAAAAACGGATGCTTCCCCGCGAGTATCCATCGCCTATTCGCCGCGCTTTGGAAGCGGCCTTCTCAAAACGATCTTTGGGGAGAACGACAAGACCGTCATTCGCGCCGGCTACAGCCGCGTTTACGATCGCGCGGGATTTGCACTGCTGAATTCCTTCGACCAGATCGGAGCGGCGGGCCTGACCACAACCCTGCAGAATACCTGCTGCACGTTCGGCGTCACGAGCGCGGAGGACTTGCCGCGGATTGCCGCGGGCAACGGTCTCGCCGCGATCAATAACATCCCGAAGTTCAATCAGAACGGCGTTCAGTTCTACCTCGATCCTCCTCCGCCTAGCTTCCCGCAGATCCCCGACCTTGCCGCCGAGGCAAACTTGTGGGGCAATGACGAGTCGCTAAAGACTCCGCATGCCGATGCCGTTGACTTCTCGATCGGCCGCGAGCTTCCGCAACGATTCTCACTGCAGTTTTCCTACGTGGGCCGCTTCGGCCACCGTCTGCTGACGCAGCGCGACCTAAACCAGCCGCTGGATATCGTGGACCCCAAGACTGGAATTGACTACTACGCCGCGGCATCAGCCCTGTCCACGCTGGCGCGGAAGTTCGCCTCAGCCAACCAGCCGGGCCCCAACAACTTTTACCAGGGCAGCGTCACGCCCGCGCAGATTGCCACCGTCACTGCTGCGATGGTTGGGCCAACGGCTCAATACTGGGTGGACATGCTCCCGGCGCTTCGGCCGGGCGCCACCCAGTATGCGGACCCTGTTTACCGGATTGATTCCAGCCACGGCGAACACTACGGATGGTCTGATCCAGAGCGTCTTCGACCTCTATTACAACCCGGCGCTCTCAGTGATCGGTGACGAGATTGTCGGGCTGGCAGATGTGGACCTCTACGGCGGCTTGGGGGACAACATCGGCTCCGGTTCCTATTTCTTCAACGGTCCTCCGGGACTGTTGGGCAATGGCTCCGGCAAATTCCTGAGCAACCAGGCCATCTCCATGTATGGGTGGAGTTCCATCGGCTCGTCGAGCTATCACGCGTTCCAGGCTAGTTTGAGAAAGCAATTCAGCCACGGAGTTCAGTTCGACTTTAATTACACCTTTTCCAAATCGTTGGATATCACCTCGGCCGCCTCGCGCGTGGGCTTCTCCGTCTATGGCTATCAGAATATCGGTCTCGTCGGAACCCGCCTCGCGAACGACTTTTCACCCAACCTGGCCCGCGCTCCCTCCGACTTTGACCTCACTCACCAGATGAACCTCAACTTCATCGCCGATCTACCATTCGGCCGAGGCCGGGCCGTCGCCGGAAACGCGACCGGAGTTCTGAATGCTTTCATCGGCGACTGGCAGATTACCGGTTTGGCCCGCTGGACCAGCGGATTCCCCTTCAGCGTGGATGGCGGCCAGCGCTGGCCCACGAACTGGTTCCTCACGGCGATCACGCAGGAGACTGCCAAGCCGAAGACGGGTGTATTCAAGAGTAACGGAAGCGTCAGCGTTTTTGCTGATCCCGCGTCGGCAGAGACGGATTTTACAATCCCTCTACCGGGCCAAGTGGGCTCACGCAATGTCCTGCGCGGCGATGGATTCGCCGGCCTGGACATGAGCCTGGGAAAGCGATGGAATTTGCCCTGGGAAAACCACAGCGTGCAATTCCGCTGGGAGGTATTCAACGTGCCGAACCTGACGCGCTTCAACGCGCAAGGCGTGGGCTCATCACTGCTCACCTCGTTGACGCAGACGCCGTCCAGCTTCGGCACCTACACCAGCCTGTTGACTCAGCCGCGCGTCATGCAGTTCGACTTGCGCTACGAATTCTGATTTGCGCTCGAATTAGCCATCAATGGCGCGCTTAAGCGAGGCGGAAGTTCGATTTCGCTGCCGGGATGTTCGTACGACATCGCCACAATCGGATTCACGCGCGTCGCGCATTCCGCCATTGCGCGCCTTCCTGATGTGCATCCTTCGGTGAGACCGTTGCATCGGAAAAAGTGGCACGCCCGGAACGCTCCGAGGGCATTCGGAGCCCGTGCTTAGCGAGGTCACGATGCAACGAAAAGCGCGGCAGGTCTTAATCGTCTCTACGCTCTTGGGCGCGGCATCAATCGCATTTCCCGCGCGCTCTCGCGCGCAGGCTGAGCCCGGCCCGATTCAGTCTTCGCCGGCGTCTCCTGAAGCTCAACCACCTGCGCCGCCGCCCGCGCCGAAGTCGCCGCCGCAGCGGAAAGACATCACCGGCTCGTGGAAACTAAACATCGGCGAAAGCGACAACCCGGCGAGAAAGATTCAGGACGCGCGAGCCAGCCGCAGCACGTCGAACGGAGGGGGAAATGGCGGCGGGAACGGCGGCGGGAACGGCCGTGGCAATGGAGGCGGCGTTTGGGGCGGCGGTGGCGGAATTGGCTATCCCGGTGGCGGCGGTGTCGGATACCCTGGCGGACGAGGAGGCGGCGGAGGTGGTGGCGGCAGACCCCGGAGCGCTAACAGCGACGATAATGACGCGGACCACGAAAAACTCGAAGTCGCACTGAATTCCCCTGAGACGCTGAACTTCTCTCAGAAAGACGCCGAGGTTGACCTCACCTCAGATGCCGAAGATTTCCAGCGCGTCTATTACACCGACGGCCGAAAAATCCAGAGATCAAAAGACGATGCGAGCCACGAACGATCCGCGCAATGGGATGACTACCGCCTGGTTTCCGAGGAGAAAGGCCCGCGCGGCGGCAAAATCACGCGCACATTCGAAGCCGCACCGGGCGCCCAGCAGCTCTATGAAACCGTCCGCTACGAAGGCGGCCGTCTGGGTCCCATCAGCATCCGGTACGTTTACGACAACGGGAAACAGGAGAAGCCGCCGGAGCCGACGTCGGGCACCAGCTCCAGCTCTTCAAATTAGAGGCGGAACTGGATTCCAACCTCTGGCATGCGCCGATTTCTCGGGCCGCGTGATTCAATCGCGGCCACGCTATTCGTAGCGCAACGCCACCATCGGATCGACGCGCGTCGCGCGCCGCGCAGGAATATAAGACGCGGCGAGCGCAACGAGTGTCAACACGACAGCCACAACCGCGAAGGTGACCGGATCCGTCGGCTTCACGCCAAACAGCAGCGTCGAGAGGAAACGCGTAACGCCGAGCGCTGCGGCCGTTCCCACAACTGCGCCCGCGATCGCCAACGCGATCCCTTGTCCCACCACCGGACGCAGCACATCCCGCTGCTGCGCGCCCAGCGCCATGCGGATGCCAATCTCGCGCGTCCGTCGCGCAACTTCGTAGGCAAGCAATCCGTAAAGCCCGATACAGGCGAGCACGAGCGCGAGGATGCCGAAGAAGCTCGCCAGCCGCGCGATCATTCGCTCCTGAAACAGCAGCGAGTCGATTTGCTTGGATTGCGTTTGGACGTCCGTCAGCGGCAGATTCGCGTCCACCTTGCTCACCGTTTCGCGCACCGCCGGAATCATCGCCGTAGGTTCGCCGGCTGTGCGCAGTTCGAAGCTGACGCCGCCACCGCTGTTGGGAATGTAGATTGTCGGATTGATTTCCCGCCGCAAGTCGTTGTACTTCGCGTCGTTCACCAGGCCGACGATTAGATATCCCGGATCAGCCGGGCCTCGATCACTGGCATCCTCCTGCCCCACGCGCTGCCCGACCGGATCCGCGTTCCCAAGGTACTTGTGCACGAACGCTTCATTGACCATCACCGGGACGGGCGCGCCCTGCGCAGCCGCAGCCGCGGATGAAGAACTGCTCGGCGAGGGCGGCGCAGGCGGCGCCATCATCTGCGCTCGTTGCCGCGCCATCGTCTCCGCCGCGATTTGAAAATCCGCAGCCTGAAAATCCCGGCCCGCCAAAACGCGCATGTGCATCGTCTCGAAAAATTTGGGCCCCACGGGGAACATGTCGGCCTCGGATATCTGGTCTTTCGGCGTTCCAGCCAAATGGAATCCAGTAATCATCAGGCCGTTGCTCAGCAGTGGCATCGAGGAATAGCTCACCGCTACAACGCCGGGAGTCGCCGCGAGCCGGTCCTGAAGATCGCGATAGAGGCTGTCCGCATTTGCTTCCTTGTATCCCGCCAATTGCGGTTCAATATTGAAGAGCAAGATATTGCGCGTGTCAAAACCGGGATCCAATCCTTTCAGGTTTTGCAGCGTGCGAACCATCAATCCCGCTCCGGCGAGCACCACCACTGCAAGCGCCACCTGCACCACGACCAGCGAATTACCTAGCGTGAACCACCGGCCGCTGCTGCGCGCCATTTCTGCCGAGCCATCCTTGGCATCTTTCAGCGCCGGCGTCAAATCAATACGCGCCCCGCGCAGCGCCGGCGCAAGTCCGAACAGGATTCCGGTGAGAATTGCGGCGGCGGCGGTGAATCCCAGCACTCGCGCGTCCAGCGATATCTCGAACCCGAAGCGGTTCCCGCGCGCTGAACTCGAAATGAACGCGACCATGGCGTGGACGCCCCAGACCGCCAACAGAGTTCCCAGCGCACCGCCGATCACCGACAGCAGGATGCTCTCAGTCAGCAGTTGCCGCGCGATTCTGGCCCGGCCCGCGCCCAGTGCCAGCCGCACGGCCATTTCTTTCCGCCGCGCGGCCGAACGTGCCAGCGTCAGCCCCGCCACGTTCGCACACGCAATCAGCAGAATGATTCCCACCGCCAGCGACAATACATAGAGCGGCTGAGTGTATTGTCCGCGCGCGCCGACAAGTCCCTGCTGCGCGGGCACCACCGAGAGAACTGGATCATCCGACTCCTCGAACATCGGCCGCTCGCCATGCAGCATCTCGTTGCGGAACAACAGGCTCATCGCAGATTGCGCTTGCCCCGCCGACACGCCTTCCTTCAAGCGTCCCAGCATCACGATCCACCACGATCCCGCATCCACTTGGCGCGGACTATAGTTCGTCGTGACCTGCGGCTGCACGGCAAACGGGAGCCACACGTCATAGTCGTTGCCCGGAGAAATGCTCATGAATTTCCGATCCGCGACGCCGACGATCGTAAATGCCACTCCGTTCAAATGAATCGTCCGGCCGATCGCCGATGGCGAGCCCCCGAACGCGCTCTGCCAGTAGCCATAGTTCAACATCACCACTGGAGGAGCGCTCGGAGTGTCGTCGCCCGGAGCGATGACTCGCCCGGCGGCAGCTCGTACGCCAAACGTGGTAAAAAATTCTCCGGTCACGAATTGGCCGCGAATCACGCTCGCCGCGCCGTTGCCGGTTAAATCCAACGGCCCCGCGCCGGCAAAAGCGGCGACTCCGGAAAAAACCGTCGATTGCGAGCGCACTTCCTCGAAAAAAGGCTTCGAAAAAGTGCAGCCGGTCGGATTCTGGTCTCGAAACCCGCCGTTACGGCAATCTCCAAACGACCGCGACATGTGAATCTTGGGACTCTTGTGCGCGCCCCATTGCAAAAGCACGAGTTGCTTCGCGTCGCGCACCGGCATCGAGCCGAGCAGCATCGAGTTGATGAAGCTGAATATGGCCGTGTTTGCCCCGATGCCCAACGCCAGTGTCAGCACCGCCACCGCCGTAAATCCGGGCGCCTTCGCCAGCATCCTCATTCCATAACGCAAGTCCTGCCAGATCGTCTGCATGAGCACACTCTCCGAACCCGGCATCGCAGCCGCAAATCTCCCACCGAACTTACACGTACAGACGCTTCTGAGCTACAAAAGGCTCAGCGTATCTCAACAAATATGCTGTTCGCTTGGGCCTCCGTGCAGGAACAAGTCCTCGCTAAAGCTGAAGGCCAGCTTCTCTAACAACGAGTACTCGCCGAGGTCTGAGGACATCGATCGCGCTTCTCAGCGCGCTGTTGACCTGATTCCCCCATAGGTCAGATAGACGCCGAGAAGAAGGTCGATTGCGACGTAGAAGTAAAAGAGCTGCTCGTAGTGCAGCCCCGCGAGGAAAAATCTAGACTCTGCCTCCGGCGTCAAAATCAGGAGTAGTGCGCCTTTGACCAGCGTCACCCAGCCGATGAGAGTGACAATGACCGGCAGCGCTCCGCCCGACCAGACGTTGTGGCCCAGGATGATCGCCAGCCCAGCGACAACTGCTAAGATCCCCGTGAGAAACACCAATGGGGAGTTGTGAACAAGTGCGGTTATCGTCTCCACCGTCGATTGCTTGTGCGCGGCCATACATAGCGAGACGACTATCGCATAGAGCCCGATCAGTCTGCTAAGAAACACTGTACGCGGCGACATGGTGTCCTCCGAAGCGAATTTAACTTCCTGAAATTTGCGAGTTAGACCTCTGCCTCTCGCATCGTACGCTTCTGCTGCGTTCGACACGACGAATTTGCCGGCAGAGCCGGAATTACCGGCCTGCCGAGGCGGAGAAGGAGGAAGCCAGACGCAGCTTGCGTAGCATGGAGCGCTTCTTTTCCTGGTGCGATTGCATGCGATGCAGAATGTCGTCGAGGATGCGCACCGCTTCGACGATGTACGGCCCCTTGTTCAGCATCACGCACTCGGCGCGCTCACCCATCGCCGCGTCGGTGATTTCCGAGCGCGACGGTATGCCCGCCTTCGCGAGCGATTCGAGAACCTGCGTGGCCCAAATCACCGGCAAGTGCGCCGCTTCGCAAATCCAGAGAATTTCTTCCTGCACTTCGGCGAGCCGCTGGTAGCCGCACTCGATCGCCAGGTCGCCGCGCGCGATCATCACGCCGACCCGCCGATTCCGCATCGCCGCGAGAAGGATCCGCGGAAGATTCGCAAACCCCTGCCGCGTCTCGATTTTCAGGATGATCCCCATCTCTCCGGCGCCAAGCTTTTCGAGTTGCGTTTGCAGTTCGCGGATATCCGCTTCGGTGCGGACGAACGAGTAGCCCACGATGTCGGCATGCTGCACGATAAATTCGAGGGCTCTCAGATCATTCGCCGTGAGCGAGGTTAGGCACAGATGGGAATCTGGGACGTTGATGCCTTTTTCGGCGCCGAGTTTTCCGCCCGCGGCCGGCGCGCTCGTGATCTCGACCTCCACACGATCGTGGGCCACCGTCGCGATGACCCCGCCGATTTTTCCGTCGTCAAACCAGATCGGCTCGCCCGGCCGGACAGAATCAAAAAACTCGCTCAAGCTGACACCAACATGCGCCGGGTTTATGAGCTGCTTTTTGTCGTCGAATTGTGCCGGCCGGCCCGCTTCCAGCGAACGCGTGAGAACGAGAATGTCACCTTTCTTCAGCCGGATCGTTTGCACCGCTGGCGGGATCGCACCAACGCGCGAAAACCGGGCGCTGTCCATCTCGTCCGCGTGGCCCTCGGCGCCGACGGCCTCGAGCACCACCTCCGGCGCAAGATACGCCGTGCGGGAGGCCTCGGCCCAGCAGCCCTCGCTAGACACTGCCGTGACCATCATGAACCGCCGCGCCCCTCGCGTGTCCGTGAAGCGGATGCGCGTGCCGGGCCCCAGGCGTGATAGCCAGTCACCGGGCACGGGGATCGCGGCAGATGCGACGGACGGCGGAGCCTCCGGATTGGATTCCGGCGTGAGCCAAATTCGCGCTGGCGACTCGACGCGGCCGTAAGTATCCCTCTTCGGGCGATATTTCAGCACCGCTGGACCGCCCTCGATTGGACCGGTCCGTAGCTTGGGCCCGGCCACGTCCATGGAAACCATGCAGCGATTGCCCGTTTCTTCTTCGGCCCGGCGAAGGTTGCGGATCATGCCCGACCACGCCTCCGGCCCGTCATGAGCGCAATTGATGCGCATACAATTCATCCCATTGAGAACAAGATCGCGCACCAGTTCATAGTTGGCGCCTGCTTCAGAGGGCATCGTCACCATAATACGCACTTTGCGTCCGGAGGGGGCGCGGCCGAGAAGCGCATCCGTATTCCTCTCGAGCAGCTTCTGGCCCTGAATTGGCGCGACCGTAGGCTCGATCATCTCGCGCACGGGTCTCTCCGTTCCGGCGAGCTGCGCGAGGACGTCCATCACCCTGTGCAGGGCGCTGATGACGTGGGATTCGGTGCGGCCCAGCGAGGAAAGTCCCAGGGCAGCGAGCTGCTCCTGCAACTCGCGAATGTCGTGGCGGCGGAGAGCCAGATAGTGCAGCAAGTTTTTGGCACTCGCCTGGTGCTCCGGATGAACATCCGATTCATCCGTAAGCCCCTCGGCCTCCAGGTTCAGCATTTCCAAGCGCAGTAGATCCAGTTGGTGGATAAGGTCGTGCAGTCGAGTTAGATCACCGTTGCGCATCGAAGGAGGGATTCAATCCTTAGCCGCGGACTGGCGCGGCCGTGCCCTTGCGTCAAGATTGCGACAATCTAACACAGAATCATTAAAGGCACGTTAACGCGCCGAGCCGACTCGGATGTCATTTCTGCCGCGCGCGGCACACTGGGAAATCTCGCCTTGGGCCGAAAAATCCCGCGCTTGACTTTTCGCCTTCTCTTCGCCTAGAGTGAAGGTGCAATTTGAGGAGTCACTCGTCCATGACCCTGACCAAGCGCCAAAAGCAGGTTCTCGATTACCTCGTAACCTTCATGAACAAGAACGGTTACTCGCCGAGCTTCGAAGAAATAGCCCGCGCGCTCAAGCTCACCTCGCTCGCCACGGTGCACAAGCATCTCTCCACGCTCGAAAAGAAAGGCTTCGTCCGCCGCGGCTACAACCAAAGCCGCTCGATCGAAATCACGCAGCTCGTGAAATCCGTTTCCGAGACCGTCATCGCCCGGCGCGCCACCGATCTTCCTCTTCTCGGCCGCATCGCTGCCGGCCGGCCCGTCGAAGCCATCGAAGATCGCGAATCTCTCTCTCTCGCCGATTTCACTCGCGGCCAGAATAATTTCGTCCTGCAGGTCAAGGGCGAATCCATGCGCGACGATCACATCCTCGACGGTGACTTCATCGTCGTCGAACAAACCCACGTAGTGAACTCCGGCGACATCGTAGTCGCCCTGGTAGGCGGCGATGAAGCCACCCTCAAGCGTTTCTACCGCGAAGGCCCCGGCAAAGTCCGCCTGCAACCAGCCAATTCTCAGATGTCCCCAATCGTAGTCCCAGCCGCAGATGTCCGCATCCAAGGCCGCGTAATCGGCGTCCTCCGCAAGTATTAGCGGGGTTTTCTCGGCGCCCTCTGCGTCTCTGCGGTAAGACGCCTTTCTCATCCCCCTACGTATTTCCACAGGCAGTTGCGCCGGTGGAAACTCCTGTACCATTTTGCATTTGCCTCCCGCCTCGCACAGGTCTAGATTGAAACTCCCCAGTCACACATGTGGTTCAGTCTGTCTGTCTTCTGGTTTCAAGGTCTGAGGAGGGGGCATGTGGGGTGACAAAAAGCCGGCCAATCCGGCGAAGCCGGCCAGCAACATACCGGAGCCGCCGAAGCCGTCCGCACCTGAGTATTTCAATCCAAGCACGGCGAGCGCACCGCCGCCTGTGGAGGCACGAACCATGAGTCCTATCGAGACGAGCTATCCTTCCGCACCAGGTCCCAGCGGCGCCACCGCGCGCCTCGGGTCCAGTCTGCACTTCAAGGGGGAGATCTCTGGCAACGAAGATCTTCATATTGACGGCAGCGTGGAAGGCCTGATTCACCTGGACGACCGCAAGTTGGTCGTCGGTGCTACCGCCAAAGTCACCGCCGACGTGATCGCACGTGAAGTGGTCGTCTTCGGCAACGTGAAGGGCAATTTGCAGGCCCGCGACCGCATCGAGATCAAGAAAGACGGCTCGGTCGTCGGCGATCTCACCACCGCCCGCATCATGATCGAGGACGGCGCCTACTTCAAAGGCTCCATCGAGATCGAAAAATCCGGCGAAGGCGAAGATTCGAAGTCCTACTCGAAATCGGCCAAGAGCACCACGGTCGCTTCGAGTTCCGCGAGCTAAGAGAAGTTTCGCAATCGCAATCCGCATTTCGGCGGACCGCCAGGCGGCGCAGCAGCCTCCTGCGGTCCGCCGCGCCATTTTTATCCGCGCAGTTTTCGTGCGTCATGCGACCGCGAGCGCCGTCCGACGCTTATGTAGCGCCGGGCTTTTAGCCGGCATCTTCGTCCGCGATTCTCGAGTAGGCCCCGCCCTCAAGCGCATCGCAAATTCCATGCCGCCTCGTGTACTATCAATCTTCGCGGCACCTGATGCCACGAGTGAACCTCGCATGAATCCGCTGGCCAAATTTCTCCTCGCGAACGCACTTTTCGGCGCCATCTGTCTCGCCGCTCCAAACCCGGTGCGCGCCCAAGCTCCCCCTGGCCCGATCCATCCCGAGCGCACCAACTCCGATACGCACGCTCCAGCGCCCGTAGAGAAAAAGCCGCTTCCGCGGCACGAACTCTGGGGCAACTGGACGCTCAACGTCGTGAAAAGCGACGACCCGCGCAAGAAGATGCACCAATCCGCTCGAGGAAATCGCGGCGGCAACGGCCCCGTCTGGGGCGGCTATCCGGGAGGACGCGGCGGCTATCCCGGCGGCCGCGGAGGTTTCGGCGGCCGCGACAGCAATGCCGATCGCAACCGCACCGACGAACTAATCTACCCGGCCAACTCTCTCGCGCTCGTTCACAACGACGCCGAAATCGACATCACCGACGACGAGAACCACAAGCGCGCTCTCTTCACCGACGGCCGCAAGCTCCAAAAGTCCAAGGACGACAAATATAAGCAACTCGCCGCCCACTGGGACGGCGGCCGCCTGGTCACCGATGAAAAAGGCCCCAACGCCCTGAAGCTCACGTGCTCGTTCGAAATTTCGCCCAATGGCCAGCAACTCTACGAAACGCTCGCCGTCGATCAAAGCGCCATCGACGGCGGCTTCGTCATGCTCCGCTACGTCTTCGATCCCGCAAAGCAAGACGCGCAGCCCGCCACCGCCACAAAAGCAAGCTCCGCCGGCGTGAAACCCTAGCAGGCTGCAAAAAAAGTCAAAGCGTTGTCATCCTGAGCGAAGCTAAGGATCTAGCCGTCCAATGTTTGCAACCAATCGCGCCGACAAGAGACCTCGGAACCTGCCTCCTGATCCCCGGATTGGCAATTTTTCGCAGCCTGCTAGAGCGACTCTCCGCCCCAGGGTCTCACGCGCCGGAACTTGGTCAAGCCAGCAACGCTATTTGTGTTGGAACGCGAGTATTCTGCCGAGCAGGTCGCGGTGCTCTTTGCTCTCCAGCATCGAGCCAAAGCCCTCCCCGACCGCAGGATCTTCTTTGGCATGCTTCGCGAGCATCGCCGCACTCCGGTCCAGCCCCTCGCCATTCGCATACGAGACCGCCAGGAAGTAGCCGCCCGGCGCGTCCGTGTGTACCTGCTCCGTGTCGAAGTTGTACGACAACACCGACCCGTCGGCCACGCCCGCGTCCAAGTCCGGCTGGATATATTTCTTGAAAAAATTCTCGACGTCTTCGCTGCGTCCCGGCTTGGCCTGCCAGATGCTCACGCGTATATAGCCCGAGGTCGTGTTCACGGTCTTCCCGCCATGTCCGATGGTGTGCTGCATAAAGTCGCGATGTTTCGTCGTGGCCGCCAATTGCGGCGTCCTCGAAGAAGTTTTCAGCGCATCCAGCGTTTTCAAAATGCCGGCCTGGCTCTGCGACGTGAACCAGCTGATATGCGTGTACCCATCTTCGGTATGCACCAGAATCGCGGATGATCCGAAGGCCTCCAGCGTCCCATCCGCCACCAACTTCCCCAGAATCGCGTTTGTATCCGCATCAGCCTTCTCAAAATCGCTCCATTGCGCTCGCGGCACCGCCCAGAACGAAACGAAAGTGTAATGCGATGTCTCCTGCGCACTCGCGGGCGCGGGCATCGCCAGCGCCGATAGCGCCAGCGCGCACACCACACCCAGAATGATCAAGCTTCTCTTCCTCATCTCTACGCCTCCAATTTTGAATTTCCCCGCGCCCCGCGGGGGACAGGTTCAAGTGAATTTTCAGTTCAGCGTTGTTGCAGTCGAAGTGGACGCAGAACCGGTGGGACGCGCGCAAAGCTACGCCCCCGCACAATTCCTGTCAAGCAAAGCAAAGGGTGCCTCCGCCAAGGCGGACGCCGAACCCGCGCGTGGCGCTTTTGACTGTTCCGCCTTCGCTTTTCCGGTGTTCAGTCTCGCGACATCCGACGGTGGGAGCCTCCGCATTCATGCGGGGGGAGGAGCGCTTCAGCGCTCCGGAAAAAGCATCGCCGCCTCCGATGCGCTTTAGCGCCGGTTCCGGGGGTTCAGAAGCCCGCAAAATACTCCAGCTATCTATGCTCGGCTTTTGACTTTTCCATCTTCGCTTCTCCGGTGTTCAGTCTCCGCTCCCCAACCTAACAAGCTGTCATCCTGAGCGCAGCGAAGGATCTGCATTTTCTTGCTTTTGCCGTAGCCTTTGTTTGTCATCCTGAGCGAAGCTAAGGATCTAAACGTTCTTGATCGCAGAGTAGCCGGGTGCCCCATGCGCCGAATTTGCGCGTGGGGCTTTTGACTTTTCCGTCTTCAATTTTCCAGCGTTCAGTCTCCGCTCCCCTACGTAACAAGCTGTCATCCTGAGCGCAGCGAAGGATCCGCATTTTCTTGCTTTTGCCGCAGCCTTAGTTTGTCATCCTGAGCGAAGCTAAGGATCTAAATGTTCTTGATCGCGAAGTAGCCCTTTACCGTAATCCCGAACGAAGTGAAGGATCCGCATTTTCTTGCTTTTGCCGCAGCCTTAGTTTGTCATCCTGAGCGAATCTAAGGATCTAAATGTTCTTGATCGCGAAGTAGCCCTTTACCGTAATCCCGAACGAACTGAAGGATCTGCATTCTCTTGCTTTTGCCGTAGCCTTTGTTTGTCATCCTGAGCGAAGCTAAGGATCTAAAAGATCTTGATCGCGAAGTAGCCCTCTGCCGTAATCCCGAGCGCAGCGAAGGATCCGCATTTTCCGCCGTCTCTTCCGTCTTCCTGATTCTTCGGCGGCCCAGCTAGCGAGCGACCTCAACGGCAAGCTTCAATCCCAGAGCCTTCATGACGGCAACCAACGTAGACATCCGCGGATTCCTCCGAACCGATAGCGCCCGATATAGACTCTCTCGCGTAACTCCCGCGGCTTTAGCAACTCGCGCGATCCCCCGCGCCTGCGCGATGTCGCGCAAAGCAATCAGCAGTACTCGCGGCTCGTCCTCTTCCTCCAGCGCTGCCTTCAGGTATTCCACAGCAAATTTTCGCTCTCTCCGCAGCCTGAGAATGAGGGTTTCTTGAAAGGGAATTGTGAGTTTACGACGCACGCGAGGTAGATTTTTCCTCATAGATATTTATTGTACCTTATAAGCTACAAGCTTAGTCGAGTTGTGGTGGGATTCGGATCAGAATAAGAGAGGATCAAGACGCGGAAAAGTCAAAGGCAGCGCCGAAACCCCGACCATTCCCACGAACCGAGAAGGGTCGGGGACCCACGGCAAAACTACGGAAAAGGCCTGGCGACCCGCCCTATACCCGTGAGACTGGCACCGGATAGACCTCTACCTTAAAGCGATTTCTGGGGCTGTCGATCCCAAGAAGAATTCTTTCGAGGGGAAAACACGACCGGAAAGCGGGATTTGAGGTGCTCTCAATCACGACGAAGTCCTTGTTGAAGTCCACGATCTTCCCCGCCCACTCGCCCTGAGTTTCGCCGACATGAGTGTGCTCCACACGTCGCATTTCCACGGTGATCAATTCGTCGATATGTTGGCCCAAGGTGTACGCCTTGGACGTTCGCTGGGCGATCAATCGCTCGAACTGCTCCGCGGATGCCTTGATGGTTTGTGAGCCTAGCCTCACGTACGAGGCCCCGGAAAAATGAGGACGCAAGTCGCTTCCAGGCACGATCACCGCGAGAAAGGGTTGTCCCTGGTGGGTCACTACCTTTGGCAGAACATAGATTGAAGGATATGCGTCTTTCAGTAGCTCATTAAGCGTCTTTTGCATCGAGTCCAGGTTGGCGCCTCCCTCGATCGATCCGTCGTCCCTCACGCCGATCAGAAGCAGACCGGGATATCCAGGTGGGCAAGAGTTCGCGAATGCGACCACGGTTTTTACCCAGTCTCGCTTGTCGCCTTGAGTCTTTCGCTCCACAAAATGATCCTCGGACGGCGCCAGTCTCGCGATGATTTCGTTATCTGTCAGCATTGCCTCTCCCTATCGAATCGATTGCTGGCCGCGCTGGATGGAGCGCCTTCTCTCAATTGTAATTGATATCGGAACGGAACTGCCCAGTCGCGAGGACGCTCGAGATTTGCTATCGCCTCGATGTTTGACGTCCTCAGTATGATTCGGGCAATCCGCCCTTCCCTTCGGGAGGAGCCGCGGACCTCACGCTGTGAACTCGATCCTCCCGAGACGAAGCGCGATCAGGATACATTGTGTGGGACTTTCCTGATTTGATAAAATTCTCTGCTGTAATTGATTGACGTGTCGTCCCGATTTGGCCCATCGTTGCTGGCCACGGAGGGTTGCTCGTGGCGGTCAATTGCTAAGGTGTTTCCCTGCACCGGCTCGATTGACGAGGCACTTGAAAGTTACAAACTCTTAACGACAGCTGCAGCAGTGGTTTTGTCCAATGACAAGCCGGGATGCTAGGTGACTTGATGGCGGGCGGATTCTTTCGTGGAACGAAACGCAGCATTGGGAAGACTGGGGAGAAACTCCCGGAGGAGAATGAGGGCCTTCCCGATTCGTCGCTTCCGCACGGGCTTTGTCCCCGCTGTAGGAAGCAGTCGAGCTTCGAGGTCACCGAGCCTGCCCCTGTAACCTTTGACCCTGATATGCAGCTTGTGCCCCGCGGCGGGGCCGGGAGACCGGAATCTGTCGACCAGGTATGTATCTTGTACTGCCGCAACTGCCGCCAAGGAATCGTAGTCGTTGAGGAGCAGTGTTTGAATGGCCACTCTTGGCGTGAAGCGAAGGGCATGGGAGGCGCCATATCGTGGCGGGGCTTCCACTGGTGGCCTTCCCCAGACGCGGCCGTATCGGGCGACGTGCCCAGTGATATTTCAGAGGTGTTTCAAGAAGCAGTGAGAGCATTACACGCCGACTGCCCTCGGGCGTCAGCGGTCATGGCTAGGCGAACGCTCGAGGCGATCACGGTTGATAAGGGTGAGACGCAGGGCGTTCTGGCTGATCGCCTGAGAAACCTCGCAAGTAGGGGAGTGCTACTCCCGACTCTCGCCGATTGGGCGAAGGAAGTCCGGCTAGTCGGAAATGTCGGCGCTCATTTTGACCCGATAAACAAAGTTTCAAAGAGAGACGCGGAGCAGCTCACGGCCTTCGTTCGCGAGTTGCTTAAATACCTTTACGAGTTACCAGCAGAACTCAACAGGCTGAAAAGCACCCGCTAACTCTGTCGCAACGCTCTTATTTCCTTCCGGGTGGGTTGTTTGGGGGAGCAATTTCGACGTGGACGGAGCGGAGCAGGAGACGAGTGCGTTCATCGTCTTGGAGATAGGGGGACAATCGCGAAGAGATCTTGGGTCTAGGGTGTTCTCTTTGTGTCCAGGGCCAGCATGACGCTTTGGGCGGGATTGTGGGTCGGCCGGCGTTGCGGGAGTGAAAAGGGACTCCTCGGCCGGACGACGGCCTCGGAATGATGGCGTTGGGGAATGGCCTGAAGCGAGAGCGAAGTCAGGAGAATGAAAAAGCAGATCCTTTCACGCGGGCATCCTTTGCCGGATACCTTTAGGATGACACCAAAGAAAAAGGCGGATTGAGAAGAAAGCGTCTGGGTAAGAGGAAATGGTCGGGCGCAGGGTCGCGCCCGGCCATTTACGATCGTCCTGCTGGACTTCGCGGAATCTAACGCGGGAACCTACTTCACCATCGCGTTTTGCGAGCGGACGGCTTGCCACTTGCCGTCGCGCTTCTCGAAGACATCCATCCACACGTATTTGCCGCTGGAATCTTTTCCGCCGCTGACGCTCTTTTCGGTATCACTGCCCTGGACCACGGCGACGTTGCCCATCACCTTGACAGTCATGGGGCCAATTTCGAAGGACTCGACCTTGGACTTGCCGGACTTGTAGTCGGCGATGAAAGCCTGCTTCGCTATGGTGCTGCCATCGGGGCCAAGCGCGACCCAATCGTCGGCGAGGATTTGACTGAGTCGGTCGGCATCACCGGCTTTTTCTGCAGCGATCCAATCGCGTTCCAGTTGCTTCACGGCATCCGCCGTGCTCGGCGCCTTCGCCGGCGCCATCTTGTCTTGTGCGAAGACCAAGCCGGCGCACGCCACCACCAACAAAATCATTCCTGCAATTTTCCTCATGTCATCTCCTGTTGAAATTCTTGAAGTTCGAACGAGAGGTCGAACTACGTGCGCGTGAGTATATAGGCCGGCGTTGCGTTGTCAACCGCAGCGCCACGGCCAACGGAAGCAAATGACCCATTTCGTAACGAAATCTCCCCGAATATCCCTTGCTCTACACAACGGGTGTAGTCGTCACATTCATATTGACCATTCGATTACTCTGTGCTAACCTAAGGTGCTGTAATCGAAAGGAGGAGAGCAGATCGGGGCGCAAAATTAACGGGAAGGGAAGGGCCTCCGGAATTCTAATCGATACAATTCCAAAATTAGAATCCCGGCTAATCCCCTCAAAACAAACGCCCGAGCTCATTTCTAATCGATACAAACTGCGTCTTTGGCACTTTGCGGCCGAAACAAAATCGAAACCAGGAATCGCGAGTTTTGCCGGCTAAGACAATCAAAGACGAAACGCCTCGTCAGGCCACGCCGCGAGCAGCCGCAAATGTCCCTCCGCCGCGGACGCCGCGCCTACGGCGTTTGCGTTGACAACTCTGGAGGCTTCCCTTAAGCTTAGGGTTTGTCTCTGACAGGAAAGGTGTGACTGGGCGCATGCGGACGTATGTGGCGAAAGGCCGGGAAGTTGACGAGCTCACTCTCGGGAAAAATTGGTTTGTGGTGGACGCCAACGGGCAGGTGCTCGGGCGGTTGGCGACGCGCATCGCGCGGATTTTGATCGGCAAGGACAAGCCGCAATTCACGCCGCACCTTGACTGCGGCGATCATGTGGTGGTGATCAACGCCGAGCGCGTGCGCTTGACCGGCAATAAGATCGACCAGAAAATTTACCGCCATCATAGCGGTCATCCCGGCGGATTGAAGGAAATTCCCATTCGCCGGATGTTGGAGCGCCAGCCCGCGGAAGTGATTCGCGAGGCGGTGCTGGGAATGTTGCCGAAGAACAAGCTGCGTGCAAAGCGCGCGAAAAAATTGCGCGTGTATGCTGGTGAGAAGGGTCTGTTGCGCCACGCCGGACAGAAACCTCAGCCGATCACGCTCTAGCTGCGATTCGAGAACAGGCGCGGAATCGCTGTCTCGGAGATTCTTCTCTTCGTTGTCATTCTGAACGAAGTGAAGAATCTGCAGCTTCTTGATTCCAGAGGCGCAAATTAAGCGCCGCGGTTGAAGCAACGGCCACTGAGAACGAAGCAGCACGAACGAGGAGAAGAAATTTGAGCGCGACTTTGACGTACGGCGGCATTAAGAAATTTTATGGCACGGGGCGGCGGCGCGAAGCTGTGGCGCGCGTTTACTTGAAGCCCGGCGCGGCGCGATTCACCGTGAACGGCCGGCCGGTGGATGAATATTTCAAGAATGTGGCGTGGCACACGGCGGCGGTCGAGCCGCTGAAATTCACGCAGATGCAGGATCAAGTGGAAGTCGCCGCAACGGTGAAGGGCGGCGGCGTTGGCGGGCAGGCTGGAGCGGTGCGCATGGGTCTCTCTCGCGCGCTTTCGGTTTTTAATCCGGAGTTGCGGCCGGCTTTGCGGAAGAATGGATTTTTGACGCGCGATTCGAGAATGAAAGAGCGCAAGAAGTACGGCCAGAAGGGCGCGCGACGCCGCTTCCAGTACAGCAAGCGGTAATTTCGGGAACTTGCGTTTGCGATTTGTGGCAGTAGAAGTAAAAATTCACGGCCGGATTCGGACCGGCACAAAAGGACGCTGCCGCTCGAGTGATCTGGCGGGCGGTCAAACAAGCGTCCCTTTCATAGAGGAGGAAAATTGGCAGTCGAAATTACGATGAAGGAGCTTCTGGAGGCTGGGGTGCATTTCGGCCATCAGACGCGACGTTGGAACCCGAAGATGAAGGAATATATTTTCGGGGAACGCAATGGAATTCACATCATCGATCTTCAGAAGACGCTGAAGATGTTCCGCGAAGCCGCTCGCTACGTTTCGGAGCTCACCGCGCAGGGCCGCACGGTACTTTTTCTGGGAACGAAAAGACAGGCGCAGGAAGCGATCGTCGAGGAAGCGACGCGCGCGGGAATGTACTACGTGCAGCATCGTTGGCTCGGCGGCACGCTGACGAATTGGGTGACGTTGCAGAAATCGATCAAGAGGCTGAAGCTCTTGAAAGCCATGGTCGAAGACGGGCGCATGGCCGATCTGCCGAAGAAAGAAGCGGCGCGGCTGGAGCGCGAGTTGAAACACTTGCAGCAGAATTTTGCCGGCGTCGAGAATATGGCCACGCTGCCGGACGCGATGTTCGTGATCGATCCGAACAACGAGCAGATTGCGGTGCGCGAGGCGCGGAGAATGGGAGTGCCGGTGGTGGCTATCGTGGATACGAATTGCGATCCGGATATCGTGGACGTGGTGATTCCGGGCAACGACGATGCTCTGCGCGCGATTCGGCTTTTCACTTCGAAGATCGCGGATGCGGTGATTTCGGGGCGCCAGCTCTACGAGCGCACGCAGATCGCCGATCAAAAGACGACCGAAGGCGCGGACCTGACGGAAAAAGTGGATTACGTGGACACCAGCGCGTACGAAAAATACGAAAAGCCGGAGGGCGACTTCGCGGAAGTCGAGCCGGCTGAAGTTCTCGCCGCGGCTGCGGCCGAAGATGTGACTGCGCCCGGCGAAGAGGAAGAATCGAAAACCAAGGCCTGACGCTTCGATGGCCTGTTGATCTTCACGTTCCCTCGAAGAAACCTGAGTTCAACTGGGAAGGAAAAAACGACGATATGACCACGCAATCCGGAGGGCCGAATATTCCTGCGCAACTCGTGAAAGAGCTGCGCGAGCGCACCGGCGCGGGATTCGCGGCGTGCCGCGAGGCTTTGCTCGAGACGAAGGGCGACATCGAGCAAGCCATCAACGTGCTGCGCAAGAAGGGGCAGGCCGCGGCGCAGAAGAAGGCGCAGCGCGCGACCAGCGAAGGCATGGTCGGATATTACATTCATGCCGGCGGGAAAATTGGCGTGCTGGTGGAAGTGAACTGCGAAAGCGATTTCGTGGCGCGCACCGAGGATTTCCAGAAGCTTTGCCACGACGTGGCCATGCACATTGCGGCGCTTGATCCGCGGTTTTTGAAGCGCGAGGAAGTGACGCAGGAAATTTTGGATCGCGAGCGGGATATTTATAAGGATCAGGCGAAACAGACTGGCAAGCCCGACAACGTGATCGAGAAAATCGTGAATGGGAAGATGGAGAAATTTTACGAGGAGAATTGCCTGTACGAGCAGCACTTCATCCGCGATGAGAGCGTGACGGTGAAGGAGTTGATCGATCAGGCCATCGCCAAAGTGGGCGAGAATATCGCGGTGCGGCGCTTTGCGCGATTCAAAGTCGGCGAAGGGGATGGGGCTGCGCCCGCGGCTCCGGTGGCTGCTGGGGATGTGCCGGCGCCGGCTTGAGGTTACGGCGATGGCGAGGCACGAAGATGCCGGGCTTAAAGCCCGGCGCCACAAAAAGCTTAGTGCGACGGCCCGCCGCGGCGGGCCGTTTCATTTTGGGGCGCGGCGCGGAACGAGACTTGCAGAGGAAACTGGCGGCGCGGCGGGTTGGCGTTAGCGAATCTCTGTTACAATGCGCGCCAGCAGGGGGAAAGACGGCGGAGCATGGCGAAAGTACAGACGGTGAAACGCGCGGCGGAGGAAGAGAAGAAGGCGCCGGTGTATCAGCGCGTGGTGCTGAAGATTTCCGGGGAATCGCTGCAAGGGCCGACGGGAAGCGGGATTCACGCCGAGACGGTGATCGCGCTGGCGCGCGAGATCAAGGCTGTGCACGATCTTGGCGTCAAGATTGCGATCGTTGTCGGCGGCGGGAATATTTTCCGGGGCGGGCGGCAGAAATCGTTTGCCATCGATCGCGCGACGGGCGATTACATGGGCATGCTCGCTACCGTGATCAATGGGTTGGCACTGCAGGACGCGCTCGAGAAAATGGGATGTTATACGAGGTTGATGAGCGCGATTGAGATGCATCAGGTGGCGGAACCGTTTATTCGGAGGCGCGCGACGCGGCACTTGGAAAAAGATCGCGTGGTGATTTTTGCGGCGGGGACGGGGAATCCTTATTTTTCGACGGATACGGCGGCCGCTTTGCGGGCGATGGAAATTAAGGCGCAGGTGATTTTGAAGGCGACGCGCGTGGACGGCGTTTATGATGCGGACCCGGAGAAAGTGAAGACGGCGAAGCGATTTGAGAAGATTTCCTACATTGATGTGCTGCAGAAGGGGCTTTCGGTGATGGATTCGACGGCCATTTCGTTGTGCATGGACAACAAGATGCCGATCATCGTGTTTGATATGAATGTTTCGGGGAATTTGCGGCGGGTGGTGATGGGGGAGAAAGTGGGCTCGTTGGTGCAGGCTGAGTGAGGGTTTCGCGGCGCTTTGCGCTAGTGGCGTTTTGGAATGGTGGCTTGTGACGGTTAGATCCTTAGGCCATACACCGGCCTCAGGATGACGGCGTTTTCTTTCGGCGGGCCGATTCGCGACTGGCGTTGAGTGCGGGCTGAAGCTTTGATAGGTCGTGCTGGCCTTGGGAGACGAAATTTCATGACTACGATTGCCACGACTAAGGATGCGCTGGCGCAGGCGCGCCTGCGGATGGAGAAGGCGGTGGAGGATTTCAGGAAGGATTTGGCGAGCGTGCGGACGGGGCGGGCGAATGTGACGCTGCTCGATGCGATCCGCGTTGATTATCACGGGACGCCGATGCCGCTGAATCAGCTGGGGACGATGTCGGTGCCCGACCCGACGGTGATTATGATTGCGCCGTGGGATCCGGGAGCGCTGGTGTTGATTGACAAGGCGATTCGAACTTCGGATTTGGGATTGAATCCATCGAGCGACGGAAAAGTAGTGCGCGTGCCGATTCCTGCTTTGACGGAGGAGCGGCGCAAGGATTTGGTGAAGCATATTCACAAGGTGCTGGAGAATCACCGGACAGCGGTGCGGAATATCCGGCGGGACATCAAGGAAGCGGTGGAGAAATTGGAGAAAGAGAAGAAGATCAGCGAAGATGAGAAGAAGAGGTCGCTGGATGAATTGGAGAAGGTGACGCATCAGGAGACGAAGAAGATTGAGGATCTTTCGGCGGCGAAGGAGAAGGAGGTTTTGGAGTTTAAGTAACCGTCGTGGATGTTTTCCTCATGCGAAGTGCTGCTAAGTGACCGCAAGTAGTCCTCAGATTGTCTGGTTTCGCGCACATTAAGAAAATGCAGATCCTTCACCGATAAATCGGGTTCGGGATGACAGCGTTGTGTTTGAGCGGGTTCGGGATGGCTACGAATGTTGTTTGGCGGCTTGGATGGCAGTGGCGACGGGAATTTCCGGGACATGCGAATGAATTTGCAGGTTTCGACGAGCGCGACCGGGGCGGGCGCAGCGAGCGGCGCCCCTACGAAGATGGCCGAAAAACGGCGAGGCCCAGCGCTAAAGCGCTCCGGGAAAGAGCCTCGTCTAAAACGATGCGCTTTAGCGCTGGCTCCCGGAAGCAGCCCCGTGAAAACCTGCACCCTTGTGTTCCGTCCCCAAATCAAAAGGCTGCCCGCAATTCTCCGCCCTTGACACCAGCACCCACAGCGCATAAGGTCTGCCCAGAGACAACGCAAAAATCCGAAGTTCCCGCCACGATTTTTCGTTCTCTCCAATTCACCAAAAATTCAGACGCAGCGCATCGAGCAGCCTCTCACCCTCGTTCGCCGCGCCGCGATTCAGAAAAAAGGAGACACTCCATGCCCGCATTCTCAGGCTCTTTCTCGGGAACCATCCGCACGCAAAGTTCCATCGCCGTCCCCGATCAACCCGGTCACTCTCTCAGTCTCTCCGAAGTCACCGGCACGCAAACCTCCGCTGATGCCAACTGGAACAATTCCGCGATCAATTATTGGTCCACCATCGAAATGAACGGCGCGCAGGGCATTCAGCGAGGCTATTTCGTAAACGGCCACGGCTCGGCCGGCTCGGACCGCGGCACGTTCGAAGGCAAAGTCTCAGTCGTCAACAATCAACCAACGGTCGACGGCAAGTGGCAATACACAGGCGGCGAAGGCACCTTCGCCGGCATCACCGGCGGCGGCACATTCCAAACCAAGCTCACCTCGCCCATCGATGTCGTCTGCACCTGGCAAGGCGCCTACGAGCTAGCCGGAGCCAAGGCCCAATCCGCCTAATCGCAGCGTCAGCCGCAAATCGCACGAGGCCGGAGAAAATTGCTTCGGCCTCGACGCTCTCAGCCAAATCGCTTGACGCTCTCGCCCCTTCGCGCCAACATCCCGCCGTCGATTCATTCCGAGGAGGACCGGATGCGCGCGTGGCCGGTAAATCGCCAACTCTTCGCAGCCGTATGTACGGCAATCCTGCTGTTCACTCCGGGATCGGTACGCAAGACGCATGAGGTCTTTATGAATCCAGAACAAAATGCTGCCATGAACTCGCCGCAGCGAGCAGTGTCGGCGGAGCAGGAGACCCGCACGGCCATCGAGCGCTTCAACCAGGCGTTCAATGCCCACGATGCCGATGCGCTCTCCGCGCTAATGACCGAAGACACCGTCTTTGAAGACACTTCCCCCGCGCCGGATGGCCGTCGCATCGAGGGCAAAGCCGCCGTGGCCGATTACTGGCGCGCATGGTTCGCCCGCAATGCCGACTCGCAATTCGACGCCGAGGAGATGATCGTGAGCGGCAATCGCGCGGTTGTGCGCTGGGTGTATCGCAAAATGCGCAACGGCCAGCCGTGGCACCTCCGCGGCGTGGACGTATTCACCGTGCGCGACGGTAAAGTGGCCGCGAAGCTGGCCTACGTAAAAGGGTGAATCATTCGCACGGCGGAGCGCGTCTAGCAGGGAACTACCTCATGCGGGTATTAAAGATAATCCGCTGCCCTCAATTTAATCATTCGTGGCGCAAGGCTGCCATCGGCGCGATCCGCATCGCTCGCCGCGCCGGCAAGAACGACGCAACCAGTGCCACGCCGATCAAAAATACCGTCACGCCAACAAACGTCAGTGGATCGTGCGCGCTCACGCCATACAGCAAGCTGCGCAACAATCCAGTGAGGGCAATCGCCAGGCATAAACCCAATCCCACTCCGATGAGCGCTAGCGTCAAGCCTTGCCCCATCACCAACCGAAAAACATCGCGCGGCTGGGCACCAAGCGCCATGCGGATTCCAATTTCACGCGTGCGCTGCGATACCGTGAACGCGATCACTCCATAAATTCCCACCGCCGCAAGCAGCAATCCCTGCAATCCCGCTCCGCCCAGAAAATCCACCGCCAGGTAATATCCCACCATCGCGAACTGCATCTGATCCCCGAGAGCCTGCTCGCCAAATACCGGCAAATTCGGATCGAGTTCATGCACCTGGGCCTCGATGGTCGGCAGCAGCGCCGCCGCATTTCCCGACGCACGCACGTGCAGCGTCATATCCCCGTCATATTCCTGAGTCTCCGCCAAATAAACGTAAGGCCGCGGCGCTTCGTCGATCTGCAAATATTTGATGGCGCGCACCACGCCGATCACGGTCAAAGTCCGCGAGCCCATTTCGATTTTCTGCCCGAGTGCATCCTGATTCGGCCAATAACGCTGCGCGAAGGCATCGCTCACAATCGCCACCGCAGGAGCCGCGCGGTCGTCGCGCGCGCTGAAATCCCGCCCTGCCACCATCGGAATTCGCAACGTGGCAAAATAACCCGGCGAAACCTTATTGAGCATGAAGTCCAGATCTTCGTTTGGCCGCGGGGCGTACCCCTGCGGCTTCATCGACCGCGACTCTCCGGGAATCACCAGCAGCGGCAAGCGGTGCGCCACGCTGGCTTCCTCGACACCCGGCAGCGCCTTCACCTTCTCGATCAGCCGCCGGTAAAATTCGGTGCCTCGCACTCTGTCATATCCGCTCGAATCCAAATCCATCGAGAGCAATTCCACGTTGCGCGCGTCGAATCCGGGATTGATGTGCCCCGCCGATGCCTGGCTCTTCCACACCAGCGTCGCGCAAATCAGCAAACCCAGCGACAGCGCAATCTCTCCCACCAGCAAACCGCTGCGCATTCTCGAGCGCCGGAATAGCCAGCTGGTGGTCTCTTCTTTCAGCGCGGGCACTAAATTTACTTTCGATGCCTGCAGCGCCGGCGCCAGCCCGAATATCACGCCGCTCAGCACCGCCACGACGAACGTGAATCCAAACACCAGCCCGTCGAAGCTCGTATCAATTACGATGGGAAACGGCGTCGGCATTCGCAACTGCGCAAGAAATCCCGCCGGCCACAGGCTCAGCACCACCGCCGCCGCTCCGCCGAGCAACGAGACCATCACGCTCTCCGTCAGCAACTGCCGCACCAGCCGCCAGCGGCTCGCTCCGACCGCCAATCGAATGGCCATCTCGCGATGACGCCCCGCGGCCTTTGCCAGCATCAGGCTCGCCACGTTCGCGCACGCCACCAGCAGCACGATCCCCACCACCGCCAATCCCGCCGTCAGCACCGGCAATAAATAATTCTGCGATCCGAATGGCGACTTCCACAACGGCAGCGCCACCGCTCGCCGCGCAATCTCATCATTCGGATATTCTTTCGCGATCTGCGCACCCAGCACGTTCATCGCGGCCTGCGCCTGCCTAACGCTCACCCCCGGCTTCAATCGTCCTTGCACGATCAGCCAGTGCGAATTCCTCTGCTCGAGCATGTCGTCGCTGTTCATCACCTGCTTCTGCATCGCCATCGGCACGAACACATCGAGCGCGACGCCGACAACCCCGCCCTGGAACCCGCGCGGCGACACGCCCACTATCGTGAACGTTTGCTGCCCGATCCGCAGCGTCTTCCCCGCGACTTCGGGATCGCTGCCGAATCGCGTCTGCCACAATCCGTAGCTGATCACTGCCACCGGGCTCCCGCCGGGCGCGCGATCGTCATCCGGCGTCAGCAATCGCCCGCGCTCCGCTTTCATCCCGAACATCGAGAAAATGTTCCCGCTGACGATCTCGCCCCAAATGCGCTCCGGTTTCTGGTTGATGGTGACGTTCATCGCCTCGATGCTCTCCGCTGCGAGGGCAGAGAACAAGGTATTGCGGTCGCGCATGTCCTTGTAATCGGGATAGGAAATCGACCACGGCTGCCCGCCGCGGCTGGTCATGGCCACGACCACGATTTGATCGGAATGAGGCACGCCGGGCAGCGGCCGCAGGAAGACGCCCTTCAGCATCGAGAAAATGGTGGTATTAGCCCCAATTCCCAATGCCAAAATCAGCGCCGCCACTAGGACGAAACCAGGACTCTTCCGCAGCACGCGCACGCCATACCGCAAATCCTGCCAAAAGCTATCCACCAAATCACCTCCACGATCCCGAATTCTGCCTTTTGTAGCGCCGCCCTTTCAGGGCGGCATCCGCTCATCATGTGCCTTTTGAAGCGCCGCTCTTTTAGGGCGGCATCCGCTCAACCCTCCACAAGCCAAGCACGCCACCATCCGCCGCTGAATCATCACAACTCTATACAATAGAATGACTTATGACCGATGAGACTATGTATTCCCGGGTTTAACTGCCCGCTAATGGGACAACCCACCTCCCGCGCGAACAGCCGCATAGTTCAGTAGCGCCGGCTCGTCCTGAGCCTCGAAGGGCAGCCTGCCGGCGTCTTTGACTTTCTACCGCGATGCCGCAGTGCCGCTTCACGCAGCGCGCTCCCCCCGCTACTTCGAATTTCAGCTTGCGATCCCGATTTTCCTATTGACTACTTAGCCAATCTATGCTACAAAAGTATCTGTTGTAACCCGAAGTCCCGGCGTAAGGCCAGGCCCTTCAACCTGCCGCTGTCCGCGCCAAACAATCTGAATTCAGGAGTCGAAACAAAATGTCTGGCCCAAACGCCGGCAACGGAGTCATTTCCCTCAAAGACCCCGAGCAGACTACGCCTCTCAAGTCCGGGCCACCACCGAGAATTCTAATCGGGAAGCAAATTATTAGAACCTACTCTAACTGATTGAAAAGAAAGGAGAGCGATACCGTCTAATCGGGAAAAAACAGCGAGTTTCAAATCGAGCGACTAGCGCGCGGCGTGCGCGGCCTGCATCGCCGCTTCGGCATCCTCGAGGCGCCGCACGTAAAGCGGAAACTTCGCCGCCAACTCGGCTACCTCTCCGCGGATGCGCTGCTCGACTCCCGCATCCCCCAAATTCGAGAGCATCTCGGCGATCCAACCGGCGATGAGATCCATCTCCGGCTCGCGCATCCCGCGTGTGGTCACGGCGGGGGTGCCGACGCGAATTCCCCCCGCCTTCATCGGCGGCAGGGGATCGAAGGGAATCGAATTCTTGTTGATGGTAATGCCGGCGCGGTCGAAGGCGGGTTGCGCCGCGCTCCCGGTCAGTCCGCGCGAGTGAACATCGATGAGAAAAAGGTGATTGTCCGTTCCGCCGCTGACGATCCGGTTGCCGCGCTTGGCCACGCCCGCCGCGAGCGCTTTCGCGTTCGCGACGACTTGCTTGCCGTACTCGCGGAATTCCGGCTGCGCGGCCTCACGCAGGCAAATGGCTTTCGCCGCGATGATGTGCATCAAGGGTCCGCCCTGAATTCCCGGGAAGGTGATGCGATCGAGATCTTTCGCAAATTTCTCGCGGCAAAGAACCAGGCCGCCGCGCGGCCCGCGCATAGTCTTATGAGTTGTAGTCGAAACAAAGTCCGCATGTGGGACCGGGCTAGGATGCACGCCCGCCGCGACGAGCCCGGCGATGTGCGCCATGTCCACAAAAAGCAGCGCGCCCACCGACTGCGCAATCTTCGCCATGCGCGGAAAATCAATGATCCGCGAATAGGCGCTCGCGCCGACGACCACCATCTTCGGCTTGTTTTCCTGCGCCAGGCGATCGAGTTCGTCGTAGTCAATCGTCTCGGTCTCTTTGGTCACGCCGTAGGCGATGAATTTGTAAGTCTTGCCGGAGAAATTCAGCGGATGGCCGTGCGTCAAATGTCCGCCGTGAGCCAGATTCATTCCGAGCACCGTGTCGCCGGGCTGCAGCGCAGTCATGTAAACCGCGATGTTCGCCTGCGTGCCGGAATGAGCTTGGACATTCGCATGCTCCGCGCCGAAAAGCGCCTTGGCACGATCGATCGCCAGTTGCTCGGCGACGTCCACAAATTCGCAGCCGCCGTAGTAGCGCTTGCCGGGATAGCCTTCGGCGTACTTATTCGTCAGCACCGAGCCCATCGCTTCCATCACCGCTTCGGAGACGCAATTCTCCGAGGGAATCAGCTCGATGCTCGTGGACTGGCGGCGAATTTCTTCGCGCAATACCGCTGCGATTTCCGGATCGGCTTCCGCCAGCGACAAACTCATGCGGCGCGATTCGGGCGTTTCATTTCGTGATGTGGTCATGGTCTGCTCGCGTTCAGGATTTGGCGGCGTTCTTGAAAGTCACGCCGTGACTGTAGGATTGATCCATTTCCGAAATTTTATCGATGCGGCGCTGGTGACGCCCGCCGAGAAATTGCGACGAAAGGAAAATTTTAACAACCTCGATGGCCCGTGCGTCTTCGAGAATGCGCGCGCCGAGTGCTAGAACGTTTGCGTCATTATGCTCGCGCGCCAGGCGCGCGGTCATTTCATCGAAAGCGTTCGCGGCGCGCACGCCGGGAACTTTATCCGCGGCCATGGCCATGCCGATACCTGTGCCGCAGGCGAGAATGCCCAGATCGTCCTGGCCCGCCGACACGCGCTCGGCCACCGCTCGCGCGAAATCCGGATAATCCACCGATTCTTCGGACGACGTGCCCATGTCGTCGCACACGTATCCCGCTTCGGTGAGGAATTTTTTCACGATTTCTTTCAGATGAAAGCCGGCGTGGTCGGCTCCGAGGGCAATGCGCGGCTTGGTGGCAGCCTCAGGCACCGCAACGCATTTTATCGGAGCGGCAGGGCCAATGCAAACCTGCGGGAACAGTCCTGCTCAGGGATGCCGATGCAACACGTGTGCGGCGATATCCGGCCAGAATTCGCGGAAGACGTTCGTGAGTGCGTCGCGGCCGATTGCGTAGGCGTACTTCGTGGCCAGCGCGCTGAGCGTTCGCGATTTGCTGGGGTAGTACGCTACGGAAATTCCCTGCGCCATGCCCCGGCCCAGCAGCTCGGAAATATTGAAGCTGTTATTGCCGTGATAATCGGGCGTGACGAATACGCGCGTGGCGGAATAGAAGCCGCGCTTCCAGAAGCCGCCCTCGCCCATGGCGTAATAGCGTTCGTCCTGATGGAAGACCGTCGGCAGCGCAAAAATGACGAGGTAGTTGCCGTCCGTTTTGTCGACAAATCCTCGCCAATAATATCGTCCGTATCCGGCGACGCCCTTGCCGAGTTGCGAATGCGCGTTCGTTCCTTCGGCCATGAACGAGGTGATGCCCACGAAAATAAATGAGGAATAGTCAAAGCTGTTCTGGGTAGCGATGAGAAAGGCCTGTTTCGCCGTAGGGGGCGGAGGGTGCGCGCCGGCACTGACCGCGCGGAAATTGGGCATCACGCCGAGGATGCGCTTTGGCTGCTGCTTCTGAGCCGCAGGTTGTTGGTTCGCAGGGGGCGTGCTCTGGCCCGGGGTCTTGGTATCGGATTGTTGCGTTGCACCGTTGGGGCTCGATGTTCCGGACTGCTGCGGCGGCGAGCCCTGCTGTTGACTTTGCGCATCGGACGATGAAGTCTCAGTGGAGAGCGGAGACATGCCTGACGCGGAAGCAGACTTGCGCTCTTGCGCCCCTAAATTCTGCACGAACAGGAGCAGGATTAAAGGGAGAAGAACGGCAAGCGGAGGCCTACTGCCGGCCCCAGTGAGATTTATGTTCGAGGTTTCTATTTGCGCCTCTGATTTGCGCATGACGTGATTTGCATGGTTCTACAAATCCAATCGTCCGGCAGTCTAACCCGCATACATAAAGATGATGTTCGGCAGCGAAAGGTTCGCTGGGCGTAGTTTAAATTGGAGATCCGGCTAGAACGACTCGTTGACGGCGGCGGCGACCTTCTTCGCGAGATCGTAGGTAGCGCGCAGATTTTCTCCGTAAAAGCGGACTTTTCCTTCGAGATCTTTTTCGAGGAGGACCTTGCCGTCTTTGGAGGTGAATTGAACCTTCATCTTGATGGAGGTGGCTCCGGCAACGGTGGTGACTTCGCGCTCCTTCTGGCTGCCTGCCTTGTAAGCCTCAGGGACCAAATGCAGGATGACGAGATCGGAGGAGCCGGCGGCGTCTTTGTCGCCGCTGCGATAGACGTGCTGAAACTTCTTGGTCTTGGTCACTTCGCGAATCACGTTCTCGTAGGTCGCGATGCGGAAGTCTTCCGGGACGACCAAGTCTTGCGGCGGATCAATGCGTTCCACTTGAATGGCGGAGGCGCTCAACTTCTGCGCCGCTGCTGGCTTGGCGTCTGATTGCGGTCGTGCCGGCAGTGAAGCGGCCAGCAGAAGTCCGCCGGCGAGAGCGAGCGAGAGAATCGAGAGCGATGCGATTCGGCTGAGCGGCTTCATGGTTTCTGCTCCTTGGGCGCGGTGTCTTCCTTCGGCGCGGGCACTTCGAAGTGAGTGGAGGTTTTCGCGCCCTGGGCCACGAGTTGATTCTTGACCTCGGTGGCCTTGCCCTTGCCTAGAACGAAAATGGCGCCGTGCAATCCGCCGTTCGCGTCCGTGTACTCGATGGTGAGAACTTCGACGCGGTGGGAGAACAGGCTGAGCACGCGGCCGCCGCCGTAAGGAACGGCTGCCTTCACGCCGGTGCCGACCATGCCGCTGATATCCTGGCGGCTCTCGGCGCCGGTGAAGATGTCGGTGATGGAAGCGGTGGTGATGTCGGCCTTTTGCTTTTCGGTAGTGAATTGAATCCCGGTGGGCAACTGGGCAAGCGTGCCGACAGCGCCGGGCTTGATGTTATCAATTCCGAGAACGCATTTGACGTCAGCAGTCATGTTGCTCGGAAGAGTATTTTGAGGAGCGGGCGGCCGGCTGAAGACCGGCGCGGCGAACAGGATCGCGGCCACACCTACAGTTAGAGCGTAATTTGCGATTCGCATGGACGGCTGGGCCTTTCGGACCCCACGGTGCCGCAGGGTCAAGGTGCACGACTATACTCTGAATTGGCTTGGGATGCTTGCGAAATTTCAGCAGCCGGCCGATTCGAGAGATCTACAGTCTTGGAGAAAGTGGCCCGCAGGGAACGAGGTGACGATTGTCCGGTTGAACTCGCCGCGTTTACCAAGCATGTGGATAATTTTCAAGTGCGCTGTGACCGAGGCGTCGGCGGCAAGGCTATAGCTAAGAGCGTTAGTTCTCTGATTGAGAGAGTTCAAGCGTGCCGGCCGAGCAACGGAGACAGGTGCTCAGTCTTACGTCGAAAGATCGCTTCGAAGCGCCCCGACGAGACGCTTGAGGCGGATTTTCTTCTGCAACGGGCTTCAAGAGCCTTTGTGATGACTCGGAGAACAGGCCCTCAGCGGCTGAAGCCCTATTGATTCTGCGGTGGTTACGGCACGACTGAAGTCGTGCCCTGACAAAACTTCCGAGCCACCACGCGGACTCGTTACGTCCTATTAACGCGGTGCCGACGGTTCTCTTACCTAGGGCCTCTTGTTTTTTTCGTCCCAGAGCTTTGGTTCCCACAATTCGACTTTGTTTCCTTCAGGGTCCATTACCCACGCAAAAACCCCGTTCTCGTGGAATTCGGGACCCTTCAAGAGCTCAGTGCCGGCATTCTTTAGTTGAGCGATCATATCGTCCATATTGTCGATTCGATAGTTGATCATGAAACTCGATTCACTCGGGCTGAACCATTTCGTTTTCGGCGCTGCGACAGCCCATGCCGTAGCGCCCTTATCCTCTGCCTTGTCCTCGGTCCACTCCAGGGCGCAGCCTCCCCAGTCCTCAAGCTTGATGCCCAGATTCTTCTTGTACCATTCGCAAAGAGCTTTCTCGTCGGTTTTCGCTTTTATGAATACGCCGCCAATTCCAGTGACTCGAGCCATTTTTTTCCTCTCTCTTTTAGATGAATTTCTTAGCAGCGCCTTACGCTGTCGCGGTGGTTTGCGCCGATTCCGGCCGAGCCTTTTTTCTCAGAACCGCTGCGGAAATCAAGGTGATCAGCAATCCGATCGGGAACGGCTCAATAAACGTCATCATCATACGGTACAGCGGATTGGCGTACATTTCCTTCATGTGCTGAATCTCATCGATTTTCGCCTGCACCACCTCCGCGCTCGCGCCGGACGCCTGCGCCTTGGCAATCATAGCCGCTGAATACTTGTCCATGAAGTCCTGAAAAACCGTGCGCGACAAAACTTCCCACGTCCCGACGTAGAACAGGCACGAAATCAGAGTGATGCAGATCCCAATACCAAACCCCTTCGCAAAGCTGATATGGCCATCCCCCACGTTATCGCGATACGAGCGGATGCCGAAAAACACCAGGAGGAATGACAGCACAATTGAGGTGTAGCCAAGGATCAGGGCCCTATCGTTCCCAATCCGGTTGTAAAATGGAATGAAGCAAACCATCAGCGACGACGAAATAACGCCGGAAATCAACCCGAATGTAAGGATTGTCTTTTTCACTGTCGTACCCTCCGGTATTTAAAGATCGCCGACTGGCGCAATCTAGCCGCCTGCTGCGGAATTGTCGTCATCCTTTCGGGTGATTTTGGCCTGGAAGGCCACAAATCATGCTTTAGAGTGAGGCCGCCGCCATCGAGAACCATCCTTCGGGGCGGCGTTCAGGGTATCAAACCGAATTCTTTTCCCAATTGCACGGCTTGCGTCCGGCGCTTCGCGCCAAGTTTATCGAAAACGCGGCTCGAGTGCGTCTTCACCGTGTTCTCGCTCACGAAAAGCTTCTCCGCGATTTCGCGGTTGCTCATGCCTTTGGCGATCAGTTCCAGAATTTCCAGCTCGCGCGGCGTAATTTCCAGCTCCTCTTGCTTCTTGGAGTTCACAGCAAATGGCTGCCCGGCCGGAACACGAACGTGCACTTCCTTCACGACAATCTGCTTCCGCGTCAGCCGCAGCCCGAGCCAGATGCCAAACGCCGCAAACGTCGCCGCCGTCAGTCCGCCATAGATCTCAATCGAATGTTCAATGACCAGGTAGCGATACTCGGTCCACTTCAGCAGCGTGATGAGAATTCCGCCCGCAAGCCCAAACAGAATAATGTGCTGCCAGAGGCGCGCCTTTGGGCTCTTAGCCGATCGTTCGGTGCCGGTAGATGTGCCTGGAGAATTCGCCGTCGATTGCACAACGCAAGGCTATACCACATAACGGTCCGATAGTCGTGAGCTGTGTGGCCTTGGTAGTGACTCAGTTTCCGGTAATGCGGGCGGTCTCAATGGCTCGACGCAACACCAGCTCAAACTGCATGTGCGGTAGCCTACGAACGTAAATTCGTTCAGGGCCGTTGATGTGAACGGAACACTGCCCTGTTTAGGTTGTGATTGAATACAGCCTTATAAATTTGTTCCTTCGAGGAAGTATCGTCGGATTAATTGATTAGATAGTGTTGCACCGACCGGTTGAGCTGGCAGCGCTTACCGGAGACTGGGACTTCAATGTCCGGCAACGCGACTTACCACGAGTTTGGGTTAAATCGCCCCCCGCTCTAAAGTCGCATTCAGGCCCGCCGATAACCTTCCCATGCAGCGTCGCGCCGCAGGCGCGGCAGCGCTCACCGCCCTAATCGAGCATCGGAGAGCGGGCTTCGAGCCGAGTCTTGAATGCGCAGACCCATGGCACTGATCGCTCTCGGCGTTCTTGTGCTGGGAAGCGTGTGTTCCGCGCAGGATTCGAAGCCTCAAGACCTCGCGGATATGAGCCTCGAGCAGCTCAGCCAGATCACCGTCTACTCGGCTTCCAAGCACGAGCAAAGTGTCAGCGATGCACCCTCCTCGGTCACCGTCATTACCGCCGACGAAATTCAACGCTACGGCTACCGCACCCTTGCCGACATTCTCGAGACCGTTCGTGGCTTCTACATCACCTCGGATCGCTATCAGAGCTACATCGGCGTCCGGGGATTCGGCCGCTTGGGCGATTGGAACAGCCGTATTCTCCTGCTCGTGGATGGTCACCGCATCAACGACAATGTGCTGGGGCAAGCCTTCATTGGCTTGGAATTCCCGGTAGACATCGATGTAATTCAGCGGATCGAGATCATTCGCGGACCGAGTTCGTCGCTCTATGGCGCCGAAGCATTTTTCGCGGTCATCGATGTGATCACCCGAAAGGACAATCAGCCGAAGCGAGAGGAGATCTCGTTCGCGGCCGGCAGCTTCGGTTCCTACGGCGGCCGCGCCACCTGGGACGGCGCATACAAAGGCACGCTCTTCGCGCTTTCCGCTTCATTTTATTCCAGCGTCGGCCCTACGCTGTTTTTCCCGGAATTCGATAGTCCGGCCACCAACTACGGCGTCACGCCCAATACGAATTATGAAAGCTATCAGCGTGTGCTGGCCACCGTCACCCGCGGTGGATTCACGCTGCAGGGCCTATACAATTCCCAAAACAAAGGCGTCCCGACTGCATATTTCGACTCGCTCTTTAACGATCCGCGATCTCGCAATCTCCAGGGCATCGACTACTTGGATTTACGCTACCAACACGCGCTCGGAAAACGGTGGGCACTGGACGTCCGGACTTCCATAAGTAGAAACACGCTCTATGGGCCGGTAGTCTACGAGCCTGCGCCGGCGCCTCCGGACACCTACTCGTACAACGGCCAGTGGTGGGACACCGAAATCAAGCTGAGCAGGTCTCTGCCGCACGACAGCACGCTAACTTTCGGAACCGAGATTACCGACAACTTTCGGCTGTCTGAGTTCAATGTCGATCCGAGCGTCAGCCCGGTAGCCACAAGGGTAACCGCGAAATCTGTGAACTGGGCCGGATACGCCCAGCTCGATTCTCAAATCAACGGAAAGTTTTCCGTGAGCGCCGGCGTTCGTTACGACTACTATGACTCCGGGTTCGGCGGCAGTGCCAATCCCCGCATCGGACTGATTTATCACCCGGCAAGTTCGACGACCGCCAAAATTCTCTACGGCAGCGCGTTCCGGGCCCCAGTGCCGTATGAGAGCAATCCCGATTACGGCCCGTTTTATGTGGGCAATCCGAACTTACAGCCGGAAAAAATCCGCAGCGTCGAGGGCATTCTCGAGCAAGGCCTTGGCAGCCACCTGCGCGCCTCGGGCTCGCTGTTCTACAATCGCATCACCAGCCTCATAACCCTGGAAACGGACCCGAATACCGGACTCTCCGTATATGAAAATGCTCAGGCGGCAACAGCCAAGGGCCTCGAGCTTGAGCTGAGCGGAGGCTTATCCGGCGGCTTGACCGGCCGCGCCAGCTACAGCTTTACGCAGACAGCGAATTCGATGAACGGCCGAACTCCGCCGAATTCTCCGTCCAATCTGCTCAAACTAAACTTGACGATGCCGCTCTTCCATCAGAAGTTTTGGGCGGCACTCGACGGGCAGTACACCGGGACGGTCACCACATTGGCCGGAAACACCTTGGGAGGATTTTCGGTCTTGAACGCCACGGTGATCGCCCACACGTTCGGCAAGCACGCGGATATTTCCGCGAGCGTCTACAATCTGCTCGACAAAAAATATTCGTTCCCGGGCCGTCCCGAAGATCCTGAGGACGCGCTCCCGCAAGACGGAACGACTTTCCGCGTCAAACTCACCTACCGCTTCAATTCCGACAGCGGCCCAGCAAAGTGACCTGACATCCTAAGTCCTGGTAAACGCGCACATCGGAAATGGAGTCACTACCGCTGGCTTGATACGTCTAGACCGGCTGATCGTCTGGACAGAAGCTGATGAGGGCCGGAGCCCCAAAATCCGAGCCAGCTCAATGGCAATATTTCGGCAGTTTCCCTTACGGTGCTTCCCGGATGACGCCCAAGTCCGTTCAATTGGCTGTTTGATCTGAAAGTTTTGATCACGGGCCCCGGGAGTCACTCCTCGTGGAGGATTCGCCGGCTTACGAGATACTTGGGCTCGCCGGAAAAATCATTCCGAGCGAAGCGCTTGTATGACGTCAACGCGGGCCGCG
The DNA here is from genome assembly GCA_963707165.1 of uncultured Acidobacteriota bacterium. GTDB lineage: Bacteria > Acidobacteriota > Terriglobia > Acidiferrales > UBA7541 > Palsa-147. The sequence goes on along the minus strand of CAVPPO010000010.1, from coordinate 1,652,411 downwards.
CGCGCCGCCGGGAGCATCGACGCGACTACCGCCGCGCCTAGCAGCACAATCGCAGAAACAATCACGGGAAAGACGCCCGGCATTTTCAAGTCGCCGAAATAGCTGCCTGCCACGCGCGCAATGACGAGCCCGAACGCCGCGCCCGCCAGAACGCCAATCGAAGCCATCACCACGCCTTCCGCGACAACACCTCGCAGCAGATTTTTCGGCTGCGACCCAAGCGCCAAGCGGATGCCGAATTCGCGTGTCCGCGCGCTCACAGAAAACGCCAGTACGCCCGCGACGCCGACCACGGCAATCAGCAACGCGACCCCTGCGAACACGCCAAAGACCAGGGAGTTCAAGCGGTCTGGCGCAAGCACTTTGGCACGGATGTCTTCCAGAGTGGCGGCGTGCTCAACCGGTTCATCGGCGGACATATCCCGAATAATTTTTGTTACCGGCGTCACCAGCGCATAAGGATTTCCGGTGGTGTGGATGAAAAGATGACCGCCGAACAAGCCACCATCCGCAAAGGTGCCGTAAATGGTGGGCGTGGGCGCCGCAACGATATGCAGGTCGTCCATATCGGGGACGACGCCAATAATGCGGTGCGGCGCCACAACTCGCGCCTTTTCGCTGTCAGTGCCGGGTATGAACTCGAGCACCGGATCGGTCCAATAGACATGCCGATTGATGGGATCCTGGCCAGGGAACATGGTCTGTGCAAGAGTCTGGCTGACGATCACGACCGGCTCGTGATTCTCGTCATCGAGCGCGTTGAAATCGCGGCCGGCAAGAATGGGAGCGCGCAGCGCGCTGAAAAAGCCGGGAGAAATCGTACGCGACTGCGCGCGAGGATCGTCTGAGCTATGGGGGTGACCATCGGCAGCGAATTGCAAACCTATGCCGAAGTTTTCGGCGTCACGCCAGGGAGCAATTTCTGCGAAAGCCGTCTCGGTAACACTGGGTAGCGCATCGATGCGACGGATCGATTCCTTGTAAAAATCAAGCACTTGCTGAGGCGATTTTCCGTCGTACAGCGCTGGAACGTCGACAACGAGGACTCTACGCGTATCGACTCCGGTATGCTGCGCTTGTAACGCGATCAGTGTAGTGATCAACACGCTTGCGCCGGCCAAGAGCACGAAAGACGCGGCGATTTGCGTGACGGCGAAGATACGCTGGCGGCGGCTGGTGCTACTGGTGATGCGGACGCTGCCGCTGGCGAGGTTCATGCCGTTCGCGGCGCCAGCCGAAGGCAGGCGCGGCACAAACGCCAAAATCACCGCGGCCACCACTGCCAGAGCCACGCCCACCCACAGCAGACTGGAATCGACCGTTAAATCCAGCGCGCGGACGGAAAAGCGCGAGGCGTAACGCGCCAGGATGGTGACCAATGGCTGTGCGATGATTAAAGCGATGCCTGCGCCGGCGCCGCAGAGCAGCAGGCTTTCGGCTAGTAGCATGCGGCGCAGCGAGAAAGTGCTGGCGCCGAGCGCCGCGCGGATCGAGAGTTCGCCCTCGCGGCGAACCGTTCGCGCGAGAATCAGGTTGGCCACATTGGAGCAGGCGATGATGAAAACGAGGCCCGAGGCAGCGAGTAGGACGAGAAGAACTGTACGCGCGCCAGAGGTAATCTCGTCGCGGAGCATCCTGGTCTCAATGCGGAAGTTGCCGTTAGCGGGATACGCTTCGGAGTGGTCCTTCTCCATGGCGGCGTAGGCGGTAATCAACTCGCCGCGAGCCTGTTCGAGAGTGGCGCCGTGAGCAAGCTTGCCGAAGAGCTCGGTCATGCGATGGACGCGGCCGGTGACCATCGTGGCCGAGAGATGATGCGGGCTGGTCACTATGTTGCCGATAATCTCCGTCTCCGCGGGGTACGGCACGCTCGGTTCAAGGACGCCGATGACCGTGGCGGAACGATCGCCAATGCTGCTGAGGCGAACTGTTTTGCCGATCACACCAGGATCTTTATTGTAAACGGTGGACCAGAAGCGATAGGTGAGCACGATGACGCCGGCGGCGTTGGGACCGTCGTCTTGCGGTCCAATGAGGCGGCCGAGGACAGGACGCAGCCCCATGACTTCGAAGTAGGACCCGCCAACGACCCCACCTCGAACTCCGCGAGGTTCACCTAGTCCGACCATCGTAAAGGTCATCTGCGAGAAATCGCCGAACTCGCTCACCGAGTGGACGCTGGCTTCAAGGTCCCTGACTTCGGGCACGGAGAACGCCGCGTTGTCGGCGCCGATGCCGGGGGCGCTCTGGCGGATGTAGATGAGCCTGTTTTCGTCACGGTTGACCAGCGGCTTGAGCAGCACTCCGCGCACAAGCGTGAATATGGCCGCGTTGGCCCCGATGCCCAGCGCCAGCGTGAGGATCACGATAGTCGCAAGCCCTTTGCTGCGCAGTAGCGAGTGGAAGGCAACTTTTACATCGCGGTAAAACGACATGGCTCTTATCTCCCTCGTCGTCCGTCAGCACCATCCGTGCCAACAGGAAGACCCAGATTATAAATCACTTACCATAAACTAGTCGTTCGGGAATGGTCGTTTTCGACAGTCAATGTCCAGATTCGGACACCGGCTCGTTTGGAATCCGGCGGCACGTGGCGTGCGGTTCTGAAGCGGCGGTTTTCACTGAGCGTGTTCCCCGGAGCACTATTCTCGATGGACATGCCGACCCACCGGGCCGAACCCGTCCGCCAGTGGAAGTATAGTCGCCTTACCGGACATGTCGTTTTGGCGCGATTCCACTTGTCCGGCTGCCGGGTTAATCAGGCACTGGCTACTGGTAGCGATGCCCCTGAAGCGGGTATATTGTCGCCGATTCCGCGCTCGGTGCGGTTCGGAGTGACTCGGATGATCTTCCCGCAATTGGCGCGCTTTACCGATGTCGCGCTTCTGCTGCTGCGCCTCATGGTTGGCCTCGTGTTCGTCACCAGTGGCTACAAACATCTCAAAGACCCGGAAACGCGGAGCAAGGACATTGAGATGAGCAAGAGCTTTACAATTTTTCTGGGCGCAGCTGAATTAGCGGGCGGACTCGGAGTAATATCGGGCGTGCTCGCGCAGCTCGCCGCCATCGGTTTGATTCTGCTGATGCTCGGCGCGATGCAGAAAAAAATATTCGTTTGGCACACGGGCTTCTGGGGTAAGTCAGGGACGAATGGTTGGAGCTACGAGACGATGATTATCGTGATGAATCTGGTGATCGTCACCACGGGCGGTGGAAACCTCGCGCTCACTCGCTTGTTCAGGTAAGCGCGGCCCATGCGCTCTCCGGTGAGCGCTTTAATCAAGGTGTAACAAACGGGGTATAACACCAGTGATCGCGACTCCGACTTCACCTGTTCTGCATCCTCAATAGCAGCAGCGCATTCTCTGCGGCTAGGCACGAAAATGACACAACTTAGGAGGCAGCTATGAGCACGAACGCAGTCCGTGGTATCGACACCAGCGTCGCGCCGGTGGACATGAAGTTCGAGATCGTCGTCATCCCCGTCTCGGATATCGACCGCGCCAAGGAGTTCTACGCGAAGCTCGGATGGCGGCTCGACGCCGACTATGACAACGGTAAAGATTTCCGCGTGATCCAGTTCACGCCGCCCGGCTCCGGCTGCTCGGTCATCTTCGGCAAGAACGTTACCCCGGCGGCACCCGGCAGCGCCCAGGGCCTGTACCTGATCGTGTCCGACATTCAGGCCGCCCGCCAAGCGTTGCTGGATCGCGGCGTCCGGATCAGTGAAGTGTTCCACAACGAAGGCGTGTCCGCGGGCACGGACGAACCCTTCCTGTTTGGACGAATGCGCGTCAGCGGTCCGGATCCGCAGCATAGTAGCTATCGCTCGTTCGCCTCGTTCCGCGATCCCGACGGCAACGGCTGGCTGTTCCAGGAAATCACCACGCGGCTGGCCGGGCGCATCGACTCCGCGGCCACCACCTTCGCCTCGGCGAACGATCTGGCGAGCGCAATGCGGCGCGCTTCAGTCGCCCACGGCGAGCACGAGAAGCGCATCGGTGCGGCCGATGCGAACTGGCCGGACTGGTACGCCGCATACATGGTGGCGGAGCAGGCCGGGACCGAGCTGCCGAAATGAGCGCCCCTGGCACGAGTCGCGAACCGGCACTCGCCGGGCAGACTGTCGTCGTGATCGGCGGCAGCTCGGGCATCGGGCTCGAGACGGGCCGGCTGGTCCGTGCGGAAGGGGCCAAGCTGATACTCACCGGCCGCGACCCGGAACGCCTGGAGAACGCCGCACGCGAAGTCGGCGCGATGAGCAATGTGGCGTTCGACGCCACCGACTTCGATCGCCTCGGGAAGTTCTTCGACGAACTGTCCACGCCGATCGACCACGTGCTGGTGACAGGGCCCGGCCCCTACTACGCGCCCCTGGCGGAGTTCGACGTCGTTAAGGCACGCCGCGACGTCGACGCCCATCTGCTATTGCCGCTGGAGGTCGCCCGGAACGCCGCGAGCAAGGTTCGGCCTGGAGGGACGCTTCTCTTCATGGGCGGCACGGGTGGCCGCAGCACGGCGGTGGGACTCGCGTTCATCTCGGCACTCACGGCAGCGATGCCCGCGCTGGTCAAGAACCTCGCGCTAGAGCTCGCGCCCGTCCGGGTGAATCTGATCGCGGCCGGGTTTGTCGATACACCGCTGTCGGCGGCGATCCTCGGGGACCAGTTGGAAGCACGCCGTGAGCGGCTCCGCACGACGCTGCCGATCCGGCGCGTCGTCGGCCCAGGCGACATTGCCGCCCTTGCTGTTCATCTCATGACGAACACTGCGATAACCGGAGCAACCTACGACATCGACGGCGGACAGCAGCTGGTCGAGGGGTGAGTTCGTGGTTCATGCCGGTGACGTCAGATCCAGGCTAGCCGGATAACCGGACAAATTCCGGGCTAATACCCGACTTGTCCGGTTTACGCGTAAACGCGGACTTAGCGGGTCTCTGGCGTTAATCTCTGTTCTCGATAATCACGCTGCAAATCGCAAATAGCGTTGGCGTTAGCGAATTCTCGCGCCTTGAGATTAGGTGTCCATTCGCTCGACCCATTGAGCGCGCGATGCGGGAGCCACGAATGGATCCGCAAAGTACTGTGTTTCCCGCGCAACCTTGGCGCCCCTGAACTCCATGATGCTCACGGTGTAGGACGGCTTGCCGTCATATGTCAGGATGAAGTCGGTGACCCAAAGATCGCCGCTGCCAATGATTCGCCGGACGGTAAACCGCTTTTTGCTCGGCTGACTAGCGCGTTGGTTCTGTATGTTGCTTCGGCCGCGGGTTCGCTCGCCTGACTGCGGGTATTCCACCACCGCGTCCTCGTGATAGATACGATGCTCTGTTTCGAAATCGTTGGCATCGGACGCCGCCCAATGCTGATCCAGCGCCGCACGGATCTCGTGATCCCGCACTCCGGAATACTGCTCCTTCTTTTGTTGATCGTTCATCTTCAGCCCTCAATTTGACAAAAAGCCAAATGCTTCAGCCGAATCGGAGTATACGACTCTTCAAGCCGCGCCGTTTCTTCGATCACCGGAGCGTCTACACCCCGTCGCAGCGTCTAACTCCTGATGAGTCGTGCGGGCTCAATGGGTCGGCGCAACACTTGCTCGCAGTCTTCTCTTAGGAGTCTACGAGGTTGATTTCATTCGCGAGTCTTGATTCACAAAGAACACTGCCCTGCTGAGGTTCTGATTGAGTCTTGCCGTTCAGACCGATTCTCAAGGGCAAGTATTGTCAGATCGATGGATTAGAGGGTACTGCATAGACCGGTTGAACCGGCAGCGCGGATCAGGCATTGAGGTTGTCAGTCGCAAAAATCTAGCTGGGTGAGCTGTCCGTCGAATCATCTATACTCGAGCGACTTGCGAGCAGTGCCGGTGAAAATTGCAATTAAGTGTTGGAGGAAAGTTAATGGAGTATCCGCAGTTTGGGATGAGTGGGCGAGTGGCGTTGGTAACGGGAGCGGCGCGAGGTTTGGGGCGGGCAATTTCGCTGGCCTTGGCGCACGCAGGCGCGGACGTGGCGCTGGGTTTGCGCGATGTAAGGGCCGACTTGGATCTAGCTGCAGAGATACGAAAGATGGGGAGAAAAGCGCTGCCGCTTCAGATGGACATAAGCAGGATGGAGCAGATTTTTTCCGCCGTGGACGAAACTGCGAAGGAATTTGGTCGAATCGACATCCTGGTGAACAATGCCGGGATCGGTCCCGAAAATCCGGCCGAGAATGTGCGCGAGGAAGACTTTGACGCAACGCTGGCCGTGAATTTGAAAGGCACTTTTTTTGCTAGCCAGGCTGTTGGGCGACTGATGATCCAGCAGAAGAGTGGGAAGATTATCAACATGAGCTCGCAGGCGGGCTTTGCAGCATTGCCGGGCGAATCGATTTATTGCATGACGAAGGCGGCCATCTCGCATTTGACCAAATGCTTGGCGGTGGAATGGGGCAAGTACGGGATCAACGTGAACGCCGTGGCGCCGACATTCATCCGCACACCGGGCACGGAAAGTGCGCTCTCCGATGCGGCATTTCACGCGGACACATTGGAGCGGATCGCCGCGCTACATCGTATTGGTGAGCCGGTGGAAGTGGCAGGAGCGGTTGTGTTTCTGGCCTCCCCCGCTGCGTCGTTGATCACCGGCGAAACGATTTTGATCGATGGCGGGTGGACGGCCCGCTAAGCGCTGCACGCTCCAACGCGTCCTCGTTGGCCATCACTCGCTTTTCCGGTCAGCCCCGCGAGCTCAACCGATTGACGCTACATCTTCAGCGTAGATGATGCGACTACACCTTACCTAGAGAACCGCTGAGTCCGGCTGTACCTCAATGGGAACTGGACAGGGTATTGTTCCGTTTGAGTCAACGTTCGCAAACGACTTTAGCTTTTGAGACTCCCTTAGGTAAACTTCGAGCGAGTGCTGCGTCGACCCATTGAGATCGCCGCGTTTTTCGGGCGCTTGCCAAATTCCTTGTCATAGACCGTGTCTTCGGGTATTTAGCTAACGGGATTCCAGCCCAGCTTTTGTATCAACACGAGGAGATCAATAATGAAAAAGTTCAAATATCCCGCGATTGTTGTCACGCTTGGTCTAGCCTTGATGGGCATTGCATTCGCCCAGGCGCCGGAAACCGATATTAACCCCGCCCGTCACCCAGACCTGGCGGAGGCGCAGCATCACGTCGTTCAGGCGTATGGAAAAATCGTTGAAGCACAAAAAGCCAATAAAGACCAGTTGGGTGGCCACGCGGAAAAAGCCATCCACCTGCTTGAACAAGCCAACCATGAGTTGAAAGAAGCTGCCGAGTACGCCGACCATCGCCACTGAGTTCTGGATAGCCGCAAGACCGGATAGTGGGAACCAGTTCTCCGGTTTGCGTGTTTGAGTGGTATTCGCGCGACGCGACATACGTGAACGGGTAGCTGCGTGACCGGACACGGCATGCAGGCGCGGCGGACGAGGATTTCCTTGACACGCTCCCCTTTCGTTACTATCCCTAGTCTCGACAGGGGACGGCGCCGCTTGGCGGAGATGGCTGCGCGGCGGAAGAAGAGTGCGTTGGGCGGCTTGATTTTCGGTTCCGTGGCTCAACGGATTTGTGATACATCACCGTGTGACTATAAAAGAGGTGATCATGAATCCTTTGCGGATGTTTTTGGCTGGGTTGGGCGGCTTCGTGGCTTACTTTGTGATTGGGGGATTGTCGTTTGCTGTGTTGCCGTTTCTGAAGACTGATTTCATGACGTATCCGGCGGTGTACCGGTCGCAGGAGGGAATCAAGAGCACGATGCCAGCCGGGATGCGGCGATGTTGGTCGCGGTCCTCTCGCTGGCGGTGATTTACGCGATGATGTACCGCGGTGGTTCCGGGCTGTTGGAGGGCGCGCGATTCGGGGCTTTGATTGGAGTCTTCGCGATTGGCTCGTTCGTGATTCACAATTACGTGAATTTGAATATTGGATTGAAACTCACCGTGGAACAGTCGGTGGCTTACTTTGTGGAATGGGTGGTGGTGGGGATTGTGATTGGGCTGATTTACCGGCCGGTGCGCTGACCAAATGCGGGCCTCCGGTTGACTTCACTTGTGACGTTCCCTAACCTTACTTCTTTCGCCTTGTACTGACTCTGCTTCAGGAAAAGGACTACGTTTCTACATGTCGGACTTGAAGCTGCCATCGCGGTCGGAGGATTTTTCGGAGTGGTACAACCAGCTCGTCTTGCGAGCGGAGCTGGCGGATTATGCGCCGGTGCGCGGATGCATGATTGTGCGGCCGTACGGCTGGGCGCTGTGGGAGAACATTACGGCGGCGCTGGACCGGCGATTCAAGGCTACCGGACATGTTAACGCCGCGTTTCCTTTGCTGATTCCCAAGAGTTTTATCGAGCGCGAGAAATCGCACGTCGAGGGGTTTGCGCCCGAGCTTGCCGTGGTCACGATTGGCGGCGGAGAGAAGCTGGAAGAGCCGCTGGTGATCCGGCCGACTTCGGAAACGATCATCGGTCATGCTTACGCGAAATGGATTCAGTCGTACCGCGATTTACCCGTGCTGATCAATCAATGGAACAGCGTGGTGCGCTGGGAACTGCGTACAAAGCTATTTCTGCGCACGCTGGAATTCTTTTGGCAGGAAGGGCACACGGCGCACGCTACGGCGGAAGAAGGCGAAGCCGAAACGCGCCAGATGCTGGATATTTACGCCGATATGGCTGTCCGCGATGCGGCGATTCCGGTAATTCCCGGGCGCAAATCCGATTCCGAGAAATTCGCCGGAGCGGATATCACCTACGCGATCGAAGCGATGATGGGCGACGGCAAGGCGTTGCAGGCTGGAACTTCGCACAACCTCGGGCAGAATTTCGCGAAGGCGTTCGAGATTCGCTACCTCGATAAGAATGGGCAGCTGCAATTCTGCTGGACGACTTCGTGGGGGCTTTCGACTCGATTTATTGGCGCGATCATCATGGTTCATGGCGACGATCAAGGGTTGATCATGCCGCCGCGGCTGGCGCCGTTTCAGGTCGTGATTGTGCCCATATTCAAGACCGACGAAGAGAAGCTCGGCGTGATGGAAGCGGCGCGGAAGATTCGCGCGGAGCTGGTGGCCGCGGATATTCGCGTGAAGATGGACGAGCGCGAAGGATCTAGCCCCGGCTTTAAATTCAACGACTGGGAAATGCGCGGCGTGCCGCTGCGCATTGAGCTGGGACCCAAGGATGTGGCCAAAGGCAGCGCCGTGCTGGCTCGCCGGGACCGGCCCGGCAAGGAAGGGAAGTCGTTCGTGCCGCAGGCCGGAATCGCGGACGCGGTTTCGAAGCTGCTCGTCGAAATTCAGCAGGCGCTATACGAGCGGGCTTTGAAGACGCGCGAGGCGAACACCTTCGAACCGAAGGACTATGGCGAGTTCAAGACCGCCGTCGAGCGGGGCTTCGCGCGGTCGTATTGGTGCGGCAGCGCGGATTGCGAAGCGAAGATCAAGGCAGAGACCAAGGCTACTATGCGGTGTATCCCGCTGGAACAGTCCGGCGGGGACGGGAAATGCATTTTTTGCGCCCAGGCCGCGAAAGAAAAGGCCATATTCGCTCGGGCGTATTGAGGCGCTCGTGCGTGTCGCCGCACAAAAACGCCGGCTGGCAGCCCTTCGAGGCTCAGGACGAGCCGGCGCTACGGGAGCTTGGCGGCGCCAGAGCACTTGTTCGCTCGGCTTTCCCTTGTTGCATACCTCGAACACCTACCGGCTGTAACGCTCGACACTAAGGAAATTGGGCTGCTAGCATAAGTTGTTGACGGGTGTAGACCGTCTGATCGCATCTGGGACGGAGAAGGGAATATGATGCCGGTAGAGCGGAATCCTGAACGGGGCGCCGGGAAACTGGCCGGATTTCTGTTCTTTGTATTTATAGCCGCCGCCGTATACGTGGGATTTAAGATTGTGCCGGTGTACGTCAATAATTATGAATTTCAGGATGCCTTGGAGTCCGAGGCGCGGTTCGCGATTACCAATCGCAAGGCGCCGGACGATATCCGCAACGATGTTTGGAAGAAAGTAGTGGAGCTGCAGATTCCGGTGGACAAGAAAGACATCCAGATCAAGTTTCCCGGCGGTGGCGGGGCCGGGCCGATGGCCATGGTTGATATTGATGTGCCGTATGAGGTCAACGTCGAGTTTCCTGGCTACACGCTGCAATTGAATTTTCATCCCCACGGCGACAATCACACCATCTAAGATAGGCAGTGCACCTGCGAGGCGCTTGGCAGCCCGAATGCTATTGCGTGCGTCCAATTGCTTATCGGAGCGTTGAGGTGTGTTCTACGTGATGTTGAGTTTTACGCCGCGGTTGCGATTGCCTCGAACTGGGCTTTGAGGTCGTAAGATGCCGGCAGGGACGCCGGCGGTACCGGAGAGCTTTTGCGCATTAAATTAGGGCAAGGATTTTGGACTTCACGCTTGGGCCTCAGCCTGCTGGGCCTGGCGTTCGTGCTGTTCTGCACCGGTGTCGGCATCTTCTCGTATTACTACATCACCTTCGGGCGAATGATTGACGCGCGGCTCTCCGGCCAAATCTTCCAGAACACTTCGCGAGTCTATGCGGCGCCGGAAAGGATTTTCACCGGCGAATCGATGAAGCAGGAGGAAGTGCAGAGCTATCTCCTGCGCGCGGGATATTCGGAGAGCGAGATCGAGGGATCGCCCGGACAATTTCACGCCAGCAAGAAATCGATTGAGGTGCACCCGTCGGCGGCGTCGTATTTCAAAGGCGGAAACGCGATCCGGATTGATTTTGAGGCGAATTCGATCGCGCGGATCACTGCGCTGAGCGACCAAGCTTCGCTGAGCAGCGCGGAACTCGAGCCGCAGGTGCTGACCAATCTTTTCGATACGACGCGGGAGAAGCGGCGGCTGGAACGCTTCGATGATTTGCCGAAGATTTTGGTGGAGGCAGTGCTTTCGGCCGAGGACAAGCGCTTTTTCGAGCACGGCGGCTTCGATACGGTGCGAATTCTGGGAGCGGCATGGGCCGACGTGCGGCGCGGGCAAAGGGCGCAGGGCGCGAGCACGATCGACATGCAAGTGGCGCGCAGCTTTTTCTTCACCACCAAGCGCGTTTGGAGCCGCAAGCTGAAGGAGACACTAGTGGCGCTGGAGCTGGACCAGCGGTTCACGAAGCAGCAAATTTTCGAGCTGTACGCCAACGAAGTGTATCTCGGCAACCGCGGCAGTTTTTCGATTCACGGATTCGGCGAGGCGGCGGAGGCTTATTTCGGCAAAGATGTCCGGAATCTGTCGATAGGCGAATGCGCGTTTCTAGCGGCGATTATTCGGTCGCCGAGCCGTTATGCCGCGGCGGAACGGCATCCGGATAAGTCGATCGAGGCGCGGGATCGCGTGCTGGCGCAGATGGTGGAGAACGGATACGTGACGGCCGCGGATGAGGAGAAGGCGAAGAAGGAGGCACTGCATTTCGTCGGCGCCGGCGTGGCGGCCAGCGACGGCCCTTATTTCGTGGACATGGTGAAGGATCACGTGCTGGAGCAGATCTCGGAAACGGATCTGGCTTCAGAAAGCTATCGCATCTATACGACGCTCGATCCTGACCTGGAACGCGCTGCGGCAGTGGCCGTGGATATGGGCGCGGCGAATGTGGATAAGCTGCTGGCGAAGAAATACGCGCTGTGGAAGAAGAAGGGCGAGGCGGTGCCGCCGGTGCAAATTGCGTTGGTGGCGATGGACCCGCGCACGGGAGAAATTCGCGCGCTGGTGGGCGGAAGGAATTACGGCGAGAGCCAGCTCAATCACGCGCTGGCGCGGCGGCAGCCCGGATCGGCGTTCAAACCATTCGTTTATGCGGCGGCCTTCGATAATGCGGCGGAAGGATTGCAGCCGGTGATTACGCCGTTGACGACGGTGGTGGATGAGCCGACGACGTTTAATTTTGATGGGAACGATTACACGCCAAATAATTTTGGCGAGAAATTCTACGGCACGGTGACAGCGCGCGAGGCGCTGATTCATTCGCTGAATGTGGCCACGGTGAAAGTTGCGGAGATGGTGGGCTACGACCGCGTGGTCACGGTGGCGCGGCAGATGGGACTGAGTCCGAATATTCAGGCAACCCCGGCGGTGGCGCTGGGCGCTTATGAGATGACGCCGATTGATGTCGCCGCCGGCTACACGGCGTTTGCGACGAACGGGACACGCGCTGAGCCTCTTTACATCCGCAGCGTGGTCGGCACGGACGGCGCTGTGGTCGAGAAAGACGATCCGAAGACGCGCCCGGCGCTCGATCCGCGCGTGGCGTATCTGGTGACCACGCTGATGGAAGACGTGATGAGCCAGGGAACCGGCGCGGTGGTGAGGTCACTGGGATTTGATGCGCCGGCGGCCGGGAAGACAGGAACCTCGCGCGACGGATGGTTTGCCGGATTTACTTCGAATCTGATTTGCGTGATCTGGGTGGGATTTGACGATAACCGCGATCTCGGACTTTCGGGAACTGCGGCGGCGGCGCCGATCTGGGCCGAATTCATGAAGCGGGCCGTGGCGCTGCCGGCATATAGGAATGTCGAGCCATTCGCGCCGCCAGCAGGAGTCTCGGAAGTCACCGTTGATCCGCAGTCGGAACAGCTCGCTACGCCGACTTGCCCGACGACGAAGCAGGAAGTGTTCATCGCCGGAACCGAGCCGACGCAATACTGCTTCCTCCACGGCGGGCGTGCGGTATCGCAGGCGCCGCCGGTCTCCTGGCTCTCGCATTTGTTCGGAAAGTCCGGAAGTTCGGAGCCCGCGCCGCCGGGCGGGGCAGCGGCTCCGAAGCCAGGCAACGGCGGACCCGGCGAGGCCGCCGGCAAGGAAGGCGAGAACCCGGAGCAGGACGGCGAAAAGAAAAAAGGCCTGCTGCAGAAGATATTTGGTATCTTTGGAGGCAGCAAGAAGCCTGCGGACAAGCCGGAAGAGCAGCAGCCTCCGCCGAAAGCTCATCCGTAGGCCTTCGGAGCGAACGTAAGAATCGGATGCGGGCTTATGATTCAGCCCGCGATGAAAAGGAGAACGGCGATGAAACGCCTTCTTCTGATGTCCCTGTCTTTGGCAGTCCTTTGCGTCTCATCCCTGCAAGCTCAGGAGCACGCGCCGGCTACGCCGCCCGCGGCATCCCCCGCACCGATTCCGTCGCAATCGACCAACGTCGTGCAGATGACGGAGCGCCAGGTGCAGGAGATGCGCGCCGATATTCTGATGGCGCGGAAGATGTACGCCGAAGCGATCAAGGATTATGAGCTCCTGCTGGCGCAGTCGCCGAAGGACGCCGAGCTGTTGAACAAGATCGGCGTCGCCTATCAACAAGCTGGGAACACGCAGTCGGCGGCGCGGTATTACAGGCGCGCGATGAAGGCGAACAAGACTTACGTGAGCGCGATCAACAATCTGGGGACGGTGGAATACGAGAAGAAGCATTACGGGAAGGCGATCCGGCTGTACAAACAGGCGCTGACGCTGAAGTCCACCGACGACATTGCTACGATTTACAGCAACCTGGGATATGGCTATTTCGGAATCAAGGAATATCCCGAGGCGATGAAGGCGTTCGAGGAAGCTTTGGCGCGCGACCCGGATATTTTTTCGCATCACGGAAGCTATGGCAGCACCGTGCAGCAGCGCGGAACGACTGAGCCAGGGCTATTTTATTTCCTCGTAGCCAAGACTTATGCGCGCTCGGGGGATGCGGAGCATTGCGCGCACTATTTGAAGATGGCGCGCGATGACGGGTACAAGGATTTGTCCGGCGTGCAGAAGGATCCGGAATTTTCGAAAGTGGTCAAGGATCCGCGGGTGCAGGAAGTGATTGTTGTGCCGCCTTCGTATGCGGGCGAGCCGAAGAAGAGCGATACTCCGCAGTAGAACGAGCGAAGAGAACTCATTCGCGACATACCGTTCCTCTGTGTGTGTTTCCTCTCAGCCTCTTGCAGAGAAAAACGCCGGCTGGCAGCCGGCGCTACGATGCCTTGGCGTTAATTCTTGCTATAATGCGCGCGAGATGTTCCTGCGCAATGTTCGCGGCTTGGTGCTGATCGCTTCTGCCGCGGCGATACTGCTGGCGGCTACGGGCGCTCCGCTGTTCTTCGCGCATCCGGTGGCTGCGGCTCCTACTCCTGCAAGAATTTTGCGCTTGCAGATTGACGGCGAAATCGAGCCGATCCTTGCGGACTATATCGTCCATGGGATTGATAGCGCGGCGGAGCAGCACGCCAGCCTGGTGCTGATCACCATGGATACGCCCGGCGGTCTCGATACGTCCATGCGCACGATCATCCAGAAAATTTTGGCGTCGCCGGTGCCCGTAGTGGTTTACGTGTCGCCGACCGGCACGCGCGCGGCTTCGGCGGGATTTTTTATTTTGCTCTCGGCAGATGTGGCGGCGATGTCGCCGGGTACGGACACGGGGGCGGCTTCGCCGGTTTTTGTGATCGGTGGTTGGTCGATGCAGGTCGATGAGACCATGCGGCACAAGATCGTGAATGAAGCGACGGCTTACTTGCGGAGTTACACGACGCAACGCGGAAGGAATTCGGATCTCGCGGAATTGGCGGTTACGGAGGCGAAGGCGTTCAGTGAGAAGGAAGCACTGGATGGGAAATTGATCGATCTGGTGGCGCCGTCGCAGGAGGCGCTGCTGGCGCAGTTGAATGGCCGGTCGATCAAGCGGTTTGACGGCACGACCGTGAAGCTCGACCTCGATTCGCCGGCGGTGAGCGATTATCAGATGGCGCTGCGCGAGAGATTTCTCTCGCGAATCGTGCAGCCGGACGTGTTTTTCATTTTGCTGATTGTAGGCGTGCTGGGGCTTTACGCGGAATTCACGCATCCCGGACTATTTGCGCCGGGAGTAATTGGCGGCATCGCGTTGATTCTGGCGTTGTACGCCATGCACTTGCTGCCCGTGAATTTGACGGGGGTCGTGCTGATCATTGCGGCGCTCACCTTTTTCATATTAGAAGCGAAGTTTCCGACGCACGGGATTCTAGGCGTCGGCGGCGTGATCTCCATGGTGCTCGGGGCGCTGATGCTGGTGCGCTCGCCGCTGACGGGCATGGGCGTGAGCCTCGGCGCGGCGCTGGGCGTGGCGATTCCGTGCGCGTTGATCATGATTATTTTGATGCGGCTGGTGATGAAGTCGCGCAAGTGGAAGCTCTCGACTGGTCGCGAGCAGCTCATTGGTGAAATCGGAGAAGTGACGGAAGCCGTCGGAGCGGGCGCGGCGCCGGGGATGATATTCGTTCACGGCGAGAGATGGCGGGCCGCGGCGGAAACCGCGATTCCGCGCGGGGCGCATGCGCGCGTGCGCAAAGTCGAGGGATTGACGCTGTACGTCGAGCCGGTGGACGCGGGGCAGCGACCGTCCGGGATTTAGCAATCGAGGAGGATGCGATGGGGTTCATTCAGATTTTGCTTGGGGTGTGCGTATTTTTCTTTCTGATTTGGCTTTTCAATTCCGTTTACGTGATCAAGGAATGGGAGCGCGGCGTGGTATTGCGGCTCGGAAAGATGCGGCCGGATCCCAAGCCCGCGGGCTTGCAGTTGGTTTTTTGGCCGATCGACGTGCTGACGCGGATGTCGTTGCGCGTGGAGACGCTTGACGTGCCGCCTCAGGACGTGATCACCAAAGATAACGTCTCGGCAAAGGTAAACGCGGTCTGTTATTTCCGCGTAGTGGACGCGAACCTGGCGCTTTCGCAGGTGCAAAACTATCTCTATGCCACTTCGCAGCTCGCGCAGACGAATTTGCGCAGCGTGCTCGGGCAATTTGAGCTGGACGAGATTCTTTCGGATCGCGAAAAGGTAAACGCCAAGTTGCAAGTAATCCTTGACCAGGATACGGAGCCTTGGGGTATCAAGGTATCTAAAGTTGAGGTCAAGCAAGTCGATATTCCGGAGTCGATGCAGCGCGCTATCGCCAAGCAGGCGGAGGCGGAGCGCGAGCGCCGCGCGAAGATCATTCATGCGGCCGGCGAATACGAGGCATCGACGAAGCTGGCCGAGGCTGCCAAGGTGCTCGAGACCGAGCCGGCGTCCATTCAGCTTCGCTACTTGCAGACCTTGACGGAGATTGGGGTCGAGAAGAACACGACCGTGATTTTCCCGCTGCCGATCGACATCGTTTCGCAGTGGGCGAAAAGCTTCGGAGGGATCAAGTAAATCGTGGCTGGGGGAAACGGAAAGCGCGGGGGCGGGGAACGCGTCCTGGAGAGCCGGCATCTGGTCGGCTTGTTCCTGGGCGTGGTCTTGCTTTGCGGCGTGTTCTTTACGCTGGGCTACGTGATGGGGCGGACGCAATCGGGCATGCCCATGCCTCTTCATGCTTCGGCGGATTCGAACCGGTCTCTGATTGCGCCTGCTGGCGGAAATGCGAAGGCGGAGAATCCCGACGCGGGCGAAAAGAGTGCGAACAGTGAGTGGGATTTTTATTCGAAGGGGAAAGATCCGAACAAGCTCGAGCCGCGGCCGAATGCGGCGCCGACCGCGCCCGCTAGTGCTGCGGCGACTTCCGGCCGCGTGACTTCGACGCACCGGCCGGCGGATTCACCGCCCGCGCCTGCACCGCAACCCGTCATCGCAAATTCGAGCGACCTGCGGAGATTTCAAGCGCCACGAATTCCGCGAGGTTCGGTGGTGATGCAGCTCGCCGCGCTTACAAAAGAAGCCGACGCGCTGGCGCTCGCCGATGCCGCGCAGCAGAAACATTTTCCATCGTTTGTCGTGACGCCCACGACCGACCGCCTCTATCGCGTGCAGGTTGGCCCTTATCCTGACGGGGGCGCTGCGGAAAAAGCCAAGGCGGCGCTTGCCGAGGCCGGATTTAATCCTATTATCAAGCGCTGAATGAAACTTTCGCGGCCTCTGAGATTGGTCCTCGGCCTCGCTTCCGGGGTTGCGCTCGCCCTCAGCTTTCCCAATTACAATTTGCCGGTGCTTGCCTGGGTCGCCGTGGCGATGCTGATTCTGGCGTCGCTCGGCGCGAGCGTGCGCGATGCCATGGCGGCGGGATTCCTGCATGGCTTCGTCTTCTATCCGCTTTGCCTCACTTGGATGTACGTCGTGATGCGCCAGTATGGAAATGTGCCGGTGCTGCCTGCGCTGGCGATCATGGCGGGGATTGGGCTTCTCGGCGGGCTGCACATGATGATTTTTACTTCGTGCGTCCGCTTCGTGAGCCGGCGGAATGTGGGCGCAGCGTTTGTGATTGCGCCATTTCTGTGGCTGACGTTGGAGCTGATCCGCACGCATCTGCCGATCATTGCGTTTCCGTGGAATTTGAGCGGCTATGCGGCGAGCGGAAGTTTGGCGCTCGTGCAGCTCACTGTGCTTACGGGAATTTACGGGCTGTCGTTATTGATCGGCGCGTATAACGCGGTGCTGGCTTGGGCGATTTGGCGCCGCGACCGCCGTTCGCTCATTACGCTCGCTAGCGTGACTGCGGCGTTGCTTCTTGTGGCGATTGCCGGGCCGCATTTCGTGCCGTCGCAGCCGCCGCGCTACGTGGCGCATTTGGTGCAAACGAATTTTCCGCAATCGGAAAGCTATCCATCGGATTGGCTCGATGTCCACGCGGGAGAACTCGACGAGCTCGAAAAGATCAGCGTAGATGCTGCGCGGCGCCAGCCCGGGCTAGTCGTCTGGCCGGAAGTGCCGGCGCCGTTCAGCTTTACGGAAACAAAGTTCGCCGAGCGTGCGCAGCGAATCGCGCGCGAGTCGGCGAGCGAATTTCTGGTCGGAGTGGTGGATTGGAAGAAAGGCCCGGACAAGCAATGGCAGGCGACGAATAGCGCGACGCTGCTAAATCCGTTGGGCCAGCGAATCTTCACCTACGACAAGCTGCATCTCGTGCCTTTCGGCGAATACGTACCGCTGCGCGAATATCTGACATTTGCGGGGCGGCTGACCGCGGACATTTCCGATTTCACGCCGGGGACGGAATATCGCGTCGGCGAATTGCCCGGCGGAAAATTTGGCGTGTACATCTGCTACGAAGCGATTTTCCCGAATGAGGTGCGGCATTTCGCGGGGAACGGCGCCGAGATGCTGATCAATCTTTCGAATGATGGCTGGTTCGGCCGATCAGCAGCCCCCACGCAGCATCTGATGATGGCCCGCGTCCGCGCCGTCGAGAACCGCCGCTGGATGCTGCGCGACACGAACAACGGCTACACAGTCGCCCTCGATCCCTACGGCCGCACAATAGCAGCCCTGCAGACCGATCTCCGCGGGCAATTGGACGCCCCGTACGATTTCCGCAGCGACAAAACGCTCTACGTCCGCTGGGGCGATTGGATCGCGTGGCTATGCCTGTTCGCGTCGATTGGGCTAATGGTGCGAGCAGGAATGATGAAGCGCATCGATCGAGAAGAAGCCGAGATGAAAGTTTCCGGCACTAGCCGCCAAGTTTCGAAGCGCAAAAAGTAGCGCTGGCGTCTCTGCCGGCATATTGCGATTACAAGTTTGGGCGAGAAGTGAGATTGGGGGCCGGGGCTTTCGATAGATTGAGATGTACTGGTCCGGCCTCGATTTTTGCCGGAGGATAGATTCGCGCTCGTAAGATGCCGGCAGGGACGCCGGCGCTAGTTTGTGTCGTGCAGTAGGACTGCGTCGGATTCCAGGTGTTGTTGGAAGACGGCTAGCGTTTTTCCGTCCGGAGAGAACTCGAAGTTTTGGAACTTGTCGGATGTAAAGTTCGTGATCAGTCTGCTTGGCGAACCGTGGAGGGGCTGGAGTAACAGATTATCGATGCCATTATCGCGCACCGCATAAACCAGAGCCTTGCCATCGGGAGTGAAGGCGGGATGACTCGAAATGCGCGAATCGGCACTGACCAATCGTGCCCGCGGGTTCGGTCCTGGGTCCAGCGGCAGGAGCTCGATCTTCGTCATTGAGCCATCGCTATCTGCTCCTCGCGGTGGATTCACGGCAAACGCGAGTGTTTTGCCGTCTGGGGAAATGGCTAAGGCGTACACCGCATCGTCAAGCTCCCCGGGAATTTGCGAGCCAGGAACGAGGTCAGGCGATCCGCCATCGATGGGCACGCGCATTACCTGGAAGTTGGCTATATCCTGGTAGTAGGCCCACTTGCTATCGGGCGAGCACAGAGCGAAATCGTCCATCCCGCCGCGCGAGAGCTGCATGAGGTTTGATCCATCCGCATTGACGCGCCAGATGTATATCTTATTGGTACCGCCGCGGCCCGCCCAACTCACCAGAATGTAGCGGCCATCGGGGCAAGCACTTACCCCAAATACAACCGCAGCAGGATCACTCAGCACCGTCGTTGTCTCAGCGCCGTTGGGTGATTTGCGCAGCAGATCGCTTCCGCCGAAAATGTAATGGTCTCCGTTCGGGGCCCAACTGAAAAGCGTGGCTTTGTGTTGCGCCGCCGCCGGATTCGGGGGAAGGCCGGTGAAGCCCGTCCTTGGCAAGAGATACAAAGTTTGCGTGCTTCTTCGTTGCACTGTAGCGATAGTCTTACCGTCTGCTGAGACGGTCAGCGTCTCATAGGTATCCGTGTCGTTGGCAATGGCGCGAAGCCGGGCCGCAGGATTAGCGAGCAATCCAATTTGGATGTGATCGAAAGGCGGAGTGGGCGAATACAGTACCAGAAGGCCACGGCTGTCTGGTAACCAGGCGACATTGGAAAGCTGCGTTCTCCCAAGAGGGACCAGCGCCTCGACCGCAGCCGACGACGCATTCTGGAGCTGAATTGCACTCACCGATTCGCGGGGTCCAGGAGGAATAGAAGCGATCTGCCTGCCGTCCGGCGACCAGGACAAGCTTCCCGGATATTTGTCGAAAGTACCGCCGGAGAGAATCTTTTCATCGCCGCCATCTGCGTTCGCCACGAGCAATTGAAACCTTCCGGCTACCGGGTTGTTGCTGCGAACGTACGCGATCCGCGCGCCGTCGGGTGAGACGGCGGTTCCGATGTCCAGATCTCGCGCGACGATCCGGGGCTCGCCCCCGAGCACCGGGGCGCGAAGAATATCGTAAGAGGTGTGCGCCGCGTCATTCGCTTTTAGGAAGTAGAAATAGCTGCCGTCTGGCGAAAATATAAGGCTCTGGTAGAAGGCTACGGCGGGCGCGATGACTTGTGCTTCACTGTTCGTTTGCAGGTGCCGCAGCCACATGCTCTGCTCGCCGGCTTCGTCCCGCACGCTGAGGAGATATTTCCCGTCAGGTGATATCGCCGCGGCGATCGTTTTTCCGTTGTTTGTGACTTTTGTGATCGTGAAGGTCGCAAACGGGGCGGGGCGTCTGGCATTTAGCAGCCAGTAGATGCCGAGCGCCGCCGCTGCCAGCGCTGCGACCGAGGCGGCCAGAGCTGCCGCTAGTGTAATTTTTTTTTCGCCTCGCTGTTTGCGTTGTGGTCGTGCCGTTCGGCTCAAGCGACGCGTCGTAAGTCGCGGCTGCCGTATCCCCGTTCGGTGCAGTTTCGGGCGGGCGGACTCCATTCGACCATTCGACTTTTCCCACGAAGCGATAACCGCGGCGGGGAATGGTTGCGACCCACAGTGGCTTTTCGGCGGTATCGGAAAGGCAATCGCGCAGGCGCTGCACGGCAGAGTTCAGCCCGTGATCGAAGTCAACGAAAGTGTCATCCACCCACAATTTCGCGCGCAACTGCTCGCGCGAGACCATTTCGCCCGGACTTTCGAGCAGCATTACAAGGATCTGAAAAGGCTGCTCGCCCATCTTCACGCGCACGCCATGCTTCCGTAACTCGCCCGAACGCAAGTCCAGCGCATAGGGGCCGAAGGAAGCGGTGCGCGCGGTGGTCGCCATCTCTGTGTCGTCCTAAGGCAGACCGATCGCTTGGACGATTTTTAGGTAGCGGGGATCGGAGTGAAGTGAGTCGAGCGACGCATCCAGCTTCGAGAAGACCAGCATGGGGTCGCGTTGGTCGAAAGCCTGTTGCAAGGAATGAATGGCGTCGTCGCGGCGGCCGAGAACCGCGTAGACCTGTGCAAATTGCCACGGCGAGACGTAGCCGTTTTTGGCTTTCCTCTTGAGTAGCCCGAGGCGCCACTCCATTGAGCCTCTGTAGCCTCCAGAGTTATAAGCGTTCTCGATTCCGGTGGCATCGGCAGTGTCGCCTTGCAGAATGAACGCGGCCTTATTTTCCGCGATCGCATCCGCAAACATGCCTTTCCGGTAGTAAGCCTCGGCAAGAATTTCGTGGACGCTGGAATTATTCCCCGCATCGGACAAACGGGCGCGAAGTTCAGCGATGCCATCGTCGATTCGCCCTTGGCCTACCAGCTCCCAACCGAGACCCCACGGCCGTGAAAATGGATCCAATTTTTGCGCAATCTGCTCTTCTTGCAAGGCTTTCGCGGGGCGATTGGTGACGCTCATGAGCGTATGGTAGATGTGGTGGACTTCGGCGACGCCAGGGTCGAGCTCAATGGCCCGCCTGACTTCGGTCTCCGCCCCGTTCCAATCCCAATCGAAGAAAAGTTTGACTGCCGCGAGGGAGTTGTGCGCTTCGGCCAGGGAATCATCGTTTTGTAGCGCCTTGCGCGCGGCCGCTTCTGAGCGTGGCATGCTCTCGTTGGGTGGCAATTCCCCCCAGACGCACGCGGCGCCGTAAGAGTCCGCAAGGCCGCTGTAGCCGGGCGCGTAGGCAGGATCCAGATCAATCGCCTTTTGAAAATAGTCGCGGCTCTTGAAAAAATCTCCCTTGAACCAGGAATAGCGTCCGCGCAAATAGGCGTCGTGCGCTTCGGGATTGAATCGCGCGGCGGCGTTGGCGTGTGGCGACTCTTTGAACACAGACGCCACGCGAACTTGCTCTGCGATCGCGTTCGCTAGCTGCTCCTGCACGGTCAGCGTGTCGCCGAGATCGCGGTCGTAACTTTCAGACCAGAGATGGCTGCCATCGGAGGCGCGGATCAGTTGCGCGTTAATGCGCAGGTGGTTGCCGGAGCGCGCTACCGAGCCGACGATAACTGCATCAACGCCGAGTTCGCGGGCGATTTCTTTTTCCGGCTTCTGGACGGACTTGTAACGCATGATGGAACCACGCGAAGCGATACGCAGGGCATGACTCTTCGCCAGCGTGGTGATCAGTTCGTCGGTGATTCCGTCGGCGAAATAGTCTTGTGAGAGATCGCCCGACAAATTCTCCAGCGGCAGAACGGCAATCGAACGGATGCTTGCCGGGTCCGTTGGCCCCGGCGTTTTGCGCCGCGCGCTCACCCAGGCGAGCGATCCCGCCACGAGCACCACTGCAGCGATCGCGGAGATCCAAATTGTGGCTGTTCGCGAGCGGTGCGCCGGCATGGCCTCCCGCGCCGGCGCTTCCTCGATCGCGCTCGCGCGATGACCATTCCCATGCGAGAGGAGAGCTCCGCCATTCGTCCAATCCACCTGGCCAATGAAGCGATAGCCACGCCGCGGGATCGTTTCGACCCAGGCAGGCTTTTCGGCTGTATCCGAGAGGCAATCGCGCAGGCGCTGGACGGCAGAGTTCAGACCATGGTCGAAGTCAACGAAAGTATCATCTGCCCACAATTTCGCGCGCAGCTCTTCGCGCGAGACCAATTCACCGGGGTTTGCCAGCAGCATCACCAGGATTTGAAACGGCTGCTCGCCCATTTTCACGCGCACGCCGAACTTGCGCAGTTCGCCGGAACGCAAATCCAGCGCATACGGACCGAACGAAGCAGTGCGGACGGTTGTAGCTTTCATTCTCGAATGGCCGAAGCGTTAACGGGGGACCTCGGTGGGGCGATTGTGAGGCCTAGTTGGGAGACAGTCAAGTATAGAACTAGAACTCCTCTGGACCTCGCCGTGCGGCTCGTAGGGGCAGTATCCACAATCACTTACACGGTGTTCGGAAAATGTAGAAAACGTGAATCACTTTGCATTGAGGTAGCGCGCGCTCCGCGCGATAAGGGCCGCTCGAATCCACCGATTCGAGGAGGAGACCAAAAAATGAAAAGCAAAGTTTTGAAAGTATGCATGTCGCTGGTAGCCGTCGCGGTGTTCCTATGCTTCGCTCAAGGGCTCAGTGCTCAGTCCGCAAAAGCCGCCCCGTCCGCGCCCGGCATCAATAGTTTTCCTGGCGTGAGCGGAGCCAACACAGGCTGCGCTTATTTTGGCGGCAACGCTCCGACCGCACCGGCTCATCCCGAGAATAATCCGGGACGAGGAAATAGCGAGTCTGGAAGGCCGCGGCTTGTACTGACATCCTGGCAGGAGCCGCGCTCGGAGTTCGAAGGCGGAGCCGGCATCGTGGGACTTTGGAGCGTCACGTTCACCTCGGAAGGCAGTAGCGGAATTCCCGACGGCGCGGTGATCGATCAAGGCTATGTTACGTGGCATGCCGATGGGACCGAGATCATGAACTCGGGCCGTCCGCCAATTTCCGGCAATTTCTGCATGGGAGTTTGGCGGCAGACCAGCCGGTTTTCGTACAAGCTCAATCACGTAACGTTGTCCTGGGATCCGACTGGGACAATCTTCGTTGGTCCCGGGAGCGTCAAGGAGCAGGTGACGCTGAGTCATGGCGGAAATAGTTACTCGGGGACATTCACGATCGACCAGTTCGATACGAACGGAAATCTGCTGGCTCATCTTCAGGGCACCATAAACGCAACGCGAATCACCGCAGATCAGTAGTCACGTAAAACGACCGGCGGGACGAGGTAGCGCCGTCATAGACGGCGCTACCAACGTCTCCAATTTAAATGTAAACTATTCGGCGAGGAATCTACTTGGCCGAACATATTGAAGATCTGCAGCAGCGCTTCGCCGAGCTCGGAACGCGCATCGAGCTGGTGCGGCGCTATCTTTGACGTTCCCGCCAATCGCTCGCGTTTAGCAATTCTAGAAGAAAAAGCCAACAAGTCCGATTTCTGGTCGAACCAGGAACAGGCGCAGGCCGTGCTGCAGGAACGCAAGCAGGTGGAGGAACGCCTCGGCGCGGAAGAGAAGCTGGCGCGCATCGTCAGCGACATCGAGACTTATTTCAATCTCGCAAAAGAAGAATCCAACGCCGAACAACGCGATTCGCTGCTCAACGATGTCGCCGGAGAATTGAAGATCGCCGATACCTACGTCGCCGAGGTCGAAACGAAAACGCTGCTTTCCGGCGAGACCGACGCGATGAACGCCATCATGACCATCAAGCCCGGCGCCGGCGGCACCGAATCGCAGGATTGGGCCGAGATGCTGATGCGCATGTATATGCGCTGGGCGGAAGCGCACAAAGTGGGCGTGACGCTGATGGATTCGACGCCGGGCGAGGAAGCCGGAATCAAGTCCGCCACGCTGCGCTTCGAGGGCGAGAACGCCTTCGGACTGCTTTCGGGCGAGACCGGCGTTCACCGGCTCATCCGCATCTCGCCATTCGATCAGGCGGCGCGGCGGCATACCTCGTTTGCGTCGGTCTTCGTGATTCCGGAAATTGACGATCGCATCGAGGTGGTCATCAAGCCCGAAGATTTGCGCATTGATACGTTTCGCGCCGGCGGCCACGGCGGCCAGAATGTCAACAAGGTAGAAACTGCGGTGCGTTTTACGCACTTCCGACGGGAACCGTGGTGCAGTGCCAGAATGAACGCAGCCAGCACAAGAATCGCGAACTGGCCATGAAGTTCCTGCGCTCGAAGCTGTATGAACTCGAGCTCGAGAAGCGGCGAGGAGAGGCGAGGAAGCTCGAAGACACGAAGACCGATATCAGCTTCGGGAGCCAGGTTCGCACCTACACGCTGCAGCCCTATCAAATCATCAAAGATCACCGCACGAAAGTTGAGCGCGGGGATGTGGAAAAGGTGCTCAACGGCGATATTGATGATTTTATCCGCGCGTTCTTGCTCTATCGGCGGACCGGCGGAAATGGGAACCGGTCAGAGGCGGCGGAGTAAGCGCCTCAGTTGGACGTGGACGCCGGTTCATATTAGTCGGCGATGCCACCCTGAAAGGGTGGCGCTACAAAACTCGCACTTCGGCGGCGAAAATTGCCATTCACGCGGCCAATAACCCGTTTCGGCGCAAAGCGTTGACACTCCCTGGGGCGCATGCTAATTTGAATTTTCGGCATTCCCACTGCGGAAAGCAGCATAGGCCTGAATTTCGCATCCAAGTCCCCGGGAGGACAGTCTTTTGACAGCTTCTCACGAGCGCTATTTGTTTACCTCGGAGTCCGTGACCGAAGGTCACCCCGACAAAATCGCCGACCAGATTTCCGACGCCATTCTCGATGAAGTGATGAAGCAGGACCCGAAAGGCCGCGTGGCCTGCGAAACGCTGGTCACCACGGGCCTCGTGGTCATCGCCGGCGAAATCACCACCACCGGCTACGTGGACTTTGGCGACGTGGCGCGCGACGTGATTCGCGAAGTCGGCTACACCCGCGCCAAATATGGCTTCGATGCCGATACCTGCGGCGTGATTTCCTCGATCAAAAAGCAATCGCCCGACATCGCGCAAGGCGTTGATACCGGCGGCGCGGGCGATCAGGGCCTGATGTTCGGCTTTGCCTGCGATGAAACGCCCGAGTTGATGCCCATGCCCATCCAACTCGCGCATCAACTGGCCCGCCGCCTCGCCGAAGCCCGCAAGAAAGATCTGGTTCGCTGCCTCCGCCCTGATGGAAAAACTCAAGTCACCGTCGAATACGTGAAAGGCCGCCCCAAGCGCGTGGATTGCGTGGTGGTCTCGACGCAGCACGGCGAAGATATTTCCAATGAAGAATTGCATCGCACAATCGTCGAACACGTGATCAAGCCAATCGTGCCGCGCGAGATGCTCGATGCCCAGACGAAGATCCACATCAATCCGACCGGCCGCTTCGTGGTCGGCGGGCCGATGGGCGATGCGGGGCTGACGGGCCGCAAAATTATCGTCGACACCTACGGCGGCTATAGCCGTCACGGCGGCGGCGCGCTATCGGGCAAAGATCCAACCAAAGTAGATCGCTCGGCTTGCTATATGGCGCGTTACGTGGCGAAGAATCTGGTGGCTGCCGGCGTCGCGACCAAGCTCGAAGTGCAAATCGCTTACGCCATCGGCGTGGCCGAGCCGGTCTCCGTCATGGTGGACACGTTCGGCACCGGCGTAATTCCCGAACCGCAAGTGACTGAGCTGATTCGCACCAATTTCAAGCTCACGCCGGCCGGGATCATCGAAACGCTCGATCTGCGGCGCCCCATCTATCGCCAAACGGCGACCTATGGACACTTTGGACGCAACGAGCCCGGTTTTACTTGGGAGCGCACCGACAAGGCTGCGAAAATCCAGAGCCAGGTCGGCTCGCAGGGCGCAGTCACGGTGTCACGCAGCTAACCCCTTCGCGACTACAATCTAGGAGAGCATTCCGTGGAAACAGTGCCAAAACTGTCCGGTGACGTGAAGGATCTCGCGTTCGCAGATCGCGGCAAGCGCAGAATCGAGTGGGCCAATCAGCACATGCCCGTGCTGCAGCTCATCCGCAAGCAATTCATCAAAGATCAGCCGCTGAAGGGCATTCGCATGTCGGCGTGCCTGCACGTCACCAGCGAGACCGCCAATCTGGCGATCACGCTGCGCGATGGCGGCGCCGATGTCGTTCTTTGCGCGTCGAATCCGCTTTCGACGCAGGATGACGTGGCCGCCTCCCTCGTGAAGGATTACGGCATCCCCACGTTTGCGATCAAGGGCGAGGACAACGCCACGTATTACGCGCACATCAGCGCGGCGCTCGATCATCAGCCGCAGATTACTCTCGATGATGGCGCCGATCTCGTCACCCAACTTCTCACCAAGCGCACCGAGCTCGTGAAGCATGTGATTGGCGGCACCGAAGAAACCACCACCGGCGTGATTCGCCTGCGCGCCATGGCCAAGGATGGCACGCTGCAATATCCGATCATCGCGGTGAACGACGCGCTCACCAAGCACCTCTTCGATAATCGCTACGGAACGGGCCAGTCCACTCTCGATGGAATCATTCGCTCGACGAATCTTCTGGTCGCGGGCCTTCGCGTCGTCGTGGCCGGCTATGGCTGGTGCGGCCGCGGTGTCGCGATGCGCGCCAAGGGACTCGGCGCCGACGTAATTGTCACGGAAATCAATCCTACGCGCGGAATCGAAGCGGTGATGGATGGATTCCGCGTGATGCCCATGGCCGAAGCCGCGAAAATTGGCGACATTTTCGTCACCGTCACCGGCAACAAGTCCGTGCTCGCTGCCGAGCATTTCGAGCAGATGAAAGATGGCGCGGTGATGTGCAACTCCGGCCACTTCAACGTCGAGATTGATATCCCGGCGCTCGAAAAACTCTCGAGCGCAAAGAAGCAAGCCCGGCCGATGGTGGATGAATACGTGATGAAGGACGGCCGCAAAATTTATCTCCTCGGCGACGGCCGCCTGATCAATCTCGCCGCCGCGGAAGGCCATCCGGCAGCCGTGATGGATATGAGCTTTGCGAACCAGGCGCTTTCGGTCGATCACCTGATCAAGCACGCCAGCGAATTGAAGAAGCAGGTGTATCCCGTCCCCGAGGCGCTCGACCGCCAGATCGCCAAGCTGAAACTCGAATCCATGGGCTTCCAGCTCGACAAGCTCACCGCCGAGCAGGAGCACTACCTCGCGTCGTGGGACGAAGGCACTTAGGAAACTGCGGCCACCCAGCCCGCCTTCCGCGCCAAACATGCATGATTGGGCTCAAATCGCAGTTGGAACCGCGCTCGTGCGCGGCGCGACGTACGCCGACGCGCGCGTCATGGACATCCGCCAGCGCGATATTTCCACTAAAAATGGAGCCATTGGCACGGTCGCTGAGAGCGAATCGCTCGGCATCGGCGTGCGTGTAATCGCCAGCGGCGCTTGGGGATTTGCTGCCACCGACCGGCTGACGCGCGAGGGCGTGCAGGCTTGCGCTGCCGAAGCGGTGTCCATCGCGAAGGCGTCAGCCCTCGCCAAAGACGCACAACGTCGTCCTCGCTCCCGAACAGGCTTACGAAGATACTTGGCAAAGCCCGTTCATCAAGGATCCGTTCCGCATTCCCGTCGAGCGCCAGATTGATTTTCTTCTCGCCGCCGATAAGGAAATGCGCAAAGTCAAAGGCGTGACGCTGGCCGAAGGCTCGATGTCCTTCCGCCGCATCGAGCAGTTCTTCGCTTCGAGCATCGGCTCGGCGATTCATCAGGTGAAAATGCTCTCTGGCGCAGGAATTGTGGCTACGAGCTTTGCCGAGAAGGAAATTCAGAAGCGCTCGTATCCGAACAGCTTCGGCGGGCAGCACATGGAGAGCGGCTACGAATTGGTTGAATCGCTCGATCTTGCCGGAAATG
Organism: uncultured Acidobacteriota bacterium; assembly: GCA_963707165.1. GTDB lineage: Bacteria > Acidobacteriota > Terriglobia > Acidiferrales > UBA7541 > Palsa-147. The sequence goes on along the minus strand of CAVPPO010000010.1, from coordinate 1,624,101 downwards.
CAGGGCGTGTTGGCGAGGAGAGTGTCGCGCTTCATTCTGCGGCGCAATGTCCCGAGGGCACGAGCACGATCATCCTCGAAAGCGCGCAGCTTGGCCTGCAAATTCACGAGTCGGTCGGACATCCGATCGAGCTGGACCGCGTGCTCGGCCAGGAAGCGAATTTCGCGGGCATGAGCTTCCTGACCATCGATAAGCTGCGCAAACTTCGTTACGGCTCGGAAATCGTCAACGTTGTCGCCGACGCGCGCCTCGAGCACGGCCCGGGCCTCGGCACCTTCGGCTACGACGATGAAGGCGTGCCCGCGCAGTGCACGCCGATTATTTCCAACGGCCTTTTCACCGGCTATCTCAGCAACCGCGAGAGCGCCGCGGCTATCGGCGAAAAACGCTCCGGCGGCACCATGCGCACCGAGAGCTGGAATCGTCTGCCGATCATTCGCATGACCAACGTAAGCCTGCTACCCGGCACATGGAAATACGACGACCTCATCGCCGACACCGACGATGCGATCCTGATGGAAACCAACCGCTCCTGGTCCATCGACGATCGCCGCTACCACTTTCAATTCTCCACCGAAATCGGCTGGGAGATCAAAGGCGGCAAAAAAGGCCGCATGATCAAAAATCCCAGCTACAGCGGCATCACCACCGAATTCTGGAACAGTTGCGACGCGATTTGCTCGCGCGACTACTGGACGCTCTGGGGCACGCCGAATTGCGGCAAGGGCCAGCCCATGCAAACCATGGGCACGGGCCACGGCGCCTCGCCTTCGCGCTTCCGCAACATTAAAATTGGAGTCGCCTTCGCGAAATAAATGTCTCCCGCGCGCAAATCGAAGAAGCCGGGTCGTGCCGCGAAGTCCGTCTATCATTCGCACGCTTCAGAGGATTTTCGCGTCGGATTGCCTGATCTGCGCGAAATAGCTGCCCGCGTTTTGAAGCTGAGCGATGCCGATGAGACCGAAGTCGATGTCGGCGCCGTCAGCGATGCGCTCACCCGCTTCGCCAACAACACCATCCATCAGCACGTCGCCGAGCAGAATCTCGCCCTCTCCGTCCGCGTAGTTTTCGACGGCCGCACCGCTCGCGCAAGCACCAACAAGACCGACGAAGAATCGCTCCGCCGCGTCGTGAACGCGGCATCGAGCCTCGCGCGCGTGCAGCAGAAGAATCCCGACCTGCTGCCCATGCCCAAGCAGCAGAAATATCAAAAAGTCCGCCGCTTCTATCCCATCACCGCTGCCGCCAGCGCCGCAGATCGCGCCCGCGCCGTCGCCCGAGTTTGCGCCACCGCCGAGAAAACCAAGCAGACCGCTGCGGGAATTTTCACCACCGGCTTGACCGAATCGATTCTCGCTAATTCGCGCGGCCTTTTCGCGCATTACGAGCAAACGCGCGCGGAATTCTCGATCACCATTCTCGAGAAGGATTCCTCGGGCTGGGCCAAGTCCAATTCGCCGAATCTCGTGGACATCGATCCCGAAGCTCTGGCGGAATCGGCGAGCGAAAAGGCCGTCGCATCGCGCGCGCCGCGCGAAATCGAGCCGGGCCATTACACCGTGATTCTCGAGCCGCCCGCGGTGCTCGATCTCGTCGGATTCCTCTTCTACGATTTTGCGGGCACAGCCGTCCTCGACCAGCGTTCGCTTTTCACCGGTCGCATGGGCAAAAAACTTTTCGGCGAGAACATTTCCATCTGGGATGACGTCTATCATCCGCTGCAGCTCGGCGCGCCGTATGATGGCGAGGGTATCGCGCGCGAGAAAGTGCAGCTCGTCGACCGCGGCGTGCCCCGGAATCTCGTCTACGCCCGCGCAACCGCCAAGAAAATGAAAGCCAAGCCCACCGGCCACGGCTTCTCGCTGCCGAATGAATACGGCGAAGCGCCAATGAATCTCGTCTTCGCCGGCGGCACCGCAAGCGTTGACGAAATGGTCCGCTCCACCGAGCGCGGCGTTCTCGTCACGCGGCTCTGGTACATTCGCGAAGTCGATCCCTACGAAAAGATCCTCACCGGCATGACGCGCGACGGCACGTTTCTTATCGAAAAAGGCCGCATCGCCGGCGGCATTCGAAATTTCCGCTTCAATCAGAGCATGATCAAGATGCTATCGAACGTCGAGATGCTCGGCGTCCCCGTGCGCGCCGCGGGCGAGGAATCTTTCGAGATGGTCGTCCCCGCAATGAAGGTCCGCGATTTCCATTTCTCCGAAGTCACAAAATTCTAGAGGCTAAAAATGCCAAGCAGCGCAAATGAGAAAGTGGACCTGCTGCGCCACACCGTCGCAACGCTGGCCTATCGCGGCGGCAAAGCTCTGCGCGGCGCTCCTGCTAGCTTCTCAGCATTTCAGGCCGCGCCCGGCGTGCGTACGCCCGGTCAAATCCTCGCGCACTTAGGCGATCTAATGGATTGGGTGCTCTCGCTCGCCAAGGGCAACCAGGAATGGCACAATTCGCCTCCACGCACCTGGGATGAAGACTCTGGCCGATTTTTCGCCGCGCTCAAAGCCTTCGACGATTATCTTGCCTCGGGCGCGCCGCTCTCCACTTCGCCGGAAAAGCTGTTTCAGGGCGCCATAGCGGACTCACTGACGCACGTAGGCCAGATCAATATTTTGCGCCGCATCGCCGGCGCTCCCATTCGCGGTGAGAATTACTACCGCGCCGATATCGCGACCGGCCGCGTCGGCGCAGAACAATCCGCCCCCAAGCGCGAATTCGACTGAAAGGTCGCGCGAGTAGGTGTTTCGGCGTCATTCCGAACGAAGTGAGGAATCCCTCTGCGTTTTGGTTCACTTCGTAAATTGCAGGCTGGTGATCGCGCGGTGAATCACATTTTCCTGAATCTGCACCAGGTCCGTTCCCGCATAAGTCATCCCAAAGATCGTATAAAGCTGCTTCCCGCGTTGCACCAGCACCACAGTCCCCGACCAGTCCTTGCCATCAACGGCGCCGCGGAATCGCCGCTCGATCGCCGGAAGTCCCGCGACCGTAGATTTCTTATCGCCAAGAGGTCGAAAGTTCTCCACCATTTCTTTTAGCTTCACATCAGAAGCTTTCAAATCCGCATCGAGCGATCCGGCCGAAGGACTCGCGCCAATCAGCAGATAGGTCGTTTGGTCGTTGGTGCCAAGCGCAGCAATTGCACCGGGCAACGTCGTGCGCGCGTCCTCGATAATCTCCCACCCCGGCGGGCGGAACATTCGGAATCCGTATGTATCGTTCGTGTAAAGATTTCCGCTGATCGATTCGCGAATGGGCTCCGGCGGCACAGGCTTGGGAATCGGCGGCGCCGCGGAAGCCGGAACCACAGCCGGTACCGGCGCGCTCGCAGCGATCACCGGAGGCTTGGCCGCGGCGGTGCTCGAAGTTGGCGCTGGCTTCGCTGGCGGCGTCATCATCGTCTTAGTTGGCGTGATCGCAGCGGGGGGAGGCGTGCTTTTTGAGGCCACCGTGTTCGGTGGTCCTGACGTCTTGAGATTCGGCGGAACGATCGTGGCTGCAGCAGGATCCCCTGTCGATCGCGGCCGCGCAGCCGGCGGTGTTGCCGCGGGAGCGAGCTGCTTATTCGCTGGAGCCGCCGCGGGCGCTGCATTCGCCGACGGGAAGTTCGATCCCGCGGGCGCCGCAGTTGCAGGAGCGCCGGGCTTCGCGTTCGGATCCGGCTTCTTCACCGCGCCGGAATCCGTATCCGTCACGTCGATGGAAACCACCTGGTCGCGGCGCACCATCGCGTAACCGTAATTTGTTTTTACTTTGAACGAACTTTCATCGAAGCCGACGATGGTCCCGTTGATGATACTCCCGTCTTTCAGATGCAATTGATCGGCGCACACACCGCCCGCAAGGACGGCGCAGGCCGCGAGGACGATCCATGCCCGCTTCATCGCCAACAGTATGGCAAGCGTTGCGTTTTCCGGCAAGATGCCGCTGCGTCCAAGTTATCAGTAGCACTACGCACCACCGCAGCGCCGCGCGATATTTCAGAGGGAAGCTAGCGAATCAAAGCAGGGAAGCGAATCTTCTAGTTTCTAGGAAGACAGCGCAAGGCCAATCCAAAGCCCGACGGTCAGCACGCCGGCAATCACCATCAACGTGCGCAGTCTCTTGCGCCGCGTCGCGGCCACCACAATTCCCATAGCGCACAACGCGAATCCCATCTCAAACCAAAACCACGCGCCGATGCCTCGGCCAAGCAGCCCAAGCGAATCTTGATACCACATGGACGCAAAGGAAGCAGTCGCGGTAAGCGGAGTCGCCACCAGTGCCGCCAAGCCAAGTCCGCTCGCCCATTCGGGTACATGCCACCCGCGGCGCGTATCGCGCCATTCGATCCAGGTTTGGCTGACCACCACCCCGACGATCAGTAGAACCAACAGTGCCACGTCCCCTCCCAAGTAGGGTCGTAGGCCCGCATCGAGTGCGATTTGCGACGCGCCCGGGACACCACGGAGCGAATCGTAGTGCAGTGGGTTTGGCAATTGACCAGCCAAAGGCTGGTTCAGTGGCAGTCCGCGACCACGAATTTAAGTTCTTAATAATCAGCGGATTGCGAAATTCCGAACGCTGGTTTTCGGCTCCGCTGCGCCGCTACACCAGGCGCCTCCGGAGGCCATGCCAAATGACAGTAGCCGCTTATCTTTTATGCGAAACGATTTGCCAGGTATCTCGGCCTCGCGCGCCGCCCGGAAATCACCGAACTCGCCCGCTTGGGATGCTCGAACCGCATCATGACCCGCGGCCATTGCGAGGTGCGCGGGCGGAACACCTGTCCGCGCGAGGCAGAATTTCCTGGCGCACGATTCTGTTAGGATAGGCGGACATGCGTCAACCTTGGGTCATCGCGCACCGCGGCGCATCCGGCCACGCGCCCGAAAATACGATGGCGGCATTTCGCCGCGCCGCGGAATTGGGCGCGCGCTTCATCGAGACCGATCTGCAAATGACGCGCGACGCCCGCTTCGTCGCCATGCACGATTCCACCGTCGAACGCACCACCAACGGCCGCGGCGCAGTCCGCGATCTCACCCTCGCGCAAATTGCCGAACTCGATGCCGGAAAATGGTTCGATCGCAGCTTCATGGGCGAGCGCGTTCCCACGCTCGAACAGATTCTCTCTTTCGCCCGCGAGGCCGACATCGTTCTCTATCTCGAAATTAAATACGAAGTCGCCTACGGCCTGCACCACTCGCTCGCCGCCGAACTAACCAGCAACGGCGACGCCGCCCGCGTCGTCCTCCTCTCCTTCGATCCCACCACTCTCGACGGCATCCGCCAATTCGATCGCACGCTAATGACCGGCCTTCTGGTCGATGATCTGCATCCGGACTCCGTGAAGCTCGCCGTCGGGGTAGGCGCCCGCCAGTTCTGCCCCCGCGCCGATGTAGTCACGCCCGAGCTAATCGCCGAAGCCCACCAGGCCGATCTGCAAGTAGCCACCTGGACCGCCAACAAGCCCGATCAAATGCGCCGCCTAATCCTAGCCGGCGTAGATGGCGTAATGACCGATTTCCCCGATCGCCTCCAAGCCGTCCTGGAACACCTCGAACCCGAAGACTAAATCCGGCCTTTCACACAAATCTCAAAAATAGTTCTTGACATCTCATACTGTGCGCCGTATAGTATGCGCCGTACACCATATGCCACACGGTACCGACAACCACGAAGTCTTCGAAAACCTCCGGCTAGAGCTCCGCCGCGGCTCCCTGATCCTCGCCGTCCTAGCCGCGCTCCGTTCCGAGCAATACGGCTACACGCTCCGCAAAGCCCTGGCCGACCAGGGCATGGAGATCGACGAAGGCACTCTCTATCCGCTGCTGCGCCGTCTCGAAACCCAAGGCCTGCTAGTCAGCCAGTGGCGCGAAGAAGAGAAGCGCAACAAGCGCTTCTATCATTTGTCGCCCGAGGGAAAAGTAATCCTGAAACAACTGCTCGCCGAATGGCAAAGCCTCGATGCATCACTCGAAGGAATTCTGAAAGGGTAGCGCCATGGAAATTCTCGAAAGCTATCTAAAAGCCGTCAGACGGAACTTACCCTGGTCGCAGCGCAACGACATCATCCAGGAACTCTCCGAAGATCTCCGCTCGCAAATCGAAGAGAAAGGCGCCGAACTCGGCCGCCCTCTCACCGACGACGAGCAAATCGCATTCCTCAAGCAACACGGCGACCCGATGACCGTCGCGCGCCGCTACCGCCAGAATCTTCCCAGCCTGTCGATCGGATGGGAACTGATCGGCCCCGAATTATTTCCGATGTACCGCATCATTCTCGGCCTGAACCTGGCCGTCATGATCCCGAGCATCATCATCATCTCCCTCTTGGTCCATGCGCCTATCACTCTGAGCGTATTCATCGTTCCCGTCCTCGTGCAATTTGTCGTCGTGACCGTCGTCTTCATCCTGCTCAATCTCGTCAAGCGCAAATATCCGCAGCCCTGGTATTACCCGCCGGCCGAGCTCGCCACCATGATTCCCATCTCGCGCGGGTATTCGATTGCCGGCCTGGCCATGTGGGCGGTTGTCGCGCTGTGGTGGCTGCTACTTCCGCGATTCCCGGCGTTAATTCTCGGCTCCGGCGCCGGGCACCTGCAACTCTCCCCTTCGTGGCACAGATTTTACGTGCCGGTGCTTCTGCTTGTCTTAGCGTCAATGATGCAACGTGTGATCAACCTGATTCGTCCCCGCATGATTTGGGTGCTGCCCGCAATGCGGCTGCTAATCAATGCCGCCGCCGTACCGGTTCTCTATTTTCTCGTTTTCAAAAGCCAGCCGCTGGTCGTCGTCGCCGACGGCCCGAACGCCCTGGCGCAATACGGAAAACTGGCAGAAGCCTCGAATGGATTCGTCGTATGGGGTGCCTTGGGTCCGTGGCTGTGGATTTACGCGGGTGTGAGCGCCGTCGTTTACGCCTGGTATTGCCGGCCGCATTTGCGCCGCTGGCTGCGCCGCCGCAACGCCCCGGCCCTCTCGCGCACGTCGTAGCTTGTAAATCTGTGAAAGGAAAAAAACATGGAACGAATACTGTCTCTCATTTCGATCGCGCCGCTGCTCTCGCAAATGGTTGTCGCGTTCATCAACTACGGCGCCGGCTTGGCGCGCATCGCCGCCATTCTCACGCTCGCCTTCGGTGGCTGGCATGCTGCCGCGTCGATGCTGGGCAGCCAGATTTTCCCGGCTTGCAGAACACACAGGAAATCTACCATGGGAGAACAGCAATGAAGAACGAGTTCCTGGCGCAATTATCGGGAGCAACCAAGCGCTTCGACAAAATCGTCGCGCTCGACCAGATCAATTTGCAAGTGCGCCCCGGCGAACTGCTGGCCGTCCTCGGCCCCAACGGGGCAGGGAAGACCACCGCCATTTCTCTGCTGCTCGGCTTGCACCAACCCGACTCCGGCACCGCGCAGCTCTTCGGCCGTTCGCCGGAACTCGTCGAGACGCGCCGCCGCGTCGGCGTGATGATGCAGGAAGTCACTCTCGCCACCGAGCTTCGCGTCCGCGAGCACGTCGCGCTCGTCTCCAGCTATTACCCCAATCCGCTGCCTCTCGATGCCGTAATTAAAATGACCGGCACCACAGAACTCGCCAGCCGCTTCTACGGAAAGCTCTCCGGCGGCCAAAAGCGCCAGGCCCAATTCGCCATGGCCGTCTGCGGCCGTCCCAGGCTCCTATTCCTCGATGAGCCGACCGCCGGCCTCGACATCCAAGCCCGTCAAACGATGTGGGCCACTCTGCGCGACCTAATCGCGCAAGGCGTCTCCATCGTTCTGACCACGCACTATCTCGAAGAAGCCGAAGCCCTGGCCGATCGCCTCGCCGTTCTAGCTCGGGGCCGCGTAATCGCCTCCGGCACGTTAAGCGAAATTCGCGGCCTCGTCTCTCGCAAGAAAATCACCTGCACCACCGCTCTCTCTCCCGAACAACTCGCCCTCTGGCCCGGCGTAGAAACCGCCATTCGCGATCGCGACCGCGTGCAAATCACCGCCAGCGACGCCGAGGATGTAGTTCGCCGTCTTCTCGCGGCCGATAGCACGCTCCACCAACTCGAAGTCCGCAGCGCCGGACTGGCAGAAGCTTTCTCAGAACTCACTCAGGAGGCCGCATAATGAACGCCACAGCCGCAAACTTCAGCAACAACCCGTGCAGTGGAATTTCCATGCCGCCGAACCGCTTGTTCGGCGCTTATCTCACCGAAGCAAAGTACGAATCGCTGCGCATGTTGCGCACTCCGGCCTTCGCCATTCCTTTCCTGGGCCTCCCGGCGATGCTGCTGCTTCTGTTCGGCGTGCTCATCTTCGGCAACGAATTGCGCGCCGATCCAAACGGCGCCAAGTTCGTCTTCACCGCATTCTCCGTGCTCGGCATGATGGGCCCGGGCATGTTCGGATTCGGCGCCGCGCTCGCCATGGAACGCGAGCAAGGATTGCTCAAACTCAAGCGCGCCCTTCCCATGCCGCAAGCGGCCGGCCTGCTGGCCAAGATGGCCATGGCGATTCTCTTCGGCGTAATCGTCATGATCACGATGATCGCCGCAATGCCTCTAGCTCATGTGCCGCTCACCACGACGCAAGCCCTCAACGTCGCGCTAATCAACATTCTAGGAACGCTGCCATTTTGCGCTCTCGGCCTCTTCATCGGCGCCATGGCCACAGGCAAGACCGCACTAGCCTTCGTGAATATCGCCTATCAGGTGATGATGCATCTCTCCGGCCTCTTCTATCCGCTGCCAACGTTCCTGCGCAAAATCGCCCCAATCTGGCCCACATTCCACCTGCAACAATTAGCCCTGGCAGCCGCCGGCGCCCCCAGCCGCGGCTCAACAGCAGTTCACGTAGGAGTCCTCGTAGGCGTGACGATAGCAGCGACTATGTTGGCAGTGCGCCGCCTATCCCGCGTAGGCTAACGTCGAGCGCAAGCAAGACCACGGGGTGCCCCATGCGCCGCACCTGCGCGTGGGGCTTTTCCCAAGAAGCCACGCAAACGCAACCAACGTAGTACGGGTAACAATCCGCCGTCTAGATTTTGCCTTCGTAGGGGCGCCGGCTTGCTGCGCCCTCCGACGACCTCGCAGCAGAATCGCAGCGCCGCACAACCGCGGACTTCCCGGAGCGGCAACATTTCGCTTTTTTTTCCGCAACCTCTTTACCCGCTGAGGTTCGTCTTTTCAGGATTCCAAACGCCTATCGCCTCATACATCGCCGCAAATTGCCCCAACGTCAATTCCTCCGCCCGCGCACTCCCCGAAATCTTGCACTTCTGCAAAGCCGCCTCAATCCGCCCCCCATCCGCAACCCCCCGCAAATTATTCCGCAACGTCTTCCTCTTCTGCCCAAAGCAAGTCTGTACAAATTCAAGAAACCGCCCCTCATCAGCAATCCCCAATCCCGCCCGTTCCCCCGGCAACTCCATCCTCACCAAAGCCGACGTAACCTTCGGCGGCGGCCGAAACGCCCCCGCCGGAATCCGCAACTCAATCTCCGGCCGCGCATAAAATTGGCACAAAGCCGAAAGATACCCGTAAGCCCGCCGTCCGGGCCGTGCCACAATCCTCTCCGCAACTTCCAACTGAATCACAATGTGAATCGAAGCAATGCGATCGGCCACAGCAAACAAATGCCGCAAAATCGGCGAAGTAATGTAGTAAGGCAAATTCCCATAAACGCGAGCCCCGTCTCCAATCACCGCTGCCAAATCAACCTGCAAAACATCTCCCACAACAACTTCCACCCGCCCCCAAGCCCCCGCCTTCTCCCGCAACCCCTCCGCCAGCCGCTCATCCGTCTCAATCGCCACAACTAGCGCCCCAGCCCGCGCCAGCAATTCCGTCATCTCGCCGTGCCCAGGCCCAATTTCAATCCAACTCTCACCCGCCGCCACGCCCAGCGTCTGCAGAATCTTCTTCCGCCAACCCAAATCACCAAGAAAATGTTGTCCGAGCCTCTGTCGCGCCATAGCGCGGTCGAGTTTAGCAATTTCGCTGCAATCAAACTGCAGGGTTCTTCTTGACGAACCTCCATCGCTCCGGTAGCTTCTCCGTTCCGGTGCGAACCCGATGAAAATTCTCTTCGTGGCCTCCGAAGGCGTGCCGTACTCAAAAACAGGCGGCCTCGCCGATGTCTCCGGCGCGCTCAGCGTCGCGTTGGTTGAAGCGGGGCATGAAGTCGCCGTTCTCCTCCCCAAATATCGCGGCACGAAAACGCATACCATCACGATTCCCAGCCTGACGATTCCCGTCGGCGACGAGCTGCGCTTTCCCGGCCATCGCCGAAGGCGCCAGCATCAGCGGCGTCCGCTTCTTCTTCGTCGACGATCCGAGCTATTTCGATCGCGCCCAGCTCTACGGCGAAAAGGGCAGCGACTATCACGACAACGCCGAACGCTTCACCGAATTCAGCCGCGCCGCCATCGAGTTCACCAAGCATGTCTGGATGCCCGACGTGATTCACTGCCACGACTGGCAAACGGCGATGGTCCCCGTTCTCCTGCGCACGATTTACGCTGGCGATCCCGCTCTCAAGGGGCTCCCCATCGTCTTTACCATTCACAACCTCGGCTACCAGGGCCTTTTTCTCCACAGCACGCTGCAGCGCATCGGCCTGCCCGAAACGCTCTTCACCGTGGACGCTCTGGAATTTTTCGGCAAGGTCAATTTCCTGAAGGGCGGCCTGATTTATTCCGACGAACTCACCACCGTCAGCAAGAAATACGCCGCCGAGATTCAAACCAAGGAATACGGCCACGGCCTCGAAGGCGTGATCCGCACGCGCGCCGGCCGGCTCACCGGCATCCTCAATGGCGTCGATTATTCCGCCTGGAGCCCTGAAGCCGACAAGCTCATCGCCGCGAATTATTCCGCCCACAATCTCGACGGCAAGCGCATCTGCAAGAAGGACCTGCTCGATACCTTCAAGCTGCCTGCGGAGAACATGACGCGGCCATTGATCGGCATCGTTTCGCGCTTCGTCGATCAAAAGGGCTTCGACATCTTCGCGGAAGTCGCCGCCGAGCTGATGCAGGAAAATCTAGCCATCATCGCGCTCGGCACCGGCGATCCGCAGTACGAAAAGCTGTTCCTCGCTCTCGCCCAAAAATTCCCGGCCAAAGTCGGCGTCAAAATCGCCTACGACAACACCATCGCTCACAAAATCGAAGCCGGCGCCGATATGTTTCTCATGCCCTCGCAATACGAGCCTTGCGGCTTGAACCAAATCTATAGCCTCCGCTACGGCACCGTACCTGTCGTTCGCGCAACTGGCGGCCTTGACGACACGATTGTGCAGTACAATCCCAAGACAGGGGGCGGTACGGGTTTCAAGTTCGACGCCTACACGGGCCGCGCGCTTCTCGAATGCGTGCGCAACGCGATTCGCGTTTTCCGCGACGCCGCCGCGTGGCACGCGATTCAAACCATCGGCATGGCCAAGGATTTTTCCTGGAAGCCCTCGGCTGCCGCTTATGTCAACATATACGAACAGGCACGGCGCGCCCGAATCCCGGCCGCGTCTGTAACATCTAATTAACTCGGGGCAAGTCGGCTGCTTGGCGTAACCCCCAGAATCTCAAGAGGATACCAATGGCAGATAATGTTCAAGCGGTGAATGACGCTAGTTTTCAGGCCGAGGTGATTGATGCCAGCAAGACCCAGCCGGTGATGGTGGATTTCTGGGCGGAATGGTGCCGCCCGTGCCACATGCTTTCGCCGACCGTCGAGGAAATTGCCCGCGAAAACGCCGGCAAGCTCAAAGTAGTGAAGATGAACGTGGACGAAAACATGGGCGCCCCGCCGCGCTACAACATCCGCGGAATTCCCACTCTACTAGTCTTCAAAGGCGGCCAGGTAGCCGATCAAATCGTCGGCGCCCTGCCGAAAGATCAAATCGTAAAGATCCTAGCCCGCCACATAGGCTAATCCGCGTACCGCTGGCGTCCCGCCGGCCTCTTACGACCGCAGCAGCCGACTAGCGAGGCAATCGTGCGCGGACCCGTCAGCCGGTTCGTCTCTCGACGCCGAAGCCACATCGGGTAGCGCCGGCGTCTCTGCCGGCATCTTACGACCACAACTGTCGATTCAAGGCAGACTCGCGCGCGGACCCGTCCGCCGGTTCGTTGTCTCTACGCCGAAGCCGCCACAGGCGCAGGCGCACTCGCTCGATTCAACAATTCAATCGAGTCGCGATCCAATTTCAACTCCGTCGCCGCGATCAAACCCTTCAACTGCTCGAGATTCGTAGCACTAGCAATCGGCGCAGTGATGCTAGGCCGCGCCATAAGCCAAGCGATCGCCACGCTCGCTGGCGACGAACCCAGCCGCGCCGCAACCTCATCCAGCGCCGCAAGTATCCGCAATCCACGTTCATCAAGATACTTCTTCACTCTCGACCCACGCGCGCTTTTCGAAAGATCCGCCTCCGACCGATACTTGCCGGTCAAAAATCCGCTGGCCAGCCCGAAGTAGGGAATCACGCCGATTCCGTTCGCCACGCACACCGGCTCCAGATTCGCCTCGTAATCCGCCCGCTCGACAAGATTGTAGTGCGGCTGCAAGCTCACGTAGCTCGGATAGCCGCGCAGCTTGCTCGCCGCCAGCGATTGCGTCAATCGTTCGGCCGTAAAATTCGAAGCGCCGATCGCCCGGAGTTTCCCAGAGCGCACAAGTTCCGCATACGTCTCGAGCGTTTCCTCAACCGGCGTCGCCGGATCATCCACATGCGATTGATAGAGATCGATCGAATCGGTCTGCAATCGCCGCAGCGAATCCTCCACCGCGCGCAAAATGTAAGCCTTCGACAACCCCTTCTTCTCCGCGCTCATCACGTTACCGACCTTCGTCGCGATCACCACGTCCTTGCGCCGCCCCGAGCGCTTCAACCAATTCCCAATCACCGTCTCGGATTCGCCGCCCAGATGTCCCGGCACCCACACCGAATAAACATCGGCCGTGTCAATCAAATTGCAGCCAGCATCAACAAATGCGTCGAGCACTCGAAACGAAGTCGCCTCATCCGCGGTCCAACCGAAAACATTTCCGCCAAGAGCCAGCGGCGCCACTTCAATCCCCGAATTCCCAAGTCTCCGTTTCTTCATCGCATTCCTTTCACTTCGCAAGTTTTGCCAGGGCACGACTACACAACCTGCCGAACACGTCGAACGGCTGTCATCCTGAGCGAAGCTAAGGATCTAAGCGTTCAACACTTGCACCGACTGGCGCCACCAATTCACCGCGGCCTTAGCCGCCGACGCAAAGCGTAATCTTCACTCAAACTCGATCAAAACAATCTCCGGATAAGTCCCCACCCGCAACGGCGGTCCCCAAGTCCCCGCGCCGTAGGAAGTGTAAACCATCATCTTCCCAAACCGCTGCAGCCCGTGCACGAATCGTCCGAAAATCCGCGACGCAAACCACTTCCACGGAATAAACTGACCGCCGTGTGTATGCCCCGAAACCTGCAACGAGATTCCTTCCTGCTCCGCCACGGCCAGATGCCGCGGCTCGTGAGAGATCAGAATGCTCGCGCGCGTGCGGTCTATCGCCGCGCCCTGCAGAACCTCTCGCAATCGCGGCTCCCAAGTCGAATCGTGGTAGTAAACGCCGACGATCTGCAATCCGTCCACGATAATTTTCTCGCTCTTCAACACACGCACCCCAGCGCGCATCATCGCTTCCACGTACTTGCTCGGGTCCGTAAATTCCTCGTGATTGCCGGTCACAAAATAAGTTCCCTGCGGCGCCGCAATTTCGCCCAACGGCTTGGCGACCCTCGCAGCATCCACGGCCGTGCCGTCGTAAAAATCTCCGGCAAGAAAAACAATGTCCGGCTTCAGCTTCTGCAATCGCGCCACGATCCGCCGCACGAATCCAAGCCCGCGGACGTGTCCAAGATGCGTATCGCTCACCAGCGCCGCCACTCGGCCGCGCCACGATTCCGGCAAATTCGGCAAGCTCACACGCACGCGCGTCACGCGCAACCATGCCGCATTCACAACGCCGTACAAGCCCGCCGCCACCGCCGTGCCGAACAACGCGCCCACGAGCAGCCGGTTCCGCAAATGCCAGCCAAGCAAATGCGCCGCGCCAAAAAGCAACCAGCACCCGCACGCCGCGAAGAACAAAAAGCTCAGCAGTCCAAGCCATAGCGCAGCGATCCTATAAATCGTCCGCACGAACTGGTTCTTGTACCGCCACGCTAAAAACGTCGCTGCGACAAAGCTCACAGAAAGAATCGCGACGGTCCACGCCGTCGCGGAAATTCCGGGCGGGTCGGCGGCAATCCAGAAATCCGACCACGTGCGGTAGACGAACCAGTGCGCCGCGAACAAAATGGATTGCACGATGGCGACAAAAATGGCGATGCGCTTGCGCACTGAGAAAGGCCCCTCAATTGGCCATCTTCTATTGTCTCAGCAATTTGATGCTCCGCTCCTCGCTCAAGCTCCAACAATAGTTTTCCGAGAGGTTCCTTCGAGTCCGCTTCGCCTCAGATTTTCTCCATCGCGCGCTCCACGCTTGGCATAATTGAATCGTGCGATTTGCCCTGCCCGATGATCGCTGGCTGCCGAAGTCCGTCCTTTGCCTCCGTGATTACAACACCAGCAAATTCCTGCGCGATTTGCTCGCCGGAATCACCGTCGGCCTCGTCGCTCTGCCGCTGGCCATGGCGTTTGCGATCGCGTCGGGACTGACGCCGCAGGCCGGAATTTACTGCGCGATCGTCACCGGTTTTCTGATCTCACTTCTCGGCGGCTCGAAGACGCAAATCGGCGGCCCGACCGGCGCATTCGTCGTCGTCGTAGCCGGCATCGTTGCCGTGCACGGCGTCGAGGGCCTATTTCTCTGCACCATGATGGCAGGCGTTCTCCTTGTCGTCATGGGCCTCACCGGGCTAGGTTCGGCGATCAAATTTATCCCGCGCCCGGTTGTCATCGGCTTCACCAACGGCATCGCTATTTTAATCGCCAGCACGCAAGTGAAGGATTTCTTCGGCCTGCAAATCGCCAAAGTTCCGGACGTATTTTCCATGCGCCTGCGCGCGCTGGCCGCGAATTTTCACACGCTCTCGTTCACCGCGGCGGCGCTGGCCATCGGCACCATCGTCATCATTCTCCTTTGCCGCAGCATTTCGGACCGCATTCCCGGCTCGATCGTTGCGCTGTTGCTCGGAACGGCCGCGGTCGTAATTTTCGGACTGCCGGTCGAAACGATCGGCAGCCGCTTCGGCGGAATTCCCAGCGGCTTGCCGCATCTGGCCATTCCGAAATTCCGGCCCGACCTGATTCACGGCCTGCTCGGCCCGGCATTCACCGTGGCCATGCTCGGCGCCATCGAATCGCTCATGTCCGCGGTGGTCTCCGATCGCATGAGCAACGATCGGCACAATCCAAACGTCGAGCTGATGGGCCAGGGCGTGGCCAACATCGTCTCGCCGATGTTCGGCGGCCTGCCGGCTACCGGCGCGATCGCGCGCACGGCCACCAACATCCGCTCCGGCGCGCAATCGCCAATCGCCGGAATGATTCACTCGCTCACGCTGCTCTGCGTGCTGCTTTTCGCCGCGCCGCTGGTCAGCTACGTGCCCATGTCCGTGCTGGCCGGCATCCTGATGGTCGTGGCCTACAACATGGGCGAGTGGCGCGAAATTCCGCAGCTACTCAAGCTGACCAAAACCGACATCAGCGTCTGGCTGGTCACTTTCGCGCTCACGGTGTTCGCCGACCTCACCGTGGCGGTCGAAGCGGGAATGATTCTCGCGGCGCTGCTGTTCATCAGCCGCGTCGCCGCCACCACCACCGTCTCGCAAGTCACCGACGACTACGTCGAGGACGGCCGCGTCCACATTCTCCAGGACAAGGACATCCCGTATTACGCCACCATCTTCCGCATCCACGGGCCGTTCCTGTTCGGCGCGACCGACAAAATCCACGTCGTTACCGAGAACATCCACGAGCTGCCGCCCGTCGTGATCCTGCGGCTGCGCAACATGACCGCGCTCGACGCCACCGGCATGTTCGCCATCGAAGAGATCGCCAAACAATTGCACGCGAGCCAGCGCACGTTGATTCTCTGCGGCGCCCGCGAGCAACCTGCGCAGCTCATCCATCAGGCCGAGTTTGAGGAGATCGTCGGCCCGGAAAACATCTGCGAGAATGTGCAGGACGCCCTGCGCCGCGCCGAAGAAGTTTACGAGCACCTCGAAGCGCAGCATGTGGCGGTCAGAAACTAGCTTTCGACCGCTAATTACCAGTCGTGAAAAAGAGCGTTTTTGTCTCGATTAGACCGGGTGCCGGTTCAATGTTTTCTAGCAGTTAGCGGCGTTTCTAATCGTCTCGTGTCTCGATTAGAAATTGCCGCCTTCCGCGTCCATGTAGCTCAGGTCTTTTTATCCAGAGGCCCCTTGCCGGGGCCGAAGGACAGACCTGAGGCCGTTGGTTTTCGGTTGGACTCAGCACGGGATAGCGAACCAAGAACCAAACCCGAAAGCCAAACCTAAAAACTAAATCCAAAAGCCAAAGCGAAAGGCCTCACCTCTGAACAGGTGAGCTACATTTACGGCATTCGAGAATTCTCCTTTTCCGGAGTTTGTATCGATTAGAAATGGTGTCCGTCGTTTGTTTTGTTTGAGTTGCGGGAGATTCTAATTTTGGAATTGTATCGATTAGAATTTTCGCCCCATGGCCTCCTGTTCTCTTTTTTTTGGCGCGGACTGCCGCGGGCTCACGAGAGCTGGCCCCGTGCTTGGGGGCTGCCGACTGCCAGGCCCTGTATATCGCAGAAGTAATAGTGAGTCAATGGTACTAAAGTTTGTTTTTGGGGATTGGGGGGCCGCGCTTGAGAGTTGCCCTTGGGAAGTTTATTGCTCGCCGGATGCCGGCGGGGACGCCAGCGGTACCAGGTCGGCGTAACTCGCGCGGGTAAACGGGATACGAAGAATCGGTGAGACTTAACGTCGTATCCGCCGGCCGTTGCCCGGCGATGAATTGTCCGGGCCGTTGTTAAATTGAAAGACCTCGATCTGCTTTTCCATGTCCAGGGCCAGCTCGGCTAGCCTTTCGCAGGCTTGCGTGGATTGCTGGCCTCCGATCGCGGTCTGCTTGGCCAGGCTGTTGATCAGGTCGACGCTGGATTGAATGTCGGCGCTGGCGGTGGATTGCTGGGCTGAGGCGGAGGCAATCTGCTTGATCATGTCGCCCACGGCTTGGGCCAGGCGAATGATTTCCGAGAGCGAATCACCGGCTTGCGCCGCTGTTTTGACGCCGCTTTCGGCCTCGCGCGTGCCCAGTTGCATGGCCTCGACTGCAGCCGCGGTTTCGGTTTGGATGGCGGCGATCATTCCGGCGATTTCTTTGGTGGATTTCGTAGTGCGCTCGGCGAGCTTGCGCACTTCGTCGGCCACCACCGCGAAGCCGCGTCCCTGCTCGCCGGCACGGGCAGCCTCGATGGCCGCGTTGAGGGCCAGGAGATTGGTTTGATCGGCGATGTCGTCGATTACGCCAACGATTTGGCCGATCTGATGGGAGCGCGCGCCGAGCTGCTCGAGGCGCTTCGAGGTGTCGTCCACCGATTGTGCGATCGCTTGCATCCGGGTGACCGTCTCTTTAACGATGGCTCCGCCCTTGCGCGCAGTTTCGGCCGCCCGCAGCGACTCGTCGGCTGCTCCGGCGGCTTGCTGGGAAACTTCGGCCACCGTGGCGGTCATCTCGTGCATCGCCGTGGTCATTTGCGCCACCTGCTGCTCCTCTTTGTCGGCGCTCTCCGATTCTTCCTGGGCGGCGTGCGACAATTCTTCCGTGGCGCTCGCCAATTGCACCGAAGTGCCGGAAATGTGCTGCAGAGTGTCGTGGATGCGTTTCACGAACTGGCCAAAGGTTTGCTGCAATGCTCCGACCTCGTCTTCGCGCCAGGTCTCGTCTTTGGAGCTGAGGTCGGAGTGTTCCATGCGTTCGACCATCTGGCCGGCCAGGGTTTGGATGGGCCGCAGTACCAGGCGCGTGACGAGCAGGTATTCCGCGCAAAGCACGAACGCGCAAATCATCAGCCCGCAGAAAAACACCATCAGCTGCACGCTGCGGATCTTGGCGCTGATGTCCGACTCGGGATAGGCGGCCAGCAGCACGTAGCCCCACTTCTCGAAGGGCACGCTGAGAACGGTCCAGTCGGCGCTGCTCCCGTGCTCTTTGCGGCCGGCGATCTCCTCATCCGTTACCGACGCCGGCTTAAAGACAATCTTTCCGTTGTTTTTGAGCAGCGCGACGTATCCGTGATCCAGAATTTTGGCTTCGCCGATGTGTTTGCCGAGATCGGCGAGAGCGGCGAGCGGCGTGGCGACCAGCCAGATGCCAACGACCTGGCCTGCAGAGTCGCGCATGGGTTCGTAAGCGGTCATATAGGGCGCGCCGAGAATTTCTGTCACGCCGTAAAAGGGCTGACCTTGCTGGATCGCTCGATAGGCTTCTCCGTTGGGATCGAGCTTGGTTCCGGTGGCGCGCGAGCCGTCGGATTTCTTTATGTTCGTGGAGACGCGCACTATGTCGCTGCCTTGTTTTACGAAGAGCGTAGCGACGGTTCCCATCAGATCTTTGATCCGGTCAACGAGCAAAAAATTGCCGACTACCGGAGTGTTTCCGAGGCGCAGTTGCGGCACGGACTGCCCATCGAGAGTGGTTGTGCCGGCTATGTTGGGAGCGCCGCTCGATTGCCCTTCGCGCAGGAGCAGCTTCATGGCGGCGCGCACGTGCTCGGAGCTGAGCTGATCGACGGTTTGCAGGTCCTCGACTACGCGGTCGGCCTGTTCCTTCGCTTGCGCGTCGGCGTTGACGCGCACTTCGCCAGCGAAGACTCGTGCGACCACCCATCCGAAGAGCGTCATTATCAGCACCACGATTACGATCGTGGGCAGCATGAAACGAAACGTGAGTCTTTTGCGCATTTGTCGGCTTCTCCAGAAAGCGTGCCCCGTGGCGCGAGAGCAGACGCGGGAACGGCGTGACGCGGTCCAAACGCAGGTGTGCGCCCTCTTAAAGGAAATCGGCCAAATGCGCATTCGCTTTATTCAGGAGCGGCGTTCATGGCCTTGCCTATTCGGTAAGTCTCTTGAATCTGCCCAACCGACGGATGTAAAATAAAAGTTGAGATGAAGACGCGAATCGATTCACGATTTGCAACGGCCCATGAAACTGCGCATGTTTTGGGCGTGCCGGCATCACGCGTGAAACAGCTAGTCGGACTGAAGAAATCAGGAAATAGATCACGCCTCCTCGGTGTCCTCCGTAGAAGGAACAACACTAGCTCCCAACTCCTCGACACCCTCAGTGAGCAGAACGGCAAGGTTTCGGAGGACAGCTACTGGAAGCTTACGAACCTAGTTTTAGAATCTGCCAAGGCAAGAAAGAAAACGGGCCCCGAGAAGCGTAAGGCCACCAAGCGGGCTCGCGCTGCGAGCCAAAGGCGTGCCCGTGGCAAAGTCTCAAAAACCCGCCGGTAAAGTTTTTCTAAATATCCCCTACGACGAGAAGTTTGAAAGGCTGTTTCTCGCTTATGTTTGCGGAGTTACTGCGTTTGGACTCATTCCTCGAGCGGCGCTGGAGATTCCAAGCAGTACCCGACGATTGGATCGAATTCTCGATCTGCTGAAGACGTGCCGGTACTCGATCCATGATCTATCCAGAGTCGAGTTGGACCTCCACCGGCCTCCTACTCCGCGCTTCAACATGCCGTTTGAACTTGGTCTTGCAGTGGCTCACGCGGGGATTCTGACGGGCCTCAAGCACGAATGGTATGTATGCGAGGCCGTAGGCCGCAGACTGTCGAAATCGCTGAGCGATCTGGATGGAACGGACCCGCAAATACATGGCGGCGTGGTGGACGGCGTCTTCAAGGCACTGACTAATATCTTTGTAAGACAGAATAGGCAGCCATCGGTTCCACAGATGAGAACGGTGTACCGGGAAGTGCTCAAGCAGTTGCCGATACTCACGCTCCATGCGGGAGCTCAATCCCTCTACAGTGCTCGAATGTTTCGAGATATCAGAGTGATAGCCAGCGATTTCGCAGACCAAACTGTGACATAGGCCGCACTTTCGGGTGCGCTTTGTCGGCCGCCGAAGTGCGCGCGCCTCGGCTACTGATTGGAGATGGTGGCTGTGGTGCCGTCGAACTTTGTCAGATGCACTGTGAATTTTTCGTTGTAGGTTTGGGCGCGGTCTCTTAGGACGCTTAGGGCTACGGCTTCGCCTAGCAGCAGCGAGACGTCGGTGTCGGTGCGCCAGTGGATGCCGGAGTGGACGCCGTGGCCGAAGCTTACGTTGTGGCCTAGTTTGTTTAGCTCGCCATTCACTGTTAGCTCGCCCGCGTCTGCGCCGGTGTACGGTAGCAGCGAGAGGCCATCATCGGAGGGAACCACCGGATTCGGGATTACGAAATTGCCGTCGTAGAAGAATTTCAGGACCGTGATGCACGCGCCGCCTACCGTGCCGTGGCCCGTGGGATACGACGGATGAGCCGGCGAGCCTTCGGGGAAAGCTTGCGAAAGCAGCCAGGTGCCGTACTGATTGAAGCTCTGCTGCAGGCCTTGCGAATTCAGGATTACGTTGCTTAGCTTGCCGTCGGTTTGAGCTGCCTGGCCCGTTTTGATCAAGTGCGCGATTGCGCCGCTGACTTCGGGGCGCGCGCGGAGATGAACCTGCCACTTCTGAAACCAGACGGCTTTCAGCGCGCGCGTGGCTACTTCTGCGAGTGTGGCGGCGAAATCCGGGCCGCCGAAAGTGCCGAAGCCGTTTTCGGTTTTCGATCCGATATACGGATTGCCGGGATTCAGCGGCGCCTTGATGGTGTTGAGCACCAGATACGCTACGAAATAGGCTTGATAGAGCACGTCGGTGTGCGTCCATGCCGCGAGGCCGCGGCCGTCATGCAGGAAGCGCGGCTGCGAATCGGAGACGTTTTGCTGGCCGGTGCTCACGCCATTCTGGACGGATAGCCAGGAGGCAAAGTCGGTCATGTAATCGATATTCGACACATAGGTGAATTGCTGCTGGCTGATGGGCTGCTGGCCGAGAGATGTCGGCGTAACGTAAAACTGCGACATGTACGGGCCGAGAGTTTCGCCGGGGAAAGTTCCGCGGAAGAGCAGATCCGGAGTGACCTGGCCGCCGGTGTTGCGCGGGCCCTGGTAAACCGAAATCGCGGAGGTCTCCGCGGCGGCGGCAATGGCGATGGCGTTCGAAGCATATTGCGTGAAGGGGATGTCGCGGAGCAGGGAAGCCCAATAGTGTTCGAGAAGTTCGGCGGCTTGCAGATCGCTGGCGAGCGTGGGCGCGGGCGGAACCAGAGGCGAGCCGAATTGGTAGGCATCCGTGCCCTCGAGGTCGAACGCAAAGCCTCCTTGCGGGCCGTTGAGCGTGCGCGCGCCGCCCATGATTATTTTTTCGAAGTCGCTGGGGTCGCCGGAGTTGATCGCGGTGAGCATGGTGGCGAATGCGTTTAGATCCACGCGCCCGAAGCCATCGTGCGGAAGACATTTGGTGTAAGTGTTGGCTTGATCGGGGTAGCGCGTGATGTCGTGATTCGTCGGGTGATTGGGGAGGTTGACGGCGCGCTCGCGGAGCGCGGCCTTGACGCGGAGTTCCGCGGACTCGTTGGCGCGTGCGACGCCCGATAGGCCGTTGCCTTGTTGCGCGCTGGCTACGGATTGCGGGCCCCCCAGAAGCGGCTCGAGGCCGATGGCACTGGCGGTGGCGGCGGCCATTGCTGCTCCACGGACATTGCGGAGAAAAGTGCGACGGCTGCGGCTTGAGCTATCTGGATTCATGGAGGCCCCTGTTTGGACACACTGCTTGATTGGGAAAAGCGTATAGAGAAGCCGACTAACATGGAATTGCCCTCGGGTCTAGTTAAAGTGCAGGTACTATGAGGGGGGTTACCGCATAGACGCTGAGGTCGCAGCGAAGGACTACGCTGCAGTTGGGCGTTTCTCGGCGGCCCGAGCAGTGAGTTGGGGTGGCGAAAACTGCCTTTACGCTCCATGGCGAAGAAAAAGCGAAACATGATATGCTCCCGTCATGCCCGTACGCTCTTGCCGCGTCACCATCACCGATATGGACGGCGTGGCGCACACCGTGGAAGTCACCGCTGCGACTTTGTATGAGGCCGTGGCGCTGGGGCTGGCGGCCATCCGCACGGACGAGTGGGTGGTGGGAATCCCGCAGGGAATGAATAGCGTGAGAGTGCGCGTCACGGATGTTCCTGTCGAGCATCATGTCAAGCTGCAGGATTTCATGAAGTGGATCGAGCGGAACGGGGGCAGCCCGCGGGAAAAGACGGACCGGTTGCGCATTCGCGAGATCATCGGGTTGCCGCGAGAGGCGCGAAGAACATAGAGTGACCGGCCGCGACTCGCTCGCTTTGCTTGCCTTATGCTTACTGGCAGCGTAGGATGAGTTTTCGGTCGTTCCTGCCTGTTTCTTCACTTTGGACGTTTCGTGAGGGGAAACGTGCGGGTGGTGGCTTTCGGGGATGCCGCCCCGAGAGGGCGGCGCTACAAACGGCTCGGAACTTTAATGGTTTTGCGTTTTGTGTGAGGGGACATTTTGGGAAAGAAAGCTATTGCGGTTGTTGGGGCGCAATGGGGTGATGAAGGCAAGGGCAAGGTAGTCGACTATCTTGCCGGAGCTTTCGATTACATTGCGCGCTCGCAGGGCGGGCATAATGCCGGGCATACCGTCATTGTCGGCAATCAGCGATTTGTGCTGCAACTGATTCCTTCGGGGATTTTGCGGGCTGGGAAGAAGGCTGTGATCGGGCCGGGAACGGTGGTGGATCCGGCGGCGCTTGTGGCGGAAGTCGAGAATCTGAAGAAGGCGGGGATTGAATGCCGCGGGCGGTTGTTCCTCAGCGATCGGGCGCACCTGATTTTTCCGTATCACCGCGATATGGACAAGGCTGCGGAATCGGCGCGCGGCGCGGCGAAGATCGGGACTACCTCGCGAGGGATTGGGCCTGCTTACGAAGATAAGATGGCGCGGCGTGGAATTCGCGTCGGGGATTTGCGCGATCCGGAGAGATTTCGCGAGAAGCTCGAGCGCGTGATCGTCGAGAAAGACGCTATCAGCCGGGCTACTTACGGGCAGCCGCTGCAGACGGAAGGATTGCTCGAGACTTACCTGGAGCTGGCGGCGCACATCAGCGGATTCATTACCGATACGGCGGTGCTGCTGAATCGCGCGATTGATATGGGCGCGTCGGTGCTGTTCGAAGGCGCGCAGGGCACGATGCTGGATATTGATCACGGGACTTATCCTTACGTCACTTCGTCGAGCGCGACTTCCGGCGGCTGCTCGACTGGGCTTGGCGTGCCGCCTACGCGCATTACCGGCGTCGTGGGCGTGACCAAGGCTTACACCACGCGCGTGGGCAGCGGGCCATTTCCTACCGAGATGCCTGATATCGAGGCCGGCGATATTCGCAATCGCGGGAATGAATTTGGGGCTGTGACTGGCCGGCCGCGGCGCTGCGGCTGGCTCGATCTCGAAGTGCTGCGTTACGCGAAGATGGTGAATGGAATTGACTCGCTGGTGGTGACGAAGCTCGACGTCTTCGACATGCAGAAGGAAATTCAAGTCTGCATCGGCTATCGCTACAAGGGCCAACTCATCGAGGAGATGCCCGCGGAAGTGGAAGAGTTCGCGGCGGTGAAACCCGAATATAAGACGCTGCCCGGTTGGATGACGCCCACGCCGGCGATTCGCGACGAACGGGATCTGCCGCTGGCCGCGCGCGAATATTTGAAATACATTTCCGACTCGCTCGAAGTTGAAATTGGGATGATTTCTACCGGTCCCGAGCGCGACGCTACCATTGTTCCTTCCGGCACTAAGATGGCTTCCTGGCTATAGCCGCACATGCTGTCCTTCGAAGCTGCTCGCGAAAAAGTGATTGAGATCGCGCGAGGGCGCCGCGAGTTGGGGCTGGCGCGGCGGGCGCACGATTCGATCGACATCGCGCGCGAGCCGGCTGCGGCTCTTGGCCGCGTGCTGGCGCAGGAAGTTGCCGCCGACCGCGATTATCCTCCGTTCAATCGATCGATTCGCGATGGCTTCGCCGTGCGCGCGGCCGAGGTCGCGCACGTTCCGGCGCGATTGAAATTGATTGGCGAGAGCAAAGCCGGCACGGCCTTCGATGGCGAAGTGGGCGCGCAAGAATGTGTGCAGATCATGACTGGCGCGCCGCTGCCGCGCGGGGCGGACGCGGTGGTGATGATCGAGTACACGAAGCCGGAGGGCGAGACGATTGTCTTCGAGCGGGCGCCGCGTGCCGGCGATTACATTGTTCCGTCCGGCAGCGAGGCGCGGCGCGGCGAACTGGTGCTGCTGCGTGGGACGCGGCTTGGCTATGCCGAAATGGCCATGGCCGCGCAAGTCGGCGCTGTGCGCTTGCAGGTTCATGCTCGGCCGCGCGTGGCGATTCTTTCGACGGGCGATGAGGTCATCAACGCTGCTGACACGCCGGGCCCGTACGAAATTCGCAACAGCAACAGCGTTTCGCTCTGCGCGCAGGTGGCGCTTTCCGGCGGCGAGTCTGTGCCTCTTGGCAATGCGCCCGACCGCAAGCCCGAGCTGCGCGCGCTGATCGAGCGCGGCCTGAATGAGGACGTGCTGGTGCTAAGCGGCGGGGTTTCAGCAGGGAAGTACGATCTGGTGGAAGAAGTGCTCGGCGAACTCAAGGCGGAATTTTATTTCGATGGGGTGGCGATTCGTCCGGGGCGTCCGGTGGCGTTCGGTGTTTGCCGCGATAAATTGGTATTTGGGCTGCCCGGAAATCCTGTTTCGACGATGGTGACGTTCGAAATTCTAGCCGCGCCTGCGCTCGATGTGCTCAGCGGTGGCGCGCCGCGCCCGCTGGCGCTGTTCAAAGCGCGGCTCAAATACGAGATTACGGAGAAGCCCGGATTGGCGCATTTTCTTCCGGCCCGCGTGGCGTTTCCGACCTCCAAGCAATCCGATCGCGCGCCGGGGGATTCTGCCACGGATGCCACCGTCGAGACGATTCACTGGCAGGGATCCGGAGATGTGGTCGCGCTGGTGAACGCGAATTGCTATCTGCTGGTCCGCGAGCAGCAGGAAAAGATTCCCGCCGGATCGTGGGTGGATGTACTGCCGCGCCGTGGATTCTTCTAATGTAGCTCACCTCTTCAGAGGTGAGGCTTTTCGCTTTTGGTGTGCGTGGGAGCAGTACAAAACCACAAGCAAACCAAAAACCAAACCAAAAAGCCTCGGGTCTGAAGACCCGAGCTACAATCGGACCGAGCCACAGTCGCCGCGCATGATCACTTAATCTTGCTTACATAGACTTGATACCAGTCCGCCACAATTTCTTTTTGTGCTTCGGCTAACGTCATCGCGCCACGGCAGACCTGCTCGTGCAAATAGTTCTCGACCTTGTCCTTGTCCCGAGCGCCACCATCGGCGATTGACGCCTGATACGGCTCCGGCCACAAATTCTTCGGATCCGTAGGGCTGCCGCCGATTTCTAGCGAGATCAGATGGTCCTCCTCGTAGTCTTTCATCTCGCGGTCCGTATAGCCGTATTCATCGAACCCTTCGCGCTTCAGTTTATTCGTGTAACTCGTGGGCGGGCGCTCGGATTTTGTGCTCCAGTTGGGATTGCAAATCGTCTCGCCGATACTCTCCTGCGTGATGTCGGGATTTATCGCACCGGGCGTAATAGAGAGTTTGGGGTAAATATCGGCGGGGCCGCGGCGCGCGGCGGGTGCCGGCGCGGTGGAAGTTTTCGTTCGCGCGGCGTAATAGACCACGCCAGCCGCTGCAAGCGCCAGGGCCGCGACCGCCAGAGTGTGTTTCGGATTCTTCGCCATCCCGGCGCTAACTTCTCCCCAAGGGCAGGTTGAAGCCCGCCAGTATAGCGTCGTTTCATCGGGGGCAACCGGCGCCGCCCGGATTTTCGCAAACTCCAAAATCGTGCTAGCGTAACTTCACGATGCCCTCGCGACGCGCCAATGCCGCCGCTCTCTCGCACTACGATTCCGCGGGCAATGTGCGCATGGTGGACGTCAGCGCGAAGCCCGTTACCGCGCGCGTAGCCGCGGCACACGCCTTCGTGCGCATGAAACCCGCCACCGTGCGCGCGATTCGGCGGCTGAAGAATCCGAAAGGCAATCCTCTGGAAGTCGCGCGGATTGCCGGAATCGCCGCCGCCAAGCGCACTTCGGAGCTGATTCCGCTTTGTCACCCCCTCTCATTGACGCACGTAGATGTGGCCTCCAAGCTGTGCCAGAATGGAATTGAGATTACCTCGCGCGTCGCGACCACCGGGCCTACCGGCGTGGAGATGGAGGCGCTGGTGGCGGCGGGCGTGGCGTCGCTCACGATCTACGACATGTGCAAAGCCCTCGAAAAGGGCATGGAAATCACCGGGTTGTACCTGGTGGAGAAAACGGGCGGCAAGAGCGGTGACTATCGGCGCGCGAGCTGCAACGGCGCGCCGCAAAGCCACAAAGAAACGGCGATGAAAGAAGTCAAACTCTTAGTCGTTGACGACAACGCGCTGATTCTCGACCTGCTGATGAAGAATCTCGCGCCGTTGTGCGACGTGCGCGCTGCTGCCGACGGCGCCGATGCGCTGCTGAAAATCGTTGACGATCCGCCGGATCTCGTACTCTGCGATTACAAAATGCCGGGACTCGATGGCCGCCAGCTCTATGAAAAGCTGCGCGTGCGCGAACAAACGCGCCACATCCCATTCATCTTTCTTGCTAGCCGGACTGATATCGAAGAAAAATTGCGGCCGCTGGTGGAAGGCGTCGAGGAATTCATCCCCAAGCCGTTTTTCGTGAAGGATCTCGTTCGCAGCGCGAAGAAAGTGGTCGATCGCTTGCGTCTCGAGAAGCTACAGAACCGCGCGGTGCGTCCCGGCGTGATCCAAGGGCGTCTCGAAGAAATGGGCATGATGGATTTGATGCAGTCGCTCGAAATGGGGCAGAAATCGTGCCGCCTGACCATTCGCCACGGCGGCGAAACCTGCGAAATGTTTTTCGGCGCGGGGCAGTGCAAGGACGCGCGACTCGGGCAACTCGAGGGCGAGCCGGCCGTCTTCGGCACGCTGCGCTGGACCGACGGCGAATTCGAAATCGATTTCAACGTCGCTCCCACCCGCGAAACTATCAGCCGCTCGACCACCGGCCTGCTCATGGAAGGCATGCAATACCTCGACGAAACCGCTCGCGATGCCGCCGACGCCGCTGTGGACAGCGGCACCGAGCCCGTGGCGCACTAACATCAGCGCAAAATTGCCATCCGAGCCTCATCGCGGCGAGCGGACTGAAGATGCCGGCCTGAAAGGCCGGCGCTACATTTAATGCGCGTAGCCATCATCACCATCAGCGATTCGGCCGCGCGCGGCGAGCGCGAAGATAAATCCGGCCCCGCTGTTGAAAAACGCTGCCGCGAACTCGGCTGGAATCCCGTAGCCAGGAAGATCGTAGCCGACGATCTGCACGCGATCCGCGATCTGCTCATCCAGCTCGCGGACTCCGCCGCCGCTGATCTGATTCTCACCACCGGCGGCACAGGCATCGGCCCTCGCGACATCACTCCCGAAGCTACCAGCGCCGCCGCTGAAAAACTCCTACCCGGCTTCGGCGAAAGAATCCGCGCCGTCACCGGCCAAAATTTTCCGCGCGCCTATCTCTCGCGCGCAATAGCCGGGGTTCGCGGCCGCACGATAATTCTGAATTTGCCAGGAAGCCCCAAAGGCGCAGTCGAGTGCCTCGACGCGGTCGCGGACCTACTGCCCCACGCGGTAGAAGTGTTGAAAGGCGCGCGGCACGATTGAGCCGGATCATTCTGCGCCGGTTCACCGATTATATTTTCTGATTTTTACTGCTGGACGCGATTCGCCCACCAGTTTCGCCACGCGGTGGAATCGGTACCGAACGTCTCGCCGGTGATCGCGCCTAGGGCTTGGAATGCCCACTCTTTCGTTGTCGGACCTGCGGAATTATCTTGCGTCATGGCGATCAATGCCGGCACTGCATTCATTCGCTGCTCGTGCGTCAACATGCCAGATTCAGCGAGACTGCATGCGGCGCGCTCGCGGACTTGCTTTGCGGGATCGTTGCGGAATTCGTCGAGAAGCGCAGCAATCGTTCCGTCGCTGCCGAGATGCGCCAATCCTTCGATCGTCCAGTAACGCGTCTGCTCGTCGGAGTCGTGGACGTGCGCTAGCAACGTGGCCAGCGCAGCCTCGCGCTCGACGCCGCGATTTCCGAGCGCGCCAAGCATCCACAGCGCCCAGCCGCGGCTTTTCGGATCGGTTTGCGCCACTTCACGCAAATGCGCGGCGCTGCGCGGAGTCTTCGCCACGTTGTAAACCGCCAGATAGAGTTCGAGCGCGGCGGCGCGGGCGCGCAAATCATGCTCGTTCAATGCCGTTTGCAGCGTGCCCGTCAATTCCGGCGTGAGCTTTAATCTGCCGCGCCACTGCTGCGCGCGTTCAGTGACCAGCAGCGCGGCGTGGGCGTCGCGATTGATCGTCGCGTCCATCAGCAGCTCCGCTTGCTGCTGGCCGGTCAAGCTGGAAAGCCCCGCGGCGGGAAGATCGAAGCTCGCCGACGGCGCCACAGGCACGGGCTCCGAGCCCACGCTGATGAATCCCGCCAGCCGCGCCCAAGCCGCGCGCACCGACCCCGGCGCAAACGTAATCAGCAGGAGCAAAGCTCCGCATGCGGCGAAAAACACTTTGTGAGATTTTCTGCGGCGGACATTGCGCGGCTCTGCGGGCTCAGCCCGCACCGCCGCCTTGGAACATGTTTCGTCGAGCGCCATTCCTTCCCCCAGTGTCGAATAACTAGGTTAAGGAACGCCGCTCGCCCTCGCAATGGTCCAAAAGGCCAGTAGTACCCGATCGACAACGCAACCGACTCCACCTGTACGATCGGCCACCGTAGCGCCGGTTGGCAGCCGGCGTTTTTGTAAGGCGGTACCCCGGCGAAAATCAATTGGCAACACCGAGGCATAATCGTCGAGGAAAGCACGCTGCCGTCGAGCTTGAGCCCAAATCGCGCCCGATGCCAGCCCGGCACAAGAACGCCGGCAAGCTGCCGGCGCTACGCGGGCTTCACCGTCAATTTCTCGGACCAGCGCACTGTAGCCGTCATCTGCATCACGATAAACAGGGTCAAAATCGCGCCGATGGTGATGGCCAGGCCCGTGAACCCTTCGAAGAAGAACGCGTAGGAGAACAGCACCAGATAAATGAGCTGGATCAATCCCGCGACTCGCAACGCAAATCGCGGATTCACCACGCGGCGCAAATAGCTGACCAGCAGAAAGATCGACACGGCCGAGCAAATCACGAATGCAACGTGGATCGAAATGTGATCCGCAAGATAAGCCAGCAGCACGTGAAACGAGAAGAACGTGCATGCCAGAAAGAAATAGTGCATGGGATGCAAATCGATCCCCCGCACCGTGCAGAGGATGAAAAGCAGAAAGAAGAAAAAGAAAAGCGACACCGGCGCGAAGAAACTGATCCTCTCGGCGATCGGCCCCGGCTGGAGTTTCTGCGGCATGACCAGCGCGATTGGATAGCCCGAAACCAGATCCTTGTACTGCCACGTGAGATCGGCCCCTCCGCGATGCTTCTGCGCATTGGTGGGAGAAAGGCTGTTGCTCGCGAAATCGTAATCCTGGAAGTTGGTGCTGACGTCCAATCGGAAATTGCGCACTTGA
The DNA here is from genome assembly GCA_963707165.1 of uncultured Acidobacteriota bacterium. Taxonomy (GTDB): domain Bacteria; phylum Acidobacteriota; class Terriglobia; order Acidiferrales; family UBA7541; genus Palsa-147. Next base: position 1,594,365 of record CAVPPO010000010.1, on the reverse strand, counting down.
TTCACGGAATCGCCGAAGCTGTACGTCCAGCGATCGAGGCCCTGCGATAAATAGTGGACGCTCAGTTCGCCCTGGCCGCTGGCAGGAAGCGTCGCGACGGCGCTCACGAAATTCTTGTTGTGGGAGAGCTCCAGCGGCTGTCCGTTGAGCGTGAAATTCAGATCGTCGTACTGCGCCTTCTCCGCCGGCAGTGGAAACGCGAAAACGACGTTCTGCTCGCGCTCGGTCGGATTGCGGAAATTGAACTTTCCGTCAAACGTCACATGATAAGTGCTGTACCACAGAAGCCCCTTCTGCCGCGGATCGTAGCGAAACGCGGCATTCACGCTGCTGCTCTCGAGCGGAATATCGACGGGGCGGTCGCGGAGCTTCGTGGTTTCCACGGTTTCGCCGTTCACAGTCTTCGTCACCGTAACCGGCTCGGAAACCGAGTAATGCGCGGACGGCGGCGACTGGCTCTGCTCCGTGCCCCAAGTCGAAGCCACGCGGGAATGTAGCTCTTCATCGGCGTTGTAAGTGCGATAAGAAATCGTGGCACCCAGAATCATCCACGCGACGGAGGTGCAAAAGAAAATAAAGATCAGTGCGGCGATGCGCTTAGTCATGTCGTCAGTCTCCTAGATTTAGGTCTCCAACCCTCCGCCGCAGGGAAAAGCATGACACACTGACTCCAATCTGTCAAGTACTTTGTATTGCAAAGTAAAGCATGAACCCGGATGCCGCTATGATCCTCTGCCATGAGGTCGCCGCCTCTCCGTAATTCCGCAGACCGTACCTTTGTGCTCGCCCGCGCATCGTGCTATTCATGTAATCGTCATGTCTGTGCCCAAACACCTCAACGCATGCCACCCCGGAACTCGACATATGGCACGGCGCTCGTTGTCGATTGGCACCGCAGATAGCAGCGAAAAATCGTCTCGAATTTCCCCAAATTGCGCTCCGGGAGGTTCATCAAAGTGTTTCGATTAGAAATGACCCCCTTCTTTTGTTTTGTTGGACTTACGCCTATTTCTATTCGAACAGTCGTTTCGATTAGAGCGAATGAAAAGCGAACCCGTTTTCGCGCCCCTCAAGCCTCCTCAAAGGCGCTGCCGCGCCTCCTGCGATTGCCTGCATCGGTGTGCTGCGGTAAACTCTGCGGGCTGTGGCGGATACTTCTCCCATCCCGATTGTTGGGCGTGCCATTTCGCATTACACCGTCCTGGAAAAACTGGGCGGCGGCGGAATGGGCGTGGTTTACAAGGCGAAAGACACGCGACTCGGCCGCAATGTGGCGCTGAAATTTCTTCCCGACGACATTTCGCAGGACGCGCAGGCGATCGAGCGGTTTCGCCGCGAAGCGCGCTCGGCCTCCTCGCTGAATCATCCGAACATCTGCACCATTTACGACATTGGCGAATTCGAAGGCCGCCCATTCATCGCCATGGAGCTGCTCGAGGGGCAGACGCTGAAGCATCGCATTTCGGGGAAGCCGATCGCGGTAACCGAGCTTCTCGATGTCGCCATTCAGATCGCCGACGGGCTCGAAGCGGCGCACTCGAAGGGCATCATTCATCGCGACATCAAGCCGGCGAATATTTTTCTTGTCACTCGCGGTCCGGCGAAAATTCTGGATTTCGGCCTGGCAAAACTGGCAACCAATCGGCAGCCCACGGCGGAATCCATGAGCGAGTCGGCGCTGCGCACGCAGACGCACGTCGAGGGAGCCGAGTTCGTCACCAGCCCGGGCAGTTCGATGGGCACGGTGGCGTATATGTCGCCGGAACAGGCGCGCGGGCAAGAGCTGGACGCGCGCTCCGATTTATTTTCGCTGGGCGTTGTGCTCTACGAGATGGCCACCGGCGTGGTTCCATTCTCTGGCTCGACCGTGGCGCTCATCTTCGACGGCATCCTGCATTCCGCGGCGGCGCCGGCTACGAAATTGAATTCGCGATTGCCTGCGGCGCTCGAAAACATTTTCTCGAAGGCGCTCGAAAAAGATTCCGACCTGCGTTACCAGACCGCCGCCGAACTGCGCGCCGATCTCAAGCGCCTCAAGCGCGACATTGATTCGAGCCGCCACCCGGCAGCCGAAAAAGCGGACGCAGTCAAGCGCGCATCCAGCCGCCGCAGCGCCGGTAAGTAAATCCGTCGCCGTCCTCTATTTCGAAAATCAGAGCGGCGCGAAGGAAGATGAATACCTGCGCGACGGAATCACCGAGGACGTCATCACCGAACTTTCCAAGATCAAGGGCCTGAACACATTCTCGCGTCCGACGGTCCTGGCGTTTCGCGACAAATCGGTGACTCCGGCGCAGATCGGCCAGCAACTCGGCGCGGCCTACGTTCTCACCGGCACGTTGCGCCGCGCCGGCACGCGCCTGCGCATCACTACGCAGCTTGTCGACACGCACACCGATTTTCCGCTGTGGTCGGAGCGCTTCGATCGCGAGATGAAGGACGTCTTCGAAGTGCAGGACGAAATCGCGCGCAAGATTGCCGAAGCATTGCGCGTGACGCTTTCGCCGCAAGAGCTCGAAGCGCTGGCCGACAAGCCCACCGAGAATCTGCAAGCCTACGATCTTTATTTGCGCGGCAAGCGCTATGCGCGGCGGCTCACTCGCCAGGACCTCGAGTTCGCGCTGCAGATGTTCGAAAACGCAGTCGTGCTGGACGCCAGTTTCGCGCTGGCCTACGCCGCCTGCGCCAACGCCTGCGCGATGTACTACTCCTTCTTCAGCCGCGACGATGTGTGGGTGCAACGCGCGCGCGAAGCTTCCGGCAAGGCCGTGGCGTTGCGCTGGGACCTGCCCGAAACCCACGTCAGCCAGGCGTGGGTGCTCTACGCTGCGGGGCTTTACGACGAAGCCGTGCGCATGGTGAAGAAGGCCATCGAACGCAAGCGCGATTGCGAAGGCGCGTACTACCTGCTTTGCCGCGCGCTCTTCGCCGCGGGACGCTACCAGGAAGTTGTGGACATCGCCGAAGCCGCCATCGAAGCAAGCGGCGAGGATTACAACGTTTATGTGCCCATCAAGAACGCCCTCGGCGCCATGGGCAGAGGACGCGGCCGAGCATGTGATGACAGAGCGCAGAAGCGCGGCGCTCGAGAACCACTTGAAAGAAGTGCCCGAAGACGCGCGCGCGCGGATTTTGTTGGGCGCGGGCTACGCGGAAATGGGGCGAGAGGAAGACGCCTTGCGCGAGCTCAACCTGGCCATCACATTGCGCGCCAACGAAGCCGGCATTCTCTACAACGCTGCTTGCGTCTTCTGCCTGCTGAAACGAAAGACGGAGGCGCTCGACGCGCTGCGCAAAGCCTGGGAAGCCGGCTCGAAGGATGCCGTGTGGGCGCGCCGCGATCCCGATCTAACGCTCCTTCACGGCGATCCGGAATTTGAGCGCCTGTATCCGGAAAAGCCGGCCTCACCTCCCGCAGCCGGCGCGCGCTAGTTCGACGGTTGGCGACTCCGGCGCCAGCGAGGGACACGGACGCTGCGCTGGTCTCCCGGCGCTATCGTGCCTCCGCAATTGTTCACTTGAGGGAGCTTCATGCGCGTATTTGGTCTGCATTCCGCTGTTGTTTTGTTCCTCTGCTCCATCTTTTCTGTTGCGATCGTCGCGCAATCGGCGGGCTCTCTTGAATCGCGGCGCAAAGCGTTCCGCGAACTCTTAGCCGAGCAATGGGAATACCGGCTGAGCGCTAGCCCGCTCTTTGCTTCTTTCCTGGGAGATAAGCGCTGGAACGACGAACTCGACGACTACTCGCAGGAAGCCATCGACAAGAATCTGCGGGAGACGCAGAAATTCCTCGAGCGCTTCGAGGCTATCGATAGCTCGGGCTTTTCAGAGCAGGAGGCACTCGACAAAGTCTTGATCGTGCGCGACCTGCGGATGCAACTCGAGGGCGCGAAGTTCAAGCCGTGGGAAATGCCGGTGGATCAGCAAAACGGCGTGCAGATTTACCTGCCGCAGATTGTCAACACACTGTCATTCGAATCCGTCAAAGATTATGAGGACTACATCTCCCGGCTGAAGCAAATGCCGCGTCTGCTGGAGCAGAACGTGGTGCTGATGCGCAAAGGCATTAGCGAAAAATTGATGCCGCCGCGTTTTCTGCTGGAGAAAGCCGCCTTGCAATCCAATGCCGTCGCCACCGAGGAACCGGAAAAGTCTCACTTCGCCGCGCCTTTTTTCAAGTTTCCCGCGAGCATTTCCGAAGCGGATCAAAAGCGCCTGCGCGAAGCAGGCCTTGCCGCGATCAAGGAATCGGTTTTTCCTGCTTATGTGCGCTTCACCGCGTTTCTTCGCGATGAGTACGCACCGACGGGCCGCAGCGAGCCCGGCGTTTGGTCGCTGCCCGATGGCGCGGCGCGCTATCGTTTCGAAATCCGGCACATGACCACCACCGACTTGACGCCGGACGAAATTCACGCAATTGGGCTCAAAGAAGTGGACGAGACCGAAGCCCAGATGCTCGAACTCGCGCACAAGCTGGGATTCAAAGATCTCGCGAGCTTGAACGAGCACATCAAGAGCGATCGGCGCTTCTATGGTACCTCCGGCCAACAGTTGCTGGATCTCTATGCGAATTACGTGCACGAAATGGAGCCGGAGCTGCCCAAACTTTTCGGGCGTCTTCCGAAAAATAAGCTGGCCGTCATTCCCATGGAGGCTTCGCGCTCGAAGGATGCCGTACCGGCTGATTACACGAATGGCACCGCGGACGGTTCGCGCCCGGGACATATCAATGTGAACGAGTGGGACCCGGAGCACCGCCTGATGCTGAATGTCGAGGCCATCGCCTACCACGAAGGAATTCCGGGGCATCATCTGCAGCTTTCGCTGGCGCAGGAACTGGCCGGGCAGCCTGAGTTCCGGAAATATGAAGATTACACGGCATTCGTCGAGGGTTGGGCGTTTTACTCGGAGAGGCTGGGCAAAGAAGTCGGCCTGTATCACGATCCTTACAGCGACTACGGGCGGCTGGAGAATGAAATGTGGCGCGCCATTCGCCTCGTGATCGATACCGGCGTTCATGAGAAGCATTGGACCCGCGATCAAATGGTGGCCTACTTTCATCGCTACACGGCGATGGATGAGCCGAACGTGCAGAGTGAAGTGGATCGCTACATCGCGTGGCCGGGACAGGCGTTAGCTTACAAACTTGGCCAGCTCGAGATTCTCAAGCTTCGCCAATTTGCCAAAGAGCAACTCGGCGACAAGTTCGACATTCGCGCCTTCCACGATGAAGTCTTGGGCGATGGTGCTCTGCCGCTGGATGTTCTCGACAAGCGCATCCGCGATTGGGTGGGTAAACAAAAGTAGCCGTTGGAGCCTGGCGTCAGTTGAACGCGACTGGTGCGTGGAAGTTGAAATGAATCTGATTGAACTGCTCGTCTTCCTCTTCGCGCTCTTCATCAGTTTTCTTTTTGGACGGTTCTTCTTCGCGTATATCGGCTGGTGGAGTGTGTTTCCGGGACTGATTTTTGGATTCGGAACGGTCGGATTGCTTCTGGTGCTCTTACTGAAACCTTTCCCGCCGCGGCGGGAAAAATTAATAGTCCGTCGGGTTGGATTTTGCGGCAGTATGCCTGAACAATGCGAAACCTCACGAATTCGACCTGGATCGTCGTAAAAGGTTTTCTCTTCCTATTCTTGGGGCTCCTGTCGGCGGTACTGCTAATCGCTCAACATCCTTCGCTGAAGATGGCTCTGCTCGTGGTAATTGCAATTTGGTCTTTCTGTCGCTTCTACTATTTTGCGTTCTACGTGATCGGGCGTTACGTGGACCCGAATTATAGATTTTCAGGCCTCTTCTCATTTGCGGAGTACTTGATGCGGCGAAACCGTCGAGTGCCATGAAACGCCCGGCGCACCGCGCGCTAGGCACTCTCAAAAAAAGGCTGAAATCGACAACGGGGTGGCTCGGCTTGGCGGGGTTGTGTTAGGATTCCGGGGTCATCGGCCTGATGCCACGCCAATACATCCCGATCCTGATTTACGCCGTGCTCGCGGCTGCTTTTCCCGCTCTAACGCTCATGGTTTTCAAGCTGATCCGGCCGGATAGCCGCGCGGATGGGGCGAAGCTTGAGCCCTACGAGTGCGGCGTGCCGGCGGAGAGCGATTCGCGCGGGCGCTACTCGGTGCGCTTCTATATCATCGCAATCCTCTTTGTTATCTTCGATGTGGAGATCATTTTTCTGTTTCCCTGGGCCATCCGTTACAGCTTTTTGGGGACTTATGGGCTGTTCACGATGCTGGTTTTTCTGGGCATCCTGATCGTTGGTTATATTTGGCTGTTCCGGAAAGGTGCGCTCGATTGGGAATAATCGCCGCGGGGCTTGGCCCGGCGCTCGGACGGCGCTTGGATGCGGATTTTTCGGGCGAAACTAATAACTGGGCTGACGGAAGCGCGCCGCTTAGCGCTAATCCTTTGATTCCGGAAGCCGAAACCCAATAGACAAATGGCTGACGATCCATCGAAAAAGGACGCCACCACTCCGCCGCCTGGCGGACGCGGTGGCACGCCTCCTAAGGCAGACGAGACGCCCGCAGTTCCGCCTGCAAAAGCTGCGGAGCCCGCCAACTCTGCTGAGGCGGCAAAGCCCGCGGCGCCTGCGGCCGCGGCTACAACGCCCGGCGCTTCGACTCCGCCAGTTGCCAAACCGGCTGCTCCTGCCGCGGCTGCTGGTGCGCCTCCTGCCCCTAAGCCGGCCCCACCTCCGAAGGAAGCGCCGCCTAAGCCCGCGCCACTCGATAATGAGTTGGTGCAGAGATTGAAGGCGCGCTTTGGGGCGGCGATCATCGAGCCGACGCTCGATCGCAAGCAGGCGATTGTGCTCGTTGCGGCGGCGCAATGGCTCGAGATTTCGAAATATTGCCGCGACGAGGAGAAGTTCGATTATCTCGCGGACATCACCGCGGTGGATTGGCCGAAGCGCGAGAAGCGTTTTGATCTGGTGGCGAATCTTTATTCATTCGCGAAGAACGAGCGGTTGCGGTTGAAGGCGCATCTGGGCGAAAACGAAACGGTGAGCACGGTCGTGAATGTGTGGCCGACGGCGAACTGGCTCGAGCGCGAAATTTTCGACATGTTTGGGATTCGCTTCGACGGGCATCCGGATTTACGCCGCATGTTGTTGCCGGAGGAATGGGTTGGCCATCCGTTGCGGAAGGATTACGACATCCTGAAGCAGGATGAAGCGTGGGTGAAGGAGAATTTGGGGATCGATAGCGGGCAGTAGGAAGACGCTGGTCGAATTATTGCTTGGATTGAACGCTCAGATCCTTAGGCCCCGGCTGCGCCGGGACCTCAGGATGACATGCGAGCGTTCTTTCGGAATGTTTTGATGGACGAGACGCGGACAAAATCGGGGACGCAGGTTGAGACGACGGTGCTGGGCGCCGACGAAATTATTCTCAACATGGGGCCGCAGCATCCTTCGACGCACGGCGTGCTGCGCGTGAAGCTGAAGCTCGATGGCGAGCGCGTGGCGGGATCCGAATGCATCATCGGCTATCTGCATCGCGGCGTGGAGAAGATTGCCGAGCACCGCAGCTATCAGCAGTTCGCGCCGTATGTGGACCGCATGGATTATGTCGCGGCGGTTTCGAATGGGCTGGGTTACTGCGAAGCCGTCGAGAAGTTGCTCGGGGCGGAAGCGCCACCGAGGGCGCGAGTGGTGCGCACGATCTTGACCGAGCTGCAGCGGATCGCGAGCCATCTCGTTTGGCTCGGGACGCATGCGCTGGACATTGGCGCGCTGACGCCGCTCTTCTACTGTTTCCGCGAACGCGAAGAGATCCTGAAAATCTACGAGAAGTATTGCGGCGCGCGACTGACTACGCATGCATTTCGCATCGGCGGGTTGCAGTACGAGACTTACGACGGCTTTGAAGCCGAAGTGGAGCGGTTCTGCAACGATTTTTCGCAGCGCATCGATGAGTATGAAACGCTGCTCACTGAGAATCGCATTTGGCTGGGGCGCACGAAAGGCGTGGGCGTTTTGAGCGCTGCGGATGCGATTGCGCTGGGCGTGAGCGGGCCGGTGCTGCGCGCGAGCGGCGTGAAGTGGGACATTCGCAAAGCGGCGCCGTACGCTGCTTACGATCAATATAAATTCGAGATTCCGACAGGGCCGAACGGCGACACGTACGACCGGTACATGGTGCGGATGGAAGAAATGCGGCAATCGCGGCTGATTTGTTTGCAGGCGATCGGGAATATTCCTTCGGGGCCGATTATGGCGCGCATCGGCAAAGTGCTGAAGCCGCCGCCGGGCGAGGTGTATCACGCGATTGAGGCGCCGAAGGGCGAGTTGGGGTATTACATCGTGAGCGACGGAACGACGCAGCCTTATCGCGTGCGGGTGCGGCCGCCTTCGTTTGTGAATTTGCAGGCCTTTGACCAGATGGCGCGCGGAAGTTTGGTGGCCGATGTGGTGGCGATTATCGGGACGATTGATATTGTACTGGGTGAAGTGGATCGGTGAGATAAGGAGCAGGGAAGAGAGCGATGTTTGGCATCACCCTTAACGACATTCGGCCTTACATTTTCCCGCTGATTTATGCGGTGGTGATTGTGGCGTTGCTCCCGCTGCTGGTGGGTTACGTCACGTTGGCCGAACGCAAGATCATGGCGCACATGCAGGCGCGGCTGGGTCCGATGCGCGTGGGGCCGCATGGGCTGCTGCAGCCGATTGCCGATGCGGTGAAGCTGCTGTTGAAGGAAGACATCACGCCGAAAAATGCGGACGCGTTGATGTTCTGGCTCGCGCCGCTGCTGAGCGTGACGATGGGGCTCGTGGCTTATGCGGCGCTGCCATTCGGGCCGGCATTTCAAATCGCAGATCTCGATGTCGGATTGTTATTCATTCTCGCGGTGAGTTCGCTGGGAATTTACGGGATTGTGCTCGGTGGTTGGGCGTCGAACAGCCATTACTCGCTGCTGGGAGCGTTGCGCAGCGCGGCGCAACTGGTGAGCTACGAGACCGCGGCCGGGCTTGCTCTCGTCTCCGGCTTGCTGCTGGGCGGTTCGCTTTCGATGAAGACGTTGGTGGAGGCGCAGGATCAACAGGGCGTGTGGTTTATTTTCCTCGCGCCATTCAGTTTTTTCATTTACATGGTCGCGTCCATCGCGGAAACGAATCGCGCGCCATTCGATTTGCCTGAAGCGGAATCGGAGCTCGTTGCCGGATACATGACAGAATATAGCGGCTTTCGCTGGTCGCTTTATTTCCTGGCGGAATACGCGAACATGATCGTCGTTTCGGGGATCGCCGTGACGCTTTTCCTTGGCGGATGGATGCGGCCGCTCGCTGCGGTGCACATGCGTGTTTTCGGGTTGCCGTATGACCTGCTCGATCTTCTTCCCGCTTTGATCTTTCTGGGACTCGCGGCATGGTGCACGAAGCTGGCCTTGCGGTTGGGCCAGCAGATTCAGAAATTAGTGATGTTTCTGGTCGTCGGATTGTTCGTCGTGCTGGCGGCGGTGATGGCGTGGTCGCTGACGTCGCCCGGGCTGATGCCGGGAATTCACGGCGGCTTTTGGTTCGTGGTGAAGATACTTTTGTATTTGTATGGATTCCTGTGGTTCCGGTTTACATTTCCGCGCTACCGGTTTGATCAGTTGATGAAGCTCGGCTGGCAATTCCTGATTCCGCTGGCGCTGGTGAATCTGGTGATGATCGGGATCGGATTGGTGCTGGTGCAGCAATCGGGCTGGCCACTGGGATTCACGATGATTGGCGCGAACATTGTGACGCTGATCATGGCGTTTTGGCTGGTGCGGAACGGAGATAAGGTGATGACGGCGCCGCGAACGGCGGAAGACGATCTTCCGGTGGCGGGAGCGGGCCAAGTCCGATGATGCTCGATTCCATCATTTTTTATTTCTTCGCGACGCTGGCGGTGGTGTCCGCGATCATGATGGTCACTCGCCGCAACGCGGTGCACAGCGCGGTGTATCTGATCACGGCGCTGCTGGCGACCGCGGGAATTTTTCTGCAATTGCAGGCCGAGTTTCTGTTCGTGGTGCAGATCATTCTCTACGTCGGCGGAATCATGGTGCTGTTTGTGTTCGTGATCATGCTGGTGAATCTCGATGTCGCGGTGCGGCAGATGAAATTCAACCGGCAATCGTGGGTGGCGGGATTGCTGGCGCTGGTGCTGGGCGCGCTTGTGTTCGTCGTTTATCGCAAGGGCGGCGGGGCGTTTAATCTCATGGCGCCGCCGGTGACGACGCTGCAGCCGAATGCCGAGCAAGTTGGCACTGTGCTGTTTCAAAAATATTTCCTGCCGTTTGAAATCGCCTCGATTTTGCTGCTGGTGGCGATGATTGGAGCAGTGGTGATGGCCAAGAGGAAAATCTGATGCTGCCGGTGAGCAATTATCTTTATTTGAGCCTGGCGTTATTTATTATCGGAGTGATCGGCGTGCTGACGCGCCGCAACGTGATCATCATTCTGATGTCCATCGAACTGATTCTGAACGCCGTGAACATCAATCTGATGGCGTTTTCGCGCATGTGGGGCTCGGTGGACGGGCAGATTTTCGCGATTTTTATTATCACCGATGCGGCGGCGGAAGCGGCGGTGGGGCTGGGAATCATCATCGCGTTTTTCCGTAATCGCCCGACGGTGCTGGCCGACGAAATGGATTTGCTGAAGTGGTAGGCGAAGTACAGGACGAGGTTATCGAGTGAACCCGGCTTTGCCATTCTTTCTCGATCACATCTGGCTGATTCCGGTGTTTCCGCTAGCCGGGGCGGCGCTGATGTTTTTTATCGGGCGCGGGCTCAAGAATTCGGCCGTCAGCGCGATCTGCGTCGGAAGCGTGGCGGTTTCGTTCGTGTTCGCGCTGGGTGCGTTTTTCCAGTTGCTGAGATTTCCCGAGGCGCAGCGCGTGGTGGAAAGGACCCTGTTCGATTGGGTTCCCGCGGTACCGATGCACATGAACTCGGGTGCGCTCGGGAGTTTCGCGGCCGCGTGGGGATTTCTGCTCGATCCGCTTTCGGGCGTGATGATTCTTGTAGTCACCGGCGTCGGCCTGTTGATTCACATTTATTCGGTTGGATACATGGCGCACGAAGGCGGCTACTACCGCTTCTTCGGCTATTTGAATTTATTTATGTTCTCGATGCTGCTGCTAGTGCTGGCGAATAATTTGCTGGTGCTGTTTGTCGGCTGGGAAGGCGTGGGGACTTGCAGCTATTTGCTGATTGGATTCTGGTTCAAGAAAAAATCGGCGTCTGACGCGGGCAAGAAGGCGTTCATCGTGAATCGCGTGGGCGATTCCGGATTTCTGTTGGGGATTTTCCTGACTTCGGCGCTGCTCGGAACGATTCGATTTACGGAAATTGGCCCGGCGCTCGCGAACGCGCACATCGGAAGGGGAACGCCGCTGGTGACCGCGATCGCGCTGATGTTCTTCTGGGGCGCGACGGGTAAGTCGGCGCAGCTTCCGCTCTACGTTTGGCTGCCGGACGCGATGGAAGGCCCGACGCCGGTGAGCGCGCTGATTCACGCGGCCACCATGGTCACGGCGGGCGTGTACATGGTCACGCGGACGAACGCGATCTTCCAGCTTTCGCCGCTGGCGATGACGGTGGTGGCTGTTGTGGGCGCGCTGACAGCGATTTTTGCGGCGTCAATCGGCGTCGTGCAGAACGATATCAAGAAGGTGCTGGCGTATTCGACGATCTCGCAGCTTGGATATATGTTCCTCGCGTGTGGAGTGGGCGCATTTAGTGCCGGGATTTTCCATCTGATGACTCACGCATTCTTCAAAGGCTTGCTGTTTCTTGCGGCCGGCAGCGTGATTCATGCCATGTCGGGCGAGCAGGACATGACGAAGATGGGGGCGCTGGCGAAGAAAATTCCTACGACTTACCGGACGATGCTAGTGGCGACGCTGGCGATTGCCGGGATTCCTCCGCTCGCGGGATTTTTCAGCAAGGATGAAATTCTGGAGAAAGCGTTCGAGCGCAGCCCAGCGCTCTGGATTGTGGGCTGGATCACGGCGGGGATGACGGCATTTTATATGTTCCGGCTGCTGTTCATGACATTCCACGGCGAATCGCATGTGGATCATGAGGTGGAGCACCATATTCACGAATCGCCGAGTTCGATGACTGTGCCACTGATGATTTTGGCGGTGCTCTCGATTATCGGCGGGTGGATCGGAATCGGCGGGCGATTCGAGAATTTTCTAAAGCCGGTGACGGCGCGCGTGGCTGCCCCCGAAATGGCCGCGGCGACGAGCACCACGCCAGGACTGGTCTTGATGGCGGCATCAGTGCTGCTGGCACTTGGCGGGATTTGGCTGGCTTGGGTGCTGTACATCAAGCGGACGGAATTGGCGGCGACGATCCGGCGAAATGCGGGAGTGCTTTACGATCTGGTGGCGCACAAGTATTACGTGGATGAAATTTACGATGCGATGTTTGTGAATCGCTCGAAGGATCTCGGCTTATCGCTCGGAATGTTTGACGCGAAAGTGATCGACGGGCTGGGCGTGGATGGCGCGGGCTGGTTGACGCGCGCGGCATCGCTGATTTCGATCTGGTGGGACACTTGGATCGTGGATGGTTCAGTGAAAGTTGGAGCTTGGCTTGTTGGCAATCCCGCGAGTTGGGTGATCCGCTTGATTCAGGACGGCGAGATGCAGGCGTACATGCTGGTGATTGTGATCGGCCTGATCGGATTTCTGGGCTATACGGTCTATCTGCTGCACTGGATGCGGTAGAGAGACGGGAAGGGAAGGATGCTATTTTCCGATAGCCATATTCTGAGCACGATATTGTTCACGCCGCTGCTGGGCGCGATCCTCATGCTCTTCATTCCGCGCGAGAATGCCAACGCGCACCGGTGGATGGGGAATCTGTTCGGATTCCTCGGCTTGGCGGTGTCGCTGCCGCTGGTGTGGCGCTTCAAGTTCGGCGCGCCCGATTTTCAGTTTCAGCAGCGGCTGGACTGGATTCCTTCGATCAACGCGCATTACTTCCTGGGAATCGACGGCATCAGCTTTTTGATGGTGATGCTGACCACCGGGCTTGGCGCGCTGGCGATTCTTTCCTCGTGGACGGCGATTCAGAAACGCGAGAAGGAATATTACATCCTCATGCTGTTGTTGCAGACCGGGATGCTCGGCGTTTTCATGTCACTCGATTTAGTGCTGTTCTACGTGTTCTGGGAAGTGATGCTGGTGCCGATGTATTTCCTGATCGGCGTGTGGGGCAGCCAGCGGCGGCTGTATGCGGCGATCAAATTTTTCCTGTATACGCTGGCGGGATCGGTGGTGATGCTGCTGGCGATTCTGGCCATTTATTTCAACGCGAAGACGTTTGATATCCGCGAGATTTTGATGTCGCCGCACGCGATGTTTGCGCGCGATTTGCAGAACTGGCTCTTCTGGGGATTCTTCTTTGCGTTTGCCATCAAGGTGCCGATGTTCCCCTTCCACACCTGGTTGCCCGACGCGCATACCGAGGCTCCTACTGCGGGTTCGGTGATCCTGGCCGGCGTCTTGCTGAAGATGGGGACTTACGGATTTTTGAGATTTTCTGTGCCGATGTTTCCGGACGCAACCTTGCGGTTCCGCTGGGTGATGATCCTGCTTTCGATCATCGGGATTGTTTACGGCGCGCTGGTTTGCATGATGCAGAAGGACATGAAGAAGCTGATTGCGTATTCGTCGGTGAGCCACATGGGCTTTTGCACGCTGGGGATTTTTGCGCTGACGCCGCTGGGGCTTTCGGGAAGCATCATCCAGCAGGTCAATCACGGAATTTCGACCGGGGCGCTGTTCTTGATCGTCGGCGTTTTGTACGAGAGGCGGCATACGCGCTTGATCTCGGAATTCGGCGGGCTGGCCACGCCGATGCCGAATTTTGCGGCGCTGTATTTGATTGTGACGCTGAGTTCGCTGGGCATGCCGCTGCTGAATGGATTCATCGGCGAGTTCACGATTTTGCGCGGAGCGTTTGAGGTGCGCTGGCAGTGGGCGGCCTGGGGCGTGATCGGCGTGGTGCTGGGCGCGGCTTATTTGCTGTGGCTGTATCAGCGCGTGATGTTCGGCAACGTGACCAATCCGGCGAACGAGCATTTGCCGGATCTGAATTGGCGCGAGTGGACCACGATCGGAACGCTGATTTTGTTCGCGTTCTGGATCGGAATTTATCCCAAGCCGCTTTTCAATTTGCTGGACAAGCCGGTGGAACAGATTGTGATGCGCTACGATCCGAGCTATTACGCGCCGAAGACGGCGACGGCTGCGCCGATCGAGACGATGCCCGTGAAGCCGGCTGAGACTCCGGGCGCGCAAGAGGAAACGAAATAACCGCGATGCCCGGACTTCTCCAACTCACGCTGCGCGACTCGAACCTCATCATGCCGGAGGTGATGCTGGCGTTTTTCGGGTTGGGCATTCTGCTGACGGATTTTCTGCTTGGGCCACGCGAGAAGATGTGGAACGCGCTGACGGCGATGCTGGGGCTGGCGTTCAGCGGCGTGACGCTGTGGGAGCTGCGGCCGCTGGCGCAGTCGCACGAGCCACGATTTAACGACGCAATTGTCATCGATCCGTTCTTCATATTCTTCGGATTCATATTTCTTGCGGCGGCAGCGTTGGTGATTCTGATTTCCGTGCGATATCTCGATATTGAGGATGAGCACCACGGCGAATATTACGCACTTATGCTGTTTGCCACCGTGGGGATGATGTTTCTGGCGTGCGGCAACGATCTGGTGACGTTGTTTATTGCGCTCGAAACGATGGCCATCAGTTTCTACGTTCTCACGGGATTTTTGCGGCGCGACCGGCGGTCGAATGAAGGCGCGATGAAGTACGTGCTGCTGGGGGCGTTTAGTTCCGGGATTCTGGCGTATGGGTTCTCGCTGCTATACGGAATTTCCGGCTCGACGAACTTGAATGCGATTGCCGCCTCTCTCGAGCAGAGACCGCCGGGCGATTTGCTGGTGGTGATTGCGATTCTCACGGTTTCTGTCGGGGTGTTCTTTAAGGTCGCGGCTGTGCCTTTCCATCAATGGGCGCCGGATGTTTACGAAGGCGCGCCGACTCCGATCACGGCCTACGTGAGCGTCGCGTCGAGTACGGCTAGCTTTGCGCTGCTGCTGCGCTTGTTCCTCGGTGCTTTCTGGCCGGTGCGCGTGGATTGGATGCCGCTGGTCACGGCGGTGGCGGTGCTGTCGTTGACCGTCGGGAACTTGGCCGCGCTCACGCAGACGAACATCAAGCGGCTGCTGGCTTATTCTTCGATCGGACACGTTGGCTATATCTTGCTGGGGCTCGTGGCGGGGAACGAGCGCGGCTTTCAGGCCATGGCGTTTTATTTGTTCGTGTATGCGTTCTTCCAGTCGGGCGCGTTTGCAATCGTGATCGTTCTGCGGCGAAAAGGCGTGATAGGCGATGAGCTCGAGGATTTGAACGGGCTGATCCAGCGAAATCCCGGCGCGGCGGTGCTGATGCTGATTTTTCTGCTGTCGCTCGCGGGCATCCCGCCGACCGCCGGGTTCGTCGGCAAGCTGCTGATTTTCTGGGCGCTGATCGAAACAGGGCACTACACGCTGGCAGTGCTGGCGGTGCTCTATATTCTTCCCGCGGTCTACTACTATTTCCGTATGGTCGCAGCGATGTGGTCGCGCGAAGCCACGGACCGGCAGCGGCCGATTATTTCACTTGGGCAATCGGTGGCGCTGGCGGCGATGGTGCTGGTGACGATCGTCGCTGGCGTTTATCCTGAGCCGTTCCTGCGGCTCGCTACGTACTCAATCCTCACTCCATTCGGCCGCTGATCCGCTTTGAAACCGCCGGATAATGATGCGGACAAGAAGGCCGAAGGATTCGCACGGCAATTTGCGATGGCGACCGAGTTGCCACTACTATTTGTTGGCGCGATTGTGATCGGCGGGCTTCTGGGATTCTTTCTGGACCGCTGGCTTCATACCAAGCCGTGGCTGATGATTGTCGGCGGCGGGCTGGGATTTGCAGCTGGACTGCGAGATATGTTGAAGCGGCTTGCAAGCAATGACGACAAGTGAATTTGCACGCGGCGATTTCTACGTGCGCGTGGAGCGGCGCATCGGATGGCTGACGCTTTACGCCGGAGCGCTTGGCGGGCTTTTGGCTTGGCGGGCGGCCTCGCCGCGCGCCGCGGCTGGAATTGCGGCGGGGGCGCTGCTGGCCTGGCTGAATTTTTATTGGCTTGAGCGCGGAACTGCGCGGCTCGTGGAAATCGCGAACGGCTCTAGCGCGGACGGCGAGAAGCGCGTGCCGCAAGCGAGCCTGTTTCTCATGATCGTGCGCTACGGGTTGATAGCCGTTGGAGCGTATGTTATCGTCAAAGGCTTTAGAATTCCTGTTTGGAGCGTGTTGAGCGGCCTGCTGGCGCTTGGCGCCGCTGCAATTGTGGCGAGTCTATACGGAGTGCTGTTCGACAACAATTAGCCGCTGATGAACCTTCACCAACACTGGCTCGCCGCGCTTCTCAATCATTGGTTCGGCCACGCCGTTACCACCTCGCTCGCGCTGATCGGAATTCATGTCGAGAATCCCGCTAACCCGATTCCGTCGCATGTGGCCACCGGAATCGCGGTCGCGTTGATCGGCATTGTGCTTTCACTCCTGTTGCGGCCCCGAATATCCGTGGACAAGCCCGGCGCGGCGCAGCAAGTGGCGGAAATGCTGCTGACGAATCCCATGGGCTTCGGAATCCGCGATCTGCTCGAAGAGAACGCGGGACATGACGGCGCACACTTCGTGAATCTCGTGGGATCGGTGGCTCTTTTCATCTTGATGTCGAATCTGATCAGCGTGATTCCGGCATTTGAATCGCCCACGGGCAACAAGAGCGTTCCTTTGGCCTGCGCGATCATTATTTTTACTTATTTCAATTTTCAGGGCATCCGCCATCACGGGCCGATCGGCTATGCCAAGCATTTCGCGGGGCCCGTTTGGTGGATTTCTCCGCTGATGTTCCCGGTCGAAATCATCAGCACCACGGCCCGGCTGCTCTCGCTGACCGTCCGTCTTTGGGCGAATATTTTCGCCAGCGAACTTTTGTATCTCACGTTTGTGGCGCTGCTGACGGTTCCAGTGATCGAAGTTTCGAAGAATCATCCGGCGGCGGGGTATAGCCTGGGGATTTTTGCGGCGACGATTCCCGTGCTGTTCGTCGCGCTTCACATATTTGTGGCGATCGTTCAGGCGTTCGTGTTCACGATTCTTCCGGCCATTTATATCGGACTTGCGGTTGCGGACGAGCACTAATTCGGCTTGATCACGACGGCATGCCAGTGTGATCCCGGCTGCTCGAGGATGACGGGAGCCACCGCCTGGCGGCCACTTCATAACAAGGAGAATGGCGGATGAAGATTCTGAAAATGATGGCGCTGGTGGGTGCGCTGCTGGTAATCGCGGCTCCGCAGGCATTTGCGGCTGACGCGGCAACGGGCGGCGGAACGAACTGGGTAGCGATCACTTCCGGGTTTGCCATGGCGTTTGCCGCGGCGTTTGCGGCTCTCGGCCAGGGGCGCGTTGCTTCGGCGGCGTGTGAAGGATTGGCGCGAAACCCGGGCGCGGCGGCTCCGATTCGATTGGCGCTGATTTTGGGACTCGTATTCATCGAGACTTTGGCGCTTTTTACGCTGTTGATTGTCTTCACGAAAGTTGCATAGAGATTAGTTTGGAGTCTTGGGCCCGGGAGCGCGTCGCGCTTCCGGACCTTTTTTGTTTTGGTACTGCCGGCGTCCCCGCCGGCACCTTGCGACGGATCGTTTCGATACATTTCAGAAAATTCTGCGGAGCAGTTTTGAACGAATCACCGTTGTTGGGCGGGGCGGGTCCGCGCACGACTGTCGCGCTAGGTGGCATTCGTAATCGTAAGATGCCGGCAGGGACGCCGGCGCTACACGAGCTTGCCGAATTCGAAGTCGCGCATCGATTTAGCGGAGTGAGAGAGCGGAAAGTAACGCGAAGTGCATCACGCGAGAGGGGAAGAAGCCCAGATAGATTGTTCCGGCGGCGCTTAGGATTAGGGCTGTGGCGATGGCCGGGGTTACGGCGATGGGCTCGAATTCTTTTTGCGGATCCCAGAAATACATGGAGATGATTACGCGGAGATAGTAGTAGGCGCCTACTACGCTGTTGAGCGCGGCGATGACTACGAGCCAAATGATGCGCGAATCAAGCGCGGCCTGGAAGGCGTAGAATTTTCCTAGAAACCCTCCCGTTGCAGGCAATCCTAGAAGAGAAAGCAGAAAGAGCGAGAAGCATGCGGCCAGAGCTGGCTGCTGCGTGCCGAGGCCTGCGTAGTCTTTGATATCGAGGCGCTTTTCGCCCGGGCCACCCAGATGCGCTACCACGAGGAAGGCGCCGAGCTTCATCAGCGCGTACGCGGCCAGATAGAAGAGCACGGCGGCGATGCCGATTTCGGTGGAGGCGGCGAAGGCTACGAGAATGTAGCCTGCATGGGCGATCGAGGAATAGGCGAGCATGCGCTTGACGTTGGTTTGCGCGAGCGCAGCGAAGTTTCCGATGCACATCGAGAGCGCGGCGGCGATCCAGATGGCCCAGAACCACAGATGGCTGGCGCTGCCGAAGGCGGTGTAGAAGATGCGCAGCATCAGCGCGAAAGTGGCGGCTTTGGGGGCGGAGGCCAGGACGGCGGTTACGGGCGTTGGCGCGCCTTCGTAGACGTCGGGCGCGTAGATTTGGAACGGGGCGGCTACGACTTTGAAGCCGAGGCCGATGAAGATCATAGCGAGGCCGAGGGCCAGGAGCGACGACGGTGTTGAGTTCGAGAGCATGGCCTGGACGCCGTCGAAGTGCGTTGTGCCCGTTGCGCCGTAAACCATGGCGATGCCGTAGAGGAAGAATGCGGTGGCGAACGAGCCGAGAACGAAATATTTGAGCGAGGATTCGTTGGACTTGACGGCGTTGCGGCGGAATCCGGCGAGGATGTAGCTCGAGATCGAACTCATCTCGAGGCCGAGGAAAGCGGTAATCAGCTCGCTAGAGCCGCCGAGAATGCCCATGCCTGCCGTGGCGAAGAGAAGCAGCGAATAGAACTCGCCGCGCAGGATGCGCTCATTCTCGAGATATTGAATCGAGCCGAGAGTGGCGAGAATCGCTACGACCAGGACGATAGCGTGGATGAAGAGGCTGAAATCGTCGGCGTGCATGAGGCCGCCGTAGGCGTCACCAGGATGTAGAGCCATGAGGCGGAGCGAGGCCAGCGCGCCGATGCCGCCTGCCAGGGCGAGCCAGGCTGAGACGCGCTTGCGGGCGGCGGGCAAGAACGGATCGACGAGCATGATCAGGATGCCCGTGAAGCAGAGAATCGCCTCCGGCGCGACGCGGTAGAGATTCGCGAGTTGCTCGGCGGAGATTTGCAGAGCGGCGGGCATCGCGATTATTTCGCCCTTCCCGGCAAAGATGCGGCTGTGGCTGAGGTCGCTGTGAGCTTAGCGCTCGAGATCGGCGCCGCGGGCATAGCCGGACTGGGCAGAGCGCGCAGAGGGGCCGTGCTGGCGTCATAAGCGCGCTGGCGCGTCATTTGGCGCAAGAGGTTGTCGGCTGATGGCTGCATGCGGCGCGTGAAGAGCGGCGACGCGACGCCCATGAATAGAATGATGAGCGAGAGCGTCGCGAGGATCACGCGCTCGCGAGTGCTGGCGTCGGGCAGCGTTTTGTTTTTCTCGACGGTGACATCGCCGAAAATGACTCGTTGATAGGCCCAGAGCAAGTAGATCGCTGAGAGCACGGCTCCGGTCGATGCCCACGACGCCCAGGCGGCATGATGTTGGAACACGCCGATCAGAATCAGGAATTCGCCGACGAATCCATTCAGCAGTGGAAGCGCCAGCGAGGAGAGGCACGCGAACAGAAAGAATGACGAGAGCACGGGCATCGGCGAGGCCAGGCCGCCGTATTCCTTGATTTCGAAAGTGTGGCGGCGGTCGTAGAGCATGCCGACTACGAGGAAGAGCATGCCGGTGGAGACGCCGTGATTCAGCATTTGATAGATCGCGCCCTGAATCGAAATTGTGTTGAAGGCGAAGATGCCGAGAACGACGAAACCCAGGTGGCTGACCGAGGTGTAGGCGACAAGGCGCTTCAGATCGGTCTGGACCGTGGCTACGAGCGCGCCGTAGACGATGCCGATGATGGCCAGGACCGCGATATAGGGCGCGAGGCGATGCGCAGCTTCGGGGAAGAGCGGCAGACAGAAGCGCAGCATGCCGTAGGTGCCGAGCTTCAGCATCACGCCGGCCAGGATCACCGAGCCCGCCGTGGGCGCTTCGGTGTGCGCGTCGGGGAGCCAGGTGTGGAACGGGAAGAGCGGCACTTTGATGGCGAAGGCCAGGAAGAAGGCGCCGAAGAGGAGCAGTTCGTCGCGGGCAAACATGGGCTCGAGCAATTGGCCCGATGCGAGATGAGCTTGAATGGCCGGGAGATCGAATGAGCCGGTGAGCTTGTAGAGCCAGACGATGGCCACGAGCATGAGGATCGAGCCGAACATCGTATAGAGAATGAATTTCACCGCGGCGTAAATGCGGCGGTCGTGGCCCCAGATGCCGATGAGGAAATACATCGGCAGGAGCATCACCTCCCAGAAAACGAAGAAGAGGAAGAGATCGAGCGCGAGGAAGACGCCGATGAGGCCGACCTCGAGGACCAGGAGCATCAGGAAGAATTCCTTCACGCGCGTCGAGATGCTTTGCCACGAGGCGAGAATGGCGAGCGGCGTGAGGAAGGCGGTGAGAATTACGAGGAACAGGCTGATGCCGTCAACACCGAGATGATAGTGAATCGGCGGGTAGGTGATCCAATCGTGGAATTCGACGAGCTGATAGCCGGGCGTGGCGATGTTGAATCCGGGAAGGAGCAGCAGCGAGACGATAAATTCGGCCGTCGAGACGCCGAGCGCGATGCGGCGCACCCAGACGTGGTCGTCGCGCTTGAGCAGCAGAATCGCGGCCACGCCAAGCAGCGGCAGAAACGTGACGACTGTCAGTAGATGAGATTGCATGGGCACGTCAGCGCACCATTCCCCAGACGCCTAGAACCAGAACCGTTACACCTACTGCGCCGATAACCACCCACGTGGCGTAGCTGCGCGCGTTGCCCGATTGCACCTGGCGGAGTTCGCCGCCCAGTTCGCGGGCGCCGCGGCCGATGCCGTTCACGGCGCCGTCGATCACGCGCTCGTCCACGGCGTGCCAAAAGACATTGGTGGAGAGCCAGAGGAGCGGCCGAACGATCAGCGCGAGATAGACCTCGTCCACGTAATACTTATTCAGCACAAGTCTGTAGAGGCCGTGCATGCTCTGCGCGAGTTTTTTCGGTAGATCGGGGCGGCGGATGTAGAACCACCAGGCTGTCAGTAATCCGATGAGAGCGACGATTACGCCGGGAGCGGCGAGACTCTTGACCAGAGCGTTGCCGCCGGTTTCAGCGCCCGC
Organism: uncultured Acidobacteriota bacterium; assembly: GCA_963707165.1. Lineage (GTDB taxonomy): Bacteria > Acidobacteriota > Terriglobia > Acidiferrales > UBA7541 > Palsa-147. The sequence goes on along the minus strand of CAVPPO010000010.1, from coordinate 1,572,901 downwards.
GGCGTTTTCGGCGAGGGCAGCGCTGGCCGCCGAGGTGCCGCTCTCAAACACAGGCCGCAGGAAATTTTCGAAGTGATTGGGGCCGCCGAGCATCGTTGGTGCGGCGAACCAGCCTCCGCCTACGGCCAGGATGGCGAGAAGAATTAGCGGGACGGTCATGTTCTTCGGCGATTCGTGTACGTGCACTTTGTGTTCGTCGTAGCGCTGCTCGCCGAAAAAAGTGAGGAAGAGCAAGCGGAACATATAGAACGCGGTGAGCAGGGCGCCGAGAATGCCGAGCGTCCAGAGATAGAGATTGGCGTAGGGGCCGTCTTTTGCGGCGTCGAGAATGGCTTCCTTGCTGAAGAAGCCGGAAAAGAGAGGCACGCCTGCGATCGCGAGTGTGGCGGCGAACATCGTCCAATATGTGATCGGGATTTTCTTGCGCAGGCCGCCCATGTTGCGCATGTCCTGCTCGCCGCCCATTGCGTGAATCACGCTTCCGGCCGCGAGGAAGAGCAAGCCCTTGAAAAATGCGTGGGTCATCAGATGGAAGATACCCGCGGCGTAGGCGCCGACGCCGCAGCCGAGAAACATATAGCCGAGCTGCGAGACGGTGGAATAGGCGAGGACTTTTTTGATGTCGGTTTGGACCAGGCCGATGGTGGCGGAATAGAAGGCGGTGACCGCGCCGACGATGGCTACGACCAGCATGGCGAGAGGCGCGTGGGAATAGAGGATGTGCATGCGCGCGACCATGTAAACGCCGGCAGTGACCATGGTGGCCGCGTGAATGAGCGCGCTGACGGGCGTGGGGCCTTCCATCGCATCTGGCAGCCAGACATAGAGCGGCAATTGCGCGGATTTGCCGATGGCGCCGGCAAAAAGCAGCAGGCAGATTACGGTGAGCGTGCCGCCGATCTGCGTGGTGCCTTCGACGGGCATGACGCTCGCTTGCTTGAAAATCTCCGAGAAATTGACCGAGCCGAAGGTCCAGAAGACGAGAAGGATGCCAACGGTGAATCCTACGTCGCCGATGCGCGTGACGATGAAGGCTTTCTTGCCTGCGTCGGCCGCGGATTTGCGGAGGAAATAGAAGCCGATCAGCAAATAGCTGCAGAGGCCGACGCCTTCCCAGCCGACGAACATGAGGACGAGATTCCCGGCCATCACCAGCGTGAGCATGAAGAACATGAAGAGATTGAGATAGCTGAAGAAGCGGTAGTAGCCGCCTTCGTGGGCCATGTAGCCGGTGGAATAAATGTGAATTAGCAAGCCGACGCCCGAAACGACGCCAAGCATGACGATAGTGAGTTGATCGACCTGGAAATTAAAATCGGCGCGGAAATTTCCTGCGACCATCCACGGCGCGTAGGAACGCACCCAGGGAATTTGTGCGACGGGAAGCGCGAGAAATTCGCGGGCGAGTTCGATCACCGCTAGAAAGGTGAGCGAGACGGAGCTGAGCCCGACAGCATTCACCCGCGACTGCGGCCATTGCTTGCCGAGCAGGCCATTCACCGCCGCGCCCGCGAGGGGCAGCAGCGGAATGATCCAGAGATTGTTGAGAATTATGGGCATCAGAATTTGAGCAAATTGACGCGCTCGATGTTGAGCGACTGGCGATTGTGAACGACGGTGATGGCGATAGCGAGGCCGACCGCGGCTTCGGCCGCCGCTACGACGATCACGAAGAAGACGAAGACCCAGCCGTCGTGCGCCGCGCCGTGAGCGCGATCGAATGCTACGAACGCCAGATTCACGGCGTTGAGCATTAGCTCGATGGCCATGAAGATGGTGATGATGTTGCGCTTGAACACGAAGGCCAGGACCCCCAGCCCGAAGAGGATGGCGCTGAGCACTAGAAAATAGGAAATGGGAATTTCGCTCATGAATCTCTCTTCGCCAGGACCAGCGCTCCGAGGAGCGCGATCAGAATCAGGATCGACGTGATTTCGAATGGAAACAGATACGACTTGAAGAGCAGAATCGAGAGATCGCGCGTCGGATCGCCCGGCGCGATGGTCGGAGTGGTCACACGCGCGCCGATCGTTGCGCGCGACATCCAGTACACCAGCTCGACAGTGAGAAAAATTCCCAACGGCCAGCCGACGTAGTGCGCGAGCTTGCTCAGATTCGTGCGCTCTTCTTCACCGGCATTGAGAAGCATGATTACGAAGACAAAGAGCACCATGACGGCGCCGGCATAGACGATGATTTGCACCGCGGCTATAAATTCGGCGCCGAGCAACAGATAGAGCGCGGCGAGCGCGACCATCACGAGAATCAGCGCGAGGGCGCTATGAATCGGCTCGCGCAAGAAGATCATCAACAGCGCGCCGAGGACCGCGAGTCCCGCGAAGACGAAGAAAAGCATGAGGGGAAGAGTCATCGGTTTCGCACCATGACTACGAAGGCCGTGACCACCAGATTCGCGAGCGAAACGGGCAACAGAAACTTCCAGCCGAAATCCATGAGCTGGTCATAGCGAAAGCGCGGGAGCGTCCCGCGCGTCCAAACATAGAAGAACAGGAAGCAGAGGACTTTGAGAAGGAACCAGAACGGGCCTTGCACGATGGGCATCACCGCGGGAATCAAGCAGGCCGCGCCGAGGATGAGAGCTAGCGCCGTGACGACGGCCAGCTGAATGCGGGCGATGCCTCGCTGTTTCATGGCCGTGTCGTAGGCCAACCAGATCGCGCCGAGAACCAGCCCCACGCCGGGGAGATAAAGCTGCCAGGTCCAGCGATCGGGAAAGGGAGAGAGCCAGCCGCCGAAGAAGAGGATTGTGGCGAGGCAGGAAACCGTGATCATGTTCGCGTATTCGGCCATGAAGAACATGGCGAATTTGAAGCTCGAATATTCGGTGTGAAATCCGGCGACGAGTTCGGTCTCGGCTTCGGGAAGATCGAAAGGCACGCGATTGGTCTCGGCGATAGCGGCGATGAAATAACAGAAAAAGCCGATGAGCTGCGGAATCACGTTCCAGTGCGGAATGACGTGGTACCAGTAGCCGCTCTGGTTCGTGATCAGCTCATTGAAATTAAGCGTGCCGGAAAGTAGAACGACTCCCACGACGGAGAGCGTGAGCGAAACTTCATAGCTAACCATTTGCGCCGAACTGCGCAGCCCGCCTAGCAGAGGATATTTGCTATTGGAAGACCAGCCGGCGAGCGCGACGCCGTAAACGCCCATCGAAGTGATGGCGAAGAGAAAAAGCAGACCGAGGCTGACGTTGGCGATGGCGAGATGCGTCGGCACGCCGAGAATCATGATCGTTGCCGGACCGAAAGGAATCAACGCGATGGTGGCCATCGCCAGCGAAAGAGCAAGGAACGGCGCTAGGACGTAGACGAAGCGATCCGAAGCCGGCGGCATGACATCTTCTTTGAAAAGAAATTTGACGCCATCGGCGAGCGGTTGCAGCAAGCCGTGCGCGCCGACGTAGAGCGGGCCGATGCGCGATTGAATGCGCGCGACGACCTTGCGCTCGAACCAGGTGAGGTAGGCAAGCGCCGTCATCAATACAAAGATGAGGACGACGATCTTGACTAGCGATACCACCAGGACTGGATGTTGGGCGACGAACTCCACGGCTTCTCTTTGGCCTCGTTGCAAGAATTGAGCCGGGAGCAATACCGGCCCAGGGTGCCGCTCGTGAAGAGCGTGTCTTGGGTTGAAAAAATTGCGCCTGCTGGGGCCGAGTACGATTCTTCCACCGCTTGCGGCGCCGCGGCGGTGCGCTCGGCGCCTCCCGCGAGTAAATTGGCGAGCGAGACACGATAGCCCGGAACATTCTGGCGGATTTCGTCTAGCGCTGCTTCGGGAGTGCGAAGGCGAATCGCGGGGCCCATGCCGAGTTGCGAAAGTTGGTACGACAGAATGCGCAGAAGATCGAAATCGCTGCGCGGGCCTTGTGGTTCGATCGAGCGATGCGTCATTTGCAGCTCGCCCGAAGTGCTGGTCAGCGTGCCGTCTTTTTCGTAGGTCGATGCGGCGGGAAGAACGACGTCGGCTAACTTGGCGGTTTCGGTGAGAAAAAGATCGTGGACAACGAGAAGATCGAGGCCGCCAAGTTTGTCGGATTGCTTCGCGCCGTACGTTTTCACTGGATTTGCGCCGACGACGTATAGGGCTTTGAGTTTTCCTGACGCTGCAGCCTCCATCATCTGTCTGGCGGTCAGGCCGGGAGCCGATGGAATTTCTCCGCCCCAGAGTTTGCTGTAGCGGGAGCGCTCGGCGGAATCGGAGAGAGTGGCATAGCCCGGCAGACGGTCGGGATAGACGCACATGTCTGCTGCGCCGCGCGAATTTGCATAATCGCCGAGAGCCATCAGGCGCGTGGAGGCCTGAAGACGGGAGCCGAACGTGATCAGGTCGCGGACGGCCGGGCCTGAGATGCTCGCGCCGAATAGAATCACGGCGTCGGCGGCTTGCTCAAGCGCTTCTTTGAGCTTCGACAATTGAGCTGTGATCTCTTCCGGGAAATTGCCTTCACCTCTTGCGAGCCAGTGAACCGCAGCGGCTTCGGCGCCGGCTGAAACGCGAACGGTCAGCGCGGCTTGGCGTTCGAGTTTCGCCGGTTGCGAATTGAGCAGGTAGAGCTTGGCGTTGTGATGGCGGATGGCAGTGCGAATTTGCCAGGCTACGAAAGGATTTTGCTGCGAGGGATCGTTGCCGATTACGAGGATGGTGCTCGCGGCATAGATATCGGCCATGGTGGCTTGTGCCGGCAGCGCATTTGCGCCGAGAGCCGTTGCGAGGCCTGCGTAGTCGGCCGTGCGGTGATGATCGAGATTGTTCGTGCCGAGATTCAGGCGCGCGAAGCGATTAAGGAGATAGTTTTCTTCATTCGTGGTGTGATTCGAGCCGATTACGCCGATGGCGCTTGCGCCGCTTTTGTCGCGGACTTGCTTCAGACGCCGCGTGATTTCTTCGAAGGCATCTTCCCAACTGGCGGATTCGAGCTTGCCGTTGCGGCGAATCAGCGGCTGGCGAATGCGCTCTGCATGATTCGTAAAATCGAAGCCGAAGCGGCCTTTGCCGCAGAGAAATTCGCCGTTGATGCCGGACTGATCGCGATTGTTGGCACGCAGGATTTCATTGTTGCGGACGCTTAGCGTGGTCTTGCAGCCATTCGAGCAGTGCGTGCAGGGTTCGCCGACGTAGGTCATTTCCCACGGGCGCGTTTGATAGCGATACGTGCCGCTGGTAAGCGCGCCGACGGGGCAGATGTCTATGCACGCGCCACATTCTTCGCAATTCAGTGCGCCGGAAGTGTTCGGCAAAATCACGGAGTGAACGCCGCGCGCGCCTACGCCCAAAGCTTTCACATCCATGCCTTCATCGCAGACGCGCACGCAGCGGAAGCAGAGAATGCACCGCGGCGCGTCGTAATAGACAAGCGGCGACCATTTTTCTTCTGGATAGTGCAGCTTTTCTTCGGCGAAACGGCTGTGATCCAGGCCGTAGCGGAAAGTCATGTCCTGCAATTCGCATTCGCCGCCCTTGTCGCAGACGGGGCAATCGAGCGGATGATTCGAGAGCAGGAACTCAAGCATGTTCTTGCGCGCGTCGTGAACTTGCGCCGTATCGGTGCGGACGATCATGCCTTCGGTGGCGACCAGAGTGCAGGCCGTCTGCAGCTTCGGCATTTTTTCGACTTCGACGAGGCACATGCGACAAGCGGCCTGGAGGGAGAGCCCCTTGTAGTAGCAGAACGACGGGACTTCCATTTCCATGCGCTTGGCGGCATCGATCACGAGCGTGCCGGCGGGCACGGCAACTTTCTGCTCGTTGATCGTAAACGTGATTTGTTTCTCTTCGGCCATGAGATCGCTTGTCGTTCGACTAAGCCAGCACCAGCAAATCGTGCGCGGGACGATAGGCGCACTTGCCTTTCAAATGATCTTCGAATTCGTTCTTCCATTTTTTGACAATGCTGATCGTGGGCATCGCCGCAGCATCGCCGAGCGGACAGAAAGTCCTCCCGAGCATGTTCTGAGCGAGTTCGCCGATCAGCGGAATATCTTCGCTCCGGCCGCCGCCATCGTGGAAGCGATCGAGCATTTTGCGCAGCCAGGCGGTGCCTTCGCGGCAGGGGATGCACCAGCCGCAGGATTCGTGCGCGTAGAAATGCATGATGCGGCGGGCGACGTCCACCATGCAGGTGTCTTCGTCGATTACCACCATGCCGCCCGATCCGAGCATCGAGCCGGCCTTCGCCACCGAGTCGTAATCCATGGGAATGTCGATCTCGTCGGCTTTGAGCAAGGGGCAAGAGCTTCCGCCGGGGATCACCGCTTTCAGCTTCTTGCCGTCGCGTACGCCGCCTGCTAGCTCATCGATGGCGCGGCGCATATTCAGGCCGAGCGGGACTTCGTAAATTCCCGGGTGATTCACGTGGCCGGAGATACACAGCATGCGCGTGCCGCCGTTCTTCGGCGTGCCGAGGCCGGCGTACCATTCGCCGCCGCGAAGAATGATGGAAGGAACGGCGCTGAGCGATTCGACGTTGTTAATCACCGTCGGGCAGCCATAGAGGCCGACGACAGCGGGGAAGGGCGGCTTGATGCGTGGATAGCCGCGCTTGCCTTCGAGCGATTCCATCAGCGCGCTTTCCTCGCCGCATTCGTAGGCGCCCGCGCCGGTGTGAGTATAGAGATCGAAACTGAAATCGGTGCCGAGAATATTTTGGCCGAGATAGCCCGCGGCGTAAGCTTCGGCGAGAGCCGCGTCCATGATGTCTAGGACGTAGCGATATTCGCCGCGAATGTAGATGTAGCCTTGCTTCGAGCCGATGGCGCGGCCAGCAATCGTGATGCCTTCGATAAGTTGGTGCGGGTCGTGCTCCATTAGTGGCCGGTCTTTGCAGGTGCCGGGTTCACTCTCGTCGGCATTGCAGAGAACATATCTCGCCTTTGGAGAGTCTTTTGGAACGAAGCTCCACTTCATGCCAGTAGGGAATCCAGCACCGCCGCGTCCGCGCAGATTCGATTTCTTCACTTCGTCGATGATTGCCTCGGGCGTCATTTCCTTGACCGCTTTTTCGAGCGCTTTGTAGCCGTCGTTCTGGCGATAGACATCGATCTTGCGGGAATTCGGAATGCCGAAGCGGCGGCTGATAACCGGCACCTCGATTTCATGGCGCTCGTGCAGCGAGCCGGTGATGCACGAGACCGGCTTGGTCTTCATTCCCGTTTGCAACTGCTCGAGAAGCTCATCCACCAGAATCGGCGTCAGATCTTCGTAGAAATCGTAGTTCACCTGAAGGCACGGAGCGCCGGTGCAAGCGCCCATACATTCGACTTCCTCGAGCGAGAAAGTGCCTGAGGGAGTGACTTCTTTGTGGCCGATGCTGAGGCGTTTCTTCAGATGCGCGAGCATCTCGTTGCCGCCGCGCAACATGCAGGAAACATTGGTGCAAACTTGAATGTGATATTTGCCGGCGGGCTGGCGGCGCAGCATCGAGTAATAAGCCATCGTCTCGGTAACCTGAGTCATGTTCAGGTCGAGACGCCGCGCGATTTCGGCGAGCACGTCATCGCCGACGAAGCCGTAGTAATCCTGCGCGTACATCATCATCGGAACCAGCGCAGAGCGCTTGAGCGGATAGCGGCTGATTAGCTGGGCAAACTTCGCATCAAGTGTGGCCGGAATTTGCATTGGTCGGCCCAGATCGGCGGGGGTCATCGGTCCACTTCTCCGAGGACGATGTCGGTGGTGCCGATGCAGGCGACGACGTCGGCGATCAGGCGCCCGACGACGAGATTCGGCAATGCCTGGAGATTGACGAAGGATGGGGCGCGCACTTTGACGCGATAGGGCTTGGCCGAGCCATCGCTGGCTACGAAGAAGCCGAGTTCGCCGCGAGGCGATTCGATGGCCTGGTAAACTTCGCCCGGCGGCGGCGAGAATCCCTCGGTGTAGATTTTGAAGTGATAGATCAGTCCTTCGATCGACGTTTTCATTTCTTCGCGCGAAGGAGGGATGATGCCCGGAGCTTCGGTTCGAATTGGGCCCTCGGCCGGAATCTTGGCCATGGCCTGGCGGACAATCTTCGCGCTTTCGCGCATCTCCGCGACGCGGCAGAGATAGCGCGCGTAGCAATCTCCATCCTTCTGCACGGGAACGTCGAAATCGAATTCTTCGTAACTCGAATACGGAAAATATTTCCGCACGTCGTAATCGACGCCGCTGCCGCGCAGCGTTGGTCCTGAGACTCCCAGCGCAATCGCATCCTTGGCGCTCAAGTAGCCGATCCCTTTGGTGCGCGCGAGCCAGATGCGATTCTGCGTGAGCAGATCCTCGTATTCCTGCACGCGCGCCGGGAACGAGTCGAGGAAGCGCGCGACGCGATCGAGCCAACCCGGCGGCGGCTCGAGCGCCAGGCCGCCGATGCGGAAATAGCTGGTCATCATGCGCTGGCCCGAGACCATCTCCAAAATCTTCAGAATTTCTTCGCGCTCGCGGAAGCCATAGAGAAAGACGGTCATTGCGCCCAGATCGATCGCGTGCGTGCCGACCCAGACGAGATGCGACGCGATGCGCGTCAGTTCAGTGAGCAGGACGCGAATGTACTGGGCGCGTTTGGGGACTTCGATATTGAGGATGCGCTCGACGGCGAGGCAGTAGCAGAGATTATTCGAAAGCGGCGCGAGATAGTCGAGGCGATCGGTGAGCGTGATGGCCTGCGAATAGGTCTTCGCCTCGCAGCTTTTCTCGATACCCGTATGCAGATACCCGATGTGTGGCTTTGCACTGACGACGATCTCGCCGTTCAATTCCAGAACGACGCGCAGCACCCCGTGGGTGGATGGGTGCTGCGGCCCCATATTCAGGACCATCGTTTCGGCTGCGCCGGTCGGCGTTTCGACGGTCGTGGGCATCAGCGATAGCCCTCGACCGGATAGTCCTTGCGGAGCGGATAGCCTTCCCAATCATCAGGCATGAGGATGCGTGTCAAATCGGGGTGCCCTTCGAAACGCACGCCCATCAGATCGAAAGCCTCGCGCTCGTGCCAATTGGCAGCGGGCCATACCGGGACGACTGACGGCACCACGGGATCCTGGCCCGAGACGCGGACCTTCAGCCGCAGCCGCGCGCGGCGTTCGAGCGAAAGCAGATGGTAGTTCAGCTCGAAGCGCGGCTCGATGGGGAACTTGTCCACCGCCGTGATATCCGAAAGAAAAGTAAAGCGCAAGCCGGGATCGCTGTTCAGGAATTCGGCAGTGCGGCGCAGATGCTCGCGCGGCACAACGACGGTCGTCTCGCCGCGAAAATCAATGACTTCCGCGACTGCCTGGGCGTCCCAGTCCTTCAGCTTGCGGATAAACGAATCCTTTTCCAAATTCTGCGCTTCCACTGTGGTATCGATTCCGGCGAACGCTCTAGCGATTCCAGTCGAGCGCGCCTTTCTTCCAGAGGTAAACGTATCCGGCCAGCAAAATTATAATGTAGAGCAGCATCTCGACAAAGCCGAAGAGACGCAGATCATGGTACACAAGGGCCCAGGGATAAAGGAAAATCGCCTCGATGTCGAATAAAATGAAGATGAGGGCGACGAGGTAGTATTGCACGGAGAAGGGCTGGCGGGCGTCGCCAGTCGGACGAATGCCGCATTCGTAGGGCTGATCTTTGAATGCGTTCGGCTTGCGCCGGCCGAAGAGCACGGAAACGGTGAGAATCGCGCCGGAAATACCCATGGCCGCCAGGAACATCAACAGGAGCGGGCCGTAGGCGTCGAGTACGTTACCGTTCATAATTAGGGGCGTAGTTATCATACCGACGAGAGCGAGCGTCGGTCAAATCACTATCACGGAAAAACTACTTAGTGCCGCAACGCGGCGCGCAGCTCTTCCAGAAGAAGCGTGGAGATGAATCTGGGGTTCAATACGAATGTTCGGGTAGGCGAACGCGCCTATCACGTGCAGACGGAAGACCGTGGACCGCATCTCGGGAAGATTGACACCGCCATTTATGTCGGCGGTCGCGTTGTGTATAAGCACTCCACCGGCTACTCCGAACTTGACGGCGGAATCGAAGCCAGCGAAGCCGTTCGCCGCGTGCGGGTTGAGGAGCAGCACCGGCATATCGTCGAAGCGCTGCGCGCGGGAACCTTACAACTCGAGGATTACGAACTGCCCAAGGGAGCGCCCGCGAATCCTGCGCCGAAGCCCGGAGTCGAAATTCAGGTGATGAACGCCAGTTCCTGGCTCGCGGCGGGGCATTGCGATTTGCAATTGGAGGTCTGCCGGCGGGATAACTCGCACGCTCCTGCCGCGGGCGCTCGGTTGAATGTTCACTTCGACGGGATGGTGGATTCGCCGCAGGTGGCTACGGAATGCGATGCCGGCGGCCGTGCGCGAATCCAGTTTCCGATGCCGGCGGGAGCGGCCGGAGGGGCGGTGCTCGTAGTTCAGGCGACTTCCGACGCCGGCGAGGGCGAGATTCGCTTCAATTTGCGCGCGCGCAAGAAGTCGCCGGCGGGTACGGTGTGAAGATCAAGATCAATGGAGAGCCGCGAGATGTGCCGGAAGGACTCTCGGTGGCGGCGCTGTTGGCGCATCTGGAAATGAATACGGGTCGCGTTGCCGTCGAGCGAAATCTGGATGTCTTGCCGCGGGCGAGTTGGATGGTTACTCTCGTCGCTGACGGCGATTCTTACGAAATCGTGCAGCTCGTTGGCGGTGGGTAAACGGGCACTTTGTAGCGCCAGCCTTTTAGGCCGGCAATCTCCGCATGAAGATACCGCTCCGATTTGCATCGTCGATCCGCAGATTGTGACACGTAGGACTCGACGCACGAAGATGCCGGCCTAAAAGGCCGGCGCTACATAAACCAGCGCATTTGGCTTGACCGGCGGAGAGTGCCGCGCGGAGAACTCTGTTTCCGCTACGGCCGCTACGCAACTGCGATATTCGTGCTAGCCGCCTTCTCGGTGTCAAGGACCAGCAACAGCTCGTTCGGCAGCTTGTATACGCCCGACACCAATTCGCGAGCCGCGCCTCTAAGCGTCTCAGGAGGCCGGGCGAAATCTTCCGCGGCCACTTCGCGAACGTCTCCGATGTCGTCAACAAGCAAGCTTACGGCGCTGTCGGCCGTGCGCACGACCACATTGACCGGCATCGCGGTGATATTCCGCTCGCGCAGCTCAAGTTTCATTCGTAGATCAATGGCCGGGATGATTTGGCCGCGAAGATTGATCAAGCCGCGCAGGACCTCCGGCATCAGCGGCACGCGCGTCATCGGCTGATTCAGGATCACTTCCTGGACGTGTTGAACGTCGATCCCGAAGAGCAGGCCATCCACGTAAAAAGTGCAGAATTGCAGCGGCGGGGTCACATCTGTAACTTCGGCAATAGCGGAATACTCTTGAGTGGCGTTCGAGCTCAGCACCACTTCCGGCCGGGTGCAGATTGCCTTCAGGGCGCTGGATATTCGGGCGGGATGCGCATGACTACGACGGTGACGTTGTCCTCGCCCCCGCCTTGATTCGCCAAGGTGACGAGACGCTCGGCCGCTGCCTGAGCCGAAGGCGCGCTTGCCAGTACATTTCCGATATCTGGATCACGCACCATGCGCGTCAGGCCGTCGGAGCAAAGGAGCAGGACATCTCCAGGAAGTAGCTGGCGCTCTTCGACGTCAAGGTCCACTTGCTCGTTCGTGCCCAGCGCGCGGATCAGCACGCTCTGCCACGCGCTGGTATCCGCCTGCTGCGGCGTAAGAATTCCGATGCGAACTTGTTCGGCGACCAGAGTGTGGTCGTAAGTGAGCCTCTCGAGCGCGCCGGAGCGGAAGAGATAGGCGCGGCTATCTCCGACGTGAACCAAGCTGAGCCGCAAACCTTCGAGCCAGGCGGCGACCACCGTCGCGCCCATGCCGTGCTTCTCCGGATCTTCCAGCGAAGCCACATGAATGCGCCGATTCGCGAATTGGACGGCGTTCAGGACAGCAATTCGTGCGCGCAGAAAATTCGGGTCGTTGAAGAGCCACATTCGAGGACGAGACGGGAGGCAGCCGATTCAGCGCAATGCCTGGCGATGGTTTCGACGGCGAGCTCGCTCGCGACTTCGCCGCTCGCTTCTCCGCCCATTCCGTCGGAGACAATCATCAAAGAAGTTCGGGGACGACGCGGAAATGATCTTCGTTGCTCTCGCGAACGCGCCCAACGTGCGTGGTCGCGCCGAGCTCGATTTTCGGCGAACCACTCTTTTGCGCGCCCGAGTCCGCGCTGTGTTTCGCCTTCAATTTCGCCCAGGGCCGCATGCGATTCAGCTAGAAGCTATAGGAAGCGCCAACCAGAGGGATGGCGCGAGCGCGCAACCCTCCATTGTCGAGTTTCAAGAGTACGTTGCCGGTCACGACGAAGTGACCAAAGGCGCGGTACTTCAGACCGAGCGACGCGTCGGTGATGTTGATATCAGAGAATCTCTGCGCCACATTCTTATGCGTCGTGCCAGGGGTGAATACCGCGCACGCCACCGCGGCAGCGTTCGTGGGACCAGAGCAGTTGCCCAGATCGGTAAACGGCTGCGAGATTAGCTCGGGCGAGTGGAACAAGCGCTGTCCGTAGAGATCGAAAGCGCGCGGTGAGCCGCTTCACGACCGCGACGTCGGCGCCAACGATGTAGAGAAAGCGGTTTGGAATCGGGCCTTTCTTGTCGATCGCAGCGGCATTCGCGCCGGGGACGAGGTTTTGCCCGGCAAGTTGGGACGCTCCGTTCCACTCGAATCCCACTTCCGCGTGAGGTGAAACACGCGCGCTGTAAGAGACGATTCCGAAGGGTTTCACGCCGAGCGAACCCGAGCCAAGAAAATTCAGCGAGTCGCCAGTCGGCAAACGAAAATCCATCCCGCCGGCAAAACCCAGATGTTCGCCGCGATAAACCGTGAACTTTCCGCGAAGCACGACGTCGCCGATTCCCGCTGCGCTGCCGGAATCGGAGAACTTGGCGCTCAAACACGCCTGTCCCGCCGCCGCAGCCTGACGCGCATTGCGATGCCAGCACGGGGTTATTCGGGTTGAATTCGTGAAACACGTTGCCCGGCTGCGAACCCTGCGGACGCCGCAGAATTGGGAACGATCGTGGCGCTGGATGTGACTGCCATCTTCACGTCGAGAAGCGGAATCGCCGCTGAGATATCGAGATGCGATGTGATGCCGTAGGTGACGTAAATCGTGTACTGATGCACGTTCAGGCTGATGTCGTTCGTAGTGTCAATGAAATCGCGCACGAAACACGGATTGGCGGTATAAGCGCCCGTTAAGTTGGTCTGATTGGGACATGAAGTAATGCCCGGAAACGCAAATGGCGGCGGGAACGGCTGATGCTGCAGAACGGACGGAATCTTGCCCATGTCCTGTCCATCGATGCTAGTGAAGCCGAAGTACTGGTAGCTGAAGCCCAGAAAGAACTTGTTGCGCCCAATGGTGCCGGCGCGCTCGCCGACGATGGGGCCGAGGCTTTCGTCCGTCGACGGGACGAAGGTCTTGAGCGAACTGTCGTAATGAAAGCTGATTCCGGATGAAGGCGACGCGGTGGGCAACTGCGACACTTGAATTCCGACCGCTTCGTTAATTGGAGAAAAGGTCGCGACGAAATCGTTTTCGAAGTGCGCGTTGTGGTGCAGGCCGGTGTCCAAGACGGATTGTGTGGGATCCGAAGTTGTCCCCAATCCGAACGGTCCGTAGACCTGGGGGATCAAGCAGACGAGCTTGTTGCTCGACGTGCCGTTCAGCGGGCAGGTCTGCGCGGAGGCGCTGCCGGCCCCGAAAAGCGCCAGGACGAAGGTTCCCAGAATCATTCGCTTGAACATGGGTCGATACCTCTCCAGATAGATTTAGGCCGACTCGATTACAGAATTATGCTTCCGATGCGCCAGCGAAGCGCACACTCCCACCCGGGTGAAACAATTTGCCGAGTCTATAGTGCCTTGATGAATTGTCAAGACGCCGATTCCATTAGCCGAATGCTTTTTCTACCGAACCTCTTTGATGACCCATCCCTGGCCCGATTTCTGCAATTGGAAGACCGCTTGATCATTGCTGGTGTGCGGCTTGTCGCCCTTCGGCGTGTATTGCTCGGCTACGGCGGCGTTCACTGACGCCGTCGAGCCGTCGGTGCCAAGCTCGATTGCTCCCTGAATCTGGACTTGCATTTGAATCGAACTGGCGCCGTCAAACGCCGCTTTGTACTTGCCGTGGCGTTGCGATCCCATCTCCGGCCAAATCCGGCCGAGCGCGTCGGCGCTGCGTTGCTCGAACGCCTGGGGATAGGATTGCTCCACGAGCGTGCGGATCGCGGCGATATCGGCGGCCCTGATCGCAGCCAGATCCGGCTTTGACGGAGCGACGGCTGGCGGAGGCTGATTGAGAGCTTCCAATTTGCTGTTGATCGCACTGGCGTATTGCCTTGCTTCGCTCGCGTGCGGGCCATTGGAGCGGGCGATGGCATCGAACGCTGCGCGGGATTTCTCCAGGCCGCTCTTATCACTCGCGCCTGCCGCTTTGTAGTTGGCGAGCGCTTGTTGGAATTCGCTCTCCGCTTGCGCCGCGCGGTTTTGATCTGCCTGCGCCTTTTCGATATCGCCGGAAAGCCCCGAAGAGTCTCCACCGGCTGCCCTGATCTGATCGGCTTTTTGCCGCGCGGCGTTGAGGTCTCCGCGACTGATATCCTGCCGCGCACCGCTCTCGAGGCCCGGCAACTTGTTGCTTCAGCGCGTCCTGCTGGAGTTGCTGCATTTTCGCCTGCGCGGAGGTTCCGAGTTGCTCGGCTTCCGGACGACGCGGGCCGTTCAAGGCTACGACTTGCCCCGAGAGATCCACGGCCTTTTGGAGAGTCTTCGGATCGCTCGACTGCGCGGCCTGTTTCGCCTGACGAAAGAGATTCTCCTCCTGCTGACGGCGCGGGATGACCTCGTCGAGATACTTGCGCGCGTCATCCTTTCGCACGCCTCCGTCGCCGAGCGCCAGAATCTTCTGGAGATCGCGTTTCGCGGCGTCAAACCGGCTGCCATCCACATCCGCGGTCGCCTGCCGCCATAACAGCGTTTCCTGCTGGCGTAGCGCAGCGAGTGCAGAGTTGCGCATCGATTCTGCGGTCGTGGCTTCGCGCTTTTTGATGTCTTCGGTGAGCGGGCCATTCAGTTTCTCAGCTTGCTGCAACTTCAGCAGCGCGCCGTTCAAATCGCCCGCGGCGATGAGTTTGTCGGCTGCATCCACCGCGCTTCGCTGTTGCACCTCGAGCGGGTTTACGGGCGGCGGCGCGGGCGCATGCTTCGTCGGCGTGGCCGTGGCCGCAGGCGCCGGAGAGGGAGCTGGCTTGGGCTGCGACGGTGACACGAAATGCACGACGGCCCAGACTGCCAGCACAACGCCCATCGCCGCAGCCGCCAGCACGGGCGGCTTCCTCCAGACGGGTGCGGCAACAGCGGGCGTTGCCGGTGCGGCTTTCCTCTGCGCTTCGACGGGTGCGGCCGCTGGGGCCGGCGCGCGAATGGGTTCTCTTGCCTTCGGCGGCGGCGCTGAGACTGGCCGCGCGATCGCCGGCTGCTCCTTCGGGCTCGTGACCGGAGCTTGTGGAGGCGCAGGAGTCGCAGCCGCCGGGGGTCTAACCGCTGCGGGCGGCGGTAGCGGCGGAGGAACCACGGGCTGCGAAGAAATGGTCGGTTGACTCGCAGACGCTTGCGCGGTGGGCGCCTTCTCCGGTTCCGACTTCTCGGCCGGAGGCGGAGTCAGCGGTTGCGGCGTTCCTTGCAAGAATGCATATTCACGGGAAAGGGTCGGGGCGGCAGGCGGCGTTTCGGCGCTGGGTCCCGCGGTCGCTGCGGCCTTCGCTGTTTCGATCTCTTGCGCGAGCCGCTGCAAGCGAGGATCGTAAGCCTCGATCAAATTGGTCTGGACCGCTTCGTCGAGCGACATCGTGGCGTCGTCGAAATTGCCTTGCAGGGCTTTCGCGCGAATCTCCTCGAGCCTCTGCTCCTGCTCGCGTTTTTTCTCGCGCGCTTTCATTTCCACCAGAGCGGAATTCAGGAGTTGAGTCAGGTCCGTATTTGGTCCGAGGGTGGCGATCGATTGCTGGGCCAGGTCCACGGCCTCGCTGAATTTCTCGCGATTGATCTTGATCTTGATGTCGCGGATGCGCAGCTCCATGTCCTGACGCGTCTGCTGCTTTTTGATCTGAAGTTCCACCTGCTCGCGCAGGCTCGCCAATTCCGCGTTGCCCGGGAACGCCTTGAGCCCGGCCTGTGCGGCGCGGCTAGCCTCTGGGAAGCGGCCGGCGCCGGTGTGGGCCTTCACCTCTTCGATTGTCTTGCGCAGGCGGATATCCTGCTCGATTTGAGCCTGCTGGCTGCGCGCGAATTCAATCAGTCTGCTGAGATCGGCTTCGCCCCCGAACTCAATCAGCAGGCTTCCTCCGCGCCGGACGACCTCGGGGTACTTTTTCTCATTCACGAGTTTCTTCAGGGATTCAATCTCGCGCTGCAGGCGCTCCTGCCGGACCTGCTTCTCCTGTTCGTGCTGCGCGAGTTTGTGCAGCTTCTGGACCGCGGAGTCTTTCGGGTACGCGGCGCGCAGCGCCTCGAGCAGCGCCAGCGATTCCGCGAATTTCTGCGCGGCCAGCAGCGTCCGGGCCTCGACGAGCTTCTGCTGCTTCTCCTGCTCGGAGCGTTCTTCTTCCGCGCTAGCGAGCAGCTTGCGAATTTCGCGATCGTTGGGAAATTGCTTGCCGAGTTCCTTTAGCAGCGCAATGGATTCGTCGTAGCGTTTGGCTGCCAATAGCGCGCGCGCATCGGTCAATCCCTTGAGTCGGCGCTGCTCGGCCTGTCCCTCGCGTGCGGTGGCGAGCAGACGCGGGATTTCGTCATCCGCGGAAAATTCTTTGGCCAGCAGCGTTAGTTGGGCGACGGACTCATCATAATGCCGCGCCGCCAGCAGTTCGCGCGCTTCCGCCAAACCCTTGAGCTTGCGCTGCTCTTCCTGGTCGGCGCGCACGGCATCGGAAAGCCCGAGAATTTCTTTGTCATTCGGGAATTGCTTATGCAAATCGCCGAGCAGGGAATTGCAGTCGTCGTAACGCCGCGCGGCCAGCAAGCTGCGCGCCCCAGTTAATCCCTGGCGCCGCCGCTGCTCTTTCTGCGATTCGACGGCCGACTGCAGCAGCTTGGGGATGTCCGGATCGCCGGGATATTCCTTCCCCAGCGTAGTAAGCATCTCGATGGACTTGTCATACTGGCGCGACGCGAGCAGGCTGCGCGCTTCCGCGAGGCTCTTGAGCTTGCGTTGCTCTAGCTGCCCCGCGCGCACCGCCTCGAGTAAACCGCGCACTTCGCCATCGTCGGGGTAGTGCTTCCGCAGCTCCGCAAGGAGCGAGTTGCATTCGTCGTACTGCCGCGACGCCAGCAGGCTGCGGGCTTCCGCGAGGCTCTTGAGCTTGCGCTGCTCTTCCTGCCCTGCGCGCACCGCCTCGAGTAAGCCGCGCACTTCGCCATCGTCAGGAAATTGCTTGCGCAGCTCAGCGAGAAGCGCGTTGCAGGCGTCGAATTGTTGCGCCGCGAGCAAATTCCGCGCTTCCGCGACGCGCTGCTGCCGGACCTGCTGCCTTTGGTCTTCGGTGGCGGTCTCGAGGAGCTGCGGGATATTCAGATCATTGGGGAAATCGGCTTTCAGCGTGGCGAGGAGCGCCATCGCGTCCTCATACCGCTTCGCGGCGACCAGATCCCGCGCCTCTGTCAGACCCTTGAGCTTGCGCTGCTCCTCCTGGTCGGCGCGCACCGCATTCACTAGATCCGGAATCTCCGAATCGTTCGGATAGAGCTTGCCAAGTTCCGCCAGCAGCTTTTTGCACTCGTCATAGCGCCGGGAAGCCAGCAGCGTGCGCGCTTCGGCGAGCCCCTGCTGGCGCTGTTGCTCGCGCTGATCTTCCACTGCGGTGTTGAGCAGCCGCGAAATCTCGTCCTCTTGTGGGAATTCGGTTTGGAGTTTCTTCAGCAGCGAGATGCACTCGTCGTAGCGCCGGTTCGCCAGGAAGCTTCGAGCCTCGGCCAGACTCTGCAGCCGGTGCTGCTTAGCCTGATCCTCGCGAATATCTTCGAGGAGCTTGGGAATCTCCTCTTCATTTGGAAATTGCTTGCGCAGCCCGACGAGCAGAGCTTTGGAGTCTTCGTGATGCCCTGCCGCCAGCAGATTCCGCGCTTTGTCCAGCGTTTGCCTGCGGTGCTGTTCGGCCTGATCCTCATGCACCGTGTCGAGTAGCCGCTGGATCTCGTCTTCGTCGGGAAATTCCTTCTGCAGTCCCGTGAGAAGCTCGATGCAGGCTTCGTAATTCTGCTGCGTCCAAAGCCCGCGAGCTTCTTGCATCTTTTCGAGAAGCCGCAATCGTCGCGCGCGTTCCGCTTTCTCGCTCGCTACCTGTTTCAGAAGTGATCGCGCTTGGCGGTCGGACGGCTCGAGTTCCAACACCTTTGCCAAAAGCGCTTCCGCTTCTTCCGGCATTCCTTCGGCGAGACGCTGCTTGGAATTCTGCAGCCACTCGGCGATGGACTGCGCGCGGTTAAATTCCTCCTGCACCTTCTGCTGCAGCTCTTGCGCGGGCGTGAAGCTCGAATCGAGCTGCAGAGCGTTCTCCGCTTCGGCCTTGGCTTCCTGGATCTTGCCCTCTTCCAGCAGCGCCCTGCCTTTTTCGACATGCTGTTGCGCCTTCGGGCGGATCAGAATGCGCCGCAGCTCGGCGTTGACCTTTTCGAGCGAAGCCCGGGCATCGGTATGCGTAGGATCGATCTGGAGAGCCTGCCGCAGAAAATCGCGCGCCTGCGAATAATCACCCTGCGTCGCCGATTGCCGCGCCTGAGCCACCAGATCGATCACCGTCTCCGCCTGCAATGCCCGGCAGATCGGATCGAGATCGAGCAGCACGTCTTCCATCGACTGGTATCGCTCCGCAGGCAGCTTCCGCAGCAAGCGGTACACGACGGCTTCCAGCGCCGGCGTGCAATCCGCCGCCACCTCGCGCAGAGGCTTCGGCTCAACCTGGCAGATCCCGTGCATCAAGCTCGCGGGAGATTCGCCGGGGAACGGTCGCTGGTAAGCCATCAACTCGTAAAGCAGCACTCCGAAAGACCAAAGATCAGAGCGCTCGTCCGCATGCTCGCCCTGATACTGCTCGGGCGACATGTACGCGAAAGTCCCGATCAACATGCCCGTCTGCGTCTTCGAGCTCTCGAGCACGCGCGCAATCCCGAAGTCCACCACCTTCACAACGCCTTCCTTGCTGACCATGACGTTAGCGGGCTTGATGTCGCGGTGGACGATGCCGCGCTTATGCGCAAAATCAAACGCCCGGCAAGCCTGCAGCGCATAGACCAGCTTCAGCGACACCGGAAGGTCGGAGCGCCGCGCAATCAGGTGTTCCAGACTCTCTCCATCGACCAATTCCATGGCGATGAAGGGAACGCCTCCCTCGTCGCCCATGTCGTACACCGTAACGATGTTGGGATGTTGCAGGCCGCCGGCTGATTGCGCCTCGCGGTAAAAGCGCTGAAGCAGATTGGGATCGTTGGCGATCCCAGCCGTGATGGTTTTCAGTGCCACCAGGCGGTTGATGATCGGGTCGCGCGCGCGGTACACCACGCCCATGGCGCCGTGTCCCAGCTCGCCGATCACCTCGTATTTGCCCAGCTTCTTCAGCTCACACCTCTCGCCTCAGAGGCTTTTGACGCAGTATCTCCCCACTGCGCGTTCTCGGGGAGGAGCTACTGGTGGAGGCAGCGTTACATGCGCATGATCGAGCGTCCAAACCTCCGCACGCTCGGGGAAACTGACTTAATCTTCAAAATGCTCAATTCCGGATCCCCCGCCAGTAGCACTGCTTTCGCCCCTGATGGGGTCCCAGGCCGATCCGGCCGGGCCCATCCGCTCACGACCCCAGAGACTCAACCCGCGTCCTTCCAAATGGCCCCAATGAGCCACCGGACACGATTTTAATCCGTAGAGTCTACACCCAAACCGAGAGAGATAGCTCAAGCATGTCCGAGAATGGCACGCATCGGTAGCGCAGGCACTCCTGCCTGCGTCTTACTACCGGTCTCAACGCCAAGGGCACAAATCACGCGCGGAAAGGTTGTCTTATAGCCGGACAGAATGAGGCAAGCGATGTAGGAAGCGCAGCAATGGAGCCGAGGGCCGGGATTGAACCGGCGACCTGCCGATTACGAATCGGCTGCTCTACCAGCTGAGCTACCTCGGCGTCCAAATTCACTGTAGCATCGGCTCGAAAAAGCTGTCAAACAGCGATTCCGCCCAATTTATCGGCTATTGCGAGAAGGGATAGAGCAGCCAGGCAATGGCGAGGCCCAGGAAGACGAACAGCGCAAACGACCGGACCGCGTACCGCAAGCGTTCTTTGGTCGTCGCGCGCAAAAGGGCCGCGAGCACTACCGAGATCAGCAGCGCAAACAGCAGCATTAGCAAGAGGTGAGTAGGCAAGGGGATTATCGCTTGCCGCGAGCCCTGCATCGCGCGCTCAAGCTTTCCTGCCGCTGGCGATTTCGAACGCATCCGCGATGCAAAGATAATTCGCGACGCCCGCGGCGGCAATAAAGCGGGTGCCATAATCGCCGGCAGCGCGCGAGACGTCCGATCCGGCCTTTTCCAAGACCCCGGCGAGAGCATAGAAAACGCCTGAGCCTGCGTCGCCGATTCCCCCCAGGAAATTCAGCGGATCGGCGCGCAAGTCGTGCAGATGGATCGGAAACACAACGCCGCGCAATAGATAGCCCATCATCGCCAGTCCCGCAACCACGCCGAAGATCGCGCCAGCCCGTCCCCATCGTCGCAGCAGCAAATGGCCAAGCCCGGGAAGAATCCAAGCCGCGATCGCCGCCAAAATTGGGGGAATGCCGCGCCGCTCGGGTATGGCCGCAATCACAGATTCGCTCACGATGCCTCAGGCGAGAATGGGAATGATTTCCTGCTGTACGGCGCCTGTGGTGCGAGCCTCGCCCTCGCCGACATAAACATTGACCTCGCTGCGCACGCCAAATTCCGGCAGATAAATTCCCGGCTCGACGGAGAAGCACGTGTGCGGCACGAGGCAGCGATCGTCGCGCGTCTCGAGCCCGTCCATATTCGCGCCGTTGCCATGAACGTCCTGTCCGATGCTATGGCCGGTGCGATGAACGAAATATTTGCCGTAACGCGCCTTCTCGATCACGCTGCGCGCCGCGCGATCCACTTCCCAGCCGTGAATCCGGCGCTTTGCGGCTACGGATTCCTTCACAAATCGCACCGCTGCGTCTCGCGCCTGCTTCACGATGCCAAAAATCTTCGCGTACTTCTCGGGGACACGGTCGCCGAGATAGCCGACCCAGGTGATGTCGTAAAAAACGCTGCCCGGCTTCTTGAATTTCGCCCAGATATCGAGAAGCAACAGATCACCGGCACGTATCGCCTTCGAGTGCTCCCGCGTCGGCTCGTAGTGCGGATTCCCGTTATTCGGCGGCACCGCAACAACGGGTCCATCCTCAGACTCGAGCGAGTTAGCCTTGAATTGGCCGAGTATCCATTCCTTCAATTCGAATTCGCTGAGCGGCTTGCCCTCGCGAATGATTGCTCCGGCCCGCGCAAACGCGACGCTCGTAATGCGATCGATGATTTTTCCCGCTTCGAGATGCGATTCAAGCTGTTCCGGCGTCCAGCTCGCTTCGAAAAGTTGCACCAGGTCGGCCGAGCTTTCGACTTTCGCTCCCAGCTTGCGCACGAGCTCAACAGTGCCCGCATCGACCAGGCCGATGTAAGGAATATTATTCTTCGGCGAATACTGCATCGCCACGCTCTTCGCCCCGCCCAACAACTTGCCGAGATTTTTGTGCAGCTCTTCCCAGCTCGAATATTCCGTTTTTTTGCCCGGCAGGGAATCCAGCATCCCTCCTTCAATCCGGTGAACGAGCTTGCGCGGCTCGCCTTTCGAAGGAATGAAATAAAACCATCGCCGCGTGGCCAATCCGTTCGCGGATAGCCCAAGGATGCGTCCAGCGATGGGATCGCGCCGATGATGGTCGTAGAAGAGCCAACCATCCAGTCCGTCAGCACGCAGCGCGGTTTGAATCGCTTTTATATCAGGCATGATAGCTCTCGAATCTGGCGGTTATGTTCCGCCTAGTCGGTCGCACGACCCGGTCGCCCGTGAAGAGGCGAGGAATCTGCTCTTGCCTCTGACGTTGCATTCGTAGGGGCGCCGCTTGCCGCGCCCTCCGACGACCGACTCGTAAAATAAAAGCCCCGCACGACCTCGGACTCCCTGCGATTCCTACCTCTGAAGAACTGAACCATCGACTAAACGTCCCGTGTCAGCAGCCCCAAAATCCGCCCGCGCTCAACTCCCCGGATTTCAATTCTCTTCGTCCGGCTTCTCTCGCCCCCGGCGATTCTAACAGCCGAAATCGGGATGTTCAATTCATCGGCCAAAAAGCGCCGTAGCGCCTCGTTAGCGCGATCGTCCACCGGCGGCGCCGTAAGCCGGATTTTCAACGCCCCCTCGACTTCGCCCGCAATCCCATCGCGGCTAGCACGCGGCTGAACCCGCACCATGAAACAAATAAAGCCATCGCGCTCGCTGATTTCGATCATGCTTTCGCCCGCGCGCCGAACAGCGCTGTCCCCACGCGAATCTGTGTCGCCCCTTCTTCAACGGCGATCTCGAAATCGTGGCTCATCCCCATCGACAGCTCACGAAGAAGCGGCGAGTCGGCGGTGATGAACCGGCCGCGCATCTCATCTCGCAGCTCGCGCAATCTCCGAAAATACGGCCGCACGCGCTCAGGTTCCTCGAAGAACGGCGGGATAGCCATGAATCCCCGGATCTCAAGATGAGGCAGGTCGAGCGCAGCTTCGACAAGCGCCGGAACTTCCTCTACGATCACGCCGGCCTTCGAATCTTCAGGCGCGAGCCTCACTTCAATCAGAACTGCAAGCCGGCCAGGATGGTCAGCAGCCAGCTCGGCGCAAATGCTGTTCAGCTTTTCGGCGAGCGACAGGCTGTCCACCGAATCGACGGCCCCAAAAAGCTGCACTGCCCGTCGCGCCTTGTTACTTTGCAAATGCCCGATCAGGTGCCAAGTCGCGTCAAGCTCGCCCAGCCCCGGATGCTTAGTCTCAAACTCCTGTACGCGATTCTCGCCAAAGTGCCGAAGCCCGAGAGAATAAGCCGCCCGAATCGCCTCAACAGGAAACGTTTTCGACACCGCGACGATCGTAATTTCGTCAGCCGATCGCCCGCACCGCGACGCCGCGCGTTCCACGCGCTCGCGAATTTTCGCGAAATTCGACTCCATCGCCTCAATATCAATTGTCACAGCGCAAATTCTATCACGTACGATTTAAGCCTCACCGATACGCCGCAGCAGACGCCGACTCGACGCAACGCAGTGTGCTAGACTGTCCGCCACGAATGACGCCACGCGGGAAATTCATCGTCCTCGAAGGAATCGACGGCTCCGGAAAGCGCACGCAGCTCGATTTGCTGACGGCCGCGCTCACCGATCGCCGCCTCACGCACGAACGCATCAGCTTCCCGCGCTACGACGGCTTCTTCGGCAACCTGGTGGCGCGCTTCCTGAACGGCGAATTCGGCACCGGTGACGAAGTGGACGCACATCTTTCCTCGTTGCTCTATGCCGGCGACCGCTTCGAGGCCAAGCCGAAAATGGAATCCACTCTAGCCGCCGGTAAGACGCTCGTCGCCGACCGCTACATCGCCTCGAATCTCGCCCATCAAGGCGCGCGAGTCCCGGCCGACAAGCGCGACGCTTTTCTCCGCTGGCTCACGAATCTCGAGTACGAGATCTACGATCTACCCAAGGAAGATGCAGTCGTATATCTCCGAGTTCCGGCGACCGAGGCCTTCCGGCGGATTGCCACGAAGGGCGCGCGCGATTACACCAATCTGAAGCGCGACATCTTGGAATCCGATGTCGCACATCTCACCACCACGGCGCTGGTCTATGATGGTCTCGCGCACGCGCCGAATTGGATTACGATTGAGTGCTTCGACACGGCTCGCGGCGCGCTTCGCCCAGCCGAAGAAATTCACCGAAACGTGCTCGACGCGCTCGATTCCCGAATTTTCGCATCACGTACGGCAGGCTAATCCAATCATGGGCTTCGATCAATTTCTCGGCAACGAACGCATCGTCTCCGCACTCAAAGGCATGCTCGCACGCGAGCGAATGCCCAGCGCCCTGCTTTTCACCGGCCCGCGTGGCATCGGCAAATTCACGCTCGCGCGAATGTTCGCGCAAGCCGCGAATTGCGAACGCCTGAAAGACGATTTCTGCGGCGAATGTGATTCCTGTACGAAAATCGCTCGCCTAGCCGACACCGACACGCTGATCGAGCAAGGCCTCACCGAGCGCGGCGAGACCGCCGACGCCGCCACCGTCGAGCGCCAACCGCTGATTCTGCAGACGAATCCCGACGTCTGGGCCATCGTTCCAGATCCCGTTCGCCTGCGAACGCCAGTAGCTCGTCCGATGATCCGCGTCGGCCAATTGCGCGCCGTCCAAAGGGCCGCATCGTTCCGCCCGCAAGGCCGCCGCCGCGTTTTCATCCTCGATGGCGCCGATACCATGCGCTGGAACGATGCGGACGTATTCCTGAAGATCCTCGAAGAGCCGCCCGACACATCTACCCTAATCCTGATCGCGCCGCGGCCCGACTCCGTCCTTCCCACCATCCGCTCCCGCTGCCTTCAATTCCATTTCGCGCCCGCCGAATCGAAACAAGTAGAAGAATTCCTCGCCGAGCGCACGGAATTGAAGCCCGCCGAGCGAAAACTCGCGGCTCAACTCAGCGAAGGCAACCCGGGCGCCGCTCTGGCGCTCGATCTCGCCGAATCCTCGCGCCTGCGCCGTCTGGTTCTCCATATGATCGCGCAATCCGTGGACGGGAAGAACTACAGCGCGATCTTCAAGGACACCGCCCAGCTCGCCAAACAAGAAAAGGAATCGTTTGAAAACATTCTGGCTCTGTTTTATAGTCTGCTCACCGACCTGCTCGAGTTGTCCGTCAACCCGAAAGCACTCGTGCCGCGAAATCCAGACCTCCGGCGGGAGCTAGAAGACCTGGGCAAGAAGGTGGATCTCGGCTGGGTATCACGTGCAGCGGCGAGCCTCGACGAGCTTTCCGCTCGCCATCGACGAAACGTCGGCCGGCAATTGGGCCTCGACGCCGTTTCCGTCTCGATGGGAATTCGCTGACAGCTTCGCCCGGCGCGCTCAATAGCAGAATTTTTCAATTCGCTGAAACCAATCGGCAGGGTGCTGAATCTTAGATAGCAGCGTAAAGCCTCAAGGAGTCCCCGATGGTAAATCGAAAGCTCTTTCGTACCTCTCTGACCGAAGTGAAGGAACAGTTCCCCCAGCGCCCGGCGCACGGGCCGCAGCCTCAGGGGCCTCCGCCGCCGCGCAAGAAGCCGGCGCCGCCCGAGCAGACGCACGCTGAGAATTTCTACTTCGTCAAGCAGATGCAAGCCCGCACTCCCGTTGCCGTGGTGCTCACCGACGGCGAAACCCTTCGCGGAACGGTTGAGTGGTACGACCGCGACTGCATCAAGCTCACACGTTATGGCAGCCCGAATCTGCTTATCTATAAGCACGTCATCAAGTACATGTACAAGGACGGCGAGGAAGCCGCCACCGGCGGAACCAACGGACATTCTTGATTGAAGCAGCGTAGCGGCCGCCAAGAACTGGCGCCGCTCGAGGAAATACGAGGCCGGTCCTAGTCGGGCCGGCCTTTCTGTTTCCGGCCGCGCGAAATGATGGCGAAGGTCATCAGCGCTTTCGCCACAATCCGTCTTGTATGATCAAAAAGATCGCAATCCACAACTGCGAGATTTCTCCCCAGCCGCACGAGTTCCGCCTCCGCCACAACTTCTCCCCGCGCCACGGCCTCCAGATAATTGATCTTCATCTCCACGGTAGCCACGCGCGATCCCGGCGGCAGCCGTAAATAAACGGCCATCCCTCCGGCTGTATCAGCGAGCGCCGCAAGAATACCGCCGTGCACCACGCCATGAACCTGTAGATGCCGCTTGGAAACTCGCATACCGACGACCACGCGGCCCGGCCCGACTTCGCGAAACAAAAATCCAAACTGCTTCGCAGTGTTGCTCTCGTTTAGCCGCCGCGTAATCTCGCGAATCGCCAGCCGCTCGGATTCTTTCATCATTATTCTTCACGTAGGGCCCGCGCTTTAGCCGGGCCTCTTTTCAATAAGCCGTCAATCCGCCATCAAGCGGCCAAGCCGCACCTGTTACCCAAGACGCTTCATCCGACGCGAGATAAACCGCAAGCTCCGCCACATCTTCCGGCCTTCCCAACCGCCCCAGCGGAATCTCGCGCGCCCGGACGCGCCGCGCTTCCTCCAGATCGCCCGTGCTCGCAAGCGAAGCAGTCCCGAGCGGCGTCTCCACAATCGAAGGGCAAATGCAATTCACGCGAATTTTTTCATGCGCATGATCGAGCGCCATCGCCTTCGTCAACGAAGTCACGCCGCCCTTCGCCGCGCAGTAAGCCGCCCTATCTTTCCGCGCCACCAAGCCGAGCACCGATCCGATATTCACGATAGCTCCGCCGCCGGCCTCCCGAAATTCCGGCAGCGCCCCGCGCGAAACCAAAAATGTCCCGGTGAGATTGACTTCCAGAATCCGCTGCCAATCCTCGTCGGAGGTCTTCTCTGCATCAGCCACAAGCGCCGCGCCGGCATTATTCACGACGATATTCAATTTGCCGAAGCGCTTTACGGTAGCCGCAATCACAGATTCAACCGACTCGCGGCGGGTGACATCACATTCCATAGCTA
The DNA here is from genome assembly GCA_963707165.1 of uncultured Acidobacteriota bacterium. Taxonomy (GTDB): domain Bacteria; phylum Acidobacteriota; class Terriglobia; order Acidiferrales; family UBA7541; genus Palsa-147. The sequence goes on along the minus strand of CAVPPO010000010.1, from coordinate 1,546,062 downwards.
CCGCAACGTTTCCCGCTCCGCCAATCTCCCGCGCCACGGAATCCAGCAGCTCACGACGCCGCGCCGCCAGCACTACTTCCGCGCCCTCGCGCGCCATAGCCAGCGCGATGGCCCGGCCAATCCCAGTCCCGGCGCCGGTGATCAAAGCCGTTTTCCCCGCCAGCCGCGGCATCGTTTCCTCTCGCCAAGCGTCTAATCACAAGTGCCAAAGATCCGCCAATCTAGCATCGCAGCTTTACAGGCCGCAAGGGATTGCGCGCGGCTGGATTTGCGCGCCGCAGCAGGCGCAAAATAGACGCCGCGCGAATCAGCATCCGGCATCGGTATCGAGCATCGGAACGAGGGCCCCATGAAAATCGGCATCACCTGCTATCCAACGTACGGCGGCTCGGGAGTCGTCGCCACCGAACTCGGCATCGAACTCGCCGCCCGCGGCCACGAAGTCCATTTCATCAGCTACGCGATGCCGATCCGCCTGAACCAGTCCAGCGAACGAATCTTCTTCCACGAGGTCGAAGTCACCACCTATCCGCTGTTCGACCATCCGCCCTACACGCTCGCTCTAGCCGTGAAAATGTTCGAAGTCGCCGAAGAATCCAAGCTCGACGTCCTCCACGTGCACTACGCCATTCCGCACTCGGTGAGCGCTCTCCTAGCCCGCTCGATGGCCGCTCCACGCCGCCTGCCTTTCATCACCACACTTCATGGCACGGACATCACGCTGGTAGGCAGCGACCGCAGCTATCTTCCGATCACGCGTTTTTCAATCGAACAGAGTGACGGCGTAACCGCAATCTCCAATTACTTGAAGGAACGTACGGTTCGCGAATTCGAAATTCGCCGCCCGATCGAGATGATTCCCAACTTCGTCAACTGCGATCTCTACTGCGCCTGCAAAGATGCGCCGCTGCGCCAGCAATGGGCCCACAACGGCGAGCCGATCCTGATGCATCTCTCGAATTTCCGTCCGGTCAAGCGCGTCACGGACGTAATCGAAATCTTCGCCCTGGTCCGCGAGAAGATGAAAGCAAAGCTGGTCATGATCGGCGATGGCCCGGACCGCGGCGCAGCCGAGCATCTAGCCCGCCAGCGCAAAATCTCCCGCGACGTAATTTTTCTCGGCAAGCAGGATCGCGTTCAGGAAAAACTAGGCGTCGCCGATCTTTTCCTCCTGCCCAGCGATCTCGAATCCTTCGGCCTCGCCGCGCTCGAAGCCATGGCCTGCGAAGTTCCGGTCATCGCCACAAATGTCGGCGGCCTGCCCGAAGTCGTCACGCATGGTGTCGATGGATATCTAGTTCCGCCCCGCGATGTGGCCGCAGCAGGGAAGTACGCGATCGAAATCCTCTCTCGCCCCGATCGCGGCCGCGAAATGGGCAAACTCGCCCGCGTCAACGCTCGCAAGAATTATTGCTCGAACGACGTGATCCCGAAATACGAGGCGTACTATCGCAGCGTGATCGAGTCCACCGCAAAAGCTGTTGCGTAATCTCAGCGGTCCCTCGGCGTCCTCTGCGTCTCTGCGGTAATCTAGCTCTACTGTCCGGGCAAAGGAATCGGCTTGAGCGACGCCAGAATTAAATTGATCTCGTTCTGCGTCAATTTCTCGCTAGCCCCAGCCCGCATCAGAATCATCAATTCAAATTGCCGATCCTGCACGCCGAACGCCCGCACCATCACGGCATGAGCCTGATCGGGACTTCCAAATTGCAACCCACGCGTCGCGCCCCAATCGAAGCGATAAATCCCGCCCGGCAGCGTCATATCGAAATTCAGTTTCCAAAGCAGCAGGGTGCTGATGCGCGATGCATCGCCGCGCGACATGAACGGCGAAATCTGCGCGGGCGACGCTCCATAGATCGCCGCGTAGAGATCGAAGTTCGAATCGAATGGGTGCGCTCCGAAAGCCGCGTCGATGTTTCTCTGTTGCGCCGGAGTGTCGCCTTTGAAAGTCTTCAGTGCGTCGGCCTGTGATTCGGGCGAGTACACTCTCAGAAGCGCACCGGATGAAAATTTGAAATCGGTGAAATCCGCTCCCACTTCCGTTTGTGCCGGGCCCTTCCACGGCGCATCGCACTGGTAGTTGTAAATTTCGAGATGCGTGGTCGCCGCTGCCGGCGTGGTTTTCTGATAGAGGTCCTGCGGCGTGTCGGAGAGCGAAGGCTCGATACTCGCCCAATGCCGCGTATTGATCAAAGTCATGGTCTGCAGGCCGTAGAATAATGAGTAGCCGGCAATGAGTATCAACACGATGAGCAGGATGTACGCCGAGTACGCTTCAGCCGGCTTGGACTCGTCCTTCATGCGCGCCTCTTTCCGCAACGCTATCAGACGCGCATTCTACGCGACGGGCTGCCTCGGCGCTTGAGATTTTGCGCGAGGCTGCAGAATTCTCCACACTCACTGAGCCGCCATCCGCAACTGGTCTGCCTCGGCCGTTTGCTTCACGAATCGAAAAACCCGCACGTGGATGTTATGCACGATTGCATCGGTCCACAGCCGCCAGTAAGCCGAAGGCCACATTTGATTCTCATAGCGCGAAAGGCCGGTGAGCAACGTCCTTCCTCCCGGCAGCGGAGCGAGCGTGAACTCGGCGTCGTGCGCGCGAAAATAATGCTCTTCGATATGCCGCGTGCGAATGTGCCCATACGGCGACCACTCTTCCATCAGCACCGGCGCCTTCGGCGATGGTGAATCTCAACTTCCGGTTTTCCTCCCATCCGACGATTGGCTCCGCGAATTGGCCGCTCGAAAACTGGCATTCGCGCTGCGCTCCGATTCCTTCACCGTGCAAAGTTGAGCGGATCGGAAATGCAATGCCAAGACGAAACGGCCATTCGTGCGGCGGCGGAAGCGTCGGAAACGTGACCAGCCGTTGCCAGACGACTGCCGGCGGCGCGTCGATCTCCATCTGCGTCCGCACTTCATAGACCGGTGGAATTCGCGGCCCAGCCGCTTCCGCTCCCATCATCAGCGGCGCAATCACTAAGATGATCAAGTACATTCCGGGCGCGGCCGCCAAAGCTCCGGGCCGCCGCTGAATGAAGTAGCCGATCGTTCCGCCGATCATGGCCAACGGGCAGACGATCGGCACCGCCATTGCTACACAAAAAATCCCTTCGATGGCCAGCGCGACAAGCAGCACTCCGGCCACCAGCACCGAGAGGCAGGCAACGATGATGCAGCTGCCATAGCTTCGCGGCGTGTGATAGCCATAGACCAGCACCGTGAACAACCCGAGGCAGAACGGCACGCCGACAAAAAGCCCCCATCCGTATTGCGCGAGCACGCCGATGCTCAGCGCCGCAAACGCCGCGCCGACAATCGCCGTCACGGCAATTCCGACCATGGCGCTGCCAAAGGCGCCTCTCGGCACATAGCGGGAAATGCGTGGTGTTCGTTCCGTAGGTGGAGCGCGCTTCTGATCCGTCATCTGCGCGATGCGCCGGCAGCACGCTGAGCACGAAGAAATACAGACATGTTGAAATACGGCACGAAGAAAAATACCACCAGCCATCCGGGCACGCCGATCGATCGCAAGCGCCGCAATGTCTGCGTCACGCCAATCCACACAAACGGCAGCGACATAGCTACGAGCGTGAGCAAGAATCTCGCGTCCTGATGCGACAGCCCTGTGATTCCATTTGCTCCCTGAAACGGCCGCCAATAATCCAAAATGCTCCAAGAGCGATGAAACAGAGTCCAAGCCATCAGCCGGTCTAAATTGTGCTTGATCGCAAATCCAATCAACCCAATCAGAGCGTAAGGTCCGCGATCAATCGTCCCTTCCCAACTCCACAGATCCCCGAAACGAAAATTCATATCGCCCTGCCTTTCCCAAATCTCCAGGCTGATTGGGAACACGCGAAAGCCGCGAGGCCGCAAAATGTGAATCCAAATGCGTTCAACGAGCCATGCCACGCCGCCATGCGCGCGATATCCAAGAATGGCTGGCGAGGAAACTCTCCGAGCGCCCACAGAGCTGCGAGGCACATCGCTACCGCCACCGATGCCGCTGAAACGAAAAGCAGAATTCGGGCGCTGGCTTCGGTCATGCCGGGAATCGAAACGACGAAACAAGCGGCGAGCGCGATCTCGCCGAGCGCAACTAGAAGGGCGGCGACCAGCTTGAGAGTTGGACCAATCACGAATCCGGCGGCCAGAAGCGCAGGCCCGCCCAATGCGCCGGCGGCGGCAACGGGGAAGAGAAGCGTTTGCACGAAGCCCTGCTTCAGGAGTCGCCGGAACGCACGCACCAGAATGGCGGCGGCGAATCCGGCGTAATGGAAGTGCACCGCGGTAAGCAACACAATCGGCTCGCGGAAATCCATCGGGTGCCAGCCAAGCCGCGACGCCAGGAACCAAGCCGCGCCTACGGCGAGATAGGCAAAGGCAAGGAGCGCGCAGAGCTCGTCGAAAGTGCGAGAACGAGTCCGGAAAATGCGCCACACTCTCCCCACCGCAAGAATGAGTTACGAACGTCAGCCAGAGCACAGCTAGCGATGCGATTGCGAGCGGCGCGCGACAATAAAACGAAAGCGCAGCGGCAAACGCAGCCGGCAACTGAATTCTGAGAGCCAACTTTTCCGAGCTGGGGCACGGAGATTGAGCTGTCGAGCCGCCTTGTTAATTCGAGCCCCAGCGGAACGATGACCAGCGGCGCGAACAAGAAGAGCAGTTCGATCCAGCTTCGATCGAAGCGTCCGGAAATTTGGCTGGCGATCACGATTGCCAGCCAAACTCCGCCGCCGATGGCCGCGTGACGAATCACGACCAGACTCCCGCGGCGGCGATGCCGTATACAACGCCAAGAAAAATGAACGCGATGATGCACGCTACATCCCCAAGGCGATTCGCACGGCGCAGGGCCGCGTCATAATAAAAGAATTGAATTGGCACGCGCGCGAGCCAGAACAACGCAATTGCCGCGCTGATAAAGCGGCCCAACGGCCGGCCGCTTGCCAGTTCCGATGCGAACAGCAGGCTCAAGCCTGCGAAAATCAGCAGCACGAACACGATGTAAATCCAATGGACGTAAAACATCTTGCGAACCATCGGCGAGACAGGCGCAAGCTCCGTCGAGGGCTTCAGTATGCGCGGCAAGCAGATGTTCGCGACGACCAGCGCCAACTGAACGAATCCGGCGAGAACGATCAGCTCGATCATTAATCGCATGACGAGTTCCTCCTCTCGGCCATCTGCCGGTCACGAAAGGCGCGCGCCTGTGTGCACGCAGACGCCGCTCAAGCAATGCCGCCGGACGGCGATCCATCGATACGCAAAACGCAACGCGCCGCGCATTCCGGGCAAGTGCGCGAGCGCCCAGAGCGGCCACGCCCACCAAACTTGGCGCGCGAGATAAATGATAGCGTCGGCGCCGCCGAATTGCCGGCCGTCGTGGGTGAGCAAGCGCAGCTCGGCGAGAAGTTCCTGTCTCGGGCAGGGAAAGCTGCTCGCGGACGCGCGGGTCCTGCAGTGTGGCGATGCCGAATCCGCGCGGCTCGAGCAGCGGCCGCAGGCGGCGGGCGATGGACATGCAGAACGCGCAATCGCCGTCGAAGAAAATCCATCCGGAGCGCGCCTTGCGGCCTTTGCTGTCTGTCATTTCTGAAATGAGAGAAATCATCGGCGCTAAAAAAAGGCGGTCGCCCGCCTTCCTCCTCATCCGCGCAGCAGCTTGCGAATCTTGCCGCGCAGCTTCAGCAAATGCTTGGTGGCCACGGGCGGCAGGTGGCTGAACTCTTCATAGAGGCCGCTCATCGTGGCGATGAAATCGAGCAGTTCGTTCATGCGCGCGCGGGCGTAGGCGTCGGCCGGGCCGCTGCGTTCGGTTTCGGCCAGGCACTCGCGCACCACCGCGATCGTGGGATCGAATTCGCGCTTCTTGCGCTCCTCGAGAATCACGCGGAACATTTCCCAGGGATCCTTCATCGATTCGAAGTGCTGCCGGCGATCGCCGAGCGCCGGAGCCACGCGCACGATGCGCCAGCCCATCAGTTCGCGCAGGCTGGTGCTGACGTTCGAGCGCGCCACGGAGAGCGTCTGCGAAATTTCCTCGGCGTTCAAAGGCTTTGGAGAAAGGAAGAGCAGGGCATGGACCTGCGCGACGGTGCGATTGACGCCCCAGCGGGTGCCCATTTCGCCCCAGTGGAGGATGAATTTCTGGACGGCGGGGGAGAGGCGGCTTGGCGTGGCTTCAGTCATTTCTGTCTAGACTGAAATTACAGGAATGGCAGGCGTTTGTCAAGCACGATTTCGGTCCGGCGGGCAGGACCCGGCAAAGCCCGGTGGCCTTTGGTTGGCCCACATTCCGGCAAACGGCGAGGGTGCGGTGTGATGGCTTTTGCCTGGTTCAGAGGGCCTCGAGCGCCTGAAAAGGTGACCTTCGGACGCTTCTGAGGGGGTGCGATTTTGTCTCGGTTAGAAATGAGCTCCGTGCTTTATTTTCAGTAAGTTAGGGCGATTTCTGTTCGTTTTCGTGTATCGATTAGAAAACTGCTAGATCGGATCGTTTGCTTCGGTGTTTTTTTTCTTGTTACGGTCGCGTTCATTTGCAATTTCCCGGGTCAGGCTAGCAGAGAAATTCGGTGGATACCAGATTACGAGACGCGGAAGTACGAAGCCCCAGGTGTCGATGAATTGGGCCGGAAAGCGGGGCCGAAAGGCGGGAGGGTCTGAAGACCCTCCCCTACGACGGCAGGGTTGCGATTACATCCGGAATTTCTATGTGAATCTGGGTGCCTTGGCCGGCTTGGCTGCGGATATCCATGCGGAATTGATCGCCATAGAGAAGACGCAGGCGCTCGTGCACGTTGCTGATGCCGATGCCTTCGGCGTAAACCTTGGTCAGCCGGTCTTCCGGAATGCCCAGGCCGTTGTCTTCGACTTCGATCAGCAGGCGGCCGTCATTGCGCTTGGTGCGCAGATGAATCTGCCCGCCTTCGAGCTTGGGCGCGAGACCATGTTTGATGGCATTTTCGATCATTGGCTGCAGCAACATGCTGGGCACGAAAGTATCGAGGGACTGCTCGTCAATTTCTTTAAAGATTTGCAATTTGTCGCGGCCGAAGCGGACGACTTCGATATCCAGATAATCGTCGATAAAACTGATTTCATCGCGCAGAGGGACGAAGGTTTCGTGTTTCCGTAGCAGCCTCCGCAGGATATTCGAGAGCTTCAGCACGATCACGCGCGCCGTATCCTGATCGTAGCGGATCAACGACGAGACTGTATTTAGCGTATTGAAGAGAAAATGCGGATTGATCTGGCTGGTCAGCGCATCCATGCGCGCGCGCAACAAAAGCTGCTGATTCTGCTCGAGGTTCATTTCCGTGCGCGTGTTATTCCAAATTTTGATGGGCATGGCCACGGACATCACCGCCGAGAGAATCACCAGCAGCAACAGTCCCCAGTTCGGCGTGGTGAAAGCAAAAAGCCAGCGCGAGGGCACCGCCATCGCCAGCTCGACGTGCGCCAGCTCAAACAGGGCGCAAGCGATCAGTGGAAACATGGCCCAGTTGAGTTTCCCGTGGCGCACCAGATTCCAGATGGAGCGCGGAATATTGAGGAACGTGAACGGACCGAAATCCCAGATGTCTTCCTTGTTCGGCATCATTTGGCGGATCACGCCCGCGAGCAATCCCACCAGCGCGGCCATGGGGCTCGACAGCCATTCGTGATTGCCGAATGCCGGCAAGCTGATCAGCGAGCCGCCCAGCAGCCCGACAATGCGCCCGCCGAGCAAGCCCATCAGAAACGATCCCTCGAGCGTCAAATCGAAATAGGGATAGCCGGCCAGGCGCATGAAAACGCCGATGGCCAGCGGCGGCGTGATGAAAAGCAGCAATTGCACTTTCTGATCCGAATCGCGATTCTCGTTGAAGAGAATTTTGCGGAACGGGGCAAAGCGCACCAGCAGCGCGGCCATTGAGGCCGCCCAGCCCATTTTCAGGACTAGCGAGAAGAGAAGATCTTTTCCGGCTGCAAGAGTGTTCATGCGTTGTGTTTATCGCGCGATGCGTGGAGCAAGAGTGCGCAGTCGGATTGTCAGTCAAAGCGGCGCGAGAAGTAAAGCGCGGTGGCTAGTAGTTCGGACTTCATCGGAACCCCACGCGCAAATACGGCGCATGGGGCACCCTGCGGTCCTGCTTGCGCAGGACCGTGATGGACCGGCGCGTACGCGCCGACGCGTTTGCGCCAGCCTGCTATAATTGCGAGTTTCTTATGGCCAAGCGAAAGCAATCCGGAGGGCCGCGCATTGTGGCGCGGGCCGAACTTCCGACGCGGTTCGGGAAGTTCGAGATTGTCGGCATCAGAGGGCGCGACGCGACGGAAGAGGCTGTGGCGCTGGTGCGCGGCAATGTGCGCGACAGTAGCCGCCGAGGGGGCAAGCACGCGCCGCTGGTGCGCATCCATTCGCAGTGCCTTACCGGCGATGTGCTGGCTTCGGAGCGCTGCGATTGCCGGGCGCAGCTTGAATATTCGCTGGCGAAGATTGCCAAGGCGCCCGCCGGCGTCCTGCTCTACCTGCCGCAAGAAGGCCGCGGCATCGGGCTGATGAACAAGCTGCGCGCTTACCAATTGCAGGATTCCGGCATGGACACGGTGGAAGCGAATCGCCGCCTTGGCTTTGCCGCGGATTCGCGCGACTACGCTTTTTCCGCGGCGATCCTCAAGCTGCTCGGCGCGCGCAACGTCCGCCTGCTCTCCAACAATCCCGACAAGGTCGAGCAGCTCGAGCGCGCCGGCATCCGCATCGCCGAACGCGTCCCCTGCCAACCGCGCACCAGCCGGCGCTCGCGGGCTTACCTGCGCACGAAGAAAAATAAGCTGGGGCATCTGCTTATTGGTCTCGAGTAGCGCTGGCTTGCCCCGGATGGTTTTGCGGGGCGTCCCCGCCGGCATCTGACGGGCCAAGCGCAAAACTACGTGCACAATCGTGGGTGGGGCTAGAAATCCATTGAATTGAGTTTGTCGGTCCGCGCTTGATGGCTGCCGTGGCCGCGGGTTGCGGTCGTAAGATGCCGGCGGGGACGCCAGCGCTGCCTAGGAAGGGAATCGCCCGCGCGGATCGAAGCGATCCGCGCGGGCTTTGGTCGATGTTATTGAACGGTGATCGTGAATGTCGCCGTGTGCGTCGTCGCCCCGGATGTTCCGGTGATCGTGACCGTGTAAGCGCCCGGGGTCGTGCCGGAGTTTCCACCGCCGCCGCCTCCGCCGCCACCACCGCCGCAACCTGCGACAGCCGTTGCAGCCGCGAGGACGACGAGCGCGAACGTCGTGGCCCAGCGCCGCTTCTGCATCGGCAAACTCAGTGCGAAGATGCAGAGGAGAGCCAGCGTCGCGCTCACTCCGAGCCACACCGGCCGATTCGGCCCGCGCAGCGGCATGAACAGCACATGTGACTTGGCCTGTGTCGAGCACGTCATTGTGACAAAGCCGGACGTGGTCGCAGCCGTCAGCGCAACCGTATTGGCAGGGCTGAACGCGCAGGTCGGCGGCTCAACCGCGCCATTCGGCCCGGTGACCACCTCAGACATCGTTACGGTTCCAGCAAAGCCGCCGGTCCCAGTCGCAGTCGCCTGAGTCATGGCTTGTGCTCCCGCCGCAATAGTCTGAGTGGCAGGAACCGCGCTCACCCCGAACCCCGCGGCGCTTGCGCAACCGCTGAGGGTACCCGTGATCGTAAACGCAGCTGTCGTGGAGGCAGCCGTCGGACATGAAGCTCGCATCACCAGAATACGTCGCCGTAAACGAGTGATCTCCGGGGCAGAGCTTTGCCGTTTGCAACTCCGCAAACCCGAAGCTGTTCAGTTTGAGCGTCGCCCCATCGGTGGCATCCGCGTCCTGCAACGTGACTTGCCCAGTCGGAAAGCCCTGGCCCGACTGGCCAGCTACGTCCACGCGAACAAGAATTAGCGTGCCGGCGGGCACGGACGATACCGGGTTCCCATTGTTCCCATTGATCGCGCTGACCGAGACGACGCTCGGTTCGGCACTTACAGTCACGGAGAAGGCAGCAGATTTGCTCGGGGCGAATTTGGTGTCGCCCGAGTACTCGGCAACTACATTGTATGGGCCTCCGCCGGGCAGATCGGGAATGGTCGTGTTGTAAGCACCGGCCGTGAGAGGCTCGAAAGCCCGTTCCCGGCATCGTCGTACCATCGGCAACAAATGCGACGTCGCCCGTCGGCGTGCCGCCGCTGCCAGTTACGGTTCCGCTGGCCGTCACGCCTGCGGCGCCATGCATGAACGAAGCAGGAGCAATTGTGAGAGTGGTGGTCGTCGCCGTGCGCGTGTAGCCGAGCCCCAGCCATTGACGAGGTTCGCCACGTTTGCGGAACCCAGTCCGGTGGCGCGGTCATATCCGGTCGCCGCGGTAAATGCCGCTGATATTCGCCTCACCGGGCACCGAATTGTTTCCGACCGTCACGTCGTTGAAAACGCAATTGGCCGCTGGCGGAGTACCGGGCTCGAGCGTCGAGGCATTGCAATTGCGCAAACGTCTCGCCCGCTGCGAGGTGATAGAGAACGATGTTTGCCAATCCTTGGCGCGAGCCCGTCTTCTGATCAACCAGCGACATGACGCCCGCAAAAGAGGGCGTGCTCGCCGACGTTCCAGACCACGATGAAAATGTTGATTCGGTGTCGCAGCGCATTTGAGCCTTGCCACTGGCAAACGATGTATCCGTCGTGTCCCGCCGCACTGAATGAAATATCCGGAACATCGCGTGGCCGTCGCTCGGAATTCCTGCGACTCCGGCCTGGTACGCTGGCTTGCCGAAGAGTATGCGACGCCGCCACCGCCCCCAGAGAGGGGTTCGGGCTTGCTGCACTTGGGCAGGTCCCAGGTGCACAACTCTCGTTCCAGACGTCTTCAGGGATGTATGATGCAGAGCAGTCGCCAGTGTTCGGATCCCAATACAGGGCATTATCGCCTATTCTCATTAAACTCCGTGCCGCCAACTGCTGTCGTGAACGGCGTCCGAAGCCGGCAAACCCACTGCGCAGGACCCTGGGCTCCGTGGCTTCGCCGGCGCTGTCGCATCCTGCTGCGCCGGAATCTCCCGTTGCCGCGACGAATGTGATGCCTTGCGCTGCCGCCTGTTCGGCTTGCTCCTCGTCCAGCGCCAGTACATCGGCAATCTGATCTTGCGACCAGCTCGCAGAGGCTGAAGCTTTCACTCATGACGTCGCCGAGATCGTTGTCCACGATGTAGACCTCCGAAAGCGTCGACGCCATCGGCCGTCTCAGTGCTCTCGGAAACGACGAACTTCACTGTCGCTCCCTGTCCGATGCCGCCCGACCACTCGTTGTCCAGCAGCGCCTCGACCTCCTCGCCGCCGCCCAGATCGCCCGGATCCGGTCCGTTCAGCACCACCGTCGGCGATTATTCGCCGGCAAGCCCGTGAAGGTCCGAAATTCACGTGACGTCCGAAACATGAATGTTGGACCGGCCGATGATGGCGATAGTCTTGCCGCTCCCGGTGATGTTCGGCAGTGTAGACAGGATTTACGTTGTAGATCGTCGCCCAATCCGAGGGCGCCAGCGCAAAGAACGTTCCATTCTGCCCGTGAGTAATTATGGCTGGCTTCGGGCCCGGGATCGATCTTCGCCGTGGCGTTGCTTCTGCACGACTGTGTGCATGGGCTTCTTGAAAAAACTATGCAGCGACGTGATGCCGACTTCACCACGGGAGCGATCGCGGCAGGGATCTGCGGGTTGCTCGATGTTCGCCCAGTGCGGCTCGCCGTTCACCATGAACTTATGAATCTCGGTATGAAAGGTCGGCTGCACAAGCGCCTGCCGTTCCACTGAACTCGATCACCGTCTTGCCCTTGGTCACATTCGTCACGTGGAATCCGTGACGCTTCGAGCCAGCCCGTTCACAACCTGAATATCCGCATCCGCGGGGCCGAACTGCTGGCCGAATTGTTCGGGCGTGAGCCACTTGTGGAAGTTCGGCGAATTCTTATCCTGCTGCTCATCGAGCAGCGTGCGCAGCGCGGCTTCCTGCTCGGGGCTGCGCTTCAAGATGAGCATCAGCCGATCGAGGGGCAGGGAATCGGGCGCCGGGCCTTGATCGAATTGCGCTTGCGCCATGCGATGCGTGTTGCCCGTGAGCGTGACGAGTTTCGTCTCGTCCACCGCCTCGGTGATTCGCGGCGCGACCGTCTGCGACTGCTGCGCTAGCGCGAGCTGCGCGCAAAACATGCACAGTGCGAACACAAGAAGGGCTTTGCCATTCCAGAACTTTTTCATTTGCGTAACCTCTGACGTGAGAGAGATGAATTGCTCCGCTGCGAATCGCCTAACAGTCGCTGCCCGGCCGGACAGCTGCGAAGTCTCGTGGAACGCGGGCGGGATCTTCCACGAATTGGGACTCAACTTCGCTCCGTAGCCGTTTTCCGGCCCGAGGATTACTGGATACTAACACCAATACCCGTTGTTGTTGTCCAGCAGAATTCAAAAAGTGACCCAAGAAATAAGCAGCTGGGAGCTTAAATCACTGACGATGAGATGCAGGAACGTCGCGGAGCGTTTCCGTGAATTTTCGAGCGACGAATCGCGCCTCGGTCTACATGAATTGTCGGGCGAGATATGGAAAACGGGATGGGGCTCCGGTAGCGCCGGCGTCCCTGCCGGCATCTGGCGAGCGCGGGAGTCGGCGAGGGCGGCCATCGTGAGCGGAGCGCAGAGCTAATTAAATCGCAGGTTGCGGGTGTGTAGTCCGCGCGTGACGATTGCCCTTGGTGGAGCTTTTGGTCGTAAGATGCCGGCAGGGACGCCGGCGCTACTTTCACTTCTCGGCGTGCTCGCCCAAATTCTCTAGGAAGAACTGCGTTACGCGACGGAAAAGCACCACGCGCGCGGGCGGATCGCTGATGCCATGGCCGCGGCCGGGGAATACCGCCACCTCGGCATACTTTCCCGACGCGATCAATTCATCGATCACTTCGAGCGTATTCGCAAAATGCACGTTGTCGTCGCCCGTTCCGGCGGCGATCAGCAATTTGCCGCGCAATCCCGCGGCATTTTTCACCGGCGAGGATTCTTCATATTCCTCGACGCGCTGCGCCGGTTGGCCGAGATACCTCTCCGTGTAAATCGTGTCGTAGAGCTTCCAGTCCGAAACCGGCGAACCGGCAAAGCCGGCTTTGAAATCGCCCGCGTCGCGAAACATGGCGTGCAACGTCATCTGGCCGCCATAGCTCGAGCCCCAGATGCCGATGCGCGTTCCGTCCACATAGGGAAGCGAGCGCAGATAGCGGACGCCGTCGCGCTGATCGGAGAGCTCCTGCGCGCCGAGTCGGTAATGAATGGGCTCCTCGAATAAATGTCCGCGCCCCGAGGAGCCGCGATTATCCACGGCGAAAATCAGAAATCCCTTCTGCGCCATCATTTCATGCCAAAGAAAATTGGCGCCGCCCCAGGCATTTCGCACCACCTGCGCGTGCGGGCCGCCGTAGGTATAAACGATTACCGGATATTTCCGCGATGCGTCGAAATCCGCGGGCTTGATCATCATCGCGTTCAGTGTGACGTTATCGTGCGTCTTTACGGTGAGGAATTCGACCGGCGACAGGGCGTATTCGGCGAGCTCCGGAACGTTGTTTTCGTTGAGCGAGGCGATTTTCGTTCCGTCCGCGCGATAGAGGTCCTGGCGTGGTGGATGCGCGGCATCCGAGTGAGTGTCTAGATACGCGCGGGCGCCCGCCGCCATATTGATTTCGTGCGTGCCCGCGTCCTGCGTTACGCGCGCGAATCCCGCGCCATCAAGGCCCACGCGATAGAGATGGCGCTCGAGCGCGCTTTTCTCGGTCGCGGTGAAAAAGACCGACTTCGCGTCTTCATCGACACCAATCAGACCAGTGACTTCCCACTCGCCGTGCGTAAGCTGCGCGAGCTGTTTGCCCTCGAGATCGTAGAGATAAAGATGGCGGTAGCCGGTTCGCTCGCTCGACCAGATGAAGCGCTTGCCGTCGCGCAGGAATCGCAAATCGTCGCTGACGTTGATCCAGTAAGCGTCCTTCTCCGTGAGGATCACACGCGAAGAGCCGGATTTGGCGTCCGCCGCGAGAAGCTCGAGCGTATCTTGGGCGCGGTTCATACGCTCGATCGCCACGCGATGGCTGTCCGGCAGCCAGCTCACGCGCGGAAGATAGATGTCCGTATCCTTCCCGGTGTCCATCTCGCGCGGCGCGCCGCCCTTCACGCTCGTCACGAATAGCTTCACGATCGGATTGGCGCTCCCGGCCGGCGGATAGCGCTCCCACTCCGTTTCGCTTGGCTCTCCGAGCGAATTCTGGATCGGGTATTTCGCCACCGGCCTCTCGTCCATCTCCAGATATGCGATGGCTGAAGAATCCGGCGCCCACCAATAGGCCGTCGTGATGCCCAATTCCTCGGGATAAACCCAATCGAGCTCGCCTTCGCGCAATTCTTCGCGCCCGCCCGTGGTCAGCGCGCGAGTTTCGCCCGCCGCGACGGAGGCGACACAGAGATTGTGATCGCGCACGAAACTGACCCAACGCCCGTCGGGCGAAATTTTCGCGTCCGCGATCGGCTCATCGCCGGACACCAACGCCTTCGCCGATTGCGTTTTCAGGTCAAACCAGGTGAGCGAACTCTCGCCGATGAACAGCAGCGCGTTGCCGTCCGGCGCCCACAGATATTGCGCCGCGGCGTGCCGCGCGAGGCCGGTAGCCTGCGACGCTGCGCGGGTCGAAGGCTGAAGCGCGGTCTCGAGCTTTTCGGCGGCCATCAGAAGCCGGCGCTCGCCAGTCTGCGTGTCCATCTCCCACAATTCCGTCTTCGCGGCCTTTGCGGATCCTGCGGTCACGAAATAGCTGAGCCGTTTGCCATCCGGGCTCCAGGCGATCCCCCGCGTGAGTTGGCCGCTCAGGCCAGGCGCGCCGAAAATGCGCTCCACTGTCAGCGACTTGCGCGGAGTAGTGTCCTGGCCTTGCGACGGCGTCGCAATCGCCAAGCCAACTGCAGCGACCGAGACGACAACCGGCGTGCATTTTCGAAATTCCATCGCGCTTCTCCTCAAGGCGACTGCCATTCTAGCCGCGTCGGCCGTGGGGATGGAACCGGCAAATCGCACGTCACGCAAGCGAGAGCCATTCTCGCCGCGCCGGCTTTCCCCGCGACCAATGCCTCGGGCGGCGCTTGAGCTGTGCGCCTCGTCTGCTGGTACTCTGGACATTACGAGGATTCGATTGGTAAACTTTCCCTCCCGTTCCCGCGGTCAGCGCCAGGCAGTGTTTCGCCCGGACCGGCTGCCGCGGAGGAGCAGAGCGGGCTTCAGAGCCAGCGGACTTGATTGGTCGTGGAGCAAGGCGACCCGAATCGTCTAAATCCACGAACGGAGAATCATACCCAGCATGCGCGCTAACCCAGTCGGCCGATCCATCTCGCGGTTCCTTCGTTCCTGGCTTACGGTCGCGGCTGTCCTCGCGGTCTTCCTGTGCCTTTTCCCCGCGCAACTCTCCGCGCAGGTCAGCGTGCTTACCCAACGCAACGACGTCGCGCGTTCCGGCGTGAATTCGTCGGAGACCACGCTGACGACGGCCAACGTCAACACCACGCAATTCGGCCGGCTTTTCTCCTACACCGTGGACGGCTACGTTTATGCGCAGCCTCTTTACATGCCCAACGTCAGCATCTCCGGCAAAGGCACGCACAATGTGATCTTCGTGGTCACCGAGCACGATAGCGTCTACGCCTTCGATGCCGATAGCAACACCGGCTCGAACGCCATGCCACTGTGGCAGATTACGCTTCTGAATGCCGCGCACGGCGCGGCCTATGGCGCCACCACCGTCCCGAACGCCGACGTTTCCACCGACGACATCGTTCCGGAAATCGGCATCACCAGCACGCCGGTGATCGATCCTTCGAGTAAGACGATTTACGTCGTTGGCAAGACCAAAGAGAGCGGCACGTACGTGCAGCGGTTGCACGCTCTCGACATCGCTACCGGCGCCGAAAAATTCGGCGGACCCGTAGCGCTTGCTGCCTCGGTCGCGGGGACCGGCAACGGCAGCGCGGGCGGCGTTCTTAATTTCGATCCGCTCTGGGAAAATCAGCGTGCCGGATTGCTGCTGCTGAATGGCATCGTTTATATGGGCTTCGCCGCGCACGGCGACAACGGGCCCTGGCATGGCTGGATTCTCGCGTATAACGCCACGACGCTGCAGCAAACGGGCGCCTTCTGCTCCACGTCGAACGGCACTGGCTCGGGAGTGTGGATGTCCGGCGCGGGCCTGGCCGCCGATGTCACCGATCCCACGAACCATCCCTACGGCCGAATGTTTATCGCCACCGGCAACGGCACCTTCGACGCCTCCACTCCCTACACCAACAGCATGGACTACGGCGACGACGTCATTAATCTCGATCTCACCAACGGCGCGCTCACCGTGAAAGATTCCTTCACGCCATTCACGCAAGCGACACTCGACGAGACCGACGGAGACCTCGCTTCCGGCGGCGTTCTACTTCTGACCGATCAGACCACCGGCCCGAAACGTCTGCTCATCATTGTCGGGAAAGCCGGCACGATCTATCTCGTCAATCGCGACAGCATGGGCGGCTTCAATTCTTCCACCGATAATATTGTCCAGGAAGTTGTCGGCCAGATCGGCGGCATCTTTAGCACTCCCACATATTTCAATGGCAGCGTCTATTTCTGGGGCGTTAACGACGACATGAAGGCTTTCTCATTCACAAATGGCGTGCTCTCGTCTTCGCACACCTCGTCGTCAAACGAAGCCGCCAATTTTCCCGGCCCCACGACCGTTGTCTCCGCCAACGGCACGAGCAATGGAATTGTCTGGGCCATCCAGGCAGATTCCAGTTCCAGCCCGGAAATCTTGCGCGCCTATGACGCCACCAACGTCAATAACTTGCTTTATTCCAGCGACCAAAATTCCACCCGCGACACTCCCGGCAGCCGCATTAAGTTCGCAGTGCCCACGGTTGCCAACGGCAAGGTTTACGTTCCTGCGCAATTGCAGGTTAGCGTTTATGGCCTGTTGAACGGCGAAGCCCAAGCCGCCACTCCTTCCATTTCTCCCGCCAGCGAATCCTTCGCCAATTCCGTGCAAGTCACCATCACCGACAGCACTTCGGGCGCGAGCATCTTCTACGCCACCGACGGCAGTACGCCGACGAATGCCTCGACTCCGTACACCGCACCCTTCACGCTGACCGCCACGACGACGGTCAACGCCATCGCCACCGCTGCGAGCTTCTTGCCCAGCGCGGTCGCCACCGCCACTTATACTCTCGAGACTCCAGCGGCTACTCCGACTTTCAGCCCGGCCCCCGGCACTTACGCAACCGCGCAGCAAGTCACGCTCTCGGACACCACCGGCGGCGCGACGATCTACTACACAACGAACGGCTCGACGCCGACGACATCATCCACGAAATACACGGGCGCAATCTCGGTCGCGGTGACCACGACGATCAAAGCCATCGCCGCGGCCACAGGCTTCCTGAACAGCGCCGTAGCCAGCGGCACCTACACGATCGAAACGCCAGCCGCGACGCCGACCTTCAGCCCGGCCCCGGGCACTTACGCGACGGCGCAGCAAGTCACACTCTCCGACACCACGTCGGGTTCAGCGATCTACTACACCACGAACGGCTCGACGCCCACGACATCGTCCACGAAATACACGGGCGCAATCTCGGTCGCGGTGACCACGACGATCAAAGCCATCGCCGCGGCCACAGGCTTTTTGAATAGCGCCGTTGCGAGTGGCACCTACACGATCGAAACGCCAGCGGCGACGCCGACTTTCAGTCCGGCTCCCGGCACGTACGCCACCGCCCAGCAAGTGACGCTCGCGGACACCACCTCCGGCGCGACGATCTACTACACCACGAACGGCTCGACGCCGACGACCTCATCGACGAAGTACACTGGCGCGATCTCGGTCACGGCGACCACAACGATCAAAGCGATAGCCGCAGCGAGTGGCTTCCTGATCAGCGCGGTAGCGAGCGGCACCTACACGATCGAAACGCCAGCCGCCACTCCAACTTTCAGCCCGGCCCCGGGCACTTACGCGACCGCCCAGCAAGTCACGCTTTCGGATACCACGAGCGGCGCGGCGATCTACTACACAACCAACGGCTCGACGCCGACGACCTCATCGACGAAGTACACGGGCGCAATCTCGGTCACTGTGACCACGACGATCAAAGCCATCGCCGCGGCCACAGGCTTCCTGAACAGCGCGGTAGCGAGCGGCACCTACACAATCGAAACACCAGCCGCGACGCCGACCTTCAGCCCAGCTCCCGGCACCTACGCTACCACCCAGCAAGTCACGCTCTCGGACACCACCAGCGGCGCATCGATTTATTACACGACCGACGGCTCGACGCCCACGACCTCATCCACGAAGTACACCGCCGCGATTGCAGTCAGCGCCACCACAACAATCAAAGCCCTAGCCGCAGCCACAGGCTTCCTCAACAGCGCCGTAGCCTCCGGCACCTACACCATCACCCCCGCCCCGCCGACGATCAACTATTCCTCCGGCTTCACGGCTCCCAATCTCATCATGAACGGCGCCGCCAAGCTCAGCGGCACCAGCCTCGCGCTCACCCCCGCGGCCATCAATCAAATTTCCGCCACGTACTACTCCACTCCGGTCAACATCCAATCCTTCACCACCGATTTCACCTTCCAACTCAAGAACGGCACGTCGCCCAGCGGCGAAGGTTTCACCTTCTGCATCCAGAACAGCACTCCTACGGCCATGGGCCTCGGCGGCGGCGGTCTCGGCTACGGTCCGGGCACCACGCGCGGCACTAAAGGCATCCCCAAGAGCGTAGCCGTGAAATTCGATCTGGTAAGCAATCAAGGCGAAGGCATCGATTCCACCGGCGTTTACACCGACGGCGTCGCGCCCACCATTCCGGCCACAAGCCTCACCAGCTCCGGCATTGATCTCCACAGCGGCGACACCTTCGCCGTCCACATCGTCTATAACGGCACGCAACTCGCCCTGACCATCACCGACACGGCGACGCAAAAGAAGTTCACCAAGAATTTCACCGTGAATATCCCCACAACGGTAGGAGCCAACACCGCTTACGTAGGCTTCACAGGCTCAACAAGCTGGAAAACCGCCACGCAAGAAATCCTAACCTGGACGTACTCATCAAACTAACTCCGCGCCAGCGGAGCACAGGGTGCCCCACGCGCCGTACTAGCGCGTGGGGTTCTTTCGCGCAAACTCCCCGCTTGCACCATTTTTGACCTCGCGATTCGTGACAGAGTAATCGCCGCGGAACTCGTCAACGCCCTCCCGCCGCAATCCTCCCCCGAATCACGCTAACCGAAGCCTTCGGCAACACAAACCGCGTCTCCCGCCCCGCCCTCACCGTCTCGCGCGCCGCGGGCCCGTCCGGATCCGCCCATCCGCCCTTGATCTCCGGATGCCACTGATACTGCGCCGCCCCAAACGCGACGACATTCACGTCGCCATCAAAGTAGCTCTCCCCGCCAGCCGCATCGCCCTGAAACGCAATCCGCACCGCGTGCGAATTTTCCTGATCCTTATTAATCGCCAAAATCGCCCACTCCTCACCCGGCCGCAACACCGCATAGCTCGTCACCAGCACATGCCCCGCCGCGTCCACCACATCGCTGGCCGCCGGAAACGTCAAGTGCGCCCCATCTCCCGGCACCACCCACTCCTGCGTCAACAACTGGCTGGCGAAATATTGCGACGTGAACTGCTGCACGTTGTAATTCGCGTCCACCGTAAACATTCCAAAAGTTCCCGGCGAGCGATTGCATCCCGGATGAATCCCCATCGGAAAATAATGGAAGTAATAAACCGCGTCGCCGCCCGCCGAAATATAAGCCCCTACATAATCCGCCAGCCACAGCGCCCCATAGATCCCCACAAACGATTCGCTCGTCTCCCAGGCAATATTCGATTCGGTGATAAACGCAGGCACTCCCACCGGCAATCCATCGCTCCGCCACACATGCAAAATATTCGTCACCAGCGAAGCTTCGTCGTAAAGGCTGCTCCAGGTAACCTTGCAAGGCTCCACGGGATAATGCTCGAACGAAAAGAAAGCCAGATCGCCAAGCCGTCCATGCGCCTTCAAGTAATCGAGAAACCGCCCGAGCCAGGAAGTCCGCCCCTCCGCGTCCGGCCAAACCTCAATATCCTTATTCACTCCCTGAAACACCGGCCCGCCCAATTTCAATTTCGGATCCACGCGATGCAGGGCCGCCGCGAATTGCAGATATAGCGCGCCATAATCCTCCGGCAGCATGTACTGCCCATCCGGCTCTTCGCCCATTTCCACGTACGAAATCGGATACCCACGTTTCTCGACGTAAGCAATCTCCGCCGCCGCATTTTGGGGCGTGTCGTAAACCATGGCGATCGGAATCATCGCCGGCAATCCGCGCGTCACTCCGCTGGTATAAAAAAGATCGAGCCCCGATTGATCCCCCGCCTTCTCATTCAAATCCGCCGCCGAATGCCACGGATCGACCGACGAGCAAATCGTCGCCGTCTGCTCTTGATCTTTCACATGCTGCACCAAATCGTGAAATTCGCCTTTCGGGCCGATCGTCCCCAGATAAATCTCGCGAATCGCGAAGCCGGCGCAATCGCGCCAATCTCCGTCTGGGAAAGCATGTGAATCGCACGTTTGCGAAGACACCGTCATCCAGATCCGCACGAACTGCACCAGCCCTGGCGCATCCGCTAAGCGAATCGTGGCCTCCCCGCCTCGCCCATCCACAATCGCGCCGGAAGGAAATGTTTGCCAGACGCCCTTGGTGGGAAATTTGATCGGGTCGGTAAGCCCAGTCCAATACTGCACCAGATACTTCCGCGCATAAGGATCGGCCCAGGCAATGCGAATGGCATCCACGCTCTGCGGCGTCGCCAGATCCAGCATCACCCACTGCGGATGCAAAGAATCCTCTTCGCTCGTAAAAGCCTTCGTAAGATAAGGATTGCTCTTCCAATAAGAATCGAGGTCGCCGTCGGTCAATCGCGAATATCCTTCCGTCTCGGTTCCATCATTCCGCGTGACGCCGCGATGCGGCAGCGGATAACCATAAGAATGTCGAATCAACTCGCCAGGCGTAGCGCTCCCGGTAAAATAACCCTTTCCGCTAGGATCGCTCCAGGTTCCCTCCGGATTCCAATGCCACGCTTCGACATGCAATTCCGTATTCTGCCGGTAACTTACCGGCATCCAACCCGCCGACAAAATCTGTTTCACCATCGCGTCGGTGTAGAGCTTGTCGGTCGCCCCATAAGGCAACCGGTCAATCCCAGCCCCCAGCGCCCGGTCCGGCGCAAACGAATTCGTCTGGTGCCCCGGCGTGATATCCACACGAATCGTGTCCGACTCCCCAGCGGCCGTCGCAGTCTTTGCCTCAGCGCTGGTCTGCGCGAAAATCGTGGGCGCGGTCGCCACCAGCGACGCGGCGGCCAGCACCACCGGAATCGTTCTGAAAAGATTCACATTTTTCCTCAACGGGCGGGAAGGGAATACTCGCTCGGCAATGCCCGCGCCAAATCTCTCCAACTCACCAGCACAAATCCCTGCGCGCGCAAAAATTCCCGGAACTCCGCGCTCCTCACCATATCGAAATCCGATTGCCGCCAGGCCGCGCCCCAATCCGGATGATCGGCGGTCGCTCCGCGCATTTCCTCATCGTCATGCGCCAGATGCACCACCAGGTGATGAACGCCCGGCTTCAAAGGCGCGAGCATCGCCTTGTAAACCTCCAGCCAATCCTTCGCCGCCACTCCCGGCCGGATTTCCAAATCATCGTCATTCAAAATAAAGTCCGCTCGCTGCTGCGCCTCCGCCGGCAATCTCTCCGCCGCCGCAGCATGCCAAAGAATCGGCAACCGCTGCTCGCGCCCGAGCCGCTGATATTCCTCGGCCAGCGCCGCCGTTCCCATTAACGCACTCATGTGCGAATCGAGATGCGTGATCCGCATTCCCGCCGCGCGCGCCCGTTCGATCTGCGCCGTAAGCTCCATCTCCACTTCCGCAATCTTCGCGTGCTCCGCCACCGCCGTCTCTTCCAGCGGAAAATAACCATCTGCATCCAGCAAACTCGGCACTTTTTCCGCAGCGCTAATCGGCCGCCAGCGAAACGTAGTCCATTCGCTATTCAGCGCCAGATGAATCCCCAAATCCGCATCCGGATGAGCCTTCGCCCAAGTCACCACTTCCGGAAACCACGGGCAAGGCACGAGCACGCTAGCCGAAGTAATCCAATGATTCTCAAACGCCTCAAAGATCGCCCGATTCACCGAATGTGCCATCCCCAAATCATCCGCATGAATCACCAGCAACCGCGCCGTCGCCGGATAGCCCAGCCGCTCCTGCACGCGTGCGCACCACCGGCGTCGCGGCACTTTGTGGAGTTGACCAAGCAGGAGAAAACGCAGCCAAAAGCACAACCGCGCAGAAAATTCCTCGAAGGATTCGCGTCATAGGGTAGCGCCGACGTCCCTGCCGGCATCTTACGATCTCACGTTCACCATGGGCAAACGTCACGCGCGGACCAGACAACCCAGACGATGCGATTTATCGTACGCCGCACTCCGCGCGTGGTTGCGGCCCTCGCCGACACTCGAACTCGAAAGATGCCGGCAGGGACGCCGGCGCTACCGCGGCTCAGAACAAGAACTTCAACCCGAACTGCATAATCCGTCCCAAATGCGCCGAAGTCGGATGCAAGAAAGTCGAATCCCCGAACGTCCCGTCAATCGACTTCAAATTGCGTGTGATTGAACAGGTTGAAATTCTCCCAGCGGAATTCAAACGCCCGCTGCTCGTCAATCGAGAATCGTTTGAAGAGCCCAAAATCAAAATTCACTCGTCCCGGTTGCCGCAAAACGTTGCGCCCCGAATTCCCAAACGTCAACCCAGTCGGATCGGTGAATGCATCCGGATTGTAATAAAGCGGCGCATATACGCCGGGCACATTCCTCTGCACCGATGCGTGCGGATTGCCAACCACGTCCACAAACGACCCAAGCCCGATCGAGTTCAACACCGTCCCGTTGTTCACGCCCGCGTTGTCCGCAAAGTTGCCGTCGAGCAACGTAAACGGAACGCCCGTCTGCGCCGTTGTGATTCCCGACGCCTCCCATCCGCCCAGCAGCGCGTGCGTCCATCCACTCGCGTGCCGGAAGAACGGCGCATCGTAAACGTAGCTCACCACGAACAAGTGCCGCTGATCATAGTTTCCGCTCGCCCGCGATCCGCGTATGTCGTAGGAATTCGGGAAGCCTGTATCGAATCGCGACGACGAATCGTCGATCGCGTGGCTATACGTGTAAGCCACGCTGAACGTCAAATCGCCCGCCGTTCGGCGTCCCGTCACTTGCAGTGCGTGATAACTCGAGTTGCCCTCGGCCTCCAGCCGGTTGATCGTCGCCAGCCCGAGGAACGGCGCAAACGGATTTGGATTTGCTCCGCAGGCCACGTTCAAATTCTGCGCGGCATGCGCCGTGATCGCCGTTCCGTTCACCATATCTCCGGCCCCATACAGCGTGCCGTTGCCCACCGGATCACACACGGTGCTGTCCAGCGGCACTCCCGGCGCAAATGGATTTTCACTCGCCGGCACTGGCTGAAGCTGATTGATATCCCGCTGTGTGGTCAAGTGCGTTCCCTTTGATCCCACATAGGAAACCGCGATCATCGACTTCCACGGCAGTTCCTTTTGTACGTCCAGGTGCCACTGTTGGATGTAGGGCCAGATCGCCTTGTCCGGAATCGAATTCACCGATAGCGGGAAAAGTAGCCCGCCGCCTCCCAGATTGTCGTAGCCGGTGATGTTGAACTGCGTCGGCGTCTGCACCAGCGGTGGCGTGCCTTCGAGCGATTGCGAATTGGCCTCGTTCCCATTCGTATGCTCGAAGAAAATTCCATACGCCCCGCGAATCGCCAGCTTTCCATTCCCGAACGGATCCCACGCGAAGCCGATCCGCGGCGCAGGATTGAACAAATGACCCTTCAAGCATCCCGGCGGAATTCCCGGCGCTCCGCACTGAATTTGTCCATCAAATGGATTTCCCACGCCCGGCACCAGCGCCCCCGCCTGCCCGGTGATCGAGCCATCCACGTCAATTTCCGGCGCATCCGAAAGGCTATACGTCCCGGGGCTGAAATTGAAGGCGTGTTTGTATCTCTCGCGGTAGGTGCCGAACAAGCTCACGCGCAATCCCAGATTCAATGTCAAATTCCGCGTGATGTGCCAGTCGTCCTGCAAGTACGGCTCAAAAATTTTGTAGCGGTTGTAATATTTCGTCTGCAGATTCGTCTGCGAATACGCCGCCACGTTCCCGAGCAGCAAGTCCGCAAACGCGTTTCCGGTGCTCACCGGCGATGTCGCATCGAAGGTCAGAAAGCCGTTGTCGCTGAATCCCGGCTCATTAATTTCATTCTTCTGGTCCGCGACGAAATTGAATCCGAATTGCAAATTGTGTGTGCGGATAATTTTCGTCACGTTGTCGCGGTAATCATAAATCGGATTCGCGTTGTTCCAGGGAATGAAGCTCGGATCCTCGGCAAATCCTCCGTCGGTCAATCCGCCGCCGTAAGGTGTGCCGTTGGCCACCGAAAATCCCGGCAGCTTGCCTCCGAAGCCGTTGTCGAAGATTCCTGCAATCGTCATCGTCGACGGCCTCTGCCAGTTTGTTCCCGTATTCGTCAGGAAAATATGGTCGCCGGTATAGCTGAAAACAAATTCGTTCAGCAGTGAAGGCGAGGCCGTCCATGTCAGCTTGGCCACGAAGCTCGTGGCCGGCCCTACGAAGTTCGTCTGAATCGTCGGGAAGCTCGACTGCTGCGACCAGTTCAGCACCTCCGGCGTAACCGTATTCCACGAATCGTGGATGTATCGAAACGTCGCGCGCAGGTTGTTGCTGAAATTGTGATCGACCCGTACGAGTTCTTCGCGCCACTTCGTCGGCGGCGAAACGTTTCCTTGCCACGCCGGATAGCCGCCGTTCGTTGTGTTCGCGTGCGGCACATTCACCAGCAGCAGCGGCGCGTTCGGATCCACCGTCACCGTATCGCCCGGATATCTCGTCCCGCCGTCCGCCACCGTGCCTGTTCCGGGCAGCGTCGGGCAATCGTTAAACGTTCCGAACGAGTCCGGGCATAGATCCGAGAAAATTCCATTTCTTTCGTCGTCCGAAGGCACATTCTGCAAATACGACGATCGGGTTCTTCTCCCGCCGCCACTCTTCCGAGAAAAAGAAAAACGTCTTCGATCGATCCGAATTGTAGTGATGCGGAATGAACACCGGCCCGCCGATCGTGTATCCGAAGTCATGCTTCTTGTACACCGGCCGGTCGGCGTCGAAAAAGCTTCGCGCGTTGAAGAAATCGTTGCGCCCAAAATAAAACGCGTCGCCGTGAAAATCTTTCGTCCCCGATTTCGTGACCACCTCGACCGTCGCGCCGCCGCTTTTTCCATACTGCGCGCCGTAGCTCGAAGTCAGCACCTCAAATTCCTGGATCGCGTCCACGTTCGGATAGACGTTCAGCGAAGTCGCGCTGCCGTCGTCCATATTCATTCCGCCGTCGATTTCCCAGTTGTTGTATTCCGTCCGCCCGCCGTTCACGCTGTACGCCGCGTTTCCGAAAACGCCCACCACGCCTTCATCCTGCCCGGTCTGATCGCTCACCCCCGGCGTCAAATTAATGAGCTGCGTGAAATTCCTCCCATTTAGCGCCAACTGGCTCACTTGCTTGCTGTCGATCGTGTTGCTCACTTCCGACGATTGCGTCTCGACGGTCGGTGCGCCTCCGCCTTCCACCGTCACTTGTTCCGCCACCGCGCCCACCGTCAAGGTCACGTCCACACGCCGCTTTTCCGCCGCGGCCAGCACGATGTTGTTCTCGAGATACTTCTCGAATCCCTTCGCCGTCACCGTCACCGAATACGTCGCCGCCGGCAGCGCCGCCACCAGGTATTCGCCGCTGGTGTTTGTCGGCACGGTGCGGGTGATTCCGCGTCGCCGTGTTCGACACGGTCACGTCCGCGCCCGCAATCGTCCCGCCCGACTTGTCCGTCACCGTTCCGGTGATGTAGCCGGTGTCCTGCCCGCGCACCAGCAAGGGCAGCGCCAGCACCGCGAAGCCGCAAATCACAACGAATCGGAGGATTTTCATGATCTTCTCCGGAACCTCGGCGAAATCGGTCGGGCGTGGAACCAAAGTCTCAGCGTTGTCCGTCCCCAGCCCCGTCCCCTAGTTCATTAAAACGTTTATTAAACAAATTGAATGGCGGAATAGTCTGACACTGGACCACACCTGTCAAGCAGAAAGTTCACCAGCCGGGCGGGGTGCCCGCACGCGCCGTAGTTGCGCGTGGGGTTTTTGCCTGGTTTTATTTCGTGCCCTTCTCTTCGTTGTCATCCTGAACGAAGTGAAGGATCTGCATTCTCTTCATCTCGAGTAAAGAGCCAGTACCTTCGCGCCCTACCTCAAAGCCCGCGTCGATTCCCGCGCCACCAACTCCGGCGCCACTCGCCGGTGCGCCGCGGTAAAATCGCGATTCTCCTGCGACGCATTTATCCCATCCACCAAAATCCCCACCGCTGCCGAGCCCATCGCTTCCATCGGCTGGCGAATCGTCGTCAGCGGCGGCGTGCACAGCGACGCGGCCGCCACATCATCAAATCCAATCACCGAGCAATCCTCCGGCACGCGCATTCCCGCCTTCGCCAGCGCGCGTATCGCGCCGAACGCCGTCAAATCGTCAAATGCCATCAGCGCCGTGAACTGCTTCTTGCGCGTCAGCAGTTCCTCCGTCAAGCGAAACCCCGCCTCGAATCCCGAATTCGGATCGCGCGATTCCGGCAAATCCACAATCAGTTTTGGGTCGAGCTCGAATTTGTGCGCCGCGGCGATGGCCTTGATCCCGTGCCAGCGCGGCCCGCTATCGCCCAGCATCTTCGGCCCGCGAATGAACGCGATTTTGCGATGCCCCAGCGAATACAGATGCTCGAGCGCCATCCGCCCGCCGACTTCGTTGTCCACCACCACCGAGCTGATCGAATCGCTCTGCAGTTCGCCGCTGATCAACGTCGTCGGAATCGTGTTCTTCTCGAGATCCGCCAAAAAATTGATGTCCAGAAAAAGCCAATTGGCGATCACGATCAAGCCTTCGATGCGCCGGTCCAGCAGCATTTCCAGGTAGCGCTCGAAGCGGCTCTTCTCATTGTGCGCATCCGCCAGCATCGGCAGATACGACGCCTGGTACAGCGCATTCTCCACGCCGCGCAAAATCAAATTGCAGTAGGGATCGGTCATGTCGAAGACCATCACGCCCACCGCGTGGCTGCGCTTGCTGCGCATGAACGGCGTAAGCAAATGCGGCCGGTAGCCAAGTTTTTTCGCCGCGCTGCGGATGCGGTCTTTCGTCTTCGCCGGAATGAAGCGCGCCAGCGGCGCATCGTTCAAAACGAACGACACGGTGGTGGACGAAAATCCGCTAGTCCGCGCCACATCGCGAATCGTCACCGAAGATGCTTTCCGCCGCCGCTTAGCCGACAACTTGCCCGCCTCCCAGCCCAAAGGGCCTACCAGCTGCCGGGAACTTCGCCGTGCTGCAGCCAGTTCTCGATTAGTTTTACGATTGCGTCTTCGCTGATCTGCACCAGTTTCTTGCCCTTTTCTGCGGACGCTTCGCTGACGTGGCCGGAATATCCCGGCCAATCCGCCGCCGTGGACTTCTGCAGAAAATAAGGCGTTCCACCGGAGAGGTCGGGCGGTTCGGGCAGATCGCGCGCCTTGTCGAGATGGATTAAATCCGGACGGAACGCGGCGACCGCGGAGGTCTCGAGCGGACCGCCGTGGCCGTGACCACCGTTGGCCTGATGGAACATCCCCAGGGACTTCACCAGTTCGCCGGGAAGAAATTCCCACCAACTCGCCAAGAGCAAAGCCGCGCCGTTCACCTCATCGGCAACTTGCGCAATGGCGCCGCGGCCCGGCCCGATGTTGCCATCGTGGCCGTTGAGGATGAAAATTTTGCGAAATCCGATGTGCAGAATGTTGCGCAGCACGTCGGCGAAATACATGGTCATCACTTCCGGGCGTATCGACATCGTCCCGGAAAAATGCGCCGTGTGCGCCGGGCATTGCGTGAATTTGATCGTGGGGAACAGCAGCCCGCCGGTCCGCGCGGCCACCTGTTCCGAAATCCCGGAAATGATGATCGAATCTGCTCCGAGCGGATTGTGCGGGCCGTGGAATTCCAGGCTGCCTAGAGGCACAATCGCGAGCGGATGACTCGCGACAACGTCGGCCAATTCAAATCCCGCGATTTCTTCGAATCGTTTCGGAGTGACGGCAGCTTGGTCGCCGGAAGTGCCGCGGTAGAGTGAGCCGGCGATTCCGGGCAGAGCCAGCCCCGTCAGCAAAATTTTTCTTCTCGAAACTTGCGCCATTTGCCCTCGCGCTCAAAATCGCGAGGAGGTTAGCGTAAGCCCGCGCGCGTTGTCCACGCTCAATTTTTTCGCGAACCCGGCGCGTCGCTCAGTCTTCCCCAAAGCGCCGCCCTTTCAGGACGGCATCTTTCTGTTTCCTCGGTCAAGGCGAGAGCTTCGGCGCCGCAACATTGCTGTATTCAAACCGGGTGACAATGTGCATCTTTTCTCCGTCGGTATCCAGATCCTCTTCCTCCCGTAGGATTAGTCCTTTGGAATTCGAAATCCAGATTTGCGCATCCGCCTTGGTGTCTTCCGTCTCCGAGTGCACCTTGTAGACCGCGGCGGCCTCGCCGCTCACCAGCTCATCGCGCACGTGCTTGCAGGAGGTATTCTTGGCGTTCTTGCGATTTTCCTCTTCCTGCTGCTTCATTTGCTCCGCGGTCATCGGGCTCTTCACCCATTTTCCGCGAGACTGGACGTAATAAACTCCGCCCACGAAGATTCCCTCCATGGTTTCCGGTTTGTCGGCGTTGCTCACCCGGCTGCGCGTGGTAAAGCCGTGATGCGGCGTGGCATTGAGTTTGTCGCTGGCCTCGAACGGCACCTTGCATTCACTTTGCGCCCGCGCGACGCGCGGCATTCCCCACAGCAGCAAAAACAGCCCCAGCGCCGCTACGCACCAAAAAAAGCAGATCATCCTCGCCAATCCGATATTTTTCGAGTTCATCGGCTCTCCGTGAGTGAATAATTCCAGCCAAGCGCGGAGATAATACCGCAAGAAAGGCGAGTGGCGCACGCTCTGCTCTTTTCCTTATTTTCCGATCGAGACGTTGACGTCTTCCCGCCCCGGCACGGCGGCAGGCTGAGGAGCCCTAAAAGGTGCCGTTTTCACGCGATTAGAATCGGCATCTGTTCTTTGTTTTCAGAAACTTACGGCGATTTCTAATAAATTCGCACGCGATTAGAAATCGATTTTGGCCATCCGAGCGGCACTCCCTCAGGTGTCAAAGCCGTATTGATTTTGCAGCACTTGCAGCATGACTTCTCCTCGACCTTGCTCAGGCCAAGAAGTCGCGGCCTGAGGAATCATTTTCAGGCACGGATCCTTCGGCTTCGCTCAGGACAAGCCTACAGCAAGCTCAGGAGAGCGAGCCCCGCGCTTAGGGACTGCGCACTTCTCAAACCACTGAATCACAAGAGTACCAAATTGTCAACAGTTTTGTTGGGGGTACTGATGAGAATTGATCCGGAGCAGGGCAGTACGGGAGGGAATGCAGGGAGTCGGATGGCCAGAATAAACAGGGGCGGGGGCCGAAGCCCCAACCCTTCCCAAACTGCAAAACCGGGAAGGATGGGCCACCCACGGCTAGTCTTCGGAAAAGGCGGTGCCGAGTAGCACCCAATCGTATCCGGCAGGGGTATAATTATCAGAGAACGCCCGAGAGGCTGCCATGACCATCGAAGAGCAAGTCCTCGAAAAACTGCGCGACCTGCCTCCTGACAAGCAGAAGGAGGTCTTGGACTTTGTGGACTTCCTCAAACAAAAAAACGGCACAAAGAAGCCGCTCAAGAGTCTGCGCGGGCTGTGGGCGGATCTGAACATCCATATCACCGAAGAAGATATCGCCGAGGCCCGCCGCGAAATGTGGGGTAAGTTTCCTCGCGACATCAAACTATGAGCGCGGTGCTCGATACCCACGCGGCCATCTGGTACCTGCTCGACACCAAAAACCTCTCACAGTCCGTCTTTTCATTGATTGACACCGCCGCGGCCAGCGGCGTCCCAACGTTCATTTCAGCCGTCTCGCTCGTTGAGGTTGTGTACTTGGTCGAACG
The DNA here is from genome assembly GCA_963707165.1 of uncultured Acidobacteriota bacterium. GTDB lineage: Bacteria > Acidobacteriota > Terriglobia > Acidiferrales > UBA7541 > Palsa-147. The sequence goes on along the minus strand of CAVPPO010000010.1, from coordinate 1,515,746 downwards.
CGGGCGGATCGCCGGCGACGCGTTCGACAGGTTTGTCCGTGAGCTCGGCCGCGACAATCCCGCATTCAGAGTCTTTCCGCTCGATTACAACGTCGCGAGCGCCCTGAGGGCCGTGCCCCGCGATGTCGTTCCCGACATGCCCGACCGCATCATCGCCGCAACTGCGCTTCATCTCGGCCTGCCGCTCGTAACCCGCGATCGCCGCATCCAAGCCGCCGGAATCCAAATAATCTGGTAGTTGTAGATTCTGGATGGCTCTAAGGCTGGCCCACCCGCCCAAAACCGTAAACCGCCGGAAAAGGCTGCGCTGCGCGCGCGAATTAAATGTGGATCCAGCCGATACGGATCAACGCGAGCGAGCTGAGCGCCACTACCAGCCACAAGGCTACGCCTTGCATGAATGGGCGAACTCCTACGCGGCGGAGGGTTTGCCGCGTGAGGCCGGTGCCGATTAGGAAGAGCGTCGCGGTCAGGCCGATTCTGCCCAAGCGGCTCAGCACGGTGAAACCCGGCGAAAACTGCGGCAGGTAAGTGTTGGCGATGGCCGCGAAACAGAAAAACAAAATGAACCAAGGCCATTGAATGCGCGTCTTGGTCTTTTTGAGGACGGCCGTCGCCACGGATACGGGAACGATCCAAAGCGCGCGAGCGAGCTTGACGGTCATGCCAATCACCAGCGCCACAGAGCCGTATTTTGCGGCGGCGCCGACAACGGAACTGGTGTCGTGAATCGCGAGAGCCGCCCACAAACCGAATTGCATTTGATCGAGATGGAGGGCCCAGCCGATCACCGGAAACAAGAAAAGGGCCACCGAGTTCAAGACGAAGATCGTGCCCATTGAGACCGCCATTTCTTCGTCGGTGGCATTGGCGATGGGGCCAACGGCGGCGATCGCGCTTCCGCCGCAGATGGCGGTGCCGGCCGAGATCAGCAGCGAGGAAGTGCCGTTGACTCGCAAAATACGGCCCAAGGCCAAGCCCAGAATCATGGTTAGCGCGATTCCGGCCGCGGTGTAAATGAAGCCGGAGCGGCCGGCGTGGATTACATCGTGAAGATTCATTCCAAATCCGAGGCCCACGACGGATGCCTGCAACAAGAACCTGGGCAGATCTTTCCCGGCCCAATTGTGGGGATTCTGAAACGCCAAGCCATAACATAGGCCGATTGCGAGAGCGAAGGGAGGTGATACGAATCCGCTGGCAGACAGAATCAAACCCAGGAAATAGAGATTCTTTTGAGTCATCAACCCATCTCATAAATGGGCAGCACGCGGGGTCGAAAATTCGTCGGCGGCTCAAGGTGTGAGACGTCGCAAATCAAAATCCCCGCGGCTAAAGAGGTTGCGGAAAAAAGGCCAATTCGACAACCAGCCGGCTTATGTCGACGTGTTCTGTTGGCGCAAGTAGTAGCAAACATTAGACGCTTAGATCCTTAGCTTCGCTCAGGATGACAGCATTCTGACTTTTTCCGCGGCCTGTAAAGCCGCATATATGTGCTGGTGCTCCGTTTCCGCTGGACTGAAGTCCAGCTTCCCCCTGCTGAAGCAGAGGGCTCCCACCTGGCGGAGCTGAAACTCCGGCCCCCTCAGGGGATTTATGAGATGCGCTAATTTCAGTGCGGACAATTTAGGAGCCTGCTCTCGATGCAAATTTTGAGCGCATTGGTGGCCTTCTCGATCGCACCTAGACGATAACGACGAATTCGATTCCCGGAGACGCGCAGTCGCGCTCTGGCAAACAGATCAATCCCTATACGTATACCCTAAAACGTGTGCATCCCAACGGCGTTGTCGGGGTTCGATTCCAAGTTCTGTGCGTCTCGAAGAGTCCAGGAGAGTTTGGAATGCGGCTGTGGAGTAGAATTCGTGACTGGCCTTCTCTCGAAGGGATTGCGCGCAGCGATTTTCTTGTCGATCGCTATCTTTGTGATAGCGGGAGGCTGGGCCTCCTGCCGGAGACACAAACCCACGGCCACACCGGGGGCGTGTGAACCCGCCCCCCTACAAAACCGGGAAGGATCGGCCAACCACGGCAAACCGCCGGAAAAGGCTGCGCCATCCGCCCGTGGGCAGCTTCCACGCGTTTCGACAAATCACGCCGGGACGACAGGACGAAGGCCATGGCGTTGCATGACTTGCGCGATGCGGGCGATGTCGGGCGGCCCGCCGGCATTCACGATCGCTCCGATTTCCTGGAAGAAGCTAGGGCCCAGCAGCCCCGGCGTGATGACGCTGAGGCCACGAGCCGCTGCCGTTCCGCGATTATCGAAGCCGTGGACCGCGCCGCGTGGAATGAACAACACATCGCCAGGGCCAACGGTGACCAATTCACCCGACACCGTCCACGTCGTCACTCCGTCCAGACCAAAGAGCGTCTCGTCAAAAGTTTCGTGGCTGTGCGGTACCGGCACGCGCGCGGCGACCGGCACGCGGAACTCGAACATCGTAAATGCCCCGCCAGTCTGGGAAGCATCCAGACGGAATTGCACCTCGATTTGACCGACTCGAATATTTTCGTGAGCAGGAGTTGTAGGCATCTGGCATCTCCGAATGTTCCGCGCACGCGCGGGAGAAATCGCGGACAATTATTCATCACGATCTGGTAACGGCGCAACCTGGCAGCACTTCCGAAAGTGCGCGGGTGGCACGCTCTTTGTCGTTTTGCTTATTTTCCGGTCGCAATGCGGATGCGGAATTGGTCTTGTGAGGATTTTGGGAGGGCGCGGAGCGCTCACGGACTAGGACGTGAGGACGGATTGTCGAGGATTGATATGGTTTGATGGGGACCAGAGAAGAAAACATCGAACCTGGAGAACGAGAAATCAAAAACCGGGCCGAAGACCCGACCCTTCCCACAAACCGGGAAGGATCGGCCACCCCGGCAGACCGCCGGAAGAGGCTGCGCCACCGCCCACGCGCAGCAGAATTATCTTTCGTAACTCACTAAATAATTTACAATGCTATGACTTAGAGGACTAATTAGATGTCAAATATTTCCGCCGTCAGAATATTGGAGAATGAAGCTAACAAAAGAGGGGACCTGTTTGGGAGATTGATGGAATCTCTCTTTCTCGCGCTGGGCTACGAGAATGTCCGGCTCAATATTCACAAGTCTGGCCGAGAGATTGACCTATCAGCCTCTCACAGGACGGAAGCGCGGCGCGTAGTCGCAGAATGCAAGGCCACTGAAGATAAGACCGGCGGAGATGACGTCAATAAATTCATTGGCAGCCTCGATGCTGAAGCACGCAAGAACAAGGATGTGCAAACGGTTGGATATTTCATATCACTTTCGGGGTTTACCGAGACCGCGATAGAGCAAGAGGACGAATTGGGGAGCAAGCGGGCCATACTCATGACCGCCGAGGACGTGGTCCGCGAACTGATAACGGGACGCATAATCGTGGCCGAGCATATTGCTACGGAACTGGCTGGCCGTTGCGTCCAAGCGTCCCAATTGATTTTCGATCGGGACAGCCAGCGCGAGCTTTTAGCACATGAAATTGGGTGGGTCTGGGCCGTCTACTTTTCTACGCACAACGAAGTCACACACTATTCGTTAGTGCATGCGGATGGTAATTTTATCGGTGCGGCCCTATCCGCCTCAATTGCACGTTCTGATCAAGCGGTAGGCGGCCGGCTGCACTCCCTGCACTATCTTCTGCCGCCCCCAGCAAACGCCAACACGGAGGGTCTTCAGATTCAAGCTCAGCAAAAATACCTGAAATTCCTGGAACAAGAGTGTGGTGAAATCCACCTGGACGGACTGCCCGCAGATTTGGAAGTAGGATCCCGTCGGCTGCGTCTCGAGACGCTGTTTGTCCCGCTGCATTTGGTCCCATTGGTCCAAGACATAGATGATCCACTAGTCGAAGGAAGACGTCGAAATAGCAAACGGACCGCGGTTCGGTCTCGTCGCTCGAGAATAGAAAGCGCCCAGAGAGACCAAGACCACAGCCGACTATCCGTTGGGCAGGTTCTTGGGCGTTCTCAGCGCATCGCCGTCCTTGGCCTTCCGGGTGGCGGGAAGTCAACCCTGCTCAAGCGCTTAGCAACAGCGTATGCGTTTCCTGAGAGACGTGACCTGATTAACGACGAATTGCCAGCCAATAATTGGTTTCCGCTATTTGTTAGGTGTCGCCAACTCGACGCGTTGGTCCGCTCGCCAATTATGGAAATCCTTGAATCGATTTCCAAACGGGCCGAGATGACGGACGATCTATCGGGCTCCTTCAAAGAAGTTGTGCGCCGCGCTCTTCAGAATGGCGCGGCTCTTATCTTGCTCGACGGTCTGGACGAAATCTCGAGCGACGCGGATCGTGCGTGTTTCGTTTATCAGCTACGCACATTCCTGGCAACATATCCCAGCGCTGCGGTTGTTCTTACATCACGAGAGCGCGGGTTTCGGATCATTGCTGGCGCACTGAGCGCACAGTGCCAGCAGTTTAAGTTGGACGATCTAGATCCCAACGGGATCAAGGCGCTAACGCTCAGGTGGCACAAGGAAGTCGTCGGAGATTCAATTCAAGTTCAAGCCGAGGCGGAGAAACTCGCTGATACAATTTGCGCGAATGACCGGCTCATGGAACTCGCCGCGAACCCCCTTTTGCTAACAACGCTTCTTCTCGTTAAACGTTGGGTAGGCCAGCTTCCGACAAAACGAGCCGCGCTATATTCAAAGGCGATCGAAGTTCTTCTGACAACATGGAACGTGGAGGGCTACGAACCCATCGACCTGGATGAAGCGATTCCGCAACTCGAATACTTGGCATTCCAGATGATGAAGAGCGGGATTCAAACGATCTCTGCACGGAGATTGCGTGAGGTTTTGACCAGCGCACGCGCCGAGTTGCCAGAGGTGCTCGGATGTGCAAGGCTGAGTGTCGCGGAATTCGTCGACCGAGTTCAATTGCGGAGTAGCCTACTGATGCTGAGCGGCCATGTTGTGGAAAATGGCTGCATATATCCCGCCTACGAGTTCAGGCATCTTACATTCCAAGAATATCTGGTCGCCAGAGCGATCGTAGATGGACAATATCCCAATAGAAAGAAAGGCAACAATCTCGTAAATCTGCTGCGTCCGCGACTCCGCGACGAACAATGGTCGGAGGTTGTGCCACTCGCCGCAGTGCTCGCGGGCCGGTTTGTAGAGCCGTTGGTTAAAGTTCTAATAAAGGAAACGATCCTGGAAATCGCCGCCAGTACATCAACTCCGGAAGTGGACAACACGATCGGCTCACTACTCGCAGCGTGTCTTCGAGACGAGATACAGGCCCCGCCGGAGGTTCTAAAAGAAGCGATTAAGCAGGTTTCGCGTGTTCACTTTTACCAGAACCCGGTCCCTGGCATTGGACACACAAAGTACGCGAAACTTCTATACGAAGTCGTTCGCGAGGAGTTTACATCGTCTCTCACGCACCTAATGCAGATCGGGGAAAACCTAGTCACGATGTTTCAGCCACAGACTGGAATAGACTTGGGACTGCCATTGAACGCCGAGAAGGCCGCGCTGATTGAGCGGAAGTTACATGACACCGACCCTGAAGCCCAAGCTATCGCATGCCTGGTAGTCATGGAGCTTGCATACTCGTCAATCTGGGATCCAACCCACATAGCCTCGCCTGCCAAGCGCCCCCCCACTTCGACTTTAGATCCGTTGTCCAGGGCGAAGTTTCAAGAATGGAAAACGCTAATCGCAAACTTGCGGAGAGCCAAGGAACCTTACTTACAGTGCTCAGCGATATGGGCACTTAGCTGGCTCGCACGAATCACATCATGGTCAGCAACAGAGGTGCGTGATGTTTTCTTCGACATGTTCCAACTTTGGCGGTCAAACCGATCTGAAGAACTGTCTTACCTTGCGCCATGGCTGATGACCGAGCTTCCTGTGTTCGATCGGGGCCTCGTGCTTAACCCTGATCTCGGATGCGATTTAGAAGGATTTGACCTACAACGACACGTCGACGAAGGCCGCCTATATCGTCCGGGCGCGGCTTTGGTTCTAGCTTACTACTGTGGCATCCCTTGGAACCAAAATCGTCTCCGAGCGATGATACGGGCGTATCGGGAAGAAAATCCCGATTCGATGGAACGCTGGGTCGGAAGCTTGTCCGCTGTAATTGGCGATTCGGCGTGACTGAAACTGGGGGGCCAGCTTTTTCTGAACGATTGAGGGTTTTGGGCGCCCATTCTTCCCCGGGTTTGGGAAGGGTGAGGAGCTTCGGTCCCGTTTTCGGGATCGCAGGGCTCGCGCGCTTGACTCCACTTTGCGGCGTTTCTATACTCCCGGCGCTGTGGATTGATGGCTGGGGGTGCTGCTATGGCGAAAATTTCGTTGGCCGTGTTGCTGGTTGCTGCTTGCGCTACGTTTGCTTCGGGGCAGGAACGTGGGGATCATCGCGGGCCGAAATTTACGGCGCAGCAGAGCGGGACTACGCAGCTTTTGATTGCTGTTAGTCCGGTGGACGCGCGGGTGGTGTGGGCCGCGGGGACGGGCGGCACGTTTGTGGTGACTAAGGACGGCGGAGATACCTGGACGGCGGGCGTCGTGCCGGGAGCGGAGGCCGAGCAGTTCCGCGATGTGCAGGGCGTTAGCGACAAAGTGGCTTACCTCATGTCCATTGGGGACAACACTGCGGACTTCAAGATCTACAAGACTGTGGACGGCGGCGCGAACTGGACGATTGAATTCACCAACGAGACGGTGAATGCGTTCTACGATTGCATGGCTTTCTGGGGACCGCACCGCGGCATCGCGCACAGCGATTCGGTGAATGGCGTGTTTCCCGATCTGCGCACTACCGATGGGAAGAATTGGGAGTCCATTGCGGCGAATATGCCGCCGGCGCTGGCGGGCGAGGCGTCGTTTGCCGCGAGCGGAACTTGCGCTGCCAGCGAGGGCGAGAGAAATGCGTGGATTGCCACCGGCGGCGCGTCGGTGGCGCGGATTCTGGCCACGCGCGATGGCGGCGACAGTTGGAACGCGTACGACACGCCGCTGGTGAGCTCGCCGAGCGCGGGAGGAATTTCGGTGGCGTTCCGCGATCATCGCCACGGAATTCTGGGCGGCGGCGATTTGAGTTCCAATACCAGCGCGCAGACGGCTACTTCGAACGACGGCGGGCAGACGTGGACGTTGACGAACGCGCCGCCGGTGCAGGGGGCGATTTTCTGCCTTGCGTACGTCAGCGGCGGGCGCCACGACGATCGCGATCATGATGGCGGCGGCGAACGGACCGTGGTGATCACTACCGAGACGCAGCCGGATTATTCTTCCGGCGAGGCGGCTTGGACGCCCGATGAGGGCCGCACGTGGTTTACCTTGCCGGATGTTAGCGGATATTGGGCTGTGGCGTTTGCTAATCCGCATGCTGGATGGTTCGTGGGAAATAATGGGCAGATTTTGAAGATCAGCTTCTAGACTTTCGCGCTTACCTCTACAAAACAGCTAGAGACATCCTGGCTTTGTTGGCCTGCTCCCCGGCGGCGCAAACCCCAAGCGCTTTGGGCGATTCCGCTGTGCACAATGGGGCGGATTTCCGCGAATTTGACTTGGGCGGGCGGAGCCCTTCGATGCTCAGGGTAAACGAAGCAGCGCCCCTACGGTCCGAAAACCTTGCGATACACGAGGGGGGCAACGGCGCGGCCGGAGGGCGGGCGGGGAGGAAAAAGCCCCACGCGCAAGGGCGGCGTCTGGCGCGAAGACGCGTGGGGACGGCATCGGCGGCCGTCGGGGGAGGGCGAATTCGGCCCTCCCCTACAGGGTCAACGGCGGGGAATCGAAGAAAAGACCCCACGCGCAACTTCGGCGCATGGGGCACCCTGTTGAAAAACGGGGGTCAACGGCGGGGCCGAACGGCGGGCGCAGGGGAAAAAGCCCCACGCGCAAGGGCGGCGTCTGGCGCGAAGACGCGTGGGGACGGCAACGGCGGCCGTCGGGGGAGGGCGAATGCGGCCCTCCCCTACAAGGTCAACGGCGCGGACTCGAAGAAAAAGCCCCACGCGCAACTGCGGCGCATGGGGCACCCTTTTGAAAAACGGGGGCGAAGGCGGGGGCGAACAGAAAATGCAGATTCCTCGGCGGACGCCTCGGAATGACAGGTTTTTTGGGCGGCGCTACGAAAAGTTCACGGGGCCGGCTTTAAGCGCTTGGGTTTTGGGCGTGCGCGATCGTATTTTAGGGCGATTAGGCCTTGGTCGTAGGATTTGTTTTGGGTTAGGGCGAAATCGCGTTGCGGGAAACCGTTGGGGAAAAGCGGAATGCCTTCGCCCAGGAGGACCGGAACCATTCCTAAATAGAGGCCGTCGATTAGATCGCCTTTGAGGAATTCGCGGGCTAGTTCGCCGCCGCCCATCAGCCAGATATCTTTGCCGCGATGGGTGCGGAGATCGCGGGCCAGATCGGCGGGGGATTGATTGGTGAAGATCAGGCCTTCGCGTTTACCGGGGGCTTGCGTGCGGGACATTACGTAAGTTGGCACTTTGGAATCGGTGAACGAGCCGCCCATGCGGAGGGCGGCGTCGAAAGTTTTGCGGCCCATGATGGCGGCGTCGATAGTGGCGAAGAAGGGAGCCATGGAATAGCCCTTGGGCATGAAGAGGAAATCTACGGCGCCGTTGGGGCGGGCGATGTAGCCGTCGAGGGAAATGCCGAGGCCGAGAATGATTTTGCGCATCGGGGAAATTATATGACGCGCGGAAGAGGGAGGCTAGACGCGCGTGCTGAAGAATCAATCGTGCTTTTTGCGGCGGGGAGGAGTAGAAGGAAAAGGCCGATGGGGTGAGATTGAAGAAGAAACAAATGCAAAGGCAAATTCAAAAACGCCGGCTGGCAGCCGGCGCTACGAGGGAATCAATTGAAAATACTGCGCGCGATATTTAAATGGGGAGTTCGCATTGTTTTGGTTATTGCTGCGGCGATTTTGATTTGTTGGGGCGTGGTGCACGTTTCGCGGGCGCATTATCGCGGGTTGGCGTTGCAGGGGCCGGCGGCGTTTATTGTGGAGAATGCGCCGGTGATTGCGCTTACTCATGCGCGGGTGATTGATGGGAATGATACGCCGGCTTTGAACGATCAGACTTTGATTTTGCGCGACGGCATGATCGCGGCGTTTGGAGCGGCAGATGCGATTGCGGTGCCGGCGGGCGCGCGGGAATTGAATCTTTCGGGGAAGACGATCATTCCGGGCCTGGTGATGATGCACGAGCATCTTTTTACCGTGGCGCCGAATTTCACGCGGACGCCGCTGTGCATCGAGCAGGACGTGCCGTTTCCGCTGATGTATCTGGCGGCGGGCGTGACGACGATGCGCACGACCGGGAGCATGGACGGAGACGCGGATTTGGCGCTGAAGCGGGCGATTGATTCGGGGGCGCGGCCGGGGCCGGACATTTTTCCTACGGCGCCGTATCTCGAGGGCAAGCCGGCGATTTTTCCGCAGATGGGCGAGTTGGCGGGGCCGGAGGATGCGAAGGCGCGAGTGGATAAATGGGCCGCGGCGGGGATGACTTCGTTCAAGGCGTACATGCACATCACGCCGGAGGAATTGAAGGCGGCGATTGATGAGACGCACGCGAAGGGATTGAAGATTACGGGGCATTTGTGTTCGGTGGGATTTACGGAGGCCGCGGATCTGGGCATCGACAATCTGGAGCACGGGATCGCCGTGGACACGGAATTCTTTTCCGGGAAGCAGCGCGGAGTTTGCCCGGATATGTTTGCGACCTTGAAAGATTTCGATCAGCGGTTGGATGTTCGCAGCGCGGAAGTGCAAGGGATGATCCGGCATCTTGTGGATCATCACGTGGCGATGACTTCGACGTTGGCGGTGTTTGCGGATTTCTCCGGGCAAGGCGAGACGCTTGAGGCGATGAAGGATCGCGAGGAGCGCGCGCTCAGTTGGCAGAGTTGGTTGAAGTTCCGGTTAAGCCGCCGGTTTCTTGGCAAGGCTGGGTTTACGAAATTGGTGGCGAAGGAAATGGAATTTGAGCGCGCGTATGCGGCGGCGGGAGGATTGTTGATGGCGGGAAGCGATCCAACCGGCGACGGCGGGACGCTGGCGGGTTACGGCGATCAGGAAGAAATCGAATTGCTGGTGCGCGCGGGGTTTTCGCCGGTGGAGGCGATTCACATCGCGTCGGCGAACGGGGCGGGTTTTTTGGGGCAGAGCGCGCGGATAGGAACGATCGCGCAGGGCAAGCAGGCGGATCTGGTGGTGATTGACGGCGATCCTGCGGCGCGGATTGCGGACGTTCGTAACGTGGAGATTGTGTTCCGGAAAGGAGTTGGCTACAGTACGGAAAAATTATTTGGAGCGGTGCGCGGGCTGGTGGGGGTCCAGTGACGCGTGCTGGATGTTCGTTCAACGTTCTTCCATTGAGCCACTAGTACTATTTCGTGAACGTGGGCCTTTACGTTTTCGCGACAGATTGGGCTCGAACTCGATAGCTATGCGTTGCGTCGTAGTACATTAGGAGAAAGTCGCTTGACGGTTACTTCTGATCTATCCCGGAATACTCGGGTGGCCGACAAGGCTTCGACGGATGCGGGTGCGCATCGATTTTCGAGGCAAGAGAAGATGGAATTTAAACTGAAGTCCCATTCCGGCGTTCCGATGCTGGTGCTCGCCGGGGTGGTCACCTTGATTGCCGCGCTCTCGGTGTGGAGAGCGCACCATGTGCTGGCTGTCGGCCTGCTGCCAGCGGTGAATGCGCTGGACTATCGCATCATTTTCTTTCTGAATCGGTTCGCGCACCGATCGTGGACGCTGGATACGATTTTTGATGTGATCGATTCGAATCCGTTGGCGTCTTCGCCGCTGCTGATGGCGTTCTGGTGGGCGTGGTTCAAGGATAAGGACCGCGTGGCGCAGACAGAGACGCGCGAGATTCTGCTGCATGGGATCGTGGGATCGTTCCTGCTGATTGTGGCGCTGCGAGTGCTGGATTACACGGTTCCGTACCGCGGCCGGCCGCTGCACAATCCTGAGCTGCACTTTACGTTGCCGTACGGCGTGGAACCGAACCGGTTGCTGGGCTGGAGCGCGTTTCCGAGCGACCACGCGGTGATGTGGTTTTTTCTTGCGACCACGATCTTCTACGTATCGCGGCGGCTGGGAATCTTTTTGTTTGCGTACGTAACCCTGACGCTTTGCGTCGCGCGGATTTATTTGGGCATTCATTATCCCTCGGACATTATTGTGGGCGGGTTGATCGGAATCGCAGTGGCGCGCATGTGCAAAGTTCCCGCGATTCGGAAAACAATGGCGGAGCAGCCGCTGCGCTGGATGCAATTGTCGCCCGGGATATTTTATGCGGGGCTGTTTATTGTGACTGAGCAGATGATGGAAGGGTTCAGTTCTCTGCACGAAGTACAGGCGCTGCTCCACGCAACCGTGTCTGCGATTATGAAGGCGGTATAGCGGCTCAACTGGCACCTGCTTCATCCATTGTGCGCTCGCGGTGATAATATAGGTCTACGCGTGGTTGATTCGCAGTCCGCACCATTCGCTCGGCGCCCGATGGCTGAGCCGCTCGAAATGCGTGCGCCACAGGTTCCGGGAGGAAGTTCATGAATTCGGTTTTCACCGATGCAGCGATCAGCGACGATCAGCGGCGGGAGATGCTCTACGACGGGCAGCTTTTCGTTTACAACGCGTGCAAGCCTTCGCTGGATTTCTGTGATTTCTCGCGCGGGATGATTCGCGAGGCGTTCGGATCGCTCGATCCGGAGACCGCGCAGTATCACATGCCGGTGGAAAAATATGCGGCGGTGCTGGCGGAATTGAAGCCGAAATTTATTCATCATCCGGAATCGAAGCGGTACATTCCGCTGATTTTGAAGGAGCTGGGCTGCGATTTGGAGCAGACGTATTTTGACGTGCCGCGGATGCGCAGCTCGACTTCGGATGATTATCTGACTTCTGGGATCGCCTACGCATTTCATCCGCATCGCGATACCTGGTATTCCGCGCCGATGTGCCAGCTGAATTTCTGGATTCCGATTTTTCAGATTTTGCCGCGCAATGCGATGGCGTTTCATCCACGCTATTGGAGCGAGGGTGTGAAGAACGGCTCGCACGAATACAATTACCAGGAATGGAATCGCACCAGCCGGCAGAACGCGGCGCAGCACATCAAAACCGACACGCGCAAGCAGCCCAAGGCGGAAGAGAAAATGGAACTCGATCCGCAGATCCGGCTGATTCCGCCGCCGGGAGGGATCATTATTTTCTCCGGTGCGCAAATGCATTCTTCGGTACCGAACGATTCGGGGAAGACGCGCTTCAGCATCGATTTTCGGACCGTGCACGTTGGAGATGCGCGGGCGCGGCGCGGGGCGCGCAACGTCGATTCGCATTGCACCGGGACGACGATGGGCGATTACTTGCGCGGGACCGATCTTTCGCATTTGCCCGAAGATGTGCTGAAAGCCTATGACATTCCGATGCCGACGATGCCGGGGCCGCCGGCACAGAGTCCTCCCGTCAACGCGCCGGCACACTGATGCCGCGCGTACATTCTCGACACAGGAAAATCAGAGTTCCTGCCTAGACTTTCCGATGCGGATCGGCTTGCTAGAAATGCAGGGTGAGTTGTGCTTGCACGGTCCGCGGCGAGAGGAAATGTGTGCCGGAAAAGCTGGAGAGAAAATTGTATAGCGCGACTTTGTCCGCCAGATTGACGATGGTGATTTTCCCGCCGATGGAGTAGCGGTCTTTCTTCCAAAGATTGTCAGAACCGAGAGCGGCATCGAACAGATTGCGCGGCGCGATGCGTGACGGATTGGTGTCGGCGTTGTAGGTGCCGGGCGGAACGATGTGGATAAGCGTCGCGCCGAACCGAGGCGAGCTGCAGGAGCGGAGAGGTTGGCTGACGGTGGCGAAGACGCTGCCACAGTAGAGGCCGATCTGATGCTGTTCGTCGCCGGTGAGGGTCAGCGCCGTGGCGTAATCCGGGACGCTGACGACGACCAGGCCGCTATCGAAGCGCCAGGTGAGTCCAAGCCATAGACCGCGGAGATTTTTCTGCGGAACCTGGTATTGGAGATTCGTGGTTTGCTCAAAGCCTTGATCGTGATCGGGACGGGCGACAGAAGCATACGCTGAGCCGAAATTGATGCCGCCCACTTCGGGACTGAACAGACGCGAGCGGCTGTGTCCGAGGACGGTGAAGGCGCTGAGGCCGTGAAAGTTCTTCAGGGTGGCGCGCACAAGAGCGCCATCGATCTTGGACTTGTGAAATTGGATGGGGAAATTGAGCGGAGTATCGAGGATGGTGTTGAAATCGTAGGCGCCGCGCGTGAATTTCCAGAAATACTCCGCTTCGATGCTGAATTTGCCGCCGAGAGACTGTTCGGCGCCTATGTTGAATTGATTACGCCGCGCGGGAGTGAGCGGCTCGACGGCAGTAGCGCCGAGCGAGCCATTGGCAAGGCCGCCTGGGCCGGTGGCGCTCGAGAGAATCAGATTCTCATTGTAGGGAGTCAGAAAGATGCGAGCGTAGGAGAGATGCAGGACAGTGCCGGTGCGTCGGATTTGATACGAGGCCCCTGCGCGCGGCTGCATTCCGGAACCGGTGCTGAGGCCCGCGTAATTGTCGTAGCGCAAGCCGAGACTGATATTGAATTGGCCGAGCTTGATGCTGTCCTGTGCATAGGCGCTGCCTTCGTAGATGTCAGCGACGCCGCGGAATTGGAAAAGAGTTCCGCCGCGCGTGAGATCAAAGGGAAGGAGCGCAGGTTGGAAAGATGGGTTCGGAGCGAAGCCTGCAGCGGCGCATTGGGTGAGAGAAGTAAGCGCAGGATCGGGGACGGGCGCGCCGTGGGAATCGACGCACGGGGAATTGAATGCGGGGTCGGTGAGAGCGGTGCTGAAAGCCTCAGCGAGGGGAGTGACCTGAATCTGAAGGCCGCCTTTCAGCGTGTGGCGGCCGCGCGAATAGGTGAAGTCGGTGCGAGCGCCGGTGCTGGTCAATCGGCGGGATTGAGAGAGCGTGGCGGGCTGGTCGGAGAATAAGTCGGCAGAGGGATAGTAATTGACGCGATCCTGACGGACCCAGGTGTTGGCGGTGAAAAGGAGCGCGGGATTGAAGACGTGCGAGAACGCGAGGGCCAGATTGAAGCTGGTCATGTGCTGGCGCTGATCTTGGGCGGCGGCTTGCTGATCGAAAGTATTGGGGACCTGGAACCAGGAGTGCGCGGCAGAAACATTGAGATGATATGAGGTGGCGTCGCTGCGGCGCCAGTCGAGGCGGTCGAAGAGATCGGCGGCGTTGCCGCGCGCGTGGAGGGGTTGAAATTCTGGCGAGTCAAGAAAGCGGCTGCTGTTAATGGCGTCGAGAGCAATGAAATTGCCGAACGATTCGGAGCCGGAGGCGAACGTGAGGCTCGCAGCAGGAGTAGCGAAAGAGGCGTAGCTGAGCGAAATCGTGCCCTGGGATTTTCCGGCGTTGAGGCCGGAGCGTGTGGTGGCCTCGACGATAAGGCTCGTTTTGTCGCCGAATTCAGCGGGCGGCGCGCCTTGCAGCGTGCGCATGCCCTGGATGGTGCTGACGGAAATTTGATTCGAGAAGATGCGGCTTTGCTGGTCGGAGATTGGCTGGCCGTCGAGATTGAAGGAAGTCTCGGCGTGTTCGCCGAGCGGATGGAAGACGCCGTTCGAATCGGCCGCGACGCCGGGGGTGGCGAGCGTGAGAATGGAACTCAGCGCGGCGTTCACGCTCTCGCTCGGCAGATTTTGGATCAGCCCGGCGCCAATTTCGGTTTGGGCGACATTGAGCGATGCGGCGTCAGCGGATCCTTCCGCAACGGTCACTTGCTGCCCGATGGATTCGAGCGCGAGTGAGAAATTCAGATTGATGGTTTGGCCGGGACGAACGATCAGATTGCGGCGTTCGCCGCGGAAGCCGGGGAGCTGCAGGGCAAGTTCGTAAGAACCCGGCGCGACGCGGCGGAAGCAAAACTCGCCGCCGGCGCCCGTGCGCGCTTCGAGACGCGTCGAGACGGCGGTCAACTGCAACGCCACGCCGGCGATAACCGCTCCCGTTTGATCCTGGACCACGCCGCAGACACTGGAAGGAGAGATCTCCTGGGCGAAGACGGCAGGCAACATTAGCGCCCAGAGGATCGCAAATAAGAAAACCTTCAAGTATCCCTCGCTTAGCGCCAAATATTAACCTACGTTAATAGCTGATGTAAAGTGCCGTTAAGCTAAGGAGCGCTACGAGGTAAACAGGTTCCGGTTAACGCGACGGCCCCTGGAGTGGTGATCGCGGGGCGGAATGACAGTGCCGCGCGACTTGGCGCTTTTTTGCCGGCCTGCTAGAGTCCGAGTTTGTGAAATCACTCCTGCTGGCGATATTCATGCTGAGCGCTTCGCCGACGGGAACTTGGGCGCAATCCGAGGGCGCTGAGCCGCAGGCGTTATTTGCCCGCGGCGAGGCGGCGCTGCGCGCGAATGATTTGGATGCGGCGGAGGCGGACTTCCGGCGCGTGGTGGCGATTGATCCGGGCGTCGCCGGGGCTTACGCGAATCTGGGCGTGATTAAAATGCGGCGGAAGAAATGGAATGCGGCGCTGGTGGATTTGCGGAAGGCGGAGAAATTGGCGCCTGCGGTGGCGGGAATTCGATTGAATATTGGGCTGGTTTATTTTCACGAGCAGGATTACCGGGCGGCGATTGCGCCGTTTGCTTCGGTGGTGCGGGATGCGCCGGATTCGGAGCAGGCGCGGTATTTGCTGGGGCTGTGTGATTTTTTCACCGAACGGTATGCGGATGCGGCGGACGCGCTTGAGCCTTTGTGGGAGCGCGAGTCGAATAATTTAAGTTACCTCTACGTGCTGGGAATCGCCGCGGGCGAGGCGAAGCGGGCGGAGCTGGAGGAGAAGGCGCTGGGGCGGTTGGTGGAAGTCGGCGGAGATACGCCTGCATTTCATTTGCTGATGGGCAAGGCCTATTTGAACCGCAATGATTTTGGAATTGCGGTCGCAGAATTGGAAAAGGCCAAGGCCGCTGATCCGCAATTGCCGTTCGTGCATCTTTATTTGGGTATCGCGTACTTGCGCTTGGGCAAGAACGAGGAGGCGCTGGCGGAATTCGCAAAGGGCGTTCGGGTCGAGCCGGATGTGGCTTATTACTATGATGAGCTGGGGGCGCTCGCTTCGGTGAATCATGACGACGATAGCGCGGCGAATTATTTCCGGCAGGCGCTCGCGCGCGATCCGCGGATTGCCAGCGCGCAATTTGGCTTGGGAGAAATTTTGCAGCGGCAGGGGAAATTGAAGGAGGCGCTGGCGGCTTTGGATGCGGCGGAAAAATTGGCGCCGGAGAGCCGCAACGTGCGTTATTTGCGCGGGAGGGTGTTGAAAAGATTGGGGCGTGAGGAGGAGGCGAAGAAGGAATTTGCTGAGGCGCAGCGGTTGTCTGACCAGGGGTTGGCGCGGGATGAGGAGATTATGCGGGAGAAGGTTACGCCGGAGCCGGAATTGAGGAAGGTGCCGGACTGAACGGGTTCATCGAGCGTTCACACGGAATTTGCGGAATTGAGATATTCTTTGGCGCGCTGCGGGGCTTACCGCAGAGACGCAGAGAGCGCTGAGTTCGGAGGAGAGGGGACACTACTTTGAACAGAGTTTTGATTGTGGCGGGGGCGGTTTGTGTTTGCGCGGCGGCGTTCATGCATGGACGCGCGGTTGGGGAGACGGCGCCTGCTGCTTCGCGACATTTTGAGTTTACTTACGAGGTGCATGTGCCGGCGCCTGGCGCGGGGGCGTTGCGCGTTTGGATTCCGGTGCCGGTGTCGAGCGCTTACCAGGAGATTTCGGATTTGAAGATCGAGAGCCCGGTGGCGTTCAAGAGGACGCGCGATGCGGAGTATGGGGATAACTTCGCGTTTATCGAAGAGAAAGGGGAGAAGGCGGCGGCATTCGACGTGAAGATGCGGTTTGAGGTGCTGCGGCACGAGCATCGCGTTAATTTGACCGCGGTCGCGGAACGCGCGGTAAAGGCTGATCCGCTGCTGGGGCGATTTTTGCAGGCGGACAGGTTGGTGCCTGTGGACGGTAAGATTGGCGAGCTTTCCTCGGAGTACACGCAAGTCGGCAGCGACAATCTGGACAAGGCGCGGCGGACTTATGAGTACGTGGTGAAGACGATGAAGTACGACAAGACCGGCGAAGGTTGGGGGCACGGCGACGCGATCTGGGCTTGCACGGCGAAGCGCGGGAATTGCACCGACTTTCATTCGCTATTCATAGGCATGCTGCGGGCCGCGGGGATTCCGGCGAAATTTGAGATTGGATTTCCGATTCCTACGGACAAAACCTCGGGCGACATCGGCGGGTATCACTGTTGGGCGGAATTTTTTATTGATGGAGTGGGGTGGGTGCCGGTGGATGCGTCGGAGGCCTGGAAGCATCCGGAATTGCACGATTATTTTTTCGGGGCGCATGATGCGAATCGGGTGCAATTTACGACCGGGCGGGATATCCGGTTGAGTCCGGCGCAGAAGGGCGAGCTCCTGAATTATGCGGTGTATCCGTATGCGGAGTTGGGCGGGAAAGTTTTTGAAGGCGTGACTACACATTTTTCGTTCCGAGATTTGCCGGCGGGGGACTCGAAGGGGACGGCGCAGGATGCGCGGGGCGCGGCGGATGCGTTGGCGCGGTGATTCGTGGGAGAGAGGCGCAAGAAATTTCAGATTTCAGATTTGAAATTTGAGGTGGAAAGAGCTCAAGAAGAATGGAAGTGATGATTTGAGGTTCGGACGGCGGGCAGGAATCTGTGGCCACGCGTAAGGCTCAGGCGAAAAAATCGGCGAAGGCAAAAGTTCGGGCGCATCCGCAGCCTGTGGATGCTTTGGTGTTTCCTCGCTTTTCCGGTGTGCCTACGTTTATGCGGCTACCGCATATTGCGCGGGCGCGGGATTTGGATGTGGCGCTTATTGGCGTGCCGTTTGATGGTGGGGCTACTTACCGGCCCGGGCCGCGATTTGGGCCGCGGAATGTGCGCGTGCAGTCGGCGATGATTCGGCCTTGGAATCCGGTTTTGGAAGTGAATCCCTTTGAGAAATTGCGCGTGGGGGATTTTGGCGATCTTTCCATCAATCCGCTATCGCTCGAGGATACATTTCAGCGTATTACTGCGCAGTTGGCCAAAGTTTTGGCCGCTGGGGCGCGAACTTTGTGCGTGGGCGGCGATCATTCGATTTTGTTGCCGATTTTGCGTGCGATTCATGGGAAGTTTGGGCCGGTGGGGTTGGTGCAGTTCGACGCGCACAACGATACTTGGGGCGGATATTTTGGGAGTCCTCATTCGCATGGAACGCCGGTGCGACGGGCTGTGGAGGAAGGGCTTTTGCTGGACGGTTGCGTTTTGCAGGTGGGATTGCGCGGGCAGGTTTACGGCAAGGGCGATTTCGAGTTTGGGTGCGAGCATGGATTTCAGGTGATCACCTCGGAAGAATTTCATCGCGACGGCGTGGAACCGGTGAAAAAGGCGCTCGCGAAATTTCGCGGGCGGCCGGTTTACGTGACGCTCGATATAGATGTGGTTGATCCGGCCTTTGCGCCGGGGACCGGGACGCCGCAGGTGGGCGGGCTTTCGAGCGCGCAGGCTCTAGAATTGGTGCGGACTCTTGTGGGACAGAAAATCGTAGGGGCTGATGTGGTGGAAGTTTCGCCGCCTTACGATTCCGCTGAAATAACTTCACTGTTAGCCGCGAATTTGATGTACGAACTGTTGTGCCTCTTCTGAAGCGAACAACTTGACCACACTGGCCCGCAAGCTGCGCCTGGCGGACTACTTCACCCTCGGGTGGGGAACGATGGTGGGTGTCGGCTGGCTGGTGGTGATGGACGACTGGCTGACGCGCGGCGGGCCGCTGGGCGGGATTTTGGGATTTGCGCTGGGCGCGCTGCTGCTGCTGCCGATCGCGTATGTTTACGGGCAGTTGGTGCCGCGGATGCCGGATGCTTCGAGCGAAGTGGCTTACACTGCGGCGGTGTTTCCGCAGTGGGTGAGCTTTGCGACCGGCTGGATGATGATCTTGGCGTACTTCATTGTTTGCCCGTGGGAGGCCGTGGCTGCGGGGCGGATCGCGGCTTACATTTTTCCGGCGCTTGATTCGATGGAGCTTTATCGCATCGCGGGGCATCCGGTTTATTTGCCGCATTTGGTGCTGGGGCTGGTGCTGACGGTGCTGCTTACGACTTTGAATTACCGCGGAATAGCATTGAGCGCGGCGTTTCAGAATTGGACGGCGTTCGGAGTGCTGGCGCTTTTCGCGGTTTTTGCGGGAAGCGGATTCGCGCGAGGGTCGGCGCGGAATTTCGAGCCGCTGTTCAGCCACAGCGGATTTTTGTCGGTGCTGCTGGTGATGCAGATCGTGCCGTATTACATGACTGGATTCGAGGCGGTGTCAAAGAGCTCGGAAGAATCGCGCGCAGATTTTCGCGGCGGCGATTTTTTCAAGGCGATGGTGATGGCGATCGTCGTGGCGGCGGGGTTTTATATTGTTGTGATTGCGGCGGTGGGATTTGCGGCGCCGTGGGAGCCTTTGACGAAGGAACGATTTATGACTGCGGTGGCGCTGGAGCGTGCGATTGGAGCGCACTGGATTGTGCGCGTGATCTTGGCGGCGGCGCTGCTTTCGTTGGTGAAATGTTTTAACGGCAATTTTGTGGCCGCCAGCCGGCTGCTGTTTGCGCTAGGGCGGCGCGGATTGGTGGATGCGCGGCTGGCGCGCGTGCATCCAGTGCGGCAGACGCCCGCGGCGGCGGTGATCTGGGTGGGCATCGCAACGGCGATCTGCATGTTACTTGGGCAGGCGATACTTGTGCCGATTTCGGAAGTTGGGGCGATGGCTTCGGGACTGGGTTGGGCGGCGGCTTGTGCGGCGTTTTTGTTGATGCGTCCTGGAACGGGGGCGCGGATCGTGGCGGTGATTGGATTGTTGGTGGGAGTGCTATTCGCGGCCATGAAAGTTTTGCCGGGAATTCCGGGGCACTTCGACCGTTACGAATGGTTGGCGCTGGGAACGTGGTGCGGACTTGGGTTGGCGCTGCACGTGGTGGAGCGAAGGCGAGTTGGGAAGCGAGAAGCCGGGAGATGAAGGAGCTCGAAAAGCGCCGAGCGGCGCTGCTGGCGTCGAATTGAAACAAGCGCAGTGCCGTGGTGAAACATTTTGTGGATTTTCGTGCTATTGGTACACACGAATCTAGGCTTGCTTCATAAAATTGCTAAGATTGTTTTGACATCTTTGGTTGCGTTTCATTAATATTCGTTCCCCCTTCCTGAAATTTCTTTCATTCCAATTGGGAGTGCTTATGCGGCTGCTTGTCGCCGAAAGTGACGAGGCGCTTGGCGCTTTTCTTCGCCAAGGGCTGGAAGCGGAGCATTACAGCGTGGAAGTGGCGCGCGATGGGGCGGGCGCGGAGGAATTGGCCGCGGCGCACGAATTTGATTTGGTGATTCTAGATTTGAATTTGCCGGGGATCGATGGGATGGATGTGCTGCGGCGCTTGCGTGCGCGAGATGCCGGCCTGCCGATTTTGATTCTCACGAATAAATCGCGTGTGGAGGATCGCGTCCGGGCGTTCGATGAGGGCGCGGATGATTTTCTTCTGATGCCGTTTGCGTTTAGCGAGCTATCGGCGCGGGTGCGGGCGCTGTTGCGGCGCGGAGGGCGCGGGGCGGAGCCGGTGCTACGAGCGGATGATTTGGAATTGGACCGATTGGCGCGGATTGTGAGGCGCGGGGGGCGGCGGATTGAATTGACGCCGAAAGAGTATGGCTTGCTGGAATTTTTGATGACGCATATGGGACAGCGGGTTACTCGCCCGATGATTATCGAGAATGTATGGAATTTCTCGGGGGAGACGATGACCAATGTGGTGGACGTTTATATTAATTATTTGCGAAAAAAAATTGATGCCGGAGCGGAGAAGAAATTGATTCATACCATTCGCGGCGTGGGATATGAGCTGGCTACGAATCGGATGGAGCGAGCGGAGAAAAAATCGGCGTGAATTGAATTGCGAGACGGCGGTGATGGCTTACACGTTGGTAGGGCGGCAACGGGCGGGCGCAGCAAGCGGCGCCCCTACGATTCGAGCCATTCGCCGCAGCGGAAATTAAGAAATCCAGCTCGATCTTAAATGCTTTTTAATTCGGGGAATAACAATTCAAGAGAGGGACGGGTGCCCAGCCCATGGCTTCTACGCAGGTGGTGGTTTCGGAACAGTTCGACGCGCGAATCTTAGTCGCTAGTCCGGTGGCCGCGTTTCGCAAGCGGATACGCGAGACGCTGGTGCCGCGGGCGCGAGATGTGGGGGAAGTTGCAGGCGGAGCTGAGGCTTTGATGCGATTGGAGAAGCAGGAATTTCGCACGCTGATTTTGGACCGGCAACTGGAGGATCTGGAGTTTCAGGAACTGGTGGGAATGATTCATACGCGATTTCCGCGATTGGAAGTTGTGACTGTGGATTCGGCCGCTGAAGAGGCCGGGAGGGCCGGTGTCGTGGGAGATTCCGAGGTCACGATGGCGATCGGAAACGAAGGCGCTCGCGTAGCCGCGGTTGAGGCGCAAACGGAATTATTTTTGCCGCGAGAGGATGAAGTCGCGGTGCCGCTGAAGGCGCCGGCGCTGGCTTTGCCGGGGATGATTGGGAATTGCACGCGGATGCGGCAGCTTTACCGGTTGGCAAACTTAGTGGCGCCGCGGGACACGACGGTGTTGGTGATTGGAGCTACCGGGACGGGGAAAGAACTTGTGGCGCGAGGGATTCATGCGTTGAGCCCACGGGCGCGGCATGCGTTTGTGGTGGTGAATTGCGCGGCGATTCCGGAGACTTTGCTGGAGGCAGAATTGTTTGGATATACGCGGGGGGCGTTTACCGGGGCGTTTCAATCGCGCATTGGACGGATTCATGCGGCGCATGAGGGGACGCTCCTGCTCGATGAAGTGGGCGAATTGCCTTTGAGCATGCAGGCGAAGCTTTTACGATTTGTGCAGGAAGGGGAAGTGCAGAGATTGGGGAGTTCGGATGTGTTTCGCGTGGATGTGCGACTGATTGCGGCGACGAATGCGAATCTTTTGCAGCGGGTGAAAGAACGATCGTTTCGAGAGGACTTGTATTACCGGTTGGCGGTGTTTCCTTTGGAACTCCCGGCTCTGCGGCAACGAGCGGACGATATTGTGCCTTTGGCGCAGTATTTTTTGGATGCGCTTTGCCGCGAGGCGGAAGTGGCGGCGAAGAGATTGTCGCCGGAGTCGGTGAGTTTGTTGCGGCAGCATGGATGGCCGGGAAATGTGCGGGAATTGAATCATTTGGTGGAGAGGGCGTTTGTTTTGTCGGAAGAGGAGAGGGTGATTTTGCCGGAACATTTGATGGTTACGGCAGAGGTGATTTGAAACACCGCACGCTCGACTGCGGCGTCCGCCTAGGCGGAGGCACCCTTGGTTTCACTCCATTCGGTTGATCAATTCTTCAGAGGATTCTAACGAGAGTGAGGCTGGGCTGGGCATTGCCGTGCAGAGTCAATTGTGCATGCCAAGTTTGCCTAGTGCGCGGAAGAAAATGCAGGTCGGGACGGTTTCAGGGCATACGAAACGGTCTCTGGCGCGGGCGTTTGCGCAATTTACGCGCGCGGCGGATTCGCTGGAGAAATCTTACGGGCAATTGCAGGCGGAGGTGTTGCGGCTGCGGTTTGAGCTGGAGGAAACGAACCGGGACCTGGCGCGAAGTCTTGAGGAGAATGCGCGAGTGCGAGGGTATCTCGGGCGGATCTTGCAGGAGTTGCCCTGCGGAGTTTTGGTGGCGGATGCGGATGGGCGCGTGCGCATGGCGAATGGGGAGGCTTACCGGCTGATGGGGGTGGAACGGAGCGTTGCCGCGGACGCGGCGCCAGAAGCAAAGGATTTTGCGGAGAAGCTCGTGGCGCGGGGCGCGTTGCAATTGGGAGCGGGCGCAGCAAGCAGCGCCCCTACGTCCGTGGGGATAACCCGTGAACTCGCGGCGGAAGTGGAATGGGAGTACGAGCGAGCGGATGGAAAGCGATTGATCGGCGTGAGCTGCGCGGTGCTTTCGGATGGCGAGGGGCGGAGCACGGAACGAGCTTTTTTGCTGCGCGATATCACCGACGAGCGGCGGGCGGCGGCGGAACGCGAAGCGGGGCGGCGGCGGGATTCTTTGGCGCAGATGGCGGCGGTGCTGGCGCATGAGATTCGCAATCCGCTGGGAAGCCTGGAACTTTTCGCGGGTTTGCTGGCGGATGCCGCTGCGGAGCAGCCGGATTTGCGGCGGTGGACGGATCACATTCAGGCGGGGCTGCGGCAGCTATCGGCTACGGTAAACAACGTTTTGCAGTTTCACAGCCAGGCGCCGGCGGACTTGCAGGCGGTGAATCTGGCGGTGCTGTTGCGCGATGCAGTGGAATTTTTGCGGCCGTTGGCGCGGCAGGGCGGGTTGCGAATTGATCTGGTGAACGGGATCGGCGAGGTAACGATTGCGGCGGATCCGCATCGCTTGCGGCAAGTGGTTTTCAATTTGGCGTTGAATGCCTTTCGAGCGATGAGCAAGGGCGGGATCTTTACGATTCGATTGGATTGGGCGGCGGAGGCGAGCGGGCGCGCCGTGCAGCTTGAGTTTGCGGATGACGGTTGCGGGATGGCACCGGAGATGGTGACGCAGATTTTGGAGACGGCGGCGATGCCTTGCGCGGCGAATCCGGGATTAGGATTGGCGGTTTGCCGGGGAGTCGTCGAGCAGCATGGCGGGGCGATGCGCGTGGAAAGCGTTTTGAAGAAAGGCACTACGTTTTCGGTCGTGCTGCCTTGCGGCGGGGGAGAGGCATGAACCACGTGCTGGTGGTGGATGACGAAGCGGCGATGCGCCTGGCGCTCGAGGAAAATTTCCGGCGCGATGGTTGGCGCGTGGAGACGGCGATGCATGCCGGCGATGCGCTGGAGAAGTTCCGGGCGTTTCCCGCGCCGCTGGTGATTACCGACATGCGCATGCCTGGAGGCGATGGTTTAGCGGTGCTGCGCGGGATCCGCGAGGCGCGGGCAGATGCGGCGGTAATTTTTTTGACGGCATTTGCGAATGTGCCGGAAGCGGTCGAGGCGATGCGCGAGGGGGCTTGTGATTATTTTGTGAAGCCTGTGCGATTCGAGCAATTGCGGGAGGCGGCGCGCCGCGTGTTGGGAAAACGGGCGGCGGCCGCGGAAGCAAATTCCGTGCCGCGGCACGGCGCACACGAGCTGATCGGCGATTCGCCGGCGATGCGGCTGGCTTTGAAGCAGGCGCGGCAGGCGGCGCGCAGCGACGTAGATGTGCTGATCGAAGCGGAGAGTGGCACAGGCAAGGAATTGTTGGCGCGGATGATTCATGCTTCAGCGCGCGAACGCCACGAACGCCGTTTGTGGCCGTGAATTGCGCGGCGTTTCCGGAAACCTTGCTCGAGAGCGAACTCTTCGGGCATGCGCGCGGCGCGTTTACCGGGGCGCTGGCGGCCAAGCCGGGGAAATTTGAGCTGGCGCACCGCGGGACTTTGCTGCTCGATGAGATTGGCGAGTTGCCTCTGCCGCTGCAGCCGAAACTGTTGCGCGTGCTGCAGGAACGCGAAGTGGACCGGTTGGGAGAGACGCGACCATTCACGGTGGACGTGCGGGTGATTGCCACCACGAACCGGACTTTGGCGGGGCTTGTGGCTGCGGGAAAGTTCCGTGCCGATCTTTATTACCGGTTGAATGTGATTGCTGCTGTCTTTGCCGCCTCTGCGCGAGCGGTTGGGCGATGTTGCCGGGCTGGCGGATTTTTTCTTGGCGAAGTATGCGGCCGGTCGGGGCGCGGCGCTGCGTTTTTCGGATGAGCTGATTTGGAAGATGACAGCTTACTCGTGGCCGGGAAATGTGCGCGAGCTCGAGAATTTTGTCCGGCGGGCGATTGCGCTGTCGGAAGGAACCGTGATTGGAATGGAAGCTTGGGATGAATCTCGTCGGCTGGATGCGCCGGCGGGTTCGCCGGATTGCCCGTCCGGTGAACTGCCGGGAGCGAAGGCCGGCGTTTCGCTGCGCGACATGGAAAGGCAGCTGCTCGAGTCAACGCTCGCGGCGATGGGTGGCAATCGCACCCGCGCCGCGCGCGTTCTCGGGATTTGCCCGCGCACGATGCGCAATAAGATCCGCGAGTACGGCTTGCCGCCGCGGAGAGCGTCATGAGCTTGATTGACACGCCGGGGATGGCGGAATACGCGCGGTTCTTGGATTTGACCGCTTACCGGCAGAAATTGATCACCAGCAATTTGGCGAACATTGACACGCCGGGATATCGCACGCGGGACATTTTGATTCCGCAGGAGATGGACAGCATGGCGGCGGATTATTTTCCGGATGAGTCGTCGCATCCGTTTGCGCGGCAAGTGCGCGGCTTGATGGAGCGGCCGGACGGAAACAACGTAGATCTCGACCGGGAGAGCTTGCTGCTTACCGAGATGCAGCTGCAGTACAAGCTGGGAGTTGAGTTTTTGAAAGGCGAATTGAAAACCATCAACGAAGCGATCAACGACGGGAAACCTGTATGAACTTATTCGGCGTATTGGATATCAGCGGTTCGGCGCTCGTGGCAGAACGGCAACGAGCGGAGATTTTGGCCAGCAACTTGGCGAACGCGGAGACCACGCGCACGGCCGAGGGAGGACCTTACCGGCGGCAGCACGTGGTGTTTGCGGCGGGCGGACCGGCGCGCTCGGCATTTGGGATGCAGCTCGCTTCGCTGTCGGATTTCGCGGTGCGCGGCGTGCGCGTGGCGGGATTGGTGGCCGATCCGGCGCCGCCTTTGCGGCGATTTGATCCTTCGCATCCGGATGCGGACGCGCAGGGATACGTTTCTTCGCCGGCGATCAATCCGATCGAGGAGTTCGTGAATTTGCTGGAGGCTTCGCGGGCTTATCAGGTGAATGTTTCGGCGGTGGTGGCCACGAAAAACATGATCGTTTCTGCGTTTGATCTTTTGACTTGAGTGGATTTGGGATCTGATGGGAAACGGGAATTCGCGGCGAGGAGGCGTCCAAGCGCATGAGTAATTTCATTCAGGGTGTTGGCGCGGGTTACTCGGAGAGTCTGACGAAGACTTCTTCGGTTGCGGGGGCTGCGGACCCGGGCGGATCGTCGTTTGTGGACACATTGCGATCGGCGCTGAATCAGGTGAGCGCGGCGCAGGATGATGCGGGAGCCAAGGTGTCGAGCCTTTTGCGCGGTGAAGGAGAGGACGTGCATACGGCGATGCTGGCGGCGGAGAAGGCCGATCTTTCGTTTCAATTGATGATGCAGGTGCGGAACAAGATTTTGGCGGCTTATCAGGAAGTTTCGCAGATGCAGTTTTAGGAGATGAAGAGAAGGCAATTTCAGATTTCAAAATTGAAATCTCATATTTTAGACTGACACCACGGCAAGAGAGAGGCCAAGCTTGGAAATTCCGCAGATTCGCTGAACGGCTGTGCCTAAATTTCTCGAACAAATCGTCAATTTTGTTAAGGGGCTGAACGGGCGGCAGCTGTTTTGGCTGGCGGCTGGGATTGCGGCTGTTGCGGCGACGATATACGGGTTCGTGCAGTTAATTGGGAAGGCCGATTACAAGACGCTTTATTCCGGGCTTGCGGCCGCGGATGCGCAGGCGCTCGGACAGCGGCTGGCGACTAAGAATATTCCTTATGAGATTTCGACGGACGGGACCTCGGTGCTTGTGCCTGCGGATCAGCTTGACCGGACGCGATTGGATCTGGCCAGCGAGGGATTGCCGTCCACCGGGCGAATGGGGTTTGAGATTTTTGACAAGCCGAATTGGGCGGGGAGCGATTTTTCGGATCAGGTGAATTATCAGCGGGCGCTGGAGGGCGAACTGGAGCGCACGATTCAAACCTTGGGCGAAGTGAAGTCGGTGCGCGTGCATCTCGTACTGCCGCACGAATCGCTTTACTCGGAGCGGGAACGCGCGGCGAAGGCGGCGGTGGTGATCCAACTGCGCGGCGGCGGTTTGCCGGATGCGGACGTGGCGGCGATTACGCACCTGGTGGCCGGATCGGTGGACAATCTGTCGCCGGACAACGTGACTTTGATTGGCGCGGACGGGCGCTCGCCGCTGGTCGCTAAAGGCAAGAGCGCGAATCCGGTTTCGGCTCCGCCGGTGGAATTGGAGGCGGCGTTGGCGGAAAAAATTGTGAGCACGCTCGCGCCTGTGGTGGGGGCGGACCATGTGAAAGCCAGCGTGACGATTGATTGGGATCCGGATTCGGGCGAGACGACGACGGAGACTTACGATCCGGATTCGGCCGTGGTGATTTCGGAACAAACGCATCAGGAGCGCATTGGCGGCGCGGTTCCGTCGGGAATTCCGGGGACGCCGACTAACGTGCCGGGAAACGCGGCTGCGCCAACCGGAACGGCCGCGGCTCCGGCGCTGCCGACGGTGCAAAGCTCGGCCGAGAATGACGATCAGACGAGCGAGAGCAAGACGTATGCGATTAATAAGACGGTACGTCATACGCTCGAGCCGCCGGGACAGATGCAGAAGATTGCCGCAGCGGTGATTGTGGACGACGTGGTGGAGACGAAGCAAGAGAAGGGCAAAAAAACGGAGACGCGGCGGAAAAGAACCGCCGATGAAATGAAGCAGATTGAGGATTTGACCAAAGCGGCGATCGGATTTCAGGCGGTGCGCGGAGATCAGATCCAGGTGCAGAATTTGGCCTTTCAAGTTGTGCCGCTGGAAGGGCCGGTGGCGCCGAGTTTTCCGGAGCAAGTGCGATTGATTGTGGAGCGTTGGATGTGGGTGATTCGCTATGCGGCGCTGGGGCTGCTGTTTGTGATGGTTTATTTGTTCGTGCTGAATCCGTTGAAGAAGCAGATTGCGGCGGCGTTCCAGCAACGCACACTCGGAATTGCCGAGGCGGGCGAAGAAGCTCCGGCTTTGGCGGGCGGAGGCGGGGCGGGCGCGCGCGCGATTGCGGGAGCGGCTGGGCCGGCGCTGGATCTGGAGCAGGAGCTGGCGGCCACGAATTCAGATGTGCAGCGCGTGGTGAAATTGAAAAAGCACCTGGTGGACAAAGTGAAGAAAGAGCCGGCAGCGGCGAGCCGCCTGATTCGCAATTGGATTCATAAGCCGGAGCCGCACGCATGAGCCCTGTAGCGGTGCAAATCGAGCATATGAGCGGTTTGCAAAAGGCCGCGATACTGCTGCTATTGCTGGGAGACGACGCGGCGAGCTCGGTTTACAAGAATTTGCCTGACGAGGAATTGCAGCGGCTGACGGAAGAGATCGCCGGGCTCGACAATGTGCAGCCGGAGATTGCGGATCAGGTGCTGCGTGAATATTACCGGCTGACATTGACGCAGGATTATTTGGCGCAGGGCGGGCCGGATGTGGCGCAGAAGATGTTGACGACGGCATTCGGAGAGCAGGCGGCCAAGGCGCTGCTTTCGGATGTGCTGCGCTCGCGCGAAGCGATCGGAATGAGTCTGGAGTCGTTGCAAAGGGCCGACCCGGCGCAGCTGGTGAAGTTCGTGCAAGGCGAGCATCCGCAAACGATCGCCATGATTCTGGCGCATCTGGGCGCGAATACGGCGACGGCCTTGCTGGCCATGATGCCGGAGAAAGTTCGCGGACAGGCGGTGCGGCGTTTGGCGGAGATGCAGCAATTTTCGCCGGAAATGGTGCAGAAGATATCGCAGGTGTTGCACAAGCGCGTGCAATCGCTCGGAGAGCAGAGCCGGCGGTCTTACGGGGGAATTCGCTCAGCAGCAGATTTGCTGAACCGGCTGCCGCCGGAAACGAGCAAGTCGATTCTCGAATCGGTGGAAGGCGACGATGCGAAGCTGGCGCTGAGCATCCGCAATTTGATGTTCACGTTCGAGGATTTCATTAGCGTCCCGGAGACGAATGTTCGCGACCTGCTCACGCAAGTGGATAAGAAGGGGCTGGCGATGGCCTTGAAGGGCGCGGGCGAGGAATTGCGGAATCATTTCTTCAAGACGATGTCGTCGCGCGCGGTGGAGATGTTGAAAGAAGACATGGAGGCGCTGGGGCCGGTGCGGGCGCAGGTGGTGTCGGCGGCGCAGCAGGAAATTGTGGCGGCGGCGCGGCGGCTGGAGGCTGAGGGGAAGATTTCGCTGCAGAACAATGGAGAAGAATCGTTCATCGTTTGAGGTGGAAGGCGAGCGGGCGGCCAAGGACCCGGCGGCGGCGTACGTGTATCGTCCCGCGCCCGGGTGGATCGGCTTGCCGGACGGCGAAGCATCAGGAGAGGGCACGGCGACACTGACGCTGGATGAAATCGACGGGCAGGGACCTGGCTCTGCGACAGGCACGGGAGCAGCGCCGCAGAAAGCGAAGCAGGAATCGGAAGCGGTGAAGAGCCGCGCGCGCGCGGCGTGGGAGGAAGGCTACCGCGAGGGCCAGGCGCGGACGCGCGCGGAACTCGAGGCGGGGCTGGCGAAGGAGCGCGAGTCGATCGTGGAGGCCGTGCGGGAATTTGCTGCGGCGCGCGGGGAATACTTCCGGCACGTCGAGGGAGAAGTCGTCGGTCTGGCGCTGGCGATCGTGCGGAAGATTTTGCACCGCGAGGCGCAGCTTGATCCCTTGCTGATGACCGGGCTGGTGCGCGTGGCTTTGGAGAAAATTGGCGCGAGCCAGACTTTGCATCTGCGCGTCCATCCCGAACAAGTTGCTGCCTGGCAACAATTTTTCGCGCACCAGGCGGACATCGCGCATGTGCCGGAACTAATCGGCGATGCGTCGCTGGCGCACAATCAGTGCCGGCTCGAGAACGAACTGGGAACCACGGAAATTCATCTCGAGTCGCAACTCAAAGAAATTGAGCGCGGCCTCTTTGACCTGATGGCGCAGAAGCCGGCGCCGTGAAGGAATCGCCTCAACTCCTCGCCCCATATTTTCATTGCCTCGAACATCTTCCTACCTGGCAGAGCTGCGGGCGCGTTACCAAAGCTGTGGGGCACATCGTCGAATCGGATGGGCCGGTGTGCTCGCTCGGGGAAAGTTGCGAAATTGTTTGCGCGGACGGCGAATCGCACGCGGGCGAAATCGTGGGCTTCCGCGGGAAAAGCGTGCTGTCGATGCCTCTCGACCGGCCGTCCGGAATTCGGTACGGCGACAAAGTTGTGGCCTGGGGCGAACGGCCGACATTGCCGGTGGGGCGCGGGCTGATTGGGCGGGTGATTGATGGGACCGGTCGCCCGCTCGATGACGGCGGAGCGATTCGCGCAGTGGAGCGCCGGGCGCTGCACAGCGCGCCGCCGCAGCCTCTCGAGCGCACGCCGATTCGCGAGCCGTTGGGCTGCGGAATTCGGGCGATCGACGCGATGCTCACGTGCGGGTGCGGGCAGCGCGTGGGGATTTTTGGCGGCAGCGGAGTGGGAAAAAGCACGCTGGTAGGGATGATGGCGCGGGGAACATCGGCGGATATTACCGTGGTGGCGCTAGTGGGAGAGCGCGGGCGCGAGGTGCGGGAGTTTCTCGAAGATGCGCTGGGCACGAAGAAGGGCGCGGGCGATCGGTGGTGGTGGCGTCGACTTCGGACCAATCGCCGTTACTGCGCATGCGCGCGGCGCTGGCCGCCACTACGATTGCGGAATATTTTTGCGGTGAAGGGAAGCACGTGCTGCTGGTGGTGGATTCGCTGACGCGATTTGCGATGGCGCAGCGGGAGATTGGGCTGGCAGCGGGAGAGCCGCCCACGGCGAAGGGCTACACGCCTT
This sequence comes from uncultured Acidobacteriota bacterium, assembly GCA_963707165.1. Taxonomy (GTDB): domain Bacteria; phylum Acidobacteriota; class Terriglobia; order Acidiferrales; family UBA7541; genus Palsa-147. The sequence goes on along the minus strand of CAVPPO010000010.1, from coordinate 1,484,979 downwards.
CGGTGTTTTCGCTTCTCGCGCAACTCGTGGAGCGAACCGGACGATTTGCGCACGGGAAGCATCACCGCGTTTTACAGTTTGCTGATGGAGGGCGACGATCAGCAGGATCCGCTGGTGGACGCGGTGCGTGCGCTGCTCGATGGGCACGTGATTCTGGAGCGGCGGCTGGCGGTCGCAGAATCATTACCCTCCGATTTCGATTCTCGACAGCCTGAGCCGGTTGATGCCGGCGGTTTTTCGCCGGATCATCTCGAAAAAGTGCAGCGGCTGCGGCGGCTGCTGGCTTCTTACGCGGCGTCCGAAGATTTGCTGCGCGTAGGGGCGTATCAAAAGAACGCCGATTCGGTGCTCGACCAGGCGATCGCGGTGATGCCGGCGCTGATGCCGTTTTTGCAGCAGAAGAAAGATGAGCGGCCGCTATTGCCCGAGACGATTGCGCGATTTATGGGCTTGCCTGGTTAGCCAGCGGAATGGCGTTTCGATTTTCATTGGCGGGTGTCCTGCGATTGCGCGCAAGCCTCGAGCGCGCGGAGCGGGCGCGGATGCTGGCAGTGCTGGCTGAGATGGTTCCAATTCGTGTCGAGATACTGTCGCTCGAGGAAGAGATGCGCGCGGCAGCCGAAAATCTGCGGAATGCACTGGGACGCGGGCTTTCCGGCGCGGAATTGCAGTGTGAGACGGGGCTCCGGCAACAGCGCGATAAGCGGCGTCTCGAATTGCTGCGCAAATTTGCCACGCTCGAGGTGCGCCGGCGGAAGCAAGTCGAGGTTTACCGGCGCGCGAGGCAGCAGCGGGAAATCCTAGAAAATCTAAAGGCGCGGCAATTGGCGCAGTACGAACTCGAGCAGAAGCGTCGCGAGCAGATGCGGCTCGACGAAGTTTTCCTGCTTTCCCTGGCGGCAAATTCTGAGGAGTAGATTCTGCCACGTGACGCGGCAAAAGCTGCCGGATTCACCTCATGGGAGCGGCGCGATTTCGTTGCACGTCGATCAGCATCTTCCCGAAAAACATTAAGCCTAAATCGCTTGGCGCTGGAGCTAAATGCAATTTCTATCGCCTCGAGATTGGAGGGCGCCGTGCTGTTTCGTGTGGAGCGAGAAACCTGTGATTGCTGCCGTGCAAATTTCGACTGTTGCAAGCGGTGGGGCGGGTGCGCCACCCGTTTCGCCGGCGACCGTGCTCCTCGCTTCCAGATCTTCCATTCCCACTAACGCCGCGGCTGTGGCGTCACCCCCGGTTCCGAGTGCTCCCATCCTTGGGCGCGGGCCGAGCGCGCGGTCCGCTAAGCAACAGGCAAGTGCTCTAGCTCAAACCCCGGCAGCGATTCAGGCGCCGATGGCTGCTGCGAGTTTTTACGCGGCGCTCGAATCGGCCGTCGGAGGCGCGCAGGCCGGCCCAGTAAGCACAGCGCCGGTGAGCATCGCGGCGGCGGGGGGAGATTTCGCGGTCTCGAGTGATGGCGCGGAAGGAAACCTGGGCGCGAGAAATGCCGTGAAAAATGCTCAGGCTGCCTCGAGCGAGAGCGCGCCCGCGGACGCCTTCGCTCCAAAAATTGCTGTGGAGCGAATGGGGGCGAGCGACGCGGCGGCGGCCGCTGCCACTGCATGGGCGCAGTTTTTCGGCGCGGGGTTTGCGACGTCGGGGCAAGCGGCACAAGACGCACTTGTCGCCGCCGATCCTGAAGCGAATGCGGTGACGGCGGCATGGACCCAAGTATTTGATGCGGGGTTTATGACGTCAGGGCAAGTGCTGCAGAGCGCTCAGATCTCCGCCGATCCCGGCGCGAATGCTGCGGCGAGTGGGCCGGATTCCGCGCAGGGAACATTTACACAGGTTGCGGAATTGTTGGCGGCTGCAACGACGCAAACGATGGTGCCAATGCCGGTCGTGCCGGACGCAGTGAGGCTGTCTGCTGGAATGTCGAACCAGGAACAGGGGGCGAATCTCGGCTCGGCTTGGGTCGACGCGGGGATGCCACAGCCCGACTCGGTGCTGAGCGCGAAGATGGTGGCGCCAGAGAAGAGTGCGAGTGAAAAGAGCGCGAGTGCCGTCGACGGATCGCCCATCGAACTCACTGCCTCTACCGCACCGGTTTTGCCAGTAACGAATGCGAGCAATCCGCTCACGGCGTTTTCAACGCTGCTTGCAAACGCCCAGGCATCACACGTTTCAATTTCGGGGACACCGCCAGCAGAGACTCCGGCGCAGGGCATCAGTGATCGGACATTCGTAGCCGCGTCCGCGCCGGCGAAGGAGATCGCGAGCGACAGAGTTGCAGCGAACGGGGAGAGCCAATCATCTGGCGCACCCGCGACGCAGGTTTCTCAGACGAGCTCGGACGATGACGCCTTCAATGGGCAGAGTGGATCTGACGCCTGCGATAGGCGCGGTCCGGACCGCGCACCGGCAGCGGCCGGCCCAACGACGGTCGGAGCGACGACTGAGGGCGCGCTTGCGGCGGGCATTTCGGCGACTTTAAACCAAGGAGCTGCGATGGCCAGCGCAACTCCCGCAGCCACAGCCATCGCGGGCAGCCAGCAATCCGCAGCAGCGAATTCATCGGCGACGGCCGCGCCAACATCTGCGGCGCTTGGCGGCGCCACTGCGAACCTGCCGAGCCAGCCGGCGGCCAGCGACACGCTTCGCGCGGCGGAGCTTCTGGCGCGCGCCAGCAATTCCGAGATGCATCTCTCGATTCGCACCGAAGAGCTTGGAACGGTCGAGCTGCGTGCGGCGCTGCATCAGGACTCGCTCAGCGCCACGATTGGCGTGACGCGCGGCGATGTTCAGGCGGTCTTGAGCAGCGAATTGCCCGGATTGCATCAAGCGATGGCCGAGCATAGCTTGCGATTCGAGACCTTCAACGTGATGAAAGGTTCGCTCGGATCCTGGACGGGAAATTCAGGAGGCTTTCAGCCGCCGCATCAGAATCCGCAGCGCTCGCGAGCCAACGGCGCCTTCCCGGCAGTCGCGCGAGTGGATGCCGGCCAAGAGCTCGATGCGCGGCCGTCGAACGCAGCCGCTCCGGTAATCGATTCATCCGTGAGATTGAGCATTCACGTTTGAGTGGAGATGGAAAGGAGCAGAACGAAAAATGATGGTACACAGCGTTCATCACATCGCCCAGGCCATGCAGTCGGCGTCACCGCTGAAGAGCGCCGCTGCCGCTGTCGCGGCAACCAGCGCAAGCTCGACGAGCGGCGCGACCGGACCTTCGAGCACGGCGAGTTCGAACAATCAACTGAACGGCAATTCGTTCATCACGCTGCTCACCGCTCAGCTTCAGGCCCAGGATCCGTTCAATCCAGTCGACCCGACCACGTTCATGAACGAACTGGTTCAATTCAATTCGCTGCAGCAATTGATTGATATCAATACGCAGCTTTCGGCGCTCACTGGCCCGGGTGCCAGCGGGAATTCTGGAAGCGGAACGTCGAGCGGCAGCGCCGTGACGACCAACACACCCGCGACGACCATGGCCGCCGGCGTTGCGAATCTGGCGCGCGAAGCTGCCGCCACGGGAGTAGCGGCCAGTGCCGCGATGGCGGCTCCCGCAAATCTCCCGGGCCTTTTCCCAAATACGGGAGCAATCGTCGCCGGCACAGAAACCGTTCCGCCGGGCGGAATAGCAGCCGTCCCTTTGAAAGATTCCGGAATCAATTCAAATCCAAATCTGGCTCTCTGGTCGAGCCAGCCGTCCAACTAGGAGGACACCAATGCCATCATTTTTCGTTTCGCTTTCTGGATTGCAAGCCAATTCGCAGAACCTAGCGGTCATATCCAACAACCTCGCGAACTTGAACACGGTCGCATACAAAGACCAGCTCGCCCAGTTCGAAGATCTCTTCTATCAACAGATCGGCTCGACCGGCGGCGGCGACCCAATCCAGCTCGGTGTCGGCACGCAGATCGGCGATGTCTCAAGCCTCTTCACGCAAGGCAGCATTCAAGCCACAGGAGTCCCGACGGATGTTGCGATCAATGGAGACGGATTCCTCATCCTGTCGAAGAACGGCGTGGTGAGCTATTCGCGCGCGGGAAATCTCTCGCTCGATGCGGACGGAGCTTTGGTATCGACAGACGGCTCAGACGTGCTCGGAAACACAGCGGTCGCGGGAGTCATCACTCCCTCGCAGACGCCGCAGCCCATCCAGATTCCCACGGGCGTGACCAGTCCGCCGAATGCGACTGCGAATACCGTGCTGACCATGAATCTGGATCCGAGCACGGCGGTGGGCGCAACGTTTGACACTTCGTTCACCGTCCACGATGCACTCGGAGCGGTGCACGTACTGTCGGTGACGTTTACGAAGACTGCGGCGAACACCTGGGGCTATACGATGACGATTCCAGGAGCCGACGTGGGACAGGCGAATGCCGTAACGGTGCAAACCGGGACACTCACGTTCAATGGTGCGGGACAGCTGATCTCGCCTACGGCAAACGTAACCGGAATCACCGTCTCAAACTTTGCAAATGGAGCGGCGAATCTAACGTTTGCATGGGATCTCTTCAATTCCAGAGGAGCCCCGCAGATTACGCAGGTGGCAAATCCGTCGGCCGTTTCAGGGACTTCGGACGATGGATTCGCCGCCGGGACGCTGCAAAGTTTTAACATCGCCAGCGACGGAACAGTCGAGGGCGTCTTCAGCAACGGACAGACGCAGGCGCTCGGTCAAATTGAACTGGCGTCGTTCGCGAACGAGCAAGGCCTGAGCCGGATCGGGAACAACGAATATGTGGCGACGCTGGCTTCGGGCCCTGCTTCGGTCGGAGTGCCTGGCACCGGCGGGCGAGGAATCTTATCCGGCGGAGCGCTCGAAGAGTCGAATGTGGACATTTCGACGGAGTTTGCCAATCTAATTTTGGCGGAACGCGGATTTCAGGCCAACGCGCAGGCCGTGACCACTTTGAACCAGGTGTTGCAGACGGCCATCAACCTGACGCAATAAAGCATTCCGCGGTAAATGAACGGTGAGAATCCAGTCCGTGCGCGCATTGCGTGCGGACTGGGTTCCTGTTCGACACTCGCGTTAATGAAGATTCTCAAATCTTGTATTCCGCCCGCTTAGAAGATTCATCCCGATTTTCGTTCTCCCGCGTATAGGCGCCTCTAAGTTTGCGTAACGCTGTGAGTTGGCGATGACGCGCAAAAAAATTCCATAGAGAAGGATTGCCCGCGTTCGGCTCTGGAATTGCAACTAAGGCAATTCGGATGGCTACTCCACCGATCCCAGAAGCCAAGCCGGCTAAGCCGGCAAAGAAGCGCGGCAAGCTCGTCATCATCATCGTCGCCGTGTTGGTCTTGGCGGCGATTGCCGGCATCGTGGTGCGGCTTACGCGTCATTCCGGCGCAGCGCAAGCTGCCACGCCTGCCGCAGATCCTTCCACAGAAGTGAAGTCCGTAATGCACCTCGAAGGATTCGTCGTGAATTTGGGAGGCGAGGGCGAGAACGGGTATCTGCGCATCGGCATCGATCTCGGGCTGGGGATCGAGACGAAAGAGGGCAAGGAAGAAAAGGGTCCGCCGACTACGCCGCGGCTGCGCGATGCGATTTTGAGCGTGCTTTCGACGCGCACGGTCTCGGAGCTACTGACGACCGAGGGAAAAGAGAAGCTCAAGGGCGACATCCTGAAAGCCATCAACGACAAAGTGCCGGAAGTGGACTGCAAGGAAATCTATTTCACCGAGTTTTTGGTGCAGCACTGAGCCATGAACGAGATTGCCGTACGCGCGCCGGAACAAGCGCCAGCAAAGGAGCTGGATTGCTGGCCGGAGCTTTTGCGCGCCACCGGAACATTGACCGTCGAACTGGCAGTCACAGGCCTGACGGTGCGGGAACTCTACCGCATGGCGCCAGGAACGCTGGTGGAAACCCCGGTGATGGAAGCGGCCACTGTGCCGCTGCGGGTGAACGGGCAATTGATCGCCTTTGGAGAATTCCAGGCCGTGGGCGAGCGGCTGGCGGTGCGCGTGGCGGAGATCGCATGAGGATTGGCGCGGCAATCGTGGTTAGAGATGCGCAGCGTGATTGAAAATCGCGCCAAGGACGGCGGAACGAGCGCGGGGAGCGGGGCGATTTGGAGCCGCGTTATTGAAATCTGCCGACGCTGCATGGCCACGTTTCCGGCGCGCCGCGAAAAGCGATTGAAGCTGTGCGAAACGCTTTCGCTTGGAGAGCGCAGATTCGTCGCCGTGGTGCGCTATCGCGAGCAGCAGTTTCTGGTGGGCGGAACGGGGCAGACGATTGCCCTGCTGGCGCATCTTCCTCCCGCGGAGCGGGACGAGGGCGAGACGCGCGGCGGCTCGCGATTGGAGTTGGCGTGAGGGCAGCTCGCGGGGCGAAGGGAGCAGGAATTAAATTGCGCGCAATTTTGTTAGCAAAGGGCTTGGCGGCGTCGCTCGCTGCGGCGATCGTGCTGACGGCGAGCGCCTCGCCGGTGTGGGCAGCGCCGCGGCCCGGAGGAGACATTTCACTCGCGAATATTCCGGCGCCAGGTAACTCGCAGGCGTGGACCATCGTCCTGCTGCTGACGATTTTGACGCTGCTGCCGGCCATCCTGCTTTCCATGACGCCGTTCGTGCGCGTGCTGGTGATTTTCCACTTTTTGCGCCAGGCGCTCGGGACGCAAACGATTCCCACCAATCAAACGCTGATCGGGCTAGCCCTCGTGCTCACCTACTTCATCATGCAACCGGTCGGATTGCAGATCGCGGACGCGGCGATCGTGCCGCTCGAGCACCGGCAAATCACCGCGCTCGAGGCCGTGGAGCGCGGCTCGGTGCCTGTCCGCGATTTCATGCTGCGTTACGCGCGCGAGAAAGATCTCGCGCTGTTCGTCGAGTTGTCGCACGAGACGCGCCCGCACGAGCCCAAGGATTTGCCCATTCGGGTGGTGGCGCCTGCCTACATTCTGTCGGAGCTGAAAGCGGGATTTCAGATCGGCGCCGTGTTGTTCCTGCCGTTTCTCGTCGTGGACATGGCCGTGGCGGCAATCACGACATCGGTCGGAATGCTGCAGTTGCCGCCAGTGATCATTTCCACGCCGCTCAAGATTCTGCTGTTCGTGGTCGCCGACGGTTGGAACTTGATCGTGGGTTCGCTGATGAAAAGCTTTTACTGAGGAGCGCCGCAAACCATGCCACTGGTGCGCCTGATGCAGAGCACGTTCGAAACCGCCATCGTGATCAGCGCGCCGATTTTAGCCGCGGCGATGATCGTGAGCGTGCTCATCAGCCTCGGGCAAGTGATGACTTCGATGCAGGAAATGACGGTTTCGACGGTGCCGCGCCTCGCGGCGGTAGCGGCATTCGCTGTTTTGCTCACGCCGTGGATGATGCACCGGCTGGTGACGTTCACGACGCAACTGTTCGGAGATTTTCATTCCTATATCCGCTGAGGCCGGGACTTGACGCTTGGACGCGGCATTACAACTTCTCCTCGCACGCGCGATTCTGGCGGGCACGCGCGTGGCCGGACTGATGACCTTCGCGCCATTCTTCTCAAGCCCCGGCGTGCCGACGCGCATCAAGATCGGCTTCACGATCTTGCTGACGGCTCTGCTGTATCCCGTCTACGCAAGATTTCCTGTGCCCACGACACTCGCGGCGTGGATGCCCAGCGAGGCCAGCGAAATCGTCATCGGCATTTTGATGGGCTGGACCATCCAGTTCGTATTCGAAGGCATGGAGCTGGCCGGGCAAATCATCGGATTTCAATTCGGATTTTCGCTGGTCAACGTGATCGATCCGCAGTCGCAGGTGGAAATCACGGTGATGGCCACGCTGCAGGAACTCGTAGCGCTGCTGATTTTTCTGCAACTGGGCGTGCATCACTGGCTACTGCGGAGTGTGGCGAAAAGCTTCGACGACTTGCCGCCGGGAAGCGGTGTCGCATCGATGGCCGCGGTCGAAGCGCTGATGCGTTTTGGAGGAGCGATGTGGGTGATCGGCGTGCAAGTGGCTTTGCCGGTGCTGTTCGCCACCATGCTCGCGGACATCGCCATGGGATTTCTCGGCAAAGCCACGCCGCAGTTTCCCGTGCTTTTTCTAGGAATTTCGGTGAAGACAATGTTGGGGCTGGGCATTCTCTCGGCCATCGTCGCCTACTGGCCGCGAATCCTCGAGCGCCACTTCAACCATGCCATGTCCGCCTTGCAGGAGGTATTGCGGCTGGCTCATTGAGGATGCAGCGCGATGGCTGATGAAAGCAGAACTCAACGAGCCACGCCGCGCCGGAGACTCAAGGCGCGGGAAAAAGGGCAGGTTGCAGTCAGCCGTGAACTGCCAAGCGCGCTCGCGTTTCTTTCGGTCGTCCTCTTGTTGCACGGGAGGGGCGCAGCGTGGATTTCGAGTTGGAGAGACATGATGGCCCGCTTTCTGAAGATCGCGTCGCACGGCGAGCTGAGCTCGCATGCGCCGGTGTTCGCTTGGTCGGGCTACGAGACGATTCGCTGGGTTGCGCCGGCGGTGCTGCTGGCCTGGGGCGTGGCGGTGGCAAGCCTCGCCGCGCAAACAGGATTTCTCTTTGCGCCCGAGGCGTTCAAGCCGAACTGGGGCCGCTTGAATCCGGTTCAGAACATCGGACGTTTGTTCTCTGCTGCCGGATTGAGCCGCCTGTTGAAGTCGCTTCTGCCGTTCGCGGCGATCTTGGCGCTGGCAGGCAGTGTAATCGCGCGCGAGTGGAACAGCATTCTCCACGCTTCGCAGATCGGGCTGCGGCCGGCACTCGATTGGCTCGGAGAACTGTTCTTTGAGATTTCCTGGAAGAGCGGATTTGTTTTGCTCGCCTGGGCCGGAGTGGATTACGGACTGCAACGCCTGAGCTATGAGCGCAGCATTCGCATGTCCCGGCAGGAACTGCGCGAGGAAGTGCGCGACACCGAAGGCAGCCCGGCGATAAAGACCCGGCTGAAGAAACGGCGCCGCGAGTTGTGGCGCAAGTGGCGGATGAAGGATCTGGCGCGCGCCACGGTGGTGGTGACCAACCCGGACGAATTCGCTGTGGCGCTCGAGTACAACCCCAAGATGATGCCGGCTCCCGTGGTGATTGCGAAGGGGCGCGACCTTCTAGCGCAAAAGATCAAAAAAGAAGCACGCTGGCTTGAGGTTCCAATAGTCGAGAATCCGCCGCTGGCGCGGGCTCTGTATGCCGCCGCGGATGTGGGAGAAATGATCCCCGCGAAATTGTATACGGCCGTGGCCGAGTTGCTGGCGTTCATCTATCGCGCGCGAACGCGCGTGCGGCCTGCGTCGAGCGCCGCCGCAGACGCTGCCGCGCCGGGAGGGATGTAAGGAACGATCGTGGCCGCGCCCGCCGCCAATTCGCCGTTTCTCACCAAGAAAGCCAGCGAGTGGATTGTGCCGCTCGCTGCCGTCGGAGTGGTGTTCGTGATGGTGGTGCCGATTCCGGCGCTGCTGCTCGATCTGTTGCTGGCGGCGAGCCTGACGCTCGCTGTGCTCGTGCTTCTTGCGTCGTTGCAGATTTTGAGGCCGGTGGAATTTTCAGTATTCCCGACACTGCTGTTGCTGCTCACGCTTTTGCGATTGTCGCTCAATCTCGCCAGCACGCGGCGAATTCTGCTGCACGGTAGTGAAGGTCCCGCGGCGGCGGGGCAGCGTAATCGAATCGTTCGGGCAGTTTGTGGTAGGCGGAAATTATGTCGTCGGCTTCGTGGTGTTTCTGGCATTGATCGCCATTCAGTATCTGGTGATCAACCACGGCGCGGTGCGCACCGCGGAAGTCTCGGCGCGGTTCACGCTCGATGCCATGCCCGGCAAGCAAATGGCCATTGATGCCGACTTGAACGCCGGACTGATTGACGAGCAGGGTGCGCGCACGCGCCGCCAACAGATCGCCCGCGAAGCCGAATTTTACGGCGCGATGGACGGAGCGGCGCGCTTCAGCCAGCGCGATGCTCTTGCAACCATTCTGATTACGGCGATCAATATCATCGCCGGATTTTTGATCGGCGTGTTCCAGCAGGACATTCCCTTCCGCCAAGCGCTGACGACATACACGATTCTGACGGTAGGCGACGGCCTCGTGACGCTGATGCCCTCGCTGCTTGTTTCGGTTGCCGGCGGGCTTGTGGTCACGCGGGCATCTTCGGAATTCACGATAGGCGCGGAGATTCAGCAGCAGTTGACCTCGCAGCGGCGGACGCTGTGGATCGCCGCCGGCGTGATGCTTTCTCTGCACATTGATCCCGGGCCTGCCGAAGCTTTCCTTCCTCGTGCTCGGCGGCAGGCGCCGCATGGCTCGCGCTGGCGCACGAAGGAGAAACCTGCGCCGGCCATCGCCGAGAAAGCCGAACCGGGCCGCAAAGCCGGCGCGCAAGAGCAGCTCGAGTCGCTGCTCAAGCTCGATGAGATCAGCGTCGAAGTGGGATACAGCCTCGTCTCCGCTCGTGGATCAGAAGCAGGGCGGCCAGTTGCTGCTCGCATTCGCGCGCTGCGGCGGCATCTGGCCACGGAACTCGGCTTCATCGTCCCTTCGATTCACATCATGGACAACATGCGCCTGAAGCCGCGCGAGTACGTGATCAAACTGCGCGGCGCGGAAGTGGCGCGCGGCGAGACCTATCAGGACTGGCTTCTGGCCATCAGCTCGGGCCCGAATCCGCCTGAACTCGAAGGCGTGGACACGCGCGAGCCGGCTTTCGGCGTTCCGGCAAAGTGGATTTCTCCAAAACTGCGCGACCGCGCCATTGCAGCCGGTTACGCGGTGGTGGAGCAAACTTCCGCAATCGCCACGCATTTGGCCGAAGTCATCCGGCGCCACGCGCACGAACATTGACGCGCCAAGAAACAAAACGCCTGCTCGACGCGCTTGCCGAAACGCAGCCCAAACTGGTCGAAGAACTCGTGCCTCGCGTGTTGAGTCTCGGCGAGGCCCAGAAAGTCCTGCAGCAACTCTTGCGCGAGCAAGTATCCATCCGCGATCTGCCCACCATTCTCGAAACGCTGCTCGATGCCGCCGCCGTGAATCGCAATCTCGTGCCGCTGGTCGAAGCGGTGCGGCAGGCGTTGGGTCGCGCGGTGATCGAGCCGCTTCTTGCAGCAGGACGGCAAGCTGAAAGTTCTGGCGCTCGATCCCGCGGTTGAGGATGAAATTTCGCGCGCGTTCGAGGCGCAGGCACAAGCCCCCGCGGGACGCACGCCCGCATTGCAAACTTCATTCTTGCAGCGAATCGTCGAAGGGCTGCGCCGCGTGGCTGGCCCGCAGCTTGATGTGGCCGCTCCCGTGCTGCTCTGCAACAGTCCCGCGCGATTTCATCTGCGGCGGCTGCTCGAGCCGTTTGTCCCGCGCGTAATGGTGCTTTCGCCGGCCGAAATTCCCGCAATCGTGCCGGTGCAGTCGTTAGGAGTGGTGCCATAAGCGGGGCGAGCAGGAAGAAATGGTTTCGAAGGCTCAGGAGACCTATGGAGTACACCGAACACGCAAATCAGGAAACGGCTCATGCCGAGGACCAGCAGCGCGACAAGCTGGTAATGGAGCATCTACCGCAGGTGCATTACATCGCGCGGCGGATTCACGACCGCCTGCCGCCGCATGTCCCGCTCGAGGATCTCGTTCATGCAGGCATCCTCGGCTTGATGGATGCGGTACGAAAATACGATCCGAAAAAAAACGTCGAGCTCAAGCACTACGCGAAATTCCGCATTCGCGGCGCAATTCTCGACAGCCTGCGCGAAGGCGATTGGGGCCCGCGCGCGCTGCGGCGGCAAGCCCGAAGCGTCGAGCAGGCCTTCCGCGACTGCAAAGCCCGGCTGGGCCGCGAGCCGAACGAAACCGAAGTCGCCGCGGAGATGCACATCACCCTGGCGGATTTTCAGCAATTGCTCGGCGAATTGCGCGGCCTCGATCTCGGCAGCTTGCAAGCGGATTCGGGCGACGGATCGGGCGGCGAGGAACGCTGGCACTATCGCGCCGACGCCGAGGAAGAAGATCCCTTCCACGTTTGCCTGCGCTCGGAAATGCTCGGCCTGCTCGAGCACGCCATTGGCGAGTTGCCCGAACGCGAGCGCCGCGTTCTGGCGCTCTACCACTTCGAAGAGTTGACCATGAAGGAAGTGGGCTCGGTGATGGGCATCGGCGAATCGCGCGTCTCGCAGATTCATACCGAAGCGCTGCTGCGGCTGCGCGCGCGCTTGCGCGACATGATGCAGGCGCATCCCGCAGCGGTCGCGGCTTCGTCGATGCGCGCGCGAAGATAATCGAGGAACTCTCTTGGAAAAAATTCTCACTCAGGAAGATATTGACCTTTTATTCCGGGCGGCCCAGCGAGCCGGCGGCGTGGCCGCTCCAGCAGTGAAGCGGATCACCAAGACATGCGACTTCCGCCATTCCGGCCAATTGAGCAAAGAGCAAGTTCACGCCGTAACGATGCTGCATGAAGACTTCGCGCCAAACCTCACCAACTCGCTGGGCGCCTATCTTCGCGCAGGCTTTCAAGCTGGCCTGGTTTCTGTCGAGCAGCTTGCCTATTCGGAATTTCTCGGCCGCGTCAGCGAGCTCACCTACCTTTCGACGCTGGCGTTGCAGCCGATGTACGCGCAGGCCGCGGCGCAGATTGATATGCCGCTGGTTTTCCCGATGATCGATTTGCTGCTCGGCGGTTCGGGAATCGGCCAGCCGGAAGCGCGCGACCTGACGGAAATCGAAGAGCAAATCATGGAAAGCGTCGTAGCCATCGTTTGCCGCGAACTGCAGCTAGCCTGGCGCGCATTGCTGGCCATCGACTTCCAACCCGGGCCGAGGCTTCGTCAATCTCAAATTCAATCTTTCATGATGCCAGGCGAAAGAGTTCTCGCGCTCAGCTTTGAACTGAAGCTCGCGGGCACGTCCGGAATGCTGAATCTGATCTTTCCCGCCGGCGTTTCGAACATCGTGCTTCGCAAGCTGGCGCAACTCGGAAGCCTGCAACGGCGGCGCACTTCCGCAGAAAGCGTAGCGCGCCTTCGCGAGCGAATTCTGGGATGTGAAATCGACGTAGAGCTTTCGCTGCGCAATGTGCAGACGACCATCCGCGCGCTGGTCGAGCTCCGGCCCGGCCAGGTTCTAAGCCTGCGCCGGTCCGTGCATGAGCCGATGGCCCTCACCGCAGCGGGGCGTCCCATTTTTCTGGGTCTGCCGGTCAGTTGCGGCGCGATGCGCGGCGCGCTGGTGAAGCAGATCCAGACGGTCGCGACGCGCGAAGAGCAGGAAGCATCATGAGCGCCGCAGACAACTCGGGGACTCTCCGGGTGAGCGATGAATTTCTGCGTATGTGGGGAGAGAGCATCGCGCAAGTTTTGGGGCAAGTAGGCGGAGCAAAATGCGCGGTCGCCGTTCTGGCGGACGACGAAATGCAATCGCTTCGAGCGGCGGAAGCCGACGCCCACCATCTGCGCTTCTCGGTGCACGGCGCGGCAGCCGGAGAGCTTGCATTCTCGATGTCGCCGGCGGTCGCGTTCCGCCTCGGGCAAACGCTGCTGGGCGAGCAGCCGGGCGCAGCGACTTCTTTCACGGACGACCATCGCGACGCGTGCAGCGAGTTCTTCCGGCAATTCGCCGGTGTGGCCTCGACGTCATGCAAGCCATTGCTCGGCGGTGACGTTGAATTTCGTTTTGCCGCGGCGGAACGGCCAAGCTGGACGGCGGAGACTGAATCCGGCCGGAACTTTACTCTTGAAGGTCGCGAACCCGCTGCCATTCGAATTCTGCTGAACGCGGAACTGACGTCCAGCCTGCGCGAGGTGGAATCACGCAGCGCCGCAAGAGCTGCGGAAGTCCCGAGTGAGGCGAGCCCCGCGAACCCGCCGCCTGCCGATGCGCCTCCGGCCGTTCCTGTCGTCACGGAAACGAATCTCGCGCTGCTTCTCGACGTCGCTCTTGATGCCAGCCTTCGCTTCGGCCAAAAGCAAATGCTGTTCAAAGATGTCCTCGATCTGCGCCCGGGCTCGGTGATCGAACTCGACCGGCGCGTAAATGAGCCCGCAGAACTTCTCGTCGCCGGCCGCGTAATCGCGAAAGGCGAAGTAGTCGTCGTCGACGGCAACTACGGCCTGCGCATCACCGAAGTCGCGCAGCCGAAGGAAAGGCTCGAGTCTATCAATGCCTGAAATCCATCCGCTCGATCAGCATCGCGCGGAAAAGCCCCCGCGGCAGCAGGGATCGCGGATGGGACGAAGAGGAAATGTGGAATGTGCCAATCGAGATTGCGCCTCGCGATCGCTGCTGAAGCGATTTTGGAAGCGGCGCACTGAAGGAATCTACCTCCAAGGACGCTGGTATTGCAGCGTCGATTGCTTCCAGCACGGCATCGTGCCGCTGATTGGCGAATTGCTGAGGCCGGTGTCCGAGCGGCCAACAAACCACCATCGTGTGCCGCTCGGCCTGTTGCTTCTCGGGCGCGGAATCATTACGGAAGATCAATTGAAGCAAGCCCTCCAGGCGCAGCGCGAAGGTGGCGGCGAAAAAGTGGGCCAGTGGTTGCTGCACTCCGGCGCCGCGACCCATCACGATTTGGCCGTCGCATTGGCCACGCAATGGGGCTGCCCGGTCTTTCCCCTCGAGCGCGACCGCAGCTATCGCGAATGTTCGACGATGCTGCCTCTGGCGCTGCTCGAGTCGCTGCAGATGCTCCCGGTGCATTATCTTTCCAGCAGCAAGCTGCTCTATCTGGCGTTCTCGCAAAATCTGGACCGCACGTCGCTTTATGCCGTGGAGAGATTGTTGGGCGATCGCACCGTCGCGTGCGTAGTGCCCGAAACCGAAATGCAAGTCGCACTCGGGGAATTAAAGGGAGTATCGCGCCCATCGGAATTCGTCTTTGAAACCTTGCGCGACGCCATGGACATGGCCGGCACCATTCGCGAGTATTCGCTCAAAATCGGCGCGGAAGAACTACGCATGGCGCGGCCCAGCGGATTTTTGTGGGCGCGTCTCATCGCCTCGGGCAGACCCTGGGATCTTTTGTTCCGCCTGCCCGAGCCCGCGAACGAATAGTTTCGACGCCCCGCCGCAAATATAGGCTCGCAGCTTGCGGAAACGCGGAATCTCAATTGAGGAATTGTCCGGAAACTTGGCAATTGGTTCCCGAGTTTCTTCCTAAATTAGGTCGCGCCTAAAGCCCGCTCACATCCAGCCGATTACCTCTCGCGGAGTCTGATTCCAACCAACGAGCCCCGGGGGCGCCGCATTTGTCCACTCGCACACAGCCCTGCACCATCGACCGAATCGCATTGCGCACCGGCGCCCCGAAGCGCAACGATTCCGCAGCCTCGCACGATGCGCCGCGGGATCTCGGATTTGCGCCAGCGTTCAACTCTCCTCTCGAACGCTTCGCCGGAATCGACGCGCAACTGAACCGATCATCAGTGGATTTGAAAAGCGTCTGCGACGCCATCCGCTGCGATCCGCTCCTCGCCGGAAGAGTCGTGCAGCTCAGCCGCGCTCTCGCCGGCGATTCGGGCGCGGGAATTTCGTGCATCGAAGAAGCCGTCGTCCTTCAAGGCGCGAAACGCTTCCGCATGACGTTGCTCTCCGCGGCGTTGTTGGATCTCAGAAGCCGCGCCGCATTCCCGCTGAACGATCCGGGCCTGGTGCGCCACGGCGTGCTCAGCGCGCTGGCAGGCGAGCGTCTCGCGCGCCGCGCCGGATATCCGCGCGCCGATCTTGCTTACCTGCTCGCTCTCGTTCACCCGCTCGGCAATTCGCACGGCCGGCGAATCTGCCGTCGGTCGCGCGGCGTAGCCGCCGAAGCAGAAGCGGATTCGCCCGAGCGCGGGCACGACGGAAACACCGCCGCGCGCTCCATCGAACGAGCCGCGAATCCCGATTGGCACTTCGATCCGCCGCTCGCTTCGCTCTTAGGCCGGCAGCTCAACATGCACGAAGTCCGATTGGACTCCGCGCTGGTCAGGATCGTAGAGCTCGCCTGCGCCAAAGCCTGCTCGCGCTCGCGCGAAGTTCTGGAATGGTCCTGCGCGCTCGAGGCACTCGGCAATTAATGCCGTGCGGCGGCGACTGCCCGGCAATCGCTGCCCCGCGATCGTTCGGCGGCGGCACCGTGTCCCGGAGCGCCGCACTATCTCCCAATAAATCAGGCAAGAGTTCGAATTGAACCGCGTGGCCACTGGCTTGCTCCATTCTGTGTCGAGAGGTCACACGCGATGGATAGTGGTTTCTACGCGACGTTCACCGGGCTCGCCGCCCAAGCCCAGACGCTCGACCTCCTGGCCAACAATATCGCCAACGCCAGCACCATCGGCTTCAAAGGCCAGCGCGCCTTCTATCGCGCTCTGACCGCCAGCGTCGCCGGCGCAAACCTCAGCCCGTTGAATCGCGCCATGAACAATTTCAGCGTGCTCGGCGGCGGAAATCTCGACTTGCGGCAGGGAAGCCTCGAGCGCACCGGAAATGATTTGGACGTCGCCATCGAGGGCGGAGCATTCCTCTCCGTCCAAACTCCCGCCGGAATACGCTTCACGCGCGCCGGCTCGCTGCATCTCGATCCCACTCTTCATTTGTTGAACGCCGACGGAGCTCCGGTGCTCGGGCAGCAAGGCCCGATTCAATTGCCGCCCGGACCCGTCTCCATCGGACCGGACGGCACGATTTCCGCAGGAGGCGCCGTGGCCGATCGCTTGCGCCTGACGGAATTTCCCCGCCGGCACGGAGCTCACGCCCGAAGGCAACGCAAACTTCAGCGCACCTGCTGGAACGGAAAAGCCCGCGGCATCTTCGCAAGTCGTCGAAGGCTCGCTCGAGACATCCAACGTGAGCCCCGTCGAAGGCACTGTCACTCTCATCCAACTGCAGCGGCATTTCGAAATGCTCGAGCGCACGCTCTCCATTTTTCACAATGTCTTCGACGAAAGCGCCGCTGAAGTTTTGCCGCGCGTCTGATTTCTTTCCGGGAGGGAATGGATGTTTCGATCGCTCTACACGGCTGCAAGCGGGATGGAAGCGCAAGAGCTGAATCTCGACAACATCGCCAACAATCTGGCGAACGCCAGCACCACTGGTTTCCGCCGCCGCCGGCTGCAATTCCAGGATCTCCTCTATCAAAACATCATCACGCCCGGCGCAGCCTCCACTCAGCAAACCACAATTCCCGGCGGCTTGCAGATTGGCCTCGGCGCGCAAACGGCCTCCGGCGAAATCATTCAACTGGAAGGCAATTTCGAGCAAACCGGCAATCCGCTGGACATGTCCATTCAAGGAGCCGGCTTCTTCCAAATCCAGCTTCCCAGCGGCGAGATCGGCTACACGCGCGCCGGAACTTTCCATCTCGATGCGCAAGGCAACGTCGTGGACGTGAACGGCAATCCTTTGAGTCCCAACATCACGATTCCGCCGAACGCTCTCACGGTCACTGTCGGCCAGGACGGCACCGTCAGCGTCACGGTGCCGAACCAGCAGCAGCCGCAACAGGTCGGCAGCATTCAGTTGGCGGTCTTTCCGAATTCCGGCGGACTGAACAGCATTGGCCAGAATTTGTTTCTCGCCACTGCGGCATCGGGTGACCCAATTATCGGAACTCCCGGCGGCGCGGATGGCATCGGCTCGATTCAGCAGGGAATGTTGGAACAGTCGAACGTGGATATCGTCACGGAATTCATCAACATGATCCTCGCGCAGCGCACTTACGAAGCAAATTCGCGCGTGGTGCAGGCCGCCAGCCAGATGTTTCAGTCCATCAATTCGTTGACGACGTGAAGAAGGAGAGATCGTAATGCTCTGCGGGGCCGCGATTCTCGCAATTACACTGACGCTCAATGCGTCACCCACAGAAAGCGCCGCGAAAAAAGCACCCGGCGCTGCGAAGGAAGCGCCTCGCGCCGCTCACCTCCTCACCCGCGCCGAGATTCTGTCAGCCATCGCCCACGCCTTGGAAGCGAATCGAATACAGACCGTGCGTCCGCTCACGGTCAACGATCTGAGTCCCTTCGCCGATGTCACAGTTGCATCCTCCACACCCGAGTTGCGAGTAACGCAGATCGAAGCAGACTCCGCAGGTCGCGCATTCCGCGCCCTGATCTGGACCGTCGATGAACCCAAGACGCCGCCTTTCTGGGTAACTGTCAACGCCCAGTTCGTTCCGTCCGGCCCGCGAATCGCCGAAGCGAGCGATCCCGAGATTGCCAGAGCTTCGAGCCCCGAAAAAATACTCGTCAGCGCCGGTGAGCGCTCGACGATCGTCGTCGAAGGCAATGGATTCCGCATCCAGGCCACAGGAATCGCACTCGATCGCGGCACTCTGGGTCAGACCGTGCGCGTGCGAACTCTCGCCACCGGGCAAATCATCAAAGCGCGCGTGACCGGCGAGCATTTGCTAAGTGCGATTGTCGCGGAGGCGTCGCAGTGATGAGCTACCGATTCCGCTCGGCTATGGCGCTCTGCTCAATCCTCCTAATGCAATTTATTCTCGTATCTCAGACGTGCGCTGCGTCTCGTCACAAAGACAAGAAAAAGGAACTGGCCCAGGAATCTCTCGGCGATTACATCGCCCGTGCGAAGCAATGGACCAGCACGCCTGCGTTGACGACGGGAAGTCTCTGGTCTCCCGACGCGCGCCTTGCCGAAATTGCGACCGATGACAAGGCGCGCCGCGTCGGCGACGTCATCAGCATCCAGCTTGTTGAATCGACAACTTCGGCCCAACAGGGGAGCCTGCAGACGCAGCGAACGATTGCCGCATCTTCGGGAATCTCTGAACTTTTCGGCACACCGGGAGCAACGAGCGGAATTCAGAACATGTTTTCGCCGAACTCGAGCCAAACCGTGAATGGCAAAGGCCAGACCTCGCTGGCAACTTCGCTGCAGACGACCATTGCCGGCACGGTGGTTGGAGTATTGCCCGGCGGCCAGCTCGTAGTGCAGGCAGTACATCAGGTCGAAGTGAGCAACGAAAAACAGAGCGTGGTTTTGCGCGGCATCGTGCGGCCCACGGATGTCTCGTCGAGCAACACAATTCTCTCCACGCAAATCGCGCACATGGAAGTGCGCCTCACCGGGTTCGGGCGCGATGAGCGCAGGCACGCGCCCGCCGAATCCGGTGACGCGCTGGCTGCTGTGGATTCTCGGATTCTGAAAGGGCGGACGATGAACGCAAATCACCGTAGAAAGCTCCTGGCATTGACGGTTGCGCTCTACTTCGCAAATTTCGCCGTCCGCGCCGCAGCCGGCAAAGACGCCGAGACAAAACCCGACGCCGCGGTGGTCCGCACCGTGCATCTCCGCGATATTTCTTCCATCGAAGGCGTGCGCGACAATCAACTCGTCGGCTATGGACTCGTCGTCGGCCTGAATAATACCGGCGACCGCCAGCAAACTTTCTTCCCCGTACAAACCCTCGCGAACATGCTCCGCCGCCTCGGCGTGCAAATTACGCCGAGCCAGGTGGTGGTGAAAAATATCGCCTCGGTATTCGTCACCGCCACGCTCCCGCCTTTCTCCCGCCCCGGCGCGCAAGTGGACGCAACCGTCTCCTCCGCGGGCGACGCCAAGAGCCTCGAAGGCGGCGTCCTGCTTCTCACTCCGCTCTACGCGCCGAATGGAGAAGTCTATGCGGTCGCGCAAGGGCCGCTCACCCTCGGCGGATACTCCGCAGGCTCGCGCGCAAATTCCAAGACCGTCAGCCAGCCAACGGTAGGCCGCATTCCAAATGGCGCGATCGTCGAACGCGATGCATCCGTCGATCTCTCGCATCTCACGAAAGTTGCCTTTCTGCTTCACGATGCCGATTTCAAGCTAGCCCAGGACGCCGCCGCCGCCATCAATAAAGAACTCGGCCACGACGCTGCCCACGCGTTCGACGGCGGACGAGTTGAAGTCGATGCCGCGCTCAGGCGCGAAGGACAACGTCGCCGCTCTCCTCGCGCGTCTCGGCGAAGTCACCGTAGCCGTGCCGCCAGTCTCGAAAGTAATCGTCAACGAGCGCACCGGCACGATCGTTCTCGGGCGCGACGCGAGTCTCGGCTCCTGCTCGATCCTGCAAGGCAGCCTAGCGATTCAAATTTCCACGGAGTACCGCGTCTCGCAGCCCGAGCCTCTTTCGAAGGGCGGTCAAACCGAAGTCGTCCCCGAAACCACCGTGCAGGCCAAAGAAAATCCCGCGCAGGTAATCCATCTCCAAGAAGGCGCGACGGTGGAAGACCTGGTTCGCGGATTGCAAGCCATCGGCGCCACCGCACACGACATCGTCGCAGTTCTTCAGGCCATCAAGTCAGCAGGAGCATTACAAGCTCAATTGGAGGTTATCTAGTCATGTTGAATGCGATTCTCGTAGGTCTCGGCAGTCTTCCTAATCCATTCGGTTTGCACAAACACGGCCCGCACGGGCACCCAAAACCGATAGCCGATTCGGCGGCCGATCCAGACGGATCGTCAAGTTTGCCCGCCTCGCTCCAAAACGCGATTCAGGCCGGAATACATCAAAACGCCGCGACGCCCTCGAACCTCGGGAAGGCCCACGCGATCGGCTCAGGCCCCGCCGCAGTTTCTCTCGCCGCAAAGGACGACCCAATTTCGCGCAAGGTCCGCAAAGCCGCCCAAGAGTTCGAATCGCAGCTCATCTCCTCCTGGTGGGATTCCATGAAAGATTCCGGACTACCCGGCGGCGAAGAAGAGTTGGACCCCGGGCAGGGCACGCTAAATAATCTGGCCTCCCACGCGATGTCGTCGGTGATCGCAGCCCAGGGCGGCTTCGGTCTAGGCGACTTCATGGCCAGCCACTTGCAACAACAATCGGGTGCGCAAGCCGCCAGCACAGCGAAGCGGTAAGCCGGTGCCCAACGCCAGTGCGGTAAGTTGAGTCGCATTAGTAACTTACGCGGCGTTTGCCAGTCCGGAGAGCTAGCGCGCAACCTCAAGTTCTGGCCCCGCGCGCCGATTGAACCATTTGGCAGGCAAGCAGCCCGCGCCAGGATTAAAGGATTCTAAGTCCGGGCCGATATATTCAATGAGAGTGCGAGCCTGGCCCTCGCAGGAGAACGACCGTGAGAATCGACTCGTTATTCGGAACCCCAATTGACCCGGAATCAAACCGCGTAGGCGGCGCATCCAGCAGCTCGAGTCCCACTCAAGCCGATCGCGCCGGAGCCGACGCCGCTGCCGGCAATGAAGACGGCGCCAGCATCTCCACCGCCGCGCAAAAGCTCGCGCAATTCAGCGCCCAGCTCGGCAACACGCCCGAGATTCGCCAGGATCGCGTCGCGCAATTGACCGACTCGATTCAATCGGGCACATACTCCGTCAGCAATCGCCAAATCGCCGAATCCATCCTCAACGACCTGCAAAGCGCCGGCGCAAGTCTCGCGTAGCGCCGCTGGATTTCGTCATGGGCGATTTGCCGCCGGCGCGCATCGAGAAGACCACCATCGGGCTCGAGAGTGAACCCGAAGATCCGCTTCAGAAGTCCAAAGAAAAGCCCAAACCTAAGCCCGCGCCTCAAGCCATCCCGGAAATTGCCGAACAAGATGAGGAGACACACGAATTGGACACTTTGGCGTGAGCTATGCCTGAAGAATCCGCATCCCTTCGCAGCCTTCTCGAAAAGCGGCACAAACTTCTCGGCGTAATCAGCGTCGAGCTGGCGGCCGGCTGTGACGCCCTGAGGCGCCTCGATCTCGACGCCATTCATCTCCATGTGTTCCATCTCGAACTCCTCTGCGGCCAGGCGCGCGCAATTGAGCGCCAAATCCGCGCGTTACTTCCGCTTCGAGCATGATCCGCAAACGCGCGAGCCGGAGAAGCGATGCGGCCGCGTCCATTGCGGAACTCTTTCGCGCAAATGCCGCGGCCCAATCCGAAGTTCAGCGCAAAAATAATGTTTTCGCGGGCGCGCTCAGCGGCACGCGCAAGACGTTCGGCGCACTCTCGCGCCGTCTTCGCCATGCAGAATGCAACCTACGGCCCTCCACAAACGAACGCAGCAGCGTTAACCAAGTCGGCAGGGAGCTAGCCTATGGGATTGTTCGGAGCCCTACAAATCGCGGTGCAATCTCTCCTCGCCGATCAGGGCGCCATCGACGTCGCCTCCAACAACGTCGCGAACGTAAACACTCCCGGCTATTCCCGCGAAGAAGCCGTCCTCACCGAACTCCCGCCGCAGCAATTCGGCAACGTGCAATTCGGCACCGGCGTCGAGCTGCAAACGATTCAAGCCGATCGCAGCAATATTCTCGAGCTGCGGCTCAATCAGGAAACGCAGCAGCAAGGCTCCATCGACACCGAAGTCCAGGGCCTGAATCAAATTCAAGCGCTCTTCAACGATAATGCCGGTTCGGGCCTGGGCAGCGTCATCAGCGCATTCTTCAACAGCTTCCAACAACTCGCTTCCGATCCTTCAAATGTCGGCTTCCGCGACGCCGTTCTCGCCGCGGCGCAAAATTTGACCGCCGCATTCCGGCAAACGGCCGGCGGCCTGGTCACGCAGCAACAAGATCTCAATCAGTCGGTAGTGCAGCAAGTCGGCCAAATCAATCAATTGACCGCACAAATCGCGCAATTAAACGACGAAGTCGCCGCAGCGCAGACCGGCACGTCCGCCGCAAATACTCTCGTCGACCAGCGCGGCCAGCTAATCACCCAACTGTCGCAGCTCCTCGACGTAACTACGATCGACGCCGGCAACGGCACCATCACCCTCACCACGAACAACGGCAACGCTCTAGTCGTAGGCACCGCGAGCTTTGCACTTTCGACGCAGGCCAACGCCACCACCGGCCTCCAGGACGTCTTCGCGCAAGGCCAAAACATCACTTCGCAAATTACCGCCGGAAGTCTCGGCGGCACGCTCGCGCTGCGTGATCAGGAAATCCCCAAGGTCCTCACTTCTCTCGACACCCTCGCCTCCGGCATCGCCACCTCAGTCAACTCGACGAACGCGGCCGGCTTCGATCTCAATGGCAATCCCGGCGGCAATTTCTTCGTTCCGCCGCCCGCGGGCGCCGGAGCCGCGCTCAATTTCAATGTCGCCATCACCGATCCTTCGCTGATTGCCGCCAGTTCCGACGGAACTTCAGGCAGCAACGGAAACGCCAACGCGCTCGCAGCGCTCGCCACGCAAAACATCACCGGCGACCAGACGCCCACGACTTTTTACGCCGGAATCGTCTCAGCGGCAGGAAACGACGCAGCCGCCGCGCAAGCCCGGCAGCAATCCGTCAGTCTTCTCGTCCAACAGCTCAAGGATCAGCGCGGCGCCGTCTCCGGAGTCTCCCTCGACGAAGAAGCCGCCAATCTCGCGAAATTCCAGACGGCCTTCGATGCCGCTGCCCGCATCGTCACGGTCGTCGACAATCTGACGCAAACAGTCATCAACATGGCGGCCTCTTAAAATGAGCATCCGCGTCAATCCGAATATCAGCGCCGATCTCCTTTCCGATCTGCAGATCTCGCGCTTGCAGTTGAATCAAGCCCTCCAAAAGCTCGCTTCCGGCAGCAACATCAATTCGCCCTCCGATGATCCCGCCGGCGCCGCCATCCTGGTCGAAAATCAGGCCGAGCGAAATCAGATCGACCAATTCCAGCGCAATATCACCGATCTCTACCTCGGTCCTTCAGACCGGAGACTCGGCGCTCAGCTCTGCGACCGCCGCGGTGACCCAGGCTCTGAGCCTCGGAATCGAAGCCGGCAATTCCATTCTGAATGCGTCCGATTTGCAGGCCATCGCCAGCCAGCTCAGCGGCATTCGCAATCAATTGCTCGGCATCGCCAATACCACGGTGTCGGGAAATTTCATCTTCGCCGGCACTTCGGTGGACACCGCCCCATTCGTTCTCAATCCCGCCGACCCTTCCGGCGTGACCTATCAGGGAAACAACGGCGTGAATTCGATCGACCTTGCCAACGGCCAGAACGCCGCCATCAATCTTCCCGGCGATCAGCTCTTCACAAATCCATCAGGCAGCGTCTTCGGCGCGCTCACGCAATTCATCGCCGCCGTCCAGTCCGGCAACGGCATCCCCGCGGCAAACGCCGCTCTCTCGCAAGCCTTCAACGTCCTGAACACGCAGCGCCTGTTCTACGGCACCACGCTAAGCGAAATTACCAGCACCAGCTCGTTCCTAAGCGGCGAAGAGCTGCAACTAAACTCCCAAGCATCGTCAATCGGCGGCGCCGACATAGCCGCAGTAGTGGCGTCCTTAGCCCAAGCCCAAACCGGCCAAACCGCCCTACTAACAGCCGAAGGCAAAGCCCTGGCCCTACCCACGCTATTCGATTTCCTAGCCTAGCCCGCGCAAGCGGGATTAGCCTTCCTTTCGTTCGATTTTCATTCGCTTCCGAATATTTCTAACCGAAACAAGGGTTCAATTAAAACCCTGCATAACCCCAACAAAACAAAGGATCGGGGTACGTTCTAACCGAAACAAAAATCAAAGTGCCGGTTAGAATTTCGCGCCGTTGTAGGGGAGGGCCGGGTTAGCCCTCCCGAGAGCGGCGCCTCCCAGCCGCTCCCCACCACGCGCCCGCCGCGTGTCCCGCCGAATCGCGAAAACCGGCAACCGACCGAGCGTAGGGCTGGTCCGCCTAGGCGGAGGCCGGTTTGGCCGTGGGTTTTGGTTTCGATGCCGGTTATTCCGGGCAGGGCAAAACGGAAAACCCAGTGCCAACCCGGGGGCGTGTGAACCCGCCCCCCCTACGCCGCGTCGCGTTCGTGCGCAAAAAACGAGCTCTAAAAAAGCGCGTTTTTGTCTCGATTAGACTGGACCTCCTTTCTTTATTTTGTTGGAGTTGCGGATGTTTCTAATAGTTTCGTGTCTCGATTAGGATTTGGCCTTTCCGCCTCGTTGACGTAGGCGATTTCGTGGCGTTTTGGCGGCTCGATGTAGACCCCGTCGTCGTTCAGTCTGCCGCTGACTATGATGGCGCGGATCACCGTGCTGCCGCTTACCCTTGCGGTTTCGGCATGCTCGATGAGCCGGTCGAGCGCCCCGCGCACGAGGCGCCGGCGCAGGGCCGGGAGGCCGTAAGCTTCGGCGTGGCGGTAGAGCACCGCGCGGCCGCGAAGCTTAAACTCCGCGACGATGGTTTCCGGGCTGAGCCAGTTTAGGAAGGCGTTCTCGATAGCCTCGCGCTGGCGGTGATGGCAGATGGCGCATTTGCGGCGGTGGCGGTCGTAGGCCTTTTTCAGGCGTGGAGTGGAAGTCTTGGAGCTGCTGCGGTTTAGGCTTGGCTCGGGAGTGGTGGGTATCGGAAGGTCGGCCGCGTCGGAGTCCGGTTGGGGGTCTTCGGGGCGGTCAGGATCGTTGCGGGAAACGACGATGTCGTGAATCTCCCCGCGATACCATAGGGGCGCGGGGGCCGGGGGCCTGTTTGTGTTCATCGTATTGTCCTTGAGCGCGAGTGGCGCGGTTTAGTCTGAAGCTACCAAGCAGTTGGTAGTGCGAGGTTTACTGCGCGGCTTGCTTTTCGGTCCTTTCGAGGGGCACCCCGGGAGGCGGTGCCAAATTTTGTCACTGGCTCGACTGCAGAGCCGAATTCAAAGTTGGCATGGATTAACGGATAAGTCAACAGAAAAATGCCCGAAAGAACTTGACAATTGGCTGGCGTGATGGTAGCCTATTGTTGTAGTGAATCCGTCTGTGGCCTGCAGCTTTGGGCCAGAAGACGTAAAAACAATGAGGAAGCGATGCCAAAGTATTCGTTTGCTATTCCGGTTCCACAGCCCCACCTTCGCAAGCTACAAGATCCTACACTCCCTAACGTCACTCGGACCGTTGGCTATTGCGCGTTCGAGCATCTGCCATTCACGATCCCAATGGATCCAAACCCGCGGAAACCCACGGAGAAATCGCTGAAATCTAGCCTCGCGAATGACATCCGCGAGACTGCGGTGGAGGCGCGTGGGCTATTCCATTTGATTAACGCCGGGGTTTTCCTCCTTGCGGAGTCGGTCGACTTCAACAACAACAAAGGGCTGCTTTCTTTCGTAGTTGACACTGACAAGGGCCAGGGTCTGTACAACGGCGGGCACACGCTGAAGATCATTGAGGAACTCGTACGCAGTGGTTTCCAGCAAGCCGCCGATTCGGGCCAGCATCAATATTGCAATTTCGACATCCAAGTCGGTGTTCCCGTCGCTCACCTTCCGAGCATCGCCGAGGGGCGGAACTTCACCGTTCCTCTCAAAGAAAAAACTCTCGCCGATTACCAAGACAAATTCGAATGGGTAAAGCAGGCCCTCTCCAACAAACCGTACAAGGATAAAATTGGATACGTCGAAAGCCACGATAAGCCTGAGGACATCGAGCGGGTAATTTGCCGCCTCACGGCGGTCAATTGCCTCGTCTACGACAAGGATACCCATCCTATCGTCGCGTACACGAGCAAGAAGCGGTGCCTCGATTTGTTCGAGGAAAACGAGGCGAAGTTCAAACCGCTTGCGCCGATTCTCCCAGAAATCCTCGAGCTGTACGAGCATCTCATTGCCAAGGCAAAACCGTACTATTTGGAGCACGTGCCGGGCGGCAAGTTCGTGCAGTTCGAGGGAGCGGTGAAGAAGCTGGAACGAAAAAAGGACATCCTCCCCCTAACAGGTGAGGAAGTCGACTACCGCGTGGCGGACGGTTGGCTGATCCCTTTGCTCGCTGCGTTCCGGGCGCTGGTGCAGGTAACTAAGGGACAGGCGGGCTGGCTCGTCGATCCGAAAATCATCTACAAGCGGATTGGCGGACGGCTGGTCCGAATCCTCTATGAAACGCACACGACGCTAGGAAAGAACCCGAATGCTGTCGGTAAATATGAGAACGTTTACCGGCAACTCTACGCGGAGGTCGACTCGGAGCTGAAATCGTACCTCCTGGAGCGGTACCGAGCGGGGAAGCAATAGGTAGTTGTAGGGGGGAGCCACGGCTTTTGCCGTGGCTCCTTCACTTTCAGCACGTCTTGTTGTGTCCTGCCTAGGTGATAGCCGAAAGAGAGCCTGATTCCAATATAACCGGAATCCCGGAATTCGAAGATTAACCGCCTTGCTGTGCGGGAAAATATTTCACGGACACACGGTTGGCGTCCGAGCGTTCTCACTTCGGGACGCTGAAAATTGCAACGCGAGTATCTCCGTCATTAATCGTCGCAAGCAGGGTCCCGGTGAACACGCGCTTGCGCCCCTTCTCAATGGCGAGCTTCCATCCGCGACCCTTCGTCATCCTGTCGCCCCTTCTTGCCTTCTGCCCCATGATCTTGATTTGTTTCGCCATTCTTACCCTCCCCAGGGTACGTAAACCGATTCCACGACCCGCAGCCGACTCCGTTTGCAAACCAGTTCACGCTCGCGCTTACTTACACACTCCGCATTTGCCGCCTTCTTTGGCGCAGTGTCTGCAATATTTGCAGTTCTTGCAGGCGTTGCAGGGATCCGAGCCGGTGCAGGTTGAAAACAGGTCTGCACCGAAGGGTGTTAGATTCAGAAGGAATATCAGTAATACAAATTGGGCTACAGCTGAGAGATATCGCGGTTTCAGCATCGCTAAATTCCTCCGGGTCTCGGACGTGGCCAGACGTTTTCAGCTATTCGACCGAAAAGTCGTAAATGTAGGGAGCCATTTGTTCGCCCCGTGATAGGTAGAGGCCGTACTCACCACGGCTAAGCCCCACGGCGGGCGCTATCTTGTAAACGCCGGACTTCACCTCTGATCGATTGATTTGGATCTGATGGGTGAGAGATATCCCTTTACTCGCGCGTCCCACTCCTTGTGCACCGACCTCAACTTGCCGACGTTCTTTCTTTTCTTCTAGGTGAACTAGAATAAGGTCGCCGGCATTCACACCCGCGTCGGCCTCCTGCCTGGCTGGAATGAAATAGAACTCAGGCGTCGCGGACGTCACAGTCTGCGCGTGCGGCCCCAGAAGCTGTACGTTTTCCTTCTCAGATTTGATGTGGAGCGTTACACCGGAGACCAGTCGGCTACCGCTCCGCGTAAAATCCAAAATCTGCCCGAGGATCTTGGTGTAGCCGCCGGCGGCGGACACGTACATCCCCGCTTCGACTGGAAGAATCTCTGCCGCGGCCTGGGGAGGTACCGCTGCGGGCGCCGCTGAAACGGCGGTCGTCGCCATTGTAGGGTGTTGCGATGAGGCCTGCTTTTGCGGCGAGGTTGAGTCCGTGACCTTGCAGACTTGGTTTCCGATTACCTTCTCGTCTGGATCAATGTAAGTGTTGCCGGGCTCTAAAGGGCGGCAAGTGAGGGTCGGAGTCTGTGCCCATAGGTTGGCGGACCAAAGCAGCGCTGCGGCTAACGCACCGCACCTCAGATAGGGACGCATCATAATTGCTCCTCAAAATGCCGCTTTGAGAACGCCGGAAGGCTAGGCGGGGCGCTCTTCGTATTGAGTTTGAGGGATGCGGGGGGATTGGCGGACCTGTCCTGATGGCCAGTTGTACCGGAAAAGCAACTATTTGGGCCGTTAAGTCTTGAGTCCTGTCGCGGGCGAGAGCTGCGGAATGGGAGGTGCCAGCGGGGGGGCCGAAAGGCCGGCGCGGTCCGCCCAGGCGGACGCCCCGGCGAAGAGAAATGCGACGGCGGGGATAATCGCGGACGGGAGGAAAATAGTGACGTTGGAGGTAGGGGTCGAGAGGCGGGCGCGTCGATTGCTCCGCAATCGCGCAGCGATTGACCGGCGCACCTACGAAGAGAAATGCAACGGCGGGGGAACGGAGATTGAGACGGCGGGGTAGATGGCGCGGGTGGGAATTGGGTTACGAACGTCAAAAACGCCGGCTGGCAGCCGGCGCTACGGGAGTGCGGGCGATGGTGGGCGGGATCGCGCACGGTGCGATTCGTGGAAGTACGGCCACGCGGGGGCGCGTGGTGGGGAGCGGCTGGGAGGCGCCGCTCGCGGGAGGGCTAACCCGGCCCTCCCCTACGAAGAGAATGGCGGCGGGAATTACAGGAGCTGTTGGACGCGGCTGGCCCAGGCGGCTGTGGCGGTGAGGCGGAAATGGGCGCCTTCGATCTGGGAGCGGCGCAGGCGCGCGGAGATTTCTAGGCGGACGACGATGGCCTCGAGTTCGCGTAGTGTTGCGGCGTAGGAGGCGAATTCGCGGATCGTATCGGCGTCGCGGGTGTTGCGATGCGGGAGGAGTTTAATCAGTGATTCGCCTTGTTCGAGAAGCGCCATGAGATTGCCAAATTCTTGCACTCGCGCGCGGCCGTTCGTGGAGCCGTTCTGCCAACGCGCGATCCATTCGCGCATTTGCGCATCAATGCGGCCGATCGTTTGGACGGCAGCGCCTTGCTCGGTCATCGCGTTCCTATCCCAGCCAACGCGGCGAGCCATCGGCGGCGGCGGCTTCAGGCTCAGGGACGGTTGACGTTTCGTCAGAAGGCGGGCGCCCTTGCGTCTCTTGCCGGTCCACTTCGCGCCAGGATTCGGCGAGGGCCGCGAATTCGTCAATCAGTTGGCGCACGGCCGCGGCGTCCGGCTCGATGTTCGCTTGCAGCACGCGCTCGCGGGCCGCGTTGTAAACGGCGGAGAATTTTCGCGCTACGTCCTGGCCCTTCTCGAAGTCCAGGACGGACTGCAAGTACCCGATGACTCCGAGGACGTGGGTCAGAGCGAGCGATCGCTGCTCGACCTCTCCGCGTTCGATGGCATTGAGCGCTTGCTGCAGCGAGCGCAGGACTTCTTCGTAGAGGATCACGACGAGTCCTACGGGCGTGGCTCCGCGGACTGCGTTTTGACGGTAGAGCGTGGCGGTGTTCATGTGCATTACGCCAATGTTCCGAGTTGACCGGTGATTTGGGCTTTTAGGAGCGGCAGCAGCTCGAGTTCCGAGTTGATCTGGCTGTATTGGGCTGTCAGCGTTTGCTGTTGCGTCGTCAGTTGTGCTTGGAAATCGCTGATCTGCAGGCTGAGTGATTGCTGGCTTTGATTTACGCCGAGCAGGTCGGAGGCGATCACGCCGGTGGCCGGATCGGTCAGCGCGGTC
This sequence comes from uncultured Acidobacteriota bacterium, assembly GCA_963707165.1. Taxonomy (GTDB): domain Bacteria; phylum Acidobacteriota; class Terriglobia; order Acidiferrales; family UBA7541; genus Palsa-147. The sequence goes on along the minus strand of CAVPPO010000010.1, from coordinate 1,455,053 downwards.
AGTTGTGCGTCGAAATTTTGACCGAAGCCGGATGCGGCGCTCTGAAAGAAGTTTTGCACCGCCGAGAAATTGGTCTGCAACGCGGCGTTCAGAGTGCCGGAATTGACGGACAGAGTGCCGTCATTGGCGAGACTGATGCCCAGCGATTCCAGATTGACGATGCCGTTGTTTCCGGTGGTGGAGAACGCTGCGGCCTGAAGGATTTGGCTCTGCACGATGCTGAGAGAACTGTCGGATGCGAGCGGGCCTGCCTGTCCGCTCGTAGGGTCAATGGTGAATTGAGCGTTTAAGTCGCCGACCACTTTATTGAATGCGCTAACGAAGGAATTCACGGCGGAGACGGCCTGCGTAGGATCGGGGCCCACGACCACGCTCACGGTCTCACCGGGCGCGGTCGGCCCGAGAAGATTGAGAGTTACTCCGGGGATGACGGAAGCGACGGTGTTCGTACTGCTGGAAATGGGCACACCGTCTACATTCAACGATGCATTCGTTCCCGGGCTGGATTTTACGAAGCCCAAGTGAACGGTGTCTGCTGAGATCGTAAGATCGCCGGGGGCGCCGCTCGCGTTGGCGACGATGGCCAGGCGCGCGCCGCTGGCATCGGTGATGACGCTGGCGGTCACGCCGATGTTTTTGGTCCCGTTAATCGTGGCGGCGATTCCAGCGAGAGTGTTGTTGGTGGAATTGACGGTGATGGGAACTGCGGTCGCGGTGCCGACCTTGATATTGAATGTGCCGGTTCCGGTCGGTGTCGCGCTGGTGGCGAGCGGCGCCGTGTAGTAAGACGAAGTCGAAGCGAGGTTTGCGACCGTGACGCTGTGTGCGGCAGGCGGTGTACCGTTGGCGGCCGAGGCGGTCAGCACAGTGCTATCGGACGAGGTGGCTTGCGCGGCGGAGAATTGGCTCGCGGCGCCGGTGAGCGCGTCGATGGCGGTTTGCAGGCTTTGCAGATCGGTGCCCAAGCTTTGCAGCGCAGTCGCTTGGGAAGTGAAAGCAGATTGCTGCTGCTCCATCAAAGTCAGGGGCGCGGCTTCGACGGCAATTGTCTCACTGACCAGATTCTGGACGTCGATGCCGGTTCCGTTGTCGAGGGCGGAGAGAATCGTGGGGCCCAAAAAACTACTGCTCATGAATTCGCTCCAATAAGTTGCCAGCCGCGGAAGTCCAATCGGCGTTCGACGCTATCAAGGCGGGAACGGCCGATGTGAGTGCTGCGACGTTTTGGTCACTGTTGGAATGAGAAAGGCGGGCCATTTCAGGCCCGCCTTCCGTCACGCGTTGAATTAACGGAGCAAGTTCAACACGAGTTGCTGCTGGGTGTTCGCCTGCGCGAGTGCCGAGATGCCGGTTTGCGCCAGGATCTCGTATTGCGTGAGATTCCCGACGACTTGAGGGATGTTGGCAGCTGTGATTCCATCTTCCGCCGAGGTCAGGTTCTGCACCTGGGCGGTGATGACGTTGCTGGCTGCTTGGAGTTGGTTGATGCCCGCGCCGATGTTGCCGCGCTGATTGGCGACGGTCTGAATGGCCGCGTCGATTTTGGTCAGCGCGGCTTGAGCGTTGGTGGCGCCAACGGCGGCGTCGGTGCCCGATCCTCCGGCTACGTCCTGGAGTAGCGTGCCGTTGAGGCCCAGGGTGGTAGTCGAGAGAGCTCCGGTGGCGACTGAGATCGTCGAGGTTCCGACTGTCGTGGCATCGCTCAAGAAGATAGAGGTCGTGGAATTGGTGAATACGGCCTGGCCGTTGTAGGTCGTGTTCGTGCCAATGCTATCGATCTCCGTCAGAATCGACTGATATTCGTTGTCGAGCGAGGTCTGTTGCGGCGCGGAAACCGTGCCGGTTCCAGCTTCTGTGGCCAGAGTAACGGCGCGATTCAGAAGCGTCGTCACCTGGGCCAGCGCACCATCGGAGACTTGCAGGGCGCCGACGCCGGAATTGGCGTTCTGAATCGATTGCGTCAATCCGACGATGTTGGCCTGCAAGCCGTTGGCAATAGCAAGGCCGGCGGCGTCGTCCGCGCCAGAATTGATGCGCGAACCGGAAGACAACTGAAACAGCGTCTTCTGCAAGCTAGTTTGCGTGATACCTAACTGATTCTCGGCCTCCAACGCCGAGATGTTGTTGAGTACACTGAAAGACATGGAAAGGCTCCTTGTTGGAACTCTGGGATTCGCCGTTGCCGCTTCGGAGCCTTTCACTACGGCCGAATTGCCCGTTGGGCCGAAAGCCTCGCGATTGCGGAACGGTTTCTACCGCGTTCAACAAGCAAATCGGCATGAGGTCGGTGGCCTTTAGGGAGAGTTGGGTGGAGAGATGCTTGGGGGTTTACTTTTTCTGCAAAACGGGTACTACGGCGATGCGGGAAGCGGACTCGGTGAATTCCTGGCTTTCGGCTTCTTTCAGTGCGGATTGGAGTCTTGAGGCGTCTGAGAATTGTTCCAGGCCGCGGCGGAGGATATTGGCAGCGCGGGAGAACTGTTTCAATTTGGCGCAGATGCTGGCGGCGCGCAGGAAATCTTCCAGGGCGGCATCGGTGGCGGAGATTTTGTGCTCGGCGGCTTGAGCGGCCTCATCGAGCTGGCCGGTGGAGACCAGGGCGGCGATCAAGCGATCGTGCAGCGAGCGATCGCGTGAAGCGGCTTGGATGGCGCCACGCAGGCGGCGAACTCCTTCGAGCGCGGCGCCAGTGCGAACTTCGGTGAGGCCGAGCTTGCTTTCGAGCGCTGGGCTTGTGCGCGCGAGGTGCAGAGCGCGGGCGTAGCTGCGGCGTGCTTCGGTGAAACGGCCGCTGTTGTACTCCGCGTCGCCTCGCAATTCGGAAATTTCTGCGGAATCTTGGCCGAGTTTCCCGGCGAGATCGAAGGATCGGATCGCTGCATCAAAGGCGCCGAGCCGAAGATGCGCTACGCCCGCGAAAAACCAGGCGACGCCCATTTTTGGATTTAGGCGGCAGGCTTGCTCGAAGCTGGTAAGCGCTGCGGAGTTCTCTCTGAAATAGTCGAGCTCGAGAACGCCGAGTTCGAAGTGGGCTTGTGCGTTGGCGGGCATTTCCGCCACTTTCTTGCGGCTGAGCTGGCGGTAGTAGAGAGACTTGCGGTCCTGCGCGGCCGGGTCGTCCGCCATGCCGAAATGATGGATGAGGAACTTTGCTTCACCGAGTGTTCTTCCGGTTTCGCGGATGCGCCAGCCGACGGTTTCGTGAATGCAGCCTTCGAAGTAGATCTCGGGGTCGCGGCGGAACAAGCGCACATTTTGGTGATCGATGTAAGCGGAATATTTGCGCGCGTCCGGAAGAAGGGAATCGTTGGGCCGGGCGGCCATATTCCAGATGCGCTGCTCTGGATTTTGAGTGTAGTTGCGGATCGTTACTTGGAACGCGTCGGCCGCGGGGCGCGCGATGAGGCGGCGGATCTCTTGTCCGGCTTCCGGATCGAGCATCTCGTCGGCATCGAGCACGAGAACCCATTCGGATTGGAGAGCTGCCAGCGCTCGATTTCGCGCGCGGGCGAAGTCGTCCTCCCAGGGAATGGAGACGATGCGCGCACCGAGCTTCTCCGCGAGATGGACGGTGCCATCGCGAGAGCCGGTATCGGCGAGCAGCATTTCGTCCACGGCGCCGCGCGCGCTATTCAGGCAGCGCGAAAGTGTCTCCGCGGCGTCGCGGACAATCATCGAGAGAGCGACGGTTGGCATGGCGTCAATCCCGCGCCGACAACATTAGAAAATTTTCATCTCGCATGAATTACGCTGCGCTTTTTTCCCGATCGAACACCGAAGTCGCTCGAGGGCGCACAACAAATGTCCAAAAGCACCCGGTGGGCCAAAGCTCGTGCATGCGGGCGAGTCTGTGAGAGTGAAAGGCACTGCGCGTGCATCATTTCGGAGAGAACGGTTGAGTCCACGGGCTTCGTATGCCGATGAAAGAGAAGGACTCCTGGAGCGAGGCCGGATCGTCGCCCGGCGCTCGTTGGAAAATGAAAAGCCGATGATTCAACTGACACGGTTAAACGGAAAGCCGCTGATTGTGAACGCGGACTTGATTAAGTTCATCGAGAACTTGCCGGATACGGTGCTCACGCTGATTACGGGGGACAAGCTGGTGGTGCGCGAGTCGAGCGACGACATTCTCGCGCGAATCGCGGAGTTCCATCAGCGTTCGCGGCGCCGCATCCCAGTGGAGGCGTTGCCGGGAGCGTCGGCCGCACCTCCGGGCGATCCGGGACCCAGCGACGCGCCGAAATCAGATTGAGGAAGGCGACCGTGGATAAAGCCAGCGTCGCCGGGATCGCTGTCGCCCTGGGCGGCATCATCTTGGGACTCTCGCTCGAGGGCGGCCAAATCGGCCAGATATTGCAGCCTACCGCTGCGCTGATCGTCTTCGGCGGAACGTTCGGAGCGGTGCTGCTGCAATTTCCGCTGCGGGTGATACTGGCGGCGTTTGCGAGTTTGGCCAGCGTGTTCCTCGAGCGCAGCGGCGACTTGCGCGGATTGGTGAAAGACATGGTCGTGTATGCGCAGAAGGCGAGGAAAGAAGGAATCGTGTCACTCGATAGTGAAGTGGACAAGATTCAGGAGCCGTTTCTGAAGAAGACGCTGATGCTGGCGGTGGATGGCACCGAGCCGGCGGAGTTGCGGAGCATCATGCAGCTGGAGTTGGATAACGAAGCGGATCGCTCCGATGAAATACCGAGAGTGTTCGAATCGGCAGGCGGTTTCTCTCCGACTATCGGGATTATTGGAGCGGTGCTAGGCCTGATTCAAGTGATGCAGCACTTGGACAATATCGGCGAGGTCGGGCGCGGAATCGCGGTGGCGTTCGTGGCGACAATCTATGGAGTGGGCATGGCGAACCTGTTGTTTCTGCCGATTTCCGGGAAACTAAAAATCCGGCAGCGCGAGAGGGAAGTGGGGCACGAGATCATGCTCGAAGGAATCGTATCGATCCTCGAGGGCATGAATCCGCGAATGCTCGAGACGAAGCTGATGAGTTTTCTTTCGGCCGAAGAGAAGAAATAAAAGCGAGGCGTGCGATGGCCAGAAAAAAGCGCCAGGAACACTCCAACCACGACCGATGGCTGGTTTCGTACGCCGACTTCATCACGCTTTTATTTGCGTTCTTCGTGGTGCTGTATTCGTCCTCGCAGGTGGACAAGCGCCGCGTGGGGCAGCTTGCTCTCGCGATTCAGGTGGCATTTCAGCAGATGGGGATTTTCGACGCATCCAACACAAAATCCGCAGTGGCCAACACGGAGCCGATGCCGTTTTCGAATGTGCAGATCGTGGAAAACGTCGAGCGTTTCGCGTCGTTGGGACGCATCGCTCCTTCTCCGCACGGAATCCCGGCGGGGGCGGCGCAATCGGATGATTTGAATCAACTGCGCAGAGAGCTGCAGAACGCGCTGCAGGCGCAAATCAAGAAACACGAGATATCGCTCACGCCCACGCGCGAAGGGCTGGTGGTCAGCCTGCGGGAGGCGGGTTTCTACGACACCGGATCCGCGCAATTGAGGAAGGACACGTCGACGGTGCTCGATGAATTCATCGCCATCGTGGCGCCGCACAATTTCCATGTGCGCATCGAGGGGCATACCGACAACATCCCAATACATTCCACGCAATTTCAATCCAATTGGGAGCTATCAACCGCACGGGCCACCGAGATGGTGAAGCTGTTCATCACGCGCTATGGAATTTCGCCGGATCGGCTTGCCGCGTCCGGCTATGCGGAATTTCATCCGGTGGCGACGAACGATACGCCGGAAGGCCGCGCCATGAATCGGCGAGTGGATCTGGTGATTCTAAATCCGTCGGGGCAGGGCTATTCGGGAGAAACAACGATGAGTCCGGCGCCGTCGCCTGCTGTACCGCCCGCTGCGCCTCAGCGATAAGCGCAGCTCGCGCCGGATTCGACTTGCTTAACGTTCGGTGAGAACGGCTTGGAGTTGTGCGGAGACCTGCTTTTGATTTTTCACTGAAACGTACCAGTCGATAGTGCGGTGAAGGCCCTCGATGAAGTTTACTTTCGGCTCCCAGCCAAGAATTTTCTTTGCCAGGGCGTTATCGGCGACGCGATTGAGCGGGCCGGTGGGCATTTCGGGATGCAGCTCGAACTCGGCGTGTTTGCCCATGTAACGAAGAACTTCCTTCGCGGCGTCGATTACCTTGATGCGTTCCGTGGTTCCCAGATTCACGGCGGTCGCGTCGTTGATTTTTTCGGCGGCGAGAATCGTTCCGCTCACGATGTCGTCGATGTAAGTCCAATTGCGGATTTGCTCGCCGGTGCCCCAGACAACGAATGGATTCTGATTGATGAAAGCGCGCGCGATCATGGCGATCACGGCATGATTTTCGACTCCGCGCGGACCATAGACGGTGAAGTAGCGGCAGGACGCCGATTTCATTCCCCAGTCTTTGTAATAGGATTGCAGCGTCATTTCCGCCATCAGCTTGGCCCAGCCGTACATGTTGTCGGCGTCGTAGGGCGGGCCGACCATGTCTTCGCTGAGATAGAGGATCTGCTTCGGATCGGTCTGGATGTGATTCGGGATAGACGCATCCGGAGGAGGCGTAAACGACTTTGTCCACTTTGGCTTCGTGGCAGGCGCGAAAGACTACGCCGTCGAGCATTAGATTTGTTGCGCAGGCGGCTTGATGCAGATCGACGTAGCCGCGGCCGCCATGATCCGCGGCGAGATGAAATACTACGTTCATGCCCTTCACGACGCGTTCGGCGGCGCCGGGCTGGCGCAAATCGGCTTGCACGAATTCGGCGGCGCCTTGCTTGACGTGATGCTCGATATTTTCGAGCCTGCCGCTGCTTAAATCATCGACGACGCGGATTTTCGCGCCGCGGGTGACGAGAGAGTCCACGATTCCCGAGCCGATGAACGATGTGCCGCCGGTCACGAGCACTTTGCAATTCTTCCAATCCATGCTGCTAAGTTCCTCCGTGCGATTGAGTTCTATCGCAGCGAGCTGCGATTTGCTGACCGAGAAGAATAACATTTCTAGATGAGATTCCACATCTTAGAGCGCCAGATTTCCTTGCACCGGGATACGTAATTTCCAGGCCGTGGACGCGGGCGAACGGAGTCATCTCGTGGGGTTGAGCGCGCGTTGCGCTGAGGATGTGCTCGACGTCGATTCCGCGCGGCGACGAGCGCATCCGCTACCAGAGAGCGGTGGCAGCGCCAGGGAACGGCTTCGGCGCACATGATGGCCGTTGTTTTTTCGGCGGCGATCTTTATGAGTGCGTCGATCGCCGCCGCGAATTCCGGCGTTTGCATGTAATCTGCAAATCCGCGGAAGCTGGCATTTTTCCAGCCGGTATTGATGCTGTCGCGCGTGGTGTGGCGCAGACCGCCAAGTTCTTTCATCGGAGTGTAATCAATGCCTGCCGCGTGGAGAGATTTGGGCAATACGTCCGCGTTGAATTGCGGATTGTGGCGCGAGCGCGGGATGGTGCGAATATCTACGACGCGCTTGACGCCGTGCGCTTCGAGGAGGCGAATGAATTCCTCAATGGGCCGGTTCGAATGGCCGATTGTGAATATTCGGAGAGAACTGCGCTTCGGGGCGGCGGTTTTCTTCGCGAGGCGCTTCTTTTTGGCGTCCGGTATCATCCAATGTATATTAGCGGCGCTGTTCGCGCGTCCGGTTGAATATGATCGAGGGGACGCGCGATTCGTCTAGCGCAAGACATCATACTCTTGTTGCGGCGCGCGAGCGGGCACGCGAGTGCGGAGACTTCAGGATGCGGGTGGCAATCGGCGCAGATCATGCGGGCTATCCACTCAAGCAGGAACTGATTCCGTATCTCGAGGAGCTTGGCCACGCGGTCACGGATCTCGGGACGCACAGTACCGAGCCGGTGGATTATCCTGATTATGCTGAGGCCGTGGGCCTTGCTGTGCTCGAGCGGAACGCCGATCGGGGCGTTTTGATTTGCGGGAGTGGCGTGGGAGCTTCAGTCGCTGCAAATAAACTTCCTGGAATTCGCGCGGGGATCGCGCACGATACTTATTCTGCGCATCAGGGCGTGGAGCACGACGATATGAATGTTCTCGTGCTCGGCTCGCGCGTCATTGGCGTTGAACTCGCAAAAGAGCTGACTGGAACTTACCTGAAGGCGGTATTCACGAATGCGCCGCGGCATCGCCGGCGATTGGAAAAAGTGAAGGCATTGGAGGTGAAGTATGGCCAGCAAAGTCACTCCTGAAGCAGCTCATACAGCGCAGCGCAGGCGCCGCGACGAAAGACGAATCCGCTGCGGCTTGCGGAGGCGCAAGGCCAGGCCATCTGGCTTGATTACATTCGCCGCAGCATTCTTACGCGGCGGAGAGTTGAAGCGCCTGGTCGAGGAAGATGGTTTGAGCGGCGTGACCAGTAATCCGACGATCTTCGAGAAAGCGATTGCCGGGAGCACGGATTATGACGAGCAACTGCGGTCGCTGCTTGCGGATGAGCCGGAGATGGACGATGCCGCGCTGTTCGACGCGATTGCCATTCAACGATATTCAGATGGCGACCGACATTGTGCGGCCCGTTTACGATCGCACGAATGGAGCGGATGGATTTATAAGCCTGGAAGTCTCGCCTACGCTTGCGCGCGACACCGCCGGAACAATTAGCGAGGCGAAGCGGCTGTGGAAGGCCGTTGGGCGCCCGAATTTGATGATCAAGGTGCCGGCCACTCCTGAAGGGATTCCGGCCGTGGAAGAGTTGCTGGCTTCGGGCGTTAACGTCAATATCACGCTGATGTTTTCGATGGCGCACTACGAGGCCGTCGCGAATGCCTATATTCGCGGGCTTCGGCGCGCTGCGAATCCTGCGCGGATCGCTTCGGTGGCTTCGTTCTTCGTTAGCCGCGTGGACACTCTTGCGGATGCTGCGCTGCAGAAGATCGGCACGCCGGAAGCTCTGGCTTTGCAGGGGAAAATCGGCATTGCGAATTCGCGCGTTGTGTATCAGCGCTTCCTGCAGATTTTCGGCGGCAGCGAGTTTGCGCCGCTGCGAGCCAAAGGAGCGCGCGTGCAGCGCGTTCTATGGGCCAGCACGGGCACGAAGAATCCCAAATATTCCGACACGCTTTACATCGCCGAACTGATCGGCGCGGACACGGTCAATACCATCCCGCCGGCGACGATGGACGCTTTCCGCGATCATGGCGTGGTTCGCGGCGCGACAATTTTGGACTCGCCGGAGACTGCCGCGGCGCAGCTGGCCGCTTTCAAGAAAGTTGGAGTCGATCTCGACGCTATCACCGAGCAACTTCAGAGGGATGGCGTTGATTCCTTTGCGAAATCTTTCGTAGATCTGATGGCTGCGCTGTCGAAGAAGCGCATCGGCGCTGCTTGAGGCGCAGGTGGATGCGGAAGCGCCATCGCTCGGCTCGCTTGCCAGCGCGGTGAATCAACGGCTCGGCGATTGGACTGCGGCTCACTTCGGGCAGCGGCTGTGGGCGAAAGATCCGACGCTTTGGGCCAACAAGTCGACGCCGGAAATCACTGATCGCCTGGGTTGGCTGAATCTGCCGGAAGTGATGCGCGAGCAAGTTCCCGATCTGACCAGTTTTCGAGAGCAGATCAAATCTGAAGGCTACACGCATGCCGTGCTGCTGGGCATGGGCGGATCGAGCCTCGCGCCGGAAGTGTTTCAGAATACGTTCGGCAATCGCGCCGGCTATCCGCGATTGCATGTGCTCGACAGCACTCATCCGGCCGCGGTGAAAGCCGTGGAAGCGGCGGTGGATCTTCGCCATACGCTGTTCATCGTCTCGAGCAAGTCGGGCACGACCACCGAGATGCAACTCTTTCTTCTTTTATTTCTGGCAGAAGCTCAGCGCGCTCGACAAGTCGCCGGGGCGCAATTTTATTGCGATTACCGATCCCGGCACGCCGCTGCAAAAATTGGGCGAGCAGCGCGGATTCCGGCGCGTGTTTCAGGCTACGCCCGATGTTGGCGGGCGCTATTCGGCGCTGACGCACTTTGGGCTCGTGCCCGCTGCTGTCATCGGAGTGGATTTGCACCGCCTGCTCGACCGCGCGTGGACGATGCAGGAAGCGTGCGCGGCGAGCGTGCCGGAATCGAAGAGTCCGGGGATATCGCTGGGGGCGATTCTCGGCGAGGCTGCGCGGGCGGGGCGCGACAAGACGACGATCTTTGCGTCCGCGTCGCTACGACATTTGCCTGTGTGGCTCGAGCAATTGATCGCCGAGAGCACCGGAAAAGAAGGGAAGGGCATCGTTCCTGTCGCGGATGAAGAGCCGCCTGCCGATGCCGCGCGATATGGCTCCGATCGGCTTTTTGTGCATCTGCGTCTCGCGGGGGAGAAGGATGACGCGCACGAAGCCCGGCTTGCCCAGCTCGAAGCTGCCGGACATCCAATCGTGCGCATCGCGCTCAGCGAAATCGCCGACGTTGGCCAGGAATTTTTCCGCTGGGAGATTGCGGTTGCAGCAGCTGGCGCTGCGATCGGGATTCATCCTTTCAATCAGCCCGACGTGCAACTGGCGAAAGATCTGGCGCGCCAGGCGATGAAGAAGACTGGTGGAAATGGCGCAGCGGCGAGCAGTGGCGCGCCTGCTGTCGACGCTTCAAATCTCGCCTCGCTCCGTGCCGCCGTCCAGCCCTGGTTGAGTTCTGCGAAGCCGGGCGACTACTTTGGCATTGACGCGTATTTGGCTCCTACTGCTGCGACGACGGCCGCTCTTGCGCGCATTCGACTTGCGCTGCGCGATCGCGCCGGTGCGGCGACGATGCTGGGCTACGGGCCGCGGTTCCTGCACTCTACCGGTCAACTGCACAAAGGCGGGCCGAATACCGGACTCTTCCTGCAGATTCTCGATACGCCCGGCGAAGACGTCGCCGTTCCGGAGACGGATTACACCTTCGGCGAATTGATTCGCGCGCAGGCGCTGGGCGATTACACGGCTCTTGAGCAGCGCGGGCGGCGAGTCGTGCGCATTCAATTGGGTCACGACGTCGCGCGAGGGCTTGCCGATCTCGAAGAGGTGCTGCGTGCCTGAGGTCACCGCGCTCTTCTGGGATTTGGGCGGCGTGGTCTTGACGAATGGTTGGGATCGTCCGGCGCGCCGCCAGGCCGTCGAGGAGTTTCGCCTCGATTGGGAAGAATTCGAAGATCGTCACGAATTGCTTTTGAATGGATTCGAGACCGGCACTGTTACGTTGTCAGATTACATGCAACGGACGGTTTTCTATCGCGAGCGGCCGTTTACTCGGGACGAATTCAAGAAATTTGTATTCAGTCGTTCGCAGCCGCTTTCGGAATCGTTGGAAGTATTGGGGCAAATCGCGAAAACGAAGAAATATCTCATCGCCGCGCTGAACAACGAATCCTTCGAAATAAACGAATACCGCATCGACACGTTCCATTTGCGAGGGTACTTCAACGCATTCTTCAGCTCGTGTTATCTCGGAGTGCGCAAGCCGGACGATGAAATCTACCGCCGCGCCTTGAGCATTACGCACCGGCGGCCCGCAGAGTGCATATTCATCGACGATCGCGGGTTGAATGTGGAGAGCGCGAAAGAGCTGGGAATGAACGCGGTTCATTTCCGCAATGCGAGCCAATTGCGGGAAAGCCTCGCTGAGCAAGGCGTAACTCTCGACGGAAAATAAGCAGGAGACATCGCATGGAACTCGGAATGATCGGGCTGGGAAAAATGGGCGGCTTCATGACGGAGCGATTGCTGCAGGGAGGGCACCGTGTCGTGGGATACGACCGCGACGCCGCTACGGTGCAGAGAACTGCCGAGAAGGGCGCGCAGGGAGCGAATTCTCTCGATGCGCTCGCCGGCCAACTCAAGGCGCCGCGGGCGATCTGGCTGATGGTTCCGGCGGGCGCGCCGGTTGACGAGACGATTGCAGCGCTGCTGCCGCGCCTCGCCGAGGGTGACACGATCATCGATGGGGGAAATTCGTATTATCGCGACAGCGTGCGGCGCGCGGCCGAGTTGAGAGCGAAGAAAATTAATTTTGTGGATGTTGGCACCAGCGGCGGCGTTTGGGGATTGAAGGAGGGCTACAGCATGATGATCGGCGGCGATGCGCCGGTCGTGGAGCGACTCGCGCCGATTTTCAAAACGCTCGCGCCCGGCGCAGACAAGGGTTGGGGGCGCGTGGGACCCGCCGGCTCGGGCCATTTTGTGAAAATGGTGCACAACGGCATCGAATACGGAATTATGCAGGCTTATGCGGAGGGGCTCGATCTGCTGCGGCACAAGACGGATTTCAATCTCGATCTCCTGCAAGTTTCGCAGATCTGGCAGTACGGCAGCGTGATTCGCTCGTGGCTGCTGGATCTCACTGCGGACGCGCTCGCCAACAATCCGAAGCTCGATGGCATTGAAGGCTACGTCACCGATTCCGGCGAAGGGCGCTGGACGGCGATCGAAGGAATCGAGCTGGGCGTTCCTTTGCCGGTGATTTCAGCCGCGCTGGAGATGCGATTCCGGTCGCAGGATCCTGAGCCTTTCGCCAACAAGCTCCTGGCCATGATGCGCCACGAGTTCGGCGGCCATGCGGTGAAAACGGTAGCGAGCAAATAGGTTTTTCGTGCCCCGGCGCAACCGGCAAAACAAATTGGAGAATTACAGTGAGCACGACCACCGCAAATTCGGCTGATCCAGCTACGAGCGACGCTGCCGCGCCGCGACCCGCGCCGCAACGCGCGCCCGCCGAGCCTTGCTTATTTGTGATCATGGGGGCCACCGGAGATTTAATGAGCCGGAAACTTCTTCCGGCGCTCTACCGCCTTCGCAAGCGCGGTTTGTTGCCGGAGCGCAGCGTGCTTCTGGGCGTTGCGGTGGAGACAAATCTGAATGATGAGAGTTTCCGGACTCGCTGCCGCGACGAATTGATAGCCGGCGGTGTTCCGGCCAATGAGCTGATTCCGCGCTTCACCGGCGAAAATCTTTTCTACTACGGGCTTCCGTCGACAGATACGGACGGATTTAGAGGCCTCGCCGAGCGGATTCAATCGATCGAGCGGGACAAGCAGCTTTCCGGCAATCGCGTTCTCTATCTCGCGCTACCACCGGAAGCTTTTCCGACCGTGATTATCGGGCTCGGGAGCGCTGGACTGAATCGCAGTTCAGGATACACGCGCATCGTCATTGAGAAGCCTTTCGGTCACGATCTCGAGTCCGCGGAGCAATTGAACGAATGCGTGCACAAGTATTTCGACGAAGACCAGATCTATCGCATCGACCACTATCTCGGCAAAGAGACGGTTCAGAACATTTTGGTTTTCCGGTTCGCGAATTCATTGTTTGAGCCGCTGTGGAATCGCGATCGCATCGCCAGCGTGGAAATCACCGCCGCGGAAAGTCTCGGCGTCGAGCATCGCGCGCGCTATTACGAGGGCGCCGGCGCGCTCCGCGACATGATCCAGAATCACATCACGCAGTTATTCACGCTGACGGCGATGGAAGTGCCGCCCGCGTTCGAAGCCGAAGCCATCCGCCACGAAAAAGCGAAAGTGTTGCGCTCGGTGATGCCCATCGGCGCGGACGACGTGGTCTTCGGACAATACACACGCGGCAAAATCGACGGCGCGGATGTCCCCGGCTACACGGAAGAGCCCGGCGTGGCAAAAGATTCGAAGACAGAGACTTTCGTGGCGCTGCGGCTGTGGGTCGAGAATTGGCGCTGGCACGGCGTGCCGTTTTTTCTGCGCACCGGCAAGCGCATGGCGCGGCGCGCCAGTCAGATCGTCATAAATTTTCGCCGGCCGCCGGTCGCATTATTCCAAAAATGCAGCCCGGGAGCGCTGCATGCCAACGCGTTGGTGATGACGCTGCAGCCGGATGAGGGATTTGATTTGCGCTTCGAGATTAAGAAGCCGGGCGACGCCGTCGAACTTCAGAATCAGAGCCTTCATTTTCACTACTCCGATGCATTCGAGCCGCTGCCTGAGGCTTACGAGACGCTGCTCCTCGACGTGCTCAAGGGCGATCCGACGCTTTTCGTGCGCGATGATTGGGTGGAAGATTCCTGGCGCCTTTACACTCCGCTGATCAAGAATCGTCCGCCGGTTCATCCTTATGCCGCGGGTACCTGGGGTCCGGCCGAAGCTGACCGGCTGGTGGAGGGCTTTCTCCCGGACGGTTGGACCGAGTCGTGATCCGCGAAGCTCGGGTGTTTGCCGACGACAGCTTGATGACGCAGGCGATCGCCGAGGAGTCGTTGCGAATCGCGCAGGAGGCTGTGACGCGGCGCGGCCGCTGCGTCATTTGCCTTTCGGGTGGCAGCACTCCAAAGGCGCTCAACGAGCTTTGGGCGCGCGATTATTCTTCGCGCATGCCCTGGAATCAGATTCATCTCTTCTGGGGCGACGAGCGCTACGTCCCAGCCGACGATCCGCATAGCAACTACTGCATGGCGCGTGAATCGCTTATCGCGCATGTCGCCATCCCCGCACAAAATATTCATCCTATGCCGACGAATTACTCGCAGCCGGACGAGGCCGCGCGAGAATACGAAGCGGAACTTCGCCGCTTTTTCGGCGCGTCGCCGGAATTCGACATTGTTTTTCTCGGCATCGGCACGGAAGGCCACTGCGCCTCACTTTTTCCCGGCTCGCCCGCGCTCAACGAGACGCAGCGCTGGGTCGTGTCCGCCAACGTGCCCGCTGAACCACCGCTGCGGCTGACGTTAACCTATCCAGTTATCGATAGCGCTCGCGACGTGTTCTTTCTAGCGGCCGGGAAGGGCAAGCGCGAGATATTTCGAGCGATTCGACTCGACGCCGGAGGCCCCGAGAGCGCCTATCCCGCCGCACGCGTAGATGCGAAGCGAGTCGTCTGGTTTGTCGATCAGGCGGCTGCTTTCTGAGGGACGCAGTTCGGTAGCGCCGGCGTCCCCGCCGGCATCTTAGGAACGCGAGCGTCGGGCGTCCCGAAATTGCGGACGGAGCGCAGCGCTCAATAGAATGCCGAGGTTGGTTTGGGTGGTCCGCGCGTGACTGCTGCCCGTGGCGGATATTGTGGTCGTCGGATGGCGGCAGGGACGCCGGCGCTACCCCAGCCCCTGCCTGAACTTTCGTACCATTGACCTGTCCTAACGCGCCGCATAGCATTGCCTCAGGGCGCAAAACACCGCCCTGATCGGTAGGCCCTTCCCCTGCGCGATCGCACGCTGAGATTGAGCTGGACGACGCGTCGCTGAAAAGTTGGTGCGCAATAAGCGAACGGGCTATTGCGAACGTTGGGGGAAGTAAGATTTTTCTCCGGGCTGCAGGATCGTGAAACCTGCGGAATCAGAGGAACTCAGCTTCTTCCCTTCAAAACCATCACGCCTCGAATGCAGCTTGACGGGAAGGTTTGACTCGAATGGCAACCAATAGTCACAGCGAAGTACTGCGCTCACCAGACAAGATGAATATGCGCGCGCAGAAGAATTCTGTGGTAGAGCATCCAGCCGCCGCGCCCGGAGTCGCAGGAAGAATTGCCGGAGAAGAGCGGCGGCGCAGCCAGCGCGTGCTCCTGCGCATTCGCGCGAACGTGCATGTGAATCTGCGCGGCGCGCAAGCCACGCTGGAAGTTCGTACGCTGAGCGTGAATCCATTTGGAGCGATGATTATTTCCGCGGAGAATCTTCCGGCGCAGACGCGGCTTGTACTCGAGAATACCGTGACTCGTGAAAAAGTCGCGTGCCGAGTGGTGCGCAGCGCGAAGGAAATGCCCGAGGGATTTCACGTTCCGATTGAATTCGACGCTCCCGCGCCGAAGTTCTGGATGATTGATTTCCCGCCGGACGACTGGAAACCGCACGACAACATCTAATTAGAAGCGGAGCTGGCTGAGGTCCATGTTTCCGCCGGAAAGAATTATTCCCACGCGGCCGCCGTCGGCGCCGAGGCGCCGCAGCAGCGCCGGGGCCGCGGCAACCGCCGCCGATGGCTCGACGACGATCTTCATTCGTTCCCAAATAGTCCGCATGGTGCTGCCGATCTCGTCTTCCGTCACCGTCACAACCTGATCCACGCATTCGCGCAGAATTGAAAACGTAAGCGGGCAGAGCGTCGCTCGCAATCCATCGGCAATCGTTTCCGACTTCGCAGCCGGCTCGAGTTGGCCGGAAGCCATCGAGCGGAACGCATCATCGGCATTCTTCGGCTCGCAGCCGATGACGCGGATCTTCGGATTCATCGCTTTCGCGGCAATCGCCGTTCCGCTCAGCAGGCCACCACCGCTCACGGGAGCGAGAATGAAATCCAGATCCGCCACTTCGTTCAGAAGCTCGAGCGCCGCCGTGCCCTGACCGGCGATTACGTTGCGATTGTCGTACGGATGAATCATCTGCGCGCCGGTTTTCTGCAACAAATCCTGGGCCGTGCTTTCGCGTGCCGCCAGCGTCGGCTCGCAGAAAGTGATTGTCCCGCCGTACGCCTCCACTGCGGCTTGCTTGACCGCAGGCGCGTTCGAGGGCATGACGATCCATGCAGGGATCCCGCGCAGTTGCGCCGCGCGCGCCAGCGCCGCCGCGTGATTTCCGGAAGAATGTGTGACTACGCCGCGGCGCGCCGATTCCTCCGGCAGCGAAAGCACCGCATTCGTGGCGCCGCGGATCTTGAACGAGCCTGTTTTCTGAAAATTCTCGCACTTGAAAAATAGGCGAGCGCCGGCGATTTGATCGAGCAGTTCGGAGGTGAGGACGGGCGTGCGATGAATTTGCGCGGCGATGCGTCCGCTTGCTGCGCGGATATCGTTGAAGTCGGGGGCGCTCTGCATTGTCGGGATTCTAACTAAGAGTCAGCTATAGCTAAATTCCTGGATCTCGCTTATGCGCTCGACCAACCGGACCGGCTATTTCTCAGCGACGGTAAAGGTAATCTTGCTGCTCGTCTCATTCTCGTTGCGGTCGGCGGCCTGAATCGAGATTGTGTGCTCTCCGGGCGAGAGGTGATGCAGCGCCACTTCGTAATTCTGCTCGCGCGAATCGGAGAGATCGCCCTTAGGAAATACGACGCTCCAGTCGCCGCTGTCCAGACTGTATTCTGCGCGCGCAATGGCTGTCGCCGGATCATGCACTTCAAATGTGACGGTGATGTCGCCAGCCGCTCCTTTGGCGGCCGCGGCGCGCAGGTTTTGAATCGCCGGCTGGGAATTATCCACCTCGAAGCGCTCGCTTTCGCGCTCGGCGGTGAGGGCCTGGCCGGCCGGGTTGGATGGCAAATCGGTGGCGACGAGCTTCAAGTAGTACGCGCCGTCCGGCATAGTCGTCGAATCCCAGGAATAGTGATGCTGCTCGATTTTGTCCTTCAGCAGACGCCAATTCTTTTCCCCTTCACCGCGAACAAAAAGAGCGAAGGTGAGCTCATCTTCATTGTCGTCGTGTGCGGTCCATACCACGCTCATGTAGCCCTTCTGCTCGACGCCCTGCGGCGGCGGCTCGACTTTCGGCGATCTGGGTGACGCCTCAGCGACGAAGGGTGGCACTCCTGGGTTCACCGCATTCGGCGACTGCGGCATGCGAATCTGGACCGGCGCTGCAGCACCGGGTGCCGCCGGCGGGGCTGCAAAGCCCTGAATGCGAATTCCGGGATTCTGAACCACGATGCCGTCGATCGCAGGCGCCACATTCTTGGGCAGGTAAGCGAGGCTGACCCACGAAACTGTCGGTGTTGCCTCATCGTCCGCCTGCGAGAACACTACTTTCCATTGCGCGAAGCGCGCCGCCGGACACGCGGCTCTGTCCGCTCCAGATGCCGAGTACGGACCGGACCATTCACTCCAATTTTTCTCTGGGCGTGACGTATTGCCGGAGCGAACGTAGAACGACAGTTTGCCCTTGCCGCCATTTTCGCCGGACCAGGTCAGCTTTCCCCATTGTGAAAAAATCTTCGCATCGAAGGGCGCCGACTCGTACGATCCGTCCTTTTCGCGGCCCGGGCCGAGCGCGAAGATCTTGCCGGGGTTCGCGGTGCCCACGTAGAGCGCTCCTCCCGATCCGGAAACGAGAGATGTAACCTGATCGGACGAGGCGTTAGCGACGTTTGAGAAAACCCTGTTCTCGCCAAGTTCGATCACCGTGCCATGATTGCCGGTGCCGAGGAGCAGCCGATTGTCCTTCGAAAATCCCAACGAGTAGACCAGATCCTCGCGCGAAGTCCACAGAGATTCCGGCGAGCCGTCCGCGGCAATCCGGTAGACTTCACTTCCGCCACCCAGGTTTGGGAAAAATGGAATCGCCACCGGCGGCGCCGCAGCGGCGGCTGCCTGCGCGGCCAGAGCCGCTTGCGCGCTGGGAGCGCCCGCCGGCGGCACGCCGACCGGAACTACAACCGGAGCTACGTACGGCGTGGTCTTCGATTTCTCGCCGATCGCCGCCGCGTAGATGTTTCCGTCGGTCCCGGCGACGAGACTGGTCACTTCCTTCTTATCGGTTTCGTAGACTACGAAGGAATGGCCGGCTTCAACTTCGCCGGACTTCTTCCGCTGAATCTCCACCCGCAGAATAAGTCCGCTCGGATCGGTGCCGATCAACAGACTGCCGTGAGAATCGAAGGAAAGTGATCGCGCATGGCGCTCGTCGCTTTTGTAGAAGACTTTTCCTTTTCCATCGCTCCCAACGGCGAAGACTTCGCCTTGATCGCCTGTAGCGACGAAAAGAGTGCCATTCGAATCCATGGCCAAGGCCCAGATGTATTTTGTCTTGGGCTCGAAAAATACGCTCTTCTGTCCGGCTGGCGTTACCTTGTAAATCTTTCCATCGGGCGAGGTGCCGACGTAGAGATTATCCTGCGCGTCGAATAGGATCGATTGTGCCGCGAGCTCCGTCGATTCAAACACAGTCGTCGGCGCGCCTTTTTCGTCGAATCGCAGGACCTTGGCGTTCGATCCGCCGGCCGCGTAGAGTTTCCCATGTGAATCGAGCCGCAACGCCCACAGGTACGCAAGATTCGGATCGGCGAATGGCGCGAAATGCGGTGCCGGAGTGAGTGAGCCGTCGCTGCGAACTGCTACGCCCTTGGCCGTGCCTCGCTGAAATTCTGAGTATTCCGATTGCCGCCAGAATCGCGTGTGTTCGCTCTCGGCGGGCAGCGAGAGGGCAAGATCGGAAATCAGCACAGTCATCGCCGCCAGCACGCACACCGCATTCGCTCGCCATTTCATCGGCTTCACAACTCCTCTTTACGACGGATTCACTTCACGGTGATCGTGAGCGTGCGTTGGCCGGTGATGACCTGATTCATCGGCACGGACCATTCTCCCGCCGAGGATTGCCAAAGCAGGCGCGCACCGCCGGGATTTCTCCGCTGGTCGAGAACATTGATCTGTGAGAGCGGGACGTTCGGAAGTTCCTTATCTTCGACGAGCAGCGTGGGCGAGGCTTGCAGAAGCGCGGCGTAGAGGCGGTCGTTGTGACGCTCGCGATTGAGAAGCGCGACAAGTTCGTCGAGGCCGGAGAGCTGCGACGATATGCCGAATGCCTGCGTGGTGCGGTTCAAGGTCTCGGCATCGCAGACCAGCAATTGCAGCGGTCCGCGCGAGGCTTGCGGCGGGATCGTCACGGGAACTTCTTGAATAAACGGCTCGCCGCGATAGGGACGCAGCAAGACCTTCACGCCGATGGTCTCGCCCGGCTCGACCTCGCTCTTTTCGCTCCAGGCGCTTTCGATCGAAGCGGAGCGGCGTTCGGGCACGAGCTTCACGTCCAGCGTGATCTTTTGGACGTGCGCCGGCTCGTAGGGATTGTTGTAGATCTGCGTGAAGATATTCAACACGTCGAATGCCACCTGGATGCCGCCGGGTGCAGGCGCATCAGTGGGCGCGTAGTAATCCTCAATCTTCGCTGGCGGATGGCCCTTGAGGTCGATCGTTCCGCTGACTTCGAGCGTGGTTCCTTCGCTGTACGCCGTATTGGTCGAGATTCCGTTCACGGTGGCAAGCGCCACGAGAACCGGAGTGAGCTGGCGTACTTCCGCGACGTCAAAATGAAAATGTTTCTGTTCCTGCGGCGTGGCGATGGACACTTCCAACGGAATCATCGGCGGTGCCGGTCCGAGCCGCCCCATCACCGCGGTCGTGCGATCCTCGGTCAAAGTACCGATAATGCCGCTGGTGCTCATGATTTTGGTCGAGGACATCGCGGAATTCAGCGTCATCACCACGTGGCCTCTCAGCAGCGGCAAAGACGATGAGCCGAAGCCGAAGAGCGGATGGCCGCAGGCGAACACGCGGTCACCGACGATGGCGGTCACCGTGCAACCAGCGGTGAGTGAGAGATCGCCGCCCACCAATTGCATGCCGACCATGTCGCCTGGCTTGAGATTCGCGTCCTCGGGCGAAGGCGGCGTAGTTCCGCCCATCACCGTCTCCATACCCAGCGCGGCGAATTGGCTTCCGAATTGAGCGAGGGCTGCGGGAGTGATGCCAGCGGCTACGAGCGGGGTTTCAATGGGTGTCAGGTAATTTCCTGCGCCTAGCGGAGCCCGTTGTGAGAATTCTGCGGGTATCGCGATCTTCATCCCTGACGCCGCCGTGCCGTCGAACGCTTGCGGACTGCTCATCTGAGTAGGAGTTGCCGGCAACGGGGCCGGCGAGGTCGGCAGTGCATTTTGAATGTCGTACATGTTTGCAATCGGCGTGACGCCGCCAATGGCTTCCTTCGTGAAGATTCCTAGCTTGAGGGAGAGCGCTCCGGCGAGTTTGCCGTTGAAATAGACTGGGCTGCCGCTCATCCCGGCGACAACGCCGGAATGTTCCACTTTTTCGCCATGCATTTGCACCAGGATCACATCCTGCTTGGGACCAAGGGCGTTGCGCAGGATCCCGATCACTTCGAGATCCATGGGCTCCACGGTGTCGCCCGCGAAAATTGTGTAGGCCACGCCCTTCATTCCGGGCTGGATTTGATCGATGGGAATGACGCCGCCATCATCCGCGGCCGGGAGCGAAGCGGCCAGAAGAAGGAAAACAGCGGCGGCGATGAATCGCAAGAGTTGTCGAGGGTGGGTTCGCATGAATTTCGATGATACCTGCGCCGCCCGGGGCAGAGCAACAAAACCGGGCAATGTGTTTAGATGCCGGTTACGGCTCCCGAGTTCCGAGCCGCCCGGGCCGAGCACAGCGCCGGGCGACTGCCGATCTCCGGTGGGCATGAACCGTGAGAATTGCGTCAACTTACTTGACCAACTTATCGCGACGGCTTTTGTCACTTGGCCTTGCGGGCCTCATCGGGCGGCATGCTAAAATTTCGGCGTGAGCAAGCAGAAGATTCGTCCGGGAAAGAAGATCGCGGGCGTGGTCGAATTGCCGGGCGACAAGTCCATTTCGCATCGCTACGCGATTCTCGGGGCGCTGGCCGAAGGCACGACGGAAATTTCGAATTATGCGAGCGCCGCTGATTGCCGCAGCACGCTCAAATGCCTCGAGCGGCTTGGCGTCAAAAGTGATTCGAAAGATCGAGTTGTGCGTATTCGTGGCTGCGGGCTTGATGGCCTGAAGGCGCCGCGCCGCACTCTCGATGCCGAAAATTCCGGCACCACGATGCGGCTGCTGACAGGAGTTCTGGCGGGGCAATCGTTCCGCTCGACGATCACCGGCGACGCTTCTCTTCGCCGCCGTCCGATGCGACGGATTCTTGATCCCGTCGCCGCCATGGGCGCCAAAATTGTCCCCAATGACGGAGGAGTAGCGCCATTGGACATTCAGGGCAGCGCGCTCCATGGCATCGAGTACGCGCCGCCGGTTGCGAGCGCGCAGGTAAAATCCACCGTCCTGCTCGCGGGGCTATTTGCCAATGGCGAGACATCCGTACACGAACAGGTCCCCACACGGGATCATCTGGAAATCGCGCTGCGCGAGTTTGGGGCGCATGTCAGTACTTCGAACCGCGTTGTGCGCGTGGCGCCGCGTCCGCGGCTATTGGCGCGCGCGCTTAGTGTGCCTGGCGATCTGTCATCCGCTGTTTTTTTCATCGGCGCCGCGCTCGTCCTGCCCGGATCGCAAGTCATCATTCACAATGTCGGTTTGAATCCGACGCGCTCGCGAGTTCTCGATGTATTGATTTCGATGGGCGCGCCCATTCACATCGCATCGCTGCAAATGCGCGACGGCGAACTTGTCGGCGATTTGTCGATTGAGCACGCCATGTTGACCGGCGGAGAAATCTCCGGCCCTCAAGTTGCGGAGTTGATTGACGAGCTGCCCATGCTGGCTGCGCTCGGGCCTTTTATGGAGCAGGGCATCGTGATTCGCGACGCGAAGGAATTGCGCGTCAAGGAGAGCGATCGCATCGCCGCGCTTGCCGAGGCGCTGCGCAGGATGGGGGCGCAGGTGGAGGAATTTCCGGATGGTTTGCGCGTCGGCGGGCGCTCGGCCGGAAAATTGCGCGGGGCGAAGGTCGATCCCCGCAACGATCATCGCATTGCGATGGCTATGGCGATTGCCGCGCTTGGCGCGGAAGGCGATTCGCTGATTCTGGATGCCGATTGCGCGGCCATCTCGTTTCCGGAATTTTTTGCAACGCTTGAGCGATTGGTGGAGCGCTGAGTTAATGCGTAGCGCCGGCACTGCCTAAGCTCGATTGGCGCGAGTGGCGACACGAAAGCATGATTGAGACAAAAACGCCGGCTGGCAGCCGGCGCTACGAATCCGATTTGCGCAGATTGATTGTGCCGTAGGTTGTTACGAGGGTGATCTTCGGGCCGTGATCGCCGACTTTGCCTTCTAGCTTGGAAGTTTCTCCCGTAGTTTGCTGGCTCAGGCTGGAAGCCTCGAACTCGCTCTGCACCTCTCCGGAGCGCGACGCGGCATTGATCTCAAAGGCTGATTTCGAAGGCAGCGAGAGCTCTACGCCGCCAGTATCGTTCTGCACGCTGATTTCGTCGCTGGGCGCCTTCTTGAGGCTGATCGAGACATCTGCGTGCGCATTAGTGATATCGATTCGCCCGGAAGTATTTTCGAGTTCGATCGATTTGTCGTGGGTTTTGAGTTTGATGCCGCCGTCCACGTCGGAAATCTGCAGCGAATCGGAGTCGAGATCGAGCCTCCCGCGCATCTTTAGAATCGTCAAATCCGTCCGGGAAGACGTGTACTTCGTTGTCTGCGCGACGTTTGAGATTTGAATTGGGCCGTAGAATTCTCCGTCAATCGAGGCACTGCCTGTGACGTCGCTGAGATCGACGGCGTTGCCCTTGCCATGTAACGTGACATCGCCGTGAACGTGGGCAATGCGGATATCGCCGTTCTGCGGCGTGGCGGTCACGTCGCTTCCCACGTCGTGAATGGCGACATCTCCGGTTTGCGAAATGGCGGTTACAGCGCCGCCGATCCCTGTGACCGTAATATCTCCGTTTTCGGTTTGGGCCGTCACGCTAACTTGCTTGGGCAAATGAATTTCGAGGTCAATGCGCGTATGCGCGCTATCTCCGGAGATTCCGGCCGGTTCCACTTTAAAGCCGCCGCTTACAGGCGTCACTTCGATCTTGATGGAGGATGCACGCTTCTGGGAATCGGCATCATTGATTCCGGAGACGGTTTTCGTAGCAACGACGTGAAGGTCGGAGCTCTCGTCCGCGAATACGGTGACGTCGCCACGCGGCGTTTGCACGCTGATGGAAGAATTCGGTTTTACGGCCACCGGCGGCACGTCTTCGCTGACTGGCACGCCTTTCTTGACCCACATATCGTTCCAGTCGAAGGAATTAGAATCCCCCAACTGATCGCGAATTCTGTGGAAACCCCAGATCCCGCTCACAGCCACGAACAGAAGGATGATCAATGCGATCTCGCCGCCGCTGAGCAACGGCGGACGCGCATCTCCCGAACGACGCGCCGAGAAATTATCGAAGAGCTTTGCCAGGCCCCACACGATCAGGATCACGGGCCAGTACAGGCGGACGATGTGACCGATGCCGAGTTCCGGGAAGCGGTTATGCAGCAGGAAAAGGACGCCGATCAGGATGATCAGCAGTCCTCCGAAAATTGATTGCCGCCCTCGAGGAGTATCGCTCATTGTGTGGCGCCAGAGTCCTTTGCCACTGCTCGCAAGGAGTTCACTGCGGCCGCGTCTCCGCGCTTACATGGCCTTCGGTTGAGGCGGTTGCTTCGATCAATTTAACGCCGCCAATCACGATCAACAGGATTGGCCAGATATCCATGAAGGAATAGCGGTTGCTATATTCGGCGACCAGGAAAAGCACGCCGAGAGTTATCAGGATCGCCGGCCACATGAGTCCGCTCATCCGGCATCTCATGCATGCGCACCGCACTCTGTCGCTCATTTCCTTCCTCCTACGCCTGCGACCGCTTCATGTAGAGCCAGATTCCAATCCCAATTAGGACTACGGGCCATCCTCGAGTCACCCATTGACCTTGAATCCAGCCGAGATTTCCGAGCAATGCCAGGGCTCCGAGGACGATCAATACGATTGCGCCAACAGGCCGTTGCGTCGTGGTTGCCGCACTCGCATCTCCCGCTGCAGCGAGTTGCCGGGCCTGCGCTCCTCGATAGGAGTCGAGCGACGTGTAGATCGGGAAGAGTCCAAATGCGATCCACACGACGGGACTCACGTCACCGAAGGAGTCCGTCAGGCCGACGGCAAGAAGTCCTGCCCAGATGGCGATGTGAATGATCGCGCGCGTGTAGTCGCCGTTGTAAACCGCGCCGAGTCCCGGAATGATTCCCAGGGCGGCGGCAGCGCCCGGATTCGAACGCGGGGGCTGCACGGCGGCCTGAGCTGTTCCTGAAAGAGCGGCGACGAGGCAGTCCTCGCAATAGAGCGCGCCGCGCACATCGCGCGCGCACTCATGGCAAAGAGGCTTGCCGCAATTGCGGCAGAACCCTGATGCGTCCACATCCACGTGCGTGGCGCACTTCATTGTGAACTCCCTGCGAGCGTCTGAGTGATGACGAACGCATATAGGTTTGAGTTTCGAGTGGAGCTGCGCCCCGGATGCGGCGCGCCTTGCGACTTCTGATCTGGTGAAGTGACTGGAGGCTCGGCTGGCGGCGCTTCCTCACGTACAGGAGACTCGGGCGGACGCAGGCGCGACTGAATCTCGTAGACCACGCGCAAGTCGTTCACATATTTCACTCCGCGCGCGTAGACCAGATGCGTCTGGCGGTTCACTGAGCGATAGATGTTGGCCGGATTCAGATCGGCTTTGCGAATCTTCGCCGGACTCAATCCCGAGGCGTAGAAGAGAATTACAAGGCTCGCCGCGGCTGTAGCGAATCCCATCGCAAATCGCGGCTGCAAAAGCGTCGGCGCCCACGCCAGCCAGTGACGCCAACCGTGCTGTGGTCCAATAGTTTGATCTAGTATCGCGTCTACGAGGCGCGGCGGCACTTCGACGGGCGCGAGAGACTGGACGCGGCGAACAATTCCGCCGACGCGAGCGACCAGCGGAGTGCAACGCGCGCAACCCGCCGCGTGGCGCTCGAACTCGGCTCGTTCGCCCGCGCTGAGGAGATTATCGAGGTAATCGCTCAGCCGCTCGTCGATTTGTTCGCAATTCCAGCTCATGATCGTTTTAGTCCGGCTTCACGCCCATCTGCAGCAAAATCCGGGCCAGTTCGATTCGGCCGCGGTTGATTCTCGATTTTACCGTTCCTTCCGGCACCAAAAGAACTTCGTGAATCTCGCTGTATTCCAGGCCTTGCAAGTCGCGCAGGATGACTGCTTCTCGGAGTTCCGGCGACAGGTGCGAGAGCGCTTGTTGCACCTGCGCGCTGAGCTGCGCTTCGGCGACTATCTTGTCCGGCATGCGCCCGCCCGAATGTTTCTCTTCGAGCCGCGGCATCTCGTCCTCGATCGAATCGGTCAAGCGGTCGCGGCGCGTGCGTCGGTAATGATCGACCAGCAGGTTGCGCGTCACGCTGGTGAGCCAGGTCGCGAACCCTCCGGAGACCTCCCGGTAGCTGGCCAGAGAGCGGTAGATCTTGAGGAAAACCTCCTGGCTCAAGTCTTCCGCTTCCGTCGAGTTGCCTGTGAACCGGTAGCATATGTTGAATACCCGCCGCGAATGGCGCTGAACCAATTCCTCCCACGCCGGCCCTTGGCCCCGCAGGCAATCCTGGACCAGTTGAGCGTCGGGCTGCAATAGTCGTCAGCCTCACCACTTCCATCAGCTTCCGGCCTCACAATAAGGAACGCAAATCAGGGCCGAAAAGTTCCGTAGATAGGCGGCATGTTAGCTGCGTGCATCGCCAAAACACAAGCCAGTGCAATGAAAGCGCAGGCGCGAACAAGAAAGAAACCTGATTCTTATTCTGCTCAAATTGATGATGCCGAGAATATGACGACGCCCGGATCGCGCGAGGAAATTAGTAAATACCGGGCAGAAAACGAGCGGTCTTCGATGCGTATGTGTCATATTCCGCGCCGAAGAGCTTTCGAAGATGATCTTCTTCGAGTTGCACGCGCCGGAGATTAACCCACAGCCAGCCGAAGAAGAAGAACCACGCAAGAATGCTGCCCAACGTGAGAGCGAACGCAACCCGCGAGGCGATCAGTGCCGCGTAGCGAGGATGACGCACGAAGCGATATGGCCCCTGCGTCATCACCTTGCGCTCCGATAAATCGCCGGCGAAAACCTTGGCCAGGTAGCGATCGGTCCAGATCAGCCACACGGCGCCGCCCAGATAGAGCACGAGCCCGATGGTTTGAAGCACGGGGTTCAAGAGCTGGGGCACGAGATGCCAGTGCCCGTAATCGAGGAAGACGCTCAGCTCGGCGATGGCGAAAATCGTAATCCATCGCAACATCCAAGGGTCGTAAGTGGTTCCGGCGGCTTCCTCCATCACTTCGCGCGAGCGGAAAATCGCGCGATGGAAGCGCATGGTAGCGCAGCCCCAAACCAGGCTGACCACCAGGAACCCGACGGAAAAGACGTCAAGCCGCTCCCAAGGGCGCGGCGATTGCCACTGCCAGAGGCACGCGACTGCGGCGACGAGGTAGCCACCGATAAAGAGCAGCGTCACCCAGTAGGCGCGTGTCTGCGGATTCGCTGGCGCTGGAGCACGGGATAGCGACGACTCCGTGCGCGAGTCTGACAGGCCGCCGTCCATCGCTCTCGAATGGTTCATGTCGCCTGTCGCCTTCTCGAACTCATCAACGACATATCTCTAATTTGCCCGGGCGGCATCTTAGCTGCGCTTCGGCCCACAAGACAAGCGCGGGACTGCAAATTTCTCGGTAGCCCGGGATTGACACACCGGCGGGTGAACCGCCATTTCGCCTATTCAGATTCACCCGGGATGTCCTGGCCAAAGCAAAGCACGTAGCCGTTGCAATCCTCCACTTCAATTTCCCGTGTGTCGTAAAAGGTAGATTCAGGCCCGCGAAGAATTTTCGCTCCCTTCGCGGTGAGCTCGCGATGCAGAGCCTCAACGTCTTCCACCCAGATATACGCATCCCAGGCCGCATCCGGATGGGCTTTTCGATTTGGGCGCATAAGCCCCGGAGCGCCGGGATTGCCGAGAGAAATTTCGGCGTGGTCCCGCACGACGATTACGAAGCAGGGCGGCTCGCCCCAGTAGCGGTTGAATGTAAAGCCCAGAACGTCGCGATAGAATTCGGCGGACTTGACGACATCATCCACGAGAAATGAGGGTGAAATGCCCTTCAACTTCTGCTGCGGCCTCACGGAATTTTGCGCGATTCCGGTTTCAGGCATCGCAAGCCTCAGGAAGCTTCGCGCAAGCTCGAATACACGCAGAAATTGAGCTTGGCATTCTGCGCCGATTTTGCCAGAAATCCCGACGACTGCAGGATCCATTCTTCCGCCGGCGCAACATAGATCAGATAAATCGGGCGGGGCGTTTTCTGCCAGGAGGCGCGCAAGTTCGCGAGAACTTGCTCGAATATTCGAGCCTCGCAAGGGTCGAAGAAAAACAGGACCAGAGGATCCGGCGGCAGAAAATATTGCGTGAAATCCATGCGCACCGTCTCGATCTGCTCGCATTTCTGCGTGAGACTCGAATAGCGCGCAATGTTCTGCACCGCGATAGCGTTCAATTGTGGCGAGAACTCGATGCCGATCACCTTCTTGAATGGATACTCGGAGGCCATCAGCAGCGCGCGTCCCTTACCCGATCCGAAATCGATGAACACGAAATCCTCGAAGCGAATCGCCAAGCTATCGAGAATCGGGAAGAAGCGCTCCGGCTCGATCCCCGCGTAATTCCGTCCGTAAATCCAGTTCGGGCTGGGAATGTCGAGATCGCTCAGATACGTCCACCCGCCGAGCTCGCCGTCGGTATTGACTCCATACTTGCGGTCGAATTCGCTGTGCTCCGGCTCGCTCCCGAGACGCTTTGCATTGACATACTCGCGCAAAAGATGGAAGGGCAGCAGAGGGCTTCGGAGAATGGTGGCCAAGATTCCGCGTTCCGCCAGCGACCTTTTGAATCGCGGAACGATCGTTTTCATCAATCGGGGCATCAAGTAGCTCGAAATGAACGCCCGATAGTACCACCGTCGGGAGTTTTGCGGATGCCAAGATGTTGGTCGTCCGCGAGCGATGTCCGGGGAACCCTCGATAAATCTGCGCGATGCAGCACTCGCCAAGACGCTCCCTGAGCGCGAACTCATTCTTGACACTCTGCAAGCGTTGCTGCTACGGTTCGCCACGGATGCGCCGATCGTTTCGCAAGCTCCTCATCCTCGCTCTCGCGGTCGTCGCCCTCGCCGCACTCCTCTATAAGTTTCGTAATTCGATCACCCTCGAGGGATTTCACTGGAGGCTGTTGGGCAGCGCCTGGCGCAACTCGAATCTTTCGCTGCTCTTGCTCTCGCTCGCGGCAATCTATGTAGCCTACGCTATTCGTACCGCTCGCTGGCAGCGTTTCTCGTGTTATCTGGGGAAGCCCAACTTCTCCGGCATTTACGCGGGGACGCTGATGGGCTTTGCGTGCCTTTTTCTTCTGGGCCGCGCCGGAGAGCCAATTCGCCCGCTGTTGATCGCGCGCAAAGAAAATCTGCCGGTCACCGGAATGTTCGGCGTGTACATTCTCGAGCGCATCATGGATGCGGGAGCGACGGCCGTCTTCGCCGGCTTTGCGTTGCTCGAGATTTCGCGCGGATCGCTGGCAGGCGAGCGGGACACGCCGCTGATGCACGCAGTGCAGAGAAGCGGCATCCTTCTTCTGATCGCATTCGGAGTTCTCGTCGCCTTCCTGATCTACTTCCGCTTGCACGGCGCAGGGGCGCTGGCATTGCGGCTCGAACATTCCAGAGGCCGCACCGGGCTACGTGCCAAACTCGAGGCGCTCCTCGGCGGAATCAGCGAGGGCCTTCATTCATTGCGGACATGGGGGGATCTCGCTGCCGCAATTTTCTGGTCCGCGGCCCATTGGATTCTTGATCGTTTTCATTTACATGTGGATTTCACATGCGTTCGGCGGTTCGCTCCTGGCGCTCGATTTCTCCAGCGCGATGCTCGTCCTGGCCTTCACGATGGTCGGCTCGGCGGTGCAGCTACCCGGAGTTGGGGGCGGCGCGCAGGTGGCTACATTTCTTGTTCTGACCGTTCTTTTTGGAGTAGAAAAGGAACTCGCCGCGGCGGCCTCGATTACGATATGGCTGATCTCGTTCGCAGGCTCGTGCCTTCTGGGTCTGCCGCTTCTCTTCCGGGAAGGATGGTCGATGGGCGAACTGCGGCGCACGGCCCGTGCCGAGGCGCAGGCGAACGTAATCGAGGCTGAAAGGGAACTGCTGGAGGAAGGCCGGGCGGCGGAAGACAAGGCCCGAGGAGACGTAAAGCGGTGAAATGTCCGTTCTGCGGAAATATTGATGACAAGGTGGTGGACTCGCGCGAGGGCCGGGCGGGCGATTTGATCCGCCGCCGGCGCGAGTGCCTGAAGTGCGAACGCCGATTCACCACTTACGAGCGCATCGACGAAGTGCCGTACATGGTAATCAAGAAGGACGGCCGCCGGGAGCGTTTCGAGCGCAAAAAGATTCTTCAGGGCCTGCTCAAGGCTTGCGAGAAGCGGCCCGTGCCCACGCCGCGGCTTGAGGCGCTTGTGGATGAAGCAGAACAGTTCGTCAGCGATACTTCCGAGCGTGAACGCACGACGAAAGAAATTGGCGAGCTGTTGATGAATCGCCTGAAAAAGCTGGATAAGGTGGCTTACGTTCGCTTCGCGTCCGTCTATCTCGATTTCAAGGACGTGAAGGAATTTATGGATGAGTTGAAGGGCTTGCTGAAAGATCGTGCGCGTAAGTAACGCGCTTCACGCCTGCCAAACGCCCGCTGCGAAAGTTTTGATCTTTCGGAATCCCAATCGCTCGTAGAGCTCCACCGCCGTTGCATTTGCTGCGGTAACGGTGAGCGACAGCGCGTGAAAATGGCGCGCGCGCAGCGCTTGAATCGATGCTTCCATTAACAGCCGGCCTAGCCCTGATCCGCGATAGCCGGGCTTTACGCAGATTTGCGTCGTATGCCCAACTCCTTCGGCAACGGTGGACGTGAGAACCATTCCCACCGGAGCTTCTCCGCTCGCTGGGCGCACCACGAACGATGCTTCCGGCAGGAATTGCCCGCAGCCGGGAAGGATCACGATATTGCGCAAGAATTTCATCCCACCGGATTCGCTGCGATACTGATCGTTGATTTCGGAATCCACGTGATTCGCGTAGGCGAGTTGAATGAGCCGCGCGCAAGCTTCGAAATTGCGATCGCTCCATCGTTCCAGCCGCAGTCCGGCCGAAAACGGAATATTTTTGAGCGCCGCGGACTTGAGTTCGAGGAGCATGAACTCGCGGGCGTAAAGACGAAACTGCTGCGAGAGGAAATTCGGATCGAGCGCTGCGCCGAACGGCATCAACTGCGCTTCCACGCGATTCACGCGCGGCGTGGCGCGCAACGTCGCCAGCATTTCGCTCAGTAGATTGCGAGTGACTTCCGCTTGCGGAGAACGATGAGAAGCGAAGAGTCCGCCGATCAGTCCCTTGTGATCTTCGAGGACGTAGAAGCCGTACCCGGCAGGCTGGCGGTGCTCGATGGCCACATAGCCGCCGAGCGAATGGGAGTCGACAAATCGCCGGATTAAATCGAGAGAAGGACGGTAATCCCAGGACAGTTCATCCCGCCAGTCTTTGGCCTCTTCTTCAAACAGACGCTCCAACTCGCGCGTCTGCACCTGGCGGAGGTCCACAAGCTCCATAGTATTCGCCATGCGCCCCGACCGATCATTATAGCTGCGTCGCGTGTCGCGCCCAACCATTACTCAGGCGGCAAGACGCGCGATGGTTGCCTAGAGGCCCACTCGAACTATGCTAACATCCGGCGGGAATTCTTTGCGGGAGGTTTGCGCACAAACTGGATGGCTATCTTCGCCGAGTTGCGTTACCCAACAACGGCCTTCGCCAAGGTAGCTTCCGGGATTTTGGCGCTGATTCTGTTTTTAATTGTTGGCGCGGCCGTAATCTCAGGGCTCGAACTCCGCCAGATCATAAAGCCGGCGCGAAATCCCGCCAGCGTGGACTTGAATGTAACCATGGGCCATCCGACCACGTTCACATTCCCGGTGGAGGGAGGGCAACGCGAAGGCTGGTTCTTTCCGGGATTCCAGGGCGCGCCCACGATTATCGTTTGCCACGGATACACATCGCAGAAGCTGGACGTCCTGACGCTGGTCACCGCGCTGCAGGACCAGCAGTACAACGTCTTCGTTTTCGATTTTGCCGGACATGGCGCCAATTCCAGCGCGACAACTCTGGGTTATCGCGAATCCGAGGAGTTGCGCGCTGCGGTCAATGCTTTGGCCGGACGGTCCGATGTGGACCCGAGGCGCTTCGGAATCTGGGGCAAAGATTTGGGCGGCTATGCGGCGCTGGAGGTTGCCGAAGCCGACACGCGCGTCGTGGCCATCGCGGTGGATTCAGTCTATGACGATCCGACTGACATGGTGCGTCTCCAAGTGAAGCAATCCGGCATG
This sequence comes from uncultured Acidobacteriota bacterium, assembly GCA_963707165.1. GTDB lineage: Bacteria > Acidobacteriota > Terriglobia > Acidiferrales > UBA7541 > Palsa-147. The sequence goes on along the minus strand of CAVPPO010000010.1, from coordinate 1,423,133 downwards.
GGCGTGCTGCCGCTAGTCAGTCGCCTCTGCGTGCTCGGATTCCGCCTGGTGAATTATCCGTACCGGCAGGAACCACCGGTCTCGGCGCATCTCGGACGATTGCAGAACACGGCGAAACTCTTCATTCAATCGGAAGATCAGCCGCTGCTCGCGTATTCTACTTTTCAGATTTTCCAGAAGTCGCCCGAGCCGCGGCGTCAGGAGATCGATCGCGTGAGCTATTCAGAGATGAACGAAGACGACCGCAAAACTTACGAGAATATGGTCTCATCGTTTTTCCTGTCGGCGCTGCCCATCGGCGTGCGCGGGTCTCGCTAGGGGCGCGGGCCGGCGACCGCTGCTTTCACGCACTTCGGTATTCCGAATTCCTGTACCGAGGTGACCGTTGCCTGCTGCTCGAGATCTTGCAAACCTGCCGGACTGGTGAAAACGACCGCGGGTCCCGAAATCTGCGGAGACCATTCCGGAATTACTCGCCCGAAGTAAAAGTTCAATCCGTATTCCCAATTGCGGTGCGCGCGATATAGGGCGATCGGATCTTTGTTATAGGGCGGGCGCATTTGCGGCGAGGCGGCAATTCGTCGGGCTGAGAACTGATCGTCGGAGCGAACCTCGGCAATGCGAAGAGTGTCGTTGGCCATTAATGCGAGAAAAAGCGTCGAGGCACATATCGAGCTGAGCGCCAGCCGCGGAGATCGCAAGACGAGAAAGAGCAGGGAAGCCAGGAATATGATCGCCCATACCATTGCATGATTCTTCCGCGTGCATGCCAGTTCTGGCTGTTCATCAGATCCGGGAGGAATCTGTATCCGAGATATGGGGCTGCGAGATAGAGCGCCAGAACAGTTGCAGCAACGGCTACGAGGATCCACGGCCGCGCCGAACGGCTGGCCTCGATTCGTCGCTCGAGAGCCACGCCGCAGAGAAGCGCCAGCGGCGGCACTACGGGAAGTATGTAACCCGGCAGCTTCGACTGCGAAAAGCTGAAGAAGATGATGGGAAATATCACCCAGCACGCGAAGAAAAATCCCGGTGAATGGTGTGCGCCTTTGGCGCGCCAGAGACGCAAGCCCTCCGCAGTCGCGGGCCAGAGCAATGCTGCCCAGGGAGAAGCGCGATAAGCACAATCGGTCCGAAAAACCAGAATGGTTGGCGGTGCTGAAAAACCGGCGTCAGGTAGCGCTCGAAATTGTGAAGAAACAGAAACGTGCGCAGAAAATCGGGATTTCGCCGCGCGCAGAGCGCATACCACGGCACCGCTACAACGACGAACGCTGCAATTGCGGCCGGGTGCGCAAAGCGAAGTGCGGTTCGCCATTTGCCCGTGCAGAGGAGCCAAAGCCCGATGCTCCCGCCGGCGAGAACCACCGCGCCGGGGCCTTTCGCGAGCGTCGCGACGCCGAGCCAGACTCCAAACAAAGTGATCTCCGCGAGTCCGTTGCGAGGAACGGCGCGCGGTGGCCGGAGAGAGCGCAGCGCGCCGTCCGCGCGTAACATTCCCGCCGCGCAAGTCATCGCCATAGCCAGGCTCGCGGCAAACAGCATGTCCGGAGTGGCCGCGCGAGCGAATGCCAGAGAGCCAATCGTCGTCGCGAAAATCAGAAGCACCACCCATGCGGTTTTTTCGCCGTAGTGCTTCAAAGCCAGCCAGGCAATCGAAAGCGCCGCGCACAGCGCCGCAATCGCCGAAGGCAATCGCGCCGCCACTTCCGCTGAGGGAAATATCCGGAAGCCGATCGCCGCGGCCCAATAATAGAGCGCGGGCTTTTCGAACCACGGCTGGCCGTAAAGCCGTGGCGTGACCCAATCGCCCGTTTGCGCCATCTCTCGCGCGATCCACGCGTAACGCGGCTCGTCGGGGCCGACAAGTCCGATCGCGGCAAGCCCGCTGAAAAGCGCGAGGACCAGAACCATCACGGCGAAAGTGAATGCAACGATGCGCTGTCTGTTGTCGAATCGATCCAAAGCGGCATGAGTCTAGCAGACCCGAAACATGTAGCGGAGAGTTTGCAGGCAAGGGCCAGCCCGGCGAAGCGGAGGGCCGGTCCCGCTTCGAACTGGCACTTTTTCCTTGGGAGCGCAACTTTGAGTCAAGTACCTGCACAAACTTGGCGATCGCCCGAAGCGAAGAACATTTTTTGTCATGGATTCCGCGCCTCGTCAGGAGTGTTGCACCGCTGCTACAAAGATGAAGCTCGATCCAGAATGATCCATATCGCCAGACATCCCGAAGATGCTGGGCTGAAGCCCACCGCTACGACTGCGCACTGCCAAGGCTCCATCGGCGGTCTGGCCGATGTGCGTCCGACTGTGACAGAATGGCCGCGGATGCGCGAGACGCTCGAGTATTACGCCGCGTGGCTGCTGATCAAGGGAATGGGATTGCTGCCGCGGCCATTGGCCCGCGCTGTGGGAGTCGCGCTCGTTCGCATCGCTTACGTTTTTCGCCCGTCGCTACGGCGGGCCGCCGACCTGAATTTGCGACTGGCATTTCCTGATTGGACCGAAGTGCAGCGGCATCGAAACTATTCAGAAAATGCTCCGCAAATATCGGCTGGATGGCCGGAGATTTCTCTCAGTTTCCGAAATTCACGCGCGAGAATATTGAGCGAATCATCGCTCTCGACGGTCACGAAAATTATATCGACGCTATGAAGCGGGGAAAGGGCGTCTTGATTCTCACCGGCCACATGGGCCCGTGGGAACTTTCCAGCTTCGCTCACGCTCTCTATGGCTACTCTTGTTATTTTCTCGCGCGGCCGATCCAGAATCGTCGCGTGGACGCGCTGGTGAATCAATATCGCTGCCTATCGGGCTGCCAGGTGATCGACAAGAATGACTCCGCGCGGGCGGTGCTCCGCATTTTGCACGGCGGCGGAGCAATCGGCATCCTCGCCGACCAGAATACTTCGCTCGAAGAAGGCGTTTTCGTGCCGTTCTTCGGCGTTCCAGCGTCGAGCACCGCGGGGCTGGCGCGCATCGCTCTGCGAACGGATGCCGCCGTCGTCCCGGGATACGCGTTCTGGGATGAATCTGCGCAAAAAATACCGGCTGCGCTTCGAGCACGCGGTCGAACTGATCCGCACGAGCGATGAATCAGCAGACGTTCGCAGCAACACGGCGAAGTTCATGAAGGTAATCGAAGATTTCGTCCGCGCCCATCCCGATCAATGGATCTGGGTGCACAAGCGCTGGAAAACGCGGCCGCCTGGGCGAAAAACCAATCTATCCATCTTGAATCTCTGAATCGAGGAAATCATGGCAAGGACTGCTAGTGAACTTGCGGATTATCTGCAAGCAACGCTTGAGGGCGACGCCTCGGCGCGAATCTCCTCCATCGCGAATCCGGATTCCGCCGCGCCGGACGACCTGATTTACGTCGAGCAAGAGAAATTTCGCGATCGAGTTCAAGCCTCGAAGGCGCGCTGCGTCATCGCTCCGCCAGGGCTCCCGCTCACGGGCAAGACGCGTGCTCCGCGTTGGCGCGCCCAAACTGGCCTTTGCGAAGGCGGCAGGGTGGCTTTTGCCGTCGCGCCGGGCGCCGGCAGGAGTTCATCCCTCCGCCGTGATTTCACCCTCCGCGAAGATCGCGGAGAGCGTCACAATTGGGCCATTCGTTGTTATCGAGGACGGCGTGAGTATCGCGTCCGGCACCCAGGTGGGCGCGTTCTGCTTCCTCGGCTCAGGCGCTTCGGTCGGCGAGGACTGCCGCCTGCTCCCGCGCGTAACTCTCTATCCGGGCGCTCGCATCGGGTCCCGTGTCACGCTGCATTCCGGAGTGGTGATAGGCGGCGACGGCTTCGGCTATGTTTTCGGCGAAGGCAAACACTGGAAATTTCCACAGGTAGGTGGCGTTGAAATCAGCGACGACGTCGAGATCGGCTGCGGCACCACGATTGATCGGGGCTCGCTGGGCACCACGAAGATCGGCAGCGGCGTCAAAATCGACAATCTCGTCCAGGTCGGCCACAACGTCCAGATCGGCGATCACAGCATCATTGCGGCACAGGTGGGCATCTCCGGGAGCTGTTCAATCGGCCGGAACGTCATGCTCGGCGGGCAAGCCGGCCTAGGCGAGCATTGCAGCCTCGAGGACGGTGTAATCGCCGGCGGCCAGTCCGGAATACTGCCGAACAAGGTCATTCGCGCCGGCCAAGTCGTATGGGGAACTCCGGCCCGCACATTGAGCAAATTCAAGGAAGAGTATGCCTGGTACGGCCGCCTGCCCGAGATCGGAAAGCGGCTTCGACGGGAGATTGAACCGAAGCCTTGACGCGACAACGTGAATTACTCGCCTGCGCGATGCCTGAGCCTTGACGCGAGAACTTGAATTACTCGCTTGCGCGATGCCCTGTCCGCCGAGTCGCAGCCCCCCAAAAACGGCTTCCCAAGGGTAGTCACGTAGGTGTCATTTTTTGTTGACCAGCAGGCCATTCCTCGCCATAATCTAATGCGGGTCTTTGTATCTATCTGTATTCTTTGGGGATCGAGGAACTCATTTCACATTCTATGGGGCGTTTTCGAGCCCGAGCGCTCACCGCCCGAGAGGTTTTTTGGGGACCCACGCTGGCAACATGAGGGTGTGGACCCTCATCTAGACCAGTAGGAGGCCGGGGTTGGGCACGCGGCGGACGTTTAGGTTTGCCGACCCTGGAAGTGAAATAAATTTCTGTGATCGGGAGTGAATCGCTCTCTAGTACGGTCACTTACCCGATCGCGATGCTCTTGATGGGTTACGCGTCACAACGGCGATGTCGGAAACAGTGATGGCATCTCAACTCAGAACCATTCCCGACGGCAGCGGACACGCAGCCGCCACCGTACCTGTCCGGGACCTGGAAGGCCAGGTCGCGCAGGCTGTAGATCGTGCCACGCAGTGGCTTCTGGGCGCTCAAATTGAGGGCCGGTATTGGTGGGGCGAACTCGAAGCCGACACGACCCTCGAATCCGACTACACCGTCTTCCAGTTCATTTTGGGACGCCTCGATTCTCCAAAAGTTCGCAAACTAGCTGCCTATATTCGCCAGCACCAGCTTGAGGACGGCGGCTGGAACATCTTCCCGGACGGCCCAGCAGAGATAAATGCCACGGTGAAGGCCTATTTCGCGCTGAAATTGGGCGGCGACGATCCGAATGCCGCGCACATGCGTCGAGCCCGCGAGAGAGTTCTTGCCCTTGGCGGCCTGGAAAGCACGAATTCCTATACGCGCATCTACCTGGCGTTGGTGGGTGCAATCGGCTGGGATTTGGTTCCAGCGATCCCGCCGGAACTGATTCTGCTGCCACATTGGGTCCCGCTAAACGTATATGACATGTCTTCGTGGACGCGCGCGATCCTTGTGCCCCTGGCCATGTTGTACGCGTGCAAGTCGCAGTGGGCCATTCCGCAAGAGGCGCACATTGATGAGCTGTTTGCGGATCCGAATCGAAAGCGCAAGGCGTTCGAATGGGATCGTAGCCTGTTTACCTGGCGGAACTTCTTCCTGACCACCGACCGGTTCATGAAGCTCTACGAGCGCTTGCCGTGGAGGCCGTTCCGCGCCTTGGCGCTGAAGAAGATCGAGCGTTGGCTGCTGGAACATATGGAACGCAGCGAGGGAATCGCGGCAATTTATCCGTCGATGCAGAATTCCATACTTTGCCTTCTCAGTTTGGGCTATTCCGCGGACCACCCGATCGTGAAGCAGCAGTTGGCGCACTTTGAAGCGCATGAGATCGAAGAAGGGGAAAGGCTGCGCATTCAGCCCTGCGTATCGCCGGTTTGGGATACGGCGATTGCCATGGTCTCGCTCGAGGAGGCGGGGGTCGACCCCAGCCACCCGGCCTTGGTTGCGGCTGCCGGCTGGCTGGCCGACATGCAAATCCTTGGAGGCGGCGACTGGCAGGTGAAGAATCGCGACGCCCAACCCGGTGGCTGGGCCTTCGAATTCCGCAATGATTGGTTCCCGGACGTGGACGATACGGCGTTCGTCCTGATGGCCATGGCGCGCGTGGCGCATCCGGATTCTGAGAGGATTGACGTGTCAATCCGTCGCGGGCTGGCCTGGATGCTCAGCATGCAAAACCGCGATGGCGGATGGGGTGCTTTCGATCGCGATAACGATCTTCAGATTCTAAATAACATTCCCTTTGCCGATCACAATGCGATGCTTGACCCTTCGACGGCCGATGTTACGGCGCGAGCGTTGGAATGTCTCGGTAAATTGGGCTGGTCCAGCGAACACCCGTCCGTGAAGAACGCCGTTGCGTTCTTGCGCAAGGATCAGGCGCCCGACGGTCCGTGGTACGGCCGTTGGGGCGTCAACTACGTGTATGGGACGAGCGGAGTTCTGCGCGCCATGGAGGCCGTCGGGCTCTCACATGCACCGGAATGTCGGCACTCCGCGGACTGGTTGCGTGCCGTACAGAATCCGGACGGCGGATTCGGCGAATCCTTGCACTCCTACAGCGACTCTAACTGGAAGGGGCGCGGTGCGAGCACGGCTTCGCAGACTGCCTGGGGATTGATCGGATTGCTGGCAACAGTGGGACCGGACGACCCGGCCTCGATCTGCGCGGCGAAGTATCTGGTCGAAACGCAGAATGAAGACGGAACGTGGGACGAGAAGGAATTTACGGGGACGGGATTTCCGTCGGTTTTCTATTTGAAGTATCACCTGTATCGCAATTCATTTCCGCTCTACGCACTGGCGCGGTACCGGAATATGAAAAACGGCGCAAAAGAGTTGTGCGCTTTCCAGCCCGGGCCCAACGGATTCTGGCATCGCAAGCTGAATTTGGGGGTTGAATGAGATTTCCTCTGAGCATGACGGCGAATCTGACCGGGTATCTCGCCGGAAAGGCAGTTCGCCGCGAGAAGAAATTTCCGCTGGTGATGATGCTTGAGCCGCTGCACGCGTGCAATCTGACTTGCACGGGCTGCGGGCGAATCCGCGAATATAAGCCGACGATTAACGACACGCTGACCGTGGAGAAATGTCTCGCCGCGCTCGAAGATTGCGGCGCTCCGATTGTTTCGATCTGCGGCGGCGAGCCGATGATTTATCCGGAGCTTGGCCGGCTGGTGAAGGAAATCCTGGCGCGGAAGAAGAATATCTACCTTTGCACCAACGGAATGTTTATTCGCAAGCGCCTGAATGAATTTCGTCCGACCTCGCGATTCTTTTTCAACGTGCATCTCGATGGCTTGGAGAAGACGCACGATCTGTGCGTGGAGCGCGACGGTGTGTTCCGCGAGGCGATCGAAGGAATTCGTGTCGCGAAGGCCGCGGGTTTCCTGGTCACTTCCAACACGACGATCTACAAGGAAACCGACATCGAGGAGATCGGCGAGCTCTTCGCCTACCTGCAAACGCTCGGCGTTGACGGGCACATGGTCTCGCCCGCGTATTCGTATGCGGCGGTGCAGACGAAAGACATCTTCATGTCGCGCGAGGAAATCCATCAAAAATTCCAGCGCGCCGCGGAGCTTCTCGGGCGCTACAACATCATGACTTCGCCGCTCTATTTGGAATATCTCCGCGGCGAGCGCGAGTTGGAATGCACGGCCTGGGCCACGCCGACGTACAACACGCGCGGCTGGAAGGGCCCGTGCTACGTGATGACCGACACGCACCATCCGAACTTCAAGGAGTTTCTGGCGAAGACGGACTGGACGAAATACGGCCGCGGCAATGATCCGCGCTGCGAAGATTGCATGATGCATTCGGGGTACGAGCCTTCGGCCATTCTCGGAGGAAATAAGAAACTCGGGGATACCTGGCGCATGCTCACCTGGCAGCTTTCGGGCCGCATGGGCGGCGCGAAGGGCGCGCCGAAAGCAAACGGCCACGGAAATGGCAACGGCCATTCGAATGGCCACACGAACGGGCACGGCAACGGCCACGCACAAGCCACCATTTCAACCCCCCAGCCGGGCAAGGAAGAGGTTTTCCGGATTCTATGAAGACGCTCGTCACGGGCGCCACCGGATTCGTCGGCAGCCACGTTGCGGGTCGAGTTCTCTCCGCTGGTCAATCGTTGCGAGTTCTCACCCGGCGCGGCAGCGACGTCCGGGCTTTGCGCGGGCTCGAGGCCGAGCGAGTTGAAGGCGATTTGCGGGACAGCGCTTCGCTGGATCGCGCCCTTCTCGGTGTGAATCGCGTTTTCCATGTCGCCGCGGATTACCGTCTCTGGTCGCGAAATCCCGCTGAGATTTATGAGAGCAATGTGACCGGCACGCGCAATTTGCTCGAAGCTGCCAAGCGGGCCGGAGTCGAGCAATTCATTTATACGAGCACTGTTGCAACCATCGCGGTCGATCGTCGCGCGTTGCCGAACGAAGCCACGGAATCGAAGCTGGATGAGATGGTGGGGCACTACAAGCGCTCGAAGTGGCTGGCTGAGAAGGAAGCGTTGAAGGCGGCGCAAGACGGAATGCCGGTGATTATCGTGATGCCGACGACGCCCGTCGGGCCCGGCGATTGGAAGCCGACGCCGACCGGAAAGCTCATCGTTGATTTTCTGAATGGTAAGATGCCCGGCTATGTCGAGACCGGCCTGAACTTTGCCGCCGCCGAGGATGTTGCTGCGGGCCATCTGCTCGCCGCGGAGCGTGGCAACTCCGGCGAGCGTTACTTGCTCGGCGCGGAAAATCTATCGCTGAAGCAAGTTCTCGACATTCTCGCGCAGTTTTCGGGATTGCCTGCTCCGCGATTGAAAATCCCACACGCCATCGCATTGGTGTTTGCCTACACGGAGAATGTTTTCTCGCGAATGCTGGGCCGCGAGCCGCAGATTCCGGTCGAAGGCGTGAAGATCGCCCGGCACAACATGTTCGTGGATGTTTCGAAAGCGCAGCGCGAGTTGGGATATGCGCCGGGGCCGGTGGCCGCGGCGCTCGAGCGCGCCGCGCAGTGGTATGAAGAAAATGGCTACGTCCGAGCGGGGGCGCGGCGAGCCGTCACTGCCGCAGCCTAGAGTGGAATAACGTGAAAGTGCTAATCACATTTGCGTTGGAATCCGAGTTTGCCTCGTGGCTCCGGCAGCGGGAGTTCGCGCGGCTCGCGGCTCTCGATTTTCCGGCGTTTGAATCCTTCCGCGGGGAATTGCAGATTCGAGCGGCCATCACCGGCATGGGTCGCGAGCGAGCGCAGCGCGTTGCGCGCGAGGCGCTGCGCTGGCAGCCGGACATCTGCATCGCCGCAGGTTTCGCCGGCGGCCTGAAGTCCGCATTTCGCGCCGGAGACGTTCTGGTCGCGCTCGCCGTTCGTGATGGTGATACGCAGCGCAGGTTCGCATGTAATCCCCGAATGGTTCGCCTGGCCGAAGATTCAGGCGCCAGCCGTATCGCCACGCTGTGCACCTGCGCATACGCGGTTTCGACCGTTGAAGACAAGCGGCGCGTGGGCCGGATTGCAGAAGCGGTTGACATGGAGAGCTTCTTCATTTTGAGCGAGGCGCATGAGCGCAGAATCCCCGGAGTCGCCATTCGCGCGGTGAGCGATGCTGCAAACGAAAGCCTGCCCATGGACTTCACGCAAGTGTTGAACGAACAAGGCCGAGTTCGCGTTACGCGACTCGCGGGAAAAATCGCACGCGCGCCGCAGCGAATCCCGGGGCTCATTCGTCTGGGATCCGCGAGCCGGCGCGGCGCGAAGAATCTTGCGCGGATCCTGGAGAAGACGATTGAATTGCTGAGCGCAGCACCCGGACTGTTCTCAGAGAGGAAAGCGGTTACGGCTACGGCATGAGCTCGCAGACGGCACAACTCGACCAATCATCGCGGACCCCGCTGGGCGTGCGCGAGATGCGCGCGGGGGTTTACCGCGGCAAGGGCCGCGTGGTGGTCGAGACTGTTCCGATTCCGGAGGTGGGCGAAGGCGAAGTGCTCTTCCGCGTCGGCGCGTGCGGCATCTGTGGGACTGACATCAAGAAGATCCAGCACGGTTTCGTCAACCCGCCACAAATATTCGGACACGAGCTCGCCGGCACGATTGTCGAAGTCGGCCGCGGCTGTCCGCAAATTCAAGCCGGGCGACCGCGTGGTCAGCTTTCATCACATCCCGTGCGGCGATTGCTTCTATTGCGAGCGCAAACTTTTCTCGCAGTGCGCGGGTTACAAGAAGGTCGGGCTTACGGCAGGCTTCGATCCCAATGGCGGCGGATTTGCGCAGTTCGTTCGCGCGATGCCCTGGATTGTCGAGCGCGGCATGCTCGCTTTGCCGCCGGACGTGAGCTTCGAGGAAGCCACGTTTGTCGAGCCGGTGAACACGTGCCTCAAGGCCGTGCGCAAGGCTCGCGTCGCGGCGGGAGAAACGGTTCTTGTGATCGGACAAGGTCCCGTCGGCTTGCTCCTGATGCTGCTCGCGAAGCTCGAGGGTGCCACGGTTCTCACCAGCGATCCGATGGGTGGCCGTCGTGCGGCGAGTCTGCGCTTCGGCGCCGCGGCGGCATTCGATCCGTCAAAAGTGGAACTTGGGAACGAAATTCGGCATCACACTAATGGGCGCGGTGCTGACGCCGTTCTGCTCGCCGTGCCGAGCCCAGCTCTAGTGAAAGACGCACTGGCGCTTGTACGGCCTGGCGGACGCGTGCTGCTCTTCGCGCAAAACGATCCCGTGATGCAGATCGAATTTCCCGCCGCGACGGTAGGAGTCGAGGAGAAGGAAATTCTGGGCAGCTATAGCGCTTCGCTGGACGATCAGGAAGAATCCGCGCGGCTGGTGTTCGAGCGCCGCTTGCCGGTGAAAGATCTGATCTCTCACCGTTTCTCACTTGAAGAAATCGCCAGCGCCCTCGATTTGGCAGCGCGCCCGGCCGATGATACCTTAAAAGTGGTGATTGTGAATTCATGAGCACCCTCGATCTAACTCGAAACGGGCACATGACCGCGGCGGTCCTTTACGGACCCGAGGATTTGAAGGTCGAGACGATCGATATCCCGCCGCTGGATTCGGACGACGTTCTCATCAAAGTTGCAGTTGCGTTGACCTGCGGCACCGATCTTAAAGTTTGGAAGCGCGGCTATCACGCGCGCATGATTCGCCCGCCATCGGTTTTCGGCCACGAGCTTGCCGGAATTATCGAAGAGAAGGGTAGCGGCGTGAATGGCGGTTTTCGCAAGGGCATGCGCGTGGTGCCGGCGAATTCGGCGCCTTGCGGCGTTTGCTTCTATTGCCGCAAGGGCCAGCAGAATCTGTGCGAGGATTTGCTCTTCAACAACGGAGCTTACGCCGAATACATTCGCGTTCCCGGCCGGATCGTCGAAAAGAATTTGCTCGAAATTCCCGATAAAGTTTCCTTCCGCGATGCGGCGATGGTCGAACCGCTGGCGTGCGTTCTGCGCGGTGTCCACGAAATGAATGTGCACGCGGGCGACACGGCTGTAGTGATCGGTTGCGGCCCGATCGGCTTGAAATTCATGCGCGTGCTTTCGGCGCGCGGGATACACGTCATTGCGCTCGGCAAGCGCAAAAGCCAGATGATTGCTGCCGAGCGTCTCGGCGCAAGCGCCACGATTGATGTCGGCCGCAGCGAAGATCCGATCCGGCGCGTTCTGCAGCTCACCGAGCGGGGGCTCGGCGCCGATGCGGTGATCGAAGCCGTTGGAGCGCCGGCTACCTGGCAATGGGCCGTGCAGATGGTGCGCAAGGGCGGCACGGTGAATTTGTTCGGCGGCTGCCCGCCGGGCTCGGAAGTAAAATTCGATCCCTCGGCGCTGCATTATTCGGAGATCACCATCAAGTCCACTTTTCACCACGCGCCGCAATTTATTCGCGAGGCGCTTGATACCATCGCCCGCGGGGAAGTGACTGCAGGAGATTTCGTCACCGGCGAAGTGGCGCTCGACGATCTGCCGCGAGTTTTCGAGCGGATGAAGAATCGCAATGGTGAATTGAAGACTGCTGTTATTCCGTAGGCTTGTCCCCACAAACGGCTTCCATGCAAGAGAATCCGGTTCTTGAGATCGCGCGCAACCTGCCGAGCGCGGGCTGTGCTCCCGAAGAGGCGCGCCGCTATACGCGCTGGCTTGCGACGCACCACTACGAGAATTTCAACGTGGTGTCGTGGCTTTTGCCGCGGCGCTTGCACCAGCATTTCTATAATGTGTACGCCTACTGCCGCTGGGCCGACGATCTTGGCGACGAAGTACCCAATCCGAAGACGGCGCTGAAGCTACTCGATGCCTGGGACGAGGAGTTGCAGCGGACTTATGCCGGGCATCCTTCGCATCCGGTATTTGTTGCGCTGGCGGCGACCGTGACGTCGCTGGATATTCCCATCGAGCCGTTTCGAGATCTGCTTATCGCTTTCCGGCAGGACCAGCGCGTGCATCGGTACGAGAATTGGGGCGGCGTGCTGGATTATTGCCGCTACTCGGCGAATCCGGTGGGGCGGCTGGTGCTTTATCTCACCGGATATCGCGACGCTGAGCGCCAGGCTCTCGCCGATGCGACCTGTACGGCGTTGCAGCTCGCGAATTTCTGGCAGGACGTTGCTCGCGATCTCGATAAAGACCGGATTTACATTCCGCTCGATTTGCTGCGGGAGAAGGGGCTCGGACCTGAGGATTTATTTGCGCGTAATTTCGACGAGCGCTACGCCAAGGTGATGCAGGCGCTGATTGCGCGGACGCGCACGCTTTTTGCGGCTGGCGCGCCGCTCTCCGGGCGCGTCTCGGCGTCGCTGCGCGTGGATGTCGAGTTGTTCTCGCGCGGAGGCCTGGCGGTTCTCGATCGCATCGAGGCCATCGGATATAACACTCTGCATCACCGGCCGGAAATCAGCCGGGCGACGCAGATGCAACTGCTGGGCCGCGCGCTGCTCGATCGCTGCTTCACTTGGCTGCTGCCCTCTGCGCCGCCCGATAATTCCGATGGCGGATCGAATGGCGGCGGGAATGGCGCCGCGAACGGCGGCACGGGCAGCGGAGTTGACAGCGGTTCATCGCTCGCGGGACGCCATGCCTGAAAGAGTGTCCGTCGCAGCATCTTACGATCATTGCCGCAATCTCGCGCGATCCGCGGCGCGCAATTTTTATTACGGCTTTCGCCTGCTGCCTCCGGCCAAGCGCGACGCGCTTTGCGCGCTCTATGCTTTCATGCGCGGCGTGGACGACATCTCGGACGAGCCGGGAGAAATCGCCGCGAAGCAGCGCGGCCTGGCGGATCGCCGCGCGGAAATGGATCGCGCTCTCGCCGGTGAAACCTCGGCGTCGCCGATTTGGCCGGCGTTTCGCGATACGGTCGAGCGCTACAACATTCCTTCGCGCTACTTGCACGATTTGATTTCCGGCGCGGAGATGGATCTTACGGTCAGCGTTTACGAAACGTTCGACCGTCTACGCGAATACTGCTATCGCGTGGCGGGCACCGTCGGGCTCTGCTGCGTTCACGTATTCGGATTCACCGAGCCTCGCGCGCCAGAACTGGCCGAGCGGCTGGGTATCGCGTTTCAGCTCACGAATATTCTTCGCGATTTGCCGAAAGATTTCGCCATCGGCCGCATTTATTTGCCGCTCGATGATATGGCGCGCTTCGGCTGCGATGCCCGCGACTTGCGGCAAGCAAATGCCGGCGCCCGCTTCGCCGAATTGATTCGCTTCCAGGCCGAACGTGCCTGGAAGTTTTATGCCGAAGGTTGGGCGCTGCTTGATCTGATCGAAGACGACAGCCGCGCGGCGCTCTGGGCCATGGCGCGCATCTACGCGGGCATTCTCGAAAAAATCGAGCTGCGCCGCTATGATGTGCTGGCTGCGCCGCCGGCTCGGCTATCCTCAGCAGAAAAGGTCTGGATTCTCGCGCGAGCGCGGCTCGGCTGGCGCGATCCTCATTATGTCCAACGAATGTGTGAACGTGATCGGCGGGGGGCTGGCGGGGCTGTCGGCGGCCGTCGCGCTGGCTGAAGCTGGCGTGCGCGTGCGGCTGTTCGAGAAGCGGCCGTATCTCGGCGGACGCGCAACGTCGTATCTGCTTCCCGGTGGCAGTCACGTGGATAATTGCCAGCACGTCACGCTCGGATGCTGCACGAATCTCGCGGATTTCTATCGTCGCGTGGGCTCGGCCGATCGCATTCGCTATTACGATCGGCTCTATTTTGCCGACGCGGGAGGACGGCGGTATTCGATTGGCTCATTTTTGTTCGCGCCGCCGTTTCACATGGCGCTTTCGTTTTTGCGCTTCACGGCGCTCTCCTGGTCGGACAAGGCCGGAATCGGACGTGCGATGCTGGCGATTGCGCGATCGGGCGGGCATCCGCCGGGCGTCGAAGGGAACTCGATGCTCGATTGGCTGCATCGCATGGGGCAGACGGCGCCGGCTATCGAAAGATTCTGGCGCGTGGTGCTGGTGAGCGCGCTCGATGAAGAGCTGTCGCGCACCGATGCGCATTACGGCATCGATGTTTTCTGGAAAGCGTTTCTAGCGAATCGCGAAGGATTCCGCGTCGGCATTCCGGCAGTGCCGCTCGCGGAGCTTTACGACGGCTGCCGCGTGGCGATCGAGAAGCGCGGCGGGGAAGTGCGTTTTCGCGCGACGCTGCGCGGCTTTCGCATGGATGGGCAGAGACTCCGAAGCCTGGTGTTCGATGAGGGCGCGGAGGTTTTCGGCAATGCGTTCGTCTTCGCCGTGCCGCAATCAGCGTTGCTCGAGCTGCTCGGCCCGACGCTCGCAGATTCCGACCCGGCGCTCGCGGGCCTTCGCCACTTGCACGATTCGCCGATTACGGGGATACATTTTTGGTTCGATCGGCCGGTGATGAAGGAGCCGTTCCTCACGTTGCTCGATCACACCGTGCAGTGGATTTTCAATAAGACGCTTCTTTACGCGGCGGGGGCGCAAGACCATCCGGAGTTGAGCGCGTCCAAGAACGGTGGCGGGCAATACTTGCAGCTAGTGGTCAGCGCGTCCTATGATTTGGTGAATCGCTCGCGCCAGGAGATCACCGATCTTGCTCTACGCGAAGTGCGCGAAGTTCTCCCCGCCGCTCGCGACGCTAAGCTCTTGAAATCCACCGTGATCAAGGAAATCGCCGCGACGTTCTCGCCCGAGCCCGGCTCCGATCAATGGCGCCCCGGCGCGCGCTGCAGCATCGAGAATCTTTTCCTGGCGGGCGACTGGACGCGCACGGGCTGGCCCGCCACGATGGAAGGCGCGGTGCGCAGCGGCTACATCGCGGCAGAAGCCGTTCTCGCAGCGGCGGGGACTCCGCGGAGTTTCTTGCAGCCGGATTTGCCCGCCGAAGGTTTCAGCGCTCGCTGGGCGCGCAATGGCACGGGACGCGCATGATTGCTGAAACGCGATCGCAAGCTCTTGCGGCCGCGTCCATCACGGCTAGTGGCGTTCAAGTTACAAGTTTAACGCGACCGGCGATTTGCCGGTTGCACATCTAGATTCGGAGTATGATGGGGTTTCCCCCGGAGGTCCCTCCATGGAGCGGAAGTATAAGCAGAAGGGTTATCAGGAGCGCGGCGAAGCGAAGAAGAAGCAGGAGCACCGCCCGGCCGAGCCGCGTCCGAGGCAGGATCAGCTCGGCCCGCGCACGCCGCGCATGGTGGGGAGCGTGTCGCGCGCTCGCTGTTCGAACTGCGGCACGGTGCTGCAGCCCGGCTTCGATCCGAACGGCCAATGCCCGAAGTGCGGACTCGAAATGCACTCCTGCAAGCAGTGCCGCCACTTCGATACCGCCGCGCAGTTTGAATGTACGCAGCCGATTCCCGAGCGCATCGCGAAGAAAGACGCGCGCAATGAGTGCACGTTTTTCGATTTGCGCGTGACGATCGAGAAGGATACGTCGCCCGCGGCTTACGCCACGCCCGCCGCTCCTTCGGCGCCCATTTCGCCGAATACATCCCACGGCGCCCGCAAAGCCTTCGAAGATCTCTTTAAGAAGTAAGAACTCCGTGGCGCCGGCTGCCAGCCGGCGTTTTGCTGCGGCGGAACTCCCCAACAAAATCGCCGGCAAGCTGCCGCCGCTACGAACTCATACCGGAAACAGCGTGGGTTCCTTCGATGGTGCGTCGGCAATTTTTTCCAGGCGGGGATAATGATGGCGGAGCGGCTCGGGCACATCCACCTTGCCGCCGGTCAACAAATGAATCAGCTCTAACGCGTTCACCACGCCCTTGCCTTCGAAGTGATTGTTGGTGATCACGAAGGTCTTCTCGGCGTGCTCGCTGGTGTGGCGGATGCGCTCGGTCCAGGGCGCGAGCTCTTCTTCAGAGTAAAGATAGTTGTAACGCTCCGACGGAGGAGTGGCCGGATTGTCGCTGAACCAGGTATCGTAGCGCCGGCCGTGCAGGCGAACGTACGCGACCGGAGAAGTAGCGCGCTCGGTAGGCTTCATGGATTTGCCGATCACTGGCTGGTCGATATTGCAGAAGCCGACGCCGCTCTCGCGCAGCCATTCGAAGAACGATTTCTGCATCCAGCTAGAATGGCGTACTTCCGCCACCAACGGATAAGCGCCGAATTCTTTTGTCAGCGCTTCGAGCCGCGCCAAGTTTTCAGGCGTGTTATGAAACGAAAAAGGGAACTGCATCAGTACTGCGCCGAGTCGCCCGGCGTCCGCCAGCACGTCAAATCCTTCGCGCACGGCGGCAACGTCGGCGGCGCCCGCGCCGGTTTCGTGCGTGAATTTCTGCCACAGCTTCGCGCTGAAAAGAAATCGCGGATTTGCGGCCACGTGCTCGATCCACAAGCGGCACATGTCGGGCTTCGGCGGCTGATAGAACGAGGTATTGATCTCGATCGTGTCGAAAAACTGCGCCAGATATGCCGCCTCGCGAAAGCCGCGCTCCCGCCGCGCTGGATACACGATGCCTTTCCAATCGGCATAAGACCAGCCAGCCGGGCCCACAAGCACCCGGCGCGATGCCGGCGTGTCGTGTTGTGATTGGCGGGCCATCGTTCAATGGTAACGCGCGCCCAGCCTATGCCGCCGCCGAAGCGCCTGTCAAATCGCGGCGCGTTGAGTGCCGCAAATGCACCGCGCCGTTGAATCCGACTCAGGGCCTTGCTATGCTGAATTTGCGATGAGCTTCATGCGGCTTCGGTTTCCAGCCGGTTGTTCAATCCTTCCATCAAGGTGCTTCGATGAAAATGTCGTTCAGCCGCATTCAAGCGGATGTTCGCGAAGCGGTCGAGGAAGTTGTGGCGCGCCATGTCGCGAAACTCGAAAGGCTGCTCAAGCGTTACGCGCCTGATCTGGTGCAGTTGCACGGCGATCTCGAGCTTCGCCCGCGCCGCTCCGATTTCAATTTCGCCGTAAATCTCGTGCTGCCCACCGGCACGCTGCACGCCAGCGCCATCGCGCCCGACGCCCCCGGCAGCGTCCGCGCCGCGTTCTCCGAGCTGGAAGGCCAGCTCAAGAAGCACAAAGAAAAGCTGCGCAAAGATTACGAGTGGAAACGCAAGCGCCCTCGCGCGAAACCCGCCGCCCGCTAGAAAGACACGACTCGGTCTCGACGATTATGTCTGAACAGCGGCAAATTGCCGTGCCGCTGCGAAATCACGAGCAGCGTGTGGTTCAGCGCGACTGCTGCGGCCAAGCCAGAGAAGCGTCGTCACCGCCAATTTTCAGGTAAGATAAACCGACACGCCACAGGGGCGTAGCTCAGTGGTAGAGCAGCGGCCTTTTAAGCCGTTGGTCGTGGGTTCGATCCCCACCGCCCCTACCAACCATTTGCAATTCAGCGAATCCCGCATTCCTTGGATACAATAGAGCCGGCACGACTTCGCCGCTTTCCCGCGCTGCGAAAGATTCACTTTGCGCGAAGCGTATTGCGAATTGGTGGATCAAATAGAGAGGGAACGCAGGCACTAATGGCAACAGGATCTCAAACTCCAAAGCCTGATCTCGGCTCGCTGCGCATCCACGAAGGCCAGCGCAAAGGCGGACGCACGGGCAAATTCTTCGGAATCTTCGCCGCGATTCTTGGCGTTGTCGTGCTGGTCGCGGGCGGCGAGTTCGCCTTCATGCATCAGAAGCCGGTGGTGGAGGTGGCCGCCGCGCAGAAGGCCGGCAGCGATCGCCCGGCATTGCTGAATGCCAGCGGCTACGTGACGCCGCGGCGTCGCGCCACGGTCGCATCCAAAATCACCGGCCGCGTCACCGGCGTCTTCTTCGATGAAGGCATGCACGTGCCTCAGGGATTCGTGCTGGCCACGCTCGATGACTCCGATGTTCGCCGCGCGCTTGACTCGGCCAAGGCCGACCGCGACACGGCTCAAGCTTCCATCCTCGATTTTCAAGTGCAACTGAAGTACGCCGAAATCGAACTCCATCGCGCGCAAGAACTCCAGACCTCCGGTGTCCAGACGCAGGAACAACTCGACGCCGCGCGCACGGCCGCGGATAGCCTAAAGGCGAAGATCGATCTGGCCAAGCAGCAAGTGATTGGCGCCGTAGCACGAATCGCCGAAGCGCAACAGGCCGTGGACAATTGCATCATCCGCGCGCCATTCGACGGCATTATCGTGTCGAAGGACGCGCAGGTGGGCGAGATGGTCTCGCCGATTTCGGCCGGCGGCGGATTTACCCGCACCGGCATCGCCACCATCGTGGACATGAACTCGAATGAGATCGAAGTGGATGTGAACGAGGCCTACATCGCGCGGGTTTTGCCTGACCAGTCTGTCACGGCGGTTCTCGACGCCTATCCCGAGTGGCAGATTCCATCGAAGGTGCGCACCGTCATCCCGACCGCCGACCGCCAGAAGGCTACCGTAAAGGTGCGCATCTCATTCTTGAAACTCGATCCGCGCATACTCCCGGATATGGGCGTGAAAGTTGCGTTTCTCGGCGATGAGCCGGAGCAGAAGAACGGCGCAGCATCGTCCACGGTGATTATTCCGCAGAGCGCCGTGCGTGACCAAAATGGCTCGAAGACCGTTTTCCTCGTTAAGGAGGATCACGTCGAGCGCCGCGCAGTGAAACTCGGTGCCGTGCAAGGCACCGATCAACAAGTGCTGGCTGGGCTCGCGGCCGGCGACATAGTAGTTGTGAAAGGCCCAGCCGATCTCCACGATGGCCAGGCCGTCGAAATCAAGAAATAGGAGCTGATGAAATGGTGCGAGTAGATGGCAACGGAACCGGTAGCGCTTTAATCCAAGTCCGCGGCGTGGACAAGAACTACTCCCGCGCGGGCGAGACCATCCACGTCCTGCAATCCCTAAATTTGGACGTCGATAAAGGCGAATTCATTGCCTTCATGGGTCCGAGCGGCTCAGGCAAGACCACGCTGCTCAATCTTCTCGGCGGTCTCGACCTCCCCACCCACGGCAGCATCACCGTGGCCGGCGACGAAATCACGCACATGTCCGCCCATAAGCTCACCGAATGGCGCGCTCGCCACGTCGGCTTCATCTTTCAGATGTACAACTTGATCCCGGTTCTCACTGCGTTTCAAAATGTGGAGCTGCCGCTGCTTCTCACCAAGCTCTCAAGGTCGGAGCGGCGCCAGCACGTTGAAGCCGCGCTTTCGATCGTCGGCCTCGCCGATCGCATGGATCATTATCCGCGTCAACTCTCCGGCGGACAGGAGCAGCGCGTCGCCATCGCCCGCGCTATCGTAGCCGATCCCACGTTTCTGCTGTGCGATGAGCCGACGGGGGACCTCGACCGCAAGAGCGCCGACGAAATTCTTGCTTTGCTCACGCGTCTGTCCAGCGAATTTCACAAGACGATTTTGATGGTCACTCACGATCCCGCCGCCGCCGAGCGGGCACACACGCTGCTTCATCTCAATAAAGGCGTCCTAGTCGAAGGCGCGCACTTGGATGCAGTTGCGGGAGGCATGGCATGAAATACAGTGGCTTGCTATTCGCCAATTTGTTCCGCAAAAAAATTCGCCTAACCCTGACGATAGGCTCCTTCGCAGCGGCGCTGTTCCTGTTCACTTTCCTGGCCGTGGTGAAAAGCGCGTTCAGCCGAGGCGTCGAGGTCGCCAGCGCAGACCGGCTCGACGTAATCAACAGGACCTCGATCATTCAGCTGCTGCCCATCGCCTATCGCGACAAAATGTTGACGATCCCAGGCATCAAAGCGATTACGCATGACAACTGGTTCGGGGGCATCTATCAAGACGAAAAAAACTTCTTCCCTCAATTCGCCATCGATATTGAAAATCAGCGCCAGGTTTTTCCGGAGATGGTGCTCCCCGACGATCAGTGGCAAGCCTTTCTCAAGGATCGTCAGGGCGCCATCGCCGGCGCCAGGACCGCCAAACGTTTCGGCTGGAAAATCGGCGATCGTATTCCACTAAAGACCTCCTTCTACGGCTGGCCGAGCTCCTGGGAGTTCAATCTCCACGGCATCTACCACAACACACGGCCAGGCGGAGACGAAAGCCAATTCTGGCTCCAGTATAAGTATTTCGACGAGACCATGCCTGCGGATCAAAAGGGTCTGGCCGGCTGGTACGTCATTCGACTCGACAATCCCGACGATGCCGCCCGCGTTGCGCGTACGGTTGACACGATGTTCGCAAACTCTACCTACGAGACCAAGACCGAAACCGAATCCGCTTTTGCTGCGGGATGGGTGAAGCAGTTCGGCAACATCGAATTTCTCATTCTCACCATTGGCAGCGTCGTTTTCTTCACCCTGCTGTTAGTCACCGGTAACACTATGGCCATCGCCGTTCGCGAACGCACCGCAGAGCTGGCGGTCTTGAAGGCCGTCGGATTTTCCGATCGCGCTGTTCTTCTCATGGTGCTCGCAGAATCCATTTTGATCTCCGTCATCGGCGGCGGCCTTGGGCTACTGTTTGCGGCGCTTGCCGTGCCCGTAATCGCCTCCGCATTGAATGGATTGCTCCCGGACCTAGTCGTTTCTTACGTAACGTTGCTCGCCGGTGTTGGCTTCGCGCTCGGCGTAGGCGCGTTAAGCGGGTTGGTTCCGGCGATCGGCGCGATGCGCTTGCGCGTCGTTGACGCCCTACGGAGGGTCTGAAATGCCCATTCCTGTCGTTTACAATTTCAGAAGCGTTCGCGCCCGATGGCCCTCCACTATCGTTGCAGTTCTCGGTATTGCGGGCACGGTCGGGGTATTTGTGGCAATGCTTTCGCTGGCCATGGGATTCAAAGCCACGTTGGTTTCATCGGGTTCGCCTGGCAACGCGCTCGTCACACGCGCCGGCGCTTCCTCGGAAATGATGGGGGCGGTCACGCTCGATGAGGTCAAGATCGTCCAGGACGCACCGGGCGTCGCTCGCTCCGGATCCGCGCCGCTCGTCAGCCCCGAAGTCGTCGTCATCGCTCCGTTCCCTCTGCACTCCACGGGCACAGATGCAAACGTCCAAATCCGCGGCGTTTCGGGCAACGCTCTTCTCGTTCGCGATAAGATTAAGATTGCACGAGGCCGATTTCTTCAGCCAGGACTCAGCGAATTAGTGGTTGGCCGGAATGTGCCAGGCACATATGCGGGCCTGACGCTCGGCAACACGGTCACCTTCGGCGGTGAAAAATGGAAGGTCGTCGGCGTTTTCGACGCCGGTGGCTCGGCGTTCGATTCAGAAGTGTGGTGCGATGCCCGCATTCTCGATCAGGTTTACAAGTATCCGGAGAATATCTTTCAGTCCGTAACCGCGCACCTCACGTCTGCAGCGGAGTTGCAGCAATTCAAGGACTCGATCACCGCCGATCCGCGCATGAACGTGGACGTGAGCAGCGAGATCGATTACTACGCCAAGCAATCCACACGCATGACGACGCTTATCACCGTTTTAGGTGGCGTAGTGGCAGCCATTATGGCATTCGGCGCCATCTTCGGCGCGTTGAACACGATGTACTCCGCGGTCGCCGAACGCTCTCGCGAAATCGCCACCATGCGGGCCATCGGATTCGGCGCGGCCAGTGTGGTGGTTTCATTTTTGATCGAAGCGATCTTGATCTCCCTCATCGGAGGTTTGCTCGGTTGCATCGCGGTTCTCCCGCTCAACGGCTTGACAAAGGGTGCCATGAATTGGCAGACCTTTTCTTACCTGGCCTTTGCTTTCCGCATCACGCCGCTGCTCTTAGCTATGGGTGTTGTCTTTGCTCTAGCGATGGGATTGATCGGTGGCGTACCTCCAGCTATCCGCGCCGCAACTCGCCCCGTTGCCGAGTCCTTGCGCGAATTGTGAACCACGCATTCCAGCGCTAAGATAAGGCCGACCGTCGAGCGCGAACTGCTGGGCAACGAATCGCGCTCCCCGCGAATCCATTCTCCCAAGTGGTGCACGCTTCCGTGCACCGAGGGAGAGAGTGCATGTCATTCTTACGCTCTGCCGCTCCCGCTCTCTTTTTCGTACTACTAACGACATTCGCGCGTGCCCAGCAGCCTACTCCTCCCGTCGCTGAGCCGCCTTCAGCGCCATCTCCTGAATCCTCGCCAAAACTAACTCATCGTCCGCCTGCGGCGTCCGCACCCGCTAAGAACCCAACTTCAATCGCGCTCACGGTGCCAAGAGGGACGGCCATTCAAGTCGCACTCGACAAAGAAGTGCGCGTCCAGAAAGTGGGCCAGGTGGTGCACGGACACGTGGTCGAGCCGGTCTACGCCTTCGACAAATTGGTAGTTCCAGTTGGTTCCGAAGTGACCGGACATATCACCGAGATCGAGACTCTCTCGGCAGGCCGGCGCACCGCCGCCGCACTCGACACTGATTTCTCTCCCACGCGAAAGTTGTCCCTCACATTCGACGAACTTGCACTCGCTTACAACAAGCGCATCCCACTCCACACAACCGTGACTCCCGGCTCCGGCCAAGTCATCCAGTTCGTCACCGCCGACGATAAATCCTCCAAGAAAACGGCCAAAGACGAAGCCTCCGAAAAAGTCAAGCAGGCCAAGGCGCAAGCCCGCGATGCATGGGACAACGCTATGAAGCAAGTCACGCAACCGGGGAAGATGCATCGTGTCGAACGCTACGCGATTGCCCGCCTTCCCGTTCATCCGCAATATATCGACGCCGGCACAGTCTATTTCGCGGAGTTGGAACAGCCGCTCGATTTTGGAAGCGAAGCTCTCACTCCGGAGCAAGCTTCGACGCTCGGAGTCTTGCAAAAGACGAGTTTCGTCCGCGCCCGCCTCGTGACGCCGCTAAACTCAGCCACCACTCCAAACGGCGCCGAAGTGGACGCTGTATTGTCACAGCCCTTGTTCGATGGCGATCACTTGATTCTTCCGCAGGGCAGCCGTCTGAAGGGCTCAGTCGTTCAAGCGGCTCCGGCGCGCTATATGAGCCGCAACGGCAAGCTGCGAATCGTCTTTCACGAACTGGATCTTCCCGACGGCGTACAGCAGAAGGTCGATACGAGTCTGGAAGGAATTCAAGCTGGAAAAAATCAGGATGTCAAACTCGATTCCGAGGGCGGCGCAGAGGCCACATCTTCGAAATCGCGTTACGCCATGACGGCCATCAGTGTCGGTCTCGCGGCTGCCTCATTCGGCGGCGATCGAGATGCTCCCGGCGGTGGCAATCCGGCAGGCAACACGTCGAATCGCGTGGCCGGCGGCGCAGGCGGATTCAAACTAGTCGGAATTATTCTCGGCCTGACCGTTCATTCGCGCGCTTTCGGCGCGGCGATGGGAGCCTACGGCGCGGGCATGTCGGTCTATGTGCATTTCATCGCACGCGGCCACGACGTCGTCTTTCCAAAAAACACAGCGATGCAAATCAGTGTCGCAACGCTCCCAGCCGCTCCGGAGCATAAAGCCGCGCAGGAGCCTCCCCCTTACACGACTAATCTCGACGCCGACAATCCCTAGGGCTGCACATCTTCAGAAGTCGCGGAGATTTTTGAATGGAAGCGCCATGCGCACCGCGTTCAGAACCGCCGCGGTGTCAATGATTTCCTGCGCGATTGCTCCTCCGATGGGATTCAGATAACCGGCAGAGGCCGCCAGCATGCCGATAATGCTCAGAGCCATCCCGCCAATTGCGCTTTGCAGCGCGATCGAGCGCATACGCTGGCCAATGTGAATCAGTTCATCGACCTTCCCCAAGGACGACTCTAGAATCACGGCATCGGCAGCTTCCGCCGTGATCTCACTGTCGTGCCCGAAGGCGACTGCAACGGACGCCGCTTGCATCGCCGGCGCGTCATTGATTCCGTCGCCGACAAAAAGCGTCCTCGCGCGCTGCGTCTCCTCACGAACGATCGCAACCTTCTCCTCGGGACTCTTTGCGGCGTGAATTTCAGTAATTCCGACTTCTGCGGCCAGGTAGCGCACCTCTTCCAGCCGGTCTCCCGACACCAGCAGAATCCGGTTCACCTTGTGCCGCGGCCCGAGATGCTTTACGAACACGTCGGAATCTCGCCGCGGCGCGTCTCGGAATCGAAACAGCGCCGCGTACTGGCCATCAACAAACAGCACGCATTCCAGTCCCGATCGCGCGCCCGGCAATTCGCGCACTTCATCTCCGAGACGGTCCCGGCCTGTCAGCAGCACTTTTCTTCCGCCGATCGTGCCTCGCAATCCGCGGCCCGGCTGCTCCTGAATTTCCGACGCGGATTCAGCCTGCACACTATTTTTCGCTGCGTAGTCGAGAATCGCCTGCGCCAGCGGGTGTTTCGAATAGCGCTCCAGGCTGGCGGCAAAGCGCACCACGTCCTGCTCTTGAAAGTGAGGCGAACAGTCGACTTCCGTCAGCGTCGGCCGCCCGTAGGTGAGCGTGCCGGTCTTGTCAAAGATGAACGTGCGGCAAGTTTCGATCTGCTCGAGCACCGCAGGATTTTTGACGATGATGCCACGGCGCGCAGCCAGCGAAATCGCCCCGATCACCGCCACCGGAATCGCAATCAACAAAGGGCAGGGCGTCGCGATGACCACCACCGCCAAAAATCGATGAGGATTTCGCGTGAACACCCAGGCCAGAACGGCAAGCCCCACGGCGATCGGCGTATACCACGCACCTAGCTTATCTCCCAGTCTCCGCAATCGCGGCCGCTGCTGCTGCGTCTCCTCCATCACGCGCATGATCCGCGCGTAGCGCGAATCCACCGGCAGCCTCTCGGCGCGCATGACGATTGCGGCGTCACCGTTCAAGGCTCCCGAAATCAGCTGCGATCCTGGCGCCTTCTGCATTTCGAATGGCTCGCCCGTGAGAAACGCCTCGTTCATCATCCCTTGGCCGTCAACCACCACGCCATCCGCAGGACAGATTTCATGCGGGAAAATCTCGAGGATGTCGCCAACGCGCACGTCGTCGAGCGCCACGTCCACAATTTCAACGTCCTGCTTTCGGTGTGCCGTTTGCGGCTGGCGTTTCGCCAACTCGTCAAGCACCGAAGACGCGCGCCGCGACGCCATCTCTTCCAGTGCCGTGCCCCCCGAAAGCATCAAGACGACGATTGTCCCCACCAAATACTCGCCCTGCAGCACCGCCGCGACGATTGATACTCCCGCCAGCAAGTCCGAGCCAAATTCCCGCGCGAATACTTTACGAATTAAATCGATGAGGAGTGGCAAGCCGCCAAAGGCCAGCGCCACAAACAGCAGCAGGTTATAGACGAGAGGAGAAGTCCGGAATCCGAACCGTAAAATCAGATGTACCGCGATTGCCACGAGCGCGAGAATCGCGACGAGCAAACTTCTCCGACTCGTCACGGCCTCCCGGCGATTCGTCCTGCGGCGGTCCGCGCGTCCGCTTCCAGGCTGGGCCGGAGGCGCCGGCGCACCCTTCGAAACGAACGACACCTCACTCGTCGCAGGATTCATATGACTTCCATCACGCGCTGATTCTCGACCCGAAGAATCCGATCCTGGAATCGGTTCTGCCTCAACGCTAGCACGAAGCGCCCCGGAATCAAGCAAGCTGCGAGCAGTCGCGTCGATTCCGGCAAACCACTGGCGCCAAGCGGATGCGAAGATTTAAGATGAAATGCCGTGAGAATGGCGCGCGCAATCGCAGGCTGGACGCTCGCAGTTGCGGCGCTCGCCGCCGGGCTAGCCTACATTTGCGATTCTCTCTATATCCGGCACAAAATGGCGGGCGCGAATTCCTCGGAGGCATTTGGCAACGTGCAGTTCTACCCCGCCACGAAACTCAAAAACGGCAAGCTCGACATCTATCTCGAATCACCTGAAAACGAAGTTTGCATTCACGCGCTCTTCCCGCATTACGGCTACAATCCCTGCTGGTACGCGAAGCGCAACACGGTTCACGTTGTAGCGCAACAGATCGGCGCCGATGGCTTCCGCGAATCGGAGCTTCTTGATATTTCGCGGAATGCCAGAGCTGTGTCAGGGCACGGCTTGAGCCGCTGAGGCTTTTTTCAGACAACTAGAATCCACTAGGAGGAAAACATGAAGAACTACATCGCAATGATCGGCGTCGCGGCAATTGCGCTGGCGGCGTTGGCAACTCCAAGCTTTGCCCAGCAAGACAAATCTAAGCGCCCGAGCCCACCGGCGACCGCCAGCTGCACTCTGCCCGGCGGCAAAGCAATCAAAGTTGACTACTCCAGTCCGCGAGTGAAGGGCCGCAAGATTTTCGGCAGCCTGGTCCCCAATGGCCTGGTCTGGAGAGCCGGCGCGAATGAAGCCACCGCGTTTCACACCGACGTGGACCTAACCGCAGGCGGCAAGACCGTGCCCGCCGGCGATTACACTCTCTTCGCCGTTCCAAACCCTGACAAATGGACTCTCATCATCAGCAAGAAAACCGGCGAGTGGGGCACCGACTATCCCGGCGAAGCCAACGATCTCGCCCGCGTGGACATGAAAGTAACCGCACTCTCGACGCCCATGGAAAATTTCACCATCTCCTTCGCGCCAGCAGGAAACACGTGCACGATGAGCATGGAGTGGGAAAACACGAGCGCATCCATCGAATTGACCAAAAAATAGCCGTCTTGTCAGCCGCAAGGCCCTGCGATAGAGTAGCCGCCTTCTTGCTCTGAAGGCGGAGAGGAATGGCCGACAAGGGACGCAGTCACCTGAAAACGCTGATTCGCCGATCCGCGATTCAAAAGCGCGTGCGCGAAGTCGCGCACCAAATCACCAAAGATTTCGAAGGCGAACGCCTTCATCTCGTCGGCGTGCTAAAAGGCGCGTGCATTTTTCTTTCCGATCTCGTGCGCGAGATCGATCTCGAAGTCTCCCTCGATTTCATCGCCGTCTCGAGCTACGGCAAGAACAAGCAGTCCTCCGGCCAGGTCCGCGTCAATAAGGATCTCGACAGCAGCATCGAAGGCCTGAACGTCATTCTCGTCGAAGACATCCTCGATACCGGCCTGACGCTAAGCTATCTCCGCCGCGTTCTCCTCCAGCGCCGCCCGCATATTCTGAAAATCGCGGCGTTACTCGACAAGCCCTCGCGCAGAATCATCAAAGACATCAAGGCCGATTACGTCGGCTTTGAAATCCCCAACGAATTCGTCGTCGGCTATGGCCTCGATTACGCCGAGCGCTATCGCAATCTCAAAGACGTTTGCATACTCTCTCTCCCGCCGGAATAATCGTGCCACGCCCCGTCCTAACCGCGCGCGATCTAGATGCCATCGCCGATGGCGGCGAAATCGCCATTGCGCCCGATACGTTGATCACCCCGCTCGCTCGCGACGCCGCGGAGCAGCGCGGAATTCACATTCGCGTCGAACAGCCGAAAGCCGACGCCGCGTCCTCGAACTACGCCAAGGTAGTAGCCCTCGGCGCCGATCACGGCGGCTTCGCGCTAAAAGAACAACTAAAAACCTACCTCCGCGAGTGGGGCTACACGCCTCTCGATCTCGGCACCTCCAGCACCGAAGCAGTCGACTATCCCGATTTCGCCGAAGCCGTCGCCAATGCCGTCGCGCGTAGTGACGCCTGGCGCGGCGTAGTCGTCGACAGCGCCGGCATCGGCTCCTCCATCGCTGCCAACAAGGTCCCGGGCGCCCGCGCCGCGCTCTGCTACGATCGAGCCTCAGCGCGCAACAGCCGCGAACACAACGACGCCAATATCCTCACTCTAGGCGCGCGCATGATTTCCGAAGAAACCGCCCGCGAAATTCTAGCCGTTTGGCTAGAGACGCAATTCGCCGGCGGTCGACACCAAAACCGCATAAACAAGATTCGAGCCATCGAGTCCAGGCATCTAAAGCCAAGGAGCGAGTGACAGGTGTTGCCGCCAAGCCGTCGTAGGGGAGGGTCTTCAGACCCTCCCGGTGTTCGGCCCAGTTTTTCGGCCCTGAACGTCGGTCCGAAGCGGGCTCGATGGACCATGTAGGAGCAGCCCTAGTGAATTCCCAAGATCTCGAAAAACTAATCCAAGCGATCACCGAAGAAATGCTCGCGTATCTAGGCGCGCAACAGGGCAATCTTCGCGGCGTCGAATTAGCCGAAATTTATTGCGCCGAATGCAACGAGCGCTGCTCCCACCTCTGCGTCCACAAAACGCAAAAGGCCGTCGAAGCAGGCGCCGCGCGCATTTCCGCAGGCGGCGAAGTCGCCTCCGTTGACGCGCAGATCGCCCATCTGATCGATCACACGCTTCTCAAACCAGACGCCACGCGCGATCAAATTCGCAAGCTCTGCGACGAGGCCGTGAAATTCGGCTTCGCCTCCGTCTGCATCAATCCCTGGAACGTCGCGCAAGCCGCCGAGCTCGTCCGCGGCAGCGAAGTAAAAGTCTGCACCGTAGTCGGCTTTCCCCTCGGCGCCACTCTTCCGCAAGTGAAAATCTACGAGACCGACGCCGTAATCAAACTCGGCGCCCAGGAAATCGACATGGTCATCAATATCGGCGCCCTGAAATCCGGCCTCGACGACACGGTCGAAGCCGACATTCGCGGCGTAGTAGAAGCCAGCCACCGCGGTGGCGCGATCTGCAAAGTGATTCTCGAAACCGCGCTGCTCACCATTGAAGAAAAGATCCGCGGCTCGCTAGCCGCGAAAAATGCAGGCGCAGACTTCGTCAAAACTTCCACCGGCTTTTCAACCGGCGGCGCAACCGCCGAAGACGTCAGCCTCATGCGCGCCGTAGTCGGCGGCGAAATCGGCATAAAAGCCGCCGGCGGCGTCCGCAGCTTCGAAGATTTCCAAAAAATGGTCGCCGCAGGCGCCACCCGCGTAGGCGCCAGCGCCAGCGTAAAAATCCTAGAACAAGCCCGCGGCCTCGCCGCCGACTAAATCCTGAAGTCTCCCGAAACTCTGCGCCCTCAGCGTCTCTGCGGCGATCCGCTCCGATTCCAAACTCAAGATCCGCAAGCCAATTTGATCCCTCAACGCAAAAATATCCGCGCCCAAACTCGTCAGATCCCATCCCGAAGCCCAAGAGCTGCTGTTATAATTGTGTTTTCCGAATTGCGTGTGTAATGTGCCCCTGCGGGCGCAACTTCGCCCGCTCGGCGAAAAATTAGCCATGGATCCAGTCGAAATCAAATCCGCCACCGAGATTTCCGCCGAAACTCTCTCGACCCTCGTCGAAATCGGCCAGGAAATCAACACCTCGCTAAACCTCGATGAGGTTCTGGCGAAAGCGGCGCAGCTCATCAAAAAACTGATCGACTACGAAATTTTCGCCGTCCTTCTCCCCGAAGAAGGCACCGATCAGCTTCATTTCCGCTTCGGCATCGGCTATCGCCCGGAAGTAATGGAGCACTGGCGCATTCCCTGGGGCGAAGGAATCACCGGCACCGCCGCAGCCACGGGCCGCGCCGTTCGCGTCGGCGACGTCCAAAAAGATCCGCGCTACCTCAATGCCGTCGAAGCCGTGCGCTCGGAACTTGCCGTGCCTCTGATGGTGGGCGGCAAGGCCATCGGTGTTCTCGACATTCAAAGCCACGAGGTCGATTACTTCACTCCCGAACAGCAATCCATCCTCACGTTGCTCGCCACACGAATCGCCAGCGCCATCGAGAACGCGCGCCTCTTCGAGCGCGTACGAAATCAAGCCGACACGCTCCTTCTGCTGAACGAAGTAGGCCGCGAAGCAAGCTCAGTTCTAGAAGTGGAAGAGGTGCTGCGCCGCGCCGCCGAATTGGCCAAGCGCATCATCGATTACCAAATTTTCAGCATCCTGCTCTACGACGATGCCGACAAAGTCTTCCGCCACCGCGTCACGGTGAAGTTCGGCCAGCGCATCCAGGAAAAGCACGCCGTTCCGGCGCACGAGGGGTTAGTAGGAGCCGCGGCCACTCTAGGCCGTGCCGTCGTCGTTCCAGACGTTTCGCACGATCCGCGCTATCTCATGGTGAATCCGGAAACGCGCTCCGAACTAGCCGTGCCGCTGCTAAGCAAAGGACGCGTAATCGGCGTGATGGATCTCGAAAGCCCGCAACTAAATTACTTCACGCCGGATCACGTGCAAGCGCTCTCCATTCTCGCGGCGAGCCTGGCCGTCTCGATCGAAAACGCCCGCCTGTATGAACAACTGGCCCGCGATGAATCGCGCCTCGAGCGCGATCTGAACGCCGCCCGCAGGCTGCAAGGCGCCCTGCTGCCTCGCATGCCCGGCACCGATTCCGGTCTCGATATCGCCGCCCGCGTCGTCTCCTCGCGCGAGCTCTGCGGCGACATCTACGATTTCCTGCGTTACGGCCCGCAAGAGCTAGCCATGGCCATGGGCGACGTCAGCGGGAAGGGAAGCGCCGCCGCCCTTTACGGCGCCGCCGCCATCGGCATCATGCGCAGTCTCGGCCCGAACAAGCTCGTTCCCGCGCAAATGCTCCACGACATGAATCAATTGATCGTCGAGCGCCGCATCGAAGGCCGCTTCATGACCATGTGCTTCGCCACCTGGCACCGCGGCAAGCGCAAGCTGCGCATCGCCAATGCCGGACAAGAAGAGCCGATCCTTCTGCACAAGGGCGAGTGCAAAAAGATCCATCTCGAGGGATTTCCGCTCGGCATGTTCGAGGACGTGACCTACGAAGAAGTGAACATGGTTCTCGATCCCGGCGATGTTCTCGCATTTTACTCCGACGGCATCAGCGACACGCAGAATTTCGAGAAGGAATTCTACGGCACCGACCGCCTCATCGATTTCATCAGGACGCATGCGCACGAACCGGCCTCCGCCATCGCCGATCGCGTTCTCGAACAAGTCGAGCTTTTCTCCGGCACCGCCCACGCCTTCGACGATCGAACTCTCGTCGTCCTCAAGGTACTCTGACGCCGCCAATGGCAGCGCGCGGAGACAGTTCTCGAATCGCCCGGCCACTCGATCCCGCAAGCTTCACGCCGCACTTTGAATGGCGCTCCCGCTCCCTATTCGCTGAGGACGTAGCGCTCGCGGATGTGGCCACCCGCTTCGGAACTCCGGCCTACGTGTATAGCCGCAGCGCAATCGAAGACGCGTATCGTCAATACCAGCGCGCTTTCCGCAGCATCCCAACAACGATCTGCTACGCGGTAAAAGCCAATTCGAATCTCTCCGTTCTGCGCCTGCTCGCAAAGCAAGGCGGCAATTTCGACATCGTCTCTGGCGGCGAACTCTATCGCCTGAGGCGCGCGGGAATCCCGGCGCGCCGCGCCATATTTTCAGGGGTAGGCAAGACGCGCGAAGAAATCCGCGAAGCGCTGCGTGCCGGAATCTTCTGTTTCAATATCGAGTCCGAATCCGAACTCGATCTACTGCTCGACGAAGCAAGCCGCGCTCGCCGCCGCGCCCCCGCTGCTATCCGCGTCAATCCCGATGTCGAAGCCGGCGGCCATCGCCACATCGCCACAGGCCATCATCGCCACAAATTCGGCGTGGACTGGCGCAATGCCCGCCGCCTCTATCTAGCACACCGGAATTCGCGCTGGCTTGAATGGAAGGGCATCAGCGCCCACATCGGCTCCCAGGTTCTCCGCATCGAACCGGTCCGCAAGGCCGCGGTACGCATGGCTGCATTCCTCGTAGATCTACGGAAGAATGGAGTCGCGCTCGAACATCTCGATCTAGGCGGAGGCCTCGGCATCCGCTACGCCAACGAAAATCCGCTCCGCATCGAAGACTACGCGCGCGCAATAATCAAAGCTGTCAAGCCGCTCCGCTGCCGCCTACTCCTCGAACCAGGCCGCAGCATCGTAGGCGCCGCCGGAGTCCTCCTGATGCGCGTCCTACTCACGAAATCCAATCGCGGCAGAAATTTCATCGTCGTCGATGCAGCCATGAACGATTTTCTCCGCCCAGCCCTCTACGGCGGCGTCCATCCCATCACGCGGGTGACGCGAGCCGCCCCGCAATCAAAAATAGTCCGCGCCGACATTGTCGGCCCAGTCTGCGAAAGCGGCGATTGTTTCCTGAAAGATTGGCCAATCGAGGAAGTGCACGAAGGCGATGTTCTAGCTCTCTGGGGCGCAGGCGCCTACGGTTTCGCAGAATCCAGCAATTACAACTCGCGTCCAAGGCCCGTCGAAATCCTGGTACACGGCCGCAAAGTCGCAAGCAATCCGCCGCCGCGAATCCCGCCGCGATCTAGTCCGCGGCGAATAACTCGTACCGGTTAAATCTTCTTCGGCGCACGTCGCGAGGCGTCGTCATCCTGAGGGTCCAGCCTTTCCGGACCCTAAGGATCTAAGCGACCGGCCCTACTGCGCTCACTTATCGCCGTAGCGCTCCTACCGGTGCGCCCGATGCCGTTCCGGGTGCAAAAAATTATCGATGGCCCCAACATAAAGATTCGTCTGATCCACAAAAGCCATATGCCCGCTCTTAGGCAAAATCAATAACTGCGACCCGGAAATCTTCTCATGCATCTCCTTCGACAAAGAAGGATCGCATTCATCATGATCCCCCACCAATATCAAAGTCGGCACATGAATATCCGGCAGCCGGTCCACATACTCAACGGACTTCATATTCCCATCAATCACGAATTCCCCATGCGATCCCCACATCTGCCGGTACAAATCCCACGAAGTAACCCCCATCGCAATCGGATCAAAATTAGGATCAGGCCGGTTCTGATATAGATAAGGAAAATATCCTTCGCCCCAAGCCGCAGTCATGTAGTCATTCGTGTAGCGGTTTTTCTCGTAGTCCTTCCCGTGCCCATATAGCCCTTCCGCTTCCATCTTCTCGATCCGCTCGCGCAATTCCGGCGCCATCTTCGCCTTCTCTTGCGCTAACACCTCATTCATCTGCTTCGTGCTGGGAAAAGTGCTAGCCAAAATCAAGTGCGACAAGTTCTGCTGATACTTGAACGCGTAAGCCTGCGCCAAAACCCCGCCATACGAATGACCCATCAAAGTAATTTTTCCCAGCCCCAAACTTCGCCGCACTCCCTCGACATCCTCCACCATGTTCTCGACGGTGTACCCGGCCGGATCTTCCAGCTTCTGCGATTTCCCCGACCCGCGTTCATCGATAAAAACCAATTTGTTCTGCCGCGCCAGCGGCAGCAAATAAGGCAAAAAATAATCGTGAGATCCGCCCGGCCCGCCATGCACGATCACCAGCGGCTCGCCGCGCCCCACCGTCATGTAATAAATCAGCATCCCCTCAGCGTCCACATAACCCTGCGTCGACCCATTCACATCCACAAATCCATCATTGATCGGATAATTCGGCGTATCCGATTTCGGCTCAGCAGCCTTCTTATGCTTCTGCGCAAGCAGCGGCACCGTACCCAATGCCAGCAAAGCCGCCGCACACACCGCCGTCCGCAATCGGAAATTCATCGCCAGCTCCTTTTCAATCGCACTGTAAAGAGGAGATTACCGCTCGCCCCAACCCAACTTGCTGCGCAGAACTTCAAAATAAGATTTTCCCGCCGCACGCACCAACTGCACGCGCGTCTTCGCTCTTTCGATCATCACCCGGTCGCCCGGCTGCAATTGAAATCCCACCTGCCCGTCAAGAGTTAGATGAACGGGCTCACCCTGCTGTTCCGGCGCAATCTCGATCCGCGAAGAATCCGGAATCACCAACGGCCGGTTCGTCAACATGTGCGGGCAAATCGGCGTGATCACAAACGCATGAATCTCCGGCAGCACAATCGGCCCGCCCGCCGCCAGCGAATACGCCGTCGAGCCCGTCGGCGTCGCCACAATAATTCCATCGGCGCGATACCGCGCCACGTGATTGCCGTCGATGTGCACGTCAAAATCCATCAACCGCGCCAGCGCCGCCTGGTTCACCACCGCATCATTCAGCGCCCGCGCGCCTTCAGCGGCCACTCCGTTGCGCAACATCTGCGCCCGCAAAACACCTCGCTCGCTGATCTCATGTTTTCCCGCCAGCGTCACTTCGAGCAGCGGATACAATTCTTCGAGCGTCACGCTAGTCAAAAACCCAAGCGAGCCAAGATTCACGCCCAGAATCGGAATTTCGCGATCCCCCAGCAAACGCGCCGCCGCCAGCAAAGTCCCGTCGCCGCCCATCACCACGAGCAAATCCGCTTCGCTGGCAAGTCGTTCCCGCGCCGATGCCTTATCGAGCGAGCTGCAAGATTCCGCGGCGCTCTGATCCAGCAGCACATTCAATTTCCGCGCCCGCAGCCACTCCACCAGAGGCGGCAAAACCGAGCAGAGGTCTTCTTTCCGAGGCTTGCAGAGAATCCCGACAGTGCGAATCATTTTTTCCAGGCCGCGATTGTACTCTAGCCCTTGCGCCGCGCGTGGAGAAAAAACTCCTGATTTCCTTCGGCGCCCGCCACGCGGCTCGCGAAAACGCCCAGCGTCTCCAATCCATGCTCCGCAGCAAACGCGCGCACCCTCTCGACAGCCCGCTCATGCAGCGCCGCATCGCGCACGATCCCGCCTTTTCCCACGTCCCGCCGCTCCAATTCGAATTGCGGCTTCACCAAAATCAAAAAATCCGCCCCCGCCCGCGCCACCCGCACCAGCGCCTGCAAAATCTTCGTCACCGAAATAAACGACACGTCCACCGTCACAAAATCAATCGGCTCGGGAATCATCTCAGGCCTTCAAGTAGCGCGCATTGCACTCAATCGCCACAACGCGCGAATCCTGCTGCAGCTTCCAATCCAATTGCGCGATATTCACGTCCACAGCAAAGACTTTCCGCGCCCCATGCGCCAGCAAACAATCCGTGAATCCCCCAGTCGAACTCCCAGCATCCAAGCAAATCTTCCCGCGGGCGAAATCCCGAAATCCTCCAGCGCCCCTTCAAGCTTCAATCCGCCGCGGCTAGAATAACGCTGCGAATCCCCGGCAATCGCAATCGCAACATCCTCAGCTACCAGCGATCCAGGCTTCCCAGCCCGCTGCCCGCCAACCATCACATCCCCAGCCAGCAGCATCGCCTGCGCCCGCTGCCGCGAAGGCGCCAGCCCTCGCGCCACCATCAGCACATCCAGCCGCTGCTTCGCCACCCGGCCGCTCATCAGCGCATCACGATCGCCGTTCGACCAAAAACTCCGCCAACTGCCGCAAATTCCCCCCGCGCGCGCCAAACGGCTCCAATTCCGCAATCGCCTTCGCGGCCAATTCCGAAGCCACCTCCCGCGATTGCGTCAATCCCAGCAACGCCGGATAAGTAGCCTTCTGCTGCGCCTGATCTTTGCCCGCCGTTTTCCCCAGCGCCGCCGACGATTCCTCCACATCCAAAATATCGTCCACCACCTGAAACGCCCAGCCGATGTTCTCGCCAAAATTCCGCAGCCGCTCAACATCCGCGTCCGCCGCGCCCCCCGCAATCGCTCCCACCACGCAAGCCGCGCGAATCAAAGCCGCAGTCTTCGACCGATGAATGTATTCCAGCGTCGCCAAATCCGCCCGCGTCTTCTCCGCCTCCAAATCCGCCACCTGCCCGCCAACCATCCCGCGCACAGTCCCCGCCGCCCGCGCCACTTCCGCGATCAGCCGCACTCCTCGCGAAGCCTCCACCGGCGTCTGCGCCAAAGTCTCAAACGCCAGCGTCAACAATCCATCCCCGGCAAGAATCGCAATCGCCTCGCCATATTTCTTGTGACAGGTAGGCTTTCCGCGCCGCAAATCATCATTATCCAGCGCCGGCAAATCATCATGAATCAAAGAATAAGTATGAATGAATTCGATCGCGCACCCAGCAGGCACCGCCGCATCCGGCGGATCCGAAAACAATCGCGCCGCCTCCAAACAAAGCACCGGCCGCAACCGTTTCCCCCCGGCAAAAACCGAATACCGCATAGCTTCATGAATCGAAGCTGGCGCAGTCCGCCCCAGCGGCAAAAATTTATTCAGCGCCGCGTCAACAGCAGCCCGGTCCAACTCAAAAAATTCAGAGAGACTCATGAGCAGAAGGGAATCGAGAATTTAAGCAGCAGAACTAAGGGCAACGGAGGTAGCCTGCACAACGTCAATAGCGAAATCCGGCAAATTTCAAAAGTGAACGGATTCTCTGCAAGGTCACGGGTTCCATTTGAAATTTCAAATTTCAAATTGAAATTCTCGCGCGGTTCTTCAGACC
This sequence comes from uncultured Acidobacteriota bacterium, assembly GCA_963707165.1. GTDB lineage: Bacteria > Acidobacteriota > Terriglobia > Acidiferrales > UBA7541 > Palsa-147. The sequence goes on along the minus strand of CAVPPO010000010.1, from coordinate 1,386,847 downwards.
TCTCAGCTACAACTCCATCACTTAATTCGATTCCTCATCCGCCTCAAACGGCTGCGCCGCAATCTTCCCATCCGCCTTCTTCAACAAAATCTCAATCCGCCCCTCAGCCTCTTCCAGCTGCTTCTGGCACTCCCTCGAAAGCGTAACGCCTTCCTCAAACAATTTCATAGCCTCATCCAAAGAAAGCTCCGCGCTCTCCAGCCGCTTAACAACTTCCTCCAGCCGCCCAAGGACTTCTCAAAATCCCCCTTCTTAGGCGGCTCCACGGGTTTATTAGCAGCAGGGCTCAAGCAATCCTCGCAAACCAAAATCAAACCACATTCTATCCCACGACCAATAACTTCACCAGTCGCGCAGTTCACGCAGCTCGTGTGAGCGCCGCACCTCTTCAGGGTTCGGCATGCAGTTTCGATCGCGGTTGTTACGACCCGGCACATTCATTCCTACTGCCCGTCCCCCTCCACCGCAGGCAAAAGCTGCAACCGATTCACCCGCACTCGTCCCTCCGCCCCAGCACTAAACGGCGCCGGTATCCCCCGCCCAGCAAACCACTCCGGAAACTCATCCCGGTAATGCGCGCTAGCATACTGCCCCGATTCCCCGGCAGGAATCTCCATCAAAGACAGATCCCAATTCGAAAGATCAGCCACAAACCGCATAGCAGGCCCATGCCGGTAACCCATCGCCCGCACCGTATCAATCGTCCCGCCCTGCTCGATCGGCCCAATGCTCAAAATCCGCCGCAAAATTCCCGATCGCCCAAGCGGATGATAAATCTCAAGAGGATGCAACTCCCCCCAATCCGCGTGCAAAGGATCCCCATGCCGCGCCGCCTCGCGCCAGCCGCGCCACCGCCGCATCCGCCGCCGCAATCAACAACGAATCGTAATCCGCAATCCCCTTCGGCAACCAAGCCGCCGGACGATCCCGCAGCACATTCTCCAAAAACACTTTATCCCGCCACCAAACCTGTCGTACTCGCTCTCCGGCTCCCACAATTCGTAATTCTTCATCTGGTCGTCGATGTAAGGCTGCAGCAACATCACCATCAACGCATGCCGCGAATATTCCAGAAACGAAGTCTCCACCGATCCGCCGAAGTCCCCCCATCCCAATTCTTCAGCTCGTAAATCAACGTCTTCGTCCGCGCATCCTTAGGCTGCCACTTTCTGCCCGGCCGCATAAATCTGCTCGCGCCAAAAATTTATCCGGCCAGCTCACAATATCGTTCTGCACGCTGTTCGCATCGCGCAGGCCGCAAATCCTTCCGCGCCCCCAGCAACTCATAAATCCGCTCGGTCCGGTAAGGCCCCGCCCAGCGATCGCTGATGAAATATTTGTAAGCAGGCCCAACAGTCCGCGCATTCGCCGTAGCAATAATCCCTCCGCGCGGATTCAACGCCTGCGGCAATTTGTCGAACGGAATGTATCCCGCTCCACTCAAACTCATCCGTATCCCCAGCCACGGGCAAATCCCCATTCCCCGACTTGCGAATCGGAATCCGCGCCGCCATCACGTATCCAATATTCCCCTCCACGTCCGCATAAATTCCATTCTGCCCCGGCCCGGCAATCTTGCTCATCACCTGCAAAAACTCATTCCAATTCTGCGCGCTGCCAATCAAAGGATAAGAAAAATCCAACCCCCCCGGCTCCACCGCCGTCCACCGCAACGCATAAATCTTCCCGCCTTCCTCCGTCGTATCGCGACGCACCATCGGCCCATGCCGCGTCAACACCACATCCAGCATATCATCCGCCGCCCCGCGCACATGAATCACTTCCCGCCGCGTCTCCGCCCGCATCCATTTCCCATTCACTCGGTACTCCAGAGGATTCGCAGGATTAAAACTCTCGATGTAAAGGTCCTCCACTTCCGCATTGCTATTCGTAAATCCCCACGCGATCCGCTCGTTATGCCCAATCACCACCAATGGCGACCCAGGAAAAGTAAATCCCGCCACATTCCAACCAGGCGCCGTCAAATGCACGATGTACCAAATCCCAGGCATACGAAAGCCAGATGAGTATCGTTAGCCAGAATCGGTTTCCCCGAAGCCGTATGCTCGCCGCTAACCACAAAATTATTGCTCCCAATAATCTCCGGAGTCTGCGACTCAAACTGCGAAAGAAAATCCCGCGCCGGTCCCAAGCCCCCAGTACCGCCGGCGTCCCTGCCGGCATCTTTCGACCGCGCTCTTCGCCCGAGGCAACCGTCAACCGCGGACCACCCACCTAACGTCCGTCTCAGTCGTCCGAATCCTCCGCAGGCGGCCGGCCCAACGCCCTCGGCGGCGCCCCCACCTTTTCCCGCCGGCCGCCCCCACAATAAAATGATCCAGCGGCGAATCTTCCACGAAAAACTCCCGCGCCCGCTCCGGCCCAACCAGCGCCAGTAATCCGCGCCCGATTCAATTTCGCCTTCCAAGTAGTAGTCAAAGTCTTCCACATATAAGCGCAAATCAAAAAAGTATCCGCAGGCAGTCCAAGCCCGCGGCTTATAACGCAACACGGTAAACTCAATCGGCAATCGCCCAGACCTCTCCGCATATAAAGATTCACCCCAGCCGCATAAGCCTCCACAATCTTCCGCGTAGCAGGATCCATCCGCGCCGCCGCGGCCTCAGCCGCAACGCGCAACCCGAAGTCCGGTTCTCCCGATCCACGGCAAAGCAACCGGCCCAAAAATCTCCGCCAACTCCCCGCCCGCCGCCCGCCGCAAAAGATCCATCTGCCAAAGCCGGTCCTGCGCCACCACGTACCCCTGCGCCGTCTCCAAATCCTCCACCGAAGAAGCTTGTATCCAAGGCACTCCCCAACCATCCCGATCCACCAAAACCGGCTGCTTCAACCCGGGCAAAATCAAAGCCCCATCCACCTGCGGCAAAGGCCGCCAAATCATCCACCACCCAATCAAAAAGCCCCCGCCAAGAATCAGAAGGAGCCCAGCAAAAATACCGTAAACAATGAGATTCGCCATGTGAAGTCATCAAGAAGAACCCGCGCGAGTCTAACGCAGCAAAAACCCGCAGCGCAACGCGGCGAGCCGTAGGTGCTGCCGATTTATCTGCCTGTCTGCGAAGGGCGTCCCGCGGCAGCCGACGAGCACAAAATTCGCACAAGAGACAATCGACCGCGGAGCAACAAACGACATCGAAATGGTGGCTAGTAGCGCCGGGATTCACGCCGGCGCGGTTTGGCGCTTCGGTTAATCGCTCTTTCCTAGCGCCGTCCGTAGCGGGCGCCTCTTCATGCGCCGCGCCGTTTACCAACGAGGCACGCACGCATCTCGAACGTTGCTCGTTCGCCTCCCTTGACGTATCCCGCAAGCGCGCCCCCACCGGAAAATCCCTCTCCGCCCCGCCATCTTGCTAAAATTTTCCCAGATGCTAGCTCTCCGCCTATTCCTAGTCCTAGCCCTGGTAGGCATAAACGCCTTCTTCTCCGCCGCAGAATTTTCTCTCGTAGCCGTAAGAATCTCCCGAGTCCGCCAACTAGTAAGCGCCGGCGACCCAAGAGCAAAAATAGTAGAAAGTCTACTCGCCGATTTCGGCCGGGTAGTCAGCGGCGTGCAAGTAGGCATCACGCTAGCCAGCCTAGCCCTAGGCTACCTAGGCGAAATCACGCTAGCCGAAATCCTAAGCCCGCTAGTAGCCCACGTCCCCAGCCACTGGGCCGCCGTAGCCGCACACGGCACCGCCCTAGTCCTAGCCTTCGGCCTGCTAACAATCGTCCAAGTAATCCTCGGCGAACTAGTCCCCAAAAGCGTCAGCCTAGCCCGCGCCGAAAAAGTAGCCCTACTAATCGCCCGCCCGTTCCACTGGTTCCTAAATTTCTTCAGTTGGGCAATCGATCTGCTAGACGGCGTAGCCGACAAATTCGTCCGCAGCCTAGGCGTAACCGAAGCCCACAGCCACACGCTAGTCCGCTCCCCCGAAGAACTCCAAGTCCTAATCGAGCAAGCCCGCGAACGAGGCGTCCTGCCAGCCACAGAAATGCAAATCGTACAAGGCGCCATCGAGCTAGCCCAATTGCAAGTCCGCGAGATCATGGTTCGGTCCAGATATCCACGCCTTACCAATGGACGCCACGTTAGAAGAAGCCATGCGCACCTTCGCCACCACCCAGCGCTCGCGCATTCCAGTTTATGAAGGCACCCTCGATCACATAAAAGGTTTCGTCCACATCAAAGATTTAATCTGGTTCAACTCGATCGCGCCCGACGCGCCGAAGAAGGCCTGCCCCCAGCAGATTTTAATTTGCAAAGTTATCTTCGCGAAATTCTGATCGTCCCAGAAACCAAATTAGCCAGCGAACTCCTCGTAGAACTCCGCTCCCGCCGCACAGAAATCGCCATGGTAGTAGATGAATTCGGCAGCATTCTCGGCGTAGTCACGCTAGAAGACATCCTCGAGCAAATGGTCGGCGAATTTCACGATGAGTTCGACGTGGTAGAGCGCCCCATGCGCCTCCAGATGGCTCGCTGATCTTCGACGCCGCCCTGAAAGTCCGCGACCTCGATTCGCAATACGCGATCACCGTTCCCGACGATCCAGGCTACGAAACCGTCGGCGGCTTCGTCCTGACCCATCTAGGCTTCGTCCCAAGAGGCGGCGAAAGCTTCGAATCCAACGGCTATCTATTCACAGTAATGGATATGGAGCGCCGCCGGTCTCGCGAGTAAAAATCAAGCAGGTAGCAGTACCAGCCGCCCCCGCAGAAAATAAATCAGCAAGCCCGAAATCAAGCCCGCCGAAGAATCCAGCAGGGAACGCCGTAGCAGCCGCCGCATCCGAGCAACCGCGCCGCAGGAAACCGTCGACTCCGGCCCGCGCCCGCCGCGCCTCGCGCAGAACCCGCCGTGAAAATCCTACGTACGTAGCCCTGCGAATCCTGCTAGCCATGCCAGCCGTCTGGCTAATCATCACCATGGTTTTTCTCCTAGCCCACATAGTCCCCGGCGATCCCGTTCAACAAATGTTAGGCGAAGGCGCCCGCGCCGAAGATCTAACGCAACTCCGCCACGCCCTGGGCCTAGATCTCTCGCTACCAGTCCAATACGAGCACTACCTAACCGGCGTTCTACGCGGCAACCTCGGCGAATCCTTCCGCTATCAACGCCCAGTCACAAAAGTAATCCTCGAGCACTATCCCGCCACGCTCGAGCTAGCCTTCATCGCTCTGCTAGTCTGCGCAGCCATCGGCATCTCCGCCGGCATCCTAGCCGCCCACAAACGCGGCCAACCAGCCGATCGCGCCGTAAGCGTCCTAACTCTCTTCGGCCTCTCCGTCCCCAATTTCGCTCTAGGCCCAGTCCTAATTTTGGTCTTCTCCGTAATCTTCGGCTGGCTACCAGTCTCCGGCCGCGGCGGCATCTCTCATATAGTTCTTCCCGCGATCACTCTAGGCGCCGCGCTAGCCGCGATCCTAACGCGCATGGTCCGCAGCTCCATGATCGAAGAACTCTCCAGCGACTACGTCCGCACCGCCCGCGCCAAAGGCCTCTCCGAATCCGCCGTCCTTTTCCGTCACGCCTTCCGCAACGCGCTAATTCCCATTCTCACCATCCTGGGCCTGCAATTCGGCACGCTACTAGCCGGCACAATCGTCACCGAAACAATCTTCTCCTGGCCCGGCATCGGCCGCCTAGCCGTAACACGCCATCCAAGCCCGCGACTATCCGCTGCTCCAAGGCTGCATTCTCCTAATCGCCATCTCCTACGTAGCAGTAAATCTCCTAACCGATTTCGTCTACGTCCTGGTCGACCCAAGGGTGCGCTTCGAATGAAATCCCTACGCCAATTCTGGCGTCAAAGCCCGCTAGCGAGATGGGGCCTGGTAATCACTCTCCTGCTAGCCCTAAGCGCGCTCTAGCCCCATGGATCGCCCCCTACAGCCCCATCGCCCAAAATCTCCCCGCCCGCCTCTCGTCGCCCGACGCGCATCACTGGATGGGCACCGACGAACTAGGCCGCGACATCCTCTCCCGCATCCTCTTCGGCGCAAGAGTCTCCATGCTAGTCAGCCTCTGCGTAGTCCTGGGCAGCGGCATCACCGGCCTAGCCATAGGCGCAATAGCAGGCTATTTCGGCGGCTGGCTAGATCGCATCGTCAACATAGTCCTAATCAACGCCTTCCTCTCATTCCCAGGCATCCTCCTAGCCATAGCCTTCGCCGCATTCCTAGGCCCAGGCTTAGGCAAAGTAATCCTGGCTCTAACGATCACCGGCTGGGCCGGCTACGCCCGCTTAGCCCGCGCCCAAGTCCTGCAAGCCAAAGAAATGGAGTACGTCCTAGCCGCAAAATCCCTAGGCGCCAGCGACGCCAGAATCCTAATCCGCCACTTGATTCCAAATATTCTGCAACCAATCCTGATCCAAGCCACAATCGCAATGGCCGGCGCAATCCTGGCCGAATCCACGCTGAGTTTCCTCGGTCTAGGCGTGCTAGCCCCAATGCCAAGCTGGGGCGCCATGCTAAACGACGCCCGCGGCCACCTCTTCGACGCTCCGCATCTCGTAATTTTCCCAGCCGCAGCAGTAATGACCGCAGTCCTAGCCTTCAATCTACTAGGCGACGCCTTCCGCGACTGGCTAGACCCCAGAATGCGCAGCCAATTAGCAGTAGCCGACCTGGCCCGCTAATCTCTTCCTCCGCCCTCCGCGTCCTCTGCGCCTCTGCGGTGATTCCTCTGCCGTTCGGCCCTCTCGCCGTTGCTTTTGCCCCGTCTGAAATCTGAAATTTCAAATTTGAAGTTGCCTTTTCTCGCGTGACGAACGAAAGAAGATGCTGTCATCCTGAGCGAAGCTAAGGATCTCGCCGTTCAATCCCTGCAAGCCCGCGCACACGTCCACGCAGTCTGCACAGCCCAACGCCTAAATTTTCAATTGGAAACTAACTGACTACTGGCAGGACCTACCCAACTTCAACCGTAACTTCCGACCCGCGATTCACTCCCAGCGCCTTCGCCGCGTGTCCCTTATTCACTGAAATTTCGAGCGCCCCATTCGATCCGATCAGCGCGATCGGCTCGGCCGCAGCGCCATCCGCAAAAGTTTGCGACAAATGATTGATCTCTTTATTCCCAACTTTGATCCGCACCTTGGCATCGTTGGTAATCAGCGCAGGAATTTCATCCGGCGTCAAATTGGTCAGCAAATTCCCGAACGAATCGACGCGCAAAACCACGCCCTTGGTCACATTCCCGTCCGCCTTGGGCTTCGGCACCGACAGCCGCACGTAATCCTCAATCTCTTCGCCAAAGCTGGCGCTCTGCCACGCCTTGCAGAACCACGCCGCCACTGGCGCAAACACATCGCGCCCATGAAACGTCCGGCTCAGCGGCTGCAGGAAATAATGCTCCGCGGTAATCTGCCGCACCGTCAAAGCATCCTTCTCGCGCTCGTAAATCAACGAAAGCACGCCATTATCCGGCGCAATGTAATACTGCGATCCCGCGGTAACCAACAGCGGCCGCCGCTCCGTCCCCACGCCCGGATCCACCACCACCACATGAATCGTCCGGCTGGGGAAATATCGCGACGCATCGTTCACGATCAACGCCGCGTCCAGAATGTCATGCGGCGCCACCGCATGCGTGATGTCCACCACCTGCACGTCCGAATTAATCCCCAGTATGACCCCCTTCATGGATCCCACCAGGTGGTCATTCGTGCCGTAGTCGGTAGTCAGTGTGATAATTTGCCGCGACAAGTGCGTCTCCCAGGCATCGGCGCAAGTTGCCGACGCAAAACAGCCTGAATTCACGGTAGCGAACGCCAAGCACAGTTGTCAAGAAATCCGCCACAAAGTGTTCACACAACGCACCCCCAACTTGTTCTGCGCCTCGTCGATCCCGCCAGGGTGCCCCATGCGCCGTCGTTGCGCGTGGGGCTTTTCGGCCCCGCCGTTGGGCCTGGCCGTTGCCGTTGTAGGGGAGGGCCGGGTTAGCCCTCCCGCGGGCGGCGGATTTTAGCTGCCCCTCGCCGTCTGCGGCTGAGACGTCGAAACAAAGAAACTCAACGCGACAGTCAGTGCACGCGCTCGGAGACGTTTCGAATGTTCTGAATTTGTTGCCTGCGTGGGGACGGCCACAGACCGGCCGTCGCGGGAGGGCTAACCCGGCCCTCCCCTACAAAGTCAAATTCGTGGCCTCCGTATTTTCCGCCTTTGCATCGCTTCCGGATGTGGACCTACGCTTGCCCCCATGGAGACCCGTAAACCGTTGCGGCTGCCGGCTCCCCCCTATATTGGCCGCGGCTCTTATTTCATAACCGTCTGTACGCAATATCGCTCGCCGTTTTTTAGGCAACCTTCGCTTGCCGGATCTCTGGTTCAACTTCTCATAGCTGCTGCGTCGCATCGAAAGTTCCTGCTCCATGCCTGGTGCGTGATGCCCGACCATCTCCACATTCTGTGCGAAGGCGCAAATGAACGAAGCGCGGTGTGCATGTTCGTGAATCGTTGGAAGGTGGCAAGCGCTGCCAGATTTCAGCGCGAACTCGGCCGCGACATATGGCAACGCTCGTTTTACGATCACGTCTTGCGCCCGCGAGAGTCCCTTGATCCGTTCGCCTGGTACATCTGGATGAATCCTGTGCGCAAAGGATTCTGCCAGGATCCGCACGAGTACCCGTGGTCGGGATCAGCAACGATGAAGTGGATGCAAGCAGAAACCCCCGCGCAGAATTGGACGCCCCCGTGGAAGCAAAGCAGGAATGCGGAAAGGGTTGTAGCTCTTCGCAGTTGAATTTGTATTTGAATTTGTAGGGGAGGGCCGGTGGAGCCCTCCCGCGAGCGTCCGCGCTCCCCACGCTTCGCATTCCCGCCGTTCGTCCCTGCCTTTTATTCCTCCGTCATTCCGCTCCCCCTACGCTGTCATTCTGACGCCGGAAGGAATCCGCATTTCGGCCCCACTCTTCGGCCCGCCTTTGTCTCAAATCTAAAATTCGAAATCGTCATCCGTCCGAATAGCCCCGACCAAGCCTCACTCACACCTCAGCACGAACTCCGAACCGAGGCGAGCGGCACATAACGAAAAATCAATGTTTAACCTTGGGCACACAAGACGTCGCTATCCAGACAACGGCTGATAAACATCTGTTATTTTCAATAGAGGCACAAGATGAACTGCTCGGCATGCGGCAAAGAATTAGGCCTCTGGGCAAAGCTCAGTGGACAAACGGGGTCCGGAGTATGCAAGACGTGCCACGAGCAGGGCCTTAGTCGTCTAGGAATCCTAGCGAATTCTGCGAACAATGCGCCGAACTGGAACCAACAATTCGCGCAAGGCTGGCTTAATCAGTTTGACGACATCGTTCGCAAATTCAGCATCCCGAGCCCCGAGGCCTCTCCACTTAGGTTTACACTGCTTAACAACATCCTACAGCTAGTTGAGTCCAAGTCCGAAATACCCGAATCCGACCTGAACTTCGTACTTGGACTAGCGAAGAAGTATTCAATCTCTCAATCATCGCCAGACGATATCAAGAATACGATTTTTAGAATCGGAGTGCGGGACGCAATCCAAAAGTGGGCACACGGCGATGCTCCGACTGTTCAATGCGGAGGTGTGGTGCTTCAGAAAGGGGAGGTATGCCATTGGGAGGAGGGCGCCGCCCTCAGGATTCAACGTGTCAAACGGCACTACGAAGGAGCCTATGGTTCCGTGAGTGTTCCGTTGGGTATCGTGAAGGGCATGCGAGTTCGCGTGGGCGGATTTAAGGGATACCCGGTGGACGACACCGTGCTTGAGGACGGAGGGACCGGTGTGATTCACATTACGAATCAGCGTGTTTGTTTTGTCGGCCAACAACACTCCGTTGCGATCCCTTACAAGAAAATGATCTCGCTACAAGGATACGAGACGGCTTTCATGATCCAAACGTCGAACGACAAAAAACCGGGAATCTTTATCGTCCGGAATCCCGAACTCACCGTCCAGCTCGTGGGTCTGGCATCCAGCGGTCAGGCCGACGACGAACCTCTGAAAAAACGCCGCCAGAAGCTACCCTCAGCGGTTTGATCTTGTAACCACGGGAAGCTCAGCCACCCTATGAAAAGCTTCAAGCGGGTGGCGAAGCCTTGGCGCCGGGTATTCAGGTCGGCGATGCCCCATCCTTCCCGATCTCGGCGTATGTGAAGAGGAATCTTCGTCCCCGCTTTCGAGTTGTTCGTGATTATCGCCTTCGCACAAAGAAAAGGCGCATAATCTTCCCTGTATGGCCCCAAAGAACCTCTCATACAAGGCGATTCGCTACGTCACCGCTGCGCAGATTTTCGCCATCTTCGCGATACGCTACTACGCCACGCATTCTGACCCGGACTCACTCGACAGGATTGTCAATTTTGCGGTCTCGTGGCTTCCGTTTGTCATTTCGCTCGTTATCGCCTTCATCCCGAGTCTGGAGAAGGAAAGGCGGGCGCACATGAAGTGGAGAATTGGGGTAGTTATTGCCGGTACGATAACTAGCCTTCTGATGTGGTATCAAGTGTCTCGCAATTATAGCGCCTCAATTCGGCAACAAAAGGAAGCCGTAAATACTGCAGTACAACAATCCAATCAGCACGCGGACCAACAAATAGGGGCAGTCCGGCAAGATGTGCAGGGTATGAAGGCTGACCTAGAAACCAAGATTAGCGATGTGATTTCAAAATCCACGTCGAGTCTCAGCGAGAGCATAGGAAAAGCCACTAAACCAAAGCCGCCAGAGTTAGCACAATTGAAATTCAGTGTTTATGCGGAAGATATAAAAAGGGAGGAAATACCGGTACTGACCACCAAGCGGTCCGTAGATAATGACGGCAATGTAGCAGTCGAGGTGTTTTTTATAAATACTTCCGAGGTTCCGGCTGATGCTTTAGACGTCTGGCTAATAGTCTGCGAATTATGTTGTTCGCTTCCGAGCCTGTTCAATTTGAAAAAGTCGCCGGGATGGATGAACACCAGCGGCACAGATTTATTCCGGTCCTAAATTCGGGGACGGCTTTTGAGAGAATTAAGCTGAATGTGAAACTCTTGGACACAAGGCTGCCTTGGTTTGACGTAGCGTTCCAATATTCCTGTAAATCATGCGGGAAGTTAGCTGACAAACAAACCCTAAGAATTTCTATAGTACCAAACCCAGACCGCGTCACGCCGTCCTCGTAAGTTTCTTGGCCTTTAGATTCTGAGACGGCGGATGGCACAGTCTTTTGCGCCGGGTTTGCGGATTAGGATTCCCCATCATTCCCGATTCTGATGCAAGGGAGGGCTGGAGGGGTCGCCGCGCCCCAGACGCTTTCCAGTTCTACTGCCCGATGCGCTTTCCGATCCTGAATCCCAAGCCTTGCCGCCGCACTTTTTTGGAAGATTTCTGTTGATTAACTCGCTAACCTATGCCATCCTGCCCTCGGCTATGTACGAGAGCCGTGAAAGCAGCCAGCGTCACGGGCGCCCTAGCACTTCTTCAAAGGCCCCGCCGCAACACAGTAGCCGCAGGCAGTAACCAGGCATCTCGGCCCCGTACAAATTTAAAAAGCTGAGAAAACACAAATGAGCAAAAAGCGAAGCTCACCCAACCTCGAGCCCGGGCAGCCCGCGCAGACCTCCCGGGATCCTGAAAAGCCGGTCTAGCGGCTGAAGGGCACGTTTCGCGACTGTTGATTTTTGTTTCGGTTAGAAAAACTTATGTCGCCTGTTTTGTGTGAGATACAAAAATTTTAATTGAACCCTTGTTTCGGATAGAAAAAGCGGAAATTGGTGGTTGCCGGGCGGAGCCAGACGCAACAGGCGAAGGAGCAGCGAAAACAAAAAAGGACAACAACCGATTGCGGCGCAGGCAATGGCTAGTAGCACAGCCACTCCTGGCTGTGTTCTTCACCCCTTGCGACATTGAGTCGCAGGCGCACACGGACACAGGCAGGAGTGCCTGTGCTACTGGAATTCACTTGCCTTGGAGGCGCTGGATGAAGAACTTGATGAAGCGGTCGGCGTCTATGCCTATCGCTACGTTTACGTTTGGTTGGACTGGGGTCATGCCTACCGTTTCCCAGTGATCGCCTACCTGGACGTTTTTGTCTACCGTGCCGTGGTGGTTGGCTATGGTTTGGCCGCGGGCGTAGCGGCCTTCGGTCTCTACGTCTACGTGCAGGAAACGCGTTTGGAGGAACGTGGGATCGATGGCGCCGCCTACGGCTAGGGCGTCGTGGATGGCGCCGCCGGGGAAGCCGGTGCCTTGGTAGAGGCTGATCTGAAATTTGGCTACGGCGGCGGCGAATTTGGCTTCGGGCCCGGCATTTTTCAGCAGCTCGGTGACATCGGGATCGTGCAGCAGGGTGATTTCGGTGACGTCCAGGCCGGCCATGGTGATGGGCCAGCCGGCGTTGAAGACGATGCTGGCGGCTTCGGGATCGCCCCAGATATTGAATTCGGCGGCGCCGCTGACGTTGCCGCCGGTGATGGAGCCGCCCATTAGGATTACGCCTTTGACCAGCGGGACGATGGAAGGATCTTTCAGCACGGCGAGGGCGATGTTGGTTTCCGGGCCGACGGGCACGAGCGTGATTTCGTGCGGATATTTGTGAACGAGATCGATGATGAGGTCGGGGCCGAAGCGAGCGTCGGGCTTGCAGCGTTGCGCGGGGAGCTGCGCGCCGCCGAGGCCGCCGGGACCGTTCCAGAAAGGCTCGATGACCAGATTGCGGCTGAGTGGCGCGACGGCGCCTTTGGCGACGGGAATGTCGCAGCGGCCGGCGAGAGCGGTGATGCCGAGAGCGTTGTCGAAGCCCATTTCGGCGGTGACATTGCCGGCGACGACGCTGATGCCTTCGACTTTGACTTCGGGCGAGTTGAGGGCGAGGAGGATGGCGAGGGCGTCGTCGGTGCCGGGATCGGTGTCGATGATGATGCGCTTGGGAGATTGCGCGTGCGCGGGCGGCGCGAACGCGGCGAAATGGAATGCTGCGGCGAACGCGGTGGCGGCCAGCGCGCGCAGAGCTTGCGATTTGAACATGGCTGTCTTGCCTCCGGAGTGGGCGATTTACAGGCGGCAGATGATACCGCAAGAGGGGAGGATGAAGGATAGAGGATTGAGGTGCGAGAGGGCCGAACGTCAAAAACCCCACGCGCAACGGCGGCGCATGGGGCACCCTTGCTGCGCTGGCGCGGGGGCTTCTTGACCCTTGGTTCGCGCGGCGGTTATGCTGAATCGTGCGCGTTTATTTGGATTACAACGCTACTACGCCGATGGCGCCTGAGGTTCTGGACGCCATGATGCCTTATTTTTCTGAGCGATTTGCGAATGCTAGCTCGATTCATTCGGAGGGGCAGAGGGCGCGGTATGCCGTCGAGGGCGCGCGGGAATCGGTGGCGGGGCTGATTGGGGCGAAGGCGGCGGAGATTGTTTTTACGAGCGGAGGGACCGAAGCGGATAATTTGGCGATTTTTGGGGCGATTGCGGCGGCGGGCGCCACGAACGCAGAGCGGCAAGCGGCACGTGATTACTAGCGCGATCGAGCATCATGCGGTTTTGAACGCTTGCCAGAAGTTGGAGCGCGATGGAGTTGAGGTGACTTACGTTGGCGCTGGGGCTGATGGGATTGTCGATGCTGAGGAGGTGCGGCGGGCGCTGCGGCCGTCGACGATTTTGATCAGCATCATGCACGCGAATAACGAGCTGGGGACGATTCAGCCGATCGCGGCGATTGGCGAGATTGCGCGCGAGGCTGGCGTTGCGTTTCACACCGACGCGGTGCAGGCGGTGGGGAAGCTGCCGGTGGACGTCGGGCGGCTGGGCGTGAATTTGCTTTCGCTTTCGGCGCACAAAATTTATGGGCCGAAGGGAATGGGAGCGCTGTACGTGAAGGCCGGGACGCGGCTGCATCCGATGTTTTTCGGCGGGCACCACGAGCGCGACAAGCGGCCGGGGACGGAGAATGTGGCGGGGATTGTTGGGTTGGGGCGCGCGGCGGAATCGGCGCGATCTTTGCTGGGGAAACCCACGGAGCTGGGCGAAAGTGCGGCGCGAATTGCGGGGCTGCGCGATCGATTCGAGTCGAGGATTTTGGAGATGGTGCCGCAGTGCCGCGTGAACGGCGATCGTTCGCGGCGCGTGGCGAATACGACGAACATTACTTTCGCCGGGGCTGAGGGCGAATCGCTGGTGATTGCGCTGGATTTGCGCGGCGTGGCTTGCTCGACCGGGGCGGCATGTTCGTCGGGGGCGGTTGAGCCGTCGCATGTGTTGACGGCGATCGGGCTGACGCCGGAAGAGGGTCGGTCGAGCGTGCGATTTAGTTTGGGGCGAACGACTCTCGATGCGGAGATTGATTTCGCGGTGAACGCGGTGCGCGAGGCGGTGGGGCATCTGCGGGAGATTTCGCCGACTTATCGGAAGACGGCGGGCGTGAGATGAGAGACGAGGCGGCTTTGATCGGCGGGGGAGTGGAGTCGAGCGATACGCACGAAGGGCGCGCGTGCGACGCGATGGGTCCGCGCGCGATTGATGGCCTTGGTGAAACGAGTGGTCGTCGGATGCCGGCGGGGACGCCGGCGCTACCAACCCCGGCGCTACCGGATGCGATTGCTGTGGCTATGAGTGGAGGAGTGGACAGCTCGGCTGCTGCTGCGATTTTGCATGCGCGTGGGCACTCGATTGTTGGGTTGACTATGCAGCTTTGGAATCATCGGCGATTGCCGGAGTTGCAGGGTGACGGGCCGGTGGCGCATCGCTGCTGCTCGTTTGGATGATGTTTATGATGCGCGGCGCGTGGCGGCGCATCTGGGGTTTCCGTTTTACGTGGTGAATTTTGAGCGGCAGTTCGAGGAGAGCGTGATTCGGCCGTTTGTGGAAGATTATCTTGGCGGGCGGACGCCGATTCCTTGCACTAGTTGCAATAGCCACGTGAAATTTGATGAGCTGCTGCTGACCGCGCGGCAAATCGGGGCGGAGCGGTTGGCTACCGGGCATTACGCGCGCGTGCGGCGGAATGCTGAGACTGGGCGATGGGAACTTTGGCGGGCGGTGGATGAATCGAAGGACCAGTCTTATTTTCTTTTTGCGTTAACGCAGGAGCAGTTGGCGCGGACGGATTTTCCGCTCGGGGAATTGACGAAGGCGGAGGTGCGCGAGATTGCGCGCGGGGCGAATCTTCCTGTGGCGGAGAAGCCTGAGAGCCAGGAAATTTGCTTTGTGCCGTCGGGCAATTACGTGCAATTTATCGAAAGTTATTTGAGCGAGCAGGGGCGGGAGCTTGCGGCGGAATCCGGCGAGATTGTCACGACGGATGGGAAATTGATTGGGCGGCATGAAGGATTGCATCGGTACACGATTGGGCAGCGCAAGGGATTGGGATTTGCGGCGGGGCGGCCGATGTATGTGGTGGCGATGGATCGCGCGGCGAACCGATTGATTGTTGGCGAAGATGCGGAATTGCGCTCGACCACGTGCGACGTGCGCGATGTGAATTGGATTGCGTTGGATGCGCCGCGGAATGCGGTGCGGGCGGAAGTGAAGATTCGCAATCGGCATGAGCCTGCGGCGGCGACGATCACGCCAGTCCGGCGAAAATTCCGCGCGCGTGGATTTCGATTCGCCGCAGCGAGCGATTACGGCGGGGCAGGCGGCGGTTTTTTATTCCGGCGAGAGAGTTCTTGGCGGCGGTTGGATTCGGTAGGCGATCGGAAAAAGCGAATATGGATGGCGGCATCGCGGCGCGTGGCGCGTGTTGAGGTGAGCCATACATCGAGCGGGCGCGTCGATTGCCCGGCGCCCCTACTAAGAAAAATCAAAACCGAAAACCCAAAGCCAAACCGGGCCGGTGGTGAACCCCGGCCCCTACGGACCGGCGCTAAAGCGCATCGTCAAACGCTGCGCTTTTTCGGAGCGCTGAAGCGCTCCTCCCCGCATGAATGCGGGGGCTGCCACCGAACGGCGAAACATGAGTCAGCGGAGAAAACCCAAGGCAAAACCGGGCCTCCGCCGCGGCGGACCGGCCCCTACGGGCATAGATTAAATTTTTTGGAAGGGGTTGAAGCCCGAAGAGGGGTGCGGGCTCAAATAAATAGTTCTTCGTCCTGGGTTGGGGCGTCGGAACGGCGCCGGTGATGTTGTTGGCCGCGGATGAAGTCGAGGCCGACTTTGATGCCCTTGAGAACCGCGGTGACCTGAGTTATCGGGCCGGTTACGGTTTTGCGGACTTTCGAGCCGGTATCTTCCAGCACTTCGAGAGCGCCGGTTAGAAGATGATCGGCGCGGATCACTTGCACGCGTAGGCGGTCGACAGCGTCGGTGAAAACGCGATCTACCTTTTGCGCTTGCCCCCGTGCGATGCGAGTGACTTCTGCGGCGTCGCCGACGATGCTCGAAATCCGATCCTGCGAATCATCTAGGATGCGATTGATGCGCAGAAGAATCGGATTGACGCGCGTTTCGAGATCAGTGGTCACGCGCTTGATGTGCTGGTTCATGTCCCGGAACTGAAGATACATCCCCAACATGATAGCCATCTGCATGACGATGGCGACCGCGGCGATGACGATGAAAGCTTCAGTCCAGCCAGACATTTTTAACCTCGCGTGGTGCTACTGCTTGACCTTTTCCCGGTAGGCTTCTTTGCCCGCTTCGACTGCGCCGGAAACCGCGCTGGACATGGCGTCCTTCTGCCGCGACATGATCTCTTTGCTGCGTTCGATCATTTCTTCGGCGCGTTCGCGGAGTTCGCGGGCTTTCTTTTGGGCGTACTCTTTGCCTTCGTCGGCTTTGGACGCTAGGTATTCGCGCGTCTCTTCGCCGGACTTGGGAGCGAATAGGATGCCCAGCAGTGTGCCTACGCCGAGCCCTACGAGAAAGAAGCTGACTTTGGAACCTACACTGTTGTCACTCATAGTCCACACCTCCACTATGAAGCTAGCACAGGCTTTGCGCGCTGGCAACTTTTACGCGGGGGCGGCAGCGTTCTAATTTCGAGATGCGGCGCGAGCGGGTTTGGAACTTGCTCCCGGAGCGCGCGCGGGAATTCCCAGCGCTAAAGCGCATGTACAACGCACGTGCTCTTTTCGGAGCGCTGAAGCGCTCCTCCCCCGCATAAATGCGGGGGCTGCCACCGAAATGCGGGGGCGCGGCAAGCCGCGCCCCTGCGATCGGAGAGCCGCGATCCCTACGCTCGTTCCTCAGCGCTGCCGCCGTGGCGTAAATGCGTTACTACCTTTTCGGCTTGGCGGCGGGGGATTACTTTGGAGATTTGTTCGGCGCTTAACTTCTTGAGTTGGGCTACGCTGCCGAATTCTCTTAGCAGCTTTTGGGCTGTGCGCTCGCCGATTCCTGGGATGTCGGCTAGCTCGGTGCGAATGCGGGACTTGGTGCGGCGTTGGCGATGGAACGTTACTGCGAAACGGTGGGTTTCGTCGCGAATTTGTTGGATTAGATGCAGGATGGGCGAGTGCTTCTCGAGGACGATCGGGTCGTCTTCGCGGCCTAGGACGTAGAGGATTTCTTCTTTTTTGGCGATGCTGGCCATTGGTTGATTGATGATTTCCAGTTTGTCCAGGGCTGCTGCGGCGGCGTGGAGTTGGCCGATTCCGCCGTCGATCAGGATCAGGCTTGGTAATGGCTTCTTTTCTTCTTGTAGGCGGTGATAGCGGCGCTCGACGGCTTCGCGCATGCTGGCGAAATCGTCGCGGAGGACTCCGGGGAGATCGGTGCCGCTGGATTGGTCGCCGCGGATTATGAATTTTCTGTAATCGGATTTTTTCATCTTGCCGTTTTCCCAGACGACCATCGAGGCGACCGTATCCGAGCCTTGAATGTGGGAGATGTCGAAGCTTTCGATGCGCCTGGGTTCTTCGGGCAGCGTCAGCGCGGATTGCAGGGCTTCGGCGATGGCTTTGGAGCTGGGCTTGAGGACGCGGAAGCGCTGGGTGAAGGAGTGCTTGGCGTTTTTTTCGACTAATTCCATGAAGGCGTGCTTTTGCCCGCGTTGCGGAGTGAAGATTTCTACGCGATGGCCGGCAGTTTCTGTAAGCACTTCTTCGAGCAGTTCGCGATCTTCGAATTCCATGGGGACGTGAATGAAGCGCGGCAGGTAGCGCGAATCTAGATAGATTTGCTTGAGCAGCGAGGAGAGAAATTCCTTCGGGGCGAATTCTTCCTGGTCCTCCCAATAGAAATCGCGGCGATCCATTACGCGTCCGCCGCGGAGGTGAAATAGATTGACGGCTACTTGCGGCGGCTCGGCGTACCAGGCGATGACATCCGTGTCGTCGCCAGCGGCTGCGGCAATTTTTTGGCGCTCTTCCATTTCGCGGAGAGTGCGCAGGCGGTCGCGGTAGCCGGCGGCTTCTTCGTAGCGCTCGGCATCGGAGGCGCGTTCCATGCGTTCTTCGATATTGCGGGCTAGATCTTTGTGGCGGCCTTCGAGGAAGAGGCGCACGTCAGCGGCGGCTTCGGCGTAGCGGTCGTCGGTGGTGAGGCCGGCGGCGCAGGGGCCGAGGCAACGGTGAATATAATATTGGAGGCAGGGGCGCGGATGGATGCGGGTGAGATCAACCGTGCAGGAGGGGACCAGGAAATGTTTGTGAATGAAGTGGACCATGCGCCAGGCTAAGTTGGCGGGGAAGTAGGGGCCGTAGTAGATCGAGCCGTCTTTGATCAGGCGGCGGGTGACGTAGACGCGCGGGTATTTTTCGAAGGCGGTGTAGCGGATGTAGGGGTAGGTTTTATCGTCGCGGAGTAGGACGTTGAATTTTGGTTTGTTTTGCTTGATGAAATTGTTTTCTAGGGCCAGGGCTTCTTTTTCGTTGTCTACTACGATGTAGTCGATGTCGGCGATTTCGCGGACTAGGGAGCCGGTTTTGGCATCGAGGGAGCTGGCTTCTACGAAATAGTTGCGGACGCGGCTTCTTAGGGAGAGGGCTTTGCCTACGTAGATAATTTGGCCGGCGGCGTCGCGGTAGAGATAGACGCCGGGTTGGGTGGGGAGGGTGGCGGCTTTTTCGCGGAGGTCCATGAGTATTTGTTACGGCGAGATGCGAACTTCGAGAGTACAAGAAACGTCAAAAGCAACGGCGAAGGCCAAGGCCAAACCGAAAAGCCTCGGGTCTGAAGACCCGAGCTACATGGGCCGAGCTACATCGCGCTACAATTGACGAACAACTTTGATGATAGCAAACGCCATCGTATTGTTTCGAGCGGGGGCGCTACTGTGAGATTGGCTGGATTGAGTTTGAAGATTCTGGTTGGCCGTGCTGATTGGCGGCTGCTTGTGCGGGGTTGCGCGCGCGCAAGACTCGGCGCCGCCTGCGCCTAATCAGTCGCAGGAGCAGAAGCCGCCCGTTACTGATCCAGCCGCGAAACCAAAATCGGACCAGCCGGCTAAGCCGCCTGGGACTGTGGATGCGGAGGCGCCATCGCCGCGCGTGGCTACTGATAAGAATGAAGTTTACGATCCTTATCACGCTAACAAGAGCATTGAAGTGGGGAAGTATTACATGCGCAAGGGCGATACGGATGCGGCTATCGAACGATTTAAGGACGCCATTCATTACAAATACGATTTCGCGATGCCGAGGATTTTGCTGGCGGAGGCTTACGAGAAGAAGCATGAGGATGGGGAGGCTGTTCGCTATTACAAAGAATATTTGAAGATCCTGCCGAATGGGCCTGATGCGAAGCACGCCAGAGAGCGTATTGAGAAATTGTCGAAGCGTTTGTCTGCGGAGAAATAACCGGGAAATAGAGTTCGGGGATCGCCGGTTCTGAAGTCCTGAGCTTTGGGATTTGAGAGCATGGGCGGCGGCTTGTGTGAGGTGTGCGGCTCGGGGAAGTCAGAGTCAAAAACGCCGGCAGGCTGCCGGCGCTACGAAGTGCGATCGCTGCGAACGGGTGCAACTTTTGTTGGCAGATCGCGATCGGCAGAGGGCGGGCGCAGCGAGCGGCGCCCCTACGAAGGCAAAAGCAAAAGCAAAAGCAAAAGCAAATGCAAATTGCAAATGCAGATCCCTCACCCCTAAAGGGGATTCGGGATGACAGCGTTTGGAGTTTTTTCGTGGCTTGTAGAGTCGGTCTTTCTATCTGAGGTTTGCGGCACGATTGAACAAGTTGCGGAAAAAGCCGAAAACGGCGACAGGCTGCCCTTCGCAGCTCACGACGAGCCGGCGCTACGGGGCCTTCAGGAATTTTTGGGCTTTGGCGTGGTTTTTGTAGCGCTTTTCTTCGGCGCGGAATTTTTTGGAGTGGGATTCGAGGCGGCATCTGGCGAATTTGATGGGGTGCTTAACGTGGAGCATTTCGTGGAATAGGACGTATTCGACTACGTATTGGGGGATGCGGGGGCGATCGAGGTCGCGGCTTAGGACGATTTGATTTAGGGCGGGATCGAAGTGGCCTAGCGTGCTGCGCCAGGGGCGGCGGCTCCAGGCCAGGCGCGGGCGGGGAAGTTGGCCTTCGAAATATTCGCGATTTAATTGATCGAAGAGTGGGGCGAGATCGTGGAAATCGCCGGCGGGGAGTTCGGGGATGCGGCGTGCGCGGGTGCGGCGGAGATTGGTGAGGCGTGCGCGGGTGCGGCGGGAATAGGTGAACACGCGATAGGTCTCGAGGAATTCGCGCGGAGTTTTGCGGCGATACATGCGCGAGAGGAGGATTGCGGCGGCGGCTTCGAAGACGGGGAGAGCGGCGTCGTGGAGGATGTCGGAGAGGCGGACGTAGGCGGTGTCTTCGCGGAGGCGAATGGTGTGGGTGAGATCGGCGTAGGGATGGAATTCGACTACGAATTGCGGGGGGCGGCCGTGGCAGCCGAGGCGGGTGAAGATGCGATGGAAGAGTTGGGCGCCGCCGGGGACGTGGCGACTGGGGTGAATGCGGCGGGTCGCAGCGCGAGTCACGATTGCGGCCTTCGGACTGGGGGTGGGGCCATTTCTTTTTCGGCTTTTTGGGCGTCTTGGATTGCATCTTTGGTGCCGTCGATCGCGTCTTCTAGAGTTTCTTTGTAGGACTCCAGATCCGTGCCCTTTTGCTGAATTTTTTCTAGCGTGGCTAGGTATTCCTTGCCCTTGTTTTGAATTTCTTTGATGCCGGCGCGGATGTCTTGCTGCTTTTCTACGGCCAGACTGATTACGTCGGCGGCGTCGTCGATGCAGCCGGAATAGGCATTGAGCAGGCCGTTGAGAGTTTCGCCGCGGCGGCTTTGCGGCATGGTGCGATCTAGCTCGTACTGAAATTTTTTCAGGCGATCGGCGGCGAAGGAGAGATAGAGCTTTACGCGGGCGTTGGGGGAGTCGGCGTTGCGGATTTTGTCGGCTTCTTCGTCGGAGAGATATTCCTTTTTTTGCGGTGCGGGCGGGCGCGCGGATGCGGAGCGGGGCATCGCGGCGATCGAGAAAATCGATGCGGCGGATAGGGCGAAGATTATGGCGGCGCGCATGGCTGCTCCTATGGTTTCGGATTCTGCTTGGCCGCCGCGCCGCCCGGTTGGCGCGGGAAAAGTTCGTGAACCAATTCGTTGTCGAGATTTTCTAGCTGCAAGCGGACTTGCGCGTAGTGTTTCTGATCCTCGCCGCCCATGCCGGCTAGAATTTCGCGCAGGCGATGCAGGCTTTCGCGGACGGAGATTTGCAGCTCTTTGAAGCCGGCGGATTTTCGTTCGGGATCGGCGACTTTGGCTTTGAGGGCTTGATGTGTGGAGACACATTCGTCGCGGAAGTTCTCGAGATCCTTCAGGCCGTCGTCGATCTTGCCGGAATCGGCTTCGCTGCGAATCTGCTGGAAAAGATAATCGCTGAGCTTGACTAGAATTTTGGCTTTGTGGACGGGATCGGATTCGCGATCGAATTGCGATTTGTATTGAGCGAGATGATCCTGTTGCAGCGGCGGAAGAAAGAGCAGCGTCATCGCCAGGGTGCAACTGAAGCCGCGAATCGCGTGGAATGGCATGGCGCTTACTTCTTTTTCTCCTTCAGGTCGCGCTCGAGGATGCGGACGCGTTCGGCGGAGACGAAATATTCGTCGCTGGTCTTGCCGTTATTGAGATCGAGAAATTTGCGGTACGTGTCGAGCGCCTCCTGCTTTTGTCCCAGTTTATCGTAGCAATACGCGCGGACGTACCAGGAGTTGATGGAGAGCGATTCGCGTTTGGCGACTTCATCGAGCAGAGTGAGCGCGGCGGTGTAATTGCCGCCTAGATATTCGGCGGCTAGAAGATCGTGGAGCACGTCGTTTTGTTTGGGATCAGCGCGGAAGGCGATTACTAATTCTTTTACCGCGCCGGGGTAATCCTTTTTCTCGAGGAGGACGTGACCGATGCGGGCGTGGAGGTCGATGTCGTTGGGTGCGGCGGCTTCGAGCTTTTGGAGGGCGGCTAGAGAAGCGTCGTAATTTTTCAGGCGGAAATCTATTAGCGAACGGAGCTTCAGAGTTTCGGGAGTTTCGGGGCGGACAGTTGCGGCGCGATCGAGTTCGGCCAGGGCTTCGTCATTTTTGCCAAGGTCGGTGAGGATGCCGGCGCGCTTGATGCGGGCGATTGCGTCCTTCGGTGAGGATTGAAGATAGGTGGCTAGCTCGGCGGCGGCTTCTTCATTCTTTTTTTGCTGCACTAGACATTCGGCCAGGCCGTAGTGGGCTATGCCGGAATCGGGGCGGAGGGTTAGCGCGGCGCGGAATTCTTTTTCGGCTTCGTCGTAGCGCTGGGCTTGGAGCAACACGCGGGCTAGCTCTAGCTGGATGTCAATGTTGCTGGAATCTAGATGGCGGGCGGCGCGGAGTTGCTCGAGCGCGGCGGCGGCGTCGCCGGTTTTTTCAAAGGCTACGCCGAGGAGAACTTTGGGGCGCGAGGCGTCGGGGGCGAGTGCTACGGCCTGGCGCAGCGGGGCGATGGCCTCGGCTGGTTTTTGATCGAGAAGCGCAAGGCCGAGATTCACAAACGCGGGTAGCATTTTGGGATCGAGTTCGGTGGCGCGGCGATATTCTTTGGCGGCGTTTTCTGGATCGCGTGCGGCGGTGTAGGCGTAGCCGAGCTGGAAGTGGATGCCGGCGTCGTCGGGTTTTTGGGCGAGGTAGTCGGAATACGATTTGATTGCTGTGGGGTAGTCCTTTTTGTCCATTGCCTCCTGGGCTTGGGTGAGGAGCCGCTGGAGAGCGGGATCTACTTCGGGGACGCGGACTTTGGTGTGGGATGGTGCTTGAGGTGGGGCGGAGTTTACCGGACGTGATGGCAACGGGTTGATTACCAGGAGAGGTGAGACCGAATCCGACAAGTGAAATGGTGCAGTGGCTGTTTGGGCGGTGGCGGGCGGAGCAAGCCCCGCCCCTACGGCCGAAAGGCTGAGAGAGGCGACGATCGACAGCGAGGCGCGGCGCACGATCATTTTCCTGCGGGCGAATTGCGCGATGCGGCGTTTGCGGCGGCGTTCGGCGCGGCGTGATTCGCGTGATTTAGGCCGTTGTGACTATTGTTGAGCGCGCGAGCTAGGAATTTGCCGGTGTGCGATTGATTGTTGCGGGCTACCTGCTCGGGCGTGCCCGCGGCGATTACGCGGCCTCCGGCATCGCCGCCTTCGGGGCCTAGATCGATCACCCAGTCGGCGGATTTGATGATGTCGAGATTGTGCTCGATGATGAGCACGCTGGCGCCGCCTTCGACTAATTTGCGAAAGGACGTTAGGAGTTTCTGAATATCGTCGAAGTGCAGGCCGGTGCTCGGCTCGTCGAAGATATAGAGGACTCCTGTGTTCGTCTGGCGAGTGAGATGCGCGGCGAGTTTCAGGCGTTGTGCCTCGCCGCCGGAGAGAGTGGTGGCGGATTGGCCGAGACGGAGATAGCCGAGGCCGACTTCTTCGAGAATTTTTAGGCGCGAGACTACTTTGGGAAATGGGGCGAAGAAAGTCAGGGCTTCGCGGACGGTTAGCTGCAGGACATCGTGAATATTTTTGTCGCGATACTTCACTTCCAGGACGCTCGATTTGTAGCGCGTGCCGCGGCATTCTTCGCAGACTAGTTCGACATCGGCGAGGAAGCGCATCTCGACGGTGACGGTGCCGTCGCCTTCGCAGGCTTCGCAGCGGCCGCCGGGGATATTGAAAGAGAAATGGCCGGGGCCGAAGCCGCGCTTTTTCGCTTCCGGCGTGTGAGCGAAGACTTCGCGGATGGGATCGAACGCCTTCATATAAGTTGCCGGATTCGAGCGCGGCGTGCGGCCGATGGGCGATTGATCCACCATTTCGATTTCGGTGATGGCGGCGTCGCCTTCGATGCGATCGCAAAAATCTTTCCAACTGGCGCCGGTGCGCTTGGCTTGCAGGGCTTTATAGAGGACGTCGTAGACGAGCGTGGATTTGCCCGAGCCGGAGACGCCGGTGATGGCGGTGATCATGTTGAGGGGAATGATGGCGTCGAGATTTTTTAGATTGTGGACGCGGGCGCCGGTGATTTTCAGAAATTTGCCGCGAGGTTTGCGGCGAAGGGCGGGGAGTGGAATGCGGAGGTCGCTATTTAGATAGCGGGCGGTGAGCGAACGCTTGTCGCGGAGTAGGGCATCGAGCGTTCCGGCGAAAACCATTTTGCCGCCGTGTTCGCCGGCGCCGGGGCCGAGATCGAGGACGTAATCGGCGGCCAGGATGGTGTCGGGATCGTGCTCGACGACCAGGAGCGTGTTGCCCAGGTCGCGGAGACTTTTGAGTATGTGGATGAGGCGATGCGTGTCACGCGGATGCAGGCCGATGGACGGTTCATCCAGGACGTAGAGCGCGCCTACTAGATGCGAGCCTAGAGATGTGGCTAGTTGGATGCGCTGGGCTTCGCCGCCGGAGAGAGTGGAGGTCAGGCGATCGAGAGTCAGGTAATCGAGACCGACTTCGACCAGATAACGCAGGCGCTGCTCGATTTCTTCCAGAATTTTTGCGGCGATTCCGGCCTCGGCCGGCGAGAGTTGAATCGTCTTGAAGAATTCGCGGGCTTCGAGTGCGGTCATCTTGCAGACTTCGGTGATGGATTTTCCTGCGACGCGGACGGCGCGGGCTTCCTGGCGCAGGCGGGCGCCATTGCAATCGGGGCAGGTGGCGTAGCCTCGATAGCGGCTGAGGAAAACGCGGACGTGCAGCTTGTATTTTTTGCGCTCGAGATATTGGAAGAAGCCTTTGATGCCGATGAAATCTTCGGCTTTGTCGCCTTCGATGATGGGCTCGAGTTGTTTTTCGCTCAGATCGCGCACCGGTAGATCTAGCGGAATGCCTTTCGTGCGGGCGTAACGCTTGAGATCGATTAGATATTGTCGGTAGCGCGGCTTGTTCCAGGGATCGACGGCGCCTTCGGCGAGGGATTTGCTTTTGTCCGGGATTACCCGATCGATGTCGAAATCGATGGTGTTGCCGAAGCCCTGGCAGCGGGGGCAGGCGCCGTAGGGGCTGTTGAATGAAAAAAGCCGCGGCTCGGGTTCTTGATAGACGATGCCGCAAGTCTTGCACTCGAAGCGCTCGCTGAAGGTGAGGCGCTCGGCCGGTTGCGCGGCGGCGTCGTCGCCAGAGGGGAATTCGAGAATGGCTTCGCCGCGGCCTTCGCGATAGCAAATTTCGATGGAGTCCATCAGGCGCGAGCGGATTGCAGGATCGAGAGCTAGACGATCGACCACGACGTAGGCGGGCTGCGTGAAATCGAGATCTAGGAGTGTTTCGGGTGACGAGAATTCGTAGGTGCGGCCGGATTGATAGAGGCGATTGAAGCCGCGCTTTTGGAGGCTGGTGAGAGTTTCTTTGATGATTTCCGGAGAAGGCTTGGTGGATTTTTTTGCGCGCGCGGTTTTTTGCGTCGCGGCGGCGGGATCTTCGGCGAGCGCGAGGCGATAGAGAACCAAGAAGCGGCGGCCTGCGGGCATCTTGAGGACGCGATCAGCGATTTCGTCGATGGTGTCTTTGCGGACTTCATTGCCGCAGCGGATGCAGAAGGTGCGTCCGGCGCGGGCGAAGAGCAGGCGGAGATAGTCGTAAATTTCGGTGGCGGTGGCGGCGGTGGAGCGCGGATTGCGCGTGGAATTTTTCTGGCGAATGGCGATGGCCGGGGCGATGCCGGTGATTTCGTCCACGTCGGGCTTTTCGATGCGATCGAGGAATTGGCGGGCGTAGGCGGACAGAGATTCGATGTAGCGGCGCTGGCCTTCGGCATAGAGCGTGTCGAAGGCGAGGCTGGATTTGCCGGAGCCGGAGACGCCGGTGACGATGGTGAGGGCATTGTGGGGAATGTCGAAGCTGAGGTTCTTGAGATTGTGGACGCGGGCGCCGCGAACGCGGATGGCGTCAACGGTCTCCGGAAGCGACGCGAAGGGCTGCGGGGCCGAGTGGGTGGACTCTATTGGGTTCGTTGCCATGAGGCTAAACTTAAAATTATACGCTGAGGCGCAAGAGGCGGCAAATGAGCGGTAGAAGTGCATATTTTGGGGCGGTTGGATCCGAGGATGGCGCACGCGATCGAGGATCAGAAGATGAATCCAAGGCAAGAGGGCCGAACTGCGGGAGGGTCTGAAGAACCCACTACGGCGGGCGCTTGGAGAGCGTGCAGGGCTCCGCTGCTAATTCACGTCGAGGCTATCGCCGGTGTGATGCTCTGTGATTTGGAAGCGGAGGAAGTCGTGGATTGCGGCTATGGCGATCTCGTCTTTCGATGCGATGCGGACGCGGCCGCCGATGGCGATCTCTTCGTAGGTATAGCCGATTTTATCCTTTAGCAGCTTCATCGTTGTAGTGCCCGGCGGGACGCTGTCGTGGACGTGCATCGGCGTCGAGAAGTCACCGTCGCGGAACATCATAGCGATGTGCGACAGATGCTCACGAATCGCGTTCGTATCCGCTGCATCGGCGGGGTCGTTGGCGGTCACCTCGATTGCGCCGCCATCGGCTTGGATGCGGAAGTGGTGGGTGGTTTTATCGTGCGGAAAACCCATGGCCTGGTCGCCGTTCTTCTGCACCGTTTCGTCATGTGAAGCGGCCGCATGTTGATCGTGCATCGGACATTTCTGGCATTTTTCCATGGGGCACTGTTTGTCGTGATCTTGGGCATTGGCCGCGCCTGTAAGCGAAATGATCGAAGCGGCGAGTAAGAATGTGCGGAGTACGCTGTTCATGTGCTATTTCTCCTTTTTAGATTGCCAAGAGTTCGTCCGCGCAGCGCTGGTTTGCCGGCGAGGGTTTGCAACAGAAGCGCTTTCTTTCCCCGGGACGTGCGGGATAATCGCGAGCGCCAGTCACCAACCAATCGGCGCAGATAGCGCTCCGCGCGACGGAGATGCGCAATTTGATCGTTGAGCGCCGCCAGTTTGTGTTCGGCGAGCCGAAGAACCCGACGACACGGTGCGCCGCCGGAGTCGCGGATGTGGAAGACTTCGGAAAGCTCAGCCAGACTAAATCCGAGTTGCAGTGCGTACTGGACGAGCTTTACGCGATCGACTGCGCTCGCCGCGTACATGCGATAGCCGGATTCCGTTCTGGGCGGGCAGGGAAGTATGCCGATCTTTTCATAATGGCGAAGAGTATCCGCGCTGACGTTCGCGAGTCGCGCGAGTTCGCCGGAGCGTAGCGATTTGGGCGCGGTGGCCATGCAGGAAAAGTATGAACCCTGGAATCGGTTCGAGGGTCAAGTATAAAGTGTAATGGGAGGGCTGCCATGACGATTACTGCGGCGCCGCCGGACGTTTCCTTGCGGCCGTTCCGGCTCACTTGTTCGCGGGAAATGAAGGCGACGGCTGACGTTCTTTATCGCGCGTGGACCGAGGAATTCGACCGTTGGTTTGCGGCGCCCGGCACGGTGATGATGACGGGGGCGGTGAACTCGGCTTTTTTCTTCGAAACGCATTTCCAGGGAAAGCGGCATCCGCATTACGGGCGGTTTCTGGCTCTCGAACACGATAAGTCGGTAGCGCTGACGTGGGTGACGGCCGCGACCGGCGGATTCGAGACGCTCGTGACCGTGGAACTCGCGCCGGCTGGAAATGGGACTTCTCTGAAGTTGACTCATGCTGGTTTTGCGGATGAGGCGGCGATGAAGCGGCATGAGCAGGCTTGGCCGATGGTGCTGGAGCAGCTCGATCGGAAGATGACTGACGGAGGATAGGATTTGGAAAGTCGAGATGCCGCCGCAGGACATACTTTCGCGTTTGCGTGGAGGCGACCGGCGATCGATCGGCCGGGCTGATGAAGTTGCGGCGATTGTGGCGAAGAATCCTCAGTTGTTTCCTCAGCTGATGGCTGGATTGTGGTCGGAGGATGCGTTGGTGCGCATGCGGGCCGCGGACGCGGCCGAAAAGGTTACGCGGACGAAGCGCGAGCTGCTGCAGCCCTTCAAGAAGGAGTTGCTTGGATTGATGGCCGACGCCGAGGAGCAAGAAGTGCGTTGGCATCTGGCGGCTATGGTTCCGCGGCTTTCGCTGAGCGCCGAGGAGCGGGAGCTTGCGGCATCTTTGTTGAATGGCTATCTGGAGGATCGCAGTTCGATCGTCAGGACTTTTGCGATTCAGGGGTTGGCCGATTTGGCGGAGCATGACGCAAGCATGCGTCCCGCGGTGATTGAGCTTTTGCGCGCGGCCGCGCGCGGCGGTACACCGGCGATGAGAGCGCGGAGCCGGAAACTATTGATTGCACTGGAGAGCATGTAGCGGGGTATTCGTAGCGGCGTCGGCGATCAACGGCGAACGGCCTCACCTCTGAAGAGGTGAGCTACATCGGAGGGGATGCCGCCGCCAGCCTCACAATTTGTGCGGTGGCGGCTGTTATGGATTTCGGAAATGGAGGCGGCGGACTTGGCTGCGAATCGTTCGCGATTTGAGCGCGTCATCTGGATTGTGCTGGATAGCGTGGGGATCGGCGAATTGCCGGACGCGGCGGATTATGGAGATGTGGGGCGCGACACGCTGGGGCACATTGCGCGATCGCGGGCTTTGAAGCTGCCGAATCTTGTGCGGCTGGGGCTTGCGAATATCAAGCCGCTGGCGCATCTCGAGCCACCTGCGCGGGCTGCCGGCTGCTTCGGCAAAGGAGCTACACATTCGCCGGGAAAAGATACGACGACCGGACATTGGGAGATGGCGGGAATTTGGCTGGCGCAGGCCTTTCCGGTTTATCCGCACGGATTTCCGGCTGAACTGATCGCGGAATTCGAAAAGCAGATCGGGCGGCGGACGATTGGGAACAAGCCCGCTTCGGGAACGGAGATTATCAAGGAGCTTGGCGCGGAGCACGTGCGGACTGGAT
Organism: uncultured Acidobacteriota bacterium; assembly: GCA_963707165.1. Lineage (GTDB taxonomy): Bacteria > Acidobacteriota > Terriglobia > Acidiferrales > UBA7541 > Palsa-147. The sequence goes on along the minus strand of CAVPPO010000010.1, from coordinate 1,357,644 downwards.
TTCCGATCGTGTACACATCGGGCGACAGCGTATTTCAGATTGCGACGCATGAAGACGTGATTCCCGTGCCGGAGCTTTATCGGATGTGCGAGATCGCGCGGAAGCTGTTGCATGGGCCGAATCGGGTGGGGCGGGTGATTGCGCGGCCGTTTACCGGCGCGGCCGGGAATTTCCGGCGGACGGAGCGGCGGCATGATTATGCCGTCGAGCCGCCGCGGCCGATGCTGATGGACGTGCTGGTGGAGCGCGGCGTGCCGATTTTCGGCGTGGGGAAAATTCACGACATTTATAACGGGCGCGGCGTGGATGATTACGCGACCACGAAAAATAATGTGGATGGCATGGCGAAGCTCGATGAGGCGCTCGTGAAGCGGCCGGCTGGATTGATTTTCGCGAATCTGGTGGATTTCGACATGCTGTATGGGCACCGCAAGGATGTGGAGGGATTCGCGAAGTCGCTTGAGGAATTCGATGCGATGCTGGGGCCGTTTTTGACGAAGCTCGGGCCGGGTGATTTATTAATGATAACGGCCGATCATGGTTGCGATCCCGATCCGGTGAATCCGACGACGGATCATTCGCGCGAGTATGTGCCGATTGTGACGTATGGGCCGGAGGCGGCGAGCGGCGTGAATTTAGGCGTGCGCGCCACCCTCGCCGACATGGGCCAAACTATCGCCGAAAATTTCGGCGCGCGAATTCTGCACGGGAAAAGTTTTCTAGCCTCGATCGCGCGATAGTCCCGTACCGTACCGCTGGCGTCCCCGCCGGCTCTTACGAAGATCAAAGCCAGCGAATGCAGCGACTGTGGACGGCGCAAAAAGCAAAATTATGAGCGTGGTTTGGTTTTGTAGTCCGCTCGTGATCTGTGTACTTGGCCAGATTGCGGTAGTAGGAGCCGGCGGGGACGCCAGCGGTACGGGAGCTACTGCGCGCCGGACAGACCTTTGGCGTAATAGCCGGTGCGTGTGCGGACGGAGAGCTTGCCTCGGCCTTTGGCGTTGACTAAAACCTGGACCGAGCGGAACGCGCCGTTCTTGGACTCATTCGTCGGATAGTAGCCGAGGGTGTACTGATTGCGGATGTCGTGGGCAATCATGGTGCAGATGGGCTGCACCTCGTCGAGGCTGTTGGGGAAATAAGCGGCGCCGCCGGTGGCTTCGGCAAGTTCCATGAGAATTTTCTTGGAGTGGCGGACCATGCGCTTGTCGTGCGACTGATCGTAATCGCTGAAGACGCCGACGGCGTAAATCAGCGCATTCGATTGCTGCGCCGCCTTCACCGTGTACTCGAAAGATTTGCGGCTGGCATCGTCGTCGCCGTCGGTGATCACCAGAAGCACTCGCTTGTCCTTGTGCGCCTTCTTCAGATGGTCGAGCGAGCCGACCACGGCGTCATAGAGCGCCGTGCTGCCGCGTGAATCAATGCGCTCGAGCGCTTCCTGCAATTCCTTCGGATCGTTGGTGAAATCGCGATCGAGATCGAGGTAGTAGTCGTCATTGAAATTCACGACGAAGACTTCATCGGAGGGATTGCTCGTCTTCACGAAGGTCAGCGCCGCGGCGTTCACTTGCGCGCGCTTCTCGCGCATGCTGCCACTGTTGTCGATCACCAAGCCCATGGTGACGGGAATATCTTCGCGCTCGAAAACCGAAATCCGCTGCTCAACCTTGTCTTCGTAAACCTTGAAGTTATCCTGCTTGAGATCGGGGACGAATTGGCCTTTGGCGTCCTCCACGGTGGTGTGCAGAACGACGAGATCCACGTCTCTTTTTATCGTCGCGCCCGGAGGCGGCTGCTGCTTCTGCTGCAGGCTATTGAATAGCGCAATCGGAGGAGCGCCCGGCGGCGGAGCGTCCTGCGCGCGAGTCGATTGTGCGAATGAAGCAGCGGCGGCCAGAAAAAGCACAAGCACAGCGATGCGCGCGAAAGGAACGACGCGGGCGAACTCAGTGGCCCGGAGCGAAATATCCCGAGCGGGCGAAGACTTCGAGCGGGGGCAATCCGTGCGGAGGGCGCAGGCGCACTTTGATCTTGCGCCATTTGCCGTCCCGCGCGTGATTGCTTGGCCTGTAGCCGAGTACATATTGGTTCCGCAACTCCATGCTGATCTTCGAAGCAATGTCGGGGAGATCGTTCAGGCTGTTGACCTTGAACGTCCGCCCGCCGGTCATTTCTGTAAGCTCACTCAGCAGGCCCGGGCCATTGCGTTCCTCGTCGCTGCGAAACTCCGGCCCCTGGTCATAGATGCCGATGGCGTACATCTGGACGTCCGCTTCCTTCAAATATCGGCGGACATCTGTTTCAGTATAACGACTATGGTTGTCGCCGCCATCAGATATGATGAGCAACGCTTTCTTTGAGTTACGTGCGCCCTTCATCTGGCTCAGTCCGAGATAAATTCCATCGAAGAGCGCAGTCTGGCCGTGCGCGGTGGTGTAGAGCAGGCGATCTTGCAGCTCCTCCACACTGGCGGTGAACGGACTGGCAAGCTGCGCGCGATCGTTGAAATTCACCAGGCAAAATTCATCCAGGGGATTCGCGGTCTTGAAGAATTGCACCGCGGCCAGGCGCGATTTCTCGAATTTGTCGGCCATACTGCCGCTCATGTCGAAAATCACGCCGATTGAAATGGGAACGTCCTCGCCGGAGAAGCGGACGACTTCCTGCTCGGTGTTGTCTTCGAAGACGCGGAAATTTTCCTGCTCGAGGCCGGTGACCAGGCGTCCGTAGGGATCGGTGACCGTGACATTGACCAGCGTCAGGTCGACGGCCAGCTTCATGGTCTTGCCGCCGGGCCTTTTTTCGACTTGGGATTGTTCCGCTGAGCCTGGGGCGGAAGATTGCGCGAAATAGGAAGGAACGGCGAGTACTGCGATGAAGCCGATCAGGAGAGCGCACGCCAGCCCAGAAGACTTTGCAGCTCCACGCGGTCTGGCGTGATCGCTCAAATTTTCCCCGGTGCTGGGCCGCTGGAGGCGGGTCGGGCGGCGTCCAGGCTCTCTAAATCGGATTCTACCACTCGCGTTTCGCAAAGCAAGCGGCCTCGCAATCAAAATTTTCGATGCGCGACTCCACGCGTTGGTGACGCCGCGGCGGCGTCGGCGGGGCGCGTGCTATGATTTGGGCGCGCGCGAGCAATAAATCGGAGCGCTGCGGCGCATTCTTTAGCGGCATTTTGTAGCGCCGGCCTTTCAGGCCGGCATCTTACGGCCACCGAGGTTGGCGAGGGGCGTAATCATGCGCGGTGCGGGGAATTAAACAAGTGGCGTCGGCGCGGGCTGAGTGATCCGCGCGTATCTTCTGCCAATGGTCGGGTCTGCGATCGTAAGATGCCGGCAGGGACGCCGGCGCTACCGAGTACGCTGCCTGCGCATCAGATTTAGAACATGACCGACTCTAAGAACAGCGACGCAATTGTGGTGATTCCGGCGCGCTACGATTCCTCGCGATTCCCGGGGAAGGCGTTGGCGGAAATCGCCGGACGAGCGATGATTGCGCGCGTTTACGAGCGGGCGAAGAAGGCGCAGCGGATCGCGCGGGTAGTGGTCGCGACTGACGACGAGAGGATTTCGCGGGCCGTGCAGGGATTTGGCGGCGAGGCGGTGATGACGCGCCGCGATCATTCCAGCGGCACCGACCGCGTCGCGGAAGTCGCCGCGAACATTCCGGCTGGAATTTACGTCAATGTCCAAGGCGATGAGCCGCTGATCGATCCCGATGCGATTGACGCCATCGTCGCCGCGATGCAAGACGATGAGACGATTCAGATTGCCACGCCTTCGACCACCATCAAGCAAACCTCCGAAATCATGGATCCGAACGTAGTAAAGGTCGTGACCGACTTCGACGGCAACGCCCTCTATTTCTCGCGCGCCCCAATCCCCTGGGTTCGCGACCGCGGCGCATCAGTAGCCGCGCGTCACGCCAAACACGTCGGCCTCTACGCCTTCCGTCGCGACGCGCTCCTCGATTTCGCCACGTTCCCCCCAGGCGAACTGGAGCGCATCGAGCAACTGGAGCAACTACGCTGGCTCGAAAATGGCTACCGTATCCGCGTAGTCGAATTCGAATACGAAGCCGTAAGCATAGACGTCCCAGCCGACATAGCCAAAGTAGAAAAAATCCTGCGCGACCGCGGCGAGCCCTGAACTACGATCGCGGTGACTTTCGTTTTATGCATCCCCGCCGACGCGCCGTCATCCTGAGGCCGCATTTTGGCCTAAGGATCTAACCGACAACTCAATCCTCCCAGCAACCACCGGCGTCGCTTTACCTGCGACGGCTGCCAGCCATTTGACACGCGCCGCGAATCCCCTCATAATGCGTTGTACGCACACCTGACCGGAGGAAATTCCGACACTTGCGAAGCGGCCCGAAGTATATCTTCGTAACGGGCGGCGTAGTTTCCTCTCTCGGCAAAGGCGTAGCGGCGGCTTCCATGGGCTGTCTTCTCGAAAGCCGCGGCCTCAAGGTCACCCTCCAGAAGTGCGATCCCTACCTGAACGTTGATCCCGGCACGATGAGTCCGTATCAGCACGGCGAAGTATTCGTCACCGATGACGGCGCCGAAACCGATCTCGATCTCGGCCATTACGAGCGCTTCACCAACGCCAAGCTCACGCGCGATCACAACTGGACCACCGGCCGCATCTACGAATCCATTCTCACCAAAGAGCGCCGCGGTGATTATCTCGGCAAAACCGTGCAAGTGATTCCGCACGTCACCGATGAAATCAAAGCCGCCTTTCGCAAAGTAGCCGACGAAGTGGACATCGTAATCGTCGAAATCGGCGGCACGGTGGGCGACATCGAATCCCTTCCGTTCTTGGAAGCCATCCGCCAGATGCGCCTCGAGCTCGGCCCGGAGAACGCGCTGTTCGTTCACCTCACGCTCGTGCCCTATATCGCCACCGCCGGCGAATTGAAGACGAAGCCCACGCAGCACAGCGTGAAAGAACTGCTCAGCATCGGGATTCAGCCCGACATTCTTCTTTGCCGCAGCGATCGTCGCCTCGAACAAGAACTGAAATCGAAGATCGCGCTCTTCTGCAACGTCGCGGAATCCTGCGTCATCTCCGCGCCGGACGTGAACAACATTTATGAAGTGCCGATGTCGCTAGCGAGCGAGGGGCTTGACGAGCAGGTGTTGCGTCTGCTGAAAATCGAAGCGCCGCCGCGCGACTTGAGCAAATGGATCGCCATGCTCGAGCGCCTCGAACATCCCGAAGGCGAAGTGCGCATCGGAGTCGTCGGCAAATACGTGCAGCTCGAGGATGCCTACAAGAGCCTGCGCGAGGCGCTGATGCACGGCGGCCTCGCCAATCACCAGCGCACAGTGATCGAATGGATCGAAGCCGAAGAGATTGATTCGCCGGAAACGGCGGAGCAGCGCCTGCGCCACGTGGACGGCATTCTCGTGCCCGGCGGATTCGGCAAGCGCGGCATCGCGGGCATGGTTCACGCCATCACTTACGCGCGCGAAAAGAAGGTGCCGTTCTTCGGCATCTGCCTCGGCATGCAATGCGCCACGATCGAATACGCGCGCCAGGCCTGCCACATGGAACGCGCCGACAGCACCGAGTTTGATCCCTCAACGCCGAATCGCGTGATTTATAAATTGCGCGAACTGCTGGGCGTGGATGAGATGGGCGGCACGATGCGCCTGGGCGCGTGGCCGTGCAAGCTCGAGCCCGGCTCACATGCCAATCGCGCCTACGGGCAGCTCGAAATTTCCGAGCGCCACCGCCATCGCTACGAATTCAATCGCGAATATGAGCCCGCGCTGGTAGCCGCAGGATTTCGCATCACCGGCAAGACGCCCGACGGCGTTTACGTCGAGGTGGTAGAAGTAGCCGACCATCCGTGGTTCGTCGGCGTGCAATTCCATCCCGAGTTCAAATCCAAGCCGCTGGCCCCGCATCCGCTTTTCGCCGCGTTCATCAAAGCCAGCCACGAACACAGGCGCAGCCACCACGCAGTAAACGCCGAAGCCCGCGTCCGCACCGCAGAACCCGCCGATTAATCGCTCCAAAATTCCGAAACTCCCGTAGCGCCGGCTGCCAGCCGGCGTTTTTTGTCGCAATCAACCTACGCTGCGCCCACGTGCAGGGTGTGGTAGCGCCGGCGTCTCTGCCGGCATCCGACGAGCACATCGCCTACCACGGGCAACACTCCCGCGCGGACCTCGCAACCCAACCAGTGCCATATTTTGAGCGCCGTAGTTCGCTCACGATTGCAGCTCTTGCCGACGCTCGCGGTCGTAAGATGCCGGCAGGGACGCCGGCGCTACTTTCCCTTGCGCTTCGACAGGAGCGAGCGTATCCTTCCTGTCGAAGCACAAGGGAAACGCGTGACTGATTCCAAGCTGGAACTCCCGCAAGGCACTCTCGATCTCTTAATTCTTCGCACGCTAGTTCTCGGCCCCGAGCACGGCTGGGCCATCTCCGAGCGCATTCAGCAAATTTCAAAAAAGGTTCTGCAAGTCCAACAGGGCTCCCTCTATCCCGCGCTGCATCGCCTCGAACGCCGCGGCTGGATCAAAGCCCGCTGGAGCACCTCAGAAAATAATCGCCGCGCCAAGTATTACGAACTGACCCGCGCAGGCCGCAAGCAACTCGAAGCCGAAGAATCGGCCTGGCGCAAACTAACCGCCGCCGTGCGGCAAGTTCTGGAAGCAGTGTAGGGGAGGGTCTTCAGACCCTCCCGCCTTTCGGCCATTTTTTTCGGACGTAAGCATGCTCTCAGCGCCACCACAAACCAGGAGCCAAAAATGCTGACCGATCTCCTCCACCGCCTCCGCTCCCTCTTCCGCCCGCACCGCGTCGAATCCGAACTCGATGACGAACTCCGCTTTCACTTCGAGCGCCAGGTGGAAGCCAATTTCAAATCCGGCATGACGCGCCAGGAAGCCCTGCGCCAGGCGCGCATCAAATTCGGCGGCCTCGATCAAGTGAAAGAAGAATGTCGCGACGCGCGCGGCGTCAGCTTCATCGGCGTGCTGGTTCAGGATGTGCGTTTCGGCCTGCGCATGTTGGTAAAAAGCCCCGGCTTCACCGCCGTAGCCATTCTCACTCTGGCGCTCGGCATCGGCACCAACACCGCCATCTTCAGTTATATCGATGCCTGGCTGATCAAAGGCCTCCCGTATCCCCATAGCGAGCAGCTCGTGCTCGCCAGTGCGCACGACCGCCAAAAGGGATGGACCGCCAATGGCATTACTCCGGGCGATTATTATTCTCTTTTCGAACAGTCACCGGCGCTGGCATCGCTCGCGGCCGTCGATAGCGGCGATTTCAATCTCACCGGCGACGCGACGCCTGAACGCATTGCCGGCGCACGCGTGACCTGGAGCTTCTTCGACACTCTCGGCATCAAGCCCATACTCGGCCGCACTTTCTCGCCGCAAGAGGACCGCATCGGCGCAAATCACGTCGTGATTCTCAGCCGCGGACTATGGGCGAGCCGCTTCGCTGCAGATCCCCAAATCATCGGCCGCGCAATCACGGTCAACGGTGAAGCCTACACGGTGATCGGTGTGGCCCCGGCAAATTTCCAGTTTCCAATGACCGGCGCGGCAAATCTGTGGACGCCGATGGCGTGGACCGCTTCGCAACGTGCTGCACGCGAGGGCGCTGGCTACATCTTAGTGGGACGGCTGAAGGATCGAATCAACCTCCGCGAAGCCAACTCGCAGTTCAGCGCCGTCTCGCGACGGCTCGAGCAGCAATTTCCGGCGACAAACCAGAATGAGGAATTTTTCCTCAGTTCGCTGCGCCAAGAGATCCTGAGGAACGAAGGCGGCGATCAAATCCTGGTCTGCTTCTGGATCGTCGGCCTGGTTCTGCTCATCGCCTGCGTCAATGTGGCCAACTTGATGCTCGCACGAGCTACGGGCCGCGCGAAGGAATTGGCGGTACGCAGCGCGCTCGGCGCCACTCGCCGCCGCATTGCGCGCCAGCTTCTCACCGAATCGGTCATTTTGTTCTCGCTCGGCGGTCTGGCAGGTTTGCTCTTCGGCACCTTGGGAATGTCGTGGGTCGATTCACTGATTCCCGATCGCGTCCGCGGATACCTGGTCAATTACGGTCATGTCCAACTGGATTGGGTGACGCTCGGCTATACGCTGGGCATCGCAGGTCTCTGCGGAATCATCTTCGGGTTCGTTCCCGCGCTGCAAGCCTCGAAGCTCGATTTGAATCGCATGTTGAAAGAAAGTTCCGGCCAGGCGTCGAGCGGGCGGCGCGGATCGCGGACGCGGCGAATCTTTGTAATCGCCGAGATTGCCGTCGCGGTCGTCGTCTTGATTTCCACGGGACTTCTTCTGCAGAACTTCGTTCACATGGTGATGGCCGATCCCGGCTTCCGCCCTGTCAATCTGATCACCGCGCAGCTGGAGTTGCCGAAAGGCAAGTACTCGAGCGACGCTCAAATCCGCGCCTTCTACGATCAAACGCTCGAGCGCATGCGCGCTCTGCCCCAGGTCGAGTCCGCCGCCGTGACCCAGGTGGTGCCGTTCTCGAAGGCGGGTGAGTTCGCGAAAGTCTCTCGCGCCGACCGGCCCGCGCCTGCGCCGAATGATACGCTCTACTCTCAGTACGCCGCCGTCACTCCGGAATACTTTTCCACCATGGGCATCTCGCTGCATCAAGGGCGCGCATTCAACGCCACCGACAATTCCGGCGCAACTCCAGTCGCGATCATCAGCGAACGCCTCAAGCAACAATTGTGGCCGGACTCCGATCCGCTAGGGCAGCAGCTCGCCTATGGCGATGACCGCTTCGTTGTCACCGTCATCGGCGTGGTCGGCAATGTAAAACTATTTCAGATGAGCGAAAAGCCGCGCCGCGAGTTTTACCTTCCGTTCGCGCAGGCGCCCAGCCGCTCGGCCGGCATCGTCGTGCGCTCCACGGGCACCAACTCCGCGCTCCCCACGGCCATGCGCGACGCCATCTGGTCCGTGGACGCGCAGCAACCCGTCTCGCAGGTCGATTACCTCGATACCCTCATCAAGGATGCCGTGGCGCCCAACCTGGTCCTCAGCGAACTCGCCGGCTTCTTCGGCGTGCTCGCGCTTTTCCTCGGCGCCATCGGAATTTACGGCGTGATGGCGCACTCTGTCGCGCAGCGCACGAATGAAATCGGCATCCGCATGGCGCTGGGCGCAAGTCCCCGTCAAGTAGTGAAGCTGGTAGTGGGCGAAGGATTGAAAGTTGCGGCGATAGGTATCGCCGCCGGCGCGCTAATCACGCTCGCCGTGACGCGCACCATGGCTTCCATCCTCTACGACGTGAAGACCAGCGATCCGCTCATCTTCAGCGCCGTAGCGATCCTGTTCGCCATCATCGCAGCCGCCGCCTGCAGCATCCCAGCCTGGCGCGCCCTGCGCGTCGATCCCACCGTAGCCCTGCGCTACGAATAGCGCCACGCGCCGTAGCTTGTGATCCTGGTTCGCTCGGCAAGAGGAGCTTGCTGCAGAAAAAATCCGCCGGCTGCCCGTTACTTCGTATATACTTCCCCTCCCATTAATCTGCGGTCTGGTTAGTATGACGTCGGCCTATTCCTTCCGGCTGTAGCCGGGAGGATTGTGGATCTGTCAGCACCGCGGCAGTAGGAGTCCAGCCCATGCTGCGATGCGCTACTTTGATACGAGTCCTCGCCGCAAGCACGATCATACCTCTCGCTGCGGCGACAGCTTTGGCTCAAGCGCCAAAGCCTTCGCATCCCCCGCTCACCAACCTCAAGCTCCCCGTTGCATTCGAGCCGAATCAGGGCCAGGCGCCGCAGGTCTCCCGCTTTGTAGCCCGCGCCGCGAACGCCAGCCTCAGCCTTCGGCCTAGGGGATAGTCTTCCAGTTCCGCACTTCGCTCCGCGCTCGGAAGGCCTTTCGATCGCCCCCGTCAATACCGCTACCCCGGGGCCAACCTCTAGGCCGTAGATCGCCAGCCCAGCGAATCCAATTACATTCTCGGCCGTGATTCCGGGCGTTGGCACACGCACATCCCAAACTATAGCCGCGTAAAATACGATGGCCTGTATCCCGGAATCGATCTCGTTGTCTACGGGACAGGGCAGGAGTTCGAGCATGATTTCGTCGTAGCCCCGGGAGGAAATCTCCAACGGATCAAAATGCGCCTAGAAGGCGCAAAACAAATCACGATTGCCGCCGACGGAAGCGCAAGAGTAGCCTTAGCCGGTGGCACGCTAATCCTGCGGAGGCCCGACGTCTATCAGCCAGCAGGCTCCGCGCGCTCGCAGCCCGCGGCCGCTTCGCGCTTCTGGCAAAGAACGAGATCGTCTTCGCGATCGCCCTATGACCATTCCCGTCCTCTAATCATCGATCCAGTGTTGAGCTATTCAACCTACGTAGCAGATACTTTCTTGTATTTCGGCGCTGCGACGGCGGACGCCTCCGGAAACACTTACATCGCCGGACAGGTGTTCGGAACCTATCCCGTAACGCCCGGAGCTTTTCAACAGACTTGCGCATCGTGTGCTGCCCAGTTGCCCGACGCGGTCATCACGAAACTTAATCCGGAAGGAACAAGCCCGTCTACTCAACATACTTGGCGGCAGCGATTACGACCAGCCGTTTGGAATCGCAGTGGACAGTCAGGTGACGCCATCTCACCGCTATACTGAATCCGCCTATTTTCCCTCAAACCCTTTCCTCATTCCCCTCAACGCGCTGCCTTTATCACCTCACTCTCGCCTATGTTCCTCTCTCATTACTCTAGTATTATCGCGCGTGCTCAACCCGCTACTCTTCATCAACCTATAAAACAGTTCGCTTCACAGCACGTAGCGCTACCTCACCGCTACATTCATCTTATTTCCCTCACCCCGCGCGCTTATTGCCCCCTCTACCCAATTCTTTTATTACCAATTCCTACCATACCATCCTATTGCATTCCTCCGAGCAGCACCCCGTAGGCGGGGGAGTCTTCAGACCATCCGCAATTGCAGTTCACTCCGAGAGCAGCGCTTATGTCACCAGCGCCGCCGAACTCTGTGCCGACATCCAGCGCGCTTATCAACTCTATCGCCAGCGCCGTATGCGGCCCCATTCGTGCCAATATGTCGCCCGCTTCCTCTCTTTCCTACTCTACATTCCTCTGCGATCAGGAGTTTCTTCGGATCACCGTACGCCACGCACGCTTTTTACTACAACTTTCCTCCATATCCCACCACTCCATGCCTTCAATCCCATACCCGCATTCATGTTTCCACCTTCTTCTATTATGCCCTCCCCAATTAGTACTCCAGCTGCTTCTATTCAGTTTCTCTAATCCCTTCTTTACGACCACCCAGGCAATTACTCTCGACGCTTCCGGAGACATCTGGCTGGCAGGTTTTACGGGCGATCCACAACTTCCGCTGGCGCATCCCTTGCTGACGATCCCTAGCTCGGCTTTCGTTCCAATCTTCCCAACGGATTCGTGACCGAATTCAATCCCGGCGGGAATACAGTCCTGTTTTCGACCTTTTTTGCCGGACCAATGACTGGTCTCAAGTCCTTGGAATTGCTCTGGACTCAAGCGGAATTGTGCACTTCGCGGGCCTCACCGGAGACGACCTCTTCACTACACCCGGCGCCTACTTGCCCGCTGTAACGCCGCCGCAGCAGGGAAATGATAATTTTGGCTTCGCGTTCGCGGCGGCGATTGATCCGAACGGCAGCGCGCCGCTCCTCTGCATCTCGTATCCGGCGAACGCGGGTCTGGTCCTGCTCGGAATTGTTGGGACAGGCGCGAGCCAGACGTTGACCATCACCAACTGTGGTACGTTAAGCCTTAACATCAGCTCAATCCAGAGCTCGAATCCTGTCTTCAGTGTTCCGGCCAATTTAAATGGTTGCTCGCAGCCCGTCGCGGCAGGAGCGTCCTGCACGCTCACTGTGTCTTTTGCGCCTACGATGAGTGGAAATGTTTCAGCCCTACTCACGCTTCAATCCAATGCGCCAATTCCCGAGACTATCCTTCCTCTCCTCGCCTCGGCTTGGCCCCGTAAGTAAGCGTTCAGCCGTCAAGTCTCTCATTCGGCCCCACTCCAGTTGGGCAAACGAGCCCGAATCAAGATGTTCTCGTCGGCAACATTGGAACGCTTGAAATGAACGTTGATCTCGTACATACGACAATCTCGCAGGGCTTCGCGTTTACGCAGATCGGCTGCGACGTGCCAATTCAGCCGTCCCAGGATTGTGAGTTCTCTGTAACCTTCACGCCTTCAACCGCCGGAAATATTTCAGGAATGCTCAAAATCGCTACCGACGATCCCACTACTCCGCGGATTTCCTTCAGCTTATCTGGCGTGGCCGTCAGCACGGACTTCTCTTTCGGCTCGGCGGCTCCGGCGCCACCAGCCAAACGGTTGCCGCAGGCGCCACCGCCACATACAACCTCTCGCTCACTGCTGCCACCGGCTATTCGGGCACGGTCACGTTCACGTGCTCAAACGTACCGGCCAACGCAAGCTGCACTGTCCAGCCGTCCTCCATTCCGCTCACATCCGGGCAGTCCGCGAACTTCGCCGTGAGCGTCGCGACGCAAACAGCCGCAGCAGCGCCGAATTTAAATTTCCGCCCTGGCTTTCCGATCGGGCTGATTGTTCTCGGGTTGCTGGCGGCAACGGTTCTAGCGTGTCCCCGTCGGCCTGTGATGGTCGCATTCGCGAGAGTGGCACCATTGCCGCTATTGTTGATCGTGGCATTGGGAATTGCCGTCGGCATCTTCGCCTGTGGAGGTGTAAACTCCGGCGGGAATTCCGGATCGACTCAGAAGACTCCCGCTGGGACGTACACGCTGCAGCTGACCGCGACGGACGGCACCCATAGTCACAGCGAGTCGCTCACACTGATCGTGAAGTGAGCCATCCATTCCCTCTGAATCTTCGCTCGCGAGCGAAGCCATGAGCGCCACGCCGAGGCGCGTCTCCGTGCTTCTGAACTTTGTGTCCGATCGATTCATTTTGGCTCGGAATTACTATTGACATTTGATTACTCTCACGATAATCATAAGTCAGGAGCGCACAGCCCCTAAGCGCGGCGCTGGCTCTTCTGAGCGAGCTAGAAGTGCGCCCCAAGAAGTCCACAATCTGGAGGATCAAGCAGCAATGCAGCCCCCTCGTAGGGGAGGGTCTTCAGCCCTCCCGGTGTTCGGCCATCTGTTCTCTCCGCTAGTTCGAAGCGGCCGAACAAAACCCAAAATTTCAAATCCACGCGCCCCCGTAGCCCCGGCAGCCTGCCGGCGTCTTTCGATGCCAATCTCCAAAAAGCGGCCCCAGTAAGCAAATTTCTAATCGCGTGCAAATTTATTAGAAATCGCCGTAACCCCAACAAAACAAACGACGGAGGCCATTTCTAATCGGCTCAAAAACACTGCTTTAATCTCTGCGCACTCTGCGTCTCTGCGGTGCGACCCGCTGCCAACCCAAGAACAAATCGCCATTTCTAACCGAAACAAGGGTTCAATTAAAATCGCCCGTAACTAACTGAAAATAAAAGAAGGAGGCCATTTCTAACCGAAACAAAAACGCGCACCAGCGGATTTCGACTTCATCGCTTCCCGCAAGCGTTGTGCCCCTGTAGGACATTCCTATAGAATCCACACCGCTTACCATCATGGCACCGCGAACATTCTCGGCAGGCAAGGTCGCGCTCGGCCCGGGCGCTCCGCTCTTCGTAATCGCAGGCCCGTGCGTGATCGAAAGCGAGGCGCATGCCTCGATGCTCGCCGATCGGCTCGGCGCGGCGGCTGGCGAACTTGGCGTGCCGCTGATTTTCAAAGCGTCGTTCGACAAGGCGAATCGCACTTCGGTTTCGTCCTACCGCGGGCCGGGATTGAAGGAAGGCTTGCGGATTCTCGCGGCGATTGCCAAGCGGACTGGATTGCCGATTCTGAGCGACGTGCACGAGGTCTCGCAGGTGGCGCCGGCGGCGGAAGTTTGCGACGTGCTGCAGATTCCGGCGTTTCTTTGCCGCCAAACGGATTTGCTCGTGGCGGCGGGGAAGACCGGGCGCGCGGTGAACATCAAGAAAGGCCAATTCGTCTGCGCCCGCGGAAATGGCGAACGCAGCGGAGAAAGTGGCGAGCACTGGCAACGAGAAGATTATTTTGACCGAGCGCGGCGCTTCGTTCGGCTATCAGAATCTCGTCGTGGATATGCGCTCGATTCCCACGATGAAGAAACTCGGCTACCCGGTTGTGTTCGACGCGACGCATTCGGTGCAGTTGCCGGCGGCGGACGGGAAATCGAGCGGCGGGCAGCCGGAATTTATCGAGCCGCTGGCGCGGGCGAGCGTGGCCGCGGGAGTGGATGGAATTTTCGTCGAGGTGCACGACAATCCGGCGAAGGCGCTCTCGGATGGCTCGAACGCTTTGCCGCTCGAGCAATTCAAGCCGCTGGTGAAGCGATTGATGGAAATTTCGAAGCTGGTGCGCGCGTGGGACAAGGCATGAGCCTCGAAACCGCCAAGCGCGTGCTGCGCATCGAAGCGGAAGCGATCGCCGGGCTGATCGAGCGGCTCGACGCGCGCTTTGAGCAAGCCGTCGAACTGCTGTATCGCTGCAAGGGCCGCGTCGTCGTCACCGGCATGGGCAAGTCGGGGCTGATCGGCCGGAAGATCGCCGCGACATTCGCGAGCACCGGCACGCCGTCGCTGTTTCTGCACGCGGCCGAAGCGGCGCACGGCGATCTCGGCATGTTGGTCGCCGAAGATGTGGTGCTGGCGATTTCGGCGAGCGGCGAGACCGAAGAGCTGCTCGATTTGCTCGAGACGCTGAAGCGTCTCGGCATTCGGCTCGTCACGCTGACAGCGAAGCCGCGCTCGACATTGGCGCAAGCGAGCGACGTAGTTCTCGATATCGCGGTGAAAGAAGAAGCGTGCTCGCTGAATCTCGCGCCCACGGCTTCCACCGCGGCCGCGCTCGCGATGGGCGACGCTCTCGCGATTTCGCTTCTCGAGCGCCGCGGATTCAAGGAAGAGGATTTCGCCGCGCTGCATCCCGGCGGAAAGTTGGGCAAGCGGCTGCGGCGTCTCGAGAGCCTGATGCACGCCGGCGAAAATCTGCCGTGCGTCGCGCCGGGCGCGAAGATGCCGGACGTGATTTACGAAATGAGCCGCAAAGGACTAGGGCTAGCGGCGGTGGTAGATGGCGATCGAAAGCTGCTCGGCATCATCACCGACGGCGACCTACGCCGCATGATGCAGCAGCGTCCGCAGGACGCGCTCCATCTAACGGCAGCAGAATGTATGAGCAAAAATCCGGTAACGCTAGGCCGCAGCGAATTAGCCGCCAGCGCCCTGCGAGTGATGGAAGAAAAACGAATCACTTCGGTGCTCGTCGTGGACGCCGATCGTCGCCTCGAAGGCGTCGTGCACATCCACGACCTGTGGACTTTGCAGCTTTTCTAACTAGCCCGCGCTTCAGCCGGGCCTCTTTTCGCAAAATCGCGCACGGCAGCGATCACGAAAACAAATTCGTTCCCGAGCTGCGAAATGCCGCTGGTTCTTCCACCGTGAATCGCGCGTTGCCCGCGGGATCGAGCGCCACTCCGCCGAAAATCAGAATCAGGCCGATGACCGCAATCCGCGCCGGCGTATTCGCGAAAACGTAAAGAATTACGGCGATCACACCCAGCGCCACGAGCGAGCCGAGACTAAACGCCATCGTGCCCGCCGCGCCTCCGGGCCAAGTTCCTGCGTAAACGGCAAACCTGGCGTGAGCAGCAGAAACGCGAGTTCGAGTATAAAAATGCCTACGCCTAGCGCGAGAACTATGGCGGCGCAGGCCGAGAGCGGACCGGCGAGGAAGAAAAGCGGGATGGAGAAAACGATGAGCGCGGGAAGTTGAAAAGTGAAGAGAATCGCTTTTTTGATACCCACAGCGAGATTGGTAATCGATTCGAAGCCTGTCATGCGCGAAGATCCATTCGCCGTGCGATTCGCCCCAATAAGGAAACTGCGTGAGCAACGGAATGGGGAGAAAGCCGAGAATCGCTGCGGGCGCAAAGAGCATGAAATGCTCGCTGCGCTCGGACTGTAAAAGGATAAGCAGCCCGGGAACAAAGGCGTAGGCCAGACTGGGATAAGCGCGCAAGCGCACCTTGTGGTCGCGCAGGAAAATCTGCCGGACGAAATCGAACATCACGCGCTCTTCCGGCGTACGCAGAGCAAACGCCACGGCGCGGCGCCACAGCGCGATTCCACGATTGACGCCGATCGCGGAGGAAGAGGCTTCGCCGGCGGACGCAACTTTCTCGAGATAGTCGAGCGAGAGCGTTCCGAGAAGCGCAGCAAAAAGGCCGAGAGTGGCAACGACGGCGAGGGCGCTCAGCGCGAGCGTGCGTTTTGACGGTCCGCGCAGAAGAAGCTCCACCAGCGCGGCGAACCAATTCGAAGGCAGCACGTCGGCCCAGGTCCACGCCGCGGCATCTAGCGGATTGAGCGGTTTGCGAGGCCGGTGGTCGTGAACGTGCGGACCGATTTGACCGGCCAAAACGAGAAGCGTCATGAACGCGACTTGAAACGCGTTGAGCGCGGCGCGGAATCGCGCCTGGCTGAATAATCGCAGCAATGTCGTATAGCACGCGCCACCACGCCGCAGACGAAAACTCCGGCGAGCAGCGCGCAGGCAAGAAGACCAGCGTGAACCAGCCTGAGAGCCGCGCGCAAATATGCCTGCGATCGCCGTACCAGAAACAGCGCTAGTCGAACATCGAGATGAGAATGATCGTGTTCGCCAGCCGCGCTGCCATAGTGCGCGAATTGATCGGCCGCCAGCCGACCACGCGTATGTCGTCGGCGACCACGAGCGTTACGCCAAAGTCGACGAGCATGATCATCAACAGAAACAGCATATTGAAGGCCATGATGGCGCGGACGAATACTTCGACCGGAGCTATAAATACGAGGATCGCAGGAAGCGCTCTGAGAAGCGCCGTAGAGAGTCAGCGAGCCTTTCAACGGATTATCGCTCGAGCCGCCTGCCATCAACCGCCTGCGCCGAACCGCGAAAGTCGATCCAGAGCGAAATGCGGAGCAGGACAAGAAATTGTTCGGCATCGATGCCCACGGCGCGGAAGCATCGTCGAGACAAGACCATTGCGCGACTCGATCAGCGGAGAATCGGCGGCCATCAGTTATTTCATCAGCTCGCGGAATCGCGCTAGTCGCGGCGCCAAGTCTTCTTCGTGAGTCAGCCGCGTGAAGATATCTTCGAGGGTCGAGTTGGCCACTTTGCGGCGCAACTCTTCCATCGTACCGTCGGCGACGATTTTGCCGTGATCCAGAATGATGATGCGGTCGCAGAGGCGTTCGACGACATCGAGGACGTGCGAGGTGTAGAAGATCGTTTTCCCATCGTGCGCCAACTGGCGGATCAGTCTTTGAGCAGAAGCGCGGTATTAGCGTCCAAGCCGGTGAGCGGCTCATCGAGAAAAATCAGATCGGGATCATGAAGCAGCGCGCGCAGACCAGGACGCGCTGGCGCATGCCTTTCGAATACGTGGCGAGGCGTTGGTGCATGGCGCGCTCGAGATCGAAGAGTTGCAGGAACGCGCGGGCCTTGCGTTCGGCGGTGGCCTCGTCGACGTGATAGAGGCGAGCCATCATCTGCAGAAATTCGAAGCCAGTGAGCGTTTCGTAGAAGCCGCCGGTTTCGGGAACGTAGCCGATGCGGCGGCGCAGGGCCACGTCGTCACGGCGGAATTCCTGGCCGTGAAAGAAGACGCTGCCCTCGGAAGGCGAGAGGAGCCCGACGAGCATGTTGATGGTGGTGGATTTACCGGCGCCGTTCGGCCCGAGGTAGCCGAGAAATTGCCGGGCGGAATGGAGAAAGAGACGTGATCAAGCGCGCGAAAGTTGCCGTAGGATTTGGTCAGTTCGCGCGCTTCGATGGCAGGAGCTTCGGACATTCCGGCGTTCCTTGAGCGGCTCGAAAATATAGCACACGGGCGCGGAAGGTCGTCGAAGGCAGGATGCGATCCTGGGTCAGGTCTGGTGGATTTAGTGGGCTCGTTGAAAAGTCACCGAATTGCCCGAGACTGTGGCGGTCAGCACGTCGCCCGTCAATGTGTAGTGCCACTTCACCGAAGCATTTTTTGAGTCGTCGGACGCGCCGGGTTCCGGCCGGTGCCAGCGTAGCGTTATGTCATCTTTGTCAACTGTATAGGCGCATGGACCGCCAAGCTCATGTCCCTGCAAGTAAAATCGAACGGAACAATCTCCTGACGAGCGGAAATCGACAACGTAGGTTCCATCGGCGTTTTGCCACTTTCCTACAAGTCCGCTCTGTGGAGTCGTCCGGCAACCCACGAGAATGAAGGCAGTTTGAAAAATGATCGCCAACGGGAGGGCTGAGAAGATCGCTGACTTCATATTTGCACCTCGAGAATCAATTCGCGGACCTGTATTTTCCCTAAAATATAAAATCGTCAGGAAAGCGGGAACCACAAGATTGGTTACAACATACGCGCATCCGTGCAGGCTTGCAATTGGGGCTGCGTTGGGTTTCGTGCGAAGTGGTGTGGCTACGCGAAAGCATTGGGGAGGGATGTAGCGCGTGTTAACCTTGGCGGCCGGAGGTGACTTGGCGAAAAATTCTGGGCGCGTGGCGGCTGGCGTGATGAAGAGGGCTCGGCGCATCAAACTTTTTTTGATGGATGTGGACGGGACTTTGACGGACGGAAGCGTGTGCTTGCTTTCGAAGATGGTTAGCGGGGATTTGAGTGAGTTGAAGATTTTCGACGCGCATGATGGGGCGGGGCTTACGCTCGCGCACATCATGGGAATCAAGACGGGCGTGATTACCGGGCGGAATTCTGCGGCTACGGCGCAGCGGGCGAAAGAGATGAAGATGGATTTCGTGTTTCAGGGGCGGGCGAAGAAGCTCGAGGCGTATGAAGAATGCCAGCGCTTGAGCGAGGCGGGAGATGCCGAGACGGCTTATCTGGGCGACGATTTGCCCGATCTGCCGCTGCTGCAGCGCGCGGGGCTGGCGGTGGCTACGGCGAACGCCGTGGAAGAAGTGAAGCGGGCGGCGCATTTCGTGACGCGAGCGGGCGGCGGGCACGGCGCGGCACGCGAAGTGGTGGAACTGATTCTGCGGGCGCAGGGACGATGGGGAGAAGCGGTGCCGAAGGCGCTCGCGTGAGTTTGGAGCGGGAGAAGGGAATCGAACCCTCATCTCAAGCTTGGGAAGCTCGCGTTCTGCCACTGAACCACTCCCGCTCTTTCCTTGAGACAAACGAAGAATAACATTCGAGAGAAACGGCGTGCAAGCGGGTGCGGAGGCGCGTGCGCTCGTTGCGCGCGAAATGTCCTTGATGGCGTCGGGAGTCCAGCGCTAAAGCGCATCGTCGATCGCGGGACTTTTTCGGAGCGCTGAAGCACTCCTCCCCCGCATGAATGCGGGAGCTCCCACGGAAATGCGCGGGATGCGCTGGGATTGCGATTGTGGCGGTTGGACTATTTGAAGCCGGTGAAAATTACTACGTCGGCGTCGTTGTAACGAGCTCGCGTCACGGCGAATTTTTTGCCGTCGCGGGACCAGGCATAATCGGAGACCACCGCAGGCTCGGAGTCGAAGTGAGTCAACTGGATCGGGGCGCCGCCTGAGAGGGGCTGCATGTAAACGTTTTGTGTATTGCCCGTGGTATTCCGAACGTAGGTGAGCGCGTGTCCATCCGCGGTCCAGTTCAGAGCAAAGTAGTTTGCAGGAGCTTCGATCTCGTTTACGGTCGCGCCGCCTTCCAGCTTCTGCACTATAAACCTCGACTTCAAGTTGGCTCCCTGACCGTCGGTCCTGCCGTAGGCCAACAAAGTTCCATCCGGAGATACGGCGGGGGAATATACATTCCCGCGGACAAGCTCCACCGGCGTGCCACCGTCAATGGGAACCTTGAAGATGCGGCTGACTTGCTCGAAGTTGATGTAGAAGACCCATTTGCCGTCGGGCGTGCAACTCGGCTGCACGTCTCCTTTTCCAGAGGTGAGCTGCTTTAATTCGCCGGTCGAGCTGTTGAGCCGCCAGACGTTGAGCGAATTGTCCTCCGAAAGCCTGCTCATGACGATCAGATCCGCCGGACCGCACGAGGATGGTGAGTCAACAAGCTCGTCGCTCTCAAGCAAACGAACGCGGCCGCTGCCATCGGCAGCGGTGAGGAATGCGTGGGTCGCAGCGTCAAGCTGTATGAGCTTTCCGGCGGCAGTCCAAGAAAGGAAGAAACCGGTTGCTTGTTCGGAAGAGATGGGGGCCAGCTTCCAATTGATCTTGTCATTTAGAACGGCTGGAGAGTCGCCCACGTAGATGGTCGCGGCTTGGCGTTCCTGGGTGGTCACCAGGGACTTGCCGTCCGCTGTGAGGCTTAACGAGGCGTAGAGATTCAGGTCGTTATTGATCTTGAAGGGCTGACCTTCGGGATACGGCTGAAACCAGATTTGCGGGTGCATCCCATTCGATCTCTCGCCGCCGAGGAAGAAAATGCCGGAAGAATCGGGCAGCCACGCAACCGCGGAGGCGATCATCGGCAGGGGGAATGCTTTTGCCAGCTTACCTTGCGGAGTGAGCACGAGGATTGATGAGAGCGAGTTTTTCTCCAGTTTTACGGCACACATCGCAATCAGGTCCGCGGACGCTGACCACGAGGGGTCGCCGACCAAGTTAAACCCAGATTGATTCCGGTACATGACTTGCTCGCCGCTGCCGTCCGGGTTCGCGAGCAGGAGCTGATCTTCACCTTTTTCCGGGAATGATCGGCGGTACACCATGCGTTTTCCGTCCGGTGAAAATGCAACCGCGCTGGCGACATCGGAGACGAGTTGCCGGGAATTTCCGCCCAGGGCTGGAACGGAATAGAGATTCTTGTTGTTGGGGTTCGCAGGATCGTCGTGGAAGTAATAGAGATAGTTGCCGTCCGGACTGAAAGTGGCGCCCTCGCCGAAGAAACCGGGCTGCGCTGGGACGACGGTGACTTCGCTGCCGGTGCTGACTTGCTTTACGCGCAGGCTGCGATCGCCTTCGCGCCTGCCATACGCGACCAATCGGCCATCGGGCGAAATGGCGGCAAAGCCGACGGCTTGTCCGTGGTCGGTGAGAGGGCGAATGTTGAGGTTGCGAGTGTCGACGGAGGGACCGCTGCGGCCGAGGAGTTTGTAAAGGCCGAACGCGGCGGCTGCGATGAGCACCAGGACCGCTGCGATGACGAGAATCAGGGCCGGCTTGTGGCGGCGGGCTTCGGCGATGAGTACGGAACTGGAGGATGCGGTGGCAGAAGACGGCAAAGCCGCGCTGGACGATGCGGACGGCGAAGTTCCTGACTGAGCCGCGGCGGAAGAGCCGGAGGAGGGAACTGCGCGGCCGGATTCGGTCTCGCGCTTGAGGCGCTTCAGGTCGGCGCGCATTTCGGAGGCGTGTTGATAACGGAGATCGCGATCCTTCTCGAGGGCTTTGTGGATGATGCGCTCGAGATCCGCGGGAACTGCGGGATTCAGGCGCACGGGAGCTGCGGGAGTGCTGTGGAGGATCGAGTCAAAGATGTCGCCGGAGCTTTCGCCGCGGAACGGCACCGTGCCGGTGACCATTTCATAGAGCACGGCGCCGAAAGAGAAAAGATCGGAGCGGGCATCGAGCTCGCGCCCGCGGACTTGCTCGGGGGACATATAAGCGATGGTGCCGAGAGTTGCGCCGGGGCTGGTGAGATGCTCTTCGCTGATGGGCTTATCCTGAAGCGCGGCGGTGGCGCCTTCGGCGGGGCTTGCGCTGCGCAGCGTCAGCTTGGCCAAGCCGAAGTCCAGAATCTTGGCGTGGCCGCGCTTAGTGACGAAGAGATTTGCGGGCTTGATATCGCGATGGACGATGCCTTGTTCGTGAGCGGCATCGAGAGCGTCGGCGACTTCGATGGCGAGAGAGAGGATGGTGTCGAGATCGAGCGAACGCGCGGCAATGCGATGCTTCAGCGTTTGGCCATCGAGAAATTCCATGGCGATGAAGGCTTGGCCGTGCTGGTCGTCAATTTCATGGATGGTGCAGATGTTGGGATGGTTGAGGGCGGAGGCGGCTTTGGCTTCGCGCTCGAAGCGGGCGAGGGCTTGGGGATCTTTGGAGACTTCGTCGGGGAGAAACTTCAGGGCCACGAAGCGGCTGAGTTTGACGTCCTCGGCTTTGTAGACGACGCCCATGCCTCCGCCGCCGAGTTTTTCGACGATGCGGTAGTGCGAAATGGTTTGTCCGAGCATTGATGGATGCTTGGTCGATGAGCGGCAACATATTACGGAGGTGGGATGTATGAGTCAATGAAAGGGCGGGGGAGAGTGTGGCGGGGGCGGAAAGGAGTTCGATCGTTCGAGAGTTTGTGTGGGTTTGCCTGGTGGGGTTGCTACGAACGGCCCAGCGCTAAAGCGCATCGTTAAAAATTACGCCGTTCTCGGAGCGCTGAAGCGCTCCTCCCCCGCATAAATGCGGGGGCTGCCACCTAAAAGCGTCCGGAATGAACTCCGGTGGCTGGGCGTGTTAGAGTGTGCGGTTTGGAGGTTGAGTTGGTTTTGTCGACATCGTGCGCAGTTACGGTGCCGATGGAACGCGCGGAGAATGTCGAGTCGGGTTACGCGGAGACAAATAGGCTACGTTTTTGCAGGCGTTACACGGGCGGGCGCAGCAAGCCGGCGCCCCTACGGGAAAATTCAAATATCGCCGAGCATATCGAGAGAGCCGGTTGAGTTCTAGTTCGTGCTCGTGGAGGATTCGTGGCTTATCGGGATTTGCGGGAGTTTATTGCGCGGTTGGAGAAGGCTGGGGAATTGCGGCGGATCTCGGCTGAAGTTGATCCGGTGCTGGAGATCACGGAGATCACCGATCGCGTTTCGAAGGCTGGCGGGCCGGCGCTGCTTTTTGAGCGGCCTAAGGGATCGCGGATTCCTTTGCTGATTAATTCTGTGGGTAGCGCGCGGCGGATGAATTTGGCGTTGGAAGTGGAGCGGCTTGAGGAGATCGCCGACAGAATTAGTTCGTATTTGAATTTGCAATCGCCGCAGGGATTTTTCGACAAATTGAAGATGCTGCCTAAGTTGGCGGAGCTTGGCTCATTTTTTCCTAAGACGGTGAAATCGGGGCCTTGCAAGGAAGTGATTCGCAAGGATCACTTTTCGCTGGACTACTTTCCGATCTTGAAATGTTGGCCGCAGGATGGCGGGCGTTACATCACCTGGCCGATGGTGATTACCAAGAATCCGGAGACGGGGAAGCGGAATGTGGGCTGCTACCGGATGCAGGTGTTCGACGAGCGCACGACGGGGATGCACTGGCAGACGCAGAAGCATGGCGCGGAGCATTACCGGAGTGCGAAGGCGCGCAGCGGAAAAGGGAAATTGGATGTGGCGGTGGCGATTGGGGCTGATCCGGCTACGGCGCTGGCGGGAATTCTTCCGGTGCCGCCGGATATGGATGAATTCATGTTCTCGGGATTTTTGCGGCGCGAGCCGGTCGAGATGGTTGCTTGCGAGACGAATGAGCTGGAAGTTCCGGCGAATGCGGAAATCGTGCTGGAAGGTTATGTGGATTTATCCGAGACGCGGACCGAGGGGCCGTTCGGAGATCACACCGGGTTTTATTCGCTCGAGGGCGAATATCCCGTGTTTCACATCACCTGCATCACGCATCGGAAGGATCCGATTTATTTGACTACGATTGTGGGGCCGCCACCGCAGGAAGATTTCTGGATGGGGCATGCGATTGAGCGCGTTTTCTTTCCGGTGATGAAGATGCAGTATCCGGAAATTGTGGATGTGGCGATGCCGGCGGAGGGGATCTTTCAGAATTTGATGATTGTGGCGATCAAGAAGTCCTATCCGGGCCACGCGCGGAAGATCATGAGCGCGATTTGGTCGCTGGGGCAGGCGATGTTCACGAAAGTGGTGATCGTGGTGGATCACGACGTGGATATTCAGAATTCAAGCGAGGTTGTGTGGAAAGCGCTGTGTGCAATTGACCCGGAGCGGGACGTGCAGTTCGTCATGGGTCCAGTGGACACGCTCGATCATGCAGCGCGCATGCAGGATTACGGTTCCAAGATGGGCATTGACGCCACGCGGAAGTGGGCCAGCGAGGGATATGCCGGAAGATGGCCAGACGAAATAAAAATGGATGCCGCGACGAAGGCGCGCGTCACGGAGATTTGGAAGGAGCTCCACTTGGGCGATTTTCCGGAGCGATAAGACACTTTTTGACTGAAAAGGGCCGTAAATCTCGCATCGACACTGGCCATCGGTACAGTTTTGCAACTTCAGCGCTCGCAGATATCTGCCTCGCGTGATTCCAGTTTGCTCTTAACCAACAGCGCACCGCAGCAACACCCTGCTTGACACTCTGAGTCAGGGATGTAATAAACACAAAAAGCACTGCGTACCGGCAGGCATAGTACTCATATACTGTGCGGGCGCAAGCTGGCCAGAATTCATGGCCGCCGTGGGAACCGGGGAATCGTTCTAGAAGACATCCGTAGGAAACGGATTCACCCGATTCGCAACTGTAACAACGGGCCGCGAGGATCGCGGAGCGGGGAGCGAGGGGCCGCGCGATGTTCAATCTTGGAAAGACAAGGTCGCTGATCGGGCTCGATATCGGTTCGAGCTCGGTGAAGGCCGTGGAGCTGAAGAAGTCGAAGGTGGGCTACGAACTCGTCAGCTTTGGGATCGAGTCCCTGGCACAGGACACGGTGGTGGATGGCGCCATCATGGACGCGCCATCGGTGGCCGAGAAGATCAGCACGATCTTCGACACCCAGAAAACGAAATCGAAGGAAGTGGCCACGGCGGTATCGGGGCACTCGGTGATCGTGAAGCGCGTGCCGATGCCGTTGATGAGCGAAGAAGAACTATTCGATCGCGTGCAGATGGAAGCCAGCCAGCACATTCCCTTCGACATCGCGGACGTGAACCTGAGCTACCAGTTGCTGGAGGCCACCGACAACCAGATGGACGTGCTGCTGGTGGCGGTGAAGAAAGACAAGATTCTGAATCACACCAACGTGCTGGCGCAGGCGGGGAAAACACCCGTGGTGGTGGATATCGACGCGTTTGCGCTGCAGAACTGCTTCGAAATCAACTACGACCCTGATCCGGGACAAGTTGTGGCGCTGCTGAATATCGGCGCGAGCGTGATGAATATCAACATCGTGCGCGGCTCGACGCCGCTGTTTACACGCGACGTTTCCGTGGGGGGCAACCAGTACACCGACGCGCTGCAGAAGGAACTGGACCTGAGCTTTGAAGACGCCGAGAAATTGAAAATGGGCGGAACGCACGCGGGCGTTTCCGAAGAGCAGCGCACGGCGATCCTGCGATCGGTCTCGGACATTTTGATTTTGGAAATTCAGAAGACGTTCGACTTCTTCCGCGCGACGGCCAGCGGCGAAAACATCCGGCGCATCCTGGTGGCCGGCGGAACGGCGCGCGTCCCGGGCCTGCTCGACCTGCTGCGCGAGGAATTCGCGATGCCGGTCGAGGAGCTCTACCCATTTCGAAAGATCGGTGTAACACCGGGTCAATTCGACGAAAGCCAGCTCCGGGATATGGCGCCGCGGCTGGCCATCGCCGTCGGCCTGGCTTTGAGGAGTTTTGACTAGCCATGATTCGGATCAACTTACTCGGCCAGGCGCGCCCCAAGGCCGCCAAACAAGCGGTACCCGTCGAAGCCACCGTACGCGTGCTGATGCTGATCGGAGCGTTGGCGGCAGCGGCTATCGTGCTCTTCGTCATCTACGTCGGACAGAACAAAGAACTGACGCAGACGAAACAAAAAATCAGCGAGCTTCAGGCGGAGAAAGCGCGGCTGCAGCAAATCCGGCTGCAGGTGCAGCAGTTCGAGAGCGAGAAACAGATTCTGCAGCAGCGGATCAACGTGATCGAAGAGCTGCAAAAGGGACGCACGGGCGGGCAGGAACTGCTGACCGCGGTTGCGGGCACAGTGGCGCGCACGGACGGAGTGTGGCTGACGTCGCTCTCGAAAGCGGGCAACACGCTGACCTTCGAGGGTGAAGCGAGCTCGGTGAACGCGGTGGCCAACTTCATCACGCAGATGAAGCGCTCCGGGTATTTCGACAAGATTGAGATCAAGGAAGCGAAGGAAAACGACCTGGAGAAATCCGTGCAGACCTTCGCGTTTACGATGAGCGCAGAAATCGCCAGCGCTCAGACGGCCCCGGCAGCCGCCACGCCGCCCGCTGGGGCTCCGGCGCCGGCACCGAAGGGCAGGAGCTAAACCGATGGCAACGCCGTTCCGAGACTGGCCCTGGCCGATCCAGGCGCTCATTTATCTGGGCGTGGCATTTCTAATCGTGTTGCTGGGCCTGTGGACGCCATTTTCTCCGGTGGCGAAAGTGGGCGCCGATTTGAAAGCTGCCAAAGCGCAGCTAGGTCCGTTGGAAACCGATGTCCAGAATCTGCGGGTTTATCAGCAACGCCGGGTGGAATTGCAGAGTGAAATGGAAGCGCTGCAAAAGCAACTGGCTACGCTGCAGACCATCGTGCCGGAAGACAAGCAGGTGGATCAGTTCATCATCATGCTGCAAACGGCGGCGAGCACATCAGGCGTGTCGATTCGTAAGATCACCACCAGGCCGATTGTCCCGAAGGATTATCACGACGAGATGCCCTTCGATCTCGAAGTGGACGGCCCGTATTACTCGGTGCTGGACTTTTTCACCAAGCTGAGCCGGCTGTCGCGAATTATAAACGTCGGAGATTTGAAGCTGAGCGGCATCGGGACGACCACGGCGCCGCAGTTCCAGATGACTCCGGGGACGACGGTGACCGGCACGATGACGGTGACGACCTATTTCAGCAAGCCCGCCGACGAGCAGGCCCCGCCGCCCACAGCAACCAAGGCCGCGGCGCCTGCCAAGAGATAGGGACGAGAGATATGAGACTTGCAAAATCGATTGCGAAGACGATAGCCGTAGCCGCTCTGGCGCTGTGGCTCGCTCCGGTGGTGGCTGCGCAAGCCGCTCCGCAGCAACCCCCGGCAGCGGCCCCGGCAGCAAAGCCGGCCAAGAAGAAAACGCCGAAGGCCGCCGCGACAGCGAAGCCTGCTGCTCCCAAGGTCACGGCGCAAAAGCCGGCGGCGAAGAAACAGGGCGCGGCGCCAAAGGCCAAAACAGGCGAAGCGGCGGCTACCGAGAAGACGGCCGCACCGGCTGCTCCGCGTCGCGATCCGTTCCTTTCGCTGCTGGCCATGCGCAAATCGGGCCCGCCGCTGCCTCCGGGCAAAGCGGGACTGGTGATTGCGCAGATCCGCGTGGACGGGACGGTGAAATCGCAGAACGGCATGATCGCGGTGGTCTCGAATCCGCAGCAGCGCGTTTATTTCGTCCGTGAAGGCGACCGCCTGTACGACGGCGAAGTGGAAAAGATCAGTCTGGACGGTGTCGTGTTCCGCGAATCGACGAAAGATGCTTTCGGGAAACCGGTCGAGCGCGAAGTAACCAAGCGACTCTATTCGAGCGCAGGAGAGCAGCAATGAGGATCATAAGGCAACCGTGGGGACTCGCCCTTCTTCTGGCGGCGAGCCTGATAGCGTCGAGCGGCGTGGCGCGGGCGGAGACCCGGCCGGTGGTGCGGCTCGACAGCGAGGTGAAGGACGGCGTGGTGCGGCTGGTGGCGCAATCCACGGCGCCTTTCCAATACACCACGAGCCGGCCGAACCGGTCGCTCTTCGTGCTGGATCTGAGCGGAGTGTCGGCGCCACAAGCGAGCTCGGCCAAGATTCTGGACTCGGATCTGGTGAGCGGCTATCGCGTGCTGTCCTATGCGACGGGCGAGAAGTCTGTGGTGCGCATCGAAGTGCGGATGAGCGCCGTAGCGGAGCCGGTGGTGGAGCGCCAGGGACCGAACGAGTTGACCTTGGTGGTGGCGAATGGGCGCGGAGGAGCGAAGAAAGACGATGCGCCGAAACCTTCCGCGGATTCTGAAGCGCCTACGGCGGTTCCGACGGCCGCGAATACGAATTCCGATGCGCGTGCGGCGATTGAGCACGTGCGACTGGAGCAAGCTGGGAACGACACGGCCGTGAACGTTACCGGAGACGGGCCGTTGACTTACCACGTGTTGCGGCTCAGCAATCCCGATCGCATCGTGCTGGATTTCTCGGGCACGCACGTAAAGACTTCCGAGCACAATATCGCGAGCAATCTTGACCCCGTGCGGCAGGTGAGGCTGGCGCAGTTCTCGCCGGATGTGGCGCGAGTGGTGATTGAGCTGCGTGCACCGGCGCCGTATACGATCAGCGCGAAGGGGAATACGGTTACCGTGGAATTTGTGGTCAAGGGTGCCGGCAAGTCGCAGACCAGCGATGCGGCAGATCCGGTGGTTACGACCGCGAACGTGCGCACTCGCAAAGCGCAGAAGCACGAGACCGGCGGAGTAGCAGCGCCTGCGGTGGTTTTGCCGGCGACGCTTACGCAGCCGGGCGCGGCTCTTGCATCTCCCGATCCGGCAAAGATGGCACTGCCGACTGGGGCCAAGGCAGCTTCCGGCGACGATACCAAGCCCGCCGGAGTGACCCGGACGCCGATGGTCAATGGACAAGCGGCTGCGGGTCCGGCTTCCGGAAAGTATTCGGGCGAGCCGATTTCGGTGAACTTGAAGGACGTCGATTTGCGTGATTTCTTCCGCCTGATTCACGAAATCAGCGGTTTGAATATCGTGGTGGACCCGAACGTGAAGGGCAGCCTGACGATCGTGCTCGACGATGTGCCGTGGGATCAGGCGCTCGACATCGTGTTGAAGAACAACGATCTCGAGAAGCAGCTTGAGGGCAACGTGCTGCGCATCGCCACGCGCGAGACGGTGAGGAAGGAAGCCGAAGAATCGCGCGACTTGGCCAAGGCGCAGGCGGAAGCCGCTGATGTCGTGACGACCACGCGAGTGCTGAGCTACGCGAAGGCCGACGATATGGCCAACACGCTGAAAAAATTCCTCTCATCGCGCGGCGACGTGATTTCCGATGCGCGCTCGAATACTTTGATCATTCGCGACATTCCGGCGGTCATGCCGGTGGTGGATAATCTCATCAGGCAACTCGACCGCAAATCGCAGCAAGTGGAAATCGAAGCGCGCGTGGTGGCTGCCAACCGCAGCTTCTCGCGCGAGCTGGGCACGCAACTGGCGTTTTCTGCCGGCACCGCGAGCCGCAACAACGTGGTCGGCGGGAATGGCGAGGTGGGAACCAGCAACATCAGCCGCTCGGCTCCGATTCCGACGCCGCCTCTCATCGTGACCTCCGGCGGAGGATCGTCGAGCAGCGCGCCGTCTATGCCCTTCGTGACGAATCTCGGAGTGGGTTCGCCGACGAGCGGATTCAGCTACCTTTTCACTTCCCGGAACTTCGCTCTCGACTACATCATCACGGCGGCGGAGAACAAGGGCGTGGGCAAGCTGCTCTCGAAGCCGCGCGTGATCACGCAGAACAACGAGAAGGCGACCGTCAAGCAGGGAACCAAGATTCCCGTGCAGACGATCGTCAACAACACGATTTCCGTGCAGTTCGTGGACGCGGTGCTGCAGCTTGAAGTTACGCCGCAGATCACGGCCGAAGGCACCATCTTCATGGACGTGAAGGTGACCAACGACCAGATCGATCAATCCATCCCGCGCGTCGAAGGCATTCCGGCCATCGACACGCAGGAGGCGGACACGCGCGTGCTGGTTTCCGACGGCGCCACGTTGGTGATCGGCGGAATCATCGTGTCGCAGCAACGGACCTCGATTGACCTGGTGCCGTTGTTGGGCAGCCTGCCGGTGATCGGCAACCTGTTCAAGCACTCAACGGTCAGTTCGACCTCGTCGGAGCTGCTGTTCTTCCTAACTCCACGAATTCTCCCGAACTAACGGGAGAGCCGGGGGGCCGGGCCATTTGACGGAACGCAATCTCGAAAGAAACAGAATCCGGAGCCGCATCGAGCGGCTCCGGATTCGCATTTTAGGGCTCCGCGGCGACGCCATTCTGGTCACTCATCTCCCGAATATTGCGTATCTTTCCGGGTTCACGGGCGACAGCGGCGTTCTGCTTGCCGGCGCGGACAGCGCGACGCTGGTCACCGATAGCCGCTATGCGATTCAGGCGCCGGAGGAAGTGTCGGGCAGCGGCGTGCGCGTGCGCATCGCGAAGCGCGGGCTGGCGGGCGAGATCGGCGGTCTATTGCGGCGCGGCCGGGGGAAGCAGCGCGTGCTTTTCTCGCCCTCCAAGGTGTCTGTGGGCCAGTTCCAGCAATTGCGTGCGGCTGCGGGCGCGCGGGTGGCTTGGAAGGGGGATGCAAACGCTGTCGAGGATTTGCGGGCGGTCAAGGATGCCCACGAGATTGAAGAGATCAGGCACGCCGCCAGGCTCATTGGCGAGGTATTTGACGAGGTGGTAGCGCTGGTTCAGCCAGGAATTGCGGAGAGTGAGCTGGCGGCGGAGGCTGAGTACCGGATGCGCAGGAAGGGAGCTGCCGGACCATCCTTCGAGTCGATTGTGGCTGCGGGACCACGCTCGGCGTTGCCGCATGCGCGCCCTACCGGCCGCCAGATCGGCAAAAACGAGTTGGTCGTCCTCGACCTGGGTGCTATACTCCGCGGATATTGCAGTGACATGACGCGGACGGTTTTCGTTGGCAGGGCGCCCCGGAAAGTCCGCGGCTGGTACCACGCAGTGCTCGAAGCGCAGTTGGCGGCCATCGATGCTCTAGCGCCCGGTGTAAAGGCAGGAGACGTGGATGCCGCGGCCCGGCGCACCTTGCGCCGTCACGGCCTGGCGCGGGCCTTCACACACAGCACGGGACACGGTCTGGGGCTGGAAGTGCACGAAATGCCGCGACTTGCGCGCGGCGAGGCGTCGCGGCTGGCGGCCGGCAACGTGGTAACCATCGAGCCGGGCGTTTACATCGAAGGAGTGGGGGGAATCCGCATTGAGGACGACGTCGTAATCGGGGAGCGCGGCGGGGAGGTTCTGACCCGCGCTTCGAAGGAATTCCTAGAGCTCTAAATGGCCGGATCGAAGAAAGCGAAAGAGGGCGGTGGCGCCCCGGGGGCGTCCGGAGTCGATTTACGGGAACTCGAGCACGTGCTTGAGTTCATGGGGAAGCACGGCCTCGAGGAGTTCGAGTACGAGCGCGACAGCTTCCGTATCCGGCTAAAGAAGGCGTCGCATAACTCCGGACCGGTGCTGCGCTCCGCTGTGATGCCGGAAATCGTCATCGCGGCGCCCTCGTCCGCAGCTGCTGCGAGTCAGGCTATGCCCGCCGCAGCTCGCGAGTCTTCGCCGGCCGAGGCGGGCCGCGCCGAAGATCTGCATATGATCAAGTCGCCCATCGTGGGCACGTTTTACGCCTCCCCGAGCCCTGAAGCCGATCCCTTCGTGCGTCCCGGCGACCGGGTGAAGTCCGGCCAGGTTCTGTGCATCATCGAAGCGATGAAATTGATGAACGAGATCGAGTCGGACGTGGACGGCGAAGTGATGCGGATTTTCGTCGAGAACGGCCAGCCGGTGGAATACGGCGAGCCGCTTTTCGGCATTCATCCGCTGCGCAAGAAGTAGGCGAGCAGAAATGGCCCCGCGCCCAGCGAGATGTTTGGAAAAATTCTGATCGCCAACCGGGGCGAAATCGCCCTGCGAATCCTGGCCGCCTGCAAAGAGCTGGGCGTCCGCACTGTCGCTGTTTATTCCGAAGCAGACCGCAATTCTCTACACGTGCGCTTTGCCGATGAAGCTGTGTGCATTGGTCCGCCGCGCTCGTCGGAAAGCTACCTGAACATCCCGCAAGTGATCAGCGCCGCGGAAATCACCAACGTGGACGCCATCCATCCGGGCTACGGCTTTCTCTCCGAGAATGCGAACTTCGCGGAGGTGTGCGAAGCGTCGCAGATCACCTTCATTGGCCCGCATCCGGAAGCCATTCGCCTAATGGGAGAAAAAGACAAGGCGCGGCAGGCCATGGCCGATGCCGGGATGCCCGTGATTCCCGGCAGCGAAGGCGTGGTGCCGGATGAAGAGGCGGCGCGCAAGACCGCGAAGGAGATCGGCTATCCCTTGATGATCAAGGCGGCCGAGGGTGGCGGCGGGCGCGGCATGCGCATGGTTACCGGAGCAGGAGAATTGATTTCTGCGTTCCAGACGGCGCGGAATGAGGCGGGGCAGGCGTTTGGATGCCCGGATGTGTACTTTGAGAGATTGATCGAGCGGCCGCGGCACATCGAGTTTCAGGTGCTGGGAGACAAGTTCGGGGACGTGATCCATTTGGGCGAGCGGGAATGTTCGATTCAGCGGCGGCATCAGAAAGTGCTGGAGGAGTCGCCGTCGCCGGCGATGGACGCGGCAAAGCGCAAGGAAATCGGGGATAAGGTGGTCGCGGCGCTCAAGAAGCTGAAGTATTCGAGCGCGGGCACGGTGGAATTTCTGCGCGATACCTCGGGAAAGCTTTTCTTCATCGAGATGAATGCGCGCATTCAGGTGGAGCATCCGGTGACGGAGATGGTCACCGGCGTGGATCTGGTGAAGTCGCAGATTCGCTTGGCGGCGGGAGAGAAGTTGAAGGACGTGGTGGGGCCGTTCGAATCCCGCGGGCACGCCATCGAGTGCCGCATCAACGCCGAGGATCCCGAAACTTTCACGCCATCGGCCGGCCGGATTACGGCGTTTCGTGTGCCGGGTGGGCCGGGCGTGCGCGTCGATACGGCGGCGTACGCAGACGCGGTGATCCCGCCTTACTACGATTCGCTTGTGGCGAAATTGATTACCCACGGCCGCGACCGCACCGAAGCGATCGCGCGCATGCGACGGGCGCTCGAAGGATTCGTGATCGAGGGCATCAAGACGACCATCCCGCTGCACCGGAAAATCTTGGTGGACGAGGAGTTCATCGCGGGAAATTTCGACACTCATTTCCTTGACCGGACGGCCGCGATGGCGGCGAAATAGACAAAGAGGGGTCGTGTTTCCACCGGTTTACGCGATTGTGGACGCGGAGTTTGCCGGCGGGCGCGCTTTGGAGTTTGCAGACGAGCTTGTAGAGGCGGGCGTCGGGCTGATCCAGTATCGCGATAAGACGGCAACGCCGCGGCGGCTGTTTGAGATTTGTTCGGCACTTGCGGCGCGGTTGCGGGGCCGCGCGAAGTTCATCGTCAATGATCGCGCGGATGTCGCGGCGCTTTGCGATGCGGGCGGCGTGCATGTGGGCCAGGAAGATTTGGGAGTCGAGGACGCGCGGGCCGTGTGTGGCGCCGGGCGGTGGGTGGGAATTTCGACGCACAATTTCGAGCAGCTTCGCGATGCGCTGAGGACTTCGGCGGATTACGTGGCGGTCGGGCCGGTTTTTGCGACGACGACGAAGAAGAATCCGGACCCGGTGGTAGGGGTGGAATTCGTGGCGCGGGCGCGGGCCATGACGCGCAAGCCGATTGTGGCGATTGGCGGAATTTCAGTCGAAAACGCGGAATCGGTGTATCGTGCCGGGGCGGATTCGGTGGCGGTGATTCGCGATTTGATGGCGGCGGGGAAGCCCGCGGAGCGCGCGGCTGAATATCTTCGCATCGCGACGAAAGTCCGGAGCGTGCAGAGTTGAGGAGTGGGATTGATGGCTGAGCGAGTTGTACCGATGGCCGGGGTTGCCGGTAGCCAGCAGACGGAGCTGGTGAAGGGCCTCGGGCTGTTCGACTCGACGATGATCGTGTGCGGCTCGATGATCGGGTCGGGCATTTTCATCGTTTCTGCGGATATCGCCGGCCAGGTGCAAAGCCCCGGGCTGCTGCTCACGGTGTGGATCATGTCGGGCGTGATGACGCTGATCGGAGCGCTCAGTTATGGAGAGTTGGCGGCGGCGATGCCGCATGCCGGCGGACAATACGTTTACTTGCGCGAATCGCTCGGGCCGATGTGGGGATTTCTCTACGGCTGGACGATGCTGCTGGTGATCCAGACGGCGACGATCGCCGCGGTGGCCATCGCGTTTTCGAAATTCACTGGCGTCATGGTTCCGTGGTTCTCGGCTTCGACATGGATCTTTAAGGTCGGCACGATCGGCCCGTGGAAGCTGTGGTTCGGGACGCTCGGGCCGTATAACGTGGGCCTCAACACGCAAAACCTGCTGGCCATTGCGTCGATTGTGTTCCTGACATGGCTGAATTCGCGCGGGCTGCGAATTGGCTCGATCGTGCAAAATATTTTTACGGTGACCAAGACCGGAACTCTCGCCGTGCTGGCGGTTCTCGGAGTGCTCTTTTCGACGGCGGCGGCGCGCGAAGTGAATTTCACGCATTTCTGGCGCAACGCCGGGCTGTCGACGATGCATCCGTATCCGCCGGGCGAAGGCACGTGGATGATCGGGACGATCACGCTGGTGGCCGTGGCCATGGTGGGATCGCTGTTCGCGGCGGATGCGTGGAACAACATTACCTTCACGGCGGCTGAGGTGAAGAATCCCAGCCGCAACCTGCCTCTTTCGCTCGCGCTTGGGACGTTTATTGTGATGACGTTGTACATTCTGGCCAACGTGACCTATCTGCGCGTGCTGCCGATTTCCGGCGATCCGGCCGGCCACACCGCGCTGGCACGTGGAATTCAATACGCGGCGGAAGGCCGCGTCGGCACCGCCGTCCTCGAAGTGATTTTTGGGCCTGTGGGCGCCGTGGTGATGGCCATTGCGATTTTGATTTCCGGATTCGGTTGCAATAACGGCTTGATTCTCGCCGGGGCGCGCATTTATTACGCGATGGCGAAGGACGGGCTGTTTTTCAAGTCGGTAGGCAAGGTGAACAAATTTCATGCGCCGGGCGCGGCGCTCATCGTTCAATGCATCTGGGCGTCCGTACTCTGCCTTTCGGGAACGTACAGCCAGTTGCTCGACTTTCTGATTTTTGCCGTCTTGATTTTCTACATTCTGA
The DNA here is from genome assembly GCA_963707165.1 of uncultured Acidobacteriota bacterium. Taxonomy (GTDB): domain Bacteria; phylum Acidobacteriota; class Terriglobia; order Acidiferrales; family UBA7541; genus Palsa-147. The sequence continues at coordinate 1,322,738 of CAVPPO010000010.1, read as the reverse complement.
CGCTTACGGGCTTATTCGTTTTGCGGCGCACGCGTCCGAATATGGAGCGGCCGTATCGCGCGATCGGCTATCCAGTTTTGCCGGCGCTCTACCTCGTGATGGCGTTTTTTATCGAGATTCAGCTTTTGAGATACAAGCCACAGTTCACTTGGCCGGGACTCATCATCGTGCTGCTTGGCGTGCCGGTCTATTTGGTCTGGCGGCGGTACAGGGACAGCAATCGAACAGCGTGAGTTTGTTCTAAGCGGCCGACAGCGGTAGCGGAATACGGAGGCACTTGATGGCTGGATCCATATTTGCGACCAAGCCCATAGACACGATTCTGAGCGAGGCATCCGAAGAGGGCGAACATTCACTGAAGCGTGCGCTCGGTCCGGTCAATCTCGTCTCATTGGGCATCGGCGCGATCATCGGCGCGGGAATATTCGTGCTCACCGGAGCGGCTGCGGCGAGGTACGCCGGGCCGGCGATTGTCCTGTCGTTCATATTGGCGGGGTCGGCCTGCGCCTTTGCCGGACTGTGCTATGCGGAATTCGCCTCGCTGATTCCGATTGCGGGATCGGCCTACACGTATGGCTATGCCACGCTCGGCGAAATCTTCGCCTGGATCATCGGCTGGGACTTGATTTTGGAGTACGCGTTCGGGGCTGCTACTGTGGCGTCGGGCTGGAGCGGGTACATGCTCAGCTTCCTGCAGGATTTCGGAATCAGGATTCCGCCGCAATTCACCAGCGCGCATGGCGAACCGTTGGTCTTGTACAACAATCACTGGGAGCATTTATCGCGAATCAGCGCGACGCTTGCGGCGAAGGGCGTGAATCCCGATTTGCTTCCTCACGCGACCGCGTATTTCGATCTCGTTGCATTTCTGGCCATTTTGCTCGTAACCGTCGTGTTGGTGATCGGCATCAAGGAATCGGCGAACTTGAATTCCGCGATTGTGATGGTCAAAGTCTCCATCGTGTTGGTGTTTATCGGCGTCGTGGGACTCTACGCTTTCCGGAATCCGAGCCATTTCGCGGCCAATTGGCACCCGTTCATACCGCCGAATGACGGAACTTTCGGGCACTACGGCCTGTCGGGAATTGCGCGCGGAGCCGCGGTGATTTTCTTTGCGTATATCGGATTCGATGCGGTCTCCACGGCGGCGCAAGAGGCCAAGAACCCCAAGAAAGATATGCCGATCGGCATCCTGGGCTCGCTGGTTATTTGCACGGTTCTCTACATCGTCGTCTCGGGCCTGCTGACGGGAGTCGTTTCGTACACGGCGTTAAACGTATCGGATCCGGTCGCCGTTGGAATCGATGCGGTGCCGGGAGTCCGCTGGGGCAGCTTCCTTGTAAAGCTCGGCGCCATATTCGGGCTCGGAACAGTTATGTTGGTGATGCTCCTCGGGCAATCGCGCGTATTCTTCTCGATGTCGAATGATGGGCTTTTGCCGAAGTGGGCGTCGAAGATTCATCCGAAATTCCGCACGCCGTATCTCTCCAGCATCGTTGTCGGCCTTTTTGTCGCGGTGTTCGCAGCGTTGATTCCAATTGGAATTCTCGGTGAGCTCGTAAGCATCGGGACGTTGCTCGCGTTCGTGATTGTTTGCGCCGGCGTTTGGATTTTGCGCGTGCGCCGGCCGGAAATGGCGCGTCCTTTCAAAACGCCCTGGGTGCCCGTTGTGCCGATTATGGGTATTCTCATCTCCGCCGGGTTGATGGCTGCGCTGCCGGGAGATACGTGGCTGCGCTTGATCATCTGGCTTGCGGTTGGCATGTTCATTTACTTCGGCTATAGCCGAAAGCACAGCCGGGTGCAGAATCCCCAAATTCGCTGAAAATTGTTCGACCCGAAAATAAGCAACTGCAGATCCTTCGCTTCGCTCAGGATGACAACGTAGAGCGTGTGTCCGCGGGTCCTCCTCTCGCATGTGGGATCTTGATGACAATGCAGAGCCTTTATCGGCCGAACGGAAAGTAGGGTTGTGATCGCGCTTAGGCGTTGAGTGCGGGCGCCTGTCTGCGTCACAATGGCCGGTCATGCCCGAGCGCATCATTGCGCGAATACGTGTGGTCGCACGTCGCCTAACGGCGGTCGACGCCGGTGCGTTGGGAATTGTTGTGCTGTTCGTGCTGGCGCGAATCGTGCGGGCGTACGGTTTCGCTTTTCCGCTTCTCGGCCTGCTGGACTATCTATTTGTTTTCGCGCTGATTTATTTTTCGTTCCGTTTGACGCCGTGGGTGCGCGGTCAGCTCCTTTGGAGCTTACGCAATCGGCTGATTGTCGCCTATATATTCATCGCCGTGGTTCCGGTGGTGCTGCTTCTGACCATGGCGGGAATTGCGGCCTACCTGCTCTACATTCAGCTCGGCGCACACGTGCTGCGAGATGGCCTCGCTGACCGCATGCACGAGCTACGCGCGGTGTCCGACACGATCGCACATTCCATCGCGAGAGAGACCGCCAACGACTCCTCAGTCAGCACATCGACGGTGCTGCAACGGCCCAGCGTCGCTGCGGTGGTTGCCTCGGAATCGAGCGAGTACACCGGGCTGATCGTCGATGGCAAGCCTGCCGACATCTTGACGCGCCATAGCGATGGCCGCGAGAGGCGCGAGTTCGTAGGTCTGGTCGATCAGGATGGGCAGCTCTGGATTCAGTGCTTCCGGCACGTGCACGTAGCGCGGGATTCGATTCCACTGCGCGTTTCGCTGCCGGTCACTTCCGATTTCCTCGACAGTTTGTCGGATGAATTGGGCCCGATTCAATTTACGGTGATGAAGCCGGCGGCTTCCAGTGGCGCGCCGGACGCGCAGCACGCGTCGGATTTCGTTCCGGCGTATGACATCGCGAGCCGTCGCCGGCAACTCGGCCCGCCCGCGCGCTGGATGGATCCGCCGATCAATGGAGCGCTGACGCTCGAGGCCCTGCGAGCCGATCCGGGCAATCCCGAGCCGCAATCGACGCCGATCTATGCCGGATTTAAGGTGCGGCCGTCGCGCCTGAACGGCACTCTCTTTGCTTCGGTCGGTGCGATCGGCCCGCTCGTCAGTCTGGTATTTGTTTTGGCCAGCATCCTGTTCATCTTGATGGAAGCGGGGGCGCTCGTTACCGGTTTTATTTTGACGCGGCGGATCACTTCGGCGGTGGCGGATCTCTATGAGGCCACGCGCTACGTGCGGCGCGGCGATTTCTCGCGCCGCGTGCGCGTGCAGCAGAAAGATCAGCTTGGCGTTCTCGCCGAATCATTCAATGAAATGACCAGCTCGATCGGCGGCCTGATCGAAGAGCAACGCCAGCGCCAGCGGCTCGAGGGCGAAATCACGATTGCGCGCGAAGTGCAGGCGCAACTCTTTCCGCGCACGATTCCGCAGTTGCCCGGAGTGGAGTTGGCGGCGATTTGTCGCGCGGCGCGGACCGTCAGCGGCGATTATTACGATTTCATTCAGCTCAGCCCAGCGAGAGTGGCGATTGTGCTCGCCGACATCAGCGGGAAGGGAATCTCCGCCGCGCTCTTGATGGCCAGTTTGCAGGCGGCGCTCAGAAGCATGGTACTGCTCGACGCCGCCGCAGGTTCGGCCGAAACTGTCGCGCGGCTCAATCTGCATCTTTGCCGCAACACGTCCGATGATCGCTACGCAACACTTTTCTATGCGATTTACGATTCGGATCGCCGGACCCTCGAATACACGAATGCGGGACATTGCATCCCCTTTCTCGTTTGCGGCGACAACGTGAAAAAACTTGAGGAAGGCGGGACGGTCGTGGGCCTGTTCGAGGAAGCCTCGTACGATTCGGTCACGGTGCCGGCGCTTTCTGAAAGCGTATTTGTAACATTCAGCGACGGATTGACGGAGCCAGAGAACGTTTTCGGCGAGCAATTCGGCTCGCGGCGATTGCTGGAGGAAGTCTTGCGGCATCGCGCCGCTCCTCCCGGAAGGATCGCCGAAGAACTGATCGATGCAGCGGAACAGTGGGGCGGTACGGACGAGCAGGCCGACGATATGACCGTAGTGGTGGCGCGTCTGAACTCGAACGGAAATCAAGGAAGCGACTAGGGCGGCAAGCGGGTTTCCCTTATACTTGCGGGTTCTGAAGCGAAAGGGGATTGGAAATTGGCTCTTCGGCAGCGGGCAGCGCTGGTTAGCGGCGGAAGCCGCGGGATCGGCAAAGGTATCGCGATGGGATTGGCGCAGGCCGGTGCGCGCGTGGCCATTTCTTATCGTTCGAATAAAGCTGCGGCGCAGAATGCTTTGCGCGAAATGCAGGCTGCCGGTGCGGAATGCTTTGCGGTTGAGGCGGATGTCACCGACGCGTCGAAGGTGCAGTTTCTTGTGGATACGGTGGTCGAGCGGTTCGGGCGGCTCGATATTCTGGTCAACAACGTCGGCGCGTTCAATTGGAAGCCGGTGATCGAGACGACGCACGAAGAATGGCAGCGCGTGCTGGCTTCCAATCTCCTGAGCGTGTTTTACATGAGCAAGGCGGTGCTGTCCGTGATGCGGCGGCAGCATTGGGGACGAATCATCAATCTGGGCGCGGTCGGCGCGGAGCGCGCGTTTGGGCAGGCGACGATTTCGGCTTATGCCGCTGCGAAAGCGGCGGTCGTGTCCTTTTCGCGCTCGCTGGCTGTGGAAGAGGCGAAGCACGGCATCACGGTGAACGTCATCAATCCCTCGAACGTGGATGAGCGGGATTTGACTGCCGATGAAGCGCGCAAGATTCGCGATACGCGCTCGCCGATTGGCCGGCCGCCTTCGGCGCAGGATGTCGCCGTTGCGGTCCGGTTCTTCGCCAGCGACGAGGCGGATTTCATCACCGGCCAGGCCTTGAACGTGAGCGGCGGATGGATGTTGTGATTGCGTGAAGCGCGCTGCAGCAGGTTTCGACTTGTTTGAAATTCCCACAAACGATCTGACGCCATGAAGATCCTCACCGCGGCGCAAATGCGCGAAGTGGATCGCCTCTCGACCGAGCGGCACGGAATTCCCAGTGCGCAACTGATGGAAAATGCCGGCGCGCGATTCGTCGAGATTCTTCTTTCCTGCGTCCCCGATATTGCGAAGCAGCGAACCGCCGTCGTTTGCGGCAAGGGAAATAACGGCGGCGACGGCTTTGTAATTGCGCGGCTGCTCGGTGAGCGCGGCGCGAAGCCCATCGTAATTATTTGCGGTGATCCGTCGGAAATTCACGGCGACGCTGCGCTGAGCTTGCGGCGCTTGAAGAAAGAAGGCGGAGAAATTATTGCCGCGCGCGATGCGAATGCGTGGGCGGCGGCAAAGGACGCGATCGGTCCCGCCAGCATCATCATTGACGCGCTATTCGGAACGGGGATGCGCGGCGGCGTTGAAGGCTGGCTCGCCGAGGTCATCAATGATCTGAATCGCCTTCGCAATGCGGCTCGAATCTTCGCGGTCGATATCCCGTCTGGCTTGTCCGCCGATTCCGGCGACATTGCTGGCCCGGCGATTGAAGCCGACGTCACCATCACGTTCACGGCCCCGAAAGTGGGCCAGTTACTCTATCCCGCCTCGGAGAAAGTTGGCCGGCTCGTGGTCGGCTCCATCGGTTCCCCGGCGTCGCTTGTCGAAGAGTGTTCCGATTCACGCGCGCGCTGGCTCGATTCTTCGGAGTTCTCCGGCATCCGGCTGCGACGCAACGCCAGCGCGAACAAAGGAAATTTCGGTCATGTGCTCGTCGTGGCGGGATCGCTCGGAAAGACCGGTGCGGCAGTGATGGCCGGATCGGCCGCGCTGAAGTCTGGCGCCGGCCTTACGACCGTTGCCGCTCCCGAGGTGTGCATCCCTATCATCAGTTCTTATTTGCCCGAGCTCATGACTGCGGCGCTGCCTGCGACTCCTGGCGGCACGATCAGTCTTCGTTGCCTGGAGTATTCCGGTTTCACCGATCTTCTGCGCGGCAAGGACATTCTCGCAATGGGGCCCGGCCTCACGACACAGTCCGAGACGCAGGAATTCGTGCGCGCCGTCGTCGGTGATTCTCCCACGCCGCTCGTGCTTGATGCCGATGGTTTGAACGCGTTCGCCGGACGAAGCGGCGAGCTTGGGCAGCATCGCGCAGAGAAATGCGTCGTGACGCCGCACCCCGGAGAAATGGCGCGTTTGTTGAACGCTCCGACGCAAGATGTGCAGCGCGATCGTCTGGGTAGCGCAGAGAAGGCGGCGGCCGATCTCAAAGCCACAGTCGTGCTCAAGGGCCATCAGACCGTGATCGCCGCTCCGGATGGCCGCACCTGGATCAACTCGACAGGGAATCCGGGAATGGCAAAGGCGGGAAGCGGCGATGTGCTCACTGGGATGGTTGCGGGAGTACTCGCGCAGCACGGAAACGCGGATTGGTCGAAAGCGGCGTGCCTCGCCGTTTATCTGCATGGCCTCGCCGGGGACCTCGCTGCGGAGGAGTCCGGCGAAATCTCATTGATGGCCACCGATATCATCCGCGCGATTCCTAAAGCCTACGCGAAGCTAATCGCCGAGCTCGACCATGCCGAGCCGTGAGTGGATCACTCATTCCGCGGAGGAGACCATTCGGCTGGGGAAAGAGCTTGGCGCGCGGCTGAAGCCACCCGTCTTAATTTTGCTTGCAGGAGAGCTTGGCGCAGGGAAGACGACGCTCACCAAAGGTTTGGTGACTGGCCTGGGCGCAGCCCGCGAAGAAGATGTCACCAGCCCCACATTCACCTTAGTGCATCAGTACCGCAACGGCGCGCGCGTCTATCATATCGACCTTTATCGCATCGCTGATTTTCACGATTTCGAAACTCTCGGCGTCGAGGATCTTTTTGCCGAGCCCGCCATTGTCATCGTCGAATGGCCGGAGAAGATGTCCATTCGGACCGATTGGCCTCTCCTACGATTCGAGCTAGAGCATCTCGATGAAAGTTCCCGGAAGCTCCGCGTATTGGATGACGCCGGAATCCTCTCCATAGCCTGAAGTGCAAACTCGTCGGCAGCACGAGCTCAATCCCGCGATCGCAATTGGCGTTAAGACCAAGCTAACGCAGCCAGCTTCGCAATTCCCGCACCACGTCTGCCAAGAGCGGCCAAAGCAGCGCGAACAGAAGCAGCACCGCAGCAGCCATGCGCAAGAGAGGAAGCCCAGGCGTCGCAGTCCGCTCGGGATCATGCTTTTCGCAGAACCCCCCAATCGCCGCAGGCCGCGAACATCGCTTGCCAGCCGGCCCTAAATGGAGGCATTTGGGAGTCACTCCGTCCGTTTGCATCGCGCCATTAACGGGTTGGGCTCTCACGGTTGCGCCTCGACTTCATTCTGCTACAGTGAAATTCTAGCCGCCAGAGGCGTTGAATGGCCGATACGCCCATTATAATTTCGCCCACGCACCCGGCCCGCATGAAGCTCGAGCCGTATACGGTCGAGCTGCATCTGCAAAGCATCAACGTCGGCCTCGATAACATCCACTATGACGTCTACCTGAGCCCGAAATTTACCGAGCCGACGCGCAAATACCTGCTCGACAGCATTCGCGCCATCGCCAGTCTGAATTTTTCCTATAGCCAGGGGCGCAACTCCGCGGCGCCCGATACCTCGGGCTTTCGCAAGCAGCTCTTCGAGCTTCTTCAGATTTCTCTGACGCGCGCCAAGTACGCGCAAAACATCGAGGTGGATATCCTCAATCGCCTCGCCGTTCTGAAATTCCTGCTGAGCGAGATCACCAGCCAATTTTCCAGCCTGATCGTCGAGTGCAAAGAGTGGATTCACTCGCGCGGCGTCCATTTCGAGCGCAGCGAGCAGGCGCACGTGATGAGGTCGCGAATCGCGGAGCTGCAAGGCGAGCGCCGCGGCATCTATCGCCAAGTGGGAATGTCGATCTATCAAATCATGCGCGAGCTGGATGAAAACGCGCTTGTCGAAATCGCGCCGCGCCCTCTTCGGCGAGGAATTCCCGGAAATCTACGAACTCTTCCGCAACCGCTTTCTATTTCTCGAAGGCGGGACCGACGAGACGCTTCTTCTCGAGAATTACGTGCTGCTCGGGAATTTCATCCATGACCCGGACCGCTTCGAGGTATTCGAGGAACTGCTGCTCGATTTCGTCCGCGATTTCGTTCACGCCGACGAGAACTCCGAAGAGCTCAGCCGCAGCCGCAAATCCTACGAACGGCTGATGGAACAGGCCCGGTCGCTGCGTTCCGAGGTCATGCGCCTGGAGGCGGAGCAGGACGAACTCCGGCGCAAAGCGGGCGGCGGCGAGGATCTTTTCGCCTGGCCGTGGAAGCGCCGGCCCGACAGCCCACGAACCCACGGGCGATGCCGAGGACTTGAGAAAGCGAGCCGCGCTGCTCGAACTGAATCTCGAGGAACTCGCGCCCGGAATCGAAGCGGCGAAACAGCGGATGGACTTCCTCACCGAGGAGCAGCGCGCGCGCATCGGCAACTATCTCAACGATCCTGAAAATATTCGCAGACTTTTCGACGCTGGCGGCGCCACTGGCCACGAAGCGCTGCCCGAAACGCGTGAGCGGCTGCTGCGCGAATGGGTGAATCGGCTCGACGAACGCGACCTGCTCGCCCACGTCTTTCGCCGGCTACGAACTTCGCAAGATTTATATGGACTACAATCCGCCGGTCCACTTGCAGCAGCTCAAGAAGGCGCTGGTGGTTCGCGAGGAGACGAAGCGCGTCGAACAGGTTCTCGGTCAATTCCCGGCGCGCAAATTCTCGCTGAAAAAACTCGAAGAAGCGGCCCGCGCCATTCGCCGCATTCCGCCGGAAGAGATTCCGGCGATCGCCATGCGATTTGCGGAGGATTTCACCCGCCTGCGGCGCGACCGCCGCAATTATCACCACGTGGTTTCCTGGATGGAGCGGATCAATCTGGTGCGCTCGGAACACTCCCGCGAGCTCTCGCGCGCCAACAATAGTCTCTACGAGCTGGTTTTCACCGATGAGGCCGGTAAGGATAACGATCCCGTGGTTTCGCACGCGGTGATCAAAGCCGATGTGCGTGGCTCGAGTGGAATCACCAAGGACCTGCAAGCACGCGGGCTGAATCCCGCATCGCACATCAGCCGCAACCTGCATGAGCCGGTCAAGCGCCTTCTCGATCGCTACGGCGCCGCGAAAGTCTTCATCGAAGGCGACGCGATCATTCTCGCCATCTACGAAACCGAATCCACGCGCGCGACGCAGCGCGCCGTCGCCAAAGCCTGCATTCTGGCGCGCGAAATTCTCGCGGTCACCCAGGCCTATAACGCGCGCCCCGAAGCCGCGGATTTGCCGCGCATCGAATTGGGCGTTGGCGTCGCATTTCAGAATTCCGCGCCCTCGCTCTGGATGGATGGCGACTCGCGCATCATGATTTCCAAAGCGCTGAATCTTTCCGATCGCCTCTCGAGCTGCTCGAAAGTGGCCCGCCGGCTCTTCGCCGAGAATCCTTCGCCGTTCAACGTCTTTCTTCTTCAGACGCTGATGGAAGATGCGGGCGACGACGAAGGTGAGGAGTTGCTCGTCCGATACAATCTCAACGGAATCGAAATGAACGAAGAGGGATTTGAGAAGCTCTCTGGAGAGATCTCACTCACGCCGCTGGCCGGAACCTTTTCGATGCCCTGGGGCAAGGAGCGAGTGCAGCTCTACATCGGCGAATTGCCGCTCGGAAATTCCCTCGAGACCATCGTCGTGCGCAAAGGCGCCGTCCGCGAACTCCTCCCCGACGCCAAAATCGGCAATCCCGGCCCGCGCGCCTACTACGAAGTCTGCACTCATCCAAAGCTTCTCGAAACGGCGCGCAAAAAGCTCGCCGAAACGCCTGCAAAAAGCTGACCGGAAAATCCCGCAACGGACGCAGATATCAGGGAATCGAAATGACGTGGCCTATTTCGGAGGGGCCTGCCAAAAGAAGTAGAAATCGCTAGCCGGCATATCGAACTGGCACGATCCGAATTCCGGCATATACGGGTTCTTCATATCTCTCATAGACTTCTTCACCCGGCCGGAAACCTCATCCAGGCTTAACATCGTATATTCCGTTCCCGGTCCGGCTTCTCCGAGCGCCTTCTCGAATGCCCAGGCGAACGGCGAACCTTGCCCCGCGCGCCCGTCTTTCACCGCGCCGTTTCCCCCCGAAGTCATGCACTTGCGAGTCTTCAGTCCGCTCAGCCGCTGCAGCGCCTCGGCTTGATCGTGGACTGTCGGGGCCGTCGCATTTCCGCCGCGATCCTGCACAAAAATCGAGCCGCCCCGGCAGACGTCGAGCACCAGAAGAATGTGTTGCACTTGAATTCTGTCGATCCATTTGGTGAGTAAATCAAAATTGATTTGGTTATTCCGGTACGACCCCGGGCCTGAAGAATCCTTCGCAATCACGTAACCGTTTCCGTCGGCTTCATCGAAATCCCCGTGCCCCGCGAAGAAAATAAGCAACTCGTCGTTGGGTTTGAAGTTCCGCTTCTCGTAATCTAGGACGATCGTGTCCTTGATAGCCTGCGCAGTCTGGTTCTCGCGTAGATCGGTTTGAAATCCATAGAACTTCCGCAGTTCCAGCGCAATGGCTCTCGCGTCGTGGACGGGATTGTTCAAGTGCGGCCAGTCGGACGCATCGTAGTCGTCTGAGGCAAACATCAGCGCATAGTAATTGGGCTTGCTGTCGTCCGCATCTGCAGCCGTCGGCGCGTGGGACGGTACGACGCCCCGTAAATCGCCCGTATCGTCGCGGATGACGCGGGAGTCCTTAGGCGCGGTCGCGGCAACCGACTGTATTTGCGGACCGTTCGCCTGCGAACTTTCGCCGCTTCCGGTCTCCTTTGTCGGGCCGGAAGTGGTTCGCTCTTCAGGTCCGGGTTGCGGCGCTGCATTCGTCCGTTTCTGCGCGGACGCCGCGGGCGCTTTTTCGCCCGACTTTCGCGAGAGCTTGAACTTGGCCTTCGTATCGTCCCGCGTGAACGTGCCCTCGATCGTGTTGCCGTTCAATTGCCCGTCCAAGTCCACGGAAGAAAACCCCATATCGAGAGTGATATGAACGCGGGCTCCGTCGAGACTCACCGACTTCGCCGAGCAAACCGGCGCTGCGGTGTCAGGGAAGAGAACCGTGGCGTGCCAGTCGGAATCCGGGTGATCGAAATCCACCTGGATGGGAATCGCTTTGTTGGGAAGCGAAACGCTGCCTTCCCAGTGTCCGGCGAGATTGCTTTGCGCGCGAAGGAGAGCAGGGAAGAGAAGGATCGAGACGAGGCTCGCTACACGCACTATCCCGCGTACGACTTGAAGCGAAGAATTCTCGCGCCTCATGCTGGGCTCACGTGATGGCCTGGGAGAACTATCAATACTTCGAAACACCGGCAGTCGAACTTCAGACTTACCGGTTGACATTCTCCCGACCCCTTATTATTACTCTCTACGCATTCCTTATGCAACTATGACGGCATTTCAACAAGCACGCACATTCTGCAGGCCTCTGTTCCGGCTTCCATCGCCACGCGCTGCCGCGTTTCTAATCCCCGTCTTTTCCGCAGCTTGGGCACTCTATTCGATGGCGGCAGGGGCTCGCGCCGTTGCCCTGCCCGCGGCGCAGGACGAACCTCGGCCTCTCGCTCTGGGCCGGTCGGTGGAAGATACGCTCAAAGGCGGCGACACCCGCGCCTTTCGCGTCGCATTGCAAGCCGGGGATTTTCTTCACGTCGTGGCCGATCAAAAAGGCATTGACGTCGTGCTCGCCATCAGCGGCCCCGACGGCAAGGACGTCGGCGCGATGGACAGCCTGAACGGCTCCTTCGGTCCCGAGAATGTTTCCATGATCGCCGCCGGCGCGGGAATGTATCGCATCGAAGTTCGCAGCTTCGACAAGAAAGCAGTCCCGGGCCAATTCGATATCCGCATCACCGAATTGCGTCCTACGAAGCCCGGCGATGACGTTCGCGTGCGCGCCGAGAAAGAGTACGCCCAGGGATTGCAGCTCTATCAAGGCGACGCGGCTGCCGCGAAGTCGGGCATTCCGGTCCTGCAGCAGGCGCTGCATGATTTTCAATCCATCGGCGATCTCCATGGCCAAGCGGCTGCGCTCTACGGTCTTGCCGCCATCCATCAGAGGCTGGGGATGAACGACGGCCTCCAGAAGGAATTTGACGACTCGGTCAAGCTCTACGAGCAAGACGGCTCGAAGCGCGAACAGGCCGAAGTCATCGAATCCATGGCCGGCTTCCAGCGCGATCAAGGCTTGACAGCCGATGCCGACGCGTCATTTCGCAAGGCACTCGAAATCTGGGAGAAAGCAAACGGCAAGTCCGATGTTGAATACGCGCGAATTGCCGCGGGGCTGGGGCGCTTGCTGCTGCTTGAGCGAAAATATCCCGACGCCGAGCCGCTTTTCGAGCAGGCCATCGCCATCCGCGAAAAAATACTAGGGCCTGATTCGCTCGAACTCGCCGACGTGCTGCAAAGTTACGGCGTAACGCTGCACGACGAGAGGAAGTACCCCGAGGCCGAGAAAATTTACCGGCGCGCGATCGAAATACGCGCCAAATCATCGAAGCCCGATGATCCCGTTACCGCCACGGTAATCAACAATCTCGCCGTGCTCTTCGACGATCAGCACAATTCCGCCGAAGCCATAAAGTATTACCGTGAATCCCTGCGCATCCGCGAAACCGCGCTTCCGCCCGGCGATCCCGACAAGCTCGCCACGATCGACAATCTCGTTCGCCTCTACCGCGACGCGCACAATAACGCCGACGCCGAAGCGCTCGACCGCGAGGCTTTCGAGGACGTCAAGAAAGCCAAGGGCGAGGAGTCCAAGGAAGCAGCGAACCGCCTCGATACTCTTTCCTTCTTTCTAGTGGAGGAAGGCAAGTACGACGAAGCGCTGAAACTTTTTGAGCGCACTCTCGAGATCCGCAAGAAGATCCTCGATCCGAAAAATCCGGACATCGCTACGAGCACCAGCAACATCGCCTACGATTATTTCAAGAAGGGAGACTATCCGCCGGCCATCGAAAAAGAGACGATTGCCATCCGCATTTATGAAGACGACCTTGGAGAAAATGCGCCGGTGCTCGCGGATCACTTTACGTTTCTCGCGACGCTTTATTACCGCTCCGGGAAATATGCTGACGCCATCGTTTACCAGGATCGCGTGATCACCAGCGTCCGCAATGCGAAAACCCCGGACACGCGAACCATCGGCGTGGCCACAAATAACCTGGGGCTGTTTCTCAAGGCCGATGGGAAATACGATGAGGCCATCGCGAAATTCCAGGCGTCGATCGAACTATTGGTAAAGGCCGGCGACCGCGCCAACGAAGCCACCGCTCGCCACAATCTCGGAAACACCTACGAAGCGAAGGGCGATTTTCCCAAAGCGCAGGATTGCTACCGGCAAGCGGTGATCATCGAGCAGGAACTCCACGATAAAACGAACGAAGCCGACACGCTTCTTGATCTCGCCGGAGTTCTCGCGCGCCAGCGGCAATCCGGTCCGGCGCTCGATACCTATCGCTCCGCGCTGGCCATCGAGAAGGAGCTCGATGATCGCGGCATGCAAGCGTACGCGCTGAATGGCATCGGCGATCTTTACAAGAGCGCGGATCAATACGATCAGGCGACCGAGACTTATCTTCAAGCCATCAACATTCGCGAGGATGTCTATCCGAACAGCAACGGCCTGGCCGAGACGTTCGCCAATCTCGCCGATGTATACAAGGCGCAGGGCAAATATGCCGATGCGGAAGGCCCTCTCCGCCGCGTGCTCGAAATTCGTCAGAAAAATGACGGCGAAAATAGCGCGGCCACCGTTCTGGCCATCAACAATCTCGCCGCGGTTCTCAATTCCGAAGGGAAATTCCCCGAAGCCGAGCCTTTGTTCAAGCAGGCCATCGCCATCCAGGAAAAGCTCTTCGGCGCCGACGATGCGCGTCTCGCCGCTCCGCTTTCAAATCTTGCCGGCCTTTATGCCGATCAGGGTCAATACGCCGAAGCCGAGCCGCTCTATCGCAGGGCTTTGAAGCTTTTGCCGGAATCCGCGGCGTCGAATCAGGCTCAGATTCTGGATTTGTTGAACGCGCTTTCGTCGGTCTATCGCGCGCAAGGGAGAAATTTCGAAGCAGCCCGGAGCCTGAGCCAGGCCATTGCCATCGAGGAGAAGGTCTCGAAAACGGATCCCTCTTCTCTCGCCGATTCGTATTCAACCCTTGCGGAACTCTACAAGGCGCGTCGTCAGTATGTCGCCGGTCTCGAAGCAGCCGAAAGAGCGCTGAAACTTCTGGAGCAAGATCAGGGAAAAACGACGGCGCTCTACGCCAAGACGCTCGATAGCGTTGCGGATTTCTACGAGCTGCAAGGCAAGCACGACGAGGCGGCGACGCGTTATTCCGACGCTCTCGCCATCCAGACCAAATTTTCCGGCAAGGATTCGCCCGACCTGGCACAAACCGAGGACTCTCTCGGCGAAGTATATCTCGCCCAGTACAAGACGCAGGAAGCCGAGCCGCTTCTCCTCCGCGCGCTGGCCATCCGCGAGAAAGTCTTCGGCCCCAATCATCCGCGCACCAGCGATACCGTTCAGGATCTCGCGCTGCTCTACTACTACGAGGGCAATCGCGACAAAGCGCAGGATTTCTTTCACCGCCGCGAGGAGACGCTGCGCTCCCAGCTCTCTCAATCGCTGCCGTCCATGAGCGACAAGGATCGCCGCGCGCTTCTCGATGCGATTCACGAGTTCTTCGCCGAGGCGTACAGCTTCGCCTATGCCAATCGCGAGAGCGATCCCGCGTTGGCCGCTCGAATGTACGATCTCGTTCTGTGGCAGAAGGCGCTGTCTCTCGGCAGCTTCACATTCGCGCGGCATCGCGCCACGGCGGGCAGCGATCCCGAAGCTACCGCGCTTGTTGAACAGCTTGCTACGAAGAGGTCGCAGCTCGCCGCCTTCGTAGCGCAAAAGCGCGCCGATTCCGACGAGTGGCGCGCCGCCGAGGAAAAGCTCGCCGACGAAGCCGTACAGCTCGAGCGCGAATACACCAAACGCCTGGGCTCGCATCCCGCTACGCCAACAATCACGCCGCCGCCGACTTGGAGCGACGTCAAAAAACAATTGCGCGAAGGCGACGCGGCGATCGAATACCTCAAGTTTGATTTCGACGATGCCGCAGCTCACGCGCGCAAGCCGCTTTACGTGGCTCTCGTTCTCACGCTCGATTCGAACGAGCCGGCGCTTGTTACGCTCGGCGACGCCGCGGCGCTCGAGGCCGAGCCGTTGCGCGCTTACCGGAATTCGCTAGCGCCGGCCAGTCATCCGGATTCGGCGAAGTTCTACGAAGCGTTCTGGAAGCCACTCGAGTCCGCGCTCGGCGGCGCGACGCACATCTTCGTATCGCCGGCCGGCGCTCTCGAGCGTGTCTCGTTCGGCCTCGTAACCGCTGGACGCTGGAAAAGTCTTGCTTGAGAAATATGATTTCCACGTTCTTCCGTCCACGCGCGAACTCGTAAGAAACTCCGCGGCGCACGCGGACAACACCGCGGTCCTGCTGGGCAATCCCGATTTTGCCCTCTCTGACAGCAAGTATCGTTCTGCGCTCGCAGCGATCGATGCCGTGGCAAAGGGAATTCCGCCGCCCGCCGTTCCGTCCGATCCGGTGCCGGCCGACGCAAAAGGCGCGCTGGCGCCGATGCCGGAAAGCGGCGCCGAAGTTGAATCCATCTCGAAGCTAATGCGCGAGAAGAGCTGGCAGGTTCAGCTCTACGAAGGACCGCTCGCGGTCGAAGAAGCCGTCAAAGGCGCGCACAGCCCCCGCGTCCTTCACATCGCAACTCCGGCGTTCTATTTGCCGCTCGCTGAAAACGATGACACAAATTCCACGAGCGAGCTTCCCGCCGGTCTCGACGATCCTTCGCTTCGCTCCGGTCTCTATTTCGCGGGAGTCGATGCGGTGTTATCGGGAGTAGAACCGGCGTCGGACGTCGAGGATGGAATTCTGAGCGCCTATGAAGCTACTGGGCTGGATCTGAGCGGCACTGAACTCGTCGTACTTAGATCGCCCGCGGGTAGATCCGACCCGTCCAGCGGCCGGGAAGCCGTATTCGGCATGCCGCGCGCGATGCTGCGCGCCGGCGCAGATGCCGTCCTGACTTCGCTCTGGCCCGTTCCCGAGAAAGACGCCGCAGACATGGTCGAGCTTTTCTACAAACACTGGCTCGGCGGCGATGATAAGTGGCAGGCGCTGCGCAAAGCGCAGCTCGAGACCCGCGCGAAGATCATTCAACACACTGGAAAAGACAATCCCGCTGCGTGGGGCCCGTGGGTATTGATCGGCCGCTAGCCTAAGCGGTTCAAGCCATTGAACGCAGCAGCCTTGTAGGCCTCGGCGAGCGTCGGATAGTTGAACACCGTGTTCACAAAATAGTGGATGGTGCCCTTCAAACTAAACACCGCCTGCCCGATGTGCAGAAGTTCCGAAGCGTTCTCGCCGATAATGTGCACGCCGAGAATCTCCTTTGTTTCGCGATGAAAGATGAGTTTAAGCCGGCCCGTGACTTCTCCTGAAATTTGGCCGCGCGCAATTTCGCGATAATAGGCGATGCCGACTTCGTACGGAACATCTTCCTCGGTGAGTTGCTCCTCATTTTTTCCAATAAACGAAATCTGCGGAATCGTGTAGATGCCGTAGGGATAGCTCGCCGGATCGGACTGAACCGCCACGCCGAATGCATGCGCCGCCGCGAGGCGTCCCTGCTCCATCGAGACCGAAGCAAGGCTGGGAAATCCGATCACGTCGCCGACCGCGTAAATGTGCGGCTTGCTCGTCCGGTAGTTTTCATCCACGGCGATGCGGCCGCGATTGTCCGCTTCGAGTCCGGCTTTCGCGAGATCCAATTCGGCGACGTTGCCGTGGCGTCCGACGGCATAGAGCAGCGCGTCGGCGTAAATCTGTTTCTTGCTCATCAGATTGGCGACCACCCGGCCGTCCGGCGTTTCCTCCACGCTCTCCACTTCCTCGTTGAGTCGCATCGTGACGCGCCGGTCGCGGAGCTGATATGAAAGCGCCTCGACCATTTCGGCGTCGGCAAATTCCAGCAACCGCGCGCGCTTTTCGACGAGAATCACGCGCACACCGAGCGTGGCGAACATGCACACATATTCCATCCCAATCACGCCGCCGCCGACGACGATCAGCGTTTTCGGAATTTCCTGCATCGTAAAAACCTGATCGCTATTGAGAATGTTTCGATTGTTGAACGGCACTTTCGGCGATGTCGCGGGCTTGGTGCCCGTGGCGATGATGATAATTCCGGCGCTCACCTCCAGAGCGCCGCGGCTGTTTTCGACGCGAATGTGGTTCGGGTTGATGAAGCTCGCCGTGCCGTGCAACATCTCGATGCCGTTGCGCTGCAACTGCGCCTGCGTGACGCTGATTTCCGTCTCGATTACGCGCTTCACGCGGAAGATCAAATCCTCCATCGTGATGTCTTTCTTCACGCGGTAATCCACGCCATAGAGATTCTGGTAGTGGAATCCGGAAAGATGCAGCACCGCCTCGCGCAGTGTCTTGCTCGGGATCGTCCCGAAGTTGATGCACGTGCCGCCGATGGAGCTTTGTTTCTCAACCAGCGCGACGCTCTTCCCGCATTTGGCAGCCTGTATCGCCGCGCGCTGCCCGCCCGGGCCCGAGCCGATCACTATTAGATCGTAATTTTGCATCGCGAAGCCTCATGTCCTCCAGGACGCGACCTTCAACAATTCAATCATCAGTATGCCACGCGTCCTCGGGGCCTTGTTTGCCCGCGTTCGAGCTTCGGTTCTACCGGTAACATGTTAATCGGATATTACAGCGCCAACTCGAAGCGTCAAGGCGCATTCGCTCCGCCCTCGTTAGTGATTCGCGCGCTGCTCGTTCTCACGTGCACTGGCGTCAGCTTCGCGCACGGGTCGAATGACGGCCAAAAAGGCATGGGGCTCATCATGCTAATCCTCATCGGCACGGTGCCGACGGCTTATGCGCTCAACCACGCCGTCGGCATCAATCAGGTGCAAGATTTTGCCGCGGTTTCCGAGCAGGCCATCCAGGCTGTAAATCATTACATCGATCCGAACGCCGTCGTCGGCGACACGCGCGACGAAGTTACCACCTACATCCGCACGCGCGAATTCAAGCCCAGCACCATGCTGGCCATGCAGCAGCTGATCGGCGACATCGAGCACGAAGTGGCGCTCTACAAGGCGCTCGCGAAGGTGCCCGCCGATCAACAAGCCAACGTGCGCAACGACATGTACGTGATCAGCGAAGCGCTGCGCTTGATGCAGAAGTCCGGCAAGCCGGTCCTCGCCGCAAGCGATACCGCCGCGCTCGCGAATTACAAGAAGCACCTCGATCTCGCGACGAAATTCATTCCCACGTGGGTAAAAGTGGCCGTCGCGCTCGCCCTCGGGCTGGGAACGATGGTGGGATGGAAGCGCATCGTCGTCACCGTCGGCGAGAAGATCGGAAAGGAGCATTTGACCTACGCGCAAGGCGCATCGGCCGAACTTGTCGCGGCGGCCACGATTCTCGCGGCCGACAGATTCGGACTGCCCGTCAGTACCACGCATGTCTTATCGTCGGGCGTGGCCGGCACGATGGCCGCGAATCGCAGCGGCCTGCAATTCGCCACGGTGCGGAACATCGCGCTCGCCTGGGTGTTCACGCTGCCGGCCGCCGCGCTGCTCGCCGGCGGATTGTTCTGGCTGTTCAATCGCTGGAGCTAGACTTCGCTCTGTGAGCAGCTGAAGCGCGAAGCGCTGAAATAGCCAGCTTTTCGAACTCATCGGCATCACGGCAAGTGCTAGCCGGCGACCGGGCGGAGGCTCATGCTCCCTTTCACGAAAATACTTTCGCCGATTGACTTCAGCGATCCGTCGCATGCGGCGCTCGATATGGCTGCGGAGCTCGCGTCGCGCTTCGAAGCGGAGCTTTGGCTGGTGCACATCGTTCCGGCGATCCCGAAGCTGCCTGCTGCGAGTTACGCGTTCAAGGAACGCGATTACGAGGAGGAGTTGCACCGGGATGCCGAACGCCGCCTCGCCGAGATGGCCCAAAAGCTTTCGCAGAAGGGAATCAAGGCGAAGTCCACCGTGGGAACCGCCAACGATGCCGCCATGGAGATCATCCGCATCGGCGAGCACAACGGAGTGGACCTGATTGTGATCGCCACGCACGGAATGTCGGGCTGGCACAAGCTTGTCTTCGGCTCGGTGACCGAGAAAGTCGTGCGCGTAGCGCAATGTCCGGTGCTGATTTTGCGGACGCACAAGGCCGCAGAAGCGCGCTGAACTCCTTTTCGGTCTCGCTACAGTTATTTCGCGCCAACCAGCTGATGCCCGCGTTGAGCGAGCCGAGAGGGAATCAAGCTCCCAGCAAGGTCTCCCGCCCGGATATCCACTTCGCAGGCGTGTAAGAGCAACAATCACGATGTGCTACGATGGCGGCCTGCTCCGGCGGAGGCGAAAGGGGTCCGGTGATCCTCCCGGCCTTCAAAGCCGGCGATCCGGCCCTTAGCGGGTCGGGTGGTGGGTTCGACTCCCACACGCTTCCGCCAACTTCATGGATGCCGTTCGGTGCTCTACCGCGAGTTTGAAAACGTGTGTTTTTTCCCGATTAGGGTGGGCCTCCTTCGTTTGTTTTGAATGAGTTGCGAGTGCTTCTAATAATTTGCTTCCCGATTAGATTTTTGTTCGCCTTTGTGGGCCGATCGGGAGCTGAAGCTTCGGAGCGAGGGCTTTCCGCCACATTCCTGGGGGACGGGAATGAGGTCCCTACGACGGCGATTCCGAGAAGCACTTTTTGAAACTCCTTTTTGATGACTATTTGGCGCGGCTAACGGCTGGCTCGGAAAAGCCGGCCCGGCGCTTAGGGACCGCGGACTTCCCCCTTGTTGATATCATTATAGTTATCGTAAGTCAATGGTACTTTAGTTCTAGAACTGCATTTTTAAGGGGACTTGAAATAAACCCACGGCTACACCGGGGGCGTGTGAACCCGCCCCCCTACGGGGAGATCGTCGGATCGGGTCGTGCGGGCGGGTAATAGTTCGTGTTTTTGAGGGGGATTACGCCCGGCGGGCGCGTTGATTGCTTTGCAATCGCACAGCGATTGACCGGCGCCCCTGCGACCGAAAGGCTGCTCGGCGGCGTGGGTAGCGATCGAGGAAGCTATCTCGACGATTGATCAGTCTGATATTCGCGGGTCGAGCCGCATAATCGTGATCCGTCGGGAGCTGCCTCGGACTACGGACGCGGGTTGGGTCTTTGGACCTACCGCATAGGGGCGTCGAGGATTCTCCTTCGTGTGCCCCTCGACCGCTGTCCACGCTGCCTCCTGTACCCTCTGGACGAACAACCAAAAGCAAAACTTCTTACGCCACCCGGGAGAGAGATTCTTGGTGCTCTGCTTCTGCCTGGATTCCAATGGCCCACAGAAAACCGAGTAATTCGCGTGCTACGGCGGTGATCACCACACCCTTGTTCTTCCCCTTGAGCATCAAGTTTCATGTACCGCCCGTGCAAGCGCTGCTGCGCCTTCCAGGAGATCTCTTGCACTTTTTCGCTGACCGCTTCTTGGCGCTTGCGCAAGGCGGCTCCGATGGCGGGCCTGTGGCGATAGGCCCAGGCGGCTTCCACCGCCACGCGGCGCAAGTGCGCATTCCCGGTCTTGGTGATGTTCCCGCGCCGGACTCTTTCTCCGCTGGAATCTTCGCTGGCTACGATGCCTCCGTAAGCCATCAGCTGCCGCGCGCGGCGGAAGCGCGTGACGTTGCCCAGTTCCGCCACCACGGTGACTGCCGAAATTTTAGCGATGCCGCGCAAGGCTTGCAGCGCTGCGATCACCGCACGCATCTGCGGGGGCACCGACTGCGCCGCTTCGTCAATGGCCTGATCCAGCCGCTCGATGCGCGCCGCCGCATGCTGCACTTCGTGCAGGTAATCGAGCAGCGTGACTTCTTGCGCGCGCTCCGCGAAATGCACCTCCCGTTGCACCCATTGCAGATATTTCACCGTCCAGGAATGAATCCCCACGGGCGGCCGCCGGCCATGCCGCAGAAGAAATTTACTCAAGCGATGCCGCGCGCGCAGTTGATCCTTCTTGGCCGCTTCGCGTGCGCGCACCAGATCGCGCAGCGCTTCGTGAGCCGCATCCGGCACCCACACCGGCGTTAGTTCCTGGGCGCGGTAATTGCGCGCCAGCTTCAAGGCATCCCGGCGATCCGTCTTCACGCGATCCCCGGCCTTCACCGGAACCAACGTGGGCGCCACCACTGCGCACTGCGCTCCCATCTGCGTCAACTGCCAGTACAGCGCGTAGCCCGTGGGACCAGCCTCATAACAGAACCGCAGTTGCTCCATCGGCCCCAGCTTGCGCAGCAGTTTGCGAACCGACTCCTCGCGATTCGGGATGATCCCCAGCGAGCGGGCTTCTCCCTCTTGCTCTGCTACCGCGATAGCAATCGTATCGGCATGGACATCCAACCCCACAAATTTTATCCTCGGCATAGACCGGCTCCTTTCGCATGTGGCTCTGCGTTGCGATCTTCCGATTCACAGCGTAACCCACGGCTTGCGAATCGGGGCCGGTCGTTCCATTGTGACTACGAGAGCAAATTCAGGAGGGAATACCGCAGAGACGCTGAGGGCGCTGAGGTCGGAGGAGAAAAGAGAAGAGGGCCGAACCGCGAAGAAAATGCAGATCCCTCACCCCTAAAGGGGCTCGGGATGACAGCAGTTAGGCTTTTTCCGCAGATTGTGACGCCGCGTTTCGGGGCGCGCGTTTTTTAGCTGGACTGAAGAGGTTGCGGAGAAAAGGCCAATTCGACGACCATCCGACGTCTTCCGTTGGCGTAAGTCGTAGCAAGCATTAGACGCCTAGATCCTTAGCTTCGCTCAGGATGACAACATTTCGACTTTTTCCGCGGCCTGTGAAGTCCAGCTTCCCCCTGCTGAAGCAGGAGGCTGCCACCGGTAGAGATGCCGCCCGCCTCAGTAGTAGACTCAGTCGGCCTCGCGAGGCTGTTTAGAGCTGGACCGCACATGACACGAGCAGCGATAAATTCAATCTCGCCGTTTTTTATCGTCAGTCGCGTGCATCGGTCTATCGCCTTCTATCGAGAGAAACTTGGATTCGAGGTGATATTTCAAGAACCGCCGGCGCCGGATTTGGACCCATTCTTTGCAATCGTCCGCCGGGACGGTGGGATGATCTTCCTGAAGGGAAGTGGCGATCCTCTTCCGAATGCGAAGCGGTATTCGTGGGCGAGGTGGGACGCGTATCTCAATGTACCGGATCCCGATGCACTTGCCGAAGAGTTCTCCAGCCGCAGCACGGCTTTTAGCGAGCCGCTCAAGGATACGCACGATGGACTGCGCGGCTTTGAGATAACCGATCCAGACGGCCATGTCCTTTTCTTCGGCCGACCGAGGAAATAGATCTTGCGTGAGACGAGGTTGTGGCGCGGCAAATGGGGTTCGACCGGTGGCGGGAGCTCAATTCAGGAGCAGAAGCCGTGACTGCTGAACCCAGACCGACGACGCCACGTCCCATTTTCAATTCAATTGAGGCGCAACTCTTCGTTGCGAACATCAAGACTTCCTGCGACTTCTATACGAGTAGGCTCGGCTTCGCGATCCAATTCATCCATGGCGACCCGCCCTCCTACGCGCAGGTCTTCCGCGACAATGCGCGAATCAACCTGAGGCTGGTATGCGAACCCGTGTTCGCCGGCGATATTCGCAAGCGCGAACATCTGCTTTCCGCTTCCATCACAGTCGCCACCGCGAACGAAATTAAGGAACTGTTTCAGACTTATCTGGCTGCAGGAGTCCCTTTCCATCAGGCACTCGAGACGGAACCATGGGGT
This sequence comes from uncultured Acidobacteriota bacterium, assembly GCA_963707165.1. GTDB lineage: Bacteria > Acidobacteriota > Terriglobia > Acidiferrales > UBA7541 > Palsa-147. Next base: position 1,299,899 of record CAVPPO010000010.1, on the reverse strand, counting down.
GCCAGGACCTTTATCATTTCGGATCCAGATGAGAATCTCATCCTATTTGCCGGCCCGGCGGCTGACTGAACTGCTCCGATTTAGAGCTGCGAACGGAGACGACTATTTCCCGCGAGCCGGCCAGCGTTTCTTGACGATTGTATGGAGGAGAGGCAGCGAACTGGTTTTGAAGGAAGCCGGACTACGAAGCTCGGCTTCCAGCCGCGACCCATCGGGCGGCAGCATCAGCGCTATCGTCGGGGCGCGTGTTGAAGGCGATCGGCGCGCCAGGGGCAGCCTTGCGAACAGCGTTGATGACGACTTCGAATAATGCCAGGTTGCGGGGCGGGAGGCGCACGCCGGCTCCGATGACCACACAATCGTAGTGCGTGGAACGCAACTGACGCTCGACTGCCGGTCCGGCGGTTTCGTCCGGGTGGATGAAACCAACGTCGGACTCCCATCCGCGATCCGTGAACTGCTTCAGCGCAACCGCGATGCCAGCGCGAACCTTCTCAGCGTTCATACCTGGCGGCAATGCAGGGTCAGAATAATCCACCGTGTCGGGATCGAGGCCTAGCAGCAGAATCCGCGTCATAAGTCTCTCCCTTGTTCTGGCCTTCGCTTGGAGGCAGCGTTGCAATCAGCTTCGCCGGAATTTATGAAGCGATCATAACCGACATCTCCGGTTTAGCAACGGTTGATGAGTCGCATGCTGCAGCTCGCGCCCGTGTTAAGGTTCCTTTCCGCATGGCTCGAGGAAGACCGGGCCGAATTTCAAAAACGCTACGGGCGCTATGTCAATCCCGCGCAAACGATTATTCTGAAGTGTGGCCGAGAATCCAATCACACCGCCCGAGACTCCGCTTCGGAAACGGTCGTTCCGATCGTTTGTTCGATGGTTCTTCATCGGAGCGGTGCTGCTTTGGTCGCTGGGTGTGCTGATGCTAGTGGCTGTGCGGTGGATCGACCCGCCGACCACCGCGGTGCACATGGAGCGCCGCTTTCTGACGTGGGTTCATCACACGCCTTATCACGAACGATATGAATTCGTTCCGCTGAGCCAGATCTCGCCCGATCTGCAACATGCGGTGATTGCCGCGGAGGATGCGCGCTTCTATGAGCATCATGGATTCGATTGGCACGCGATGGAAATCGCTGCGGAAGACGATATGGAAGGCGGGCCCATTCGCGGAGGCTCGACGATTACGCAGCAGTTGGTAAAAAACCTGTTCTTCGGAACCGGCCGCTCCATTCTCCGCAAAGGGGCCGAGTTCACGCTTGTGCCGGTGGCCGAAGTGGTGCTCGGCAAGCGGCGAATACTTGAGCTTTATCTCAACGTGGTCGAGTGGGGCCCCGGAGTTTACGGCGCGGAGTCGGCGTGCGGTTACTACTACCGATCCTCGGCGCGGAATATTGACAGGGAAGAAGCGGCGCGACTCGCCGCAATTCTGCCGTTGCCCCTGAAGCGACGGCCTGAGCACATGAATCGATATAGCGGATTGATCCTGGAGAGGATGCGGGAAATGGGTTGGTGATCGCGAATGGTGGCCTGCGCGGCGGCAAATGGCTGGCGGTTTCGAAGAGGTTAGGCCCGCGGCCGGGTCGATTGCCTCGCAATCGCACAGCGATCGGCCCCCGCCCCTACGACGGAGAAATTCAATTGCACTTGAATCTTCGAAGCGTCGGAAAAGGCGGGGCCGCTCGGCTACTCGGAAAGGCGGCGAGCGCGAGGCCGAGTTGGCTGATGTGGTAAGCTGCGGCCGCGAATGTTCAGGAGGCAGGTCGTGAAAGCTCGAGTTTTTTACCGCATCTCTTCTGTCCTACTTGTGCTATTTGCCGCCGGACATACGTTTGGGTTTCGGCAGAATAATCCGGAATGGGGAGCGGAGGCGGTTCTTGGGTTGATGCGCTCCGTGCACTTTGACGCGCAGGGGTTTACACGGACTTATTGGGATTTCTTCAGCGCGTTCGGGCTTTTTTTCTCGGTGTTTCTTTTGTTCTCGGCGGTGTTGGCGTGGCTGCTGGGCGGATTTCCGGCAGAGACTTTGGTCCGCGTGCGAAGTATTGCGTGGGCGCTGGCCATTTGCTTTGTTAGCCGTCACGGCTTTGAGCTGGAGATATGCGTTCACGACTCCGCTCGTTTTCTCAGTCGTGATTACGATGTGTTTGATTGCGGCTGCGTCGCTTTCGGCGAAGACAGGCTGAACCTGACATTAAGAGAGTGACAGGTCCGATCTTAGGCGGATCGATGGCTCGGAGCTCAGTCGTCTAGAACAGGACAGTCTGCGACCAGATTTGCATGCTTACGCCGTCGCGGGTGTCGGCCCAGGCGGCGTGAACTTGCCCACCGGGGCCGGAGGCGAGCTGCGTGTAGTCGCCGAAGTAGCTGCATCCGGGAAAGCCGTTGCATGGGTTGAAGGGAACATCGTTCACGGCCCTCTGAATCGGGAACGTGCGTCCTCCATCGAACGACTTGCCAACGAAATATTCCACGTTTGTATTTGAGGGATCGTTGCGATCGTCGTACCAGCCGACATAGATAGCGCCGCCCGGCGTGGCGGTGGCCCAGGCGAAGAAATGGTCCTTCATGCCGTTAAAGGAGTCATTGTTCACGCGCGCGATGCTGGAGGCTCCTGTATTCGCGTTCACAGCGGCAAGATAAACGCTTGGCGTGCTCTCGAGATTCCCTCCCGCGATTTGATTTGCCGAGAATGCGCAGTACGCGGTGTGGCCATGGATTCCGCAGCCAGGGGCTGCCGCGCCGCTATCGGCAAATCCCCAGTTCGCGTTGGCCTAGGCCGTTGTAAACGAAGCTGGCCACGGGATTCTGGGAGACCGTCCACACGCCCCCGGTCAAGGTGGACTCCCACATGGTGATGACTGGAGCGTTGGTGAAGTCGTCGAAAAAAATGTGCGGCGTGCCGGACGGATCGATCACCATATCGGCGAACTGCGTGTTAGTAAGAGCGCCGCTCACCAGCGCCGGAGCAGAGAATGGCGCACCAGGCGCCGTCGAATGAGACTCCAGAATTACTGAGGCGCTGGCGGGAACTGTAGCCGTGCCGTCGGAACAGGGCCCGGGCGAGAGATTGCAGAAATACGTGTAGTACACGTAGTTGGTCCCCGCATTCGGGCTGTTGCGATTCGCATCCGTGGAATTCCTGGGCTGGCTCACGGTTGCATCGCAGACGAAAGGACCAAAAACCATGCCGCTGCACGGCTGAACGTCAATGTTCGTCGGCATGAGCGCCGTGTAAGTGCCGCCGGCAAAACCCTGCACCACATCCACTTCGGAATCGATGTTCAGGTAATTATTGTTGAAATCCACGATCACGTTGCCGCTCAGCGCTGAAAAGTAGCTATTGCCGGCATCGTCGAAGGAAAGCCCCGGATCAAGTTGAAACGACAATGGACTGGAGCCAATGTTGGGATCCGAGCCTTCCACCAACATGTCATCCGTCCAGTTTTTTCCGCGGTTCGTCGAGACATGATAGAACATGCGCGGGAAGTTGACGCGATAGTCGAGAGTCATCACCAGCCACCCAGTCGGGTCCGACGGATCCACCGCCGATGCAATGTCAACTTTCGGCCAGGGATTGCGGTCCTGGTTGACCTTTACGTTTTGATAGGACCGCGACATGGGCGTGGCGTTCTGGGCCTCAGCAGCGCGCATCTTCGCCTGCGCCTCGAGCAAAGCCTTGGCTCCGCCCTGCGGCATCATCACTCCGCTGCGGCCAAACGGCGCCTTGTGGTTCTTCTGCATCCACGCCACGTAAGTCTGAAAATCCTTGAACGGGGCAGGCTTGCCGGATTGCGCCCAGAGGGGCGCCGCCATCAGGAACAAGATTGCTGCGCTCACAATTGTGGCGTTGAGAATTTTGCTGTAGGCAAGCTGCTTCATGGTCGGCTCCTGGCCTGTTTGGCGGAACGGCGCATTCGGGAAGGCTCGATCAATCGAACTGATGCGCGCGGATTATTCGCTTCGTAAGCTCAATTGTCAATGTGCGTCCTAGTACTGACTTGAGGCAAACAGCGAAGTGCCGGCGGGGCGAAAAGCGGGGCGGGCGCCAGGCCAGAAAACGCGAGGGGGGAGCGCGGCGCCTGCCCAAAAGGAACTGCCAGGCCTGTTCTTTCCCGGACTGACTAGTCTCCAGCCATCGAGGTGACCTTGATCGTGCCCTTCACACCCGTTAGCGCGTCTTTTTCGATGGCTCCGCCGTGGGGCACGGGCGCCTTGGAGTTCGCCTGGAAATTCAGCGTATCGCCAACCGCGACCTTGCTTGTATCAAAGGAAAAGGGTCCGTTGCCTCCGAGCTGGCATGGCACGCAGTGATTCTGTTCTCCCGTGAAAATATTCGCCAGAGCGCCACTCGCGTCCCACGTCCAAATGGTGACGGGTGAAGGCGGAAGATTAATGAACTCGACCGAGCCGTTGATGGGCACGCTGGAGGTTAGCGGTACGGGAGCTCCTGTTAACGCCAGGTTGATCTGAGACGGCGCGAGTGCTCCTTTTTTAGCTGGTGCAGCTTCTGCCATTTTTCATTCTCCTTTTATCGATTCTTCTTTGTATTCGGCCGAAAATTCGGATCGGACAATAGCTTTTGGAGCTCGGGGGAGCTCTTGAGGTCATCGAGAGAATAGCCGTTTTGCACGGCCTTCTCGATGTAGTCGAGAGCGTGGGGACGGTCGCCGAGATTCTCGTACGTTTCCCCGGCGAGTTCAAGCACTTTAGCGTCTTCGGGCGAGCGAGCTAGAGCCGCCTGCACGCGCGGAAGCGCTTTCTCCCGCTGCCCTTCTTGCGAGTACAGCGCCGCCAGGGAGACTTGCATGAGCGCATCCTGCGGTTGCAGCTTTACCGACTGTTCCAGCAAAGCGATGGCGCGCTGCCGCGCCGCGTCGGCGTCCTCCTTCTGATTCAGCGCTTGATAGGCGCTCATCAGATTCGCCCAGACCAGATAGTTCTTGTCGTTCAGTTGCAGCGCTTTTTTGCTCATCTCCACGGAATCGGCATAGCGCTTTTCGTTCATGTATAGAAATGCGAGATTGGCGTAGGCGGGATAGCTGGGGCCCAATTCGATTGATTTCTTGAGGGCCGCCTCGGCTTGCGGTAAGTCTTTTGGATCTCCGCGATCGAGATAAGCGGCGGCTTCGTTGATATACACGAAGGAATTATCGGGAGTGAGTTGCGCCGCGTGCTCGAATTGCGCGATGGCCTCCGCATATTTCCCCTGCCGATCGTAAAAGCTGCCGAGCGTGTTATATCCATCCCAGTAGTCGGGACGCAGCGAGGCTCCCTTTTTGTAGGTTTCTTCAGCATCGGCGATACGCCCCATCTTTTCGTAAACATTCGCCGTGCCCATTACGGCGTCGGCATTGTGGGGCTCGAGTTGAAGGGCGTGCTGGTATTCCTGCAGAGCGAGGTCGAGCTTGTCGCCTTCGGAGTGCACGCGCCCGAGCGTGACGTACGCTGCCGGAAGGCGATCGTCGAGTTGCAAAGCGTGGCTGCAATTCGCGGATGCTTCATCGAGCCACTTGGGATTCGGATCCATGGTATTTTTCAAGCGGTAGGCCTCGCCCAGCTCGGCAAAGCCCAGCGCGAATTGCGGGTCGGTTTTCACCGCGGCGTCGAGCGCGGTGATCGCGCGATCGAGATTGCCGGGCGTGTCGTAGCGCACTACGTAGCCGACAGCCTTCAAGTAAGACTCGTATGCCGCGGGATTGGCGGAGCCGCCGGTGGCGCGCAGCATCTCCGCCGTGACGTTGATGTGCATGAGTTTGGCGAGTTTCGCGACCGCCTCGTCCTGCAACGTCGCGAGATCGCCAGCGCGATCTTCGAAACTCGCGGAACCGATCTGACGCAAATCTTTTGTATCGATGAGGTTGACGGTGAGCTGAACGTCCTGGCCGTCGCGGGCGATGCTGCCTTTCACGACTACCGTGGCGCCCCACTCCCGCAGCGCAGAGGCAGGATCGGAGATTTTGCGGCGGCGCACTTCACTCGACGGGACCACCCACAACGATTTTCCGCCCACGTCGATGTCCGATAGCTTCCCCGTGAGGCTGTCCATCAATCCTTCGGCCAGCGCTTCGTTGGCGGGATTGTTGCCGATGTTGTCGAACGGAAGCACGGCGACGTGCTCTTCGCTGGGCGCGAGAAGACCGCCATTGAGGCGGCTGCGCAGTGAAGGAAGGACAAGCCAGCCGAGCAGGGCAATCGTGACGGCAGCGCCGGCTGCGGCCCACCATCGCCAGGCGCCACTTTTGGGGGGAGCGGCGTGACCCAAAGTCGATTGCGACGCGTTGCTCAGATACTTTTGAAATTGCGCAGATTTGAGCGAGATCGTGGGGGCGGAAAGGTCCACACCTGACTTCGGCGCGACAGAGTTGCGGATGCTCTCGAGATCGGTGCGCAGCTGTGTGCAGCTTTGATAGCGGTGAGCGGGGTCCTTTGAAAGAGCGCGATAGACGATCTGCTGGAGTTCGAGAGGAACTCCCTCCATGGGGCGCGGAGGATCGTTCAGGATGGCGACGACGGTGGAGGGAACGCTGTCGCGCCAGAATGGATTCTGACCAGCCAGCATTTCGGCGAGAACCACGCCCAGCGCCCAAATATCGGTGCGCAGATCAATGGGCTTGCCGAGGGATTGCTCGGGCGACATATAGCCGACCGTGCCGGAAGTGCCGCCGGTCTGCGTCATCGTGGGGGAAGTGACCACTCGGGCGAGTCCGAAATCCACAATTTTTGCCAGACCGTGCTGGGTGATGAGGACGTTCGAGGGTTTCACGTCGCGATGCACGATATTGCGCGCGTGCGCGGCTTCCAGGCCCTTCGCCATTTGAATGGCGATATCCACGGCGTCGCGCACCGGCAGCGGGCCGCGGCGGATCTTCTGCGTGAGCGATTCGCCTTCGTAAAACGCCATCACGATGAAGGCGTGGCCGACTTCGGTTTCTTCCACGCCATGGATGACGCCGATATTCGGATGATCGAGTGAGGAGGCCGTGCGCGCTTCCTTCAGAAAGCGCTCTTTGTCTTTTTCGCTGGCGTTCAGCTCGGGAGGAAGGAACTTCAGGGCGACGGTGCGCTCGAGCTTTATGTCCAGCGCCTTGTAAACCACACCCATGCCGCCGGCGCCGGCCATGGCCAGGATTTGATAATTGCCAACCCGTTCTCCGGGTCTTAGGGTGCTGCTGGTGTCAGGCATGCCCTTGCCCCGCGCTGGAATCTGGGCGCGGCACGCACATTCGTCGCTGCTGGGTACGCGATTGCGGCCCTCATCATAAGCCGCGGACTTCCAGCGTTGCAACAGGTCTGATTACGACGATGGTACGGGATAGAGCGGATTAGTCCTGGGGCGGGACTTGCGTCGTTGCTGTGCAGGCTGAGAAGAGTTGTCAGACCAGGGCGGGCACGTTGCGATGCAAGAACCAGCGGTCCAGAACGACGTGGCGCGAGAACCAACCGCTCGTCAGTAGAAGGTGGGCAATTGCGCTCATCACTCTAGTGGGAAGCCTGCGGCCGATCGCGGTGGACCAATCGTCTTTCGCGCTTCCGAAGTGCGACTCGAGCAGCCTTAGATAACTTGTGAGGGTGCTCGCGGAGTAGTTTCCGTCCGCGGCGACAATCGATTTGGCGGCCAGGAGGCCCGATTCAATGGCGGGGCGGATTCCTTCGCCGCTTTGCGAATACGCCAGCCCTGCGGCGTCTCCTACCAGCAGCACGCCATCGCCGATCACTTTTCGATGGGCCTCGCGATAGATCAGGTACGCGTGACCTTTCATTCCAGCTGGCAGTTCAAACGCGACTTTCCCGGTTTTCTTCAGAAATTCGAGGAAGCTGGAAACATGCTTCGGAAGTCCTTGCTGATCCAGGCGGCCGAGGCCGATGTTCAGGAAGTTCTGCTTCCGGAAACACCAGCCATATCCTTTCATATCCGCGCAGAAGAATAATTCCGGCAGTTCTGCGCGCACGGTGCAACGCCCGCGTTGAGCGGCGTCCATTTCGAACTCGATTTCTTGGGCGGCTACCGCGACTTCGCTTCGCGCGCCCGCTCCGAGCAATCGCGCTACCGGGCAAAAATGACCGGCGGCGCCGACGATAAGGCGCGTCTTCATCTGCGAATTCACCAGCCACGAAACGCCCGTTCGCTCGATGCTTTTGATCGGCTGACTCGGAAGCAGGCGTGCGCCGCTGCGCGCTAGCAGATACTCGTCGAATTCGCAGCGGCGAATGCCGTAGCTGATGGGCTTCGCGTATTCCGTATCGATTTCCGGTCCGCCGATGCTGCTCGTCCGGAATCCAGTGATCGGCTGCAGCACGCGGCCACGGCTGTATTCTTCGGTGTCAATCTGGAGTTCTTCGAGGACGGCGGGAGTAATCCATCCACCGCAGACTTTATCTCGCGGAAAAGAGCAACGGTCGAGAATCGCCGTGTCGAGACCCGCACGCCGCAAGCCCCAAGCACAGGACGAGCCTGCGGGTCCTCCGCCGACGATCAGGACATCGCACGAATCCATCGCGGCTCTTTCTCGGCGGCAATTTCTTGCTGGTCTTGGTACAGGTATGCGCGAGTCCACGGAATGCGCTTACATTCCGATCCTGCGAACACGACTTGGAACAATTGTATCGAGCCGGTCGTGAAAGCTGCGATTGACCCTGCCAGATACAGCCTCCACGCGCGCACGAAATCAGCGCCAAACATTTCTTGAATCCGGGGCGTCGACTTTTCGAAGCGCGCCAGCCAATGTTCCAGAGTCAGGGCGTAGTGCATGCGCAGATTTTCCACGTCCAGCACCGTGATATTCGACGGCTCGAAGATATCCATCACTTCTCGCAGCGCCGGCGCATGCGCGCCGGGGAATATCTGTTTTCTGATCCACGTGCTGAACGGCCGAATCTGATTCCGGCCGATGAAGTGCAGCAATCCTCGCCCGGAATTTCCCATGGTGCGATGGATCACGCGGCCGAGTTGTGTGTAATGCTCGGCGCCGACATGCTCGAGCATTCCCACCGACATGAAGGCGTCGCATTTGCCGGAAATATTGCGGTAATCATCCTGGATGAATTCCACCTGGTGTTCCACGCCTTCGCGGCGCGCCCTCTCGCGCGCAAACGCAATCTGCTCCTTGGAGATGTTGAAAGCGCGGACATTTGCGCCGTACTCTTTCGCCATGTGAATCGCCAGCGCGCCCCAGCCGCAGCCCGCCTCGATGACCTTTTCGCCCGCGCCGAGCTGAACCTTGCGGCATACGTGGTCCATCTTTGCTATTTGCGCGTCTTCGAGACTTGTTTGCGGCGTCGGGAAATAGGCGCAAGTATAGACCATGCGCGGATCGAGCCAGAGCTTGTAAAAATCAGTTGTCAGGTCGTAGTGCCGGTGAATGTTTTTCGCCGATCCACGCGGTGTATTCGCCTGCGCCCACGCCAGCCAGCGCGAAAGCAGCTCCCCGTACCACGTCGCCGCCTTCGCTTTGCGCATCGAGCGGAACACTTCCTCGAGGCAACGAACGAGGTCGCCGTCAACTTCCACGCGCCCTTCCATGTAGCTGTCGCCGAATCCGACTTCCGGATCGAGCAGCATTCTGAGGAGCGCCTTGCGGTCGCGAATAATCACTCGTGGCTTGGGAGCACCGCCGGGCAAGGGAATCTCATCGTCTCGCCCAAGAACCATTTGCACCGGAGCGTGTCCGATGGAGCGCTGGATTTTCTTTACCAGCCATTTTTCAGCCGAGGAGAAGTTTGATGTCGCCATAAATCGAACCCTCCTTTGTCAGGCGTGCAGGCCTATCCGTTGAGTTAGATTCGGCAATCTGCAAATGGTCGCAGTCAAGCCAAGCGAAAAATGCCATCCGCGGCCAAGCTGCGTCCCGATGGCATTTCTCGTTGTTCATTTTTTTCCGTACAGCATCAGCTTGCCGTCCACGACGTTCGCGAAGTAACGCCCGCGCACAAGAAATTGCATCACCTTGTGCCCTTTGCGAGCCAACTGCGCCCATCGCGACGTCGTCTTCGGGTTCTGCTCGATTCCGCGGACGCCCTCATCGCCCACGCGGAAATCCACTTGTCGCAAATGCTTCTTGGCCGTTAGCCGTACAGTAAAGCGCAACCCATTCAACTCTACTTCGCGGCTGTCTTCCACCAGAGTCTGTCGCCAAACTTCAATCAGCGCGTCCTCCAGACCCATTTCTCGCTTGGTTTCCACGACGGTTACGCCCGGTCCTCACTTGCCATCGGGGATGCGCACGATTTCCACTGAACAAGAGGCATTCCGCGCCACAAATTCCGCCACGCTGCCCAGCAGAAATCGCCGGATCGGTCCGTGTCCATGCGAGCCGATCACGATTAAGTCCGCATTCCACTCCGCCGCCGAATCGATGAGCCGCACGCGGATATCGCCCGTCTCTACCGCGGTGTCTGCCTTGAATCCTGCTGCTTGCAGTGACTTTGCCGCCTGCGCCACCAATTCTCTTCCCAGCTTGACTTGATCTTCGAGCTCCGGTGCATACGCCGGCGCCATCTGCGGCGGCGTCGCGACGGTAACCGGCTGAACGACATGAACTACGCGCACTTCGGTGCCCTGAGGCCGGAACTGGCTCATTACCGACTTCAATGCCGCTTCCGAGAACTTCGAGCTGTCCATACCAAGTAAGATCTTCATGGAGTCCTCCGCTCTTACGCCACCGCTGCGGGCCACTTCAGAATCCAGATCACCATTGCTCCGTAATACACGATCACCACTCCGAGACACACCAGGAATGTGCTCCATCCCTTATGCGCATCCGCAAATTCGCGCCGCCAGCGGTAGGCGCAGAAAATCATCAGCAGCACCGCCAGTATCAGAGTAATGGCCGCAAGAAAATGCGCCGCGAAATCCGGCCGCTGCAGCGTGAGAACGAGCATCACTTGATGCAGAATTCCCGTCATGCCGCCTATGAGCGTAAATAAGACCAGCCAGGCCGCCGGCGCCAGAATCCCCAGCATGTAGGCCCAGCGATCTTCCAAATAGAAAAGCATCAACACGATCGCCAGATAGATGAGCGATTCGTAGAAGTGAACCAAGAAGAACTGCTGATCGAAGTGGCTCAGTAGCAGGAAACACGTTGCCAGAGCCAGGGCTATACTCGCAACTCCTCGATGAACCATCGTAGAACTCCTTCTCGGCCGCTCCGCGCTCCTCGCGACTTGCCCAGGCGCAGAACTGCCCACATTCGACTGCCTTCGCTGCCGCTGTTGTAGCTAACTATCGCGGAATACGATGTGACGTCAATCACAATATTCCGTGACCAATGGCACCCGCAGGCGGCGGCCCGGATACATACGAATTTGGCAGTCTCCGCAGACGACTCTGAATTGAACGTGAGAATTTCCGGGGTGTGCGCACCAGCTGGTGCGAAACATCCGCTACGCTCGTGCCTGCGTGTCGGATCGCGACAACAAGCGCGAAAACACAATTGCCGTGAGAAGCATGACTACCGGATCCACTGGCTGCCGGTACCGCGGCTCGACGATTGTGAGGTAGTAGGCCCACGGGAGTACGAGCGGAAAGATCGCTAAGGGAAGGCTATAGGCGCTGCTGCGTGCGATGAGAACAATGATCCCTGCAAGGGCGCCGCCCGCCGTCAGAACATTAAAGATCAGCACGTAACGGAACCATAGGGAAGGATTGCGGATAAGATCTGCAATCGGAGTAGGCGTACCTCCGCTCCAAAACGTGAGAAATCGCACCCAGGTGAGGTGCAGCTCGCGCCGCGGGTGCGTCAGCATGTAGTTCAGCGCCTCGTTGCGCTTCTCATGCTCGTAGGCAATCTCGCCCAGATCGATGTAGCGAGCGCGCTCTGCGGAATCATGGATCGGATGCCCTTCGCCGAGCCAGAGGTCACGCGCACCGTCATTGTTGCCGCACCAGAGTTGCACGCCGAGATTCGCACGCAGCGGCACAAAGGCATCGAACGCCAAGTAATTTCGTATCGTCCATGGCGCGCAGCAAAGCACCACCACTCCGAGCGCGATGCCCGCGGGCTTCAGCCACGCCTGCCCCTGTCTGCGTAGCCGCCATGCCAGCCAGCCCAACAGAAACGGCAGGAGCGAGATTAACGTGGGATTCGTCATCAGCGCGAGTCCCCACAGTGCGCCATAACCGCACCAGTCGCGCAGCCGCGGCGATTTCTCGAGCGCCAGCGTCGCCCACAAAATAGCCGCGGCGAGCAGCGCCGCAAGCGACGCGTCCCACATGCACTCAAACGGAATTAATATCGCGTTCGGAAAAAAGGCCCAGAGCCACGCCGCCCCGGCGGCAACGCCGAGGCCTGCGACTCGCCGCCCGGCCCCAAAAATGGGAATACACGTGAGCGTCGAAAATACAATGTTGAGCAACGTGGCCGCGACGAACGAGTGAAACGTGTATGCGCCGAAAATTTTGAACACCGCGGAAAGAAGCAGCGGATAGACAGGCGCCATCCAGGCGGTCGGCCCACTCGGCACGCGGAACGGCGAAGCATAGCCGTGCCCCGACACAATCGATGCAGCGATATTGCCGGGCTCGAAGAGGAAGGGAAGCACGCCCAGCGCGTGATGCGGATTCTGGCTCGCGTAATCCCAGAAAAATCCGAGGCGCAGAATCGCCGCGACAGTCAATATCAGCGGCAGGGATGTAGCAAGCGCGCGCAGCCGTCCGAGCATGAAGAAGTATCCCACAGCGGTACCGCCGGCGTCCCTGCCGGCATCTGACGATCACAGCGCTCGCCGTGGGCAAAAATCATCCGCGGAGTGCGCAGCCCAATTACAGCGTCCCATCAAACATCGCAGTCCGCGCACGATTTCGGTCCTTGCCGACGTTTGTCGTCGTAAGATGCCGGCAGGGACGCCGGCGCTACTTACAGCACGGCGAGTGTATAATCTGCTTCAAATTGATTTTGCTACGGAGACCGAAACGGTGAGCGCGTTACGCAAGCCAAAAAAGTTCCGCGCGGCGAAGGAAGCGCGCCGGCGCGCTCGCATTGCTATGGGAACGCCGCAAACCCAGCGCATAATTCCTGACAAGCGCAAGAAGCCGGCGAAGCACAAGAAGAAACTGATCGAAGAAGCGCTCGAATGAACGTTGGCCTTCAGGTGGCCGTTGAAAGGTTCCGCCGGAACCTAGTTTTTCGATCCTCAACCCGGCTTGTAATCAGGGACGATATCGCTGGGCTTGAATAGCGCAGAGGCCGGCTTGCCGCTCGCGGCCGCAAATTCTTTTGCTGCGTACTCCAGGTCCTTCTTAGAGAATCCCGTCTCGCTCGCGCGAATTTTTCCGTCCGTCCCAACCAGAAAAAGCGTCGGAACGTTGGTGATGCCGTAGCGATTCGATACCGGGTATCCGTTGTCGTCGATGAGCCCCGTGAACGAAATCTCGAACTCACGATTGAAATCTCGCGTGTCCGGCGCGTCATCCTGCGAGATGCCCCACAGCGTGACATGGGAATCGCCGTAGGTCTCGTACAAACGCTCCAGGAAAGGAAATGTGAACTGGCAAATTGGGCAGCAAACCTTGAAGAAGGCGAGAAGTACGGGACCCTTTTTCAGCGCTTCTGAAAGCGAATGCGTCTTTCCGTCGATCCCTGTGAGCCTAAAATCAGGTGCTGATTTTCCCGCAGCAAGCATTGAGATGCTACGCCTCTCCGTCAATCATCGATTGATACACGCGCCCTGTAAGCACAATTCTACCGCAAGGTATCTGATGCTAGCCGCGCCCGAAAGCTTCTGAATTTCCGATTGGATACATCTGCCGGCGCCACGGCTAGTGGATATTGCGGGTCTTCTTCTGAACGTAATCCATCAGCAGATACTGCCCCAGCGTGTAGGGGGTGGTGAAGTAGGCTTTGCCGCGGCAAAGCTCAGTCACCTTCTGCACGAAATGCACCAGGCTGTAATCGCTGGCGAGCATGAATGTATTGATCAGAATCCCGGCGCGGCGGCACTTGGTCACTTCTTCGAGCGTCTGCGTCACCACCAGCGGGTCGAGCCCAAACGCATTTTTGTAAATCCTTCCGTCCTCAAGGGTCAGAGCCGAAGGCTTGCCATCGGTGATCATCACAATCTGCCGCATATCTTTTTTCTGCTTGTTCAAAATGCGCTGCGCCAGCCGCAATCCTTCGCGCGTGTTCGTGTAATAAGGCCCAACCTGAACGCGCGCCAGCTTTCCGAGCGGAATTTCCTCCGCCGAATCGTGGAACAGCACGCAATGCAGCGAATCTCCCGGATACTGCGTCTTGATCAACTGCGCCAAAGCCAAAGCCACGCGCTTCGCCGGCGTAAAGCGATCCTCGCCGTAAAGAATCATGCTGTGGCTGCAATCGAGCATCAGGACGGTCGCGCAAGAACTTTGATACTCGCACTGGTGCACCATCAAATCCGAGTAATCAATCTCGATCGGCACTTTGGCGCCCTGCCGCCGCACAGCGCGGAACAACGTCTCGCCAATGTCCAGATTTAATGTGTCGCCGAACTCATAAGGCCGGGAAATCCCGCCCGATTCCACTCCGGTGGCCAGATCGCGGGTGTCATGCCGGCCGAAACTCGATTTCCCAAGCGACGCAAGCAGATCCTTCAGCGTCTTGAACCCCAGAAAATCGATGGCCTTGTCGGTGATCTCGAATCGCGCTTGCGCGTCGGGCTGATCCTGGCCGATTTGTCCGCCGGGAGTCTCGCTCGGCGGCGGAGTCACCTGCGGCGGTTGCTGCGAAATGAATCCTTCTTCCTGCAGCCGCTCGATCAAGCGGTCGATCATTTCCCGCAATTCCTGATTCTTGGAGAGGTCCGGATTTTGCAAGAGCTGTTCCATCAGTTCGGGCGGAACGAGGTCGCCTTCTTCGAGCGCCCGCAAGATCGCCTCGCGCAGCTCGTCCATCATGCGTTCGGTGGACATCTGCGGATCCATCTCGTAAATCCCGTATTGCGATTCGAAGCCGCTCTGCAGGAGAAAATCGGAGAGCTTGTTCATCAATTCCTGGAGGTCCACGTCGTCCGCGGCCTCTCCCGTGTATCGCGAATAGCGGATGTAGCGCATCGTCGCAGCTAAACCGTCCTCAATTAAACTGCCGGCGCGGCATGCGGCCGGGCTGCTGCTCCCGTGCTTCGGGAGCCTTGCGCGCTTCGGCAAAGAAGCCGCGTTCCTCGCTGCGGCTGATGCGCTTGTGCGCCCAAAGACCCTCGAGAACAAATTCCGCTGCGGCCGCAGCCAGCCCCGCTTCGTCCTTCGGCCGGATGCCAAGTGGTGAGAGATTGTCGAACAGGCCCTGAATCTTCTTCAATTGCGCGAAATGCTCAGCCGCAGGCGCATTCGTCGCGACTTTCAGATCGCCGCCTATTTCGAACCATTGAACTACGGGCTGCAAATTCGCATCCGAAAAATAGCGCGTAAAAACTTTGCCGACCGCCGCTCGTATCAATTCCCGGGCAATATTGTCGGCGCCGCGCAATTCGCCTTCGTATTCCAACTCGAACTTTCCGGTCATCGCCGGAATGGCCGAATAAATATCCGCCACACGCGCCACGGCGTGCCGCTCGCCATTCCGCACGGCGCGCTGCTCGGCGCTACTGGCCACATTCTCGAGCGCGCTGATTGGCAGCCGCTGGCTTACGCCCGAGCGACGGTCGATGCGCTTGTCTTCGCGTGCCAGAAACGCAATCTCCTCGATCACTTCCGTTAGATAGACCGGCACATCCACGCGCAAATGCGAATCGCGCGAAGTCCACGATTCCTGCGCCGTAATCGACATGCCCTCTTCCACTGTCGCAGGGTAATGTGTGCGAATTTCCGAACCGATGCGATCTTTCAGCGGCGTAATAATCTTCCCGCGCGCCGTGTAATCCTCCGGGTTCGCCGTGAACACCAGTAGCACATCGAGCGGCAACCGCACCGGATAACCCTTAATCTGGACGTCGCCCTCCTGCATGATGTTGAAAAGCCCCACCTGAATCTTTCCGGCAAGGTCAGGAAGCTCATTGATTGCGAAAATGCCGCGATTCGCACGCGGCAGCAATCCATAGTGAATGGTCAATTCGTCCGAGAGATCGCGCCCGCCGCGCGCCGCTTTGATCGGATCGACGTCGCCAATCATGTCGGCGATGGTCACGTCGGGCGTGGCCAGCTTCTCGACGTAGCGCAAATCGCGCTCGATCCACATGATCGGCGTCGCATCGCCTTCACTCTTCACGCGCTCCCGGCACAACCGGCAAATCGGCGCGTACGGATTATCGTTAATCTCGCAACCGGCAATCGCGGGAATCTCGGCATCCAGCAGCGCTGCCAGCCCGCGCAGGATGCGCGTCTTCGCTTGCCCGCGCAATCCCAGCAAGATGAAATTGTGCCGCGAAAGCAGCGCATTCACGATCTGCGGGATCACCGATTCTTCGTAGCCATGAATTCCCGGGAAGAGCGGCTCGCCCTTACCCAGCCGCGCCAAAAGATTTTCGCGCAGCTCCTGCTTCACGCTCCGCTTCGCGACCTTTTCCTCCGACCAAGCGCTGCGCCGAAGCTCGCCAAGATTCCTGGGACGATTGCTCATGAGTGCCTCAATGAAATCAACCCGAAAGCCGCACAATTCCGCCGCCGACTATCATTATAGATGATGGCGCAAGCTAGTGTACCGCCGGCGTCCCCGCCGGCATCCGGCGACCGCAATCGTCGCAATCGCCGGCGCAAACGCGCGGATTACGCAGTTCAACCAGACCGTTGCTCGACGGTGCGCTCCGCGCATCATTACGGCTCTTGCTGACGCTATGCTCGTAAGATGCCGGCAGAGACGCTGGCGCTACCAGGCTCAAACTTTCGCGTGGCCGTTCCCGCCGGCTTTCTGCCTCATGCGCTGGCGCATCTCTGCGCGCGGCACGAGCTGCTGAATCATGGGAAGGAGTTGCGCGAGCCGTTCGTTCTCATCGCGCAACGCGAGTAAGGCCTGCTTATCGTCGAGGTCGATCGGCAAATCCTCGGCGATGGCATAAGCAAGCGAAGGATGCTCGTCGCGGTCGATTTCATCCGGCGTCGAGCCGTAAAGCAGTTCGTGGCACTTGTCGTATGCTTGCATCACGTCGGGCGGCGCTACGATCGTCTTCGGGTCGGGATTGTCCACAAGGAATTTTGCCGTCGCCTCGAGGCACGGCTTGTCCGTAAAGAGTTCCAGAATCTCAAACACGCGACGGCCTTCGACGGCAATATCCATCCTGCCGTTTTCATATTCCTGAGTAATCTCGGCAACCTGCGCGCTGCAGCCAATCTTCGCCACGCCGCCGTCGCGCTCGAGCACGATTCCAAATTCCGATTCCGTGTCAATGCAGTGGCGGATCAATTCCCGGTAGCGTGGCTCAAAAATGTGCAAAGGAACCGCTCCGTGCGGGAAGAGCACCAATTGCAGCGGAAAGAGCGTGATGCGTTCAGGAACCAATTTCTAGAATCCCATCCGGGATGGAGTCGGGGTTCTCATCCGAGCGCGGAAAGCGCCGCCTGCATTTCATCGCGCGCGTGCGTATCACCTGTCTTCGCCGCTGTTGCGATACCCTCCGCAAGAATTTTCTTTGCCTGAGGAATCTGGCCGAGCTGCGCGAGAAGCTGGCCAAATTGGAAATACCCGGCGACGTATTCCGGATGCGCGGCGAGAAGCTGGCGAAAGTGTTCAGAAGCCGCAGAATCGTCGCCCAGCTTCGCGCACTCCAGCGCCAGGCCGTAGCGTGCAAAAGCGTCACTCGGGTTTGATTGCACAAACCCTTCGAGAATTTCGCGCCGGGACTTCGTCGTTTGGGTCATTATCGTAAGTGCGTATTATATCGGGCGCAGCCATTCGCGCCAAGCAGGCGCCGCGCGGGTGGTTTTACGCCGCGCACGGCGAATCGCAGGAGTAAGCCGAAAAATGCCGAAGAAGTCAGGAAAGTCGGGATCGAAGGGCACCGGGGCGCAAATCGAGGGCTTCGGCTCTGATGAATCGAAGGGCAGGCCGGTCAGCGCCTCGCGTTCAGAAATGGTCGAGGCGGTGCTTCCCAACGACGCCAACCCGCTCGGCTACATTCTCGGAGGCCGCGTGATGCACCTCGTAGACATCGCCGGCGCCATCGCCGCGCACCGCCATGCGCATAGCCACGTCGTCACCGCTTCGGTCGACTATGTTGATTTCCGCAATCCCGTCCGCATCGGCGAACTGATTATCCTCAAGTCCAGCGTCAACCGCGTTTTCCATACTTCGATGGAAGTGGGCGTAAAGGTATTCTCGGAGAATTTCATCACCGGCAAGCGCCTGCACACGAGCAGCGCCTATCTCACGTTCGTCTCGATTGACGCCGACCGCAATCCGCAGCAGATCACACCGCTAATACTAGAAACGGACGAAGACCGCCGCCGTTTTCGGGAAGCGGCGGGACGCCGCAAGATTCGCCTAGCGCATCGCTACAAGCGCCCAATCATCGAAAGCTAAGCGCACAGGTCTGCGTAGCGCCGACTGCCAGCCCGCGTTTTTGTGTGGCGTCACTCGAACTCAGAAATTTGGCTAGCAGGAGAATAAGTCCGATGCATCGCGCCCGCAGCGTGCCAGACTACTTATGCAGTGCCACCCGTGCCTAGCGACCCCGCCGCATTACCCTGCAAGAATGCCTGCACATCCTCCGCAGTCCGATTGCTCTGCTCGACGCAATTCCCAATCGAAGGCCCGCTGAGGTAATTTCCCGCCAAATGAATCCCCGGCACGTCCGCCAAAGCCCCGCGCACATTCGCCAGTACGTGCGCGTGCCCAAGATTATATTGAGGCAGCGCCTTCGGATGGCGCCAGATCTCCCGCGCCACCGGCGGCCCGCTGATCTCCAGCAGATCTTCGAGCTCGGCCTCCACGAGCGCCGCTATCTCGCTCGGCTCGCGCGAAACAATCTCGGTATCGGTTGCGCCACCGGCGAAACTTGTCAAGGTCGCGGAGCCATTCGGCGCGCGGCCCGGATACAGCGAAGAATTCCACACCGTGCCCAGCGTATGCAGCCCAGCCTTGCGCGGAATCAGCACGCCGAACCCGTCGAGCTTGTTCCCAATTTGTTGCTGTTTGTATCCTGCCGCAATCACTGCCACCGGAGCGTAAATCACGCCGCGCAGCCCATCGGCCGCTCGTTGCGAAAGCCCCGCCAATAAATTCCCGGCAATGTAAGCCGGAGCGGCCATGACGACGGCTCGCACCGCGATCGATTCGTGCTGCTTGCCCTCGGAGAATCGCACGGTGAATCCGGACGGCTCAGCCTTTTCGATCGCCTCCACGCGCGCCCCTTTGACCAATCCATCTGCCAGCTCCGACTCCAGCGCCTGGAGCAAACTCCTAAGCCCGCCGCGAAAAGTGCACAGCCCCGGCCGCGCTCCGGGCTGCTGCTTGCGCGAATTCATCGCGCCGCGCAGCACGCTGCCGTACTCACGTTCCCATTCATCGAGCGAAGGAAAGGCCGCGCGCAGACTGAGTGTTTCCGGGTCGCCCGCATAAACGCCCGACACAAACGGCGCCACGAGATACTCCAAAATCTCATGCCCGAATTTTCGCCGCACAAAATCCGCCACCGATTCTTCGTGCGCGGCAGGCTTGGTCCGGCGCAGCGGCTCGGTCAGAACGCGATACCGCGATCCAACGCTCAGCAGGGAAGTGGTGAACAACGCCACCGGCGACATCGGTACCGCCTGCAGCCGCCCTTTCACATAAACGTAGCGAGGCGCTTTCGGATCGGCTTGGATTAATTCGGCTTCCAGTTTCAACTCGCGAATCAGATCGAGCGCCGGCGGCGTACCCAAAAAACTCTGCGGCCCGGCCTCGAAGAGAAATCCGTTCCGCTCCACCGTTCCGATGACGCCGCCCGCGTTCTCTCCGGCTTCAAGGACCACCGCCGAAACTCCGAGTGCACGAAGCCGGTGCGCGCAAGTCAGCCCAGAAATTCCACCGCCGACAACCGCGACTTGAATTGAATTGGGCATTTGGCGGGCTACATCACAGCGTCTTGGAGAAGAGCGGGCGAGCGTCCATCTGCTGCTCGCGAAGGTAGCGATCGAAAATCATCCCAAGATTGCGAATGAAGACGCGCCCAAGCGGCGAAACACGAATTTCATTCGCGCTCGTCTCTACAAGGCCGTCGATGCGAAACTCCTCAAGCTGCCTGAGTTCCGGCGCGAAATATTCGTCGAACGAAATCCCGAATTCGCGCTCGATCTCGCTCTTGTCAATCACCGTGTGGCAAAGCAACCGCGAAATCACCGCCCGCCGCAGTCGATCGTCCGCGGTCATGCGGTACCCGCGCATGGTTCCGATCCCGCGGCGCACCACTGCGTCCGAATACGCCGGGACCTCCCGATAACTCTGCGCATACGCAGCGTCGAAGCCGCTGATCGCACTCACGCCCATGCCGTAAAGATCCGCCCCGGCTTTCGTCGTGTACCCCTGAAAATTCCGGTGCAGCGTGCGATTGCGTTGCGCGACGGCTAATTCATCCGAAGGCCGCGCGAAGTGATCCATTCCGATGTACTCGTATCCCGCGCCCGAAAATTTCTCCAGCCCGACGCAAAAAATCCGGAATTTCTCCATACCCTCAGGCAAATGGCCTTGAAACGAGCCCTGCTGCTTTTTTAGCCACGGTACATGCGCATAGCTGAACATCGCCACGCGATCCGGCGCAATCGTCAGGATTTTATCCAGCGTGTCGGCAAAACTATCGGCCGTCTGATAAGGCAGCCCATAAATCAAATCCACATTGATGCTGTCGAATCCTAGGGCCCGCGCCGCAGCAATCAGATCGCGTGTCATCTCATACGGCTGCACGCGATTCACCGTCTCCTGCACCAGCGGATTGAAATCCTGCACGCCCATGCTCAGGCGATTGAATCCCAGCCGCCGGAGAGTTCCGAGATGCGCCATGGTCGTCACGCGCGGATCGACTTCGATCCCGATCTCGGCATCCGGCGCAAACGAAAATCGCTCGCGCGTAAATTCGAAAAGGTCGTCCATCTGCGCGGGAGTGAGATAGGTCGGCGTTCCTCCGCCCCAATGAAATTGCACCACCGGCCGCTGCTTCGAAACAAATCGCCCGACGTGCGCGATTTCGTTCTTCAAAGTCGCAAGGTAAGGCACCGCAACGCCCTTGTTCTTCTGAATCGACACGTTGCAAGCACAAAACAGGCACAAGCTCTCGCAGAATGGAATGTGCATGTAGAGCGAAAGGGGTGTGCGCGCCGTATCCGCAGCAGCGAAAGTCTGCTCCAGATCGTCAGGCCCAAAATCGTCTTTCCACACCGGCGCCGTCGGATAACTCGTATACCGCGGCCCCGGCCGATTGTATTTGGCGAGGAATTCCTCGGACACCGACGCAACAATGCGGGCATCAAGCGAATTGTTCTTCAATTCATCCATCTAATTCTCAACGCCGGATTCTACGGCCCGGCCGGCCCCGCTGCGCCCTTTCGCCGAGACGCCCGGCACTTTGAATTCTTGTGCCGCCCGGACAAACGCCGCGGCGTTCTCGACCGGCGTCTTCGGTAAAATTCCATGCCCCAGATTGACAATGTGGCCGATTCCACCTGTCTTCGCAATCGCCGCGCGCACGGCATCTGCGACAAGCTCCGGCGAAGTCAGCAACACCCGCGGGTCCACGTTGCCCTGCAGTCCGATATGCGGCCCAAATTTCCGGCGCGCTTCATCCAACTCGATCCGCCAGTCCACGCTCAGAACCTGCGCGCCCGTCACCGCAAGCGATGCGATACAGTGCGCAGTTCCCTTCGTATAAAGAATCACCGGCGTCCCCGAATCGCGCAATGCATGAATTACGCGCTGTGTGACCGGCAGCGCAAACGAAAAATATTCGTCGCGGGTGAGCTCTCCGGCCCAGGTATCAAAGAGCTGCACCACGGCCGCTCCCGCCTCGATCTGCGCCTGAAGATAGAGAGCTGTCGCGTCGGCGATCTTCTCAAGCAGCTCGCGCAACAACTCCGGCCGGGCATAGAGCATGCGCTTGCTCGTGGTAATTTCGCCGCGCGTCTTGCCCTCAATCATGTAGCAGGCCAGCGTCCACGGTGCGCCGGCAAATCCGATCACCGGAACCTCAGGCCCCACAGCGCGGCAAATCTCCCGAATCGCATCGCCGACAAACCGCGTCGCGACATGCGGATCGAACACGCTTAATCGCTTGACCGCGGCCACATCGCGAATCGGCTTGCGCAGCACCGGCCCGCTCTCCGGCACTTCCAGCGGCATCCCCATCGCTTCGGCCACGATCAGAATGTCCGAAAAAACGATCACCGCGTCTACGCCGAGCCGCCGAAACGGCTGCAGCGAAACTTCCGCGGCGAGCTCGGGCGTCTTGCAGATTTCCAGAAAGGAGTGCTTCTCGCGCACCGCCTGATATTCCGGCAGGTAGCGCCCCGCCTGCCGCATGATCCACGCCGGTACGTGCTCCACCGCCTCGCCGCGGCATGCTCGGAGGAAGTTCTGCTTGCGATTGTACGTGTGCGTGGACGGCATACCCGGTGTCGCTACTTTTCCATAATAGCAGAACGCATCGTCGCCGCAGCCGTTGTAGGGGAGGGTCTTCAGCCCTCCCGCATTTCGGCCCATCTTTTGACGTTACACTGAACAGCTTGTCTCGCAGGATCACCAGCCCATCAATGCCCTGATTCCTCCATCAATTCCTTCAAATACTGCTCCCAAACCGCCGCCCAAGTATGCGTCCCGTGCCCATGCGTTTCCTCAGAAGCCGGCAGCAGCACAAACTTCCCATTCTTCACCTTCTTGATCTCACGCTCGGCAATTCCCAATTCCGGCGGATTAATAAAATCATCCGCCGAATTGACAAACATCACCGGCGAATGAATCGTTCCCAGCTTCGCCGACGGATCGTAATTCCGCGACGAATTGACCGCGTAAAGAAAATCGTTAGCATCCAGTCCCGCCACTGTCCTTTTCATAAATGCATCGAGAGTCTTGTCGGCAGCGTCGCGCGTAGGCAAGTCCTCTTGCAAACGAAGCGGCGCGCTACCCGCAATCAAGAGAAAATCCGCGGCAATTTGCAGGCCTGCCCGCGGCTCGACCGTGTAATCTCCGTTCTTCCGATCGGGATCCTGGCGAATCCCATCCATCACCATTTTGCGCCACATTCGGTTTCGCCCCGCAATTTCCACCGGCAGGCACGCCAACGGCATCAGTGCATCCATGGAATCCGGATAAGTCTCGCCCCACATCCACGAATGCATGCAACCCATGGATGTTCCCATCACCAACCGCAGATGGTTGACGCCAAGCCCCTTCTCCACCAATTCATGCTGCAAGGCCACCATGTCCGCGTATTCATACTGCGGGAAATGCGCGCGCATCCCGTCGCTAGGCTTGCTCGATTTTCCGTGGCCGATGTTATCCGGCAAAATGATGAAGTATTTGTCGGCATCAAGCAGTTGTCCCGGACCAAAGAGCACCCCGCCAAAAATCGGACGCAGGAATCCGCGGCCGTCTCCGCCTGTCCCGTGGAGAATCAGAACCGCATTCATAGTGTGCCCGCTGGCGTCTTTCGCAGGCTTTCCCAGCGTCGTGTAATGCAGCCGCACCTCCTTCAGCGTCTCGCCCGATTGAAAGTGAAAATCATGAACAACGAAATCGCCCTCCTGCGCTGCAATCGTCGCAGCAGCCGCCGTCGGCGCCTGTTGCGCCACAGCCGGCTCCGCAGCGATCCGTAGCGCCAAAATCGCAAGCAGCGCGCAACGCCGCCCCATCTTCATCATCTCTTCCTCCACACAGCCGCACACAAATTCCCATCGGCATCGCCGCAGCGATCTACTAAGTTGTCGGAGTTTACACCCATCGCGGATTTGAAGCGGTGGCAGCCCTCGCATTTATGCGGGGGAAGGAGCGCTTCAGCGCTCCGGAAAAGCGCCGCCTTCGGCGATGCGCTTTAGCGCTGGGTCTAGCTTCTGAAGCAGCCCTTGGGAGGCTGCCGCGTCGCATCCACGAATTAAGACACCACCTCTGTCTTACTCTGTTATGCGCCGCCCAATGTTGGGGACTATAATGGTGGTTTCCATGAACTTCGCTCCATCGACTATCGGGCCACCTGCGGGCTGCTCGCGCTTGGGAAGCACAGCATGAACGGCGCGTGGGCCTACGTCAATCTCGCTCTCTATGTCCTCAGCTTCATCTGCTACGCCCGCTACCTGTACGGTAACAATCAATGGGTCGGTCGCCTGGCCACCATATTTCTCGCCGCGGGCGTTCTGGCGCACTACGTAGCGTTGCTCGAAAGATCGCGTTGGACGCACACCGTCCCCTACGATGATCTCTACGGCTCGATGTCGCTCTTCGCTTGGCTACTCGGTGTCACATATTTGGGGCTCGAGGTCTACCACGGCCAGCGATCCGTGGGTGCGTTCGTCACTCTTCTCCTGATCATTTGGACTGCGCTCGTGATGGCCTTCGCACCGGCCGCAGCCCCGGCCACGCCGGCCGCCCGCGGCCCTCTCTTCGCGCTGCATGTCACGCTCGCCACGCTGGCGTACGCGGCCTTCGGCCTCTCTTTTGTTCTAAGCGTGATTTATCTGATTCAAAATCGTGTCTTGAAGGCGCGCCGACCCGGCCTGACCTTTTGGCGATTTCCGGCGCTCGACGTTCTCGATGGCATGAGCCGCAGCAGCGTGCTCGTCGGGCTGGTTGCTCTGGTGGTCGGGAATTCCTTCGGATTCGTATGGCAGCATCGCTTGAACGGCCACTACTCCGCCACGGACCCAAAGATCATTGTGACCCTCGTGATTTTCGTGCTCTATGTCGCCTACTCGTGGCTGGCGGTGAAAGCGGGCTGGCGCGGCGCGCGCGCCGCCAGAATCTGCGCGCTCAATTTCATCCTGGTGCTTTTCAGCTACACGATCGTGAATCTTTATTTAACCAGCTTTCACCGCTATCTCTGATGCCTACGGCCACAAATTCGAGCAAAGCGTTCGCGGGCCGCGTGCAGATCGCGCTTATCGGTTGCAGCCATCGCACCGCCCCTGTCGAGCTGCGCGAGCGGATCGCCTTCACGCCCGATCAAGCGCTGCGTGCCGCGGATGAATTGCGCTTGAGCGGCACGCTCGAAGAAGCCGTGGTGCTTTCCACCTGCAATCGCAGCGAGCTTTACGGTGTGCCGCGCGATGCGGATACGGACGCCCAGGCGGCCATGGAATCCTTCCTCACCAATTTTCACGGCATTCCGGCATCCGAACTAGATGGGCGGCTCTTTCGCCAGCAAAATTCGGAAGCAGTGCGGCACTTGTTCCGCGTTTCGGCCGGCCTCGATTCGATGCTTCTCGGGGAAGCGGAAATTCTGGGGCAGGTAAGAGACGCCTATGGCCGCGCGCTCGATCATGGCTCGACTGGGCCTGTCCTCAATCGCTTATTCCAGGGCGCGCTCGAGGTAGGGAAGCGCGTGCGCACCGAAACCGAAGTTGGCTCGCGCCCCATGTCTGTCGCTTGGGCCGGCGTGAAGCTGGCCGAACGCGTGTTCGGCGATCTCGAGGGTCACGAAGCGTTGATTCTCGGTGCGGGCGCCGTGGCCGAGCAGGTCGTCGAGCATCTTCGCAACCGCGGTATCGGACGCCTGCGCGTCGTCAATCGCTCGCGCGATCGCGCCGAAGATTTGGCCAAGCGCATGGGCGGCGAATCGATCGACTGGAGTCATCTGGAGCACGCCCTGAAGTCCCCGGACATCATTGTTACCTCCGTAGGCGGCACGGAGCCGGTTTTGAGCCGTGCTCTGCTTGATCGTGTTCATTCGGCTCGTGGCGGGCGCGCGCTGTTTGTGGTTGATTTGGGTGTGCCGCGAAACGTCGAACCCGAAGCCGCCAGCCTTTACAATCTCTATCTCTACAACATTGACGACCTCGGCGAGATCGTCGAGCAGAATCGCAAGGCCCGCGAAGCCGAAGTTCCGCGCGCCGAAGCATTGATCACCGAGCACATCGGCAAATTCGAGACCTGGTGCACCAGCGTCGAGGCCATTTCGCTCACGCAGCGTCTCCGCGAGCGCCTCATAAAGGAGCGCGGCAAGCTTCTCGACGAGCGCGCCGCCGAGTTGGCGCATCTGGCCCCGGAAGAGCGCGAGCGCATCGTGCGCCTCACCGATGAACTGATCGAGCGCGTAGTGCAAACCCCGAACGAACGCCTGCGCCGCACTCGCGAGCTGCGACGCCGCCTCGCCGGCATCGAAGCCCTGCGCGATCTTTTCGGCCTCGATGGCGAGGATTCATGACCGCCATGCGCATCGGCTCCCGCGGCAGTACTCTGGCGCTCTGGCAGGCAAATCACGTCAAGAAGCTGCTCGAAGGACACGGCCACGTCCTCGCCGAAATCGTGACCATCAAAACCTCCGGCGATCACGATCAGCAGTCCCCGATCAGCGCGCTCGGCAGTCAGGGCGTGTTCATCAAGGAACTCGAGGAAGCCCTGCTCGATAAGCGCATCGATCTGGCCGTTCATAGCATGAAAGATGTTCCCACTCAGATTCCCGAAGGGCTTACAATCGCCGCCATCTTGAAGCGCGATGAAGTGCGCGATTGCCTCGTCTCCAAATTCGGCCACAAGCTCGCGAAATTGCCGCGCGGTGGCCGCATCGGCACCAGCAGCGTCCGGCGTCGCGCGCAGTTGCTCCACAATCGCCCCGACCTGGACATTCGCGAGCTGCGCGGCAATGTCGACACTCGCCTCCGCAGGCTCGACGAAGCTGAATTTCACGCCATCGTTCTCGCAAAGGCCGGACTCGATCGCCTCGGACTCGGCTGGCGCGCCGCCGAAGTGCTCACCACCGAAATAATGCTGCCGGCTGTCGGCCAGGGCGCATTGGGAATCGAAACCCGCGCGGATGATGAAGAAGCAAAGAACCTGGTCGTGAGCCTGGCCCACGCCGAAACGCGCGCGTGCGTTACGGCCGAACGCGCTCTGCTGGCGGAACTCGAAGGCGGCTGTCAGGTGCCTCTCGGCGCCTGGGCCAATATCGAGGGAGGTTTTTTAACCCTCGATGCCTGCGTAGTCAGCCCGGACGGAAGTGAATACATTCGCCTCAGCCATTTCGGCTCCATTCAGGCCGCCGAAGCCATCGGCAAAAAACTCGGCCGCGAAATGATCGAAGCCGGCGCGGATAAAATTCTCCGCCTCGCGAGGCCAAATGCAGAAGGAACCAGCGCGCCGGGCGACGCGGCGCAAGGAACCGCCGAATGACAGTCTTCAAAAAGCCGCTCAGCGGCAAGTGCATTGTCGTCACGCGCCCGAAAGATCAAGCCGCGGAAATGACTTCGCTTCTCGATTCCTATGGCGCCGAAGTGCTGCTGATTCCCGTCCTCGGCTTCGAGGAACCCACCGACAAAGATCTGCTCGACGCTGCTCTCCGGGCGCTCGCGAAGATCGACTGGATTGTGTTCACCAGCGAGAACGCAGCGCGCTATCTGGCGCAGCGCGCCGAGAAAATCGGAGTGAATATCCGCGCCGCAGCCCCGCGAACGAAAGTCGCCGTGGTAGGGCCCGCAACTGCCGGCGTCGCCGAGTCTGTCGGCTGGTATGTCTCGCACGTCGCTAAACATCACAACAGCCTGTCTCTCGCGCAGGAACTGGAGCGCCAAATCGCCGGCAAGCGCGTTCTGCTCCCGCGCAGCGATATCGCCACCGACGAACTGCCGCGCGCTCTCCGCAAATCCGCCGCGCAAGTCATCGAAGTCGTCGCCTATCGCACCGTGCCTTCCAGCGTCGAGCAGGGGACGTTCGTCGGCCGCATCCGCTTCACCGAAGAGCCGCGCAATCCGCATAGCGAAGCTCTCGATCGGGTTCGGCGCGGCGATATGGACATGGTCACGCTCGCCAGCCCGTCGGCCGTCCGCCACTTCGCCGAATTGATCGGCCCGGAAGTCATGCGCGCGCTCTCCGACGCAAATCGCCTGGCCTCGATCGGCCCCACAACGTCGCAAGCCATCACCGAAGCAGGCTGGAAGGCCGCCATCGAGGCGCGCGAATCCACATCGAAAGGCCTGGTCGAAGCCGTCGTCGCGCATTTCGAACAACTCGCCTCCGGAGCCAAGCGCCCATGACGTTCCCCCTCCATCGCTCGCGCCGCTTGCGCCGCAATGAAGCCATTCGCTCGCTCGCCCGCGAAACCCGCCTCAGCATTTCCGGATTCATCTATCCGATGTTCGTTTGCCCAGGCACGAACGTCCGCCAGGAAGTCAGTTCCATGCCCGGCATCTATCAGCAATCGGTGGATAAATTCCTGGAAGAAGCTCGCGAAGTAGAAAGCCTCGGCATCCCCGGCATAATTCTCTTCGGCCTACCGGAGCACAAAGACCCAACCGGCACCGAATCCACCGCCGCAAATGGCCCGGTTCAACGCGCCATCGAAGCCGTCCGCAAAGCCAAGCTAAATCTAATCGTGATGACGGATATCTGCCTCTGCGAATACACCGATCACGGCCACTGCGGCGTAATCAAAGACGGCGAAGTAGCCAACGATCCCACCATCGCAATCCTCGCCGAGGAAGCCCTCTCGCACGCCCGCGCCGGCGCCGATATCGTCGCCCCCAGCGACATGATGGACGGCCGCGTAGCCGCCATCCGCGCGAAACTCGACGCCCACAATTTTGAAAATATCGCCATCCTTTCCTACGCCGCAAAATATTGCTCCGGCTTCTACGGCCCATTCCGCGAAGCCGCCCAATCCGCCCCGCAATTCGGCGATCGCCGCAGCTATCAAATGGACCCAGCCAACGCCCGCGAAGCCCTAAAAGAAGTAGCCCAGGATTTGGAAGAAGGCGCAGACATGGTGATGGTGAAACCCGCTCTGCCGTATCTGGACATAATCCAGCGAGTCCGCGAGCGCTTCGATGTCCCAGTAGCCGCCTACAACGTAAGCGGCGAATACGCCATGGTAAAAGCCGCCGCAAAAAATGACTGGATCGACGAAAAACGAGTAACGCTGGAAATCCTGACCAGCATCCACAGAGCCGGCGCAAGTATCGTCCTCACCTATCACGCCAAAGAAGCCGCCCGCTGGCTAAAATCCTGCTAGCTCGGTACCGCTGGCGTCGCCCGCCGGCATCCGACGGCCGTGAATTCAACCAGCATTCCCGCTCGCGCGCGGAAGAAATCGTTCGCTAGCCGTTCGGCTCTCTTCGGGTTTCCTCTTCGTAGGGGCGCCGGCTTGCTGCGCCCGCCGATGTAAAATTCAATTACCACTGTCAGCCACGTGCAAGCTTTCCTAGGCCAATCCCCTCAATCAAAATTTGGTCTCCCACCGCGATTGCGCTAAATTCCTCCCATGGCCCGCAACGATCGCCCCCGCTCCACCGAACTCTTCCACCGCGGCGAAAAAATCCTGGTAGGCGGCGTCGACAGCCCAGTCCGCGCCTTCCGCTCCGTAGGCGGCACCCCGCTAGTCATCGAACAAGCCCGCGGCGCCCATCTCTTCGACGTAGACGGCCACAGCTACCTGGACTACGTCTGCAGCTGGGGCGCCCTAATCCTCGGCCACGCCCACCCAGGCGTAACTCGCGCCATCCAAGAACAAGCCGCCTTCGGCACCAGCTACGGCATGACCTCGCCACTCGAAAGCGAGCTAGCCGAGCAAATCGCCCAAGCCATCCCGTCAATCGAAATGCTCCGCTTCGTGAGCAGCGGCACCGAAGCCACCATGTCCGCCGTCCGCCTCGCCCGCGGCTTCACCAAACGAGATCTAATCCTGAAATTCGAAGGCTGCTATCACGGCCATTCCGACAGCTTCCTCTCGCAAGCAGGCTCCGGCCTCGCCACGCTAGGAATCTCCGCCAGCCCAGGCGTCCCAGAAGCCTTTGCGCGCCTAACTCTGAATGTCCCGTACAACGATCTACCAGCCGCAGAAAAAGCCTTCCACGATCACCCAAACGAAATCGCCGCAATCATAGTCGAGCCAGTCGCAGCAAACATGGGAGTAGTGAATCCAAACGATGGCTATCTAGAAGGATTGCGCGAAATCAGCAAAAAAGAAGGCGCGCTACTAATCTTCGATGAAGTGATCAGCGGCTTCCGCGTAGCCCTGGGCGGCGCGCAAAGCCTCTACAAAATCCAACCCGATCTAACCACCCTAGGCAAAATCATCGGCGGCGGCCTTCCAGTAGCCGCCTACGGCGGCCGCCGCGACATCATGCAAATGCTCGCCCCGCTAGGCCCGGTCTACCAAGCCGGCACTCTCTCCGGCAATCCGCTAGCCATGCGCGCCGGCCTGGCCACGCTCCCGCATCTGCGCGCCCCAAATTTCTACGAAGATCTAAATAAAAAATCCCAGCGCCTGGCCGAAGGCTTCCGCAAAGTGTTCGCCGAAGCCAAAATCCCAACCCAAATAAACGCAGCCGGCTCCCTAATCACAATCTTCTTCGCCAACTCTCCAATCAAAAATTACGACGACGCCAAAAAATCCGACACCACGCGCTTCGCCAAATTCTTCACCAATATGCTCGACCAAGGCATCTTCCTCCCCCCGTCGCAATACGAAGCCCTATTCGTCTAGCCAGCCCACACCGATTCCGACATCGACCGCACACTAGAAGCCGCCAAAAAATCCGCGTAGCGCCGTCGCCTCGGTACCGCTGGCGTCCCGCCGGCCTCTTACGACCCCGGTGTAACCACGAACTAGCAACCCGCGCGGACCGCGACTGCGATTGTAGGTTTGTGTAGCGCCGGCCTTTCAGGCTGGCATCGCCGACCTACGCGATCGCCCCTAATGCGCCCAATCGTTGCGCACAATCTCCCCACCCTTCATCACAAACTTCACGCGTTCCAATTCCTTAACATCCTCAAGCGGATTCCCCGACACCGCAATCAAATCCGCAAACTTCCCCCCAGCAATCTCCCCCACGCGATCCCCCCAACCCATCAATTCCGCCGCCGTCAAAGTAGCCGCCTGAATCGCCGCCAGCGGCGTCATCCCAAATCGCGTCATGTACTCAAACTCAATAGCCTGCGTCCCATGCGGAAACGGCCCCACGTCCGTCCCAAAAGCAATCTTCACCCCTCCAGCTAGCGCCTTCTTAAACGAAGGCTCATGAATCCGCGCCCGCGTAGTCTTTCCGCCCGACATCTCCAAATCTTCCTCCGGCTCGAATTCATAAACGTAAAGCGTAGGCACCAAATAAATTCCCTTAGCCACCATCGCGCGCACAGCCCCATCATCCAGATCCAATCCATGCTCGATCGAATCCACGCCTCCATCAATGCAGTTATGCAATCCCTCGCCGCCATAAGCGTGACAAGCTACCTTCACGCCCTCGCGATGCGCCTCGTCGGTAATCGCCCGAACTTCCTCCAAAGTAAAAGTAGCGACGCTCACCAATTTCCCATCCGCGCTGAAATGGAAATGATGCGTCCCATAAATCTTGATCAAATCCGCCCCATACTTAATCTGCGTCCGCACCGCCTTGCGCGCCTCGTCGGTCCCATCCACCACCTGCACGCCCGAAGGCACCGGCACCTCGGGCGAATAACCCTCCAGCGGATACCCGCCGGTAGTAGAAATCGCCCGCGTGGCCACCTGCAATCGCGGCCCGGGAATCAACCCACGATTAATCGCATCCCTCACATCCACATCGCTATACATCGCCCCTTCAGTCTCCACGTCGCGCATCGAAGTAAATCCCGCCTCCACGTCCCTCTTCACGTTTAAAACCGCCTCAATCGTCCGGTACTGCCAAGATTCCTTCAAAAGCTGTTCCTCATAACGCCCATGCGATTCCCCAGTAAGAAAAATATGCGTATGCGCGTCAATCAACCCAGGCAAAACAGTAGCCGCGCTCAAATCAATCACCCGCGCCCCATCAGGAATCTTGATTTCAGCCGCAGCCCCAACGCGCTCAATCCGATCCCCGCGCACAACAATCACGCGATCCGCAAGCATCGCCCCCGATCGCACATCCAACATGTGCCCAGCCCGCACGTAAACAACAGCCACATCCGCCGATCGCGCCGGACTAATTGTCAAAAGTAGAATCGGTAACAACATCCATCGCCGCATAAATTTCCTCCCGTACCGCTGGCGTCCCCGCCGGCGCCTTTGTGCGGCAATACTCATCCCAAACTCGAATGGCAGAGCACTACCGCGAACCGATCAACCGCGCCAGACTCTATCACGATTGCTCGCTCTCCAATCTCTCCGTCACCTTGTGGGTCAGTTTCCGAGATTGCGACTTAGCTGGACTTAGCCGCCGGTGCAAGTACCGAGAGCCCCTGATGTGCTGATTTCAAAAGACTGACGTGAATCCAACGCCGTACTTCTTGCGTTAATGAACTTCTGGGAGTAAAACAACGCAACGGACACTGGCGATGGCAGAAATTGCAATTCGTGTGTCAGACAGAGCGTTGAGGGCCACCGGGATCGTGGTTGGTGGGATTGTTCTTGCGTCGGCCTTTTTGTATCTCTGGTCGTCGGGTGTCTTCGTTCCGAAATATCAATTGCGCGTTTACCTGCCAGAGTTGTCGGGCTTGGCCGTACACACCCAGGTAAGACTTGATGGTGTTCCGGTTGGCTCCGTGACTGCAATTAAGCTCGCAGGGGAATCAGCGAGCCCTGAGCGGCGGGTGGAGCTGGTCTTGCGCGTAGATAAGCGTTATCAAGACGCGATTCGCAGTGACGCGGTCGCGAGCACCGCCGCTGATTCACTTCTCGGGGCCCGATACGTCAGTATTCGTCGGGGATTTAAGGGAAGCGTGATTAACTCCGACGGAGAAATTCAATTTCTGCCGGCTCCGGAGATTTCATACAAGGATGTCCTCAAAGCAGTCGAGAGAACGGTGAATTGTTCGCAGGCCGATAAGAATTCGTCAGAAAACAAAGCCCAAGTACCTCCAGAAACTCCCGCCAAAACCGATCGTTGAAAACGCTAGGTCTAGCCGTTTGGCCCCATCGTTAACGCCATCGCACCCCGAACGCCACGATCCACAAATCACGCACATCCCACGTACCGCTGGCGTCCCCGCCGGCGCCTTTGTGCGGCAATACTCAGCCCAAGCTCGAACGGCAGAGCATTGCCGCGAACCGATCAACCGCGTGAAACTCTATCACGATTGCCCGCTCTCCAATCTCCCCTATCACTGTCTGGGTCAGTTTCCGGTAATCCGACTAGTTTAGTACCTAACGAGCAAATTCGGTTGCAAAGGTCTGATGTGCGTGGCATAACTCAAAAATCACACCTGTACCATCGTAGTGGTATGAGAATCGACTCTGCTGTGGTGGACTTAGGAAGAGGAGCGAGATGTCAAGCGTTCCACGGTGGAAAGAGATTCCAAATTATCCTGTCGTCTTCGGCATCGCACTTCTCGCAACTGGGGTGACGGTGGCTTGGTGGAGTGGAGTAAACATCTCGCCGCTATTCGAGAATGCCCTGATTCGTCGTGGGCAGTTTTGGCGGCTTGCAACTACCGTCTTACCTCATCTGGACATCATTCACTTGGCATTTAACCTCTACTGGCTCTGGGTTCTTGGGACGGTCGTCGAGCGTGTCTACGGTCACTTGAGGACCGCGCTCTTGCTGCTATTTTTCGCGGTCGGTTCGAGTTCTTGGGATTTTGCCCTTGCTCAGGGGGGAGTAGGTCTCTCCGGAGTCGGCTACGGTCTGTTCGGACTTCTCTACGTTTTGTCCCAACACGACGAACGATTCAAAGATTCACTGGACAAAGGAACTGTAAAGTTGTTTATCGGATGGTTTTTCTTCTGCATACTTACAACTGCCACTCACGTGTTCAACGTTGACAACGTCGCTCATGCGGCCGGTGGAATTTTAGGTTTGCTCTTGGGCTATGCCCTCGTTCTTCCCGCTCGCCGCACCCTGATTGCCTCGACCGTTGTTGTGCTGACGCTTTCTGGATTCTGTGGCGCGACCTTCGGGAGACCCTTCATTAACCTCTCTAGCTCCAGTGGCTACGAAGAGGCTCGCTGGGGATACGACGCTCTTATTGCGAACCACAACGAAGACGCGGTTCGATGGTACCGAGACGCTGTCAAATATCAGCCAAGAGTCTCCTCGTTCTGGTTCAATCTCGGCATTGCATACCAGCGGTCAAAGTGCGATACGGCGGCATCGCTGGCCTATCAGCGAGCGTACGAACTGGAACCATCCAAGCCGGAGTATGCCGAAGCCGCTGGTAAAGAAATCAAATCGAAGTAATCTCACAAATCCTGATTTACGCACTACTCGGCAACCGCCCCACCGTCCTCCATCATCCTGCCAATCGCCTCCAACTGCGCTACAATCTCCCGCCGAATGACCAAACTCTTCGCCATCTCGCCCGTCCAACCTCGAAGTCGCAAGCATTCACGAATTTATAGGAGCCAGGAATGAACTCGGTGATTTCGAAGAAACTTCTGCTTTCGCTAGCCGCCGCGGCGACGCTGATCGCGATTCGCCCATCATTAATTCTCAATGCCCGCGCCACTACAACTCCCCAATCCCCCGCCCAAAAAGACGACAAAGACAAAGACGAAAAAGAAAAAAAGCCCGAAAAGCTCCCCATCGAACCCAAGCGCAAAATCTCCTTCTCGACCGACGAAGGCACCTGGATGACGCTCGACGTCTCCCCAGACGGCAAACAAATCGTCTTCGACATCCTCGGCGATCTCTATCTTCTCCCCATCTCAGGCGGCGATGCCAAAGCCCTAACCACCGGCATGCCCTGGGATTGCCAGCCGCGCTTCTCCCCCGACGGCAAACAAATCGCCTTCATCAGCGACAAAACCGGCAGCGACAACATCTGGCTCATCAACGTAGACGGCACCGGCCTCAAGCAAGTAACCGAAGAAACCGACTACCTCCTAGGCTCGCCTGCCTGGACTCCCGACGGAAATTATCTCGTCGCCCGCAAATACGGCCCCTATCCCGGCCCCGAAGACTATCTGCGCATGACCGCTCTCTGGCTCTATCACAAGGATGGCGGGAAGGGCATTGAGCTGGTAAAAGGCAAGGGCGAAACCACGATCAATTCCGGCGCCTATTTCGCTCCCGACGGCAAGCTCCTCTATTTCTCGAGCCACCCCGAGCGCTTCCGCTACAACGTGGATATCGGCCGCTTCCAGGTCCACACCTTCAATCGCGACACCGGCGAAATTCAAACCATCACCGCCGAATACGGCGGCGGCCTCCGCCCGCTCCCATCTCCCGATGGCCGCTATCTGGTTTACGCCAGCCGCCGCGACGCCAAGACCGGCCTGCGCATCCGCGATCTGCAAACCGGCGAAGAGCGCTGGCTAGCCGCGCCGATGCAGCGCGACGATCAAGAAGGCTTCGCCGTAAACGATGTCCTCCCGGGCTACGCTTTCACTCCGGACTCGAAAGCCGTCCTCTTCACCGGCGATGGCCACATCAAGCGCGTCGACGTCGCCACCCGCACCGTCACCACCATTCCATTCAGCGCCAAAGTCGATCTCGATCTCGGCCCGCGCATCCACACCGATTACACCATCGACGAT
The DNA here is from genome assembly GCA_963707165.1 of uncultured Acidobacteriota bacterium. Taxonomy (GTDB): domain Bacteria; phylum Acidobacteriota; class Terriglobia; order Acidiferrales; family UBA7541; genus Palsa-147. Next base: position 1,264,459 of record CAVPPO010000010.1, on the reverse strand, counting down.
GGCCCGCTAACCGTCCATCAAATGCGCTGGACCAATCAATCGCCCGATGGCAAGCAATTAGTCTTCAGCGCCGTAGGAAAAATCTGGCTCATGGATATCGCCAGCGGCAAATCCCATCGCCTAACCGATGCAGCCGTTCGCGAATACGGCCCGGTATTTTCACCCGATGGAAAATGGATCGCCTACACCACGTGGTCCGATTCCGAAGGCGGCGAATTGTGGAAAGCGCCCGCAAGCGGCGGCGCGCCCGTCAAGCTCAGCAAATCGGCAGCGTATTACGCCATGCCCGCCTGGTCGAACGATGGCAGCAAGCTCGCCTTCGTAATGGGCACCGCCCGCGGCTGGCTCGCCGAAGATTCCAGCGACGTGGACGAAATCCGCTGGATCGCTGCAGACGGCGGTGAAAGCCATCCGATCGTAAAACTCCCCGGCGGCTATCAAGCTCCCTCATTCAATTCCGACGGCACGCGCGTCTATTACATGGACGCCGCTCCGCCTCCGCCCGACGCCGAAGGTCCGGCAAAGCCCGCCAGACTTCTACGTTCGGTCCGCCTCGACGGCACCGACAAAAAAACGCACATGAAATTCCAGGGCCATTTCGTACTCGCAATTCCATCGCCCGACGACGAATACATCGCCATTCAGAACCGCTACGATGCCTATCTCGCCGCGTTTCCAAGATTCGGCACCGAAACCGTCACGCTCGATCTGAAAACTCCAGCCGTTCCGGTGAAGCGCCTCACCACCACAGGCGCGAACTACATTCACTGGGCCGATGGCGGAAAAACGATCACATGGAGCTTCGGCAACGACTTCTCCCGCGTCAATCGCGACACCGCCTTCGAAGCCGAAAAGCCCGATCAATGGAAAGCGGAAAAGATCTCCATCGCTCTAGAAGTGCCGCGCGAAATCCCCAAGGGCGATCTCCTTCTGCGCGGCGCCCGCGTAATCACCATGAAAGGTGAAGAAGTCTTCGATCACGGCGACGTCTTGATCGAAAATAATCGCATCAAGGAAATCGGCGCAGCCGGCAAGCTACACGCTGCCGCCGATGCCAAAGTCATTGACGTCCGCGGCAAAACGATCCTTCCCGGCTTCGTCGATATCCACGCTCATCTTCACGCCAGCCGCGACGAAATGACCGATCAGGAATGGAATTACGCCGCAAATCTAGCCTATGGCGTCACAACGACGCGCGATCCCTCCATCGAATCCAACACCGTCTTCGCCCAAGGCGAACTCGTCAGCGCAGGCGAAATGGTCGGCCCGCGCATTTACGCCACCGGCACCGCCATCACCACCGAAGCCGCCAGCATCACCAGCTTCGAAGATGCCGACAACATCGTAAAGCGTTACAAAGCCCACGGCGCCGATTCGCTTAAGCAATACATGCAACCGCGCCGCATCCAACGCCAATGGCTCGCCATGGCCGCCGCGAAAGAAGGCGTAAACATCACCGCAGAAGGCGGCGGCGATCTCAAAACCGATCTCAGCATGGTCCTCGACGGCTACACCGGCGTCGAGCACAGCCTTCCGATCGTCCCAATCTACAAAGATGTAATCCAACTCGAAGCGCAATCGGGCACAACATACACGCCCACGCTAATCGTTTCCTACGGCGGCGAATTCGGCCAATTCTATTGGCGCCAGCGCATGAATATTCACGACGATCCCAAAGTCATGCGTTTCACTCCGCACGAGCAAGTCGACAGCGTAGCCCGCCGCCGCCCGTTGCTACTCGATGAAGAGTACATTTTCCCGCTAATCGCTCACGGCGCAGGCGAAGTCTTCAAATCCGGCGGCCACGTCGCTCTCGGTTCTCATGGCGAACAACAAGGAATTGGTGCACATTGGGAACTTTGGATGTTACAATCCGGCGGCATGACAAATTGGCAGACGCTTTACGCTGCGACCATGAACGGAGCGGAAAGCATCGGCCTCGAGAAGCAAGTCGGCTCGCTCGAGCCAGGCAAACTTGCCGACCTCGTGGTCTACAACACGAATCCCGCCGAAAATATTCGCAACTCCACCGACATTCTCTACGTGATCAAAAATGGAGTCGTCTATTCCGGCGACACCCTCGACGAACTCTGGCCGGCGCAGAAAAAATTTCCGCCGTTTTTCTGGAAGCGCTCCGATGCGGACTATCAAGCGCTGCCGTAGTACTGCGCAGTTTCAAAATGCACCAAGGAATTTGGGGGCTTGGGGGATAGGAGGATCAAGTTGAAAGGCCATAGGCCTAATATGAGATAAACCTAACAACATCAACGACTTCCGCGAGTACTACTCGGCCGGTACAGACCATCTATTCTCGCCGGCCGTTCGCCCACGTACCCTCTCCTACGCTGAGGTGAACAGATATGCTGCTCGCGACACTGGTGGTTCTGCTTCAAATGCCGATTGCGCCCGCTGGCAAGCTTCCAGCGCAGCCGCAGGCCGCGGCCCCGGTACTCGTTGCCGAAAACACGCCGGCGAAGTTTCCTCCGCCGAACTCCTCAGCAAATCCCTTCGCGCCGGCACCGCAAACCGATCTCTTCGACCGCGACAAAATCCGCCTCGTCGATCTTTCCAAGAACGAAGCCGCCGCGAACGACAAATCCAACAGTGACGCGAACAAAGTTGCCGGCATGAAAGATCCCAACGCCGATCCGGAAGAAGCTTCCGCAATCCTCGCCGAAGTTCACATTCCCACTCACCTCGAACCCGCGCCGCCGGACAATTTCCATCCCGAGCACATCGCCGCGGAGCGCCAAGGCCACACCTGGCTAGCTCTCAGCATCGCCCAACATGGCGCAGCCACCTTCGACGCCTGGTCCACGCGCCGCGCCATCAACGAGGGCCACCAGGAAATGAATCCGATCCTCCGCCCCTTCGCCGGCAACGCCAGCATCTACGCGGTCATTCAGGTAGGCCCGTCAATTTTCGATTACGTAGGCCGCCGCATGCAGCACAGCGACAAGCGCGTCCTACGCGAATTCTGGTGGCTTCCGCAATCCCTAGGCACCGCCGCCTCGCTCTTCGCCGGCGCCCACAATCTCTCCGTCACCAAGTAGCGCCGTCGCCTCTCTCTGCTCTTTCTCCGCGCTCTCAGCGTCTCTGCGGTAATCCTCCGCTCTTCGTCTTCAAATCCGCCACCGCTAAAACACCACATCCTTGATTGCGTCGCCACCGTCCACATAATTTCCGAACGGATCGACCATCGTCGAATTGCGTTCACCATACGGCTGATCGCCGAGAGGCGTCAGCGGCTTCGCCCCTGCCGCGATCGCCCGCGCATAAACCTCATCCGCATTCGGCACATACATGTGCAACAATCCGGGCAGCGGATTCGAAACTCCACGCGCCTCGCTCAATTCAATCACCGCATCGCCGCCAAATCGCATCTTCGCGTGCACGATGGTCCCATCCGGAGCCTGCACCTTCTGCAATTCCTCCGCGCCAAAAGCAGCCTTCATGAAATCAATCAACTTCTGCGTGCCCACCGCATGAATGAACGGCATCAAGCTCGGCACATCCTCCGGAATCGGATTCGCTCCCTTGCGCGCGCCGATGTACCAGTTATTCCCCAGCGCGTCGCGCACGGCGCAATCGTAGTCGCCGTATTCCTGATTGGTCGGCGCGTAGTAGGAAGTCGCGCCGGCCGCAAGCGCCCGCGCGTAGGCCGCATCCACATCGCGAACATAAACATGAATCGGCATCGGCCGCGCCGGATATTGCTCGTTCGCGTCGGCCATCTCGATGATGCAATCTCCAATCAACGCCTCGGCGTGCATGATTCGACCGTCGGGTCGCGGCACGCGGAACCGCTCCGTCGCGCCAAAAGTAGCCTTCACGAAATCAAGCAATTTTGCCGCGCCATCCACGACGATGTAGGGCGTCACCGTGCGGAATCCCTTGCGCTTCCATTCGACTTTCGCCGCGCTGCCTTGCGCTTCTCCACTAGTCTCGCGCGCCGGTGTTGCATTCGTGCTCATCGTTGTTCTCCTCTCGAGTTCATTTTTCAATCGCGTTCGGAAACTCTCGCGCGGCAGATCGCGCAAATCGATCGCCAGGCTAACCATCGGCGCCAGTTCCGCTCCCGCCTGCGGCACGAACGAATCGCGCCGCTCGAGCAGCGCCGTCACGGCCGCGTCGAATCGTTGGCTCGGATTTTGCTTAGCCATCGGCTTTCACCATCTTCGCCCGCAAACTCTGCACCGCGCGGAACTGCAACTGCTTCACCGCGCCTTCGGTTTTCTGCATCGCCGTAGCGATCTCGCGCAAACTGCGCTGCTCCACAAATCGCATCAGCACCACGCGCCTCTGCTCCGGCGGCAACCGCCGCACCAGCGCAAAAAGCCGCGCCCGATTTTCGATCGCATCCGTATCGATCGACTCGAATTCCTCCGGCGCCGGATCGCCGCGCTCGCGCCCAACCTTCGCCCAACGGTCAGCCATCGCATTCGCCGCAATTCGCAACAGCCAAGCCGAGAAGGGAACTCCGCGCCATTCGAATTTCGGCAAATTCTCAAGCGCCGAATGAAATGTCTGCGAAGTCAAATCCTCAGCCGCATCGCGGTCGTGCACCCGCGACACGATGAACGCATACACGCGGTCAAAATACCGCTCGTAGAGCGCCCCAAAGCGCGAAGCGTCGCGCTGCGCCTCCGCGATCAGCGACCGCTCGTCGGCCTCCGTCGGATAAGCCTTCAACCGATTCTCCGCGATTCCATCTCTCAGTAGGGTAACCGCTGTCTGGGAGAAAGGTTACGCGAAAAAGGTCCCCGCCGGTGGTTGCCGTCGTAGGGGAGGGTCTTCAGCCCCTCCCGCATTTCGGCCCCGGCCTTCGGGTGGCTTGGCCGCGCTAGAGGTGCCGTTTTCACGCGATTAGAAACGGCATCTGTACTTTGTTTTCAGCGAGTTACGGCGATTTCTAATAATTTCGCACGCGATTAGAATTGGCGATGATCGGAAGGTTCGGTCGTTAATCGCCTCTGCGATAAGACTGCGTGTTTTTCCCGATTAGAGCGGGTCTCGGTGCTTTGTTTTCTATCATTTATCCCCGGTTCTAATAATTTCGTTCCCGATTAGAAGTCGGGTCCGACTCCCGGGAGGGCATGAAGCCCTCTCCTACAAAGACGATTCAGCCGGGCGCTGGCGCCGGGCGTCTTATGGCACTCGTGCTGTCTCGATCTGATCGGCGCGGAATCGATATTATTCACTGGGCTGAGTCAATCGCTCCGCAATCGCAGAGACGATTGACAGCCCGGACCCGGGCCGAGGCAATTCCTCGCTGGGCTGAATCATCAGCCCAGACCCGGGCCGGCCCCGCGCTTCGGGACTGCTGACTGCCAGATCCTGTTTATCGTGAGAGTTAAGTGAAGTCAATGGTACGTAGGGTTCAATTTGGGCTGTTGGCGCGTAGGGGGGCGAGTTTACACGCCCCCGGGGTGGCCGTGGGTTTTGGCGTGGCGTCCTGGGTTTCAAACAAAACCCAGTGCCAGCCCGGGCCGGTGGTGAACCCCGGCCCCTACGCAACCGCGGCATCGCGCATTATTGCATCACAATGACCGGTGACCCTCATCACAGCCCTCCGCGCGCGCCGAACGCCACAATTGTCTTCGAATTTTGGCATTCGAACGGCCCGAATCACCGGGCCCCGTGGGAGGCAGAAATGATCACCGCAAAAGTTCAGCTCGCTCAGCCGCTTAAGATGGAGCGCCAATTCGTCGCCACCAGCGGCAGCTCCCACCACATGCTCCTCGACGACGCCACCGGCGCCACCGGCCCCAAGCCCATCGAGCTAATCGCCATAGGCCTGGCCGGCTGCACCGCCTTCGACGTCATCACCGTCCTGCGCCAGAAGTACCTCCAAATGGTCACCGGCTACGAAGTCCGCGTAGAAGCCGATCAAGCCGAACGCCCCCCGCAAGTCTTCACCCAGGTGCGCATCCATCACGTAATCACCGGCTACGACATCGATGCCGCAGCCATCGAAGCGGCCATCCGCCTCTCCGAAGACAAGTACTGCTCAGTAGGCGCCATGGTGAAGCAATCCGCCACCCTGCACACCACCTACGAGATCGTACAAGAAAAAACGGAGTGGCTCGCGCCGGTTCCGGCGACCGTTGAAGTTTGAAGACTCGGAAGAGGATTTCCGGACGATAAGACGAGGAGCCCAGCCGGCCGCGAAAGAAGCCGTTGGCATCGGCCAGAATCGATCCGCGGAAAAGCAAAACCAGTGCCGAAAACCACGCCCCCTCGCGGGGTTTTGAACCGCGGCGGATGCGGCACGCCTGCGCAAGCTAGCCCGATCGAAAAAGACTTAGCTACAGCCCGGTTCTCAGAAGTCATCCCGAAAGGGAACGGCGTCAGGGCTTTTTCCTGCCGCGATTTCATCCATCGCGCGAAGAAACTTGGACTTGATCTCGCGCTCCCTCTCTGTTAGTTCCTCGTCGCGCACCTCTCGCACAAGGCTGGCGACAGCCTTAAGATCTGCGAACTCCGCGATGGGTTTGACCGGAACGCTCACGATCACCCTCGGGACCTTGTCTGACAATCCCATAGTTGTGCCGATACCGGCGAACGAGGCAACCAGCCTGAGAGCCCCGGTCGGCGTGCCCATAAGTTCCGATGCGACCCAGTCCACAGCCCTCTGGGGATCTCCCCATTTCCTCCAACGGGACAAGACGGCCCCCATTTGAGGCGCTGAACTCGATCGTCCGAGTTTCGCGGCATGTTCTCTTGCCTCGACGGCTATCATCTTGATGTCTGCTGCCATTGGCGGCGTCAGGTCGGGATAGCGTGACCTGAGCACTGCGGAACTGGATCGTCTTGGGCGACGATCTCAAAAGTCGCGGCGACGTCCGAGATGGTGAACACGGCCGCGTGTCTGCGCATGGCTTCGCAAAGGATCTCAAATCGTCTCGACTGGAGGACGTCAAGAATGTCGTAAAGCAGCCACATAGCGAATCGCATGTACTCTGAAATTGCCCAAATAGGGGTGCTCCCTCGATCTCGACCTCGTCGCCGAACGTGAAGATTGACCCAAGAATGACAAGAAGTTTCTCTTGCGGCAAAGAGCGTACGTGGTCTCTGAATAGGTCGATGAATGGCCCAAAGCGCTTGGAGGTCTTGAAGCGGCGGAGACACCGACAAAGCCTCGACTGAAGTTGCTTCGTTAAGTGTCGTGTTAAACTCAGATTGGGATACCTCAGTTTCCGGGACCGCAAGCTGGAAGTAGTAAGCGAAATATTTTGAGGAGGCGATCCTCTTGTCCTGCTGCCAAGAGGCTTCCCATTCGGGTCCGTACCGTGCATTAAGCCTGCCGTAAATGTGCTCAAGCTTCGGAAACAAAAATCTACAGAGCGATATCACCGATTCGTGCTTCGTCTTCGCCACTTTTGAAAAAATGCCATCGTACGGTGCACGGAACTGTTCGCGATCTTCTGGCCGCTGGTCGAGCGCCCCCCAGCCGCCAACGAACATTCCGGGATTGTCCGCGATGGCTTGATACACAACAGGGTAGAAGAGAGCAACTGCTTCAACGGCAGCGAGGTCGACGAAATCAGTGTCGTGCCGCATCAGATTGAAAGCGAACTTGAAAAGATTGAAATACCTATTGACGTCGCGTATGGTACGAAAACTTTCCCTAAACCCCGAATGAAACATATTGCCGAACCGCTGTGTGCTGGCTTTCTGCAATTTTACAGAAGCGAGAATTTGATTGAAGTTTGCGATGATGATCTCGGTGAGGGTCGACTCAGCGATTACTGGTAGGTCGAAAGGTATCTGGACTATCTTCTCCAAATATTCCTGTGGGCGACCCTGGGCGACTTTCCTGAGCGCTTTCTGAACGAGATTTTTATCGAATGCGACAACATAGACTGTGTTCGAAAAGTTGGCGTTGAGTTTTATCAACTGAAATACTTCACGAATCTCTTCGTTGTTCAGTCGGTCGATATCGTCGATGAGTATGATCAGCTTCGAGCCAGAGTCGCTGAGGCCCAAGTTAATTTGGACTTTCAGTTCTGCCAGCGAACGCTGCCGCGCAGGTCTATATTTCCTAAACCACTTCCAGCCAAATCGAACGGCCTCGGCGGCGCGAGGGAAAATCAGGCGAGCCATCGGGCTGAGGAGTTGGCCGTATTCTTCCACCGTTTCTGACATCCCCGATAGCGACGGAATACTCATGTGGAGCTTGAGGAATGCCGAAAGCTCGGCAAAAAATCTATCCGATAACTGATTCTTGTCCGAGAAACCCCATGGGTTAAAGCGAAAGATGACAGGGGCCTCCGGCGATACGGCTTGCAACTGCTCGTCGAGCATGTTTAACAACGAGGACTTTCCCGTACCCCACCGGCCGTGAATTCCTACCACCACACTCTCCGCACGGTCGAAGCCTATAATCGCCCGCGCCAGTTCGGCGGCGAAGCCAGATCGATTAAGCCTGTCGTCTGCGGAGGAACGGATCGGATCGTCTGGCGTGAGGGCGGCGCTTGTGCGCGCCCATTGTGCCCCGGACCGGGCTACCTCGGCTGGGCGCTCGAGCGCGCCCGCGAGATTCTCCAACTCAACTTTGAGCTTGTCGTTCAACGATTGTCCAGTAGATGCTGGATTAGCGCATGGATTTCGCGGGCAGCGTCGCGGCCGGACAGGCCGCTGGTAAGTGCGGGCACTACTGACAGCGCTATTTTGCGCCGGTGAAGTTGGATGAGGAGCCTGATCGGCCAGACGGCGAACCCGGTCTCCCCGGTGCTGATGCCAATGAGGACGCGATCTCCGTGCAGGGCTCCGTAACTCAGGATTGATAGTCCGACCAGAACCATGAGCCCAGCGCCCCCCAGAGGACGCGCTCAAACGCGGCGTTGTCCTTGAGGCACTTGTCGATGCGCTGGTTTACTTCGCCGATCACCCACGCTTGTTGCGCTGACGATGATGCCAAGGTCGACCAATCCTCGCTCTACCAGATTTGACCCACTCGCAAATTGTCGAAGAAGAAAGTATTTAATCATATCAATACGCCCGTGGAATTTGAATAGGTACGAAACCTGGCGGGTGGTTCATCTCAGGGGTGTCGAGGGTGGGGGATTCGTCCGCGGATTTGGCTTTTCTACCCCCCCGGTCCCACTGCAACTCTGACCCGAGTCTAGAAGCTGGATGCTAGAAGCTAGAGGCTGGAAGGTACGTCCTCGAGCCGTTCGGCTGGCCCGCCTTTTTTCGGACTTTAGATTTCTAGCTTCCAGCCTCTAGAACGTCCCCCAGATTCCAGGCAGATGGGCCAGCCTTACTTCTTCTGAGCAAATTTCGTCGAGTGCGTCTGCCAAATCCCGAGGCGTGATCACGCTGCTGTTGTTGACTTCGCTTTGCGGAGAGCATACTTGTCACTGATCTGTTTGCTTCTGTGCAGCGCGCTGATGGCAGGGATTCTTGATGTTCGAGCGGCGCCGGCAGCCTCCGGAGCAGGCTCCGATTGAGGCTTTGCACGTGCCGGAACTCGACGCCGGCTTTCACCTTCTCTACGAACTGAAGCCTGAGGAAGCTCACAAGCAGTTTGAGGCCTGGCAGAAGTCTCATCCGGAAGACCCTCTTGGGAGCGCCTCGGAAGCGGCAGCTTATCTGTTTGAGGAGTGCTATCGGCAGGGCGTCCTGACCTCCGAGTTTTTCCTGGACGACAAGCGTTTTCTGGGCAAGATCCCTCTCAAACCGGACCCGGAACTGCGCGCGGCATTCTTCGCCGCGGACAAACAGGCGCAGGACTTGGCGCAGCTGCGATTGAAGACGAACCCGGACGATACGAACGCCCTGTTCGCCATGTCCCTGAGCCTGGGTATGCAGGCCGACTATGCCAGCCTGATCGACAAGCATCAGCTCGACAGCCTGAAAAAGATCCGCGAAGCGGACAAGTACTCCAAGAAACTGCTGGCGGTCGCGCCGGACGCCGCTGATGCCTATCTTGGCCTGGGCACGGCGAATTACTTCATCGGGAGTCTGCCGGGACTCAAGAAGTTTTTCCTCGGCTTCGCTGGAATCCACGGCGACAAGAAAGCGGGCATCCAGCAGCTCGAGATCGCCGCCGATCATGGCCACTACCTGCGGCCGTTTGCGAAGATTTTGCTGGCGCTGGCGGCCCTGCGCGAGAAGAAGCCAGAAGTGGCCCGCGCCCAGCTTAACGAACTCGTCGCGGAATTCCCCGAAAACCCGCTCTTTGCCAGCGAGCTGGCCAAGCTCAAGGTTCTCCCGCCACGCATTTCCCTGAATAGTGAATTCTTCCTCCGCAGCATGTGCGCCGGCGGTTCGTGAGATTCAGGGGTAGAGAATCACGACAATCGAGCGGGTGTCTCATTTTGGACAGTTTCGCGCGGGAAGATCGCATACGCTTTCGATACGGTTCACTGACGATTTCGGAATTAGGGATTCGAAGAGGAAGTTGAGGAGCGCGTCCGCGAAACGCATACGAGGAATAGGTTACGAGCGGGTCTTGTACGTGCTCGGCGTGCTGCGTTGAGCTTGTTGGGATCGCAGTGAAAGAGTGACGGTTAAGGGCCAGTAGTATGTGCACGCAAATGGAATAGGAATCACAATCGCGCCCGCCCTGACGAACGAAGGGCGCGCGAAATAACGGTTATGGAGGTAACACAGATGAAACCAGTCAGTCTTATCGGCACGGGAGTTTTGTTCCTGCTTCTCGGGTCCGTCGTCCCCACGTACGCTCAGGATCAACATGAACAGGATGCCAAGCCCGCGAAGCAGGATGAGAAGGCGAAGCCGGAAAAGAAGCAAGAGGCGAAGCCTGCGAAACAGGAAGAGCAAGCTAAGCCAGAGAAAGCAAACAGGAAGCCAAGGCTCCAAAGCAGGAACACGAAGCTAAGCCTGCGAAGCAAGAGGAAGCCAAGGCTCCGAAGCAGGAACACGAAGCTAAGCCTGCGAAGCAAGAGGAAGCCAAGGCCCCGAAGCAGGAACACGAAGCTAAGCCTGCGAAGAAGCAAGAGGAAGCCAAGGCTCCGAAGCAGGAGCAGCAGCATCAAGCCAAGGGCCAGAAAGAGCAACCAGCCAGAAGTGAGCAGCACGCGCAACCACAAGGGAACTGGGCCCACAATGGTCAGAAAGATAATCGCGGCCACGTGTACAGTGAAAGCAGGTTTGGACGCGAGCATCATGCCCGCTTTGAAGAGAATGGCGGTCGCTTCTACAATGGGCGTCGGGATATTCTTACGGTGGATACTGGTTCTATGCGGGGAGCCTATCCGCCTTGGTTTTACGGGCAAGAGGTGTACTTCATCATGGGAGCGGACGGGCTATGGTATGCAGTTGCATACGACGACCCTTCCTTAATGTTCCAAGTCGATATCGATTAGGGTGAGTGCCCGTGTGACGGAGGCTTTGTTCGGCGGGTGCCGAAGCCTTTTCCGAGGTTTTGCCTTGGGTGCCCCTCGATAAGAACGAAGGCGTTGTCAAGGCACACTGTCGCCGTGCGGTGTTTTTAGCACCGCGTGGTCGCCAGAGAAGGTGGAGGACCAAAGACTCTGGAACTCTCACGGTGAATCATTTCTCGGTGAAACGATCGTTCCACCAACCATCGATACGGCCTGAACATCGGCCATGATTCTTCTATGCGAATCCCGATCTCGCATCGGGACGAGAGCGCCCAATCAATTCTTCGGTCTACCGCCTTGCGCGGACGACCAGGGGCACCCGCGAGCTGCTCTCGACACGAACGATCTCCGGATACCGCTTTTGCGTGCGCAGCATCCAGTAGAGTCGAATCGCCAACTTCCTCGCCGCCGCCACCTTGGCCACTCCTTTTGGCTTGCTGTGGCAGCGATGCAAATACTCCTGCGAAACTGCGGATCGCAGCGCACCGCAACCTGCGCCGCCTCCACCAGCAGCATCCTCATGAACCGGTTGCCCTGCTTGCTGATCGATCCCAACCGCTGATGTCCGCCCGAACTGTACTCCCGCGGAATCAGCCCCAGATAACTGGCCACCTGCTTGCCGCGCGGAAAACGGGAAACATCTCCCATCGTCAGCACGAACGCCAGGGAAGTGATCGGCCCCACGCCCGGCTGCGTCATCAGCAGCCGCGCTTTTTCATTTTTCTCCGCCGCTTCCTTCACCGCCAGGTCCAGCGACTCAATCTGCTGGTCCAGCATCTCCATTACGCTCAACAGGTCTTCTCGCCGCCGGCTGGCCCACGGCTGCAAGCGGAAACTCGCGCAGCACCTTCTGCCCTGCCTTGCTCCACAGACGTCTTTTCTTCTGCACTCCCTGGTTCATCGCCAGGTGCTGCAATTCGTTCTTCGCCTGCGCGCGCATCCGCACCAGCTTGTAGCGGTGAATCAGCAACTGCCGCAGATCCTTCTGCTCGCTCGAAGGCGTCCAGATCCGCGGAAACCGTCCTTCCATCAACAAGCTGCAACAGCAGCGCGGCATCGCGCCGTCATGCTTCTGCTGCCGCACTTCGCTGGCGCGGATCTTCGCCGCGTCTCCGATCCACACTTCGTGCCCCGCCGCCGTGGCCATCTCCACAAACCACTGGCAGTTCCCCGTCGACTCCATGCCGATCAGCGCCGGCGCCGGAAACTGCCGGTAAAACTTCTCCGCCTCTCCCGATGCGTGCACCAGCTTCTGTTCTCTCCGTCTCTCCCGTCTCCGGTATCCACCCAACAAATCTGTTGCCAACTGGGGTGATAATCACATCCAATAAGCATCATCGAAGGCTCCTTCCTTCCGAGTTTCTTGGTCCTCCAACCACAAGCTTACTCGGTCGCGAATCGGAGCCTTCGTTCTTATCCAATCAATCCTTCCCCGTTCTTGGGAAGGGTCGGGTTCTTCGGCACCGGTTTTGATTTCTTCTTGTCCGGGTTCGGTGGGCGCCCCTGCGGCAGGGCTGGCGAGCGAGGGGCTTTCGTCCACGGGTTTGACTTTTCTTCGCTCCGGTCCTCCTGCCAAATCTGGCCCAAGCCTAGAAGCTGGATGCTAGAAGCTAGAGGCTGGAAGATAGGTCCTCGAGCCGTTCGGCTGTCCCGACCCTATTTCCGACTTCAAATTTCCAACATCCAATCGCCAAATGTTCGCCCTACTGACCCAAATTTGTATCGAACGTACCATTGACCTTCCGTAATACCTGCGCCATGCTGAGTGCGGTAGTGCGCAGGCCGGACAATTTGCCTTCGCGATCTGCGAGCGATCGTAGCGCCGCCAGCTTGGCGGCGTTTTTGTTTGGCATGGCGCCACTCGGGGGTGCTTTCAGGGATGCCGCGCTACTGAAAGAGGCGGAAGGGCCTCAAGAACCGACCACGCGGCCGGAAAATTCGGCGGAACGTTGATCGAGGTGGTCTGATTTTTGTTTCGGTTAGACGCGACCTCGATCCAATGCTTTCTGCGACTTACGAGGAGTTTTAATTGACCCTTGTTTCGGTTAGCAATTGCAGCGAGGTGAATACGAAGCGAAAGGCAGGGATTCGAATTTCGAAGGAGACCCCGGTCTCGACGACTACGGATGCTGATGGCGAACCCCGAACCACGCCGCAAAGCCCAAGAGCAGCTCGTAACAGCGCATCACCCCGCCGCCAAATAGGAATGACACCAGCGCGATTAATCCCAATGCGCTGAAGAAGAGACAACATGAAAAATGCGGCGAGCAGGTCGCGTACGGGAAACAGCCCCGCCACCACAACCGGTGCGACGAGGCAGCCTGCAACGAGGAATTTGCGTTTGCGGCTGGGGTCATAGGACCACCATGATCCCACTTGGGGCGCCTGCCGTATGTGATGGCCCGCACAGGGAGTTGTGACGACGCGGTCTGGAGGCTGGAGAACGGAGGCGACGAGGGATTCCTCGGCGAACGGCGCCGCGGAATGACACGAGGAAAGGAGGCGGAACAGTCATAAACCCCACGCGCAACGACGGCGTCCGCCCAGGCGGAAGCACCCGGCGTTGGGGAACCGCAGATTCTTCGCCGCGGAGGGCTCAGAATGGCAGCGAGGAGATAAAAGGCGCCGATTGTGCGCGGGAATTTGTGGGCGTAGGATGCTGGCGTTTGTGATTGCTGCGAATCGTTCGCAGTCAAATTTCTTCACATTCAAAATTTTGAGGGGGAGAGCGATGAAACTACGATTTGTGGGCGTGGTGGCGTTGGCGTTTTTGTTTGCTTCGGCGGTTGGGGCGCAGACTAAGGTTTCCGGGCAGCACAAATGCGACAAGGCGCCGGAAGTGGTGGGCACGGCGGATGCTGGGGACAAGCCGGGGCACAGTTTGGCGGTGGTGAAAAATACTTGCAAGTGGACGACGCCGATGGAAATGGAAGGCGGAAAAACTACGGATGGAACTTCCGTGGCGTTTTTGGAGATTGACGGCCACGCGAGCGACTTCTAACGGCACGTATGTTGGGAACATGGATAACGGCGATAAATATTTCGTCAGCTTCCGTGATTCCGGGCCGGCGAAAGATGGGAAGCCCGGAGTGACCAAGGGGACTTGGTCTTATACGGGCGGGACTGGGAAGTTGAAGGGGATTATGGGGAAGGGGACGTATACGGTGACGCCGAACGAGGGTGGAGGAGCGACGGTGGATGTTGAGGGCGAGTATTCGATCGCGGCGGGAGCGATGAAGAAGGCGGCGGGTAAGAAGGAGAATTAGGGCTGAGATCTTTGCGGGAACGTCGCGGCGCGAATCGAGGAAGTCAAACCCCACGCGCAACTACGGCGCGTGGGGCACCCTGCGGGAGCGTCTGAAGACTCTCCCGTGCGATTCGTGAACTGCTTGAGTGCATTCGGACTTTAGATCGGGACCGAACGGCGGGAGGGTCTGAAGACCCTCCCCTACAGGACAGCTTCGAAGCTGCTATGCCATTTGTTGAGAATTTAGGGGCCAACATTTACTGGGACGAATCGGGGAACGGGGCGCCCGTTCTCATGATCATGGGGTTGGGTTGGGCGTCGGCGATGTGGCACCGGACGCGGCCGATCTTGGCGCGGCGTTATCGGACTATTGCGCTGGATAATCGCGGGGCGGGGCGCAGCGACGTGCCTGCTGGGCCTTATTCGATTGCTTTGATGGCTTCGGATGCGGCAGCGGTTTTGGATGCTGCGGGAGTGCAGAGCGCGCATGTGATGGGGATGTCGATGGGCGGCATGATCGCGCAGGAATTTGCGCTGCAGTGTCCGCGGCGGGTGAGATCGCTGATTTTGGGTTGTACGGCTTCGGGAGGACCGCAGGCGGTGCCGGCGGCGCCTGGCGTGCTGCAAGTTTTGACGCGCGTGGACATGAGCCCGGAGGAGGCGTCGAGGGCAATTCATCCGTTCATTTACGATTCGGGGACGCCGCGTGAGCGGATTGAGGAAGATTTGAAATTGCTTTTGGAGTGGTATCCGACTGTGGAAGGTTTCATGGCGCAGTTGCAGGGGATTATTGCTTGGGAGGCTTATAGCCGCATTGCGGGGATTAAGGTGCCTACTTTGGTGATTCATGGAGAGACGGATCAGTTGGTGCCGCCGGCGAATGGGAAATTGATTGCTGGGCGGATTCCTGGGGCTGAGATGGTTTTGATTCCGAGGGCTAGCCATATTTTTAGTACTGACCAGCCGGAAATTGCTCATGCGGCGATGTTGAAGTTTCTTGCCGCGAATGCTCGACCGCAGAATTGACGGCACTGAATTCCTCACGCGCAATTATTGCCGTGGGGAGCCCTCGTCGCGCAAAACCAAATTCAACGGCAAAGGCCTCAGGTCTGAAGACCTGAGCTACATTACGTTGCGTAGCCTAGCGGATTTTGTGGCCTGGTCCGCGGACTTTTGCCTTTTAGGCGATCGCTGACCCAGTTGGCGGCTTTTTGGCTGGAGGCTACCGCGCCCATGGCTAGGGATTCGGGGCCTTCGCTGTCGGCGTTGGCGAAGAAGACTCGTTCTAGCGGGATGGCGGGCTTCGGGGATGGTTTTTGTGTAGTTGCCTGGAGTGGCCATTAGCATGGGGTGGCCGCGGCGGTACATGTGGAGTTCGATGGGATCGTGATCGAATTCGGGGAGGAGTTTTTTGAAATCGCGCAGGACGTTTAGGGCGATTTTTTTGCAGCCGTCTTCGGTTAGTTGCTTGTGACGATCTTCTTCGGCTAGCGGAGTATAGAAAGTCAGGATGTTGTTTTTTTGCGTGAAGCCCGGTTGATTGCGGATGGTCCAGTCGGCGACGGTGAAGTCGGTGAAGGTGTTGTTGGGGCACCAGGTGTCGTAGCCGCGATTGTAGATGGGGCGATCGAAGATCAAGTTGATTACGGGATACGGGGCGTAGCGGATGGCTTGCATGGCGTCGCGTTGATTGGGGGAAATGCCGGAGGTGATGCGCGAAGCGATTAGTTTTGGGGCGGTCATGATTACCAGGCGGGCGGAGATTGTGTGGAGTTGGCCATCATGGAAATAGGTTACGTGGACGGAATTTTTTAGTTGCTCTACGGCTACCGTGGTGGCGCCGGTGAGCATTTGCGCGGCGTATTTTTCTAGCAGTAATGCGGCTAGCTTTTCGGAGATGGCACCGTTGCCGCCCGGCAACGTGACGCGATCGTCTTTGGCTTCTTCGCTGGCGAAATCGTGGAAATCCTGGAGGGCGATGTAGGTGGAGGTGTCGGCCGATTTTGCGCCCCAGTTTGAGGGGCCGTAGGCATCCCACCAGTGGGTGATTTCCGCGGGGAATCCCTGGAGATATTTTGTGAGCGGCTCGCTGTCGTATTGCTTGACGTGCTTTTCGGGATCGAGGGCCAGCATTTTCTTGCGGAATTGCTTGAAGGCATCGCGGATTTTTTGTGGATAGGGGAGTTCGTCGATGCCGGAGCGCCAGGTGTCGGCTACCCATTTGCCGTTGACGATGGTGGGATCGGCGCAATTTACCGGCAATTGCTCGAGGCCGATTTCTTTGGCGAGCTGGTTGCTTTCGGAGCCTACGAAATCGTAGGCTGAGCCGGTGGCGAAACCCTGGCCTTGGAATTCTTCTTTGTAGGCGTTGCCGCCCCAGTGAGGTTCCTTCTCAAGTAGCAGGAAATTCTTCTCGCGCAGGAAATAGGCGCTGCTTAAGCCTGCTATTCCGCCGCCTACTATGACTATGTCATAGCGTTTGCTGACTGGAGGAGGGACGAATTTCTGGCCGTCGCGGATTTTGTGGCAGATGGCGTAGTGGTCGCCGTCGACTTGCGGGGTGGGGGCTTCGGCTGCGGAGAGAAGCTTGAGATCGAAGGGGCAGCCCGCGGCTACGGAGCCGGCCAGGACGAAGCGCAGGAAGTCGCGGCGGGAATCGGTCATGCTTGTTCTCCTTGGATGGCTGAGGGTAGGACGGCGGCGGCTTCTTCGGCGCTTTGCGAGCGGGTGCGCAGGCGGTACCAGACGAGGATCAGAACGATGGAGAAGAGAAGGATGATGGTGGAGACGGCGTTGATTTCTGGGGTGATGCCACGGCGCAGGCGAGACCAGATTTCTAGCGGCAGCGTGTTGCTGCGGCCGATTAGGAAGAAGCTTACGGCGATTTCATCGAGCGAGAGAGTGAAGATCAGTAACGCGGCGGCGATGATGGAGACTTTGAGATTGGGAAGCGTGACGCGCCAGAAGGTGATCCAGTGATTGGCGCCTAGGTCGAGGGAGGCTTCTTCCTGGGCGCGATCCAGTTTTTGCAGGCCGGCGAATATTTCGGTGGTGGCCACGGAGATTAGGGCTGTGCCGTGGCCCAGGGTGATGGTGATCAGGCTGAGTTTCATTCCGGCCTCTACGAAGAGCATCAGGAGAGAGAGGCCGGTGATTATGCCCGGGAGGATTAGCGGGAGCAGAACGAGGCGGCGGAAAAGGGCTTTGCCGGGGAAGTCGGCGCGATCGAGCGCTAAGGCGGCTAGGAGGCCTAACGTGATGGCGATGGCTACCGCGATGATTGCGACTATGGCGCTGTTTAGGACTGTGGCCCAGATGGCGTCGTCGGCGAAGAGGATGCGATACCAGTTGAGCGTCCAATTGCGCGGGGGGAAGCCGCCTACGCCGCCGCCGTTGAAGGAATAGATGGCCAGGACGGCGATGGGGAGATAGAGGAAGGCGTAGACGAGAGCGGCATAGATAACGAGCCAGCGGGAACCGGCGGTTGCGGGCGAATTGGAATTGGCGCTCATTGGAAGCTCAGCTTTTTTTCGAGGCGCTCGACCAGGAAGAGGAGCGCGACTACGAGCACCAGCATGCAGAGGGAGATCGCGGCGCCGAGGGGCCAGTCGTAGGCTGCGCCGAATAGAGTCACCACAATATTGGAAATCATGATGCCGCTGGGGCCGCCGACTAGTAGCGGGGCGAGGAAATCGCCTAGCGTTAGGACGAAGGCGAATGTGGCGCCTGCGAGGACGCCAGGGAGCGAGAGCGGGAGGATTACGCGCCAGAAGGTGCGGAACGGGGAGGCGCCTAGGTCTTGCGAGGCTTCGATTAGGTTGCGGGGGATGTGTTCTAGTGAGGCGTAGATGGGGAGGAAGGTGAAGGGCGTGTAGATATGGGTGAGAGTTAGGATTACGGCGAAGGGGCTGTAGAGGAAGAATTCTACTGGATGCCTCGTGATGTGAAGATATTGGAGGAAGCCGTTTAGCACGCCGTCGCTGCCTAGGATGGTTTTCCAGGCGTAGCCGCGGACCAGGTAGCTGACCCAGAGAGGGATGATTACGAGTTGATAGAAGAGATCTTTGCGGCGGGTGGCGCGGAAGGAGAGGAAATAGGCTAGCGGGTAGCCGAGGAGAAGGGCCAGGGCTGTGACTGCGCCTGCTATGCGCATGGAGCGGAAGAGGACTTGGAGGTAGGTGGGCTCGGTTAGGAGCTTCCTGTAATTGGCTAGAGTCCAATTGTGGACGATTACCTGGAGTGGGGAGACTTGCCAGAAGCTGTAGCAGAAGAGGATGGCGTAGGGGATTAGTAGGAATACGGCGACCCAGAGTAGCGGGGGGATGGAGACGGCGGATTTGTAGGCGCGGGTGTACATGTTAGGTAGGGTCCGTGTCTTTTACGCGGATGGCGTCTTGGGGGGCGAATTCGAATTGGGCTGGGCCGTCCAGGACGCCTTGTGTGGGGATGCGGACTCTTAGGGTGCGGCCGTCGGATAAGGCTATTTCCAGGAGATCGGTTGCGCCGCCGAAGGTTTGGTTGGTGATTCGGGCGGAGAAGCGGACGGAGTTGGAGGTGGGGGATTGATCCGCTGCGAGGCGAATAGACTCGGGGCGGAGGGAAAATGTTGCTGTTGAAGGGGGGCTTCCTGCCGCGGTTGATTGGAGAATTGATTTGGCGGCGGGGTCGTCGGAGGGCGCGGCAAGCGGCGCCCCTACGGGAGAAATATTTGGAGAGCGCGTCGCGAATGTTGCGGAGTTTTCTGCCGCGGTTGAGGGGTGAATTGATTTGGCGGCTGAGTCGTCGGATGCCGGCGGGGACGCCAGCGGTACGTCGGAGGGCGTCGTCGCCGGCGGTGCTACACGCCAGGTGATGCCGCTGGAGGTGGCTAGGCCGTTGCGGAGTTCGGCGCGGAGTAGATTTGTTTGGCCTATGAATTGGGCTGTGTAGGCTGTGGCTGGGCGGGCGTAGATTTCTCTGGGCTCGGCTACCTGCTCTAGATTGCCGGCGCGGAGTAATGCTATGCGATCGGAGAGGGCCATGGCTTCTTCTTGATCGTGCGTTACGAAAATGAAAGTGATGCCTACTTCGCGTTGCAGAGACTTCAGTTCGATTTGCATTTGGCGGCGGAGATTGGCGTCTAGAGCGGAGAGAGGCTCGTCTAGTAGAAGAACTTTGGGGCGATTCACCAGGGCGCGGGCGAGGGCTACGCGCTGTTGTTGGCCGCCGCTTAGGCGCGATGGTTGGGATTTCGCGAAATCACTCATCTTGACCATGGCCAGGGCTTGCTCGACGCGGGCGGGAATTTCGATTTTGGTTGCGCCTTGAACGCGAAGGCCGTAGGCGATATTTTCGTAGACGGAGAGATGCGGGAAGAGGGCGTAGCTTTGGAAGACGGTGTTGACGTGGCGATGATAGGGGGCGAGGGAATCGATGCGCTCGTCGGCCATCCAGATTTCGCCGCTGTCGGCGCGCTCGAAGCCGGCGATAAGGCGGAGGAGCGTGGTTTTGCCGGAGCCGCTTTCTCCGAGGATGGTGAGGAATTCGCCGGAGGCTACATCGAGAGTGATGCCGCGCAGGACGGCGCGATTGCCGAAGCCTTTGGCGACATCGCGAATTGAGAGCAGAGCGCTCACTGAGCGGCCTTTACCTCGTTCCAGATTTCGGTGTACTTGGCGCGGCGCGGGACTTGCTGCCAGAAATAGATGCGGGTCATGTAATTGTCCACGTCGTCGAGATGAAGGCTTTTCTTCTGCGCGTCGTCCATGTATTGCGCGGCGCCGGGATTTGCGGGGTCGTAGCCGGTTACGTCGGTGACTTTCTTTTGGGTTTTGGCTTCGATCATGTATTCGAGAAATTCAGTGGCGAGATCTTTGTGCTCACTGGCGGCGGTGATCATTAGGTGATCGATCCAGCCGGTGGTGTTTTCTTTGGGGATGGTTTCGCCGATGGGGAAATTGGCGGCGCGCAATTGATTGGTCATCAGCGGCCAGCCCATGGCGGCTACGACTTCGTGATTTTGGAAAAGATTGGTTAGTTCGCCGCCTGAAGCCCACATCTTGCGGATGTTGGGTTTTAGTTCGAGGAGCTTCTTCTTTACGTTTTCGAGTTCTTGATCGCTGAGATTGTAGAGATGGCTTGGGTCGGGTTTGTCGTAGCCGAGAATTTGCGCGGCCATGTAGAGAGTGGAGAGCTCGTCCCAGACGGAAATCTTGCCTTTGAATTTTGGATCCCAGAAGACGGCCCAGGTGTCGGGGGCTTTTGAGAATGCCGTGGTGTCGTAGAGAAGGGGATTGGGGCCCCAAGTGAAGGGGACGCCGTAAACTTTATCGTTGACGCGGACGAGAGGCATGTTGCGTAGGCGGGCGGAGGTTTGCTGATAGGAGGGGATTTTGGAGAGGTCGAGATCCGCGGCGAGGCCGGAGGAGGCGATCATGGTGGCTACGTCGCTTGAGGGGGAGATTACGTCGTAGTTGCTGGCGCTGCCGCCGCGGAGTTTGGCTACGAGTTCGTCGCTGGAGCCCATGTAGGAGGCGGAGATTTTGCAATTGTGGGAGATTTCGAAATCGTGGACGAAGGTGGGGTCGGCATAGCCTTCCCAGACTAGGAGGCTGAGGGTGGGGGATTGTTTTTTGCAGGAGGTGGCGGAGAGGAGGAGTGCGGCGGTGATTGCGATTAGAAAGCGTTGGCGCATTTAGGTTTTTCTCCCTTGGCGCGAGCCGGAATCAGTTTGAGCGCAGCGAGAACGTGGTTCGATTCAAGCCACGCCGCACAAGAGCGGGCGCAGCAAGCGGCGCCCCTACGACCCAAAACCAATCAGCGGCACAATTTGTGCAATCGCGAAACGCCGCACAAAGGCCGGGCGCAGCAAGCCGCGCCCCTACGACTGAAAACAGCTCTCAGAAAGTTGGCGGCGTGTTGACCCATAAGACCCAGGCTTCTTGTTTGCCGGGGTTGCTCCAGCGGTGCTTCATGTTGCTGGCGAAATAAAAGCTGTCGCCTTCGCGCAGATGCTCGGGCTCGCCGCCTTCGAGCGCGATGTCGAGATTGCCGCGGAGAATGTACAGGAATTCTTCGCCTTCGTGGGCGTAAGAATCGCCGCTGCCAGCGCCGGGAGCTACGCGGAAGAGATGCGGCTCCATGACGGCGTCGCCCCAAGCGAGAAGTTCCATGCGCACGCCGGGGCCGGCTTCGAGAATTTTTCGTTCGGAGGGGCGGACGTGGCGCGGATTGGATTCGGAGGCGTCGAAGAGCGAGAGGATGTTGATGCGATAGAAGCGCGCGATGCGAGTGAGAGTGGAAATGGAGGCGCTCATCTGGCCGCGCTCGAGGGCGCTGAGGAAGCCGACGGAGACGCCAGTGGCTGCGGCGACCTGCGAGAGGGAAGCGCGCTTGCGGAGGCGCAGCTTGCGGAGTCGCGAACCGACGGGACTGGGCTTGTGGCTGCTGCCGTTTTTGAGAAGCCCTTCGGAGCGGAGCAGAGTGCATAATCGCCGGGGCGTTCATGCCGCGAGCGCGGCGGAGGAATTGCGCGCGCTTGAGCAGGCGAACGTCGCGCGGAGTGAAGAGACGGTAGCGGCTCTCGGTGCGCGTGGGAGAAATGAGGCCGACGACTCTCCCAGGAACGCAGCGCGGAGGGGGAAACACCGACGAGACGGGCCACATCGCCGATGCGTAAATAGCCGTGCGCGCGATTCATTTTCTTCGCGTTGTGGCGGGCGGGAGTCAACCGAATTTCCTTGACAGGCCCCAGGCCTTGCAATAAGGTTCGCGGATTATAGTAAGGTTTTTTCCCAGGGCGCAATCGAAATTTGGAAGGATTTTGGGGGAGTGTCCAGCGATCCCGCATGAGGCATAAAGGAGCGGCGATGAAGACGAGACTTGTGCTCGGAGTGTGTCTTTTTGCGTTACTGGGAGTATTGGCGATTGGCGAGCCGGCATGGGGGCAGACCGGGTCGATTCGCGGGAGCGTCAAGGACCAGTCCGGCGCGGTGGTCCCTGGGGCGCAAGTGACCATTACGCTGGCCGGGACCGATACATCGCGCTTCGCGACGTCGGATAAGGATGGCTCGTTTGAATTCGTGGATCTGGCGGTGGGCCACTACGATGTGACGGTGGACTCTCCGGGATTCAAGAAGTTCGTGATCACAGACGTGGTGGTGGATATCGGGCACGTCGCAACGGTGAGCGCGAATCTGCAAGTAGGAGCCTCAGCGCAGACGGTGACGGTGCAAAGCGAGGCCGCCCAAGTCGAAACTACGAATACGCAGCTCGGCGGCGTGATGAATAGCCAGGCGGTGACGGAACTGCCGCTCAGCACGAGGAACACTTACCAGCTTCTGCAACTTCAGCCGGGGGTGCAATCGCAGGTCGGCGCGGATCTATTTTATGGATCGGATTCGCCGGGCGTAGTGTCGGTGAACGGAGGCCGCGGGCGGTCGAACAATTACATGGTGAACGGCGGAGATGGCAACGACATCTTCGTGAATTTGCCTGCGATTCAGCCTTCGCCGGATGCGATCGAGGAATTTCGTGTGCTGACCAATACCTTCGATGCGGAATATGGACGAAATTCGGGATCGATTGTCAACGTAGTGACCAAGTCGGGGACGAACCAGTTGCACGGGGACTTCTACGAATTTTTCCGGAACAACATTTTGAATACACGCGGCTACTTCGATCCCTCGGTTCCGAATTACAAGCAGAACCAGTTTGGGGCTACGTTGGGAGGGCCGATCAAAAAGGACAAGACCTTCATTTTTGGATCGTATGAAGGCGATCGACTGCGGCAGGGCATTTCGTCGGGAACGGTGATTCTGCCGTCCGCGCAGGAAGCGGTGGGGGATTTCTCGGCAAGCGATCCGTTCGTGGGCACTTTGGTGGACGATCACTTTGCTTCGATTCTGGCCGCGCGAGCGACGGGACCGAGCGGACAGACGTGCCAGCAGGCAGTGACGGCGCAGGGCGGGACGACGATTGCGTCGGGCGTGCTTTTCACGGATATCTTCCCGAACAACCAGATTCCGATCCCGTGCTTCGATCCTACGGCGCTGGCGGTGTATCAGAACTATGTGGCGCCACTGGGGAATTCTACGGTGAGCTTTGTTCCGACGCGCCCGACGCGGGACGATCAATTTACTTTGCGGTTCGATCACAAGCTGAACGATACTCAGCAATTGACGGCGTATTACTACTTCGATGACGACAGTCGGACGGAGCCTTTCTCGACGTTTCAAGGAGCAGGCGCGGATGTTCCCGGATTCGGGTCGCTGTTCAAGACGCGCGTGCAGCAGATCAATATCGGTCACACCTGGACGATCGGGACGACGGCGGTAAATGAATTTCACTTCAATTATTTCCGCGAGGGACAGGGGAATTTGGATCACCCCGTGCATACGCTAGACGTTCATGATTCGTGCGTTACGGTTGCGGCGGCGTTCTGTTTCCAGGATCCGACCGATCCGAATCCACAGGCCGGGATCACGACGAATATCCCGAACCGCGAAGGCTTGCCATTCATCGCCGTGCCGGGTGGGTTTGCAGTGGGAAACAATTTCGAAGGCGAGCTGCCACAAACCGGGAATACGTTTCAGTGGACGGACAACTACAGCAAGATCATCGGGAAGCACAGCCTGAAGTTTGGGGGCGATGTGCGGCGGCAGGTCTTTGATCAGTTCCTGTACTTCGATATCCAGGGCGAGTATCTGTACACAAGCGATTCGACGCTGTGCACGGCGCCGAATCAGCAGGGTTGTGACGCTCCGTTCACGAACGATGTTGGTTCTGGGACATCGTATCCGAATTATTTTATCGGAGCTCCGAGCGAGTACGTGCAAGGAGCGGCGCAGGGAGAGAATCTGAGAAACACGGCGCTGTACTTGTTCGCGCAGGATAGCTGGAAGATCAAACCGTCCTTGACGCTGAATTACGGCTTGCGATGGGAATTGAACACGAATTACGCGGACACGGGAAACCGCCTGCAAACGTTCCGGCCGGGAACGGCTACCACGAAGTATTCGTGCTTGCTCAACCCGAGCAATTTTTTGAGCGAGCAATTGATCGCCACCTATGGGAGCGCTGACTGCAGCCCGAACGGCCCGGCGAACGCGGTTTATCCTGCGGGACTCGAATTTCCCACCGATCCCAGCGTTCCAAAAGGGCTGACGCAAACTTATTACAAGGGATTCGCGCCGCGCGTCGGATTGGCCTGGAGTCCTGGCTGGACCGAGGGGTGGCTCGCGAAACTCACGGGCGGCCCGGGCAAGTCGAGCGTGCGCATGGGTTGGGGGATGTTCTACAACCCGATCGAACAGCTGGTGATGGAGCAATTCAGCGCCGAGCCGCCGTTCGGAGGCAGCTCGGACCTGTCGAGCACTTTGTTCAATCTTCCATTCGAGTATCAATCGGGAGGGTACGCTCCGAATCCTTTCGGTGGAGTCATCCACCAGTCGCCGAATTCGCCTTGCTTCAGTTCGTCGGGGAGCCCGGGCTGCGTGGATTTCTCAAACTTCCGGCCGATGCTGTTGTTCGGAGAGTTCCAGCCGCATCTTCGAACGCAGTTTGCCGACCAGTACAATTTGACGATCGAGCGGCAACTGGCCCAGGATTTGATCTTGCGCGTGGGATACGTGGGAACACAGGGCCACCGATTGCTGGCTTCGCATGATCTGAACATCGGGAACGCAGCTACGTGCCTAGCGCTGAATCAGATTGAGGGAGATGGAACGTGCGGGGAGTTCGGCGCGGACTCGACTTATACGATTCCGGGTTTCACGACACTGCCGGTGGCGTTGCCGCTGCCTTACAACGCGGGAAGCGGCGGGTCAGTGATTCCTGCGGGGACGACGCTGGGGCCGGCCGGGGTCACGCTAGTAGGCTTGCGGAAGTTCTCTTCACCACAGTGCCAGCCACTTACCGGCACCGGATGTCCGGCGGATGACGTGCCGGTATTCGGTAGCATCTTCGCTGAGGATACCATCGCGAACTCAGCCTATAACGCGTTGCAGGTGCAACTCGAGAAGCACTTCTCGCGTGGGTTGTACTTCTCGTTCGCGTATACGTGGAGCAAAGCGATGGACCAAGGCGCGTCATTTGAAAATGAACTGAATCCCATCGACTTTAGATTGAGCCGCGGATTGTCGCTTGTGGATGCCAAGCACCGATTTGTTTTCAGCCCATACTGGGAACTGCCGATTCCGAAGCACAGTGGATTTGTCGGCAAGGTGGTCAACGGTTGGGCGGTATCGGGAATCGTTACATTTCAGAGTGGATTCCCGATCCGGATGAATACGCAGGATGATCCGGAGCTGGAATTCAGCGTGTTCTTTGAGTCCGCGAATACTCCGCAACTGACGGGGCCGCTGACTTTTTCGAATCCGAGGAAACCGGGAAATGTTTGGTTCTCTGGAAATATTTCAGATCCTGCGCTGGGGAGTTTTGGAAACATGCCGCATTCGCTGTGTTGCGGGCCGACGATCAGTAATTCCGACATCGCAATTGAGAAGAAGACACCGATTACGGAGAGGTTCTCGGCCGAGTTCCGCGCGGAATTCTTCAACGCCTGGAACCATACGCAGTTCGCCAACCCGGACGGGAATTTCTCGGACGGACTGCCGCAAGACGGCGGGACGTTCGGCCAGATCCTGAAGACCCGGGAAGATCCTCGTGTGATTCAGTTTGGTCTGAAGATTCTGTTTTAGATTCGGATCGAACGCGAGGTAGAGCCTTTCGGGAGGGCCGGGCATTCCGGCCCTCCGCCGTTGCTTGGTAGCCGAAACAATTAGCCGTCCCGCTGCGTTTCTCTCCTGTGGATTGTGATGGCGGGATTAGTACGGGCTTAGGAGTTGCATGGAATTCGTGGTGTTGGGCGCGGGGATGATGGGGCGAGCCGTAGTGTATGACCTGGCGCGGGCTGGGGATGTGCGGAGTTTGATTGTGGCGGATTTTGATTTGGGGAGGGCGCGGGAGGTGGCGCGGAAATTTGGGCGCGGGAAGGCGCGGGCGGCGTTTGCGGATGTTCGGGAGACGGCGAAGCTGGCGCGGCTTTTGCGCGGGACTACTGCGGTGGTGAATTGCACGCAGTACAATTGGAATCTGGAAGTGATGAAGGCGGCGCTGGCGGCTCGGGTGAATTATCTCGATCTGGGCGGGCTTTATCACATGACGCGGCGGCAGTTTGCGATGGATGCGGATTTCCGGCGGATTGGGAAGATGGCGATTGCGGGGATGGGCGGGGCGCCTGGGACGACGAACATCATGGCGCGGCATCTTTGCGATCGGATGGAGCGGGTGGATTCGATCGTGGTTTATAACGCTTCGACGGATCTGCGGCATTACGATAGCCCGATTGCTTATACGTTTTCGATTGCCACGATTCTTGATGAGCTGACTTTGGCGCCGGTGGCGTTTCGCGGCGGGCGATTTGTGGAGCGGCCGATGCTTTCGGATCCGGTGGAGGGGCGATTTCCGGCGCCGATTGGCAAGGTGACGCTGCGGAATTCGATTCATTCGGAATTGGGGACTTTGCCGCTTAGTTTTCGGAAGAAGGGCGTGCGCGAGGTGTATTTCAAGATCAACTATCCGCCCGAACTTGTGAGCCTGGTGCGAAACTTGACGGATGTGGGATTTACGAGCCGCGAGCCGGTGGGCGTGAATGGATCACGGGTGGCGCCGCGGGATGTTTTGTTGGCGTTGCTGAACCGGAATGCGCCGAAGCAGACGGCGCGCGATATCGAGACGATTCGAGTGGTGGTGAAGGGACACAGAGCGGGACGAAGAGCGGCGGCGGCGGCGGAATCGACGGCGAAGTACACGAACTCGCCGGCGTTTTCGGCTGTGGCGCGCGATACTGGGTTTCCCGCGGCGATTGGGGCGCTAATGCTGGGGCGCGGGCAATATTCGGGAATTGGCGTGCGGGCGCCGGAGAATGTGGTGCCGCCGGAGCCGTTTTTTCGAGAATTGGCGGAAAGGGACATGCCGGTGCGCGTGAGGAATTTGCCGGCGGCCGGAAATTAAGGGGGAACAGATGGCAGCAGCCAGTGAAGGACCCATGCACGAGGGACTGCAGAAGGAAATTCAGGCGTACGAGCGGCGGACGCCGAAATCGCGGGAGGCACATGCGAAGGCTACGAAGCGCATTCCACTAGGCGTGGCGAGCAATTACCGGGCTTACGATCCTTATCCGCTATTCGTGCGCGACGGCAAGGGCGGGCACCTGCACGATATCGATGGGAATGAATACATCGATTTCAACTTGTGCTTTGGGGCTTTGATGGCGGGGCATTGCCATCCGGCGGTGATCAAGGCGGTGCAGGAGAAATTGGGGACCGGGACGATGTTCGGAATGCCGCACGATGCGGAGAATGCGTTGGCGGAAGAAATTTGTGCGCGATTTCCTGTGGACATGGTGCGGTTCAGCAATAGCGGGACGGAGTGCACGATGCACGCGGTGCGGCTGGCGCGCGCGGCGACGGGGCGGGACCGGATTATCAAAATGGAGGGCGGGTATCACGGGTTGCATGATTCGGCGCTGGTTTCGGTGAAGCCAAAGCTGAATGAAGTGGGGGATGCGGGCGCGCCGAATGCAGTGCCGGGCGGCGAGGGCGTGACGAAGGCCACGCTTGCGAATACGGTGATCGCGCAGTTCAACGATCTGGCGGCGGTGGAGCGGCTGTTCGCCAAGTATCCCGGCGAGATTGCGGCTGTGATTGTTGAGCCAATTATGATGAATGTGGGGATCCTGATGCCGGATCCCGGGTACCACCAGGGATTGCTCGAGATCGCGCACAAGAATGGGGCGCTGCTGATTTTTGATGAGGTGAAGACGGGAGCGAAACTGGCACGGGGCGGAGCTTGCGAATTTTTTGGGATCAAGCCGGATATCGTTTGCCTGGCGAAGTCCATCGGTGGCGGATTTTCTTTGGCGGCGTTTGCGGCGCGAAGCGAGATCATGAATTTGATCACCGATCATCGCGTTTTTCATGGCGGCACTTACAACACGAATCCTGTGGCGATGGCGGCTGGACTTGCGACTTTCCGCGAAGTTTTGACACCGAAGGCCTACGAGCACGTAACGCGGCTGAACAAGAAGCTGGTGGACGGCTACCAGAAGCAAATCGATAAGACGGGGATGCAGGCTTATATGGCGTCGGCGGGGGCGAATGGGGCGTTGATGTTTTTTCCCGAAGCCGATTCGCAATTATCGCGACTGGCTGACGATTGATAGCGATATCTGGCGGCATTACTGGTTCGCGATGACGAATCGTGGAGTGATTCCGCAGCCGTATTGGTGGGACGAGCAGTGGACGATTTCGGTGGCGCATACGGATGCGGATATTGACCGGCATCTCGAGGTGTTTGCGGAGATTGCGCCGGCGGTGGCGCAGGCGCAGCGTGAACGGGCGCTGGCGGCAGCGCGGTAGGGAATTGCGAAAGTCAAAAGCCCCACGCGCAAATTCGGCGCATGGGGCACCCAACTGTCCTTCGGACCGTTGAGTGAGAGGCAACCGAGTTGTCTGACAATGGGCGGCAAACGAGCGGTGCTCATCTGGTGCGAGCGTTGGGCCGCTGGGATCTTGTCGCGTTGTTCGTTGTTGCGATCTTCAATCTCAACGTGGTGCCGAGCATTGCCGCGAATGGCGGCGTGACTCTGTGGCTCTGGCTGATTGCGCTTGTTTTCTTCTTTTGGCCGCAAGGAATCGCTGTTTTGGAATTAGCGCATCGGTATCCGGGCGAGGGTGGAGTTTATTTATGGGCCAAGGAAGTCTTCGGCGATTTTCATGGATTCCTTTCCGGTTGGTGCTACTGGACGAACAACATGATGTATGTGCCGACGGTGATGCTGTATTTCGTCGGCGTATCGGTTTTTGTGCTGGGACCCGGCCACGAGTCGCTGGCGGACAATAAGGCGTTTACGGTGATTGCCTCGGTTGTGTTGTTTGTGCTGCTGGTGGTGCTGAATATTCGGGGATTGGGCGTCGGGAAATGGGTGAACAATCTCGGGGGAATCGGGACGGGAATTGCGGCAGCGGTTTTGGTTGGGCTTGGGATTGTCATGTGTATGCGATTCGGGACTTCAGTGACCGGGTCGGATTTTCGGATTCCTGCGGATCCGCGCTTTGTATTGAATTCGTTTGGCGTGATTTGCTTTGGGCTGGTGGGCCTGGAGCTGGCTTCGGTGATGGGCGATGAAATTCGCGAGCCGGAAAAAAATTTGCCCGGAGCGGTGGCTTGGGGCGGCGTGTTGTCTGGCGCGCTTTATATTTTGGCTACGCTGACGCTGCTGGTTGCAGTGAGCAAGAACGAGATCAGCGTGTTGCAGGGAATTGTGCAGGCGGTCAGTCACATGGCGGCGCGGGTGGGAGTGGCTTGGATCGTGGCGCCGTTTGCATTGATGCTTAGCATTTCGATCGCGGGAATTGGTTCAGCCTGGCTGGCGGGATCGGCGCGGATACCGTTCGTTGCGGGGCTTGATTCTTATTTGCCGGAATGGTTGGGACGGATTCATCCTCGCTACGGGACGCCTTATGCGGCTCTCATTTTGCACGCGGTCGTGTCGGTGATGCTGGTCGGGTTGAATTTTCTTGGCGGGAGCGTGCAGGAGACGTTTCAGAAATTGCTCTCGCTCGCGGTGGTGCTGCAATTGGTGCCATTTCTCTACATGTTCGCCGCATTGCTCCGGCTGGCGGTTGGCGAGGCGGACGGGAAGGGGCGCTACGGCAAAGGCGTGTTGATTGCTGCGGGCTCTAGCGGATTGCTTACAACGATTTTGGCCATCATTGTGGCGTTCTTCCCGGCGCAGCAGATTACTTCGGTGTTTTTGTACGAGGTGTGGATGGTTGGCGGGACGGTGTTGTTTATTGGGTTGGCGGCGTTTTTCTTTTATGTGTATGGGCGGCGCAAGGCGGCGACGGCCGCGGCTACCGGGATTTAGAGTGTGAGAGGCGGAACGAACACGAAAACTCAAGGCCACCCCGGGGGCGTGGTGAGCCCGCCCCCCTACGGAGGTTGGAATGGCTAGTGAGGCGAAAGTCGGAGTCCGGCGGTATCAGAACTATATCAACGGAGAATTCTGCGACAGCGCGAGCCGGAAATATTTTCCGGTGATTGATCCTTCGACGGAAGAGATTATTGCGGAAGTGCCTGAGGCACAGGAAGCCGATGTGAATCGTGCAGTAGCTGCAGCGCGGACGGCGTTTGATTCGGGGCCTTGGCCGCAGACTACGGCGCAGGAACGCGGGCGGATTTTGTTCCGGCTAGCGGAGAGAATTCGAAAGGAGTCCGCATCACTCGCGGAGCTTGAGGCGCGGAATTCTGGCAAGCCGATTGTCGAAGCGGAATACGACATGGCGGATTGCGCTACCTGCTTCGAATACTATGGCGGATTGGCGACCAAGGTTCTTGGGTTCGTCAATCCTGTGCCGGACAACGCGGTCAGCCTTTCGTTGAAGGAGCCAGTTGGTGTGGCCGCGCAGATTATTCCTTGGAATTATCCGTTGTTGATGGCGGCTTGGAAATTGGCGCCGGCGATTGCGGCGGGTTGCACTTGCGTGCTGAAGCCTGCGGAACAGACGCCGCTTACTGCTCTTGAGTTCGCCGGGTATCTGACGGACGCGGGATTGCCACCTGGCGTGGTGAATATCATCACTGGATTTGGGGAAACGGCTGGAGCGCCGCTGGTTCGTCATCCGGATGTGAATAAGGTGGCGTTTACTGGTAGCGCATCGGTGGGCAAGCAGATCGTGAAGATGGCAGCGGACACGGTGAAGCGCGTGACGCTGGAGCTTGGCGGAAAATCGCCGAATATTTTCTTTGCCGATGCGGATTTCGAAGCGGCGATTGATGGGGCACTCTTTGGGGTGTTCATTAATCAGGGTGAAGTTTGTTCGGCGGGGAGCCGCATTCTTGTCGAGAAGTCGATTTATTCGAAATTTGTGGATGCGATGGCGGCGAAGGCCAAGACGATCCGGCTCGGGCCGCCTCTTGAGCGCGAGACGAAGATGGGGCCATTGGTGAGCCGCGATCAATATGAGCGCGTGAATTCCTATCTCGCCTTGGGCAAGCAGGAGGCGAAGCTTGCGGCGGGAGGCGGTCGGCCTTCGAAATTTGCGAAGGGCTATTACGTCGAGCCGACGGTGTTCTACGACGTGAATAATTCGGCACGCATCGCGCAGGAAGAGATTTTCGGGCCGGTCGCGGCGGTGATTCCATTTGCGAATGAGGCTGAGGCGATCGGCATTGCCAACGCTACGCCTTACGGGCTGGCGGCGGCGGTGTGGTCGCGGGATATCTTCAAGGCGTTTCGCGTAGTGAAGGCGCTGCGTGCGGGAATCGTGTGGGTGAACCACATGCAGCCGACGTATGTCGAAGCGCCATGGGGCGGCTACAAACAATCCGGATTTGGGCGCGAGCTTGGGCCGTTTGGGATTGAGGAGTATCTCGAGACGAAGCAGGTTCACATCAATTTGAACGAACAGCCGATTGGATGGTACTGAAATGGCCGCGATTGAACTGCGCACACCTATTCCCGGTCCGAAATCTCAGGAATTGATGCGAAGGCGCACGGCGGCGGTTGCGCGCGGAGTGGCGCATGCCACGCCTGTATTTGCGGCGCGGGCCGAAGGCGCGCTGGTCGAAGATGTGGACGGAAATCGGTTCATTGATTTTGCCGGCGGAATTGGATGCTCGAATGTGGGGCACCGGTCGGATCGCGTGGTGACGGCGATTCGCGCGCAGGTGGATCGCTTTTTGCACACTTGCTTCAGCGTCGCGCCTTATGGCGATTACATTGCGTTGGCGGAGAAACTGAATTCGCTGGTACCGGGAGATTTCGCGAAGAAGACGATTTTAGTGAATAGCGGGGCTGAGGCGATCGAGAACGCGGTAAAGATTGCGCGATGCCATACGCGGCGGCCGGCGATTATTTGCTTCGAGGATGCGTTTCACGGGCGGACGATGTTGACGATGTCCATGACCAGCAAGACGCATCCTTACAAGGCGGGATTTGAACCGTTTGCCGCGGACATTTACCGGATTCCTTATGCTTACTGCTACCGCTGCTCATATTCGCTGAAGTATCCGTCGTGCGGGATGTTTTGCGCGCATCATTTGGAGGATACGTTCAAGCGCGTTGTGGCGGCGGAGGCGGTGGCGGCGATTGTGGCGGAGCCGGTGCTTGGCGAGGGCGGATTTGTTGCGCCGCCGCCGGAGTTTTTCCCTGTGCTGCAGGAAATTTGCAAGAAGCACGGAATTCTTTTTATCGCCGACGAGGTGCAGACTGGTTTCGGGCGTACGGGGCGGCTCTTTGCGTGCGAGAAGTACGGGATTGTGCCGGATCTGCTGGTGAGCGCGAAATCGTTGGGCGGCGGGATGCCGCTGGCGGCGGTAACGGGACGAGCGGAGATTATGGATGCGCCGGGACTTGGCGGGCTGGGTGGGACGTTTGGCGGGAATCCAGTCTCGTGCGCGGCGGCGCTGGCGGTGATTGAGATCATGGAGAAGGAGAACCTCAGCGCGCGGGCGGAATTGCTCGGCGAGAAGTTTGCGGCGCGGGCACGGGAATGGCAGCGGCGCTGGCCGTTGATCGGCGAAGTGCGCGGGCTGGGCGCGATGCAGGCGCTTGAACTGGTGCGTTCGCGGGAGACGCGCGAGCCGGCGAAAGCGGAGACTGAGCAGATCATGCGCTACTGCTACGAGCATGGCTTGCTCACGATTTCGGCGGGAACTTATGGCAACATTATTCGCGTGCTTGTGCCGCTGATGATTCCGGACGCGCAATTTGACGAGGGGCTTGCTGTGCTGGAGGGAGCTCTCGCCGCAGTGAGTGAGTCGCACGCCCATGCCGAGCCGCGTCACGCCTGAAGCGGCGAGTTTTCCCGGGAGGCCCTGATGGCAACTAGTACGAAAACCCCGGCGAAGAATTATCCGTTTTTCGTCGCGGGGAAATGGGTGTCTGAGGGGCGGCCGCTGGAAGTCGTGTCGCCATACGCTGAATCGCCGGTGGGAGTGACGTACTGGGCTACAGCGGAACAGCTTGAGCAGGCGATTCGGGCCGCGGTTGCGGCGTTTGAGACGACGAAGAGATTGCCTGCCTATGAGCGCCAGCGCGTTCTTCGCATGATTTCGGATTCGATTGCTGCGCGGCGGGAGGATTTTGCGCGCCTGATGGCGCTCGAGGCGGGGAAGCCGATCAAGACGGCGCGGGCGGAGATCGATCGCGCAGTTTTTACTTTTGCAGTGGCGGCGGAAGAGAGCGTGCGAATTGGCGGGGAATGGCTGCCGATGGATTTGCAGCCGTCTACCGCCGGGCGAATGGCGATTGTGCGGCGGTTCCCGCTGGGGCCGATTGCGGCGATTACTCCTTTCAACTTTCCGCTGAATTTGGTGGCGCATAAAGTTGCGCCAGCAATTGCGGCGGGTTGCACGATGGTGCTGAAGCCTGCGCCGAAGACCCCGCTTTGCGCATTGCTGCTGACGGAAATCGTGGAGAAGGCCGGCTGGCCTGCCGGTGCGCTGAATACTCTTTCGCTTTCGAATGAAGACGCGGCGCGCATGGTGGCAGACGACCGGTTGAAGCTGCTTACTTTTACCGGGAGCGGGGCGGTCGGTTGGGCGTTGAAGGCGAGGGCGGGGAAGAAGAAAGTGGCGCTGGAGTTGGGTGGAAACGCGGCGGTGATTGTGCACGGCGACGCGGATGTGGATTTCGCGGCGGAGCGATGCGCGCTGGGCGGATTTTCTTATGCGGGGCAGAGCTGCATTTCGGTGCAGCGGATTTTTGTGCAGCGTAGCGTCGAGGAGAAGTTTACTGCGTCGCTGCTTTCGCGCGTATCCAAGCTAAAAGCCGGCGATCCCCTCGATGAAGCGACGGACATCGGCCCGATGATCAATGAAGACGCTGCGAAACGGGCGGCTTCGTGGGTGGATGACGCGGCGAAGGCAGGCGCGAAGATTCTCGCGGGAGGAAAGCGCCACGGCGCGCTCATGGAACCGACGGTTTTGTCGCACACGAAGCCGGACATGTGCGTCAATTGCGAGGAAGTGTTTGCGCCGGTGGTGGTGATCGAGCCGTATGATGACTTCAGCGATGCGCTGCGGCGCGTGAATGACTCGCCCTATGGCTTGCAAGCTGGGCTGTTCACGCGCGATGCGAAACTGATCTTTCAGGCCTACGAAGAGCTGGAAGTTGGGGGCTTGATTGTGGGTGACATGTCCTCATTCCGTATCGATCATATGCCGTATGGCGGCGTGAAGGATTCAGGGCTTGGGCGCGAGGGGCTGCGTTATTCCATCGAGGAAATGACCGAACCGCGGCTGCTTGTGCTCAATCTTCGCTAATGTTTGCCGGCGGCGCGAATCGCGACGCAAGCGCCGCTACGCCGAGAACTCCGCAAATTACCGCCAGCGAAACTCCATTCGAGATTGCCAATCGCTCCGAAACCAGCATCTTTATGCCCACGAATACAAGAACTGCGGCGAGTCCTTGGTGAATATAGCGGAATCGCGGAAGGACGCGCGCGAGCGCAAAGTAGAGAGAGCGAAGGCCGAGAATCGCGAATACATTCGATGAATAGGCGATAAAGGCATCGCGAGTGATTGCGAGCACCGCTGGAACAGAATCGACGGCGAAGAGAATATCGCTCAACTCCACGGCAATCAGGGCCAGCAGAAGCGGCGTGGCGAGCCATTTTCCCGAGCGGCGCACGATCATGTGCGTACCGGTGTTCTCGGTGGTGACGGGCAGCCACTTGCGAGCCATCCGCACTTGCCAATTCGGCTTCGAGTCTCCGGTTTCTACCTTCTCGAAAATCATGCGTCCGCCGACCAATATGAGAAAGCCTCCGAATACGTACTCGAAGAAATGAAAACGCGAGAGAAGCGCCACCCCGCCGAAAACGAAAGCCGCGCGAAGGATCAGTGCGCCGAGAACGCCGTAATAGAGGACGCGGTGCTGCGCCTCGGGCTTGATCTGAAACACGCGGAAAATGACAGCGAAGAGGAAGATATTGTCGACGCTGAGAGATTTTTCCACGAAGTACGCAGTCAAAAAGTCGAGGCCCGCGACTGGACCGCGGCTGAGATAAACCCACAAGTTGAAGAGCAATGAGGTGGCGATCCACATGCCACTGACGAGAAGGGCTTCGCGGAGCTTTACCTCATGGGGCTTGCGATGCAGAACGAAGAGGTCGATGAGGAGCAGCGCCAGGATTCCCGCGCCGAAGAGGAGCCAGATGCTGAGTGGAGTCGTTGTCATGGAGTGCGTCGGTTGAATTCGATACGGTAGCGGAATCCGCCAACAGAATCGAGTCCCGGGCAGAAAGAATTGCTATATCATGAATTGAAATTCAGTCTGCTACGAATTCGGAGATGCATCCGCGCTTTCCGGGGAGAAGAAAATGGACCGTGAGCATTTCTACGCGACGATGAACGGCGAAGGGAAGCTGGACTACGAGGTGTATCTCAATACGAAGTCGCTGCTGGGTTGCCAGAAGGACTTCAGGGCTTTCTGCAATGGCGACGAACTGCAGTTCCAAATCGTGCACCAGGTCGAAGAGCTGTGGATGAAGCTGATCGGTTACACGCTTCTGGACATCGACGATTTCATCCAGCAGGAAAATACCAATCGAGTGATCACGCTCTTTCGCCGCGTTCACAGCGCCTTGCGGCTGATGACCAGCCAGCTCGATCTGCTCGAAACAATGTCGCCGAAGGAATATCAAGAGATACGGCTGCAACTGGGCAATGGAAGCGGACAGGAATCGCCGGGATTTCGCACCATCCTGAAGATGCCCGCGCCGCTCTGGCATTCCTTCAAAACCGCGTATATTGAGAAGCATGGATTGACAGTCGAGAAAATCTACAACTCGGAATATTCACACTCGAGTGCGTATGTGGTGGCCGAAGCGCTCGCTGAGTTCGATGAGCTGTTCCAGCGATTCCGCTTCTGCCACATTCAGTTGATTCACCGGACCATCGGCCTCGGCGCGAAATCGCTGAAAGGGCGCGCGGTGGATCTGCTGAACGAAGGCCAGCGCGTGAAGTTCTTCCCGGAGCTTTGGGAAATCCGGAATCAAATGACGGATGCGTGGGGCGGGAAATACGGCGTGGTGCGCGATTCAATCGGCAGCCACTAAGAGCGAATGGTGCGCATTCTGCGCCGCAGCGCGAAGCGAAGTAAGAGAATCAGTGAGCAAAATAAGATAGTAACGAGCACATCCGGCGCGGGCAGGGGCGCGAACGAGAAAAACGTCGGAGGCGGCGAACCACCGGGCGGAATGAAGAACGGGATGATCGGGATAAACCCGACCGGCCGGCGAAAGAAATGAGCAGGATGCAGCACTCCTTGTGGCGCGCGCACCACGCTGGCGACGTTCATTTCCTCCGCAGCCGGTGCCACAGGACTCACGGGAAGCAGCGGCACTTCCGATAGCCGGTTCCCGCAGCGCACTCGCGCAAGATTGAATCCATCCGTGACCAGCGTTTCGCCGCGACGCAGGAGCATCGGCCGCGAAGTCCAGAACACGCCCGACGGCAGCCGGTACGACACATAGAAAGCCTGGTCCCTCCCGAGAGTCACAAAGTTGACGTGCTTCAAGCCAAAATCAGAGTAGTGGTCCGCGACGACGGGATCATCCGCGACGGCCTCGCGCAGCTCGTCCGCGGACTGAATCCCTCCGGGAATCACGGAATACTGGTAGAAAAACCGTAGATTGGCCGAGGTGTCTACAGACAGCGCCGAGACGGAAGGACGCGGCGGCGCCGGAGTGGAAAACAACGGCAGCGGCTCGGCTCCGCCTCCTCCGGAAGATACGGCCGAGAGCAGGACCATTCCGAAGATGCCAGTGGCAACCAGCAGGAATCCAAAAATCTCTACCAGACGGAGATCGCGCGCGAATTTCCGGACGACGCGGGGAGAGGACCGCGGAAGGCTCGACCGTAGGCGCCTGAATATGGGCCGCATATGCGCAAAGTTTTGCAGGGGTCCCAAGTCTCGGAAGGATCGCCGAGGTGACCCACTGAGAGGAATACCATGCACCGCTAATGCCAAGACTTAGTGCAAATCCTGGATGTCTGCGGCGTCGAGAGGGCGGGTAAACGCGCTGTAAACCAGCTTCCCCCGGGCAGAAGGATACACAAATACTCGCCGATAACAAGCGGAGAATCGCGAGCATGCGGGCGAGCCGAGGTTGCTGGTAATTGGGCTGTAAAATCTTCGCGGCTGGAATGCAATCATTCCCATACTCAGGAGTAATGGTTCTAGAACCGGAAGAAATACGCGTTTCGGAAAATTAGGCAAGCTCCTGCCTACTTTGCGCAATGCTTTGCATACTTAGGCGGCAAAGGGGTTTTCGGAGCGAGGTGCTTCCGATGGACCAGCGGCCCGCGCGGATTGCATGGTCCGCGTGAGCAGGCTCTGGGATATCGCAGACGCAAAACCGGAGGTCTCCGAGAGACGTAGCCGCGAGAGGAGTGATCGTGTGCGTGCGGTCCTGCCGGATCGGCGCGAGCCATCGCGTCGCGACCTCTATTGGCTGACACGACCTCGGCAGAAGTATTTGAGCATCTTGGGGGATTCTGCTTGCATCAACATAGGTAGCGTTTTTGAGGCGAGAGCCCGCATTTCTCGGCTTCTTCGACCCAGCCTACCGAAGTCTGGACTTCGACACTTGGAGGCGAAATTGGCGGATTCATGCGATGTCTTTGTCGTTGGCGGCGGCCCGGCTGGCCTGGCGGCGGCAGTATGTGCGCGCCGGAAAGGCCTGACGGTCACTGTCGCGGATATGGCGGTGCCGCCGATCGACAAGCCTTGCGCCGAAGGATTGTTGCCCGATGCTCTCGAGGCGCTCGCGAAAATCGGAATCCCTCGCGTGGCCCTCGATGGCTGGGACGTCGAGAGCGTTCGATTCTTCGATTCGGACTCTTCTGCCGAAGGAAGGTTTCCGGGTGTGCGCGGAATGGGAGTCCGGCGAACCAAGCTGCACGAAGCGATGCTAGCGCACGCGGCGAATTGCGGCGTGAAGTTCCTATGGCGCACCGGAGTCTCGGGACTGGCCGATTCCGGCGTATATCTCGGGGACCGGCTGTTCGTTGCGAAATGGGTGATTGGCGCGGACGGAGGAGAATCGAGAGTGCGGCGGTGGGCCGGGCTGGATCGCGGCATGCGGGCGAGCACGAGAATTGGCTACCGGAGGCATTACCGCGTTCGTCCGTGGTCGCGCTCGCTTGAAGTCTACTGGGGCTGCGAAGCGCAGTGTTACGTGACACCGATCGGCCCGGCCGATGTCTGCGTCGCAGTCGTGAGCATCGACTCGAAGCTCAGGCTTGAACGCGCCGTAGAAGAATTCCCTAATCTCGCACGGCGCCTTGCCGGAGCGGAGGCTTCCACCGCGGAGCGCGGTTCATTCACGTCGACGCGACGCCTCGAACGAGTTTGGAGAGGCCGAGTTGCGTTGATTGGCGACGCTTCTGGGGGCGTTGACGCGATAACCGGCGAAGGACTGAGCCTGGCGTTCCATCAGGCTCCGGCACTGGCTGAGGCGCTCGCGAGCGGCGATTTATCTCGCTATCAGCAGGCGCATCGCCAGATCCTGCGCCGGCCGACGAGAATGGTGCAGCTGATGCTTTTGCTCGGCCGGCATCCGCGCCTGCAGCGGTGCGTCACTCGAATTTTTTCCCAGCAGCCGCAAGTGTTTGAGCGGTTTGTTGCGGCGCATGTGGGCCGTGCATCCGATCCCAATTTGGCTGCTTCCACTCTCTTGCTCGGTTGGCATATGCTCTCGGCCTGAGTCGGCCGCGTGCTCATGATGAGAATCGGCGCCTATCGTTTGCCAATCCGGGCGATCGCAATTGCCGTGGTGGTGATCTGGTTTCAACCTGTCACGCGGGCGCAAAGCGCCGCTTCCCAGGTCTCTCTCGAACTTGATCCAGCTCAATCAAAAATCAACTGGACCTTGAGTGCGACGTTTCATACCGTGCATGGAACCTTCGCGTTGACGAAGGGCAGCGTGCAATTTGATCCCAGCAGTGGAAAAGTAGACGGTGAAATCAGCGCCGACGCGCGCAGCGGCCAGAGCGGCGATTCCGGCCGCGACAAGAATATGCACGAAAAGGTGATTGAGAGCGGGAAATATCCGACGGTAGCGTTTAGTCCGGATCGCGTGGATGGCAAGATTGCGCTGCAGGGCGGCTCAAAGGTTCAAATAC
Source organism: uncultured Acidobacteriota bacterium (assembly GCA_963707165.1). Taxonomy (GTDB): domain Bacteria; phylum Acidobacteriota; class Terriglobia; order Acidiferrales; family UBA7541; genus Palsa-147. Next base: position 1,224,682 of record CAVPPO010000010.1, on the reverse strand, counting down.
ACGGAATATTCGAAATTCATGGGGCCAAGCACGAACTGACGGTTCCAGCGGAAGTAAACTTCTCCGGAGATCGCTGGACTGCGAAATCTGAGTTCGAAATTCCCTATGTTCAGTGGCGGATGAAGAATCCCAGCAATTTCTTTCTGCATGTCGGCGATACGGTCAGCATCGATCTCGAGCTGACGGGCCGCGCGATTCTCCCACGCACAAACTAGACGGTTGTTCCGACGTGCATCCCGAGCAGATCGCGGATGCGCTCGCGGCAGCGAGCTACGACGCCCGACCACGAGTACGAGGCGCGAATTTGGGCAGACGCAGGGCTCGCTCGCTGCGCGACCTCGTCTCGGTGCTCATAAACATAGCGCATGGTCTCCGCGAAATGGGTGACATTTGGCTCAAACCAGGTGCAGTCGTTCGCAAGCGGGCCAAGATGATTTGGCGGCTCGAGCATCGGCACTGCCGTAGCATCGATGAAATAGCTCGCGGATTCGGGGCAGAACTCTCTTGCCGGGCCGAGCCCTGTGGTAATCACCGGTTTTCCGCAAGCTAGGGCCTCTGCCAACGGCATTCCGAATCCCTCGCCTCGGTACGGCAGAACAAAGGCGTCGCAGCCGCGGTACAGCGCCGCGAGTTGTGCGTCTTCCATTTCCTTCGTGATTACGATTACGTGCGGAGTCGCGTAGCTCCTGGCCATTCGCTGGAAGCGCCGCAGAAGTTTCGAGTGCCGGTAAAACGTGGACGAACCTTGGTCTTTGATAATGAGCGTGACATCGTCGCTCGGACGGAACGCAGTCTCGTATGCCTCGGCGAGCAAATCCAGCCCTTTGCGCTCGATCACGCCGCCTACGAATAAGAATGCAAATCCGCGGCAGCCTTCGGGGCGCCAACGGCTTCCGTCGGGTCGAAATACTTCGGCATCGACGCCATAGGGAATTACGCGCAGCTTCTGCGGCGAAACGCCTCCAGTGAGAAAGACAAAGCGTACAAACTCAGATGGCACCCACAGTTCGTCTACATTTTGATTGATTTCGCGAACCCATCGTGTGGGGACTGCTCCATATTCCCAGGGCACGATGTTTACGAGCTTTCCGCAAATGGGGCGGCGAAAATCGGGCGGCCAGTGGTGCCGGATGGTCAGGTCGCAATGCGCAGGACGGCTATAGAGTCCCTGCAATAAGCGAGCGCCCTCGGGAAAATATGCGGTGGGAAGAGCGCCCATTCCATGAGGCTCGAGAGCAACGTCGAGATCGCGGTCGCGCATTAAATGGAGCGCGAGCTCGCGATTTGCGCGCGCAAGGCTCGAGATTATTAGGAATGCACCGGTCAAAATAACGCCGCGGCGGTCCGAGGCTGGCCTGCGCGGTGAGTAAGTGGCGGCTACCGAGTCAAAAACGTAGCCGTACTTTGTGCGATCTTCAGGGGTCAATGCTGCGAGCCTCAGCAAACGCCCGGCGGCTTCGATCTGCCGATGAAGCAGGAGGAAATAGAAAATTGGTTCGAAGTACTTCGGCTCGCGGCGGGCGAGAGGGCATAGATCGAGCCGCAGCCGGTATGCGCTCTCAGTCGGAACTCGCTGGCGGAGCAGGCCCGCGATCGCCGGTCCGAAAGCAGGCCGCGCATAAAATCCCGCGCGAAAATGATCGACCGCTGTTCCTTGCTTACCGCTCGGCTCGAATACCTTTCCCAACAGCCAGTGGGCGCGGTAAGAGCGCTCGCCGCCGCTTCCGACGAACGTGGAGTCGGAGCGCCCGGTGGCGCGCTTCAAGTAACCGACTGCTTCACCGGCCGATTTCATGCCCGCGGCCAGCAGCGCCTGGATATACGACAGTTCGGCATTGCGTGGGAACGCGCGGCCTCCTTGACGCGCCAGATCGCGTGCCTCGGCGAAGCGATCGTGCCGGATCATCAGCACGATCAAATTGCGCAGCAGCAGGGAAGCGAGGATGGGATGCCATCTCTCTTCGAGCCACAGCCGCGAAAGTGAATCGATTCCTCGGCCCGGCGAATCTGCTTCTGAGAGCAGCGCGGCGGAATGCTTTGCCCATGGTTCCTGGCTGGCGGAAATCGATTCGCGAATCGATGCATCGAGTACCGCCGAAGCACTGATGCGGATATTTGTGCAGACGCGATCAATGGAGGCGCCCGAGGTGACTAGCCGGGGCTCCAGGGCAATCAGATCCAGTTCCTCAAGACACGGATAGTGTACGGGAACGAAATTGCGGCTGGGTGTTCCGACAAGAGCGCGGCGGATGGCCGCGGTATCGCCTTGCAGGAGACGCTCGCCCGCGAGCCAACCGATGATTCCATCTGCGCCGTCGGGTGGCGCTTGCGAGGAGAACATCGTCGAATTCCCGAGAATCACAGAGTCCGACGCTGCGACGACATCGTGCGGCAGCGATTCCACAGAAAGGGCGCTCGTAACCAGCGCCACACGAGCACTTCGCTCATACGAATTTATGAGCTTTCCCTCCGGAACCGATACTACGTAAAGACCCACGTTCAGATCTCCGTAACGCGGCGGCTAGTCCAACAGGCGACGAAACTCGTTCACCCATTGCGGAATCACGACATCCCAATCAAATCCTCTGACCATCGTTGCGCGGCCGTGGCGAGCGCGCTCCTGCGCATCCTCGGGATGGTTGATGACACGTCGCATCTTGTGACGTAGATCGTCCAAGCTCGGCTCCGCCCAGCGGTGCTCGGCGTAGTACTCCATGTCTACGGTCGCAGGTGGCTCGACCAAGCCATCGAGTTCTACGAAATATGCATTTTCGTCGCTCAGAAATTCCATTTGCCCGCTCCACCGCGTGGCGATCACCGGCAAGCCGCACGACATCGCCTCCATGTAGGGCCGCCCGTAGCCTTCGCCCCGGCTGGGCAGCACGAAAGCCTGTGCCGCCGCATAAAGCTGCGGCATCCGTGCCAGAGGGAGATAGCCGTTCAGGAGAATTATCGGTGGCGCGTCTTCGAGCCGCATCCCGAGGCATCGCTCAATGAAATGGGTAAGTTTGGCCTCGAGGTCGGACACCGGGTCATTGACTTGATATACTTTTAGAATCAATGCGACATTTTCATCCGCGCGGAATTCGCTCAGGTAAGCTCGCAGCAGGACGTCGTAACCCTTGCGTTCGTGCCAGTCGAAAACGGAAATGAAATTGAACCCGCGCGTCTTCGGTATTACGAGCGGTGGCGCGCCCGGCCGAAAGAGCTGCGTGTCCACTCCCGGATGCACGACGCGCAAGCGCTTCAGATCCACGCCAGAGCCGGAAAAAGTCTCGACGTTGAATTGGCAGGGGACCCAGATCTCATCCATCGTCTGGCAAATTTCGGGCCAGCCGTCCGGAATGCGGTCCGTCTCAAACATCGTTCGCCCGATGCGATAGATCCCCGAAAGACTCAGGTCGTAGAGGTCTGGAGGAGCGCATACGTAGAAAACACCGTGGCTTAAGTCGACCTTTTGGCGCTTAAGCTCCTCGAGGCGTCGCCGCGCGTCGCGCGGCAAGAGCTTCTTCAAGTCATGCGCCAAACGCATGGGGTGAAGCTGCACGTGAATTCCCGCTGCATCAATCCCGAGAGCTTCGACCCACGTCTCTTCCGAATAGCCGCTGCCATCGAAGATGAATCCTTGATAGAGCACGCCCGGAAGCGCTTTTGGGGTTGCGTGCTGGCGGAGTTCCGATGAGTGGGCGCGACGGGCTTGAGCGGCGTTGGCTGCAACGCTCGGTGCACGAAGGGCGTTTGGGGCGACGAGAGTAAGGGACGAGCGGCTCATGGGAATGGTCATTCGCGCGAGAAACGACGAGAGTCCACAGGATTCACACGGACCGCGCGAGCAAGGGGGCCCCGTGCCGGCGGGTTTCGAGCGCATCGAGGCAGTCGTCCAGCGATTCATCCAGGGAGATCGACGATTGCCAGTTCAGTTCTCGCGCCATCTTTTCAAAGCTGCCGACGCGACGCTTCACATCCGTCTCCACAACCGGAATGGAGCGAAACGCGAGTGGCCCGGCATCCGGCGTCATTCCTCGATCGACCGTTTTGCGGTACAGGCGTGATGCCAGACTCCGCATAGTGATCGGCTCGTCGCGCCCGAGATTGAAGATCTCGTTCTTCGTGCGCGCGTCGAAGGAGAATTTCGAAATGGCTTCCGCCGCCTCGCGAACATGCAAGAAGCTGCGCACCTGCCGGCCGTCTCCCAGAATTTCGAGTGGATTTTGCCGTCGCTCGACGAGCCTATGCAGCAGGTCTGCGAATACGTGGCTGTATCCAGGAGATTCCTCGGCCTCCTCCTCGGGATTAATCACGTTGAAAGGGCGCCAAATCGTGAATGGTAAATTGCGCTGTCGTGAGTAGGCTTGTGAGATCCGTTCGTTCACCAGCTTCGAGATGCCATAATCCGTGCGCGGAATGCCCGCGAATTCCACTTCCTCTTCGCGATGCGGTTCGTGCCGCGATTGCTCGTAGACCACCGACGAGGATAGAAAGACTACGCGCTCCACGCCGAATTCCGCAGCGAGGCGCACAGTTGTCTGATGGGCTGCGATGTCGTTCGTGAGTATCTCCGCCGCACGTTCGTGATATCCCACGACGCCGAAGAGCGTGGCAACGCCCTGAATGACGCCATCTACGCCGCGCATGAGCGGCCGCAGGACGACGGGATCAGCACAGTCGCCAACGAAGAGTTTGTAATCGCGCCTCTTGGGTCTTTCGCCCCATTTCTTGCACGAGTCCACGCCCGTAACATCGTGCCCCGCAGCCACAAGTAGCGGAATGGTCGCGGATAGGATGGTTCCTTCGCTGCCACAGACGAGTAGTTTCATCGCGTAGAGACCGCGGCGGATGCCGGCATCTGTATTGGCGCTATCGCCGCCGTAGCCTGCGGAATTTCGCGGCCGTAGAAACAGCCGTTGGCCGACTGGCCGCGCATGGACGGCCAGAATCCCCAGACATCCACGTACAGGCAGCGCCCGTTGTCGACGGTCTCGGCGAGCGCATTCAAATTTGCAAACTCTGCGTGCGGCGTCATCAGCACCACCGCGTCGCACCCGCGAAGGCGGGAGAAATCGTTATGTTTCGGAAGGTGGGGATCGACACAGGCCGCCTCGTACCCGGCAGCCTCGAGCAGTTTCTTCAATTTGAAACTGAGTGAGTAGCGAGTGTCGTCGCTGCCGGATTTAAATGTCAGGCCGAGTACGCCCACCTTCCGGATTTCGCGATCGACTTGGAGCTTTTTGAAGATGTGCACCGGCATGCTCTCGTTGATTTTGAAGGCGCTGAGAATCAGCTCGGGGAAGGGAAACCACTGCGCAAGGAAAAAGCCGTCCTTGAACAGGCACGGTCCGGAGACGTTGGCTCCGGGGCTGGGCACCGCGAAGCGCGGGTAATCGTAGCCGCAAGCATCGAAAATCCGGTGAATGTTGGCCTGGTATTGATCCGCGATCAGATAGAACTCGTTGGCCACCGCGAACGCCGTGTACCGAGCCATGTTGCACATCAATTTGGCCAGTTCCGCTTCGCAGGGAGAGACGTGCAGGCAGCGATTTTCGACGAACGTGGAGAAGAACTTTTCGGCAATTTGAAAGCTCAGCCGGTCGTACGCCCCGATGATTTGCGGAAGCGAGCGGATCTCGGCGAGGCTCTTGCCCTGCACGACCCGCTCCGGCGCGTAGACGAGGTAGAGATTGCCGCCGACGCGCCACTCCGTTTCGCGCTCGAGCGCCGCGCGAATGCTGTTCGTTGTGCCCGGAGAGACGGTGCTGCGCAGCACGATCATCTGTCCTTTGCGCAGATGCGGCCGGAGCGCGCGAAATAAATTGTGCAGCGGCGCCACAACGGGATTCAGATTTTCATCGATGGGAGTGCCGAGGATCACGATTATCACGCGGCAGTCCGCCACGGCTGCCAAATCGGAGGTCATCGTCAACCGGCCTTTTGCCAGTACGCGCCCGAGCATTTTCGCGGCGCCTTCCTCGACGAAAGGGACCTCCCCGCGCCGCACGGCGTCAATGGCAGCTTGATTGATGTCGATTCCGAAGACCTGATGTCCGGCGTCGGCGATGCTCAGCGTGAGCCCCAGTCCGACGTGACCCGCCGCCCCGATTACTGCCACGTTTTCCTGCATCATGAATGACCCGCCATTAGTTGCGGCCGAAAGCCGTTCGCGCTTCGAAATGTGCTAAGTGACTTTTCGACTGAAGTGCCGCTGACTTTAAGCACATCGGCGGCCATCCCCGGTGTCGTGAATAGATGAAGCCAACCAGCAGCGAAAAAGGCGATCTGCGACGTCGCTGGGTGCTTGATTAGAGAATTCTAATTTTCTCGGAGATGGCCGGGCGGCAGAGATATAATTCCGCCCACTATGACTACCGAAGAAATCCTCTACGACGTTTCAGATCGCATCGCCACGATCACCTTGAACCGGCCCGACAAGTTGAACGCCTGGACCGCGACGATGGAACGCGAGGTGCGAGCGGCGATGGAGGCGGCGGAGGAAGATGACGCCGTCCGCGTGATCGTTCTTACTGGCGCGGGCCGGGGATTTTGCGCAGGCGCCGACATGTCGCTGCTCGGCATGGTCGCCAGCCAGGGCGTTGACGCGCGCGTGCGGGAACAGGCATTGCGTGCCGGCGGCACGCGCGAGGGTGTACGTGCCGATTATCAAAAGAAGTATTCGTATTTTCCGGCGGTGACCAAGCCGGTGATTGCCGCGATCAACGGTCCCGTCGTGGGTTTGGGACTCGTGATCGCGCTCTACTGCGATATGCGCTTTGCGTCGGATACGGCCCGCTTCGGCACAGCGTTCTCGCGGCGCGGCTTAATCGCCGAATACGGGCTGGCGTGGTTGCTGCCGCGCATCGTGGGGCTGCCGAATGCTTTGGAGCTGCTGTTTTCAGCGCGCATGGTTGCTGCCGCGGAAGCGCAGCGCATGGGATTGGCCAACGCGGTGTTTCCGCAAGACGTTTTTCAGGGCAAAGTCTGCGAATACGCGCGCGATTTGGCGGCTAACGTCAGTCCGCGGTCCATGCGCGTGATGAAGAGGCAAGTGTACGAGGGAATGTTTCAGACGCTTGCTGAGGCATTCGAGCTTTCCGAACGCGAAATGCTGGCCAGCCTTCAATGCGATGACTTCAAGGAAGGCGTCGCGCACTTTATCGAGAAACGCGCGGCTGCTTTTACCGGCAAGTAGTTAGGCCGTTGCCGTCTGCTGCTTGTTGAAGTCGGCGAACGTCTTGCCTTGCTCAGCTAGTTGCTTCAAGAGAGGCGCGGGCTCCCAAAGCTCGCCGTGCTGCTGCTCGAACTCGCGGACGCGATCGTAAACTTTCTTTAGTCCGACAGTATCCGAGTACCACATCGGCCCGCCGCGATGAACGGGGAAGCCGTAGCCATTGATGTATATGATGTCGATATCGACTGCGCGCAGAGCATAGCCCTCTTCGAGAATGCGGGCGCCCTCGTTCACCAGAGAAAATACGCAACGATCCACGATTTCGGCGGGTGAAATCTGTCGCTGCAGGATTCCTGCCTCAGCCGCCCACTTCTTCACCATTGCGGCGACTTCAGGATCGGGAATCGCGCGGCGATTCTCATTGTATTTATACCAGCCGGCGTTTGTTTTCTGTCCATAGCGGCCCAGCTCGCACAATTTGTCTCCAGCCATCGCCACCCGGACGCCCGGTTTTTCGAGATGGCGGTATTCCTTGCGGATTCGCCAGCCGACATCGAGGCCTGCAAGATCTCCGACGGCGAGCGGTCCCATAGCCATGCCGAATTCATAGAGCGCGCTATCCACCTCTTCGACGCTGGCGCCTTCTTCGACGAGGAACACTGATTCGCGCACATAGGGATGAAACATGCGATTGCCGACAAAGCCGCGGCAATTGCCGACGAGGACGCCGACCTTCCCAAGTTTCTTCGATAGCTGCATGCACGTGGCGATCACTTCCTTGCTGCTGGCTTTGCCGCGGACGATCTCGAGCAAGCGCATCACGTTGGCGGGGCTGAAATAGTGCGTGCCGATCACGAATTGCGACCGCGAGGTCGAGCTAGCGATTTCATCGATATTCAGCGTCGAGGTGTTGCTGGCCAAAATCGCGCCGGGCTTGCACACGCGGTCGAGTTCGCCGAAGATTTGCTTTTTCAGCGCCATGCCTTCGAAGACGGCTTCCGTCACCATGTCGGCGTTCTCGAAGCCGTGGTAGGTGAGCGTCGGCGTAATCATCTTCAATCGCTCGTCCACAAATTGCTGCGTGAACCGGCCGCGCTTGACAGATGTCTCGTAATTCTTGCGAATGTTGGCCATGCCGCGATCGAGAGCCGCCTGATCGGTCTCTTTTAGAAGCACAGGAATTCCCGCGTTGGCGAAAACCATGGCGATCCCGGCGCCCATGGTTCCCGCGCCGACAACCGCCGCGCGATTCACGGGAATCAGCGGCGTCTCTTTCGGAATGTCGGGAATCTTGGCCACCTCGCGGTCGCCGAAGAAAACGTGAATCATGGCTTTCGACTGGTCCGAAAACAGGCAATCCATGAAGAGCTTCCGCTCTGTTTTGCAGCCCTCCTCGAAGGATTGCTTCGTGGCGGCCTCGACCGCATCGATGGCGGCGAGCGGAGCCATCAGGCCGCGCTGCTTCTTGCGCGCCGCATCGCGAGCGGCTGCAAAGATTGCGGCATTCTGCTCTGGCTTGCCTAGTTTCTCATCACGTTCTCGCGTCCTTGGCGCAGGTTTCCCAGCAACCTCACGCGCGAAAGCGACGGCGCCTTTTAGAAGGTCGCCTTCGATGAGCCGATCAACGATTCCCAGCTTTGCGGCCTCTTCAGTCTTGATCGGATTTCCACCGGCGCACATCTCCACGGCCTTCTCGATGCCTGCGAGCCGGGGCAGCCGCTGCGTGCCCGCCGCACCGGGGATGATTCCGAGCTTCACTTCCGGCTGGCCGACCTGCGCGCCGGGCGAGGCGACGCGATAATGGCCCGCCATCGCGAGTTCAAGGCCGCCGCCGAAGGCCGTGCCGTGAATTGCCATGACTACCGGCTTGCGGCAGTCCTCGATGAGCAGCAACACGGTCGGCAGATCGAGAGTGCCTGCCGTTTTTCCTGAAGTAATCTTGCCGAATTCCTTGATGTCGGCGCCGGCGATGAACGTCCGCCCGCCACCGATCAGCACCGCTGCCTGGATGCTCGCGTCGGCATTGATTTTCTCGATGGCGTCGGCGATTCCTTCGGGCACGCCGGGGCTCAGCGCATTCACGGGCGGATTATTGATCGTGATGATGGCGATGCCATTGTCGGTAGTCAGTTGAACGAGATCGCTCATGGTGTTTGAAAGGCCTGCCTTTCGAAGAGTTCTTTAAGCTGTCTTTGCAGCGGCGGTCGCAGTGTCAATCACGAGCCTCGCGATCCGCTCGCGGTGAAACGTCGCGTCGCCAAACATCGTTTCGCATGCCTTCGCGCGCCGGTAATACAGATGCACATCGTTCTCCCACGTGAAGCCCATGCCGCCGTGAATCTGAATGCCGCGATTGCCGACGGTGCGGCACGCATCACTAGCGTACATCTTCGCGATCGAAACGGCAGTCGCCGCGTCTGGCGCGTTCTGCTCGAGCGCCCACGCGGCATAGTAAACGGCCGAGCGGGAACTTTCGGTCTCAAGATACATATCGGCGCACTGATGCTGCACCGCTTGGAATGTGCCGATCGGCTTGCCGAATTGCTTGCGTGCCTTCGCATATTCAACGGTGAGATCGAGCGTGCGCTGCATGCCCCCGACCATTTCCGCCACCAACGCGGTCGTCGCAATGCTTCGGGCGCGGGGTAGCCCAGCGGGATTGCCGAGCTTCTCACCGGGCGTGTTCTTGAATTTCACGGAATATTGCCGCCGCGAGAGATCCATGCCGGGCATCGGCTTGATCGTAATTCCGGGCGCGCGAGAATCCACCACGAAGACGCCATTGCGCGCGACAACGATGATCGAATCCGCCACGCCTGCATCCGGCACGAAGAGTTTGTCGCCGGTCAGCTTGCCGTCCGCGGCCTCCATCCGAATGTCGGCCGGATCCCAACTCGCGCCGGCTTCGAGAAACGCGACGGTAGCGCGCGTCTCGCCGCCGCAGATCGGGCCGAGGTACTTCTTCTTTTGCTCAGGGCTGCCTGCAGCATCGAGCAACGAGCCCGCTTGCACGACCGTGGTAAAGAAAGGCCCCGGCAATAGCGCGCGTCCTGATTCCTCCATCCACAGGATCAACTCGACGATGCCGAGCCCAGCTCCGCCGTACTCTTCCGGGTAGATAAAACCTGTGTAGCCCTGTTCAGCCATCTTGGACCAGAGCTTGGCATCGTAGGCGGTATCGGTCTCGATCAAGCGGCGAACTTCTGCCATCGGACATTCGCCGGCGAAGAACTTCCGCGCGGAATCACGCAGGATTTCCTGGCTCTCAGACAATCCAAATTGCATCGTCGTTCCTCAGTAACTTCGCGGCAGTCCAAGCACAAAATGCCCAATGATATTCCGCTGAATCTCGGAGGTGCCGGCTTCGATCGTGTTCCCACGCGCGCGGAGATAGCCGTAAGACCATAGGCCATGATCGATCGACTCTTCGGCGTCGCCCGTAAGTTGCCCATACGGGCCCAGAAGCTCCTGGGCCACTTGCTGGAAGCGTTGATTTAATTCGCTCCAGAAAATCTTCTGAATCGAGCCTTCCGGCCCAGGCACTCCCGTCGCGCTGATTCTGCTGAATGCCCGCATTTGATTCAGACGCATGACTTCGATTTCGCCGTAGCACTGCGCCAGCTTCTGCCGGATGATCGGGTCTTTTGCCGCCGGAGCCCCGTTGCGCTGAGTCGAGTGCGCCAGCTCGGTGAGCCGGTCCATGTTGCGTTTGTAAATGATCTGCAGGCCCGCGCCGAATGTGCCGCGCTCATGCATCAGCGTGCCCATGGCCACATCCCAGCCCTGATTCACCTTGCCTACAACATTCGCGACGGGGATGCGCACATCGCGAAAGAACACCTCATTGAATTCGGTCTCGCCGGTCATCTGCCGCAGCGGGCGAACATCCACGCCGGGCGATTTCATATCCACGAGCATGACGGTCAGGCCCTTGTGCTTCGGCGCGGCCGGATCGGTGCGCACCACCACCTCGCACCAATCTGCAAGCCAGCCGTAGCTTGTCCAGACTTTTTGTCCATTCACAACATAGTGGTCGCCGTCGAGGCGCGCGTCGGTTTGCAGGCCCGCCAGATCGGATCCGGCGTTCGGCTCTGAGAATCCCTGGCACCAGATCTCCTCCGCGTTCAGAATATTCCGCAGATAGCGTTTCTTCTGATCTTCACTACCGAAAGCGATGATCGTCGGCCCAATCAGGCCGAGGCCGAGGACATTTGCCATCGGCGGCGCCCCGGCGCGTGCCATTTCTTGCCAGAAAATTACCTGCTGCATCAAGCTCGCGCCGCGCCCGCCATATTCCTTCGCCCAGGAAATTCCGGCCCATCCGCCATCGAAAAGTTGCCGCTGCCATTTGCGGAGAAACTCGAAGCGGCGATCAAGCGATTCCTCACGCGTCTCGTCCCATTCCCGGGGAACATTGGCCTCGAGCCACGCCCGCAGCTCGTCGCGAAACTTCAGCTCGTCAGGTGAGAGATTGAGGTCCATGTGAGCAACTCCTGCACCGCTAGTCGTGGCCTACAGATTCCGGCCGGATCGTATTCTGTCCGGCCCAATATTTCTTGCGCAATTCCTTTTTCAAAACTTTTCCTGTGCCGGTTTTTGGCAAAGCTTCAAAGAATTCCACGGACCGCGGCGCCTTGTAGTGCGCGATCTGCGACCGGCAAAATTCCAGAATCTCCGCCTCGGTTGCTTTAGCGCCCGGCTTCAGAACGACGAGCGCCTTCGGCAATTCGCCCCACTTCGCGTCGGGGACAGGAATCACGGCAACTTCGTAAATCGCCGGATGCGCCGCCAGCGCCTTCTCGACCTCAAGCGAAGAAACATTTTCGCCGCCGCTGACGATGATGTCCTTTTTGCGATCGACCACGAGAAGATAGCCGTTCTCATCGATCGTAGCCATGTCTCCGGTATGAAACCATCCGCCGCGCATCACGTCCGCCGTGGCCTCCGGCTGGTTCCAGTAACCGGTCATCACGCCATCGCTGCGCGTAATAATTTCGCCCATAGTCTTGCCGTCGCGAGGAACATCCTGTTCATTGGCATCAACCACTCGCATTTCGACACCCGGAATCGCATAGCCCGTCATCGCCTGGCCGATAAATTTCTGCTCGCCCTGCCACTCGGAGCCCGGCTTGCAGACGGAAGTGGAAAGCGTTGGCGAAGTTTCGGTGAGCCCGTACCCGGAAAAGCAAAGGCAGCCGAGCTTTTGTTCCAGTTCGCGCACCAGCGTCGGCGAAGAGGCCGCGCCGCCGATGCTGATGCGGTCAAGGCTGCTCAAGTCGTGCTTCTCGCGCGCCGGCGAATGGATCAAAGCCAGCGCCATAATCGGCACGACTCCCAGTGCCGTGACGCGCTCGACCTCGATCAAGCGCAAGACTTCGGCGGCGTCGAACTTCTGCATCATGACGTGCCTTCCGCCCAACTGAGTCACGAAATGCGCCGCGCCCCAGCCATTCGCATGGAAGAGGGGAATGGTGTGCAAATGGACCATGCTGATCGATGGGTTGAAACTAAGGCAAGTATATAGCGCGTGCAGGTAAATATTTCGGTGCGAAAGCATCACGCCCTTTGGATTCGCGCTCGTTCCGCTGGTGTAGAAAAGCTCGGCGAGCGCGTTTTCATCGAACGTCATGATGTCCGGCTGATACGGTTCGGCGGCCGTAAGCATCGCATCGTAATTCTGCGGCGCGAGCCAGTCTTTCGCCGGGCCGCCATCGAGCAGCACGATCGATTTCAGCGAGGGAACGCTCGCACGGAAAGAATCGACGATTGGAAGGAATTCGGTTTCGGCGAACAGAATCGCGGCGCTGGCGTCATTCAGGATGAAAGATTGCTCTTGCGCCGACAAGCGGATATTGAGCGGCAGCAATACTGCGCCTGCCTCCAGCACGCCGTAATACGCTTCAAGAAGCCGGTGACAATTGAGGCTCATGAAGGCGACGCGGTCGCCGGTTTTCACTCCCGCTTTGCGCAACGCACCCGCAAGCCGCGCTGCCCGGCCGGCAAACTGCCCGTAGGTGAACCGCTCGCCTTTGCAGACGATCGCCGTCGTGCCGGAAAACTGTTGCTGCGCGTATCGCAGAAATCTTACGGGAGTGAGAGGGATATTCATGAAGCGGCGCCTGCCTGGTTAGGCGGTTTGGCCTCCGTCAACTACCAACACATGCCCGGTAATAAAATCTGAAGCGTCGGAAGCGAGAAAAACTGCCGCTCCCTTCAAATCATTCTCGGAACCGAAACGTCCGAGCGGGATGCGTTTCAGAAAGGCTTCCTTGTTGCGTTCGATCACTACTTCCGACATGTGCGTGGGGAACCAGCCTGGGGCGATCGCATTCACGTTGATATTATGCCCGGCCCACTTGCAAGCCAAGTCCTTCGTAAACGCGATCACTCCGCCTTTGCTCGCGTGATAACCAATGGCCGGAAGCTCGGGAGGCGCGCCGCGGAATCCGGCCACCGAGGCGACGTTGATGATTTTTCCGCGCCGCTGGCGAAGCATTATTTTTCCCGCAGCCTGCGAGAAGAGGAACGTTCCGGTGAGATTGGTCTCGATCACCTTGTTCCAGGCTTCGAGCGGCATGTCCTCCACCGGCGCGCCCCAGGAGACGCCCGCGTTGTTGATCAAAATATCGATTTGCCCGAATTCCGCAGCGCTGCGGTCCACCACTTCGCGAATGCTGGCCGGATTCCGTACATCGCATTCAAGTGCCAGCGTCTTCACGCCGAGCTTTGCCAGCTCCTTCGCCGCCTGTTCGCAGCGATCCTTTTTTCGCGCACAGAGAACGACGTTGGCCCCCATTTCGGCCAGCGCCTCAGCCATCTGCAAGCCAAGTCCCGCGGCGCCACCCGTGACGATAGCCACACGTCCGGTTAGGTCAAACAGTTGTTTGACATTCATGAGTTCAGGCGACCTCTGAATGATTACGCGGGGCATGTTAGAAATTTCGGCAGGGAATTGCAAGCCAACAGATCGGCATAGATTGGTTATCCAGATGAGAGTTCAGAGTGGGATTGCGCGCCAACCGAGCAGCCTCAGAAGAGGCGGCGCGCTCAATTCGAGCGCGCCTGCCTCCGCGAGCCAAGCTAGTTAGAACGTGAACCGAACGCCAAGCTGGAATTGCCGCATGGGCAACGCCGAAGTAAAGCCTAGCGGCGTGCTGGGCCCGGCGGTTGTACCGTCCGGCAGAAGCGTTCCGGGCTTTATCCCTTTGACGTTGAAGCCAGTGAATCCCGGGGTCAACGGAAAGAAAGGCCCAACCTCGTTGTTCACGCTGGCATAATTGGTGCGATCGAAGAGGTTGAACGCTTCCGCAGTGATCTGCATCTTGAGCCGCTCCGCGATCTTGTGTTCCCAGGTCAGACGCATGTCGAAATCATACATGTTGGGCCCAAGACCGCTGTCGCGCGGTGCGCCGACGGGCCGCTCATTCGTAGTGTGATTGTTGCCGTTCACTTCGCCACCTGCGAGCAAATTGAACGGATGTCCGCTGTGATACGAGAAGATCGGCGCGATCGAGAAGCCCGAAAGGATCGATTCCTTGAACGGGCTATCGAACACTCCGGCGACTACGAATTTGTGGCGCTCGTCGAATTCCGAGAGCCCCCGGTCCGCGCCCAAGTCCGTAGGATCCTGCGGGCCGTAGTCCGTGTTGAAGTCGGTCGACGTGTCGTACGCTTTGCTGTAAGTGTAATTTCCAAAAAGCGTGAAGTGGTTGCCGAATCGCTTCTTCACTTCGATGATCCCGCCCTCATACAGCGCAGATGCCGCCGACGTGTACTGGTTATTTTGGACAATCAAGGGATTAACGAAGCAGGGCGAGATCGGCTGCCCGAAGCCATTTAGTGTGATAGCACACGGATAGACTCCGCCCGCACCGGCACCCGCCGATTCGAATCCTGCGTACGGATCGGCTGTGGCGCTCGTATTCCAGTTTTTGTAGGTCACAGTCTTTCCATTGGCGAGAGCAATGGTGCTCGTTGGTGTAGAGGGCTGTAGGTTCGTGTCGATCGCAACCGGCAACCGCAGCGTATGCGAGTAGATTCCGCTGATGGAGACTGAGAAACCAGGAGCGATCTCCCGTTCGATGCCAAGAGAAATCTGTTGCGAGTAAGGAGGCTTGTAGTTCGGCGGATTGCTGAATAGCACCGTCAGTGGCGATACCGGGCCGCTGTTCGCCGGGAAGATTCCAGATCCCAACGGGTCGGGAAAAAGGCCGCCCGCGGACATTGGGCCCAGAGACTGCGGAGTAATGCAAGCGGAGTTCCCCGCCGTAGGCGTCGTACATTGAATCAGCCCCCCTGCGAAAAGAGTGCCAAACACCTGGTCCGCCGTGGCAATCGGCAGGCCGGACGGGCTGATGGGATCAACGTAAATTGAGATGAAGCGCGTACACGGGCTGCTTCCACTCCCCGGAAAGATCGGAGCCCCCGCGAAGGAAATCCCGCACGTGCCCACAACGTTATTGATCTGGTCAGGAACTTGGTTCGCATTGTGCTGGTTCTCAACTGTGCTGTGATTCTTGTTCAGAACCCCGAGGCTCAAGTCCACTTGATTTATCTGCGCGTCCACGGGCCCATAGAAAATCCCGTAGCCGCCGCGAATCACCGTCTTGTGGTCTTTGAACGGGTCCCAAGCGAACGACACGCGTGGGCCGAAATCGCGGTAATACGTGTTCAGCGGTTCGAATTGCGAGTCAATCTCATAGCGCACGCCAAAATTCAGCGTGAAGTTAGACGCAATCGCCCAGGAGTCCTGCCAATAGAGCCCCGTCAGCGGGCGCGTATACGCTGGATAATCAGCATCCCCAAATCCCTGCTGATAGACCTGCGGCAGGCCGAAGGATGCGGACTCCAGCGATGACAAACTTGGTAGCTGCGGAGTCAGCAGTATTCCCGGCAACGTCCCAAACACGAACCGCCCCGGAAGAAACGTGTGCGACTCCGTGTGGTTCCCGCGCAGAAGCTCGGACGCCCCGAACTTCATCGTGTGTTTGCCGCGGATCAGCGTGAAATTGTCCGCGATCTCGGGGCGCCGCAAGATCGTCAAATTGGGCAAAAAGATGTTCGTTCCCAGGTTATTCGCGAAGCCGGAGATTTGGAGTCCCACTTGGGCGGGCTCATTTGGAATCACATTAAAGCTGTCGTAGTCATATTGCGCCCTGAACTCATTGAGAGTTCTGGGACTGAACTGGTGGAACCACGCAACTTGAAGGTTATTGTCGTAATTGTGAATCGAACTCCCCGCCGAGAATCCCGTCAGTGATTGAACGTCCGGGTTTTCCTCCAAGTCATGCGCGTATCGGTACGTCAGAGAGAGTTGGTCTGTTTCGCTAAAGCGATGGTCAAATCGCACCGAGGCCAGATATTCGCGGGTATTGTAAGGAAACAGCCCGCCGTTGCTTTCAAACTGATTTACGAGGTAAGAGTTGACAGCGGCAGCGGACGGTATCGGCGCCGCGGGATTTACGGTCAAGGCCCCGGTCAGGATGGCCGCGCAAACGGGTCCGGGAAAACTCGACATGCCACCAAACAATGTAGCCGATAGAAAACCGCCGACGGGTCCACTAAGGCATGGAACCGTGCCTGAATTGCCTGCCAAGGCCGTGAGTGCGGCTTGCTGGCTGGCGGTCGGGCGAAAAATGCTTGTGTCCGTCAGCAAGGGAACCGCGTTCTGAGCGTCCTGCAGAAGTCCCTCGAATGAACCGAAGAGAAATGTCTTGTCCTTCTGGATCGGGCCACCCACATTTCCACCGAATTGATAGCGCTGCAACGAATTCTTGATAGGCTGGCCGCTTATATCCGGTGCAGTAGGATCGAACACCGCGCCCGGCGCCAGCGCCTGGCTGAACGCGAAAGGATCGCGCGCGTCCAGTGCGTCGTTCCGGAAAAAGCTGAACAGACTGCCGTGCACGTCGTTCGTCCCGGATTTCGTTACGATGTTGATCGACGCCCCGCTCGCTCCTCCGAGCTCTGCCGTGTAATTGCTGCGGTTCACTTGGAATTCCTGCACGTCGTCCTGGCCCACCGTCGGACGCACGCCGCCGGCATCGTCCTGCGATTCACCGCCATCCACGGTGATGCTATTGCCTCGTCCGTTGCTGCCGTAGAAAGAAAGCCCGCTCTGTGGCGTTTGCTTCACGCGAAAGTCCTGGTCGTCCGCCAATCGCGTCGAGTCCGAGACGCCGGGCATGAGCAGCGTGAACGTTAGATAGTCGCGGCGGTTGATTGGCAGATCTTCGATGTATTGCTCCGTCAGCGTATTCGCCTGGCTGCCGCGCTCCGTCTCGACTACCGGCGGTTCCGCGTTAACTTCGACCTGTGTGGCAGAGGATGCGATGGTAAGGTGAATATCCGCAATCGTCGTTGCGCCGACGTTCACCACCACGCCTTTCAAAACCTCTGTTTGGAATCCCGACATTCGGGCGGTCAGCGTGTATGTCGCTGGAGGTAGTCCATTGAGCCGGTAGACACCACTGCTCTCGGTGGCTGCCGTGAACTTGATTCCTCGCGATGGTTCCTCGGCAACTACCGTGACCTTCGGCATGACGCCGCCGGATGGATCGGTCACCGTTCCCGAAATATTGCCGGACGATCCCACGCCTTGCGCGCGAGCCGCGCGAGTCCCCACAAGCAGGAATACGAATACGCACGTCAATGAAATTAACTTCTTCATACGTTTTCCTCCTGGAGTTCTGATTGCCCCCGCCGCTCTTCTACCGTCACAGGAAAATTCAAAACCACGCAATCTCGCCCTATGGATTTGGTGATTGAGAACGCGCCCGTCCGCACTCTTGGAGCCTCCGCGGACCAGACGATTTGGTCCCGGATATTACTGCCGTCTTATTTGCTGTACAACGATTCAGATTTCGCCTAACTCTCGCGTGGACCCGCGCGGCCGCGCGAAATTGCCCAGTGATTTTCGGCACGCTCTAGTAATACCCCTTCGTGCCGCCTCGCAGCCCCGTGGAACCCCACTTTCTGTGCGGGAGTATGCCACGCCTCAGCCCCCGGTCAAGGTATAGTACCTAGCGGTGTTTCAATGAGTTATACGGTGAAACGAGACTCCTCCGCCCCCGTTTTCGCAAACACATTCCGCCACAGACGAATTACCAGATTTCATAGCCGTTACCGACATCAAACATCCCGTTTCCCGTCTGCGCCCGTTTGCAATTAGCGCCCTTTCAGCCAGATTTCAGATGGGAACGCTAGATTGGGCCACGTGGCGGAAAAGGGGGCCTATCGCGTGATATTTCGCAGCATCCTCGCAGCCTGCTTTTTGTTCCTACCTGCCGCGGCGCCGTCGGCAAGAGCCCAAACGCCCCCGCCATTGACCTTGGGAGACGCGCTCAGCCGTGCCACTCGCGACAACTTGGATTTACGCGCTGCCCGCGATCAGCGCGCCGTATCTCTGGCGGGCGTGCGTGCCGCGAAGGAAATCCCCAATCCAACGGTTAGTTTCGCCGCTTTGCGCGACACTCCGCATGAAAGTCTTTTCGTCGATCAACCCATCGAGATCGGCGGCAGGCGCAAGCAACGCATCGAGCTGGCGCGTCAGGAAGACGCCTTGACCGACTTCGATATCGCCGCGGCTGAGCGACAACTGCGAAGAAGCCTCCGCGAAGCCTACTTCGGCTTGGCCTTCGCGCGCCGCGTGACCCAGGAGAAAAGGGAAGTCGCGAGCCTGGCCCGACGTCTGCACGACATCGCGCAAGCCCGGTTCGACGCCGGTGATATTGCGCAGCTCGAAGTAATCCAAGCTGAACTCGAACTTTCGCGCGCGAACGCCGAGGCGCAAGTGGCCGTGCGCGACGAACAAGTAGCCCTCAGTCGCCTGAACGTCCTGATCAACGTGCCCGCGCCGACTTCGTGGGACCCGACGAGCCCTCTCGACGCTTCCCCCAGTCCCGCGAGCCTCGATGAGTTGTCTGCCAAGGCCGTCGACTCCAATGCCGAGGTCCAACATCTGGTTCAGGAAGCCAAGATCGAAGACACCCGGCTGCGGCTGCTCAAAGCCGAACGCATCCCCAATCTCGGAGTCGAATTCGGCGTCGATTTCAATTCCCCAGGGGCAGATGGTTTTCGCGAAGGCGCGCGTGGCCAAATCTCGATGGAGCTCCCGATCTTCAGCCGCAATCAGGGCGAGATCGCGCAATCCCTCGCGGTTTCCCACGCGCTCGAAGACGAGCTGGCCGCGAAAAAGCGTGCCGTCGCGGGCCAAGTCGAGGCCGCTTACTACGAATTCACGTCGCGCGCCGCTCAAGTGATGCTCTACTCGCAAACTCTCGTGCCCGCCTCGCACCATCTGGAAGATATGGCCGAGGACAGCTACAAGTCCGGAAAGACAAACATCCTCAGCGTTGTCGCCGCGCAGAAGGACATTCAGCAAGTCGAGAGTGAGTACCTCGATAGTCTGCTCGCCATGCAAACAACATACGCCGAGCTGGAAGAAATCGTAGGCGTTCCGCTGGAATAGAGGAGAGAGCTGCGAACATGAGATTGCTCCAGCCCTGCGCGAACTTCACGCTAATCGCGGCTGTTGCGTTGCTGATGGGCTGCTCCCACGGCGCGCCTTCCGAAAGCTCCGATAGCGGCGGTAAGGAAGCCGCCAAGGCCGAAGTGACCGTCACGCAGGTGACTCGCTCCGACATTCAAGAAGTGGTGACAGTGAGTGGAAGCGTCGCCGCAGTTCCCAATCATGACGTGCGAGTCAGCGCTCTCGTACCCGGTCGAATTGCGGAGATGAAGGTCGCCGAAGGCGATTCCGTCAAGGTCGGCGAAGTGATTGCGCAATTAGACTCGCGCCCGCTGCACGATCAGCTTCTCCAGGCCGAGGCGGGCGAGGCGCAGGCGAAGGCCAATCTGGAAAACGCGCAAGCCTCTAAGAAGCGCAACGAGGATTTGTTTCAACGCGGCATCGCATCGCGAAAGGATTTCGAGGACGCCACGACCCAGGAGAGCGTCGCGGCCGCCGCCCTGAAGCAGAGCGAGGCCAGCCTCTCGATCGCCCGCATGCAGCTCGATCGCACGCAAATCCGCTCGCCTCTGACCGGCAAAGTTGCCAAGCGCTTCGTCAGCGTCGGCGAGCAAGTTGACGGTTCTGCCGCACAACCGGTGGCCGAAGTCGCCGAACTATCGGAAGTCGAGCTGCTTGGCAATCTGCCGGCTGTGTATCTGGCGAAGCTGCGCGTGGGTAAGTCGCTCGTAATCGAAAGCGATGCCTTCAGCGCGAAAAAGCTCAGCGGCCGCGTGGTAGCCATCTCACCTGCCGTCGACTCAGCCACCAACGTGGGCCTCATTCGCATCCGCATTCCAAATTCGGATGGCGTATTTCGCCTCGGAATGTATCTGACGGCGCAGATCGCCGTCGAGAACCATCCGAACGCTCTCACGCTTCCTCCTGACGCCGTTTACCGCGATGAAAAAGGCGAGCCGCAGATCTATCGCGTCGAGCAGAACAAAGCCACCGCTACGGACGTGAAGCTTGGAATTCAAACTAAGGATCGCGTCGAGATTCTCTCCGGGGTGAACGAAGGCGATACGGTGATCCTCTCCGGCGGCTATGGCCTCCCCGATCAAGCCGACGTTCAGATCAAGCCATGAACGTCGTCGCCTTTTGCCGCCGCAATAGTTACGCGGTGTACCTGCTCACGGCTTTTCTCTGCATCGCAGGACTCCTGGCCGTTTTCCGCCTTCCCAGCAACATTTATCCGGAATTGAATTTCCCGCGCATCGTGATCCTTGCGCATTCGGGAGATCTCTCGCCCGACGCGATGCTCCTCACTGTAACGCGTCCTCTCGAGGAAGCCGCCAGCACCGCCATGGGCGTCCACCGCGTGCGCTCGAAAACCATTCGCGGAAACTCCGAAATCTCCATTCTCTTCAATCCTGATATGGACATGCAGTACGCGCTCCAGCTCGTGCAAGCCCGCGTAAGTGACGCGCAGGGCTCGCTGCCTCTAAACACGGAAACCCAGGTCGAGCGAGTTTCGCCCGTAGTTTTTCCCGTGCTGAGCCTCATCCTGAATGGAAATGTTCCCGACGCGGATCTGCACGACGACGCCCAGTACGTGTTGCGTCCATTATTCAGCCGAGTGCCCAGCGTCGGGCTGATTCAGGTTCAAGCTACGGACACTCGCGAAGTTTCAGTAATCGTGGATCCGCAGAAAGCGCTCGCTCACCGGTTGTCGCTTGTCGATATTTCCAACGAGCTGAAATCCACGAACCAGGTCACGTCGGTCGGCCGTCTCTCGAAGGATTATTCTCAGTATCTAGTTCTCACCACGAGCCAGTTTGCCGATCTCGACGATATCCGCTCCACCGTCGTCGCCATCGAGAACGGCGTCCCCATCCGTGTCCGCGATCTCGCCGAGGTTCGCGACGGCGTCCAGGATCGCCAAACGCTCATCACTGGAAATGGCCAGCCCGCCGCGCTCATCAACATCTCTCGCCAAATCGGCGGCAACATTCTTCAGCTTACGCAAGACGTCAAAGACCAGCTCAAAGACCTCGGCTCGGCGATCCCGAAGACTCTGCACATTTCCATCGTCTACGATCTCGCCGAATTCGTCTCCGATTCGATCGGCAGCGTTCGCGACGCCATTCTCATTGGCGGCATTCTCGCGGTCATCATCCTCCTGGCGTTCCTGCGCGACATGCGCACCACTCTCGTCGCCGCTACTTCGTTGCCGCTCTCGGTCATCGGCACTTTCTTTTTCCTCAAATTCTTCGGCGGTTCGTTGAACTTAATGTCCCTCGGCGGTCTCGCCATCGCCATCGGTCTCATTATTGACGACGCCGTAGTGATCATCGAAAACATCTATCGTCACCTCGGCCTGGGCGAAGATCCGCTTCAAGCCGCGGAATCCGGAACGCGCGAATTACTCGGACCGGTCATCGGCTCCACGGCGACAACTCTGGTCGTCTTTCTCCCGCTAACGCTTCTCGAGGGCGTCGTCGGAGAATTCTTCACCGCCTTATGTCTCACGTTAGGCGTCTCGATTCTTCTCTCACTTATTTTCGCCATCACCGTGATCCCGCTTCTCTCGATCCGCTTCCTCTCCAACGTGACGCACCGCGAGGAATCCGCCCACTTCATCGCTCCAGTCAATCGCGTCTACGAACGCGCCGTTCGTGGCGCGCTAAAACATCGCCGGTGGGTAGTAGTAGCGGCCGTCGCGTCGGTCGCTCTAGGCATTTTCGTATTCACGAAGGTGGGAACCGGCTTCCTCCCAGAAATGGACGAAGGCGGCTACGTCCTCGATTACCGCACGCCCCCCGGCACCTCGCTCGACGAGACCAATCGCATCCTCACGCTGGTCGAAAAGCGCGTGGCCGATATGCCCGAGACCGCGTCCTTCTCTCGCCGCACCGGAGCCGAGCTAGGCCTCTACGCCACCGAGCAAAATACCGGCGACATCCTCGTCAAGCTCAAGCCCGTCTGCCACTGGCCGCGCACGTGGATCGGCTGCCCGTCCTCCGAGCGTCGCCGCGACGCCGACGAAGTAATCGACGACATGCGCGAACAGATCGCCAAAAATATTCCCGGGATCGACGTCGAGTTCACCCAAATTCTTCAGGATATGATCGGCGATCTCGAAGGCTCGCCCGAGCCCGTCGAAATCAAGTTATTCGGCAACGACATGCCGACTCTCGAGCAGCTTGCCGAAGAGATCCAGCCGCGCCTCGAGAAAATCAAAGGCCTCGTAGATTTCGTAGGCATCACAAAAGGCAATCCCGAGATCGTCTTCCATGTCAATCCCGACCTCTCCGGCCGCGCCGGCCTGACGCCCGATCAGGTCAGCGCACAGGTGAGCGCCGGACTTCTCGGAATCTCCGAAACGCAATTGCGCCGCGCCGATCGCACCATTCCCATCCGCCTCCGTTTTCCGGATTCATTCCGCGGAAACTATACGGACGTTCAGCAGTTCCCGCTCCTCACGCCGTCGAAGCAAATTGTTCCGCTCTCGTCGGTCGCACAGGTAGATCAGGTCCGCGGCGAAAATCAACTCCAGCGCGAAAATCAGCGCCTCATGGTCACGCTGACCGCCCGTTTGCAAAATCGCGATCTGGGCAGCGCTATTCACGACGTTCGGCAGGTCATCAAGCAGATCAAATTTCCGGTAAACACTTCTTACGAAATCGGCGGCCAGTACGAGAGCCAGCAGGCCTCGTTCCACCAGTTGCTCTATGTCCTCAGTTTGGCGCTCGCAGCCGTCTTCGTCGTCCTGGTGATCCAATTCCGTTCCTTCGGCCCGGCGCTAATCATTCTCTCGGCTGCTCCACTCTCTCTTCTCGGTGTCTTCCTCATGCTGCTCGTCACCGGCACGGCCCTGAATGTTTCCTCCTTCATGGGCATCATTCTCATGGTCGGGCTGGTAGTGAAAAACGGAATCATCCTCTTCGAGTACGTCCACAAGCTTCAAGAAAAAGGCGGCGCATCGCTCGATGAAGCTCTAGTCGCCGCCGGAAAAATCCGCATTCGCCCAATCCTGATGACTACACTGGCGACGCTCTTCGGTCTTCTTCCTCTCGCCCTCGGACTCGGCGCCGGCGCGGAACTCCAGAAGCCGCTGGCCCTCGCCGTCATCGGCGGCCTGCTGCTCTCCACGTTCATCACGCTCCTCGTCATGCCCGTATTCTATTCATTCCTCGAAAAACGCAGCGTCACCGCGTAACTTCCCGCCGGTTGCGGACGTCCCCTAAGTATTAATCGGTGTTGACGCGGAATAGCAGAGGCCGTATACGGTACCGCCTCACACGTCACGTCGCAGCGGATCGGCTAATGTCCGGGCAACGAAAGGCAGCACGGGCGAATCACATTCGAGACGAGCGATTCACGGAGAGCTCAGATGCAACACCAACTCGATGCTTTAGTCGTTTCGGAACGCATGGAACACGTGAAGTCTCTCGTCCGCATCCTGGATGGGCTGATGATCAACGTCTACGTCGCGTGCACCGTCAAGCAAGCCCAAGAAGTCCTCTGCCGCCAGCCACTTGCGCTCGTCTTTTGCGATGAGCGCGTTCCCGGCGGGTCCTACCGTGAGCTGCTTCAGACCGGAGACCCGAGGCGCAAAGCCTCACGCTTCGTGGTCATGCTCCAGACCGGCGAGTGGGACGAATACCTCGAAGCCATGCGCCTCGGCGCCTTCGAAGTTATCCGCTGCCCCGTGCAACCGACGGACGTGGAAATGACTCTAATTCATGCGACCAGGGACCAGGCGCAACGAGCTGCCATGCGTATGACCGCCTGAGCCAATTGCATCGAATTCGAAGAAACGGCGTCGGACTAATTCACCCTCTCATCTCAAGCCCAATCTCTTCCGGCGGGCTGGCAGCCGATCCGAAAATCAGGTCCGCTGGAAAGACGCTGCTCCTGCCACTTTTTAAGGTGCACACTGAGCGTCACTGCCCCAACTGCGGCAGCAGGAAAATCTCGAAGTCTCATCGCCGCTCCTTCTACGAGCGCCACATCCTCTCGCTCTTCCACGTACGCCCCTATCGCTGCGATTCCTGCGACGAGCGCTTCTATCGCCACACCGATTCCGAATCCTCGCAAGACGCAGCGTAACAGGACGCGGAAAAACTCAAAACGCCGTCATCCTGAGCGAAGCTAAGGATCTAAGCCTCCAATGCGCGCTGCTACTTGCGCCGATAGGTCACGTCGATACACGTCGCCTGATCGTCGGGCCTGCCCTATTTCCGCAACTTGTTAAAGCGTTGCGCGCACGGCAGCCGCAGATCGCCCCGCCTGAAAACCCCCAAGTTCTCGCGAAGCGCCTATCGCCCACCGAATTTGACGCTACACTGCGCTTCCGCTATTATTGCAGCGCGGGGTGGAGCAGCCTGGTAGCTCGTCGGGCTCATAACCCGGAGGTCGTTGGTTCAAATCCAACCCCCGCAACCATGGGCTCGTTCCGCTAACTGCGGGACGAGCCCTCTCTTCTTCCCCCATCTCCCGCGTATCCGGCAAACCCTTCTTCGTTTACATTCTCTGGAGCGAAATCGGCTTGGATTCTCCGGCCCCTCTCCGTCGCGTGTCATTCCAAACCGCATATGTAGCTCAGGTCTTCAGACCTGAGGACTTTTGTCGTTGAACTCAAACCGAAAAGCCCGACCTGTGAATACGTGAGCTACATCCGTGCCTCCGGCCCATCCCCCAGTTGTCATTCCGAACCGCCTCGGCGGTGAGGAATCTGTTTTTTTTTCCGCGGGGTGCCCCATGCGCCAAGGTTGCGCGTGGGTCTTCGGGTCGCCGTTCGGTTTGCGCCGTCGTAGGGGCGCTGGTCAATCGCTATGCGATTGCGAAGCAATCAACGCGCCCGTCGGGTGCCCCATGCGCCGGTGTCGCGCGTGGGGTCTTTCGCCGTTCGGTTTGCGCTGTCGTAGGGGCGCTGGTCAATCGCTATGCGATTGCGAAGCAATCAACGCGCCCGTCGGGTGCCCCATGCGCCGGTGTCGCGCGTGGGGTCTTTTGCCGTTCGGCCCCGTCTCCTCGTTGTCATCCTGACGCAAGGAAGGCTCTACATTTCGGCCCCTGCCGTTCGGCCCCGCTTCGATGCCGTCGCCGCCTCTCAAATCTGAAATTTCAAATTTTAAATTGCCGTCCGCCGTTGTCGTTGCATTTGTAGGGGAGGGCCGGTTTAGCCCTCTCGCGACGGCGTCCGTCGTCTTTCTTTTCGTTGTCATCCTGAACGAGGTGAAGGATCTGCATTTCGGGCCTCCGCCGTTCGGCCCCTCCTCCTAGTTGTCATCCTGACGCAAGGAAGGATCTGCATTTCGGCCCCTGCCGTTCGGCCCCGCTTCGATGCCGTCGCCGCCCTTCAAATCTGAAATTTCCGCGATTATCCCCTTCACGCAAGGACAGGGTATAATCTGCGGGCGATGGATATTCACCTACCAATCCAACCCCCCGATTCCCACTGGCGAGCAAAGCTATCGAAGTATGTCGAGGGGCCGTGGGCATGGGGACCTATAGGCATGCTCGCTGGTGCCTTAATATCTCCGCATACGTTCAAGTACCTGTATATTTTCGCATACTTCGTAGTATGCGTCGGTTTTCTGAGAGCAAGGCTTTTTACAGGATTGCAATCATGGATATTATCTGTCGTTGCGAATTTAATCGTGTGCTCGCTGCTTGGTATTGCTTTCTGGACAATTTGGCCGATAGTGCCACAATCGAAAGAGCCGCCGTCGCTTGACGAACAACTCGATGCTTTCGGACGGAAATTCCCCATTCTCAATGGTCTACTCCGCGAAAATCAAAAACCCAACGAAATTGTTCAGGCGATTCCCGTTTACCCAGCCGTTGATTTCATTCTTGCGGAGGAAAAGTTCGAACCGGGCATTGCTATTGACCATGTACGTCGGCTCGACTTGACGGTCTACAACAAGGGAAAGATAAAAATTAAAGATGTGCGCCTGCGTGTCACCGAATACGTTCTAAAATTGAATACGTTAGTCCCAGCGACTAGCCTGACTGCCCATGGGAAATATGAGCAGGTCATTGAGGGGTTCACTCGATTTACTGAAGATAGCATCATCAAAAGCATTGCCACCAACGGGAAGAGCCCCACCGTCAACCTCACAGAGATGAAACCGTTTCATTTCATCAGACCGCCGAATTCCGGCAATCCGCAATCTTCAAATGAAAGATACTACGCGCTCCGATTCACATTTGATGGCGGCAATGGCGGAACGTACTGTCACTATTTGGTTGTTTCAGGCCAGTACGAATACATATTGCCAATTGACCAGCCAAAAACCACCGCAACGGTAGGTGTAGACAATAATTTCCCAGATATGTTTATAGGAACGAAAGCGATCATTCTGGATCACCAAAGAAAACTATATCGAGACTCTCCTGAACCGGAGTATCAAAGCGGGGCGGGTGGGCCAGCCTTTTCCGAAGCACTTTCATTTTACGCTGCCCTACGTACTTATCCGGAGGCACAGACCGCAGCTCGGGAAAGCACCTAGGCTGGGGGGTGGCGCACCTCGCGCCAGGCCTCTCCATTGATACCCAATCTGCGGCGATCAGCCGAGCGTGGAAGTAAGGCGTTTGGTATCGCGGAAGACGCAGTAAATCCCCGCGCAGACGATCCCGCCATAAAAAACTGCGCCGATGGCTTGCAGGCTGCCCCAGGAATTCCAAACGGCGCCCGCGACGGCAAATCCAAAGGTGGCGCAAACCGGGCTGAAAAACAGGCAGGAATGCAGAAATTGGCGTGCGCTCTTTTTTGCCGTTTCACTCGTGGCCAAGCGCCCAACCGCGCGGCGCGTCCATAACAGCACCAAGACCAGTGCAGCAGCCGACACTATGATTCCCGCGAAGACCCGATTATCGAACCGCTTGACGGCCAGCACCAGGCACAAGCCAAGTAGAAAGGCGACGATTCCCGCGCCAAACGCCTCGGCCAACAGCCTCGTAGTATTGCGGCGCAGCGCATCGGGACCGGCAGGCAACATAGTGACGATATCCTACTCCGGCCCGCGCGGGTGGGCCACCCTTTTCCGGCGGGTTTGCGATTGAGGGTGCCGCATCTTTTTCCGAAGGTTGATGGTTTCGGCTGCCCGATCCTTCCCGATGTGTAGGAAGGGTCGGGATTTCAGCTTCGCCTCTGACTTTTCTTCCTCTCTGGTTTTGGTCTTCTTTTTTCTCCCTCACGCCAGATCGAAGCTGTCTCGATACCCTGCATTAAGAGATTCCGCGTCGGACTGTGCGGTGGGCCTTTCGTAGGGGGGCGGGTTCACACGCCCCCGGGGTGGAATTGGGTTTTGAAATTCGATCGGGGATTCCGGAACCCCCCAAGGCCAAACCGGGCCTCCGCGTGGGCTGACCGGCCCCTACTCACAGCAAAACTGTCTCGATACCTTCACTAAGCTGTTGACAAGTTGGTACTCTTATGCTACAAAGATCCGGGTAGTGCACAGTCCCTAAGCGCGGGGCTGGCCCGGGCTCGGGTTTGGGCTGTCAGGTGCTCTGCGCCTGCAAGTGCAGACGGCTCAGCCCAACAGAGAAACATGACTCAGCCCGGCGAGAACCTTGAATTTGCTGGAAGTTCGCGCGAGATGGATTTTTATGTAGCTCACCTCTTCAGAGGTGAGGTACTTTGGTGTGAACTGGCACTTGTGTTCGAATCCGAAGGCAACGGCCTCGGGTCTGTCCTTCGGCCCCGGCGAGGGGCCTCAGGATAAAAAGACCTGAGCTACATTGCCGGCAGGAGGCAATTTCTAATCGATACACGAAATTATTAGAAACGGGCGTAACCCCAGGAAAACAAAGGATGGGAGGTGCTTCTAATCGATACAAATCACGCCTTTTTTCAACTCGGCGTTCTCTGCGTCTCTGCGGTGCGCCGTTGGCGTCTCTTCCGGTTTCGAACCTCCGGCATACGCACTTCTCATCGCACGCGAATTTATTAGAAATCGCCGTAAGTCTCTGAAAACAAAGGCGGGTCCGGGCTGATGGTTCAGCCCGGCGAAATAATGATGCCAGTTCTAATCGTGTCAAAACCGCACCTTTTTAGCGCGCTCACGCCGGCCGAACGACGCTCAACCGCAACGCGGATACGGCATTTGCTGGATTGATTGCCGAGGCTCAAACGAGCACGCTGCCGGGGAAGCGCGCGAGCATTAACGGGAGGCGGCCATGTCCCTTCGGGGAGTGACTGCACACGGTTGCCCGAGCGGGCCTTTGCAGTTTGACCGACTTGGAAGCAGCCCTTGGCCGCCTTGGTTTCTCGACGCTACCACGCCCGGTAGGGCGTTCCCTCGAACCTAGATGTTCCTGGCGCGATTGAATGGACGTCGCAAATTCCAGTGACAGTCTGATTGGAGCTCGTCAACGTATCGCACTTTTCGGTAGCCCAATCGGCCGAATGCGTGAACGGATCCTCCGGTACCGCGTGGAGGTAGCTAGCTTTTCGGAGGTCGTCAAGGCTCTGCGGGGCAGCATTCATGTCCATCGTGAATTGGTCAATCGCCTCGCGCATCACGAACAGGTCCTGGTGCAGCACGGCCTCGCGCGTGCGTTGGAGAGACCGGACACACTGATTTCGGGCGATCGGGAGAACCAAAAGCGAGATCGCAACGGAAAGACCAACGACCAAGACTGAAAGTGCAATCAAGACGCGTCGCGCTAAGTGAACCATCGAACTTCCGATCACCACGAACTGTACGCGCTTCCTTCGAAAGGAGAGCTTCCGGGAGAGACGGAATGTACATCGCAGATTCCGGTCGTAGTTTGATCGGGGCTCATCAGCGTATCGCAGGTGTCCGTGGACCAATCACTCGAACGAGTGAAAGGATCCTTGGGAATGACTTTGAGGTAGCCGGCCTGTTGCAGGTCATCGAGGCTTTGCGGCGCGGCATTTTTGTCCATGGTGAACTGATCGATGGCTGTGCGCATTACGAACAGGTCCTGGTGCAGCACGGCCTCGCGCGTGCGCAGCAGCGATTTCTGGTATTGCCCGATGGCGATGGTGGCCAGAATCATGATGATCGTGATCACGATCATCAATTCGAGGATGGTGAAGCCACTCGCTTCGCCTCGAACTTTCCGCGCGCCCTTCGCCCTTTGCAAAATATCGATCCTCAAGATCGCCTGCTCCTACCAGTCGCTGTACTTGGTCCCGTCAAGCGCCGTTCCCGTCGACTTCGAAAACACATCGAAGACGTCCTGGCCGCCCCAACTGTTCGAGTCCGCATCGTCCTGCACCGAGCGCATGCCCCATTCCTTCTTTCCCGTAATCGGATCGACCGGAATGGCGCGCAGAAAACGAATCTTGCGGTCCGGCGCGCCCATCATGTTCACGCCCTTCACCAGCGTTTCCATGTCTGGCGGGTAGCCTTCGGTGCCCACTTTCACCTGGATCATGTTTTTGTCGGCCACGTCCTTGTAACGGTCGATGGCATCGCGCATCTGGCGGAGGTCGTAGCGCAGAATCGCTTCTTTCTGGCGCGTAATCGTAAATCGAGCCACGGGAAGCGCCGCGGTCGAAAGCGTAATTAAAATCGCGCAGGTGACTACGAGCTCGACCAGCGTCAGTCCAGCTTCAGCAGCGCGCGAACGTATCGCGCGATTGCCGGTGATTGCGCCGCCGTTGCCGCTCATCATCCTTTTCTCGTCCATGTTTCTGCCCCGCGCTTACTGAACGTTTATGGAAGCCTCGTTCGATACCATCGGTATCACTTTTTGTTGCGAGTCCTTCGCATTCACCTGCACCACTTGCAATTGCGAACTTCCCGCTGCTACTGCGTGGATCACGATGCCGAAGATCGTTCCGCTGCCGTTGATGCCGGTGGAATTCGGCTGGCGCATCGCCGAGACGATTGCTTGTCCGCGCTGCTGATCGACGCGCTGCACTACCGCAATTTCCTGCGTGCCGCCCGAAAGGAATCCGCCGTTCCTGACCTCATCGATCTGAATCACCGCGGGGTTGTACTGCAGCATCACCGGAATCGCGAACAAGTCCTGAACGTTGGTCACCGTCAAGCCCACTGTCGCTGTTTCGCCCGGCTTCAGCGCCACGTTTGCTGGCTCAAAGCGCAGTTGCACAGCCGGCTGCCCGGAAGCCGGCGGCACGGCGCCCGTCGTTCCCGGTTTCGTATCGGGCAGCACCGAGTCCAGCGCGCTGCGGTAGACGCGCACGTTCGTGTCCGTCCCGGCCGCCAGAGCGCGCAGATCGTCGGTATCGATCGACGGCAAACGGATGATGTGCGGCGTGATCATGATCATCACTTCGTCGTCCGAAATGTCGCGCTTGTCGTCGGAGACGAAGTATCTCAGGAATGGAATATGCGCGAGGCCCGGCCAGCCGTTGAGCGTTTTGGTCTCGTTGCGCGTGATCAAGCCGCCGATAATATTGGATTCGCCTTCCTTCAAGCGCACTTCATTCTCGATCTTGCGCTGGCTGATCACCGGCTGCTGAATTCCGCCGATGGTCTGTTCGCCGGTGACCGAGGAAACTTCCAGGCTCTCTTTCAAGCTGACGTCGCCGTCGGGATGGACGCGCGGAGTGACGTCGACGTTCACGCCGACGTCCAAGTACGTGAACTGCGTGTTCACCAACGGGTTCACTAGGCCCGCGCCTGCCTGCGATCCAACTCCCACGCCTGCCTGAAAGCTGCCGGTCGCGATGGGGACGCGGTCTCCGATTCGCAATTTTGTCTGTTCGCCATCGGTCATGCGCACTTCGGGATCTTGGAGAATTCGCGTGGAGGTATCAGTCAAAATCGCGTTGGCGGCGGCGCCGGGGAGATTGATGCTGTAATCCGCGGTTCCGAGATGCTTCAAATTGTTCAACGTGACCAGCGGCGTCGTCGTGTTCGTTCCCGTAGTGGTTCCGGTGGTTCCCGTTCCCGTTCCCGTTCCTGTGCTGGTGCTGCTCGGGCTCAGAGCGGTCCGCGGGGAGAACTGCACGGAGGCGCTCTGTCCGGGCAAAATCCCCAGATCATGGAGCCGGTCGAGCCGCGTCTCCAGCACTTGCACGTGCAGCAGCACTTCGGGCTTGGCTTTGTCGATGGTGTGCAGGATTCTTGCGGCCAGCAGAACTTTGTCCGGTGTGTCGCGGATGATGATCGCGTTTTGCGAATTGATTTGCTGCACGCGCGTCAGATTCAAAGTTTGCCGCAAGCCGGTGATGATTTCCGTGATGTCTTGCGGCGTCAGCGTATTCGAGAGATAGAAGGTGCGCACCACTTCGTCTTCCACGTCCTTGCGCTTCTGCGGCTGGTCCGGCGCGACGAAAATAATGTTGCTCGAAATCGGCTTCCAGAAAGCCTTGCTCTCGAGCGAAACCGCATCCAGGGCCTGCTCCAGCGTGACGTTAGGCAATTCCGCGGTGATGCGTCGCGAAGAAAAATCCGGATCGAAAATCACGCTCAATCCCGCCAATTTCCCGATGGTCTCGAAAATAATCTTGGCGTCGTTGGTCATCGTCAAATTGATCGGTTCGCGGGAAATTGGCTTCAACTTCGGCGGGCCTGCAAGTACTTCGGTTTCTTCGGGCGGCGTGGGAGGCTTCGGCGCCTCGGAGGCGCTCTTCGCCGCGAGCAATTCCATCGTATGCTGCACTTGCTGCTGCGCCGTAGCGTTCGATGGGTCGATCGCCCCGGCCTTCTGGTATTCAGCGAGCGCCGTCTGCAGATCGCCGCGATCAATCGCTTTCTTGCCCTGGTCCACGTGGAATTGTGCATCTACGAACTTCAAATGCGCGACCTTGATTTTGTATTCCAGATTCGAGGGATCGGCCCGCAGCGCCCGCTGGTATTCCACCAGCGCCGTATCGTAGTCCTGAATCTGCTCGGCATTCCGGCCTGCGTGGTAGTTAGGATCGCCCTTCGGACAGCCTGTCAGCAGCACTGAGGCGCACCCCAGCGCGGACCACAAGAGGAAACGGCGCAAATCAGACCTCCGCAGTGTTTCGGCTAGCAATTCTCTTTGAGTCTAGCATCGAGGGTAGGATGCATCAAGGAAAGCCCGTGTTGCCGGTGACTCAACAATCTCCTCCCGAAATGTTACTACTCGGCAACAAAGCGAGGCCCGTCCAGCATGCCATATCTGCCCTCGCCTTGCTCACCATCACTATCGCCAGATATCATTGACCTCCGTGAAATCGGCCGCCAAAAAAGAATCTGAAGGTGTAAAAATCGTCGCTCAGAACCGTGCGGCGTCCTACAACTACCACATCTTGGACAAGGTAGAGGCCGGTATAGCGCTGGTTGGCACCGAAGTGAAGTCATTACGCGAAGGCAAAGGGTCGCTTCGCGAAGCTTATGCCGAAGTCCGGGGCGGCGAAATCTGGCTGCAGAACTGCCACATCCCTGAATACCGTCCCGGCGGACCGTGGAATCACAATCCGCTGCGACCGCGCAAACTTCTGCTGCATCGCCGGGAGCTCGACAAATTCGCGGGCAAGGTGCAGCAACGCGGGCTCACCATGGTGCCGCTGAAAATCTATTTTCGCGGCGGGCGTGCTAAAGTCGAACTCGCACTAGCGCAAGGTAAAAAATTTCACGATCGCCGCCAGGCGGAACGCGATCAGGAAGCGAAACGCGAAGCTAAGGAAGCGATCGCCCGCTATCGCCGGCGTTGAAATATGCAGTACGAAAGAAGAAAGGTGAAAGCTGAAAATGCAGATTCAAATTGAATCCCAGCCGTTCGCATCAATTTCGTCCGACGCGCTCGTAACTTATGTTTTCGATAAGGACGATCGCATCGAAGGAGTCGTAGCCGATCTCGACCGCGCTACCGGCGGAAAAATCGCGCCGCTGGCGAAAAGCGGCGAGCTCAACGGCAAATCATTCGAAATGGTCCTGCTCCATTATCCGCAGGGCCTCGCTGCGCAACGCCTTCTGCTAGTCGGGGCAGGGAAGCCGGACAAATTTTCGTCCGCCGATCTCCGGCGACTCGCTGGCGCAGCCCTTCGCTATCTCAAGTCCCGCGGCGTGAAAAAATTCGTCTGGCTCGCGAGGGAAAAGGACAACAACGCCGCTGCTCTGCAAACTGTCGTCGAAGGACTAACCGCAGCCGATTTCGAATCCGACACCTATCGCAGCAAGAAGGAAAACAACAAGAATATCGAGGCTGTCGGCCTGGCAGGATTTCAGGGCGCTGATCTGGCCGCCGCTCTCGAGCGCGGCACGTTGCTCGGCGAATCCCAGAACTGGGCGCGCGCGCTGATCAACGAGCCTTCCAACAAACTCACGCCGCGCATGCTCGCCGACCGCGCCGAAGCCATGGCCAACGAAGCGGGCCTGGCCGTTGAAATCCTCGACGAAGACCGAATCGCGGCATTAAAAATGGGAGCGCTCCTCGGCGTGTCGCAAGGCAGCGTCGAGCCGCCCCGCGTCATCGTGATCACCTACACGCCTGCGAATCTTAAGCCAGGCGCACCGGTTCTTGGGCTCGTAGGAAAAGCCGTCACCTTCGATACCGGCGGAATCTCCATCAAGCCCGCCGATGGCATGGAAAAAATGAAATACGACATGGGCGGCGGCGCCACCATGTTGGGCGCCATGCGCGCGATCGCGCGGCTCAAGCCCGCGATTAAAGTGATTGCCGTTGTGCCCGCTACCGAAAATATGCCCGGCGGGCGCGCGCAGAAGCCCGGCGATGTTCAGGTGGCCATGTCGGGCAAGACCATCGAAATCATCAACACCGACGCGGAAGGGCGGCTGATCCTGGCCGATGGCGTCGCGTACGCCAAAAAGCTGGGCGCGACGCATCTGATCGACGCCGCCACGCTCACCGGAGCAATCATGGTGGCGCTGGCCAACGTACACGTGGGCGCATTCGGCACGCCGCGCGAATATCTGGATCGCTTTCTCGAGAGCACAAAAGCCGCAGGCGAAAAAATGTGGCCGATGCCGATCGATGACGAATATCAGGAAATGATCAAGAGCAATATCGCGGATATTCGCAACACCGGCAGCGGAAAAGGCGGCGGCGCAATCACCGCCGCGTGGTTCATCAAGGAATTTGCGGAAGATACGCCGTGGATTCACCTGGACATCGCAGGGACGGCTTGGAACGACGACAATAAGCCGTGGCTGGCGAAGGGGCCGACTGGCATCGCGATTCGCTCGATCGTGGATTTCGCGACGAAATTTTCGTGACGACGTCTGGTGGGAAGGCAGAGTCTGGAGAATTGGCGGCCAGCGGGGGCGGGACGGCGGGGCCGAAAAGCGGGAGAGTCTGAAGACCCTCCCCTACATCTCTTCCGGGGCTT
This sequence comes from uncultured Acidobacteriota bacterium, assembly GCA_963707165.1. Taxonomy (GTDB): domain Bacteria; phylum Acidobacteriota; class Terriglobia; order Acidiferrales; family UBA7541; genus Palsa-147. Next base: position 1,189,795 of record CAVPPO010000010.1, on the reverse strand, counting down.
CAATTCCCAGCAGCCTCAAAGCCGCTACCAACTGCTTTTCCACCATCGAAGTCAACGAGAGCAGAAACGCCTTCTTCGCCGCATCCTCTTCCGAGAGGATCCGGTGCTTGTGATAGAACAAATTGAAAGCTTGCGCCAACTGAAACGCGTACTTGGCTAGGAAAGCCGGCTCTTGCGCCGATATCGCAGTTTCAATCTGCGCGCCGAGCGATGAAGCGGTCATCACCACGTCCCAAATATCGTCGGCGCCTGCGAGAAATTTCCCAGCGGCATCGCCCGAAACTTGAGCGCCAGCTTCTCCTCCCGACGCTTCTAATGCTTTTCTCCAGATGCTGCGCGCCCGCACAATCGCATACAGACAATAGGGCCCCGTCTCCCCCTCAAAGCTCAGCGCATCCTCAAAATCGAAGGCAATAATCGTGCCGCGCGTAAATTTCAGCAAAAAATAGCGCAGTGCCCCAACGGCAATTCTTCGCGCGTTCTCCTCGCGCTCAATCGCCGAGGTTTCGGGATGCCGCTCGTCCACCTCGTGCCGCGTGGCTTCCATCAACTTGTCAATCAAATCGTCAGCCTTAACGCCCTGGCCCTTGCGACCGCTGATATCTACGTACTGTTTCTTGGCATCCTCCGACGGAATCTCGTAGCCCAATTCCGCGGCACAGCGCGGCGTGAGCGCTACTACGTCATAAGCTAAATGCTTCAGGTGTTCCGCTTGTGCATCGAATCCGCCCGCGCGCAATCCAGCAGCGACAACTTGCTGCGGATAAGTTTGCCGCGTATCGATCACGTTATAAACGCTGCTCGCCTTCCCAAACTCGGGCTGTTCACGTAAGCGCGACGTGTTCGTAGGGCCGCCGCTTGCTGCGCCCTCTTCGTTCGATTCTACCGAAGACGTGATCCAAGCCTCCCGCCCCGTCGGGTGTTTGTAGAAGGGCCGATAATAAAAATCCCGTTGCAGCAATCCAAACTTCCACAAGTGAAAAGCGATATCTTTGCCCACGTACGTGACGGTCCCCGTAGAGCGCACAATGATCTTCACATTCCGATCCGCGTCGGAATCCTCCCCCTCATCGCCCGCGCCGCCGCCAACTCCCTCCTCCAAAGGCATCACCCAGCAGCCGGCGTTTTTTCCGCTCGCGGCTAATCGAATCGCTCCGCGTTCCTTCAACATCGCGAACGCCGCATCCCAAAACTTCAAATGCAGGATCTCGCTCTCCCGCGGCAACAGATCGTAATCAATCCCCAGGCGATCCATGGTGCGCAGATGGCAGCGCACAATCGCCACCGAAATCAATTCCGCCATCTCCGCCTCGATTCCGTGGCCTTCCTCCATTTTCTTCAAAACATCAGCGCGCAATTCCAGGCGCTGCTTATCTTCCTCAAGAAACACAGTCACGCGCGCATAAAGATCCCAGCAGAAATAGTCGAACTTTTCTGCTTCGCTCAGGCGCTTCACGTCGGCAATCGATTTGTTCTCGAGATGTAAAAATCCCAAGACCACATCGGCGACTTGCACGCCGGTATTGTCGATGTAGTTCTGCACTTCCACGCGCTCGCCCGAATAACGCAAAATCCGCGAGAACGAATCTCCCAGCGCCGCATTTCGCAAATGTCCGATATGCGCGGCTTTATTCGGATTGATCGCCGTGTGCTCGACGATCGTTTTGGGCGCGTCGGCGCCGATGGCGCGTTCCTCGCGTCCAGCGAGGCGCGCCACTTCGTAGAAAAACGCCCCGCGCTCCAAATGCGCATTCAAGTAGCCGCCACCGGCCACTTCGAATCGTGCTACGCCTTCGATCGGCCCGATCGATGCGGCAATTTCCTGGGCAATCACGCGCGGGGCCTTCTTCAATCGCTTGGCCAGCTCGAAGCAGACCGGCGTAGCCACTTCGCCCATTTCGAGCCGCGGCGGCCTCTCGGTCAGCACCTTTACCTCAAGCCCATAAGCCAAGCGAATGTGCGCAGCAATCGCAGCCCGAACCCGATTCACGATATGGAGATACACAGTCCTCCTAGCCTCAACTGAATCTAGCAATTATAGGCTATGCGGGCGGAGACAGCTTGGCGAACTAGGGCAATGTCGCGGCCTTCGTCGTCAGTTCGGTCCGGGGGATTTGCCTCGTCGTTTGTTGGGTACCCCCCTGTGTCCCGATTGTTTAGAGGTGTCGCTCTGTGTTTTCTATAACTTACGGGTGCAAACAATATTTCGGTGTCCCGATTGTTGTACCGACCTTTCCTCCGGGCGGCGGCAATAGCCCAGACGTCGATGACCCTCCCGGAACCGGCCTTTTGGGCAGATCCCCTATGCATACTTACCCTGAAAGTAACGGGGGTCAATGGTACGGCGGTATCAATTTCAGGCCGTAGAGACAGATCGTGGAATTTGCTTCATGTGAACCACCGCAGGGAGGGTAAAAGCGCGCTGAGGCTTCTTCGCGCTCGATTTGACACGCCAGATAGCGCAGTCTAACATCGTTTCTCGAACGTTCAATTGGATCACGACGACGCAGTAAGTCTATGAAATTAGCTCACTTCGACTGCTTCTCCGGCATCAGCGGCGACATGACGCTGGGCGCGCTGGTGGACGCCGGCGCCGATTTGGCTGCGCTCGAAGCCGAGTTGTGCCGCCTCGATCTCAAGGGCTGGCAAATCTCCGCCGCGAAGGTGAAGCGCGGGGCGCTGTTTGCGACGCAAGTGAAAGTCGAATCGAGCGAGCATCATCATCACCGCGGACTTTCGCACATTTTGGGCTTGATCGATCGCGCGGAACTCGCGCCGCGCGTGAAGGATCGCGCTACGCGGATCTTTCGCCGGCTGGGTGAAGCTGAAGCCAAAGTGCATCAAGTCGAACTCGACAAAGTACACTTTCACGAAGTGGGCGCTGTGGACGCCATCATCGATATCGTCGGGGCTGCCATTGGTTTCGAGCTACTCGGGATAGAGGAATTTTCCTGCTCTGCTTTCGACGTCGGCGCCGGTACGGTAAAAACGGCGCACGGGATTCTTCCGGTGCCCGCGCCGGCAACGGCCGAACTGCTTCGAGGGGCGCCAAGTTTTTCGAGCGGCGTCGAGCGCGAGCTGGTCACGCCGACCGGAGCGGCCATCGCGACGACACTTGCGACGCGCTTCGCAGAGATGCCGCCGATGAAACTGGACGCCGTCGGCTACGGCGCAGGCAGCGCTGATTTGCCGGATCGGCCCAACGTGATGCGGCTGCTCGTCGGCGTGTCAGCAGCGATGGAAAAAGGAGAGCGCTGGGATCCGCCGGTGAGCGTGATCGAAGCGAATCTCGACGATATGAGCCCGCAGATTTACGGCTATTTCGTCGAGCAGGCGCTGGCCGCAGGTGCGCTTGATGTTTTTTCATCGCCGGTGCAAATGAAGAAGAATCGTCCCGGGCTGCTGGTCACGCTTCTTGCGGAGCCCGAGAATCTGAATCGATTGATTGATCTCGTCTTCCGCGAGACGACCACCATTGGCGTGCGCACGCACGAAGTGCGCCGGCGCACGCTGCAGCGCGAACTCGTCGCGGTGGCGACGCCGCTCGGGGAAATCCGCATGAAAGTCTCGCGCCTGAATGGCACGATGCTGAACGCCGCGCCGGAATACGAAGATTGCCAGCGCATCGCCGCGCAGAAGGGGATTCCGCTCAAGCAAGTTCTCGCGCTCGCGAACTTTCAGTATCAGAAGCAACGCGAGTCGCTGAAATAGCCCATGGCCGAGCCGAAGCCGAAATTCTATCTCACAACTCCGATCTACTACGTGAACGCGCGGCCGCATCTGGGCCACACGTACACGACGATCGTGGCCGACACGATCGCGCGCTACAAGCGCATGTGCGGTTACGACGTCGTGCTGCTCACGGGCACCGACGAGCACGGGCAAAAAGTCGAGCGGGCGGCGAAGGCTGCGGGCGTAACGCCGCAGGCTTACGCCGACCGCATTGCACGCGAGTACGAGCAGCTTTGGAAAGAACTCGATCTCAGCATCGATCGATTCGTGCGCACGACCGAGCCGCGGCAGGAACGCGCTGTTCATCGGCTTCTGCTACAGGCCAAGGACAATGGTTACATCTACAAAGGATTTTACGAAGGGCAATACTGCGTCTTCGATGAGATGTATGTGGACGAGCCGCTGCCCGGCGGTCTTTGTCCAGAGTGCAAGCGGCCGACGGAAAAAGTCCGGGAAGAGAATTATTATTTCAAGCTTTCGGAGTTTCAGGATCGGCTGCTGCAGCTTTACGAATCGCAGGCGGATTTCATCCAGCCGGAGACGCGCCGCAATGAAGTGATGGCGTTCGTGCGCGGCGGTCTGCGCGATCTCTCTGTCAGCCGCACGACGATCAAGTGGGGAATTCCCTGGCCCGACGATGAAAAGCACGTCATTTACGTCTGGTACGACGCGCTCACGAGCTACATGACGGGAATCGGCTACGGCGATGATGAAGTGCAATGGGAGAAATATTGGCCTGCGGAGTTGCATCTGATCGGCAAGGAGATTCTGCGTTTCCACGCTGTTTACTGGCCCGCGTTTCTGATGGCCGCCGAAGAGCCTTTGCCGAAACGCATCTTTGCGCACGGCTGGTGGCTCTTTGCGGATGAGAAAATGTCGAAGTCGCGCGGCAACATGCAATATCCCCAGCCGATTGCTCGCACTCTAGGAATCGATGCGCTGCGCTATTTCCTGTTGCGCGAAATGGTGTTTGGCCAGGACGGCAACTTTAGCCGCGACGCGCTTCTAACACGCTACAACGCCGATCTAGCGAATGGCCTCGGCAATTTAGCCAGCCGCACGCTGGCGATGATTCATCAATATTTCGGCGGCGCTCTCCCTCCGCCGCTTGCTGGCTGGGGCGGTTCGCCGCTGTCCGTGGCGCTGGCGAGGAAGGCCGCGGAGACTCAGGACGTCGCGGTTCAGAAGTACGAAGAATTCAAATTCTCGGAGGCGCTGGAATCCATCTGGGAACTCGTCTCGGCGACGGATCAGTTCATTACCGAGACAAAGCCGTGGGTGCTGGCAAAGGATCCCGGGAAACAAGCGGAGCTCGGCGAAGTTTTGTTTGCCGCGGCGCAGAGTCTTCGGCATATCGTGGCGCTTGCCTATCCAGTAGTGCCGCACGCCAGCGCGAAGATTTGGGGGCTCCTCGGCGAAAGGTCGGACATTGCGTCGCAGGATCTGCAGCATCTGGCGTGGGGACTTTTGCGGCCGGGCACGCATGTAGGCGAGCCCGAGCCGCTCTTCCCGCGAGCTGATAAGAAAGAAATTTCGGAAAGGATAGAAACCATGGAAGACGAAATTCGCAATCCCGCAGGAACGCCGCCGGCTGCTGCGCCAGCGACGGGATCGGGCGCGCCTGGTGCTCCAGCTGCCGCGGCAGCCGCGGCTCCGGCCGCGAACGCCAAGATTGGTATCGAAGACTTCTCCAAGGTCGAACTGCGCGTGGGCCTGGTGAAATCTGCAGAACGCATCGCCGGCGCGGACAAGATCCTGAAGCTGATGGTAGACATTGGCGAAGAGGTTCGGCAGATCGTCGCGGGGCTTGCTGTGTCTTACACGCCTGAGGAACTTGTCGGAAGAAAGGTGGTCGTGGTCGCGAATCTTGCGCCGCGGAAGCTGCGTGGCGTTGAGTCGAACGGCATGATTGTGGCGGCGTCGGTGGGCCCGGAGGGGAAGCCGGTGATTTGTACGTTTGCTGAGGATGTGCCGGCTGGGGCCAAACTAAAGTAGCGTCGGCGTCCCTGCCGGCATCTTACGAGCGCGAGAGTTGGCTAGGGTTGTGAGCTTGCGCGGCGCATAAGATACGAAAAATCGGCGTTGGTTGGGTTGAGTGGTCCGCGCGGCAGTGTTGCCCTTAGTGAGATTTGTGGTCGTCGGAGGCCGGCGGGACGCCAGCGGTACCCGGATTGAGCTTTGGAAATTATCGACTCGCACGCGCATTTGGAATATCCGCAGTACGATGAGGACCGCGACGCGGTGCTGCAGCGGGCGCGCGATGCGGGCGTCGCTACGATTCTCGCGATCGGCGGGGCTGCGGGGCCCGATCATCTCGCCTCGGCGATCCCGTTCGCTGAAGCGCATGATTGGATTTACGCTACCGCCGGAATTCATCCGCACGAAGCCAAGCTCGCCACGGACGCGCATTTTGCGCAGCTCGAGGAATTGACGCGGCACCCGCGTTTTCTGGCGATCGGTGAAATGGGCCTCGATTATTACTACGATCATTCGCCGCGCGAGGTGCAAGCGGGAGTGTTCCGCCGGCAACTGGAAATTGCGCGCGCGAAGAAGAAACCCATCATCATCCATTGCCGCGACGCCTGGGCCGATTGCCTCGCCGTTCTTGAATCCGACTGGCGCAGCGCAGGTCTCGGTGGAATTCTCCATTGCTTCACGGGCACCCTTGCGGAAGCGCAGAAGGGAATCGAAATGGGCTTCTTGGTTTCCTTCACCGCGAACATCACGTATCCGAAAAACGAGCCGCTGCGGGAAGTCGCGCGCCAATTGCCGCTCGAGCGCATCCTCACGGAAACGGATTCGCCGTATCTCGCCCCGCAGCGGGTCCGCGGAAAACGCAACGAGCCCGCCTACGTTGTGGAAGTGGCGCAGACTCTCGCGACTGTGAGAAACTCTAGTACGGAAGAAGTTGCCGCTGCGACGGCGGCAAATTTTCGCCGCTTTTTCCGTTTGGGGGACGCGTAATGTCATCGGCCGCCCAGCCTCGGAGGAGCCCCATCTCAACGCTATCGGCGCGAGAGATTTTCGATCTCGTGAGGGACGACCTCGTGCTCGTGGAGCGCGAAATCGCGGCGCAGAGCAATTCGACGGTCGAACCGGTCGTCGAGATCACCAGTTACCTGCGCGAAGGCGGCGGAAAGCGGCTGCGTCCGGCGCTTTTGTTGTTGGCCGCGGGCGCGGCGGGATATCGCGGGCCGGGCGCGGTGCGGCTCGGCGCGGTAGTCGAGCTGATTCACAGCGCCACGCTGATTCACGATGACGTGATTGACGGCGCAAACACGCGGCGCGGCCGGCCGAGCGCGAACGTGCGCTGGGGCAATCACATGAGCGTCCTCGCCGGCGACTGGCTCTACATGCAGTCGTTCGAAATGGCGTTGGCCGAGCGCAGCTTCGAAATTCTCGACATCCTCATCGATCTCACGCAAAACATGGTGGAAGGCGAGCTGCTGCAGCTCACGCACATCGGCCGCATCGACGTAACCGAAGCGGAAGCAGCCGATCTTTCCTATCGCAAGACCGCATGCCTTTTCAGCGGCTGCACGCGGCTCGGCGCGGTTCTTGGGCGGCTCGATAAAGCCACGGAAGAATCGCTGGCGGATTACGGGCGCTACGCGGGGCTCGCATTTCAGCTCGTGGATGATTTGCTGGATTTCACCGCGTCATCCGAACAGATCGGCAAGCCGGTGCTGAGTGATCTGAAAGAAGGCAAGGTCACGTTGCCGCTGATTTTCGCCATGCAGAATGGATTGGGCGGTGGCGCCGATGGACATGCTGCGGCGCACCGGATGGTCGCAACGGTGCTTGAAGAAAAGGGATTTCACAGCGTATCGGCCGAAGACATTACGCGGCTCGTGAATGAATCCGGGGCGCTCGATCGCACGAGAGATTTCGCGCGGGATTACGTGCGCCGCGCAAAAGCTTGCCTCAGTGGTTGGCCCGAATCGCAGTTTCTCCGCGCATTACTCGCAGTCCCCGATTTTATTTTCGAACGAGAAAGCTAAGCTCGGTAGCGCCGGCGTCCCTGCCGGCATCCGACGAAGGCGACCTCCGCCACGGCCGCCATCTGCGCGCGGACCACGCAAATAAAAAAGCACCGCTTATTGAGCACATCGCTCCGCCCACAACTCCGGCCTTGGTCGACACTTGCGGTCGTAAGATGCCGGCGGGGACGCCAGCGGTACCACGCCTTACCTCGCTGGTTCGATTTTGATGTTATCGACGTACGCGCCGTCGGGTCCGACGATCAGGTCCGCGGTGATTTTATCTTTCGGCTTCAGTTTGGCTAGGGTTGTGGCGTCGTGAATCGTGTATTCCATGGTCATCGCGTCCATGAAGCCGGGAATGGCGTCGGCGTCTATGCTGGCGGATTTATCTTCGACGTGAACGGCTACTATGGTGCCGCGCATTTTGTAGGTGGGGAATTTCGAGGCGGTCGGCGCGGGCTTGCTGCAGCCGGACGAAAGCGCACCGCAAAGGAGCAGAGTTCCGCAGAGAATTCGCAGAGCACGGCCAAATCCACCGGCGATGCATCCCGCAGCGGCTGACAACATGATTCCTCCTAGTAGTGAAACCTGTAGCGGAATTGAACGTAGATCTCTCGTGGATTATCCCAGTGAAAGCCTCCAAACGTCAGACTATTATCGAGCTCAACGCGGCGATTGGCGACGTTGAGCGCGGTGATGGACGCCGAAAGCCGCTCGCCGAACTCCTTGCCTACGGAGAGATCGAACGTCGTGTGCGACGGCAAATAGTCGCCGGGATACGGCTGTCCGGGAAAGCCGTTGGCGAAGCCCGAGCCATAGTAGACATTCGTCGAGGCATAGCTGCGCCAAGGCAGCGTGAGGTCCCCTCCAACGTTCAGCGTGTTGCGCTGATCGTGATCGAGCGGATCGAGTTCGGGAAATACCGTAAAATCGGTCAGCCCGCCCGTGATGGTTCCGCTGCCCTCGGCGATTTGATTCGAGTAGGCCAAATGGATCTGCCCGCGGTGAGCGAAGCGCGGCGACCGCAGCGTCAGTTCCCAGCCGCGAATGACCGCCCGCGAAACTGTGATGGGGAAAAAGATGCTCGAATCGCCGATGTTATTGTGATCCAAAAAATTCGTGACGTTGGTTTTGAAGTTGTCCGCGTCCAGCACCCAGCCGCGGTAAGGGATGGTCACGCCGAACTGATGTTCTTCGTCGAATTCACCGTGCAAGGGAACAAACGCCAGGCCTTGGCCTTGAGCGAAGTCGATCAACGCCGGCCCTGAAGCGGTCTCGAGAGGCGGCTCCTGGTAGAAGTGGCCGTAGAACGCCCGGAACGTCCAGTGCAATCTGGGAATGGTGAAAGTTGCGCCAAAGCGTGGGCTGATGGCGCTTTCGGTGAATCCCCCCGTAGCGTTGACGGAAAATCGCGTAGGTCTCATTCCCGCCGACAAAGTCATCCAGGAAAACGGCTGGAACTTGTCGTCAATGAAGAATGCTTCGAGATTCGCGTTGGGGTGCTCTGTATCCGCCAACGGCGCGTTGCCGCTGCCGTCGTTAAAGATCGCGCCGAAGAACTGATTGTCGCTCTGATAGAAGCTAAAAAAACCCGCCTGTAAATTGTTTCTCGCGAAATTAGCAGTCACGCTGGCTTGTCCGCCCGCGTAGGCCGAGCTGCGGTTCTCGGTGGAGGCCACGGGGACGTCCGTCGGCAGGTTGTTATAGTCGCCGCTGTTGTAATGATAGAAAGGCGAAACTGTCAGCAGGAGTTTTGGGCTGAAGGTGTGCACCCAGGAAAAAACCACACCCGCGTCGGCCTCGCGTTGGCTGTCGCGAAGCCCGATGCTGGGGAACTGCGCCTGGAAATCATTTCCTGCGATGGGCGCGTTTTCGATGTCGCTTGGATTGGGATCGAAAGGAATCTGATAGAAGTCCCTGCGAAGCGTGGTGACCAGGCGGAGCTGATTCGAGGGATCAGCGTTGAAAATAAATGAACCGAAACCCCCGATGCCATTGGCAGCGTCGTGCGTCACCTGGCGAACCGGAGTCTGCAAGCCGAGATCGCTGCGATTGCCGTTCACGCTAGCGAAATAGGCGAAACGCTCAGTGTGGCTGCCGAAGCTCAAGTAGTCGTCCGTTTGATAGAAGCTTCCCGCAGTGACGACGAGCTCGCCTTCGTTATTGCGCTCGAAGCCTGTGCGCGGGACCACGTTGAACACTCCGTACGTGCGGTCGCCATACTCCGCTCCATAGCTGCCGCGACTCGCTTCCAGATAGTCGATGTCCTGGGGATGAAACTGCGGGCCGACATTGACCGCGATCGCCGTGTTGATAACGGGAACTCCGTCCAAGAGCCAGAGTGTTTGGTGGCCGCCGCGGATGTGCAGCATGTCGTGGGTGAAGTAGGAGCCCGGCACGAAATCAGTGATCATCGCGAGGCTGTTGGTGCGGTCCGCGCCTGGAGTTCGCGCGATGTCGGCGCGGTCCACCAAAGTCGTAGGGGTGGCCGTATCGGTAGGTGCGACCTCTGGGACGCCTTTCACTGTGACCGTTTGCTTCTCGGAAGCAATCCGCAATTGTACGTGGGTGACGGCCACCGAGCCTGAAATGACCGTGACGTCTTGCGTGGCGTCCGCAAAGCCCTGGGCCGAGACCGTGATCGAGTAATCGCCGAGCGGCACGGCGTTGATCTGGAATTCGCCATTTGCGTCTGTTGACGCATTTTGGATCCAGTCGGATGTTTTTGCTTTGAGCTTAACCGTGGCGTTCGGGATGGGCCGGTGCTGCGGATCGTGGACGATGCCGCGGACAGTGCCAAAAACGTCTGCATGTGCGAGTGCGGCGAAGAGTGCAAGGGATACAGACAACAGAACCATACTTCCAAGCCTGAGCTTGTGCATCAGAAACCCCCTTTTAGATTTAGACGTGCGCGGGAAAACCGATCTACGCGCGCGGGGGTTCGAAGGGAGCGGATCTAAAGGCCGAAGGTGTGATGAGGAAAGCCGGTGCGAGTGCGGTGCGAGAGCTTGCTGGAGCTGCGATACTGGCTACGCTGGGAAGAATCGAAGGCGGCATCAGGACGGTGAAGCCGTAGTCGAGAGCATGATTCGATGTCGGCTCATCGCAGCACCGCGCTGAGGGAGCTTGATTCGCGCCATGGCAATGGCTGGCCGCGGGGCCTTTCGCGGAGTGATGCAGCGCGATGCAGCAAGAATTGCTGCAAGCGTCCGCGCATGCCTCGCTGCGGGCCAGCAGAGCCAGAGGTGAGGCCAACAGGGCGATCAACACTAGAAGGGCTTGGATGCGGCGCATCGAGCAGAGATTAACATAGTGCCGACGGAAATAGAAATCGCAGGTGGAACGCGAAAGACAAGTTGCGGGCAGGACGAAAATCGGGCTAGGCTCTTGGGTCCATGTTGCCATTCAAGCTGATTTATGACGACCGCTACGACCTAAATCTCGGGGCGCACGTTTTTCCTTCGCAAAAATACCGGCTCGTCCATGAGGCGCTGCTCGCGCAGGGAATTGCCGCGAAGGACGATTTTCTGGTGCCGGAGCCGGCGAAGGACGAAGACGTTTTGCTGGTGCACGGCAAAGAATACATACACAAACTGAAAACCGGGACATTGAGCTGGGAAGAAAAGCTGCGGATGGAAATTCCGTATTCGAAGGAAATGGTGGAGGCTTGCTGGCTCGCAGCGGGCGGATCGATCTTGGCGGGGCGGCGGGCGCTCGCGGAGGGCTGGGCTGGGAACATCGGCGGCGGATTTCATCATGCTTATCCGGATCATGGCGAGGGATTCTGCGCGATCCATGATGTCGCGGTGGCCATCCGGCGATTGCAATTCGATCGCGCGGTTGAGAACGCGATGGTGATTGATACGGATGTGCATCACGGGAACGGAACCGCAGCTATTTTCGGCGGCGATCCGACGGTTTTCACATTCTCGATTCATCAGGAACACAATTACCCGTATCCAAAGCCGCCATCGAACATTGATGTCGATCTGCCGGACGGAGTGGACGACCACGATTATCTGGCGCTGCTCGAGAAGAATCTGCATCGCGCGTTCGATGAATTCAGTCCGGGGATTATTTTTTATGTTGCGGGAGCCGATCCTTACCGCGAGGACCAGCTCGGCGGATTGGCGCTCTCACTCGACGGATTGGCGCGGCGCGATGCGATGGTTTTTGATTACGCGCGGCGGCATCGCGTGCCCGCGGCGATCACGCTGGCGGGAGGATACGCACGGCGCGTTGCCGATACGGTGCGGATTCACGTGGGCACTATAGTCGCGGCGCGAGATGCGGCGCGGGCCGCGACGGTGAGCAGCCCTTCCGGATGAATTACGGCGCGCGGCGAGTGATGGGCGCGAAAGAACGATCGATCGCGTTGGACAGCCGCTCGCCGAATTCCTCGGATTGGTAGCCGTTGATGCGGTAGGAGATTTTCCCGGTGTGATCGAGGACGATCACCGTCGGAAGTGAAAGTACCCTCAAGAAGTCATCGAGACCATCTGCAAAAACGACCGGCAGTTTCCATTTCTGTTCGTCGAGAAATGGTTTGACGCGCGCTTCGTCTTCATCGGTGTTTACCGCAAAGAAGACCACATCGTTCCGCCCCGCGTAATTTGCGGCAGTGTTGGCGAAGAGTGGCTCGAGTTCACGGCAGGGGCCGCACCACGTGGCCCAGAAGCTGAGCACCACAACTTTGCCCCGATTCGGCCCGAGCGCAACTGGGGTGCCGTCGAGCTGGCGCAGGGTGAACGAGAGCGCGTCGCGTGCATCGCGATTACGATCGTGCGTCCGCGGCGTAGCGAGAGGAGATTGCGTGTGGTCATACGCGCCGAGGATGGCGTCGCCGAGCCCATAATCGCTGCCGTGCACTTCGCGCCAGACGTTGCCGAGATTCTCGCGAATGAGATGGCGATCGGCTGCACCGCCTGGGCCATTTTCAGGCAGAACAAACGCGTCTAGATAATATTCGACAGCTTTCGAGAAATTCTTCTGCAGCTCGGCGAGCTCGGCTAGATGTTGCGCGGCTAGAGCATTGGGGCGAATGCTATAGCTCGCGGCAAAGTCCTTCACCGCGTCATCGGTCTTCTTCTGTTTCTCTTCTATTTTTCCGCGGAGGATGTAAAGCGCGAGGCGTAGATCATTCTGCTGGGTCTGCCAATCCTGCTCGGAGATGCGCGCCGATTTCTCCGAGGAATTCGTTTTCTCGACGCGGTCGAGCACGCGCGTGAGATAGCCGCCTGCGCGGGCCAGGCTTTCATCGTCGCCGCGCTGGTCGAGAAGATTGACGGCCACAAGCATCATCTCGGAATCGTCGGGATGGTTGGCGATGAGCAGCTCGGAGTATTCGAGCGCGCAGGCAGAATCCTTCAGTTGCTCGCAGCTCTCGACCAGCGCGCGATAGACGGCCGTCTTGCGCGGGGCATCCGGGAAACGCTCGAGATATTGCTGCAGCTTGCGGACGAGCGCAGCGCGATCGTTGCCAGCTTCGCGCACGGCGCGATCGAGGGCGGCGTCAGGATCTTCGGCTTTCTTCGACGCGGGCTCGGGAGGTTGCGCGGCAGGCTGCGCGGGTTTCGCGACGGGCGCCGCCGGAGCTGGGGAATTGGCGGGCGGCGGGCTCTGCTCCTGCGAAAAACATTGCGGCGCTGGGAACAGGACCGCTACAGAAATACTGAGGAGCAGCGACGCGCGGATGGCGTGGCTCGAGAAGCGACTCATTTCAGGTGCAGCGCGGCGTTCAGCGATCCCCGGCGATAGCCTTCTAGATCGATGGCGACGTAAAAAAAACCGGCGCGCTTGATCCCGGCGTCAATTCGATCGGCCATGTCACTTTCCAGCGCACTCGGGAGTTCATCCTGGGCGATTTCGACGCGCGCGGTTTCGCCGTGAGCGCGAACTCGAAATTGGCGAAAGCCGAGCTCGCGCAGCGACTGCTCGGCCCTCTCGATCTTCGCCAGAAGCTCCGGCGTAACGGCGGTGCCGTAGGGAACGCGTGAAGAAAGGCACGGCGACGCCGGGCGATCCCACGTCTCGAGGCCGGCGCGGCGGGAGAGAAAGCGAATCTCGGATTTGCTGAGGCCGGCGTCGAGAAGCGGAGCGATAACTTTGTGTTCGGCGGCGGCGCGATGGCCAGGGCGAAAGTCGCGCGTGTCATCTGCATTTACGCCATACGCGATAGCGGCGAAATGCCGCTCGCTGGCGAGGGCGTCGAGCTGCGTGAAAAGTTCGTCCTTGCAGTGGTAGCAGCGATTCGCGTTATTCGCGATGTAGAGCGGATTTTCAGTTTCGTGCGTTTCGATCCATTCGTGGCGAATTCCGTGATTGCGCACAAACGATTCGGCGACGCTGCGATCGTGCGCCGAGTAGCTGGCGGAAAGCGCCGTAATGGCAAGGGCGCGTTCGCCTAGCACGTTCGCGGCTGCCCACGCCAGATACGCCGAATCAGCGCCACCCGAAAACGCGATGAGCAGCGAATCGAGTTTGCCCAGCGAAGCGAGCAAATGCCGTTCCTTCTCGATCGCCGCAGCTTCGTTAGTCGACAGCGGCGATGAGTTTCGCGCGGCTGCCGTTTCGTTCGCGGACATTTCGCTCATCGATTTCCAGTATAACGCCGCGGCGCTACTGAAAGTCCATAAGCACGTCGACCCTTGCGGTCTTGGGATCTTTTTGCAAGTAGTGGCCGATCTTTTCGTATCCCCAAGGCAGATCGCCGAACGCAGCGCGCGCGCCTCCATTGACGAAGGCATCCACGACGCTCGCGTCGAAGACTGCACCGTCGGGAATTTTCCACGCGGCTAGAATGCGGCGTTCGCCTTCAAGAGACAATCCCGTGAGAACCAGCGCGCCCATGTGATATTGCGGGCCCTCGGTGACCACGACCCGATAAGCAGCGCGCGCCGCGGCGTCGTCGAGCGCCGGAGTTTTGTCGAGCGCGGCGTCGAGATAGCCCTTCTTGCCGTATGCGTCGAGAATGTTCTGCCAACCAGCTTCGAGTTTCATGCCGTCAGCGGAATCGCCGGGCTTCATGCCGGCGAGAGCGTCGAGCTCTGCCGCAGAAAACGCGGAGTTGCCGCTCCAAGTCGCGCCCGCCCATTTGAAGACGGGCCCGGGCCGGATACCGATGATGGCTTTCACGCTGCTGGGAAGCGGCTTTGAGGGGTCGCCGGTAAAACGAGCCTGCGGAGCGTCGAACGTCACGCGCAGATTCCCGTGCGCGAGATAAATGGGACGAACCTGCTCAAAGCAGAATCGGTCGATGACCACCCGTGAAAACGGCTTGCCGCGAAGGTCGCTAAGGCTCTGCTGAATGGCATGATCGTTTTTAGCGAGCGCATCACTGAATTCGACGCTTTCGATGGAAAGCTCGGGACCTTCGAGACGAAATTGTTGAACGGTCTCGCCGCTGGTAGCGAGGCGCACCGCCTGATGCGAGACTGTGCCTGCGACCTTTCGAGTTTCGAGAGGCTTCCCAAGCGCCTGCGAGATTTCGTCAAGGAGCGTGCCATTTTCAGGAACGCGGCCATCGTAGAGGGGCACGGCGGATTTGAGCGCCAGATTGATTTCGTCATCGGTAAACCAAGGGAAATTGTCGAACAGCGGGGCGATCGACGGCGCATCAGCGACCTGAAACTCAATCTCGACGTTACCGCCTTGCGTGGCATAGCGGTAACGCACATCGGAGAAGACGCCGAGGTGCGCCAAGCGATTGGCTGCTGCCTGTAGGTCCTCGCCACTAATCGATTGGCCCTGCTTTAGCCCAGATGCCGCGGCAATCTGCTCAGCAGAAAATCTCTTCGAGCCGCTAGCTTTTAGTGGCGCGAGTCTGCCGGTGACCGCCGGCGCGGGCACACCCTGAGCTTGCACTCTGACTCCTAGGATAAGAGAGAAGGACGCAAGCCAGGCAACGCGAAGCGCGAGCGTCGCGAACCTGCTAGAAGTTAAGCGTGACATCCACACGATGGTTCTCGTGATCCAGTTTACGCGACTCCCGTGCGCTGGCGATCTTAAATCCCAAACGGCTCAGCCGCGGCGGAACTTCCTTCGTCAAAAACTCCTCCGGATACGATCCATCGAACACATCGCCTGGTTTCATCTTCCAGGCTTTCCGGAATCCCTCGGCCGCATTTCCGGGCAGCCCCTCTATCTCGAGCTCGCCCATTCGATATTGGATTCCTTCTGTGACGCCGATGTCGAAGGATACGCTGCCGTCGGATTCCTCGAAAGTCTTCTTCACGCGGAACTCTGCTTCCAAATAGCCGGATTTCTCGAAGCCCGCGCGCGCGGCATCAAGTCCGCGGTTGAATTTAATCAGATTCGCCGGATCGCCTAGATGCTGCCCAAGACCTTCGGTGAGTTTATCGGGCGAAACCGCCTGCACGCCATGCCACTGAGCGCCGTTCCACTTGTAAACGCGCCCCTCGATGACCGGAATCAAGATCGCGATATCGAGAGTTGCGATTTTCTTGCTCGGCGTGGCCGATTCGATTTTTGGCGCACCAAAGTCGGCGCGCAGATAGCCTTTCTCCAAATACACGGGAAGAAGTGTCGCGTGCGCGTATTGGATCGTGGTCAAGCGGCTATAGTCCTGCTGCATCAGCTCCCGCGACGCGGCAGTCAACGGGCCGAGAAATCTATCCTGGGCTCCCGAGAAATGAATCGCGCGAATGGGGAGATCGAGGCCCGTGGCCATGAAGATATGTTGAGAGATGGGCAATCCGATCCCCGGCGTGTAACCAACGTAGTTGACTTGCGCCGGAATGTTTTTCGCCGCGAGGAATCGCGCCAACTCGGCGCGGACCTTGCCGAGAATGTCTCCGACTGGCGGCAGAACCATATCGAAAAACGGAACGTGTTCGTGAAGGTCTGCGATTAGCTCTTCGTCGGAGAACCACACAAAATTGTCCAGAACGCATGGAAGCAGATTGGTTTCCTCGTCCACATGGAACAGCACGGAAATCTCGTCGGGGCTGTTGCTGTACTGGTAGCGAACCTTCTTGAAAATGCCGAGCTTGGCGAGGCGATTGGCGGCTTCGGCGATGTCTTGAAGACTAGTGGGTTTGTCCACGACGAGACCACTTGCAACGATAATCGTCGACTCTTTGTATTTTTGCTGGCCTTCGACGATGACGCCGGTGAGGCGCGGGCGATAGGCGGGATCGCTTTGCGGCAGCGATGCGAAATGCGCCGAGAAAGTTACTGAGAATAGCAGCGCAAAGATCCGAATCGCGGTGAACCGGCCGGGCATGCGGGCATTTTATGCCAATTGCGTCATCATCGGAAAGGTAAAGAGGCTCGCTCGACGAGCGCGCGAATTACTCGACGGTGACGGACTTGGCTAGATTGCGCGGCTGGTCGACGTCGCAGCCGCGGCGGACGGCGATGTGATACGCCAGCATCTGCAGCGGGACGATTTCGAGGATCGGGGCAAAGATTTCGGGCGCCATGGGAATCTCGAAAATGTGGTTCGAGGATTCGCGGGCGAGGCGATCGCCTTCGGTGACCACGGAAATAACTATGCCGTCGCGGGCTTTTACTTCCTGGATATTCGAGACAGTTTTTTCGTAGCGCTGCACGGAGGCGGGATCAGAATCGTCGCGCGTGGCGATCACCACTACCGGAAGATTTTCATCGATCAGCGCGTTCGGGCCATGCTTCATTTCGCCGGCGGGATAGCCTTCGGCGTGAATGTAAGAAATTTCCTTCAGCTTCAGGGCGCCTTCGAGAGCGATGGGGTAGTGAATGCCGCGGCCGAGATAAAGAAAATCGGTGTGACGGAAAAACTGGCGCGCGAGTTCTTCACATTCGGCGTCGTGCTGAAGGATCGTCTCCATCTTGTGCGGGATGCGATTGAGTTCCTCCATCAGCTTGATGGCGGCATCGGCAGGGAGCTTGCCGCGGACCTGGCCGAGATAGAGCGCGAGAATCGCGAGGGCCGTGAGCTGGCCGGTAAAAGCCTTCGTTGACGCGACGCCGATCTCGGGTCCGGCGTGCGTGTAAATCGTGCCGCTGGCTTCGCGGGTGAGCATCGAGCCGACCACGTTGCAGATGCCCAGAATCTTTGCGCCTTTTTGGCTGGCTTCGCGCTGTGCGGCCAGAGTGTCGGCGGTTTCGCCGGATTGGCTGATGGCCACGACCAGAGTGTGCGGATCGATGATCGGATCGCGATAGCGGAACTCGCTGCCGTAATCTACTTCCACGGGAATCTTGGCGAGTTGCTCGATCATGAATTTCCCGGCGAGGCCGGCATGCCAGCTCGTGCCGCAAGCGACGATCTTGAGATTCGTAAACTTGCGGAATTCCTGCTCGGAAATGTCCAGCTTGTCGAGGAAGGCTTTGCCGGTGTCGAGCGAGATGCGGCCGAGAATCGTGTCGCGGACAGCGCGCGGCTGCTCGAAGATTTCCTTCTGCATGAAATGCTTGTAGCCGCCCTTTTCGGCCATGATCGGGTCCCAGGAAATATTCTGCGGGGGACGCACGACCGGATGGCCATCGAGATCGGTGACCTGGACTCCTGCGGGCGTGATGACAGCGACGTCGCCGTCGGCTAGGAAGAAAATCTTGCGCGTGTGATGGAGCAGCGCCGGGATGTCGCTGGCGATGAAGAATTCATTTTCGCCTAGGCCGACGACCGACGGCGGTCCGAGGCGCGCGGCCACAATTTTGTTGGGCTCGCGCGAAGACAGGACCGACAGTGCATAAACGCCGCTGAGTCGCTTCGCCGCCTGACGCACGGCATCTTCCAGTGATTGATCTTTGAAATATTTCTCGATGAGGTGCGCGATCACCTCGGTATCGGTTTCGGTGACGAATTTGTGGCCTTCGCGGGTTAGTTCGTGCTTTAGCTCGAGATAATTCTCGATGATGCCGTTGTGCACGACGACGATTTCGCCGGTGCAATCGCGGTGCGGGTGCGCGTTTTCTTCGGTGGGGCGGCCGTGCGTGGCCCAGCGCGTGTGTCCGATGCCGTAAACGCCCTCGAGCGGACGTTCGCGAATCGCCTCTTCCAGATTGCGGAGCTTGCCGGAGGCGCGGCGGATGTCGAGCTTGCCGGCCTCAGTAACCACGGCGATTCCGGCGGAATCGTAGCCGCGATACTCCAGGCGGCGGAGGCCGTCCAAAATCAGAGGCACGACTTTTTTATGCCCGATGTAGCCGACAATTCCGCACACGTTAAGTGTCTCCCAGAGATTCAGCCTAGCACATTTGATGTGATGGAGAGCCGCGGTCGTGTGGCGAAGTTCCACCGGGGCAAAGCTTTGTTGGGCGTTCAGGCCTCCTTTTGGCTTCGATTTTCATTCGCTTGGCAATTTTTCTAACCGAAACATGGGTTCAATTAAAACTCCTCGTAAGTGATAGAAAACAAAGAATCGGGTCTCGTTCTAACCGAAACACTTTGCGAAGGTCCCTGGAGCGGCGTGTGTCGGTCGCGGCGCATTTTTGCTGGACCGGAGCGGTCGAATTGAGCTTCCCGTTTCTTGCAATGGCACTGTCAACGTGGGTGGCGGTTGGGCCATCCATTTCTGTAAGTCTCCCAAATATTTAATTGTTTGGCGGGACCAACGGCCGGCTCAAGTGAGCCTGGCCCACGCTCAAGGACTGCGCCCTACACGTTAATGCTTATTCAATTTTTAGCGCATGTCAATGGTACAGACGGTCTAGGGCTGGGGCATTTGGTGGCGCGGAGCAGAAATTAGGAACGGATAATTTGCGGCGCGGATGGATATGCGGGGATCGGACGGGAATCAACCGGCGGAACAGTCCGAGACGCGGTCGATACGGTAGTGGCTTACTTCACGGTTTGGCTAAGAAGAGCCCAGCGCTGAAGCGCGGCGTTGACAATGGGGCTCGTTTCCCGGAGCGCTGAAGCGCTCCTTCCCCCGCATGAATGCGGGGGCTCCCACATCAGATGCGGCTGCTGCCGCATTTAATGCAAGACAGATTTCGTGATGCTGCGCGTCTGCCGCACCGAATGCGGGTCAGCCAGCTCACTCGCGGCTGCCGCTGCACTGAATGCCGGGAGCTGGCAAAGAATTACCGGCGAGACCTCACTGCGGTTTTGTGTGATCGAGTTTTTCGAGGATCGCGCTTTCCCATTTGGCGTCGTCTCCGAAGCCAATTTGCTCCCATCGCCAGTTGCCGGACGCATCTACGATCCAGACGCGCGGAATGCTGATGAGAGACAGAAGATCGTCCACGTAATTCCTCGCCAGGAGGACGGGAAACGTATATTTATTTTTTGGTCATGTACGGAGCGACGTCGCCCACCTCGTCGTCAATGTTGAACGTCACTACCTGGACGTCGGATCGGTCTTTAATCTTTTCGTAGAGAGCTTGAAGGGATGAATGTTCCTCGCGGCACGGGCCGCAACAGGTGGCCCAGTCATTTATGAACACGATCTTTCCGTGCAGGGAGGCGGCCGTCCAGGTGTGGCCTGCCAAATCGGAAAGTTGCCAGGCCGGCAAGTCTTTCGTGGGTATTTCCTAACGGCCCTCAGCGGCTGAAGAGGTTGCGGAAAAAAGGCCAATTCGACGATCAGCCGGCGTATATCGATGTGTTCAGTCGGCGCAAGTGGTTGCAAACATTAGACGCTGAGATCCTTCGCTTCGCTCAGGATGACAGCGTTTTGACTTTTTCCGCGGCCTGTGAAGCCGTACCCAACTTGCGATATTTGCGGCATGACTGAAGTCATGCCCTGACAAGACATCGTGTGACCACACTCAGGCTTTGAAGAGTCTGTGTGGGCAATTGAAGGACGCTGGAAACCACAAACGATTGTGGCAGCGGCTGGGCTAACCGTTTGTGGGAACAGCAGGAATGTTGTCACATGGTCCGGTCCGCCGGTGTGCGTGGCTTTAATTTTGCAGCGAGGTCGTCGGACGGGCGCAGCAAGCGGGCGCCCCTACGAAGGCAAAGGCGAAGGCAATTTCAAATTTCAGATTTGAGATTTCAGATTCGGGAAACGGCAAATGCAAATGCAAATGCGGAGGCGAATACGAAGGCAAAGACGACGACAAAGGCGACGGCAAATGCAGATCCCTCACCCCAAAAGGGGATTCGGGATGACAACGATTAGGACTTTTTCTCGGAATAGCAACGGTTAGAATTTTTCCTCGGGATGACACCTGTTAGGGTTTTTCCGCGGAGCGGCATCGGCTGCGGGAATGTTTCGAGCGCGGCTTTGGATAGGCGGAGATGGTTGGGCTATTCAGTCCGCGCATGAGGTTGCATTTGGCGGCGATTGGAATCGCAAGATGCCGGCAGGGACGCCGGCGCTACTCTAGGATTTCGAAGCGGAATTCTTCGATTACTGGGTTG
The DNA here is from genome assembly GCA_963707165.1 of uncultured Acidobacteriota bacterium. Lineage (GTDB taxonomy): Bacteria > Acidobacteriota > Terriglobia > Acidiferrales > UBA7541 > Palsa-147. The sequence continues at coordinate 1,168,765 of CAVPPO010000010.1, read as the reverse complement.
GTTAGGACTTCGCGGGCGATCTTTTCGATTTCTTTTTCGGCTTCGGGCTTTGTGGCGCCGTCGAGTTGCAGGACGAAGAATTTTCCCTGACGGACTTCCTTTACTTTGTTGTGGCCTAGCGAGGCCAGGGCGTGCTGGATGGTTTGGCCTTGCGGATCTAGGACTGTGGTCTTCAGCATTACCCAGACGTGTGCTTTCATTCGTGGCTCACATTAATCCTAGAGATTTGGCGTTGGAACGGAATTGATTTAGGAGCGGGAGCTTGTGTTCGGGGGCGACGAACGACGTGGTGAAGCCCGATTCGATAATCTTGGCGATTTGCGGCTTTGTAAGGCCTAGAGAGATGGCGTGATTGTATTCGCTGAGCAGATCGGTGTGGAACATGGCCGGATCGTCGGTTGAGAGCGTGACAGTGACGCCGCGGTCGACGAATTGCGGCAGCGGGTGATCGGCGAGCTTGGCGTCTGGCTTCATGGTTTGACGCGCAAGAGCGCCGGTGCGCAGATTGCTGGTCAGGCAGATTTCGAGCGGGACGCGGAGATTGGCGAGGCGATCGGCGAGCGCGGGATCGCGCATGACGGCGATGCCGTGGCCGATGCGTTCGGCGCCGAGATGGTCGATGGCCTCGCGGACGAGTTCCGGGCCGCCGATTTCGCCGGCGTGCATGGTGACGTGCAGCCCTTGATTGCGGGCGTAATCATAGGCCGCGCGGAAATTCGCGGTGGGCACGGCCAGCTCATCGCCGCCAATGCCGAAGGCGACGACGCCCTGTTTCTGAAACTTTGCGGCGTGGACAGCTACTTTCATTGCCGCGCTGGCGCCGAATTGGCGGGTGGCATCGAAAATCCAGGCGATGCGGAGCTGGCCATTTTCGCGGTAGCGGCGAGCCACATCGTCGATGGCGGCGAAATTGGCTTCGACGTTCTGCCCGTAGCGCTCCATCACACCAACTGAAACGGTGATTTCGGCGTAGATCACGCGCTGACGAACGAGCTCGTCGGCGAGGCGGTGAGTGATCAGCGCGTAATCTTCGGGAGCCTTGAGGTAGCCGGTGGCCCATTTGAAGGCTTCGAGGAACCCGGCGAAGTCCGTGTAGGCATAGCGAGCCGCGGCGGCTTCCGGCGTGATGGTGACGCCGCGCCGCGCGCCGAGCAGGCTGACCGTCTCGGGGCTGATGGAGCCCTCGAGATGCAGATGCAGCTCGGCCTTCGGAACTTCCGCGATGATAGATGCCAGGTCCTGCGTGTGCGTCATTTCACCATTTAGCGGGAGGGAAGCTGGGGCCTCCCTGCATTGATCCAGGCCGTCATCCAGTAGGAGGCGACGTCGGTCGAAGCGTCAGAGATCTGGCGAACAAGTACGGCTCCGGCCTGGCTGTAAAAGCGATCGTAATACTCATCGGTATAGTCCGACAAGCCCTGTCGCGTGCGGCGATCCGTAAGAAGTATGTTCTCGAGCCAGGAGTGGGCGTCCAGGCACATCTCGAAAGCGTGGTCGGTGGCATCGTGGATGTAAACGGCCTGATTGGGCCGCACGTAGAAAAATTGCGAGTAGCGATCGACTAGGCTGGTGTCGAAGCGATCGTCAACGCCCTGCTGCGCGGAAAGATGGCCGTCGAAATTCATGGTGGTGTTGAAGGGATCGTGAGCTTCGGCGACATAATAAGCGAGCTGGGCGGCGGCGTCGCGCGCTTCGTCCCAATTGTGCGCGCGCATGGCTTCGGTCATCTTTTGGCTGTAGAGTCCCACGCTCCAGGGAAGCAGGCCGAAGCTGTCGAGCGTGCGCTTGCCGAACTTCTCGAGGGCGACTTTGTAAACGCGCGGCAGAGTCGAGTAAGGAAATGTGCCGTAGTGTTCGAAGCGAATGTAGGCGTTGCGTGCGAGAAGAGGATTTTTCCGCGCGGCTTCGAAGGGATCGTTGACGTGCTGCATCAAGTAGCCGCGGTTCGCTTCGAAGTAGCTGCGGATTTCGTCGGGGAGCACATCGACGGCCTTATTCGCAATCAGCTTGTCGCCGTTCGTGCCCCAGGCCATCGCCGCGGGCGAGGCTGCGAGAATGCCCGCGAGCGCGGCAGCTACCGCAGCGCGTAGATAAAACATCATGCGCCCGGCCCCTTTGACGGAGTTCGTCCGCGGCCTCCGGAGAACTCGCTGTGATGACGGCTGTAGGAGATATAGATCACCAATCCAATGATGAGCCAGACGAAGAAACGGATCCAAGTTTCGATCTCGAGACCCATCATCAGGAGGAAACAGAAAATGATGCTGAGCGCCGGCACGACTGGACCGAGCGGGGCGCGGAAGCCGCGATGGCGGCCTGGATCGCGGTAGCGGAGAATTAGAACGCCGATGGAGACGAGCACGAAGGCGAATAGCGTGCCGATATTTGACAGATTCGCCAGCGTGCCGATATCGAAGAGGCCCGCCGGGATTCCGACGACGAAGCCGGCGATCCAGGTGGCGACATCGGGGGTGCGATATCGCGGATGGACCCGGCCGAAAAATTTGGGTAGCAGGCCGTCGCGGGACATTGCGAACCATACGCGCGCCTGGCCTAGCTGGAAGACTAGCAACGATGAAATCATTCCTAGCATCGCGCCGAAGAGCACCGCCAGGCGCGTCCAGTGCAGAGTGCGCCCGCCGGTTGCGTCGTAAATCTTTTTCAGCGCATTCACGACCGGCGCGGCATCGTCGAGAACCGATTGCCACGGGACAATACCTGTTAGCACGACTGCGACGGAGATGTAGAGAATCGTGCAGATTCCGAGCGTGAGCAAAATTCCAATCGGCAAATCGCGTTGCGGATTTTTCGCTTCCTCCGCGGCTGTGGAGACGGAATCGAAGCCGATGTAGGTGAAGAAAATTATCGAGCCGCCGGTGAGCACACCCTGCCAGCCGTTGGGGACGTAGGGATGCCAATTGCTCGGGTGGATGTATTCGCTGCCGACGATTACGAAAGCTAGGATGGCGGCGATCTTCAGCAGGACCATCACGTTGTTGGCTTCGGCGGATTCGCGAATGCCGCGGACGAGAATGACCGTGAGAATCATCACGATCAGGAACGCCGGGAAATCAAAGCCGAAATGCCAGCCGGGATCATAAAGCGTCGCTCCGGCGAGATCCTGCATGCCGGCGGGCAAATACGCGGGCGAAATCCAGCGTAAAGGAGGATGCCAGCCGAACCAGTCGAGCAAATTCACCATGTGCTGCGCGAAGCCGACGCTTACGGCCATGTTGCTGACCGCATACTCGAGAATTAAATCCCAGCCGATGATCCAGGCGATGAGTTCGCCCATCGTCGCGTAGGTGTAGGTATAGGCGCTGCCGGCGATGGGAATCATCGAGGCGAGCTCGGCGTAGCAGAGGGCTGTAAAAGCGCAGACGATGGCGACTAGAATCAGCGACAGCCCAAGTGCTGGCCCCGCGCCGGGGCGGCCAGTCGTGGCGGAATGGTGAATCAGAAAATCGATAAGTGGGGCGTTGAGAATCGAGGAGGTATCAAATTTCTGGCCGGCGATCGCGGTGCCGATGACCGTGAAAATTCCCGAGCCGATTACGGCGCCGACTCCCAGAGCCGTCAAGCTGAGCCAGCCGAGAGTTTTCTTTAGCTGGCGGTCGGGCTGCTCGGAATCCGAGATGAGGCGGTCGATGCTCTTGGTTTGGAAGATCTGGGACCCCACCAGTCACCTTCCTCCCGAGATAAAGACCACAAAATGTAACCTGAGAGGCGCGTCCGTGCAACGGCTTTGGGGACAGGCGGCGCCAAAGTGCTTCGGCGGACAGAATTCAGGCAAAATCTGGAATTGCCCGGCTATCGCACTGATCCCGAAGTATTTGCGCGAGTCGATCAAGCGAGCTGCAGATTGGCGTAGCGCTCTTTCAGCTTCTTCGTGCCGTGATCCGGAAAGCTGATGGTCAGCAGGCGGTCGTCCTCTTCTTCTTCCACCGAAATGATCGTCCCCGTGCCGAAGGTCTTGTGCCGTACGCGCGTGCCGACGAGCGGATGAGAAGTCTTGCGCGCGGGAGTGGGACGCGAAGAGCCGCTGAATCCGCTCCTCGCTCGCGATGTCCCTCGCCCAGAGCCGAACCGGCTAGAGGTGCCGTAATCCGGGTCTGGCTCGTAGCGGCGGGTTTCGCCAGGCTCGGCTAGAGAGCCCGCGACCGCTTCGATCAATTCGCCGGGAACTTCGGCGAGGAAGCGCGAAGGTGCGGAGATGCGCAGGCGTTCCTCGCCCCAGGTGCGGCGATAGAGCGCGCGGGTCAGCGTTAGCGATTGTTTGGCGCGGGTCATGCCGACGTAGAAGAGGCGGCGCTCTTCCTCGACATCTTCATCGCGTTCGGTGGAACGGCTGTGCGGCAGCACGCCCTCCTCGAGTCCGGCGAGATAGACGGTGTCGAATTCAAGACCCTTGGCGCTATGCAGGGTCATCAGCGTGACGTTCACATTTTCGTCGAGATCGTCTGTTGCGCTGACGAGCGCGGCTTGATCGAGCATGTCCTGAAGCGTCTGACCGGCTTCGGTGGCTTCGGCCAAGGCGTTCAGTAACTCGGCGAGATTCTCGGCGCGCGACGTGTGCTCGATATTGTCCTGCTGTTCGATCCAGCCGAGATATCCGCTCGCATCCAAGATGCGGCGCAGCATTTGTGCGGGCTGCAGGTCCTTGACCTCGCTGACGAGCGATTCGATGAGAACGCGGAAGCCCTGCAGGGCCGCGCCGCCGCGCGCGACGCCTGGCCGCGCAACTTCGGGGATGGCGTTCCACAGAGATGTCGAATGCTCGCGCGCGACCTTGCGAAGCGCTTCGACGCTTTTGTCGCCGATGCCGCGGGGCGGTGTGTTCAGTACGCGCAACAACGCGACATCGTCCTCGGGATGAAAGACGAGCCGAACGTAAGCGAGGGCGTCGCGAACCTCCGCGCGTTGGTAGAAGCTGAATCCTCCGACGACGCGATAGCGAATTCCCAGACGCCTAAAACATTCTTCGAGCGCCCGGGACTGAGCGGTGGTGCGATATAGAACGGCAATGTGCGCGTCAGGCTCCTTGCGGATTGCGGCGGCGATTTCGCCGCTGATGAATTCAGCTTCGCCGCCGGCATCGTGCGATTCGAGGAAGCGGATGCTCGCACCGGCGCCTTTCGTGGCGCGCAGCGTCTTGCCCAGCCGCGAGCGATTGTGCGCGACGACGCCGGCCGCGGCATCCAGAATCGTCTGCGTCGAGCGGTAGTTTTCTTCCAGCCGGACCACCTTGGTTTCCGGAAAATGCTCGATGAACCGCTGCATGTTGCCCGCTTTTGCGCCGCGCCAGCTATAAATGGATTGATCCTCATCGCCGACGATGCAGACGTTCTCTTCCGGGCCTGCCAGCAAGCGCACGAGTTGCTCCTGCGCCGCATTGGTATCCTGAAACTCATCCACTTGGATGTAGCGGAATCTCTCGCTCCAGGCTCGACGCGCCTCAGAGTGATCTTCGAGAACCTCGACCGCGAGCAGAAGCAGGTCGTCAAAGTCGAGTGCTCCGGCGCGATGCAAGATGGACTGGTAGGCATCGAAAACGTTCGAGATATCGCGCACGGCAACTTCGTACTTGTTCTCAACCAGGTCTTCGCTGGACAGGCCGTGATTCTTGGCGTAACTGATGCGCTCGCGAACGCTCCGCGGAGGATAGTCGCGATCGCTCATACCCAATTGTTGAAGCGCGAGTTTGACGGCTCCGGTCTGCGCGTCATCGTCGTAAATGGCGAAATCGCGCGGCAGGCCGAGGCGCGTCGCTTCGCGACGCAGCAGCCGCGCGGCAAACGAATGAAAAGTAGAGATCCACATCTCCGACGCGTCGCGGCCCGTGGCGCGCAGCAAGTCGGCGATGCGATTCTTCATCTGCTCGGCCGCTTTATTGGTGAACGTGACGCACAGGATTGCTTGCTGCGGCACGCCCTGTTCGACCAGATAGGCCGCGCGATAGGTGATCACGCGCGTCTTGCCCGTTCCCGCACCTGCAAGGACGAGGAGCGGGCCATCGGTATGCTGCACCGCCTCGCGCTGGCGTTCGTTTAATTGATCGAGAAGGGGCATCGTCTCTGTTGGTTAAAGGTTAGGCTTCTCTGATTTCGGAGCGGTCGCAGTTGCGAAGCCAAAAGTCTAGCGGAGTGGGAGTCGCACGGCAAATGTCACGGAGATTTTGGTGGAGGGCTCGCCGGCGTCTCCGGAACAGCCGTAGCTAGCGCGACTTCGAAAAACATAAGCGGCTTGTTGCCGGGAATGATTTTGATGTCGGGGACATAAAGCGTCGAATCGGCGGCTAACTTGAAGTTGTGGCTCAGATTGAAAAAAAGATAGCCATGAATCGTAGCAAGCGGCGGAACGATATCGGCATCCAGTGCCCGCGGCCGGATTTCTTCGGAAACCTGATCGACTTTCTTGTCGTGCAAGGGCACCACAATGCCGCCGGGGAGGCGCCTCCCCGAGGAAGGATTAGGCGCGCCCGCAGGATAAACGATGAGGGTAGCGACTTCGCGCGGCTGCAGAGACTCGAGCTTCTGCGAGCCGCCGTCTGGCAGAGGCACCTCAAGGCGGACGCTCGAAAGGTTGATTCTCATGGGCTGAGGCGTCTCGTTCTTGATGAAAACTTCGAGCGCGAGAATTCCCGCTTCGTATGGATTTTTCTTGCCAAAGAGGGATTTCGATCTCGCGGCGTCGAGGCATGGATCGGCGGCAATCACCAGGCCTTCGTGGCGGTCATGAGCCGGCATTTCCGCTGGACCGCGCGGCGGCGCCGGAGGAACCTGTTGAAAAAGGAAAACGAAGAGGACGAGAAGCGAGATATGAAGCGGCTTCATCATTTCGATTCTAGGATGCAGGCGTTGCGGCGGGCGTTGTGAGCCTCGGGCATGCGTTGTTCGTTTCTCCGCCGCGTCGCGAGCCACTATAATACCCGCTTTGCGCGCCAGGCCGCGCGCGGATTCTCTCTCGACGCCGACGCATGTATTTTCTTTATAGCGTGCTCACTGCTGTAGGAATGCTCCTGCTGGTGCCGTACTACGCCGTGCAGGGATTGCGGCGCGGTAAGTATTGGCACAATCTGCGCGAGCGGCTGGGGAAATTGCCGCCGGAAATTGTCGCTCGTGCAGAAGGCGGCGAGGGAGCGATTTGGATTCACGCCGTGTCGGTCGGCGAGGTGTTGGCGGTCGTGCCGCTGGCGCAGGAATTGAAGCGGCGGCATCCGGAGCGGAAGCTCTTCATTTCGACGACCACCGATACCGGCCAGCGCTTGGCGCGCGAGCGGATGGGATTCGCCGATGGAATATTTTATTTTCCGCTGGATTGGGGTGCGGCGATTCGGCCGGCGTTTCGGGCCTTGCGGCCTGGGCTCGTGATTGTCGTCGAAACGGAGATTTGGCCGAATTTTCTTCGCGAAGCGCGGCGGCGAAACGTGCCGGTGATATTCGTGAATGCGCGGATTTCCGAGCGCTCATTCCGGCGCACGCGTCAATTTGCGCGAATCCTGGGCGGCTTTTTTGCGCGCGTGCTTGGCGATGCCTCGCTATTCCTCGCGCAGAGCGAAGCCGATGCGGCGCGGCTTCGCGAGTTGGGCGCGCCGGCAGAGCGCATTGAAGTGGCGGGAAATTTGAAATATGACGGCCAGGCTCCGGCGCGTGGCGCTTTCGGAGATTGGCTGGCCGAGCAGGTGGGCGCGCAAGAGCGCTGGCCGATCGCGGTGGCCGGCAGCGTAGTCGCAGATGAAGAGGAGGCCGTGCTCGCTGGATTCGATATTGCGCAGCGGCAGTGGCGGCGCGGGTTGCTGATTCTGGCGCCGCGCAAGCCCGAGCGATTCGAGGCTGTCGCGGCGCTCGCGCGCGAGCGCGGCTGGAAAATCGTGAAGCGCAGCACGCTCGATATGAGTGTGCCGCTCGCGGATGACGCGGACGTGATTTTGCTCGATTCGATCGGCGAGCTGGCGGGACTTTATTCTCTTGCTGACGCCGTCTTCGTGGGCGGCTCGCTCGTCCCCGCAGGCGGGCACAACATTCTCGAGCCGGCGTGGTTCGGCCGGCCGCCAGTGTTCGGTCCCTCGATGGAAAATTTTCGAGACATGGCGCAGGAATTTCGCAGTGAAGGCGCCGGACTGCAAGTCCGCAGCGGCGAGCAGCTAGGCAAGGCGTGGGTGAACCTGATCCACGATACCGCCGGGCGCGATCGCATGGGCCGCAAAGCGCAGGAACTGGCGGAGAGGAACCGCGGCGCGACCGCGCGTTCACTCGAGCGCATCGAAGCGGTGCTTGCATCAGGCCGAGGCCCCGAGTGACTTTCAGCGAAAGGCTGCTTTGGCCGCTGTCGGTCGCCTACAGCTTGGGCGCGCGCCTGCGAGTGCGCCTGTATCGCGCGGGCATCTTTCGCCAGCACACGCTGAAGGGCGTGGTGATAAGCGTTGGTAATCTCACCATGGGCGGGACGGGAAAGACGCCAATGGCGCTTTGGCTCGCTGAGCGATTGCTCGCCGAAGGGAAGAGCGTCGCGATTCTGACCCGCGGCTATCGAGGGTTTTTGAAAGGCTCGGAAGGGGAGGGAACTTCGCCCCAAACGACGCAAAGGCCGCCAATCTCAGGAGACGAGCCGGAGCTTTTAGTTCGAAGGATTGCTTCGCGTGCGTCGCAGGAGGGTCGCTCTCGCGTCGCCGTCGGAGCTGACCGGGTCGCCAGCGGGCGCGCAGCCGAGCGCGAAGGCTTCGATTGGTTCGTGCTCGATGATGGCTTTCAGCATCTCAGGCTGGAGCGCGATCTTGATATCGTCCTCGTTGACGCGACAAATCCGTTTGGCGGGGGAAGAGTGCTGCCATCGGGCCGGCTGCGCGAGCCGAAGTCTGCGCTTGGGCGCGCCGACATCATCGTGATCACTCGCAGCACGCACGCCCCGGCGCTCGAAGCAGCGATACGCCGCTACTCTTCCGCGTCTGTATTCTTCGCCACGATTCGATTGGATGCTATCGCCCAGCCTGCGATCTCGAGACAGGATTTGCGTGTCGGCGAATGGCGAACGCGGCGATTTTTTGCTTTTTGCGGAATCGGAAACCCGGCTGCTTTCTTCGATGACCTGCGCGAGTGGGGAATCGCCCCCGTTGGGACGGTAAGATTTCCCGATCACCATAGCTATTCGGACGGCGATCGCGCGCGGCTTCAAGCCGACGCGCAGCGCGCCGGTGCCGATGCGCTGCTCTGCACCGAGAAGGACATCCTCAATTACGGCGAAACGCGGCCAGCAGGCTTGCCGGTTTTCTTTGCCCGAGTTTCTCTCGCGATGCAAAACGAGGATGCCTTCTGGTCCGCGGCGGAAGAAATCCTAGCGCGACGCCGCCCGGGGATTTCGCTGTGAAGATTTTGGCACGTGCGCCGAATTGGGTGGGCGACGCGATCCTGTGCATACCAGCTCTGAGGGCGGTGCGATCGCGCTGGCCCCAAGCTGAAATTTCGATACTCGCGAAGCGCTGGGTTTCGGCGGTGTATGAGGGCCAAGGTCTCGCGGACCAACTGCTGGTGCTCGACGAAGCCGCGGACCCGCCGAAGCTGCTCGGCGCGGCTAAATTCGACGCCGCAATCCTGTTTCAGAATGCGTTTCACGCGGCGTGGCTCGCCTGGCGCGCGGGAATTCCGGAGCGCATCGGCTATGCACGTGATGGACGTTCGGCATTGCTGACGCGCCCATTTGCAGTGCCGCTCTCCGGCGAAATTCCCGCACACGAAGGCTACTATTACGCGGAGCTTGTGCGGCGCGCGGGTTGGATCCACACGCTGCCGAAGATTGACGAGATTCGATTGTCTGTGGCTCCCGCTGCCTGCGAGGCAGCAGAAAAGCGGATGATTGAGGCCGGAGTGCGCAGCACTTCGCGGCGAATTGCTTTCGCTCCGGGAGCAGCCTATGGTTCGGCGAAATGCTGGCCCTCGGAACGCTTCGCGGAGCTGGCCGATCGCTTGATTGCCCGCTTTGACGCCGATGTGATACTTTTCGGCGCGCCATCGGAACGCGATATCGCGGAGCGCATCGCGACGGGCATGCGACGCCAGCCCGTGAATCTTGCCGGCCAGACTTCTATCGCGGAATTAAGCGCTTATTTTTACGCATGTGATCTTTTCATAGGCAATGATTCGGGCGCGATGCACGTAGCCGCGGGCGCTGGCGTCCCGGTGGTCGCGATTTTCGGCTCGACCGATCCTGAAGGCACCGCGCCGATGACGCCGCGGCGCACAATCGTGCGAAACGCACCCTCGTGCAGCCCGTGCTTTCTACGCCATTGCCCGGTGGACCATCGCTGTATGGAGCGAATCGACGTAGCCGCAGTCGAAAACGCCGCCGTTGCATGGCTGGAGAGTTCGAAGCGCAGCGAGCAGAGTCTTTCGTAGCGCCGGCAGCTTGCCGGCGTTTTTTGTAAGCTAGGAGCGAGCATTTTGTCGAGGCACGAAGTCAAATCGTGAAGGGGAATCCTTGACCTTAGCAAGTCGCACAAAGTCGAAGACGGGCCCGAGCGGATCCGCCAGCGCCGATCTCAGCCGCCTACTGGATCTGATCTCCGCATTTCCACGCCCGACCATCGTCCTGCTCGGCGATCTAGTGCTCGATCAATTCGTCTCCGGCGAAATTTCTCGCGTGTCGCGGGAAGCGCCAGTTCTGATCCTGCGTCACCGCCGCACGCGCGCGGTACCGGGCGGCGGCGCAAACGCGCTGAACAATCTTGTTGATCTCGGAGCCAAGGTGCTCGCGGTCGGCGCAGTTGGCGACGACGCCTCAGGCCGGACGCTGCTTGATTACCTGCGCCGCAAGCGCGTGAATACCAGCGGCATCGTCACGGTGCGCGGATGGACGACCGCAACCAAGACGCGTTTTCTTGCCGGCTGGTCACATACGAGCGAGCAGCAGGTCCTGCGCGTGGACGATGAGCCGCAAGAGCCGCTACCGGAGCGGGCGCGAAAACTCGTCGGCGCGAAGTTGCGCGAGCGAGTGAAGCGCGCCGGCGCTCTGCTGGTCTCCGATTACGGTTTCGGCGCCGCCGCGCCATCTGTTCTCGGCGCGGTCAAGACCGACAAGCCCATAACGCTCGATTCGCGCTATGCCCTCCTCGATTTCAAGCGCCTGTCCGTGACTGCGGCCACTCCGAACGAGCCGGAGCTAGAGGCCATCTACGGCGAAAAAATCGGGCAGGATGCCGCGAAACTCGAGGCGCTGGGACGGCGCACCCTAGACGACCTGCATCTCAAAACCTTGCTCGTAACCCGCGGCAAAGATGGCATGGCGCTCTTCGAGAAAGACCAGCCCACTCGCAGTATCCCCATCTTCGGCTCTGACGAGGCCAGGGACGTCACCGGCGCAGGCGACACGGTCATAGCCGTCTTCACCCTAGCCCTCGCCGCCGGCGCCACCGGACTTGAGGCCGCACATCTGGCAAACTTTGCCGCCGGCCTGGTGGTGATGAAGCGTGGCACCGCCACCGTCACGCGCGCGGAGCTGGAATATGCTCTGCGAGCTGCGGCCACATCTGTGGGATAAGGGCTCAATGGATTCGTCAAGGAAAATTCTGGGGCGCAAGGACTTGCGCGAGAAGCTCGAGGGGCACCGGCAGCGCGGCGAACGCGTCGTGCTGACGAATGGATGCTTCGACATGCTTCATGCCGGCCACGTGCGCTATTTGAAAGCGGCGCGGGCGGAAGGGGACGTTGTGGTCGTAGGGGTAAACGCGGATTCTAGCGTGGGCGCGCTGAAGGGCGCGGGGCGGCCGATTCTTTCTGAAGCGGCACGCGCGGTGTTGGTCGCCGGACTTGAGGCGGTGGATTACGTGGTGATTTTCGATGAGCCGAACGTCGAGGGGCTCTTGCGCGACTTGCGGCCCGACGTGCACGCCAAGGGAACCGATTACACCGTCGACACCGTGCCCGAACGCGAAACGGCCGCGAAGCTGGGCATTCGCGTGGCCATCGTCGGCGATGCGAAGAACCATTCGACGCGCGACTTCATCGCGCGCATCCGCGAACGTTGCAATGCCTGAGCGGCGCTTCCTCATCGTACGTCTTGGTTCTCTGGGCGACATCATTCACACGCTTCCCGCCGCCGCGGCACTCCGCGATTCATTTCCGGATGCGCAGATTGATTGGGTGGTGGAGTCAAAATGGCGCGCGATTTTGGAAGGGAACCGCGATTTGAATCGCGTAATTCCATTGGATCGAGGCCGAGCGTCCGGCGCCGTTGCGACCGTGAAATCCTTGCGCGGCGCGAGATACACCTGCGCGATTGATTTTCAGTCGCTCTACAAGTCTGCGCTTTTGGCCTTTGCTTCGGGCGCGAGCGAGAGATTCGGCTTCGACCGCGAATACGCACGCGAGGCTCTCGCGACGATTTTTTATACGCGGCGGATCCATCCGTCCGGTGCGCACAAGGTGGAGCACAATCTCGCCCTCGCTGCGGCTGCAGGAGCGGCGATGCCGAAAGTGGCGCGTTTCACGCTGCCGGCGTTGGTGGAAGCGGAAGAGTGGGCCGACCGGAAATTCGCTGGATTGGAGGCAAAAGGGTTTTGCATACTCTGCCCCGGCGGAGGATGGCACTCGAAATGTTGGCCGACCGAACGCTACGGAGATTTGCAACGCGAAATATCGAGCCAACTTGGATTGCAGGGAATCGTCAGCTTTGGCCCAGGCGAGGAAAACCTCGCCGACGAGGTGGTTGCCGCGTCGGGCTTGCGTGCGCCGATTCCGCTGGAAATGGATTTGCCGCACCTGATGGCGGCACTGCGCCGCGCCAAGTTTCTGGTAGCTGCAGATACGGGCCCGCTGCATCTTGCATCCGCGCTGGGCACACCGGTCATCGGACTATTCGGCCCGACTGATCCGGCGCGCAACGGGCCTTACGGCAAACCTTCGATCGTCGTGCGAAAAGCGCAATCCGGCGAGACGACCTACAAGCGCGGCGCGTCGTACTCTCCGGCGATGATGCGAATCGAAGTGAGCGACGTAATGGCGGCGATCGGCCGGCTCCTGGTGCCGCGCTAGTGGCGTCTAGCTTCTTCACGCGCTGGCGAGTGCGCGCTGGATATCCGCTAGCGATTTTATTTCTCTACCTGGCGTCGCCGACGCCAGTCGCGATTGCACTGGGCGCGGCAATCGCTGCCGCCGGGCTCGTGGTGCGCGGTGCGGCGGCGGGCCACTTGCGCAAGCTCGAGACGTTGACAACCTCGGGCCCTTACGCCTGGGTGCGAAATCCGCTCTACTTCGGAAGCGCTCTTCTAGCCGGGGGCTTTGCCGTGGCGGGGCATTCGCTGTGGGCCGCGCTTGTGCTCGTCGCATACTTCGGCACGTTCTATCCTGTGGTGATGAAGAAGGAAGAAGGCGAGCTGCGCGAGCGTTACGGCGCCGCATTCATTGAGTATGCCAAGCGCGTGCCGCTTTTTTTCCCGCGGCCGCCTCGCCGCAGCGATGCCCCTCAATCGAACGCCGCAGACGGGTTTTCGTGGGAGCAATACAAGCGCAACCGGGAATATCAAGCGGCGCTGGGCGCGATGGTTGCTCTCGGCGTGCTCTGGCTGCGAATGTATCTGCCGAGATAAGCGGTGCGGAATTACTGCAGGCGGTAAACTTCGTGCATCACGCGTTGAAATTTGGGCCGGTAGATGAGATCGAAGGCGCGCTCTTTGCCGGGAAACATATCGAGCGCCAAACGCCGAGTGGCCGCAGCCATGGAAGCGGCTTCCTCCGGGGAAAGGCTGCCGGACGCGATCGTATCAAGCGCCAAATAAACCAGAATCCGCAGGCGCCGCATGCGCCGGCTTTCGTCGTCAATTTCGTCCTGCGTCGGCTTGCGCGTCTCCAATTGTTCCATACGTGGCCCAATACCCCCGAATTCAATTAATATGATACGGCGGTCCGTACTTCAATGGTACGAGGGGACAGGTTTCCATGAGTGAAAGCAGCGAAAAAGAACGGGTTGTCGTTGTGCATACAGCGGGAACGACGACGGAGGCCATGGTGATTCGCGGGCTGCTCGAGAGCGAGGGAATTTCCTCTCCGGGATCGGTTTCGCACGATCCGTTTCCGCTGCGCGAGACTCCGGAAGGCACACACGGCGTGGAAGTGTACGCTTTGGAGTCTCGGGCCGGCGAGGCGAAGGAAATCATCGCGGAGCATCTGCGAACAGCGAAGAAAGAAGCAACTGCTGAGGATGCGGAAGCTGCGGATGAAGCTGACGAGAAGGGCAACCGCTGAGGTCGTGTTTGTGATGCGGCGGTTGACTAATTGAGCGGATGCGAATCGCGATACGACGTCACTGTGAGTCTGTGCCCGTCGCTCAGGGCCGTGATGGCGCCGTCCTGGTCGGTGCGCAACAGCTTTGTGCCTCTTTCTTCGTAGCGCTCCACCACCGAATCGTTCGGATGCCCGAACGGATTGCCGTCTCCGACTGAAATCACTGCGAAACGCGGAGCTACGCCTTCGAGAAAAGGCCCGGTTGACGACGATTTGCTCCCGTGATGCGGAACCTTCAGGAAGTCCGCGCGCAAATTCTCATCGCCTGAGCTTAATTCCTTTTCTGCTTTCGCCTCGATGTCGCCGGGAAGTAGAAAGCGCGTTGTTCCGTCTTGCAATAAAATCACCAGGGAATCGTTGTTCTCTGTGAGTGGCGCGCCGCCTGGCGCCGGTGGCCAAACGATCGCGCACTGAACGCCACCGAAATCGAAATTTTCTGCGGCGTAACGGTGAACGATCTTCACGCCATGCGCCTTCGCGTCGCCGAGCAGGTCGCGAAACGCCGGCGCGTCTGAATCCAGGCCAACCCACAATTCGCCGACGGCGAAGTCGTTGAGAATTGCGCGCAACCCATCGAGATGATCGTGATGCGCGTGCGTCAGCGCAATGACGTCGAGCCGCTTCAGCCCGCGCGACCACAGATACGGCGCGACGACATCTTCGCCGACATCCGGCCCGGACCGGAGGCCGTGAGTGAAGGTCGAGCCGGGTTCGCCTCCGCCGTCGATCAGCATCGTCCGGCCATCGGGAAACGCGGCGAAGATCGAATCGCCCTGGCCGACATCGAGAACTGCAATTTCGAGCTTTCCGCGAGCCAGCCGCGCACCGAGAGGATGTACTGCCGCCAAAAATGTAAATCCAGCCAAGGCGACTGCGGCTATCAATTCGGCGATTCGTGTAACTCGCGCAGGCCTACCGGAGCGCGTACGGATCCGCGCGAGCCGCACGGGATTACTAACCATGTTTTTTCGTGCCAGCGAGCAAAGCACTACCAACGTCGCGAATGATCCCGCGAGGAGCCACATCGCAGGCGCGGGCGTGCGAAAAGACACGAGAGGAAGCGTCGCGAACCAGTGGACGGTCGCCAGTAGGATTTTTACGAGCAAGCCCAGCGCCCATGCGAGCGGCGCAGCGAGCCGACTCCAAATCAACTCGGTGCCCAGCGTCAGGAAACCGAGCGGAACGATTAGGCCGGTCAGGAGAACCGCGAGCACATTGCTGGCCGGTCCTGCCAACGTGACGCGATGAAAATCGAATGCGAGCAATGCCAGCATTCCAACTTGAAGCGCGGACGACAAGACGAACAGCTCCCACAGACGCAAGCCCGCACGCAGCGGCACCGTAAGGAGCCGCTCGGATACATAGGCGATTCGCTTCGGGAGCACTGAGCTAGTCCGAGCGACGACAGCCCGCAAATCGATGCGAAACTGCGCCACCTTCGGAGGAAAAGACAGGTCGCGCGGCACATCGCCCAGATGCATCACGCCGGCGAGATATCGCTCCGACGTACGGTCAATCCACGGCAGCGCGAGGCCAGCGATCGAGCCAGCGGCCAGGAACGACAGTTCGAAACTCATGTCGCGCAGCAACGAAGCGTGCACCGCGAGTAAGAGAATCGCAGCCACAGCCACCGTATTGAGCAGCGCAACTCGGCGATAAAGTGGTTGTGCGAGCAGGAAAAACGCAGCCATAAGCGCGGCGCGAAGAATCGGCGGCCGATCCTGGACCACTCCGACGTAGAGCGCCAGCGCCGTCAGGGTAACGATGGCCGTCAACCAAACCGGCGATCGCAACTTTCGTCCCAGCCACAGAAAGAAAGCGCAAAGCACGCCGACGTGCAGCCCGGCGAGGACCAGTACGTGGAACGCGCCCGTCTTTTGAAAATCGAGCGAGACGTTGGAGTCCACGAACATGCGGTCGCCGAGAAGCATGGCTCGCAGGATCGCGGCAATTTCGGGCGATCCAACGAATGTGACGTCAATCTGATTCAACAAAGTGCCGCGCGCGTGAGCCAGCTGCTGGGCCATTGTCGGCGGCGGGCTGCTAAGTTTCTGCAACAGTTCGGGGCTGCGCAGAGTGCCAACCACATCCACGCCATCGCGCTCGAGCAGGCCGCGAGTGTCCGGCGCGCCGGGGTCCATGAAATTGCGCGGCGGCCGCGCGCGGACGAGCGCCTCAATGCGGTCACCTGCGCGCAGCGGCGGGAGAGATTCCTCGGCGCCGCGCTTCCAGAAATAATTCACGCGAAGTCCGCCAACCGTGGGAATCACGCGGCCGGCGGCCTCGACGCTTTCCAAGTCGACCAAGTAGCGCGCGCCCCACGGCAATCGCAGCGGGTCCTCACGCAAGCGGCCGCGCCAGCGCAAAGGCTGGCTCGTGTCGATCCTTCCCGACGCGACGAGTTGGCAGACGTTGTCGTGCAGCACCGCGTTGTGCTCGATGGAGACGCTCGCGGCTCCCAGCGCGCACCACGCCGCGAGAGCAACGATCCCGGAAGGCCAAAGCGGGCGCAGAAACTTTGCCGCCACGGCACCCGCCAGGATCAAGGCACCAGCGGCGACGAGCAACGGTGCGGCTGTTGAGGATCCCTCGGGCCGTAGAAGAATTCCTGTGGAGAATGCAGCGGCGATCCAGAGTGCTGGAACTTTCACTAGTGCCTCTGGAGTGTCACAAGCGTCTCGATGTGAAACGTCTGTGCGAAGAGATCGAAGAAGTCGACCGAGGCGATCTCGTATCCGCCGGCAATGAACGCAGCAAGATCGCGCGCCAGCGTAGAAGGCTCGCAAGAGACGTAGACGATGCGCTGGGGCGCAAGCTTCACGATTCGCGATGCTCCTTCTGGCGACAACCCCGCGCGCGGCGGATCGAGCACGATGCAATCCGGCGCCTCGCGGAAGCGCCGCAGAAATTCGAGCGAATCAGCTTCACGGATCTCAAGTTTCCCGGAGCGCTCGCGATTTGCCGCGGCGTTGGCCTCGCAATCCCGGGCTGCCACGGGATTCGACTCGACTGCGACGACGCGCTTGAAACCATTCGTCAGCGGCAACGAAAAGAGTCCGACGCCGGCGAAAAGATCGAGGGCGAGAGCGCCATCGCCGGCAGCCGCCGAAACGGCAGCTGCCATCTCCCCGGCAAGAAAGCGATTCACCTGAAAGAATGAAAAATGGCTGACGCGAAACGTGATGCCGTTGACGATGTATTCGATGTGGCCTGGCCCGAAAAGATCCATGCGGCTTTGGCTGACAGTCTGAAAAAGTATGCTCGCAGCCCACGGCATCGCGGAACGAATTGCAGTGGCGAGATTTGCAGCGGCCGGAGGCATTTGCGCAAAGGAGAGCGTCAGTAAGATGCTCTCGTCCGTCGAGTCGGCGAAAGCCTCCACTTCGCGAAGAGACGGCGGTAGCGCGGCGCCCGCGATCATCGCCCGAATTGCGCTCAGTGTTTCTTCGAGGCGCGGCGAGAGAATGGGGCACGTCTCGATCGGGACGAGCGCAGAGGATTCGGCGCGAAAATAACCAATCTGTGCTGACGCGCCGTTATCCGTCTCGCGAACTTTCCATTGCGCGCGATTGCGATAATTCAGCGGCGATGCGGAATGATTGGTAATCGGGGCCGTCCAGTCGATCTTGCCAATTCGGCGCAGCGTCTCGCGCAGGATTTCTTCCTTATAGCGGAGCTGCGATGGGTAGGGAATATGCTGATAGTGACAGCCGCCGCATACATGAAAGTGCGGGCAGGGCGGCAAAGCGCGTTCCGGTGACGGGGAGACCATGCGTTCCGTCCGACCGCGAACGAACTTCTTCTTGCGCTCGGTCGGCTCAATCGCGACCACCTCGCCGGGGATTACGTAGGGCACGAAGACGGTCGCGCCGTCGTGATGCGCGAGGCCGTCTCCGCCGTAAATTAATTTCTCAATCGTGACTTCCATTAAGCGATGCTCTCCGAAGCGGTCAGATGACCTTAGGTCAGGTAGAACAGGCTGAGACGCGGCACGGCGAAATGCTCGAAAAGGCGCTTCTGAACGTACTGCCTCTCGAGCTGCGCGAGTTGCGCCGCGGACATCTTGCGCCGGTAGGGCGCGAGTTGCCGGTCGAGCTCTCGGCGGACCTCGAGAAGCAGATCTTCCGTCGCGGCCGCGTGGAGCGCTGCAGTCAACTTCTCCTCGAGAATCGTCAAGCGCCGCTCAAGATCTTCCAGGTCCAGCGCGGCCGGCGAATCGACGATCGGTGCAAGCTCAGCCAGGCGCCTCGCGGCATCTTCGAAGCGTACCGCCAAATCCGGGGTTTGTAGCGAGTTATTCTTCGCGGCCGCTAGTAGCTTTGCGGAATTGCGGGCGAAATAATTGCGAAGCTCGTCGCGGGAGAAAGTATCGGAGCTGGACCGCGCCGGGCGCGAGCGATTTTCGGATGGGCCGGCACCAGTCGCCGCTTCTTGAGCCTCTGTCGCCGCATCGATCACGGCGTCGACGCAATAGGCAAGGCTTTTCATTTCGCGGCCACCAGTCGCGCGCCGCGATCGCGAATAACTCTCGAATGCTCGATCAATCCCCTTCAAGACAGCAGGGAGGGGAATTCCAGATTTCTGCCACGTTTCGACAATGGCCCAATCCAGCGGCGAGACGAGCAGATGCGCGCCGCGCTTGCGCCAAAAATATTCTTCAATCTCAGTGAAATAATTGAAGTAGTTGAACTCGCTCATCGGAATGGCGCAGGCCCGGGGCGTCGGCGTCTCTAATTTCCAGATCGAGGTTGCCAGCAGGCCCTATTTGCGCGACTGCTTGCGAGGCACCACCGTCGGCCCAGCGGCGGCTCCGTGCCTTCTCCCGGCGCGCTCGGGCTCGGAGTTGCGATCCCAGATAATTCGCAGGCCTTCCAGCGTCAGGAACTCATCGATTGCTTCAATATGGCGCGAGCCTTTGCCGATCAACGGCGCCTGGCCTCCAGTGGCAACAACTTTCGTTTTCGGCCCGAGGACTTTCTTCATGCGGTCGAGGATGCCGTCGACCATGTCAACATAGCCATAGTACAAGCCCGCTTGCATGGACGCCGCTGTATTCGTCCCGATGATTTTTCCCGGGTCCTTGATTTCCACGCGAAAGAGGCGTGCCGCACGATTGAAGAGAGCATCCGCGGAAATTCCGATGCCGGGGCAGAGCGCGCCGCCTAGATATTCGCCGTTCTGGGAAACCGCGTCGAAATTGAGCGCCGTGCCGAAATCCACCGCGATGCATGGCCCGCCGTATTTCTCGAACGCCGCGACGCTATTCACGATGCGATCTGCGCCCACTTCCAGCGGATTATCGTAATGAATCGGCATTCCCGTCTTAATTCCCGGCTCGACGAAAAGCGCGGGCAAACCGAAATACCTCTCCGACATTCCCGCCAGCGTCGAATTCAGCGGGGGCACGACGGAACTGATAATGACGCCGTCAATTTCGCTGGAGTCGAGCGCTGCCAGCGTGAAAAGATCGCGTGCGAGAATTCCATATTCATCGATGGTTTGCTCGCGCGAAGTGGTGAGCCGCCAATGGCCGAGCAATTCCGTGCCGCGGAATACACCGAGGACGGTGTTCGTGTTTCCGACGTCCATGGTGAGCAGCATCAGGCCTCCACTACATCGCCCGAGATCACCGGTTCGATGCGGCCGTCGTCGCGCGCCACGCGCAAGACGCCGCTGGGCTCGAGGCCTGCGGTTGTGCCAATGAACGATTCGCTGGCCGTCGTAATTCGCACGCGCTTGCCTTGAAAGTAGCTCGAGACTTCCGCGAACCGCCGCACGATGGGCTGCGGCCCCGAAGTGACGAATAGATTGTAGTAGCGGTCGAGGTGGCGCAGCAACCGGACGAGGATTTCGAGGCGCGAGTGGATGTGGCCGCTCTCGATGCGCAGCGATGTCGCAATCCCCGCGATCTCCGCGGGCAGGCGAGATTGATTGACGTTGATTCCAATGCCCACCACGGCGTAATTGACGCGATCCGGCTCGGCGTGCATTTCGGTGAGTATGCCGCAGAACTTTTTGCCGCCCACAAGAACATCATTTGGCCAGCGGATGTCCGGCGTCGCGTCCAACTCTTCGCCGACGGCATCGCGCGCGGCGAGCCCCGCGACGAGCGTCAGCAGGGAACTCTGCGCGGGCGAAATCGGCGGGCGCAACAGGACCGAACAGTAGATGCCGGTAGATTTTTCCGATGTCCACACGCGCCCCGACCGGCCGCGTCCCCGCGTCTGCTCTTCGGCGATCACCACCGTGCCGTGCGCTTCGCCCTCATCGCCGAGCTCCATGGCAATGTCGTTCGTAGACTCAACTTTGAAGAAATGGTAGATGCGCTTCCAGAACGGTGTGTTAAGCAAACGCCGGCTGATCAGCTTAGGCGCGAGGATGTCGGGAATTCGCGCGATGTGGTAGCCCTTGCTGGGATGGCCGTTCACGTTCACGCCCAGAGCACGCAGCTTTTGGATCCAGCGCCATACCGTGTCGTGCGAGACGCCGATTTCCTTTGCGATTTTCGTGCCGCTGATAACGATCGTAGAATTTTCTGAAAGGAGGGTTAGAAGCGCGTCGATGCGGCGGTCGGTTAGTCCGCGGATGTCTTTTAGGCGTTTGGCTTCCATCGGCGCGTGCCAGATTACTCGACGCAGGTTCGCGGGGCAAGTCGCCGATCGCTACCCGAGTTTCGCTAGCCGTTCGCTCAGTTTTTGATGTTCCAATTCTCGCTCAGCCAGAGTGGACTCGAGATTCTGGCGAATTTCGGCCGGCGCGCGGCTGAGAAACACCTCATCGCTCAGGCGCTTCTTTTTCGACTCGATATCTTTTGCAAGCCGGTCAACTTCCTTGCGCAGCCGTGTAAGCTCGGCCTGCTTGTCCACGCCTTCGCCATACGCGATGCGCACATCGAATTGCGCCGTAGAGCGCACGACCCCAGCCTTGGAATCCAGCGCACCGACTGAGACGTTGAGCGACAAAAGCGCTCCCAGCCGCAGAACCGGATCGAGATTCTGGCGCACCAGTTCTGCGGTCGCCGAGTCGCTGGTCGCGAAATCAGCCGCCACTTTTTTCTTCGGATCGAGCTTTAGCTCGGCCCGAATCTCGCGCGCCGATTTGACGATCTCCTGAAGTACCTGCAACTGTTTCTCGGCCCCATCGTCGATCCAGCCAGTCTTCGCGGTAGCGAAGGTTTGGAGCGCAATGGATTTCTGGCCCGCGCGTTGCGGCAGGCGATGCCAAAGCTCTTCGGTGATGAAGGGCATGAATGGATGCAGCAGCCGCAGCGCCGACTCCATTACCGCGAAAATATTGCGCCACGCTGCGATCGCCGCGTCCCGGTCCGCCGCTGTCAATTGCGGCTTCACCCACTCGATATACCAATCGCAGAAATCGCCCCAGAAGAAGTGATAAACGACGTGCGCCGCCTCGTGAAAACGGAACTCTTCCAGCGCCTTGTTGATTTCCACCGTGACGTGCGCCAGCCGCGAGAATATCCAGCGATCGACCAGTGGCAGCGTCTTGACCCCAGCGCTGCTCGGTGAGTAGGGCGCGCGATCGCGAATCTCGGGCGCAGAAAGCTCTTCGAGCGTCGCGCCCGTCGCTTCAAACTTCTCGAGATTCACGAACAAAAACCGGGCTGCGTTCCAGATCTTGTTGGCAAATGCTCGAGCGCTCAGGATCTTGTCATCGGCGAGAATGATGTCGCTACCCGGCGCGGCCATGCTCGCGAGCGTGAAGCGCATCGCGTCGGTTCCGAATTTCGCCGTCAATTCCAGCGGATCGACGCCCGTCCCCTTGGATTTCGACATCTTCTGGCCTTCGGCAGTCAACACGAGCGAGTGCAAATAAAGCTGGCGGAAGGGAACTTGTCCGGTGAATTTGAGCCCCATCATGATCATCCGCGCGGCCCAGAAGAACAGAATGTCGCGGCCGGTGATCAGCGTGCTCGTCGGATAATATTTCTCGTAATCAGCAGTCTTGTCGGGCCAACCCAGCGTCGAGAACGGCCACAAGCCCGAGCTGAACCAGGTGTCGAGCACGTCGGGATCTTGTTCGATCTCTGAAGAGTCGCAGTGAGTGCAGCGCGTTGGAGTCTCGCGGGCAACGGTGATTTTCTTGCACTCCCCGCAATGCCACGCGGGAATGCGATGCCCCCACCACAACTGGCGCGAGATGCACCAATCGCGGATGTTGCGCATCCACTCGAAGTAAACTCCTTTCCAATTCTCCGGCGTCACCTGAATCTTGCCAGTCTCGACCGCTTCGATCGCCGGTTCGGCCAACGGCTTCATCTTCACGAACCACTGCGTCGAAGCCCGCGGCTCGATGATCGTTCCGCAGCGGTCGCACGTTCCGATCGCGTGCGTATGCTCGACTACTTTTTCGAGCAAACCGGCCGCCTGTAAGTCCGCAACGGCCATGTCACGTGCTTCGAAACGTTCCAGCCCGGCATATTTTCCGGCCGCGGCGCTCATGTGCCCGTTATCGGTCATCACGTCGATCTCGCGCAACTTGTGACGCCGGCCGACTTCGAAGTCATTCACGTCATGCGCCGGGGTAATTTTCAGCGCGCCTGTGCCGAACTCGCGATCCACGTAAGCATCCGCAATCACCGGAATCTCGCGATTCGCCAGCGGCAGCATCACCATCTTGCCCACGAATTTCTGATACCGCTCGTCCTCCGGATTCACCGCCACGGCCGTATCACCGAGCATTGTTTCCGGCCGCGTCGTCGCCACCACAATGAATTCCTTCGAGCCAACCAGCGGATAGCGGATGTACCAGAGCTTTCCCGCTCGCTCGGAGTGCACGGTCTCAAGGTCGCTGATTGCCGTCATGCACCGCGGGCACCAATTCACCATGTAATGCGCGCGGTAAATCAGTCCATCCTCGTGCAGGCGCACAAAAGCCTCGCGCACCGCGCGCGAAAGTCCCGGATCGAGCGTAAATCGTTCGCGCGACCAATCGCAACTATCGCCGATCTTCACCATCTGCTTCGTGATCGTTCCGCCCGATTCTTCCTTCCATTTCCAGACACGCTTCTCGAACTCCTCGCGCCCGAGCTTGCGGTAATCGATGTGGTCCTTCGCCAGTAGCCGCACCACCACGCGCTGCGTCGAAATGCCCGCGTGGTCGGTGCCCGGCAGCCACAGCGTGTTGAAGCCCGACATTCGCCGCCAGCGCGTCAGGATGTCGATTTCCGTGTGGTCCATCATGTGCCCGATGTGCAACGAGCCAGTGACGTTCGGCGGAGGAATAGAGATCGACCAGTGCGGCCGCGGATCTTTCACATCGGCGTAGAAGAGCTTCTCGTCGAACCAGAACTTGGCCCAGCGCTCCTCAATTTCCTGCGGCTCGTATGCCTTGGGAATCTCGCGCGTCATTATCTAGGCGACCTCTCGCGTGCGATTTATTTGGTCGTGATGCTTCCGTTCGCGCGACACAAGCCGCACGGCGAATTGAATCAGTCTCCTGCGAATTTTTTAATATACGGGCCGGATGGAGCAATCGTCAATCAGAGGAAAGAACCACGCAGACCGGGCAGGGCTACTTCTTCTTCTCGTCGGGATTCTTGAGCATGTCCTCGACCATCGGCTTGACGACGCCCTTGGCCAGCATTTCCTGAATCTGCGGGCCGAGTTTCTCGAGGATCTTCGCGACAACTTCATCGATGTTCGGCGTCACGGCCGGCGCTGCCGCTGTAGCCGATGCGCGCTCGATCACTTCTTCGATCGACGGAGCAACACGCACTGGCGCCTCCAGTGCAACGCTCTCGGCGGCCGCGGGACTCTCAGCCGGTGGATAATCGCTCACCGGGGCGGGCGCATCTGAGACCGTGCTCTCACGCGCCAAAAATGAAGGTGTCTCGGTTTCCGGGCTCGCGGGTCGCTCCGCGTTCAAAGCAGTCTGCGCCGCCTCCACTAGCGGCGCTTCTGCCGCCAGCTGCGTAGCAATCTCGCTCCAATGCTGGCCGGAATCTTCGACTTCGCGATCGGCCCCCGCGGTTTCAGATGGAGGGGCTTGCTCGGATCCCGACGCAACCGTAGCAGCTTCATCGCTAACCACCGGTGCTTCAGGGGCCGCATCATCGGCGACAACGGCGTCGGCGCGCAGAGATTCCAAAGAGACCGGCGCATTCTCAACCGCGGGTTGCTGAGAATGGGCCTCTAGACGCGCAACAACGTCCGCGGGAGTAGGCTCCGGGTTTACTTCGCTAGAACGAGACGCCCGGGAGGGCAATAGGAAATCCAACCATTTCCTCGGCGAGGTAACAGTTTCGACGACCGTACTCAGTATTGGCGCGGATTCAGCAGCCGGCGGCTCTTCCACTTTCGACGGCGCCGCTTGCGCGGATTCAACAGGATTCTCAACCTGAGCAACGCGCGCAGGTTCAACAGGCGCTGTCTCGATTACTGGTGCTTCGCTGACGGTCGCGACATCGGTCGACGCGGGAGGCTCTGCAAGAACAGGCTCCATAGCCGCGACACTCTCGGTTGCCGGCGCTTCATAAAAATTCTCGATCGCGCCCGTCGCGACGACGCTCTCCACGCTCGACTCGACCTGTGACTGAGCCGCGAACGGATCGGCCTCAACGACAGGCGCCTCGGCGCGCTGCTCGACCGACGGCGCAACGTCATGCGCCAGACTCGCTTC
Source organism: uncultured Acidobacteriota bacterium (assembly GCA_963707165.1). Taxonomy (GTDB): domain Bacteria; phylum Acidobacteriota; class Terriglobia; order Acidiferrales; family UBA7541; genus Palsa-147. The sequence goes on along the minus strand of CAVPPO010000010.1, from coordinate 1,143,857 downwards.
CGCTCGCGCCTCGGCAGGCGCATCTACGAGCTCTGCCGAGAAACTCGGCACGGCAGCAAAATCAACTTCCTCGCGCCGCCGCCAATCCGCGCGCGTGCCGGAAAACTTGGCTTCCTCTTCCGCTTCGGTCTCAGCTTCTACCGCCGTCTGCACCGCAGCAGGCGCGCCCGCCGTGCCCCCAAGCGGAGCAGCTGCCTCGCTCTTTTCATCGTCGTCGAGCGAGCGCCGGCCCGTCCCAAACATATAGGCTTCTTCTTCCGGCGTCGGCTCAGGAAACGCTTCGGGCACCGGCGGGGGAGCGGTCGGCGCAACCTTCGGAAGCTCAGCCACGGGCTCCGCAGCGGTTTTGATTTCCGGTTTCGGTGCCTTCTCCAGCGCCGACGTAACCATAGCAATCAGCGGATCTGGCGGCACGAATGGCTTCTTCAGAACGCCATCCGCGCCAACGCGCCGCGCTTCCTGTTCATCCAGCGGATCGAAAGCGCCAACCAGCAGAATTACGGGGATCTTACAAAATCGCGGATCTTTCTTTACGAATTCGCAGACTTCGTACCCATTCCGGACGGGCATGAACACATCCGCCAGGACGACATCGGGATTCAAATCGGGAAGACGCCGCACGGCCGCTTCGCCATTGCCAACGGCCACCACATCTATCCCGTGTTCTTCGAACGCCAACGCAACCATCTTCTGGATGTTGCTGTTGTCGTCGGCGACCAGAATCCTGGGCACCTGTTTTCCCCTTCGGGCGCATCAAGTCTCGACACACCCACTCGTTGACTGAAACTCCATTGGTAGCACTAGGATTCGCGCGAGTCAACGAACTTGGAGGACAGGTTGACGCACCAATTAGCAGGCAAACGCCTTGCGGAAACACTCAAAAGGACCGGCATTCCGAGGAGTCCGGCTTGGGCGGACGACGAGGAATCTGCTTTTGGCCTCGAAACAGCCCCTACCAGGGAATCAGCTTCTTGAGCCCCTTCTTTTTCTTGCTGCTGGATTCCGCCTTGGGATCGGACTTTTCGGGGGTAGAAGCAGTCTGTTCGTTGCTGGCCCCTTTGCCGGGAGCGACGCTCGGCTGCGCAGCCGGGGCGGGTCCAGCCGACGTCGATTCGCCTGCGGGTGTTTCATTTGGAGACGCTGCTGCAGGAACCGCGCCTGCCGCTGCCGGTGCCGGCTGTTCTGTCGGCGGCGTCGAGGCGTCAGGTGCCGCAGTGGTGGGTTCCATCGGCTTGGGCAAACTACTCGCGTCGGAAGATCCAGGCGCTACTTCACTGGTGCCGGCAGGATTTCCCGAAGCCGGCGGCGCCGCCGTGGTGTCACCGGTCGAATCGCCCGATCCAGCCGGGACCGTTTCAACCGCGATCGAATTCCCGCCTCCCGCCCCGCCTCCGGACGAGAGAACTCCGGGCACGGCGCCGGGTTTCAATACGTCGGTGGCCGAGGTAGCCTCGACGGGTGGCGTCAAATTGGGCGCGCCGCTGCGCGCCGCCAAGGAAGTGTCCGGGCTCGACTTGATGATGCCCATGGAGCGGCGAATCACTCCGGGCCGCTCACTCGCATACTTCTTTTGTTCCGCGGCACGAGCCAGAGCTTCCTGATCTGGCTGCGGAATCGGCACGCCCGCGGAGGTCAGTTTTTTCTTCGCATCACCGACGAAAGGTGAGGCGGGATACTCGCGCACGATGCGCGCGAAATACTGGTCCGCTATTTCCCGCTTTTCCCACTTGTCGTAGATATTGCCCGCCATCCAAAGCGCCTTGTCGCTCTGGCTGTATAGCGGATAGCGCTCGATGATTTCATTCAGCCGCGCCGCAGATGCTCGGTATGAGCGCGGACCCTTCACGTAATAAAACCTCGCAACGCGATAATCCCCGTCCGCGATGATTTCCTGCACTTCGCGCAAGTGCTGTTCCGCCTTCGGCACCAGCGGACTGTTTGGGTACTTGAGCAAGAACGCCTGGAATTCATCCTCGGCCGACTCCGCATCGGAATTGTCCCGGTCGGATTTTTCCATCATGCGGTAGTGAGACATCGCCACTTGCATCTGCGCGTAAGCGGCCTCATCGAGGAAAGGAAAGAACGTGATGAAGTCTTTGTATTGCGCCACGGCCTGCGTCAGATTCGAAGTTCCGCCTTCTTTGTAGAAGGAATCGCCCATAGCCAGCTTGGCTTTGGCGAGAAATTCGCTGTCCGGATAGGTATTGATCAGCGTCTGCAAGTCGAGCCGCGCCTCGGTGTACTTGCCTTTCTTGTACTCCACCATCGAGCGGTCGTAGAGCACCTTGTCCGGCTCGGCGGAAGACTTGGTGTCGGGCGCTGCTGGCTGCTGCTTCTTAGTCTTCTTCTGGGTTTTGTCGCCCGCAGCAAAGCAGGGAGCGGCGATTAGAGAGAGGAGAATTCCGGAAACAAAGACGACGCGGAACTTCTTCACGATTGGATTCATCACACCTTCTGCGTTAGAGAATCGTGGGCCAGGGCTTGCATCTGCCGCACCGCCGCGGCGGGATCGGAAGTATGAAAAATCGAGGTCCCCGCCACCAACGTCTCCGCGCCGGCTTGCACGAGCTCGGCCACGTTCTTCATATCCACGCCGCCGTCAACTTCGATGCGGTACGTGCCATTGTATCGCGGCCTCAGCTGTTTCAACTCCCGAATCTTATTAAGCGCGCCGGGGATGAAGGATTGTCCCCCGAATCCGGGATTCACGGACATCACCAGAACCGTGTCCACCCGATCCAGCACTTCTACGAGCGTAGCCACCGGCGTCCCCGGATTGATAACCACACCCGCTTCGACCTTCAGATCGCGAATTTGTGCCAGGACGCGATCGAGATGCGCCGTAGCCTCTTGGTGTATGAGAATGCGATCCGCACCCGCATGCGCAAAAGCCTCGACGTACTCCCCCGGCCGCTCAATCATCAGATGCACATCCAGGGGTAAAGAGGTTGCCTTGCGTAGCGAAGCCAGCACCGGCACCCCGAGGCTTATATTCGGGACGAAGTGGCCGTCCATCACGTCCACGTGGATCACCGGCGCCCCGCCCGATTCGACTTTGCGCACCTCGGCGGCGAGATTCGCCAAGTCGCAGGCGAGTATCGAAGGCGCGATTTCGATGGGATGCTTTCTCATGCGATCGTCAAAGATTCTAGCACAGCCGCGCGGGCCAGCTATTCCGCTACTTGCAGTTCGATGGGAGTTCCTGCTTCAACTCTGGCTCCGGGCGCAGGAGTCTGGCTGGCCACGATTCCGTGGCTCGCTTCGTCGCCGGTCACGAACGAAAGCTTGCCCAGCTTCAGCCCTGCCGAGGAGAGCTTTGGCTCCACTTCGCCCAGCTGCATTCCCTGAAAGTCCGGCATGACATAAACCAGCGGCGGCGATCCCAGTGACACAAGCAAATCCACGTGCGAACTCGACGCGTCGGGTGAGCCGAAGGCGGGATATTGCATCACGACTGTGTCCGCAGGCTCGCCGGGCAACGCCACGCTCGACACCTCGCCAACCTGCAAGCCGCTGCGCAACAATTGAATTCGATCGGCGCGCAGACTCTTCTCGCTCAGATCGGGAATCTTCACCTGTTGCGGTCCCAGACTCAGTGCCACGTGCACGTATTGCCCGACCTTCACGCGCACCCCCGGCGGGGGACTTTGCCGCACCACGGCATCTGCAGGCTGAGGACTGTAAACGCGGTCCTCGACCTTCATGCCGAGACTCCGGCTGTGCAGCGCCACCTCCGCGTCGCTTAGGTTTTTGCCGGAAACATCCGGGACGATCACTTCGCGTCCTTGAATCGCGATGCGGATGACGGTGATCGCGCTCAAAAACGCCGCCGACGCCAAAATGAAAAACATCAGCGCCACGCGCGCCAGCCACTGCAATCTCTCGTGAAATTCCATCGCTCACTATTTTGGCCGACGCGCCACAGTCAATCAAGCGCCGCACGCCGAACGACGCGGACGAATCAACTCGGCCTGTCCCGCTCAATAGCCACTGCAAAGAATCCGTCCGTATGATGAACGGAAGGCAATGCCCGAAACGCCCCTGCCTCATCGAAAAACGAAGTCACAGGCAAGGATTGTGTAGCGCCAGGATTCAGCCTGGCATCTTTAGCCAATCCCCGCGCCCCTCCATCGTCCGCAAAATGCGGCGCTAGAATCGCCATCAACTCGTCCCGCCCCACTCGCCGATATCCATTCACTCCGCCGAGCGCCGCCTCGATCACGCCCTCATTCTCTTCGGCCTCAAGCGAACAGGTCGAATAAACCAATCTCCCGCCCGCCTCAAGCTGTCCAAGCCCCGCCCGCAACAAAGCCACCTGCCTCTCATGAAGCGCACCCAAATCCTCGACTCGCAAACTCCATCGAATTTCCGGATTGCGCCCCAAAGTCCCAGTCCCCGAACATGGCGCATCAACCAGGACGCGCGCAAATTTTGCAAGGAAGGGAAGCGCAAGCGTCCCATCGAGCTCAACGATCTCAACTCCACGCAATCTCAGTCGCTCAATATGCTTCTTGATCGCGCCAAGCCGGTGCGCGTGCCGGTCCGCAGCCACAACGACGGCGTCAGGCCCCGCAGCCCGAGCCAACGTCGCGGTCTTCCCGCCTGGCGCCGCGCACAAATCCAGCACCGAATCTCCTCGCGCTACATCGAGCAGCAACGGCACCATCTGCGAAGCCTCATCCTGAATCGAAGCTCGCCCCTCGCGAAACTCCGCCGACTGCGCCAAGCTCCCCCCACTAGCCCGAAACGCATCCTTCAGCCACCGTCCCGGCAAAATGTGCAATCCGCTCCGTTCCATGCTGCGCACAATTTCATCCCGCGCGCTCGCATCGTGAATCACTCCCGCAAGCTCGGGCGCCCGATTGTTCGCTTCCAAAAGCGCAATCGCCTGCGTCTCGCCGAATCGCCCCAACCATCGCTCCACTAGCCAAGTGGGATGAGAATGTAGAATTCCGAGTCGCTCGGCGAGAGGGAAGTTCGCTGGCAAAAGAGGCGCGAAGTCCGCGCGCGCCGTCGCGCTAGCTCCGCGCAGCACCGCATTCACGAAAGTAGCCGCAGATTTCTTGCGGCCCTGCTTCACAAGCTCCACCGACTCGTAGATCGCCGCCCGCGCCGGAACGCGATCCAGAAACCTCAGTTGGTAAAGCCCCAGCCGCAGCGCAAGAACCACTTCGCGATCAAGCCCCGCAATCCGCTTCCGGCTCTGCCTCTCGATCAAAAAATCAAGCAACCGCTGCTGCCGTAAAACTCCCAGCGCCAGCTCCGTAGTCAGCCCAGCATCTGCCGCGCTGATTTTTCCCGTCAGCGCCGAATGCAGCAAATCGCTCGCATAAGCCTGCTGCGTCTCCACGCGCAACAGCACGTCATAAGCAATTCGTCGTGCAGCAGAAATAGGCATAGCAGCCAACTCAGGTTAACACCGCGGCCGCAAGCAGCGCACTTCAGGTGGGAGCCTCCTCATTTATGAGGGGGAAGGAACGCTTCAGCGTTTCGGAAAACTCCCTGCTATCCACGATACGTTTTAGCGCCGGGCCGTTCGGGCCCGGTAGCAGCCCCCGCATTTATGCGGGGGAGGAGCGCTTCAGTGCTCCGGAAGAACCCGCTTCTATCCACGATGCGCTTTAGCGCTGGGAATCTCCGACTTTTTCGTCTGCCATCAACCGTGCTCCGTTCGCAAAATCCCGCGCCGCCATCCGTTTCCGTCCTTCAAGCTTTACCTCGGAAAGCGCCAACCAAGTCCCGCCCCCGCAAGCCACAAGAACTTCGCCATGACTCGCGCGAATCAATCCAGGCTCGCCGCGCTCGCCGATCAAAGCAGGCTTGCCCCAGAATTGCATCACCTGCCCACGAAAAGTCGTAAACGTCCCAGGCCAAGGATCCAATCCGCGAATCCGATAATAAATTTGCTGCGCCCTGACCGACCAATCCGTCGCGCCATCTTCCTTTTTCAACGGCCGCGCCAAACTTGCCCGCGAAGAATCCTGCGCCTGCGGGACAATCACCCCGCGCTCCAATTTCTCAAGCGTACTCACAATCAGAGACGCACCTACATCCGCCAGCCGCCTCGAGAGCTCCGGCGCAGTGTCATCCGTCCCAATTTCAACTTCCACCTTCTCCAGCATCGGCCCGGTATCAAGTCCCGCATCAATCCGCATCGTAGTCACGCCCGTCCGCGTCTCTCCATTGATGATCGCCCACTGAATCGGCGCCGCCCCGCGGTATTTCGGCAGCAACGAAGCGTGCACGTTGATCCAACCGAGGCGCGGAGCCTCCAGCAAGCCCGCCGGAATAATCTGCCCGTAAGCAATAATCACAATTGCATCGGGCTTAATCTTGCCGATAAATTCCTGCGCTGATTCCGACTTGATTTTCTCAGGCTGGAAGACGTGCAGTCCCTCCGCGAGCCCCACATCTTTAACCGGCGGGCTGGCAGTCGCTTGCCCGCGCCCCCGCGGCCGGTCCGGCTGAGTAATCACCGCTTCGATGGAAATGTCAGGCGCAGCGAGCAATGCGCGGAGGGAAGGCACCGCAAATTCCGGCGTCCCGCAAAAAAGAATGCGCAACGCCACGAGGATTTACCACTCCCCGGCTTTTTTCAGCTTCCGGATTTTCCGTTTGATCAGGTCCCGCTTCAGCATGCTGAGATGTTGAATGAAGAGGATTCCGTTAAGGTGGTCAATCTCATGGCAAAAAGCCCGCGCCAGCAGACCTTCGCCGCGCATCTCAAATTCCTTGCCCGAAGCATCCTGCGCCCGCACGGTCACGTATTGCGGCCGCATCACGTAACCGCGAAACCCCGGCACCGAGAGGCACCCCTCTTCTTCGCGCTGCTCCCCTTCCAGGTGAATGATCTCCGGGTTCGCGCACACAATCTTGGCCTCAGGATTTTTCCCCAGGGAAACATCAATCACCGCCAAGCGCACTCCAATCCCAATCTGCGGCGCCGCCAGCCCCACTCCCGAAGCGGCATACATGGACTCAAACATGTCCGTCACTAACTCCGCAAGCTTCGCGTCAAACTTCTCCACAGTCTTGCTGGGCGTCTCAAGCCCCGCTGCGCCGTACTTCACAATCGGATGAATCATCTCGCTATTTTCCTGGATTCTAGAATTCACTCAGTTGTTGCCGGTAACCGTTATAATTTCGCCGCGTCTCTTCCATCGAATCGCCGCCAAATTTCTCCAGAAACGCCGCCGCCAACACAAACGCCACCATCGCCTCCCCAGCCACTCCCGCCGCAGGCACCACGCAAATATCCGATCGCTCATACGCCGCTTTCACCGGCTCCTTCGTCACCAGATCCGCGCTAAGCAACGGCCGCCGCAAAGTCGAAATCGGCTTCAAATATCCGCGCACCACTACATCCTCTCCATTCGTAATCCCGCCTTCAGTCCCTCCAGCCCGATTCGCGCTGCGATGAAATCGCTTCTTTTCCAAGTCATATCCAATCTCATCCTGCACTTGCGAACCAAGACTGGACGCCCCCGCAACTCCCTCGCCGATTTCAACGCCCTTCACAGCCTGAATCGACATCACCGCCTGCGCCAGCCTCCCATCGAGCTTTTCATCCCACTGCGCATGCGAACCCAACCCGGGCGGCACTCCGCGCGCCACAACCTCAAAAACTCCGCCCACGGAATCTCCAGCCCGCAGCGCGTGATCCACTTCCGCCTTCATCTTCGTCTCCGTCTCATCGTCCACGCAGCGCAGAGGCGATTCGAGATCCTCGCACACAATCTCAATGTCCTCCCAACTCGCCCGTCGCTCGAGCGTCACGCGCCCAACTCCGATCGTATGGCTCAGCACGCGCACACCAAATTCGCGCAAAAGCAATTTCGCCAGCGCCCCGGCCGCTACCCGCGCCGCCGTCTCCCGCGCCGACGCCCGCTCCAACACATACCGCGCATCATGAAAATTGAATTTCAGCGCCCCGGCAAGATCCGCATGACCCGGCCGCGGCGCCGTTAAACTCTTGCGTGCATCCTCCGCGCCCTCAACATCCTCGATCGGCAGCGCCTTCTCCCAATTCGGCCAGTCACGATTCTCAATCCGAATCGCAATCGGCGCTCCGATTGTGCGCCCATGCCGCACGCCCGCCAGCACGTCCGCGCGATCGTGCTCGATCCGCTGCCGCCCCCCGCGCCCAAATCCAAGCTGCCGCCGGTGCAGTTCACGATCTACAAACGCCAGATCCACAGGCACACCCGCAGGCAAGCCGGAAATCCAGCTAACCAGCGCCTGCCCGTGCGATTCACCCGCAGTAAAAAATCGCAGCATCCTAGTAATGCGCCCCACGCATCAACGCAAACGCGGTATCTTACCGGACGCACACACAAGGGTAAAGCTTGCAGGCCTCGCAACTCCCAGCACAATCGTCGGACCGCATAGCACCAGTTTCAACTTTCACTCGGCTCTTTTAAAATCCTTGCCGTCGATCCCCAGAGGCCGCTCTCACACACTCTTTGCGCCCGTCAAGGCGAAGTGATACCTTTCTCCACGTACCGAAGCCTCCCTCATCTCAATTTTTGGCATCCAGAAAGCGAGAGCCCGCTGACATGCAGATCGCGCGCCATAAGTTTCGGACCACGATGCAGGCAATCCTAGTCTTGGGACTCGCGCTTTTCGCCACGCCGCAGGCCGGCGCGCAAGCCCAATCAAGGCCGCAATCGGACGAACAATTTCAGAAGCTCATCCGCTCCGTCGACGGTCCCGATCTTTTTCGCGCCTATTGCGCCTCCTGCCACGGCAAGGATGCCAAAGGCCACGGTCCCGCCGCCTCCGCTTTGAAAGCGACGGTCCCCGATCTCACCATCCTGGCGCAGATGAACGACGGCAAATTCCCAGCGGATCGCGTCCGCCGAATCATCACCGGCGACCACATAATCGCCTCTCACGGCTCTCGCGAAATGCCCGTCTGGGGTCCCATCTTCCATCAGGTCGAAGAGGACGTTGACCGTGGCTACGTGAGAGTCGACAACCTGGTGAAGTACATTCAATCCATCCAAGTCGCAAAGCAAAAATAAGCGCGGCGTGCGTACTGCTTGACGCCTCGCGCCTCGAACGATACGCTTCTCCCGGCCCGGCGCTCCGCGTATCATGACCACTCATGCTTGACGCAACCGAGAGTCCAAACCTCACCGGCGTTGTGACCGAGTCCCTCAAGCGCCAGGTCCTCGCCTTCCAGGATTATTGCGTTCTCGTCGCGCGCTCGATCACCAATCTTTTCACTCCGCCCTGGTATTGGACCGACACTCTTGCGCAGATGGACAATATCGGCGTCGGCTCGCTACCCATCGTAATCACCACCGGCTTCTTCATCGGTGTCGTGATGGTCTTGCAGACCGCCGCGCAATTCCAACGCTTCGGTGAAAGCGCGCTGACGGGCGATGCCGTCTCTCTCGCCCTCGTGCGCGAGCTGGGGCCAACTATCACCGCACTTCTAGTTGCGGGCCGCAACGCTTCCGGCATCGCTTCCGAACTCGGTTCGATGGTAGTCACCGAGCAGGTCGATGCCATGCGCGCCCTCGGCACCGATCCATCGCGCAAACTGGTCACCCCGCGCGTAGTCGCCACGGTCTTGATGCTTCCTCTGCTCACCGCCGTCTCTGATTTCGTGGGCCTCGTCGGCGGCTTCCTGGTCTCTTATTTCCAACTGCGCCTCAGCCCCGCGGAATTCTGGCACCGCGCCATTAACGCCCTGGACTTCGGCGACCTGATGCAGGGCATGTCGAAGCCGCTCGTGTTCGGCTTGATCCTCGCCACGATCGGCTGCTATCAAGGCTTGCGCGTCCGCGGCGGCACGCAGGGCGTCGGCCGCGCCACCACCAGCGCCGTCGTGATCGCTTCCGTCACCGTGATCGTGGCCGACACATTTCTCTCAAAAGTCTTCCTCTACATGTTTCCTTGAGCCGCCTCTCGCGCTCTCGCCCAAATTCTCCCATTCCGACTTATAATCATGACCGTCCGCCTGTCCCGCGTTCCGTGCTCGCGCGGTGGACGATTACCGGAGACTGAATGCCAGGAACCTCGCCGGGCGAACCGCTCGTGGTCTTTGACAAAGTGCACCTCGGATTTGAGGACACCGAGGTCCTTCGCGGCATTTCTTTCGAAATCGCAACTCGCGAAACCGCCATCCTTCTCGGCGAGAGCGGCTCCGGAAAAACTCTGCTCCTCAAACTCGCCGCCGGCCTCCTGCGTCCTGATTCCGGCCACATCTGGGTCATGGGCCAGGATCTCGGCCAGTTGCATGAAGTCCAACTCCTCGATTTTCGGCGGCGCATCGGCTTCGTTTTTCAGGAAGGCGCGCTCTTCGACTCCCTCAATGTGGACGACAACGTAGCCTTCCGCCTTCGCGAAGAAAAAATCTCCGAGGACGAAATCGAGCCGCGCGTCCGCGAAGCGCTTCGTTTCGTCGAGATGGAAGACGCCATCGAGAAATTCCCCGCCGAGCTGTCCGGAGGCATGCGCCGCCGCGTTTCCATCGCCCGCGCCCTGGTCGATCATCCGCCGATTGTGTTTTACGACTCGCCCACCGCGGGGCTCGATCCCGTCACCTCGCAGACCATCATCACCCTCATCATGCGCCTGCGCGACACTCTCGGCGTGACTTCAGCCATCGCCACTCATCGCTTGCAGGACGCCTTCGGCCTGGCAAATTTTCGCTTCGATCCCGCGTCCAATCGCGTGGTGCAATTGCCGCGCAATGGCGCGCGGCCCGACGTTGCGCCAACTAACGTCCTCGTTCTTCGCAATGGCGAAATCTATTTCCAGGATGCAGCCGACAATCTGTTGATTTCGCAGGACAAGTATCTGAGACAATTCCTAGTCTCGGCGGAATGAAAGAGTAGCGAACGGGGGCAGTCTTAAATTTAGGAGGGAACGATGGCGCAACGAAAGCAATTGACCTGGACCGAGCTGCGCGTGGGCGTGTTCGTGCTAATCGGCCTCTTCATCATGGCCGTCGCGATTTTCTACGTCACCGGCGGCGGCACTTTCGGCCCGAAGTATCGCCTCACGACATATCTCCCCGAAGTCGAGGGCCTGCAAGTCGGCGCGGACGTCAGCCTGAGCGGCGTGAAGGTCGGCAACGTCGAGTCCATCTCCTTGAATAAAAATCCGACGGAGCGCATCTACAATATCGCCATCACCATGCGCATCGACAAGCGCTTCCAGGAAAATATCCGCACGGATTCCTACGCCAGCCTCGTTACGCAGGGCCTCCTCGGCGATCGCTACGTCAGCATCACCCGCGGACTCACCGGCACTCCGCTGCAGAATGGCTCGACGGTCCCGAGCCAGGAAGAGAAAGCCATCCAGCAAATCGTCGCGCGCGGCGTTGAGCTCGAAGAAAATCTCGGCGCTCTCGCGAACGACGTCAGCGATATCGTCGCCGACGTGAAGAAAGGCCGCGGCACCCTCGGCAAGCTGCTCACCGATAATCAGCTTTATGATCATTTAAACGCCAGCGCCGCGAAAATCGACGCCATGGCCGGCGACCTCCGCGCGGGGCAGGGAAGTCTCGGCAAGCTAATTACCAACGACGAGCTCTATCAAAAGGCCGACTCCGCGATCGGCCACGCCGATGATGTTTTAGGCGCCGTGAAAGATCAGCGCGGCACGCTCGGCAAATTCGTCTACGATCCGGCTGTTTACGATAGTGCTCACAAATTTCTCGACAACGGCAACGCTGTGCTCTCCGACGTGCGCGCCGGAAAGGGCAGCCTCGGCAAACTCGCCAACGACGAGACGCTTTTCAATAATCTCCGCGACGCCTCCGCAAACGTCCGCGATGCCACCGCCAAGCTCAATTCCACGCAAGGCAGCGCAGGCAAGCTCTTCACCGATCCGCAGCTCTATGACAATTTGACTGGCGTGACCGGCGACATGCGCGGCCTGATCGCCGATTTCAGAAAGGACCCCAAGAAATTCCTGCACGTAAAGTTTTCAATCTTTTAGCCGTAACCGTATTGCTTCGTAATGCCGTCTAAGCAATGATGTCGCCGCGGGAAGGAAAAGAGTTTGCGCGTGAACCTCAGCGTTAGCGCTGGCGTCCCTGCCGGCATCTTACGACGACGTCGTCAGCTAGGGTCGCGATATTGCGCGGAGCGCAGCGCCAACTAAAATGTCCTGGCCGGCCTCCGCCCAGCAAACTTCTTCCGCTTTCGCGGCATCTGTGGACAATGCTTCCAGGCCCAAGGTGTGTTCCGGCCGTCATTGGGGAGACGAATGCAATTTATAAGCCGAATTCCGCGCGTCACAGACAGCGCGGCAAAATATCTGGTAGTGGCCGCACTCTTCGCCGCATCAATCGTGGCACTGCTGCATCCTCCAAGCCGCCGCCCGAATCAAGCTCAAGTCATCCACACGCATCCCGCGGCATCGCCATCGCAAACAGCGCCGCACGCTTCGAAGCTCTCCATCTCCTCCGCCTACGGCCATCTCCCGCTCCGCTTCGAAGCCAATCGCGGCCAAGCCGATCCTCGCGTCAAATTCCTGGCCCGCGGCTCCGGCTCCGAACTGTTCCTCGCAAACACCGAAGCCGTTCTGGTTCTCACCAAGTCCGCCGATTCCGATTCCGCCCCTGCAAAAAACGTTCCGGCAATTCCTGCAATCCTCTCGAAAGCCGCGAGACAGACAGCCGACCGTGAGTCCACGGCCATCCACTTTTCCATGCTCGGCGCGAATTCCGATGCCAAAGTTTCCGGCCTGGATCCGCTTCCCGGCACAACAAGCTATTTCATCGGCAACGATCCCGCCCGCTGGCGCACCGGAATTCGAGCCTTCTCCCGCGTCGCCTATCACGCAATTTATCCTGGCGTAGATCTCGTCTACTACGGCTCCGGCCGCGAGCTGGAATTCGATTTCAAAATCGCTCCGCACGCCGACCCCTCGCAAGTCCGCTTGAAAGTTGAAGGCGCAAATTCGCTCAAGATTTCGTCAACCGGCGATCTACGAATCGCCACAGCAGTTGGCGAAGTCCGCCTCAATCGCCCCGAAATCTATCAGCTAGTTGAAAATCGCCGCGAGAAAGTTGAAGGCGCCTACGTCCTAGCAAACAACAACGAAATCAGTCTGCAACTCGGCCCCTACGACACCAATCGCGCTCTAATCTTTGATCCGGTAATCCAATACTCGACTTTCCTCGGCGGCACAACTTCTGATTCCGCGGCCGGAATCTTCGTGGATGCAAACGGAAACGCCTACATCACCGGCATGACCAGCTCCACCGATTTCCCCACCACGAATGGCGTCCTCCAAACCAGTCTCCACGGCACGCACACCAACGTCTTCATCTCCAAGCTCACTCCCAATGGCTCAACGCTCCTCTATTCCACCTACCTCGGCGGCACAGGCGGCACCGGCGACGTCGGCAATAGCATCGCCGTTGATTCCCAGGGCAACGCCTACGTCACCGGCTACACATCGTCACCGGATTTCCCGGCTGTCAACGCCTTTCAGAGCACACTGAAAAACGCGACAGCCAACGCCTTCGTGGCAAAACTGAATCCGACCGCTACGGCGCTTCTCTATTCATCATTTCTCGGCGGCACCGGCGCGAACGGCGACTTCGCCTTCGGGATTGCGATCGATTCCGCCGGCTCGGCGTACGTCACAGGAATGACGTCCTCCGGTGATTATCCCCTGCAGGGTGCCATCCAGGGCACGCTGCGAACTTCCGGGTCCACTGGGTTCGTCACGAAGTTCAGCGCTGACGGTTCCTCGCTCGCGTACTCCACTTACCTCGGCGGCTCGGGACTCGGGGATGTGGCGAAAGCAATTACCGTCGATCCGTTCAACGACGCGTTCGTGGCCGGCGCCACGACCTCCCCGGATTTTCCGACGACCACCGGCGCCTTTCAAACCACGCTCCACGGCGGCGGCGACAATGCCTTCCTCACCGAATTGAATCCTGGCGGCTCGGCATTGAGCTATTCCACTTTTCTCGGTGGTTCCAGTCTCAATGGTGGCGTTGCCACGGCCGTCGCCCTTGATTCGAGCGGCTCGGTCTATTTGACCGGCGCGACGACTTCCACTGATTTTCCCGTTACTGCCGGTGCAGCGCAGACTTCCGCGACGGGATCCAATTTCCACGCGTTCATCTCGAAACTGAATCCCGCCGGCGGCGGCGCGAGCGACCTCGTTTACTCGACCTATCTCAGTGGTAGCAATGGCCTCGAGTCCGGCGCAGGCATTGCTGTGGATGGAACGGGAAGCGCCAACGTAACCGGCGTGGCCTCCTCAACCGATTTCCCCGCCACGCCGGGCGCCCTTCAATCCTCGCCCAAAAGTGCGGGAGGCAATGCGTTTCTCACGCGACTGAATCCGGCCGGCACTGTCTTTCTCTACTCCTCGACCTTTGGCGGCAGCAATCCGAGCGGCGACTCCGGCGACGCCATCGCACTCGATTCCTCCGGCAGCGCCTACATCGCCGGCCAAACTTTCTCCGCAGACTTTCCCACGACCGCGGGAGCTCTGCTCCCGAATTTCCGCGCTTCCAGCGGCAACTCGAATGGCTTCGTTGCGAAGCTCTCTGCCAACGCCGTCATCAACGTCTCTCCCGCCTCGATCGATTTCGGCAGCGTGCTGCTGAATATCCCCAGCCAGCCGCAACTCGTCACCATCACCAATAATTCCTCGGCCACTCTCAATTTCTCCGCCCCTCCGGCCCTCTCAGGCGCGCAAGTTGCCGAATATTCTTCCGCCACAACTTGCGGCGTTACTCTCGCTCCGAACAAATCCTGCACCGTCACCATCAGTTTTCTTCCGACCACCGAAGGCGTGGCCGCAGCCAGCCTCACTTTCACCGACGACGATCCCAGCAGCCCGCAAGTCGTCCCCATCACCGGCACCGGCGGTCTCGATTTCACGCTGACGGGTCCGGGTTCCGAGAGCGTCTCGCGCGGCGACACGGTCACGTTTACGGTCACCGTCACGCCGGTTGACAATTCCACGCAGACGGTAAATCTCACTTGTTCCGGCGCACCCATGGACGCCACCTGCACGCTTTCACCGGCCACGATTCCACTCGACGGCACGGATGCCGTGGCATCCACCGTGACGGTTATGGCCGCGTCGCACGTTCCTCCGTTGTCGCGAGACAAGCGCACGCCCGGCAATTTCCCGGGCACCATTCCGGTCGTCGTTGTCAGCCTCGCCATGCTCGCGGCATTTGCGCTCACGCGTCGCCGCGCCGTGCGCCTCAGCTTCGCCGCCGCAGCTCTCGCCTGTGTCCTATTCGCCGGCTGCGGTGGCGGCAGCGGCGGCACGCCCACCGGCAAGTTCACGCTAGTAATCACCGGCACGCCAACAGACGGCGGCATGGTCCACACCACAGATGTAGCCCTGTCGGTAGAGTAGGGGGGCGGGTTCACACGCCCCCGGTCTGGCACTGGGTTTTCGGTCTTCGCACTCAGGGATGCCAAAGCAAAAGGAATTTCAGGAACCCCCTGTAGCCCTGACGGCAGACCAGTAGGGGGGCGGGTTCACACGCCCCCGGTTTGGCATTGGGTTTTAGGTCTTCGCACTCAGGGATGCCAAGGCAAAAGGAATTTCAGGAACCCCTCGTACATATCCGAGAACGCGTGCGCGACCATGCTAGCCCGCAAATTCCGCCGCCACACGACGAGCAATCCGTAGAGCACGCCAAGCACAGTGATCACCACAACTTGCCGCCAGCCTTTGTAGGTGTGAACTAGCCCGAAGACGATCGCCTGTAGCGCAACGCCGGCTGCCAAACTTCCGGTCATTGCGTGAAATTGCTGGAGAAAATAACCACGAAACACAAGCTCTTCGCAGAATCCAACCACAATGCAAAGCAAAAAGTAGGCCGGAATTTCCGCGAGCCCGGCAGGAACATGATAGAACCCGGCCGGCGTCGATTCGGTGTACAAAATCCGCACGCAAAGCAGCGCCGTAGCTTCCCAGATCACCCAAAACGGCAGCGCAATCGCGAAATCCCGCAGCACATCCTGCCAATTCGCCCACCGTCCGCGCACAAGATCCCAAAGCGTCCCGCCGCGCCAATGCACACCAACAAACACCCAATACGCCAGCAGAATTTCCGCCCCAATCAAAATGAGGTACTGCAGCGCAAACGAAGTTGCCTGCGACCCGACCGCTCCACCAAGCGGGCTAGGCCGCTCCTGCGCCTGCGCCCCGCGATAAGCAAAAAATCCCAGAATCAAAATAGCGGAAACCGTGTGCCACCAAGGCGCAATCAGTTTGCGCCGTGCTTTTTCTCCGCCATCTGAAATCTCAAATTTCAAATTTGAGATGCCTCTCTCCCACAGGGTGCCCCATGCGCCGTATTTGCGCGTGGGGGTTTTTTGCTCACTGGATCGCCGTGCCCAACAATCCTCCCATCATTCTTGCTTCGAGAGGTCTATCGCTTCCTCGCGCAATCATAACTCCCGTAGGGGTGCCGCTTGCTGCGCCCTCCGGCGAACGCGATGTTCAATCAAGCCTCCCCTCAACCGCGGAAGGAACTCATTCTTGCTTCGAGAGGTCTATCGCTTCTTCACGCACCTTCCGCAAATCGAGTTTCCCCGATCCCAGATGCGGAAATTCCTCAACGTGAAAAAATTGATTCGCTCGCGGGATCCACAAATTCGGCAAACCCGAATGAGGCAAAGAATCAATCACGGTCTTCAATTCCTCGTCCGTCAACGAATGCAACACCACCAGCCGCTCGCCTTTCTTTCCATCCGGCACTCCGGTGACGACGAAACTCATCTCCGTCGCCCCGGCAAGCTCATGCAGCTTTTCCTCGACCTTGATGTGCGGCACCATCTCGCCGCCAATCTTGCTGAAGCGGCTCAGACGATCCGTGATGGTCAGGAATCCATCTTCGTCGAGCGTGGCAATGTCGCCGGTCGCGTACCAGCCGTCTTGCAAGACTTCGGCCGTCGTTTTTTCTTTACCGAGATAGCCTTGCATCACGTTCGGCCCGCGCACCAGCAGCAAGCCCGGCTGTCCGAGCGGCGCCGGCTCGCGCGTTTCGGGGTCGACGATCCGCACCGTCATCCCCGGCAGCGGATGCCCAATCGAGCCGCGCTTTGCTCCCACCTGCCGGAAACCCGGCGCACGATAGTCAAGTGTGTTCACCGCGACTACCGGCGAACATTCCGTGCACCCGTAGCCTTCGAGCGGCCGGATCCCAAACCGATCTTCAAATGCCGCCGCCACGCGCTCCGGCAATTTTTCCGCGCCCACGATCACCAGCCGCAGACTGCCGAAGTCTTCAGGCGAGCATTTTCGGAGATAGCCTTGCAGAAATGTCGGCGTCGAAATCAAAAACGTCACGCTGTATTCTCGAATCAGTGCGCCGATGGCCCCGAAATCAAGCGGGCTCGGATGATAGGCAGCGCCAATTCCGATTACGGCCGGAAGCCATAGCGTCACCGAGAAGCCGAAGGAATGAAAAAACGGCAGAACGCCGAGTAGCGTGTCGTGGCGGTCGAGCTTGATGGCCTGCGCCGTCTGCTCCACATTCGACACGATATTGAAGTGCGTCAACATCACGCCTTTCGGCTCGCCTGTGCTGCCGCTCGAGAAAACGATCGTCGCAAGTTCGTCGAGTTGTGAACGACGCTTGCCGCTCAGCACGCGCTCGAGCAAGCGCCCGGGAAGCGGCCAGAGCAGCGCCGCGATGATCTTTTCGCCAAGCCGCGGATTCGCCGCAATTTCTTCGAGAAGAATTGTACTTCCCGGCGGCTTGATCGGCAGGCGATCGAGCAGCATCTTCGTCGAAATGGTGGTCTGCAGCTTGCACTGCTCGCCGCACGATGCGAGCGTTTCATTCGACGACGTGTAATTCAGATTCACCGGCACTTTGCCCGCGAGCATCGCCGCGAAATTCAGCATCGCGCCCGGCACCGACGGCGGCAGCAGCACGCCCACCATTTCCTGGCCCTGCCAGGTTTTCTTGAGCCGCCGCGCGAGGAAAATCGAGCTGAGCAGCACCGCACCCCATTTCACTCGCGGGCGGCGCGCATCGCCCATCGCAAAGCGCAACGGATGCCGGTGCGCGGTATGAATCAGCGCCGACGGAAGAGTTCGCAGCCGCGGGCGGCGGTAGTGAAATGCGCGGCTCTGCATGTCCTGCACCGATTGCCGCACTTGGAATGGCGTCGCATCGTGCGGCAGCGGCGCGCCGAAGCTCACCGAAAGCGAGTAGGGAATCTGCCGCGGAAATTTCCAGAAAAATCGCCCGCCCTCGTAGCTAAAGATGCTGCCCCACACGCCGTCGAGGCTCACCGGGATGATTGGCGCTTCCACGTCCTGCATGATGCGCTCGAAGCCGCGGCGGAAGGGAAGCAGCCGGCCGAGGCGCGTGATTTCACCTTCGGCAAAGATGCAGACAATCTCGCCACCTGCGAATCGCTTCGCTAGCCGTCCGCAGCGCATGGATCAAATCGCGCGGCCGCTGCGTCGAAGAAATCGGAATCGCATGCAAAATCGACGCGAACGGCCTGACCACCGGATGATTGTAAATGTCCTCGAAAATCAGAAATCGAATCGGCCGGTCGCAAGCGGCAATCAGCAGCAGCGCATCCACGAGCGAAAGATGATTGGCGACGAACAGCGCGCCCGCCGCGTTCCGGAATATTTTCGCGGCCGTCCACGCGAATTTTGTAGAACGTGTGCGTCAGCATCCACAGCAGCAGCCGCAGCAGCGCATCTGGCAGCATCCAGCAAACGTAAACCGTGGCCGCGAGCGTCATCACCGAACAAATCAGGAAAACAGTGGCAGGATTTGGATGGCCGACAAAAATCATGGCGTACTGCGCCACCGGTTGCGCGGCGATGCCCACGAAGGAAAGCAAATTCGCTGCGGCGAGGATTCCGCCTTTTGTCGCGGGATCGGGACGATGCTGAATCAAAGCGTTGATGGGCACGGCGAAGAAGCCGGCGAAGAAGCCGAGAATTCCGAGCAGAACGGAGACCGAGTTGTAAGAAAGTCCGTGGCGGAAAAGTAGCGCAGAATCGATCGTCATTCCGATCATTCCGAGCGGAATTAATCCGTATTCGATTTTGTTGCCCGAAAGATAGCCCGCAGCGAAGCTGCCGATCCCGATGCCGATGGAAAGAAATCCGAGAAGCAAGCTGGTGCGCGCGTCGCTGGCGTGCAGGATATCTTTCGCATAGAGCACAACGTTGAGAAGAAGCAGCGAGCCAAGAAACCAGAAATAAACGTTGCCGATAACCGCGAGCGAAAGAACGCGGTCTTTGCGAATCAATCCGATCTGGTCGAGCAAATCGCCGAGAGGATTCCAATTGAACTTGCTAGTAGGCCGCGCGGCGGGCACGCGCGAAATCCCCGTGCTGGTCAGAAGTCCAACACACGCCAAGCCGATCAAGATCACACCAGACCAATATTCGCGGCCGTGAAAAATTGTGGAGAGCTCGCCCGCGACCAGCGTGCCAATCAGAATCGCGAGAAATGTTCCGAGCTCGAGAATTCCATTGCCCCACGAGAGCTTTGGCTCGGGCAGCAGCTCCGGCAGTAGCCCATATTTCGTCGGGCCGAAGAGCGCGCCCTGCGTGCTGATCAGAAAAACCGCGGCACATTCGACGGGAAGGCTGTGCATTGCAAGCCCTGCGACGGCGAGCAACGCCACGGCCATTTCGAAGAATTTTGTGCCGATGGCCACCGAGCGTTTGCTGTAGTGGTCGGCGAAGTAGCCGCCGGTCATCGAGAAAAGCAGGAAGGGAACTGAGAAGAGCAGCGGAATAATGAGCACGAAGAGGCGGTCGCGCTGCTCTTGCGGGATCGCCATGTCGAGAACGATGAAGCTGATGACCCACTTGAGAATGTTGTCGCTGAAGGCGCCTTGAAATTGCGTGGCGATGAGCGCCCAGAAACCGCGTTGCCAGTTTGCGGGCGGTGCCGCGAATTCGGCATGAGTTTGCGCTGCGGGTTCGGTTGGCGGCGAGTTAGGCGATGACTCGGAGGTTCGAGGCGGCAAGGGGACTCCTCGATTCGGCGGTGCGGTGGCGGGATCGCGTTTGGGATATTTTGTGGTGACGTAATCGTCGATCAATTTGCGGAAGGCTTCGTTGAGTTCGTCGTAGTTGCCTTTTAGCGTGACGAATTTTTGGCCGTCGATGTAAACCGGGCAGCTTGGGGCTTCGCCGGTGCCGGGAAGGCTGATGCCGATGTTGGCGGCTTTGGATTCGCCGGGGCCGTTGACGATGCAGCCCATCACGGCGAGCGTCATGGCTTCGACGCCTTCGTATTGCACTTTCCACTGCGGCATTTTTTCGCGGACGTAGCCTTGGATGCGTTCGGCCAATTCCTGGAAAGTTGTGCTGGTAGTGCGGCCGCAGCCGGGGCAGGCGGTGACGCTCGGAGCGAAGGAGCGCAGGCCGAGGGCCTGGAGCAGCTCGCAGGCGGCGTAGACCTCATCGCGGCGATCGCCGCCCGGGCGCGGGGTGAGAGAGATGCGGATCGTGTCGCCGATGCCTTCGCCCAGCAAAATTCCCATCGCGGCGGAAGACCAGACGAGACCTTTTGCGCCCATGCCGGCTTCGGTGAGGCCGAGGTGTAGCGGCTGATCGGTTCTCGATGAGAGGTCGCGATAAATCGCGAGAAGATCATTGGGCCGCGAAACTTTGCAGGAGATGATGATTTGATCTTTGCGCAGGCCATTTTCGAGTGCTAGCTCCGTGGACTGCAACGCGCTCAGAACCATGCACTCGTTGATGATTTCTTCGGAGGTGCGGCCGAGATCTTTGTCGGTGTTCTCCTGCATTTTTTGCATCACGAGTTCTTGATTTAGCGAGCCGCCATTGACGCCGATGCGGACTGGTTTTCCGTGATCGCGGGCTACTTTGCAGATGGTGGAGAATTGTTCGTCGCGGCGATCGCCGTGGCCTACGTTGCCCGGGTTGATGCGGTATTTGTCGAGAGACTCGGCGCATTGCGGATATTTGGTGAGCAGCACGTGGCCGTTGTAGTGGAAGTCGCCGATGATCGGGGCGTCGCAGCCGGCGTCGAGCAGGCGCTGCTTGATTTCGGGGACCGCGGCGGCGGCTTCGGGGATATTCACGGTGATGCGGACGAGTTCGGAGCCTGCTTCGGCTAGCTCGAGGCATTGGCGGGCGGTCGAGGCGATGTCCACCGTGTCGGTGTTGGTCATGGACTGGACGACTACAGGTGCGCCGCCGCCGACTTGGATTTTGCCGACTTTTACGCCGACCGTTTTGTGGCGCTGGTGGTTCAAATTGGGAGTCCTTTTGTCCTTTACAATCCTAGCAGAAAGCTGCCCGAGCTCAGTTTCTAACCGAAACAAGGGTTCAATTAAAACCTCACGTAAGTTCAACAAAACAAAGGATCGGGGTCCTTTCTAACCGAAACAGATTTCGAACGGACAGATTCGGACTTTTCGGGTCCATTCGACGGTGGTTTCGTGATTTCGAGATGAAATTTGAAGTCCGGCTGCTTTCGTGTGGAGATGCTTAACGGGTGGGCTCCGAAGTGCCCAGCGCTAAAGCGCATCTTGAATGGCGGCGTTTTTTCGGAGCGCTCAAGCGCTCCTCCCCCGCATGAATGCGGGGGCTCCCACCGAACTGCAATCGCTCTCGGGCATGAACCCAAGAATTCCCACCGAACTGCGATGGACCTCCTGCATGAACGCGAGGGCTGCCACCTAACTGCAACGGCTCTCGTGCATGGATGCGGCGGCTCCCGCCTAACCGCTGAGGCGTTCGAGCACGTGTGGAAGCGCTCCCGTCGCGCGCTGAATTCCACGCGATCTCGAATTGGGGCACTGGCCTCACGATTCGCGGTTTGGTTTGATTCTCGGCGCGCGGCGGCGCCGGATTTGATGCCAGACTTCAATTTTCTGCCTCCTAAATCGAAGCTAGCATGGATTTGGGAGAAATGCACATGGGGCGTGCTGTGGAATCGGGGGCTTGTTTGCAAGCAGCGCCCTTACGAATTCAAAACCTAATCGTAACCCGGGCCGGTGGTAAACCCCGGCCCCTACTGAAGAGATTTCGCTACTGCTAGCATTTCGTTGGCGCGGGCGCGGACGCGGATGTCTTCGGTTAGATTGCGCCAGCGGACTGTGTCCGTTGAATCCAGGAGAAATTCCGCGGGGCGGGAGATGTCTTGGCCTTCGTGGCCGCCGGCGACGTGTAGCAAATGGTAGCTGCGAATTGCCTCTGCGTGCGGATCGGAGAGGATGGTGAAGGTGTAGCCGGCTTTGGCGGCTAGATCGCGCGAGACGTCCGGGGCGTCAACGCTGATGGCTACCGGACGGATGCCGGCGGATTTGAATTCGGGAAGAAGCTTTTCTATGCCTCGTAACTCGAGGTTGCAGTAGGGTCACCAATAGCCGCGATAGAAAATCAGGAGGACGGCTTTGGGGGCGGGCGATGCGGCGTCTCCTGGCGCGGGTGCGAAGAGTTGGGCGAGCGAGACGGATTGGCCGTGTGTGTCGGTCATCGTGAAATCGGGAACCTTCTCGCCGATTTGCGGCGAGTCGGTGGACGGGGGAACTGCGCGGGCTTTGAAGAAGCCAAAGATCGAGCCTACTGATAGGAGTAGCGAGAATAAAACTACGACGACTCCGAAAATTCTTGTCGCGATCGTTCGTGGTTGCGCGAAGAGATTTTTTACGCCGAGAGCCAGAAGGATTAGCGCGACCGCTGCTAGCGCGAGGCTGAGCCACGGGATGGCGCTTTGGGCTGGCGGATTCAGAAAGAATGCGAAATTGCAGAGTACCGCGGCCAATGCGGCGGTTAGGCCGAGCCAGAGGGAGGAATTTGCGCGGGGGTGGTTTGAGTCCGGCATGAGCGGGTTAGTTTAGCAGAGCAGCAGCTAAAGAGGGGAAAAGACGATTTGCAAAAGAGGGCGACAGAAAGCTGACGAGGCTGGTGTGGGAGATTGATGAGACGTACCTTAGCGGCTCAGGAGGTTGCGGAAAAATAGCCAATTCGAGGACTGGCCGGCGTATATCGAACCGTCGAGTTGGCTTCAGTAGTTGCAAACATTGGACGGTGAGATCCTTCGCTTCGCTCAGGATGACAACATTTCGCTCGGGATAGACGAACATTTGATATGTTTGTTTCGCGATGACATCGAGACGGTTAGATCCTTAGCTTCGCTCAGGATGACAGCGCAAACCAACACCAAGAAGAACCAACACCGAATGCGGATCCTTCGCTTCGCTCAGGATGACAGCGTTTCGATCAGGATGACGGCATTTGGGTATTGTCGGCGATGCAGTGGACGGTTAGATCCTTAGCTTCGCTCAGGATGACGGCGCAAACCAACACCAAGAAACACCAAGACCGAATGCGGATCCTTCGCTTCGCTCAGGATGACGGCATTTTGAATTTATTCCGCGAGACATTTGGGCGGTTAGATCCTTAGCTTCGCTCAGGATGACAACGTCGCGACTAGATAGCTGTCATGTCCTGGCGTAGGGAATTTCCTGTTTCCTGCACAGACCCTGGAGCGATGTGGCAACGGCATGACGGTTCCTGGGGGGATTTTGCGCAATGCAGAGTGTGGAGGACGCTGCGCATTTTGGGTGGCCCGGCCTTTAATTTAGTGAGAGGACTTATATGAATGCTTCTTTGACGCCTGCGGCTGCGGGGACAACGCCTGCGGCTGTTCCTGGGTATCGCTTGTTTGATGCAACTTCTGTATTCATTGCCTCGCTGCTCGGTTCTCCTGTGGCTGGAGTTAGTTTGATGGCGATCAATTACCGGCGCATGGGAAAGGGGCAGACGGCAATCCTTACGCTGTTGATTGGGATCGGTGGCGACAGTTCTGGCGAGCGTGCTGGGATACTTCGTGCCGTCATCTGGGAGCATTGCGATTGGCATTGGAATAGCGTTGGGCACGAGGAGCGCGGCGCAGTATTTGCAAGGGGCGGAGGTGAACCAGCACGAGGTGCGCGGCGGCCAACTGGGTTCGAAATGGGCGGCGGTCGGTGTGGGTTTGGCGTTCCTCGCGGTGTTGGCCGGCGTGATTGTGGCTGCTGCTCTGGGACCTTGGGCCGACCATAAATTGATCGTCGGATCGAAGGACGAGGTTTATTACTCGGGTTCGGCGACGAAGCAAGATGCGCAGGCGCTGGGAGAGGCGCTGAAGACTGTGGGCTATTTTCAAGACAAGGGATTCTCGGTGGTGTTGTCGAAGGACAAGGACGGTACGGCGATATCGTTCGTGGTGAAAGAGGGAGTTTGGGACGATGCGGCGATGCAGGCTGGGTTTGAACAGATTGGGCGGCAGTTGGCGCCGTCGGTGGGCGGGCTCCCGATCAAGGTGCGCTTGATGGATTCGTCGCGGGCTACGAAGAAGGAGATCGCGGTGGAACGATGATGGGGAGGGTTGCCGGGTGGCGCAGGCGAGGCGACAAATTACACGGCTTGAAGATTACCGCAGAGACGCAGAGGGCGCTGAGGAAGAGCAAGAGGGAATTTGGCGGTCCGACGTCGGTTTGCGGAGTTGGCCTGTGTGATCTTCGCCGGATGCCGGCCCTTCGCAGCTCAGGGTAAACGGGGACGCCGGCGCTACTTGAAGACTATTTGTTCGGGCCGAAATAGCGGTAGTGGCCGGTGATCTTCCAGGCGAAGAGGACGTCCTCCATTTTCGGGCCTTCGCCTATGTTGTGGACGATCAGGTGGCGGTGGCTTGATGCGGCTAAACGATCGACTACGATCCCGATGTGCGGTACGTCTCCGCCTAAATCCCAGGTGACCAAATCGCCGGGGGCGTAATCTTCCGGGCGATCGGAGATTGGCAGCGATTCTCCTTTGCGAGTGAAGAAGACCATCAAATTGGGGACGCGGCGATGGTCAATGTTGGCGTCCGGGCGAGAATGGCCCCACTTGGCCGGACGAGGGTATTCGTCGAAGTTTTGAAGCATGTCTTCGTGGACTTCCTTTTGGAGGTCAATGCCTACGACGCGGTAGATGCGAATGATTTCATCGCTGCAAACGCCCGTATCGGCCGGGACGTCGCCATTGGGATAGGGGATTTTCACGTAGGAACCGTCGTAACGGACCGAGGAATTCGTGCGGTCGGTCGCTGCTGCGATGAGCTTCGTTAGGAAGATCTGATGATCAGTGGCGAATGCGGGGGCCGGTGCTTGCTGCAGAGCGAGAACGATTGACGCCAGAAAAAAAGAAAGCAGCGATTTATAGGCATCCATCGCGATGCTCCGTCTCGCTTAGGATACTCTTAATCCTTCGGAATTGGGGCGATGGAAATTGAAGCCACCCTTGCTGAGTGGTGTCCTAATTTTGAGATTGGATTGAGGGGCCCAAGCTTTCGTATAGAGCTACTTTACGGGCCAGCTCCGTAGCGCCCAGCGCTAAAGCGCATCGCTAAAAATGTCGCTTTTCCGGAGCGCTTAAGCGCTCCTCCCCCGCATGAATGCGGGGGCTGCCACCGAAATGCCGAGGAAAATCACTACAACACAGCGGGGCGCAATTGTAAATCGGGCGCGGAGACCCTATTATCGAAGGACTCGCCGGAGTGGCGGAACTGGCAGACGCGCCGGACTCAAAATCCGGTGGCCGCAAGGCCGTGTGGGTTCGACCCCCTCCTCCGGCACCAGCCTCAAGACTCACCGCAGAGACGCAGAGAGCGCAGAGAGACAGAGAACAGATAATTTGGTCCGCGGTCGTTTTGTTGAGTTGGCGAGGGATTCTTCGCCGGACGCCGGCAAGAGTGCCGGCGCCACTTGACCCGGATTGACTCTGATTGGCGCGCGGAATAATATGGCGCTCCACATGGATTCTCCTCAGACCCTGATTGGCCGGACGGTTTCGCATTACCGCGTGGTGGAAAAAATTGGCGGCGGCGGCATGGGCGTGGTGTATCTGGCCGAGGATACGAAATTGGGGCGGCGCGTGGCGTTGAAGTTTTTGCCGGAGGATACCTCGCAGGACCGGCAGGCGGTGGAACGATTCAAGCGTGAGGCGCGGGCGGCATCGGCGCTGAATCATCCGAACATCTGCACGATTTATGAAGTGGACGAGCACGAGGGGCGGCACTTCATCGCCATGGAGCATCTCGAGGGCGAGACGCTCAAGCACAAATTGACCGGGCAGCCGCTGGCGACCGACACGCTGCTCGATTATGCGATTCAGATTGCTGATGCGCTGGAAGCGGCGCATGCGAAAGATATCGTTCACCGCGACATCAAGCCCGCGAATATTTTCATCACGCTGCGAAAACAGGCCAAGCTGCTGGATTTCGGATTGGCGAAGCTCGTTCCGAAGGCGCAGGAAGTTGGCGAGGCGATGGGCGCTTCGGCTACGCGGACGTCGGCTGGCGCCGGCGAATATTTGACCAGCCCGGGATCGACGATTGGAACGGTGACGTATATGTCGCCGGAGCAGGCGCGCGGGGAGGAAGTGGACGCGCGGTCGGATATTTTTTCGTTTGGCGTGGTGCTGTACGAGATGGCTACGGGGCGGCAGGCGTTTGCGGGGGCTACGCCGGCGGTGATTTTCGAGGCGATTTTGAATCGCGTGCCCGTGGATGCTTCGCGAATCAATACGCAGATTCCGCCGGAGTTGGGGCGATTGATCGAGAAGACGCTCGAAAAGAACCGCATGACACGGTACCAGAGCGCGGCGGTGCTGGTGAGCGATCTGCGGCGCGTGAAGAGCGACTTGCAGGCGGGGCGGGCGGCGAAGGGCGTGGAGAAATCGATCGCGGTGCTTTACTTCGAGAATTTGAGCGGGGCGAAAGAGGATGAATATTTCCGCGATGGAATGACGGAAGACATCATCACGGAACTGGCGAAGGTGAAGACGCTGGAAGTGTTTCCGCGGGCCGCGATTGCGGCGTTTCGGG
This sequence comes from uncultured Acidobacteriota bacterium, assembly GCA_963707165.1. GTDB lineage: Bacteria > Acidobacteriota > Terriglobia > Acidiferrales > UBA7541 > Palsa-147. Next base: position 1,117,033 of record CAVPPO010000010.1, on the reverse strand, counting down.
ATAAGCCGGTGACTGGGCCGGAGGTGGGACAGCAGTTGGGCGCGGCATACGTGCTTGGCGGGAGCGTGCGGCGGGCGGGGAATCGACTGCGGATTACGGCGCAGCTTGTGGAGACGCGGACGGGGCGGTCCGCTTGGGCCGAGCGATATGACCGGGAATTGAAGGACGTGTTCGAGGTGCAGGACGATATCGCGCGGAGCATCACGCAGGCACTGCGCATTACGCTTTCGCCGCAGGAAGAGAAGACGATTTCGAGCAAGCCAACGGAAAATTTGCAGGCGTACGATTATTTTTTGCGCGGGCGGAATTATACGCGGCGCGAAAATCTGGAATTTGCGATGCAGATGTTCGAGCACGCAATCAAGCTCGATCCGAATTTCGCGCTGGCGCACGCGGGGATTGCGAACGTGTGCGGGATGCAATTTGAATTGCACGGGCGCGATCCGCGATGGATCGAGAGAGGGCTGGCGTCGGCCAATCGCGCGTTCGAACTCGATCCCAATCTTCCGGAAGCCCTGGCCTCGCGTGCGAGAATCTGCCACGTACAGCAGAAATATGATGAGGCGGTCCAATACGCCCGCAAAGCTGTGGAGCTGAAACCCGATTGCGAGGCCGGCTGGGACATCCTGGGCCGCGCGCTATTTTCATCCGGCCGCTTTGACGAGGCTGCCGATTTGATGGACCGCGCGCTCGAAGCGGCGGGCGACGATTACAACGTGTTCGTTCCCTACGGGCTGTCAGTGGAAGCGAAAGGGGATCAGGTTCGCACGGAGGCGTACCGGAAAAAATTCGGGGAGGTGCTGGAGCGGCACGTGGACACGGTTCCCGAGGACGTCCGGGCGCGGATTTTGCTGTCCAATAATTATGCCGCGGTGGGCCGGCGGAGCGATGCGGCGGCACAGATCGAGAAAGCCGTGGCTATGCGGCCGAATGACGCCAATGTGCTCTACAACGCGGCGTGCACGTATTCGATCCTGAGGATGAAGCCGGAAGGGCTGATGATGCTGGCGAAAGCCACGGAAGTCGGCTTCAGCGATTATGAGTGGGTGTCGCGGGATCCGGACTTGGCGGCGTTGCATGAAGAGGCGGAGTTCAAAGCAATTTTGGAGAAGCTGAAGCCGAAGGGCTAGAGCCGCCTGGAATTCCGGCCAGAGGCTCACCGCAGAGACGCTGAGGCCGCAGAGTTTCAACAAGGCAATCGGGTACGAGCGACGTCCAAATGCTTGCTTGGTACGTCTAATAGTTGTGGAAACGCGTTGACTTGGGTGGCGGGGCGGCGCAAGATGCAGCGAGAGGGCTGGGGATGACTGGAAGTGGGATGACGCTCGAGCGGGTGGTGGAGAAGGCGCGCGCGCTGGACGATGAGGTGCGCAAGGAAGAATTGCGCGTCGGCGACCGCCTGCTTGTCACGACCATGAATTCCCGATATACCATCTGGGTTTTGGGCGGCGGGCATTATTGGATTTGGGGCGGATGGTTTGACCGGCAGAAGATTTCGCCGCAGCGCGTGGGGATCAATGGATGTACCTGGGGCGGGAGTGCGATTAAGAGGGATATCGTGGCGGCGCCTGGGCTGCGCATGGAGTTTGGGAATAGTGTTTTGACGACGCGGATTCGAGCGGTGCAGGTGATTCGGGCGCGGGCGAGAGCGCGGGCGGAGTTTAATTAGGTTCCCCAGTTTTTTCCTTCGGATAGACCTGAAGTACTTTCAAAATCAAAAAGGTAGATTTGTCTCGTTGGGCGTAGGCCGCGGATTTCCCGGAGCGTTGGCTTGACGCTACGGTCGTCGGAGGGCGCGTCGATTGCTTCGCAATCGCTTAGTGATTGACCGGCGCCCCTACGACAGAGAAATCTCGGCGTTACGCGCTACTGAAAGGCGAAGCTTACTGGGATGGTTACGTTGTGGGTGGATTTGCTTAGCGTGATGGAGCCGAGGATGGAATGGGCTGGAGAGATTAGCGAGATGAAGGCGCCTGGGAGGATTACGTAGCTTTGCAGCAGGTTGCCGCTGGGGTCCAGGAAATCGTACTGGTAGGTGCCGGTGTTGACGATGGGGCAGTAGAGCGTGACTTGGCCATTGGAGCCGATGGGCCAGGTTTGGATGGTGGTCTTTACGTTGTTGGCGAGGCTGGAGAGGACGGCGCTTCCGGTAACGGCAGTGCCATCGTCGTAATGAACGGAGAGTATTAGCGGCAGCTTGGGGTTGCCGGTGGTTCTATAGGCGACGGCGATGGCCGCCCATTGGTCTGAAACGCCGAAAGTGATGGATGGGGCGACCTTTCCGGATTGCGATTGTTTGAGGTCGGCGTAGGCGCCTTTGGTGACTTCAGCTTCCATGAGAAACGGCTGGGTGGTGGAGAAGGATTGATTGTTACCAGTGGAAGCGGTGAGAAGCACGTAGTCGCCAGGTTGAGACGAGGTCACGGCGCCCGGTTGAGCGGTGGTGCCCGAGCCGGCAGCAAGAGTCGAGGCGTCGGGCGAGCCGGAGGCTAGACCGGAGATTTCAGCTAGGGAGATGACGCGCATGGTGTCCGCGGATCGATTTGAAACGGTGAAAACAGTGGCGCCCGGTTTGGCTGACGCGACGCGGTAGACGGCGAGGAGGTGACCGTCAGAAGGTTGTGCCTTGAAGGCGTCGAGAACCCAAGTGTTGGAAAGCGAGTCGGTGATGGTGGTTCCGGCGACGGATTGGACGTTTCCGATGCGCACAACGGCAATGAGAGAGTCGCCCGCGGTGACGTTCGCGGATAGATGTGCAGTGCAGGATTGCGAGCTGCCGCAATCTTGCGCGGCCGCAGGCTGGGCGAGATCTTGAGCGCGCAGCGGCGCGGCGAGGAGGATCGCGATGGCCATGCTGAACAGCAAGAGTCTGAGTTTCATTGGTGTTTGGGTTCCCCTACATTAGATGTGACCGGAGCAAAATGGTGACCAAGTCCGGGGCCCGCTAGAGACTGCAAGTCATTTACATTCACTGTTTTGTCGGTACTAAGGGTTTTCCGCTACGGGAATAGTGCAGGAAGATTTTCCCACGACGGGAAGGATTGCGCGCCCCATGAGGGCAAGACGATAGGGAACCGACAGCGCGCTAACGGGAGGTAAAGCGGGAGAACATGGCGCCGAGCGATTTGGCTTCGGGGAGTTTTAGGGCGAAGGTGGCGCCTAGATAGACGAGTCCGTAGGGGATCAGCACGATGATAGCGAGGGGGATGGGCCGGTGCAAACCGGCGGCCCAGCGGATGGCCCAGGCCACCGCGGCTGCGGCGGCTGCTACCGACCAGATCGTGGATGAGAAGCCGAGCGAGAGACCCGTTTTGCCGATGCGGCGATTCAAGTAGTGGCGCAGGAGCAGGAATTCAACCCAGCCGGAAACGCCGGCGGATATGGTGAGACCAGCTACGCCCCAGCGCGGATTGATGCCGAGCAGGTGCGGCAAGGGAATGGCGGAGAGATAGCCGAGGATGGTGGTGAGCGTGACGCGGATGATGGCGAATCGGAGGGGAGTCCGTGTGTCGCGCAGAGCGTAATAAGTGGAGGAATAGAGGCGGCCGAGCGTTGATGCCAGCAGGCCGACTGTCGAGCCGGCGAGAATGCCCCAAACATACATGGCGTCGTCGTGGGTGAAGCGGCCGGATTGATAGATTGCTGATACGACGATATCGCCGAGCGCGAGAAACGCGACGACCGAGGGAACTACGAAATAGGCGATCTGGCGCAGGCCTGCGTCGAGACGCTGGCGCAGGGCGCGCGCGACTTCGTCTTCGCTGCCAAGTTGGCCGGACATTACCGGCAATTCCGCGGCGGAAACGGCCATGCCAAAGAGGCTGACTGGGAGCGTATAGAGAGTTTGCGCGTAGGAGAGCGCGGCGACCGCGCCCGTACCCACCAGGCTGGCGAGGACCGAGTCAACGTAGGCGCTGATCTGCACGACGCCGCGGCTAATAAATACAGGAAAGAAGTTGCGGACAACCGTACGGATGTTATCGGCGCGCGCGTGCAGGGTGAGACGAAAGCGGCCGAGAAGCCGCATTACTACCGGCCACTGGACGCCGACTTGCAGCGCGCTGCCTACCACCGCTCCCCACGAGAGCGCGGCGGCGAGGGGGAATTGCTGCATGCGGACGCCGAAGATGATCAGCGTGGCGATCATGGCGACGTTCCAGATTACTGGCGCCGTATAGGAGAGAAAAAATCTGCGATGGCTATTCAGAATGCCGAGGCACCAGGCGGAAAGCACCAGAAGTCCCGCGCCCGGAAAAAGAATGCGGACGAGCTGAATGGTGAGCTGGCGCTTTTCGCCGGTGAAACCGGGGGCGATGATTTCGATCAGCCAGGGAGTGGTGAGAACGCCAATCAGAACGAGAAGGGAAGCGGTGAGAGCGAGCAGCGAGAAAATTCCGCCGGCGACGCGATCGGCCTCTTCGCGATCGTCGCGGGCTAGAAGCGCGGCGTAAACCGGAATGAAGGATGCGGAGAGAACTCCTTCACCGAATAGATTTTGGAGGAAATTGGGGATGCGGATGGCGGCTTTGAAGGCGTCCGCGGCATCGGAATTGCCGAAATAGTGGGCGAAGAAGCGATCGCGAATCAGTCCAGAAATGCGGCTGAGAAAAATACCTGCGGCAACCAGAAAGGCGGAGCGGGCGGTTCCGAAGCGGCGTGGCGCCGATTTCGAATTTGGAAGCGCCGGATCTTCGTCGATGGGAGCGGACGTATTCAGCGGCTTATCCGGAGACTTCAGTCGCACCATTGTGTGTGCTAGGACGGAGGCGCAGGCCCGTCGAATTCGCGACGGCACGCCGCCACTCCGGAATCATTAAACGGGCTGCGCGTTCTCAAGTCAATTCCGAAGGGCGTTGGAGTTCCCAGAAGCGAGTACGGACCTGTGCGAAAGGCCGGGTTTGCGACTTTGACACAGACGCAGGCTGCGGATGTGGTCATTCACGCGGCGATAGGCTATTTCTAGTGGAAGTCTTGGAAGGGGCGATGTCCGAAACAAGCGTACATACCGAAGTTAGCGCCGATGGCGCTAACGAAGTGGAGACGACCGTAGGGACGCGCGAAGCGCCGCCCAGCGACAGGCGGGCGGATGGCGCCGCCACGATCGAAGCAAACCTGCGTCGATTGGACCGCCGGCAATGGTGGATGTGGATGAGTGCGTGTTTCGTGATGCTTCTGTTGACGGTCTGCGTGGCGTCATTCGAGTTCCCGACGCTTCTAAGGGTCGATTCCAAGACTTTTTCGTTCACTCGAGAGGATTCCGTCCGCGGGCTGATCGCGTTGGTTTTGGTGTTCAACATCTATACGCTCTACCAGCAACTGCTGATCAATCGCATCCGCAAGCAAATGGCGCAGCAAATTCACGCGCTGGCGAAAGTGGAATCGCTGGCCACGGAAGTTTACAAACTCGCGGCGCTCGATCAATTGACGGGGCTTTTCAACCGGCGATCGGCGGAGCAGCGGCTGGAAGAGGAGATGTCGCGGGCGATCCGTCATTCGCGGCCTTTGACGCTGCTGCTGCTCGATCTGAATAGTTTGAAACGCGTGAACGACACACTGGGGCACGGAGCGGGCGATCTGGTGCTGGAAACCTTCTCCGAGCGGTTGAAGCGAGCTATTCGCGGGTCGGATTTGGCTGCGCGGATGGGCGGCGACGAGTTCATGGTGATTCTGCCAGAGTGCCGGCCGGAAGAAGTGCGGCACGTGCTGGGACGATTGAATGGCCTGGTGGTCGAGTACGACAACACGAAGTTGCCCGTCACTTTTGCGGCCGGTTGGAAGGATTATTTGATTGGCGAGACGGCGCAGGAGTTCGTGAAGCGCGTGGATGACGCGCTGTACGAGGATAAGAAGGCAGCACGGGCTTGAGTTAGATCCTCTGGCGGTACGTTCCCTCCACGGGTTAAGATCGAAAAAGACAAAGACAGAGTCAAAAACGCCGGCTGGCAGCCGTTCGGAGCTCAGGACAAGCCGGCGGTACGCGAGGGCTGGGCCAAAGTTCGTTTGCCGGGCTCATAGAGAATTTACTTGCGCGTCCTAGCACTGGATGCTTAAGATACCGCGATACTCGGAGGTGAGAGGCCGGTGCCGAAAGAAAAGCCAAAGGTGAATATCGGCGAGGTGATTCGGTCGTATCGCAGCGACCGCGGCTTGTCACAGGGCGATATCGAGCGGCGGACCGGATTGCTGCGCTGCTATCTCTCGCGCGTGGAGAATGGGCATACGGTGCCCTCGCTCGAGACGCTGGCGAAAATCGCCGAGGCCATGGAAATCAATTTGGCGGATTTTTTCCCCGGTAGCGATACTCCTCAAGACCGCGAGACGCGCAAGATGCTGGGGGAGCTTTCAGAGGAAGAGATTCGCTTCCTTGCCGAAATCAAGAGATATAGCACTACTCTTTCGGATGATGACAAGAAGCTGGTGCTGGCCATGATCCGCAAGATGGCTACGATTACGCCGCCGGTGCAGCGCAAGGCTGCGGCGCGGCGCGCGGAGTATTAGAATTTGTCTGCTGTGTTCGACGTGCCCTCCTACGTTTTCGCTCGCCATTAAAAGACCGCAGATCCTTAACTTCGTTCAGGATGACGACAAAGGGAACCTATTGCGAGCCGCGACGGGAGATGTGTCCTTTCGTTTGAAGCGAGGAGAATGCAGATCCTTCACTGCGCTCAGGATGACAGCTAGGAGAAGTAGCGAAGAGCGCCAGCCGAGGGTGAGAGCGATTAGTTCGCTACGAATTGCCGCGGGCGGTGGCGCGAGTTTGGAAGCTGCGCGGCTCGACTATGGCGCGGAAGACTTTGCCGCGGCCGATTACGTGGGAGCCGGAGCGGGCTTCGACTTCGAATGTTAGGAAGCGGCCTTCTTGGGCGGTTAGACGGGCGGTTACTTCTACTGCGGCGCCGGTCGTGACGGCCTTCAGATGATCAACTTCGATGCGCGTTCCTACAGTGATCATGCCGGCGTGTAAGTGCGGCTTTGCAGCGGTTGCGGCTACCGATTCCATCATGCCGATCATCGCCGGCGTCGAGAGAACCGGGGGCAGCTCAGGGTCAAAGGCAGCGAGCGTCCAATTCGCGGGGACGTTTTTTTCGAGCTTGGCGTGAATTCCGTGAGGCAGCGTCGGATAGGGAGTTTTGTGTTCGGCGCTCAACGGGCGGGCTCCGGGCCGTCCACGGGCGAGGAAGCGTCGCCGCAAGAGCGCGGGTCGATGAAGCTCTTGGTGAATTCGGCGAGAGTGATGCCGAGTTGCGCCCAGAGGCGGCGTTTCAGGCTGCGATAGTCCTGCGCGCCGCTGAAGACATCGCGAATTAGATCGCGGAAAGTGGCGCTGTGATTCAGGAGTTGCACCATGCGAGTGGTGACCGCGCCGCCCAGGAAATTGCCGCAGAAAATTTTTCGGGCAATGCGAGCGGCGAATTCCAGATCGGCGATGAGCACCGAGCGCATGCGCGCGGGATAGGCTTCGGGCTGGCCTTCGATCAGGGCTTCGGCGAGAAGATCGCCGGAGCGCATGGCGTAGTAGAGGCCTTCGCCGGTGATGGGATCGACGCAGGCGGCGGCGTCTCCGGCCATGGCCCAATTTTTGCCGACGATGCGGCGGCGGCGGAGAGTGTGGGCTTGCGGCGACGGGAGAACGTGGCTGTAAAAGCGCGCGCCTTCTAGCGAAATCTTTTCGTCGCGAATGAAATCATCGAGATGATGGCGCAGCGCATGGCTGGAATTCTGCGACATCTTGCCGCAGATGCCGACGGAGACATGGTCGGAGCGCGGGAACGACCAGATATAGCCTTCGAACTGCTTCAGGAATTTCACTTTGATTAGCTGCTCGTCGGTGGGAACGAAGTAGCCGAGAGTCATCTCGAGATCGGCGGCTTTGAGCGCGGTGGTCTCGGGAAGAAGCTGATTGCGAGCGCCTCCGGCGATTACTACGAAATCGGCGCTGGAGTTTTCGCCACCGGCGGTGAGATGGACGCGGCCACCGGAATGAGTGAGTTGCGTGACGCGCGATCGGACCGTGCGGCAACCGGCGGCCGCGGCGCGGTCGAGGAGCAGGCCGTTCAGCACGGTGCGCGAATAAATCACGATGGGATGATTCATGCGGAAGCGGGCGCGATGGCCGCCGCTGGAGATGAGTTCCGCGGTGCTGACAATTTTCTTCGGATGCGGACTATCGAGAAGGAAGGGGTAAGTCGAGATGGCCTTGTGCGTCAGGCCGCCGCCGCAGGGTTTTTCCCAGGCGAGATGCTCGTCGAATAGCGTGACATTGAATCCGGCGGAGGCGAGGCGTTCGCCGCACATGGCCCCAGCGGGGCCGCCGCCAACGATGGCAACTTCCTTCATCGAAATTCGCTCCCGCGGAGGGGACAACAAGCGTCAAGCAGAACGGGAGTATAGCATCAAATTGAGGGATGCACGGGAGAGGCGAAATGCGCGTGGTCGTTTGAGGCAACAGCGCGGGCGGCGGAGAACTGAATCAGCGTTCGCGAGAAGGATCTAATCTGATTGGCCGAAGGTGTTGCAGGCTGCGATGGTGCCGTCGTCCAGGCCGGCGTTAAACCATTGCATCCGTTGCTGGGAAGTGCCGTGCGTGAAGGATTCCGGGCTGACGTGGCCGGTGGACATTTTTTGCAGACGGTCGTCGCCTACGGCAGACGCGGCGCCGAGCGCCGATTCCACATCGCCCTTTTCGAGCAGGCCGCGCTGCTGGGTGGTATGCGCCCAGACGCCTGCGAAGCAATCGGCTTGCAGTTCGAGTTTCACGGATAACGGATTCGCTTCGCGCGAATTGCTTTCTTGCAGCCGATGAACTTTGCCTTCGATTCCGGTGAGCTTCTGAACGTGGTGGCCGAGTTCGTGCGCGAGTACATATGCCTGCGCGAACTGGCCCGGCGCGCCAAAGCGGCGGCTCAGCTCGTCGAAGAAGCCGAGATCGATATAGACCTTCTCATCCTCGGGACAATAGAACGGGCCCGTGGCGGATTGCGCGCCGCCGCATCCGGATTCGGTGTAATCGCGGAACAGCACGAGTTTCGCGTGGTGGTATTGCACGCCGGTCTGTTGCGGCAGGAGCTGCGTCCAAGTGTTCTGCACGTCGTCGAGGACAAAGGAGACGAATTGCACCAGGGGCTTCTCGGCCTCGTCTTGCGCGGGATTTGGCTGGCTGAGCGAAGTCTGTGGTCCTCCTGTTCCGCCGCCAAGTAAAGTGAAGAGGTTGACCTTGAAAACAAAGCTGAGAATCAGCAGGACGATGGCGCCGCCGATGCCGATGTGAATGCCGCCGAATTGGAAACCGCCACCGCCGCCCGTCTGATCGCGGCGATCCTCGATGTCCCCGCTCTCACCGCCAGGAGTCCATCTCATGAATTTCTCCTTGAAGTGAGGAGAAGCTAGCATGGCGCTAAAAACGTGGCAATACAGATCGTCTCGCGGGGGCGACGGGCGAGCGTGGCGCGCGTGATAGAATTTGTATCGCGGAGAAAGTTCGCCGCATTGGAGAGCTGGGAGTGGGTGAAGTGCTTGCGCGCACGGAATTGAAGCTCCGGATTAGTGCGCTCAAACGAGACGGCAAACGCGTCGTATTCACTAACGGATGCTTCGATATTCTGCATCCGGGACATATTCGCATGCTGGAGCGGGCGCGATCGCTTGGCGATGCGCTAGTTGTGGGCATCAACTCCGATCCGAGCGTGCAGGAGATCAAAGGGCCGCAGCGGCCGGTGATTCCGGAGGCGGAGCGGGCGGAATTGCTGGCGGCGCTTGAGGCGGTCGATTTTGTGACGGTGTTCGAGGAAGCCACGCCGCGCGAATTGATTGCTGAAATTCTTCCGGCGGTGCTGGTGAAGGGCAGCGATTGGGGGCCCGATGAAATCGTCGGGCGCGAAGAAGTTGAAGCGGCGGGCGGCGAAGTGGTGTCCATTTCTCTCGAAGCGGGATATTCCACGACCAAACTAATCGAACGAATCCGGCGTTTGCGCGCATGATTCTACCGCTGGTGGCAGAACTGTTGTCGCGGGTGGGGCGCCATCCGGCGGTGGAGGCGTCGCTCGACGATTTGCGGCGCGGCAGCGGGGAATCTTCGCTGGCGGGATTGACCGATCCGGCGAAGGGGCTGGTGACGGCGATCTGCGCGGCGTCCCTGGTGCGGCCCGTATTTCTGGTGGTGGCATCGAACCGGCGCGGGGAAGAGCTCCTCGAGCCGATTCGATATTTTTTTGAAGCTTTTACGCGCAAGGCGCGCAGCCGCGTGGCGATTCTTCCTGCGCATGACGTCCTGCCTTACGAAGGCCGATCCCCGCACCCTGAAATTTCCGAGAAGCGCGCTTACGCGTTGTGGAGCCTTGCGGCCGGCGAGGCAGATATCGTTGTGGCGCCGGTGAGCGCGGCGATGCAGCGCATGCGCGATAGCGAATTCTATGCGGGCCTTGCTTCGCGGCTGGAACGCGGCCTCGATTTTCCGCAGGCAGGTCTGATCGCTCATCTCGTCAGTGTTGGATACGAGAAGCAGGAGACCGTGGAATCGCCGGGGCAGTTTGCCTTGCGCGGCGGGATTGTGGACGTGTTCTCTCCCGAGACCGCGGCGCCCGTGCGGCTGGAATTTTTCGGCGATACGCTGGAATCGTTGCGCGAGTTCGATGCGAACACGCAGCGATCATTGCGGCCGCTCGAACGGCTAACGCTGCTTCCGCTCACCGATTATCCGCGGCGCGCGGAGTTGCTCGAACGGTTGCAAGCCCCGGGCGTCACAGGCCGGGAAGATGAAGGCGTGCCTGCGGCGTTTTATCCGGGATGGGAATTTCATCCGGCGCTTTTGGGCGACGCGAAATCGAGTTTGTTCGAGCTCGCGGCCGAAGCCGCGGTGCTGGAAGACGAGCCGGACGAGCTGCGGCGCGCAATGGAGGAATATCGCGCGCGGCTCGAATCGGCGCGGCGCGTGGCGACGGGTGCGTTGAACGATGTCCCCGCGGAGCGCTACGTGATGAGCGGTGATGAATGGGCCGCGGAGCTGCGGCGGCGGCCCCGATTGCGACTCGAGCATCTGGCGCTCGAAGGCGAGACGCCGGCAAGGGAGATGTTGTCGCAGCCCACCACGCGGTATCACGGAAACGTGGCGGCATTCATGGCCGAAGTGCGCGGGCGCGTGCAAGGCGGCGCGCAGGTGATGGTCTCGGCTGCGAGCACCGGCGAGATGGAGCGGCTCGCGGACCTGTGCCACGAAAACGAGTTGCCGTACCGGCTCGGCGAGTTGGACGACACGGCGACGGGCGTGCGCCTGGCCGAAGAAAGCAGCGGCGGCACGATTCCGGCTCTCGTTTTGTGCAAGGCGCCGCTTTCGGAAGGTGTCGCGTTTCCGGAATCGCGGCTGGCGATTTATGGCAACGCGGATTTATTCGAATCGCTTCCGGCACCGGCGCGGACGCGTGGGCGAGCAACCAGCGCTTCGTTCTTCAGCGATCTCTCGGATCTCAAGCCGAGTGATTACGTGGTGCACGTGGATCATGGCATCGGGCAATTTGACGGGCTGCGGCAGATCGCCGTCGAGGGAGAGACCGGTGAGTTCATGCTGCTGCGCTACGCCGAGGATGCGCGGCTCTATGTGCCGCTCGCGCGCGTGGATTTGATTCAGAAGTATCAATCTTTGGGCGGAGTCACGCCGCAACTGGATCGCCTGGGGACGAATCTCTGGGAGGCGCGCAAGGCGCGCGTGAAAAAATCGGTGGGCGATATGGCCCAGAAGCTTTTGGCGCTTTATGCCGAGCGGCGACTGGCCGTCGGTCACACTTTTCCTGAGGATTCGAACTGGCAGAAGGAATTCGAAGACGCATTCGAATTTCAGGAGACGCCTGATCAGGAGAAGGCCGTCAGTGACGTGAAGCATGATTTGGAATCCGCGCAGCCGATGGACCGGTTGCTGTGCGGCGATGTGGGCTACGGGAAGACGGAAGTGGCCATGCGCGCGGCGTTCAAGGCGGTGGGTGATTCGATGCAGGTGGCGGTTCTCGCGCCGACTACGGTGCTCGCGTTCCAGCATTACGAAACTTTCCGGCGGAGATTCGCTGCGTTTCCTGTGCGGATCGAAATGCTCAGCCGCTTCCGAACGGCGCGCGAGCAGAAGAAGATTTTGGCGGAGGTCGAAGCCGGGAGAGTGGATATCGTGATCGGCACGCACCGGCTGCTTTCGAAGGACGTGAAATTTCAGAATCTCGGCTTGTTGGTGGTGGACGAAGAGCAGCGCTTCGGCGTGGCGCACAAAGAGCGCATCAAGGAAATGCGCAAGAACGTGGACGTGCTGACGATGTCGGCTACGCCGATTCCGCGGACGCTGCATATGTCGCTGGTGGGATTGCGGGATATGTCGGTGATCGAGACGCCGCCGAAAGACCGGCTGGCGATTCAAACGACCGTGGCGCCGTTTTCGGAATCCATTATCAAGCGGGCGATGGAAGAAGAACTGTCGCGCAATGGGCAAGTCTTCTTTGTGCACAACCGCGTCGAGTCGATTGCGTCAGTGGCTTCGCTGATCAAGAGGCTGGTCCCAAAAGCGCGCGTGATCATCGGACACGGGCAGATGCACGAAGCCGACCTCGAGAAAGTGATGCTGAAGTTCATTCGCGGTGAGGCGGACGTGCTGGTGTGCACCACGATCATCGAGAACGGCCTCGATATTCCGCGGGCGAACACTATCATCATCAATCGCGCAGATCGCTTCGGCCTGGCGGAGCTGTATCAACTGCGCGGCCGCGTGGGGCGTTCGAATCAGCGCGCTTACGCGTATCTGCTTGTGCCGCCGGTCGGGGGACTCACCACGCTCGCGAAACATCGTCTGGCAGCGCTGAAAGAATTCAGCGATCTCGGAGCGGGATTCAGGATTGCGGCCCTCGATCTGGAACTGCGTGGAGCAGGGAACTTGCTCGGACGCGAACAGCATGGCCAGATCGCCGCGGTAGGATTCGATCTTTATTGCCGGATGATGGAGCGCGCCGTGGCCGAGCGCAAGGGCGAAGCCGTGACGCCGGAGCGGCGCGTCACCTTGAATCTGGGGCAGGACATTCGCATTCCGCGCGAGTACATAGAAAGCGAAAATCTACGATTGCGCATCTATAAGCGTATTGCCGAAGTCTCGAACGAAGACGAGCGCGAGGAAGTGCGCAAGGAATTGGAGGACCGCTTCGGTGTGCCGCCGCCAGCGGTCGACAATCTGCTGGATTACGCGGTCTTGAAAGCGCTGGCGGAGAGATTGCTGGTCGCGTCAATCGAGCGGCGCGGCGAGCAAGTTGCCGTGAAATTCCATGACGAGACACCCATCAAACCGGAAAAGCTGGTGCGCGTGATTCGCGGCCGGCGGGGAATGCGGCTCGATCCGAGCGGCGTGCTATGGTTTGACTGGAAGAATGAAAAGGATGGAGTGGCGGCTGCGACCCAAAAGCTGTTGCTGCAACTACAATCGTAGGGCTAGAATTCAATCGTGGGGATGAATCGAATGCAAAGGCAGAGGAGCCGAATGAGCAAGGGCATCAAGAATATCGCGTGGACGCTGCTCGGCGTTTCGCTAGCCTCGGCCGCGCCAGCGGCGACGCATGCGCAGACCAAGGCGCAGGGCAACGGAAAGGTGATCGAAGAGATCGTCGCGCGCGTGAACAACGAGATCATCACGCTCTCGGATTACGAAAAAGCCCAGGCGCAGCTCCACGAGGAAGTCGACCACGACTGTTCGACCTGCACTCCCGATCGCAAGGAAGCGATGTACGCCGAGAGGCAGAAGAATTTGCTGCGCGATGAAATCGATCAACAGTTGCTGGTGCAGCGCGGCAAGGACATGGGCATCAGCGTGGAAGCGGACGTGATCAAGCAGCTCGATTCAGTCCGCCAGCAGAACAACCTCGCCAGCATGGAGGATCTGCAAAAGGCCGTGGAGGGGCAGGGACTCTCATGGGATGAATATAAGCGCAGCATCCGCAACAACCTGCTCACACAGGAAGTGATTCGCAAGGACGCCGGCGCGCGCGTGGACATCGGCCGCGAAGACGTCAAGAAATATTACGATGAACACAAAGAGGAATTCATCCGGCCCGAATCGGTGCTGCTGGCGGACATTTTTCTGAATACGGACGGGAAAACGCCGGACGAAATTGCGGTGATTCAGAAGAAGGCGAACGATCTCGACGCGCGGCTGAAGAAAGGCGAGGACTTCGCCGAGTTGGCGAAGCGCAATTCGGAAGGCCCGACGGCCAAGAACGGCGGCGACCTGGGTGCGTTCGAACGCGGCCAGCTTTCCAAGCAAATCGAAGATACGGTCTTCGCCATGAAGAAAAACGATCTCAGCGACGTGATTCAGACCAAGACCGGCTTCGAAATCATCAAGGTTCTCGATCACTATGACGCAGGGCAGCAGCCGCTGGAAAAGGTCGAGAACGAGATCATGAATCACATCTACGGCGAGCGGATGTCCACGCTGTTTCGCGGGTATCTGGCGGAATTGCGCGAGCAAAGCTACGTGATCGTGAAGCCCGGATATATTGATACCGCCGCGGTGGCCAGCAACACGGGAATCAAGGAAGTCACTCCGACTCCGGACGCGCCCGACAAGAAGCTCTCGAAGAAGGCGAAGAAGGCCGCCGGAGGTCAGTGAAAACTCAATTCATCGCCGATCTGCGCGACGGACAAGCCGTGGCCTCGACATTTCTGGTCCGCTCGAAAGAAATTCGCACCTCGCCGAGAACCAGCCGTTCGTGGCTGCAGCTCGAATTGGCGGATCGCACCGGCACAATTTCGGGAAAAATGTGGGATGGCTTCGAGGGCATCGTTGCGCAATTCGAGCGCGATGACGTGGTGAAGGTGCGCGCGCGGGCAAAGCTTTACAACGACCAGCTCGAACTCACTGTGGAAAGCGTGATCCCGGTCGCCGAGAAAGATTACGAGCTGGCGGATTTTCTGCCGCACACGAAGCAGGACGTCGAGAAACTCTATGCACGGTTGAACGAAGCTGTACACGCGGCCGAAAATCCGTGGGTGAAAACGCTGCTGGTAAGCGTTGTGGAAGACGCGTCCATCGCGCCGAAATTGAAGCGCGCGCCGGCAGCGATGACCATGCATCACGCCTACATCGGCGGTTTGCTCGAGCACGTGGTGAGCCTCATTGAATTGTCGCGGTTGGTAGCGTCGCATTATCCGGAACTCAATCGCGATTTGTTGCTCGCGGGCATCGTGCTGCACGACATTGGCAAGATTGAGGAATTAAGCTGCGCGCGCGGATTTGGGTACACCACCGAAGGCCAGCTCCTTGGCCACATTGCGCTTGGCCAAGCCATCGTGCGCAGGAAGATCGAGGCCATCTCCGATTTTCCGCGGCCGCTCGCGGCGGTGATAGAGCACTTGATCCTGAGCCATCACGGGTCGCTGGAATTCGGCTCGCCGCGGCTTCCATTGACGCGCGAAGCCGTGGCGCTGCATTTTCTGGATGATCTGGATTCGAAGATGGCAGCCATTGAGACTACGATGGCGTCCGATGCGGGCAGCGGAGATTGGACCGAGCGAAATCCTGCGTTGCGCCGGAACTTGCTGCGCACTTCGCAATATCTCGCCGAGCCGCCTTCGGAATCGGCGTCAAAGGCAGCGAGTGCAGGAATCGCCGTGCACGCAGCCGCGCCGAAGGGCACTGACGGGTCGAAGCCATGAACGCGCCCGGACCAAACGGCAACACGAAAGCCGCCAATGGCGACCCGCGACGCCGCTCGCTTCTCGATCTGGCGCCGCTCGAGCTGGATTGCATGAATACGCTCTGGCCCATCGGCGAAGGCACGGTGCGCGAAATTCGCGACCAACTCGCGCCGCGGCGTCCGCGTGCTTACACCACGATCATGACCATCATGGACCGGCTGGCTCGGAAGGGAATTGTCGAGCGGCGAAAATCGGGGCGCGCTTATATTTATCGCCCGACTTTGAGCGTCGAGGACGCGCGCAACCACGCTCTGGGGCAAATCGTGGAAAGTTTCTTCGGCGGCTCGCGAGAGACTGCTGCGGCTTACCTTCGCGACGGAGCAACGAACGAGCCCGACACTCGTGAGTCGCGATTCGCCATGGCCGCTGCTGCCGCCGCGTCGGCATCCGCCGGACCGGCGCGAAGCGGCGGCACGTCTCCGAGTTCGGATCTGGCGCCCGACGGAGACAAGTCAACGCCTATTGCGGAGCGTACTTCGGCGGCACGCACGCAACGTTCCGCAGACGATGAAAGTCCGATCGACGCTACACTTCTCTAGATGACCTCTATGTTTCCCTCGGAACTGAAAATTCGCGATCGCTCGATTCGTCCGGCGACGATTCTCGCGCCGATGGCCGGCGTCACGGACACGGTATTCCGCCGGGTGATCCGCGAACTCGGCGGCTGCGGCCTCATCATGACCGAGTTCACGAGCGCCGAAGGGCTCACGCGCAACGAGGCGCGGATGCTGCATTATTTCTACTACGAGCCGGACGAGCATCCCATCGCCGCGCAGATTTTCGGCGCGGATCCGAAGGTGATGGCTTCGGCGGCGGCGCTTGCCGAAGATCTGGGCTTTGACCAGCTCGATATCAATCTCGGGTGCCCGGCGAAGAAAGTGGTGAAGTGCGGCGGTTCGGGATTGCTGCGCGACTTGCCTCTGCTGGAAGAAATTTTCCGGGCTGTGCGCGCAGCAATTCAGATACCTCTTACGATCAAGATCCGCTCGGGCTGGGACGAAAATAATATCGTCGCGGTGGAAGTGGCGCGCATAGCGGAGGATTGCGGCGTCGAAGCCATCGCCGTGCATCCGCGCACGCGTTTACAAGGCTACATCGGCGATGCAGATTGGAACGTGATTCGCGCGGTGAAAGAAGCGGTGAAGCTACCGGTGATCGGCAATGGCGATGTCCGTGCTCCGGAAGATGCGCTGCGCATCGTGAAGGAAACCGGTTGCGACGCCGTGATGATCGGCCGCGCCGCGCCGAGCAATCCCTGGATTTTCCGGCAGATCGAGCAGTTCGTCAGTACCGGCCGCTACGACCGGCCGACTGAAGAAGACCGGCATCGCCTGCTTACTGATTATTTCCGCCGGTTGGTGGCCAGCGAGATGAAAGATGCCATCGGTAAGATGAAGCAGTTTGCCTGCTCGTTCACGCACGGCGTGCGCAATGGCAGCGAGTTGCGGCACGCGGTACATTCGTCGAAGACCACGCAAGAGGTGCTGGATCGCGTCGAGATTTTCTTTGAAGCTGCGCTACGGACGTCGGTGGCGGGAGATCTGGTGGCGAACGATGCGTCGGCCGTGCCGGCGGATTAAATTCGCCTCAATCGTCGCGGTGGACGAGCAGTTGCTTGTAAGCTTCGCGTTTCGACAATCCTCTTTCGCGCGCGGCGAGCTTCAGCGCCGCTTTCCGATCGAGATGTTCCTTCTCCATTAGCTCGTCAACACGCGCGGAAAGGCTCACTTCTCCGAACGCAGAGTCGCCCGACGCCGGAAGATGGGACTCCTCGTCCCCAGGTCCGAAGATGACGGTGATCTCACCGCGCGGCGGTGCTTCCCGGAAGCTCGCGATCAGTTCGACGATGCGCCCGCGGCGAAATTCCTCGTGCAGCTTGGTGACCTCTCGCGCGACGACACATAGACGGTTGCCCAGAATTCCGAGCGCGTCATCGAGCATTTCCGCGATGCGATGCGGCGCTTCGTAGAAAACAAGAGTGGCGGGAATCGCGGTCAGTGAGCGCATCGATTTGCGCCGCTCGCTCGGCCGCGAAGGCAGAAATCCCGCAAACAAGAATTGCTCCGTAGGCATTCCCGAAGCCGCGAGAGCAGCCACCATCGCCGAAGCCCCCGGCACGGGCACAACAGGGATTCCGTGGCGGAGACACAGCGTGACCAGGCGATGCCCTGGGTCGGATACCACCGGAGTTCCCGCGTCGCTCACCAGAGCCACCTTGGCACCCTGCTCGAGCACGATCACCAGTTCGGGCGCGCGCGTCATTTCGTTGTGTTCGTGGTAGCTTTCGAGGCGCGTGTGAATATCGTAGTGCGAGAGCAGCTTGCGCGTCTCGCGCGTATCTTCGCAGGCGATCACGTCGGCTTCCTTCATCAGACGCAGGGCGCGCAAAGAAATGTCTTCGAGGTTGCCGATCGGCGTGGCGATCAGATAGAGACAGCCCTGGCCAGGAATGTGGTTCGCATTCGCCGGCTCGGGCGCATCGCGGCGCTCCTGCGGCGGAGAGCCGGGCTTCTTGTTGCCGCGAGCACTGGATCTGCGCATGGTAGTGATATCGACGGAACCGCTTGCTGCACACTGCCCGTCGTCGGCGCCAGTCTAGCACAGGAAACTCAAGCATCCTCGATACCGGCGGGCGCGGCGCGAGTCGTGATAGTATTTTCTGTTAACAGGCATTCATGGAGGGAAATTGTAGTGCCTCTCTACGAGTACAAGTGCGGGAAATGCGGGCACGTATTCGAGAAAATCGAATCGTATTCCGCTCCGGAGACCCGCAAATGCCCGAAATGTAGCGGCAAAGCGGTGCGCCTGCTCTCGTCTTCGGCAATCCAGTTCAAAGGCACGGGATGGTACGTGACCGACTACGCGGGCAAGAATGCAGCGGGAAAATCGGGCGACGGAGAAATAAAGCCAGCGGCGGCGAAGGATGATTCATCTTCCGCAAAGAAGCCTGATACATCCAAAGACTCGAAATCGAAGGATTCGGGATCGAAAGGCAAGTCGAAGAAAGACTAGTTCCGACTTCGCATTCTTGTCATTGGGCTCGCGCCCGCGTTGTCATCCCGAACGGAGTGAGGGATCTGCATTTTCTGAATTTAGGGGCATTCTAGGTCAAATAATTTCCGGCGCAGAATTATAGCTTCAGCGTCTTCAAGTACTCCCGAAAAGGCGACCCGAGTTCTGGATTCTTAAGCGCTAGTTCCACCGTGGCCTGCAGAAAACCGAGTTTGTCTCCCGCATCGTACGTTTTTCCTTCATAAATGTAGCCCCACAGGCCGTGTTCCTTGGCGAGCAGGCGCATCGCATCTGTGAGCTGAATTTCGCCGCCGCTGCCGGGTTTGATTCGCGCCAGGCAATCGAAAATCTCAGGCGGAAAAACATAGCGGCCCGTCACCGCAAGATTTGACGGCGCTTCTTCGCGCTTGGGCTTTTCGATCACGTCGTTAATGCGCATCAAGCGATTGCCGAAGCCGAGATCGGGAGCGGGGCGCGCGTCGGCGATTCCGTAAAGGTGAACGCGCTCGCGCGGCACTTCTTCAACGATGATCGCGCCTTGCCCGGTCTGCGCGTAAACGTCGATGAGCGATTTCGTCCCAGGCTCGGGACCTACGAGAATGACGTCGCCGAGAAGCACGGCAAACGGTTCGTCGCCCACCAGCTCGCGCGCGAGCATCACCGCATGGCCGAGTCCGAGCGCCTCACTTTGACGCGTGTAGCTGAAATGAATGCCTCCGCTGATGCGCCGCACCATCTCGGCTTGCTCCGGCTTGCCGCGCTCTTCCAGGAAACGCTCGAGTTCCGGCGCGGAATCGAAATGATCTTCTATGGCGTTCTTCCGCCGGCCCGTGATGATGATGACGTTCTCGATGCCGGACGCGATGCACTCTTCGACGGCGTATTGGATGAGCGGCTTGTCCACGACCGGCAGCATTTCTTTCGGCTGCGCTTTGGTGGCGGGCAGAAAGCGCGTACCTAGGCCTGCAGCCGGCAGCACGGCCTTACGGACTTTTCTGATCGGTGGATTCATGTCACTCCGCGAATGTTGTCAGCGACCTCGCACGATACAGTTCGATGCGCGGGATTGTCAATTGGAGTCGCTCGCCGCGTGCGATGAATCGCAACTTCCGCGCCGTCGCGTCCGGGCCCGCGTGAAGGCAGCGAAGCAGCTCGTGCTACGATGTTTACGGGGGCAAGGTGAGTGAGCGATTTGAAACAACGCGAGGCGGCGCCTTCCGACTTAATTCTCGGAATTGAGTCCTCGTGCGATGAAACGGCCGCAGCAATCGTAGCGGGCGGCAAGAAGATTCTGTCGAGCGTGGTCGCATCGCAAATTGACATTCATCGCAAATATGGCGGAGTCGTTCCGGAACTGGCTTCGCGCGAGCATTTGCGCCGCATCGTTCCGGTGGTTCGAGAAGCGGCATCGCAGGCTGGAATCGAGCTGCGCGACGTCAGCGCAATCGCTGTGACGCGCGGGCCGGGGCTGGTGGGATCGCTCATCGTGGGCGTGACGTACGGCAAGGCTCTGGCGATGTCGCTCGGCAAGCCGCTCATTCCGATAAATCATCTCGAAGGCCACGTGCATGCGGTCTTGCTCGAAGCGCATGCCGCGGGCCGTCCTCCGGAATTTCCGGCAGTCTGCCTGATTGTCTCGGGCGGTCACACGATTCTGTATCGCGTCATCCAAGGTGCGCCGGGCAATCACGGGAACGGCAGCATCGTACGCGGTGACGGAACGCCTCTGCACTACGGCCGAATCGGCGGAACCCGCGATGACGCTGCGGGCGAGGCCTACGACAAGGTCGCGAAGATGCTGGCCCTCGGCTATCCGGGCGGGCCGATCATTGATCAGCTTGCGACGTACGGCGACCCAGCGGCGATTCGCTTTGCTACGACGAAGATCCGCGGCAACGCCTATGATTTCAGCTTTAGCGGAATCAAAACGGCGGTTTTCTATCTCTTACGTAAGCACCCCGAGCTGCTGGCCGAAATTGACGCGCGAGTCGCGGCCCTGGCGCGAGGCGAGCGCAGCGCCGAAGTGATTCGACCGCTGTGTTCGAAATTCACGCTCGATCTGGTGGCCAGCTTTCAGCGCTCAGTGGTGGAGGACCTAGTCCGGCGAACGATGGCGGCCGCGGAAGAATTCAAGGCGCGATCGGTGCTCGTATCGGGTGGAGTGGCAGCAAACCGCGCGCTGCGCGCCGCGTTTGACGAAGCCGCGCCGCGAGCAAGACTGAATGTTCATTTTCCAAGTCGCGCGCTGTCGACTGACAACGCGGCGATGATCGCCGCCGCAGCTTATCCGCGATTCTTGGCCGGCGAAGCCGCCGACGTGACGCTGAACGCCGAAGCAAATCTTCCGCTCGCGTGATCCTGGCGTTCAGCGCGCGAAAACAACTCGAACGCTGTCATCCCGAACGAAGTGAGGGATCTGCATTTTCTTGGATTTGAATTGGTTTGTGAGTTCGTCTCGCGGCTTCGACGGCAAATTCAAAAACGTCGGCTGGCTGCCGGCGCTACGGAA
Source organism: uncultured Acidobacteriota bacterium (assembly GCA_963707165.1). Taxonomy (GTDB): domain Bacteria; phylum Acidobacteriota; class Terriglobia; order Acidiferrales; family UBA7541; genus Palsa-147. Next base: position 1,095,801 of record CAVPPO010000010.1, on the reverse strand, counting down.
CCGCTACCCGAGTGAACGATCGTAGATGTAGGCGAGGCCGTCGCGCGTGACGGCATAGACCCGCTCGCCGTCCACGCTCCAGCAAAGATCAACCACTCCTTCAGCATCACACTCATCCACGATGCGCCCCGTCCTCGCTTCGGTGATGAACAATCGTCCATTCTCGGAATCTTTGAGCCAAGAGGAATAGCACGCGCAAATCGGCAGAATGGGATGGCAGCGGCAAATCTCGGCGTTGAACGGCAAGGGAACGATCGAGCGCGTCGCAAGATTCGCCGCGAACACTTTTCCGCCGGCGCAGAAGATGAGATTTTCGCCGCGAGCATCCCAGCTCATATCCGTAGCATTGCCTTGAATCGGAACGATGGTGCCGCTCGAGAGCGAGGGCGCAGCGGCCAAAAGAATGTGATCGTCGGCCCACTCTTCGGGAAATCGCAACGCGACGGCGATCAGGCCGCTGGCGATGCTGAACGCCATCGGTCCGAAGCCAGCGAGCACCGTGACTTCGCCCGGCTCGGCCTCAGCGGAGTCGTTGCGGATGGCGAGACTCGGATCGAGAGAGCCGTGCGGCGTCTCATCCAGCGTGGGCGCGGCGTTGCGGCACAGCCAGGTATTCACAGAACAATCGGCCGCAGAGGCTAGCCCAAAAATATTCCCGTCGGGCGACCACGCGAAGGAATCATCGAGGCTCGGTATAGGATACGTGCGCAGGCAGCTCTGTCTCTCGACGTCGAAGAGATGCGCCTCAGGATTCCAGTCCGGCGACGCGGCCAGAATATACCGACCGTCGGGGGACCATCGTACAACGTGAATTCCCAGCCCCGCGGCCTGAACGCTTTCGATTGTCAGCGGCAATTCCTCGGGCAGCGTCTCCGATTCCAAATCTTCCACCGTCAACGAGACGCGCGGAGATCCGGGACGCGTCTCAAGCGCAGCCATTTGTCCGAAGGGCGATACCGCGACGCTGCCATGGCGGGCCGCTGAGACCTTTCTCACTCGCCAGTGGGTTTCGACCGTGAGATCGCGAAGTCCCCGCCGCACCAGCGCCGCAGTGCGCACCGCGAGCGACTGCGTCTTGCGCGTCACGATTTCGGCAGTGGGTGGCAGCGTCGGCATCAAACGGAACTCGGCACTGGCCGGTGGGTCAGATTGTGTTTTGCTCGCGCAATTTCATAAGCGATGCGCGCGGCAAGCTCGGAGAAAAGATCGTGGCCCTGGCGCGCCGCTTCGTCGAAGCGCGTGCGCAGTTGGTAGGAATCGGAATGCAGCAGCTTTTTCGATTCGGCCTCGATCTCCGTGAGCCGGTGGCGCGCCTGGCTGATGCGGCGAATAGTGCGCACCAGCTCGGCCGGCGTTCCTTCTCCCGCGACGGATTCCGGCGAACATTCATAAGCCGCGAACACGCGGGAAAGCGCTGCCTCGTCGCCCAACTCATAAGCGCGGTTGGCCTGAGCCATCAATTCCTGGCGCTTGGCGCGATCGGCATCGTCGGATGTGAGGTCGGGATGGATGCGCTTAGCGACTTCGCGATAAAGCCGCTTCAACTCGGGCGTAGGCGAAAAGATTATGTGTTCGTGGGAAGCGTCGCTGGCAGTCGTAGAGCGCGTCTCATCAGCGCGCGCGCGAGCCTGCCGCGCCGATTCCTGAAGGCGGAGGTCGCCCGGATTTTCAGCCGCAAGCTTTTCCGCAAGCTGCGCCTTCAGCTCGTCCAGTTCGGCATACCGCGCCCCGACTTCTGCGAGATATTTCCGTTCGAACGACGACAACTCGACTCGAAGGCTTGTGAGCTGCAGCTCACGTTCGGCGAGATTTGCCTCGAGAGCCGCGAGTTCGCTGCGCTTCGCTTCCAGCTCGCGATCTTCCGGACGCGTGATTTGGATGTCGGAATGGCTCGGCATTTCGAAAAGGCCAGGTATCTGCGGTGCATATCCGGCTCTTATAGTGTATTTTCGCTTCGCCGGTTTGGGACTGGCCTGCGTGAATTTGTTTCCAAAATTGAGAGGGCGATTTGACCAGCGCTGATTAGACGAGAGCGGACGGCGGAACGAGAACCGCCAAATTGTCGCTGATTGACGGGCGTCGCGTCGGTCGCAGGGTTTGTGCCTTCGGCGAGATTCTATAAAATGGCTCCGGGGCGAAGGCCGGTCCCGCAGCGACGGGATACGCCACATCGAGAGGAGCGAAGGATCATGCAGGAAACCATCGAACAGTACAAGCAGAGAATCATGGGTTACACGAACGGTCAAAACCCATTGAAGGTGCAGGCCGCCACAGCGGGCAAAATCGGAAAGCTGATCAAAGGCGTGCCGAAGGCTCGACTGACGAAACGTCCCGCGCCAGGGAAGTGGTCGGTGGGCGAAATTCTGGCGCATCTCGCGGATTCCGAAATTGTCGCGGGCTACCGCATGCGCAGCATTTTAGGCGCGCCGGGCATGCCGATTGCCTCGTACGATCAGGACAAGTGGGCCGAAGCAGAGAACTACGCGAAGCATGATCCCCATGCGTCGCTCGACGTCTACCGCACGCTGCGGGACGCGAATTTGCGATTGATGAAGTCGCTGCGCGCGGAGCAGTGGAAGCAATTTGGACTGCACGCCGAGCGCGGGGAAGAGAGCGTCGAGAAACTCTCGCAGATGATGGCGGGGCACGACCTCAATCACCTCGGACAGATCGTGGCGATTTTGTCGCCCAAGAAAAAATAGGCGCGGGAGCGAATTGCGCATCGCCATTGACACCGGCGGAACCTTCACGGATTGCGTGTTCGTTCGCGACGGGCGCATCGAAATCCTCAAAGCTCCTTCGACGCCGCAAAATCCGGCGCAGGCGATCGCGAACGCGCTCGAGGAAATATCGCGTTGGCTTCCGGAACGATCGATAGCTCCGCTCGATCTGGTGTGCGGCACGACGGTCGGGACGAATGCGTTGCTGCAGCGGCGCGGCGGCCGCGTCGTGCTCATCACCACGGCTGGATTTGAGGATGTGCTGGAAATTGGGCGCCAGGCGCGTCCGAAGCTCTACGATTTTTTCGGCGGCCGGCCTGAGCCGCTCGTTCCCCGCGAGCGGCGGCTGGGATTGCGGGAACGCATTGGTGCAGAAGGTGAGGTTGTTGCCCGGCCATCGTCAGGCGAGATCCGTGCTCTAGTCCGACGCGTTCGCAAAGCGCGGCCCGACGCAGTTGCCGTTTGCTTGCTGTTTTCCTTCGCAAATTCCACGCATGAAAAATTAATCGCCAAAGCGCTACGCGATGGACGCGTCGCTGTTACCGCTTCCCACGAAGTCCTTCCCGAAATCCGCGAATTCGAGCGAACTTCGACGACGGTTGTGAACGCGTATTTGATTCCGGTGATGAGCGGGTATCTGGCCGCGATCGAGGGCGTAGCGCAGTGGATCGGTGGAAATGCTGCGAAACGCCAGCACAGCCGCGTTCGCGTAATGCAGTCGAATGGCGGAATCATTTCGGCGCGCGCGGCCGCGTCCGAGCCAGTGCGCACAATCCTCTCAGGGCCAGCGGGCGGCGTGCTCGGCGCGGAATATGTCGCGAGTCTCGCAGGCTACGACAAGGTCATCAGCTTCGACATGGGCGGCACATCCACGGATGTCGCGCTGCTCGAAGGCGGCGCGCGCACAACGAACGAATCCGTCGTCGATGATTTGCCGGTGAGCGTGCCGATGCTCGACATTCACACCGTCGGCGCAGGCGGCGGCTCAATCGCGCGCATCGATCGCGGCGGAGCGTTGCGCGTCGGTCCCGAGAGCGCCGGAGCCGATCCCGGCCCGATCGCCTATGGAAAAGGCGAGCAGCCGACAGTCACGGATGCGCACCTAGTGCTGGGCCGCTTGGGCGGCGCAAGTTTGTTGGGCGGTGAGTTTCCGCTCGACGCGGCGCGCGCCCGGCGCTTCATCGATCGCACGCGAAAGAGAGCGCCGGCGATTCGCAGCGTCGAAGAATTCGCGCAAGGAACGCTCGACGTAGTCGAAGCGACGATGGAGCGCGCCATCCGAGTGATCTCCGTCGAGCGCGGCCACGATCCCCGCGACTATTCGCTGGTAGCCTTCGGCGGCGCGGGCGGCCTGCACGCTTGCGCGCTCGCCGCCGCTCTCGAAATGCCGCGAGTATTGATTCCGAAAATCCCCGGCGGTCTGTCCGCGCTGGGAATTCTCCGCGCAGATGTAGTTAAGGATTTCTCTCAGACCGTTCTCGCCCGCGCGAAGACCGCCAGCGCCGCAGGTCGGGAATTGCAGAATATGTTTCGGCGTCTCGAGTCGCAGGGCCTCCGCCAAATGCGCAACGAAGGATTTGGTGTGGTACCGCCGGCGTCTCTGCCGGCCTCCGACGTCCCAACCCTCCGCCACAGGCAACAATCACGCGCCGACCACGCACCAGGCCAAATCCGCGCAGTGAGATCTCTAGATCTGCGCTATGTTGGCCAGTCAAGCTCACTCAAAATCCTGGCGTCACGGGATTTCGTCGCGGCCTTTCATCGCGAACACGAGCGTCGATACGGCTATGCCGACCAATCGCGCGAAATCGAAATCGTAAACGTAGGCGTCCGCCTGATTGGCCTCACGCCAAAGCCCGAGTTGCCGCGCTCGCGTCCGCATGGACGCAGCGCCCGGCGAGCGACTGATGCGGCGGAACGCGTTTATTTTCACGCGAGATGGATCGAGACGCCGGTATACGCGCGAAATCGGCTGCGCGCCGGAAATCGATTCGCCGGCCCAGCCATCGTGACCGACTATAGCTCTACGACGGTGGTTCTGCGCGGTTGGCGGGTGGATGTGGACGCTCACGAGAACCTCATTCTGACGTTGCGGAAAAAGTAGGCCAATGCCAATGACGCGACACGTGGATCCAGTGCGGCTCGAAATTTTCAAGAACCTCTTTCACTCGGTGGCGGAAGAAATGGGAGCGGGGCTGCGGCGATCAGCTTTTTCACCGAACATCACCGAGCGCCGGGATTATTCGTGCGCGGTCTTTGATGCAGATCGCAACGTTCTCGCCATGGGCGATCATATGCCTGTGCATCTTGGCTCTATGCCTGCTTCTGTGATGGCGGCTACTGACGGAACTGAATTGGAGCCGGGAGACGCGGTGCTGTTGAACGATCCTTACTCCGGCGGGACGCATTTGCCTGATTTGACTTTGGTGATGCCGGTGTTTGCCGGGGAACGGCGAGGGGCGGCAGCGCAACAGAAAAACAAGGCCGAAATCCGGGCGGCGCTAAAGGGCCGCCCCTACAAAGGCGGGAAACCGCTCTTTTATGTGGCGAACCGCGCGCATCACGCGGATGTTGGCGGCGCGCAGGCCGGTTCGATGGGGCTGTCGCGGGAAATTTTTCAGGAGGGATTGCGGATTCCGCCGGTGAAGATTTTGGAGCGTGGGCACGTGAATCATGATGTTGTCCGCATGCTCATGGCCAACGTGCGCACGCCGGTGGAACGCGAAGGCGATCTTACGGCGCAGATCGCGGCTTGCCGCATCGGCGAGCGCCGGTTGCTAGCGATGGTCGCGAAGTACGGTTGGAAGGAACTGAATTTCTACTCCGGCGAGCTGCTGAATTATTCCGAAGCGATGATGCGCGCGGTGATTCGAGGATTGCCCGATGGGACGTACCGCGCAGAGGACTACCTCGACGATGACGGCATCGGCGACGAGCCACTGCGCGTGTCGGTGAAGATCCGCGTCAAAGGCGAGCGCGTCGTAGTGGATTTCACCGGCTCGTCGCCGGAATGTGCAGGTAGCGTGAACGCAGTGCGCGCAATTGCAGAATCGGCTGTCTTCTACGTCTTTCGATGCCTGGTCGACGAGCAGATTCCCGCGACCTCCGGATTGATGCGCCCGATTGAAGTGATCGCTCCCGAAGGGACGATCGTCAATGCGCGTCCGCCGCGCGCCGTGGCGGGAGGAAACGTCGAGACTTCGCAGCGAATCGTGGACACACTGCTGAAAGCGTTGGCGCGCGCTTTGCCCCTGAAGATTCCGGCGGCCAGCCAGGGAACGATGAACAATCTGACATTCGGAGGAACCGAGTCGCGACCGGGCCGCGCGCGTGGCCCGTTCGCATATTACGAGACGATTGCCGGCGGCATGGGAGCGCGGCCGGGCCGAGATGGTGTCAGCGGAATTCACACGCACATGACCAATTCGCTGAATACGCCGGTCGAAGTACTCGAACATTCTCTGCCGATTCGCGTGCGGCAATATTCCTTGCGGCGCGGTTCGGGCGGAGCAGGGAAGTGCCGCGGCGGCGACGGAATTATCCGCGAGTTCGAACTGCTCACCGAGATGCACGTTGGATTGCTGAGCGATCGGCGAAAAATTGGCCCCTACGGATTGGAAGGTGGAAAGCCCGGAGCTCCGGGACGGTGCGAAATCGAGATTGCAGGCCGCAAGCGAAAACTTCCATCGAAAGGAGCCTGGCATCTGCCGAAAGGCAGTGTCCTAAGGGTAGAAACACCGGGCGGCGGGGGTTGGGGGAAGCCCGCGCCGCGAACACCTAAGCGGACACAGGCTTCCCGTCAGTAATTAATTGCAAGAAAAAATCAGGCTAGATCTAGTCAGGCAGCTTTGGAGCTTCCGGCATCTGCAGATGCGCCTTCGCCAGTGCCCGCACCAAGTTCGCCTCAACCGCCTGCTCGGACGTATTTCGCGCGGTAGCTAGCTCGCTGACGAGCAAGTACTTGGCGCGTTCGAGCATCTTCTTTTCGCGGAACGAGAGTGGCTTGGTACGGCTGAGTGAAACGAGGCCCTTCAGGACAGCCGCTACTTCCATCAACGACCCGGTGCGCATCCGCTCGGAATTCTCCTTAAAGCGGTGCTTCCAGTCGTGATGGCTCGCGGAGCGGCCCTTTTCGAGGTAGGCGATCACGTCGCCCGCCTGGGTGGTGCGGATGACGGGGCGCAAACCGACGTTATCTATGTTGGTTTGCGGCACCATCACTTTGAGTCCGCTGGAGACGATCTTGAGCATGTAAAACCGCTCAGATCTGCCGTTAAGGTAGCCGAAGCTGATTTGCTCTATGACGCCGACGCCGTGGTTCGGATAGACAACCTTCTCGCCTAGCTTGAATTCCATAGATCGGAGTCCCCTCCCCGAACTGCGAACTGCATATTGCAATATTAGGCACACGAAAACGCGCGAGTCAAGCTATTCCACGTGATTTTAGCGAGATAGAAGATGTTGGCGTCGCAATTTTATGAGGAGATTGGAAGAAGAATTGCCCTATAATCGGGCACATGTTGGTAATGGCAGTAGATACCTCGGGCATCGTGGGCAGCTTGGCAGTCCTCAAAAACGACGACATTTTGGGCGTCGTATCCACCTCTTCGGACGAGGCTTATTCTTCCCGGCTTTTCCGCCAGCTTGAGTTCTTGCTGGCCGAATTGAAGCTCGGACTGCCGCAATTCGACTTGTATGCGGTCTCGGCGGGGCCTGGTTCGTTCACCGGGTTGCGAGTGGGTCTGGCGGCAGTGAAGGGCTGGGCCGAGGTGTACGAGCGCCCGATTGCGGCCGTCAGCGCGCTTGAGGCCGTCGCATATCAGGCCCACGTAACCACTGGCTTCGTCGCAGCCGTTTTGGACGGACGGCGCGGCCAGGTCTTCGGCGCTTTGTACGTGGCTGAATCCTCCGGGTTGCGCGTGCTCGTTCCGGCGTGCGTTCTTAGCGCTGCTGAATTTTTGGCCGCAGTAGGGGAGCACGTGGCGCGGCACGACTTGACGATCGCCACTCCTGCGCCGGACATCATCGAGTCGGCTCTAGCGCAATCCAATGTCACCGCGCGCATCGTGAAAGTTTCGCCGGTTCTGGCGCCGTCAATCGGCTGTGTTGGGATCCAACGGGCCGCGCGCGGAGAATTGACCACGGCGCTCGAACTCGACGCCAATTACATCCGCCGCTCGGACGCGGAAGTTCTGTGGAAGGCGCAGTAACAATCCGCCGCCTCGAGAGCGGCGATGTGGAATCCGTGCTCGCAATTCAGCGTAGTTGTCCCGGACTCGCGCAGTGGACACAGACAAGATTACGAAGCCGTGGCGCGCGGCGAAATGCCGGGTTGGGTCGCGGTTCGCGAGAAGGATTCGGACGATCCAGCCGAAGCAACTAGCGCGACCATTGTAGGCTTCTTGGTTGCGCGCCTGGTAACTCCTGAAATTGAGATTCTGAACCTCGGTGTGGATCCCACTGCGCGACGCCGCGGTACCGGAAGGGCCTTGCTGGAGGCGGCGTTGCGCTGGGGCGCCGGGAATGGCGCGCAGAAAGCGTTTCTGGAAGTCCGCGAGTCAAACCAGGCAGCGATCCAGTTCTACGAAGTGCGCGGATTTCAAATGGCCGGCCGGCGCACCAGCTATTATTCCGCCCCGGTCGAGGACGCTCTCCGATTTTCCGTCTCCATTCACTAGGTGCGATTTCAACAACGGGCTGCGGATAGGACTGAATTCCTATTGGCTCGGCGCGCCGGATTGTGTTAATTTGCGGGCATGTAACCGACAGCCAAGATTCAGGAGGAACGTATGTCCCATATGGCGCGGGATATTCGGGAAACCCTGATGTCAAGTGACTCGGAGTTCCGCAAGCTGGCCTCCGAGCACTCGAATTACGAAGCCCAGCTCGAACAACTGCAGACGCAATCCTACCTGGACTCGGAAGACCTAATCATGCAAATCACGCTAAAAAAAATGAAATTACGCGTGAAAGACCGCATGGAGCAAATGGTCGCGCGCTATCTCTCCGAACCCACTTATCACTGACGCGCCCGCCAAACTGACCCCGCGTGTCGTACAATAAGCGTGTATCTGCGCCACCATTCGTGTGATCAATCGCAAGGCTTGCCACAATGGCGGTCGAATCGGTCGAACTGCGGGAGGGCTGAACAGTCTGTCTGAGAACTCGGATGATTTGTCAGGGCACGGCTTCACAGGCTGCTGAAAAAGTCGAGACGTTGTCATCCTGAGCGAAGCTAAGGATCTAAGCGTCCAATGTTTGCTACTACTTGCGCCATCAAGACGCGTCGGAACCTGCCGCTCGATCGCCGGATTGGTCTTTTTTCCGCAACCTCTTCAGCCGTGCCGCAAAAGCCGTGAAACCAATACGGCTTTAGCCTCTGAGGTTCGTCGTATCGCGTTCCTAGGCATACTCTAAAGACCATCCCCGATGGGATGTGGGCTTCACTTTTAATGGTCAAAGAAGGATTCAAATTCGGATTGCCGCCGTTGATTTTGGGCCTGGCCCTGGTGTGCCTTGCAAAGCTCGCCGGCATCGGCGGGGCCTGGGTCTTCGCCGTGGGCATCGTACTCGCGATACTGGGAGTGTTCGTCTTCTTTTTCTTCCGTGATCCGGAGCGCAAGATTCCGGGTGACGCAAACTCCGTCGTTTCCCCGGCCGATGGCCACGTAGTCGAAATCGTCGAAGAATCGATCGGCTCGCAGCCAGGCCAGCGCATCAGCATCTTCCTTTCGGTATTCGACGTCCACGTGAACCGGTCACCGGTAGCCGGCCGCATCGCCGGTGTCGAGTACCGCCCCGGCCGCTTTTACGCCGCCATGCGCAAGCGCGCCTCGGAACAGAATGAAATGAACGTCATTACCGTAGCCACACCCCGCGGTAACATCGTCTTCAAACAGATTGCGGGAGCAATCGCGCGACGCGTGCTATGCTGGAAGGCAGCAGGAGACGCGGTAGCCCTGGGCGAGCGCGTGGGCATGATCCGCTTCGGTTCGCGCGTGGATTTGTGGCTTCCCAAGGACGCAGAGATACTCGTGCGGCGCGGTGAGAAGGTCGCCGGCGGGTCGAGCATTCTGGCGAAATGGAAATCAACGGTCTAGATCCCTACGATAGAAGGGGCCCCGGGCAGAAACCGGCGAAGCGCGGGGCGTATCTCCTTCCCGGCGCGTTTACCGTCGCTAATCTCCTCTGCGGCTATTACGCCATTCTGGCCACCCTCGAAGGCAGCGTCGCGGATTTCGACAATGCGGCGCGCGCGATTGGCTTCGCGATTCTGTTCGATGCACTCGATGGACGCATAGCGCGGGCGCTTGGCGCGAATAGCGAATTCGGCAAGGAATTCGATTCGCTCGCCGATGTAGTGAGCTTTGGCATTGCGCCGGCATTTTTGGCTTATGCCTGGGGCGTGCGGAATTTGCCTTTCAGCGAAGCCGGACAGGCTGTCCATATCTATCAGCTCGGCTGGCTGGTGAGCTTCATTTTCGTTGTCTCCTGCGCGTGGCGGCTCGCGCGCTTCAACATCCACGGCATGTCGCCAGGCGGCTCGGGCTATTTCGTGGGCATGCCTACGCCCGCCGCGGCCGGTATGATCGCCGCGACGGTGCACTGCATCACTATCCCGATCCAGACCGTTAAGATGTCTCTTCTTTGGCTGCTGCTGCTGCTCGCGCTGGGAGTGTTGATGTCCAGCACCGTGCGCCATTTCAGCGGCAAGAATATCCGCTGGGACCGGCGGCAATCGTCGCGGATTCTGGTGCCGATCGCCGTGGTCGCCGCGGCGGTGGTTTTTTACTCCGGTCCCGCACTGATGGCCATCGCCTCCGCCTACGCGGCGCACGGAATCATTCTGGAACTCGCGCGAATGGTCCGCCACCGCATCGTTTCGCGTCCCGCCTGAGACATGCCGGCGCGGTCTGCTTCGTCTCAACGCGTCGCCATCGTCGGCGCTTCTTCTTTGCTCGGCAAAGAACTGAAACAAGTCCTCGAAGACCGCAATTTCCCGGCCACGGATTTCGTGTTGCTGGATGAAAGTCACGCGGTTGGGACGCTCACCGAAGCAGCCGGCGAGCCTACCTTCATTCAGCCGCTCGATGAAGACAGCTTCGAAGGCGCCCGCTTTGCCTTCTTCGCCGGGAACAGTGAAACTGCGGCGGCCAATTGGGAAGCCGGGATTCGCGCCGGCGCTTCGGTGATCGATCTCACCGGAGGCGTACCCGCCGAAAGCGGCGCGTTCACTTGGATCCCGTCGCTCGACGCATTGCTTCCGGCGCCCTCGGCGGCGATTCCCGCGGGTGCAGCAAAGCCCGCGAGCGCCGGCCACGCGACGGCCTCTTTATCGTTCTCCCGGTTCAGCTTTGATCATGGCCGCCACTCTCTCCGCAGCTTCCCGGGCAATGAATCCCACGCGCATCGTGATCGTTTTCTATCCTCCTGTTTCCGAGGCGGGCCAGGCTGGAGTCGATGAACTCGAGACCCAGACCACCAACTTGTTGTCATTCCGCGGAATCGAGCGTACGGTGTTCGACGCGCAAGTGGCCTTCAATTTATTGACGGGATATGGCCCCGAGTGCCGCCGCAACCTGCGCGAAATCCGAGAGCGGCTCGCGCGCGACCTGGAAGGCTACCTAGCGGGCCGCGCCGCGCTTCCCGCCATCCAATTTGTGCAGGCGCCAGTGTTCTATGGCTACGCGTTCGGTGCCTATGCGGAATTTGCGGCGCCGCCGGATACAGCGCGCATGGAGTCAGCATTTACTGCCGCCGGAATGAAGTTGGCGAAGAAAGGCGATGGGCCGCCCGACAACGTAACCGCCGCAGGGGAAAGCGAAATTCAGATCGGCTTGGTGGATCGCGATCCCAGCATTGCCAATGGCTGCTGGATCTGGGGCGTAGCGGATAATTTGCGGTTGGCCGCCACAAATGCGGTGCGCATAGCGGAGGAACTGCTTGTCATTCCGGCGTAGCGCGACGGAGCATCGGCCGCAGTCGCGGCGCATCGCCGTGATGTGCGCGCGCACAGTCATTCTCGCCTCAACGCTTCTCGCCGGCTGCGGCTATCATGTTGCCGGACGCGCATCGAGCCTACCGTCGGGCTGGAAAACCATCGCCGTGCCAGCGTTTGTGAACCGCACCACGCACTATCGCATCGAGCAGCGCTTCACCCAGGCGGTAATCCGCGAATTTCTGGCCCGCACCTCCTACAAAATCGTGCAGAATGAGGACAGCGCAGATGGAGTTCTGCACGGCGAAGTACTGACCATTGAGACCAGTCCGATACTTTTCGACGCCACGAGTGGACAAGTGACCACCATGCTGGTAACCGTGCACGCCAAAGTCGAACTCGTAGCCCGCGAGGATCAGAAGCCTGTATTCAAGAACGACGATTTGGTCTTCCGCGAGGAATACCAGATTTCCGGCGATGCCAGCAGCTTCTTCGAAGAGCAAAATCCCGCGCTCGATCGCATGGCGCGCGAATTCGCTGCGCGCGTGGTCGGCGACGTCGTGGAGGGATTCTAGTGCCCGCCCTCGCTCCCCAGGAACTCAAGGCGCGCCTCGCGGCAGGGAAGCCCGTGCCCGCGGTTGTCTTGCTCGGTGCGGATTCCTATCTGCGCGAACTTTGCCGCAACGCGCTGATCTCTACGTACGTCGCCGAAGGCACCCGCGATTGGGCGCTCGCACATTTCTCGGCGCGCGGCAGAGGCTGGCTCGACGCCTTCGAGCGCGCGCAAACTCTCCCCATGCTCTCGCCGCGCCAGGTCCTGATTGTCGAAGAGGTCGAAGCACTAGAGGAACTGGGAGACAAGGCCCGCGACGCGGCAGTGGATGCGCTCGAAGCCTATCTCGCGGATCCCGCTCCATTCACGGTGCTCGTGCTCGAGGCCAGCGCTCTCGACAAGCGCCTGCGTCTCTTCAAAGCCCTGAGCAAAAACGCCAAGTCCACGTTAATCGTTGAACTCATCATGGACCGCGATCACGCCGAGGAGTTGGCTCTCGCGACCGCGAAAGAGATGGGCGTGACAATGGATCGCGAGGCCGCGAGCCTGCTCGCCGACGCGGTGAACATCGAACCGGCGCGCATTCGCATCGAGGTCGAAAAGCTCTCGCTCTACGTGCACAAGACCAAGAAGATCACCTCGCGCGACGTCGAAGACCTGGTCGTCGACGCGCGAAAGCACACCGTCTGGGAGCTTGGCGATATGCTCGCGGATTCGCGCCGCGAAGCTGCGCTCGATTTTCTGGATTCCCTGATTCGCGACGGGGACAAGCCCGCGGCCCTAGTCGGCGGCATCGCCTGGCGCTACCGCATGCTCATCGAAGGCGAATCGCGCCGCTCGAGGAAAGAGCAGCTTCTGCAAGGTCTAGCCGCGTTAGCCGAAGCCGATAGCCTGCTCAAGTCCGGCGTAAAAGATCAGCGCGCCGTAATGGAATTCCTCTTCACAAAACTGACGCTGAAGTCGCGAACCGCCAGCCCCGGAACGTAAAAAATTCCACCGAACAGCAAACCGCCAGCGCCGGGAATAGAATCGAACCTCCGCCGAACTGCGAACGTCTTCGTTGACGATTCGCGCGCAAACGCTTTTGAAGTCGTAGGGGCGCCGCTTGCTGCGCCCGCCGCGCGCGATACTACGAAAACGCGAGCCATGAACTTCCGAGCGACCCGATTCGAAGGTTTGCGCGCGGCATCGACCTCGCTCGACGCACCAATTTCTAATCGCGTGCAAATTATTAGAAATCGCTGTAAGTGATTGAAAACACGAGCCGAACGTAATTTCTAATCGCGTGAAAACAGGGTTTTTTCAGACGCCTTTAGCCCTCGAAAAAAGCGCGATCTCGTTCCAGCGCCTCTAGGCTTTCTTCTTGGCGCGCAGAGCGTTGATCGCCAGCGTAAGTCGCGACTTATAGCGGTTGGCGGTATTTTCCGGCAGCACGTGCTTGCGGATCGAGCGATCAATCTCCGAAAACGTAGCTCCCACGAGCTTCTGCGCTCCGTCAAAATCCCCGGCCGCCAGCGCCGCCCGCAGCTTGCGAATCGACGAGCGCACGCGCGTCCGGTTCACGCGATTCATCACCGTCCGCGTTTCCGTCTGGCGAATATTCTTCAGTACCGACTTGCTCTTCTTCTTATGCTTGATCGGCGTGCCCTGCGGCATTCAGCTCTCCTTCAATCGATAAATTCAATTCTCTAAATTAACGGACGCACGCACCTTTGTCAATTTTCAGCGCTAAGCCCGCAAGCAATCCACATTCGTTGACTTGCATCCGCCTCCCACCTGACATGTGCGCCCAATGCCGGACTCCTCCTCCATGATCGGCCGCGCCATCTCCCACTTCCGCATCATCGAGAAGCTTGGCGGCGGCGGAATGGGCGTGGTCTACAAAGCCGAGGACATCACTCTCCACCGCTTCGTCGCCTTGAAGTTTCTTCCCGATGAAGTCGCGAGAGATCCGCAATCGCTGGCCCGCTTCCAGCGCGAGGCGCAGGCCGCCTCCGCACTGAACCATCCCAATATCTGCACCATCCACGAAATTGGCGAAGACAACGGCAAAGCCTACATCGTCATGGAATTTCTAGACGGCGTGACGCTGAAGCATCGCATCGGTGGCCGTCCGATGGAAATCGAAAGCGTCCTCGAATTGGCCATCGAGATCGCCGACGCTCTCGATGCGGCGCACGGCGAAGGCATCGTCCACCGCGATATCAAGCCGGCGAATATTTTCGTAACCAAGCGCGGTCACGCCAAGATTCTGGATTTTGGATTGGCCAAACAGACGCCCAAGCACGAAGCCGCGGCCTCCGATGCCACGCTCGCCACCAATGAGCTGGCGGGAGTAAGCGCCGAGCACCTCACCAGTCCCGGCGCAGCACTGGGCACCGTCGCTTACATGTCGCCCGAGCAAGTGCGCGCCAGAGAATTGGACGCCCGAAGCGATTTATTTTCCTTCGGCGCGGTGCTCTATGAAATGTCCACAGGCACGTTGCCGTTTCGCGGAGAAAGCTCGGGAGTGATCTTCCACGAAATTCTGGACGCGGATCCGGTTCCGGCGATCCGTCTGAACCCGGACATTTCGCCCAAGCTGGAAGACATCATCAACAAGGCCCTCGAGAAAGACCGCGAGACGCGCTACCAGCACGCCGCCGACCTGCGCGCCGATTTGAAACGCCTCAAACGGGAAACGGAATCACGGCACGCCCTACGAGCTAGTTCGGGATCAATGGCGGCGGTACGGGATTCCGGCTCTCAAGTGATCGCACAGCAGCCCGCGCTGTCATCAGGATCTGTTTCGGCTGCTCCCTCATCGCCTGCCGTGAGAGCTGCCGAAGTTCCGGTCTCGGAAGGAAGAAAATTCTGGAAGATCTTGCTGCCGGCTGCTGTCGTTGTGATTGCCGCTGTTATCGCAGGAGTTCTGCTGTTGCGCTCGCGCTCAGCCGCGCCTTTAAGCGAGAAAGATACGATAGTGCTCGCCGAGTTCACGAACACCACGGGTGATGCGGTTTTCGACGGCACGCTGCGGCAGGGGCTGTCGTCGCAACTGGAGCAGTCGCCGTTTCTGAGCTTGCTCTCCGATGAACGCGTGACGCAGACGCTCGCGCTGATGGCGCAGCCCAAGGACGCGCGGCTCTCGCGCGAGTTGGCCCGCGAAGTCTGCCAGCGCGCTGCCGGTGCTGCCAGCATCGAAGGCTCGATTTCGAGTCTCGGGAGCCAATATGTCGTGGGACTAAAAGCGGTGAACTGCCGCAGCGGCGATGTACTGGCGAACGAGCAGGCCACAGCCAGCGGCAAAGAGCAAGTGCTGAAAGCGCTGGGCGAGGCGGCGGCGAAAGTGCGCGTGAAGCTGGGCGAATCGCTGGCGTCGGTACAAAAGTATGACGCGCCGGCGGAGAGCGTGACCACGCCATCGCTGGAGGCGCTGCAGGCCTACAGCCTGGGCTACCAGGCGCAGATGGTGAAGCGCGATATCGCTGCCACCATCCCGTTGTTGCAGCGAGCCATCAGCCTGGACCCCAACTTTGCTATGGCCTACGCGCGGCTGGGGGCGAACTACTACAACCTGGGCGAGACCGCTCGTGCCGCCGAAAATACCCGCAAGGCTTACGAACTGCGCGAAAGGGTAAGCGAGCGTGAAAGGTTCTATATCGTTTCGCACTTTGAACAATACGTAGCTGGGAACCTGGAAGCAGCGCGCAAAACCTATGAACTGTGGGCGCAAACCTATCCGCGCGACGACACTCCGCCCAACAACCTAGGCAACATCTACTCCGCTCTGGGAGACTACGATAAGTCCCTCGCTGCGAAGCAGGAGACGCTAAAACTCAGTCCCGACGGGCTGGCTTACGCGAACCTGATTGGCGGCTATTTGGGTGTTAACCGCCTGGATGAAGCGAGGGCGACAGTGCAGGAGGCGCAAGCCCACAATCTGGATAACCCTGCAAATCATCTGATCCTTTACAGCATTGATTTCCTGCAACACGATGCGCCAGGGATGGAGCGTGAGGCGGCCGCGCTGATCGGAAAGCCCGGATTCGAAGACGTTATGCTCGATACCGAATCCGACACTGCCGCTTATGCCGGGCAGTTTATGAAAGCACGGGAACTGACGCGGCGCGCGTCCGAATCGGCCCAACGTGCAGATGAAAAAGAAACGGCGGCGGGCTACGAAGCCGAAGCAGCCTGGCGCAAGGCGCTGGTGGGCAATATGAGCCTGGCCAAGCAGCAAGCGCAGGCCGCACTCGCTCTCTCCACCGGCAGAGATGTTGAAGCCCTATCGGCCATCGCGTTGGGTTTGGCGGGCGACGCCGCTCAAGCCACGCGGCTGGCTGGCGACCTGGCCAAACGCTTCCCGGAAGACACGATTGTGCAGTCTAATTATCTGCCCACAATCCGCGCGGCTACTGCTCTGCAAGGGGGCAGCGCCAGCAAGGCCATCGAAGCGCTTGCCGCTGTCGCTCCCTACGAACTAGGTACCGTTGGCCAACCTCTCTACCCCGTTTACCTGCGTGGCGAAGCTTATCTGGCGGCGCACCAAGGCAGCGCAGCCGCCGCCGAGTTTCAGAAAATTCTCGACCACTCTGGCGTCGTCCAGAATGATCCAATCGGCGCGCTGGCGCATTTGGGTCTGGCCCGCGCCTACGCGCTATCGGGCGACACGGCCAAAGCCCAGACGGCCTATCAGGACTTCCTCGCCCTCTGGAAAGATGCCGATCCCGACATCCCCATCCTGCAACAAGCCAAGGCCGAGTACGCCAAGCTGAAATAGCTCCAGCCCACCCCCACCTAATTCTCCGGCAGAGCTGCTTCCAAGCCGCAAAAGTGCGCGAGAACCATGCTCGCCTCTTATCTTCTACGGACACTGTCCGTTCGTACTATAGGATTGGCGACAAAACGCTGCTAGCTTACCGTCGGGAATCGCAAATGAGCCCGGCCCGAGCATCAGGAAAAACAACCAAAGCAGACGGTCCGATCCCAGCATTTCTAATCGATACACGAAAATGATTAGAAATCGCGTAACTCTCTGAAAACAGAGCGGGGAGGCCATTTCTAACCGAGACAAAATTGCACCCTTTAGAAGCGTCCTGAGTCGCTAACAACGCCTTTGGACCCGTCGCAGACGCCAAAAGGCCGCCACGCAACTCGAAAGCTCGCTGCGATTTCAGACGATCGTGGAGGAGCTAAACCGTAGACTGCATCAACAGTCACCATCCACTCGAAACTTAGGACAGCACACACTTGCACGCAACGAAGCCACTGAGGTAAAACGAAAACGGGCGCGGCTCTGCTTGCCGCGAATTTCAACCTGATCGCGCGAGCGCACCGGCTGCCACGACAAATTCCGGCTGGTACTATGCGATACATAACCTCAATCAACATCATTTTTTTGATTGACCTTGGTCGACCTGGCCTATCATCGGAGCCCACTAGGTCAGGCCAAATCGGAGTTCCCGATTTGACTGTCAGGGAAAATTGAAAACGGACATTCTGGGTACAAGGAGGATTCGTGAACCGAAGACTCAGTATTTTCTTGCTCGCGGTCGTCGCGATGGTTTTGGTTATAAGTCTGGATTGCCAGGCGCAACCGCTGCCCCCGTTGACGCGCCACGTGCGCGACGCCACCGTTAACGGCCAGGCGCGGCTCCGCCGGGGTCTGCCCGCCACCCAGTCCATGCGCCTCGCGCTGGTTCTGCCGCTTCGCAATCAAGCCACTTTGGATCAGTTCCTGTAGGAACTCTACGATCCCTCCAGCCCCTATTATCACCACTTCCTGACCGTGGAAGAGTTCACCTCCTTGTTCGGCCCCAGCCAGGCGGATTATGACGCCCTGATTAATTTCGCGCAGGCGAACGGATTTACCGTGGTCGGCACCTCTCGCAATCGCGTGAACCTGGATGTCACCGGATCGGTGGCGCCATCGAGACCGCCTTCCATGTGACCATGGGCGTCTATCAGCACCCCACGGAAAACCGCACCTTCTATGCTCCCGACCGCGAGCCCACGCCGAACTTTCCGTCCCGCTCTGGCACATCGCCGGTCTGGATAACTATTCGATCCCGCACCCGGCCAGCTCTGCATAGAAATCAGAGTGCGAAGCCCAACGCCACCACCGGCTCCGGCCCTTCGGCCTCTTTCCTCGGCAGCGACATGCGGGCCGCCTACTACGGCGGATCGGCTCTCACCGGCACCGGCCAGTCGCTCGGGTTGCTGGAGTACTACGGCACTGATCTCGCCGACCTGAACACTTATTTCACCAACGCGCATCAGACCAACAGCGTCCCGGTCACCTGCTTTCCACCGATGGAACCAGCACCGCTGCGTTGCTCCCGGCTGCGATGATACCGAACAGACCCTGGACATGACGCAG
This sequence comes from uncultured Acidobacteriota bacterium, assembly GCA_963707165.1. Taxonomy (GTDB): domain Bacteria; phylum Acidobacteriota; class Terriglobia; order Acidiferrales; family UBA7541; genus Palsa-147. The sequence goes on along the minus strand of CAVPPO010000010.1, from coordinate 1,077,229 downwards.
GCGCTCGGCATGGCCCCGGGCCTGTCGAGCCTCTGCGTCTACGTGGGATCCACCGATACCGCCATTTTCAATGCCATGGCCACCGCGCATCCGCTGAATGCGCAATTGAGTTCTTCGTGGACCTGGAGTCCGGCCGACCCCAGCACGGACGACCCGTATTTCCAGGAGTTCGCGGCGCAGGGTCAGAATCTCTTTCAGGCCGCCGGCGACAGCGGCGCCTGGACATCGACTTCCGCGATTTACCCGGCTGATGATGTGTATGTCACCTCCGTCGGCGGCACCGACTTAACCACCAGCAGCGCGGGCGGCGCCTGGAGTTCGGAAACCGCTTGGGTCGACGGTGGCGGCGGCATTTCGCCGGACCAGTTCCGATTCCCTCCTGGCAGACACCGCGGCTGCTGGCTGCTCGAGCTGTTCCAAAACCTATCGCAACGCCCCGGACGTTTCGGCGAACGCGAATTTCACCTTCTACGTCTGCGCCGACCAAACCACCTGCACGGCCAACGAATATGGCGGAACCAGTTTTGCCGCGCCGATGTGGGCCGGCTACCTGGCTCTGGCCAATCAGCAGGCGGTTGCCAACACCGGCAACCCGGTCGGCTTCATCAATCCGACCATTTATCCGATCGGCTGGGGCTCCAGCTATACCACCGATTTCCACGACATCACCAGCGGCAGCAACGGCTTTTCGGCCATAACCGGGTACGATCTGGCCACCGGCTGGGGCAGTCCGAACGGCGCCGGCCTGATCAATGCCCTGGCCGGAAGCTCTCGACTCCCAGCTTCATCCTTTCTGCCTCGCCCATTCGGTCTCCGTGGTGCAGGGCAACAATGGCACGTCGACGATCACTACCACGGTCTCGGGCGGCTTTGATTCGGCCGTCGCCTTGACCGCGACTGGCCAGCCCACGGGCGTGACCGTGAGCTTCAATCCCACGTCTATCGCCGCGCCGGGCTCCGGCACCTCGACCATGACCATGGCCGTGGCTTCCACCACCGCGACTGGCACGTACACGATTACAATCACCGGCGCGGGCGGTAGCGTTACGCAAAAACGACTCAGTCTCTCTGAGGTGACCGCTCCAGCGGCCGCTAATTTCAGCTTGTCCGCGTCACCGACCAGCTTGACCATCAATCGGTCCTCGCACGGGACGACGACGATCACGATCCATCCACGGGCGGCTTCACCGGCAACGTCACCCTGTCGACCACCGGCCAGGAACGGTGTCACCTCGGGTTCGTTCAGCCCGAATCCGGCGACGGGCACAAGCACGTGACTTGACGGCCAGCAGCACGGCAACCACGGGAACAAGGACGTCACCATTAAGGGTGTCCGGCTCCTTGAGCCACACGACGACGATCAGCCTCACGGTTCGCCGCTAAGCGCAGACCGATTCCGGCGGCGTGGCGCGATTTCAGGGCGCCGCGCCGCCGCCCTCTCTTCCGTCTAAAGCGATTCACCGCTGCATCACTGCATCGACTTTTTGGGCCTCTGTTCGGCACAGCCAGTTTTTGCCCAAGAAAAACTAGCTGTATCGCGGGCACCCCAGCGTTGAGAGAGTTCAGTTCTGCTTGTAATACCAAGCAAGAATCCGAACGCCTCAAGTTGCATGCCTGAGTTTGCGCGTTGGTCCGCGTCAGCCTAGAATTGGTGATGGTCGGGCTTTCTGCAGTTGAGGTAATTGGTCCAGGACGTTCGAAAGGGAATTCGGAGGAAATCGTTATGCGGTTTCTTCGCATCGTCGCGTGCGCGGTGGGTTTTACTCTTCATCGGCGCGCGGGAGCGCTGGGAAAGACGCAGCACTTTCGCCGCACGGCTACGTAAACGATTTCGCCGGCGTGCTCAACGTCGAGACGAAGCAGAAGCTCGAAGCACTCTGCACCGAGGTTGATCAGAAAGCTCACGCGCAAATCTCCGTGGTTACGGTCAGCTCACTCGATGGCGAGTCTTGCGGGCAACCCACAGTAAACATGGCCATGGGCTGGGGGATCGGGCCGAAAGGGAACAGCCGCGGAGTGTTAGTTGGGCTCGCGCCTTCGGAGCACAAGTATCGGATCGAAGTTGGCTATGGCCTGGAGCCGATCTTGCCCGACGGCAAAGTGGGCAGCTTCGGCCGCGAGGCCGTTCCGCTGTTTCGCGATGGAGATTACAGCGGGGCACTTACGCTGATGACCCGCCGGGTGGCCGAGACCATCGCCGCCGATGAGAAAGTCACGCTCACGTCGCTCTCCAGCATTTCGACTGAGACTGCACCAAGGGAATCGAATGGCGACAAGGTCAGCATCGTCGCCTTCATCATCTTTGTAGCTTTCTTCTTTTGGCTCATGTCCGTGTTGTTTCGGCGCGCCACGTATCGTGGCCGGGCGTTCAGGGTGGTTTGGCGGACCATTTTTTATGGGCGGTGGTGGTTGGAGTGGAGGAGGTTGGGGAGGCGGAGGTTCGTGGGGCGGCGGAAGCGGCCGGCGGGAGGATTTGGCGGGTTCGGGGGCGGATCGTTCGGCGGCGGAGGGGCGAGCGGGAGTTGGTGAAAATTTGAGCGCGCGATTGCGCTGGAAAACGGCTCCCGGCAATCGCTGTCGCAGAAGAGCGGGGAATGGAGAAAAGAACTCGTAGAGTTGATCGAAGAGCTGAAGGAAGCCGCGGGCGCCAACTGAAATCCGTGGTGCTCTATGGCTCGCGGTCACCGGCGAATCTGCCGCGGGACGTTCCGATCTGAACTTCCGTGCATCGTCGAACGATCCGGCCCCTCGCATCTGGAAGCCCTGCGCCCGGCGGTCGCCTGGTGGATGAGGCAAAGCCAAGCCGCGCCGCTGGTTTTCACCATCGACGAATTGCGGCGCACGGCCGACATCTTCGCCATCGAGCTTCTCGATATTGTCGGCAATCACCGCACGCTCCACGGCGAAGACCACTTTACGAATTTCGAAGTTCCGACCTGGCTGCATCGCCTGCAGTCGAGCGCGAGCTGCGAACCAACTGGGTTCGCTTGCGGCGGGCCGTTCTCGCCGCGCCGGCGAAAAATCGCGACTGCTTGCGCTGATGACCGATTCGATTTCGTCTTTTGCGGCTTTATTTCGCCACGCGCTTTTAGGCATGGGAGAAGCTCCGCCGAATTCACGCGCGAAGCCATCGAAAGCGCGGCGCACTTAGTGGGGGCGATCCGCTCCTTTCCTGACCGTCTTGGATGTCCGCGACGGCAAAAATGAAGGTCCGGAAATGACGCCGAAGCCGCGCTCCACGGCTACCTGGAACTGGTCGAGCTGATCACCGATGAGGTGGACCGGCGCTTTCAACCCCGGCGGTGAGGCTGATCCAGAAGATCCCGCAGACATGCTAGGGCGCTGAGACTTCACATAAACGCGCTTTTGAACGAGTGTGATACCGTATCGGCGGCATGAGCCGGAGGAGACGAAATGAAGAAAGCAGTCTTAGTTCTGATCGTTCTGGTCTTGATCGTTGTGATCCTGGGCGGGATGTACGCGAGCCGCCGCAACCAGATGGTGACCAAGAACGAAACGGTACGGTCGGATTGGGCGCAGGTCGACAATGTTCTCCAGCGCCGCGCCGACCTGATTCCGAACCTCGTGGCCACCGTGAAAGGTTATGCGCGCAGGAGCAGAAAGTGTTTGGAGACATCGCCGATGCCCGCGCCGCCTTGTTGAGTGCCCAGACGCCGCAGGAAAGATCGCCGCCAATGGCCAATTGGATGGCGCGCTGGGCAGGCTGCTGGCCATCGTCGAGAACTATCCGAATCTCAAATCCAATCAAAACTTCTTGGCCCTTCAGGATGAATTGGCCGGAACCGAAAACCGCATCGCCGTCGAACGGCACCGGTATAACGAGGCCATTCAGGATTACAACACCTACATCGGCCTTTTCCCCAACAACATCGTCGCGAACATCGCCGGCTTCAAGCGCAATGAAGCTTATTTCAAGGCCTCGGAAGCCTCGAAAGAGGTGCCCAAAGTCGAGTTTCCACCGCCGAACCGCTAAGCCAGGCGCGCGTCCTTGACCCCCTCTGTGGCGTGCGCTACGCTAATTTGAGTGTTGTTCCGGCCTGCTTGCCACGAGGAGTTTGGCCGCCAACCTAGATGAAACAGACCGTTCGATTGCTTGGAGATGCGTCGGATTTCTGCGGCACCCTCGACGAGAACCTGAAACTCTTCGAATCCGCGTTGCAAGTGAACGCCAATTTGCGCGATAGAAAAATCGAGATGGTGGGCGAGAGCGTGCGCGTGCAGGAAGCGGCGCGCGTAATGAAGGAATACAACAATCTGGTGCGCGACGGCACTGTGCCGCAAAGCGACGACATCCAATCGCTGATTCGCATGGCTGCGGACGATCCCGAAGCGCCTCTTCGCGGCACTTTTTCGCCGGTGCGCGGGCCGCGCTCGATCGGCCGCAAGCAAATCACGCCCAAGGGGCTGAATCAGCGGCGCTATATCGAAGCGCTCGAATCATTCGACATGGTGTTCGCAGTCGGCCCGGGCGGGACGGGAAAAACCTATCTCGCCGTGGCGATGGCGGTCTCGGCGCTGCTTTCAAAGCAAGTGAATCGCATCATTTTGGCGCGGCCGGCGGTGGAAGCCGGCGAGCGGCTGGGATTTCTGCCCGGCACTCTGCAGGAAAAAGTCGATCCCTACATGCGCCCGCTCTATGACGCGCTCTACGATCTGCTCGATACCGACAAGCTCGAGCGCTTTCTCGAAAAAGGCATCATCGAAGTCGCGCCGCTGGCGTTCATGCGCGGCCGCACGCTCAACGATTCGTTCGTGATCCTCGACGAAGCGCAGAACACCACCAGCGAACAGATGAAGATGTTCCTGACGCGGCTCGGATTCAATTCCAAAGCGGTGATCACCGGCGACATCACGCAGATCGATCTGCCGAACGAGCGCCGCTCGGGCCTGATCGAAGCGATCGAGATCGTCGGCAAGATCGACGGCATCGCCTTTGTTTATTTCGATGAGCGCGACGTGGTGCGGCATAGCCTGGTGCAGCGCATCATCAAGGCTTACGACGAGCACGGCGCCTCCCAGCCCTATATGCCGGGCCGCGGCAACGCGGGCACCGCGGCGCGCGAACATCCGCCGCGCGTTCCGCGACCCTAACCAACCGCCCATGGTTCTCAACCGACAGAAACGTGTTCGTGTTCCCGTTGCCCCGCTGGAGCGGTTTCTTGGCAGCGTCCTGCGGCATTTCCGGTTGCCGGCGGATAGCGTGACCGTTTGCTTCGCGCGCGACGCCGATGTGGCGCGTTGGAATCGAACTTATCGTGGGAAGCACGGCTCGACGGACGTCCTATCGTTTCCGGCCGCTAGCAACGGCGCGGGCTCGAAAATTGTGCGCCAATTGCAGGCGCGCCGAAGGGGAATGCGGAACCCGGCGCCAGGCGAATATCTGGGCGATATCGCCATTTCGCCAGTCAGTCGCGCGGAAAAATGCCGAGCGCTTCAACCGCTCGCTTTCGCTTGAATTGCGAATTTTGATTCTGCACGGAGTGCTGCATCTGCTTGGCTACGATCACGAATCCGATCGCGGCGAAATGGAGCGCTACGAACTGCAATTGCGCACGCGGTTCAGGCTGGCCTGATCATGCCGATCTTTCTCTACACTCTCGGCGTACTCGGTCTGACCGCAGGCCTCGTCGTCTTCTCCTATCTCGATCGTGTCTATCGCGAGATGGGACGCGTCACGACCCGTCGCATTCACGATCATCTGGATGTGTTCGAATCCGATGTCGAGCCGCGGCTTCATTTGGAGAGCCACCGCGCGGCCACCGCCTTCAGTCTGCTGAGCCGCATGTGGCTGGTGCTTGTCGCCGTCGAAACCGCGCGGGGCATGTTGTTCTTCGTCCCGGGCACGTGGGAAATCGCGGTGCAGATTGTGTCGTTCCTGGGGATCGAAGTTGTGCTGGCGATGCAATTCATTCCGTATGTGCTGGTGGCGCGGGCCTCGGGGCGATGGTGCGCGCCGCTGGTGCCGGCAATTCGCGTGTTTCTCTGGGCGGTCTGGCCGGTTTACTCGATTCTCGATCTGGTCGTCTCGTTTCTGAACATCACCGACGAAGACAGCGAGCACGGCGCGCCGGAGCCGGAGCAGCAAGCCATTGAAGCGCTTGTGGAGGCCGCCACGGAAGAGGGAATTCTGGAGCACGATGAGGCGCGCATGATCGAGCAGGTAGTGGAATTCAGCGACAAGCGCGTGCGCGAAGTGATGACGCCGCGGCCCGACGTGATCGCCATCTCTGCTTCCGCCTCGCTCGAACAATTGCGCAATCTATTTGTCGAGTCCAAGTTCTCGCGCATTCCGGTATACGAGAAAAATCTCGACGATATGGTTGGCCTTGTTTTCGCGCGCGATATTTTGAAGGTGCCGGAACGCGAGGCGGCGCAGCGAACGGTTCGCGAATTGATGCGCCGGCCGATGTTTGTCCCCGAAACCAAGTTCGGTTCGGAGTTGCTCAAGGAGATGCGGCGCAAGAGCGAACAGATCGCGATCGTCATCGACGAATATGGACTCGTTGCCGGAATCGTGACCGTCGAAGATCTCGTCGAGGAAATTATCGGCGAGATCGAAGACGAAGACCGCGCGCCCGCGCCCGACGTGGTGCGCGAACCCTCCGGCAGCCTGGTATTGCGCGGCAGCGTCTCCGTGGAAAAATTAAAGGAACTTTTCGGAATTGAAATCGAAGTGACGCAACAGAATGCCGGTGCCGCTACGCTCTCCGGGCTTCTGAATAGCGTGGCGGGCCATGTTCCGTCGATCGGAGAAAAGATCGACTACGACGGCCTGCAATTCGAAGTTCTCGAAGCCAATCAGCGCAAGGTGCTGCGGCTCCGCGCGCGGCGCGCTTTGGGCGCAGCGCAGTCCAGGACGATTTGAGTGACGCTGAGTTCTTATGCTCAAAAGTCGCCATGGGAATCATGATGGCGTTTAAATCCGGATTTATCGCCATTGTCGGCCGTCCGAATGCGGGAAAATCCACGCTGGTCAATACGCTCGTCGGGCGCAAAGTCGCGATCGTCTCCCCGAAGCCGCAAACCACGCGCAATCGCATTCAGGGAATTGTGAATCGCGAGGATGCGCAGATCGTCCTCATCGATACTCCGGGCATCCATCGCGCCGGGAATGCGCTCAGCCGGCAAATGATGAGCGAAGCAAAGCAAGCCATCGACGAAATCGACGTCCTCTCGCTGATCGTGGATGCCGTAGTCGATTTCGGCGCGAACGATCGCTCTGCGCTCGAGTGGATTGCGCAGTTTCATGGCCCCGTATTCCTGCTGCTGAACAAAGTGGATCGCATTCCGAAAGAGAAGTTGCTGCCGCTGATTGACCGCTACCGCGCGTTGCGGGATTTCGCCGAGATCGTTCCCATCTCGGCTTTGACCGGCGACGGCTTGCCCGATCTGGTGAAAACCTGGACGTCGTATCTGCCCGAGCACCCCGCCTATTTTCCGGCCGATCAATTCACCGACCAGCCCGAGAGATTCCTGGCCAGCGAATTGATCCGCGAGAAATTGATTGGCGCCACGCACGAGGAACTTCCGGCATCGTCGCAGTGGCCATCGATACGTTTGAAGAATCGGACAAACTGGTGCGCATTCGCGCGACGATTTATGTGGAGCGGGAAGGCCAGAAGGGAATTGTGATCGGAAAGCGCGGCGAGATGCTGAAGAAGGTCGGCACCGAGGCTCGCATCGAAATCGAAGGGCTTCTCGGCGTCAAAGTCTTTCTCGAATTATTCGTGAAGGTGCAGGCCAATTGGCGGCAGAAGTCCGGCATGGTTCGGCAGTTGGATTGGCATCATCAATTGGAACAGCTCAGCGGAGACGACACGGAGGAGTAGAGCGCCGATCGCTCAGTTCGTGCGCTCGGCGCGCTCGGGCGCTGCGCCGGCGATGCCCAGCGACTTCATCTTGCGATAGAGATGGCTGCGCTCGAGACCCAGTGCCGCCGCCGCGCGCGTCATATTCCAGCGATTCTCTTCCAGCTTTCTGAGCACGAATTCGCGCTCGTAGGCGGAGCGGGCTTCTTGCAGGCTCGCGTACGGGCGATGCGGGCTGCTCGAAGCTCCGCGGAAAACCTCGGGCGGCAAATGATGCGGCTCGATGCGCAGGCCGGGGCTCATGATGACCAGCCGCTCGATCAGATTTTTTAGCTCGCGGACGTTTCCGGGCCACGGATATTGCAAGAGCACCTCGAGCGCGCCGGGCGTCAGCTCTTTCGGGCGCTTGCCGTACGAGCGGCAGAACTCCGCGAGAAAATGCGCCGCGAGAATGGGAATATCTTCGGACGCGCTCGCGCAATGCGGGGACGGTAAACGGAATCACGTTGAGCCGGTAAAAAAGATCCTCGCGAAACGCGTTGCGGGCGATTTCATCTTCAAGCTTTTTGTTTGTCGCCGCGATCACGCGCACGTCCACGCGCACCATTTGATTCGAGCCGATCGATTCGACGCGCTGTTCCTCGAGCGCCCGCAATACCTTCGACTGCGTCTTCAGGCTCATGTCTCCGACTTCATCGAGAAATAAAGTCCCGCCGTCGGCGCTTTGGAATTTCCCGAGCTTGTCCTCGCTTGCTCCGGTGAAACTCCCTTTGCGATGGCCGAAGAGCTCCGATTCGATCAGCTCTTCCGGAATCGCGGCGCAGTTCACTTCGACAAAAGGATTCGAGGAACGCGAGCTCTGCGCGTGCAGCGCGCGCGCAACGAGTTCTTTGCCAGTTCCGCTCTCGCCGTAAATCAGCACGCGGCCGTTGGTGGGCGCGGTGAGCGCGATCTGCTGCCGCAGCGCCTTCATCGGTACGCTGTTTCCCAGAATCTGGTGCCGCTGCTCGAGTTCCGCGCGCAAGCGGCGGTTTTCGGACTCGAGGCGCAGAAAATCGAGTGCGTTGCGGATGGCCAGAACGGTCTTCTCGAGCGAAAGCGGCTTCTCGAGAAAATCGAACGCTCCAAGCTTCGTTGCGCGCACGGCCGTTTCGATGCTGGCGTGGCCGGAAATCATCAAGACCATCGGAGGGGAATCGAGCTCGTTGATTTTCTCGAGCGTCTGCAGCCCGTCCATTTTCTCGAGCCAGACGTCGAGTAGCACGAGATCGAAGTGCCGTTCCTCGATCAGGCGAAGGCATTCTTCGCCCGACGGCGCGGACTCGACTGCGTAGTCCTCTTCGCGCAGAAGGGAAGTCAGCGATTCGCGGATTCCGAGTTCGTCGTCGACAATTAGAATGGATGCGGGCATTTAGAATTCAATTCTTGAGAGCGCTCAATCGGAAGCGCCTTCTCCCGTCAATTCATCGATTGCAGAATCTTTTGCCGCTGGGCTGGTGCCGGCGGAAACAGCGGCCGTCTCAACGGCCGGGAATCGAATGATGAAACGCGAGCCAACTGGCTCGTTGTCCTCTACGCGCAAAGAGCCGTTGTGTTCCGAGACGATGCGGCTGGCGATCGCCAGGCCCAGGCCCGTACCGCGATCTTTGGTCGAGAAATGCGGAAGGAACAGCCGCTCTTTATCTTCCGGCGAAATTCCGTGACCGGTGTCGGATACTTCGATTTCGACGGCATCGCCTTCTTCGCGCAGCCGCGTGACCACCGAGAGGCGTCGGAGCTTCGAGTCTTCCATCGCTTCGGCGGCGTTGTCGATCAGGTTGGCGAGAACGCGACGGAGAAGTTCTTCGTCGACTCTGACGGCAGGAAGTTGAGCGGCGAGATTCGTGCTGACCTGGATGCCGTCGAGGCGGCCTTGAAAGAGCGCAAGCGCGCCCTTCACGATCTGATTGATGTCCGACGGCGCCAGGCGCGCGGACGGGAAACGCGCGAACTGCGAAAATTCATGAACCAGGGATTCGAGAGTGTGGGCCTCGCGCTCGATCAGTCCGGCGCATTCGGCGACCAGCGATCCAAGTTCCGTCTTCGGCACGGCCGGCTCGGCGCGCTCGAGGAATCGCTTCAGGCGCTGCGCCGAAAGCATGATCGGCGTGAGCGGATTCTTGATTTCGTGGGCGATGCGCTGCGCTACTTCCTGCCAGGCGGCCGCTTTCTGCGCACGCAAAAGTTCCGAGAGATCGTCGATCACCACGACGAATCCGGGATTCGAGCGGCGCGTGCCGAGTGAGCTGACCGTCACGGCGGCGCGCACCAAACGTCCCGAAGCTGCGATTTCGATTTCGCGCGAGGCGACGCCCATTCTCAGCGAGCGGCGCATCAAGGCCTGTACGGGCCGCGAGGCTTCGTCGCCGAATAAATCGCTCAGCGTGCGGGCTTCGCGCGCGTGCTCACCGAAAATCGCCACCACCGCGGAATTGACTCGCGAGATTCCGCCCTCGGCGTCGAGCGAGAGCACGCCGGTGGGAATATTCTCGAGAATCGCTTCCATCAATTTTCGGCGGCGGTCGCGCTCTTCGAATGCCTGCTGGAGGTTTCTGGTGAACTCGTTGATCTGGCGGCGGCCTTCGCCGAGCTGCGCAGTCATCTCGTTGAATGAAGTGACCAGCGTTCCCAATTCGTCCTGCGCTTGAACCGAGACACGATGATCGAAATTTCCGTGCGCCACTTCTTGCGTGGCCTCAGCCATCGCTTGAATCGGCACTGTGACTTGCTTGGCGAGAAAGAGTGCGACCCAGGTCGTTGACGAGAGCAGCAGAACAGTAATGAGCAGGAGCGCCAGAAGAATCTGATTCTTGTAAATTCGAATTTGCCGGCGCTGCTGCTCGTAATCGCGCGTTTGGCTTTCGATCGTGGCAATGCTCGCGAGGAAGCCGGGACCCAGCTTGCGGCCGACGTAAAGATTTCCTCCCGAAACCGGCGCTGAGCCAGTAATAAACGCGTCGGCATCCGTCTGCCAAACTTCCACGTTCGAGGGCAAAGCGCGCGCGAAGCGCAAGTGGCCATCCGCGAGGGCAGAAGGCGCGGCTTGCGCGATTCCGTTATTTGTGTCGGCAATCCAGATGGCATCAAGAGGAAGAGCAGTCCCGCCTTGCGATTGATCAAGGATCGCTTTTACGCCGCGGGAATCGAGAGTAGGCGCCAGCCGCGCCGCTCGCAGGTTCAGCCGCTCGTGCAGTTCGCGCGAATATTCATTCAACAGCTTCTGGCTCTCCGCGTTGGCGATTTCCAGCGGCTTCGGAAACCAGAGATTCAGCGTTCGGTTCACCAGCGAATAGCTGAACATGAAAAGGAAGACGAGCGGCAACAGCGAAACGCCCATGGCTCCGAAGACCATCTTGGTCTTGAAACGCGAGCCAAGCAGTCCGGCTTTGCGTTCGTTCCACAGCCGCAGAAGGCTGCGCAGCAGCACAAGCCCGAACACGAGAAACGCGACGAAGACGAACGTGGACAGGGCGAAGAGAATTACAAGCGAATTACCCTGCTCGGGATGAACGGGCGCACGCAGCGAGCCCAGCGTGAAGATCGTGGCCGCAAGCAGCACAATGGACAGCCCGCCGACGGCGAGCCACAGCTTTCGCGTCCACGAGCGCTGCTTCAACGGCTCTCCTTCAGAAAACTCTCCAGCGGGCATTCGGTGCAGCGCGCCTCGCGGCCACCGCACCAATTCTTACCCACCTGCACAAAAAGCGCATGCAATTCATTGTACTGCGTAGCTTCCTGCGGCATATCGGATTGAATCAGGCTCTGTAGCTCATCATAGCTAGTCTTCTCGTGCACCCAGCCGTGCCGCTGCAGGATCCTTTTAGTGTAAGCGTCCACGACAAACACCGGATGCGTTCCGGCATAAAGCAGGATGGAGTCCGCAGTTTCCGGCCCGATACCAAAGACCCCCAACAGCTTCTCGCGAAGCTCGGCGGTCGGAGTTTTAAACATCTCCGCCAGCGATCCGCCATAGCCCGCCTCAAGAAACGTGCAGAAGGCCTTCAGCTTCTTTGCTTTCTGCCGAAAGTAACCCGACGGCCGGATGAGCCGCGCAAGCCGGGCCATCGGCACTTTCAAAATCGCTTCGTGGCGGAGCATCTTCGCCGCGCGCAAATTCGCGATGGCCTTCTCTACGTTCGACCACGAAGTATTCTGAGTAAGGATCGCTCCGGCAACAATCTCAAATTGAGTCTTCGCCGGCCACCAATGCTGCGGTCCCAGCACTGTGGAGAGCCTTTCATAGTACTCGCGCACAGGAGGCAAGTTTTGTCGCTCGGGTGCCGATTTATGTCCTGAGGTCACCGGAGGGCCACTTTCAGCAACGTGCAACGCGCTCGCCTGCATTTACCAGCGAAGATAGCGACGCCTCACGGGCAAGTCAAGCCAGCACTCTGGCCCTTCGGACAGAGCTGTACTTTGGTACAGGGTGTTGCCTGTTACATGACGATGGGCAGAAGCGGTTCCCATTCTGACTCATCGCGCATGCTAGCCTTTTCTATCCGGCGAAGTTTGCCGCTGGGGTGGTGGCGTGTCTTCCAGGCTTGGCGACATTTTGGTCAAAGACAGCCTGATCTCTTCCGATCAGTTGAAGCAGGCGCTCGACTATCAGAAGAAGAATGGCGGGCGGCTAGGAACTTGCCTGGTGAAGATGGGATTGGTGAGCGACGAAGACATCACCGCAGTGCTCTCGCGCCAATACGGCGTGCCGTCAATCAATTTGAGATTTTACGAAGTGGACCCCTCGGTGATTAAGCTCGTGCCACAAGAGACCGCCGTGCGCTACCAGATCGTGCCGCTTTCGCGCGTCGGGTCGACTCTTACCATTGCGATGACGGATCCGACCAACGTCTTCGCCATGGACGATATCAAGTTCATGACCGGCTTTAACGTCGAGCCGGTGGTCGCCTCAGAAACCGCGATTACGGAGGCCATCGGGAAGTTCTACGGCTCCGTCGAGGCCGGCGAAGAGCTCGACAAGGTCATGAAGGACCTTGCCGGCGATGAAGCGGAAATGGAATTGGCGGCGGAAGAAGCCGAGATGGACCTCGCCGCTCTCGAAAGGGCGGCCGACGAAGCGCCCATCATCAAGCTGGTGAACCTGGTCCTGACCGACGCCGTGAAACGAGGCGCCAGCGACATTCACATCGAGCCTTACGAAAAGGAATACCGCGTCCGATTCCGCATCGACGGCATTCTTCAAAACGTCATGGCGCCGCCCCTGAAATTGAAAGACGCCATCACCAGCCGCGTGAAGATCATGGCCAAGCTGGATATCAGCGAGAAGCGGCTGCCGCAAGACGGCCGCATCATGATCAAGTACGTGAAAGAGGGAAAGAAGAAAGAACTCGATTTCCGTGTTTCCACTGTTCCCACTCTTTTCGGCGAGAAAGTCGTCATGCGTTTGCTCGACAAAGAGAATCTTCGTCTGGACATGACCAAGCTCGGCTTCGAACCCGAGTCTCTGGCCAAATTTGAACGCCAAATTCTGAAACCGTATGGCATGGTGCTGGTCACCGGTCCGACCGGTTCCGGAAAAACCAACACGCTCTACTCTTCCGTCGCGCGGCTCAACACACCCGAAACGAACATTATGACGGCCGAGGATCCTGTCGAATTCCAACTGGCCGGAATCAACCAAGTGCAGATGAAGGAGCAGATCGGGCTGAACTTCGCTTCGGCCCTGCGCGCTTTCCTTCGCCAAGACCCCAACATTATCCTCGTCGGCGAAATCCGCGACTTCGAGACGGCCGAAATCGCCGTGAAAGCGGCGCTCACCGGCCACCTTGTGCTCTCAACGCTGCACACCAACGACGCGCCCTCGACCATCAGCCGCCTTATGAACATGGGTATTGAGCCTTTCCTGGTGGCTACTTCGGTCAACCTGATCTGCGCCCAGCGCTTGGTACGTCGCATCTGTGTCGCCTGCAAGGAGCCGAATCCGCTTCCTCCGCAGGCTCTGACGGACGCGGGATACACGCCTGAAGAAACAAAGACGACGCAGGTATTTCACGGGCGCGGTTGCACCACTTGCAACAACACCGGCTACAAAGGCCGCGTCGGTTTGTACGAAGTGATGGAAATCAATGATGACCTTCGGGAACTGATCTTGGTGGGCGCCTCGGCCCTGGAGTTGAAGAAAAAGGCGCTTGAAATGGGAATGATCACCTTGCGGAAAAGCGGGCTGACGAAAATGGCCCTCGGACAGACGACGATGGAAGAAGTACTTCGCGAGACTGTGCTTTAAGAGAGGAACCGCCATGGCCGGAATCACACTTAGCGAGTTGCTGAAAAAAATGATCGAGATGGGAGGCAGCGACCTCCATCTTTCGACCAACAGTCCACCGCGTATCCGCGTGCACGGAAAGCTGCGCCCGCTCGACATGCCGCCTCTGACCGCGGCAGACACGAAGGCGCTGGCCTATAGCGTCCTCACCGACGCGCAGAAGCACCGCCTCGAGGAAAATCTCGAGCTGGACTTCTCGTTCGGCTTGAAGAGCCTGGCGCGCTTCCGCGGCAACATCTTCCATCAGCGCGGCGCCGTGGCTGCTGTCTTCCGTACCATTCCGTGGGAGATCAAGGGCTTCGAAGCCCTCGGATCTGCCGCAGGTGGTCAAAGTGTTGTGCGACAAGCCGCGCGGACTCGTGCTCGTCACCGGTCCCACCGGCTCGGGCAAGTCCACCACTCTCGCCGCCATGCTCGACAAGATCAATAGCGAGCGCGACGAGCACATGATCACCATCGAAGACCCTATCGAGTTCCTGCACAACCACAAGAAGTGCCTCGTGAACCAGCGCGAAATTCACTCCGACACGCACTCGTTCGCCAACTCGCTGCGCGCTGCGCTTCGCGAGGACCCCGACGTCGTGCTCATCGGCGAAATGCGCGACCTCGAAACCATCGAGTCCGCGCTGCGCATCGCCGAGACGGGACACTTGACCTTCGCGACCCTGCACACCAACTCCGCCGTCTCCACCATCAACCGTATCGTGGACGTCTTCCCGGCGCACCAGCAACCGCAAGTTCGCGCGCAGCTTTCCATGGTGCTCGAAGGCATCCTTTGCCAATCGCTGCTGCCCCGCGTGGACGGCCGCGGCCGCGTCATGGTCATGGAAATTCTCGTGCCCACCGCCGCCATCCGCAACCTGATCCGCGAAGACAAAATTCACCAGATCTATTCGGCGATGCAGACCGGAACCGGTGCATCGGGCATGCAGACCTTTAACCAGAGCTTGGCCAACGCCTATTTCCAGAAGCTCATCACCCTGGAAGTGGCCTTGATGCGCTCGTCGAATCCCGACGAGTTGCAGGATTTGATCAACCGGGGAGTGACCTCGCCGCCCGCGGGCGGAATTCGCACCCCAGTCCGGCGCTAATAGCGCGCCCGGGAATCAAGGAGGAAGGAAATGCCAGTCTATACGTTTCGAGGTACGAATCGCACGGGCAACGTCGTTTCCGGCGAGCGCGTCGCGGCGAATAAGACCGAACTCGCGGCCATGCTGCGCCGCGAGCAGGTCAACGTTTCCAAGATGTCGGAGAAGGGCCGGGAATTCAACATCCCGACCTTTGGGACCGGCGTTGACGCCAAAGAGCTGGCCGTCTTCACGCGGCAGTTCTCGGTGATGATCGACGCAGGTCTTCCGCTGGTGCAGTGCCTCGAGATTCTGGCCAACCAGCAGGAGAACAAGACCTTCCAGAAGGTGCTCACCGGCGTGCGCGCATCGGTCGAAGGCGGCGCGACACTTTCAGCGTCGCTGAAGATCTACGACAAGGTCTTCGACGCGCTCTACTACAACATGGTGGACGCGGGCGAGACCGGCGGTATTCTCGACACCATTCTTCAGCGACTCGCTACGTACATCGAGAAAAACGTCCGCTTGAAACGCGCCGTCCGGTCGGCCTTGATTTATCCGACCGCCGTCATCGGCATCGCGGCCTTGGTGATCACTCTCTTGCTCTGGAAAGTCGTGCCCATCTTCGTCACCCTGTTCAACGGCCTCGGAGCAGAACTGCCGCTGCCGACGCGCATCGTCATCGGTCTCAGCCAATTCATCGGAAGCTGGTACGGCTTCCTGATCTTTTTCGCTCTGGTCGGCGTTGGTGGAGCGATCGCCTGGTGGTACACGACTCCACAAGGCCGCATCACTATCGACACGATCATGCTGAAGATCCCGGTCATCGGAATGTTGCTGCGCAAGATCGCAGTGGCGCGCTTCACGCGCACTCTCGGGACCTTGATCTCCAGCGGTGTTCCGATTCTCGAAGGCCTGGACATCACCGCGCGCACCGCAGGCAACGCGGTCATCGAAAAGGCCATCACTAACACTCGTAAAGCGGTCGAGGCTGGACGCTCGCTCGTCGATCCCTTGAAGGAGAGCGACGTGTTTCCCGGCATGGTCACGCAGATGATCGGCGTCGGCGAGCAAACCGGCGCGATGGACGCCATGCTCCAGAAGATCGCGGACTTCTACGAAGACGAAGTAGACGTCGCCGTGAAAGACATGCTCACTCTTCTCGAGCCGGCCATGATTTTGTTTCTTGGCGTGGTCGTCGGCGGCATCGTCGTATCGCTCTATCTGCCGCTCTTCTCCCTCATCTCCAAGCTGTCGGGGTAGCAGAGCAGGGAAGTTTCCAGGGCCGGGGAAGCCGCACCGCGCGCATTCCCCGGCCAGTCTCATGACTTTGGGGGGGGACGCGGCGCCGGGCTAGCGGGAATGAATCCGAGTTCCGTGTGGGCCAGGGCGCCGGCCCGTGGGTAACGCATGGAACTCTCTCACGATACTGGCGAATGGCTACCGTGGCTGGGCCGCGTTCGCTTTCTTGTTATCACCTCGCTCGTTGCCTTGGTGCTTTTCGTCCGCGACGTAACGCATCTGGCCCTGCCCACGAAGTTTTTCGCGCCGACCGTCGTCCTCTGGTATTCGCTGGCCATTTTCTTCGTGATTCTTCTGCGCTGGATGCCGCGCGCCGCCTGGCACGCGCCTCTGCAGGTGTGCTGCGACGCAATCATGATTTCGGCCGTCGTCTACGCCACCGGTGCGCACGATAGCTACTTCACCTCGCTCTATCTGCTCATTGTTTTGATGGGCTCGATCCTGTTTTCGCGCCGCGGCGCCATCCTCACTGCGGCTGGAAGCTTTATCTTGCTCGGCGCCGTCGTCGAGTTGGCCTATTACGACGTGATTCCGAAAAACTCATCCTCGCTGCTCAGCCCGCGCGGATTGGAATTCTGGCTCTCCACGAACCTAATGGCTTTCGTCGGCGTCGCCTATCTCGGATCGGTCTTGTCCGCCTCGCTGCGCCACAAAGGCGTGGAACTCGAGGAAAAGCGCGAACAGTTGAAGGACCTGCAAGCCTTCAATGAAGACATCATCCGCTCGATGCGCGGCGGTTTGCTCACCATCGATCTTGAAGGGCGCATCGTGCTCATGAACCGCGCCGGCGCTGAGATTACCGGACGCGGAGACGGTCCCAATCGCGCCGCGCACGTGCGCGATGTGTTTCCGGGATTCTGGCCCATCGAAATGGATGAGCGCGGCACTCCCCTCGCACTCCGCAAAGAAGTCGAATGCCGCACACCGTACGGAGTGGTGCGCTTCCTCGGAATTTCCATCTCGCCGCTGCGCACCGGACAGAATCAATTGAGCGGGTATGTTTTCAATTTCCAGGATTTGACGGAGCTCAAGCGCCTCGAGCACGAGGTTGCGGTGCAGGACCGCATGGCCGCTCTGGGGCGTCTCTCCGCCGCCATCGCCCACGAAATTCGCCAGCCGCTTTCGGCCATGACCGGCGCGCTGAAATCCCTCTCGCGTCTCGCTCCTCTCGAGGACGACGATCAACGCCTGGTGCAAATCGTCTCGCGTGAATCCCAGCGCCTCAATCAGATCATCACGGACTTTCTGGAATATTCCCGTGAGAAGAACTACGAATTCAGCGATCACAACGTGGTGGCCTTGCTCGACGAAACCCTGATGCTCTTCGAGCACCAGCCGGAGTTCAGCAAGAACTATCGCATTGAGCGGCGCTTCGCCTCTACAGCCGTCCGGGCGCGCGTGGACCGCAATCGCATCAAACAGGTCTTCTGGAATTTGTTGAACAATGCCGTGCGCGCCATGCCCGACGGCGGCACGATTACCATCAACCTCGGAGCGGAAGCCGTCTGGTTGCGCATCTCCATTCGCGACACGGGCATCGGAATCGATCCCTCCGAGGCCGCCAGAATTTTCGAGCCGTTCCAATCCAGTTTTGCGGAAGGCACCGGACTGGGCCTGGCCATCGTCTATCAAGTCGTCCAGGCGCACGGAGGCCGGATTCATCTCAATTCCGAAAAAGGTCAGGGCGCCGAATTTACGATTGAGCTTCCGAAAATGGGTCGCGGGCGTCGCAAGCCCAATTCCGCGCCACAAACTGAGTCCGAACCGGCCATCGAGGCCGTGAGGCAGGGCTGAGACCATGGCTCACGTTCTGGTGGTTGACGACGAACGCTCCATCTGCGAGCTTCTCGAAATCACGTTTCGAAAAGATGGGCATCGTGTGGAGCTGGCTTCCGGCGGCGAGCAGGCCAAGCGCCGCCTGGAGACTCAACTTTTCGACATCATCGTCTCCGATATCAATATGCGCGACATGAGCGGTGTGGACTTGCTTCGCTTTGCCCGCGAAGTTTCTCCGGAGACCGTCTTCATCTTGATCACCGGCGTCCCCACGCTCTCCACGGCCATCGATGCCGTCAATTTCGGCGCCGACCGCTACGTCATCAAGGGCGACACTCTCGTCGATGAATTGCGCCAGGCGGTCGCCAAGATCTCCGAGAACATCGAGCTGAAGAAAGAGACCGGCATTCTCCGGCGCGAGATCCGCCGCCTTACGGGGCTCGACCACATTATCGGCACCAGCCCGAAGATGCGCGAGATCTTCGACCTGATTCAGACCATCGCCCCACAGTCCAGCCGCGTGCTCATCACCGGCGAAAGCGGCACGGGAAAAGAACTCGTCGCGCGCGCCATCCACGAGAACAGCGCACGCTCCAAAAAGCCGTTCATCACCATTAATTGCGGCGCATTCCCCGAAACGCTCCTCGAATCCGAGCTGTTTGGCTATATGAAGGGTGCCTTCACCGGCGCCGGCGAGAATCGCCGCGGCCTTTTTCAAGCGGCCGATGGCGGAACTCTTTTCATGGATGAGATCGGAAATATGAGTCTCACCATGCAGGTGAAGCTCTACCGTGTGCTCCAGGAAGGAAAGGTCCGGCCGCTTGGCAGCACGGCGGAAGAAGATGTGGACGTCCGCGTGATCGCCGCCACCAACAAGGATTTCGAGAAAGAAATCGCCGAAGGCCGGTTCCGCGAGGACCTGTACTACCGGCTAAGCGTGATTCCCATCCATTTGCCGCCTCTTCGAGAGCGGCGCGAGGACATTCCGCTTTTGGCACGTTCCTTCCTGGATCGCTATCGGAAATCCATGTCCAAGTCTGTCGAAGCCATCGAGCCAAAGGCAATGGAGCGAATGGAGACCTACGACTGGCCAGGAAACGTCCGCGAGCTGGAGAATACCATCGAGCGCGCGGTAGCCCTTGAAACCGGCCGCTGGATCACTATGGAAGGCCTCCCCGAGCGCATCACCCGTTATTATCAGGAGCATCGCCCCGATTTGAAGCCCGTTTCTCGGGATCTCCTCGTCCCGGAAGGCGGCCTCGACCTGGAGCAAAAAATCGGCGAAATCGAGCGCGCCTACCTTCTCGCAGCCCTGGAATGCACCGGCGGAGTCCGCGTTCGCGCCTCCGAGCTTCTTAAAATGAGCTATCGTTCGTTCCGCCACTACGCCAAGAAACACGGCGTCTAGCCTGCCAGCGTCGTCGCCATCTCATGCTTCTCCGCATTAAGCCGATTCTCCTGGGGACGCTGCGATCACCTGGAAATGCGTCCTGTGGGGATCGGAAGAGCGAAAGTGATGGGGATGGACCGCGAATGTCCACTGGCGAGCCAATCTGCCCAGCAAGGTCAGGCCGGGGTGACGTAAAATGTCAACTTTCGGGCCGGGCGCGCCGTTTCGGGAACCAGAGCAGATACCGGGCGATGATCGAGAGCAGCTAAGCCTATGAAACTAAGCCTCATATCGAATCTCGAATAGGTACTGGAACTAGCTCTTCCTCTGGCAGCACAGTTGCAATCTGTAGCTGTGGCACCCCCGCCAGGGAGCCGAAGAGTTCTTTTTGCCGTCCAAATCCTAAGGAGAGAAGATGAAGAAGAGTCAGAAGGGTTTCTCGCTCATCGAGCTTTTGATCGTCGTGGCGATCATTTTGATCATCGCGGCGATTGCTATTCCGAACCTCTTGAAGGCCCGCATTGCGGCCAACGAAGCTTCGGCTGTCGGCACGCTGCGCACCATGAACACCGCAGCTGTGACCTACCAGTCCACCTACAACAACGGCTTCCCGCCGGACTTTGCCCACTTCGGTGGCGCACCTCCGGGAACCTGCGACCTAGCTAACTTGCTGGATACAACCTTGACCACCACTGGCCAGAAGAGCGGCTACACGGTCACCTTCACCGGGTTGCAGATTTTGAAAGTAGCAGCCACGGGTTGCGCCAATGCCGGCGCCAGCACCTACGTTTCGAACGCGGTGCCGGTCACGGTGAACGCAACGGGTAACCGCACCTTCTGCAGCGACGAATCCGGCGTGATCCACGTGGATCCGGCGGGCGGCGCGGCGCAGGGCACCGACACGGCCTGCGAAGCTCTCGCGGCTCTGCAGTAAATATTTAGAAGTCCCACTTTGCGAAGGGGAGAAAGATCATTCTTTCTCCCCTTTTCGCATTTCTAGCGAAGATGTGTAGTCAGGTGGCAGCCTCGCAATTCAACCCCGGGAGCTTTCGCATTTCGGTGGCAGCCCCGGCATTTATGCGGGGGAGGAGCGCTTCAGCGCTCCGAACAGGCATTGCCATTAATAATGCGCTTTAGCGCTCGGCCCTTCCGAGCAAGCCCACCAAGCAGCTCCGCCTGGAAGCACAGGCCTTCAAATCCCATCTTGAAATTAGGACACTACCTGATCTTTCAATGCCTTGCAGAGGCACCGCTGGACTGCCATACTGGTAGTGGTTGGCGGTGCGGCAGAGCCGCCGTGTTTTGCTGCAATGCTTGAATGGCGGGATTAACTCCTAGCGTCGCTCATGTGGGTCTCGACATCTACGGGCGAATTTTCCGGGCACCATCAGGCTGGTATTTCAGGTACACGGACAGATCGAGTTCGTTTCCTCGAATCTCGCGGGCAATGGAACACTCTCGAGAGATATCAAACGGTCGGTCATATAAAGCAGTTCCGGTCGACAAAAATTGTCACTTCTGTAAGGACGTCTCAAACTGGAATGTCGGTCATGTCGATTGTTTGCTTGAGAGCATCTCTGTACGTTGCTGTTATGGCAAGACTTATCGGCGACGGGCACCAGAGCCCCGGAGAAGCGCGCTCGTGGCAACGCGCTTGCACTCAACTCATGCATGAAGCCAGCGAGTCAGCCCGCAGGAGCTATAGCTGGAGGCTCAAGTTGGAATTTACAAGGAGAGAAGATGAAGAAGAGTCAGAAGGGTTTCTCGCTGATCGAACTTTTGATCGTCGTGGCGATCATTTTGATCATCGCGGCGATTGCTATTCCGAACCTCTTGAAGGCCCGCATTGCGGCCAACGAAGCTTCGGCTGTCGGCACGCTGCGCACCATGAACACCGCAGCGGTCACGTATCAATCCACGTATAACAACGGCTTTCCGCCGGACTTTGCCCACTTTGGTGGCCCACCTCCGGGAAGCTGCGATTTGTCGAACTTGTTGGACACAACCTTGACCACCACTGGCCAGAAGAGCGGCTACACGGTCACCTTCACCGGGTTGCAGATTCTGAAGGTAGCGGCCACGGGTTGCGCCAATGCCGGCGCCAGCACGTACGTAGCGAACGCGGTGCCGGTCACGGTCCACGCAACGGGTAACCGCACGTTCTGCACCGACGAATCCGGCGTGATTCATGTGGATCCGGCGGGCGGCGCGGCGCAGGGCACTGACACTGCCTGCGAAGCACTTGCTTCGCTCCAGTAGTTATTACTCCGCGACGGGGAGAGAGCCTGAACTCTCTCCCCCATTCGCGTCTCAGAATACAAAATACCGCGAGGGTTCAAATGGGTACTCGGTTCCAACTCGGCGAAGACACGCGGACGAAACGAACTGCATCAGGATTCTCTTTAATCGAGCTGCTCATTGTTGTCGCCATCATCCTGATCATCGCAGCCATCGCCATCCCCAATCTCTTGAAGGCGCGCATGTCGGCGAACGAAGCCTCCGCGGCCGAGAACCTGCGCACCATCACCACCGCGGCCGTGGTCTATAACTCCACCTGGAATAATGGTTTTCCGCCAGACATGGGGACTTTCGGAGGTCCGGGCGGCAATTCTTCCACTTGCGATTTCGCCCAGCTCGTC
Source organism: uncultured Acidobacteriota bacterium (assembly GCA_963707165.1). Taxonomy (GTDB): domain Bacteria; phylum Acidobacteriota; class Terriglobia; order Acidiferrales; family UBA7541; genus Palsa-147. Next base: position 1,054,904 of record CAVPPO010000010.1, on the reverse strand, counting down.
GATCCCACGCTGACCACCGCCCCGTTTCAGAAGAGCGGCTACCAATATAGCTACACGGTCACCGGTCCTCCAGCGCTCGTAGCTCCGACGTGCTCGAAGCCCGGCTACTTTCAGTATGTTGTCACCGCGATTCCTCTAACCGTCGGCTTCACCGGAAATCGCAGCTTCTGCAGCGATCAACCCGGCATCATCCACTTCGACACCACGGCGGCTCAAGCGGCCACTCCGGCGGCGTGCGAAGCGCTCCCAGCACTTCAGTAGCACTCATTCAATCCGCTTCCTAAGCGCACGAGGACCCTCCGGATTTTTGGAGGGAGCCCCGACTATAACAATGCGCTTCAGCGCTGGCTCCGTGAAACAGCTCCGTTGAAGATTTTCGCAATCAGCCCACGTCGCGAATACCCGGCCGAATTTGCCGAAGACTTGTAATCCAAATGTGCAACCACGTCGCTTTCAGGCTCTAATGCATCCTGCTAGACTCTTCGCGTGTACGTCGCAAGCATGTCCTTTCTGCTTTTCCTGATTTTTTCCGGCCCTGCGCAAACGGGGCCTCAGATCGTCCGTTCCGTTGAAGCGCGCTACGCTCGCGCGCACACTCTCGAAGCCAAATTCTACGAACGCTATCGCGCCTCAGGCCAACCCGGACAATCCGAATCAGGCACGGTCTATTTCTCCAAGCCCGGGCGCATGCGCTGGGAGTACGAGTCGCCCGCTACAAAGCTCTTTCTCGTGGATGGCGTCAACGTATGGCTCTACGTCCCCGCCGATCGCACCGCCAGCCGCGCCAAGCTGAAAGAGAGCGACGACTGGCGTACGCCCCTCGCTCTACTCACCGGCAAAGTCCATCTCGACCGGCTTTGCGGGAAGATTGATCTGCTTGGCGCATCGGGGCAGGGCGACACCTCGAGCGACGCTCTACTCGACCCGCGGGACCTTCTTTTGCGCTGCTCGCCGCGGTCCTCCGGCGGAGCAGGGGAGACCTCCGGGTTCCGCGAAATTCTATTTGAGATCGATCCCGATTATCGCCTGGCTCGCGTTGTAATCCGGGAGCCCGGCGACACCGAAACCGAATTCCGGTTCGGCGGCTGGCAGGAGAATGTCTCCGTGCCGGAATCGAAATTTCATTTCGATCCGCCCCCAGGGGTGACCGTAGTAAACGCCGAAGATCTGGCGCGCGGAATCCGCTAATCGAAGCGTCGAGGAGGTTCAATGCAATCTGGATACGCCAGTGCCAAGTCCCCCACGGATCTATATCGGATCGCCAAAAAGGCCGGCGTCTGGGATCCCGAGAGCATCCCGGTTGCCGAAGACGCGCATGATTGGCAGGCTTTGAATGCCGGCGAGCGCGAACAACTCCTGAAAATTTGTGCTCTATTTTACGAAGGGGAAGTGAGCGTTTCGGAAACGCTGGCGTGGTGGCTCGTGGCGATTCCGGAAGACGATCGCAAGGTCTTCCTGGCCTCCCAGATTTTCGAGGAAGTGAAGCACGCGGAATTTTTCGCGCTCTGCTTCAAAAATGTTTTCGGCAACGTGGACACGCGCGCCTACCTGAATCCCGCCTATCGTGGTGTGCTGGTGGACGAATTGCGTGCCCGCGGCGAAGCCATCGGCCAGGCTGTGCTCGCCTTCCGCGCATGCGCGGGCCAAGCGGGCCTAAACAGCGACCGCTCCGCCGCCGATCTCGAGCGCGCGCTGGTCCTCGGCATGGCCCACTACATGGGCATCATTGAGGGAACTCTCGCCGTCACAGGCTATGATTATTTCGACGAAATGCTGGCCTCGCGCGGAATCTTCCCCCGGCTGCTCGAAGGCGTGCGTCTAATCCGCGCCGACGAAGGCCGCCACATCGCCCACGGAATGGACTACTTGCGCCGCAAACTCGCCGAGAAGCCGGAATATAAGCAGCCCGTCGCTGAGCTTTTCTTTCAGGAATCCTCGCGCTCAGCCGACCGCGCCGACTATATCTTCGAAACCAATGGCTTCGGCCTCGATCCCGGCCGCATGATCGCGATCTCGTTCGAACACCTCGGCCAGCGCTCCCGCGAAATCGGTCTCTCGTAACGCCCGTTGCCTTCTTGCGCACGAAAAGCGCGGCCTCAAGGCAAAGTTTTCGCCTCCAACGGCATCTTTCAAGAGGTGGGCAATTCTCCCCGAAAACGCGCCGCAGCCTCCCGGCGCCACGCGGCCTGCTATTTCAGTACTCGCAGCAGCACCCTCTGCTGCGGGATGCCGCGCCTCGGGGATGTGCTAAACTTTGACCCTGTGGAAAAATCCAAGCTTGAGGAAGTCTCCGCTTAATGGCTGAGTACGTTTGCAAAATAGCAGATGCGACCGGCCGTGTATTCGAGCAGGTCGAAACCGCTCTTTCGGAGAATGAAGCGCGTCACCGGCTCTCCGAGCGCGGCTTCTATGTTTATTCCATCAGCCAAAATCTGGGCTTAGCCAGCCGCTTTCGCCGCTCGGGCTCCAGCCGTCTCGTCCGCGGCCAGGACTTCCTGATCTTCAATCAGCAATTCAATACGCTGCTCAAGGCCGGCCTTCCGATCCTCACCGCGCTCGATCTGCTTGCCGAACGCGCCGCCGCTCCGCGATTGCGCCCGCTTCTCGCAGATGTACGCGAGCGAGTCCGCACCGGCGCGTTGCTCTCCGAAGCCCTCGTCGCCCAGGCCGTCTTTCCGGCCGTCTATACCACCTCTGTTATGGCCGGAGAGAAGAGCGGCAGCCTCAGCACGGTGCTCGACCAATACATCGCCTACCAAAAGACCACCAGCTCCTTCTTCAGTCGCCTGAAAAACGTGCTGATCTACCCGTGCATTCTGATTGTGATGGTCATCATCGTACTGTCGTATCTCGTGACTTTCGCCGTTCCGCGCTTCGCCGAATTGTATAAAGAGCTGAACGTGCAATTGCCGACCATCACGCGCATCGTACTGGCCATCTCCTTGCCGCTGCGCGACTACATCGTATTCGTCGTCGCCGGTCTGGTGCTCGTAGGTCTCCTGACGTTTTTCTGGGCGCGCAGCGAGCACGGCGCTCTGGTGCTCGATCGCCTCAAACCGCGCGTGCCGATTGTCGGCAATATCTGGCTGAAGGCCCAGATCGCGCAATTCGTGCGCACCCTCTCCACGCTGCTGGCCGGTGGTTCTCCGCTGGTCACCGCGCTAGACACCGCCGCCGACGCCATGGGCAGCAAGCTGATTTCCACGTCCGTCCGCAAGGCGGCCGCGCAAGTTCGCGAAGGCAAGCCGCTCCACACTACGCTGGCGGAAACGAAAGTGATGCCCGAGTTAGCATTGGAAATGATCGAAGTCGGCGAAGCATCAGGCGCCCTGGCCCCGATGCTCACCAGCGTCGCCGAATTTTACGAACAAGAAGTCGATCTGAAACTCACGGCGATCCTTGCGTGGGTGGAACCGGCAATTTTGGTTATCATGGCCGCTGTGATAGCCTTCATTTTGATTGCTCTCTACCTGCCAATGTTCTCTTTGACCGCCGGGACAGTTCAGGGGTAAGAAGGAATGGGCGCCACAAATCGCAGTCCGGTCCCTCCGAACCAGCCCGATCCCGCGGCTGAGATGGAGCGCAGCAAGCGCCTGGCGGAGCGCTATCGCTGTTCCTTCATCGATCTGCGCGACCAGCGCATCGATCCCGAGCTCTTCCGCAGCATCCCGGCCGAACTGATGTTCCGCTACAACTTCGTCCCCCTCGAAGCCCACGACCACTCGCTGGCCATCGCCGTTTCCGATCCGAGCCAGGTGCTCGTGAATGACGAGCTTTCTCTGCTGCTCGGCAAAAAGCTGCAAATTAAAGTCGCCACCGCCACTCAAATCGGCGACATCCTCAAGCGCACCGAGCAATCGCAGCGCGTTCTCGATCAGGCCACCGAAGGATTCACGCTCCAGGTCGTAACAGAAGACGAGGAGAGCGAAGAAAACATAACCATGGAGAAGCTGACGCGCGACACCGGCGTCAGCCCCGTCGTGCGCCTCGTGGACACCGTAATCTTCACCGCCCTCGAGCGCCGCGCCTCCGATATTCACATCGAGACCGGTAACACCGAAGTGGTCGTCAAGTACCGCATTGACGGCGTGCTGCAGCACGCCATGGCCCCGCTCGGCAAGGAATGGCACGCCACGATTCTTTCGCGCATCAAAGTCATGAGCGAGCTCGACATCGCCGAGCGCCGCGTCCCGCAGGACGGCCGCTTCCGCGTGCGTTACAAGGGCCGCTTCATCGACTTCCGCGTTTCCATCATGCCCTCGATTCACGGCGAAGACGCGGTCCTTCGCGTCCTCGACAAAGAAACGCTCAGCGAAAAATTCCGCAATTTGACGCTCGATGTCGTCGGCTTCTCGCCGGAAGAGCTAAAGCATCTTCGCCGCTACATTCGCGAGCCGTACGGCATGGTCCTGGTCACCGGCCCCACCGGCTCCGGCAAGACCACCACTCTTTACGCCGCCATCAACGAAATCAAAAGCGACGAAGATAAATTCATCACCATCGAAGATCCGGTTGAATATCAAGTCCGCGGCATCACCCAGATTCCCGTAAACGAAAAGAAAGGCCTCACCTTCGCTCGCGGCTTGCGCTCCATCCTGCGCCACGACCCGGACAAAATCATGGTCGGCGAAATTCGCGACCAGGAAACCGCGCAGATCGCCATTCAATCCGCGCTCACGGGCCACCTTGTCTTCACCACCGTTCACGCCAACAACGTCACCGACGTCATCGGCCGCTTCATCAACATGGGCGTCGAGCCCTACAATTTCGTCTCCGCGCTGAACTGCATCCTGGCCCAGCGCCTAGTGCGTCTGATTTGCGAACATTGCAAGAAGCCCGTTCATTACGCGCCCGACCAGCTCGAAGAAATCGGCCTGAATCCCAATGAGTGGTCGAATGTTCCGCTCTACGAAGGCTCCGGCTGCCTCGAGTGCAGTGGTACGGGCTACCACGGCCGCACCGCCATCTGCGAATTGCTCGATCTCTCCGATCGCATCCGCGAAATGATCATCGCGCGCCGCCCCACCTCTGAAATCAAGCGCGCCGGAAAAGAGGAAGGCATGGTCTTCCTCCGCGGCTCCGGCCTTGATAAAGTACGCGCCGGCCTCACCACCATCCGCGAAATCAACAAGGTGACCTTCCTTGAGTAGCCTCACTGGCGCGTCACTCTCATCTCCCAAGGCAGGCCTGTTCGGCCGGTTTACGAACTGGCTCGATGCTATGCCGCACCCCGCAAGCGTCTGCGAAATTGCCGGCGATCACGTCTCCGCCGCGCGCTGGACCGCTATCGGCGGTCTCGATTCCGCCGGGGTCGAAGGTCTCGAGCCCGGCTCTGTTCATCCTTCGCCGGTCGATGCAAATGTAGTGAACGGCGAAGAACTCCGCTCCGCTCTGCGCCGCGTATTGGATCGCGTGGGTGGCCGCGGCCAGATGATGGCCCTGCTCGTTCCCGATCCTGCCGTGCGCGTTTTTATTCTTCCGTTTGAAAACTTGCCGCGCCGCGCAGACGAATATCTGCCTCTTCTCCGCTGGCGACTCAAGAAGAGCGTGCCCTTCGACGTGGACGACACGGTGATCTCCTCCATGCGCCAGGTAGGTCGCGAGGGCAATCTCGAAGTCATCGCCGCGGTCGCGCGCAAATCCATCATCCGCGAATACGAAGAGGCTCTCGAAGCTGCCGATGGCGTGCCCGGCGTGGTCCTCAGCTCCACTTTCGCCTGCTTGCCGCTACTCGATGAATCCGCGGGCGCCATGCTCGTCCGCGTGGCCGGTGCCAATCTCACCACCGCCATCGTCCGCGGCCCCAATCTCTGCGTTTATCGTTCCACCGAGATGGCCGGCGGCGATCCCACGCACTTTGACGCTCGCTCGATCCTCGACGAGATTTTTCCCGCGGTGGCCTACTATCAGGACACCTGGGGAGGCGAGCTCGATCGCGTTCTTGTCGCCGGATTCAGCGAAAGAGAAGAGGCCATTCGTTCAGCGATTTCCGATGAACTGAAGGTCACCGCGCTGCCGTTAGCTGATGGAGAAACGTCGCGGTCCCTCGGCAGCGACGCTCACGATCTGATCGCCCGGGGCGGGGAAGCGCTCGCCGGCTGGATGGCCAACGGAAAATGACACCATCGTTTAAGAAGCGGCCACAATGAAGCTGAATCTCAATCTCGCGACGTCGCCACTCGAGAACAACCGGCGCTTCATCGCCGGTGTCGGTCTCGCCGGCATCGTTGCGCTCATCGCTCTCTTCATTCTCTCCCACCAAACCTATTCCACCTGGCGCGCCAACCGCGCGATCCGCTCCGATATTTCCCGCATCGAAAGTGAAATTGAGGCCGGAACCGTCAAAGAGCAGGATCTTGCCCGCTTTTTCGATTTGCCCGAGGAGAAGAAAGTTCTGGATCGCTCGAATTTCCTGAACTCGCTGATCGAAGCGCGCACCTTCCCGTGGCCAAAGATCTTCGAAGATCTTGAGAAAGCGCTTCCTCCCGGCGTGCGCATCATCAGCATCGCCCCGCGCCTCGAAGGCGGCCGCGCCCTGATCAAGCTCACCATCGGCGCCATGGACGATCAGGCCGAAGTGGAATTCCTGCACAATCTCGCGCAATCAAAGGTCTTCAGCGGCATTCGCGTCAGCGACGAAAAGTATAACGACAAGCAGGAAGCCAAAGGGCCGGGCAGCGACCACATCGTCATCGCGCTCGAAGCGTGGTATTCGACCATATGAACTGGATGTCTCGATCTCGCGGATGGAAGCGCGTGGTTCTCGCCGGCCTCGGTGCGCTCGTGGTCCTGGATCTCGGCCTCGGGATTCTTCTCTGGCAGCTTCGCCAGACCGATCCCACCGACCTTAGCCGTCAGCGTACCGCGCTCGAGACCAAGAACAAGCTCTTGAAAGCCGATGTCGCCCGCGGCGAATCCATTCGTAAAGAAATGCCCAAGGTCGGCGAGCAAGCCGGTGAATTTTACGAGCAGCAATTGCCGCCATCAACGGCCGGCTATTCCTCGCTCGTCGCCGATCTCGGCGAGATCGCCAGCAAGGCCGGCCTCAGAACTTCGTCCACGTCGTTTCAGGATCACCTGTTGCAGGAGCGCGGCGTAACCGAAATCCAGATCCAGGAAACCGTCGAGGGCGACTATGCCTCGGTGCTGAAGTACATCGCGGGCCTCGAGCGCTCCCGCAATTTTTATCTCTTGAGCGATCTGGGGTTGGATTCATCTGAAACGGGAGTGTTGCACCTGAAGCTGGTGCTGAAGACGTATTTCCGAACCTGAGCCATGACCCAGAAGAAACAACTCTATATTCTCGCCGGGCTGCTCGTGCTGCTCGCTCTCGTATATTTCTTCAATCGCAGCGGCTCGTTCGCGGGTCCGGCCGCGGTTGCGCCCGACGCGAAATTCGAGCCGTTGAAAGTCGAAGATCCCGCCCTGCGCGTTTACGAGCTCGATAACGTTCGCAAAGCCGAGTACAAGGGCGCCGAGCATAATATCTTCGTCTACGGGCCTCCGCGGCCAACCCCGGAGCAGATCAAAGCGAAGGAAGCCGAAGCTCACGTCCGGCCTTTTGTGGGACCGAAGCCCCTGCCGCCTCCCCCGCCCTTGGTCGTACCGGCAACATTCTTCGGCTACGCCACAAATCCGAAAACGAAAAATCGCCTCGCCTTCTTCAGCACCACCGACGACGTCTTCATCGTCGGTGAAGGCGGAATGCTCCTGAACCGCTATCGCTTGGTGCGCATCGGCAACGTCTCCGCCGATTTCGAAGAAGTTGGCAGCGGCAAACACGCCACTCTGCAAATGACCCAGCCGGGTGAAACCCCGTCCCAACCGGAGACTGCGCCGCCGCAATCCCAATGAGATCACGCAAACGCAACTCCGCTCCCGCGTTCCCGCGCCCAGCGAGGCCCATCTCACCTCGTAATCACTCAGGTCAAGAGGGCTACACATTGTTATTCGCCGTTTTCCTTGTAGCCGTGATGATGATTTCGCTCACCACCGCCGCCCTGAAAATCGAAACCCAGGGCCAACGCGAGCGCGAAGAAGAAATGGTCTGGCGCGGCCACCAGTACGAGCGCGGCATTCGCCGCTACGTCGCCAAGTTCGGCCGCTATCCCACCAAAATCGACGACCTGGTCAAAGCCACCAGCGGCGTCCGCTACATGCGCGAAGCCTATAAAGATCCGATGAACAAGGATGACGGCACGTGGCGCTTCATCTACGTCACTCCCGCCGGCGCCTTGATCGGCAGCGTTCGTTACACATCCCTCATCCAGATGGCGCTGATGGACAAGATGGCCCAATTCGGCGGCGCGGGAATGCCTGGTATGGCCGGAATGCCCGGCTCGCCCGTCGGCAATAGCCCCTTTGGCAGTTCAAGCGCATTCGGCGGCTCAAGCGCCTTCGGCAACCAAGGTTCCTCGGCCTTCGGCCAGCAAGGCAGCAGACAACCGGGCGCCGCTCCGGGCTCTTCGCCGCAGAATCCGAATCAGTCAGGCGATCAGGGCAGCTCGGACAACAACAACGGCAACGGCAACAACGCCCCGGGCAATCCGTCCACGGGTCAGAATCCTCCAGGCGGTCCAGGCGGCGGAAATTCGTCGGCCTTCGGCGTCGGCGGACAGCCGTCGCAAAACGATAGCGCCTTCGGTTTCTCCTCCGGTCCAGGTGGTAGCTCGCCTTTGGGCCAAATGGGAGTGATCGGCGGAAGCATCACCGGCGTAGGAAGCAAAGTCGAAAAGCCGTCCCTGAAGATTTACAAGGGCGCAAAGAAGTACAAAGAGTGGGAATTCATCTACAACCCCATCGAGCAGCAAGCCCAAGCCGCAGGCGGCATGGGCGGCGGCCTCGTAGGCGGCACGCCCACAGGCCAGCAGGGCACCGGCTCATCCTTCGGTAATCCAGGCGGCGGCATGGGCTCCAACCCGTTCTCGCCGCAACCCGCTCCGCCGGGCCTCCCCCCAAATAATCCTCCGCCGCGAAATCCGTAGTCCGCGCGCCTCTGCACCCGGTGGCAGGCCCCGCATTCTGGATGGAGTCCCGGCACTTTGGTGGCAGCCCCCGCATTTATGCGGGGGAAGGAGCGGGGGCGTCCCCGCAGTGCTGGGGACCGGCGTGGCGACCCAGCGTATCCGCAGCGGGCAGCACATCACGGTGGACGGTAACAACGGTGTAGTGACAATGAGTGGATGAAGCGCGTCGGATCCACATTCAGGCCGACGGCCAGGCTCACCCTCGGCGCTGTTGCTTTCCTGCATTGCCCGCTTCCGTTTCGCCCGCCAAGATCATTGTAGTGCCGACGAGCCCTGAGGTTTCAACCGCCGGTTAGCCCGTCAGAACGAAGCCGCCCGGCGGCAGACGCTGCGCGTGAGGTGAACGGAGCAGTTTATGGCTAACGGCTGAAGTAAGTTGTCGGGTCATAAGGAGGTCCTTATGACCAGACTTCGCAAAATGATGCTGGAAGAACTCCAGCGCCGTAATTACTCGCAAGATACCACACGCCACTACATCCGCACAGTCGAAGATTTTGCTCGGCGATTCAACTGCCCGCCGGACCGTTTGGGTCCTCGGCACATTCGCGAATACCAGGCCGAGCTGTTTCAAAAGCGAAAGTTGTCACCGGGTACAGTGATCAACCGCCTCTCGGCTTTGCGGTTCTTCTACACCAAGACTCTCAAAAAAGCCTGGAGCGTCGCGGAAACTCCCTATCCCAAAAAGCAACGTCGCATCCCAACGATCCTCAGTCAGGAGGAAGTCGCACGACTGATCGATGCCGCCGGCACTGCTTTTCATCGAACTCTGCTGATAGCACTCTACGCGACCGGCTTGCGGTGCGCAGAGCTACGCGCCTGAAGGTCAGCGATATTGACAGCCAGCGCATGGTGATTCACGTCCGAGGCGGCAAGTGGGGCAAAGATCGGGATGTGATGCTCAGCCCCAAGCTACTCGAGGAACTGCGCAAACACTGGCACCGCTTGCGGCGAAAACCCAGTGCTTGGCTCTTCCCAGGCAACCGGTGGCATACCGGTGATCACCCCATCGATACGAAAACGCCGCGTCACGCTTGCCAGCAAGCCGCTAAGCGCGCGGGCCTGAAAAAAGCCGTCCATCCACATACGCTGCGCCATTGCTTCGCCACTCATCTACTCCAGGCCGGCGCCGATCTCTACACCATTCAGATCCTGTTAGGCCATCACGATCTGAAAGAAACTACCGTCTACCTGCATGTCTCCGAACGTCACTTGAAAGCGACGGCGAGTCCTCTGGACTCGCTCCAACTGAAAAGCGAGTTACCGCGGGAAGAGTAGATGAATCGGCCGCCCTTCGAGGTGGCCGATCTTATCCGCAGCGCGGGAACTGCATTTCTTGAGCGAAATCGCCAGTGGCTCCGCTGGAAGCACGTCAAAGTGCTGCTGGCCATTGCGCGCTGTCGTACCGCCGCACTCGGTGGGCATCTCGATCAGTGCACTCGCTGCGGGCATCGCGCCATCTCTTACAACTCTTGCCGAAACCGCCACTGCCCGAAGTGTCAGACCGCGGCCCGCGACCGTTGGATCGCCGCGCGTCAAAAGGAACTTCTGCCGACGCGCTACGTTCACGTGGTCTTCACGCTTCCGGCGCAGCTAGCGCCCTTGGTGCTGCAGAATAAGAAACTCATCTATGGCCTGCTGCTTCGCGCCAGTGCGGAAACTCTTCTCGAAGTCGCGCGCGATCCCAAACATCTCGGTGCAGAAATCGGTTTCTTCAAATGCGTGCTGCACACCTGGAGTCAGAAGCTCACCCTGCATCCCCATGTGCATTGCGTCATTCCCGCCGGTGGGTTGAGTCCCTGATCACACCCATTGGGTGAAATCACAAAACCGGTTCTTTCTTCCCCTCAAGGTGCTCTCGATAGTCTTTCGCGGCAAGTTCGTCGCTGGTCTCAAGCAGGCGCTCCAAAATGGCCGACTGAACTTCCATGGAAATCTCGCTCCACTCGCCCAGCCGAAACCTTTCGCTGCGTGGCTGCGATTGCTGTTCCGCAAGGACTGGGTGGTCTACGCCAAACGCCCCTTCGGCGGTCCCGAATACGTGCTGCAATATCTGGGCCGATACACTCATCGCGTGGCCATCTCCCAACGATCGCCTGGTCTCGTTTACTGACGGGAAAGTCACCTTCCGCTGGCGGGACTCTGCTCACAACAACGAACAGAAGCTCATGACTTTACTGATCGACGAGTTCCTGCGACGCTTCCTGTTGCACCTGCTTCCCAAAGGCTTCGTCCGTATCCGCAACTTCGGTTTCCTCGCCAACCGCAGTCGCGCCGTGCTCCTGCCGCTTTGTTTTCCACTCACTCGGTGCAGCACAGCAACCACATGCCAATCAACACGCCTCTCCCCCGAACGATCTCTGGCGCTGCCCTATGTGTGGTGGACCGATGGCGGTCGTCGCAAGGCTCACGACCGCAGAAATACAACTTCGTGCTCCGCCACCGGTCACCGCTGCAGCATGACACGAAGCTCTCCCAAGCTCGGGATTCCTCGCACGCTTCGCCGTGCTCCGTACCCTTGCGTCTTGCCTCGCAACAAATCTCTTTTTCCAATCTCTCCTCAGCGTTGTCTCCGCCATACTCTCTCTCGTTAGTCCGCTCCCGAAGTCTTCTGCCGTGCTCTGCCGCACGACCTTGGCAACCTTCAACACCCTTGTCTCCACCCATTCAATCTCCATAGGGCCCGCGTCCGCCGCAACCACGGGCGGCTTCCTTCTTAACGGCTTAATCGAACGCGCGAAGAACACCCTGCCTGCCCCAACCCTTTCGCGAAAACGCGCGTCCGATTAAGCACTAGCGTTATCCGGCCGCAATCGGCTAAAGGTTGCCAATAGGGCTCGCAACTTCCCACAACCGGACTATTGGGTAGTCAGCGACATGTCCGGTCACCACGTTTATCAAGCATGTGGATTATTTTCAAATCACACCGATTGTGCGCGCCGTCCCGCTGGTGGCGCAGGAGGCATGTCTCGCACGCAGTACGGCGAACTGATGGCAGATCAAACAGCCAATTGCATGGACTTGGGCGTCATCAGGGAAAAACCGGAAGGGAGACAGCCGAAATATTGCCGTTGAGCTAGCTCGGATTTCGAGCTCCGACCCTCATCAGCTTCTGTCCAGACGATCAGCAGGTCCAGACGTATCAAGCCAACACGGCTCAGCACTATCTGACCGTTATGTGGTATAGCGTTGCCTGATGCAAGCGAGCACGAATTCTCCAGGCACCTCTACCGGCACCGAACGATCGGCCAAGAGCCAGAAGGCGCGCCTGTGGCAGCACATTATTCTGTTTGGGCTTGCGGGCGGAATTCTCATCACGCTCCTGAAGTGGACCGAGTATCGCTACCTGGTCATCGAACATTCGATTGAGATCTATGGCGGACTGACGGCGGCGACGTTTTCGGCGTTTGGCATCTGGCTCGGGCTGCGGCTGACGCGGAAGCAGATTGTCGTGAAGGAAGTGCACGTTCGCGTTCCGGCGGGGCAGCCATTTGTTGTGAACTCCAAGAAGCAAGAGGAGCTGGAAATTACGCCGCGCGAGCTGGAAATTCTGGAACTGATCGCCAAAGGCATGAGCAACCGCGAAATCGCGGAGAAGCTTTTCGTGAGCGAGAACACGGTGAAGACGCACTCGAGCCGCGTTTTCGATAAACTTGGCGCCAAGCGCCGCACGCAAGCCGTGCAATTGGGCAAAGAATTCGGCTTGCTACAGTGAACGCCGCTCCGCAGGACGGCTCTTGAAGGCGGCCACCTCACTCCAAAGCATGATTTGTGGCCCTCCAGGCCAAAATCACCCGAAAGGATGACGACAATTCCGCAGGAGGCGGCAAGATTGCGCCAGTCCGCAATCTTCAAATGCCGGAGGGAGCGAAAGTGAAAAAGACAATCCTAACGTTCGGGTTGATTTCCGGCGTTATTTCGTCGTCGCTGATGGTTTGCTTTATTCCCTTTTACAACCGGATTGGGAACGATCGGGCCTTGATCCTTGGCTACACCTCAATTGTGCTGTCATTCCTCCTGGTGTACTTCGGCATCCGCTCGTATCGCGATAACGTGGGGGATGGCCATATCAGCTTTGCGAAGGGGTTTGGTGTGGGGATCTGCATCACTCTGATTTCGTGCCTGTTCTACGTCGGGACATGGGAAGTTTTGTCCCGCACGGTTTTTCAGGACTTCATGGACAAGTATTCAGCGGCCATGATTGCCAAGGCGCAGGCGTCCGGCAAGAGTGCGCAAGAGGTGCAGGCGAAAATCGATGAGGTTCAGCACATGAAAGAAATGTACGCAAATCCGCTTTACCGTATGATGATGACGTTTATTGAGCCGTTCCCGATTGGATTGCTGATCACCTTGATTTCCGCAGCGGTTCTGAGAAAAAAGGCGCGGCCGGAATCGGCGCAGACTGCCGCGACGGCGTGAGGCGGTGCCGATCGCCGCGTTGTGGTGTTGGGACAATTTGAAATTGAAGCGATGTATTCTTATTGCCGGACAAAAAGTTATTTGAGAGAGAGAGGAAACGAATGGCTCGAGTGACTGGAATTGGCGGCGTATTCATTAAAGCGAAAACCGACGAGAAAGCTCTTTGCGAATGGTACAAGAAGAATCTCGGCATCAAGCTTGAAGATTGGGGAGGCTGCGCCCTTGAGTGGACCGAGGACAAAGCAGAGGATAAGGGTGCTACGGCATGGGCTGTCGCAGCGCCGGGCACGAAATGGTTCAGCCCGAGTGAATCGAGTTTCATGATCAACTATCGAATCGACAATATGGACGAAATGATCGCTCAACTTAAGAATGCCGGCACTGAGCTGTTGAAGGGTCCCGAATTTCACGAGAACGGGGTTTTTGCGTGGGTAATGGACCCCGAAGGAAACAAAGTCGAATTGTGGGAACCAAAGCTCTGGGACGAAAAAAACAAGAAGGCCTAGGCAACAGAGCCGGCCGCGTGGCGGCATCTCATAGCGCTAGTGCCCGATTTGTACGCTGTTCATTGACCACTCCGATTTCGATCATACGCGAGCGAACGTTCAAATCAGCCGCTCGGGAATCCGAACATCAACCACGACTGATTGGCTACCCAATGCGGGTATAGCTCCGTCATCTGATCGAACAGCTCCTGGTCGGACGTCGCGGTTTTCTGCACCCGATCGAAGTCCTGCAGGTAACGCTTGGTGTCTTGGATCGTCGAGGGAGAGTCGGGCGCGCCAGGCTTCTTGTGACCGGCGACAACAATCGCCGGGTTCAGCGCCGCTAACCGGTCCAGCGCCGCGATCCAATTCTTTCGGCTCTCGGGGGTGGTGTCGCCGACGTACATGCGGCATTGGTTGTACACAACGTCGCCAGCGACGATCAGGCCGATCGATGGAACGTATAGAGACGTCGAATCGGGACTATCGGTGCGGCCCTGCTCGATGATGCGCAATTCGTGGCCCTCGAGAGTGAACGTGTCGTGCTCATAGGGCTCAGGCGGAACCAACTTAGTGGCCACTTGCCCAGGAAACAGCCGGCGGGCCAACCGCTCCACTGGGGGAGTGAAAGACATCTGCATGGCGTTCACCGTCTTGGGCGTTGCTATCGCCCGAGCGCCCGGGAAACGGTCGAGCAGAATGCTCAGACCGTAGAAGTGGTCGAAATGGGCGTGCGTTATATAGATGGTCTCCAAGTTGCGGTTGTGCAGAGCAACCCAATCCGCGAGAGCCTCGGCCTCAGCCACCGTCCTCATTGCGTCTACCAGCACCGCGTCGTACTCGCCGAAGATTAAAGTCGACGTGATCGGGTCAAAGCCGAGCGCTTCGCCGAAGGGCTTTGGCCGCTCGCCGACCATAGTCTTTCCCGGGGCGGTAAAAACGTTCACACTAAGCGTGTTCGACGCGACGGGCGCGGTCACGCGCGTGGTCTCTTTCGAGTCCATTTGTGCCGTCCATTTGGTAGTCCTTTCGATGTCAGAGCGAGTGACTGCTCAAGGCGATATTGGCAGAAGCGCGACGACAAGTCTATTAGACGAACGTATCGATCCATACCAAAAGCAGGGATTGAAATATGGCAACCTGTTTTGATTTTCGCGTACGCTGCCAGAGCCTCACTCGTTCAATAGCGAAGACTCGATCCAACTCAGGATGCGCCAGCCGCCTCACTTCTTCTCTCGTTGAGTGCCGGTAGAAGAAGTTTCAGAAGCGCTTCGTCCGAGAACGGGTTCTGACCTGAGATCAACTCGCGATCTTGAAGGACGTAGCTCTTCCATGGAGCGACCACACTTACGTCACCGCCCGCCGTACGCAAGGCGAAGTCCGGGTAGAAGAGAACCTTACCACCAATCTCAAGCGGCTCCCGCTGCTGCTCTTCCGCCGTCGAAAAGATGGTCATCTTATATCCGGAATAAATCCATCCTTGAGCCTTTGCCCGCGCTCCAGCGGCATCGCCCGCTGCCAGCGCTCCGACCACCTCCGTCGAATTCGGAAGAGCCGAGAGAAGTGAAATCGGGCCATGGCAGAGCACCGCCGTAGGCTTGGATGTTTCATGAAAGTGTCTCATCACCGTGCCAGCGTCGGGATCATCGAGAAGATCCATCATCGGGCCATGGCCGCCGGGGACGAAAACAGCGTCATATTGATCCAGGCCCGATGCGATGACATCCGAGATGCGAGTTGGATTTTTGAGCCCAGTCAGGCTGTCGCGGAATTTTAGATAGTCCTGAAGCCTGGCCTCGTCCCCGCCGAAGAAATCGGCGACAGCTGAATGGACATCCATTTGCGGCGTGTTGCCTTTGGGGTTGGCGAAAGTGATTTCGTAGCCTTCCTTCATCAAGGCGCGAACCGGAACCGTCAGTTCGTTGAGATAGTAGCCAGCGCCGGCATAAACCTTGCCATCTTTCAATGGCAAGCCGTGACCGCTCGAGACCAGCACCAAGACTTTTCCTTTTGTTGTCATTTTGTTCTCCTCTCTGAAATATCGAATCTGTTTCCCGAGATCTTAGCTTGTCACATTTCGATGTCAACGCAAGATGCCTGATCGAGCGCAAACGATCTCGGCAGAAGCGTCAACGACGAGGCGCAGAGTCTGTCGAATCCCTATCCGCGCCAAGCGCTAACCGTACTTGAGCGCGGTGCTCTGTCCGACCTCGATAATATAACCGTCAGGATCGCGGATGTAGCAGCGAATCTCGCCGTACTTGGGTATCGGCTCCGTGATGAACTCGGCTCCTCGACTTTTCCACAATTCGTAGCACGCTTGAATATCCGCAACGCGGAAATTCATAAAGCTGTTGATGTGATTCGGGTCGGGGACGCTGAGCGTTACCGTCGGCTTGTCCGGGGTCGGCCCGCCCCCGACGTTCAAAATCATCCAGATATTCGCAAGCTGAAGGTACCCGAGGCGCGTTGCCGTCACCCATGCTCAGAATGCGAGCGCCGAAGACCTTTTCGTAGTAGCGAGCCGATCGGTCGATGTCGGCGACGGTGAGAAAATGCGCGATGCTGATCCCCTCCCGCGGGGGCATCTCATAGCTCTTCTGTTCGATTTGTACGCTGTTCATTGACGACTCCGATTCCGATGCAGTCATGAGTTTCAGAAGCGCCTGAGCTGCCGAGGTCGATGACGCGGGGTTCTGGCCAGTAATAAGACGGCCGTCAGTGATGGAAAAAGGCTGCCAGTTCGCCTTCTTCTCGAATATGGCGCCGAGCCGCAGCAGTTCATCTTCGACCAGGAACGGCACAACCTTGGTGAGCTGCATCTCCTCTTCCTCGCCGTTCGTGAAACCGGCGACGTGTTTTCCTTTTACCAGCGGATCGCCCTGGTAGGTAACGTGGCGAAGCACCCCGGGCGAATGGCAGACCAATGCGATCGGCTTGCCGGAATTGTAGAAGGACTCGAGAAGAGCAATCGAAACAGGGCTCTCCGCAAGATCCCACATCGGGCCGTGCCCGCCGGGATAGAAAACGGTGTCGAAATCTTCCGCCTTCATGTCCGCAAGTTTGACCGTGTTGGCGAGAGCCTTTTGCGCCGCCGCGTCCTTCTTGAACCGCGCCATCGCCGGCGTTTGATTTTCAGGCAGATCGCTTTTCGGATCGAGCGGCGGCTGCCCGCCTTTCGGAGAGGCGAGCGTCAGCTCAACGCCGGCATCCCTGAATACGAAATAGGGGGCCGCGAATTCCTCAAGCCAGAACCCAGTCGGGCGGCCCGTGTTGCCCAGTTGATCGTGCGAAGTTAGCACCATCAGTATTTTCATATTGTTCTCCTATATTCTTCGCGACGCGCATCCCGATTGAATCGGGCGCCATCATACCAGTAGCGTCGAGCATGAGTCGGATCGTGAGCAAAAAAGAGTTCAGGATAGCAGGCGTTCCCTGCCGGTGAGACGTTACGAAGGGATGGTTCAATCCCAGGGCGCCGGTGCAGGACCAACTGGCCCTCTGTTTCCCGGCGTGAGAGGCATGAAAAGTTGGTGCGGGCGGAGGGACTTGAACCCTCACGGACCTTGAGTCCGATGACGTCGGCTTGCGAGAAACTTCAGCGCCCCGGAAAAATCAATCCGATCGTAGCGCCTGCATCACGTCGACGCGGGCCGCGCGGGCCGCCGGCAGCACCGAAGCGATCACCGCGGCGGCAGCAGCACGAGCGCGGAGCCGATCACCGGCAGGGCGCCCGGCATGTGCACGTCCCCGAAATAGCTGCCTGCCAGGCGCGCCAGGTGTGGCCGAATGCCGCGCCTGCGATGACGCCCGCGCCGGCCATCACCGCGCCTTCCGCGATCACTCCGGTCACCAGATGCCGCGGCTGGGACCCGATCGCCAGGCGGATGCCGAACTCCCGCGTCCGCCCGCTGACCGAGAAGGCCAGCACGCCGGCGACGCCCACCACGGCAATGAGCAGCGCGACGGCTGCGAAGCCGCCGAAGACCAGCGTGTTCAGCCGGTCGGGCGTGAGCACTTCGGCGCGGATGTCTTCGAGCGTGGCGGCGTGCTCCACGGGCTGGTCGGCGGACATGTCGCGGATGATGCGCGTACCGGCGTGACCAGGGCGTAGGGATCGCCATGGCATGGACGAACAAGCGGCCGCCCCAGATACCGTCTGCGAAGGGTGATAGACGGTCAGGGCCGGGCCGGGAACGACGTTTTCATCGTCCACATCGGCCACTACGCCGATCGATGCGGCGAGGTCGCGCCGTCGGCTGTCGTGCCGGATGAACTTCATCACCGGGTCGGTCCACATAGACATGGCGGTTGACCGGCTCCTGGTTGGGGAACATGCGCTGGGCGAGGCTCTGGCTGACGATGACGACGGGCTCGGAGCCTGTGTCGATCGAGGTCGTTGAAATCGCGGCCGGCGATGATGGGAACGCCGAGGCGGCGAAAAATCCGGGCGAAATGGTGCGGAAGCGGCGCGCGCGGATCTTCTTCGCCGGGGACGCGCGTGGCCTTCGGCGGAGAATTGGAAGCCGGGGCCGAAGTTGCCGGCATCGCGCCAGGGAACTACGTCGCCCACGGCGACTCGATCCACGCCCGGAGCTCGTTGATGCGGCGGATGGCTTCCTGATAGAAATCGACGATCTGATCGGCGTCCTTCCGTAGGACATCACGGGCACGTTGATCGCGAGCACGTGGCGCGTATCGAAGCCGGTCTGCGCGGCTTGCAGAGCGAGCAGCGTCTTGAGCAGCATGCCGGCGCCGGCCAGCAGCACGAAGGAGGCGGCGATCTGGGTGACGGCGAAGACGCGCAGGCGGCGGCTGGTGCTGCCGGTGATGCGCACGCTGCCGCTGGCGAGACCGAGGCCGTGCGCGCGTCGGCCGAGGGCAGGCGCGGGACAAACGCCAGCAGCACGCGCGGCGACGACCGCCAGCACCGCGCCGACCCAGAGCATGCTGGAATCGACCGTCAGATCGAGCGCGCGGACGGAGAAGCGCGAAGCGTAGCGCGCCAGGATGGCGACCATGGGCTGCGCGATCAGCACGCCGACGCGCCGCGCCCGCGCCGCAGAGCAGCAGGCTTTCGGCCAGCAGCGTGCGGCGCAGCGCGCCGGTGCTGGCGCCCAGCGCCGCGCGGATGGCCAGTTCGCCTTCGCGGCGGACGGTGCGCGCGAGAATCAGGTTGGCGACGTTGGAGCAGGCGATGACGAAGACCAGGCCGGACGCGGCGAGCAGCACCAGCAGCACGGTCCGCGCGCCGGACGTAATCTGGTCGCGCAGGCGCACGGCGTCGATGCGGAAATCGCCGTTCGGCGAATAGGCTTCGGGATGCTCCTTCACCATGGCGGCGTGGACCGTGCGCAGCTCGGCGCGGGCCTGTTCGAGCGTCGCGCCGGGGGCGAGGCGGCCGAACAGCTCGGTCATGCGATGGACGCGGCCGGTGACCATGGTGGCCGAGAGATGATGCGGGCTGGTGACGACGTTGGCGATGATCTCGGTTTCGGCCGGATAGGGCACGCGACGGTTCCAGCACGCCGACGATGGTGGCGGAGCGAGCGCCGATGCTGCCGAGCCGGACGGTTTTGCCGAGCACGGAGGGATCGCTTTTGAGCGCGTGGTCCAGAAGCGATAGGTGAGCACGACGCGCCGGCGGCGCTGGGACCGTCGTCGTGCGGTCCGAGCAGGCGGCCGAGCACCGGATGCAGCCCCATGACGTCGAAGTAGATCCGCCGACCACGCCGGCGCGCACTTCGCGCGGCTCGCCGAGGCCGACCATGGTGAAGCCGATGGTGGAGAAGTCGCCGAACGCGCTCAGGGTTTTGACGCGCGCTCGCAGGTCCTGGATCTCGGGCACGGAGAACGTGGTGTTGTCGACGCCGATGCCGGGCGCGCTCTGGCGGATGTAGATCAGGCGGTCCTCGTCGCGGTTGACCAGCGGCCGCAGCAGCACGCCGCGCACCAGGCGTGAAGATGGCGGCGTTGGCGCCGATGCCGAGAGCCAGGGTGAGGATCACGGTGATGGCGAGCCCTTTGGTGCGCGCGAGCGAGCGGAGCGCAACTTTTAGATCGCGGAAAAATGGCATGTTTCTTCTCCCCCTCGTCGTCTCCCAGCACCATCCGTGCCAACAGGAAGACCCAGATTGTAAATCACTTACCATAAACTAGTCGTTCGGGGATGGTCGTTTTCGACAGTCAATGTCCAAATTCGGACACTGAATCGTCACGGAATCCCGCCACACGTGACGTCTGGTTCAGAAGCAGCAGTTTGCACTGACCGTGTTCCCCAGACCACTATTGCAGCTCAAAGATGCGATAGCCGCCGCCTCGGGTGCTTCCGGCCATCGTTTGATTTCTGAGACGGCGTATGAGACTTTCGGGAGGGCCCACGGGAGGTGATGGCTCCCAGAAGCTCCTGCCGTGGAGGGGACCAAAGCTCCTCTCCGGGCAAGGTAAACCTCCGGCTCGCCGCAAAATCAAACCTTGACGGTTTCGTCCACATAGGCTAACATGTCTGCATGCGACATGTCGCACAACGACCTGTCATCGAGCATCCTAAGCCGCTCACCGAGCCCGTTCTCCTTATCCTCATGAGCCTGGCGGCCCAACCGCGCCACGGCTACGCGTTGATCAAAGATATCGAGGCTCTAAGCCGCCACCGTGTGCGCTTGGGCACCGGCACGCTCTATGGCGCGCTCCGGCGGCTGCTGGACGAGGGTTGGATTGAACGGTTCGAGCTGGAAGATACGTCAAGGGACAAGCAGGCATACCGGCTGACCAGCGAAGGCCGCCGTCAGCTCGAGCTTGAGCTGGATCGACTTAGAGAACTCAGCCGTGCGGGGTTCGCACGACTGCGTCTCGGCGAGGCGTAGAGATATGGGTGCGGTCTTCCGAGTGCTGCTTTATCTATACCCGCAAAAGCACCGAGAGTTGCTAGGTGCCGAAATGCAAGCTGTTTTCGAACAAGGCGCACAGGAACACCGGCTCCTCGGACCATCTCAATATCTGCGTTTCGTTCTGCTGGAGGTGGGTGGCCTGATTCTACACGCCGCCATCGCTCAGTTCGCTAAAGCTACCCACAGAGGTTACTTGGGAAACCAGGTCCACGGCACCTTGGACCCACCACAGGATCTACCTGATGAGGTGATTGAGGCGCAGAATCGCGTTGCGGTCAACCTCAATCAACTTTTGTTCGCCATCTCTCACCATCAATTTGTTCAGGCACGTTTCTACGCGAGCGAGGAGCGTAAGGCACGCGAGAACCTGCGCCAGATGCAAGAGAAGTATGGCATCGGGGACCCTCAACCTCTGCGCTGATGGCGAATCGCCGAGCGAGTGGGCGATTAGTCGGCAAACCGGAGAGCGCCGGGATAAACCGGCATGTTGTAGGGGATGAAAGAGCCCTACAGGAAAGGAGACAGCGAATCCATCCTGGCCTCGAGTCTTGCAGGCGACATCGCGAGGTGTCGCTTGAAGCGTAGACAGAGGTATCGGTGGGCCGGGCTATTGAGCTTCGAAAAACCGCTGGAACAGGACGCCGACTCCGTTCCGAGTGGAGGAAGGCAACACGGCAACCACGCTAATCGCGAGTGGATTGCTCGGTCCTGCGTAGTCTAAGAACCCGCGCACGCTGAGAAACAACATGCACGAGAACCGGGAGACCTCCTGGACGTCTTGGTCAACCGATCGAGACCGGTCCGCGAAGGCCATAAACCGAACGGCGGACATGCACGCTCTGGAGGAGTCGGACTGCGCCGTAGTACCGATGAACCAGCCGAACAAAGAAGGGCAACCTTCGGCGGAGGTTGGGGAGGGAAGGGCGCGGACCAAGGAGAACATCGTTCAGTCCAACACGAGCCCGACACAGAGCGGGGAACGAGTGTCCCAGGGATTGCGCGGTGTGCGACAAGCAGCAAAGGAAAGGAAGCAGGAACGGTTCACCGCTCTGCTCCACCATCTGAGCGTCGGATCTGCTCCGGGACAGCTTTTACGCGCTTGAAGCGGCAAGCTGCGCCGGGAGTGGATGGCGTGACGTGGCAGGAGTATGAAACCGGACTGGAGGATCGGCTCGTCGATCTGCACAGCCGGGTGCACCGTGGAGCGTATCGGGCACAACCCTCGCGAAGAGTCTATATTCCGAAGGCCGACGGGCGGCAACGTCCGTTGGGCATTGCGGCGCTGGAGGACAAGATTGTTCAACAGGCCGTGGTGACCATCCTCAACCAGATTTACGAGGTGGACTTCAAAGGCTTTTCGTATGGGTTCCGGCCGGGTCGCAGCCCGCATCAAGCGCTGGATGCGCTGACGGTGGGCATCCAACGGAAGCGAGTGAACTGGGTGCTCGATGCGGACATTCGAGGGTTCTTCGACAACATGAGCCACGAATGGACGCTGAAGTTTGTCGAGCATCGCGTGGCCGATCGCCGGATACTTCGCCTGATCCAGAAATGGTTGAAGGCGGGAGTTTCGGAAGACGGCCAGTGGTCGGAGACGAAGGTAGGTACGCCGCAAGGAGCAGTGGTTTCGCCGCTGCTCGCCAACGTGTACCTGCACTATGTGTTCGATCTATGGGTGGAAGCCTGGCGCAAGAAAGTGGCCAAGGGCGATGTGATTGTCGTCCGCTACGCCGATGATCTTGTGGTGGGCTTCCAACACCGGGCGGAAGCCGAGCGGTTCCTGAAAGAGTTTCGGGAACGGCTGGCCAAGTTCGGTTTGGAATTACATGCGGACAAGACGCGACTGATTGAGTTCGGGCGGTTCGCCGCTCGAGACCGGAAGCAGCGTGGAGAGGGAAAACCGGAGACCTTCACGTTCCTGGGTTTCACGCATTTCTGCGGGAAGCGCACGGACAATGGAGCCTTCATCGTCTGGCGGAAAACGGCGAAGAAGCGGATGGTGGCGAAGCTGCAAGCCATTAAGGCAGAGCTGCGCCGCCGGATGCATGACGCACGACCGCGGTCGGTGCGTGGCTGCAGAAGGTGTCCTGGGTTACTACCAATACCATGCGGTTCCGGGGAACTCGATCGGCTGCGCTCTTCGGCATCGGTTCGCGGCTGTGGCGGAGCGTTCTTGTCCGTCGCAGTCAACGCGCGCGGGTGCCCTGGGATCGGCTCTCCCCTTCTTGATCCGCTGGATTCCCGACCCCGCGTTCTGCATCCTTATCCGAGCACGCTTCGCCGCCAGTCATCCAAGGTAAGAGCCGTATGCGTAAACGCGCTCGTACGGATCTGTGCGGGGGGCGATCAGCGATGGTCGTCCCTACCGCGACAGCAATCCGTTTCATTCGTCGCGCGGCTCGTCGGCGGCGATTCTTCCGCTGATCCCTCGCCGCCTCCAACTTCCGGTCCCGCTCGGCCTGAATCTCCTGCCGCTGCCCGGCGAGCATGCCCTGCGTCTTGTGTCCGCTCCGTTATCCGAACGGATGAACGCTTTCTCCGTTTCCAGCCGTTGCAGGACACTGTGTTGCTTCAGCCTGAAATGGAATGACGGCGCTTTCTTGTAGTGAGTCTTCCGCCCCTCGCGCGGGGATTCTCGAGGCATCGATCCGACGACCAGGCTATCCCTCCGCGCAGTTGCATTCCTGCATTGCCGGGTTCCGCTTCGCCCGGCCAGATCATCGTAGCGCCGACGGGCCCTGAGGTCCCAATTTCCGGTCAGCTCGTCATCCGCCCGCAGTCAGCGAAAAGTTGCCAATAGGGTTTGCCACTTCCCACAACCGGACTTTTGGGGACTCAGCAACATGTCCGGTTAGTTTATCAGGAACTGAGAATATCTTCGATAGGCCGGGCCTCCGCAGCGCGGAGCCGCGCGTTGACTTGCCTGCTGGCGCGGCATAGCATTGGCGTCCATGCCCGATTCCGCATCGCCCTCGTCGGACGAACGATTTCCCATTACCGTATCGTCGAGAAGTTAGGCGGTGGCGGGATGGGCGTCGTCTACAAGGCCGAAGACACCCGCCTGCATCGCTTCGTCGGCCTGAAATTCCTTCCCGATGAATTGGCGCGCGACCCTCAGGCGCTGGAACGCTTCCGGCGCGAGGCGCGAGGCCGCTTCCGCCCTCAACCACCCCAACATCTGCACCATTCACGATATCGGCGAAGAGGACGGCCGCGCCTATCATCGTCATGGAATTCCTGGACGGCCAGACCCTGAAGCATCGCATCGGCGGCCGCCCGATGGAAACAGAGACTCTCCTCGACCTAGCCATCGAAATTGCCGATGCGCTCGACGCCGCTCACGCCGAAGGCATCGTTCATCGCGACATCAAGCCCGCAAACATTTTTGTCACCAAACGAGGCCATGCCAAGATTCTCGATTTCGGCTTGGCCAAGAAACTGTCGCCAGCTTCATCTTTGTCGATCTCCGCAACGCATGATGCCGGTGGAGGTATTCCTGCGGGGCAGCTCGACCGATCCGGGCAGCACTGCTGGGGACCGTCGCGTACATGAGCCCCGGAGCAGGTGCGGGCGAAGGAGCTGGATGCGACGCAGCGATCTGTTTTCAGCTTCGGTGTCGTGCTGTACGAGATGGCCACAGGTGCAACGCCGTTTCGCGGCGAATCGACGGCGGATCATCTTCGACGCGATCCTGAACCGCGCCGTTGTGCCGCCGGTGCGAATGAATCTGGATGTTCCTGCGGAGTTGGAGCGAATCATCCACAAGGCGCTGGAGAAGGACCGCGCGACGCGCTATCAGCACGCCGCCGATACGCGCGCGGATTTGAAAAGATTGAAGCGGGAGATGGACACGCGAGGCGGCGCGCCAGCGAGTTCAAGCGCGGTGCGCGCTTCGGAGGATAGCGGCGAGCTGCCCTTCGCACAACAGACCGTGTTGGCATCGGGTTCGGTTCCGGCTGTGGATCCAGTGTCGCGATCTTCGGGCACTGCAAAATCCACCGAAATTCACACGACCGACGGAACGACGCCCTCGACGACGGAGCGGCGGCTGACACGGTTGATTGTTCTGCCCTTCCGGATGCTGCGGCCGGATGCGGAAACGGAGTTTCTGACTTTCAGCCTCCCGGACGCGCTGACAACATCGCTTTCCAGTTTGAAGCCGCTGGTCGTGAGGTCCAGCATGGCGGCGGCACGATTCGGAGCCGACGCAGACCCGAGAACCGTCGCCACGGAGGCCAACGTCGATGTCATCGTGACGGGCACATTGCTACGTGCTGGAAACGAGGTGCGCGTCTCGACCCAGCTTTCGGAGGTACCCAGCGGCACGCTGCTCGCCTCGCACACGGCGCAAGGTTCACTCGACAATCTGTTTCGCGTGCAGGACGAATTCACCGAACGAATCGTCGCTGCGCTCGCTCTGCGGCTTACTGCCGGCGAGCAGCAGGCCCTCCATTACGATGTGCCTTCCAATGCCAGGGCCTACGAATTCTTCCTGCGGGGCAACCAGCTCAGTTACGACGCGAAGCAGTGGTTGATCGCCCGCGATCTTTACCTGCAAGCGCTGAAGGAGGACCCTAAGTACGCGCCCGCCTGGGCGCGTCTGGGGCACATGCGCCACATGATTTCGAAGTATCTTCCGGTGGGTTCGTCAGAGGGACTGAAGGAGGCCGAGGCGGCGCTACGCCGCGCGATCGAGCTTAATCCGGACTTGGCGCTGGCGCACAAACTGCTGGCGCAGCTCGAAGTGGATCTGGGCCGCGCGCCGGATGCCATGGCGAGGTTGATCGAGCGGGCACATGCGACGCCCGACCCCGAGCTGCTGGTTGGCCTCGTCAGTACTTGCCGATACTGCGGCCTGCTTGACGCTTCGGTGGCGGCCCACAAACGGGCGCTCGAACTCGACCCCAAGATTCGCACGAGCGTGGCGCATACCTGGTTTATGCAGGGGGATTACGTCAGCCTCGCGGCCATCAGAATGGAGGAAGGGAATTATATTGTGGCGCTCGCGCTCGCGGAGCTGGGAAGAAAGGAAGAAGCGCTGCCGGCGTTGCGGGAACTGGAACCAAAGACCAAGACTCGCCTTCACGATTTCATCATCGCGGTCATCGCGTTGCTCGAGAACGATGTCGCCGAGAGCGTCGCGGCCGTCAACCGCGTCGTCGCGTCGGAATTCAAGGACCCCGAGGGACTTTACTATGTGGTGCGCCACCTCGCGCACTTGGGAGAGACCGGGCCCGCGCTGCAGCTTTTCGAGCGCGTCGTCGCGGGCGGCTACTTCTGTTATCCGGCCATGGCCAAGGACCCGTGGCTCGACTCCGTGCGCAACGAGCCGGCGTTCATTAGGCTGCTGCATCAGGCCGAAACGCAGCATCGGGACGCGGCCGCTTCGTTCAAACGCCTGCGCGGTGAGAAACTTTTGGGCGTGGCGATATAGTGAAAGACTTTTCGGGAAACCGTCGTGAACGAGGTCATCGCTGTCTTCAGACCGCCCTCGTCGAAACAGAGGCCCGCTACGCCGTTCAAGGCAACAGCGCCAAAGCGCTAGCCGGCTACAAAGATTTCCTCACCCTCTGGCGGGTGGCGCAGGCTTTTCTGAAGATTTACGCTTTTGGGTGGCCCATCCTTCCCGGTGTCTGGAAAGGGTGGGGATTTCGGCCCTATTTTCGGCCCCGCCTTTCGGCCCTGAGTTTCGGCCTTCCTTTGTTCTCTATCCTATATGGCTCTGTCGATTTCCTTCGCAGTGGTTGAATTTCTCCCTCGTAGGGCCGCCTGCTTGCTGCGAGAACGTCGGCCATCTGCTTCCGCACAACCCGATCGCGCTGTTTCTGTGTTCCACCGGTCTCGTTAATCGGCCGAACGTCAACAGAGCCACTTGATCTTTGAATTTTTGGAGATCGATTTGCTTCCAGTAAATCCAGAGGTCTGAAAAATTGACTGACAGCTTGCAGCATCGGGCTCGAACGAGATCATCCGGGAAAGGAGAAATCCCTCGAATTCTAATCGCGTGCGAATTTATTAGAAATCGCCGTAACTGCAAGAAAACAAACGATCGGGGCCATTTCTAATCGAGTCAAAACGCATGGTCTTAAGGAGGCTTTTTTAGCGCAGCGCGTGCCAACGGCGCGCTAGTCGCCATCTCAGTCGCGAACGGAATGACAATTCTCGTCTGGGAAGTGCGCGAACTACTTCGGGTGATTTCGCAACCGATGGTTCTCGGCTTAACGGCTGATTGCAGGTTTCGGCTTTGCGGTGGCTTACGCGTAGCGGGCGGTGACGTGCTTCACGTAATTGCGGGTCTCGTTGTACGGCGGGATGCCGCCGTACTGTGTGACCATTTCCGGCCCGGCGTTGTAAGCGGCTAGCGCTAATTTGATGTCCCCGCGATAATGATCTAGCAGTTCCTTCAGATAGCGCGTGCCGGCTTCGATATTTTCTACCGGATCGAAAACGTCGCTCACGGCGAAACGCGACGCCGTCGCCGGCAGTAATTGCATTAATCCTGCAGCCAATTGCGGCGAAAGGGCGCGCGGATTGAAATTCGATTCTTCGGCGATCACGCAGGTGATCAACTTTTCGTCCACGTTATGTCTCTTGGCTGCGGCGCGGATCATTTCGCTGAAAGGACCGGCGGCTGGCGGCGGCGTGGGATTCGGCTGGAAGACGTCTTCGGGCTCGATGGACACGATCTGGCTCGCCGGCATATCTACGCGGCCGCCGGGCATTGTGAGCCGCATCATGTCGCCTACTTGCTCGTGGCCGGTGAAATGCAATCGCTCGCCGGAACGCAGCACGGCGTAATCGGCGCGCGCAGACGTGGCGGCCAAAAGGAAGAGCGCCAGAATCAGTCCAGCGTCGCATGAGTCCTATGCTTGGATGCTTATTCTCCGAATGCGTATGTACGGATCGCGGCCGCCAGTCCCGCTTCGTCGTTTGAGAGAGTAACCGGCCAGCCGCGCAACTTCAATTCCGGCATGCTGTTTCCCATCACCACCGGAATCCCGCGAACTCGAGCATCTCGTGATCGTTCCAATTGTCGCCGACGGCCATTACTTCGTGGCGGGCGATGCCGCGGCGGCGCGCCCATTCCTCGAGCGTGGTGCCCTTCGAGCAATTGCGGCTGATCACGTCGAGGATCGAAAAATTCTTTGCTTCGTACTCGGTGATCGCCAGGGAATAGGTCCGCGGCGGGAAGCTCTTGCAGCATGCCATGGCCGCGCACTTCTTCGAATGGGCCGGTGAACATCACTTGAATCGGATCGTCGACTTCAAGACACGCCTCGAGCGGCGCCACTTGCGCGATGTATTCGTTGTTGCGCTCGAAATATTGCTGCCGCGAAGGATCGTTCCAATCGATACTTTCGAGCATCATCTGCCGCTCTTTCGGGCGATCGAAAATCACTGCTGCGCCGGTGCGATGATCGCGCGTGGCCTCGAGAACCATTTTTGCGGTGGCCCGCGGCAGAAGATGCCGGAGATGCGTTTCGCCGCTCAGAGATTTGATTAGCGCGCCGTTGTTTACGATGAGCAGCAGTTCGCAATCGAGTTGCTCGGCCACCGGCCTGGCGAAATCAAAGCGTCTGCCGGTTACGAGCAGAACTTCGATCCCGCGCCTCGCAGCCTCCGTAATCGCGGCGCGATTTGCCTCCGGCAATTCCAATGGCTGTCCAGAAGTGTGCCGTCAATATCCATGGCGAGAAGCTTTACGGGCATGCGTTAATCTTAGCAAGCTCGCGCGACTTCCGCCGCGAAGTTCCGTCCGTTCACCCTCTTCGACAGCAGCCGAAATGGACGGCTTGCCCTAGTGTCGCCGTCTGCTAAAATAAATCCATCCGGTGGGCGGCTAGCTCAGCTGGGAGAGCGCCTCGTTCGCAACGAGGAGGCCGGGGGTTCGAATCCCCTGCCGTCCACCAAAATCCGCCACCTGCGAGTTCTCGCTCGTAGTTCGTACTCACGCCGCAGTAACTCGTTTGGCGCGATAGTACGCCCGTACCATCGACGCGCTCGCTTCGCCTCCGCATCCTTAAATCAGCAAGCGAATCGCGCTTTGCGAAGGAGCGAGCGAACCGAGCCATGAGCGCGTCGAATCCACACCCGATAATTCCGGACGGCGAGATCAATATCGCCCAAGCCACAAAGGCCAGCGATCGCCGCCGGGCTGCACGCGCGTCGGTGCTGATACCGGTGCGGCTTCGCCCGGTGCGCTTCACGGATGGGAACTTCGAGGATTTGACCTCGACGGTGAACGTCGCGCGGGGCTGCCTCTACGTCACCACCTGGCGCGATTCCTACTATCCCGGCATGCGCGTGCTGGTCACCTATCCCTATATTTCGTCCGGGAAAGGGAGTGGCTGGGAATATCTCGGGGAAGTGGTGCGCTTGGAGACCCATCCCGATGGCGATTTCGAGTCGCGGTAAAGCTTCAATTCGTAATGCAGTCGTCGCCCAGCCCGAGGCTCTTGACGCTCTAAGCCCCTGGCCGATCAGTGCCGCGACTCCGGCGTCTCCGCTCGGTGCGCTCGCGGCTGGCGATGATTCTTCCTTGTGTGGAAGGAACTGCAGGATCGGTGTGCGCGTTGAGCGATCCGAACATGAATTTTCGAGGTCAAAAAGATGCTTCACACAATCTATTCCGAGCCTGTCCTGCTGGCCGTAGTCGGTGCGGCGCTGGTGGGGATTGCAATTTTTCTGCGGATCATCGTCCCGCCGCACATGAACCAACACCACAAGCAATAGGCGCGATCCGAGGAAACGAAGCAGAATTGCGTGGGTGTCAGGAAGCTTTTCGACTCGCGCAACTCGCGCGTTTGCGGCAAAGTTATTTTTCGGTGGTTACAACGTCCGGCTCAGCGGTGTTTGTAGGCAGTTCAGGCTCTTCAAGCCGCGGCTCGGCCAAATCTCCGAGCTGCACCTTCAGGTTATTCGGATTCGTCGCGTAAGATATTCCGGTCGGAAAATCGATCTTGCCGTCGCGAATCAGCTGTTCGATAACCATGTCGAAAGTCTGCATGCCTTCGTTATCGCCGGCCCGCATGGCATCCACGATCGAACGCGAGTCGCTTTCGCCCTTGGCCACGTAGTCGCGCGTGCGCATGGTTGATTTGAGAATTTCGACCGCCGCGATCCGTCCGGTCCCGTCGATCTTGGGAATCAGCCGCTGCGCGACGATGAAGCGGAACATTCTCGCCAGCCGGGAGCGAATGGTCATCTGCTCGTTCAGCGGAAACGCGCCGACGATGCGTTCGACGGTTTTTGCGGCATCGATCGTATGCAGAGTCGAGAGGACGAGAATGCCGGTTTCCGCGGCCTCCAGCGCCGTCTCGATGGTTTCCCTGTCCCGCATTTCGCCGACGAGGATGACTTTGGGCGCCTGGCGCAGCGCGCGCACGCAGCGCCGCTGCAAAGCTCGGCGTATCGCTGTAAAGCTCGCGCTGATGAATCGCAGCTCGTTTGTGGGGATGCAGAAATTCAATCGGATCTTCGATTGTCAGGATGTGACAGGCCTTATGTTCGTTGATGCTGTCCACGATGGCCGCGAGCGTGGATGATTTTCCCGATCCGCTCGGCCCGGTCACAAGAACAATCCCATTGCGCAGGTCGGCGATTTCCGCGAGTTGCGGAGGCAGGTTCGAGCGCCTTCAAGTCGGGAATGGTATTGGGAATCACGCGCATGACGATCGCGCAACTTCCGCGCTGCGTGAAAATGTTCACGCGGAAGCGGCAGAGTTTGGGCACCGCATAGGACAGGTCGCAGGAACCCTCTTCCCGCAGCTTGCGCACGAATTCCTGATTTCCGCCGATGACATCCGCGGCAATGCGCGCCGTGTCTTCCGAAGTGAGGACGTTGATTCCGGGCAGATTGAGCTGCAGGAGCTGGCCATTCACTTCCGCCATCGGGGCGCGTCCCGGCGAGAAGATCACGTCGCTGGTGCTCTTGGCGATCTCCAGCATTTGCCGGATCAGCTCGGGCGTGGGCAACATGCGATGCACCGGCGCCGGGCGGCTGAACGGCTTGTTGTTTTGGACTTTCCCCGGGGATCTTGGGGGTGTCCATGCTCGCACTCCTCTACGACTTCCGACTCTCAGTCTGAGACAGGCAACCTGCAGACCGCCATAGAGCCGTGGGACAGGTGTGGCTTAAGGATTAGCGCGGGGCGTGCTCCGCGTCGTGGTGCCGCTCAGAGATCTCCGGCTGTTCAGGCTTCACGTGAGAGACGCTCGCCTCAACCGCTGCGGGAAGGGTGATTCGAAACGTTGCGCCTCCGCCACGGCGATTAAAACATTCGATCTTGCCACCGTGTTCCTGAACGATTCCGTAGGAGATGCTCAGACCCAAGCCTGTGCCTTTTCCGACCGGCTTGGTGGTAAAGAACGGATCGAAGACGTGGTTCGGCGACTTAATTCCCGGGCCGGTGTCCGAGAACTCGAGGATCACGCTCGCATCCTTTTGCGTGGCGCGAATGGTCAGGACTCCGCCGCCGACCTCTTCGAGCGCGTCAATGGCGTTATCCACTAGATTGAAGAACACCTGCATAAGCTGGTTGGCGTCGCCGCGCACAGGGGGCAGCGATTCCGAGGGTTGGAACTCGGTGCGGATGCCTTTGCCGCGCATGTCGAGGCTGCTGAGATTGAGAGCGCTCGATATGACCTGTGCCACATCGAGGAGTGCGATTTCCGGCGGAACGCGCCTCGCGAAACTCAGCAAGATTGGCCACCAGCGTTTTGATTCGCCGGGCCAACACGGCAGTTTTATTAGCGAGCAACTGCTGCTTGTCGCTTAGGCCGCCTTCGCTCGCCAGCAACTCGGTGTACCCGAGGATGCCGGTGAGGGGATTGTTGATTTCGTGCGCGGCGCCCGCCGCTAGCTGCCCGAGAGATACGAGCTTCTCGGTCTGAATCATCTGCGTCTGGAGATGCCTGAGGTTTTCGAGCGCATCCTGCGAGGCTTTCAGGAGTCTTTCGCGATCGCGGTCTACCAGACGCTGCCGCATAAAGACCAGAAGGCCGGCGATGATTACGGCAATTTGGGTCACGCTAATCTGGAAGCTCCGCACCGACGGCGGCGCTTCGTGGGAAACTGCGGCATAAAGCGCCATCACCGGCATCGAAAACACGGCCACCAGCGCGAGCCTTGCGGGCCACTCACTCATTCTCTTCGAGGCGTGCTCGAGAGTCTGGGGCACTCGATGCGTCTGCAGCGACACCAAACCCGCCGTGCCGAACCACACCAGCGCCGCTACGAGAGGAAGATCATACGGACTGCCGGTGTAATAAAGATTTTTGCCGATGGCTTCGTTCGCAACGTACACGCCCACGGCGAACAGCAACGACGCGCAGCACAAATGCGCGTAAATCGTCTTCCATCGTCCGCGAGCCTGGAAGTAAAGAACCGCGAGGCCTCCGGCGAGAAAGAGATTCTGGACGCCTTCGAGGGAATCGAAGGCATCGTCGTAGCGCACCACATTCAGCGACACGTATTGCCAGGGCGTGACGATGAACAGATAGAGATAAACCCACCAGAGCAGCAGCAGCGTGAAATTGATATAGCCGAGATGCATGCGCAGATCATCGCGACGGTCGTGCGGCCGGAGAGCCAGCGCCCCGATCATGGGCACGGCGTGGAGAAACAAGATTACGTCGCCCACGTACGGGTCCGGTATGGCCTGGTGCTTGAACGCTTCGAGATAGGTCCACAGGAACTGTCCCGCCATCCAGGCGGCGACTCCGAGACCGAAAAACGCCCAGAAGGCCCGGCTGCGGCGCGGCGGGTGTGCGACATTTGCCAGGATGCAGGCTGCGGCAAATACGGCGGCGAGCGACATTCCTACATCGCCAAACATAGTTAGGCGCGGCCCCGGAGGAACTACCAAGCCGCAAACCGCGAAGGTGCCGCAGAACGCCAGCCAGGCCCCAATAATTAGCCAGTTCGTGGTTGGGTGCGCGGACGCGAGGTCCGGCCCGATTTGAATTTTGAGAGGCGCCTGGCTCATGAGAAGGCTTAAAGCGACTTGGATAAGATTAAGACTGGGTTAGGCTTAGAGGGAGGGGACAGTTGCAGGGTAGTTCCAGTACTGCAACATACCTAACGTCATAGAGCCGTTAGGTTCGAAGGGGATCGGCTGACTGCCAAGCAATGGCAGGGCGAATGAACACCCAGAGCGGGCGACTGAAATAATCCGGAACCAAGTCCGTTGCGCTTTAGGGTTGCGGAGTCGTCAGCGACTGCCGTTGCGCGACGATTTTGCGCGCATTCTCGTACAGCGCCTTGGCGCGCGGAATGGCGTTGATGGCTTCGCCGAGCTGCGGATCGTTCTCGAGCTCCACCTTATAGCCATCATTTACGCCGAATACCGAAGTGAGAACCTCGCGCTTGATGCGCCATTTCAACCAGTCGAGATTGGTCTTAATGTCGTCTTCGCTGTAGCGGATGTGTTCTTTGTCGAGATAATGCGCGAAGTTCGGCGATGACCGCGTCATCGGTCGAGAAGTTCTTCGAAATCTCCGGCTTTTGGCCAAGATACGATTTCGTGAAGTCGCCCACGCCTTGCGGAAATGGGTAAAAAACTCCGCGGCGGATCAGGGTCTCCTGGAACGGCGTATTCTTTGGCGCTGGTACGACGATATCCGGCGTGATGCCGCCCTCGCCGAAAACCTGGCGGCCGCTGTCAGTCAATTTCACTTCCGGCTGGCGCGGCGGCTTGGGATTGTAGTGATAGTCGTAGAGCGAAACGTTCTTGTAATCGCGCTGAATCAGCCGGCCGCTGGGCGTGTAGTAGCGCGCCACAGTGAGGAGCATGGCAGTATTTTCGGTTAGCGGGAATTGCGTCTGGACGAGGCCCTTGCCAAAGCTGGTCTCGCCGACCACCAATCCGCGATCGTGATCCTGCATCGCGCCTGCCACGATTTCCGAGGCGGAAGCGCTCTGCCCATTGATCAGCACGATCAGCGGAACCGTCACTCCCTGATTGCCGCGAACCGCATAAAACCGGCGTTCCGGGGCGGAGCGCCCGTGGAAGGAAACCACGAGCTGGTTCTTCTCGAGGAACATGTCGCCGATGCCCACGGCCTGTTGCAGCAAACCGCCGCCATTGCCGCGCACGTCGAGAATCATGCCGTCGAGTTTCGCGACATCGAGATCCTTGAGCGCGGTCGCGAGATCTGAATCCGTGGTCTCATTGAAAGCGGAGACTCGCGCGTATCCGATGCCCGGCTTTACCAGAGTGTAGAAATCGACGCCGGGGCGGGGAATTTCATCGCGGGTCACGCTGACCTCAATCGGCTTCTCCCAGCCTTCGCGGCCCAGCGTGATTTTCACCTGGGTGCCCTTGGGGCCCTTCAAAAGCTCGGCCACTTGTCCGGTGTCGAGGCCTTCGCAGGACTTGTCGTCCACTTTCAGAATGATGTCGCCGGGGCGGATTCCGGCCTTATATGCCGGTGATCCGAACATCGGAGCGACCACATAGGTATAGTTCTCGCGCGGAGCTACGGTCATGCCCACGCCGTAATAGCGGCCTTGCTGCTCTTCCTTGAAGCTGGCGTATTGCTTGGGATCGAAGAAATAGGAGTGCGGATCGAGAACGCGCAGCATATTGGGAATGGCGCCGTCGTAAACGGCCTTATCCGTGTCAACCGGCGTGGCGTAATTGTGCTCGACGATCGAAAGCACCTTGGTGAACATCCGGTAGGAATCCTGGATGTCTCCGGCGCTGGCTCCAGTGGCGCGCACCGGGCGACCGTAAAGTCCGCCGGCGATCGCGGAGATTGCCAGCACGCCGATAAAAAGAAACAGCCCGCGTTTTGGTGATTCCATCTTGTCTAGTTCCTCCGCGCCCCTCACCGAGCCAGTATAACATACAAGATTGGGCCAATTTGACAGCGCTCTGGCCCTACTCTATGATGCATTCGCACGCCGAAATGCCACCTCGATGCTCAGTATTCCTCACCTAATCATCATCTTTTTGGTTGCCCTGGTCGTATTCGGGCCTCAAAAACTGCCTGAATTGGCTCGGACATTGGGTAAGCTGATGGCTGAATTTCGCAAGGCGACGGGTGATTTGCGTTCCACCTTTGACGAGCATATGCGGGAGCTTGAGCTTGAAGCGCAACGGCTCGATCTGCAGAAGCGCGAACTAGAACTAGCTCGCCAGCAATCGCAGCAACGCGCGCAGCAGTCGAACGCGCCGCCGCAGCAGTCGTTGCTGCCTGCGCCGGGCGATCAGATCCCGCTGACGGGAACGGGGCAACAGACCGAACTTCCGCTGGATTCGCCGGGGACACCGGATTCCGCTCCGCCGGAGACTGTGCCGCGCGGGCGTGTCAATCCCCATTCCGGGCCCGATGTCGCGCCCGATTCTTCATCTGATGGCCACTGATGGACGATCCCAACCAGCCTGAGATTTCCAGCGAACAGCCGGTAGCGGTCCAGCCGCTGCCATCACCTGCCGCTGCGCCCGCGGCTGCTTCGCCTAAGCGCGAAGAGGAAGAAGGCGGGCGGATGTCGTTCTTCGATCATTTGGTCGAGCTCCGGAAACGAATAATTCATTCCGCGATCGCGATTTTGATCGGAATGGTGATCGGCCTGACCATTTCGGAGAAAGTATTCGGATACCTCGCGCGGCCCATGTTGGCGGCGCTGCACAACGCGCATCTGGAAGAGAAGCTGATCTACACCAGTCCAACTGGCGCGATCAGCCTGATCATCACCCTCGGACTTTACCTCGGAATCGTGATTGCGCTGCCCGTGGTCCTCTACGAAATCTGGCTGTTCATTGCTCCGGGACTTTACCGCCACGAACGTCGAGCGGTCTCGCTGTTCGTGTTTTCCTCGATGTTTCTGTTCCTCGGCGGAGTCGCGTTCGGTTATTTCATCAGCTTGCCCTACGTGCTGAAATTCCTGATTGGATTTCAAGGGCCGTTCAAGCCGCTGATCAGCATCAACGAATATTTCGACATGATTTTGATCGTGTTGTTGGGCCTCGGGATCATCTTCGAATTGCCGGTGCTGATCTTTTGTCTTTCGCTCTTTGGCATCGTGACGCCGAAGTTTTTGTGGAAGAATTTCCGTTACGCCATTCTGGTGATTACGATTCTGGCCGCAATCGTTACTCCGACGCCCGACGCCACGACAATGGTAATCTTCATGGGCGTGATGACGCTGCTGTACGTGCTGGGAATCGGCGTTTCGTATTTGGTGGTGAGAAAGAAGCGGCGCACCCAAGCTGCCGCAGGGGAAGGGACGACTTAGGCGCATGAAAGGACGCACGATGGGGCTCACCGTAGCGCTGGGAGCCGGGCTTCTCGCGGTATTCCTATTTGCCTGCGGAAATGGAGCGCCGAAGGAAGGGAATTCGTCGCCCTCCGCCGCGCAGCCGGCGCAGGCTGCTGCCGCCGCGGTTGCGCCTTCCGATGCGCTCCCGGCTGATAAGACCGGCGGTTTCGATGGGGCGCGAGCTTTCGATCATGTGGCGAAAATTGTCGCCATCGGGCCGCGCCCTCCGGATTCAGACGGGATTCACCGCGAGCAGGAATACATCCACGCGCAACTCAAGAGCTTCGGCTGCACGGTCGAGGACGATGACTTTCACGCCTCAACTCCCATCGGCTCGGTGGCCATGAAGAATATCGTTGCCAAGATTCCCGGCAGCACGCCCGACATGATCGTCCTCATGACGCATTACGACACGTTGAAGCAGGACGGATTCGTAGGCGCGGAGGACAGCGCGTCGTCCACCGGTTCGATGCTCGAGATGGCGCGTCTCCTATGCCCGAAAAAGCAGCGCCTTGGAGTTTGGATTGCTTTCGTCGACGGCGAAGAGGCGTTCGTGAATTGGAATCAGGACAACGACAACACCTACGGATCGCGCCAATTGGCGGCGCGCATGGCTCTCGCCGATGAGCTCAAGCACGTTAAAGCTTTGATCCTTGCCGATATGATTGGTCAAAAGGATCCTCATTTTGAACGCGACTCGAATTCGACGGGATGGCTTGTGAATCTTGTGTGGTCCACGGCGGCCAAGCTCGGCTATCAAGAGATATTTGTTTCTCGCGAGGCGGCTACGGAGGACGATCACTTGTCCTTCACCTCGCGCCACGTGGCTTCCGTGGACATCATCGACTTGAACGATTACATACAGCTGGGCTACTGGCATACGAGCGAGGACACGCTCGACAAAGTCAGCGCCAGGAGCCTCGGCATAGTCGGCCATGTAATCCTCGCCACCATCGACGATCTCCAATCGCGACCTCACTAGGACGCCGGCGGTACCAATTCGTGCCGCAGAGTGCGTGCAGGAATTGTGCTACATTCATGCCGAAGCTATGGAAACCATCACCGTTCGCTCGACATCGGGCTCTTATCCAGTCATCTGCGGCCGCGGCGCTCTCCGCCGCCTTCGGCCATTGCTCGCGCGGCTGGATGATTGCACGGGGATCTTCATCGTCACTTCGCGGCGTGTCTGGTCGCATTGCGGCTCTCGAATCGTGGCTGCTCTCCGGGGAACGCGGAAGAACCGCCCGATCTTTATAAATGATGCCGAGCACGCGAAGAATCTGGAAACGGTGCAGGGCATCTACAGGGAATTGACGCGCGCGGGCGCCGATCGACGCTCAGTGATCGTCGCGGTCGGCGGCGGAGTGGTCGGCGACGTTGCTGGATTCGCAGCCGCGACCTATTTACGCGGCGTGCGGCTCGTGCAAGTGCCGACAACTCTCGTGGCGCAGATTGACAGCGCCATCGGCGGCAAGACCGGAGTGAATTTGCCACAGGGGAAGAATCTGATCGGCGCGTTCTATCCGCCGCAGTTTGTGATCGCCGATCCCGAGCTGCTGCGAACGCTCCCAGCGCGCCAATATCGCTCGGCGCTTTATGAAGTCATCAAGTATGGCGTCATCGGCGACATCGATCTTTTCGAATACCTCGAAGGCAACATGCCGATTGTTTTGCGGCGTGACCCCAGGGCACTCGACTGGATCATCCGCCGGTGTGTGCGCGCGAAAGCAGTCGTGGTTTCGCGCGATGAGAAAGAGTCCGGGCTGCGGCAGATTTTGAACTTCGGACATACCTTTGGCCATGCGCTCGAGGCCGCGACGAACTACCGCCGGTTCCTGCACGGCGAGGCCGTCGGGTGGGGAATGCTCGTCGCGACGATTGCGAGCCTGGTGATGCGGCGGATCAAGATACATGAATCGATGCGCGTCGCAAATCTCATCCTGAGTGTGGGTCCGCTCCCCGGCTGGCGTGGAGTGGATGGCCGGCGCATTTTGAAAAGCATGCAGACCGATAAGAAGGCGCACGCCGGAAGCGTCCGTTGGGTGCTGCCGCGCCGCGTCGGCGAGATCGAATGGGGCGTCGAGATCAAGCCGCCATTGACGACCGGCGCGATTCGCGAAATTCCGAAATTGGTCGCCGCTATCGGAGAGCGCCGGTGACTCCTTCACCGGCGGTGGAGAAATCTTCCGCGGATAGCAGGGACGCGCCAAGAGCCGCGCCTGGATCGCGTCCAGAAGGCACGCGCGATGAACGCGAGGCCGGCGTCCGCGTGCGCGAAATGTTCGGCCGCATCGCCCCGCGCTACGATTTCCTGAATCACTTTCTCTCATTTTCACTCGATCGCCTCTGGCGCCGCCGCACGGCCAAGCGCTTCTCCGCGATTCTCGCCCGCCCCGGCGCGCGCGTGCTCGATCTCTGCTGCGGTACGGGCGATCTAGCCTTTGCTCTCTCGCGGCGTGCCATCGAGCTTAACAAGACATCGAATTCCCCATGTCGTTTAATCGGAAGTGACTTCGCCATTCCGATGGTCGAATTGGCTGCGCAAAAAGGCCGGTCCGTGCGAGCCGCCGCGACATTTCTCGCTGGCGATGCGCTGTCTCTTCCATTCGCCGCCGGCACGTTTGATCTGGTAACCGCCGGGTTCGGCTTTCGCAATCTGGCGAATTACAGACGAGGTCTCGGTGAAATTGCACGCGTGCTGAAGCCAGGCGGGGAAATAGGCTTGCTCGAATTCTCAGATCCGCAACGCGGAATCGGCGCCAGCGCATTTCGCTTCTATTTTCGCCGGATCCTGCCGCACATCGGCGCCGTAATCTCCGGCGATGCGCACGCTTACAATTACTTGCCAAACTCAGTCTCCAAATTTCCGCCGCCGGAAGAGCTAGCCGAATGGATGAGGACCGCAGGATTCACCGAAGTAAATTTCACACGCTGGAATTTCGGCAGCGTTGCCCTGCACACCGGCAGAAAACCGTGAAGCACATCGAAGGCACGTCGTAGTGGCGTCCGCCTAGGTGGACTGTGCCCGCCAACGTATGAACTGGCTGGGCCGCGTTCACTATCCGTAGGTGAGCTTCTAATTCTCGAGATTCAATGTGCGGATTTTGTGCAAAAGCGTCTTGTACGAAACTCCCAATTTCTCGGCCGCCCGCGTCTTATTCCACTTCGATTCCCGCAGCGCATTCTCAATCTTGTATCTCTCCACATGCGCCACAGCCCGCTGCGACACTTCCTCCAGCGGCCCTTCCCAAAGAAATTCGTCGCGCAACATACCCTCGGGCATCTGATCGCGGCCAGGCCGTGCCGCCGGGAGCTGCAACCCCGGCACATCAATCTCCTCTCCGTTCGAGAGAATGGCCGCCCGCTCGATGGAGTTCTGCAACTCGCGCACATTTCCCGGCCAAGGATAAGTGCGCAGACGCGCAATCGTCGCCGCGCTCATACTCAACCCCGGCTTTCGAAATTCCCGCCGGAATCGCTCGAGGAAATGTTCGGCAAGCAGCAAGACATCGTCGCCGCGATCGCGCAACGGCGGAATGGTAATCGGCACGGCCGAAATCCTGAAGTAAAGGTCTTCCCGAAATATTTTTTCGGCAACCAGCGCCTGCAAATCTCGATTAGTGGCAGTGATCAGCCGCACATCCACGCCAACGGTCATCGTTCCGCCGACGCGCTCGAACTGCCGCTCCTCGAGCACGCGCAAAAGCTTGCTCTGAATCGCCGCAGGCAAATCGCCGATTTCATCCAGAAAAATCGTCCCCCGGTGCGCCAGTTCAATCTTTCCAATCTTTCGCGCGCCCGCCCCCGTAAAGGCTCCGCGCTCATGCCCAAACAGCTCATTTTCGACGAGTCCCTCAGGAATGGCCGCGCAGTTCAGCGCCACGAAGGCCTGCTCGCGCCGCGGGCTCAGATGATGCAGCGCCCGCGCGAAGAGCTCCTTGCCGGTCCCGCTTTCGCCAAGCAGCAGCACCGTCGCGTCCGTCGCGGCCACGCGCTGCACCACTTGGCTCGCTTCCTGCATCGCCGCGTGTTCGCCGACGATCCTCGGAAACCCATACCGCTCCGAATATTCTTCGCGCAGAAGCAAATTCTCGCGCAACAGTTCCTGCTGCTTCGCCGCCCGCTCCAACAAGATCTTCAAATGATCGAGATCCACGGGCTTCTGAATGAAATCGAATGCGCCTTCCTTCATCGCCGTGACAGCTTCCTCGACCGATCCATAAGCCGTGACTAGGATTACAGGCAGGGCGCCGTCCACGCGCCGCGCCTCACGCAAGACATCGATTCCAGAATGTCCGGGAAGCTTCAAATCGGAAAGAACAAAGAGGTACCGGCGCGCCCGAACTTTGTCGATCGCCGCACTTCCGTCGGGCGCCTCGTCCACCGAATAACCGGAGCGCTCCAGAAACTTGCGCAGCATCGCGCGCAATTCGGCCTTGTCTTCAACGAGGAGGACAGGTTCCATTTCAAGTGGGTCTATCGCGCCCATCCCGGATCGCCTCCGGCATGCCGGAGCGCATCTTCCAAATCCGAGAGCGCCGTTTTATCGGCGGCGACGTCAGCCTGCTTCTTTGCGATTTTGTTCTGCTGGCCGATGATGTCGCTGCGCGTTACGCTCTGCTGCAATTGCTTATTGGGGTCGTTCGGATAATAGTTGAGTTGCAGGTTGCTCATCTCGCGCTGGAGGATATCAAGCGTGGCCTGGTCACGGTCGAGCTTCGCGCGAGCCATGGCGAAGCGCCCGCGCCACGATTGTTCCTCCTGCTCCAGGTTCAGTTTCCTGTTCGCTGGAACCACCGGTGCACCGGTGTTGTCGACAGCGGGTTCGGTCCCAACGACGTTTACCTCGGCGCCCGAGGGCAGGTTATCGTTGGTGAAAACTTTGCTCGTTTTGGCTTCGGGCTTCTTGGCCTCGCGAGTCTTCCGCGCGGCATCAGCCAGCGACGGAGCCGGCTGGCTTTGCGCGGGCGGATTCGCGGGCGGCGCGCTCTGCGACTGTTGCGCGGCCGCGCCATACGCTGCCAGAAGCACAATGGCTGCGGGAGCCACCAGGATTCGTTTGCGCATACACACCGCCTTTCGGAGACCGTTTCCCGGAATACCCACTAGTTTAGATGCGGCTGGCCGCCGGGACAAAGGCCGGGGCCACCGGCTCCTGTCGCAAAGGTAACCAGAGGATGAATTCTGCGCCGCCATCCGCAAGATTGCGCGCCTCTATCGAGCCGCCATGCTGCATCGCGACCTTCTGTACTACGGCGAGGCCCAACCCGGTGCCGTCTGACTTTGTGGTGTAGAACGGCAGGAAAATTTTCGGCAGATCAGCGTCAGGAATGCCGGAACCATTGTCCGCCACGGAGATCCGCTGCCATTTGCGTCCCGCGCGATCTTCGAACGAACCGGAAATCGTGACGCGCCCCTGCGCGCCGCGGCTGCGAACCGCCTCCGCGGCGTTGCGCGTCAAGTTCAAGAGCGCCTGCCGCAGCAGCCCTTCATCGCCCGGAATTTCGGAGAAATCGCCGGCGGTGCGAATCGCGCACCCAGGAACGGCTTCCTGAATCTCATCCGCGACGCGCAGCACCAGCGATTCGACGGGCAGCGTCTCGTAAGACAGCTCGAGCGGCTTGGCGAAGCGCAGGAATTCGGTAACCACATGAGTCAGCGCGCGCGTCTGCTCGAGGATGCGATCGGAATTCTCGAGCAATTCTCCCGGCGGCGCTTCCTGCCGGATCATCTGCGCGTAGCCGGAAATCGTGGCGAGTGCATTTTTGAATTCGTGAGCGATGCCCGCGGACATTTCACCGAGCGCCGCGAGATTCTCCTTCCAACGCACCTGGCGCTGCAAATCGGTGAGTTCGGTCAGATCGCTCATCAGGCAAAGCGCCCCGGTGATTTTGGCTTCTCGCGCGGCCATGGGAATCGCTCCAGCGTCCGTCGTGCGCACGTAATTCGGAACCACGCGCTCAATCGGCGAAATCGTCACGCCAAGCTGCCGCACCTCTCCGGAGGGCGTAACATGCCGGATCTCTCCGCGATGAATCGTTCGCCCTTCGCGCAAACATGCTCCGAGCAGATTGGCCAGATCGGAATCCGGATCGAGCACGTCCGTGTAGGAGCGGTATTGCAGCCCCGTCACGCCCAGCGCCGTTTCTGCCGCCGGGTTTGCAGAAGTGATTGCGCCCTTGGCGCTCAATAGCAGCAGCCCGGTGGGCATGTTGCGCGTGACTTCCTCAGTGATGCGCTCGGATTCCCGCGCGCGCTCCTGTTCGATGCGGTGCAGCCGGGCCAGCTCGCGTTCCTGGGCGCGCAGCTTCTCGATCACGCCCTGCATCGATGCGGCCATGAACGCGGACGGATTGTCTTCGCTCGCTTTTGCCGCCGTCCAATCTCCTTTGGCATCCGCTTCATGCTCGCGCAGCAGCTTGCGAATGGCGGTGCCGATCGCGAGCGCGATCCCGACGACGATCACGAACGACGCTCCGATCACGACAAGTGTCGTCGGCGAAACAGCGTGCGTGGCGGGTGCGAAAAGCAGGATGGCGGAAAGATTCATCTCACCGCACCTTCAGCAGCGACATATACCAATTCACGAACGGAGTTCCGAAGAAGACCACGATAATCGCCCCGGCGCCCAGAAACGTTCCGAAAGGTAGCTCATAGTCGGTCCCCTTGCGGCGGATGGCGATGAACGCCACGCCGATCACGCTTCCGAGCACCGAGCCAAGAAGTATGGTCAGCACCGTGCGCTTGAGCCCGAGAAATGCGCCCGCCATCAACATCATCTTCACATCGCCAAGGCCCATTCCTTCGCGCTTGCGGAGACGGAAGTAGCCTTCGGAGATCAGCCACAGAATGCCGCTGCCAAAAGCCGCTCCTAAAAGCGCGTCGGCGAGCGAGATCGCCGGCATCGGAGGAGGGAAGGCGAAATAATGATTCGCGAGCGCGAGCGCCGTACCGTCGGCCGGCGGCAAGAACAGGCTCAGCACCAGCGCGAGCGCGAATCCCGTGAAGTTCACCACATCGGGAAGAATGCGTTCGCGGAGATCCGTAAACACGAGAATCAGCAGCAGCGAGGCAAAGATCGCCCATTTCAAGGTTTCGATCGTCAATCCGAATATGAGATAGCAGACGAGATAGAGCGCCGCATTCAAAATTTCCACGAGCGGATACATCGGAGAAATCGGCGTGCGGCAAGCCCGGCATTTCCCGCCGAGGATCAGATAGCTCAGGACAGGAATATTGTCGTAGGGTTTGATCGGC
Organism: uncultured Acidobacteriota bacterium; assembly: GCA_963707165.1. GTDB lineage: Bacteria > Acidobacteriota > Terriglobia > Acidiferrales > UBA7541 > Palsa-147. The sequence continues at coordinate 1,011,568 of CAVPPO010000010.1, read as the reverse complement.
GCGCCGCATTTCGGGCACGCCGACGCAGGCAGCACAATTGATTTACCCGCCGGAATGCGCACGATGCAGACATTCAAAAAGCTCCCGATCACCAACCCGAGAAGAAACACAGCGCCAGCGATGAGAGGACCGGGAAGCATTGTTTTAATATGTCACAGCGAAGTGCCAGCCTCAATCAGCACACCGCGACCCGTGCCCGAGTCCTAACCGCGAAGCGCGCAGTTCTCAGCGCCCTCAGCGTCTCTGCGGTGCGTTCTTGCAGTTTCTTCCCTCGCGATTAGCGCGAGCTAGGCTATATTCGATCCCCGCATGCTACGCGAATGGTACGAACAAAAAATCCGCGCCTACGAGCACGGCCGCTGGGCCGACGAAAAAAATCGCCGCACGTTGCCATTCGCATGGGGACTAGAGCACATCGGCGGACGCGCGAACGAACCCGATCCACGCGGATTTCTAAATCACTTTGTCGAAGAGACCCTTCGCACGAGCGACGCATGGTTCGGCCCGGAATCCATCGGCGATTTTCAATTCACGCCCTCCCACGAAGTCCCCGGCGAATCCGGCGTCCTGACGTTCACGAGCCCCATCGAATCCCCCTGGCCTGAAAACAACACGGTCCACGCGCGTTTTTTCCCGGGACATCAACTGCGGCCCGGCCGTAGTAGTACTCACGCAATGGAACGCCAAGTGGCACGAACAAGTCGCCGTCTGCCGCTGGCTTCAAAAGCTTGGCATCTCCGCGCTGCGCATGAGCCTGCCGTATCACGATCGCCGCGCCATTCCCGATCATCCGCGTGGAGATCATCTCGTTGCGCCAAATATCGGACTCACCTTGCAGTCGAATCGCCAGGCGGTGTGCGACGTCCGCGCGTGCCTTCGCTGGCTCGAATCGCGCGGCTACGACAAGCTCGGCATCGTGGGCACCAGCATCGGTTCGTCGCTCGCGTTCCTCGCTCTAGCGCACGATCCGAAACTGCGCGCCGGCGTTCATCTTCACGTCTCCACTTACTGCGGCGAAGTTGTAGCGAATGGATTAACCACGTCCAATGTCTGGGAATCGCTGCGCACCCAGGTCACGCTCGAAGAACTGCGCCACTATTGGTCGCCGATCAGCCCGTTCCCGTACATCTCCAAGCTCGACGGAAGCGGCAAGCAGATTCTCGCCATCACCGCGGACTACGACCCAACATTCTGGCCGGAGCTCTCAGATCAATTCATAGCCGCGCTACAACGCGATGGCATCCGCTGCGAATCGCTTCACTTGCCGTGCGGACACTACTCCCTCGGCGAGCCGCCCTTCAGCTACATAGCAGGCTACCGCTTCGGCAGTTTCCTATTTCAAGCGTTGAGCTAAGCGAGCGCGAGGGGACCGTAGGCGAAGATCTACTGCAGCAGGGAAGCAAACTCGCCGGAGGCTATAAGCGCAGCGGCGCTCGCGATATCCGCAGCGAGCGAGCGGTCTTCCGTGACGAAGGCCGACGCGCCGCGAACGAGCGCCTGCGCTTTTCGCGCCTCGGTCCCGGTCTGCAACGGCGCCAGCAGCTCAATTCCCTGGCACGCCGAAAGCAGCTCAATCGCCAAAATATTTTCCAGATTCGCCAGCATCGGCTGCAGCCGCCGTGCCGCTCCCATGCCCATCGAAACGTAATCTTCCTGATTCCCCGAAGTCGAAATCGAATCCACCGAATGTGGAGTCGCCATCGCCTTCATCTCGCTAGCCAGCGCCGCCGCAGTGATCTGCAAAATCATGAACCCCGAATTCAACCCTGCATCCTTGACTAAAAACGCCGGCAATCCGCTCGTAAGCGGATTCGTCATCTGCTCCACGCGCCGTTCGGATACTCCGGCAAGAGTCGCAAGCGCCACAGCCAGTTGATCGGCGGCCATGGCCAGCGGCTGGCCGTGAAAGTTTCCCCCGCTCAAGACTTCTCCGGTATCCGCAAAAACCAGCGGATTATCCGTCGCGCTGTTCAATTCAATCCCCAGCGCCGCGCGCACGTTCGACAGCGCATCGCGCACAGCCCCATGCACTTGAGGCGTGCAACGAAGACTGTAGGCATCCTGCACGCGCGGATCTTTCACCGCCGAGCGATGCGATTCGCGAATCTCGCTGCCGCGATTCAGGCGCGCCAGATTGCGCGCCGTAGTCGCGTGACCCGGATGCGGCCGGGCAGCGGCAATGCGCGGATCGAAAGCCGTAGGCGTGCCGCGCAAAGCGTCAAGCGACAGCGCAGCGGCTACATCGCCTGTATCGACAAGAATCGCGGCAGTGCGCAGACCCAGCGACAAAAGCGCGAGCATCGCTTGCGTGCCATTCAGCAGCGCCAGCCCTTCCTTCGCTTGCAGCGCGATGGGAGCAACTCCCGCAAGCCGCATGGCCTCGCCGCCTGCCATGCGCCGCCCTTCGTAAACAGCCTCACCTTCGCCAATCACCACCTGCGCCAGATGCGCCAGCGGCGCGAGATCGCCGGAAGCGCCCACGGATCCTTGCGAAGGAATTACAGGCTGCACGCGCCGATTCAGCATGGCGCACAAAGTCTCAGCCGCCACAGGACGTATGCCGCTGAATCCCTTGGCGATGGCATTCGCGCGCAGAAGCATAATCGCGCGAACCTCAGCTTCGCTCAGAAGCGGCCCGACGCCCGCCGCGTGGCTGCGCACAAGATTCGTTTGCAGCTGCCGAATCTGATCGTGCGAAATGCGCACCGAAGCCATCTTGCCGAAGCCGGTATTCACGCCGTAAGCGACCTCATCCGATTCCACCAGCCGGTCAATCACCGCGCGCGAGGCGTCCATGCGCTTCCGCGCATCGGCCGCGAGCGACACTTCGCGCCCGTCCAGCGCCACTTCGTACACATTTTCGAGCGTGAGATCGTTTCCGGTGAGCGCAAGCGTCATAGGCGGCAGGGAATCATTTCTTCGAAATGGAATGTGCGTCGACGGCTTCGCCACGGTGCGGCGCCGAGGCGATGCCGAAGTACTGCCGATATTTTTCAGGCAGTGATTTCGGCCGGCCGAGGCGATCGCAAATCACATGAAACGTCTCGCCGTTGGCCAGCAGTTCGTTGGTATCGTCGCGGAAGATTTCGTAAGCAAATCGAATGGTCCGCCGCTGCGCTTCGGCCACGCGCGTGCGAATGCGCAGCACATCATCAAATTTTGCCGGCTTGCGATACCGGCAGGAAGACTCGGCCACCACGATGAAGCTATCGTCCTCCGATTCCATCTTTTTGTACTCGAATCCAAGTTGCCGGCAAAGCTCCACGCGCCCAACTTCAAACCACAGATAGTAGTTGCCGTAATAAACCACGCCCATCTGATCCGTTTCGGCATAACGCACGCGCACAGTAGTCTCGTAAAAGCGTCCGTGCCCGTCGGAATGATTGGATTCACGATGGTGTGACATCGGCAAAACAGTGTAGCAGAGCCCCAGCGACGCCGTCAGCCTTCGGTGGCAGCCCCCGCATTTATGCGGGGGAAGGAGCGCTTCAGCGCTCCGAGAAACGCTTCGCAATTAACGAAGCGCTTTAGCGCTGGCTCCGTTCCATAACGCTGCGCTCACTGATCGCTCCACTTCGGCGCACGCTTTTCGAGAAACGCCGACAATCCCTCGCTAAAATCCGGCGTAGACCGAATCGCAGAGTTTTCCTCAATAGCCATAGAAATCTCGCGATCCAGTTCCGCCTCAGACATCTCCAGCAACAGTCTCTTCGTAGTCTCCAAGCTGGCCGGGCTGGAAGTAATCAAAGTAGCCGCCAAACGCCGTGCCGCAGGTATCAAATCATCATTCGGCACGACATCATTGATCAATCCCATCGCTCGCGCTTCGGCAGCATCAATGAGCCGCCCCGATAGCGCCAGATCCCGCGTCCGCTTGTCGCCAATCTGCCGCCGCAAGAAAACCGACACCAGCGCGGGCACAAATCCGATGCGCACTTCCGTATATCCAAACTGCGCCGTCGGCACGGCAATCGTAAAATCAGCCAGCGTTGCAATCCCGCACCCTCCGGCGATCGCGGCTCCGTTGACGGCAGCGATCGTCGGTTTCGGAAATGAATAGATCGTGCGGAAAAGCTGCGCCATGCGCCGCGAATCCTGGAGATGCTCCGCAGGCGAGCGCGTGGCAATCGCGCGCAATTCGTCGAGATCCATTCCCGAACAAAACGCCTTGCCCTCGCCCGTCAGGATCACCACGCGCGCCACACTTGCCTGCGCCTCGGCCAACGCCGTGATTACGTCGTCGATCATTTGCGTAGAGATGGCGTTGCGCTTTTCAGGTCGAGTAAGCGTAAGAGTCGCAATCCCCGCGTCAAATTCGAGTTTTAGCGTCTTGAAATCCATCTCGCTCTGTTTAACTCCCCCGCATCAAATAATCTACAGTCCCGTAGGGGCGGGGCTTGCTCCGCCCGCTCGGCGTAAACCTTGCTAATAGGCCGACCACGTACCTCGGAGCACTCGCTCGCGCCTAAGCATGCGCATAGCTCTCCCGAATCTTTCCAGTCATCGCGCATGCAATCGCCAGCGACTTCGTATCAATTCCAGTCGCAACTCCGCGCGCCGCGAGAGTGGCGATGACCGTTTCAGTTGGAATGTTTCCCACTAAATCATCACCCGCGAACGGGCATCCGCCCAACCCAGTCATCGCCCCATCAAATCGACGGCACCCAGCCTCATAAGCCGCGAGCACTTTCTCTGCTGCACCTTCAGGCCGGCTATGTAGATGCACTCCCAATTCAATCCCTTCCGCGGCGCCGCGAACTCCACTGAATAATTCCGAAATCGCCTCAGGAGTTGCCGTGCCAACTGTATCCGCAAGCGAAACCGTGCTAACCCCTACTCTCTTCAGCCACGTCAGCGCGTCTTCCACAATCTCAGGGCCCCACGGCTCCTCATAAGGATTCCCAAACGCCATCGAAATATAAACGACAAGCCCGCGCCCGGCAGCCTGTGTCTCGCGCTGCAACTTCTCCACCAGCGCCCGCGATTCATCCCGCGACATATTGGCATTCGCACGCCGGAAATAAGCCGAGATCGAGTACGGATAGCCGATCGTATTCACTCCCGGCGTAGAAAGCGCCCGGTCCAGCCCCTGCGCATTCACCACGATTCCGATAATCTCAGGCGGCGCACCCGCCGGATACGCGTGTGTCAATCGCCGCATCACGTCTTCGCTATCCGCCATCTGCGGCACATGCTTGGGCGAAACGAAACTCACCGCGTCAATGTGCCGGAATCCCAGCGCCAGCAACCCACTCAAATACTCAACTTTCGTTTCCGTAGGAATAATTTCGGTAAGCCCCTGCCAGGCGTCGCGCGGGCATTCGATAATCTTAACGGTGTCGTTGGGCATGCTGGTCGTCGGGCGCGGTCGCGCGCGTTACGTCTGCAGCACTCCGGTCTTGAATTCCCGCACGTCGGGATTCAGCGAAGCCGCATCGAGAGCCTCGATGAGCGCCTGACGCGTCTGCGCCGGATCGATGATCGCGTCCACCCAAAGCCGCGCGGCCGCATAACGCGGATCGGTCTGGTGCTCGTAAGTCGCGCGCACCGATTCGTACAATTCCTTCTTGTCCGCATCGGTAAGCTTCTTGCCTTCGCGCTCGAGCTGCTTGATCTTGATTTCAACCAGCGTGCTAGCCGCCGCGTCGCCGCTCATCACCGCATAGCGCGCCGTAGGCCACGCAAAAACAAAGCGCGGATCGTAAGCCTTGCCGCACATCGCATAATGCCCGGCCCCAAAACTCCCGCCGCAAATCACCGTAATCTTCGGCACCACGCTATTCGCCACCGCATTCACCATCTTCGCCCCGGCACGAATAATCCCGCTCCATTCCGCTTCTTTGCCGACCATGAATCCGTTCACGTCATGCAGAAAAACCAACGGGATCAGATTCTGATTGCAATCGAGAATAAATCGCGCCGCCTTGTCCGCCGATTCCGTGTAAATCACGCCGCCGAATTCCAGCCGCCGTTCGCCCGTTCCTGCCGCGGCGATCTGTACGTGCTTCTTATTATTCGCGACGATCCCGACCGCCCAGCCGCCGATGCGTGTCAGCCCGCAAAGCAAGGTCTGCCCGTACTCCGCGCGGTATTCATCGAAGCGGCTGCCGTCAGCAATCCGCGCGATGATTTCGCGCATGTCGTACTGCTTCGCCGGATCGGATGAAAAAATGCCGTAGATCTCTTCCGCAGGATGCGCGGGCAATTCCGGCTTGTGCTGATTGAACGGCGCGCCCGGCCGCCGCCCCATTTTATCCACCAGCGAGCGAATTCTCTTCAAGCACGCGTCGTCATCCGGCTCGCGAAAATCAATCGTCCCGCTGATCTGCGCGTGCATCTTCGCCCCGCCAAGCTCTTCCGCCGAGGTTTTCTGTCCAATGGCCGCCTGCACCAGCGCCGGCCCGGCCAAAAAAAGCCCGCTGCCTTCAGTCATCAAAATGTGATCGCACATCACCGGCAAGTACGCCCCGCCCGCCACGCACATTCCCATGATCGCAGTGATCTGGGGAATCCCCATCGCGCTCATCACCGCGTTATTCCGAAAGACGCGCCCGAAATCATCGGTATCGGGAAACACATCTTCTTGCAGCGGCAAAAACACGCCGGCTGAATCGACGAGATAAATCGTGGGAATGTGATTCTCAATCGCGATATTCTGCGCGCGAATCACTTTCTTCGCGGTCATCGGGAAAAACGCCCCGGCCTTCACCGTAGCGTCGTTCGCGATGATCATCATCTGCCGCCCGGCCACGCGTCCAATTCCGGTGACGGTTCCAGCCGAAGGCGCCCCGCCCCACTCCTCATACATCTCGTAAGCCGCGTACAGCCCCAGCTCAAAAAAATGCCCTGGCGGATCGACCAGCTTCGCGATCCTTTCGCGCGCCGTCAGCCGCCCCTTCTTGTGCTGCGCGTCAATCGCTTTCGCGCCGCCGCCCGCGCGTATCTTTTCCTCTTCGTTTTTGATTTCGGTAAGCCGGTCCACCATGCCGCGAAAATTCTTCTCAAATTCAGCACTCTTCGCGTTGATGGCGCTATGCAGAACAGGACTCGACAAGGTCTAAGCTCACTCCAAGCAGGGAATCAATTGCAGCAACCACGGGAGAGTATACGTAATTTGCCGCGAGCACGCGAGCGAACGAGGGATGTGCGGGCCCGATTCCGAGGATTATCTACTTAGATTTCGGCGCCAATGAAGGTGGCGAAGGAAATACCTTCCCACGGTGCCGCATCCACAACACGAATCCAACGATCGCACCGAACGGCAGCGAATAAATCGTAAACCAGCGCGCCTCCGGCAACCTCCACGCCACGAACACGAGCGCGACAGCGACAATGAGTCCGATAGGATGCGCAGTGAAAAAGCCCGCCCCATACGGACCAAACGGCTTCACGGTGTCCGGGCCCAGCCCATCGTCGCGCGCGCGATCCCGAGCCGAACGCGGCTCGTGCCTGCTGATCAGATCCATGCCACCCACATTGTACGCCTGTTCCCGGCAACGAGAGTCAACCTCCCGAGGAGCTCCTCCCCCTCTGCGCCCTCAGCGTCTCTGCGGTAATCGGTTTCTGTTCTTCGCTTTACCTGCTTCTGCTCTTGGAATTGGCCAACCATCCGCATATACTTTCTGCCGGCGCGGCTGTATCTGAGCCGCAACTTTCTCCCTGGAGACGCCTATGCGCTGCGTTATTTCTCATGAGGAAAGGTCTGCCTCCGCGCCAGCCGCCAAGTAGCCGAGCCGCCCGCGATTTCGGCAGAACTACTTCCTCTCAAGACTTCGTCGCCATTCACGCTCTCAAATGATTGACTCACGGTCCGGCGTCGCAGCGACGCCCTCGAGGAGGATTCTCAAATGCAATTCGTTGATCTGGAATTGGTGCGCCGCCTGGAAACTGCAGAAGCGCGAGCCGCGAGGGAATGTGCGCAATTTCTAGCGCGCAAGAAGCCCGAAAGCGGCGCGATAAGCATCGACATCATGGGAGGAATGGCTACATTCACCGGCATCGGCTCGCCCGTGACGCAAGCCGTCGCCCTCGCGCTCCACGGCCCGATTAGCGACAAGGAGATGGATGAACTGGAAGCTTTCTATCGCAGCCGCGGCTCCGAAGTGAACATCGAGGTCTGCCCGATGGCCGACATTTCTCTTTACGAGCGGCTCGGCGCTCGCGGCTACCGGGTCATCGAGCTGTCCGATGTTCTCTATCGCCCGATCGACGCGAACGCGAAGTCCACGCCTCTTCCTCCCGGAATCGAAATCCGCCGCACCACACCAGCAGAAGCCCGCCTCTGGGCCGAAACCGTCTCGCGCGGCTTCGCTGAGCATTTCCCGGTCACCGAGGATCTCATCGAAATCATGGAAATGTTTTCGCAGCGCCCCTCGGATCGCGCCTATCTCGCCTACGCCGACGGCAAAATCGCCGGCGGCGCCGCCCTCTGCACGCACAACAACATCGCCGGCTGCTTCGGCGCCAGCACGCTGCCCGATTTCCGCCGCCGCGGCATCCAAACAGCGCTGCTGGAAACCCGCCTGGCCGATGCCGTCGCAAACGGCTGCAACATCGCCATGAGCATCGCGCAACTAAATTCCGCCTCGCATCGCAATATCGAGCGCCAAGGCTTCCGCGTAGCCTACACGCGCTCCAAGTTCATGCGCAAATGGGAGTAGCTGTACCTCGCGTCTTCCAATTTGCCTCGAGTCTTCGAATGTAGCTCGGGTCTTCATACCCGAGGCCTTTGTCTTTAGATTTTCGGGATTAACTTCTTGGCGTACCCGCGCGCAATTTCCATCGCACGCCGCAAAACCTCATTATCACCCACAATCGCCCGAACGAGCCCAATCGCCAAAGCCTCGTCGGCCTCAATCGCCCGTCCCGTCACAAGAATCTCAGTCGTACGCCCCGCGCCAATCAATCGCGCCAACCGCTGCGTCCCGCCCCAACCCGTAACCAACCCGAGCGCCGCCCCGCGATGCGCAAACACAGCATTCCCGCCCGCGATGCGCCCGCGACATGCCAACGCCAAATCAAACCCTCCACCCATGCAGTAACCGCGCACCGCAGCAATCACCGGCTTAGCCGAGCGCTCGATCCGCTCCATGACGCTCTGCCCCTCGCGCGCAAACTCCAGCGCCTCCCCACCCAGCAGGGCAGTGATGTCGCCAAGTTCCGCCCCAGCGCAAAAAGCCTGCGCACTGCCGGTGATCACCGCGCCCACAAATTCGCGAGACCCGGCGAGCCGCTCGGTCTGCCGCCCAAGCTCGCGCAACACGTCGCGCTCAAGCCGCGGCAATCCGCTCGGATGCTCCAACGTAATCAACAGAAGATCTTCGTGCCGGACGGCGCGAAGCACAGAATTCACAGCGGAATCAAGCCTTCGAAGAAGCAGCCGCTACCCGCTGCCGGATGAAATCCACAATCGCCTGCGTCGGTGTCCCAGGAAGAAAAATCTCCGCAATCCCAGCCTGCTTCAACCCGGGAATATCCGCCTCAGGAATAATCCCGCCAATTACAACGGTAGCGTCACCCATCCCCTTTTCGCGCAGCAAATCCATCAAGCGCGGCCCGATCGTATTGTGCGCTCCCGAAAGAATCGACAGCCCAATCACGTCCACATCTTCCTGCGCCGCCGCCGATGCAATCATCTCCGGCGTCTGCCGCAACCCAGTATAAATCACTTCCATGCCAGCATCGCGCAGCGCCCGCGCAATAATCTTCGCCCCCCGGTCGTGTCCATCCAACCCAGGCTTAGCAATCAAAACGCGTATTCTCTTCTCAGCCATTCCAGCCTTTCTCAGGGTCTCTGCGGTGCGTCTCGCTCTTCATACAGCCATCGCAACCTCTAAGTAATCGCCACCTCGTCATAAATTCCGAATGCGTCCTTCATCGCGTCGCAAATCTCGCCCAGCGTCGCATAAGCCTTCACCGCATCATAAATGTACGGCATGAGATTCTCCGTGCCCTTCGACGCCTTGCGCAAAGCCGCCAGCCGCCGCCCCACCTCATCACTCGATCTCTCCGCCCGCAATTTGCTCAATCGCTCAGCCTGCCGGTGCGCGACCGTCTCGTCAATTTGCAAAATATCAATCGGCTTCTCTTCCGTCACGTAATCATTCACGCCGACAACAATCTTCTCCTTGCGATCCACTTCCATCTGATACTGATAAGCCGCCTCAGCAATCTCCCGCTGCGGATATCCGCGCTCGATCGCCGCCACCATCCCGCCCAAGGCATCAATCTTCCGGATGTAATCCCAAGCGCCAGCCTCAACTTCATTCGTCAGCGCCTCGACAAAATACGACCCTCCAAGTGGATCCACGGTATTCGTCACGCCGCTCTCATGCGCAATAATCTGCTGCGTTCGCAGCGCCACAGTAGCCGCAAACTCCGTAGGCAGCGCCCAAGCCTCATCGAGCGAATTCGTATGCAAGGACTGCGTCCCGCCCAAAACCGCCGCCAACGCCTGCAACGCCGTCCGCACCACATTGTTGTAAGGCTGCTGCGCCGTCAACGAGCAACCCGCCGTCTGCGTATGAAAGCGCAGCGCCCACGAGCGCGCATTCTTCGCCCCATAGCGCTCGGTCATCGTCTTGTGCCAAATTCGCCGCGCCGCCCGGTACTTCGCAATCTCCTCGAAAAAATCGCTATGCGCATTGAAGAAAAACGAAAGCCGCGGCGCGAACTCATCCACGTCCATCCCGCGCCGCAGCGCCCAATCCACATACTCAATCCCATCGCGCAAAGTAAACGCCAATTCCTGAATCGCCGTCGACCCCGCCTCGCGAATGTGATATCCGCTGATCGAAATCACATTGAACTTCGGCGTATGCTTCGCCCCGAATTCAATCGTATCGATCACCAAGCGCATCGAAGGTTCAGGCGGATAGATATATTCCTTCTGCGCGATGTATTCCTTCAGGATGTCGTTCTGCAGCGTCCCAGCAACTTTCTTCCAATCCGCTCCCTGCTTTTCCGCCACCGCCAAATACATCGCCCAAATCACCGCCGCGGGCGAATTGATCGTCATCGAAGTGCTCACGTCCGCAATCGGAATCTGGTCGAACAGCACTTCCATATCCGCCAGCGAACTGATCGCCACGCCGCATTTCCCGACTTCGCCCTCGGAAAGCGCATGGTCCGAGTCGTAACCCATCAAGGTAGGCAAATCGAAAGCCACCGAAAGCCCCGTTTGCCCCTGCGCAAGCAAATAACGGAATCGCTGATTAGTATCCGCGGCCGTACCGAATCCCGCAAACTGCCGCATGGTCCACAATCGCCCGCGGTACATCGTCGCGTGAATCCCGCGCGTGTAAGGCGGCTCCCCCGGCATACCGAGGTCCCGATCCTCATCCCAATCCGCCAAACCAGCCGGCGTATAAAGCCTCCGAATCGGATAGCTCGAAACGGTAGTGAACTTCGCCGCTCTCTCCGGCGATTTCTCCAACGTAGGCGCCAAAGTCTTGTCCTCCCAAGCCCTTTCCGCAGCTCCAGACGTACGCCGCGAAGCAGGCGCCTCAGTGTCATTAATGGTCGAAGTTGACGATGGGTTCTTCGGATCAGCAGGCATGCTCAACGCTCCTAAAACGGGCGAGATATCAGATTCAGACTCTCGTAGGGGCGCTGCTTGCTGCGCCCGCCTTTTTGTAGCGTAACCTCAACGGGCGCGAATGGCGAGATCAACGATTGCCCTAATTCCCCTTGTAACTATAATTCCCAGGCGCAAACAGCCGCACATTCGCAAACGCCCCCGGAATATTCGGCGTATGGAAAATATTTCCGTGCTGCGCATCTGCCACAGTAATCCGGTTCGTAGTCAGCGTCCGCCCGAGCGACTGGTCGTAATTGATAAACGCCTCAACCAAATTAATCCGCGCCCGCAATTCGTTCCCTTGTGCCGTCGTCAAGTCGCGCGATCGCAAGATCACGTTGTAACTCGTCGATGCCCCAAGCTGATACTTCTTCTGCTCGGCTTCCAGGGTCTGCTTCGCAAGCTCGCCGGCCTTGATCGCCGCATCCACCTGCGCGCGGTCTTGCACCAGCGCAATCTGCGCATTGCGCACATTCACGGCCACCGTATTCTGCAATTGCAGATACGTAGCCTGCGCGGATCGTTCCATCAAAAGAGCCCGCGCGCTATCCGCCTGCGCCGCGCGATTGCGAATCGGCAGCGTCAAGTTCAAGCCCACCGCGTACGTCGGGAAGTTGTTGTGAAACACGCTAGACATCGTATCGCTGAATCCCCCAGTACTCGTCGACGAGACCGCGTTGAACGCCGAAGGCGTCCCGGCGAAGACGGGCTGCCCGCCGATCAACACCGGAGTGCCATTCGCGGTGAGCAGCGGAGCGTTCAAGTCCGCGGCAAATGCCGTCGGCGTTTCCGTCGTCGTCGTGCTATTGCCGCCCAAGCCCTGGCTCTCATACTGCCCGAATAGCGTCAGCACTGGCAGCAGCGCATCGCGCGTAGTCTTCACTTGAATCCCGGAATTCTTCAGCAGTGTCTCAGCCTGCTTAACGTCCGGACGGTTCGTCAACGCTTCTCTCACCGCATCGGGCAGCGCCGCGATCGTCACGTCGCCAGGTGTGGCCAGTGTAGTCGTCGGGATGATCTCCACGTTTAGCAGCGTCGGATCCATCAACTGCTTTGTGATGTCATTCAGCAACACGGTCTGCTGTTGCAATTGGTTCGTCTGCGCGACGATCAAGTTCTGGCGATCCGTCGCGACTTCAGACTCCGCTGTCAACACATCCAGCGGCGCCATCGTGCCGATTTCAAGCTGCCGCTTGTTGTCGTTGTAGAGCTTTGTGGAAGTCCCCAGCGCCGCCTCTTCCACTTTCACGTTCTCCCGCGCGAACACATACTCCCAGTAAGCCGTTGCGACGGCGGTAATCGTTGTAATCACTTGCTGTGCGAAAAAGTCATCCGCAGCCTGTCGTTCGTTCTTGGCCTCGGCGATAAAGCGCGTGTTCGGCAGAGTTCCGAATCCGTTCAGGAGCTGCTGCTGCACCGTAATCGTGATGTTTGACGCAACCGCAGGATTGAATGCGTTCACCGCCGAAGTGCTGCTCGACCGCGTGTTATTCCACGCCACGCTGAACTGCGTCCCGGTGTGGAATCCCTCCGTGTAGGTGATGTTCGCCTGCGTTGAGTGCGCCTTGAGCGCGGCAATGCCCGACGCCCCAGTTCCGGAAATAAACGGGTTGTTTACGGGAATCGAAGCGTCGGCAATATTGAAGCTCCCCGTAAGCGATGGATCGAACGAGATGAACGGAATGTTCGCAAAATCAGTGGACGCACCGATCGTCGGCAATCCAAATATCTGCTGCCCCGACTTCGCACGCAGCACATCCGTTTCCGCCTCCCACGGCGTATAGCGCGCGATATTGATCCCAAGATTGTTCTCAATGGCCAGCGTGATGGCGTCTTCCAGGCTCAGCAGCAACTTGCCGTTCTGGATGAGTTGCTGGATCCGCGGCGAGTTCGTCAGCACCAGCGGATCGATCTTAATCTGCCGGTAGGCCGCGGTGATGTCCGGAAATACGTGCGGGCCATTCGAATAGTCGTGTCCGAACGTCACTTTCAGATTGCGCGCCGCGTCCGTCTCCGCGCTCGAAACTGCGGGCGGCAACTGCGCCGGTGCCTGATCCGTGCTCGGCGCCACCGGTGGCTGATACTGCCCCGGCTGCTGCCCTTGGGACTGGCCCTGCGTCTGATCCTGGTTCTGTTGCTGCGGGGGCGGCTGTGATTGCGATTGAGCCGCCGCAAATCCCGGCGCCGTCAGCAGTGACGCACTGACCATCAGCGCCAAACCCGTTCGTAGTAGCCGTCCAGTCATTTTTCCTCTTCCTCTCACGAAATCGTAGGCGTTGCGCCTTCTTCTCAAGGTTTCGTAGGGGCGCGGCTTGCTGCGCCCGCTCTCGTGTGGCATATCCTCAGACTGCTGCAATCTATTTCCGTCCCGCGTCCAACCTTCCTATCAAACTACTGAAACGTCCAGACCTCTCCCTTTGTTTCACAAACCATTCCGGCTGCACGCTGAAAGCCACGTATGCCCTTTTGAAATGTGTCGGATAAGCGGGAAGCCGGCCATTCGTGTGTCCACTATCGGACACCGGCGGTTCGCAAGCGAACAGACCGAAGCGTGAGTCTAGCATCGCCAGCGAGTGATTGACAACGCAGGTTTACCGTCCTAGCCTATTCGCCTCGCGCCGCTCACGTAGTTCGGCCTCTGGGCGCGACGTTGAAATCACGGTATCAACTGGCGTGCCTTGTCAGGGCATGACTTTAGTCATGCCGCAAACCTCGCGACATCAGAACGGCTTTAGAGGTTGCGGAAAAAAGGCCAATTCGACGATCAGCCGGCGTATATCGATGTGTTCAGTTGGCGCAAGTAGTTGCAAACATTAGACGCTGAGATCCTTCGCTTCGCTCAGGATGACAGCGTTTTGACTTTTTCCGCAGCCTGTTTAGCCGCTGAGGTTAGTTTTGTCTGAGTCTCGCGCTGTTTGGCCTTTGAGGAAACTCTGTCAAACGGCCGGGCTTTCGCATCTCAAAAACGGGACGCACCATGAAGCGCGAAGAACTTCTCAAGCTGCTCGAAGATGTCGGCGCAGTCCGCCAGGGCCACTTCGAGCTCTCGAGCGGCCTCCACAGCGCGACGTACATCCAGTGCGCCCTGGTCCTCCAGCATCCGCGCCACGCCGAACAACTCGGCCGCGCCCTAGCTCATGAATTCTCCGATCTCAAGCCCGCCTGTGTCGTCTCTCCCGCCTTGGGCGGCGTGATCATCGGCCACGAAGTCGCCCGCGCTCTCGGCGTTCGCGCCATTTTCGTCGAACGCGATCGCTCCGGCCAAATGGCCCTCCGCCGCGGCTTCGAAATCAATCCCGGCGAGCGCGTCCTCGTCGTCGAAGACGTCTGGACCACCGGCGGCTCCACGCGCGAAACCATCGGCGTAGTCGAACAATCTGGCGGCCTCGCCATAGCCGCAGGCGCGATAATCGATCGCAGCTCCGGCCGCCTCGAACTCAATATCCCAGCCCGCGCCCTTCTTGATCTAGCCGTCCCCAGCTACGAACCCGACGATTGCCCCCAATGCCGCTCCAGCAACAGCGCCACCCGCCCAGGCAGCCGCCACTTCCGCGCCACCTCCTAGCCGTCGTACCGCTGGCGTCCCGCCGGCCTCTTCCGATCAAAGTTGTCCGGAGCGCCGCAATCAACCGCGGACTCAAAACGCCCAATCTAGCGCGGCGCGCATTGGGGGAAGCCCCGCATTTCGGAGGGAGCCCCCGCATTCATGCGGGGGAAGGAGCGCTTCAGCGCTCCGAGAAAAAATCTCCGTGTTTAAAGATGCGCTTTAGCGCCGGCTCCCCGAGGCAGCTCCAGTGGAAACTTCCACCACCGCGCTCACCAGGAACTTTCAATCCGTACCTCCCCCTCACGAACATGTCATAATCCCTCAACCCCCATGCGCAACATCAAACTCACCATCGCCTACGACGGCTCCCAATTCCACGGCTGGCAAATCCAACCGGGCCTCCCCACAATCCAGGGCCTGTTAGCCGATGCCGCCCAGCAAATCACCCAGGAAAAAATCCTGATCTTCGGCGCCAGCCGCACCGACAAAGGCGTCCACGCGCTCGGCCAGGTAGCCCACTTCAAGACCCACTCCGCACTCACAGCCGAAGATTTTCGCCGCGCCCTCAACGCCTTACTCCCGCCGCAAATCCGCGTAATGGCCGCCGAAGAAGTAGGCCCGGATTTTCACTCCCGCTGGCAATCGCTAGCGAAGACTTACCGGTATCGAATCTTCCGCGCCCGCGTCCTACCACCTTTCGAGCACGGCCGCGCCCTGCACTATCCCTGGCCGCTCGATGAGAGCGCCATGAAAGATGCCGCCCGCATCTTCGAGGGCACGCACGATTTCACCTCCTTCGCCGCCTCAACCGGCTCCGAAGACGACGACAAAGATCGCGACATGCTCCGCGAAATCTATCGCTCCGAAATCGTCAGCCATCCCTACGCCCCATTCGGCGCGACGCCGAACTTCGCAACCGCCGCAGCAAGCTATCCGGGATATTCCCCCAACGACGCACCCGAAGAAGCTGCCCAGGAACTCGAATACATCGTTCATGGAAGATCCTTCCTGCGTTACATGGTTCGCAAAATTGTCGGCACGCTTCTCGAAGTAGGGAAGGGAAAACTAGCCCCCGCGGATATCGCCGCAATCTTCGAAGCCAAAGATCGCGCGCGCTCAGGCGTAACCGTCCCTCCGGACGGCCTCTACCTCGTCTCGCTCGAATATCCGGACCCGACGGCATCGCTAGCGCACGTGCCCCGCAAGTCCGAGGCGAAAATCGGTTAGAATCAAGCCAACAATGTCCGCGCAAACTCAAACATCGACAATCGCTCCCGATTCGGCCGCACCGTCAAGCGGCGCCGGCTTCGTCGCCTCGATCGACGCCGCGTCGGGCCGCGTCGTCGCGCAAATTCCAGCCACTTCACCCGACTCGGCCCCGCGCCTCATGGCGCATGCCCGCGAAGCCCAAAAATCCTGGGCCGCGAAATCCCTCCGCGAGCGTTGCTCGTATCTCAGAAAACTCCGCGACGCCATCTACGACCGCCGCGACGAAGTCACCAACGCCATCTCGCTCGAAACCGGCAAGCCGCACGTAGAAGCCGTCTTTGCCGAATTAATGCTCGCTCTCGACAGCGCCGATTTCCTCGCGCGCCAAGCCCCCGAATGGCTGCGCCCCGAGCCCGTCCCACACCACAATATCGGCGTAAAAGCGAAATCGGGCTCGCTCTACTTCCAGCCGTTCGGCGTCCTCGCCATCATCTCGCCGTGGAACTATCCATTCTCGATTCCGATGGCGCAGATTCTCCCCGCGCTAGTAGCCGGCAACGCCGTTCTCCTGAAACCTTCGGAGCTAACCCCTCACGTAGGCGAAGTCATCGCCAAAATCATCGCCGCCGCAGGAATTCCCAGCGGTGTAGTTCAAGTCCTCCAAGGCGGAGGCGCAGTCGGCGCCGCTCTCCTCGAATCCAATCCCGACAAAGTATTTTTCACCGGCAGTGTCGCCACGGGAAAAAGAATCGCCGAAGCCTGCGCCCGCCGCCTGATTCCATCCTCGCTCGAACTCGGCGGCAAAGATGCCATGCTCGTCCTCGCCGATGCCGATCTCGAAATCGCCTCCAGCGCCGCCGTCTGGGGCGGCTTCATGAATTGCGGCCAGACCTGCATCTCCGTCGAGCGCATTTACGTCGAGCAAGCCATCGCGCAACCCTTCCTCGAAAAGTGTCTCGAGAAAACCCGCAAGCTCCGCCTCGGCCCTCCGTCCGACAAAGACGCCGAAATCGGCCCCATGATCCGCGTCACGCAACTCGAAAAAGTCGAACAGCAATTGCGCGACGCCACCGCCCGCGGCGCACAAGTCCTCACCGGCGGCAATCGCCGCGACGATCTCGGCCCGAGTTTCCTCGAGCCCACGGTCGTCACCAACGTTGATCACTCGATGCAACTCATGCGCGAGGAAACCTTCGGCCCGGTAATCGCCATCCGCCCGGTAAAATCCGCTGATGAAGCCGTCGCTCTCGCCAACGATTCGGAATTCGCTCTAAGCGCCAGCGTCTGGACCAGCAACGCCTCCAAAGGCCAGGAAATCGCCCAGCGCATTCGCGGCGGCTCGGTAATGATCAACGACGTCGCCAGCTACTACGGCATCTGCGAAGCCCCGCACGGCGGCAGCGGCGCAAGCGGCTGGGGACGCTCCCACTCGCGTTTTGGCCTGCTAGAAATGGTTCAAGTAAAATATGTGGATGTGGACCGCCTGCCGCGCACACCCAAATCCTGGTGGTTCGGCTACAATGAGAATCTAGCCGCGGCGGCCGACAGCTTCGTAGATTATCTCTTCGCCCCGCGCTGGTCGCGCCGCATGGCCGCCCTAGCCAACCCGCGCGGCGTGGCAGGCACGGTCTTTCGCAGGCACCGGATTTAGAACTGTCGTCATCGGATGACGAGATCGAGTAGGGGGGCGGGCTTACACGCCCCCGGTGTGACCGTGGCTTTTGCACTGGATTTCGCCTAACGACTCTCGAAAAAGGACACGAACCAATGCCCGACGCGAACGCCCCAAACGAAGCCGCACCAACAACCCCGCCCGCGGCCGCGCCTCCTGCAACGCCCCCGTCCGCCGCAACTGCAGCCGCGCCTGAAGCAGCAACTCCCTCCGCCCCCAAAATCAAAATGAAAAAGCGCACCCAGCGCGCCTGCGACGAAAAAGACGCCAAAGGCAAACTCTGCTGCGGCCATCTCAAGCGCTGGTACGACTACCCGAAAGAAATCGAAAAGCTGATCGGGCCCAAAGCAGAAATCTATCGCTGTGAATTCTGCAAAACGCTCTACAAACCCGATCTCTCATCCGGCCCGCACAGCTACACGCTGCGCTACTAGGGCGCAAGAAAAAGTTGAACCGCAAAGAACTCATCTACGATTGGAACACCGCGAAGGACGCCGAAATCCCGCCGGGCCGCCGCGTCGCGCTGAATGATGAAACTCTCCGCGACGGCCTGCAAAATCCCTCCGTCCAAGATCCCACGATCGAGCAAAAAATCGAAATTCTTCATCTGATGGAAGCGCTGGCCATCGACACGGTCAACATCGGCCTGCCGGGCGCCGGCCCCCGCGCCTACGCCGACACCGAAGCCCTGGCCCGCGAAATCGTCACCGCACGCTTGAAGATTCGTCCCAACTGCGCCGCACGAACGCACAAAAACGATATCCGCCCCATCATCGAAATTTCGCAAAAAGTAGGGCTGAAACTCGAAGCCGCAACTTTCCTCGGCTCAAGCCCCATCCGTCGCATGGTCGAAGATTGGACCGTCGATCATCTCAAGCGCATCACCGAAGAAGCCGTCACCTTCGCCGTCTCCGAAGGCTTGCCGGTCATGTACGTCACCGAAGACACCGTTCGCACCGATCCCGAAACCGTGAAAGCTCTGTACGAAACAGCAATCCGCTGCGGCGCCCGCGCAGCAGTTCTTTGCGACACGGTCGGTCACGCCACGCCCCGCGGCGCACACAATCTCGTAACCTTCTTCATCGAAAATGTAGTGAAGCCCTCGGGCGAAAAGATTCGCGTCGATTGGCACGGCCACAACGATCGCGGCCTCTCCGTCGGGAATTCGCTAGCCGCCATCGCCGCAGGCGCAGATCAAGTCCACTGCGCGGCCCTCGCCCTCGGCGAACGCGTAGGCAACACGCCCATGGAATTGATGCTCGTGAATCTGCGCCTGATGGGCCTGATCGATCAGGATCTCTCGCGCCTCATGGAATACTCGCAGGCCGTCTCGAACGCCACGCACATGCCCATCCCGCACAATTATCCAGTCATCGGCCGCGATGCGTTCCGCACCGCCACCGGAGTTCACGCCGCCGCCATCGTCAAAGCCTACAGAAAGAACGATCACGACCTGGCCAACGCGATTTACAGCGGCGTGCCCTCGCATCTCTTCGGCCTCGAGCAGATCATCGAGATCGGCCCGCTCAGCGGCCGCTCCAACGTGATCTATTGGCTCGAGAAGCGCGGCATCGCCGCCACCGATGAACGCGTGGACCGCATTTTCTTCGCCGCCAAGCAGGCCCAGCGCATTCTCACCGAAGAGGAAATTCTCGCGCTCGTCGAGCCTTCGCCCCAGTCGCAGTCCGCGACGCCTCGCCGCTAGTGCGCAGGAGGTCTCAGCGCAATCCGGCGATGAAACTTTCCCTCGCTTCCGGTATTCTCTTGGCCATGGCCATCATCTCCCTGCGAGCCGCGGACATCAACGTCCAGGCCCTCGCGCGCGAACCGGGTGTCACGCGCGCCGCGGATTGGCTCGCCCACAATCTGGCCTGGATCACCGAGCAGCAGATCCATCTCAACGAGATTCCCGCGCCGGAATTTTCCGAGACCGAACGCGGTGTGGCGCTTCGCAAACTTTTCGACGCCAGCGGCCTGAAAACGCGCGTCGATGGACTCGGCAACGTAATCGGCGAGCGCCCCGGCACGAATCACGACGACGTTATTCTTCTCGCCGCACATCTCGACACCGTGTTTCCTGCCGGCACCGACGTGCGCGTCAAGCGCAATGGCGCGCGCCTTGAAGCTCCGGGCATCGCCGACAACGGCGCCGGTCTCGCTGCTCTCGTCGCCATCTCCCGCGCCCTCGAGGAAGGTCACATCCGCACCGGCATGACCATCGTCTTCGCCGGCGACGTTGGCGAAGAAGGCGAAGGGAATCTGCGCGGTATTCGCGCGCTGGTCGAAACCTACCGCTCGCGCCTCCGCGCCGTAATCGCCGTCGACGGCGCCGCCACCGATTACATCACCACGCAAGGGCTCGCCTCCCGCCGCATCGAAGCCTACGTCACCGGCCCCGGCGGCCACAGTTGGTCCGACTTCGGCGCGCCGAATCCCATCACGGCTCTCTCTCGCGGCATCGTGAAGTTTTCCGGAATTTCGGTGCCCGATATGCCGCGCACTTCGTTCAATTTCGGCGTCATCGACGGCGGCACTTCCGTCAATTCAATTCCCAATCGCGCCGCGGTGAAAGTGGATCTGCGCTCGGAGGACGACACGCAACTCGCGCGCCTCGAAGCAGCCCTGCATGACGCGATCCAGTCCGGCGTCAATGAAGAGATGGCCGCCGCGCAGCGCGGCACCGGCTCGCTCGAACCCGGCTTTCGCTCTCTCGGCGTGCGTCCTTCCGGAAAGCTCGCGGAAAATTCCGAACTGCTCGCCGCCATCACCAGCGTCGATGCGTATCTCAACAATCCATCGCGCCGCGAACGTTCCTCGACCGACGCCAACGTCCCGCTCTCAATAGGCATCCCCGCAATCGCCATCGGCGGTGGTGGTCTCGGCGGCGGCTCGCACAGCCTCGACGAATGGTATGACTCCACCGATCGTCTGGTCGGCCTCAAACGCCTTCTGCTGACGACGCTGCTGATCGCCCGAACGGCCTCGTGAGCCTGCCCCGCGTGTTCCGTTTCCGAGTGAGTCCAATCAATTGGTTCAATCTCGGATTCTTCTGTGTCGCGCTCCTGTGCCTCGTTCCCGGAAGCGGCATCGCGCATTTCTCGAATCCAACGGTGAATCACACTTCCATGACAGATTCGAACTCGCAAACACCCACATCTGATTCCGGCGCCGATTTGATTCTCACGAACGGGGACATTTACACCGGCGATCCGAATCGTCCGCGCGCGGAAGCTCTCGCCGTTCGCGAAGAAACAATAATTGCGGTTGGTTCAAACGACGAAATCAATCGCCTGAGAAACTCCAAGACGCGCGTCATCGATCTTCATAACCAATTCGCTATGCCCGGCTTCAATGATGCGCACGTTCATCTCGCGGGCGCAGGCCTCGCGAAACTCAGCGTCGACCTCGAAGGCGCGAAATCGCTCGCCGAAATGCAAGCGCGCATTCGCGCCCGGCTGAAGGATTTCAAACCGGGCGAGTGGATGTACGGCCGCGGCTGGGACCATACGCTGTGGCCCGACAAAAACTTCCCGACGCGCGCCGATCTCGACGTGATCTCGCGCGATCACCCCATGTTTTTCTTGCGCGTTGATGGCCACGTCGCCGTGGTGAATTCCCGCGCCCTCGAAATCGCCGCAATCACTCGCGCGACCCCGGATCCGCCGGGCGGAAAATTCATGCACGACCCGGCCACCGGCGAGCCCAACGGAATGCTCGAAGAAGATTCCGCCATGGATCGCGTGAACAAACTGATCCCGCCGTTCACGCCGGATCAGCGCCGCCGCGCCATCGTAATGGCGCTGGCCGAAGCTTCATCGTTCGGGGTCACTTCCATCCAGGACAATTCCGAGGCGCCACTTTTCACGCGCTACGAAGAATTTGTTGACGGCCGCTCGCGCGACGGCAAGTCCGCACCGCCCGCTCCTGCCGCGGTCGATCTGCCGATCTATATCTCGCTGCACCGCGAGGGCAAACTTCCGCTGCGAATCACCGAGTGGCTGCCGTTCAATGCGCCGTTGGCTCTGCTCGAAGAACTCCGCCGCACTTTTGGAACAGCAGACGCGTGGATCAAGACAGGAGCGCTGAAGGGCTTCCTCGATGGCTCGCTCGGGTCGCGCACCGCCGCGATGCTCGCGCCATATTCCGACGATGCTGCGACCTCAGGAATTCTCCGTGCCGATCCGGACCAAGTCAAGCAAATGGCCATCGCGCGCGACGCCGCCGGATTTCAAATTGCCTTTCACGCTATCGGCGACCGCGCGAATCGCCTGGCGCTCGATACGTTCGCAGCGGTCCGCGAAGCGAACGGCGCGCGCGATCGGCGCGATCGCGTCGAACACGCGCAGATCCTCGCGCTGAGCGACATCCCGCGATTTGCAGCACTCGGCGTAATCGCTTCGATGCAGCCGTGCCACTTGCTCGACGACGAGCGCTGGGCCGAATCGCGCATCGGCAGCGAACGCATCAAAGGCGGCTATGCCTGGAACACGCTCGAGAAAAGCGGCGCCCATCTTGCCTTCGGCACCGACTATCCCGTCGAGTCGGTGAATCCGCTGCGCGGCATCTACGCCTGCGCCACGCGCGAACTCCCTGGGGGCGGCCCCGCAGGCGGCTGGCAACCGCAGGAAAAGCTGCCCATCGAAACCTGCATCCGGGAATACACCGCCGGCGCCGCCCACGCCGAATTCGAAGAAAATCGCAAAGGCAAGCTAGTCCCGGGAATGTTTGCCGACATCGTAGTATTCCCATCAGACATCACGCGCCTAACCCCGCTCGCGCTGATCAACGCGAAAGTAGCCCTGACCGTCGCCGGCGGCAAAATCGTCTACGATTCTTCGCAAACCACTGCCGCTCCGTCATTCCGAACGAAGTGAGGAATCCCTCCAGCGGTTCATCTCCCGCAAGCGGAGGAATGGCAACGACCGGCTCTACAGGCTCCGCCAAAATGCCTGACTGCTGTCATCCCGAATCCCCTTCAGGGGTGAGGGATCTGCATTTTGCTTCTGCCTTTGTAGGGGCGCCGGCTTGCTGCGCCCTCCGACGACCTCGCCGTAAAATCACCGCGCCGTACGACCGCGGACTCGCCGGAATGGCAGCATTTCGCCTTTCTTCCGCAACCTCTCTAGTCGCAACCAATCAATTCGTTATTCCAGAACTTCAACGCCAAGAACCGTGCCATCCGTCTTCGCGTCTTCGGCGGGTAAGTAACTCACTTTTGCCTGGTGTCCCTGCAGATCCGTACACGGATTGAAATTGGACTTTGCTGGACCATTCGACGAGATTTCAATTTTTCCAAAATCCCCATTCTGAAGCTCAAGCCGCGTCGATCCGAAATCGAGCGCCAGAGCGATCTCGCGCCCCGTGCAGGAAACTTTCGAAATCCTGCCCTTTGCGGAATACGCCTCGCGCGGCGGAGGGCTTTCTTTCTGCGCGCCCGAATCCTGCGTGGCCGGCGCCGACGAAGTCTCCGTTTCCATCGGCCGCGGCTCGTTCTGATCGCTCTGATTTTTCTCGTCAGCCGCCGCGCGATCATCCGAATCAGACCGAGAGTTCTCAGGCGTCGCACGGACATGCGCCGCCGCGTCCGGATGGTCGGCATTGTATCCGGCGACACTTCGCGCATACGTGAGAAAGCCCTTCGCGGCAGCATGATCCGCGGGCCCGCGCGCAATCATGTCAGCGCGCAGTCCTGCGGCGATCGCCTCGGTATCGCGATGCAGATGTATGAGAACTTCTCCCAGGCTAATTTGATATGCGGAAGTCCCAGGCTCGAGCTGAATCGCTTTTTTCGCGAAGCCAAGGGCGTCGTCCAGCTTCTCGTCCTTCTCCGCCAGAAATGAAGCGAGCAGTCCATAAGCCGGCGGAAAATTTGCATTGAGCGCGATCGAGCGGCGCAGGTCCGTCTCGACTTGTTCGCTCTGCGAACTCTCCCCATGCGCATGAAACGCCAAAAAGCTGCGGAAGAATAGCGTTCGAAAATTCTGCGGATCGAGTTCCACAGCCTTGGAAAGTTCGTGCAGCGCCTCGAGATATTGTCCAGTCGAGTAAGCGAGCATTCCCAGGCTTTCGTGCGGCAGCGCAAGCTTCGGATCATCCTTCTCCGCCGCCTCGATCAATGGCCGCGCGAGGTCCGCCTTTCCACGGTAAGCCTCGAAGTCGCCGCGAATAGCTTCGGCCTCCGCAGCAGAAAGCGGCCGGGAAGGGAAGTGTTTCTCGCTGATCTCCGGCGCTGATTTCAGTGGGAATTCGTAGAACGACGAATTCCCGATGTACTGCGCGAGCTGCTTTTGAAATTGCCCGAGGTCGCCGAAAGCCTGCCGCCCGGCGGCTACTGGGTCCGCCCCTTTTGTCAAAGCCGTTAGATAATTTGTGATGAGCGGGCGGTGCGCGCCTTTGTCGCTGGCCATTAAGTAATGAACGAGCGCCCAGGACTCGGCGTAAAACAGCGAAGTCTTGTTCTGCTCGTTGTAATACGGCGAGGAATGGTCCACTTGGAACAGTACGTCGAGCGGGATCAGCCGCCCGCCGCGAAGCTCGTTGAGCAATCCAGCGCTGGCGCGCCCGAGGACCGCATCCTTGCCCATCATCACCGTATTGCCGTAGAAATCCGCGAAACCCTCGGCCAGCCACAACGGCAATCCCGGCATGTAGGGAAGCGTGACGGAGTGAAAATATTCGTGATAGATCGGCTCGTAGGCGTTCGGGCCTTCCAGGTCCGATCGCAGCGCGACGTAATACTTGTCCATGCGAAAGAAGAATATGCCGACGCAGGTGCTCGTGGCCCTTGTCCCAGTATTCGGGGAGAAGCTCCGCTGAGGGATTTTTCATCCTTCGCGGCGATGACGGTCATCACCGGGCTTTCGTGCGCGCTGGCGTACGGCAGCGCCTTGCGGAAGATGGCGCGAATCTGTTCGAATTGCACGGCCACGCGCTCGGCCGTCCCCTGGCCGCCGTTGCTAACCACAATGAAGTTCGGGCTGGTCACTTCGACCCACTGCGACTTATCCGCCGGAAGGGGAATCGCTAGCAGCGCAATCGCAAGAACGCAAGTCGCTAACCTTCGCGTCATATTAGCTATTGTTTATACACGAAGGAATATCCCGGAACAACCGGTGAGCCAACTAAAGTCGCGTGCTGCGGCCCGTCTCGCAGAGGCAGTCTGCGTTGCAGCGCTTCACGAGTGCCGCTAAACTTCGTCAGTTTATTTTGATGCGCGTGCATGATTGATGAGCCAGCGACTCAAAGCCGATTTGGCGCTTGGCGCCTGCATGTTTATTTGGGGCGCGACGTTCGTCGTCGTGCAGCAAGCGCTGGCCTATGCTTCGGTTTTCGCATTTCTCTCCGTGCGATTCGTGCTGGCTGCCGCGGTGATGGGCGCGATCTATTGGCGCACGCGTGCGCAAGCTCGATCGCGCGGCAATCGTTGCCGGCTCCATCATCGGCGTATTTCTCTTCTCGGGCTACATCTTCCAGACCATCGCACTGAAATTCACGACGCCGTCGAAGGCCGCGTTCCTCAACGGCTCGAGCGCCGTGCTCGTGCCCGATTCTGCTCGCGATTTTCTGGCGCAAGCGAATCAATCGCTGGGCCTGGGCCGGCGCGGTGGTTGCGTTCTTCGGCCTCTATTTCGTAGCCGTGCCGCCGTCGGGATTCGGAAACTTGAATCTCGGCGACGTGCTGAGTCTCGGCTCGGCGGTGATGTTCGCGTTTCACATCCTGGCGGTCGCGCATTACAGCACGCGCCATTCCATCATGGGCCTGAGCTTCCTGCAGATCGCGCTGACCGCGGTGCTCGCAACAATTGCGCTGCCGATTGTTTCAGCTCTCGGTTGGGAAGCGCCGCGCTTCGAGATGACCTCCGGATTGATCTTCGCCGTCGTGGTCACGGCGCTGGGCTGCACGGTGCTGGGATTCACGGCGCAACTCTGGGCGCAGCAGCATACGACCGCAAATCACGCCGCGATTCTCTTCACGCTCGAGCCAGTCTTCGCCGCGCTAACTTCATACGTCGTCCTACACGAAAGGCTAAGCCCACGCACTCTGACCGGCGCCGCGCTAATCTTCGCCGCAATCCTCCTAGCCGAGCTAAAAGGGCCAGCCCCAGCAGCCATCGATTCCACCGGCCCAGTGGCAGAATCGTCGTAGCGAGATCGTGGCGCGCATCGCAATCAGTGCGTCTTTCCAAATTTCGTCAGGAAAAAATCGCCGGCGTTCCAATGAGGCCGCTCCGTTTCCTGCGCCACTTCGTAGCCGATGGCCAGATCGATGCGCGCAAACTTTGCGCCCGCTTCGAAATTGAACGGCTGCTTCATATCGTCCTGCGGCGTGTGGTAAATCGTGCTCTCCCATTCGAGCGAGATGCTCTTGCCGTTCAGCTTCGGATCGACCGTTTTGAATCCTTCGGAGAGAAACACCGCGGGCACTCCTTGCTGCACAAACGAATACTGATCGCTGCGCACGAAGAAAACTTCCTCCGGCATAGGATCGGGGCTCACTTCGAGATTCATATGCCGCGCGACATCTTCGAGTTCTCGGCTGAGGCTCGAGTGCTCGACGCCCATGCCCACAATATCGCGGAAATCGTAGAGCAGCGCGACGCCGTCCATGTTGATGTTCGCGGCGATCTGCGCAATCGGCACCGTCGGATTGTGCGCGAAATAATCGGAGCCCAGCAGCCCGGCCTCCTCGCCGGTCACGGACAAAAACAAAATCGAGCGCCGCGGAGGCGTGGGCATTTCACTAAAAGCGCGCGCGATTTCCAGCATCGCCGAAGTTCCCGAAGCGTTGTCGAGCGCTCCGTTGTAAATGGCATCGCCTTTGATCACTTCGCCGATCCCCAAGTGATCGAGATGGGCGCTGAAAACGACGTACTCATTCTTAAGCGCCGGATCCGAGCCCGGCAGAATGGCGACGACGTTGGGGCTTTCCGCGGCGGTAAATCGCGTGGTCAAGCGGATGGAAGCCTCAACGGGCAACGAAAAACCTTGCGGCTTGTTCTGCGACGCATCGTCGAGCGCCTGCTTGAGCGTCTTCCGCGCGCCCTCGAACAGCGCGGCGCTCGATTTCTCGCTGAGCACCGCGAAACCGCGAATCTCCGGAACGGAATCGTTCGGCACGCCGTTCGCGTCCAGCCAGCGAAGTTGCGGCTCCTGGAAAAATCGCACCAGCCGCTCGAAGGGAATGCGCTCAGACATCGCGCCGGCCCAAACGCCGATCAATCCAATCGCGCCATGAGCCGCGGCCATCTTGGCTTTGACGTAACCGTCGGAGTAGTACGCGCGTGGCGCGTTCGGAAATTTCGATGGCGCGCCCCAGAGCTCGACGGCAATTTTCCCGCGCACATCCACCGCGGCAAAATCGTCGTAGTCGAATTCCGGCGCCGAAACTCCGTAGCCGACGAACGCCAGCGGCCCTTCGGACGTGCTGAAGGTGGCAAGCGGATTTCCGTCGGTGATGTAATCTTTTCCGAGCGCCAGCTTTTGTATTTTTTGTCCGCGCATAATCGATACGGAAGATGCTTCGGGCACCAGCGCGATGCGCCGCAAGGGCACCGGCTGGAAATAGCTGCCGTTCACGCCCGCGGGCTTCAATCCCAGCTCTTCGAAGCGACTGCGAACGTAGAGCGCGGCGAGTTGGTATCCGCGCGTGCCTGTGCCGCGCCCTTCGAGCAAATCATCGGCGAGATATTCCATGTTCGCGCGAATTCCGCCCGGAGTGATGCGATTCAGCAGCGCCGCAGGAGGGAAGGGTAGCGATTTTTCCTGCGCCCCGGCGATCGAGAGCGTGCTGAGCGCGGCAATCACGACGAGCAAGCGACGCCAGGTCATTTCCCGGCCTCCAGAGCTAGTTTGACGTAGCGGATGGAATTACGTTTGAGGCTGCGCGATTTTCACGTCCACGGGATCGTACATCGGCGCGGATTTCGGATTGGATTTCTCGTAAGCCGAGATGTCCGGTTCGTGCTCGAGCGTGAGGCCGATGTCGTCGAGTCCCTTGAGCAGGCACTTTTTGCGGAAGGCGTCGATGTCGAAGGGAATGCGCAGGCCCGCGTCGTCTGTGACGAGTTGATTTTCGAGGTCCACGGTCAGGCGGTAGCCTTCCTGTTTTTCGGCGCGCTTGAAAAGATCATCCACCTGCACGTCGCTCAACTGCACGGGCAGAATGCCGTTCTTGAAGCAGTTGTTGTAGAAAATGTCGGCATAGCTGGGCGCGATGATGGAGCGGAAGCCGTAATCGAGAATGGCCCAGGGGGCATGCTCGCGGCTCGAGCCGCAGCCGAAATTCGCGCGGGCCAGAAGAACGCTCGCGCCGCTGTAGCGCGGAAAATTCAGAGGAAATTCCGGATTGGGCTTTTCGCCGGGAAGATAGCGCCAGTCATAAAAAAGCACGCGGCCGAATCCTTCGCGCGTCTGCAGCTTCAGGAATTGCTTCGGCACCATCTGATCGGTATCCACGTTCACGCGATCCATCGGCGCCACAAGTCCCGTATGTTTGACGAACGGCTGCATGCTCACTCCGCTCCGTTCACATCCCACTTGCGGATGTCCACGAAATGGCCTTCGATTGCCGCGGCCGCGGCCATCATCGGGCTGACGAGATGCGTGCGGCTGCCCTTGCCCTGGCGGCCTTCGAAATTGCGATTGGAGGTGCTGGCGGAACGCTCGCCGCTGGGCAGCACGTCGTCATTCATGCCGATGCACATGCTGCAGCCCGCATCGCGCCATTCGAATCCCGCATCGCGGAAAATTTTGTCCAGGCCTTCTTTTTCGGCCTGCGCTTTCACCACGCGCGAGCCGGGAACGGCCAGCGCCTGCTTGATGTTCTTGGCGACGTGCTTGCCTTCGATGACGTGCGCGGCGGCGCGCAGGTCTTCCATGCGCGAATTGGTGCAGGAGCCGATGAAGACGCGATCGACGGCGATGTCGGTGATCGGCGTTCCGGGCTTCAGATCCATGTAAACCAGCGCGCTCTCGGCGGCTTTGCGATCCACGGGATCGGCAAATGAATTCGGATCGGGCACGCGGCTGGTGACGTCCGTGACCATTCCTGGATTCGTGCCCCAGGTGACTTGCGGCGCGAGCTGCGCAGCGTCGATATCGAGGACGACGTCGTATTTCGCGCCGGGATCGGAGGCGAGCGCCTTCCAGCGCTCCACCGCGTCTTGAAATTCCTTGCCGCGCGGAACGAATGGCTTGCCTTCGAGATACGCGAACGTGGTCTGATCCGGCGCGACCATTCCTGCGCGCGCGCCGCCTTCGATGGTCATGTTGCACATGGTCATGCGCGCTTCCATCGAGAGAGCGCGCACGGCGTCGCCGGCATATTCGAAAACGTAGCCCGTGCCGCCGCGCGATTCCGATTTTGCCGATCAGCGCGAGAATGAAATCCTTCGCGGTGACGCCTTTCGGTCGCGCGCCATTGAAGCGCACGAGCATCGGTCTTCGATTTCGACTGCGAGAGGCATTGCGTCGCGAGCACGTGTTCGATTTCGCTGGTGCCGATGCCGAAGGCCAGCGCGCCCATCGCGCCGTGCGTCGAAGTGTGGCTATCGCCGCAGACGATCGTTTGGCCCGGCTGCGTGATGCCGAGTTCCGGGCCGATGATGTGCACGATGCCTTGATTCTTGCTGTGCATGTCGAACAGGCGGACGCCGGTTTCTTTGCAATTGCGCTCGAGGGCTTCGAATTGGCCGCGCGCGTCGGCATCGAGAATCGGCAGGTCGCGATTTTTCGTGGAGACGGAGTGGTCCATCACCGCGAAGGTGAGGTCCGGCCGGCGCACTTTGCGCCCCGCAGCTTTCAGGCCGGCGA
This sequence comes from uncultured Acidobacteriota bacterium, assembly GCA_963707165.1. Lineage (GTDB taxonomy): Bacteria > Acidobacteriota > Terriglobia > Acidiferrales > UBA7541 > Palsa-147. The sequence goes on along the minus strand of CAVPPO010000010.1, from coordinate 981,751 downwards.
AGGCTTGCGGCGAAGTGCCTTCGTGGATCAGATGACGGTCGATGTAAATCAGTGAGGGCTGGCCGGGTTCTTCTCGAACGACGTGAGCATCCCAGATTTTTTCGTAGAGAGTTTGCGGCGGCATAGGTCAGCAATGGGATTGTAACAATGTCCGCGCGTCTCGCCAATGGGCGGGAGAGGGGAATTGCGGGAGGGACTAAGGCGATAGTGCAGGTTTCAATCGAGGCTGCTTTCCCGAAGTGAATTGCGGGGACTCCCTTCCGCGGCGAGGCTACGGAGGGCAGGGCAAGCAAAATGCGGGGGCTCATATCGGCACGCGGCGGCTCGCTGAAATCCGGGCGCAGCAAGCGGCGCCCCTACGAAGAAGGGCCCGTTGGGGCGATGCGGGTTGCCGTGGTTGACCCGAAAAATGGGTTCGAATTTTGTTCGCTCTAATCGGGACATGTGTCCGAATAGAATCGTATGTAAGTATAAGAAAACACACGACGGGGGTCGTTTCTAATCGGGACATTTTGCAGAGCCTCTGGGAACGTGAATTTGGGGTTTTGGCTGCGGCGCAGTAATGCGTTGAGGTTCGTTCGCGGTGACGGGTTCGGGGTGGTGAGCGGCTTGCTGTTCGCGCTCGCGGGCTTCTTGGCGCTCGCGTTCCAGGGCCTCTATACTTTCCTGACGTTTGCGTACGCTTGCGGCCAGCGAAGGGGCGAGGATGAGTTCGACCTGTTCAGGGACCGGAATTTCTTTGGCGATGAGGAGTCTGCGGGTGGGTTCGACCCAGGAGCCGGAATCGTTGATGTGGGCGTAGATGCGGACGGCCTGGATGGCCGCGACGGTGTTCACCGCGGAGTCTGAGATGAGCTGGATGACGTGGTCGAGTGCGCTGCGGACGTTGCGCGAGCGGAGGTAGTAGAGTCCGGTGGCGCGGGCGTGGCGGTAGAGGATCTTGCGGCTGCGAAGATGGTATTCGCGGACGATGGTTTCGGGGTGTCCCCACTGGACGAAGTCGAAGTCGATATGGTCGCGGTCTGGATGGCGGCAGATGATGCAGAGACGCGCGTGGCGATCCAGATCGGGGGTGGAATCGGGTTGGTCTTTCGTGGAGCCGTTGTTGGTGGTCATAGTGTTGATAGGGATAGCAGAAATTAAAAGCGCAGAGGATGGTACCGAATGTGGAATTGTGGCGAGAGAAGGGCGAAAGGGGGAGAGGTGACAGGGCGAGTTTCAGATTGAGATTGCGGGAGAGAGAAGAGGGATCGATTTGCGCGAGGGAGTCCGCGTTGATTGCGGTTGTCGTGCGGAGGTGTGGTCGTCAGAGGGCAGCGGCAGGAGTGGCCTGTGCTACTGGGCATTGCAAAGAGGGCACCCGGATACAAACGTACGGGTGCCCGGTGATTCCGGGCAGTGCTATACTTTAAGTTCTTTCGGTAGGGGTGTCGGCGGAACGGAGTCGGGGATATGGGGATGCAGATTCGCGAATTGATGGACTGGGTGCGGCGGCGGAAGTTCTTTGCCGGCGTGTTGGTGATCTTTACGCTGGCGATCGGGATTTTGATTGGGACTTTGATTTCGGGCCGCGCGTTGGCTACGCGGACGCAGGCTAGCAATGGGGCTACGCTGCTGGCCATCCCTGATCCCGTCTCGCTTAGCGGCACTTTTTCGGCTATCGCCGGCAAGCTCGAGCCTACCGTGGTGAATATCTCGACGACCCAGGTGATCGATCGCCCCAAGGGGCATCAGAAGCGGAAGCAGGGCGATCCCTTCGACGATTTCTTCGACCGTTTCTTCGACAATCAGGATGAAGGGCCTACCGCCGAGCGCAGTTTGGGCTCGGGCGTGGTGGTGGATGCGAAGGGCTACATTCTGACGAACAACCATGTGATCGATCAGGCCACCAAGATCGAAGTGACCATCGACAAAGATCCCAAGCATTACATGGCGAAATTGATTGGCACCGATCAGCTTACCGATCTGGCGGTCATCAAGATTGATTCCGATCATGCGCTGCCTGTGGCGCGGCTGGGGAATTCCAATGGCGTGCAGGTGGGCGATTGGGTTTTGGCTATCGGCAGTCCCTTTGGGTTGCAGGCTACCGTTACTGCGGGAATCGTTAGCGCTAAGGATCGGCCGAATCCTGGCTTCCAATTTCAGAAATTCATTCAGACTGATGCTGCGATCAATCCCGGAAATTCCGGCGGACCGCTGGTTAGCATGGCTGGCGAAGTGATCGGCATCAATACGGCGATTTATACCGGCGGACGCGGATTCGAGGGCGTGGGATTTGCGTTGCCTTCGAATACGGTGATCAGCGTTTACAACCAGCTTGTCACCACGGGGAAGGTGACGCGCGGGTCGATCGGCATCAGCTTCAGCGAAGAGAACAGCGCGAATCCGGTTTTGCTGCGCGAATTGGGGGCTTCTTACGGAATTGTGGTGCAGGGCGTCGAGCCTGGGAGCCCGGCGGACAAAGTTGGGCTCAAGCCCGGTGATTTGATTACCGATGTAAATGGACATCCGGTGCGGACGGGGTCCGACCTCGTCGATCCGATTGCTGAAACGGCGGTGGGCCAGACCGTGCAATTGCGATTCGTGCGCAACAAGGAAGCGCATGAGGTGTCGGTGGTGGTCGCGGATCGGGCCAAGCTTTTCCCGAATACTGCTGAGGATCTCGAGACGTCGCCTGAGGGAATTGAGCCGGCGGAATTTGGTTTGCACGTCGAGGATTTGACGCCGGAGCTGGCGCGCAAATTGGGCATCACCAAGCAGCCGGGCGTGATTGTTTCTGAAGTCGAGCCGGCCAGCTTTGCGGAAGATATTGAGTTCAACCGCGGGGACATCATCGTGGAAGTCAATCATGTGCCGGTGGCGAATCTGAATGAATACCGGCGCGAAGTGGCGCGGCTGAAGCCCGGGCAGGACGTGCTGTTCAAGGTGATCCGGCACGATGCGAACGATCGGGAACTGACCGTGTTTCTGGCGGGAGCGGTGCCGAACGAATGATTTCGCGAGACGCGATCATCCGCGAAGCCCCAGCGCGTCGCGGCCATCGATTCGTGGCACTGGCGACAGGCGTAGCTTTCGCGGCGTCGCTTTTGCTGGCAGTGCCGGCTTCGACGGCTTGGGCTGCGTCGGGGGCGCCGCAGTCATCTAGCAAGTCGTCGTCGAAGAAATCCTCGTCGGACTCCAAGAAAAATAAGAAGGGGCGCCATCATTGGGAGCCGATTCAAAAAGCGCCTACAACGGACCGCATCGAGGAAATTCAAACCGCGCTCGCTCGCGAAGGCTACTATCACGGCGATCCCACGAAGAAATGGGATTCCAATACGCAGGATGCCATGCGCAAATTCCAGGAAGACCACGGCATGACCGGCACGGGCAAACTCGACGCGACCACGCTCCAGAAACTTGGCCTCGGCTCGGACATCGCCGGAGTAAGCGCACCGCGGCCTGCTCAGCACCCGTCTGCCACGCCCGCGCCGGCTTCGCCGCCGCCCACCACCGCGCCTAGCAGCGCGGCAAGCACAGATCCTAGCGAACGCTGAGCCGCCGATCCTTCCAACCCACGTTTGACGCGCGTTGCGGTGTCTGCTACTTTTCAAGTTCGGTTTCATGTTCAGTTGAACGGACGCCGCGAAGTTCCTGCCGTCTCGACGCGGCGCCGCCTCTACGCGCGATGAGCTGACCGATCCGGAGGAATTCCTATGGCTACCGCAGTCACGCCTAAAACTTACAAGAATTACATCAATGGGGAGTGGGTCGAAGCGTCCGGGAGCGCGGCGATCGAAGATCGCAATCCCGCCAATCGCGATGAGTTGGTCGGAATATTTCCATCGTCGACGGCAGCCGACGTCAATGTGGCCGTGGACGCGGCCAAAGAAGCCTACAAAAAATGGCGGCTCGTGCCGGCGCCGAAGCGCGGCGAAATCCTGTTTCGCGCGGCGGAAATGCTGGTGGCGCGCAAGGAAGATTTCGCGCGCGAAATGACCCGCGAGATGGGCAAGGTGCTGGCGGAAACGCGCGGCGACGTGCAGGAAGCCATCGATATGACCTATCTGATGGCCGGAGAAGGCCGGCGAATGTACGGGCAGACGACGCACTCGGAGCTGCCGGACAAATTTGCCATGTGCGTGCGGACCCCGATTGGAGTCGCGGCGCTGGTCACGCCATGGAATTTCCCGATGGCCATCCCGTCGTGGAAAATTGCGCCGGCGCTGGTTTGCGGCAACACCGTGGTGATCAAGCCCGCCGCGGAGACGCCTTTCTCGACCTACAACTACGTGCAGCTTCTGGCTGAGGCCGGGCTCCCGCCGGGCGTGCTGAATATCGTCAATGGGCACGGTTCCGAAGCTGGCTCGGCGCTGGTGAAGCATCAGGACACGCGGCTCGTCAGCTTCACAGGCTCAACCGACGTCGGGCGCATCATTAGCGAAACTTGCGCGCCGACTTTCAAGAAATGCCATCTTGAGATGGGCGGGAAGAACATCATTATCGTGATGGACGACGCCAATCTCGAGCTGGCCGTGGACGGCTGCATCTGGGGCGGCTTCGGCACCAGCGGCCAGCGCTGCACGGCGACGAGCCGCATCGCGGTGCACAAAAAGATCTACAACGAGTTCGCCGCCAAGTTCGTGGAGCGGGCGAAGGCGCTGCGCATCGGCGATGGGCTCGATCCGAAGACGGACATGGGGCCGAGCGTTAACGAATCGCAACTGCAGACTGTGATCAAGTACGTGGAGATCGGCAAGAACGAGGGCGCCAGGCTCGCGGCCGGCGGGCATCGCCTGGATTCCGGCGCGTTCGCGCGCGGGTGGTTCCACGAGCCGACCATTTTCCTTGACGTCAATCCGCGCATGCGCATCGCGCAGGAGGAAATCTTCGGGCCGGTTGTCGCCACGATTCCTTTCGGGAGCTTCGACGAGGCGATTGAGATCGCCAACGGCGTGGAGTATGGGCTCTCGTCTTCGATTTACACGCGCAACGTCAATCTCGCTTACCGTGCGCAGCGGGATTTGGAGACCGGGATCGTTTACGTGAATGCGCCTACCATTGGGGCCGAGACGCATTTGCCTTTCGGCGGGATCAAGAATACCGGGAACGGGCATCGGGAATCCGGGTTGGCGGCGCTGGATTTTTATACGGAGTGGAAATCGCTGTATATCGATTACTCGGATAAGTTGCAGCGGGCGCAGATTGATAATGCGTAGTGGCGATTGACGGCGCGGAGATTTCAAATTTCAAATTTGAAATTTCAGAGGGAAGAGAAGAGCAAGCTTGGCGAGATTGATCTTCCGCGGTTTCACGGAGACTTGAAATTGCGGTCAGGTCGGCGAAGGGCGGAGCAAGCCCCGCCCCTACGACTGCAGGAGTGCTTGACGCGGCGGGTGTCGACGGGGTTTTGCAAATTTAAAAGATCTTCGGAGGTGTTGCTTTGAAGTTTATTTCTTTTGTGTGCGGTGGCGTGCTGGGTTTGGCGTTGCTTTTGTTTGCGACGGGTGCGAAGGCGCAGCAGCTAAGTCACAGTGGCGATGGTGGCGGCGCTGGGGCTACGCAGACTTTGCTGCCGGCTGCGGGGGATGGCTCGTGTGTTTCGCCGGCGATTGCTGATGATTCTGCGGGACATGGATTCAATCTTGCGAATCTCGACCGCAGCGTTAAGCCTTGCGACAATTTCTTTCAGTTTGCGGACGGCGGTTGGATCAAGAGCCATCCGATTCCGCCGGAATATCCTGCGTTCGGCAGCTTTACCGAGCTTGCGGAGAGCAATCGCGACAAGCTGCACACCATTCTGGAGGCCGCAGCGAAGAACACTTCGGCTGCGCCCGGTTCCAGCGATCAAAAAATCGGCGATTTTTATTTCAGTTGCATGGATGAGCCGGCGATCGAGAAAGCCGGCATCGAACCGCTGAAAGATGACTTCGCGCGCATCGCCAAGATTTCGAGCGTGGCCGATCTGCAGGCGGAAATCGTGCGCCTGCATCTCGACGGGGCGGGGGCGGTGTTCTCGTTCTGGCTCGAATCCGGATTTCAAGAATAGCGGCGTTTATATCGCGGTGGCAGCGCAGGGCGGCATCGGGATGCCGGATCGCGATTACTACCTGAAGACCGACGACAAATCGGTGAAGCTGCGGGACGCTTACGTGAAGCACGTGACGAATATGTTGGTGCTGCTGGGCGATGACGCGACGGCTGCGGCCGCGGAAGCCAAGACGGTGCTGGCGATTGAGACCAAGCTGGCGCAGGCTTCGATGACGCGGGTGGAGCGGCGCAACCCGGACAACGTCTACCACAAGATGGATCGCGCGGCGCTGAAGGCGCTGACACCTGATTTCGATTGGGACGCGTACTTCCATGCGATCGGGCACGACTCGGTTGCGGCCATCAATGTGGCGCAGCCTGAGTTTTTCAAGACTGTGAATCACGAGCTGACCGCCACGCCGCTCGATGACTGGAAGACTTATCTGCGGTGGCAGTTGGTTCACGATGCTGCGGATTCACTGCCGAAGAAGTTTGTGGATGAAGATTTTGATTTCTACGGACACATTCTGACCGGGACGCAGGAAATCCAGCCGCGCTGGAAGCGCTGCGTGCGGGCCACGGACGGAATGCTCGGCGAGGCGTTGGGGCAGATTTACGTGAAAGATTATTTTCCGCCGGAAGCGAAAGCCGCGGCGCTGGAGATGGTTCACAATTTGATGGCGGCGCTGCGCGAAGACATTTCTACGCTGGATTGGATGAGCCCGGAGACGCGGAAGAGAGCGAGCGAGAAGCTGGACGCCATCCAGCTCAAGATCGGGTATCCGGACAAATGGCGCGATTATTCCGCGTTCAAAGTCGATCGCGGAATTTTCCTTGAAAACGCGCGGCGCGGCTCGGAATTCGACCGGCAATACCGGCTTTCGAAAATCGACACGCCCGTGGACCGCAAGGAATGGGGGATGACTCCGCCGACAGTGAACGCTTATTACAATCCCACGATCAACGAGATTGTGTTCCCGGCTGGGATTTTGCAGCCGCCGTTTTATGATCCGAAGCGCGATGATGCGATGAATTACGGTGGCATGGGCGCGGTGATCGGGCACGAAATGACGCACGGGTTCGACGATTCGGGGGCGAAGTTCGACGCGGTGGGAAATCTTAGCAATTGGTGGACGCCGGACGACTTGAAGAATTTCCAGGCGCGCGGGGATTGCGTGGCAAAGCAGTTCGATTCTTACGTTGTGGAAGAGGGCTTGCATGAGAATGGGAAATTGGTGGAAGGCGAGAGCATCGCGGATCTTGGCGGGCTGACGATTTCCTATGCGGCGTTGCAAAAAATACTGGCCGTGAAAAATCCCGGCCCGATTGACGGGTTTACGCCGGAACAGCGATTCTTTCTGGCGTTCGCGGAGATCTGGGCCAGCAACGATCGTCCGGAATTCGATCGCCTGATGGCTAATACGAATCCGCACCCGTTGGGGCGATTCAGGGCGATTGGGCCTTTGGGGAACATGCCGTCGTTTGCGAAGGCTTGGAAGTGCACCGACAGTGATGCGATGGAGAGGCCTGCGGCGGATCGGTGCAGGATTTGGTAGGAGCGCGAGGTTTTTTTAGACGCTTCGGATTTTTGTTAGTGTCGTGATTTTGGGATGCAAAGCGACAGACCAGCGCTAAAGCGCGTCGTCAATGGCGATGATGTTTCGGAGCGCTGAAGCGCTCCTCCCCCGCATGAATGCGGGGGCTCCCACCGAAATGCAAGAACTGCCACCGGAACGCGAAGGGTGCGACGGGCTAACTTTTTTTGGGGTGGTGCGTCCAACTTTGCGAGCAAGGACTCTGTTGACTCTCTCTCCCTGACAGACCAACTGACTACCTGCTCCGCGCCCCGAGGCCCAACCTCGGGGCGCACTTTTTTTAGGCTACTGTGGCCACTTCCGGAACCGGGGCTGGCTCATCTATCGGCGCGCGTGGCAGCAGATCTTCCAGACCGTGGGCTTGATACCAGAGAACCTCGCTGGCTCTTTGCCACCATCTCATGCCCATCCAGAAGAGCACGATTAGTTGGCCGAGTACGAAGGAAACCCCCGTCCATTCGGGCTTGGTGTGGCGCACCCAGATGTGCAGCAGGATCGCTTCTCCGAGCCAGGCGAGAAAGCTGATGCGGAAATAGAGCCAGAAGAGGCTGCCAAAATTTCCGCGTAGCAATCGAAATCCTGCCTTTAGGCATCGCCAGGCGCCGGTTTCGCTCTCGGCAACGGCGGTCACTTCGGCCATGTCGAACCACAAGCGGACGGTCATCAGCAGGAAGAGGACGATGACGGCGCCCGCGACCTGTATCCAAACTGCCGGAAACGGTGAGATCGATTTCTTGTCCACGCTGTCGGCGACGGACGACGCGATGGCGGCAATGATGCCCGCGGGAATCAGAGCGACGAGCAGGAAGAGCACCAGCCGGAAGAAGCGCCAAAAATAGCGGCCACCATTCTGGAAGAATTCCATGGTGGTGAGCGTGGCGTCGCGCCAGTATGCTTCCAGAATTCCGCCGGTGGCCAGCAGCATGAAGAAGAAGAACACAAAGCCGAAGTGCATGCCCTCGTGCCCAAAACTCAGAAGCGGCGACTGCCCGGACATCAATTCAATCACGGCGCCGAAACTAAATCCGTGAGCGAGAAGGCGCTCTGAGGCAAGGCTGCGCTGCAGGAACCCGTCGAGGCGGCCCATGGTGGTGCTGGCGGCGAAATGCGCCAGCAGAAGGCAGACAAGGTACGGCCACCAGAGCACGCGCTGGCGGCGCCAGACTAGCGACGCGCCTCCGGTAAAAACTCCCGATTTACCCTCGCTCATCTGGTCCCCCTCACGTGAGCCACGCCAGAATCTGGCCGATCCATTGATCGAAGAAAGTGCAGAGATTATTCAGCTTTTGATAGGCCTTGCGGCTGCCTTGCGTGGTGCGGCTGGTGTTGAATAGATCGCGATCGAGCAGCAGTTGATGCTGCGGATCGATTTCCGCGGAAATTATCTGGTCGGGCCGGTCGTAGGTGTAGCGAATCCAGCGATCCTTGCCGTCCCAGTGCTCCATCACCGCTTCGCCATTCTTGAAGCGCATTTGCACGTCCACCGGCATGATGAAATCGCCCTTTGCGGTGCACTACCACGTAGTTGCGGTAACCGTTTTTGCCGGCGCCGCCGCCTTTGTCGTCGGTGGGATACCAGGGCAGGGGATCGGAGTGGAGGTCCTGTACCTCGTAATCGAGAATGGCGGTGCCGGAGACGGCTTGATCGAAATACCATCGCAGATTTTGGCCACTTACTTCCTCGACGGTTTTGAGGAAATCTTCGCCCGTCGGGTGCGTAAAGCGATAGCGCATGAAGTAGGTGTGGATCGCGCGGCGGAGCGTGTCTTCGCCTATGACTTTCTCCAGTGTGAGAAACACCGAAGCCGTTTTGCCGTAGGTGACGCCGCCGTAGGCATTGCCGTTGAGGAATTTCCAGGCGGGCGTAGTCAACGGATCCGTGTCCGCGGTGAGGTTGTAGCCGAGGCGCTGCATCTCGCGTTCGCTCAAGGTTCCGTAGGGGAGATTTGCGACGTCGGCACCCGCGCCGTAGAGCGCGTCCATGATTTTTACTTCGGTGTAGCTGTTAATGCCTTCATCGAGCCAGGCTTCTTCGAATTCGTTCGTCGCGACCATGCCGTACCAATATTGGTGGCCGAATTCATGTTCGGTGACGAGTTCGGGTTCGAGAACGGACTTCGGTGTGAACCAACTCGTGTCGAGCGTGATGAGCGTGGGATATTCCATTCCGCCGGCTTGGAAGGCGCCGTGGGGCGGATCGACCATGGTGATGCGATCGTAGGGATAGGGGCCGTACCATTCATCGAACTTCTGGAGAGTGCCTTTCACTGTCTCGATATATCGCGCTGCCGATCCCATGTTTCCCGGCGAGACCAGCAGATGAATCTTTACCGTGCCGGCGCTGCCGGTCCAGGAATCTTCCACCGGAGTGAATGAGGGGCTGGCGGTCCAGGAGAAATCGTGGACGTCTTCGGAGTGGAAGAGCATGGTCTTGGTGCCGTCGGAATTTTCGGTGCTGGAGACCAGATCGCCACCTGCGCCGACCACTTCGTTTTTCGGCATGGTCAGGTTCACGTCGAAGGTGCCGAAGTCGGCGAAGAATTCTGTGTCGCGGTGAAATTGGTGGCAGTTCCAGGCGCCTTTCCACCAGACGCCGACTTTGGGGAACCATTGGCCGACCATGTAGAAATCGCGCATGTATCCGGTGCGCGCTACTACCTGTGGCATTTGATCTTCGAAGGCGATCTTGAATTGCACGTCGGCGCCGGCGGCGACCGGTTTTGGCAGCTTGATCTGCATCACTGTGTGGTCTTCTGTGTTGGTGTCGTCTGGCTGAGTGAAGTGCATGGTGCTGGTGACGTCGCCCATTCCGACGGCTTCGACCGAGGTGACGCGAATCGCTCCGCGATGTTCCGGCTTCCATTTGTATTCCGGGCTATCGAGGCGTTGTTCGGCCATCCAGGTGGATTGCGGCTGGAAGGCGTTCAGGTAGAGGTGAAAAGGGAAGTCTTGCTGAGGCTGGCCGGTTAGATTGTGGTAGGTGAGCGTTTCGGTGGCGGTGATTGTGTGGGTGGCGGGATCGAGCTTGGCGTCAATCCTGTAAGCAACTACGCGAGTGGAAAGTGGGGCGCTGCCGGGGGCGGCGCTGCCGGGCTTCGTTGCGGCCGCGCCAGTCGCTGCCTGTAGGGAAGCAATCGCTCGGCCGTGCGGCGCCGCCAAGCTCGCTGCGCCACCAGAGGCCATTGCCAGTGCGCAAATAATCGCCAACACCGCCGCGAATCCATTTCTCACAGCTCCACCTCCGCTCGCCGATTGCGCGCTACACAGATACGCGATTGCCAACTGATTAGTTTCGCGCGAGAGCATAGGCCAGTCCGTGCATTCCCGCAACCGTGTTCACGTGCTCGTCGATTGCTTGGCAATCGCATAGCGATTGACCCGCGCCCCTACGACCGAAAGAAATGTCGGGCTCTTTACGGTCTCCACTTCCTGGCTTCCATCACGCACTGCACTGGGATTTGCTGGATGTAGATTGCTTCGTCACCCTCTTGCAGCATCGTGGCGGTCGGCGACGGCTCCTCGAACGACGTCACGCATAAACCGGCCGAATGTAGCGCGCGGAAATACCAGTGCAGGGGGCGATGATAAGTTAGCGTGTAAAAGTCCTTATTCGACCAGCCGATCGGGGCGGCGAAGATTTCCCGATATCTGCGCACTTTCCTCCAGACGCTCGTCTTGCCATCGTCCCCCGTCTCGACGATCCAGTCCGAATTTTCCGGGACATCGAAGCAGGGATGGGAAATGCAGATTACTGCGCGGCCGTCGGGTTTCATCACGCGGGCGATTTCGCGAATTGGACTTTCTGCGTCGGGCATATCCATTAGGGCCATGGTGCACATAACTAGATCGAATTCGGCTGTGGCTGCGAATTCGAGACGGGCTGCATCGCAGTGGATATATTCGATGCCTAGCGGAGATTCTGATTCGCGGCGGCGGGCGTGTTGGAGCAGCTCTAGCGTTGCGTCTGTGCCGGTCACTAGTGCGCCCTGGCGTTTTAGCCAGCGGGTTAGCGAGCCATTGCCGCAGGCTACGTCGAGCGTGCGCAGACCCGCTACGTTGCCCGCCATTTGTTTCACGCAGGGGTAGATTAGTTCCCTGTGCCAGCGGTCGCCTGCGTCGCCTTGGCGGGAATCGAACCATTCTGCCATTTCGTTCCAGGATCTAAGTTCGAGCACGGTGTCTCCCTTCGATTCGAGTGTATGCTTCGGGATGTGGGATTGAGTGAATTGGCGGCTTCGATTGGGGCCGAACTGCGGGAGGGTCTGAAGACCCTCCCCTACGAGTGCTAGATCACGCGCACGTTGCGTTATTCGAGAGCTTGCCCCATCCCCGGCCACTGATTAGAATTGAATGTAGTGGATTGGCGCAAGAGTTTGACGCGGAGGTCTGCGGCGATCGCGGGACGATTGGGGGAATGAGTACGCCATCTTTACAACAGAAGCGGCACCGCGAAGTTTTGAGTGACGTGGTGCGTATCTATATTGAGACGGGGGAGCCGGTTTCGTCGCGCAGCATTGCGCGGAGGCATCCTGAGCCGCTTAGTTCCGCGACCGTGCGCAATGTGATGGCTGATCTCGAAGAGGAAGGATTTTTGTACCAGCCGCACACATCGGCCGGGCGGGTGCCGACCGCGGCGGCTTACCGGTTCTTCGTCGAGGAAGTTGCGACGCAAGCTACTGCGCGACCGCAGGACCTGGAATGGATTCGACGCGAGCTGGCTACCGCGTCGACGCCGGAAGCGGTGATGGAGCGGGCGAGCAAGATTCTTTCCGATGTCTCGCGCGGGCTTGGGAATCATTATTTCGCCGCCGCTGGCGCGGACGGTGGTGCAGCATTTGCGATTTCTGCTGATTCCGGATGGGCGCGTACTGGTGGTGCTGATTGGGCCGGGCGGACTTACGCGCGACAAGCTGATTCAGACGGAGCGGCCATTCAAGCAAGAGGAACTGGATCGCATCGCGGAGTTTTTGAACAGCCATTATTCCGGGTGGACGCTTGATGCCATTCGCGCCGATCTGCAAACGCAAGTTGCTTCCGAACGCGAGCGATACGATCGACTGGCGACCGACGCGCTGATGCTCTGCGACCCCAAAGTTCTTGGCGACGATACATCGCGGAATATCTATATCGAAGGGGCGGCGCAGCTGATCACTTCGTCGGAGTTCTCGAATCAGGAGCAGCTTCGCGAGTTGCTGTCTACAATCGAAGAACGCGGGCGGCTCATCTCATTGTTGACGGGGTTTATCGAGGCGCCCGAGCCTGTGCACGTGGAATTTGGATTGAAGGGCATTGCGCCGGCTGGGAGCCAGCTTGCGCTGGTGACCGCGCCCTATTCGCATGACGAGCACTCACAGGGCACGTTGGGAATTCTTGGGCCGATTCGCATGCACTACGAGCGAGTGATCACCGCGGTGGCGTTCATGGCGGATTTTTTCAGCGAAGGCGAGAAGGGAAGTCAATGACGGCTAAGCATCACAATCACGAGACGAGCGATCAGGCGGCTGCGGAAAGTCCGGCGGCCGCGCCGGGGGCAAGCGATCCAACGGCGACGTCCGACGTTGCGTCGCTGGCTGAGCAGATCGCCAAATTGCTTGCTGAAAAAAGCGAGCTGACCGAGACGCTGATCCGGCGGCAGGCGGATTTCGAGAATTACCGGAAGCGCGTGGAGCGCGAGACGGCAGACTGAGCATCATCGCGGGATCGAGGGATTGATCGAGCTGCTGCTGCCGGTGCTGGATGGCTTCGAGCGGGCGTTGGCGGCTCATGCTGACCCGGGCTACGAGAATTACCGCAAGGGATTCGAGCTGATTTACCGGCAACTCGAAAACATTTTATCGAAGAAGGGCCTCGAGCAAATTGATGCCGAGGGAAAACCATTTGATCCGAATCTGCACCATGCGGTCGAGCGGATCGAATCAACCGATTACCCTGATGGCACGGTCGTCGGAGTTTTGCAGGCGGGTTACATGTTTCACGGGAAAGTTCTGCGGCCGGCGATGGTGCGGGTGACGGCGAACGCGGCACAGCAAACGTCGCAGCCGAATTGAATTCAAGGAGCGGTGAGATGGCGCCGATTCTGAAGGAGTGCGGCGTCAAGCGAGCTTCGCGGAGATTTTAGAAAAAATAATGGCGACACATAACAAGCGCGATTATTACGAGACGCTGGGCGTCGAGCGCAATGCTGCTGCCGATCAAATCAAATCGGCCTATCGCAAGGCGGCGATGAAATGGCACCCGGATCGCAATCCGGACACGAAGCACGAAGCGGAGGATCAGTTCCGCCAGGCGACCGAGGCGTACAGCGTGCTTTCTGATCCGCAGAAGCGGGCGATGTACGACCGCTACGGCCATGCGGGCGTGCAGACCAGCGGGGCGGACGGCGGCTTCAACGCCACCATCTTCGAGGACTTCCAGGACATTTTCGGCGATCTCTTTGGCATGTCGGATGTGTTTGGCGGCCGCGGCGGTCAGGGCAGACGCACGAGGCGCGGGCAGCGCGGAGCTGATCTGCGCTATGACCTCGCATTGACGTTTGAAGAGGCGGCGACCGGCGTGCGGACGAAGGTCAAAGTGTTCCGCCACGAGAATTGCAGCGCATGCAACGGCACCGGCGCTAAGGCAGGAAGCGGCATGGCGGCTTGCCAGACGTGCGGCGGGCGCGGGCAGCTTCATTATCAGCAGGGGTTCTTCTCGATTTCACGCACGTGCCCTGCATGCCAGGGAGCTGGGCAGACGATTCGCGAGGCGTGCACGCATTGCCGCGGGCAGGGAAGAATTGAGCGCGAGAAGGTTCTCGAAGTTGCGGTGCCGGCGGGCGTTGATTCTGAGACTCGGCTACGGTTGGCCGGGGAAGGCGAGCCTGGGACGAATGGCGGGCCGACCGGCGATCTTTACATCTTTTTTCAGATCAAAGAGCATCCTTATTTTGAGCGGCGTAATGCGGATCTTTATTGCACGATTCCGGTAACGTTCGCGCAGGCTGCCTTGGGGGCGAAGATTCGCGTGCCGACGCTTCATGGTGATGAGGATTTGGAAATTCCCGAAGGCACGCAGTCGGGGCAGATTTTCCGGAAGAAGGGCAAGGGGTTGCCGAATCCTCACGGCGGAAAAGGCGATTTGTACATCAATGTGCGGGTGGATATCCCGGTGAAGCTGACGCGGGATCAGAGGCGGATTGTGGAGCAGTTGGGGCAGGTTTTGAAATCGGAGAATAAACCCGCCGAACGAAGCACGAGTTTTTTTGACAAAGTGAAAGATATATTCGGGTAGGCGTCGGCGATCGCCAGGAGTTCGGTGCGTATTATTCCTGGTGCGCTGGCGTTACTCGGGCGGGCGGAGCAAGCCCCGCCCCTACGACGGAACAAACCGTGCGTGATCGCATCCGATAGGTTTACTCAAACAAACATGCGACGACGATTTTTTGTTGAGGAGTTTAAACGCGGGGCGGCCGTGTTGCACGGGGAGGACGCGGCGCATCTTGGGCGCGTGCTGCGGGCTGAGCCGGGGCAACTTTATGAACTGAGTGATGGGGAGCGCGTGTGGCTTGCGAAGGTCGAGGCTATCGCGAGTTCGCCGCGCAATGGCGGGTCGATTGAGTTCTCGCTTGTTGAGCCGATCGAGCAGCAAGCGCCGGCGCTGAAGATTGAATTGTTGATTTCGGTGATCAAGTTTGACCGGTTTGAATGGTGTTTGGAGAAGGCGACCGAGCTCGGCGTGAACGAGATTGTTCCGATGGCCGCGGCGCGGAGCGAGAAGAGATTGATTTCGGCGGCGCCGAAACGATCGGAGAGATGGGAGAAGATCCTGCGCGAATCGGCGCAGCAGTCGCGGCAACTGAAGCCGCCCGTGCTTGCGGTTTTGACTCCGGCTGAACGGGCTTTTGCGAATTCGCGGGCTGGATGCCAGTTTCTTTTTTCCGAGCGCGAGGACGCGCGGCCCCTTCGCAGCGTGCAGATGGGCTGCTTGAGCAAGTCGATTTCTGTGGCGATTGGGCCCGAGGGCGGATGGACGGATGCGGAGATTGCTTCGGCGCGGAAGTCGGGATTTTTTGAGACTTCGCTGGGCGAGGGGATTTTGCGGACGGAGACGGCGGTGATTTCGGCGATTTCGATTTTGAGGTATGCGTTGGGGGAGTAAACGCGCGGCGCGTTTACGGCGTCTAAAGACTTACGATGAAGCACACGAATTCAGCACCGTTCGGCCTATAGCGTGGTGCGCCTCGACCATGATATAAAGGCAAGAGCTTCGGAATGAGCGAAGAAACTAACGCCAGCCCCGTATCAGCGCCTCCGCCTGAATCACATTCTACTTTTCCGCACGAATTGCGCGGATGGGTGCGCGATCTTGCGGTGGCGATGAGTTTGGCGCTCATCATTATCGTGTTTCTCTATCAGCCGGTGAAAGTGGAAGGCACGAGCATGGCGCCGCTGCTCTCGGATCAAGAGCGGATTTTCATCAACAAATTTGTTTACCGCTTTGAGCCGATCGAGCGCGGCGACGTGGTGGTTTTCTGGTATCCTCTCGACCGCTCGAAATCGTTCATCAAGCGCGTGGTGGGTTTGCCGGGCGAGACGATTGACCTGCGGCGCGGGCATTTGTTCATCAATGACCGCGAACTGATCGAATCGTACGTGCCGGCGAGCTTCTTCGATGGATCGAGCTACGGGCCGCTGCAGATTCCGGCGGGAAGTTATTTCGTAATGGGCGATCATCGCGACAGTTCGAATGATTCGCGAATGTTTGGCGCGGTGGCGCGGGAATTTATTTACGGCAAGGCCGTGTTTGCATACTGGCCGGTGGACCACTTCGGGTCTATTTCCGCGGTCGAGGCCAGCTCGAAATGATGGGACGAGGAGGAAACGCTGACGCTGTCGCACGAAGTTCGCGCTACGCTGGCGCTCGAGGACGGGCGAGTTTTTAAAGGCCGCGGGGCGGGGGCACGCACCCGCCGTGGCGGCGAAGTCGTTTTTAATACCTCTTTAACCGGCTACCAGGAAGTTTTCACCGATCCGAGTTATTCCGGCCAGGCTGTCTGCCTTACTTACCCGCACATCGGAAATGTTGGGACGAATGCCGAGGATGAAGAATCGGCGAGGCCTTACATTGAGGCGCTGATCGTGCGCGAATTTTCGACTTTGGCTTCGAATTGGCGGGCTAGCGAGACGGCGCAGCAGTATCTCGAGAGGCATGGCGTGCCGGTGATTTGGGATCTGGATACGCGGGCGCTGGTGCGGCATTTGCGGACAGCGGGGGCGTTGCGCGGCGTGATTTCGACGGATGGGGTGGAGGCGGAGGAGCTTGTGGCTGAGGCTCGGGCGCTGCCGGCGATGGCAGGGCAGGAGTTGGCGGGGCGGATTAGTTGCAAGAGTTCCTATGGCTGGGCGTCGGGGTCGGTGGATTTCGAGCATCATGTTGCGGCTGCGCATGTTGGCGCGGAGAAACGCCATCGCGTCGTGGCATACGATTACGGAATCAAGCGGAACATTTTGCGGCAGCTTGTGGATCATGGGTGCGACGTGACCGTCGTGCCGGCGCGGACTTCGGCTGAGGATGTGTTGGGAATGAAGCCGGATGGAGTTTTTCTTTCGAATGGGCCAGGTGATCCTGAGCCGATCACTTACGCGATTGAAAATATTCGTAAATTGGTTGGGCGCGTGCCGATTTTTGGGATTTGTTTGGGGCACCAATTGTGCGGATTGGCGCTTGGGGGGCGGACTTTCAAGCTGAAATTTGGGCATCACGGGTCGAATCATCCGGTGAAGAATTTGCGGACGCAGAAGGTGGAGATTACGGCGCAGAATCATGGATTTTGCTTGGACCCGGATTCGTTGCCTGCAAGCGACGTTGAGATTACGCATGTGAATTTGAACGACCAGACGAACGAGGGGATGAGGCATCGCGCGTTACCTCTGTTTAGCGTGCAGTATCACCCGGAGGCGTCGCCCGGGCCGCATGATGCGCGGTATTTGTTCCAGGAGTTTGTGGGGATGATGAAAGAAGTGGGTCGCGGAAATTAATGCCGAAGCGGACTGATATCCGGAAGATTTTGATTATCGGGTCGGGGCCGATTGTGATTGGGCAGGCTTGCGAGTTTGATTATTCGGGGACGCAGGCTTGCAAGGCGCTGCGGGCGGAGGGTTACGAGGTTGTGTTGGTGAATTCGAATCCGGCAACCATCATGACCGATCCGGAGATTGCGGACCGGACTTACATCGAGCCTTTAACGAAAGAATATTTGGAAGCGATTATTGCGCGGGAGAGACCGGACGCGCTTTTGCCTACTGTGGGTGGGCAGACTGGGTTGAACCTGGCTGTCGAGTTGGCTGAGGCTGGGATTCTTGAGAAGTATGGCGTGAAATTGATTGGGGCTTCTTTGCAGGCGATCAAGATTGCTGAGGACCGGCTGTTGTTTAAGGATGTTTGCCGGAAGATTGGGTTGGAGGTGCCGAATTCGGCGGTGGTGAATGACGGCGAAGAGGCGATCCGGTTAGCGGACGAGATGGGTTATCCCGTGGTCATTCGGCCGTCGTTCACTTTGGGAGGGACGGGCGGATCGATTGCTTATAACCACGAGGAATTTATCGAGGCGATTGCGCGGGCGCTCGATGCCAGCCCGGTGCATGAGGCGCTGGTTGAGGAATCGGTGCTGGGTTGGAAGGAATTCGAGCTGGAAGTAATGCGGGATTGTCGCGACAACTTTGTGGTGATTTGCTCGATTGAGAATTTCGATCCGATGGGCGTGCATACGGGAGATTCGATTACCGTGGCGCCGGCGCAGACTTTGACGGACAAGGAATATCAGCGGATGCGAGATGCGGCGGCGGCGATCATTCGTGAAGTGGGAGTGGAGACGGGCGGATCGAATATTCAGTTTGCGATTGAGCCGGCGACCGGGCGGATGACCGTGATTGAGATGAATCCGCGCGTTTCGCGGAGCTCGGCGCTGGCTTCGAAGGCTACCGGATTTCCGATTGCGAAGATCGCGGCGAAATTGGCGCTGGGTATGACGCTCGATGAAATTCCGAACGATATTACGCGGAAGACGCCTTGCTCGTTCGAGCCGACGATCGATTACGTGGTGGTGAAGATTCCGAAGTGGCAGTTTGAGAAATTTCCGGGATCCGACTCGACGCTTACTACGCAAATGAAATCTGTGGGCGAAGTTATGGCAATAGGGCGGACGTTTGCGGAGGCTTTGAGCAAGGGGATTCGATCACTTGAGCCGCATACGCCGTGGAGGGCACCGGCGGAAGTTTCTGTGGCGCTGATGAGGGAGCAATTGGCGGTGCCGCGGCCGGAGCGGTTGCATTGGTTGTTTGAGGCGTTTGAGCGCGGGATGGCGGTGGAGGAAATTCATTCACTGACGAAGATCGATCCGTGGTTTTTGCGGCATCTGGAGGATATGGCCAAGCTAGATGGGCGGCTGGCGGCTACGAAATTTGAGGCGGTGACGCCGGAATTGATGCTGGAGGCGAAGCGATCCGGTGCTAGCGACGATATGCTGGCGCAAATTTGGAAAACTTCGGCGGATTTGGTGCGCACGGCGCGGGGGCGGATGGGCGTGCGGCCGGTATTTAAGCGCGTGGATACTTGCGCGGCGGAATTTGAATCGTTCACGCCGTATCTTTACTCGACTTATGAGGAAGAGGATGAGGCGGACGCGGTGGACCGGCCGAAGGTGGTGATTCTTGGCAGCGGGCCGAACCGCATTGGGCAGGGGATTGAGTTTGATTATTGCTGCTGCCATGCGTCGTTTGCTTTGAAGGAAGACGGCTACGAAACGGTGATGATCAATTGCAATCCGGAGACGGTTTCGACGGATTACGACACTTCGGACCGGCTTTATTTTGAGCCATTGACGCTGGAGGATGTGTTGGCGGTGATCGAGCGCGAGAAGCCGCAGGGCGTGATCGTGCAGTTTGGCGGGCAGACGCCTTTGAATCTGGCGCTGGAACTGAAGAAGAACGGAGCGCCGATTATTGGGACGGCGCCGGAGTCGATTGATTTGGCCGAAGATCGGAGGCGATTTGGGAAATTGCTGGAGGAATTGAAGATTCCGCAACCGCGGGCTGGAACGGCTTTGGCGCCGGCGGAGGCGCGACGCGTGGCGGAGGAAATCGGATTGCCGGTGTTGGTGCGGCCTAGCTACGTGCTCGGCGGGCGTGCGATGGTGATTGCTTATGATTTGAAGACTGTCGAGGAATATGTGGCGCAGGCGGCTTTGCTGGCTAGCGGCGGGACTTTGCGGCCGATTTTGATTGACCAGTTTCTTGAGGATGCGATTGAAGTGGATGTGGATGCGTTGGCGGATGGGACGGACGTGGTGATCGCGGGAATCATGGAGCACATCGAGGAGGCCGGGATTCATTCGGGGGATTCTTCGTGCGTGATGCCGGCGGTGTCGCTTTCGGATTCGGTGAAGAACCGGATACGGGATTACACGGCGCGATTGGCGCGGGCTTTGAATGTGGTCGGCGTGATGAATGCGCAGTATGCGATTCAGAGAGATGTGGTTTACGTGCTGGAGGTGAATCCGCGGGCTTCGCGGACGATTCCGTATGTGAGCAAGGCTACCGGGGTGCCGTTGGCGAAAGTGGCGGCGCGATTGATGATGGGGCGGAAATTGCGGGAGATGAAATTGCCGCTTTCTCATTCGAACGGCGTGGACGAATTGAGCGTGCGGGGATTTTATGCGGTGAAGTCGCCGGTGTTTCCGTTCAACAAGTTTCGCGGGGTGGACACGATTTTGGGGCCGGAGATGCGTTCTACCGGCGAGGTGATGGGGATTTCGACCAGCTACGGAGTGGCTTTTGCTAAGGCGCAGCTTGCGGCTGGGCAACGACTGCCGCGTGAGGGAGTGGTGTTTATTAGCGTGAATGACCGGGATAAGCGGCAGGTGGCATCGCTGGCGCAGGATTTGGCGCGGGCGGGTCTGAAGATTATCGCTACGCGGGGGACGGCGGCGGCTTTGATGGCGGCGGGGATTCCGGTGGAGACGGTTTATAAGGTGAATGAGGGGCGGCCGAATATTGTGGATTTGGTGAAGACGGGGAAAGTGGATTTGGTGATCAATACACCTCTGGGTAGGGAATCGTTTTACGACGAGAAGTCGATTCGGCGGGCGGCGATTCGGTATAACGTGCCTTGCATCACTACGCTTTCGGCTGCGGTGGCTGCGGCGCGGGGGATTTTGGCTGTGGCGCAGCAGAAGATCGAGGTTGCTTCTTTGCAGGAATTGCATATGGAGGGGCGGCAGGCGGAGAAGAAGATTGCTCGTTCGCCGGCTGGGGCGGATTAGATTGGACGTCGAAGACGGGGGCTACCGCAGAGACGCTGAGGGCGCTGAGGACAGAGGAGAAAGGCGAAGAGGGCCGAACTGCGGGCGGGACTAAAAGGCAGGCCCGCCCCTACAAAACCATGAACCTTTCGGGAATATTTCCGCCGGTTACTACGCCGTTTGATGCTTCGGGGGGCGTTGATTTCGCGCGGCTTCGCGAGAATTTGGGGCGGTATGGGACTACGCGGTTGGCCGGCTTTGTGATGAATGGGTCGACGGGCGAGTCGGTGCTTTTGCGTTGGACGGAGATTTACCGGATTTGGGAAGTTGCGAAAGAGAGTGCCGCGGCTGGGAAGATTATGATCGCCGGGACTGGGGCGGAATCTACGCCGGAGACGATTGAGCATACGAATCGGGCGGCGTCGCTGGGGTATGACTTTGCTCTGGTGCGGACGCCGAGTTATTACCGGCCGGCGATGTCGGCGGAGGCTGAGGCGGAGCATTTTTTGCGCGTGGCGGATGCGGCGAAAATTCCGGTGATGCTTTACTCGGTGCCGGTGTTTACTGGCTATACGATTGAGGCGCCTTTGGTGGCGCGCGTCGTGCAGCACGAAAATATTGTTGGGATGAAGGATAGTTCGGGAAGCGTCGAGCGCGTGGCGGAGATTGTGGCTGTGGCGCCGAAGGGGTTCCGGTTGCTGGTGGGATCGGCTTCTACGCTTGAGCCTTCGCTGGCTAAGGGAGCTTGCGGAGCGATTTTGGCTTTGGCATGTGCGTTCCCGGAATTGTGTTGCGAGATTTACGATGCGGCGCGGCGGGAGATGGGGCGCGGGCGCACGAGCTGCAGAAATTGTTGCTTGCGCCATCGGCTTTGCTGGGTCCGAAGTATGGCATTGCGGGATTGAAATATGCGCTGGACCGGCTTGGATATTTTGGCGGGCCGGTGCGTGGGCCTTTACTGCCTGTTGGACGAAACTGGAAAGCGCGAGATTGATGCGATGCTGGCGGCGATGACGGCTGCGGCGCGCGCGTCTTGATTGCTGCGTCCTTTCTTGGCGTGTATCATCCATTCCTTCATGGAGTCTCACTGTCTGCGGCTTGCCTCGCTGCCTCATACCACTAAATTATTTGCTGCTTATCTGGAAGATTTCTCGCGCGTGAAGCAGTTTTTTGCGCACGCGCCGGATGAAGCTGGCGTGGCGGAAGCGGCGCGGGGGATCGACTTGCCTGCGAGCGCGCGGCGGGCAGTTGTGGAGGTTTTGCGCGAGCAGAATCGGGCGTTTGGAGCTGACGCGGCAACGGAGCGGAGTTTGGAGCGATTGGCGAAAGGGGCTGTGGCGATTGTTACCGGGCAGCAGGTGGGATTGTTCAGTGGGCCGGCTTATAGCTTTTACAAGGCGCTGACGGCGATTCGTTGGGCGGAGAAATTGACGGGGCGGGGATTGATGCTGTGCCGGTGTTTTGGCTGGCAACTGAGGATCATGATTTGGCGGAAGTGAATCAGTGCTTTTGGTTGACGAAGAATGGAACGGAGAGATTTTCGATTTCGGCGGCGGAGCGGCTTGCCGGGCAGCAAGTGGGAGAAATCAAATTCGGAAGCGAGATATCCGGCGTGGTGGATGCGGCGGCGCGAGGTTTGGTGGGGCCGTATGCGGCGGAGGTCGAACGGGCGCTGCGGGAATCGTATGCGAATGGCGAATCGTTTGGATCGGCGTTTGGGAAATTGGTCGCTCGGTTGCTTGCCGGGCGCGGAATGATTTTGCTCGACCCGTTGGACCGCAGCTTGCATCGCATTGCGGCGCCGATATTCCGGCGGGCTATTGAAGATGCGGAGCCGCTGCGCGACGAATTGCTGGCGCGGAAGAAGGAGCTGGATAAAGCGGGATTTCACGCGCAGGTGAAAGTGACGGCGGAGACTACGCTGCTGTTTATGAATGTCGAGGGGCGGCGTGAGCCTGTGCGGATGCGCGGGGGGAAATTTATTGCTGGCGGAAAATCATTTTCTGCCGATGAAATTCTTGGGGTCATCGAGAAGACGCCTGAGGTGTTTTCGCCGAACGTGTTGCTGAGGGCGATCGTGCAGGATACGCTTGGTGCCGACGGCGGCTTATGTGGGCGGGCCGGCGGAAGTGGCTTATATGGCGCAGGTGGAAGTGGTTTACCGCCGGCTTGAGGACGCGGATGCCGGCGATTTTGCCGCGGGCGGGATTTACTTTGATTGAGTCGCACGTGGCGCGTTTGATGAAGAAATATGGATTGACGCTTGGCAGATGTTTTTGAGGGACGGCAGCGGGTACGGGCGGGGTTGGCGGCGGGGTCTTTGCCGCGTGGGTTGGCTGGCAGGTTTGATGGCGATGAGAAAGTGCTTCGACGATTGCTGAAGAAGTATGAGAAACCCCTGGGGCGATTGGATAAGACTTTGTGCGGGGCTCTGACTACGGCTGAACGGAAGATGGTTTATCAATTTTCGAAATTGCGGCGGAAGGTGGGGGCGGCGGAGGGATTTCGGACCGGAGTGCTCGAGAAGCATGAGCGGATTTTGTTGGATGCGCTGTATCCGCTGCGTGCGCCGCAGGAACGGGCGCTGTGTTTTTTGCCGTTTTTGGCTTCGGGCGGGCCGGGCTTGCTAGATGAGCTTGCGAAAATGGCGGATGGTTCGCCGCCGCAGCATTGCGTTGTTGTTTTGTGATTGGGGCTTCGGATTGCGGACGGGGATTACCGCCGAGACGCGGAAGGCTCCGAGAGTCGCGGAGACCGCTTGTCGGCTTGGCGGCATGGTAAAATTACTCGGAGTTGATGGAGAAGCGCGATCAGGGGGATTTGATGAAAGTTACGGCGGGAAAACAGAAGGGAATGCAGGCTGTGGCGAATCCGCGCGGAGTGATTGCTGCGGCGGCTATGGATCAGCGCGGGTCTTTGAAGAGCGCTATTGCTAAGGATAAGGGGATTGAGAAGAGCGCGGTTACGCCGGAGATGATGGCGGAATTTAAAGAGGCGGTGACGCGGATTCTTACGCCTCATGCCAGCGCGATTTTGCTCGATCCGGAATATGGATTGAAGGCGGCGAAGTCGCGGGCGAAGAATGCGGGTTTGCTGCTGGCTTATGAGAATAGTGGGTACGACAATACGCAGCCGGGGCGTTTGCCGGATTTGCTGGATCATTGGTCGGTGCGGAGGTTGGTGGCGGCGGGGGCGGATTGCATCAAGATCTTGCTTTATTACACGCCATTTGATTCTGCGCAGATCAATGAGACGAAACATGCTTGGGTGGAGAGGATTGGGGCGGAATGTACGGCGGCGGATGTGCCGTTTTTCCTGGAGTTCGTTGGATACGAAGAGGGCGGCGATGAGAAAGGGATTGCTTTCGCTAAGAAGAAACCGGAAATTGTGGCGAAGAGCATGGAGGAATTTTCGAAGCCGCAATATGGCGTGGATGTGTTGAAAGTTGAGGTGCCGGTGAATATGGCTTTCGTCGCGGGAACACGGGCTTGCAAGGGCGAGTCGGCTTACACGCGGGACCAGGCTAAAGATTATTTCCGGAAGGCTGCGGCGGTGTCGAAGAAGCCGTTTATTTATTTGTCGGCCGGAGTGAGCAATGACGTTTTTTCCGAGACGCTGGAACTTGCGGCTGAGTCGGGGACGAATTTCTCGGGCGTGCTTTGCGGACGTGCGACCTGGAAGGACGGAATGCCGATTTACGCGAAGCAGGGATTGAAGGCGCTGGAGGATTGGTTGGCGAGCGAGGGTGTGAAGAATATTAAGAATGTGAATGATCGGTTGGCGGCGGCGAAGCCGTGGTTTAGTTTTTATGGGGCGGCGTCGGTATCGGCTTTGGCGGATTAGAGAGTTGTCGGGAGTGATGGCGGGATTTGGGATTGCGGCGGCGGGCGAGAAGGCGACAGACTTGCGGTGAGAGATTGCGGAGGCACGCGCAGCGACGTAATCCTCAGCGGCCAAAGTCGAACATTGACGCTATCCTTCGCTCGCTCAGGATGACAGCGTACGACTGAAGCCGTGCTCTGACTGGGCAATACCGCTCTCTACTCTTTCATGGTTACTTCTGGAGCTAATCCGCGGCAGGAATCACATGGCGCGAAGACTTTGGCTGTGCGAACTTCGCGGCGGACTCAATTGATCAATATTACTGCGGAGATTCAGGAGCTTGTTACCGAGTCGGGATGTAGTTCGGGCGTGTGCCACATATACGTGCCGCACACTACTGCGGGCGTGATCATCAATGAAGGTTATGACCCTGATGTGGCGCGGGATATGGAAGTTGCGCTTGACCGGATGATTCCGCCGAAGGGCGACTACCGTCACGCGGAGGGGAATTCGGATTCGCATATCAAAGTGGCTTTGGTCGGAACGTCGCAGTCGGTGTTCATTGAGCACGGGCGGCTGGGGTTAGGGCGCTGGCAGGCGATTTTTTTCTGCGAGTTTGATGGGCCGCGGCATCGGGATGTGCGGGTGAAGATTGTTGCGGATTAGCGTGATTGTCCACTCGCGAGTGCGGTGATAACCTCTTCAGCGATGACGAGCGGGCTTTATATTCAGGTTCCTTTCTGCCAGACGAAGTGCACTTACTGTAATTTCCACACCGGAGTATTTTCCTCGCAACTGTATGAGCCTTATGCGCGGGCGGTTTGCCGCGAGATTGAGATGCGGGGGCGCGAGCCGTGGGACGCGTTCGACACCGTTTATTTTGGCGGCGGGACGCCCAGTCTGCTGGCGCCTGAGAATCTCGCGCGGATCTTCTCTACGCTGAAGGCGAACTTTCAGTGCGGCATCGAAGAGGCCACTCTGGAAGCTGATCCCGAGACGATTACGCGAGAAAAGGCTGAGGCTTGGTTTGCGGCGGGTTTCAATCGCGTGAGCTTGGGGGCGCAATCGTTTAACGATGCGGAGCTGAAGGCTGCTGGGCGGATGCACCGGAGGGCAGACATTTCTGTCGGCGGTTGAGACTTTGCGGGCTGCGGGATTTCGCAATTTGACGCTGGATTTGATTGCGGGGCTGCCACATCAGACGGCGGAATCGTGGCGCGATTCCGTCGAGAGCCTCGTGGGGCTTAATCCGGAGCATATTTCGATTTACATGATGGAGATTGATGAAGGTAGCCGGCTGGGGCGCGAAGTGATTTCGGGCGGGGCGCGGTATAGCGCTGGGGACTTGCCAAGCGATGATGCGATGGCTGATTTTTATGAAGAGGCTTGTGTGCGATTGGCGGCTGAGGGATTTGAGCACTACGAGATTTCGAATTGGGCGCGGCCGGGATTTCTTTCGCGGCACAATTTGAAATATTGGCGGCGGGAGCCTTATTTGGGATTGGGAGCGGGGGCACATTCGTTTGATGGGCGGAGACGCTGGGCGAATGCACATGAGCCTTCGGCTTATGTTGCGGCGATTGAGCGCGGGGAATTGCCGACGGAGCAGGAAGCGGCGGTTAGTGAGAGAGAGGCTCTGGAGGAGACGATTTTTCTTGGGTTGCGGCAATTGGCGGGGATTGATTTGAGGCAGTTGTCGAGCGCGCCGGATGCCGGGTTGCTGGCGCGGATTGAGGAGATGCGGGGGGATGGATTGGTGATTGTTGAGGGTGGGCGATTGCGATTGGCGCCTGAGAGATTGGCTGTTTCGAATGAGGTGTTGGTGGGTTTGATGGAGGCTGTGGGAGCGTGAGAAAGAAAAAGGGCCGAAAGACGGGAGGGTCTGAAGACCCTCCCCTACTGGAATGCGTCGACCTGCGCTCCGATACTGTTACTCGGCCTACGGCCGTGATGCGGCGGGCTATGGCTGAGGCTGAAGTCGGGGACGATGTTTATGGCGAGGATCCGACGGTCAATCGGTTGCAGTAGCGCGCGGCGGAGATATTTGGGCGCGAAGCGGCGCTTTTTGTGCCTAGCGGGTCGATGGGGAATTTGATTGCGATTAAGACCTGGGCGCGGCCGGGGACGGAAATTATCTGCGAGCAGCGGGCGCATACGAATCAGTATGAGCTCGCGTCGATGTCCGCACTTGGCGGGATGCTTTCCGCGGACTACTTTTGCGCCGGACGGGATTCTTAGCTGGGAATTGATCGAACCTTTGATCCGGCCGAAGACTTATTTGTTTTCGCAGACGGGGCTTGTCTGGCTCGAGAATACGCACAACATGGCTGGGGGATCGGTACACCCTTTGGAGAGTGCGGAGGAAATCTGCGCTCGCGTGCATGCGCTTGGGTTGCCGATTCATTTGGACGGGGCGCGGATTTTTAATGCTGCTGTGGCTAGCGGGAAAAGCGTTGCGGAGCTTTCGCGGAAATTTGATTCGGTGATGTTTTGCTTGTCGAAGGGGCTGGGAGCGCCGGTCGGGTCGATGGTGCTTGGGTCTCGGGAATTTATTGAGAAGGCGCATGTGACTCGGAAATTGTTGGGCGGGGCTATGCGACAGGCTGGGGTATTGGCTGCGGCTGGATTGATTGCGCTGGAGGAGTCGCCGAAGATTTTGCGGCGGGATCATGAGAATGCACGGTTTTTGGCGGAGGGGCTTGCGAAAATCAAGGGTATTTCGGTTGATCCTAAGAAGGTCGTTACGAATATCGTGATTTTTGACGTGCGCGGGACTGGAAAGACTGCGGCGGAGATTTCTGGCGGGTTGGCTAAGCGGAAAGTTTTGGCGAATCCAACCGAGAAATTTGCGATTCGGATGGTGACGCATTACGACGTGGACCGGGGGGCTTGCGAGGGGGCTTTGAAGATCGTGGGCGAGGTGGTTTAGGGGCTTATGAAAGGCGCACCGCAGAGACGCTGAGGGCGCAGAAGTCGGAGAAACCTTACGATGATTTCAGGATTGTTGCAGGGACGTGCGTCGTTCTGGGCATGCTTGGGAGCTTGCATTTTGGGAGTCTTGTTGATGGGGCTTATCGGGACCAAACCTGCGGCCGGGACTGCTGCGAGCACACCGGCGACGGTCGAGGAAGCGCGGGCGTTTACGGACTCAGCGGAGAAGAAGCTGCTGGATTTGTGGATTAAATCTTCGCGGGCTTCCTGGGTGCAGCAAACATTCATCACCGATGACACGCAGCGGATTGCTGCGGATGCCGATCTGGCCGTGAAATCGGCTACGGCGGAGCTGGCGGCGGAGGCGCGGCGATTTGACGGATTGAAACTGCCTGAGGATGTGGCGCGGAAGCTGAAATTGTTGCGGCTTTCGGTGGACATTCCTGCGCCGCGCGACGCGGCCGAGGCGGCGGAACTGGCGCGGATCAACGCTTCGTTGCAGGCTGATTATGGAAAAGGGAAGTGGTGTCCGGACGCCGATGCGTCGAAATGCCTGAACATGGATCAACTCGAAAAAGTCATGGCCTCTAGCCGCGATCCAGAAGAATTGAAGCGGGCGTGGATCGGATGGCATGCGATTGCGCCGCCGATGCGCGAACGCTACGAGCGGATGGTGGTGCTGGGGAATAAGGGCGCACGGGAGCTTGGATTTGCGGACATGGGGGCGCAGTGGCGCTCGAACTACGATATGCCGCCGGAGAAATTTGCGGCTGAAATCGATAGATTGTGGGAGCAGGTGCGGCCGCTGTACGTTTCGCTGCACACCTACGTGCGAACGAAGCTGCGCGAGAAGTATGGCGCCGGGGTTGTTCCGGCGGACGGACCGATTCCCGCGCATCTTCTGGGAAATTTGTGGGCGCAGGGATGGACGAATATTTATCCGTTGGTGGCGCCGCCGAAGGCAGATCCCGGGTACGACCTGACTGAGATTTTGAAGTCTCGGAATCTCGCCGCGACGGATATGGTGAAGTTTGGCGAGCGGTTTTTTGTATCGCTGGGATTTGATCCGCTGCCGGAGACGTTTTGGAAGCGGTCGATGTTTACGCGGCCACGGGATCGCGACGTGGTGTGCCACGCGAGCGCCTGGAGCCTCGATTTTCGTGATGATCTGCGCGTGAAGATGTGCATCCAAATCAACGACGAGGATTTCACGACCGTTCATCACGAGTTGGGACACAATTTTTACCAGCGGGCTTACAACCAGTTGCCGCCGCTTTTCCAGAGTGGGGCGAATGATGGATTCCACGAGGCGGTGGGAGATACGATTGCGCTTTCGATTACGCCGGATTACTTGCACCAGATCGGATTGCTGAGTGCGGCGCCATCGGATTCCGGGGACCTGGCATTCTTGATGAAACATGCGCTGGATAAGGTCGCGTTTCTGCCTTTTGGGCTTCTGATTGATCAGTGGCGCTGGAAAGTGTTCGACGGCGAGATCAAGGCGGCGGACTACGACAAAGCTTGGTGGGAGCTAAAGAAAAAGTATCAGGGAGTTGCGCCGCCGGTGGAACGCAGCGAGGCGGACTTCGATCCGGGAGCGAAGTATCACGTGGCGGCGAATGTGCCGTACACGAGATATTTTCTGGCGGCGGTTTATCAGTATCAATTTCATCGCGCGCTGTGCAAGGCGGCGGGTTTCACGGGGCCGCTGCATCGCTGCTCGATTTACGGCAATAAGGCAGCGGGCGCGCGCTTGAAGAAGATGCTGGAGATGGGGCAGAGCAAGCCGTGGCCGGATGCGCTGGAAGCGATTAGCGGGGAACGGGATTTGGATGCTTCGGCGATTCTGGATTATTACGCGCCGCTCAAGAAGTGGCTTGACGAGCAGAATGCCGGGCATCCGAGCGGCTGGTGATTGCAGAGGCGTGTGCTATAAATGACGGAGTGAAATCGTGCGCGGGCTTCGCTGGATTTGTGGCGGCGAACCGCTCGCTGAGGAAAACGTGGATTTTTCGCTAACGGAAGAACAGCGGCAGCTTCGCCGGAGCGTTCGGGAATTCGCGGAGGGCGAAATTGCGCCGCATGTGATGGAGTGGGACGAGGTGTCTCATTTTCCCTCTGAAATCATGCCCAAGCTCGCCGAGATGGGCTTGCTGGGCGTGATTTTTCCTGAGAAGTATGGCGGGGCGGGGCTGGGTTATGTCGAGTACGCGATTGTGATTGAGGAATTGTCGCGGGTGGATGGATCGGTGGGAATCACCGTGGCGGCGCACAATTCGCTTTGCTCGAATCACATTTACAAATTTGGATCCGAGGCGCAGAGGAAGAAGTATCTGCCGGATTTGACGCAGGGGAAGAAACTCGGGTGCTGGTCGCTGACGGAGCCAGAGGCCGGCTCGGACGCCGGCGGGACGCGCACCATGGCGGTGCGAAAAGACGGCGGATGGGTGATCAACGGCTCGAAAACTTTCACGACCAATGGGCATTACGCGGACGTTTGCGTGGGTATGGCCGCGACCGACAAATCGAAAAAGAGCCACGGGATTTCGGCGTTCATCGTCGAGAAGGGAACGAAGGGATTCAAGCCGGGAAAGAAAGAGAACAAGCTCGGTTTGCGGGCGAGCGATACTTCGGAAGTGATTTTCAGCGATTGCTTCGTGCCTGGCGAGAATCTTCTGGGTAAAGAGGGCGAGGGATTCGTCAACAGTTTGCAGATTCTGGATGGCGGGCGAATTTCGATTGCTTCGCTGGGGTTGGGAATGGCGCAGGGAGCATATGAGGCGTCGCTGAAATATGCGAAGCAGCGGAAGCAGTTCGGAAAGACCATCAGCGAGTTTCAGGCGATACAGTTCAAGTTGGCGGACATGGCGACGGAAATCGAGGCGGCGCGATTGATGACCTATCACGCGGCCTGGCTGGCGGATCGAGCGATCGCCGCGGGCGATGACGGCGGCGGGCGATTTACGCGCGAATCGAGCATGGCGAAGCTTTATGCCGGAGAAGTTGCGGTGCGCGTGGCGAACGAGGCGGTTCAGATTTTTGGCGGATATGGATTCGTTAAAGACTATCCAGCGGAGAAATATTACCGCGACGTGAAACTCTGCACGATCGGCGAGGGGACGAGCGAGATTCAGCGGCTCGTCATCGCCCGGCAGCTTCTGGGGAAATCCTGAAGTACATGAATTGCGCCTGATGCCTATCACGACCGAAAGCTGGGCGGAGCAGGTGCGTGCGGGCGAGGTGCGCGCGATTTCGCGGGCTGTGACGGCGATTGAGAATCGCGAGCCGGAGGGCGAGAAGCTTCTGCGCGAGCTTTTTCCGCATACCGGGAAGGCCTACCGTATCGGAGTGACGGGCGCGCCGGGTACGGGGAAGAGTACGTTGGTGGACAAGCTGGCGGCGCACTACCGGAGCCAGAAGAAGACGGTGGGAATTATCGCGGTTGATCCGTCGAGCCCATTTACGGGCGGCGCGATTTTGGGCGATCGCGTGCGCATGCAGGGGCACGCGACCGACGCGGGAATTTTCATTCGATCCATGGCTACGCGCGGGTCGTTGGGAGGGCTGGCGCAGGCGACGAGCGATACGGCGCTGCTGCTCGATGCGGCGGGGAAAGAATTCGTTCTCGTCGAGACTGTGGGGGTTGGGCAGGGCGAAATTGAAATTGTGCGACTGGCGGATTGCACGCTGGTCGTGCTGGTGCCCGGCATGGGCGATGATGTGCAGAATTTGAAAGCTGGGTTGATGGAGATCGCCGACATTTTCGTGTTGAACAAGTGCGACCGCGAGGGAGCGGATCGCTTCGAGGAGCAATTGCGGGCGATTTTGGCAATTGCGCCGGAACGTGGCGGCTGGCACCCGCCTGTGGTGCGAACGATCGCCACCGAGAACAAAGGGATATCGGAACTCGCTCGGGAAATTGAGCGATTCCGGCAGCACACGTCGGGACCGGAGAATCGCCGCGCTAGAGAGATCGAGCTGTGGAAGCAACGCTTGGTTGAGTTGCTGGAGCAGCGTTTGATCGAGCGCGTAACGCGGGCGGGGATTGACGAAGTGGCGCTGGCGTCATTAGCGGAGAGTATTGCGAATCGCGAGACGGACCCTTATTCGGCGGTGAATGAAATTCTTGCGAAAGCTGGGATCGGAGAGTCGAAGTGAGGCTGGGCGATCTGGAATTCACGATCGTCAGCGACGGAGGATTTCGCCTTGATGGCGGCGCGATGTTTGGGGTCGTGCCGAAGCCGTTGTGGGAAAAGCGCATCGCGCCGGACGAGAGGAACCGGATCCAACTTTGCATGAATTGCGTGCTGGTTCGAACTGGCGGGATCACGATACTCGTCGAGACCGGCGCCGGAGACAAGCTGGATGCGAAGCGACGAGATATCTACGCGATTGGGGAAGGGCCGCGGCTTCTTGATCGGCTCGCGGCGCACGGAGTGAAGCCCGATCACGTCGATATAGTGATTAACACGCATCTGCATTTCGATCACTGCGGCTGGAACACGCGAATGGTGGATGGGCGCGCCGTTCCCACGTTTCCCAATGCGCGCTACGTTGTGCAGCTCGGCGAATTGGAGCATGCCAAGCGGCCCAACGAACGCGACCAGGCGAGCTACATGTCGGACAACTTTTTGCCGATTGAGGCGACCGGACAATGGATGCTCCTCGAAGGGGATCGTGAGATAGTGCCGGGCGTCGAGGTGATTCGCGTGCCGGGGCATAATGCCGATATGCAATGCGTGCGGCTATCGGGCGGCGGGAAGACGGCGTTCTGTTTCGTGGATCTGGTGCCGACAACGGCTCACCTCCCTTTCCCGTGGATCATGGGGTACGACTTGTATCCAATGCAGACGCTGGAAAATAAGAAGCGCTGGATTCCCGAGATTGCGCGGACCGAAGCGCTGGCGATTTTTACGCATGATGCGAATATCCCGTCGGCTTATCTGCGGCAACGCGGCCATCAATTTGAAGTCGAGCCGGCGCGGGTGGATTGAGATGGCGATGAAGTCGCGGCAGAAATCAGCGGAGCATCGCGATTCGGTGCGCATCGGGATTATCGGCGGCAGCGGCTTGTACTCAATTGAGGGACTCGCGGATACGCGAGAAGTACGCGTGAAGACGCCGTTTGGCCAGCCATCGGATGCCTTCGTCATCGGACGGCTTGAAGGACATCGCGTGGCGTTTCTGGCGCGGCATGGGCGGGGGCACCGGCTATCACCGAGCGAGATAAACTACCGCGCGAATATCTGCGCGATGAAGATGCTGGGCGTTGAGAGGGTGATTTCGGTCAGCGCAGTGGGATCGTTGCGCGAGGAATATGCGCCGCTGGATTTTCTGATTCCGGATCAATTTTTTGATCGGACGCGCGGCCGCGCATCGACTTTCTTCGGCGACGGCGTGGTGGCGCACGTTGGATTTGACCGGCCGACTTGCGCGCAGCTCTCGGGCGCGCTCGGGGATGCGTGCCAGCGAGCGGGGGTGAACGTGCATCGCGGTGGAACATACGTCTGCATGGAAGGGCCGCAATTTTCGACGCTGGCTGAATCGCATACCTACCGGCAACTTCGCTTCGACGTGATCGGAATGACGAATTTAACCGAGGCGAAGCTCGCGCGCGAGGCGGAGCTTTGCTACGCGACAGTGGCGATGATCACCGATTACGACTGCTGGCATCCGGCGCACGCATCGGTGACGGTGAGCGAGATTATCGCGAACCTTACGCGCAACGCGGTGAACGCGCAGAATGTGATTCGTGAAACCGTGAAGCACATGGCGGCGCGGGAATGCAAGTGCGGCGCGGCGCTGGCTCATGCGATTCTCACGGACCGCAAGTTGATTCCCGCGGCGGCAAAAAAGCGGCTTGCGCCAATTGCCGGGAAATATTTGGAATGAATCTGGGAGTGTAGATGTCTCTACTTGTAGTGGGATCGGTGGCGTACGACGCGATCGAGACGCCATTCGGCAAAGTGGACCGGACGCTGGGTGGCGCGGCTAGCTATTTCGCGCTGGCGGCCAGCCGGTTTACGCCGGTGCGCCTTGTGGGCGTGGTGGGAGACGATTTCGAGAAGCGCGATGAGGCCGTGCTGCGCGGCCATCGCATTGATGTGGCGGGCCTCGAGCGCGCGCCGGGAAAGACTTTCTTCTGGGCTGGGCGCTACAGCCAGAACATGAACGAGAGAACGACGCTGGCGACGGAACTGAACGTGTTCGCCGCGTTCAATCCGAAATTGCCGGCGGCGTATCGCGATTCGCCTTACGTGTTTCTCGCGAACATTGATCCGACGTTGCAACGCTCGGTGCTGAAGCAAATCCGCGGCAAGCCAAAGCTGGTGGCGCTCGATACGATGAATTACTGGATCGAGCGAACTCCGGCGGAGCTGCGCGAAACGCTGCGGCACACGCACGTGTTGATGATCAACGACGATGAAACGCGGCAGCTCAGCGGCGAACACAACCTGCTGCGTGCAGCAAAGCGCATATTCGCGATGGGGCCGAAGACTTTGGTGATCAAGCGCGGAGAACACGGCGCTTTGATGGTGCACAACCGATTCCTGTTTTCGGTGCCGGGGTTTCCGCTGGAGGAAGTGCACGATCCGACCGGTGCGGGGGACAGCTTTGCGGGCGGGTTCATGGGCTATCTGGCAAGCGCGGGACGCGTGACGGACGAGGCGCTGCGGCGTGCTATGGTGTATGGCTCGGTGCTGGGGAGCTACGCGGTGGAGAAATTCGGAGTGGAGCGGTTGACGAAGCTCACGCTGAGGGAGATTCACGCGCGCGCGAAGCGATTCCACCGCCTCACAGCGTTTGAGCTCTAGGTGAGGCCCGGCTCGTACGGTCCGGGGATACAAGCCAACCTGAAGCGGCGAAGGTGAATCCGATTGGGCTGGCGCGATTTACGGATCGTTCGGAGTCGTGTTAAATCTGGCAGGCACAACGGGGGATGGACTTGAGTCGATTCGTCGGGTGGCTGGCGTTGGGTGCGGTGGTCTTTTTCGGTTTGTCCGGCTGCGGCGGGAGCAGCGCGCCGGCGGTCAATCCAACGCCGATCATGACCTCAATTTCCCCTGAGCACACCACCGCGGGAGGCGGCGCGTTTCAACTGAACGTGGTGGCGCTCGACATCGAGAAAAGCTCGGTGGTGAATTGGAACGGAAGCCCTCGAACTACAACTCCCGATCCCAATACCGGCCAACTGGTGGCACAAATCCTCGCCACCGACATCGCCAATCCCGGATCTGCGGAGATCACCGTGTTTACGCCCACGCCAGGTGGAGGAACGTCGAACAGCCTGACCTTTTTCATTGATGCGCCTGACAATCCTGTGCCGACGATTTCGGGTTTGAATCCGTCCTCGACGGCGGCGGGAGGAATGGCGTTCTCGCTGATGGTGACGGGCACCAATTTCGTGAGTAATTCGAGCGTGAATTGGAACGGTAGCCCGCGGACGACGACATTCGGCAGCGCGACGCAATTGACGGCGTCAATTCTGGCCAGCGACATCGCGACGGCTGGTTCGGCGAATGTGACGGTTTCAACTCCGGCTCCTGGCGGCGGGACGTCGGCGCCGGTCTCGTTCAGTATCACGGGCGGCGCGTCTGTGCCGGCGGGTTCGAAGGCGGCCGTATTTTCGCTTGTGTCGGTGAGTGCATTTGGCGATGCGTCGAATGGGCCCAGCGGTGCGCCGCGGATGGATGAGACTGGGCGCTTCGTGGCGTTTGAATCGGCGGCGACTAACTTGTTGGCGAGCGGTGCGAAAGCAGGGGTGTTCGTTCGGGATACTTGCCACGGAGCGGCGCACTGCACGCCGGAAACGGTGGCAGTGGATGTCGCGCGGAGTGGCGACGGGCCGAATGGTGGACTGGGCCGCGGATTGGCGATTAGCGCAGAAGGAAGATACGTTGCGTTTTCTTCGCGAGCTACGAATCTCGCTTCCAGCTCATTCCATGCCGGGCCGCAGATCTTTCTGCGCGATACGTGCCTCGGCGGTGCTGCCACGTCGAATTGCACTCCATCCACGACGTTGATCTCGGTGGGGTTGAATGGAATGCCAGGAGATGCGGCCAGCGAGTTCCCCTCGGTTAGCGCAGGAGGGCGCTTTGTGGCGTTCGCTTCCGCGGCAACGAATCTTGTTGCTGGAGCGAGCGCCGATGCGGCGCAGATTTATTTGCGCGACACATGTCTTGGGTCGGCGCCGGCTGATTGTGTTCCACGAACGATCTTGATTTCGCAAGATGCGGCGGGCGGCGCGGGCAAAGGCGCGAGTTTGCAGGCGTCAATCTCGCGGGATGGCCGGTATGTGGCGTTTGATTCAGTGGCACCAAATCTTGTGGCCGGGTCATTTTCGGGGTCGTCGAATGTGTTCTTGCGCGATACTTGCCAGGGCGAGAGTGCGCCCGCGGGATGTGCGCCGTACACGGCGTTGTTTTCGGTGAGTTTGAATGGCTTAGCCGCGGACGGAGCGAGCTTCGCGCCTGCCATCAGCTATTACGGGCGCTATGTGGCGTTTGTCACGCGTGCAGGGAACATCGCGGAGGGCGACGCGAGCCACGCGCAAAAAATTGTGGTGCGCGATACTTGCCTGAACGTCCCTCAAACGGAACCGTGCGCGCCGAAGTCGCGGCTGGTTTCGATCGCAGGGTTTCGGACAGGCGCACACGCCATTCATCAGCGGTGACGGAAGATTTGTCAGTTATGTTGCTGACGGCGGAAGCGCGCTGGGCGGAGCGATTCGCGTTTTCCTGCGGCGACACCTGCGTCGGTGTCGGCGCGTCATCTGCGTGCGCCCCGAGGACCACTTTGATTGCCACGTCAGGACCGGGAAAGGCGAGCGAGTTGGCCGGCGGATTGTCGGGTTTTGGCGCGCCTGTGAGTCTCGACGGCGAGGCGATCGCGCTTTTCTCCACGGGACCCGTGCCCGGTCTGAAGAGAAACCTCAACGGTGTGGGAGACGTATTGGTTGGTGTGATGTCCACGGCCCCGTAGGATCCAACAGTTCTTGAATTGGTCTGCCAACAATCTGCGTTGTGGCACGTCGAAATACTGAGGTGTGTGCTCGGAGGTGAGACAGATGAAGCGAATTCGAATCCAGCGCCGGAGCGTAATTCTGGGAACCAGCCTTGTGCTGGCCGCGCTCTTGGGCGGGAGTTTCTTCGTGCGTAGCTCTCGCGCGGGCGACGGCCCCCCACCCGGCGGCGGGGAATTGACTGTTCCGCCGGTGAAGATAATTGACACCAAGCTATCGAATGGACTCCGAGTGCTGCTCATCGTGGACCACTCCGCGCCGGTGTACGCCATCGATGTCTGCTACAACGTCGGCAGCCGTAATGAACGGCCTGGACGCACGGGATTCGCTCATCTTTTCGAACACATGATGTTCGAGGGCTCGGAGAATGTCGGCAAGGGCGAGCATTTTATTCTGATTTTCAACAACGGCGGCGAGATGAACGGCACGACCAATGAGGACCGGACGACGTACTTCGAAGAATTGCCGACCAACCAGCTCGATCTGGGACTGTTCCTGGAGTCCGACCGGATGAAGTCCCTGACGATTACGAAGGACAAGCTGGACAATCAGCGGAACGCGGTGCAGGAAGAGCGGCGGCTGGGCGTGGATAACGAGCCGTACGGCAAGGCCGAGCTTGATCTCGACAATCTTTCCTACGACAACTTTGCGTATAAGCACTCGACCATCGGCTCAATGGCGGATCTTGACGCGGCGAGCGTGGACGATGTGAGCGATTTCTTTCGAATTTATTATGCTCCTAACAACGCGGTGCTGACGCTGGTTGGGGACCTCGATCCCGATGCGACTCTTGAAAAGGTGAAGAAATATTTTGGTTCGATCACCTCGCAGACGATTCCACCGGGGCCTGATTTGAACGAGGATGCGCATTATGGCGAGCGGCGCGAGACGGTTTACGATCAGCTGGCGCGGCTGCCGCAGATTTTCATCGCGTATCACATTCCGCGCGGAAATACTCCGGAGAGCCGTGCCTCGAGTGCACTTTCGCTGATCCTCGGACAAGGCCGCAGTTCGCGTTTCTACCAGCATCTGGTGAAGGATAAGCAGCTCGCGATTCAGGTCGCAGCGTATTCGGATTCGCGCATCGGTCCAAGCTTGTTCTATATCAATGCGACGCCCCGGCCCGGCGTGAAGGTTGAGGATCTGGAGAAGGGTATCGATGAAGAGATTTCCGCGGTGGCGAAAGATGGCGTCACTGCAGCGGAACTGACGAAGGCGAAGGCCATCCTGCGACGGCGATGGATACAAACGCGGTCTTCGGATTTGTATATGGCGGTTACGCTGGGGGATTTCGCGGTGAAATTCAACGATCCAAACCTGCTAAACACGTTGGGTGCAAATTACGATGCCTTGACGGTTGATGAGGTGAATGCCGTTGCGAAGAAGTACTTCGAACGCGACCAGCGGTCTGTGGTGATCACGCTTCCGGGGAAAACGGAAGCGGGCGCGGCACAGGGAGGTGCACAGTGAAGGCCATCACATGGTTCATTGGCGGTGCGTTGGCCGCGTGCGGATTAGGCACCGTTATTGCGGCTCCGGCGTTCGCTCAGGCTGGTGGCGGCCAGGACAAATCCGTGCCGCTTTCCAAAGTGGAGAGGTTGAATCGAGCGCCGGTCAGCAAGGAGATTTTGAAGGTCAAGCTTCCCCAGGCGTCCACGCACAAACTGGCCAATGGCATGACGGTTCTGATTCTCGAGCGCCATCGACTTCCGACAATTGCGTTGGAACTCGAGATGGAGCCCGGCGCGATCGCCGATCCTTCGCCAGGGCTTGCGAAATTCACGGCGGAAATGCTGCGGGAGGGCACCGCAAAGCGGAATAGTGCGGCGATTGCGGCGGCGACGGATGAGATCGGCGCGCAACTGAATAGCGCGGCCGAATTTGGAGGAAGCGAGTCGTCAATTTATATCGCTGGGCTTACGGACTCGACTGAGACGATGTTCGATCTGTTGAGCGACATCGTTATGCATCCGTCGTTTCCGGCTGAGGAGCTGGAGAAATACAAGAAGCGGCAGCTCGGGGATCTCGAGGATGAGATGTCGCGGCCCTACTTCCTGGCCGACAAGGAGTTTCACAAAGCGCTGTATGGCAATACGAATTACGCGGTGACGGCGCCGACGCCCGAGGAGATCAACGCCGTAACTTCGAAAATGCTTACGGAGTATCACCACACATATTACGTGCCTGGGAACGCGGTGCTGGGAATTGTGGGCGACGTGAATACCGAAGACGTGATGAAACTGGTCGAGAAATATTTCGGCGCGTGGCCCAAGACGGCTCCTCCGGAAGTCAAACTGGCCGCAGTTCCGTCGCCGCAGGCGAAGAAAATCGTGCTTGTGGACCGGCCGGGATCGGTGCAGACGAATATTGTTGCTGGAAATCTGGCCATCAAGCGGAACGATCCGGAATACTTTGCGCTGACGGTGATGGATCGCATCGTCGGAGGCGGACCGAGCGCGCGGCTGTTCCTGAATCTGCGCGAAGTTCATGGCTACACGTACGGCGCGTACAGTAGTGCGAATTCCGACGTGTATCGCGGCTCTTGGGCGGCGAACACCGAGGTGCGGACGGCGGTGACCGATAGCTCGTTGCACGAACTATTCAATGAGTTCAACCGTATCCGTACGGAACCGGTTCCGGCTGCAGAGCTGGATGAGGCCAAGCGAGCGCTGGTAGCGAGCTTTGCACTTTCGCTCGAAGATCAGCTCCAACTTTTAGGCGACGCTCTTGATGTTCATCACTTCGGGCTGCCTGAGGACTATTGGGACAAGTACCCTGAGCACATTGCAGGCATCGATGCGGCAGCGGTCGAGGCGGCTGGGAAGAAGTACGTGGACGTCGATCACATGCAAATCATCTGCGTCGGCGATGGAAAGGAAATCAAGGACGTGCTGGGGAAGTATGGGCCGGTGGAAGTGGCGGCCAGCCCTGCGCCGGAGCAGAAATAATCGTTCGGCCGTTTGAATGATTCATCTCGAGCGCGAGGCCTGACCGGCGCGGGCGTTCGCGGCACCGCGTCCGCGATTTGCGATTCAGGAATTCGGCGCGCTGCCTCTCTGGACTCCCTTCGCGGAATTCCTTATTCTCGATTTCTTCGATGCCTCAGCCCCTGAAACCTCGCGCACTTCGTCCCGGGGACGCGATTCGGTTGGTCGCGCCTGCGAGTCCGGTGGAAGCGGAGCGATTGCGGAAGGGAATCGCAGAGATTGAGCGGCTTGGCTTCGTCGTGCGCCACGATTCGCGGCTTTTGGAGCGTGATGGATTTTTTGCCGGCGGCGCAGAGGAGCGGCGCCGGGAATTGCTCGCAGCGTTGCGCGAGCCGGATACGCGGGCTGTTTTTTGTGCTCGCGGCGGATACGGATCGGGCTATCTGCTTGATGGCGCTGCAGAGTGGGATTCGTTTAAAGGTCGCGACGCCGAAAATCCTCGTCGGGTACAGCGACGTCACATCGCTCAGGTTTTCTTCTGGCAGAAATTCGGCTGGGTTAGTCTGTATGGACCGATGGTCGCGGCAGGGTTGGATCATGGCGCAGGTGCGCCGCACGGCTACGATGCCGCTTCGTTTTCATTGCGGTCTCGGAGACTCAGCGAGGATGGGCGATCGAATTGCACGGGGAGACGCTCAGCGGCGGTCAAGCTGAAGGAGTTCTGGCCGGAGGATGTTTGACGCTTGGTCGAGACGACGCTGGGCACGCCGTGGGAATTGGATACGCGCGGAGCGATTCTGTTGCTCGAAGATCGAGGCATGAAGCCGTGGCAAGTGGACCGGGCGCTGACGCATCTTCGCCAGGCGGGCAAGCTGAAGGAAATCCGTGGCCTCGTGTTCGGCGATTTTCCGGATTGCGAGCCGCCTGCGGGCACTGAGAGCGTTCGCGATGTGGTGGCGCGAGTGTGCGGGCCGCTCGGCGTTCCGATTGTGTGGGGCGCGCCGATCGGGCATACGCAATCGGCAATGCTGACGATTCCTCTTGGCGTGCGGGCGCGGCTCGTCGCTGAGGCTTCGGGGCGGCTCGAAATTCTCGAGGCGGCATGCCGCGAGTGAGCGGGGAAGACAATTGATGATTGGAAATCACATCGCGAGCCGGTCGGGCCACATCCATTTGCTCGGGATCGGCGGAGCAGCGATGGCGCCGGTCGCCGGGATGCTGAAGGAACGCGGCTATCACGTCACAGGTTCAGATACAAACGTCTATCCGCCGGCCTCGACGCTGCTTGCTTCGCTGGGGATTCCGTGGAATGAGGGATTCAGCGCTGAGAATCTGAAGCCTGCGCCGGATCTGGCGGTTGTCGGCAACGTCATTGCGCGCGGGAATGCAGAACTCGAGCACATTCTCGACGACAAGGTTTCCTACTGCTCGATGGCCGAAGTCCTCGAGGAATTCTTTATCCCGAAGCATACGTCGATTGTGGTTGCCGGGACACACGGCAAGACGACTACGACGGCGATGCTGGCTTGGATTTTTCAGGTTGCTGGCCGGCGGCCGGATTTTCTTGTCGGAGGAGTGGCGCCGAACTTCGGCGATCGCAGCTATGGACTGGGTGGAGGCGAAGAATTCATTATTGAGGGCGATGAGTACGAGACCGCCTTTTTCGATCGCGGGCCGAAATTCCTGCACTACCATCCGGACGAATTGATTCTCACTTCCTTGGAATACGACCACGCGGATATCTATCCAGACCTGGCTTCGATTGCGAAACAGTTTCGGCTGCTGGTGAATCTGGTGCCGCGCCGCGGACGGATTTTGGTTTGGGGCGAGAGCGAGGAAGTACGCCGCTGCACGGAGAAGGCGTTTTGCAAGGTGGAAACCTACGGCCTTTCGGGTGAGTGCGATTGGTCGGCCGGTGACATGCTTTGGGAGGACAACGCGACGGCATTTCGAGTGGCTTACCGCGGCAAGGAAGTGGCGCGGATTCGCACGCCGGTTGCCGGGCGGCACATGATTCTTGATGCGCTCGCGGCGATTGGATTGGCGTACGGGCGCGGAGTGGAATGTGAGGCGATCGAGCAGGCTCTGGCGACGTTTCAAAATGTGCGCAAGCGCATGGAGTTGAAAGGCGACGCCGGCGGCGTAACCGTCGTCGAGGATTTTGCGCATCATCCGACGGCCATTCGCTTGACGCTCGAGGCGGCGAGAATGCGATGGCCCGGGCGGCGAATCTGGGCGGCGGTAGAGCCGCGATCGAACACGATGCGTCGCAAAGTGTTCGAGAAGGTGCTGCCCGAGGCGCTGGCGCTGGCCGATGCGGCTCTGATTGGTCCGGTCAATCGCGCGCAACTCCTGAAAGACGAAGATCGCTTCTCGCCTGAGAAAGTGGCGGAAGATGTTCGCGCGCACGGGCGTCCGGCGCGAGCGTTTGACTCGGCGGAGGGAATCGCCGAATATCTCGCGGCTGAATCGCGACCCGGGGATGTGGTGCTGATCATGTCGAACGGCAGCTTCGATGGTTTGAGCGCGAAGTTGCTTGAAAAATTGGTTGCGCAAACGGGAGCGCGCGTGTGATTGGATTCGCGCGGCGACTTGTTTTTCTTCTGCTTCTTCTACTGCCGGTCGCAGGCCGCCCTGCCTGGGCAACGATCCGATATAAAGTCTCCTTCGAACACCCCGAGAAGCATCTGTTCACAGTTGAAATTCAAGTTCCGCCCGTCCCGCTAGGGACCAAGGTCGCGCTGCCGGCGTGGAACGCGCTGTACCAGGTGCGAGATTTTGCTTACCGCATTCGTGATCTACGTCTTGTAGCAATCGACAGTTCAGTTAGCAGCGGTGTGGGAGTCCGGCTGCTATCGATCGACAAGCAGACGTGGACAATTGGACGCAGCGATCGCGGGACCGCCGGCAATGTTAACGCCGCGTACGTTATTCACTACGAAATCGAGTGGAACGATCCAGGGCCCTTCAATTCACAATTGAACAGCGAACATGCGTTCGTGAACCTTGCCGAAATCCTCATGTATTTGCCCGAGCGCCGCAGTGAAGACACTCAAGTGTCGTTTGAGCACGTTCCTGCCGGATGGCACATCGCCGCTGAGTTGCAAGAGGGCAAAGCCGAGAACACATTTACAGCC
Organism: uncultured Acidobacteriota bacterium; assembly: GCA_963707165.1. GTDB lineage: Bacteria > Acidobacteriota > Terriglobia > Acidiferrales > UBA7541 > Palsa-147. The sequence continues at coordinate 939,032 of CAVPPO010000010.1, read as the reverse complement.
GAAAGCTACGACAAACTCGTGGATGCCCCGGTGGAGGCGGGGACGTTTTCAAACTTCGGCTTCGACGAGGCCGGGGCACATTTTCGAGTGGTAGTCGACGCAAAGGAGTGGGAAAAGCCGCAGTTCGAGAGCGATCTGCATCGCATCGTCAAATATGAACTGAGCATGATGGGCGGAGCGCCGTTCCACGAGTACACGTTTTTTTTCCATCTCGGGCCTTATATGGAAGTAGGCGGCGGGGGAATGGAACATTCGAATTGCACGGCGATCGCGGCGAGTTCCGAGCCCGGGGCGATGGGCATTGCGGCACATGAATTTTTTCACGTGTGGAACGTCAAGCGCATTCGCCCGCAGGCGCTCGAGCCGGTGGACTATACGAAGGAGCAGTACACGCGAGCGCTGTGGTTCGCGGAAGGAGTGACCAGCACGTACGGGTCATTCGCGCTGGTGCGGTCGGGCGTGTGGAACACGCGGCAGTTCTACGGAGATCTCGGGGAACAAATTCAGCGACTCGATTCGAGCCCGGCGCGGTTGTGGCAGAGCGTCGAGGAGTCGAGTCTTGACGCCTGGCTGGAGAAGTACGATTCCTATTATTCGCCCGAGCGCAGCATCTCGTATTACAACAAAGGGCAAATTCTGGGGGTGCTGCTGGACATCGCGATTCGCGACGACACGGACAACAAGAAGTCGCTCGATGATGTGATGCGCGCGATGAATGACGAATTTGCGAAGCGCGGGCGCTTCTACGACGAGAGCGGCGACATCCGCGCCACGATTGAAGAAGTCGCCGGGAAGCCATTCGAAGATTTTTTTCGGCGCTACGTCGGCGGCGTCGACGAACTGCCCTACGACGACTTTCTTGCACGAGCGGGGCTGCGATTGAATCGAGGGAGCAAGACCAGCGCCGATCTCGGGTTTAGCATGACACGCGGACCCGGCTCGAGCTTGCTGATTGCCGAGGTCTTGCCGGGAAGCAACGCCGAGGCCGCCGGCTTGCGCCCGGGAGACATGATTGTACAGATCAACGGAGAAAACACTTCTCAGGCGCAGTACCGCTGGATGCGCAGCCGCGCGCCGGGCGACACTTTACCGCTTCGGATCCGGCGCGAGTCGCAGGAGCAGGACATGTCTGTGAAGCTTGGCTCACGGGAAGAAAGCCAATTTTCGATCGAACAAATCGCGAATCCCACGGATAAGCAGCGACGCATCCGCGAAGGAATGCTGCGCGGCTCGACGAACTGAACCGGAATGATCCGCACGATCTTTGTCGTCGTGTACCTCACCCTCGCGGTATATCTGGTTCTGCCTTTCTATATTCTTTACACGGCGATCAGCGGGAAGCCCGATCCGATGTACCAGATGGCTATGAAAGCGGTGCGGCTCGGCCTGCGGATGGGCGGGATTCGAGTGCATGTCGAGGGGGTGGAGAATATTCCGGCGCGTACGTGCATTTTCGCGTCGAATCACGTGAGTAACGTGGACCCGCCGGCGCTGGTGCCGTACATTCCGCGGCGCGTCGCGATTCTGGCGAAGAAAGAAGTTTATCGGATTCCGGTGCTGGCGACGGCGCTGCACCAGGTGCGCATTTTGCCCGTGGATCGTGGGAATAAAGATGAATCATCGGCGGCGGTGGACAAGGCGATCGAGTATCTGCGGGATGGCACGTCGTTCCTCGTGTTTGCTGAAGGGACTCGCAGCCGCGACGGGCACCTGAAACCATTCAAGAATGGAACTTTCGTGATGGCCATCGAGTCGGGAGCTATGGTCGTGCCCGTGTCGTTGGTGGGATCGCAGAAGTTAATGCGGAAGGGCGAGTGGTTTGTCCGGCCGGGAGACATGACGGTGCGATTCGGGCCGGCCGTTGACGCATCGGAGTACAAATTCGAACAGCGAGATGCGCTGAGGAAGCGCGTTTTTGCGCTTGTAGCCGCGGGATTGCCCGAAGAGCAGAGACCGCTCGACGAAACGTAGCGGCAGGAAACGTTACGTCCGCGCGCGCAAGCGGGCTACCTCGGCGGTCAACTCCCGGACTTGCTTTTGCAGTTCCGGTAGGCGGGCGAAGACTGCGATGGATTTCAGCCAGTTCTTGTGCTCGATCACCGGCGAGCCTGAATACAGAGCGCCTGCGGGAACGTCATTCGGGACGCCGCTTTGCGGGGTGATTACCGCGCCGTCGCCGATAGTGAGATGTCCTACGACGCCGACTTGTCCGGTCAGCACGCAATTATTCCCCACCTTAGCCGAACCTGCGATTCCTACTTGCGCGCAGAGTAGCGTGTTCTCGCCTACTTTTACTGCGTGGGCTACGTGGACCAGATTGTCGATCTTGGCGCCCTTGCCGATGTGAGTTTCGCCCATCGTGGCGCGGTCTAACGTGCTGTTGGCTTGGATCTCTACGTCGTCGCCGATTACGGCGATACCCGTCTGGGGAATCTTGTACCAAGTGCCGTCGGCTTGCTTGGCGAAGCCGAAACCGTCTGAGCCGACGACGGCGCCGTTCTGCAGAGTTACTCGATGGCCTATGCGAACTCGCTCGCGCACAACGGTGTGCGAATGAGCCATGAAGTCGTCTCCAATTTGTGCGCCGCGGTAAATCGTTACGGAGCTGTGAAGCACCGCGTTGTCGCCGATGGCGACATTTTCGCTGATTACGCAGTATGGGCCGATGTGGGAGTTGGCGCCGATGCGTGCTGAGGCCGAGATGCTTGCCGTGGGATGAATTCCTGGGGCGTATTTTGGCGGTTGATGGAACATGCTGAGAGCGCGGGCGAAATCCAAGTATGGATTCTTCGAGCGCAGGACTGCTACCGGCATAGGGCCGTCGTCTGGCGCGGCGAGAATGGCTGATGCTTTCGTAGCGGCGGCCGCCGATCGATAGCGGCGGTTGCTGAGGAACGTCAGGTGGCCTGTGCCGGCTTCTTCGATGCCCGCGACATCGGTGATTTCGATCGCCGCATCTCCCTCGAGCGTACAGCCCAAGCGTTCGGCGAGTTCGCCGAGTTTCATGGTGGTTCTCCTCTACGTCTGGCGATCAATTTACATCAGTTTGGATTGATTGCGGGCGTTTGGAGCGACGATTCCCAATTCTGATGAGACATACAGAGGGCGGCAGGCGTGAAGGCAAACGGCTGGGCCGAACAGCGGGCGGGGCTGAAAGGCATAGACCCGCCCCTACAACTGCGACGGCAACTGCGTGGTTATTCTTCGAAGAGCTTGGGTTGCGCGGGTACAGCGACGGCTGCGACTCGGGGGATGCGTTTTGCTGCGCCCACTACGCCTAGCACCTTTACTTCCGTTAGTGCGGAACGCGGGACGTAGACGCGCGAGCAGTTACCGTGAAGGTCGGGCGGGATGAATTGGAGGCCGCGATCGAGAATTTCCAGAAGTTCGTTTACCACGATGCCTTCGAGCGTGTCGCGATCCCGAAACGTAAGCTTCAACCAGAGGCCTTCTAGCTTTGGGCGGCTGAGGAAGGACTTGCGCTCTGGCTCGTAGGGCAGGTTCAGATCATCGACGAAATAGATGGCCTTGATTTCGCTGGGCGGGACTGCCTGGTGCTCGCCGTCCGGGGTCAGGAGGTCAATGCTATCGGTGCCGGGCAGATTTGCCGGGTTGAGGTAGCCTTTGAGCGGAGTCAGGTCGAGTAGGAGGACGACGACTTTCTTTCGCGTCGGTGTGCTGGAGCGGACTTTCACTTCAGGACCACTTTAGCAGGAGAGTTGCGAAAATCACGAGGTTATGTTATCTTTGCCGCCAACCATTGTCAAGTTGTTGGCGATAAAAGGGTTAGCAACGGAGAACTGGGCGATTGACCGAACACCGGCAGGTCCTCCAATCCGCCTCTTCCATCACCCTCGCCACTATTATCAGCCGCATTTTAGGGTACTTACGGGACCAGCGAATCACACTGCTGCTGGGTACTTCGGTGGCTGCGGACTGTTTCATTCTGGCGTTCCGGATTCCCAATTTGCTACGCCGCCTCGTCGGGGAGGGAGCGCTTAGTGCGTCGTTCATCCCAGTGTTCACCGGTTATGTGGCTCGAAAGTCGAATCAGGAGACCTGGGATTTCGCAGAGCGGGCATTCTGGACTCTGACTTCGATCCTGGCGCCCATCGCCGCGCTCGGGGTCATCTTCTCGCGCCAAGTGATCTATCTTTTTACGCTCTTCGGCGCGAACCGGCTTGACTGGGGGCTGGCGGTCTATTTGAATCGGATTATTTTTCCATACGTGCTTTTTGTTGGGCTTGCGGCTTTGGCCATGGCGATTCTGAACAGTTTCCGGGTGTTTGGATTGCCGGCATCCACTCCGATCGTTTTCAATTTGACGCTGATTCTGTTTTCGACTGCTGTGGTTTACAAGCCGATCATGAATTGGGCGCCGGAGCCGTATCGAAGCCCGGCGGTGGCGCTGGCTGCGGGGGTGCTCGTAGGGGGCGCGCTGCAGTTTTTCATGCAAGTGCCGGCGCTGGTTCGCCGCGGGATGCGATTTCGATTTCGCCCTTCTTTGACGGATCCGGGAGTACGCACTGTGGGCCGGTTGATGCTACCGGCGTTTTTAGGCGCGGGGCTTTATCAAATTAATTTCTTCGTGAACACTATTTTCGCGATGTCGCCGAAGATGCCCGCGGGGAGCATTACCGCGCTTTATGTGGCGGACCGCGTGGTCGAGCTGGTGCTCGGCAGCTTCGCGATTGCCATCTCGACGGCGCTGCTGCCAACGCTCTCGCAGCAAGCGCAACAGGGACGTCTCGGCGATATGACGGCTACGTTCGGATTTGCGCTGCGCGTGGTTTCGTTCGTTACGTTTCCTGCGGCCGTTGGGCTGATCCTGCTTCGCGAGCCGATCGTGCGCGTGCTGTTTCAGCATGGACGATTCGAAGCCAGCTCGACGGCGCTCACTTTGCGGCCGTTGCTCTTCTATTCGCTGGGGTTGCCGGCGTTCGCAGCAGTGAAGCTGCTGGTGCCCGTTTTTTACTCGTTGCAGGACACCGTGACGCCGGTGCGCGTCGCGGCCTCTGCATTGGCCGTGAATATTGTAGGGAATGCGATATTTCTGCATTGGCTGTGGAGATCGCTGGCGAATGGAGGCCCGGCGCTGGCCACTTCGCTTGCGGCGTACATAAATATCGGCGCGCTGTTTGTGATCTTCCGGCGGCGTTTCGGACGGGTGGGCGGTTGGGTTCTGCTCGGTTCATTTGCGAAGACGGCGGCATGCGTTTTAGCCATGGCGATCGCATGCCTCGCCATGCTGCGTTGGGTGCATTTCGATTCGTTGCAGCGCTACTTGGTTCAGGCAGGGACATTGGCGGGAATGATTATTGTGGCGGTGGGAGTCTATTTGGCGGTGGCGCGAGTGCTTCGCTGCGACGAGGTGGATGAAGTCATCGCCTACGCGAGGAGCGCCGTTGGCGTTCGTGGTGCGGCGTAATCGCGTAGCGCCGACCGACGTCAGGTGCATTCAGCACTGGAAGGGAGAATAGTTGGAAGGCGTGATTCATGCGTTCTTGAGCTACCTGCGCGTCGAGAAAGGCGTCTCGATGAATACGCATGATGCCTATCGCCGCGACGTCGAGAAATTTCAGGAATTCACGGCGAAGAGGCGGCTGAGGCTCGAGGGCGCGACGCGCGACACGATTGTCGATTTCCTGCGTTCGCTCTACGACCGCAAGCTGGATAGCCGCTCGGTCGCGCGCCACCTGGTTACGCTGCGGCAGTTCTTCCGCTTCGCGTTGATCGAAGGATTCGTGACGGAGGACCCCACGGAGACGGTTGAATCGCCGCGCTTTCGGATGGGGCTTCCCATGTTTTTGAGCGTGGAGGAAGTAGATCGGCTGCTCGCCGCGCCTGATGCCGGGACGATCGTCGGTTTGCGCGACAAAGCAATGATTGAAGTGATGTACTCCGCGGGCTTGCGCGTCTCTGAATTGTGCGGGCTTCGGCTCAGCGACATTCATTTCGATTCGGGCTACGTTCGCTGCCTGGGGAAGGGAAACAAGGAGCGCCTCGTTCCCATTGGCCGCCAGGCGCTGGAGATCGTACAGCGTTACTTGCGGGACTCGCGGCCGAAGCTTGCGCGCGAGGATTCTCCTCAGCTGCTTTTTCTAAACAGGCACGGTGCCTCTTGTTCGCGTCATAGCTTCTGGAAGACGGTGTCGGACTGCGGGAAGAGGGCGGGATTGCGGAAGAAGTTGAAGCCGCACATGCTGCGCCATAGCTTTGCAACTCATCTCTTGGATCGCGGCGCAGACCTGCGTGCGGTGCAGATGATGCTCGGTCACACGGATATCGCGACGACACAGATCTATACCCACGTGGTCGAAGAACGTCTCAAGCAGGTCTACCGCGCGCACCATCCGCGAGCTTGAGTTGCTGGAATCCAATCGCGCAGGATTTCGAAATGGGGACCCCGTAAGGAAGTTCGGCGCCCTTGGGGCGCTTCAAAGCCAAACGATGCATTGGCTAATCGATGGAGGCCGAAGCTCTCATGCCTGATTACATGTTTTTGCTGGAAAGCCGGCTCTCGCCCGAGCAACGGGCCGCGCTCGTGCGCGTACAAGAATTGGCGCGCGCGCAGGATTCGAACGTGTACCTCACGGGTGGCGCGGTTCGCGATCTGATATCGGGAATGCCGATTCGCGACCTGGATTTCACCATCGAGGGAAATCCGCAGCGCATCGTGCGCGAATTGGAAAAAGGCGGCGCGCGAATTATCTCCGAGGATGAGCGGCTGCGGCATTACGAGGTGGTGTTCGCCGGGGATGCGGACGGCTCAATCTCGGCCGCGCGCGACGAAGTGTACGAGCGCCCCGGCGCCAAGCCGGAAATCCGCTGGTCCACGGTGATGGAAGATTTGCGCCGCCGCGATTTTTCGTTGAATGCCGTGGCGATCTCGCTGAATTCGGCATCGCGCGGTCTGCTTCTCGATCCCACAAACGGCCTCGCCGATCTCGAGAAGCGCGAGACGCGCGCTCTCTCGATTCACGCTTTCACCAACCAGCCGATCCGGCTCATGCGCATTTTGCGCTATGGCGTGCGCATGGACTTCAAGATGGAGCAGCGCACACAAGAGTGGTTTGAACTCGCGATCGGGCGCCGCCTGCATGAGAATCTTGATCCCGCAGCCGTTGGCAAGGAAGTGCTGCAACTCGGAAGGGAAGACAATCCGGCTGGCGTGCTGAAGCAGTGGGAAGCTCACGGCTTGATCGCAGCGATTCATCCGCAGCTCGTGCGCCGGCATCCGGATTATGACGGATTCACGCGCCTGAGCCGTGCGCGCGAGAGTTTTCTGTCTGTGGGGATTCGGCCGCGGTTGACGCTTGCGACGGTTTATTTCCTTCTAAAGCGCCTCAAAAGCCGCGAGGCCGCCGCCGCATTGCGCCATCTGGAGCTTCCGGCAAAAACGATTGACGCGATAAACGATTTGGCACCCGAAACTGAGAAGGCTCTGAAGATTCTCAAGAGCCGCAAAACGGATTCTCCGAAGGAAGCGTATTTCTTCCTCGAGACGGTGCCTCCGGAGCGGCTGGCATTCTTGCAGGCCGAGTATGGCGATTCGAAACCTGTCTCGAAGATTCGCAACTACCTCCAGAAGTGGCGTCCGCTGCGCTCGAGCATGCCGGTGGCAGAGCTTGACTCATTGGGCGTGCCGCGCGGGCCGAAGTTCGACAAGATCCTCGAAGATTTCTTCGAGGCGCAGCTTCGCGGGAAGGGCCGCGACCCGATTGAGCGCACGAAGATTTTGAAGAAACTCGCGGGGATTAAGGACGAGCCGAAAAAGAAAGAAGAGAAGAAGAAACCGAAAACGAAAGAGAAGACCGAGGCAAAGGTTGCCCCCGCTGCGGCGCCGAAAGCCGGCACACCGCCGGAGACCAAGGCACAGGCTCCAGGGGGCGAAGCCAAACCTGCAAAGCCCGCAGCTGCGAAGGCCGCGGCACCTGCTTCTGCGGCTGCAGCTGGAACGAAACCGCCAGCGCACAAGCCTCGGCCTGTGAAATCTGCGGCGACAAAATCCAAAGCGCGGCGTTGACGAACTTCGACGGATCATCTTCGCGAGAGCGCACACGCACCGTTGATGGCGAACTATTGCGCAGGGGTTTAGAATAGATTCCCGCATGGCTCACTCGAACTTTGTTCATCTCCATCTGCATACGGATTTCTCTCTCCTTGACGGAGCTTGCGATATTGGCGAACTCGTAGACGAAGCTGCGCGGCGCGGAATGCCGGCGGTTGCCGTGACCGATCATGGCAACCTGTTCGCCGCCGCAAATTTCTACCACGAAGCCACGACACGGGGCGTAAAGCCGATCATCGGATGCGAGGTTTACGTTGCTCCGGGAAGCCATAAGACGCGCGGCGCGGATGCGGAGCGCTCGAATCATCTAGTCCTTCTTGCCGAGTCCGATGAGGGCTATCGCAATCTGATCAAGCTCGTCTCCACGGGCTTTCTTGACGGCTTCTACTATAAGCCGCGAGTGGATCACGAGCTGCTCGCGCGACACAGTAAGGGATTAATCGCGCTTTCGGCTTGCCTGCGCGGAGAAGTCTCCGAAGCGGTCAGCGACGGGAAGCTCGACAAGGCTCGAGAGTCGGCCTACCGGCTGCAGGACATTTTCGGCAAGGGCAATTTTTTCCTTGAGGTTCAGGATCAGGGCCTTGAAATCGAGACGCGCGTCAACCGCGATCTCGTGCAACTCTCCCGCGAAACCGGAATCCCGCTCGTGGCCACGAACGATTGCCACTATCTGACACAGTCTGACGCCCGCGCGCAGGAAGTGCTCATGTGCATTCAGACCGGGAAGACCATGAGCGAGCAGAACCGCATGAAATTTGCGACGGACCAGTTCTATTTCAAGACGGCGGAAGAAATGGCTCACGTGTTTCGCGAGATTCCGGAAGCGGTGGAGCGCACGGTGGCGATTGCCGAACGCTGCCACGTGAAAATCGAGCGCGTCACGAACTCATTTCCGGAATTTCAAGTGCCGGCGGGCCATACGGCGGAAAGCTATTTCGAGAAAGTTGCGCGCGAGGGCTTTACGGAGCGCATGACCCAGTTCGAGCGTCTCGCGGCGCAGGGAAAGCTGCGGCAGCCTCTCGCCGCCTACGAGCGGCGGCTGAACGACGAGATCGCGATGATCAAGAATATGCGCTACGCCGGCTATTTCTTGATTGTCTGGGATTTTATGCACTATGCTCGCGCACAAGAGATTCCGGTCGGCCCCGGGCGCGGTTCGGCAGCCGGAAGCTTGGTCAGTTACTCGCTGCGGATCACCGACGTCGATCCGCTGCAATACGACTTGTTCTTCGAGCGCTTCTTGAACCCCGAGCGCATTTCATTGCCCGATATCGACATCGATTTTTGCGTACGGCGGCGCGGGGAAGTGATTGACTACGTGCGAAAGAAATATGGAGAGCAAAGCGTCGCGCAAATCATCACTTTCGGGACGATGGCCGCAAAGGCCGCGATTAAAGACGTGGGCCGGGCGCTCGATATGCCGTATGGAGAGGTAGATCGCCTGGCCAAGCTGGTGCCCAACCAACTCAACATTACGCTCGAGAAAGCGCTTGAAGATTCGCCGCAGCTTGCGCAGCTGCGTCGCGAGGACCCGCGCGTCGAGGACTTGATTAGCGTCGCGCTGCGGTTGGAAGGGCTGGCGCGGCATGCGTCCACGCACGCCGCCGGAGTGGTCATTTCTCCTCAACCGCTCACCGAAATCGTTCCGCTCTACAAGACCAATAAAGACGAAATCACGACGCAGTACGACATGAACGCGTTAGGGCGTATAGGCCTGCTGAAGATGGATTTTCTCGGCCTTACGACGCTCACGGTCATTGACGACTCGGTGAAGCTGATTCGCGAGAATCGTGGCATTGAGCTCGATCTTTCCAGCCTGCCCCTTGACGATCCCGAAGTTTATAAATTGTTTTCCACCGCCAATGTGACCGGGATCTTTCAATTTGAGTCCCACGGCATGCGGGACATTCTTCGCCGCTATCAACCCACGTGCCTCGAAGATCTGACCGCGCTGAACGCCCTCTATCGTCCAGGCCCAATTCAAGGCGGGATGATCGATGAGTTCCTCGCCCGCAAGCAGGGCAAGAAGAAAGTGACATACGACATGCCCGAGCTAGAAGAAATCTTAGCCGGGACCTGGGGGGTTATCGTTTACCAGGAACAAGTGATGCAGATTGCTAACAGGCTGGCGGGATTCTCGTTGGGCGAAGCTGACGTCCTGCGCTACGCGATGGGCAAGAAGAAAGCGCACGAAATGCGGTCGCAGCGCGAGAAATTCCTCGCCGGTTGCGCGACACGAAAAGTCCCAGCCAAGAAAGCCGAGAAGATATTCGATTTAATGGAGGAGTTCGCGGCGTACGGCTTCCCCAAGGCGCATTCTTGCGCGTACGCGATCGTCGCCTACGAAACCGCCTATTTGAAAGTGCACTACCCTGTGGAATTCATGGCTGCCATGCTGACGGCAGAAGCGGGGAACACCGAAAAGGTGGTGAAGTTTATCGCCGAGGCGCGCAGCATGGGGATCACGGTGCTGCCTCCCGATATTCACGAGAGCTCTCTCTACTTCACGCCGGTCGGCGATCACATCCGCTTCGGGCTTGCGGCCATTAAGAATGTTGGCGAAAACACCGCGAAAGGAATCTGCGAGGCTCGCGAGAAACGCGGAAAATTCCGTGATCTGTTCGAGTTTTGCGAATCGCTGGACAACGGGCTATTGAATCGCCGCGTGCTGGAGAGCTTGATCAAGTCTGGTGCGATGGATTCTCTGCCGGGGAATCGAGCCAGTCACTGGACCGATCTCGATGAAGCGATGAAGTATGGCCAGAGGCTGCATCGCGAGCGTACGAGCGGACAAAGCGTGTTCTTCACGTCGGCCCCGACGATGGCGTCCGCGACTGAGCCGCACCGAGTTTCCAGCGTGGATGAATGGACGGAGGAAGAACGGCTCACCGGCGAATACGCCATGCTTGGCTTTTATATCTCCGGCCATCCGCTGGATAAATTCGCCGGGCGGCTGAAAGAATTGAACGCGGTGGAAATCGGTTCGCTCGAAGGGCGGCGCAACGGCAGCGACATAATTGTCGCGGGAATCATCGTACAATCGCGTCCGATGCGCTCGAAGAAGGGCGCGCGATGGGCGATCGCCACGCTGCAGGATCAGACCGGGGTCGTCGAGGCGCTCGTTTTTCCAGAAGCTTTCCAGCGGCTCGAGCCGGTGCTAAAAAGCGGAACGCCGCTGGTGATCAAAGGGCGCGTAAATGTCGAGGAAGTGGGAACGCGGCTTGCAGTATCCGAGGCGCGGCCCATCGACCAGATGCTGCAGCGCGCGCCAGCGCTACTCTGTGTGCGCGTGGATTTGAAAGCTGCCGATCAGGGAATGCTCAACGAGCTCGATGAATTGATGGCGAGCCGCCCCGGACGTTGCCGAGTGGAATTTGATTTGTTGAGCGACGATGGCAGCGAAGCCAAGCTGGAATCCGCTCGCAGCGTGCAAGTCGATCCGGAACTACTCGACCGTATTCGCGGAATTTGCGGACCCGATGCAATTGTGATGCAGAAATAGCGGAATATCCGCGCTTAAAGCCCGAATGGACGAACGCGAAAAAAGACGCCAGAAAGAGATCGACGCACTCGAGCGCGACGTCGAGGAACTGCTGCGTCTATCTCCGAACGGAGATAATGCCGAGGAGGAAATCGAGCGCCTGCGCAGGCAAGTCGCTGAGCTCAAGCACGATTTCTACTCGCACCTCGGCGCCTGGCAGCGCGTTCAACTCGCACGCCATCCGCTGCGCCCGTACACGCTCGATTACGTCCGCATGATTTTCGAAGGCTTCAGCGAAATTCACGGCGACCGCGCTTTTGCGGACGATCCCGCGCTGATCTGCGGCATGGCGTTCTTTCACGGCAACCCGGTTATGGTGATTGGGCAACAAAAGGGCCGCGATACCAAGCAGCGCGTCGCCCGGAATTGGGGACAGGCAAAGCCCGAAGGCTACCGCAAAGCGCTTCGCGTGATGCAACTCGCCGCCAAGTTCAAACGGCCGATCTTTACGTTCGTTGATACACCAGGCGCTTATCCAGGCGTGGGCGCGGAAGAACGCGGTCAAGCCGAGGCCATCGCCAAAAATCTTCGCGAGATGGCCCGGTTGCCGGTGCCGATTCTGGTGACCATCACCGGAGAGGGCGGTTCGGGCGGCGCGCTGGCGATTGCTCTCGGCGATCGTGTGCACATGCTGGAAAACTCGGTCTACTCCGTAATTTCGCCGGAAGGCTGCGCTTCGATCATGTGGCGCGATTCAACGAAGGCCGAAATCGCCGCCGAAGCTCTGCGCATCACCGCGAAAGACCTGCTCGAGATGAAGCTGGTGGATGAAATCGTGCCCGAACCCGAAGGCGGCGCGCATCTCGATCCCGAGTCCACGGCCAGGACTCTCGATAATGTCCTTCAGACATCGCTTCGGCATCTAACCAAGATGGCGCCGTCCGATCTTTTATCGCAGCGCTACGAAAAATTCCGCCGCATGGGCCAGTTCTTCGCCTGATCCGCTCCCCGATTTTCGTTTCTAGTCGCCTAACGCTCTCTCCCTGAAGGTCACGACTCGCAGCCATTGGAGAATTGGGCACGTCCGTTGTTGCCGGTGTTGCTACGTCTGCGTCTCTCTCGTAAGTTTACGTTCAGACAGGCCCAGGGGGAATTGTGACCATGTCCGAGGTGTTTCGTCCATTCGAGCGGCTAGTGGAGATCAACATTCTTGGGCGGACGTTCCTCGTCCCGGAAAAAAATTCGGTTCTGCGCTGCTTTCAATTCATCAGCCCGGAAACGATCCCTTACGGGCGGTTCTGTTGGAATCAAGACTGCCAGTATTGCCGCGTGAACTGCCAGTTGCCGGACGACGACCAGTCGCGGCCGATCCTGAGCTGCAAGTTCATGGTCTCGGAGGGCATGAATATCTCGGAACTCGCGCCCGAGTTGGTCGGATGCCTGCGGTCAAAGCTCGGCCACGAGGTCAAGCCGTAGGTCCGTCCGTTCGTAGCCGATTTGCACCGCCCCCAGCCTGTATCGTTCCATTGTGCTATCATCTGTGCTTGATATTGCGGGTTTAGGGCGGTGCTCTCTATGAAGGCTCAGACGAAGTTCGTGGTTGGTTCTGGAATCATTATCGTCACCCTGCTGTCACTGGCCTACGTCGGATTCACTCAGAGCAAAACCTATTACCATACACTTTCGGAAATCGCGACCCTGCACGGATCATCGCTGAATCAGCGCATGCGCATCGGCGGAGACGTGCGCGCCGGATCGATCCAGCACCTGCCAGGGCGCGTCGAGTTCGTTCTCGAAGAGCAGGGAAGAACGCTGAATGTTAGCTACGCTGGCCGGGATCCTCTGCCCGACACTTTCAAAGACGGAGCCCAGGCGCTCGTCGAGGGACGCTTGCAGCCGGACGGACGGTTTAATGCGGAGCAAGTACAGGCCAAGTGCGCCTCGAAGTATGAGGCCGTGCCGCAGCAGGGTGGCCAAACATCGGGCGCAAGCGAGACCTATCCCAAGGGTCAGAGTTAATCGAGGACCATCTCTTAAGTGGATATTTTCGGCTCATTCTCCTTACTGCTCGCGTTGATCGCAGCCGGCTATGCAATTGTCGCCGGCATTCTCGCCATCCGTACCCGCAATCCTCTGCTGACGAAGAGTTCGCGACATGCCGGCATCGCGGTTTTTTGCCTGGTCACTCTCGCGGTCGCTTGCCTCGAATATTTGTTTTTCACCGACAACTTTTCGATGGCCTACGTCGCGGAGCATAGCAATCGGGATCTCCCGGGATTCTACAAGTTCGCCGCGCTGTGGGCGGGACAGGAAGGCTCGCTCCTTTTTTGGAGCTGGCTGCTCTCGATTTACGCGTTCTTCGCCCTGTTCTTAAACCGGCGGAAGCATCCCGAGCTGATGCCGTACGTTGGCGTTGTTCTCGCTTGCGTGCAGCTTTTCTTCCTTACTCTTAATAATTTCGTGGCCAGTCCGTTCCAGGTGCTCGGCCATGCGGGGGCGGGTGGTGCCTTCACAGTTGTCGCCCAGGCAGACGGCCACGGACTTACGCCGCTGCTGCAGTATTCGGAAATGGTGATTCATCCTCCGATGCTGTATCTCGGCTATACGGGCTTCAGCGTGCCGTTTGCGTTTGCCATGGCTGCGCTTCTCGGACGATATCCAGGGGAGAAATGGATTCACATCACGCGGCGCTGGACGATGATCGCCTGGGTGTTTCAAACACTCGGAGTTTTGCTCGGCGCGCACTGGGCCTACGCCGTTTTGGGCTGGGGCGGCTACTGGGCTTGGGACCCGGTTGAGAATGCCTCGCTGCTGCCGTGGATCACTGGAACTGCATTCCTGCATTCGGTGATGATGCAAGAGAAGCGCGGGATGATGAAGGTTTGGAATGTCTGGCTGGTGTTTACCACGTTTATGCTGTGCATTCTCGGGACGCTTTTGACGCGATCGGGAATCGTCAGTTCGATTCATGCCTTCGCGCAGTCGTCCATCGGCACCTGGTTTGTCTTGTTCCTAGTGATCACTTTTATCGCCTGTGCTCTGGCGTATTGGAAAAACCGGGATTACCTGCGAAGCGACAACCAGCTCGACTCGCTGGTATCGCGAGAGTCCAGCTTTCTCTTCAACAATCTGATTCTTCTCGCGGCGTGCTTCGCCGTGCTCTGGGGAACGCTCTTTCCGGTTCTTTCCGAGTGGGTGCAGGGAACAAAGATCAGCGTAGGACCTCCATTCTTCAACAAGGTGAACGTCCCCATCGCGCTTTTCCTGATCCTGCTCACCGGAGTGGGACCTCTTCTTGCTTGGCGAAAAACTTCTCTGGACGGCTTGAGGCGTAATTTCTTGTGGCCTTTGGCGGGTGGATTCGTGGCTGGAGTGATTGCCTTCATCGCGGGCTTCCGGCTGATTTATCCGCTGATCTGCTTGATCCTCTCGGTATTCGTTGTGCTGACCATAGTGGCTGAGTTTTGGCGCGGGGCGCGCGTGATTGCCGCGCGGAGCGGCATAAACTTGCTCGCGGCGACGGGCCAGCTAACGATGCGCAATACCCGCCGCTATGGCGGCTACGTGGTTCATTTCGGCATGGTGCTCATCTTCGTCGGCATCGCCGGATCGGCTTTCAATCGCGATGTTCAGCAGGAAATGCCGCCAGGCGCGCACATGAAGCTGGGACCGTACGACATCGTCTCCCAGAATTTCGACCAGATTCAAACGCCCAATTACCAAGCGGAGCGCGCCACCCTCGAAGTTTTCCGTAACGGCAAGTCCAAGATGATTTTGTATCCCGAGCGCCGATTTTTCCTGGCGAGCCAGATCACGCAGACGCTGGTCGGAATCCAATCCACGCCGCTTCGCGATATCTATCTTGTTTATGACGGGCGGAGCCCGGAGACGAATCGGCCTGTGATTCACGGCTACTTGAATCCGCTGGTAAAGTGCATCTGGTTCGGAGGATTGGTCGTCGTGCTCGGCACCATACTCGCCCTAATTCCGAGCCGCCAGCCAGTAATGGTGCTTTCGCAAGCGGCCGAAATAGCACCGTCAGCGGCGGCGGGTCCCGTGCCGCATCCCGTCGGAGCGATTCATGGCAAGCATTAGGGCAACTGGCAGCTGGATCCTTCTCGCCCTGATCGCGTGCGCCTACGCGATGGCGCCAGTCGCCGTCGCGCAAAGATCAGATCGCGCCACAGAGCTGGGAAAGCGGATCAACTGCATGTGCGCGGGCTGCGCGGATTCCGCCGGGCTTTGCAATCATCCCGGCGCTTCATTTTCGGGCCCCTGCGACGTCGCCAAGAATGAGCTCAAAGAAGTGGACGAGCGCGTAGCTCGTGGCGATTCCGACGATCTCATCCTGCAATCCTTCATCCAGGAGTACGGCACCGAGGTTGTCATCGTGCCGGAAGCGAAAGGCTTCAATCGCTGGATGTGGCTGATGCCGATCGTCTTTTCGATCGTGGGAATCTTCGTTGTACGCGCCATCTTGAAGAGTTGGCACCAGCGCGCCGCGCAGATGAAGGCGCAGCCGGCCCACGTCTCGCCCGAACTTCTAGCGCGAGCGCGGCATGAGATAGGCCCCGATGAGTAGCACGGCAATAACCCTTGCGTGTATTTTGCTGGCCTGCGCGACAATTCTCTTTATCTTCGTGATCGAGCCGGACGCATCCGATTCTGCGCCACACCGCTCGAAGCTCGATTCGCTTCTCGAACGCCGCGATACGATCTACGACAATCTTCGCGATTTGCGTTTCGAACATCGTGCGGGTAAGTTCTCCGATAAGGACTACGACGAAATGCGGCAGGCGTTAGAAGCGGAAGCCGCTCGCGCTCTGGCTGAAATGGACCAACTTACCGGCAGCGCGCCCACAGCTGCAACGCGCCAGGCGATGACGAAGAAACCTAAGACGACGTGAACGGACTAAGATGAACCGCCTCCTCTCACAAATTGCAGCCGTACTTCTGGCCGGTGTGTTATGGGCCGCCGCTACATTTGCCGGCACCGTCTCCGGCACGATTCACAACGGGACGAACAATAAGCCGGGCGCAGGCCTCGACGTTATCATCTTTCAATTGCAAGGCGGGATGCAGGAGCTGACCACGGTTAAATCGGACGCGCAGGGCCACTATCTGGTCGACCGTCCCGAAATCGGCAGCGGTCCGATGCTGATTCGCGTGGTGTATCGCGGCGTGAATTACCACCAGCCGCTTCCGCCGGGCACGTCCACCGTGGATATCGAGGTCTTCGAGCCCACCAGCGACCCTTCCTCAGTCTCCGTCAGCCAGCAC
This sequence comes from uncultured Acidobacteriota bacterium, assembly GCA_963707165.1. Classification (GTDB taxonomy): domain Bacteria; phylum Acidobacteriota; class Terriglobia; order Acidiferrales; family UBA7541; genus Palsa-147. The sequence continues at coordinate 922,200 of CAVPPO010000010.1, read as the reverse complement.
GACATCGTGGTACAGCCGTCGGGAACGAACCTCCTCGTAGGCGAGGAATTTGCGATTGAGAACAAGACGCAGCCTCCCGTTGCTTTTTTCAAGGAAGACGGCACGTTCAACTTCGTGCTCCCGGAAGGCGCGCAATTGAATCAGGTCTCGGCGTGGTCGGCGGCCGGTATGCCCGTGGTGCAAGGCACTATTGATAAGGGCAAGAATCGCAGCTCCATCGCCTTTCCGTTCCGGCCGGGAAAGAACGGCGTGCGCATCTCCTACCAGCTTCCATATCCGTCGAACAAGGCTACGCTGAAACTGGTTTCGCCGTACGCGGTGCCCGGCCTGTTCCTCGTGGCTCCGCCGACATTGCAGATCAACGCGGCGGGCTTCAATCCCGGCGGGAATCAAGACGGCTACACAATCTACGGCCACGATGCGGTGGCAGCCAATGCTCCGGTTGAAATCGCCATTTCGGGCACGGCTCCCCCTCCGCCGGCCAACGCCGGCGGCGGTGGCGGTCCGGCTGATGACTCCGGCAATCCTTCCGTGAATTCGCGTGCCGGCGGCGCAGCCGAAGCAGTGAACACGTTTCCCGCGCGGCTCGATAGCCTGAAATGGATTCTGGTCGCCGGATTTGCGGCGCTGTTCGCTCTGGGCATCGTTTACCTCTGGCGCCGGCCCCAAATGGCCATTGCCGGCAATGGCGCAGCTTTACAGGCGAGCGCGCCGCCGCCCACGGCAAAAGCTCCATCGCAACACGCTTCAAACTCGGTAGTCGCCACGGTTGACCGCGAAGTCAGCGGCAGCCTCGACGAGTTGAAGGAAAAAATCTTTCGCCTCGAGCTTCGCCATCAAGCTGGCACCATTTCCGACGAGGAATACAGTCGGCAGCGCGCGCAAGTGGAGCAGACACTGCGCAATCTCGTGCGCGGCTGAGCGACCCCCTTGAATCCTGCGACGCGCAGCGAGCGCCTGGGACTCGTTTTCGAGCAAGTGGAAAAGCGCTACGGCGCGCTCACCGCTCTTCGCCGCGTCAGCCTTGAAATCCAGCCCGGAGAGTTCGTTGCGTTGCTCGGCCCGAACGGGGCGGGGAAGACCACGCTATTGCGAGTCGCCGCTTTACTCGTGCGCCCAAATTCGGGCCGCGTGACGGTGCAAGGACTGGCGGCCGATTCGCCCGAATTCATCAAAAGCCGCGTTGGAATGGTGGCGCACAGTACGCTTCTCTACGACGAGCTGACGGCCGAAGAAAATCTTCATTTCTTCGCACGCCTTTACGGCGTGGCGAATGTGGCGTCGCGTGCAGCCAATCTTCTCGCCGCCGCAGGTCTGGCAGAACGCGCCTCCAGCCTGGTGCGCACATTTTCGCGCGGCATGCGCCAGCGGCTGGCTATCGTTCGAGCCCTGGTGCATTCGCCGCGTATTTTGCTTCTGGACGAACCGTCCTCGGGACTCGACCCACAGGGGCGCGTGTGGTTCGCAGCCACCCTCGCTGCGCTGCAGAGTGAGGGCTGCACGATCCTCGCCAGCACCCACGCCCGCGATGAAGTCCTGCGCCTCGCGACGCGCGCAGTGCGGCTCGAGGCTGGGCGCGTCGTATCCGATTCCGGGAGCGAAGGAAATCTGGAACTCATCCTGGCAGGTTTGCAGGGAGCCGCGCAATGAACGCAGGTCGCGCGGCCGCCATCATCGTCGCCAAGGAAGTGCGCGCGGAATTCCGCGCTCGCGAATTGCTGAACACGACGCTGATCTTTGCCTTCGTCGTGGTAGTGATCTTCAGCTTTGCCTTCGATCCGACGACTGCGGAATCCCGTCGTTTCGGCCCGGGCCTGCTTTGGATCGCGCTGCTATTCGCGGGTTCGCTGATGCTTCAACCGTCCTTCGCTCGCGAGCACGCCAACGACACGCTCGACGCGCTCTGCCTGGCGCCCGTTTCGCCCTTCGCCATCCTCCTCGGCAAGATTGCGGCGAATTTCATTTTCCTTTCAGCCTGCGAACTTTTACTCCTGCCCGTTTTCGCCGTGCTTTACAATGTTGCTTTGCTGCCGGTGCTGGGGCGATTGGTGATCGTGCTGATGCTCGGCACTTTCGGCCTGACCGTCACGGGGACGGTATTTTCAGCGGTGGCAGCGCAAGCGCGTATGCGCGAACTGCTTCTGCCGCTGCTCTTGTTGCCGGTCCTGGTGCCCCTGCTGCTCGCCGCTGTGGAGGCCACGGCAGGACTGTTCGCCGAGACGCCGGAATTGCAGTGGACCTGGCTCGAAATATTGATCGGCTTCGACGTCTTGTTTTTTACGGCGTCGTGGCTGCTTTCTGATTTTTTGCTTCAGGAATGAGGCCTTCGGAATGAAGAATACGATCTGGCAATCGCTCGTTGTGGGCGCGCTGATGGCCGTCGCCGGCTATGCGGCGCTGTTCATCGCCCCCGACGAAAAGACCATGCATGTAATCCAGCGGATCTTCTATTTCCACGCTCCGGCCGGCATGGTCGCGCTGATTGCCTTTACGATCGTCTTTATCGCCAATATCGCCTACCTGATCAACCGCCAGCCCCGCTGGGACTGGCTCGCTGTCTCCGGCGCCGAGGTCGGCATCGCCTTCAACAGCGTTGTGCTCATTACCGGGCCGATCTGGGCGAAGCCTGCCTGGGGCGTCTGGTGGGCGTGGGACGCGCGCCTGACGTCAACGCTGGTTCTTTGGCTGCTCTATATCTCATTTCTGCTGCTGCGGGATTTGATGGCCGATCCCGATCGCCGGGCGGTCTTTTCTGCCGTTTACGGCATTTTTTTGTTTCTCGATGTTCCACTCGTCTATTTTTCGATCCGCATCTGGCGGACGCAGCATCCGCAGCCGGTAATTCTCGGCGGCCAGAATTCCGGCCTCGATCCCACGATGCGCAAGGTGTTCTGGTTCTGCTGGCTGGCGATGACGGGCGTCATGGCAATTCTCATCCATCAGCGATACAAGCTCGAGCAAGCGCGCCACGAGTTCGAGGAATTGCGGCTGAGAGCCGAGCAGCATTTCGGCAGAGGAACCGGGCGCATCGCCGCCCGCAGGAGCTATACGCGCCTGATTAAGGAGCACCACGCATGAAGAACTTCGAGAGCTTGTTCATCGCCTACATGATCGTTTGGGCCATCTTTTTCGGTTATCAGGTGACGATTGCGCGGCGCCTCTCGCGCCTTCGCGAAGATATCGAGCGGCTCAAAGCACAGTTAGGGAATAAATAGTCACCGAGGCCCGCTTGAAACGCGTCGCCATCGTGCTTTTTCAGCTCGGCGGACCTGAGAATCAGGCGGCCGTCGAACCATTTCTCTACAACCTCTTCTGCGATCCCGATATCATCGATTTCCCGCTCGCTTGGATTGCGCGCAAGCCTCTCGCCAAGTTCATTTCCACGCGCCGTTCAAAGACCGTCGCGCATCATTACGCAGAAATCGGCGGCGGCTCGCCCATCGGCCGCCTCACGGCAGATCAGGGCCGCGCGCTCGAGGCTGCCCTCGCCCCGTTCGTCGAAGCGAAGACTTTCGTCGCCATGCGCTATTGGCACCCGCTCACCAGTGAAGCGCTTAGAGAGCTCGCCGCGTGGCCGTATGACGAACTCGTGCTTCTGCCTCTTTACCCGCATTATTCCTACGCCACAACGCGAAGTAGCCTGAAGGAATGGAAGCGCCAGGCGCGAGGAAAGCTCAGTCAGCCGCCGCGTATCGTGGAAAGTTTTTACGATCATCCCTCGTATATCGAGGCCCTCCGCTCAAGAGTGGATGGAAAGCTTTCGAAGTTGCAGAATCCGGGCGAAGTCCACCTGGTCTTCAGCGCCCACGGCCTGCCGATGAAGCTGATCAACAACGGCGATCCTTACCCGGTGCATATTTCGAAAACCATGAATCTCGTCCTGGAGCGCGGCGGCTGGCCGAATCCGCGCGTCCTCTGCTACCAGAGCCGCGTCGGCCCGCAGAAGTGGCTTGAGCCGTCGCTGGTGCAAACCATCGATTGGCTTGCAGAAGAGGGCGTCAAGCGCATGCTGGTGATCCCGATTTCGTTCGTCACCGACCATATCGAGACGCTGCATGAGATCAACATCGAGGCGCGCGAGCAGGCCGAGAAGCTTGGCGTGAAAGAATTCCTGATGACCGATGGCCTCAATGATTCGCCCTATCTGATCCGCGCCCTCGCGGACCTTGTTTTGAAGTCGGTTGGGTTCGAGCGGGGCATTGAGACCGCGGCGCAAGCCGCGGGTTCAGCGCGCTCGGTCTAACCGCCTGCCTCCTCAGTGAATTTGGCCACAGAATCAGCCCCGCAATTCACCAACTCTCCCTTGACACAGAATCCCTCGGCAGACTATAAAACGTGTGCATTCGTGCGACGAGATTTGTAAACTCTTTTTGCGTTTTCGCGGGGGTCATCCGCTCTACTTAGCGCGCCTATGGCTGATCAAACCGAGGGTAAGGTAGCACAGGCCTCGACCGCGCCTGCTGCGCCTGCCGCCGCGGATGCAAAAGCCCAAGCGGCGGCGAACAAAAAAGCGGTCGAAGAGATCAATAGAAGCCGTCGCCGCATCGTCTGGGCCTGTATTTGGGGATATCTTGGCGTCAACTTCTTGATGTTCCTCCGGTTTTTCTTTCCCCGCGCCCTCTACGAGCCCAACACCATTTTCAGCATCGGCTATCCCTCGGATTTCGCTCTGGGCATCGACCAGCGATTCCTGATGACCAATCGCGTCTGGGTGGTGAAGGAACCCGATCGCCTGTTCGTCATTTTCGCGCGCTGCACCCATCTGGGCTGCACGCCCGAATGGAAGCCCGCCGAGAATAAATTCAAGTGCCCGTGCCATGGCAGTGGATACGACAGCGAAGGCGTAAATTTCGAAGGCCCCGCGCCACGGCCGATGGATCGCTCGTTCGTGCAGCTCGATCCCACGGGAAAGATCACCGTGGATACCAGCCGCTTGTACGTGGACGATCCGCGCGCTGGCGTGAATCATTTCAATGATCCGGGAGCATTCTTGAACGTGTAGAGTCTTTGGGTTTGTAGGGGCGGGCCTGCGCATTTAAGCCCCGCCCGCTTTTCGGCCCTCTCGCAAAAAGGCACCAAGGGGAGCCCTCTCAGATGGCGGAAGAGAACGGCGGAAACGGAAGCAGCACGCCGCCCGGCGCATCCGGCAGCGGCGGCAACGGCTCGAACGGCCGCAAGTCCGGCGTCCGCGAACAAGTCGCGGTCCTGAAAGAAACCGTTCAGGCCAAAGCCAAAGAGCAGCTCGAAGAGCTGAAGCAGCCGGAAAAAACCCAGCTCTATCGCTCGATTTTCCGCGTCAAGCACGATGAAGAGCCGCGCAACCGCGCGCTCAGCGTCCTCAGTAACGTTTTCTTCCATCTGCACCCCGCGAAGGTTAATCGCGACGCCGTGCGCTACAACTTCACCTGGGGCATGGGCGGCATCACGTTCTATCTCTTTATCGTACTGACGTTCACCGGCGTCCTGCTGATGTTCTATTACCATCCCTCCAAGGTGCAGGCCTTCCGCGACATTCTCTATCTCGAGAACGACGTCCCATTCGGCAAGCTGCTGCGCAATATGCACCGTTGGGCCGCGCACTTGATGATCATCGCCGTCTGGCTGCACATGTTCCGCGTCTTCCTCACCGGCTCTTACAAGCGGCCGCGCGAATTCAATTGGTGCGTCGGCGTCCTGCTCATGGTTTTGACCTTGCTCCTCTCGTTCACCGGCTACCTGCTGCCCGACGATCAACTCGGCTTCTGGGCCGTCACGGTCGGCACAAACATGGCGCGCGCCACTCCGCTCTTAGGACACGAGGGACCATTCGGCTCGCTGCTCGGCATGACGCCGTACAACGACGTCCGCTTCGCCTTGCTCGGCGGTTCGATTGTGGATGCAAACGCTCTCCTGCGCGCCTACATCTGGCATTGCATCGCGATTCCATTGATCGCCGGAATTTTCATGGGCGTGCATTTCTGGCGCGTTCGAAAAGACGGCGGCATCTCCGGCCCCGCGCCGATCATGCTTGAATCGGAAATCAAAGAAGAGAAAGGCCCGCGTCCGGTGATCATGAAACCCAGCGGGACGCCCTAATTTCTGACATGACCGGCACCGCCCATCATCGCTTGAGTGAGGTTGGCTGATGGATTGGCATCAGATCTGGGAAGTAGTCTCGACGCCCGACAACGTGCCCATCGTCGCGCTTCTATTCCTGGTCCCTTTTTACACCTGGTATGCCTTCCGACAGGCGATCGCCAACGATCAATTGATCGCCATCATTGGCAGCGACCCCGCGTTTGCGAAATCAAAATATCGCAAGGTGCAGCCGTGGGATCCGAAATGGGAGCGCGAAGTCCATACCTGGCCGTACTTGATGCGCATGGAATTTCTGGTAGCGATCATCATCACCATCATCCTGATGGTCTGGTCGCTCACTCTGAACGCGCCTCTCGAGGAACCTTCGAATCCCAACGTCACGATGAATCCGGCCAAGGCCCCGTGGTATTTCCTCGGCCTGCAGGAAATGCTGGTCTATTTCGATCCGTGGATCGCCGGGCGTGGTGATGCCGACGCTCATCATCGTCGGCCTGATGGCCGTTCCATACATCGACACAAATCCGCTCGGCAATGGCTATTACACCTATCGCCAGCGCCGCTTCGCCATTTGGACTTTCCTCGTCGGCTTCATCGGTCTGTGGGTGGTGATGATTGTGATCGGCACATTCATCCGCGGTCCGGGATGGATGTGGTTCTGGCCGGGCCAAACCTGGGATGCCGAACGCGTGGACTACGCCGTAAACAGGAACCTCGACGAAGTCTTCGGCATCAACGGTTCCTGGCTGGTGCATTTATTGCCCGCATCGATGGCGCCCATGGCCGCGATCTGGGCGCGCGTAATTTTTGGAATTTTCCCGCTGGCCATCTTTGCGGTCCTCGCAGGTTTGTTGATTCACAAGATCTGCACGATGACCGAATTCAGCCAGAAAATGTACAAGCGCATGAGCCTGGTGCAGCTCATCACCATGTACACGTTCCTGATTTTAATGATCTCGCTTCCTGTGAAGATCCTGCTGCGGCTGGTCTTCACCATCAAATACATCTGGGTGACGCCTTGGTTCAGCATCTAGCTGCTCATACGCCGGAGGAGGCTGCGCGTGGCTGATCTGCCGCCGAACGCCCCCAAAGACGATCCGATAGTCACAAGTTCCTTCAGCACGCCGCTGATGATCGTTTCGGTGCTCTTGATGATCACCGTGGCTTGGTCGCTGTGGGATGAAATGTACGGCCTGCGCCCGTGGCGCGCCTATCAGACGCGATTCGCGAAAGCTTACGCCACGTATCTCGAAAAAGACGTCGCGCGTCAGAAGAAGCTCGAAAGCGACGTCTATTCCTCGCCCGACTACAAGAAACTCGCCGCCGAAGCCGATGCCCTCGAGAAAGCAGCCAAAGCGAAGGACGATACGATCGCGCAACAAATTGCGCTTCTCGACGCGCAGCGCGCCGCCATCGGCGATGCCTTCAAAGACGCTCGCGGAAAAATCGGACATCTCGTTTACGAAGTTGAAATTGTCCCGGAGAGCGACAAGAGCGGAAGAGCCGCGCGCACCAAGGACCTCGACGAAGCCAAGAAAGAAACCTGGAAAGTGGACTGGCCGCAAGCAGGCGGCGCGATTGAGAAAGATAAGAAATTCACCGCCGATCAGCTCAACGACACGTTTACGAGCCTTATGGCCGAGCGCGCCAAGCTCGTCGCCGAGCGCGGCGACAACGATGCGGCCGGCAAGGAAGCCCGTGCCAAAGCCAATGTCTACCTCAATGATCATCTGCCGGGATTGAGCGCGGCGGCGCTCGACGGACTTCTGAATAGCGCCAAGGGCTGGGACGAAACCCTCATCCAGATCAATGTGAATCCGCCGGGGGCTTCGATCAATTATCTCGGCGGCGCCGGCCTGGTCGATCGCTGCCAGTCCTGCCACATCGGCACGAATCAAAAGCTCGTTCCCCCGCAGCTCACGCTCACCAAAGCCGATCTGGGCATGGCCAAGAGCAACGACGCGCCATTCACAAGCCATCCCGACCCCGACCTGATCAAAATCCACACGCTGGAACGTTTCGGCTGCTCGCCCTGCCACGGCGGCAATGGCCGCGCAATCGATTCCGTCACGCGCGGACACGGCCGCTACGAACACTGGCTCTGGCCGCTCTACTATCGCGAAAACTACGACGCCGGCTGCCAGCAATGCCACGCCGCGGACATGGTCACCGACCACGCCGAAGTCCTCAATCACGGCCGGCAGCTCTTCCGCCAACGCGGCTGCATCGGCTGCCATCGCTATCAGGGCTTCGATAATCAGGACGAGCAGCTCGTCTCCGCGCGCCAGCAAATCATGCAGCTCGGCAGCGACAAGTCGCAGGACGAGCTGGAAATCCCGCGCCTGCAAAAGCTCGGCGACAATGCGCCGGACAACGACGCGGCCAACAAATATTATGCGCAGGCCAACAATCTCACAGTCAGCGTCAGCCGCATCGACGCGCAAGTCGCGGAACTCGAGCGGCGCAGCCACACGCTTCTCGAAGAAATCAAAAAGGTCGGCCCCGATCTCAAAGACGCGCGCTTGAAGCTGCGCAAAGAATGGATTCCATACTGGATCGGCCACACGCACGAATTCCGCCCGACCACGAAAATGCCGCAATTCCGTCTGTCCGATGACGAAGTCCACTCCATCGCGGCGTTCATCTGGCAATCCGGCCTGCCCGGCCCGGCCCTCGAGCATCAGCCCGCCGGAAATGCCGCGCACGGCAAGGAACTGTTCGAAGAGCGCGGCTGCCTGGCCTGTCACTCGATTGGCGAAGGCTCGAGCAAAATGGGCGGTACTTTCGCAGCCAATCTCAGCCGCGTGGGCGAAAAGGAAAATTACGATTACATCGTCCGCTGGGTCCACAATCCGCGCCAGCGCACGCGCCCCTATTGCCCCTACGAGAAGCGCGATCTCGGCCCGGAAGATTACGCCAAGCACAATCTTCCTTTCGTCTTCGACCTCGATCACTCGCGTTGCCCCAATGACGGCCACGAGCTAGTCGTCCAGCAGCCCACGGTGATGCCCAGCCTGCGCCTCTCGATCGAAGACGCACGCGATATCGCCAGCTACTTGATCACCCAGAAGCATCCCGACGCCAGCTATACCTCCGCCGATTACATGGACGATCCGGCGCTCAAAACCAAGGGCGAGGATCTCGTGAAGCACTTCGGCTGCGCCGGTTGCCACGAAATCAGCGGCCTCGAAGATGAAGGCCGCATCGGCACCGAGCTCACCAACGAAGGCAGCAAGCCCATCGAGCGCCTCGACTTTGCTCGTTACACCGAAGAAGCCAAGCGCGGCGTTCTCCCCGACGGCAAGCCTTCGCCGCGCGGTTCGTGGTTCGATTCCAAGGGTTTCTTCGAGCAGAAGCTCAACAATCCCGCCGTCTACGACAAAGACAAAGTCCACTCGAATCCGATGGACGCTCTGCGCATGCCCAAGCCGAATCTCTACGAGCCGGGCGACCTCGAAGCGCTGGTCACGTTCCTTCTCGGCAGCACCGATCCGACCCTGCCGCAGGAATATATGTACAAGCCTGCGGATCGCCGCCGTTACATTCAAGAAGGCTGGTGGGTGGTCACGAAGTATAACTGCATCGGCTGCCATCAAATCGGCATCGGCCAGCGCTCGATCCTGATGGACCTCCCGATGTATCAGGCCGAGTACAAGCAGAATTTGCCGCCGGTATCTGACCACCGAAGGCGCGCGCGTAAATCCCGAATGGCTCAAGCGCTTCCTCGCGAATCCTTCGCTGAGCACAACGGATACGAATCGCAATGGCGTCCGCACCTATCTCCAGGTGCGCATGCCGACGTTCTATCTTTCGGACGACGAAATCCGCAAGCTCGTCTTATTCTTCGAGGCCATGTCGTCGCAGCCCGAGCCATATATTCAGCCGAAAGAGCCGGCGATCACCGATACCGAGCGCGCCATGGCCCGCGATCTGTTTACAAGTCCCGCCGCTCCATGCCTGAAATGCCATGAGACGGGAAACGCGGCGCACGACAAGAACGCCATCGCTCCGAATTTCCTGCTGGCCAAAGAGCGCCTGCAACAGCCGTGGACCGAACGCTGGATCACCGATCCAGCCAAAATAATTCCCGGCACGGCCATGCCGTCGGGCCTGTTCAAGCGCGACGGCGATCACTGGGTTTTCACCGGGTCGGTTCCCGGCGCGCTGCAGCATTACACTGGCGACCAAGCCGATTTGCTAGTTCGCTACATGTTCACGCTGACGCCGCAGGAGCAAGCCGCTCTGCTGAGCCGCACGCCCTCCGGCGGCAAGCCATCAGGCGCCGGCGGAAACTAAAGTCAAGTGTAGGGGAGGGTCTTCAGACCCTCCCGCAGTTCGGCCTGCTTTTCGGTTCGTAAATGTGGCCCCCGATTTGTTCTCGCGGCCTGTCGCGCGTTAGAATTCTCGAAGAATCACTAAAGCTGAGGAGGATATACAAAATCATGAGAAGCAAGTGGCACGTCACAGTACTCATCGCGACCCTCGCGATCTTTTTCTCGGGCTGCGGCGGTTCGAAAGAAGCTCCAGAATCAACGTCTCAACCCGCCGCTCCCGCCGGCGGAGGCGCCGCCGTTGACGCCACCACAGCCGGAGACGTCAGCGGATCGGTCACTCTCGATGGCGCCGCTCCCACATTCAAAGCCATCAACATGAGCGCCGAGCCTTTCTGCTCCAAAGCGCACAGCACGGCGGTCATGCCCGAAGATGTGGTCACGGGCGATAAAGGTGCGCTCGCCAACGTCGTCGTCTATGTGAAGGACGACATGAGCAAATACAGCTTCGACACCCCGAAGGATCCCGTCGCACTCGACCAGCGCGGCTGCATGTACACCCCGCACGTGGTCGCGTCTGATGGCCGGGCAAACCATCGAAGTGAAGAACGACGATCAAACCACGCACAATATTCACCCGACGCCGAAGGACAATCGCGAGTGGAACCAATCGCAGCCGCCCGGCGCCGCGCCTCTCGATGAACAGTTTGCCCGCGGCGAAGTCGCCATTCCGGTGAAGTGCAACGTGCACCCGTGGATGAAGGGCTACATCGCCGTCTTCAAACATCCGTTCTTCGCCGTCACCTCGAAGGATGGCAAGTTTGATCTCAAGGGCCTGCCTCCAGGCACGTACACCATCGAAGCCTGGCAGGAAAAACTCGGCACGGTAGATCAGCAGGTAACCATCGGCCCGAAGGAATCAAAAACGGTAAGCTTCACCTTCAAAGCCGCAGGCTCATCGGGCGACTAATGTAAGAGCCGCCGAACGAAAGTTCGTAGGGGAGGGCCTTCAGCCCTCCCGCGTTTTTGCCCTGGCAGCGAGGTCGGCCCCTTTGATCCATCGCCGCGTGACGCTAACTCGCGGACGCGAAATCTTGCGCCACAGCTCTAATCAGAGGAAACTGTGTCGCCGATTGAATCGAGCAGAGAACTGAATCTCGAATGAATGCTTCCTCGCAAAACCGGCGTCCATCGCTTCGCCATCGCCACGGCAGGCTTCACAGTCCTGCTCCTGATGGCCGGCGCGCTTGTCACAAGCAACGACGCCGCCGATTCCGTCCCCGACTGGCCGCTAGCCTACGGCAAAATCATCCCGCCGCTCGTCGGCGGAATCCGCTACGAGTTCACGCATCGCGTAGTAGCCTTTATCGTAGCGATGCTGGCGACCGCCCTGGCAATCTGGCTCGCCGGCACGGAAAAACGCGCCGCAGTCCGCCGGTTAGGCTGGACTGCTCTCGCACTCGTCGTCGCGCAAGCCCTTCTCGGCGCCGCGCGCGTTAAGCTAGGCCATCCTCCGCTGATCGCCACATTTCACGCCACGGTAGCCCAGATTTTCTTCATCACCACTGTCGCGCTGGCTCTTTACACCAGTCCCGTGGAGTCTCAGCGATCAGCCGCCGCACGAAGATCGCGGCTCGCCCCATCTTCGCTCTCTCGCGCTCTGGACCACCATCATAATTTTCGTCCAGCTCATTCTCGGCGCGGGATTCCGCCACGGCGCGTTCGGCATTCTTCCGCATCTCATCGGCGCCGTAGCGGTGACCTTCTTCGTGATCTGGACCGGCCGCACGGCCAAGAAGCGCTTCGCCAATGTTCCCGCCATCCGCCGCAGCGTAGTCTGGCTGCACGCCACCTTCGGCACTCAAATTCTGCTAGGCTTCGCGGCCTATTGGGCCGTGGCTAAAGCCATCAACGAAGCGCAGCCAACGCTTCCGTACGTGATTCTGACCGTAGCCCACGTCCTCGTCGGCGCTCTCACTCTCGCTTCCAGCGTGATTCTGACGCTCATTTGTTATAGGCTGTTGCGTCCGTCCGGCGCCGTGGAGCTGAGTTCCCAGGCGTCGCGGAGCGGCCGTATGAGGGCCCGATGAGTTCCGTCAGGGAGAACGCAGTTCCCGCAGCCGAGCGCGCGTGGGCGTATGTCGCGCTCGCCAAGCCCGACGTCACGTTTCTAGTCGTAATCACCACGGTAGCCGGCTTTTACATCGCCTCGCGCGGCCCGCTTGATTGGGCGCTCCTCGCGCACACGCTGGTCGGCACCACGCTCGCCGCCGCCGGAACGGCCACCCTCAACCAGTACACCGAGCGCGAATCCGACGCTCAGATGCGCCGCACCGCCGCGCGCCCGATCCCTTCCGGCATCATCCAGCCGACGGAAGCCTTCTGGCTCGGCGCCATTCTGGTAGTAGTCGGCGTGCTCTACCTCGGTATTCTTGTCCAATGTACTAGCCGCGTCGCTGACGCTGACAACGACCGCGCTCTATCTCGGCGTCTACACGCCGCTCAAAAAAATCACGCCTCTTGCCACATTCATCGGCGCATTCCCAGGCGCGATCCCGCCGCTCATCGGCTGGGCCGCCGCGCGCGGCTCTCTCTCGCTCGGCGCGTGGATTCTCTTCGGCATTCTGTTCTTCTGGCAATTCCCGCATTTCCTGGCTATCGCGTGGATGTACCGCGAGGATTACGCGCGCGCGGGAATCAAGATGCTCCCGGTAGTAGAGCCCTCCGGCGACCGCACCTATCGCCAGATTCTCGTCACCGCCGCGATCTTGGTACCAATCAGCCTGCTGCCGTCGGTCATCGGCATCACTGGAATCGGTTATTTCTTCGGCGCGACGGTTCTCGGGATGGCGCTCCTGCAAGTCTGCCTGTGGGCCGAGCGCAGCCGCACCAACATCCGCGCCAAGTGGCTCATGCACGCCACCGTGATTCACATTCCGATTCTTCTCGGCTTGATGATTCTGGATCGCGCGTTTCGATAGCCCTCGTCAGAACGCGAAAGGAGCAGACCAACCCCTTCCACATGGACCCGAAGAAGAATCAAATCGAACTCGCCATCATCAGCCTCTTTTTTCTCGTCCTCTCCTTGATCGGTATCGTCTGGTGCTTCACCAGCGGGTTACTCGCCAGCGGCGTGGATGGCATTCTGCTCGTCATCATCTGCCTGATGATCGCAGGCGTCTTCGCCCTGCAGATTTTCCTCATCGGCCTCCAGGCCGGCTGGATCAAGCTCCCATCGAAAGATAAGAAGGCTGCCGCCGCGGCTAAAACCGCGCCCGCGAAGTAGGTAACGCGATTTGCACCTGCCAACTCCCTGGGTTTATCAGCTTCCGGCGGCCAACGCGATTCTCAACGGCACGAGCGCCGTCTTCCTTCTCACCGGTTACGCTATGATTCGCAACGGGAAAATCTTCGCGCACAGAATCTGCATGATCACGGCCTTCACGTGCTCGACGCTTTTTCTGTGCGGCTACCTCTACTATCACTTCACCATCGGCCTGGTGCGTTTCGGCGGCGAAGGCTGGATTCGCCCGGTCTATTTCACCATTCTCACCACGCACACGATTCTGGCCGTCGTGATCGTCCCACTCGTTCTGATCACGCTCACGCGTGCGCTGCGCAGCCAATTTCCGCGCCATCGCGCCATCGCGCGATGGACGTTTCCGCTCTGGCTCTACGTCTCCGTCACCGGCGTCATCATCTATTTTCTTCTCTATCGCCTCTATCCGCCGCGAATGCCGGGAACTCTTGCGCTCCTCGCCTCCAACCTTCATCATCTTCTCGCCTGAGTTTCCTGTAACCATGAGCGACTCTTCATCCAGCGCAGCGCAAAAACCCTTCGGCGGCCGTTGGACCTACGCCGTTTTGATCGTTGCGGTTCTTTTCGTTTCCATGCCGTTCTTATTCTGGAATGCCACTTGGTTTGGCCGCCCGCTGACGGACGATCAGATCGTTAAAGCGTTTCAGGACCGCAAACACGCCCGCGAGATTCAGCACGCGCTCACGCAAATCGAGCAGCGCATCGAGAAAAACGATCCAACGGTTCGGCGCTGGTATCCGCAGCTCGTTACCTTCGCCACTGATCCGCTGCCTGAAATCCGTGTCACCGACGCGTGGGTAATGGGCCAGGACACGACCGCTCCCGAGTTTCACGATGCTCTGCACAACATGCTCGCCGACGCAGATCCGATGGTCGCACGCAATGCCGCATTGTCGTTGGTTCGCTTCGGCGATGCGTCGGGCCACGACGTCATCGTCTCCATGCTCGCGCCGTTTGCCGTTCCGGCGCCAAATGCGGGCGTTCTGCGCCAGCGGCTCAAGCCGGGCGAGACCGTCAATCCAGGCACGATGATCGGTCACGTCGATGCTGGCGGCGAGAGCAGGGAAGTGCGCGTCAAAGTTCCCGGCACGATCGTGAACTGGACGGTCGCCGATAAATCTACGGTTACCGAAGGCCAAACGATCCTCCTTCTTGCCCCCAGCCAGGAAATGGTCTGGGAAGCTCTCCGCGCGCTCTTTCTGATCGGACAGCCCGAAGACCTTCCCTCAATTGCTCCGTTATGCCCGCGGCGCTGAAGGCATGCCGCCGCAAATCCAGCAACAAGCCAAGCTGACCCTCGAGCAGATCCAGTCCCGCAATTCGCACTGAGTTCATCGTTGGAAGCGGACACAGCCAGGAGTGGCTGTGCTACTGCGACGTGCATTTTGTCTTTCGCCTCGCCTGTACTTTCGGACAGTGCCGCCTAACCGCGTGACCCGCTAAAATCTCCTTATGCAATGCCCGAAATGCCATACGGAAGTTCGCGATGTCGCTACGTTCTGCACGCGGTGTCACGCTACCTTGCGCTTCAAGTGTCCATCCTGCGGCAGCGAGCAGCGCCACGGCGGCTCGTGTGATAAGTGCGGCATCGACTTTGCGAAATTCGCTACGGTCCTCATCGGCCAGACCCGCGCGGAACTCGATGTCGAGCACGATCGCCTGGAGCGCCGCTCCGGCCTGCTCAAGAATCTGCTCTTCGTTCCGCTGACTGGCGGCATCTCCCTCGTGCGCCATCTTCTCGTCGCCAAAGAAAAGAAGTAGCCGCCCACGCACAGCAGCAGCTACGCCAAAATTCAAATAAGAAAAACGCAGTCATCCCGAACGAAGTGAGGGATCTGCAGTTGCCTAGAGTCGGGGAGTATGTACCGAATTCACCTGCAGGCACGCCAACCAAACACTAAAATTTCTTCGAATTAAATTAATACGGCATGGGGCCGTACTTGGCTTCGAATTCTGCCAGCGGCACCATGTCGATCGCGTCCCACGGACAGCCTTCGAGAAACGCGCCGTCCGGTCCTTTACTCGTGCAGAGCTTGCAGCCGATGCAAAGCATGGGATCCACAAGGATGTGTCCGAACGGCGCATGATCCGGATCTTCCACCCAGAACATGCAATCGGCCACCGGACAATAATCCACGCAAGCCGGCGAACCCGAACAGCCGGTACACATGTCGTTGATCACCGCGATGATGTGTGGTTTTCGCTTGCGTTTGTTGGTCGTGCCCGTCGAGATCGGATATTGTTTTTCAACCTCGCCGTTCACGAATTTCGGAATGTCTAGTTCCAGTGGCACCGGCCAGCCTCCCAAGCTGCAACCTATGCGTTCATTTTGTAGTGCCGCGAATCGCGTGTCAACCGAGGAGTCGCGATTCAATCGCCCACAGTCGCCGGCTTTTCCACGGCGCGGATCACGGCTTCAGTGAATTGCGCCGTCGTGGCGTTGCCGCCAACATCGCGCGTCAGAACTCGCCCATCGCGATAGACACGCCGCAGCGCTGTCTCCACGCGCTCCGCCACGGCTTCCTCGCCGAGGTAGCGCAGCATCATGATTGCGCTCATCAACAGCGCTGTAGGGTTCGCAATGCCTTTCCCGGCTATGTCTGGCGCGGTCCCGTGGACGGCCTCGAAGAGCGCCATGCCCTCGCCGATATTGCCGCTGGGCACGACTCCCAGTCCGCCCACTAGTCCGGCCGCAAGATCGCTCATGATGTCGCCGTACAGATTCGTGAGCAGCAGCATGTCGAACTGGTGCGGGTTCATCACCATTTGCATGCAGGCGTTATCGATGATCAGTTCCTTGTATTCGATATCCGGATACTGGGGCGCCACTTTGCGGATGGAAGCAAGAAACAATCCATCCGACAGCTTCATAATGTTTGCCTTGTGAATGGCGTGGATTTTCTTGCGGCCGTATTTCCGGGCGTACTCAAACGCAAAGCGTGCAACCCGTGTCGAAGCTTTCTCGGTGATGATCTTCAGGCTTTCCACCACTCCCGGCACCACCGTGTGCTCGAGGCCGGCGTAGAGGTCTTCCGTGTTCTCGCGGATCAATACGATATCTACGTCTTGAAAAACGCTCTTCACCCCATCGAGGTTCTTCACCGGGCGCAGATTCGCAAAGAGCTCGAGATTCTTGCGCAGCGCCACATTGATGCTCGGCGGGCCGCCGGCCACCGCCGTAGCCATGGGCCCTTTCAGCGCTACGCGATTCTTGCGGATCGAATCCAGCACCCCAGCGCTGATGAAATCGAGGCCGCGGCGCTCGAACTCTGCACGAGCCGGAATTTCGTCCCAGTTAATCTCGGCACCCGACGCCGCCAGAATTTCCTGCACGGCTTTGGAAACTTCCGGGCCGATGCCATCTCCAGGAATCAATGTGACAGTATGTTTCATCGCCCCAGCATTTTAAGGGAAATCGGCACTACCGCAAACCGCCATTCAACGGCCATGTTCGGCGCGTCGATTGATTCGTATTGCCGTCGGGTAGCACAGGCACTCCTGCCTGTGCCTCTGACCAATATTCGGGCCGGGTCGTCATCCAAGATAGAAAAGCACACAGCCAGGAGTGGCTGTGCTACTGTGCTTGATCTGTTATAATGTCCTTGTAGCATCGAAGATGATTTGAGAGCATCTAATCATTGGGAGAAAAACGAAATGGTGAATCTGACCCCCGTCGCGGTTGAGAAGGTGAAAGAAATTCTCACGCAGCAGAACCCTGTTCCGGCGGGCCTGCGCGTTGCCGTGGTAGGCGGAGGCTGCTCCGGTTTCAGCTATCACATGGCCTTTGAAAGCGCGGCCAACGAGAACAATGACAATATCTACGAATTCGACGGCCTCAAGGTCATGGTCGACCAGATGTCCGAAATGTACCTGGACGGCATCCAGATCGACTACATCGAATCTATCGAAGGCTCTGGCTTCAAGTTCAATAACCCCAACGTGAAGAGCACCTGCGGCTGCGGCAGCTCTTTTAGCGTCTAAAACCACAGTTTACGAAGCCTCCAAAGCCCTTCGGAGCGGCTAAAACTGCGTCCGCACGGGCCCAATTTTGTCTCGGTTAGAACTGCCCTCCATGCTTTATTTTCAGTAAGTTACAGCGATTTCTAATCATTTTCGTGTATCGATTAGAAAACTTGAGCTCTTCCTATCGGCTACGACTTTTCTCTGTTGTGCGACGGGTACGTTCATTTGCGATTTCCCAGGTTAGGCTAGCAGAAGATTTAGGCCATTCATATGGAACTGGATGCGGAAATACTTGCGGCATTTTGGGGCAGGGAATCCGAGGAAGACCACCGCAGAGACGCAGAGGGCGCGGAGATCAGAGGAGGCGGACCATGACCGCGTCGCCGCTTAGATTGACTTGATGCGGTCCTCGCCATAAAATCCAGCGCACATGACGGACTCGCAAGGATTCCTCGGGCAGACCATCTCGCATTATCGCATCACCGAGAAAATCGGCGGCGGCGGAATGGGCGTGGTTTTCAAAGCCGAAGACACGCGCCTGCATCGATTTGTCGCGCTCAAATTTCTGCCGGATGAGGTGGCCAAAGATCCGCAAGCGCTGGCGCGGTTCCAGCGCGAAGCGCAGGCCGCTTCAGCCCTGAATCATCCCAATATCTGCACCATCTACGACATCGGCACGGAAAATGGCCGCGCGTTCATCGCCATGGAGTATCTGGACGGCCAGACTCTGAAGTACGCCATAGCCGGCCAGCCGATGGACCTCGAGCGGCTGTTTGACCTGGCCATCCAAATCGCCGAGGCGCTCGACGCCGCTCATAGCGAACACATCGTTCATCGCGACATCAAGCCTGCCAATATTTTCGTCACCAAGCGCGGGCATATCAAAATCCTGGATTTCGGACTGGCAAAGGTCTCCTCGGGAAAGCCGGGCCTCGGCGGACAGGAAACGATGGCTACGGCTGCGGTGGATTCGGCGCAGCTTACGAGTCCCGGCACGGCTGTCGGGACTGTTGCGTATATGTCTCCAGAGCAAGTTCTGGGCAAGGAACTTGACGCGCGCACGGACCTTTTCTCGTTCGGCGTGGTGCTCTATGAAATGGCTACGGGCATGTTGCCGTTCAAGGGCGAAAGCTCGGGCGCGATTTTCGATGAAATCCTGCACAAGAATCCTGTGGCGCCGGTGCGGCTGAATACCAGCATTCCGCTGGAGTTTGAGCAGTTGATTAACAAAGCGATGGAGAAGGACAAAGACCTTCGCTATCAGGGCGCCGCGGAAATGCGCGCCGATTTGAAGCGCCTGAAGCGCGATACGAGTTCGGGACGCAGCATCGCGTCGAGTAGCTCCATCGGCAGCGGATCGGCGGCGAATAGCGCAGCGACGAGCGGGGCAGCGGGCAGCGGATTCGCGGTAGTTGCGGCGGTCGGCTCAAGCGCCTACACGGCGGCAGCGGCATCGCCAAGCTCCACGGTGGTAGCCGCAGCGGCGCCGGCGCCGCGCAAATTTCCACTCGTAGGGGTCGCAGTTGGTGTCGTCGTATTGGCCGCGCTAGCCTTCGGCGCTTACAAATTCTTAAATCGGCCGCGGGCGCTGAATCTGCAGAACATGCAGATCACGAAATTGACGGACAGCGGCAAAGCCGGCCCGGTAGCGATCTCCCCAGACGGCCGCTACATCGTCTACGTCATGATCGACGGCGAGCAGCAAAGCCTCTGGGTCCGCAACGTAGCCACCAAGAGCGACGTACAAGTTCTGCCCCCAGACTCGCTGGGCATCGTCGGCGTCACCTTCTCCCCGGATGGCAACTACGTAGATTTCGTCCGCGCCGACAAAAGCACCGAACTCTACAACTATCTCTACACCATGCCAGTTCTCGGCGGCGCTCCCCGCCAGTTAATTCGCGATATCGATACTATCCCCAGCTTCTCGCCAGACGGAAAGCAGTTCGCTTACATGCGCGGCGTCCCCGATCGCGATCAGATCGAAGTCCACATCTCCGACGCCACCGGCTCCAACGATCGCACTCTGGCAACTCTAAACGCCAAACCGCTAACTTTCGCAATGTTCGGCGTCTCCTGGTCTCCGGACGGAAAAACAATTCTCGCGCCATCTTTGAATACGCAAAAGGACGTGCGCTGGCTAGTCTCGGCAATTAACGTATCCGATGGCGCCACAAAGGAAATAATTTCGCGTACCGATGGAGTAGGCCTTCCCGCATGGCTTCCCGATGGCAACTCGTTTCTGCTACCCATGGTCATGCGCAACGAGGATCGCTTTCAGTTATTCGTCGTTTCCTATCCCAGCGGCGAAACCTCCCGCATGACCAACGACCTCTCCGATTACCGCCCTGGAATCTCCATCACTCGCGATGGCCAATATCTGGTTGCTCTCGGCCGCCGCCGCGACGCGCACATCTGGGCGGCCCCGCAAGGCCAATCCGCGCAAGCCCGCCAGCTCACCTCGGGAGATTCTTCCGACGACTCACCCAGGACTGGCCCTTCCGGCAAGATCATCTTCCGCAGTCACGGCAACGATATCTACGCCATGAACGCCGACGGCTCCCAGCGCGCCCCGCTCATCACCGAGGCGCAAAACAACTTCTCTCTCTCCACCTGTGGCGACCGTTACATTATTTTCGACAGATTCCTGGGCAACAAGATCGAACTCTGGCGCGCCGACGCCGACGGCTCCAACACCATCAAGCTAGCCGACAACGCCCGCGGTTCGGAATGTTCCCCGGACGGCACCACGGTCCTCTTCTTCAATCCAGACAATCTAGCCCGCATACCGATCGAAGGCGGCACTGCCACCGCGATCCCCAACATAGCTCCGGTCGACATCGGCGACTTCCGCATCTCTCCTGACGGAAAATCGATCGCCATCGCCTACGAAGAAGGCCGCCCCATTCCTACCGACAAATTCGCGCTCGTTCCCATAGGAGGCGGAGCGTTTACCAACATCATGCAGGCACCCCGCGTCGCCCGTAACCTCACTTGGGCCCCCGACGGCAAAGGCCTGCAATTTTCAATGGTTCGCAACGGCGCCTCCAATATCTGGGAGCAACCGCTATCCGGCGGCCCACCCAAACAAGTAACAAATTTCACGTCGGATATTATTTTCGACTTTAGATGGAGCCGCGACGGCAAGACCCTGCTAATGTCCAGAGGCACAGCACACCGCGACGTCATCCTGCTCAGCAATTTCCGGTAGGGGTTTCGGATTTGCCGGTATGTGAAATTAGCGGGTTGGCTCCGAAGCGCCCAGCGCTAAAGCGCATCGTTGAGTGCGTGGCTTTTTTCGGAGCGCTGAAGCGCTCCTCCCCCGCATGAATGCGGGGGCTCCCACCTACTCCGAGGCTACGGTGGGCAGGCCCACCGAAATGCTGAGGCCCCTGCAGCAGAATTTTTAGGTGGCGGATACTCGCGCGAACGAACCCTTTCAATGCCGGCACCGAGTCGAGCCGTCTACTCAGCGCCACGCGACACAAAAACGCCGGCTGGCAGCCGGCGCTACGAAGGCGTTCGCCTCATTCATACCTGAGCGCCACCATCGGATCCACCCGCGAAGCGCGTCTCGCGGGCAGGTACGTAGCGATTAGCGCTACGCCGCTCAACACTGCCGCGGCTGAGATCATCACTAGCGGATCCCAGGCCTTCACGCCGTAGAGCAGGCTGGCCATGAAGCGCGTCAATCCGAATGCGGCGCCCGCGCCGATCACCACCCCAATCACCGCCAGCAACATTCCTTGCCTGACTACCATTCCCAGCACATTTCCACCGCTCGCGCCCAGCGCCATGCGAATGCCGATTTCCTGCGTGCGCTGCTCCACGGAATAGGCCATCAGGCCATAGATGCCGATGGCTGCAAGCAGCAGCGCCACTCCGGCAAAGATCGTCAGCAGCGTCATATTGAAATCCGTGCGCGCCGTGGATTCCACCAGCACCTGGTCCATCGAACGGATATGCGCCACCGGCAAGCCGCCGCTGGCGGTGCGCAATTCCCGCTGAATCTCTTCGCTCAGCGAGAATGGCTGCACTTTCGTGCGCACCGCCCACTGCAGCGGCAGCACGCGATTCTGCAGCGTGGTCAGGCCGTCGCTCACCTGCGCGATCGGCACGTACATGATCGGCTGCGGCTCGCGGTTCAGCCCGTTATCTCTCACGTCGCCCACGACGCCGACGATCGTCCGCGCCGGCTCTTCAAATTCCGGTCCTAGGTCCTTGCCCAGCGTGATCTGTGCTCCGAGTGAGTTTCCGTCGGGCCAATATCTTTTAGACATCGCCTCGTTGATGAGCAAAACATGCGCCGAGGCTGCGTCGTCGGCGTCCGTAAGCAATCTGCCGCGCAGCAGCGGGATGCGGAACACGTCGAAGTATCCGGGCGAAACATCGCGCCACTGCTCGTCGCCGTCGTACTTGCCGTCCGTCGGTGTTCGTCCTGCAATGTTGAAGGGCAAATCGATGGTGCCCTCGAGCGGCAGCGTGCAACTCACCGCGACGCTCTCGACGCCGGGGAGCCCGGCGAAACGCTGCTCCGCAGCGCGCACTACCGCCGCCGTTCCGGCCGTTTTCTCGAAGCGCGCGCCATTCAGCGACATTTGCATCGTCAACACATTGTGCGGACTGAATCCCGGATTCACCGTGCGCATCACCGTGAACGTGCGAATCAGCAGCGCCGCGCCGACCAGCAGCACCAGCGCCAGCGCCATTTCCGTTACCACCAGGATTGACCGCGCTTTGTTCTGCCGCAACCCGGTGCCGGTGCGCGAGCCGCTTTCTTTGAGCGTCAGGCCCAAATCCGAGCGCGACGCGCTGAAAGCGGGAATCAAGCCAAATAGAATTCCGGTGACCGCCGAGACCAGCAGCGTGAATCCCAGCACGCGCCAATCGAGCGAGATTGCCGCGGCGTGCTCTCCAATCCGCGGGATGTCGCCGGGATTGATCGCCAGCAGCGCGCGCACGCCCAGATAGCCCAGCACTAATCCGAGAGCGCCTCCGCCCAGCGACAACAAGACACTCTCGGTCAGCAGTTGCGAGATGATCCGCCGGCGTCCTGCGCCCAAAGCCGCGCGCAACGCAATTTCGCGTTTCCGCAGCGTCGCGCGCGCGAGCAACAAATTCGCCACATTCGCGCAGGCAATCAGCAGCACGCACGCCACCGCGCCCAGCAGGATCAGCAGAGCCAGGCGGACGTCGTGCACTACGGCATCTCGCAGCGGCCGCGCCGCGACGCTTTCGTGCTCGTCCATCCAGCCGGGGAATTTTCGCCGGAATTCTTCCGCGGCAATGCTCAGCGCCGCATTGGCTTTTTCCAACGTAACGCCGGGTCTCAGGCGCGCCGCGCAAACCAGATAGTTCGCCTGATCCTGGCTATTTGGATCGGGCTGCAGCGGCAGCCAAATATCCGAGGGCGGATCGGTGGCGAAGCCCGGCCCGAGTACCCCGACGATCGTGTAAGGCTCGTCTGCCAGCAATATCGTCTTTCCCACCGCGCTCGGATCGCCGCCGAATCGGCTCTTCCATAAGCCGTTGCTGATCACCGCCACTTTCGGCCCGCCCGGGCGGTCTTCGTCTGAAGTGAACGTGCGGCCCAGCGCGACCGGTGCGCCAAATACGGCGAAATATCCCGCCGAGGCGCGAATGCCCTTGATCTGCTCCGGCCGGTCGCCACCGGTGACGTTGATTCCCGGGCCTGCAAAGTCATACACCGCGCTGGCCTCGAGCACGCTCGTCTGCTCGCGCCACACGTTGAATCTTGGGATAGAGACAGAAGTGCCGTTGCCTCCCGGAAAGTGCCGCATCAATTGCACAATGCGCTCCGAGTGAGGATAGGCGAGCGGCTGCAGCAAGACGGTATTGATCACTGTGAAGATCGCCGTGTTTGCGCCAATTCCCAGAGCCAGAGCCAGAATCGCCGTAACCGTGAATCCCGGGCTGCGCCGCAAAGTCCGCCCGGCGAATCGCACATCCTGCGTCAAATTCTCAAAGAAGTTAGCCCCAATCACGAAGTCACACTCCAATCAGCCCCACCACTATCTACGAGTCCGGGGTCCAATTTGTTCCGTTTCGTAGCGCCGGCTGCCAGCCGGCGTCTTTGTGCCGCGCCACCGTAAATGCGATTCATAGGCAAGATTCCCGATCCTTCGTTCCATGCTGTGCCAACCGTGTCGCATTGGCTCTACAACCGGGGCAGAAACGTCTCCCGTTGGTCTCGCCCGTATTTGAATTACTCGCTCTCCCACCGTATCCTATGTACGTCGAATGAAGATCGCCCTCGCCCAATTCAATCCCACCGTCGGCGATTTTGACGGCAATTCCGCCCGCATCCTCGAACTCGCCCGCGATGCCAAATCGCGCGGCGCCGATGTGGCCGTCTTCACCGAGCTTTGCCTGTGCGGCTATCCGCCGCAAGACCTGGTCGAGCGCCCCGCATTTCTCGAGCGCAATCAAATCGCGCTCGCTCTGTTAGCTAAAGGCATCGCGTTGCCTTCGATCGTCGGCTATGTCGGCCGCGCTCAAGACAACACCGGCAAGCCCGCCGCCAATTCTGCCGCGCTGATCGCCGATGGCCGCATCGTCTTCGAGCAGCGCAAAATGCTTCTGCCCACCTACGATGTCTTCGATGAATCGCGCTACTTCCAACCGGCCCATACGCAAACGACCATTCCGCTCAATGGCGAGCAGCTCGGCATCACCATCTGCGAAGATTGCTGGAACGACAAAATTTTCTGGCCGCAGCGCCTCTACGACCGTGATCCTGTCGCCGAACTCGTAGGGAAGGGAACTACCGTCCTTCTGAATATCTCCGCCTCTCCCTACACGATGGACAAGCAGGGCTTGCGTCTCGACATGCTGAGTTCCCTGGCCCGCGAACATCGCGTTCCCGTCGTGTACGTGAATCAGGTGGGCGGAAACGACAGCCTCGTCTTCGACGGATCGAGCGTCGCCATCATGCCCGATGGCCGCATCGCCGCGCAGGCCAAATCATTCGAAGAAGACCTCGTGCTATTCGACACCGCGTCCGGAAAGGGCGATGTCCATTGCCAGCCGACGAACGAGCTTGAAGTAGCCTATCGCGCCCTCGTCTGCGGCACGCGGGATTACGTCCACAAATGCGGCTTTCAGAAGGTCGTCGTGGGCCTCAGCGGCGGCGTAGATTCCGCGCTGGTCGCAGCCATCGCCACCGACGCCCTCGGCCATGAGAATGTGCTCGGTGTGGCGATGCCTGGCCCATACTCCTCGGAAGGAAGCCGCCGCGACGCCAAGCGTCTGGCCCAAAATCTGCAGCTATCGTTTCTGGCGCTTCCAATCGATGAAGCCTTCGCCGCCTATCGAAGTGTCCTCGGCGCATCGTTTAAAGGCCTCCCAGAGGACGCCACCGAAGAGAACCTCCAGGCGAGGATTCGCGGAAATTTGCTGATGGCGCTCTCCAACAAATTCGGTTCTCTCGTGCTCAGCACCGGCAATAAGTCAGAAATGTCCGTGGGCTACTGCACTCTCTATGGCGACATGGCGGGCGGTCTGGCGGTAATCTCAGATGTCCCGAAAGTGATGGTTTACGAGCTCGCAAAATGGCGGAACCGCGAAAGGGAAGTCATCCCTCAGGAAACCCTCACTAAGCCGCCCTCAGCCGAGCTAAGGCCCAATCAGAAGGATCAGGATACCCTGCCGCCCTACGATGTCCTTGATCGCATCCTGAAGGCCTACGTCGAGGATCTGAGCGCGCCCGAGGAGATTTCCGACCACTATGGGTTCCCGCTCGAGCTCGTTCGTGACATCGCTCGCCGCGTCGATCGCAACGAATACAAGCGCAAGCAAGCTGCGCCCGGCTTGAAGATCACATCCAAGGCATTCAGCGTCGGACGCCGCTTCCCGATCGAAAATCGGTTTATTCCGTGAGGGTACTCGATAGAACTGCAAGGAGAGTTGCCGCATGAAGCTTCGTCAGTCAGTAATTCTCAGCCTGGTCCTGCTCGCGTTCACCGCCAGCGCGCGCGCGCAGGTTCAGCAACCTGCCGCGAGTACTCCGGACCAGGCGCACTTGATCGCCACTGTCGAGTCCTATCTTCGCAATCTCTTCTCCTGGGGACCTGCATTTCAACTCAAGCTCGGCCCGCTCAAGGATTCGCAGCTTCCCGGATTCTACGAAGTTCCCATTGCTGTAACGTTTCAAGAGCAAACCGACACCGGAATTGTCTATGCCAGCAAGGATGGAAAATACATAATCCGCGGTGAACTCTACAACACGAGCCAGGACCCTTTCGCCGAGACGCGCGCCAAGCTGGTAACAAAAGACTCTCCATCGCAAGGCCCCGCCAATGCCAAAGTAACGGTAGTGGAGTTCAGCGACTTCCAATGCCCGCACTGCCGAGTTTTGAGCCAATCTCTCAAGACGCTAATACCGAAATATCCCCAAGTCCGCTTCGTCTTCAAGAACTTCCCAATAACTCAAATCCATCCCTGGGCCATGACCGCCGCCGAAGCAGGCCGCTGCGCTTTCCAATCCTCACCCGACGCATTTTGGAAGATGCACGACGCCATCTTCCAGCAACAGGAACTAATCTCGACGGAGATCGTCTACGACAAACTCACCGACTTCGCCGCGGCAGCCGGCCTGAACCGTGAAGACTTCAAAGCCTGCCTCGCCGACCCCGAAGTACAGAAGTCGGTAGAAGCCGATGCAGCTCTAGGCAAAGAGCTGAAGATCTCCAGCACCCCAACCGTCTTCGTAAACGGCCGCGAAAACGTAGGCGGCGATCCAGCCGCCCTAGATCAACTAATCGACTTCGAACTCCATCGAACACAAACCACCCCAGCAGCCCAGAAATGACCCGCGTTCAGACACCCTCCTAGAGCAACGATACCCATCATGGAGACCGCATGCACAGACTGAGCACAAAGCAACCAGCACAAACAATCATCAATACAGCCCAAAATCTTCAACGCAATCGTTAGACGCACCGGGAGCAAATCAGAAATATCAATCCCTCCTACCGCCCACCAAATCGAACGCGATCGCCCGATTTGCCAGACCACTCATAATAACTATTACCAGATGTCAAGCGGAAAGATAGGGGGGCGGTTAGTGGAGGTGGGTTAGGGCGGCGGTAAGGGCAGCGCCTGCTGCTAGCCATTTGGCATTGCGCTTTAGGCGGTGCCAAAGCGAGCCGCCTTTGTTGGCTGCGATGGCGGCGTCGCGCTCGCGGGTTAGGGCACTATTGCTGGCTTTTTCGTCGGTTAGGTCGGCTTGGGTGGCTTTTAGTTGGGCTTGGCAGGCGCGGCAATCTTGGATGTAGTCGAATAGGGGCTTTAGGTCGGAGGCCGGGATCGTGGCGGATTGCCCTGTTGGGGATTGAGAGTGATTTGTCGTGGCGGGGGCTGACGAACTGGATTGTGTGGATGTCGGGATTGCTGCGGGGAAGGGCCCTTCAGGAAGGAGATCTACAACATCAGATTTGAGATTTGAAGTAGGAAGGAAATCGGAGTCAGAGGCGGCGACGTCCTGTGGGGCTGAATTTGGAATCTTCGGTGGGGCAGTCGCGGAGTTACGGTTGGAGCTGTTTGACGGTGCGGAATTGAACGCTGAGATCGATGCCGATCTGGCGCCGGGGAACTGGGGTTCGTTTCCCGAGGGTGCACTTCCCTTCCCAGGATTAATTGTGGCGGAGGATTGCTGGCTTAGTGTGATTGGGTCTGGGAGATGGAGAAATTCCGGAAGGGCGCGGAGGATTTGTTCCGGGGTTTGCGTGGACTGTTTGGTGGCGGCGATTTGGGCTAGTGTCGTTTGCAGGGCAGTGTCGCGGTCTTTTTCACGGGATTCGGCGGCGTTGATGATTCGTTGTTGGGCGGCGATGGTGGATTCTAGGCGGGCTCGGTCGTTGCGGGATTCTTGCCAGGTAATGCCGACGAAGATTAGAACGGCTGTGAGGAGAATTACGAGGATGGCTTTTTGTAACGTCATTGGGCACCGGGGACGAGCAGAACGGAGATTGCAAATCTGAAACTTCAGGAACTACTGGGAGAAGACGTAGTTTTGCATGCGGGATTGCACTTCGGTTGCGTAGTCGGGATTTGCGCCGCCGTTCCAAATTTGTAGGGCTTGGCTGATGTTCCCGCGCGCGATTACTAGTTTGTGGGCGAAGAGCGTGCATCCGGTTTCGATTCCCTTTACTGGGTCGCAGAGCTCGCTAAGGAATTGGCCCGTGAAGCCGGTTTCGCGGGCAGACTGTCCCATCACCTGCATTAGGCCCCAACTGAAAGCGCGCGCGTAGGCCTCGGTGTTTGTGGCCGGCTCGATTTTATTGTTGGTGAAAAGTGGCGCTACATATTTGGCGAAGAAGGCGGGCTCGTAGCGGATGGCGTGCGGATTCCAATCGGATTCTTGTTCGATGATGGCGCAGATGAGCGAGGGATTTAGCTCGTGGTGAATGGCAATGGAGCGTGCGATGGAGATGAATTCGGAGGGCATGGCGTGACGAGAACGCGAACCGAACCGCGATTAGCATGATGAAATGGACTTCCACAACGCAACGGCGGTTTGGAATAACGCCGGTCATGCGCGACGCCGCGAAAGGGGCTAGGGGCGAGGGCCGTTTAAGTTGATCCAGCGGATGGGTGGCGAGTCGTGGTGGACAGTTCCCTGCTGGTCGCAGAGTTGATTTAGGCGCTCGTAGATGTGGGGGAGATGGTTGGTGGCCATATCCTCGACGAAGGCGCGGAGGAGTTCATCGTTGCGGATGCGACGGTAGAGCCAACGCAGGAAGAGAACGAACTGGATGGCGGCGGTTAGCGCTAGAGCGGCGCGATAGGGGTCGACGAAGAATTCCATGGATGAGCCTTACGATAAGGACAATCTCAAGGTTGAAATTCCAGACGCATGGAGTAGGCGGCTTGCGAGGAGGGCGGAGAGATGGTGCCCGTCGGAGCTCGCGTTAGCCGAATAGGGAGCCCAAACCTAAGCCGAGGCCGCCAAAGAGGGTGTCGAAGCCACTCTTGTCTGCACTGCCGCTGGCGCTGCTTCTCACGCCTAGCAATTGGCCTGGGATGCCCATACTGCGGCCTAGGAGGTTGGTGTCTATGCCGAAAGTTTGGTTTAGGGTGTTCAGTCCGGCCAGGCGTTGTTGTTGAGCGTTATTGGCGAAGGCGATTTGATTTTGACGGGCTTGCTGGGCCAAGTTCTGCGCTTCTTCCCTGCCAAGTTGGGCGGTCAGGTCGTTGAAGCCGCCAGCGTTGTTCGTTCGGGCGACCTGATTTTGGGCGGATTCGCGGAGGGCGTCGAAGGCGGTACGGGCTGAGCCCATGCCTTCTTGAGTGATGGCGTTCTGTTGGGCCGGGGTGTATCCGGGATTGCTCAGGAGATTTTGGAGAGTCGGCAGGAGGATGCTGCGCTCCTGATTGGTGTTTTGATTTTCTTGGCCGAGAAGTTGATTTTGCAGGGCTAGCTGTTGATCCGTAAGATTGCGAGTTTGCTGTTGTGCGGCGCGGGACATAGAGACTCCATAGATTGGCGATTTGAAGTTGGATATTGAAGCGGACTCGTTAGAGAGCTATGGTCGTCCGCGGTGCGTTTAGAGCACCGCGCAGCGACGCCGATTTCTTGTTTCGTGCTACGGGGCCGGACGGATAAGCCCAAAATCAGACGTGGCCGGTGGTAAACCGGGGCCCCTACAGACGGATTGAATACGGCGTCCAGACGTCGTCTCTCGTCCAGCCTAATTGGGCCAATCGACGTCCAAAACGGCTGGCGATCTTAGGAGGTAGCCAGGCGTGGGCGTCTTCCAGGCCTTTTGCAACGAGATCGTTTTGGGCAGCCTGGTGCAAAGCTAACATATTCGCGTATCGCCCGCGGGCGGTGCCGTGGAGCGGCTCAGCCAGGAGATAGATTTCGCACGTCAGGCGGGCCAGGGCGGCCATGACGATTTGGCCGACGTCGTCGGTGAGAACGAGCTTGGAGACGAAGAGCGGGTTCGTCAAATCGGGGAACGCGTAGTCAAAATTCTGTGCCGAATGGATTCGTTTCAGAGCGCTGAGATCGGATTCACTGTAGGCGCGTATTTTCATTTTGTGCTGACCACAGATTTCGTGGAAGCGAAATACGGGGCCGAAAACTGGGCGGGACTGAAGGCCCGCCCCTACAACGGCCTGTATCTTAGGATCGGGTGATTCTTGGCTACGACCTCTGTCGCTTCGAAGGTTGTAGCGAACGCGCAGACGCCGTGAGGCTCGAGAACTTCGGCTGCTGATTGTGGGATTGGATTCGAGCTGAGTGCGTGCGGGAATTCTTGCCAGCCGGGATTTATCGCCAGCGAATTGTGAGTGCCCTCGTCGGCTTCTACCATGGCCAGGATTTTTGTGCTCGCGGCGAACGGAGAATTGGGATCGGCGTGGATGTAGTGCGACGTAGTGAAGCGCGGGGATTCGCGTTGCCAGGATTCGATCGTGGTCAGGTAGTAGGTGCGGCTTTGCATCGGAGTTATTGATTGCGCGAAAGACGCCGGCAGGCTGCCGGCGTTACGAATTAAACGTGTAGTTGTGAGTTAGGATGCTGGCGGCGTATTTTCCCGCGTAGAACTCATGGATTGGACAACAGCTTACCGTTACTTTCGTGCTTTCCTCGCGGATTACTTCGATTTTCTCCAGAGTTAGGTTTGCGAATCTTCCCACCAGGATATCGGCTAAGCACAGGCGCTCGGCTCGCATTGGAGAGCCGTCGGCCAGGGTGAAGATGTGGTGCGGAGTCACATCGAGGGTCTCGTGATTGGAGAGACGCAGGCGGATGAAGGTATCGGCGCGGAGAATCTCAAGGCGGACTATGCGCGTCCAAGAGTGTTTGCCTTGCGGGCCTACGCCGCCGTTGCCCGGCCCTAAAATGTGGTCGCCGATTTTGCAGGTGTCGATCGGCACCGTGCCGCGTTCGCGACTGAGGACCAACGTGCCGGCCCGGAGGCAATTGCCGCTGCCGCCGCCTGAGCCACCACCGGTGCCGGTGTTTGGAGTGGCGGCGATCATGGCACCTTGCGAGAGGGGGATGCGCGACTGCAGGGATTGCTGTTGGGCTGCTACGTTAGTTTTCGCGGATTGGGCGTTACCAGGCGTGCCAGAGCCGTTGGCGACCCAATTTAGCGCGGCGGAGGATTCGTCCCAGTAGGGGTAGAAATAGTAAGTGGTGCCGGCGGTTAGGCCGGTGATGCTTAGCGAGCCGTTGGGGATGGAAGTGGTGGTTCCGTCAGCGCGGTAGATGCTGAGGCTCGACCACGACCAGGTGATAGTTGTTGGCGTCGAGGTGTAGGTGAAGGAGGCGTTCCACGTTGGCGGGACGCTGCCGCGTGTCAACACGCCGGATTTGCTCGGATCGATCGCGTTCGAGCTGAGCGCGCTTGTGGAGACTCGGGCGAAATCGGCGCCGTCGGTTATGGCCGAATCGAGAGAAAGCTTATTTGTCGTGCCGATGGCGTTGACCCCTGTGAGCAGGCGTTTCAGGGATTCGTAGAGATGCGAGGAGATGGATTTGAGGGCTTCGATTTGGGGGATGCTAAGCATGGAGATTAGTTCTGCAGAAGACGGTTGTTAGGTCCTTCCGACGGTACGGCCAAGTTGCGGAGATGCCAGACTATGGACGCGACGGTCAAAAGACAGCGCGCGAAATTCCGGAACTGAGAGGTCGGGGATAAATCTAGGGCCGAAAGGCGGGAGGGCCTAAAGACCCTCCCCTACTGACTACCGTGCGCCGAGGACGTGGCGCTGCCAAGCTGCGGTGAGGAGTCGGCTCCGATGAGCGAAAGTCGCCGACTACCCGTAGCGTAGGCGATGAAGTGATGCGCCGTGCCGTCATCGGAAGAAATTGTCAGAGTGGCGCGACCACTGTTGTCGAAACCGCTTAGAACCCCGGACGAGATTGCATGCGTAATATCCGCGCGGCCGGGCGCCGAGATTGTCATAGTGCCCGAGAGAATCTCGCCGTTTCCGGAAATTGCGAATTGTCCCGATCGCGCGGCGTGGCCGGAGGAATCATCGTGTACGTGGAACCTGAATGTTCGCTCGAAAAACTCGGAAAGATCCAGCGCCGACAGGTCTTGGCGCATCATGCCCCCGGTAATAGTCCATGCCCCGTCCGCGACATCGAATCCCAATAAGGTTCCGTCCGATTCCATCGTGAAAGAAAGTGGACGTTTGGGAGTGGGCCCGGGCGTCGCGACGTCGTCGAGCGTAATCGCGACGACAGCCGGCTGGTCGGTCTTGCGTATTACGGCGTAAGCGCCGGAGAGCGGTGCGACCAGGCGGATACCGCGATCATCAGCGTAATTGGCGTCGAGCTCGCCGCCTGTGATCTTCCCTGCCCCATCGGCAATTAAACTGCCGGTCATCACCTGCGCATGATTCTGATCGCCGAACGCACGAACCCAGAAGGAGTAGGCGCCTTGGAATGCCGCTTGAACCGGCTCGATTGTGAATGAGAAGGAATCGCTCTTTGTCGGGTCGGCTACCGACGTGGCGGTAATCGTCGGCGTGTTGTTCGGCGGTTGCGGAGCGGTGTTGGGCGGCGTGTAAATTACGCTCAGCGGTTGCTCAGCGCTTAACGCGCCGGTCTGCGCCGAGGGCTCGAGCGACCAGATTACGCCTTGGCCGGCGACGTCATTGGTCACGTTGGCGTTGATGGTCACGCCGGGGCTACCTGCATTGATCTGCGCAAAGGGATTGGTGATTGAGACGTTTATGGGTTGCGTCGGAGCTTGAATCCGCAGGTCATCGAAATCGCTGCGCGTCGTGTCGGTGACGGAAGTGGCGGTGATCGTCGGCGTGTTGTTCGGTGCCGCAGGCAGCGACGCTGGTGGCGTGTAGACGACGGTCAGCGGCTGTGGGTTGCTGAGCGTGCCGCAGGCGGGGCTGCAGGCGGCGCCTTGCGCAGTGAGCGTCCAGGTGACGCCCGCGTTGGCAGTGTCGAATTGCACTTGTGCATTCAGTGTGACGGGCGCGGCGCCAGGCTGAATGTTGGTGATCTTGTTGGTGATCCTGACCACGATCTGGGGCGCGCCGATAGTGAACGTGGCAGTCGTGGTGACGGAAGCGTTCGTGACGGACGTGGCCGTGAGAATGAGGTTGTTCGGATTCGGTGGAAGGAGAGGAGCGGCATAGTTCACCGTGGTGGTCGAGGTAAAGGTGTCGGGGCCGTTGGCCGTGGCGACGTTGGATTGACTCGTCAACGCACCGCAGGCGGTGGTGCAAGGTGTGGTAGTGGCGCCGTTACTGGGAGCGTTGAGCGCCAGGGAAAAATTCACGCCCCGGTTCAGGGTGTCGTTCTGCGTCGTGACGGAGAAAACGAAATTCGCGCCGCCGGGGACCGTGCCGGGCGCAGTCGTGAATTGAACGGTGATGGCGCCGATACCGTTGCCGCCTCCACCGCACCCGCAGAGTGAAATTAGGAATACACCGGCAAAAACGAATGCCGAGAACCGCCGCATCAATACCAAAGGAAATAGGCCCCCTAAATAAAATCGCGGTGAGCAGTCTATAGAAGCGTGTCGCACCCCGCAAGTTGGACGAGTGCAAGGGTGATGAGGTTGCCCGGCGGGGACTTTACTCGAGGCCCAGGGCCGGATTAATTGTGGCCTCTAACGACCGACCAGGGATCCGGCTTGGCCCACGGAGTGAACTTTGTTACCGAGAACCAGTTGGTGGCGCTAGCGGTGCTTAATTGGTATGCGATGCGCTCTCCGAGAATGTTCGTAAAGATTTCCATGTCTTCGGTGGCTGGACTGGCTAGCGACCAAGTCCCTATTGGTTGTGTCACATTGCCTGGTAGCAACGCGGATATTTGCAGAGTGCCACTGCCTTGGATGTTGGCAGTAGCATAGCCAACGAGGTTGCGGCCGCTCAGCGGCATACGCGAGAGGAATGCGGTCGTGTAATAGGAATTGATCGCGGCGCCGTCGTCGGTGAACGTACCCGGGGTTAGGGCCAGGATTTTGCCGCTTCCGGCATTGTTGCCCAGAAACATTTGATCAGTTCCGTTCGGACGCTCGATCAACGCGCAGGAATTGGCGGCGATCGCCCACTGCGACCATTTGCGACCGTGGCCGGGGGCGGTGAGCATTGTGGCCAAGGGATCGGAGAATCCTTCTGTGTAATCCAGAACCAGGATTTGCGACGGTTGCGTGGCGCTGCCCATGGGGACGCCTACCAGGATGCGCTTGTGCTCGGTGTCCACCTGCACCCAGAGACGCGAGCCGAATTGCCAGTTGATGGCGTCCCAGGTGAGTTGGATTTCCTGCGAGAGTTTGACGGGGTTGCCGCCATCGAAGAGATACAGGCCGGCTCGGCCGGCGATCACGGCCCATTCTTCGCCGATGCCTACGCCGTGCGCTGAGGGCGTGCCTACCTTGTTTGACACCTCTTCGATGCTCCAGAGATCGGGCTCGTTGACGCCGTCATTCGTGGTTACGAATAGGCTGCGCTCTTTGACGAAGTAGAGATAGTTTCGCAGTTTAAAAGCAGCGCGAATTCCCTGCCCGTTGTTTTCGGCCACTTCCATCAGGCCGGTGATGCCATCGTAGCTTTCGGCGTTGAGCGCGCGAGAAGCGCGGACGATGGAGGCGTTTTGCGGCTGGAGCGTGGGGAAAATCTCTACGTTGTCGACGAGGAAAGATTCGCCGCTGGGGGCCGGCACTCCATCGGCGTAAACGCGGAGGACCATGTCGCTCGGTATGGAAATCTGCGGCGGAAACAGTTGGGCTGTGTATTCAACGTAGGAGGTTGTCGCTTGTAGAGCGGTAACAGAGAGCCCTGAGCCGATAGTGCCTGCGGTGGGGCTGAAGCAATTGATGCGCAGTGTGCCTTGATTGAGATTGCTGCTGCGCTTGATGCGTGCGCGCACAGAGTAGTCTACGTTCTGCAATAGGAGCGCGTTGCCCGCTGGATCCATCACTGCGGACTGCTTGATCATGCCGCGCGCTACGGTGACCCCGTCGCCGGTGATGCGATAGGCGTCGCCCCAAACGGCATCGCTTGACTCGCGGCTGCCGCCAGCGCCGGAGGTGGAATCGAGTGTCCAGCCAAGCGGACGGCCGCTGCCGCTAGCGTCCCAACCACCATCGAAGGTGATGTTTGTCCAATTGTCCATCTTGGCATGTTCTCCCCACCAAAAGAGGCGCTCGGAATAATCCAGAACGCCGAGTTGGTTAGGAAGCTCGATCTGGCCGAAGAGATAATCCATGCTCACGCCGGAGAGGAGAATCGTGTCGTCAAAGTCTAGCGTGAGCGTAGTTGTCGTGTTGTCGTTGATGGTCATCGTGGCCGGGACTTGAAAGAAGCTTGCCCCGCCCGCGCCCGTGAAACAAAGCAAACGCTGGACGATGTTTGCCGGGCCCGTGGGAATGTTGGTGAGAATTACCTGCTTGCCGCCTGCGGCGGTCCAGCTTACGGGAGGGGATGGCGCGGTCCAGAAGCCCTGGCGCGTGACGAAGACTACGCTAACTTGATGTACGCCGGCGGAGATGTTGCCTGCCGTGGTGGCGTCGGCGGCTGCGGGGCCTTCGCCGGGACCGATCTGGCTGACGCGATCGAAGTAGGTGTCGTCGAACTGGCGCGGGAGATCCTGGCCGAGCAGCGAATCGCCAAACGCCATGTATTCGCGGCCGAAGAGCGTGGTCGAGGCGAGAAAAAGATTTGGCGTGCCGCCTGAAGCAGCAAGGCCTAGCGTGCCTGGACTGGTTTCCTTGTAGAGATTGCCGAGTGAATCGAAGACGAGCAGGCGATTGACCAAATTGGCGGTGACGTAAGTCTTCAAACCTCCGATTTTCACCGCGCCGCTGAGCGCCGCGAATTGCGAGACGAGGCCCGGTCGCGTGCGCACGCCGCCGGGGAAGAACTCGACGTCCGCGAGGTTCGGCGACATGCCGGGCGGAACGTCGGAGGGATCGAGAAGAGTGATCCAGCCGCCGAAGGTGTCGAGGGGGATGGGAGTGAACGATTCAATCGACATGGTTTTGGTTTTGTTGTTGTGCTTGTACGGGACGGTCTTCTGAACCTTCCGGCGTACGGCGCGCTATTACAAGTCGCGCGAAAGCTGGTGAGATGGCTTGGTGCGAATCTTCAAGTAAGCGGGCCGAAAGGCGGGAGGGTCTGAAGACCCTCCCCTACCTTGGCGCGTTGGCTGTGCTATCATCGCGCGTTTGCGTTGCGGGCTTCGACGCAACCTGTATGAGGCTTTGCGAATCGAAACGCTTGGGATGTGGACATATATTCCGGGATGACACGAGGGCTCTGAATGCGGCGATTTTTCTTCGGCGGCGCGTTGGTATCGTTATGCGCATTGCCGTTTGCTCTAGGGCGCGTAGAAGCACGCGGCGGGGCGTCCGGCGGGACTGACGCGGCTAGCACCGTCCGGACTGTGGCACGCGGATTTGCGGCCGGCGGATTGGCTACAGACTCTGCAGGGCGCGTCTACTTCACGGCTAATGATCGCGTTTATCGCGTTTCCGAGGACCTGCGGATTGCAGCCGATGGGCGGGCTTTGCCTGACGGGGCCCCCAAAATTGTCGCGGGATCCGGGGAGCGCGGCTCGTTGGGGGATGGGGGACCGGCGAATTTGGCGCAGCTAGATCTGGCCACCGCGAATGGAAATCTTGCCGCCGATCTGGCTGGGAATCTTTTCGTTGCGGATGGTTTGAACGATACGGTGCGACGTGTGGATGCGGAGTCGCAGTTGATTTCGAGTATTGCCGGACGCTGGGAGTCGGGAGTGCCATCGTCAGCCGCTACTGTAGAGCACCCGGTGCTAGTAGCGGCAGATGCGGTTGGCGACGTTTTCATCGCTGGGAGCAATCAAGTTTGGCGCGTTGATACCGTGAACGGCGATGTTGAGCGAGTTCTCGAACAGGCGAATCCTACCGCAATGGCAGTGTCGCGAGATGGCGTAACGCTGGCGGTGGCAACATTCGGTGGCGACCACATCGTCGAATATGCTCGCGACGCGGAAGCGCTCTATCGGATTTCGGGCTTCCTCAGTAGTGACCACAGTCGCGCGACAGCGTCCACCCCAGCCGGACTCGCGATCGATTCTGCAGGAAATCTTTTCATCGCGCACGGTGCGACGAACTTAATCGAGCGTGTCGATGGGAAGACGGGCGTTTTTGAACGATTCGCGGGCACTGGGCGCGCCGGATACGCGGGTGATCGCGGCGCACCCTTGGGCGCGGAGTTCAATGCGCCCGGGGCTTTGACAATCGACCGCGATGGGAACCTCTTTGTGGCCGATACCGGGAACCTGGCTATTCGTGAGATCACTCATGCGGCGGCCGTAGCTGGCGTGACGCTTTCGCCGAACACGTTTACATTTCCCAACGAACCGACCGGTGGAGCTAGCGCGGCGGAGGTCTTCACGCTGACAAACAATTCTTCGGCGCAGATCACCGGGATTGCGATCGATTTCACCGGTGGAGCGACACCGCCAGATTTCACCGAGACGAGCACGTGTGCTACGACGCTTGACGCTGGCGCGAGCTGCACCATCAGCGTCGTATTTATGCCACAGGCGACGGGCGAGCGTTCAGCGGCATTGCACGTCACGGACAGCGATACTTCGAGCCCCCAGACCGCTGCGCTGGCGGGATTCGCGGATGATTATGAGCTCGGTCTGCAATCGGGGAACACAGATACGCTAACGGTGATCCCCGGCGGGACAGCAAACTACAATCTGGCAGTCGTTCCGGACGCCACGTTTTCCGGAACGGTGACGATCGATTGTCCTGTGGATCTGCCGGCGGAAACAACTTGCGCATTGGCGGCAGGGAGTTCGTCTAGCTCGTCTGGTGGGTCTAGTGGCACGACTTCGCTGGATTTGAACGTGTCGCCAGGAGCTCCGCAGAATTTTACGATGGCGCTCGTGACGACGGCAAAAGGACCTGCGGGAAAAAGTGGCGCCATCGAACGAAAATGGCCGCAATTCCCTGCTCCGGGGCCGGGGACCACGGTGTTGGCGGCGATGATCGTCGGACTTGTTATTTGGCGCGGGACCACATACCGGAAGGATCTGAAGACCCTTCCTTACAGAGGCGTGACCGAATTTCTCATCGTTGCAATCATCATCGCTCTGGCAGCGACCGGTTGCGGCGGCGGGGGCACGCCTACTCTGAAGCCGAAGCCGGATCCGGGGACGCCCACGGGAACTTACACGCTGAACGTGCGCGGGCTTTCGCAGGGCGCTTCACGGGCGATTACGGTGACTCTGATCGTCACACCGTGATTCATGGCTGAAATCCTAAACACCGTGTGGAAATTGGTTTTGCGGCGAAAGCACTGAAGCCTTCTCTACAGATATATTACGCGGCTGTGATAGCCGTACGGCTTTCTTCGGCGGGCCTTGAATTGTTCCGGCCGGATATATCGCTCGATTAGTTTCTGCGTGGCTTCCATTGCAGTGGATTGCATGTCGGCGGCTAGGGCGCGAGCGCCTCTGGCCCTCGCGGCGACGGCGGCGGTGGCATAGGCGAGAGCGTCGTTTGAGGCGCGGATTAGGATCGGATCTGTGCCGAGGACCAATTGGGGAAGAACTTTTTCGTAGCGAATGCGCACGGTGACGTCGGATGTTGCACCCAGGAGTTGAATCGTGTCTTCGCGCCATTCCCACATGCGCAAGAATGTTCCCGGTTGGAGATTCGGAAGGCCGCCTACGATTTTTTCCAACGGTACGAATAGATCTCCGGAGTTGGTTTGTTGTTCCCAGAGTTGATGCGGGACCATCAGATCGGTAGGAAGTTGCGGCGTGGAGGTGTCGGAGAGTTCCGTGGTGGTGAGGCCGCTGGTGAGGGAGAGATCGAGATCAACCTGTGAGACGAGGACGGATACGCCGGCCTCGGCTAGTTCGCGTTGCAGGGCACGATACGCGGAATTCAGCAGCGGCATCAATGTGGCGTCGTTGAACACTGAGCCGGCGGCGTCGTTGATTAGGGCGCGGGTAAGATTGAGTGCGGATTCGGCTTGGTCGTACGCGGTGGTGGAGAGGACCGGCATAGGTTTCCTCGCAGGAACGACGAGATTTTGTAGCGATGGGCCTTCAGATCCTCGCGAATTGCGCGGATCCGCAACACAGAGACGAAACAGGCCGGAAGTTACAATGGAGGTTGCGTTGACTCGGGCGAGGGCAGCGGGGACTGGCGAAGATATAGCGCCACGCCCAGGATCGCGCTGATGGCCGCGCTCACGCCGCCGATTGCGAAGGTGTGATGCATGCCTGCGGCAAGATTGAAATGATTGGGATCTATGCCGATGGCGGCGAAACCGGTCACGACGCCGTTGGCACCGCCGGAGACGGCGGCGGCAATCACGCCGCGTAGCCAGATTTCCCATATAGCGAGAGTAGTGGAGTGTCGCATGGAACCCGTTTTATAAGTGATGGCCTGAAGATCTGCCCGTAGAACTAATACAAGGCGATGAAAACATTCGCGTAGGTGCCCCCTACGCTGCTCGGTTGGCCGAATGATGGAAGGCCGATGCTTGCAGGTAATGCACCGCCCGTCGAGCTTGTGCCTGAAGTGGCTGAGGAGAGTTGCACGAAGCCGCCGTTGCCTGCTGTCCCGAAATAGATTTTGGCGGTGGTGGCATTTCCGGTGAAGGCGAAGATGTAGTAGCCGGGCGTGAGAATTACTGTGCCTTGCGCGCAGGCGTTGGATACGAGACCGCCGGACGAGAATGCCGTAGCGCCCCAATTGCATAGGCGCGTCCCGCTCATATTGTAGATGCCTACGTCGTAACAATCGGCGAAACTACCGCAAAGAGAGCCGGCAGTTGTGTCGGCCGTAGCGACATCAATGGTCATGTGACCGAACTGCACCTGCATGGGCACAAGGAACGCAACGACGTTGATGGCGTTCGCGGAGGACGGACCCGTATTCTGACCCGCGCCATTTGCGCCGGGAACGAAGGCGGTGAGGCCGCTGCCTCCGCCGCTACCGCAGGCCGCGCCTGCATCCTGCAACAATCCTGCACTGCCCCACTTAACGCAATCGCCGCTGGTTGGCGATCCGCTGTAATACGGTACGTTGCCCCCATTGGGATTGGTGATGTTGCCCGCGAAAGTGTAAAACGGCGCGAGAGTTTGATTTGTGAGCAAGGCGGCGCCGGAACCATTGGGTGCGCCGCCGGTGTCGGTGAAAGAGAGATGCGTTGGGCATGCGTTGATCTGGTAGTAAGGCGTGCCCCCGCCGTAGGTGCCGCCGGGAGTCGTGGAGCGGAAAATGAAGCACGCGCCCGGATTCGTTCCTCCGGGAGCGCTCCAGGTAAGATTGACGGCATTATTCGCACCGCTGAGGGTGACGGAGACTTCGGTTGAGGCGGCGGAGATGTTGCTGGTCGAAGCGGAGCCGGCCTCGATGCTGTAGTAGTAGGTGCCGTTGGCGAGAGTGCCGCCGGTGGTGGGCGCGGCCGCAAGACCATTGGGAGCGATGGCTTGTGCGAGATTGATGGCCACGCTGTCTGTGGCGTTGCGATTGATGGCGGATTCGAAGCCGGGATGCGTGCCATCGCCCCACAGGAGACCGGTAAAAGGATTCAACGCCATGTCCCGCTGCGTATTGCCAGATTGCGTGAAGGAGACAGGCGGCCCATGTTCATTGCCGTAGCATCCGGCACAATTGGCGCCGCCGTTGCCGACCTGCGTTTCGAGCGCTGCCGTTTGGTTCTTCGTGATGAATTCGACGCCCTGATTGTGGTGAATCTCGACGTTGCCGATTGGATTGCCACTACCGTCCACGACCGCGCCGGCGGACTCGAGAAACACACTGTCGAGGCTGCCGTTGAGAACTTGGATAGAATTGAAGAGATTACTGCCGACGCAGCCGCCGACTTGCTCGAGGTGGATGGAGTTGAATTCCGCGGGGGCATTGAGAACGATGAACGGGCTGTTGCTGACGCAATCGTATTGAAAATCCTGCTTGAAGATTAGATCCGAGAAGAGCGTGAAGGAATGGCCGCCGCTGTTGGTGACCGTGAAGAAGGGATTGCCGTTTTCCTCCTGCTGATCGTTCTCGAAATCGAGCGTGCCTTCGCTCACCGCAGTGCTGGCGCGATTGTCCACCAGATAGTAGGACGACGAGAGGATGTTTCGAATTACGCCGATCCCGCCGCCTGGCTGCCCGGCCCCGTTGACGTAGGCAAGTACCATGGCGGGCTGATTGGATGCGCTGCCGATGGTGTTGAGCGCGCCGTTCTCATACCAGAACCAAAACGTGTTGTAGATGGCCAGGGGCGTGTTGTCCACCGTATCCACCAGCGGACCGCTTCTGTTCCCGACGCTCATCTCGACATTGAAGAAGGTGGCGCTGGTTGTGTTGAAGACCTGCACGGCCTGGTTGTTTCCCTGGATGGCAAGGTCACGAAAGGTAACGGCGGATGCGGCGCCGCTATTGGCGACCAGAAACACGGGTCCGAGATTGGAACTGCTTGAGCCAACGCCCACGCGCGTGAGAGGCGGTCGCGAAAATTGCGCGCCGTTGCCGCCGTACGAGCCGCCGCCTTGAAACGTCAGCCCGATGCAGCCGGGCGGAATGTAGACGGCAGGAAGGTTGACCTGACCACCGCTCGAAGACGTGTTGGAGGCAGTAAGATGGAACGTGAACTGCGTCGAGCTGTTGACTGCAGCGATGCTCCAAGTTCCGTTGAACAGATCGTTGGTGACGCCGCTGATGATAACCGGGAAATTTGTGGCGTAGGCCGAAGGAAGGGTTCCTCCGCTGACCGTGACGGTGACCACGTTGCTGGTGAGCGAGATAGAGCTGATGGAGAGCGGGTTGGGTTGCGAGAGTACATAAATTGGATTCGCGCCAGACGCCGGCGGGAAATAGACCGTGCCACCGCCCGTGGAGTTGGTGCAAGCGGCGTTGATGGCGGCTTGGAGGGCAAGGGTGTCATCGGCGGCACCGTTGCCCTGAGCGCTATAGGGCGGCGCGGTGACATCGATCCATGGGCGCGGGCCTGCATGACTTTCGTTTCCGCTGACGTTGAGAGAGCCGGTGCTGATGCTCGATGGATTGAAAACCCCGGCGCTAAGCGTGCCGGTGACGCTGGCGTTGCCGCCGACGGTGAGATTGCCGCCGAGGGAGATGGAAGTGGCGGTGACGGAATTAAACGAAGGAGTCGAGGGATCGTTGGGGAGGATCGAGTCTCTGATCGTGTATGGATTAATGCCGTTGCCGGAGATCTGCACGACGTAGCGGCCTGGGGCGGCGTAGAAGTGATAGTTGCCGAGGCCGTCGGCCTGGAAAGGATTGGGTGAGGGCACGGTGAGCGTGGCGTCGGTATAGAGAGTGGCTAACGGCGAACAGGGCGTTCCCGCCGCGCCGCTAGTGCAGACCGTAATCGTGGCGCCGGCGAGTGGGCGGCCGTTCGTGCCGAACGCAATGTCGTCTTTGCGAGAGCCTTGGGCGAAAGCGCGCGGCGCGGCGAACACAAACAGAGCACAGAAGACGGCAGCGAATGACTTGATATTTGTAAATGAGAGCGTCGAGCTCATCGTAATTCCCTTCCTCGCGAGATATTGATGTGGGGTAGCGTCCCTATTGTGCACAGGTCGGTTACGAACGCGATCGTTTTATGCGGGAACCGCTACTTCTGAGGTGCTATTCCGTGCTTGGCGGCTTTCTCAACATCCAGCACTGCTTTGCAATGCTTGCAGATGGCTACTCCCGGCTTCACTTTTTCGCCGCACGCAGGGCACTCGACCAACCTTTGCGGGACGAAGGCCCAATCGCGTTCGATGCCGAGTGAGAGTGCAGCGCGGCGATGCATGTCGGAGATTTCGCGATAGGAATGGCCGCGGGCCCACATCGTGTCAGCTTCGGCCACGAGCTGCTGATACCACTCGAGGCGCCTTGCCTGTCCAGCGGCGAGCTCCTCTTCGCTAGGGCGGGCGCCGACGCAGACGAAGATGCCATGTGGCTCGAGATCCTGGATTAGATCCGCAGCGATTTCGCGAGCAGAGATGGTGAACGGGAAACGGCGATTGTCGCCGAGATCGAGAGCGTCGCCGCGAGCGGTGATAAGCAGCAGGGCGTAAGGCTCGCCTTTCGCGCAGGCCGGGATGTGAAAGATGCCGTAGGTGCGCGAAATGTAGAAGTCCTGATCGCTGAGATTGACGATCGAGACCGTGGCTTCGCGTGATTCGGGCAGAG
Source organism: uncultured Acidobacteriota bacterium (assembly GCA_963707165.1). Taxonomy (GTDB): domain Bacteria; phylum Acidobacteriota; class Terriglobia; order Acidiferrales; family UBA7541; genus Palsa-147. The sequence continues at coordinate 879,415 of CAVPPO010000010.1, read as the reverse complement.
TGGTCGAGACGGACGGTGGAGTCGCATTACGTTGCTGTCGTTCCTGGGATTGTGTGGGCAAAGAGAATCTCCTAAGGGTATGGAGAAAAAATAGTGACGATAGCCGTGTACGGGGACAGATTTACGACGGCCTCGGATTAGAGGTTCGTTTGGAATTCATGTTGTGGCGCGGCACTGAAAAACCATCTACACATCGGGCCGATGGTGAATCCCGGGCCCCACTTTGGTGAAAGGTTGGCCGTGGAAGGCGGGGACGGCGTCGTCCAGGATGGAGTCGGCTCTTGTATCCCATCGGCGATCGCTTCTCGCTTCGCGCTCGTTGATCGCGGAGCGCTTCACACTTCGAGGTTGGCTTCGCGCCCATTCGATGGCACGGATTACTTTGTCGCAGGCGCTTGGGTCTAACGGCACGAATTCGCCGCGGGGCCCTGCCAGCGTGAAGCAATGTTCGTACTCGCCGCGCGATGGATATGGGCCCAAAGCCGGGATTGCGATGCCGTCTTCGCGCTCGAGCGTTAGCGCGCGCCAGGATTCAGGCGTGCCATAAGTCTCAGGCGGCACCCACCGCTCGATGTGCCAGCGATCGTGCGGGAGATATTTTGGCACGCGGCGGAGTTCGATCGATTCGCGCAGGATATTGCCGCTCGCGTCGCGGTCAGTCCATTTGCCGCCGATCCAGCTCAGGCGGGACCAGCCCCAAACGACGCGAAAGTTCGGTTGACCGAAGCGATTCCATCCGCCGGCGCGGGAGATGCGGGAGATGAGCGCCAGAGGCGGAGTGTGGGTTTCATGCAGGATGCGAATCATGGGAGAGGCGCGGCCGCGGTCGCGGCAGTTGGTGCTCGAGTCGAGACGCACTCCTCGAACTTGGCTAGCGGAAGCTTCTGAATTTGAGGGTGGCAGAACCGCATCTTATTTAATTTGGTCGGAAATTTGTAAAAGTGGAGAGGGCCGAACGGCGGGAGGGTCTGAAGACCCTCCCCTACTGCAGGCGCTTGAACTGGGCTTGGAAGATGACCACGTCGCTGGTTACGCTGGACGGATATGCGCCGGCGCCTACCTCTGTGCCGCTTCCCAGGAAACATTTCAGCTTCCAGTTGCTTAACGCACTTCCCTGCACTGCTACATAGTAGCCTGCGTTGCCACTTTGGCTATCGAACATTACTTGTTGCGGGGGACTTGCAGTATCGAGTACTTGGCCGGATTGACCTCGTTGCTCTGTAGCGGTGCTCCAATCTAGCGTGTCGCCGCCGGTCGAGTAGTTGCCAGAGAAGGTGATGGTGCCGGTGACCCACGTTACGATGCCGGAGGCGTCGACGTTTTGAACGTTTATAGTGATTGCCATGATCTGCTCCGAGTGACGGGTAAGATGAGTTGCGTGCGGGTGGAATAGGCGAATGTGCTGCAGCGCCGGCGGACAGCCGGCGCTGCGGGGGTTACGCGCGATTGCGCTCGGGTTTTTAGTATCCGCTGGGGATGGCTAGTGTGTCGATGAAGGCGCCGCTACGCGGACTCTCATTCCACACCTGCAATCCGGTTACGAAGTAGAAGATGTACGCGGCTGCAAGGCCACCGCTGGTGCCGTAGATTGGGAAAACTGTTTGTCCTCCTACGTCGTAGAAGTCGATATCCTGCATCACCGCGCGGCCCCAGTGCGAAAGATCGAGGAAATCCACCCGAGTTGAGTTGGCGTTGATCGAGGATTTGATCGGGACGCCAGCCATAGTTTTCTCGCCGGTGAAGAGCAAGTCGAGATCGCTAGCGCGGCCGCCGGCTCCTTCCTTGATGATTTGCGAGATGGTGACGCCGAGCTGCTCCCAGGCATGCTCCTGCTCGAGAGAGGTGTAGGCGATGAGCTTGCCGACTTGGCTCGTACCCAGAGACTTGCGGACTTTGTTGATGGCGAGACGCACGACGCCGGGAGTAAGTGCGGAATTGTTTCCGGCGACGCGGGGCGTGGCGAGTTCCACCGGGTACGTGGCGCGATTGAGATTGAGCCAGGTTCCGGTAGTGGCGTTGGTCTGGTGGTAGAGGATGCCGAAAAGAGACGTGGGCTGCGCGCCGGTAAGGCCATCGTGGACGATTACGTCATTGGCGGTCGTGCCGCTAGGGACGTTGTCCACGGTAATTGTGCCGGCGAAGGGATCTACCGCGGTGACGCTGGTGGTGACGCCCGCGGCCACGTTGCGATTTGTGGTGAGGGTGGAATCGTAGACTTGGATGGTCTGGTTGTAATAGACGAGGACGCTGCCGGGCGGCTTGGCCATGGTAAAAGTGCTGCCGGCGATCGACGAGATTGTGCCGAGGACGCCGTTGCCGTTCGTCTGCATCACTTTGTCAAGGAATGCGCGGAATTGCTGCATGTTGTTCTTCACTTCGCGCTTGGCAGCGTTCTCGATGGCTTTTTCTGGTGAATTCGAGGCGTATTCGACGAGCTTTGAGATTTCCACCGCGTGGCGGAAGAAGATGGGGGTGACTTGCGCGACATCGTAGGTGGTGCCCGAACCGCGGCCGAGATCGCCGCCGTCGAGATTCGCAAGGCCCGGCTTGCCTCCCGGTCGGATTTGCAGCGGGAGCCGCATGTTGCGAGAGCTGACGCGCTCGACGTCACCGCGCTGTTGAATCATGGTAAGGAGGATGTCGTCGCGCTCATAGAGGAGCGGTAGTTTGTCGCGAACCTTTTCGAGCTGGAGCGCGACGGTCTGGCTATTTTGCATTTGTGGCATGGCAGGAAATTCCCCTTGGGTGGATTTTTAAGTGCAATGGTGTCCGTGACGGATGAGAGCCTGGAAAGACGCAAACACCGCCGAAACCGCTGGTTCGGCGGACGTTCTAAGCAAAACGCATGAACTACGTTGTTGTCGAAGGTGCGCATGCACCCGTTTACGCAGACACGCGCGGTAGTTCCAGCACCGGAGGGCAGGAACTACATATGTACCGTTTATGGCCCCGAGGCCAGTGGCTGTGAAAATGGGCGCAGCGTAGGTTGGAATCCTGTGATACTTTGTGGCAGCACCCGCCGTCCCCGGGCCTGCTACAGATGGAAATCTGTCGCCCGGAGGGCACATGAAGCGAGTTCTCGGTCAAATAATTCCCGCGGTAATTCTGGCGCTGTGTGCGAGTGCCCTTCCGACACACGCGCAGGCCTTTTATTACTGCGGGACGAGCCAGTCACTGGCCGCGAAGTGCTACGTAGGTAACGCGGTGCAATCCGGCACGCTCTCGATTCCGCCGGGAATGTCTATGCAGCAATTTCAGGCGTACGGAGTGGCTGTGCTGCGAATCCTGCAGTCCGGGCACACCTATTTCATGGTGCTGGGCGCGGGCGCAGCGATTTCCGATGCCATGCCGCCCACGAATGTCGATGGTTCCGCGAACCAGGCAGCGCAGGATGCGGCGGTCAACGCGATTGTCGATTCGGCGTTAACAAACGGGCTGATCACTCTGCCGAATAACGTGAGCGAAGGCCAGGTGCAGCAGTTTGCGCGTGAGATCACCGACAAGATCAATACAAACGATGGGCCGTCGTTTTCGCCCGGTGGCGTGCTGCGGATGATCGATTCTTACATGATTACGTACACGGATTCGCGCGGGAACGTGAATTGGACTTCGGTGAACAGCGCGTTGAACACGGCGGTGACGAACATGATCGGCTCAGGGATGATCAAGATACCATCGGGCATGAACGCGGGACAGGTGTCGCAGTTCGCGGTAGGCGTGGCGCAGGCTATCGAGACTTATAAGACAGCTACCAGCAGAAAAACTTTGTAGTCGCGCGGGGGGCCAAACCCGCGTCTGCCCGGGCTGACGCGGGTACACACGCGGGAGGGCCGCAACGGCCCTCCCTTTTTTTGACGGCCTGACGTTTGTGGCAAAAGATCTTCAGACGACATCGGTGCTCGTCCTCTAGTTGACAAACCTGGATATCGATCTTTGCGAGCTTCTTCGTTTTCCGCAGATAAGGTCAGCCGGGCATTTTAAACAACACCAGAAACGCGGAGGATATTCGAGGACCCTTCCCTGCTGGCGCCGCGTTATAGATTCAGAATGTCGTTGTCGCTCATTCTGCGGTAATCAATGTCTTTGGGCATGAGCGCGCGTGGTGAATCGCCGCCCGGGGCGCCGCCGGCTATATCTACTCGCCTTGCGGCGTTCCGTTGGCGTTCCTGGCGCGCGCCTGCATGTGCCACGACTCCGCTGGTCCACTCGCCGAGGACTCGTTTTGCAATACCTGGCAGTGCTTGCTTGGCACGGCCTACCACCATGCCGACAATGGCGCGTTGATTCTCAGGAGTCAACTGGCCGCTGCGGAAGGCTTGGAGCAACTGTTGGCCGAAGGCACGATTCGATTGCAGGGCGGCGTCTACCTCGCGATAGATTTCGCCAGTAAGACGCTGGCGTGTATTTTGCGGCGTGGCTTCGGGGAGCAGGCGATCGAGTTGGGACTGAATGGAATTGAGCACCCCTTCTACAGCTGCGGCGTTGGTTTCGTGGAAGAACGCGTGTTCGTGGGCGGCGGTGATGGGCTGCTGTAGGGGCGAGTCTTCAGACCCTCCCAGGCTTCGGCCATCAATTGATTGCGACAAAGAGTTGGACTCGCCGTTGGCGTTTGGCGCGATTGTACCGGTTGCACGGCCACCACTGGGCTGTACCGTCGCGCTAGAGGTGGGACCGAGCGGCGGCAGGGGTTTTACGCCGTCACCGCTCGGGGAAACGATTGCGTTCATCATTTGGGCTAGATTGCGGAAGGCGGCGGGGTTCAGATCGATAGATGGCGGCGGCTAGTTCGGCATGGGATTCTGGGCGATTACTGAAGAAAAGTGTGTCCAGCCGTACTAAGTCGGCAACCTGCGAATTTGCGGCGCGGGCATCTTCGATTGTGGGGAACAGTTTTTGGATTGCACGAGCCGATTCTACGTCCGGAAAGATCTCGCGGAAGGATTGTGCGTCGCGCCAGGCGTCGCGGAGCTCGGGATTCGATTCGAAGATGGCGCGGAATTGTGCGGGATCGGCCGCCGGGGAGTTCGGTTGTGCATTACTTGCTTGGTCTGATTCGGATGAGTCGAAGTCGGTCGTGCTGGGTGCTTTCGAATTCGCGGCCGTTGACGCGGTGGTTACAAGGCCGAGGATTTCGTCATCGCTGGGACGCGAGGCCGGCGCAGATGCGGCGGCGTGCGATTGTGCCGTTGTGGGAGTTGCGTTCGACATTGGACCTCCGGAAAATTTATGGCACGGTTTTGTGGGTGAGGTTGCTGAGACCGGCCCGGGGTATTGCTATGTGCTTGAATGTACGGGATTGACGAAGACAAATCGGAGACGCGAGAGGGCCGAAAAGCAGTCGGGTAGTCAACTCTCACATCACAATCTCAAACGCGGACCGAAGACCTAAAGCTTTCGTGGCTGCGGGCCGATAGCCGATGCATGATCAGCAGCGAGAGATCTGGTAATAAGATTGAGCGCGGCCCTCGCCTTGCTCCCCCGTCCGAACGGCGGCGGCATCATCGCGTGAAAGTATCGTTGCCGGTGCGAATTCGAGGCGGCGTAGGAACGACCGAGCCGTTTGAGGACATGGTCACCACGACGGATGTGGCGCGCGGCGGACTGCTTATTGAAACGGGACGCGGCGGCTACTACGTTGGCCAGGCGCTCGAAGTGACCTATCCATACAGCAGCGACACGGATTCAATAAATACTCCGAAACGGGCAACCGTGGTGAGAGCCTCAACGAGTTCCGCCTTCTACTTCGCGATCGCGCTCAGGATCGATAACGGCCCTGTGGATCAGCCGCTTCAGGACCGCGAAAAGCTGCCATCAGGAGCGCACCGCGTCGCGGGATCGGTCCACGTGTTGATAGTGGATTCGGACCTCGGGGAGGGCGAGAAGCTCAGAGCAATGCTCGAGGAAGATGGATATCACGTCGCCAGTGTCGTGTCGGCGCAGGATGCGTTTGACGTGATCAAGTCGGAGACGCCGGATGTGATCGTTGCCGAAGTGGAGTGCGGCGAGCCTTCTGGTCACGATTTGTGCGCGATTATTAAGAAAAGCGAGCGCCACCAGCACATTCCCGTGATTTTGATGATGCGGTCCGCGGCGCCGGCGGATTATTCGACCAGCCACGAACTGGGTGCGGTGGTTTGCCTTGCAAAGCCGTTCAAGCCGGATCGATTGCGGCATGTCGTGCACTTGGTGGCACCGCCTCCGACGCAGCGATCAGCGTATAGTGCGCAGTTCAATATCTCGAGTTTTGTCAGAACAGAGTAGGGATTTCGTCATTTCGAGGCGAAATCGTCAATCCCCCTCCTACAAGACCCGACTATAGCGTGCGGAAAAGTTACCCTCTATGACCGAAGTACTATGGCCGGAATGAACGAATTCTTCTATAAGTACAATGAGCGTGACGCGCCGGCGGCGGTGCTGTGCGCCATTTTGTTCGCGCTCCTGTTGAATGAGGCTCATGTCCCGATGAATCCGACGAATCCAGCCGATGCCGCGACCCTGCCGTCAAAGCCGATCGTCACCGCTACCGACCGTCGGCGGCGGAAGCGCGCCAAGATTACAGCGCAAGTGCACGTGCGCGGCGGACTCGGGTCCGTGAATATGTTTGAAGATTTGTGCACAAGCATTGATGTCTCGCGCGATGGTTTGCTCTTCACGACAATGCGCAAGGATTATTGGGTCGGGCAAATCCTCGATGTGACGTTTCCCTATTCTTCGGCGGCGACGGCCATCAATACCGCGCAACGCGCAAAAATCGTACGCATGTTCGATACCAAAGACGGAAAGTCGGCGATTGCGGTGCATTTCGACGCCGCGGCAAATCGGGATGCGAAAGTGCCGGCGGTCAGCGGGCGCGTAGCCGCGCAGACTTTCGCGCCGCAGACGATGGTGCTGGCCGTTGAATCTGACGAGCGGCTGGCGGAACAAATTCGCGCGCTCCTGCAGCAGGATGGCTATCACGTGGTGATCGTCAAGAATGCCAAGCATGCGCTGGATGTGTTGAAGACCACCGTGCCCGCGGTGATTTTGGCGGAGTTTGAAGGCGAAGAGCTTGGCGGGCAGGATCTGTGTTTGATCGTGAAGAAGGACGAGCGGTTGAAGCACATTCCCGTGATTTTGATTACCCAGGCCGCGCAGCCCGCCGATTATTCGACGAGCCACCAATACGGCGCCGTGGTTTGCATGGCGAAGCCGTTCAAACCTGAGAGATTGCAGCACGTGGTGAGATTGGTAGCGCCGCCGCCCGCGCAGCGATCCGCGTACGGCGCGAAGCTGGGCTACGGAGTAGAGCGATCATTGTAGTTTCCGTTCTGCTAGAAATACTCCCAAGCATAAAGACGAAATGCCGAGGCGGTCGTGTGCCAGTGCCCTTACGAACCGGCCGGGCGCGTTTGACCTGCAGGTGACGGCGGAGGCGCAGTTTGGCGCTCGAGGAATTGTTGATGCATGAGCGCGTGCGCTCTCACGTTGGCATACCCGGCTGGCGATTCGATCTTCGCAACCTGACCGGCATCGCTCGAGAACCAGCGCCTGCACGTCGCTAGTTCGACCTGGTGATTGTCGGCGAAGGCGTCGGGGAGGATGCTCGGCAGGATTGTCTCATCGCCAGTCTTGGGATCGCGATGCAAGATCGGCTGCTCGGCTACCAACTGCGCGATCTCACGAAATTGCTTTGTGCGAGATTCTTCATCGGGGATCACCATTTCATCCAGACCGATCAGGCGCTTGATCAGCGCCATGTTCTCAGGGTGCGCCAGCACCTGCTGCAACTGCGGATCGGGATTGCCGAGCAACTGCAGTAGAACGGCGCGTTGTTGCGACCAGAGCGTCGGATATTGCTCATCGGTCTCGGGGAATGAGAAAAGATTGCCTTTCAGATCGGCCAAGCGAATCCATTTGGATTCGAAGGCTGATCCGGCGCCTAGCAGAGTTGTCTCCACATCACTGGGGCGATTTTTCCTGAAGCAATCCACCGCCAGCAACATGACGTCGGCGTGGAAGAATTTCATTCTCCGCCATACAAGGCCGATGCGGCCCATGGCTTGGTCGCGGGCCATGGAGTAGCCCGCGGCGGTGTCGGTATTGGCCATCGCGCCGCCGAAGAGCGCTGGAAACGCGCCTGTCAAGAATTGGGCGACCGGGCCCATCAGATTCGCCGCATGCATGGCGAGATCCGGAGGAATTTGCGCGGGCGCGGGCTGGAAAAATCCTGCAGCTAGAGGTTGTCCAGGTTTCGCGCGGGCGGGATAGTGCGCGCCGGGCTCGGCAGTGGTGGATTGCAGAGCGTCGAAATCGAGAACTTCGCTGTCGGCATAAATCGGCGGAATGCCGTATTCGTAGGTTTCGATCTGGATGTTGGACAGCGTATTGAAGCGCTCTTGCACGGAGATGAGCGAATCGCCTAGCGCGGGGCGGCCGCTCGACCCATCACCCGGAAGAGCGTGCAGAACGCGCCAGTGATCGTCCATGTTCTCGTTGCGCGATTCGCAGTACGTGTCGCCCGCTAAGGCGACATAGCAGCCGTCGGGAAAGAGCGCGAGTAATTCGTCGCGCAGCTTCTTGTCTTCGAGTTGATAGAACGCCCACGGACGCAGCCACGTTCGCTGAAACGTGATTAGATTCATGTTGTAGTCGCCGCCTTCGGTGAGCGGACCGCCTTGCGATTGCGCAAGACGCGCGAGGCGTTCGTATTGCACAGCCCCGCTGGCGACCGGCGGGCCGATCTTGTCGGCAGCTTGCGGATAGGCGGCTTTCAGGCGAGCTTGATGCACCTCGATGTTCCATTGCAGGAACGGATATTCGTGCATCTCGTTGGCCCACGGCGGAGTCTTCAGTTCGAGGCCGCCGACAATCGTGACGACTTCCTGGCCGTTCGGAACACGCAGACGTGTCTCGGCGGTAGGGATCGTCACCACGTCGGCGGGAACGTAGTCACCGAGCTCGAAAGCAGCGCCGCAATCGGGGCAGAAGCCCGGAGGGGGAGGTGGCGGCGTCGCGGAGCCTGGGGCGGGTACTGCTTGGGGAGACGCGATGCCGCCGGCAAGAGGTTGCGGGGATCGAGGTCGAATGGATCCGTCCAAAACTGGATTAACAGCGGGAACGGCCGCGTTGCAATTGGGGCAAAGCCAATGCGCAGGATTCAGTTCGACATCGCGGGCGCTGATTTGCATTTCGGGGTGGAACCCGAAACGCTGGCCGTCCACCACGTAACGCACGTACGCTCCGACCTTGCCGCTGGTCCAGAGCTGGAATGATTCGTCCACGATCAAATTGCCGATGCGATTGTTGCGCTCGACGAGTTGTGCGACTTCGGTGGCCGACTTCGCTGCGGCGATGTCTTCTTCGGCTTGCGCGGATTGCGGGAAGAAGCGCACACGCGGCACATCTTGCGAGAGCACGGCAATGATAGACAGCCCGAAAGCTTGATAGAGATTTGTGACGAATTCGTAGCGCGGTAGATCTTCAAGCGAAGTTTCAGAAGTGATTTTCTGTTCGAAAGGAAGGTGCCAGTTCTGATCGCGCTCGCTCCACCAAAGATATTGCAAGCCGCGCCAGAATTGATGCGCTTTCTTGATGCGGCGTATTTCCTGCCGGCGCGAGAGTTCGGATTCGCTGGTGAAATCCTGGACGATTCGGCGCAAAGCGGCCTGCAGCCGCTCCGGAAGAAATTCATAATTCTCGCCATAAGCCGCGGATTCAAGATGCGAAATCGGATCGTCGAGCGAGGCGGGTGCAGCCTGCGCCGGTCCTTCAACAGGCACAACAGCGGGATCGGCGGCAGTAGCTTCGCCGGGGAATCGAATGGAGGAGTCGTTGAGCATGAGACCTCAGAGACGGATTACAAAATAAACGACGGGCGGTGGTGCTAAATCTGTAGGGGAGGGTCTTCAGACCCTCCCGGTGTTCGGCCTCGAAGTTTGGCACGGCATTCGCGCGTGTTCGCACGGCGAACGGCAATTTGAGATGGGATAAGGCCGGAGAGCGGAACGGTCTAAAAGAACCGTTCTACGTCACCAACGGCTCGGATCCCCGCATCGCGTCAGAATTGTCGCGGGTGGTGATTTGACGGGATTCTTCGATCTCTAGAATGCGGTTGATCTGCTGCCAGCTTCGGCGGCGGTGCGCGTTGGCTGGCAGAAGAATTCCCTGCCCTGCAGCTGAAGGTGGATGCGAGGCCGGACCGTGAGCGTTGCTAGCGATTGCGTCTCTGCGATTCTCGCGGGCAATTTCGGCATCGAGGCGCAATGGCGGCAGGCCCGCGATGCTTAGGACGGAGTTGACCAACGCACGATTTTCGCTACGGAGGCGGATTACTTCTTCCTCGAGCGAAAGCGTGTAGCGCGTCGTCAAGAACCGCTTGATTTTTTCTTGCCAGGTCATTGTCGATCTCGATGCCTCAGCGGTCGTAGTGTCGCCGTGCGAAATGGACCGGCGATCTGTGATCGTGCTCGGCTAACTGAGCTTTGCGAGCCTGGATAGCCCGGATGGTCGGGTCGCACGATGTCACTCGGGCGGCTATGCGTTGCTCGTAGGGAGCGTTCGCCGCGTTGGTTGTGGATTGGCGAGATTTCAGGCCGTAGCGAGCGGCGTCGGCCGGATCGTCGCCATCCATCTTGGCTATATCCTCTATGCGGATGCCGTCGCGCACCAGATTTGGCAGCGTGCGAATCAGTTCGGTGCAATTCGAGGTGATCAGCCATTCGTTTGCATCAAGCATTTGATACATGAGCATCCAGCCGCCTACGCGATCGTTATCTGCTGGGATGGGACGCGGGAGACCGAATGCCACGAAGACGTCACCGATTTGATCGGCGATCGTGGTGTAGTCGGTGTGCCGCGCGAACGCATCAGGTGAGAGATAAACGCTGGAGATTTTCTCGCCGGCAGTACGATCGAGGATGGCCACCGCGAGTTCACGCGGTGACATGTGTTGCCGGACGAATTCGCGGTAGGTGATGGTGCGGGAACACGAGGTACGCGGCCCTTGTTCCGCGATTCGCGGCTCACTCGATAGCGGTACCGAAGTGTGCCAGTAAACGGCTGCGGGGTGTTCGAAGCCCCAGTCTATGGAGATCCATCTGGGCCACCAGGGTTCAAAATGGATTTGCTCCGGACGGATTATGTGGTGGCTTGTATTGAAATTGTCGAAGTACTGTCCAGCGAAGACTTCCCAATCGCCTTCCAGGAAAGCCCGCCGGAGATTTTCTGGCAACGCATTTAGCGATTTCAAATAGTTCTCGTCCCCGGCGTAAATCGGGTTGTCGTGAACGAGAGCAGGAATGAAATCGTAGTCGCTGGGATCGTACTTATCAGGGGAATCCATTCCCGCGGCGGGCCGCTTATCGATCCAGAGGGATTTCACCCAAGCGTGGCCGATGTTGCCGGGATTTGTAGCTCCGGCCATGGAGGCACGCGCTCCGGGAACTGGGCAGCGGTTGCGCGAGGTAAGAAATTGCCATTGAGCCAGCGTGAAGAGTGTCAGTTCATCGATGCCAATGAACTTATATTCGGCGCCTTGATATTGGTAGATGTCGTTCTCCGACCGGCTGTAGCCGAATTGCGTTGTGGAACCGTTGCGCCACGTGGCGATGTGCTTCGCGTCGTTGTAGTCGCGATAGAGTTCGCGCGGAACATCGCGGCGGAAATAGCGCAGCAGCGAGGATTCGAGTTCGGGAAATGTGCGGCGGAGAAGGAGCGTATTGACGCCGCTATGCTGATTGGCCTGCAAGATGGCTTCCATCAACAGAGCCTTGGATTTGCCGGGGCCTGCTGCCCCGCCGAAGAGGCGATATTTTGCGCTCGAGGAGTGGAACACGTCCTGCTTGGGGAACGGACGATAGTGGAGGTCCTGACGGTAAAGTCGCGCGTTTGCCGGGATCACCAGATTGGGAGCGGAGGAATCTTCTAGGAACCGCTCCGGGCCGGATTTGACTGTAATGGACATTTTCGACGAAGCACATTCTTGGTTGTTGCGTGCGAATGAATTACGGCGAGGATCATGCGCCGGTGCGAATGCGTTTGCCGATATAGAGCGCGGCGGCGCCAGCAACGAGGCAGGCGGCGATCGCCGCGTGGTGCACACTGAGGACCGCGCCAACGAGGACGCAGCCTGCGCCGCCGATTTGAATGGAATAGCCGAGCGTGGATTTATTGATGGACATCAAAGACCTCGATTCGGAAAAGGTTCGGAATTTGATGCGACGGATATTTACTCCCTCCCGTTGTTCGTCCCGACTTTGTTTTCAACGGTCGTAACGGAAACGAGGGTTGGCCGCGCGCATTAAAATCAAAGGCGCAAAGGGCGCGAAATGCGGGAGGGTCTAAAGACCCTCCCCTACGGGTGCGTCCGGTTCTGCCTCGCGATCCGGTCGAGCGACGTTATGGACGAGTTGGATTACTGCGTTCTCCGGAACGCCTTCTGCCTCGCGCAGGGGTTCGAGAATTCTGGCACAGTCGCGCACGGTGTCGAGCAGGAGCTTCGCGTCCGGCGTTTTTTCCGTGGCCTTCCTGCGGTTGAGGAGGCGCCTGTAAGTTTTCGCGAGCTTGATTTCGTTCACGTTCACGCTGCGCAAGGCATCGGGCATTTTCAGTTGCACTTGCGGGCCTTCTGGTGCGTGTAGCGTGCTGGGACGCATGGGAATCCTCTTTTTAGAACTGGCGCTTTTTTTAACCCGCGGTGGGGTCACAGAGACAGACTCTGCAGGCCCGCCCCTGGAACGTCGCGACTTAGGCCGCTGCTTACGCAAGGATCTGGACAGTTACGCCGCTGCCGCCGGTGATGCTTGTCAGTTTGGCGCGAAGGAATTTCGCGTTCACGGCCGTTACGGTGCGGGCTTCGCCGGCGGTGTTTGTCGAGGTGTCGATGGTTTGGTAGTGCGCGTCCACGTCGTCAATCGCAGCTTGCAGCGTGATGCTGATGGCACTGGGTGAGCTGCCGAAAATTGTCTGCCAGCGGACGGTGCGGCCTTGATCGGCTCGACCGGAATAATCGGGCAGAGCGAATTGCTGGCTGGCTTGGCCGCCGCTGGGCGATTCGGCGTTGAAGGCCAGGGCCACGTCACCGGGGAAAATGGCGTAGGGGGGATTCTGGGTGTTGTAAGTCGGCATGGAGCCTCCGGAACAAGATAAAATAGATGAGGACGAAGACTGATAGATCGAGAGAAAATCGCGCTGGCGACTAATTTTGCTTGAGAGCCCTACAGGAAACTTTCAGGTGGGTTGTTACACAATTCGAGATTACAGTTAAAACTTATACCAGAAGACTGAATATCTGTCAAGTACTTCTTTTCAAAAGATATTTAGTTTCGGGTAAAAAATCCGAAATAGCCGAAATTGAAGTCACTTTTGGAGAGCACGACGGCATCATTCGACATATTTTGTTACGTTCTGAAACATTTTGATGCACTGCATACCCATCAAACAGTGGACGTCGCGCTCCAGGTGTAGAGACTAGGCCCCTGCGCGGGATTACCGATACTGCTTTGGCGCCGTCGGCTGGGCTTGTTGATCTTGGCTGTGTGGTGGTCTCAATGTGAATGTCACGCCTTGCTTGGCGTTTTCGTCAACGGTCTGCTGCGTGTCAAGATCGTCCATGTCCATGGCATTCGCACCGCCGTACGTGGTCACATAGTGCAAGCGTCCGCCTTCTAGCCAGTAATCGATTACGCCGAAGCTGGTGCCGTCTTTCAGATAGAGCACCGTGACGCCCGGCGCAGGAGCCGGAGCTTCAGCGCCTTGCGGCGCCACCGCTTCGTCAGAAGTCGGCTCTTCGCTTGGGGCGCCAGGCCCCGTGAAATCCGACGTCTGATTCTCCACGCCGACGTAATTGCTCATTCCGAAAGCGTAGCCTGAATACGCGCCGTAGCCCCAGGGACCGACATAGCCGAATCCGCAGGGGTTATAACCGAACATGTACCCATAATCAAAGCCGAAGTCGAAACAGTTGTCGAAGTAAAAGCCGGGGTAGAAGCCGAAAGGATAAAAACCGCCGAAGAAAAATGGATTGCTGAACGGGAATCGTCCCCGCCCACGAATGTGGCGCGCGGGTTGAGTTCGCATCGTGATCGTGCCGCTCGCGCGGCGAACGGTGAATGCGTTCGGAGACGTCGTGCTAATCGCGCCCGTGCGTGAAATCCTGGCACCGCTGGATGGGGAAGTGGAGCCGAACACCGGCCGGGAGTTAAGGCCCGCCCCTACAAGACCTGGGTCCTCCCAAAGGAAACCCCGCTTGCCGAGAGTCTGTGGAGCTTCGGGCCCCACGCGATTCGAGTGATATGGTGACGCTTCCCAGATGTAGCCTGGCTCGGCTATGTGCGTTGTTGGTACAGCTGTGCGAGCGCCGGCTGATGTGCCGCCGGGAGCGCCTGGTGCCGGGACCGGATGCCCGGTGCCTACGGCTGTTGTGCCGGAGTGAGGAGCTGGCGCGCTAGGAGGATGCGAAGGTGAAGCGTGTTGGCTGCCCCCGGCGGGATGCGGGCTGCTAACTGGATGTCCGCCGCCGACATGACCGCCACCGCCGCCTCCGAAATGTCCTCCGCCTCCACCGCTGGAATGGCCGGCGCCACCGCCGCCATGTTGAACGGCGAGGGCTGGTGTGGCGCTGAACAGAAATAAAACGACGAGAATCTTGCCTGCATGCCGGAAGGCGTCGCGAACGGTGCACTTCGTCGCGGAGGTGTTGCCGAGACCCCTAGAAAGCCCAAGATTCACAAAGTGTGTCATGAGCAACTCCTTCCGGGGACGCCCTTCATTCTACTCTATTGGACGCGAAGCGGAGTGACAGAGTTGCGTTAATCCCGAAGTATGCGATGAATATGGTTTTTCGTTGGAAGGGCGACACTCTGAAGCCCTTCCCCTACGAAACCCTTGCGCGAAGCCGCCATAGCAACAAGACCCCGAGGATTACAGAGGCAACGCTGGCCGTCTGTGCATTCGTCATGCCGAAAAAGGAGCGTGGGTTGATGCGGATGAACTCGACCAGGAATCGAGCTGCGCCGGTGTAGATCATGTAGGCCGCGAAGACTGTGCCAGCCGGTCTGATCGAACCGGAGGCTCCATCAATGCGCGCCAGTGCAGCGCTGGCAGACTTGCGGGATTTCGCATCGTTCTTCTCGCCGGGCTGGCGGATAAGGGTCTTGGCTTGGCTTGCGCCTAAACGCCAGAGCAGCCAGGCGATTACGGCGGCAGCTAGGAATTCGTAGATGGGTGTTGGGTGGACTCGCTGCGTCGTGGGCACCACACCGTTCGGGAAGCTCATGGCCCACGGCAGCGACGACGGGATGCCGTAATCGCCGTCGCCGGACAGCAGGCAACCTATGCGGCCTATTCCGTAACCGAGAGCCGCTGCGGGCGATGCTGCGTCAAAGAGAGTAAGAAGCGGGATGCGGAACCGATAGCCCAGGTAGACGAACGCAGCGATGCCGGCGATCAGGCCGCCGAACCAGGCGAAACCGTAGCTGGTAAAGAGCTGGCCGACGGGATCGGCAAAGAGCTCGCGCGGCGTCTCAAGGACGTGATACAGCTTCGCTCCGATCATGCCGGCCAGCGACGGAATGGCGACGAGCGTTTCAGCTTCGATTTCGATCCCACGTCGCTTGAGGTCTGCGCGCATCACGAAGAAGGCGCAAATCATGGCCGTCGCGACCATAAGGCCGAATGTCGGCAGGGTGAGTGGGCCGAGATGAAGGAACGGAATCATCGCGCGTTGAGTATACATGACGGCCGACGCAGCTTTCGTGGCATGGCGGGCTTCTATGAGCGCGGGCGTATCGGCGCTACGGAACCGCCAAGGATTTCCGCGCGTATCTATGGCTTAGGGGGTGTGACCCATGAACACTTTTTTGCAGGATGCTCGGTATGCCTTGCGGATGTTGCGGAAGGCGCCGGGATTTACTTCTGTGATTGTACTTACTCTAGGATTGGGGATCGGCGCAAACACTGCAATCTTTTCGGTGATTAATTGCGTCCTGCTAAAGCCGCTTCCCTTCTCTTCGCCGGATCAGATTGTCTCGCTGTTCGAGACGGAATCGGCAGAGGGGCAATTCCCACTTACCGGCCAGGATTTTCTCGACTGGCGGCGAGACAATCAGACTTTCGCGGATATGAGCGTTTATAGCCAGCGGCAGCCCGCGAATGCTAGCGGCGCGGGCGAGCCGGAGGAAGTCAATATGGCTGCGACACAGGCGAATTTCTTCTCGCTTCTTGGCGTGCGTCCGCTGCTGGGGCGTGCATTCGTCGCAGGCGAAGATACGGAAGCGAACCGGCACGTGGCGATTTTGAGCTATTCATTTTGGCAGACGCACTTCGGTGGCGCGCGCGATGCGACTAGCAAGAGCGTCGTGCTGAACGGCGAGTCGTTTACGGTGATCGGTGTGATGCCGTCATGGTACCGCACGCCGGGTGCCGCCGATATCTGGACGCCGATCGACATGGCGCCGAAGAAGCTTGGGCCGCGCGGTGAACATTACCTGCGCGCCATCGGGCGTTTGAAGCCGGGAGTGACACTGGCGCAGGCGCGCGCAGATTTGAAAGCCGTATCGGCGCGGTACGAAAAGCAATTTCCGGATTCGAATAAGAATGTATCAGCGATCGTGATTCCGTTGCGCGAAGTGTTAGTGGGCGATTCATCGTTGCAGCTCTGGACGATGTTCGGCGCAGTGGCGCTGGTGCTGTTGATCGCGTGCGCAAACGTGGCGAATTTGATGTTGGCGCGTTCCACGCAACGCCAACGGGAAATGGCGCTGCGCGGGGCAATCGGCGCGACGCGCATGCGGCTGGTGCGGCAATTGCTGACCGAGAGCGTGATCGTGTCGCTGGCCGGCGGCGCACTAGGCGTGGTGCTGGCGCTTATTGGCGTGAGCCTGCTGAGGGACGCACAGGGCTTCGATGTGACGCAGCCGACGCCAATTCGCATTGATGCGGTGGCGCTGGCGTTCAGTCTGGCCGTCAGCGTGATCGTCGGGTTACTGTTTGGACTTGCGCCGGCGCTGCAAACCTCCGATCTCAATCTGAGCGACTGGCTGAAATCGAAAGGTACAGGCGCGCTGGGATCTGGTGGACGCGGGCGGTATCTGCGTGACGTGCTCGTGGCCGGAGAGATTGCGCTGTCGCTCGCGCTCTTAATCGGCGCGGGGCTGCTGCTCCGCACGTTTGCAAAATTGCGCGCGGTGGACATGGGCGTTCGGGGCGAGAACGTATTGACGGCCGAGGTGAATCTCCCGGCGGCAAAGTACAAGACCATCGAACAGTGCGAAGAATTCACGCAGCAGTTTGTCGCCGGCTTGCGCGCGGCACCTGGAATTCAATCCGCAGCGATTTCCACTTCGCTGCCGCCGGAAAGCGGAAGCAACGGATACGTTCAGGTGGAAGGAACAGCGATGGGCGAGATGGAAGGGCCGCTCGTCGCGTGGAATTACGTCACGCCGGATTATTTTCACACCATGGGGATTTCCTTGCTGCAAGGCCGCGTTTTTACAAGGGAAGAAATGGAACGTGAGAGCGTGATCCAGCGCGCGGCCTACGCGCTGAAGGATGACGAGACCAAACTCCGGGACATGATGAAGCACACGGAACGCCCCGTGATGATCAATGACGTGATGGCGCGAAAGTTTTGGCCCGGTGAGAACCCAATCGGGAAGGGATTCCAGCATGACGGCGTGCAGCGCATTATCGGAGTTGTAGCGGCCGCAAAGAATTCGGGGTTGCGCAGCCAACCGATGGCTGAGGCCTATTTTCCGGTGCCGGAAACTTTGTGGGGCGAATCGGGCTTCGGATTCGTAGTGGAGGTGCAAACGGCCGGCCCGCCCTCGGGCGCCGCGGCGATTCTGCGCGAGCGAGTGAAGCAGATGGATGGGGCGCTGGTGGTCTATCACTTGCGTACGCTGCCGGATCTGATCGCGGCAGACATGACGGATACGAGTTATCAGACAACGCTACTGGGGGCGATGGCGGCGCTGGCGATGCTGCTAGCGGCCGTGGGAACCTATGGCGTGATGTCTTACGCCGTGGGCCAGCGGACAAATGAGATTGGGATTCGCGTGGCGTTGGGCGCACAGCAGCAGAATATCTTGGCCATGGTGCTTCGTCAGGGGTTGGTGCTAGTCGCCGCTGGGATTGGGGTGGGACTGCTTGTGGCGTTTAGCGCCGCGCGCGTGATGCGCGAGATGCTGTTCGGCGTTGCGCCAACCGATGCGCTGACCTACCTGGGTGTCTCGCTGCTGCTCGCCGCCGTGGCCTTCCTGGCGTGCTACGTACCAGCCCGCCGCGCAATGAAGGTCGATCCGATGGAAGCACTGCGCTACGAATGAGGACCTCTTGGCGACATAAGCCGTTGCGGTGATGCGCTAAACCCAGCCTTTATTCTTGAATAGCCGGTAGCCGGAGACAGTCAGCGCGGCCAGTTGCACAAAAAGCAGCAAATCGGGTTCTTTGAAATTGAGGCAAGCCTTGCCCTGCTTGCGCGCCTTCAGCTCTGGAGATAGTTCTTTCTCTATCTCAGGACAGGTGTAGAGCGGAAACAGATGAAAACTCACGTAATTCTTCTGAATGATCACGCTTCCGAAGTACATCGGCCTGCCTTTGAATGTCGGCTCCAGCGACACAAGCTCATATTTACCAGGCTCATCCTTCGTCACTCGCAACTTACCTTCGAATTCGCTGAGGATGGCGCGCAGTGCAGCGAAAGTGGCGAGCGAATTCGGAGATGAATTCTTGACCTCGCCCTTGGCCGAGGATTTGCTGCGGGCGGATTTCGCGGGCGGCGATTTCTTGGCGGCTGACTTCCTGCGAGAGTGCTTTGGCATCGCAGGATTGTACGCCCGAACAGGCGCACGCGCATAACCCCGGATCAAACTGTCGCGAAGGTTTCAGGCAAGAACTCCAGGCGCTTCCCTACAAATGCTTGCGAAAGAAGGCGAGCGTTTCCTGCCATGCCACGACTCGTGCTCTTGCCGTAGCTTCCGCAGTGCCGCCGAATGCGAACCGGAACCCGAAAGTCGGAATTTTCGAGACCAGAGTTGTGGCCGGCGTGTGCGGCAATCGCAGCGCATGGCCGGCGCCGGGATTGCGGACGTGGCGCACCTCATAGGCGAATCTCTTCGCGGATAGACGCTCTTCGATTTCTTCCGACATTTTCTCGGATGGCCAGATCAGATCCGCGCCGGCGGAGACCAGCAGAATCGGGGCGCGAATTTTCTCAACTTCGATTGCGGCGCGCGCTACTTTCTCGCGCTGCTTGAATGAATCTCGATGCAGATTGACGAAGCGCACTGGCTTGCGCAGTGTGATCAGCCGCGCAGCCGTCCAGATGCGAAACCAGCTCAGGCGATAAGGGACGAAGGGCAGCGGCTCGCCGCCATGCGTCCACGAAGAGCGGGGACCGTTTCGTGAGCGCCTAGCGGACTCGCCGTCCTCGGGCGGCCGGCCGGTTCCCTGCCAGACCACATTCCCGGGAACAATTCCCGCCACTGCCCGCAGCAGCGGAATCCGCGATGCCAACAGCAGTGCTAGCTCTCCGCCCCGCGATGTGCCGTGAATTGCCAGGCGGCCGGGATCGACTTCTGGTTGGCGCCCGAGCCATGCGATCGCGCGCTCGAAATATTCGAGCGGAATGCTGTTGAGCGACGCTGGGAGAGGATCGAAGCCGAAATAAGGCAGCGCGAACGACGCGAAACCGTGCGCCGCAAGCGCCGCGGCCATTTCCCAATCCAGCCCGCCGCCTGAGCCGCCTACGGTGATTACCGTAGGAAGTTGCCGCTTGGCGCTGGCCGAATGTGACCCGGCTAACCCTTGCACCGGTATGAACAGCAGCCCGGCGAGGCCCGGCTCTTCGACTGCTCGGATAATCGTATCGGGCGGTACGAAATGGCGTTCGAGGCGCGCGCGAGCTGTGCGGCGGACATTCGGGCTTGACGCTTCGATCGTCACTTCTGCCGGCGTCAGCTCTTTTTTCAGGTACTGATCGTGCTGACCCGCGTCGCCGGAATTCAGCGCGAGCGACCAGAACAGGCCCATCGGATCTACACCGCGATAGCTCCCGCCGCGCGCAGGATCTTTGCCGAGATCGACGGTGCCGTCGGGGCGCACGGTGAAATCGGCGTGCGACTCCCAGCGACGCGAGGAGTCATCCAGGGTCCAGGCGGTGACTCGGACGAGTTCCCCGGGCGGCGCTCCGACGACGCGAATACGCACGTCGCGGTCAACGAACGCAGGGTTCGGCGTAATTTCGATCTTCATGTCGCCTGAAGTCATGGATAAGCACCAACCATGATACGACGGCGACGTAGTCGTAGGGGAGGGTCTTCAGATCCTCCCGGGGTTCGGCTTAAGTTTCCAGGCGACGATTGGGCGAAGATCGAGACCAACTCCCAGAAGGCGGATAGCCGGGTCCGGTGCGTACCGTAGCTCATAAAAGAGCGGTGGCACGGGCCGACCGGGCCAAGAATCGAAAGGGTCTGACGACGTTCCCTACCGTGGTTGGCGCTATCTTCTCCTCAATTGAGCCTCAATTAAGCTATTGAATTTGGGCTAGATGTATGGTAACCTGATGTTGCGTTTGTTGCTCTTGTGTTTGCTTTTGACGCAGTACTGAGGCTGCAAGGCAACGTGCCGTGCAGCCTTTTGTTTTGTGGACTAGAGGCGAACCAGCGCGCAAATAGCTTTATCCATAACGAGGTAACACTGAAGTGAAAGAACAAGGAACTGTGAAGTGGTTCAACGCCAGCAAGGGATACGGATTCATCCAACGCCAGTCCGGGGAGGATGTTTTCGTCCACTTTTCGGCGATCCAGGCCGAGGGCTACAAGTCCCTCAACGAAGGCCAGGCCGTCGAATTCGAAGTCAAGAAGGGCCCCAAGGGCTTGCAGGCCGAGAACGTAGTCAGCCTCTAGTCTCTGACTGGCGGGGTGGCCTTCGGGCTGCCCCGCCGTTTCTTGTGTTCGGCAGTAAATCTTAGCAATACCCAGCCTCTTCTAATACGCACGGCCTACTAGGAGGACTCAATGCAGGTACTGTCCGAAGGTCAGGTGGTACGTCACGACATCTATGGCAACGGCACCGTTACGGAATCGAATTCTGAGCGGACCATGATCGATTTCGACGATCACGGCGTGAAGAAGTTCGTCACGAGCATCTGGGTGGCCGAGTTGATCGGCGAAGCCCCGGAGAAGCCGTTGAAGCCACGGCGCGGCGGACGGCGGAAGAAGTCGGCCACGGCGCAGGCGAAGGCCATTGCCAAGGCGGCGGCCGCAAAGGCGTAGATCCCCACCGAATTGACGCCATTCAAATTCAAAGGCCCGTCCCGGAAGGGGCGGGCCTTTTTTATTGAGCGCTGCGCCAACGTAAGCGATGCGGCATGAGAAAAGAACAGGCGGCCCGTCGAGAAGGGCCGCCTGTCCCTGCGAGACTGGACTGCCCTAGAAGACGAACTTCGCGCCGATTTGGAGCTGCCGCGCGCCGGTCGAGCCGTCGTTCTGGCCGACTTGCGTCGTGGAATCCCCAAAGATTGGCGAGAAGAGAGCGTTGTCGGGCTTCCCAAAGTGAACGTGGTTGAAGATGTTGTAGCTCTCGAGGCGGAGCTGCAGCTTGAACCGTTCGGTGATCGCCGTAGTCTTCGCCAGAACGAAGTCCCAGTTGTCCATGCCGGGGCCGTACCAGAAATTGCGCCCCACGTTGGAAGGCACTCCGAACGCCGGATTCGTAGTGAACGCCGAGGCCGGCGGGCCAGTGTGCGCTTCGTCTGTACCGGAAACGCGGCTCGTGCTGGCGACAACCGTAGCACGATCGGCAAGCCCGGTATGCAGCGTATCGATCACTCCGCCGTTGTCATCCGAGTTGAAGATGTCATACGGCAGACCTGTTTGGATGGCAGCGATGCCGCTCAACTGCCAGCCCTCGAAGGCACGGCCAACAAAACCCTGGTTCCAGTGGCCCGTGCCGCGTCCGATGGGTGGCTGGTAGACGAAATTGAGGACGGCGCGATGACGAACATCCGTTCCGGAGTTGCCGTACTCTCGCCTCAAATCGAACGAATTCACCGGGTAGTTCCCGTTGCCGAGAGTCGGCAAAAGCGGGTCCGACGAATTATCGAGCGCGTGGGAATAGGTGTAAGAGAGCTGCATCAGCAAGCCATGGAAATTGCGCTCGCTGACCTGAAGTTGCAAACCGTCATAGAACGACTTTCCGCTCGTTTCGTCCGTGAACGTGTGAAAAAACGCGCTGTTGTTTACTGCCTGCGTAGGCCCGAAGTAGAGATTCGTGAATTGTAGGGCATCGGGCGGAACGCCGGCGGCAAGCAGCGCTGCAACCTGGTCAGGCTGAGGTGGGTTACCATCGATCACTCGGAGAATTCTCGTTCCGTGGTTGCCGATGTAGTTTGCGTCCACGGTCAAGTTGTGGCCGAAGTCGCGCTGGACACCAAAATTCCAGGTGACTACGCGCGGCGGACGGATATTCTGCGCGAACAGGTCCGGGAAGATGAAAGCACCGTCCGGCACTACGGGATTTAAAGTGAGATTTCCCGGCGGAGTCGAGCCCGTTAGGGTTTGGCTACCTCCAGCGAAATTCTCGAAGGTCGGCTGAAATGGCGGGTTGCCGCGAGCATCCTCGACGAGGTTCCCGTAAACGCGATCGCTAAAGATCCCGATTGCGCCGCGGATGGAGGTTTTCCCGGTCTTGAAAGGATCCCAGGCAAAGCCGACGCGGGGCTGGAAGTTCCGGTGGTAATCGCTCCACAGTGACGGATTCCCCGGACCGACCGGTGTGAACGTAAACGGAGCGAACCCACTGGGATCCTGAAACAGCGTCGAGAGTTGGCTGTGCACTTCATACGGCACGCCGTAATATTCCCAGCGCAAGCCGTACGTAAGGGTGAGGTTTGAGCGCAACTTCCAAGTGTCCTGCCCGAATATTCCCACTTCGTGCTGTCGAAAGCCGAGCAGATCCGTGGGAGTTCGGACGTTGCTGGAGTTAATGAACTGTGTTTGGCTCTGGATCGCCACGAGACCAAAGAGAGTGCTCGCCATGTCTTCAAGTTGCGCGGAGTCCACCGCCGGATCGACGCCCCCGACAACTGCGATGCCGAAGTTGGTGAAATTGTTGAACGCGAACTGCTCGCGCGAACCGAAGCTGGTGAAGTTGTTGGAATAAACGTCGCGGTACTCGCCGCCCCACTTGAAAGTGTGTGTGCCGACCACCTTGGTCATATTGTCTTCGGCTTGATAAGTGCCCTGGAAGCTGTCCTGCGCGTTGGTATCGCCCAACGGCTGGCAGCCGGCGCCGGCAACATCGGAGAGGTTGAAGTCCGCGCCATTGCCGAAATTATCAAGGAAGCCGAAGCTATCAAAGGTGGGAATGCCGTCACAGCCGAAGAACAAGTGGCCACGATTGCCGCCGACGCGCAATTCGTTGATGAACGACGGCCACGGGGTGGAGGTCCATCCGATGGCCAGCGACTGTGAACGCTGTGAAGTAGCCACGGCGCCGAGCCCGCCCGGAAGCGTGTCGGTATGGAATGCATTGGGATCGTGCGCCCAGCTGAAGTTGTAGCGCACGAAAAGATTGTTCTTACCGCCCAAGCGCTGATCCACGCGCATTGTGGCCGTTTCGTTCTTCGCCGTGGAAACGCTGGGGAAGAACAGCGTGCCGGTCACGCCGTCGCCATTCTCGATGCTGGGCAGCGGATAGAGCGAGAACAGCGACTGGATCGTCGGATCCAGTGGAATGTTGAATGGATTGTTGGCCGAGGCCGGCGTGGAGATGTCGATCGCCTGGCTCGCGCCGGTCGAGGGATTGGTGTAAGTGAAAACACCGGTGCGGAAAGCGGCGTTGGGAACGATCGAAGCGTTGGTCAGCGTGGTGTTGAAACGATCGCCTTCATAGTTCAAAAAAAAGAAGGTCGAGTCCTTGCGAACCGGGCCGCCGAGTGATGCGCCGTAGAGATTGCGCACGTACGGATTCTTGGCGGCAACGTTGCCGGAGACTGGATCGATCTGGTGATTGAAGAAGTCGCGGGCGCCCAGTGCGTCCCAGCGGCCGAAGTAATAGGCGTCGCCGTGGTAGGCATTGGTGCCAGAGCGGGTGATCACGTCAATCACCGCGCCGTTGTTGCGGCCGTACTCCGGTGCGAAGTTGTTGGTGAGCACGCGGAATTCCTGAGCCGAGTCGGGATTTTGCCCGGTCAACCCGCCGAGACCACCTGGCACGTCCGCGTCGTTATTATCGACGCCATCGAGCAGGAAATTGTTGTTCCGTTCGCGACCACCGTTGACGGAAATGCCGCCTTCGGCATCGGTTTGCACGACGCCCGTGCTCAAAAGTACGAGCTGGTAGGGATCGCGCAAAATCAGAGGAAGCTCCGTCATTTGCTTCTCTTCGATGACGTTTGAAATCGTAGCGTTTTGCAGCTCGACGGGCGGTACTGATTCCGCACTAACCTCAACTGAGGCCGTCACGCTGCTGACCTCGAGCTTGATATTCAGTGTGAAATTCTGGTCGACGGTGAGCGTGACGGCGTTGACATCCACGGTCTTGAAACCGTCTTTCGTTACCTTCACGTTGTACAAGCCCGGCGGCAACTGGGCGAGTGTATACGTGCCTTCGGCCGACGACTCGGCGTTGCGGTCAATGTTAGTGTTGACGTTATGTGCCGTGACGCCGGCTTTGGCGACGACCGCGCCAGTGCTATCGACGACGGTGCCGGTAACGGTTGCGTTCTGCGCGAATGCGGAGTTCGACGCTGCTATCCCCATCAGGGCCAAGAAGACGAGCCGCGCCGCCCATGAGAAATACCTCCATGCCACTGTTCCTCCCTTACGCCCCGATCGGGTAGCGCTCCCGACCTCGCGAGCGCGAGCGGAGACACATCCCGAATCACTACACCCCTTGCACTTCCCGGACCAGCGTGTGCCAGGATTAACAATTTAGACGTAAGCGATGTAAATTAGGTGAGTTAGACGCTCCAAAAATACGAAGTTGAGATCCGAAAATAATAAAGATTTGCGGATTCATACGCAGCGCCGGATATGATTCTGCATACTGCGCGTATGCTCGACCAGCGGCGAACCGGAAGCGAACAACGTGCGAATGCGGACATCACGTGTGCCTCGAATTTTCACGAGAAAACACCACCCACTTCGCATAGCCTCCCGCCTGTTCGTTTACCATTGCTCGACGACCAGCAAGCTTACAGTTTCCGGATGCGCCGAGATCGAACAAACGGATCCGGCGGTCGCTGCGAATTAGGACGGGCCCGCAATTCTAGGTGCCCAGCAGTGAGCGGTTGGTACGGGACGCCTCAACTTACGTAAACATCGGGGCCAGGCCATGACTGACTCCGACTAGTTACGTTGAGGCCGCCTATGAGCAACGAAAAGCTTGAGTTCTGGGCTATGTTGAATTATATACGTAAAACAGGAAAGCTATGTGGGGCAGGACTTTCCACAGGCTAGGCGGCCCGAACAGAAGTTGCTAAGTCGCTGCAATACAGGACCTTAGCCATTCTGTTCGGAATTGAGTGAGCTGGAAGGTAAACTGCACACAGGACACGGGGCGTGTCTTGGTTACCTGGCACTATAACCTCGAAATTTTGATGCAAAATCTGTCAGGGGGAGAGGTGTGTCGATGAATACGAGCAAGATTGTACTGCGATTTATGCTCGTGCTCGTGGCGTTCCTGTTGCCTGCCGCGGTATTCGCGCAGACCAGCAACGGAACTATCGCGGGCACGGTAACGGATCAAAGCGGCGCCGTAGTACCCAAGGCGACGGTGAAAGCGGAGAGCGCGGTGCTAAACGTTTCGCGCGAAACGACCACTGACTCCGCGGGGACTTATCGTCTAGAATCGCTGTCGCCGGGCACTTACAGCGTCTCCTTCACGGCCTCTGGCTTTGATATCTACCAGGTCAATGACGTGCTTGTCGGCGCTTCGATCACGATCACCACGAACGCCAAGCTGAATGTCAGCGCCGTGAAGCACACGGTGGTGGTCGAGGCTCAGGCGGGCCAGCAGATTGACACCCAGTCCGGCCAGATGGGCACGAACCTGAACTCGACGGAAGTTCTC
The DNA here is from genome assembly GCA_963707165.1 of uncultured Acidobacteriota bacterium. GTDB lineage: Bacteria > Acidobacteriota > Terriglobia > Acidiferrales > UBA7541 > Palsa-147. The sequence continues at coordinate 853,363 of CAVPPO010000010.1, read as the reverse complement.
GAGCTTGCCGCAAAATAGCTTTGAATCCCGCGGAACTCGCGCTCACCCTTCCGGGCGTGCAGGATGGCAACGGCTTACGGGTTCAGCAACGGCTTCAATTTCTCCGTGAACGGAACCCGGCCGCGCGGCAACAACTTCCTGATTGACGGCCAGGACGACAACGACTACTCGATCTCCGGCCAAGCGTTCCAGCCGACCAACTACGGCGCCGTCGCAAGAAGTCACGATTCTCACCAACGCCTACTCGGCAGAATACGGCCGCGGCGGCGGTTCGGTGACCAACTACATTTTCGGCAGCGGCACCAACCAGTTCCACGGCAAGGCATGGGAAATCGCACATACCTCCGACGTTGACGCCGTTGATGCAGCCACGGCTTTCGCCGGCGCAACAAAGCCCGTTTCGATCGAGAATATCTTCGGCTTCAACTTTGGCGGGCCGGTCATACACGACAAGCTCTTCGCTTTCGGAACGGCGCAGTGGGATCGTTTCCGCTCCACCGCCAACGGCGACTACGTCTCGGAATTCCGACGGCCGATGGACTCTCGGTGCTGAACGCCGTCCTGCCAACGCTCATCACCGGCCGGGCAGGCGAACTTGAATTACATGCTGACGTCGTTCGGCACCCTCGTTGGGACTTGCCCGTCGGGCGGCAGCGAGCTGCGCATCCGCTCGCCGATTGACCTCGGCTTCGGCCGCGGCATCGTGAATACGGGATTCGTTGAGCGGAGTGGTGTCGAGCGAGCAATCGAACGACCGGCAGTGGGATGTGCGCCTCGACTATCACGTCTCCAGCAACGATACGCTCTATGGCAGCTACCTGCGTGACGACGGCGCGCTGACCCCTGACTTCTTCAACAACGCGGGCGCCTATCCGGGCTTCGATTCGTTGCAGGGCGGGCCGTCGCAACTCTTCCGTTCCGGCTGGACGCGAACCGTTGGCTCAAACATCGTGAACGAACTGCGCTTCTCGTACACGAACATCGGGTTCACGTTCGGTCCGACGGGCCGCGACCGCGGCAAATCCGCTCTATAGCTTCCCGAACGTCACGTCTCGGAGGCGACTTCGCCGTTCAACGACCTTCGGCTTTAACGGTGCTCTGCCCCAAGGGCCGCGCGCACAAGACCTGGCAGTTGCAGGAAGCCTCGAGCTACACGTTTGGCCGGCACACGATCAAGGGCGGCATCGACATGACGTTCCTTTCGGTCGTGGACCAGATCCCGTTCAATTCGCGCGGAGCGCTTACCTACAATCCAATCCGGCTGATCCGGCGAGCGGCATTCCACGCTCTCACGATCTGGCGAACTTCATCGATGACTTCTCCGGTGCGTCCGGATCGGCCAGCGTGCAATTTGGCAATCCCATCATCAAGCCCAACGTCACGATGTACATGCCCTACGTCGAGGACACTTGGCGCGTGAAGGACAACCTGACTATCACTTTCGGTCTGCGCTACGAGTACTGGGGCGTGGTCGAGAATTCCGTGCAGTTCCCTGCCGTTAGATGCAAAACTCGGCAATCCCGTCATTAACGCGGTGTTCCCGAATTCGTTCGCGTTCCAGGAGCAACCGGACCGCAACAACTTCGGTCCGCGCTTCGGCTTCGCGTACACGCCGCACTTGCTCCCCTGGCTGATGGGTCATGACAAGACCGTCATCCGCGGCGGGTACGGCATTTTCTACGACGGCTTGTTCACGAACATCCTGGACAATACGGCCGCGACCGCGCCGAACACGTTTGGAGGCGACGCTAACGGCGACGGCCGGGAGCGGTCCGCGAGGACTCGCGAATCTCTCGGCCCAGCTCTGCTGCCATCGCGCCCGTAAACAGCCCGTTCAATACTGATCGACACGGTCAACAGCAACCTACGCAATCCGCTGACCCAACAGTGGAACCTGGATATTCAGCGCGAATTGCCCGGGAAATTCATTCTGACCGCCGCCTACGTCGGGACGCGCGGTCAGCACCTGTTTGTCAACCAGGACTTCAATCCGGCGAAAATCCGGCCTCCGGTACGTCGCGTCAACCCGGATATGGGCGATGTGCTGTCACGCACCAATGGCGCGGATTCCTGGTACCACGCAGGCCAACTGGAAGTCGAACGCCGCTTCCACACCAACCTTACCCAATCCGCGGGTCCTACACTTATTCGAAGTACCTGGATGACGGCTCGGAAGTCTTCACAACGACCGGGGCAGCTCGATCGCGGAAATTCACGACCAAGCAGTCATTCGATTGGGGCCCGTCGGCGTATGACCGGCGCCACCGCTTCGTGCTGGCGTACGTGTGGAATCTTCCCTACGTTCACGGCAATACGTTCGCGCGGGTTCTGACGAAGGGCTTCGAGTTCTCCGGAATCGCCACGGTTCGAGAGCCGGCGCGCCGGGCACTGTCTATGACGGCATCGACATCAACGGGGACGGGCGCGGAAACGACCGGCCGATCGCCGGCAACCACACGCTGCCGAATAATTCGATTGGGATCGACGGAACGATTCTCGGGCTGAACGCTGTGCCGGGGACGTACTATGACCTGGCCCAGTGCGCCTTCGGTCCGGGGCCGTGCATCCCCACCAGCCAGAGCGGCTTCCAGTGGGATATTCCGGCGTTCGGCACTCCGTTCGGCACCATCGGGCCGCAACTCAGTTCTTTGGACCGGGACAGTGGTTCTGGAACACCAGCGTGCAGAAGAAATTCGACCTGCCGTTTGGCAAGCTCGAACAGCAGGCGCTGACGTTCCGCTGCGAGGCCTTCAACGTATTGAACCACCCGAACCTCTTCACTCCGTCAGCACCGGACCTGCCTGTCGCGGATAGCTCGTCTTGCAATAACGGCGCCGACGATTGCAGGCGGAAGAATCATCAAATTCTGGCTGATGTATAGCTTCTAGTTCAGCCGGACAACCTGATTCAAAAAACGCCCCGGAATCGCGAGATTCCGGGGCGTTTTGTTTTGGGCTGCTGACGTCGGGAACGTGTCGGACCCTCCTGCGGCTTGGACTACGCTGGGATTACCTTGTGGCGGATGGCGTAGCGCACTAGATCGCTGAAGGCGCCGATTTGCAGCTTGTGCATGATGTTGTTGCGGTGCGATTCGACCGTGCGCGTGCTGATGCCCACCTGCGACGCGACCTCCTTGTTGCTTAAGCCCTCGCAGAGCATCTTGACGATTTCCTGCTCGCGGTGCGTGAGCCGTTCGATCGGGATTTCGCCGTCCGCGCCGCGCGGCGCCACGGGATTGCACGGGAGCGGGCCAAGGTAGAACATTTCCTTGATGCGCGGGGTGAAGAACGGCCGGTCGTCGCGAACGGCACGGACGGCTTCGAGGAGATCCTCGTCGGCGTCGGATTTTAGTACGTAGGCGCGCGCCCCTGCACGCAGGCATTCTCGCGCGACCTCCTCGGCGAAGTGCATAGTTAGAACGATGACTTTCACTTCCGGCCGCTCGCGGCGCAGCTTGCGCGTCACGTCCAGGCCGTTGTGTTCCGGCATGGAGATATCCAGCACCACGATCTCCGGACTGAGTTCATCTACCAAGCGCAGCGTTTCGGCCCCGTCGGCGGCCTCACCGACAACCCGGAACCCCGGATCCGCGTTGAGCAGCGCCGAGAGGCCACGGCGCACCACCGGGTGATCGTCGGCGAGAAGGACTTTCACGGGCCGTGTGGCCAGCCGCTTCGATATACCTTGCATCGAGGGGCTGCGCTTGGGCGCCGTCGCGCTCGAATGCCGGGCGCGCGCTTCCCTGCCCGCAGGAGCGGATTGCCCGGACTCGTCCCACGGCGTTTCAATTGACGTGCAAATCGAGGGTGAATTTGAAATCAAAACGTCGACGAGAGAACGCGAACCGCTGCCTCGCGGTCGTGGAGGCTTGCTGGATGAGACTCCGATCATCGGATGACTCCCTTTTTTAATTTACTGACCGTGCGAATCCTTGTTCCTTGCAGAGCGGGATCATCAACAAAAGAGCCTGAATCACCCTTCCCCATTTCATGCCGTCGCGGCGGATGCCAGCGTGCCGGCGCCCGCCGGCAGGACGAGCCGAATGCGAGTCCCGCTCCCCGGGTTCGACGATATAGTCAGCTTGCCACCGAGCTGCTCGACTCGCTCGCGCATGCCCGCGATTCCCACTCCGAGCGCGCCACTCTCTGCTACTACCAGGCGCTCGGGGGAAATTCCCCTTCCCCAGTCTTCAATCTCGACCACAACTTCGCCCGCCCCGCGTTGAAGGCGAATCGCGGCATGCGCGCTGCCAGAATGCCGGTGAACATTGCTGAGGGATTCCGTGACGACGCGGAACATCATCATTTCCACATCCCGCGGGAGACGCCCGAAGTCCTCAGTGACCTCCAGCGTGACGGGAATTCCACTGCGGTCGCTGTAGCCCTTCACGAACCAACGCAACGCCGACGCGAGCCCCGCTTCATCGAGCATCGGCGGATGCAGCACGTAGGAAAGCGTGCGGATTTCCTGCATCGCACCCTCCACCAGATCGAGCGAGTCCAGAAAGTTGTTGCGGAGCTCGTCCGCAACCGTTGGATTCCGAGCGGCGGCCTGGAGGTTGAGTTTCACGGCCAGGAGACTCTGCGCCGTGGCTTCGTGCAGGAATTGCGCGGTGCGGCGGTGCTCCTCGTCTTGAATATTGAGCAGACGGGTGGAGAGGTGATGCAGCGTTTCCTCGATTCTTTTACGCGCGGTGATGTCGCGCGCCAGAATACAGAGCGTTTTGAACGTGCCGTCCGCCGATGGGATCGGCGCGACGTGGGCCAGAAACCAGCGCGGGCCGGCGCGAACCGTCATGGGATATTCGACGTTTTCAGACGCTCCGGTTTGCAGCACGCGTTGGAATACGAGCCGCCATGGCTCGAAGAAGTCCCGACCAATGAGCTGGTCCAAGCGGTTACCAATCAAATCTTCGCGGGGCAACGTCAGGAGTTCCTCGTTCCGCGTCCACAAATTTACGATGGTGCCCTCGGGATCGAGTTCAAAGACGACCTCGTCAATCGACCCGATGAGCGCTTGCATGCGCGCTTCGCTCTCGCGCAGGTTGCGTGCAGCCTCGAATTTTGCGGTGACGTCCCGGATGGCCGAAGCTACGAGATGCCCTTCAGGAGTCTCAAGCGGGCTCAGGCTGATCTCAACCGGAAACTCGCTGCCGTCCTTCCGTAGGCCGAAGAGATCCAGGCCTGGTCCCATGCGCCGCGCGCGCGGCTCCGCGGAGTAGCCGGCCCGATGCACCGGGTGCTGCCGGCGGAAGCGTTCGGGGACGAGAACTTCAACCGGCTGGCCGATCAGTTCCTCGCGCCCGTAGCCGAAGAGCTTCTCGGTTTCCGCGTTCACAAGGACGATCCTGCCGTGAGGGTCGGCGATGACCATGGCGTCGGGCGCGGACTCCAGAATTCCGCGGAATTTCGCCTCGCTCGCGCATTGATCCGTGACGTCTTGGATGAGGCCGACGATGCCGGCTGGTCGGCCTTCGGGAGTCTTCACCATCGTGCCGCAGCACCGGATGACGCGGCCTTCGCCGTCAGGCCGCATGACGCGGAGCGGTATTTCGAACGGCAGATGATCGGCGAGAATCCTCGCGCGCGCCACATCCAACATCTCGCGATCTTCCGGATGCATCAGCGAACGAAACAGCTCGTAGCACGCGGTTGTATCCGAATCCAAGCCGAAGATGTCGTACAACTGTTGAGACCACACGTCGCGACCGGTCAAAAAATTGCATTCCCATGTGCCGACATGGGCGAGATCGAGCACCTCTCGAAGGCGCGATTCCACGCGCGGCAGCAGCGACTTCGAATGCGTGCTTGCCGTCTCCGCCCAGATGACGCCGATGGCGTACCGGCCGTCGCTGGCGCGTGTCGCTGGAAAGCAAGACGCCTTCCAGTAACGAAGAACGCCGGGCGACGTCGGCAACTCTCCAGCAACTTCGAAGTTAAGGTGCGGCCGGCCGGTCTTGCTCACGCGCCGCAGAATCCCTTCTACGTGGGGAGCGATGCTCGGGATGACCTCAGTGGGTGTCTTGCCCAAGAGATCGCGGAGCGAAAGGCCGCAGACGTCGGCAAGCCGCTCACTAGCCATCAAAACCCTGAGGTCTGGATCGAGAAGGACGAGCACGGCAGGGGCGCGGACAAAGAAGGACGCCAGGTCGACGCGATCGAGCCATTTGGCCCGCCCGCCATTAGCGGAAGGACCCGCGCGATTCATTCGAACCTTCGAAGTCGCCATAGCCTCTACCCAGTTCCAGGACCTCTGGCGTTCCGTCCCATCCTCCGCGCCGGAGTGGGCGGTGCCAGGCACCGGCGGGGAGACCGCCGGAATACGTAAAACAGTAAACGTATATTAATACTCTGTCAAGTACCCTACGTATTCTCGCAATTGTGTGCCGAGAAGGCCAACAAGTGGTACTACACCAACTGCGGAACTACGTAGACGCGCGCGGAGTTGCGTACGTATTGATTCTCCGGCTCTAGGTATTCATCCGACTTGTCTCGCTGCGCCATTCCTTTTATGCTGCGCTACCAAAATGAGGGGGTAACACCTGTATCTCATGTTCGTCCGGCGTTTCGCCTCCCAAGCTCGGAACCCGGCGACGATCGCCCGCCCTTGCAGGCGCCTTCACCCGAGGGTCCCACGGAGCACGCTGCTTCTCTCAGCCAACCGTAGGCCTGTAGGGGCGAGCGATCGAGTAAGTCGAGGATTCCCGCAAGTCTGAGGAAGGGTTTGCAGCGAGTGGTCTTCAGACCGACCCAGGGTTCGACCGCATCCGTATAAGTGGTTATCTGCCCAAGACATATACCCCGAAAAGGAGGGCCGCAAAGCAGGCCTCCGCATCGGACGGACCCACACCCACAAGTCGAAAGGCGCCAAGAAAATGGGGGATGGACGACCGGCGGAAGACGGGGAGGGCTGGGATTCCCTGCTCTGCGAACCTCCAAGCAGCGAAGTTATTTGTAATCTACTACGACCTGGCCATCTACTACGCGGATGTTGTTCACACCGGAAGGGAGCTTCATTTTGTCGCGATTCTCGGGAGAATCGAGAATGTGGTCGGCGACGGACTGTAGGGTTGATGCGGGAAGCGGCATTGAGCCGATGGCTCCGCTGATCGGCTCGAACCTCAAATAGCCGCCTTCTGCGCGGATGTGGCCATCCAGCTCCATCGATAAGTCCTGGCCATGGAAATTGAAGACTACGTAGGCCTTCACCACGTCGCCGACCATGTCAACTTTCACGTCGCGCACCGAGGACTGAACCTCCTCGAGCGTAGGCGTTTGCTCGGTCGCAGAGGAAGCAGCGCCGGGTACTGGAGCCACCGGCGCGGCCGGTGCCGTTTGCGATGCAGGAACTGCATTCCCAGCGGCCTGCGCGGCGACATTATTGGCCGTTGCCAGATTGGCGTTGAGATACGAATTGAGCTCGATGCTATCGAGCTCCAGCTTGTGTGGCGTCCCCATGGACTGCGCGACCTGCGAATCGCGAATCTTCTCCTCCGCGCGCACGGCGGCGGAGGGATCGGTGCATCACCGGCGGAGGAGTTCCCTTCCGCAGGATCAGCACGACGACGAAGACGATTACGCCGAGCGTGACCCACTGTGCCACGCGATAGTATTTGCGCGCTTTGTCGAAGACGGATGGGTCGCGTACTACGTCCTTCACCTCGGTACGGCCCGGGCGAGTCGTTTGCACTACGCTCTCCGCCGGGCGCCAGCCGCTCTCGGGATTGGATTGGTCGCCGTAATAGGCAAAAAGAGAGTTACAGCGAGCGCAGCGATCGCCGCCTTCCTGTTGATTGCCGCAATTGGGACAGATGATTTGAGACACGCGCACCTCGCAGATTCAAATCTAGCACCGGCGCGGAAGGCGCGTAATTGGCACGAGGGGCAGCGGTGTGGCGGCGGTACCTGTACGAAAGAGCAGGAGATGTTCCGCGAGAGGAGGGTCTCCCGTCTTTCCGGCGGTGCGGCCCCCTCGCCATTCGCATTCGTAGTTGCTTTCTAGCGGCGCGCACCACGAGGCCGAAAAACAGCGCCAAAATTAAGGGTCCGGAGACCCCGTTCGCTAAGGCTACGGACGCTAGGTGATTCGCCCTGTGTAGCGGCGAACCAGCAACGCGATGGTCAGACCGATGCAGAACAGTAGCGCCGCGACCCCGTTGATGCGCGAGGCGAGCGTCATGGCTTTTTCAGCGCGGGGCACGCGGGTTAGCGGGAGCACCATGAAATTCATGATCATGTAGACTACGCCGCCGTACAGCAGGCCGCAGATTACTGGCCGACGGACGAGAATTTCGAGCTTGCGGCTGGCCGCGAAGAAAATAACGGTCCACGCGAGCGCAATCGCATAGTGGATCGCGACGCCCAGAGCTACCGACGCCATCCCAGCATCGAAGGATTTCATCCCGACTAGTCCGCTAGCGATGTATTGGAAAATCATGTACGGCGTGACGTGGCGGAAGGCGTTGAAGATGATGTTTTCGCTGATGTCGAGCGTCCCGGCGACCAGTGTTATCCAGAGGATTGCCGTGATGGCGGCCGGAGCGAGAAAGCAGCTTGCGTGGCGTTGCGTAGGGGGCCATGCTCGTCGGCATCATACGCCGGAAAGGCAACGATGGGCGTAGGGTTCGTAGCGCCTGAAGTACAGGTGGCCATTCGTTCAGGAGCGGCTGGCCTTAAACCATCCTTCAAGGCTAGCGGAGAATGACGAATTATGCTGGATGATGATGGGCGCGCTTTGAGTTCGCAGCAGAGAGCGAACTCGGCCCTTTCGTACAACGGCAACGGCGTAGGCACAAAAACGCGGTAGTACTCTGGTACCGCCAAAATGTGACTACTCCGCTAGAGGTTCCGGGCGTTCCAGTTGGTAACTTTAAACCATCGCGCGGGACGCCTCCGCAGGTGTCCTAATCACCCGACGCGAAGTCATCGAGCCGAGCTCGTAACGACTGAGGATGGGGAATCATGAAGAAGCGACAGAATGCAGGCAAAGCGCAAGGAAATACCGGGGGCTACTCAGGGACCGTCGAAGCCGAACATCTCGATTCGCAGGATCTCTCTAGCGCGTTCATGTCCGAGGCGGATCGCAAGGCAGGAGCTTATCGCGCGGATTCGAGCTCCGCAGTAGCGACGCTCGAAGCGCCGATCGAATCGCCCGTCGTGAGTTCCGTCGTGGCATCCGCGAGCGCGCCGGAGGCGCAAAACGCTGCGTTCCATTCGGGCAAATCGAATGGCAACGGGCACAGCTCGAACGGCGGCAACGGGAACGGCCACAACGGCGGCGATCATGGCGGGCACCACGGCGGCCGCGGGCACAGCGGCCACGGAAGCGGCGGCCGCGAGCACGGACAGGAGCGCCGCCGGCGTCGGCGCGCGCTGATTTCCGCTCCGGTGCGCGTACGTTCTTTGAATATCACCGAAGAAGGCCCAAGCGAAGTGACGACGACAATTGACGTCTCGCGCGGCGGCATCTTCTTCGTCAGCGAATTGACGAGCTACGAAAAGCACATGGAAGTCGCGGTGGTTTTTCCGTTCAGCGGGATTCCGGGCGATGTGCACTCCGAGCAGATGGGACACATCGTGCGCGTCGTGGAGTATGACGATGGGCGCCGCGGGATTGCGGTCTCTTTCGAAAAGCCGGCCGTAGTGACCGATGAAGCGCTTATCGATTCCGGCGGGCGCCAGCTTCAGCCCCATGTGCTGCGCGCGCCGGGCATCCCTGGCCTCGACGATGTGGCCGAACAGAAAGAAGTCAAGGTGCTGATTCTGGAAGCCGATTCGCGAGCTCGCGAGTCCATGAGCAGTTATCTCGGCAGCGAAGGTTATGCCCCCATTACTGCCGCCACGGGCTCGAAGGCTCGCGAGATGCTGGCAACCAATGTTCCGGCCGTCGTGATCGCCGACGTCGAAGGCGACAGCATGGCGGGCTTCGATATCTGCGCCTTCATCAAGAGCGACGAGCGCCTGCGTCACGTACACGTGATTCTCGTGACCAGTTCGGCGTATCCCAGCGATTACGCCAACGCACACGCTGTGGGCGCAACGATTTGCATGGCCAAGCCGTTCAAGCAGGAAAAGCTGGGGCAGATGGTGAAGTTGCTGGCGCCGCCGAAACGGTTGGCTGTGGACAAATCAGCGGCACGCACGAATGGCGAGCAGGCCTCTACCGCGAACGGCAATACGAACGGAGCGGCGAAGAGGCCAATGGTCTCTACGCTTTCCTCCAACGGCTACACTAAGCCGGCGGTGCCGACACCGGCACCTGCCGCGGACCAGCACGAGTTCCGGAAGCTGTGCGACGCCGCGGTGCAAGAGAAGCGTGTGCGCGACGGCGATCGCTACGACGTGAGCGACACAGATCAGAACGTAAGTGTGGCCTCGTCAAAGGATGGAAAGAGCGAGTCGAAGGGCGGCTTCGCGGCATTCCGTAACAAGGCAGCGTCGCTCTTCAAGCGCTAGTAAGTGCAGCTCTCGTTGGGGAGGGTCTTTAGACCCTCCCGCCATTCGGCCATCCTGCTATTTGCGTCAATCTTAGCCCCGTCATAATTAGCTATGCTTGTCCGAGCTCCCGGATCGGAAGTTGGGAGCGTCTGAATGCCACTCTTTAAAACCGTCCTTTCCCGCGTCCACCCATCGTCCATTCGTACAGTTACTCAATTCGCACTGAGGAATATCCCGCGGCCCAGCTCCGTTTCGCCGAGCGATAAAATTTAAGCATGCAATGTCCGCGATGCGGCCACGCAAATCCCGACGGCGTCGCTTTCTGCACGGAATGTCACGCCACCCTGGTGTTCAAATGCCCGAAATGCTGGCATGAACAGAATCACGGCGGAAAATGCGATCAGTGCGGCGCCGATTTCGAGCAATTGCATAGTGTTTATTTCGGCAAGGTAGTGGCCGAAGAGATGAGCGACACGCAGAATGAAGTGAACCGCGTCAACGCCGCCGCAAGTGCCGTCGCGAATCCCGTCCTAACTGTACTCATGATTCTGTTCCGCTGGCTCCGCACGCTATTTTTCGCTTAGCGGACTACTTTTGGGAGGAGTGCCTTTAGGTCCTCCCCGCGAGTCTGCACTCATTCCCCGCACCCGGAAATATCTCTGTGGAGGAAACAATCCCACGCGCGCACATTCGCGCCCTACCGCATTCTTCACCTGGTTTATCCAGTATAGGAACGTGTTTTCGCTGACGCCGACGAGCACCATTGCGCGCTTGTATTCCACTGCGCGGAGAAAATAAATAACGAAGACTTTCCGCCGCCCCTTCCAGTCGCGGCGGCGCAAGGCGCGCGCGCCTGCGGACTCGAAATCGGCCACGTATTCGGAGGCGCGCACAGTTTCCGGCCGCCATACATAGCCGCTCGAGGGCCGCTCGAGGTCGATCGCGGGCATCTTGCGGCCGATTCCCTTCCCCAGCGAGCGGTAGCGCGTCAGGCAGACGTCGAAGATCTCCCGTGGCTTCACGCTAATTCTCGCGACCGTTCCTATCGTCGGGATCGCAACTCATCGCCCGTGTCCACGCATCGAAACACTCCTCCCAGCCATCGAGATAGCCGCGCGCGTATTCTTCGGCCAGGCGCTGGCGCTCGCAAAATACGCGCTGCATCTCGCAGCTTTCGTGCCGCTCTTGTGGCAAGGCATTCCACGCTACCTGCCATCGCCAACCCAGCTCACGCGCGAGGCGCGCCATCCAGTGCAACGGAATTGGAAAATAGACAGCCACGCGCCGACGAGGTTCGTACCATGCCATGCGCCAGCCGCGCGGGATGCGCGCTCCCCAGGTGATCTCGCGGCCGACAAGGAATCGTCTCTTCCGGCGATCTCCTCCGCAGGCGGGATCGCCGAGGTTTCCTTTTCGTGACGCCGTTTGTCGCCGCGCAACCCGATCCAAATTCGCAATTTCCGCTACAATGTTTTTTCTTTCAGCTGATTCCATGTCGCACGCGCCTCCAACCATCGAATTGAGAACTGATTCCGCCAGACCCCACACCACCGAAGTGCTTTTTCTGAGAAGTCGAGCGGCCGCATTCCACCGTTGAAATCATTGCGCCGAGTCGGTCTTCGCTTTCGCGAAATTCAACAGATCCCGCAATATGCCACGCGAATCATCCGGTAGCCGCTCTCGACAGCCGCTAAGCGCTTCAGCACTTTCACCGTAGGCTTCCCGCAGTACGAACACCCAGGCTTCGCAGCAACCGCGGTGCCCGGATCGAGCCGTATTAGGCTCATTTCACTTCTCCGAGCGGCGAGGCTTTTGCGCGCCGCCTGTCGTTCTCGCGCGCGGTTTTCGGGCACCGCCCGCCATCGCCGCATGTACCTGCGTTTTTGCGCTCTCTGCCGCTCCAATTTCGCCAAGAGCGCAGGCGACTTTTCCTCCGCCCCTCCTGTCCACCGCAGCGCGTATCGCCGCATCCCGCTCGCCGATGCCGCCATTGCCCGCCTCCCGCTTCAGCTGAGCTACTCCTACAGTACCGACCGAAGACACACCTGTTCGCCTTATCTCCGCCCGAACCTTTACGGCGGGTACGCTTGTGCTACGTTTAAATTCCGCTATCCTTCGCGCCTCAGGCCGGCACCGTGCCCCTAAACCGGTGCCGCTCGATCGGAGGCACGTACCACATGCGTGACAAGACGACGCCGTTTCAGTACCTGCTGGAATGCTCCCAGATGTCGCTCGAGGATTTCGAACTCGCTCGCCTCGATCGCGCCGCGAGCTTGCGAAAGCAGCTGCGAGACATCGCCGAAGAATGGGTCGAAGCCGAAGTCGAGGCTCAGTTGGCGCGATGGGTGCGCGAGAACCGGGGCCGCTCCGCCGCGAGGGCTGTAAAATTCCGCAAGCGCGAAGACGAGCTGGAGGGGCGTCCCCGCGCCCTCCCCTCTGCGCCGCGCATCGCCAAACCGAAGCGCCCTGCGCTTGTAACGGAACTTCCCGCTCCAGTACCGATATCGACGGGCCTGCGAACCCGCCGCGCGCCTTCGCGTCCGGCACTCGCGCCTGCGCCCCGAGAACAGCGCGAACCGCGCCCTGATGCCTTCGCCGCAGTGCGGTACGTCCGCCGGGACTTCGAATCTCATTAGCGCAACACCGCACAGAGAGCGGAGGGTTGAGGCTCGCCGCGGCAAGAATTTGGCGTCGTCGAAGCGACCCGGTCTTTCGGCGGTCACCACCATCATCACGGATGACTCATTCAGCTCGGTCTCGGCGCGCAGCACCTCCGTCAATTTGTGAACTCCCCGCATCCGACAGTATTGCGCCCGATCCGCACTCAACTTGATTTCTCCTCGCTGCCCACGTCCTGAACTCAGCGCAGTTCCACGCACGACTCGCTACCTCCGCCGTATCAAAACCTGCTCTATCCTCGGAATCATCCGTCCACGTCGCCGACAACCCACCGCATGATCGGCTCTCCTCTTAGGGCATCGCCGGTCCAACACGTCCACGCCGCTGAGCTCGCTATCTAAATCGCCAACTACCTAATTGCTTTGTCCGACCCAGTGATTTCCGAAATCCCATGCTCTCTCCCCGCTGGCATCGAACCCCCGTGCGCAGCCTGAGTCACAAAATGAACAGCTCTCCAACAACGCCGCATTGCCAGAACCCAGTCTCTCCCTCCTACCCATCAACCCCGGCCCGGCGTCCAACATAACTAACTATTCCGCGTAGTTGGGTTGATCGATTGGGGGAGCGGTCGGTGGTCGGGACGGTATTTTCGGGGTGGCTTGGGGTGGCCGATGTGCTATGGGGGGGTTGGAGCGAATATGACGCTTGGGTGTTAGTCGGCTTTCGGATCGCGGCTGTGGGTTGGAGCAGGCGCGACGGTTCGAGTGGGCGGTTGCTTTGGGAGGGTGTTTACAACTCGGTTTTTGTGGGGTTTTTCAGCGATTTGTGGGAGGCGTCGCTTTTAAATCGCTCAGACTGCGGGCGAGGTGCGGGTTGTGCGGAAATCTTTGGGAGTGCCGATTTCCAGGAGCTGTTCTTTGCGGTAGATTAGGGCGTTGATGTTGTACGGGGCTAGTTCGAAGCCGTGGCCGTGGGTGATCGCGTCGGTGGGGCAGGCTTCTACGCAGTATCCACAGAAGATACAGCGCGAGTAATCGATGTTGTAAACCTTCGCGTAGCGTTCGCCCGCGGAAATGCGATTGGCATTGGTGTTTTCGGCCGCCTCAATGTAGATGCAATTGGCGGGACAGGCTGCGGCGCAGAGGAAACAGCCCACGCACTTTTCTAGGCCGTTCTCGTCGCGGTGGAGAACGTGGATGCCGCGGTAGCGGGCTTCGAACTGCGTGGGGCCAATGGGAAAGAGTTCGGTGGTCGGCTTACGGAACATGGTCCGCAAGGTGACGCTGAAGCCTTTCACCAGGGTGGCAAACGTTGCGCCGACTTCGGTGAGTAGCGAGCCCATTCCATTTCACTTTAGCAAACTTGGTGGACGGCGGCAAATTGAGCGCGGAGGAGACAGTTTTAGAAACGAAGGGAGCTCTGCCTGGCGTCGGCCTTTAAGCGAATTGTCTCGGAGGGTAAAGGCAGTACGCGAGAAATCGAGAAACGAAACCTCAGCGGCTGAACAGGGTGCGGAACATTGGCCAATCCTGCGATAAACCGGCAGATTTCGACATGTATGATTGGCGCGAGCAGTTGCAGACATTGGACGCTTAGATCCTTAGCTTCGCTCAGGATGACAACGTTTTGACTTTGTACGCGGCGTGTAAAGCCGTAATGATACTACGCGGATTGCGGCACGGCTGAAGAGGTTGCGGAAAAAATCGGTTCTGCGGGCGATTCCGTCCTCAGAGTTCTTGTTTTTCGATCTGCGCGGGCGCCCTTTTTGTTCTTCCGCCGCCTGTTTCGGTGCTTTTGTTCTCCTGCAACGACACCACTTCCTCGGCCTACACTGCCGGAATCAGCTTGGCCATGCGTATCAGGTTGCCGGCCGTGGCCACCAGCCGAAATAGCCAGTCCACCTTTTTCTTCCCGCGCACTTTCACTTGCCGCACAATGCTGTCCAGCTTGGCCCAGCCAAACACTTTCTCCACCAACTTGCGTTTGCGTTGACTGATGGCCATGCCGGCGTCCTGCCGCTCCTTCTTGGTCAGCCAATTCGGCCAATGGGCATTGGCTTCGTACTCGGCCACGTGCGGAATCACTTTGCGCCGTCGCAGCGCGGCGATGAACTTTTTCTCTTGATACAACTTATCGGCTCCCAGAGTGATGGCCGGCAGGCGTTTCTTCTTTACCTCACCGGGGGTTCGGCCACGTTGCTGCAACATCGCCAGCGCCGCTTCCCGCTCCGCCTTGGTGCTCGACTGCGTCGCGCAGGCCGCCACCACCAGTCCGTTGCGGTTCTCGATCATCACGTGCCCCAAATAGCTCGGCCGCGATTCCGCACCGGCGCTTTTCTTGAATAGTCGCGCCTCCGGATCGCTCCTCGATTCGTGCGTGTCGCGCAACAACTGCTTCCCGCCCGCGCCACTCCCTTTCTCCGGCGGCTTCTCCTTGGGCACGAAACTCTTGCGGCTGGCCCACGCCTGGATCATCGTCCCGTCCACGGTGAAGTGTTCTTCGCTCAGCAGGTTCTTTTCCTGGGCTTG
This sequence comes from uncultured Acidobacteriota bacterium, assembly GCA_963707165.1. GTDB lineage: Bacteria > Acidobacteriota > Terriglobia > Acidiferrales > UBA7541 > Palsa-147. The sequence goes on along the minus strand of CAVPPO010000010.1, from coordinate 837,780 downwards.
CCGCAGCACGGCCTCCAGCAGCCGCTGCGACACCTCGCCCGCCATCAGCCGCTGGCGATTTTTTGTGAACACCGTCACGTCCCACACCTCATCGCTGGCACTCAAGCCCACAAACCAGCGGTACAGCAGGTTGTAATCCAGCTGTTCCATCAACTGCGTCTCGCTGCGCAGCGAGTACAGCGCCTGCAACAGCAGCGCGCGCAGCAGCCGCTCGGGCGGTATCGACGGCCGCCCGCGTCGCGCGTACAGCGCTGCGAAGTGCGCCCCCATGTCTTTCAACCCGACGTCCACCATCTGCCGAATCCGTCGCAGCGGATGATCCCGGGGAATCCGCTGTTCCAATGGAATGTAACTAAAAACTTCACCTTGTTCTTCGTCGTGTCCGCGCATACCGCTTACATAACAGAACTGCGCCACAAATGCTGCACTCATTTCGCCCGCTAACTCGATTTTTTCCGCGGCCTGTGAAGCCGTGCCCTGACAAACCATGTCGCTTTTCAAAGGGGCTCTGAACTTATTCCCCTGGGGGCGAGACGGGAGGCGGGCCTAGATTGCCGGGCTTGCCTGTTAGAGCGGAGATGATTTGTTTGCCGTGGAAGCGGCCATTCTCGATGAAGATTTCGCCTGTGTATTTTCCGCCGAGGATTACGCCCGCTACGTAGATTCCTGGGACGTTGCTTTCGAGTGTGGTTGGATTGCAGACCGGCTTGCGCGTTTCGGGATCGAGAGCGATGCCCATTTTCTCGAGGAATGCGAAATCGGGGTGGTAGCCGGTGAGGGCGAAGACTTGTGTCGCGGGAATTCCCTGCTCGCCCGCGCCGTTGCGCACTAAAACTTGAGCGAGTTCGAAGCGCAGGACTTTTGTGTTGAAGTGCGCGCGGATCTCGCCGGCGCGGATGCGATTTTCGATGTCTGGCTTGACCCAGTATTTGAGCGTTGCGCCGAGAGCGGGGCCGCGATGCACTAGCGTGACGCGGGCGCCGGCGCGGAAGAGTTCCAGGGCGGCTTCGGCGGCGGAGTTTTTTGCTCCGACCACTACGACATCTTGCTGCCAGTTGGGGTGTGGATCGGTGAAATAGTGCGAGACGTGCGGAAGATCTTCGCCGGGCACGTTCATCAGATTGGGGCGATCGTAATAACCCGTAGCGAGGACGACCTTGCGGGATTTATACGAATGTCGCTGGCCGTTGGCGTCGCGCGTGGAGACTTCGAAGGCGCCGTCGTGGCCACTGATGCCCTCGACGGTTTCGTAGAGGCGAAGATCGAGGCCGTAGTGGTCGGCGGTGCGGCGATAGTACTTGAGCGCTTCTACCCGGGTGGGCTTGGTCTCGGCAGAGGTCAACGGGAGATCGCCAATCTCCAGGCGCTCGGCAGTGGTGAAGAAAACCATGTTTGTCGGGTAGTGATAGATCGAGTTGCAGAGGCAGCCTTTGTCGATTACCAGCGGGCGCATGCCGCCGCGCTTCGCTTCGATGGCGCAAGCCAGGCCGGTGGGGCCGGCGCCGATCGCGAGCAGGTCGAAAGTTTGTCCTTCGAGTGAGTTCATCGACTTCCTTCGAGATTTGAAAACGGGCTTCGTTTTTGTTCGATTAGAACGAGGCGCCGTTCTCTCCCTTCAATGAGCTGGGTCATTTTCTAAGCATCTCTGTATCGATTAGAAGCCAGCAAATTTCCTGCATGCGAGCGGCGGCAGCTGCGATCGTGACCACGAAATCGCCGGTGGCATTTGATGAAGCGCGACCGATGCCAGATTCAGGTTAGCACGGGATGCAATTCTGAGTCGCTTGGCACCTCCTGCGGCCAGATTTCGGCGCTAGAGCGGTCCTTGCGGGCTTGTAAATAGTCGTTGCCGCAGCCAGGAGTGGCTGCGCTACTGCGCGTTGACTTGACGCGACTTGCTGCATAATATGCACGCGGTGGCTGATTCCTCCTCACTTTCTGGGCGGATGATTTCGCACTACCGGGTGTTGGAAAAACTCGGTGGCGGCGGAATGGGCGTGGTGTTCAAAGCTGAGGACACTACGCTGCACCGCTTTGTGGCTTTGAAATTCCTTCCTGATGAACTTGTCCGAGATCGCCAGGCGCTGGAACGATTTCAGCGCGAGGCGCAGGCGGCTTCGGCTCTCGATCACCCGAACATTTGCACGATTTATGAAATTGGCGAAGCGAACGGGCGGCCGTTCATCGCCATGCAGTTTCTCGATGGCGAGACGCTGAAGCGGCGAATTTCCGGGAAGGCGATGCCGCTGGATGAATGTCTGGAGTTGGGGATCGAGATTGCAGATGCGCTGGATGCGGCGCACGCGAGAGGCATCGTGCATCGCGACATCAAGCCCGCGAATATTTTTGTGACCGCGCGGGGGCACGCGAAGATTCTGGATTTTGGATTGGCCAAAACGCTGTCGACGCCAAGCGGGCCGGCGGGCCAGGAAACGGCCGACGCGGTGTCGCCCGAACATTTGACCAGTCCGGGCAGCACGCTGGGAACGGTGGCGTATATGTCGCCGGAGCAAGTGCGGGCGAAGGATTTGGATGCGCGGTCGGATTTATTTTCGTACGGCGTGGTGCTGTACGAGATGGCGACTGGCGCACTTCCCTTCCGCGGCGAAAGTGCAGGCGTGATTACGGAAGCGATTTTGAATCGCGCCGCCGGTGGCGGCGGTGCGATTGAATCCGGATTTGCCGGCGGAGTTCGAGAGGATCATCGAGAAGGCGCTGGAGAAGGATCGCAAGCTGCGGTATCAGGGCGCGGCGGAAATGCGCGCGGATTTGGCAGCGCTTGAAGCGCGACACGGAGAGCGGCCGGTCGGGCTCGACGGTTACGGCGCCGTCCGCGGCCGAAGAAGCTGTCGAGTTCCAGTCGAGCTTCGGCGGCAACGGCGAGCGTTGCGGGCGCAGAGCCTGCGCGAGAAACCTTCGCCGCGGATCGTCCGCGCAGAATCGCGGCGGCGCCTGTCTGCTGCCGAGCCGATCGGACCGCCACTGCTCGCTCGCCGCCGCGCGGCCGAAGTGGATGGTTCCTGCGGCGGCGGGGACTCGTCGTGCTGCTTCTCGCGATTGGCGGATATTTTTATTTCCACCGCGCGCCGAAACTGACGGAGAAGGACGCGATCGTGATCGCCGATTTCGGCGAACAGCACGGGCGACACGGCGTTTGACGATACGCTGAAGCAGGCGCTTTCCGTGCAACTGGCGCAGTCGCCCTTCCTGAATATTCTTTCCGACGAGAAAGTGAACGACACGCTGCATTTGATGGGGCGGCCGCCGGGCGATCGTCTCAGCAAAGAAGTGGCGCGGGAAATTTGCCAGCGGACGTCGAGCACGGCGATGCTGTCAGGGACCATCGCGCAAGTGGGCGACCGGTATTCGCTGGTGCTGAAGGCGGTGAATTGCTCGACGGGAGATTCGTTGGCGAGCGTGGAGGCGGAAGCCGCCGACAAGAATCACGTGCTGGACGCGCTGGGCAAAGTGGCGACGTCCATGCGCGAAAAGCTGGGCGAATCGCTGACGACGATTCAGAAATTTGACAAGCCGCTGGAGGAAGCGACGACTTCTTCGCTGGAAGCGCTGAAAGCGTATTCGGAAGGCGTGCGCGCGCGAACGCGTACCAGCGATGCTGCTGCGATCCCCCTATCTTAAGAGGGCCATCGAACTCGATCCGAATTTCGCGACCGCTTACGTGTTTCTGGGGTTTCGTATTCCAATCTCGGCGAGATCGGGCTGTCGAACGACTACATTGCCAAGGCGTATGAACTTCGCGACCGCGTGAGCGAGAGAGAGAAGTTTCGCATCTCTGCGGACTACTACCAGTTCTGTACAGGCAATCTTGAGAAAGCGAGGCAGGTTTACGTGCTGTGGGCGCAGGCCTATCCGCGTGATGACCGGCCGCCGCTGAATTTGGGGTAGTTGCGGAAGCCTCGTACGGCAGTATTATGAATCGGCGCTCGACCACACGCTGCAATCTATGCGGCTGGCCCCGGACAACGCCATTGCTTATGGGAATCTGGTGGGATTTTACATTTCTCTGAATCGGCTCGACGAGGCCAAGAGCGCCTATCAGGACGCGATGCAGGGAAATTTGCGAGAACTTCCCGTGCTGCACGCGAATATGTACTGGCTGGCGTTTCTGAAGACGATAGCGCGGAGATGGACCGCCAGGCCGCTTGGGCCGCGGGAAGCAGGGCGGCCGCAGATTTTCTCGACGCGATTCAAGCGGATACGGAGGTGTTTCACGGCCGGCTGGCGAAGGCGCGCGAGTTCTCGAGACGGGCCGTGGATTTCGACAAGCGGAACGACCAGAAGGAATCTGCGGCGTTGTGGCAGATGTGCGGCGGCACTGCACGAGGCTGGCATCGGGAATGCGAGACACAGCGCGAGCGGAGGCGGCGGCGGCGTGGCGCTTGGCTGCAATCCACGCATGACAGCAGATTCTTGCGGCGCTCGTCATTGACAGCATGACCGGGGAGCCGGACGCGCGCCGAGAAAATCGCGGACGATTTGGCGAAGCGCTACCCTGAAGATACGCTTGTCGAACTTTTACTGGATGCCTGTGGTTCAGGCGGCCGCGGCGCATCGATCGGTAAGAATGGGGCCAAGGCTATTGAGATTTCTGAAGCCCACGGCGCCGTATGAGTATGGTAGTCAGACTACTCCGGCGATCAGCGTTGCGCGGAGATGCTGACGATTTACCTGCGAGGCCAGGCGTACCTGGAGAATGGACAAGGAGCCGAGGCCGCGGGCGAGTTTCAGAAAATCGATTGACCAGAATTATTTGATCGGGAATTTTCCGTTGGCGGCGCTGGCGCATCTCGGGCTTGGGCGGGCTTATGCGTTGCAAGGAGATGCGGCTAAGGCGCGGACGGCTTATCAGGATTTTCTGGCGTTGTGGAAGGATGCGGACGCGGATGTGCCCGTCCTGCAGCAGGCCAAAGCGGAATACGCGAAGATTAAATAGCGCCGTCGGGACGGCCGAGGTGAAGTTTGATGCCCGATGATCGCGAAAATGGATTAAGTCCGTTCGTAACGCCGGCTGCCAGCCGGCGTTTTTGTTTGACGCGGGCGGAGATTTAGCCACGCGATATTGTTTGGGCATTCTTGCTTGCGGCGCGTAGGGCACATGTTCTTGGGCCGCGGAAAATTCTCGAGCTTGTAGCGACGCGGAGTTGGCAGACGTTCTGGCGAGCGCCGGGCAAAATCGCCGGCTCGCAGCCCTTCGATGCTCAGGACGAGCCGGCGCCACGCTCAGCGGCGGGCGATCTCGGCCACTATCGCGGCTTGTGCGCTCGCGGCGGTGGGTGCGAGAGATTGAGTTGCCAGGCGGGCGGCCAGGGCTTCCAGCATGTAAGTGCGGTTTTGATAGGTCGCTAGCGTGGCTGGCGTCAGTGGCTTTTCTTGCCAGACTTTGGCGTCGGCTTCGATTATCTGCTTTAGCCAATTTTGAAAATACGCGCTGTCGAAATCCCGGCGCGTGATTATGGCGCTGACCGTTTGGGCCAGACGGTCTTGCTCGCCGTACGAGTAGACTGTCGGCGCGGTGGCCAGACGCTGGGCTATGGCGGATAGGATGGCGTGTTGATCGTCTTGGGTCAGGAGGTCGTTTTTGGCTAACGCGGCCAAGAGATCGGCGGTGTGGGCGGTCGCGTGGATCCAGCCTTTGGTGGCGTCGTAGCCGCGGAGATCGCGCTCGTTGGTTAGGAACGAGATGGCGTCGTTGAGCAGCGCATGGAAGCGCGTGGGACCGAGGAATGGCGTTTTGAGTTCGCGCTCGGCGAGCGAAGACAGGACGAGCGCGGAGAAGGAGCGCTTGAGAACCGAGTCTGTTCCGGATTCGCCGAGGCCAACTTTCAGATTCGCGGTCCACTCGTCGAGAAACGGGATGAGCTCCTTGCTGCGAGAGTTGCGGCCGGCCAACGATCCATACGTCGAGAATCGAATAGGCAATATCGTCGCGCAGCTCGGGATCGGGCGAGCCGAGATAGCCGCTTACTTCGTGCGCAAGTGCGACGGCGGATTCGCCTTCGGGGACGGCGTAGTGATTATTCTGGATGCTGTGCCAGAAGGCGCGATCGTGCTTTGGATTTGATTGCGGAGCGGCAGCGAATGCCGCGGGGCTCAGTAGAGTCACGATTACTGAGGCAAGTACCAACGAGTAGCATCTCAACGTTCGTGCTCGCATTGTTCGTCCTTCCCTGCCAATTTGAATCTCACTTGATCTCAAGTGAGCCCGCACAAGACAAAACCTCAGCGGCTAAACAGCTTGCGGAAGAAGTCAAACCGCAGTCATTCCGGACGCCCTTTAAGAGTGACGAACCTGCCTTCTGAGTTTGCTCTCGTAGGGGCGCCGGCTTGCTGCGCCCTCCGACGACCTCGTCGGAAAATCACCGCGCCGCACAACCGCGGACTCCACTGAATGGCGACATTTCGCCTTTTTTCCGCAACCTCTACAGGCCTAGCGATTTTGCGGTTTTTGCGGCACGGTTCAAACCGTGCCCTGACAATTCTTACGCAAGCCGCGATTCCGGCAAACCGATAGTAGGATAGACGCATGAGCAATGCACCGGTGAGAGCTACCATTTCGATAGATATCTTAAATCAGGTGGACATTCGCGTCGGGACGATCGAGGCCGTCGAAGATGTCGAGGGCTCGGACAAGCTGGTGAAGCTGCGCGTGAATTTTGGGGAGTTCACGCGGACGATTTTGGCGGGAATGAAGCAGGAGCGGGCGAATCCGCGAGAGATTGAGGGGCGGCAGGCGCTCTTCGTGGTGAATCTCGAGCCGCGGAAGATGCGCGGCGTCGTGTCCGAGGGAATGTTGTTTGATATTGGCTACGCGGATGGCATCCGTCCGGTCCTGGCGGTGCCCGAGGATCGAGTGCCGGATGGCACGCGCGCGGGGTAATGTCTGGAATTCAATTCAGAAACCGACCGGGCAGGTGCCCTCGTATCCCTTAGAGGCCACCAAAGCCTCTGTGCGAACTGCGGTGGATTGTCACGGCACGGTTGCAGCCGCGAAGCACAGTCCGCAGGATCATTGCGGCTTCACAGGCTGCGGAAAAAGTCAGAACATTGTCATCCTGAGCGAAGCTAAGGATCTAAGCGTGCAATGTTTGCAGATACTTGTGCCAACAAGTCACATCGGAAATTGCCGATTAATCGCCGGATTTGCCATTTTTCCGTACCCTCTTCAGCCGCTCAGGCCCATCGGATCGAGAACCCGCACGCACGAACGCTAAGGAGACCGAATTGCTTCACGTGTACGCGGAGGTGCTCTGAACTTGGCTAATCGCTCTCTCTCCGCCTCAAATACGAACCTCACGGAGGCCCGAAAATAGTGAAATTCTAATCGCGTGCAAAATTATTAGAAATCGTTGTAACTGGCAGAAAACAAACGATCGACTTCATTTCTAATCGCGTGAAAACGGGGGTTTTTTAACGCTTTGACAGCTCCTCGACGGACCCACCGCACGCTGGACGCGATCACCGCCGGGCGTGCATCAACATATCTCCCGTGGGTAATGCGTGGGCTGCTTTGGGTCGTTTCGTAACCGCTCGCCGTAAACGACCGGATTTCACCATTCGGGGAACGTCAAAGCGGTACTTTCCGAATTTCAAGCGAAGCGAGCTTGCGACGGTTCGTGCCTAGGTGCGGGGCTTGGCCGCGACTTCCTCGGCGCGTCGCGGCGACTTGCGCGCCCAATTTTCGGGGCGGTCCTCGACCTTCCAGAAATCGGGCTCGGGTTTGATGAACTCGACGCCGACTTGCGTCTTGCCGAGCAGGCGCGTGCCCATGGAGGTTACGCGCGCGAGGATTTCGTCGTCCGTTGCGGGGTTTCGTAGGCTGATTAGCTCGCCGGGGACTACAGGCATCGCCAGGAGAAGCAGAGCGCCATGGGCATTGACGACCAGCGTGCCGGCGACTTCAGAACTTCCGCCGCCTTGATGCCGGTGAACGATCACCTGGATGTGCGCCTTCACGCGGCGGCTGCGGCGCCGAAGTTCGGGGCGGGCTGGCGGCTTTGCTGGTACACCCATGATTGAACCGTAGCAAAGGCGGGGAGGAAGTTCGAGTGTAAAGAGCGACATGGCTGCGTAAGCGCAAACAGAGAGCGGGGCGAGTAGAGGGGACGAATGGCGGGAGGGTCTGAAGACCCTCCCCTACGAGGCGAAACCAAGAAAATGCAGATCCTTCGCTTCGCTCAGGATGACAACTAATCGGACAATGGCAACAAGCTATTGCGCCGAATTATGCGGCGGAGCTGGAGATGTTGCCGGACTCGATGTCGCGCAGGATGGCGCGCAGAGTGGCGGCCAGCTCTTCGCGGCTTACCTGGCTCTTGCGGAAAAGAATCCGCAGGCGGAAAGAATTGTCGTCCGGCTGAAAGTCGAACAGAAATGGCTGCGGACGCGGAGCGGGCACGTTTTCTTCCTGGCGTGCGCGGCGGGCTTCGTCGCGGGAAAGGCCGCCGGCGGCGATGCGCTCGACCATTTCGCGCATTTTCTTTTCGTTCGGCTGGCGGGCTACCTGAAGCAGAAGCGATTTAGTGGTGATGCCCTTCTCGATGCAGGCTTCGCGAATCGGATCCGGGAATCACGCGAATCGAAAGCGTCTCGGTGACGGAGGAGCGCGCTTTGCCGATTTTGCGGGCGATGTCGTCGTGCGTGTAATCGAAATGCTCGGCGAGGCGCGAGAGGCCGTCGGCTTCTTCGAAAGCGGTGAGATCTTTGCGCTGAAGATTTTCGATCAGCGCCAGTTCGAGGGTTTCGGCGTCGTCGGCGATCTTTTCAATGCACGGAACTTCGTGCAGGCCCGCGGCGCGCGAAGCGTGATAGCGGCGCTCGCCGGAGATAATGTAATAGGTGTCTTCGCGCGGAACGAAGCGCACGAGCAGTGGCTCGAGAACGCCCTTTTCGCGGATCGAGTCGGCGAGCTCGCGGATGTCGCCGATGGTCTTGCGCGGCTGATCCGGATTCGGGCGCACCTTCTCGATCGGGATCATGCGGCCGATCGACGCGCCGCTGTAGCTGGCTAGCGTCTCGACGTAGTGCGCGTCATGCCGCATCTTGAGAGTGACGGGTAACCCTATCTTCCTCGACACGTTGCAATACCTCCAGGGCGAGCTTGCGATACTCTTCGGCGCCGGAAGATTTCGGCGCGAAACTGAAAATCGTTTCCTTGTAGGCCGGGCTTTCTTCGAGACGCACATTCTTGCTGATGCGCGTTTTGAATAATGCGCTGCCAAACGTCGCGCGAATTTGTTCGTGAGTGTCGCGCGAGATGTTGGTGCGTTTGTCGAAGAGCGTGATGACCACGCCGAGAATTTTCAGCTCGGGATTCGGCCGCGAGCGGATACGGCCGAAAGTTTCGAGCAAATCATCGGTGCCTTCGATGGCGAAATAGGCCGCTTGGATCGGGACCAGGAGATGCGTTGCGGAGACGAGAGCATTGACCGTGAGAATGCCAAGAGCCGGCGGCGTGTCCATCACGATGTAATCGTATTCGTGCAATATCGGCGTGAGCGCGTCTTTCAATTTGAAGGGCGCGTCGAATTGGCCGGCGAGCTGCTGCTCGAGTTTGGCGAGCGCGAGACGCGACGGCGCCACGAAGAGATTCGGATCTTTCGTCGGGCGGATAACACTCGCAAGCGCCACCGGATGATCGCTGAAAATGTCGAACATGGAAGCCTGGAGTTCCGCGGGATCGAAAAAAGCGATGGTTGCGTTGGCTTGCGGATCCAGATCGATGAGCAGCGTTTTCTTCTTGCGAAGAGCGATGGCAGCGGCGAGATTGATGGCGGTGGTGGTCTTACCGACGCCGCCTTTTTGATTGGCAACCGCGAGGACGCAGGCCAAGCCGAACACCGTTCCCTTCCCCGGCAACCGCAGGCCTATATATGGGAGAGGCCTGAAGATTCAGTACTACCCGGTGGGCCTCACTGTACAGAGTGGAGCGGGATAGTTCAAGCGAAAAAAGTGGTCTCAAAGGATTGCGCCGGGTGTGGCTGAAAGGGCCGAAAACCGGGAGGGCATGAAGCCCTCCCCTACATTTTGTAGCGGCCTAGGTCTTCGTCGCTTAGGTTCTCTAGCCATTTGCGGAGTTCTTCGTTGGTGCCGCGTTCGGCGGCTGCGGTGGAGACTTTTGAGGTCTTGATTACGTCTTCTTCGACGAAGATGGGGCAGTCGAGGCGCAGGGCGAGCGCCAGAGCGTCGCTCGGGCGAGCGTCCATGGACATCATCTGGCCGTCGCGTTCCATCCAGATGAGCGCGTAGAAAGTATCGTCGCGGAGATCGCAGACGACCACGCGGTGCACGTGAACATTCAGGCCTGTGAGGACATTCTTCAGCAGATCGTGCGTCATCGGCCGCGGCGTCTGCACTTTTTCGATTTCGAGCGCGATGGCGTTGGCTTCGTAGATGCCCACCCAGATGGGTAGCACGCCGCTGCCTTGCGTTTCCTTGAGGACCACTACAGGCATGTTGGTCACAGGGTCCATCATCAGACCGCGAATCTTGACCTCGAGTTCCATGGTACCTCCCGGAGACTCAGACCAAGTGCTCGCCGACCAGGCTGTTGGGTCCCGAGCGCGTGACCTTGACTTGCAGAGTATTGTCCCAGAAGATTTTCGCGCGGCGAAGTGAAATTTACAACTCGATTGCAAGATGTGCGTCCGCCCCACTGATTGCGGGCGGAGTGGTGGGCGTCCACGAGGACTTCGAACGTCTCGCCGACGAGCTTTTCGTTGAGCGCGATTTGAATTTGGCGCTGGTGCTCCATGAGCACCGCCAGGCGGCGGCTCTTCTCTTCCTCGGGGATGGCGTCGGCCATCGATTGCGCCGGAGTGTTGGGCCGCGGAGAATATTTGAAAGAATACACGCCATCATACTGGACGCGATCGAGGAGCGAGAGAGTTGCCTCGAAATCGGAATCGGTCTCGCCGGGGAAGCCAATGATGATGTCGGAAGTGATGCTGATGGGGCGCCGCGCGGCGCGAATCCAGTCGATCTTCTCGAGATATTCGTCGCGCGTGTAGGTGCGCAGCATGGCTTTCAGGATGGGCGTCGAGCCGGATTGGACTGGGAGATGGATGTGATTGCAGAGAGCGGGCGTTTCATCGATGGCGCGGACGATTTCGCGCGTGAAATCGTTGGGATGAGAAGTCGTGAAGCGCACGCGGCGGATTCCTGCGCACCGCGGCGACTTCGCGAAGCAGTTCGACGAAATTCAACTTGCGCGGGCTGGGATCGCGATAGGAATTCACGGTCTGGCCGAGAAGTTGAATTTCGCTGTAGCCCAAATCGGCGAGGCGGCGCGCTTCGGAGAGAATCGCGTCGCTGCGGCGGCTGCGTTCCGGGCCGCGCGTATGCGGCACGACGCAGTAAGAGCAGGCATAATCGCAGCCTTCGATGATGGTGAGATAAGCGCGAATGGGATTGTCGCGGCGCGTCAACTCGGTCTCGAAGGTCTCGTCGGTATCGAGATCGAGGCCCATCACGCGCCGGCCGCCGGATTCGAGTTGCGCCAGAAATTCAGGCAGCTTGCGATAGCTGGCCGAGCCGCAGACGAGGCTGACCCACGGCGCGCGCTCGAAAATATCCTCGCCTTCCTGCTGCGCGAGGCAGCCGAGCACGCCAATGATCTTGTTTTCGCCCGGAGTGCCACGAAACTCGCCCAGACGCGAGAAAACTTTCTGCGCGGCTTTCTCGCGAATGCTGCAGGTGTTGTAAAAAATCAGGTCCGCATCGGTGAGTTTCTCGACCTGACGGTATCCGCGACCGGCGAGCACGCCCACGACTTTCTCCGAATCGTGGACATTCATCTGGCAGCCGAAGGTCTCGATATAGAAACTTTTTCCGGCCCCCGGCGTCACCGAGGCGGGCGAAGCCGCATCATATTGAGCGGCAGAGGTTTGCGCAGCCGCGCTGGACGGATTGATTTCCGCCGCAGCGCGCGAAACGAGCGATTCGAGGGGAATGTGGATACTCTCGCTCATGGAAACTTTCATTCTAGCACAGCGATTCACTCGCCGCGGACAGCGTAAACTGTGTGCGGCATGCGGGCATCGCGAAAAGCGATGGCGGCCGATAGTTTTGACCGTGTTTGGCGCGTGTGCTAACCTGAAATTCGGTCGGATTACGATATAATTTTATTGGGGGGTCCAATTTTCGGAATCGCGACGCTTCTCTATCAAGGGCGGCTTCAAGCGCTGTTCGAGCAAACGGGCTGGATAGCGCGAATCGTCCTTGGAATCCTTCTCTTCCTCTCTCTCTACTCGTGGGCCATCATTCTGGCGAAATCGCGGCTGTTCAGCCGCATTGAGCCGCAAACGAAAAAATTCCTGCAAGTGTTTCGCTCCGGGCGCGGGCTGGCTGATCCCAGAACACTGCGCGCGGCGGCGGGCGGCTCTCCGCTGGCGAATCTATATGAGGCGGGATTTCGCGAATTGCAGAGCCAGGTAGTCGGCACGAATCCCTCCGGCGGCAAACCGAAAAACGTGAGCGCCATCGGCGTGGAGATGAAGCTGAGTTCGGCGGAAGAAGTGCGCGCGCTCGAGAAGTGGATGCCGGCGCTGGCGACGATTGGGTCGGTTTCGCCGTTCATCGGGCTTTTCGGAACGGTGTTGGGCGTGATGGACGCATTTGAAGGATTGGGCACCGCGGGAGCGGCGAGCCTTCGCGTTGTGGCGCCGGGCATCGCCGAAGCGCTGGTCACCACGGCGGCCGGGCTCTTTGCGGCTATCCCGGCGGTCATTGCTTACAACCACTATCTGCAACGAGTGCGCTCGGAAGCCTCGCGGATGGATAATTTCACTATGGAATTCGTCTCGCGGATCGAGACGCTTTATAGCTGACGCTATGCCGCAAACTTCGCGCGAAACCGGCTCGACGCTTTCGGATATCAATATCGTTCCGTTCGTGGACGTGGTGCTGGTGCTGCTGCTGATCTTCATGATTACGGCGCCGATTTTGCAATCGGGGATAGAAGTAGATCTGCCGAAGACCAAGACCGTGAAGGAAATTTCGGAGGCGCGACTGGTGGTTACCATCGATCGCTCGCAGCGCGTCTATCTCGGCGATACGCCCATTAATATCCATGACCTCGGCAACCAGGTTCGTGCGAAATCATCTGATCCAGCTCATCAGCCCGTTTTTTTGCGCAGCGACGAAACCGTGCCTTTTGGTAGCGTGACCACAGTGCTCGATGCGCTGCAACAGGCGGGCGTGCTAAACGTGCAGATCGTGACCAAGCCGCTCACCGAGCGCGCGCAGTCGCAGTGATATGGACGCTTACTACGAACCGCCGGTCGAAAATCTCAAAGGAGCGCTAAAGCTGTCTGCGATTTTTCATGCGGCGCTCTTTGCCGGGATGATTTTCTTGATGAAAGCCACGCCGCATGAGAACGATTGGGGAGGACCGGGAGGATCGATTTCGGTGGGAATCGTGGGCAGCGTGCCAGCGGCTGTTCCGGCCGTGCCGCTGCCGCAGCCGGATACGGTAACGGAAAGCCGGGTCGTTGATGAGAGCAAGGGACTCTACAAAACGGAGCCGCAACCGAAGCCGAAGGTAGAAGACGCGACGCCGATTCCGAAATTTGAGAAGAACAAGCCGCCGAAATATGTGTCGAAGCCGTCGAAGCTGCTCGAGAACAAGACGCCGCCGCCGACCAACGCGGTGCCTTACGGCGGAGGCGGGACGCCGGCAGTTCCCTACTCATCGGCGACGACGTTCACGATGGGCAGCGGCTCGACGCAGGCCGGCATGGGATTCACTGGCGCGGGCGGCGGTAATTTCGGGCAGAGATATTCGTGGTACGTCGAGGCTGTGCAGAGGCGAGTGAGCGGCAATTGGCTGCAAGCGACAGTGGATCCAGGAATTCACGCGGCACCGCGCGCGGACATCACGTTTCAGATCATGCGCGATGGGACGGTGGCGAACATCCAAATTTTGCAGTCGAGCGGAAATGCATCAGTCGATACTTCCGCGGTGCGCGCGATTCGAGCTTCCAGTCCGCTGCAACCTTTGCCGGGGGACTATAGCGGCGGATATGTTTCGGTCGACTTTTATTTTGATTTTCGACGGCAGTAGCTTGGGTGGCGCGTTGCGCCGGCGGTGGAGTTGATCGTGAATAGGAGAGCCGGAGTGAAAATGGAATCGCGGGCAGTGATTCGATTGGGAATTCGAGCCGCGGTGGTGCTGGCCGCGCTCGTAGCCATGCTATGCGTGGCGCGGCCCGCAGCGGCGCAGGATTGGTTCAAGACCGGTACCGGGCTGGGCGTCGCGAAGGCGCGGCTGGCTGTGGCGGACTTCGGCGCGAGCGCGGCGCCCGCGCAGCCTCTCGAAAAAACATTTCACGATGTGCTGTGGAATGATCTCGAGTATAGCGGCATCGTCGAATTGGTCAGCCCGAGCTTCTATCCGCCGAGTGTGCCGACGCAGCCGGGGCAATTGCGGCCCACCGATTGGAGCGCAGCTCCCGCGAATGCATTCATGTTGGCATTCGGAAGCCTGGACGCGGAAGGATCGAACCTTGCCGCAAACGGAAATTTATTTGACGTGCGCTCGGCGACTGGGCAAGCCGTACTGCAAAAAATATATCGCGGGGCGGCCACCGATGGAGACGCGCGCAAGCTCGCGCACCAGTTTGCCGATGACATTATTGCGCGCTTGAGCGGCGGACTGCCGGGGATCGCCAGCACGCAGATTGCGTTCGTAAGCGGCCGCAGCGGGAATAAGGAAATCTGGATGATGGATTACGACGGCGCGAACCAGCATCAGATAACGCACCTGGGCACGATCGCGCTGACACCGCGCTGGTCGCCGGATGCCACGCGGATTGCGTTCACTTGCTTCGCGCCGTATCAAAAGGTCATTTCGCCGCAAATCTGCCTTTACTCAGGGGAATCGAACCGGCTCATCAGCTTCCCGAGATTCAAAGGGACGAATAGCGCGCCGGCGTGGTCTCCGGATGGATCGAAGCTGGCGTTTATGTCGAGCGCGATGGGAGACCAGGGAATCGTGGTGACGGAAGCCGACGGCTCGCACATGCGCCGGCTGACGTTGACGAAGGCGGTTAGCACTTCGCCGGTGTGGAACCCGAAAACGGGGCAGCAAATCATATTTGTGAGCGACCGCGGCGGCGAGCCGGTGCTCTATCAGATGAACGCGGACGGCTCGAACATTGAAAAGATCGCCATGCCGGACATGGGCTACGTCGTCGATCCGGCCTGGTCGCCGAATGGGCAGCTTCTCGCGTTTGCCTGGCGGCGGCCATCGGGAAATTTTGATATGTACATCATGGATATCGTGAGCCGCGCGCTCGTGGAGTTGACACGCGATGCCGGACGCAACGAGCGGCCGAGCTGGGCGCCGGATGGAAGGCATCTTGTTTTTGAATCCACGCGAACCGGGACGCGCCAAATTTGGACGATGCTCGCCGATGGCAGCGAGCCGAAGCAGCTTACGTTTTCCGGGCAGAATGAATCGCCGAATTGGTCGCCGAAGTGACTGGGACGCTGCTCAATTCGCCGCGCCGAGCTTGCAGATACGGAAACACGCGGCGGCATCAACGAATTTCTTGGGCCCAATCGTAGTACAAATTTGCGGCGCGGGTCCCAGCCATCGCCGATGGCCGTCGTTGCGCCGAAGGAGGACTGTTAATGAAGCACTACTCTCTGCAACAAGTTGCGGTGTTGTGCTGCCTGGCGGGCTTCGCTCTGCTCGTCGGCGGATGTAAGAAGCAAGTGGGTGCCGCGCCGCCGGCTGCCGCGCCGGCGCCAGCTCCGGCTCAGCCGACCGTGACGATCAATGCTTCGACCACGTCCGTCAATCCCGGCGAAGCGGTGACGCTGACCTGGTCGTCCACGGACGCGACGGATCTCAATCTTTCTCCCGGAGTCGGCCGTGTGGCTCCTTCAGGAACAACGACCGTGACGCCGGCGCAATCGACCACTTATCAAATCACGGCGAATGGGCCGGGCGGCTCGGCCACAGCCAGCGTGCGCATCACCGTAGCGGCGGCCGCTGCGGAAGCGCCTCCGGCGGCGCAGCCGGGGATGGACGAGCTTTTCCGCCAGAACGTGCAAGATGCGTATTTCGATTTCAACAAGTCGGACTTGCGAGCCGACGCGCGTTCCGCACTGACGCGAACGGCGGAATTTTTGCGCTCCTATCCGCAAATCAAGGTCAGCATCGAAGGTCATTGCGACGAGCGCGGCTCGACAGAATACAACCTGGGTCTCGGCGAGCGTCGCGCTCAGGCCGCGCGGGATTTCCTGATCCAGCTTGGAATCCCCACCGACCGCATGACCACCGTGAGTTACGGCAAGGAACAGCCATTCTGCAGCGAGCATACGGAAATCTGCTGGCAGCAGAATCGGCGTGCGCACTTCGTGCGGTCGCAGTAAGCTGGGACGGACGAAACGGTTCGCCGGGCGTCGAAGAGCGAGCAGCTCCGCGACGCCCGCGCGACGGCAAGGAGGACGGATGTCGCGCAAGGGAACGGTTGCAGTGGTTGTCGCGGCGGTATTTCTTGGGGCGTTCGCGGGACAATTGATCGCGCCGCAGCCGGCATCGGCGGTGGCGCGTGAAATTATCGAGCTGCAGCAGTCCGTGGCCCAGCTTCTGCAAGGGCAGCAG
The DNA here is from genome assembly GCA_963707165.1 of uncultured Acidobacteriota bacterium. GTDB lineage: Bacteria > Acidobacteriota > Terriglobia > Acidiferrales > UBA7541 > Palsa-147. Next base: position 821,150 of record CAVPPO010000010.1, on the reverse strand, counting down.
GATATGCGCAGCGCGATGGACCAGCGCTTGGCCGAGCTTCGCACGCTCGTGAACCAATCGCTCGATTCGGAAAATCGCGTCAACAATCAGATGGGCGCGCTGCAGAAGACATTCCAGGACGCGCAGGCGAATACCGGCGCGCGCGTGGATACGCTGGCCACGCAATCGCAGGGACTTTCCGACAATATGCAGGATATGCAAGCGCGTGTCGGCAAACTTTCGCAACAGCTCACCGACATACAGAATCTGCTGCAGAGCATTGACGCCAAGCTTCCAGGCGGCTCGACAGCCGGCGGCGGTACCGCTCCGGGATCCGCGCCGCCAAGTTCGATGGCGCAGCCGCCTTCCGTTCCGTCTCCGATTTCCTCGGACACGCTCTATCAAAATGCGCTGCGAGATTTCAGCAGCGGGCGAAACGATCTTGCGCGGCAGGAGTTTGGCGATTTCCTGAAGAATTTTCCAAGCTCCGATCTCGCCGGGAACGCGCAGTTCTATCTCGGCGAGATCAGCTACGCGCAGGGCGACTACCCCAACGCCATGGCAGCCTACGATTTGGTGCTGGTGAATTATCCCAAGAGCTTCAAAATCGCCGCGGCGTCACTGAAAAAGGGCGAGGCCATGCTGGCCACAGGCCAGAAGGCCAGCGCGCTGCGGCAGTTTCGCACTGTCGTCAGCAAATTCCCCGGCACGGATGAAGCGCGCCGCGCCGAAGCGCACGTTCGCGAATTGTCGCCGCGCGCGCCTGCGGCTACGATCCCGCACTAAATCCGTTTCCCAGCGCTCCGCGGCCCACTTCGGTTATACTCGCCTCAGCGGAAACTTCCGCAGTCTCTAAACAGGCAGGTGTTTTTATGTCCGTCAACAAAGTGATTCTCGTGGGCCGGTTGGGCAAAGATCCGGAAACGCGCTTCACCGGGACAGGCCAGGCCGTATGCAATTTCTCGATGGCTACCGATGAGACGTACAACGACCGGTCGGGCCAACGGCAGAAGCGCACCGAGTGGCATCGCATCGTCATGTGGTCAAAGCTGGCTGAGATCGCGCAGCAGTATCTGAAGAAAGGGCACCTCGTGTATATCGAGGGCCGCATTCAATCGCGCCAATGGGAAGACAAGCGCGATGGGCAGAAGCGAACGTCGTTCGAGATTGTCGCGAATGTGATGAAAATGCTTACGTCGCGCGCGGAGAGCATGTCCGCGAGCGCAAGTGCCGGAGCGGGTTCAGGGACGGGCGGCGCCTCGCGCGATGATATGGACGCGCCTGGTCCGGATGATTCAATGCCGCAAGCCGGCCCGGAAATTTCGGACGAAGATATTCCTTTCTAGATTTCTCCTTCGCAGGGGAGGGTCTTTAGACCCTCCCCTAGAAACACCAACGGCGTCACGCCGGTAACGATGACGTGCGGCGAGGCTTAGCGCTGGCTTTCGGCTTGAGCGCGATCGGCGTCGAGTTGCTGCAGGAACTTTTCGTACTTGGGCTGCTGCTCGGGAGTGAGGAGAGCGCGGATCCGCTGGCGTCCTTCGGCGCGGATCGCATCGGCCTGAGGCTTCTGCTGCTGCGAGAGTTCGTGCATGCGTGCGCGGACGTCGTCGATGACCGCGGTGACTTGTTTCTCCTGGTCGGGCGTCAATCCAACCTGCAGTGTGAGCTGCTTGATCACCTCGGCATGTTTCGGATATCCGGTCAGGCTGTGTCCGCCGTACGCCCCGGCTTCCCAGTAATGCGTGCCGACGCCGCCGAGAACTGCGCCGAGCAGAAACACCACCGCCACGAGCAAGCCGGCCTTTCGCTGAATGCCGTTATTCTCCATGGCGTGTGTCCGTAATTTTCAAAAACATCTCATCTTGGCTCGACGGCACGGTCATAGGATCGGCGAACAATCCACCTTGATCCGCGGAGCGAACCTCAGCAACCGTCGGTTTCTGCGGCACACCGGACAGGCTCCCGTAGGCCACGAGCAAGGTGATCGCGGCCGCCGAGGCCCACACGGCGCGCAGCGCCAATATCTCGAGCGGCTTCCAGAAGCTCCTTTCCGACCCAGAGCGCTGGTCCAGCGCCTGGATGCGCGACATCACCCGGCGCGTGAAAAATGGCCCCGGGTCCTCAACCGCGTCTCCAGCCAAACGCAAGATCGAACGGCCGTGCAGGGTTGCATCCACCGCCGCGGCACAACCCGCACAAGCATGCAGGTGAGCCGCGACGCGATCCTTCTCCGCGCCGCTCAATTCATCCGATACATAGTCCTCGAGGACGGCCTCGTACGCCGGACAGGCTTGATACTTCGTTCGCTCGTCCATATGGCTCATCCCCTCCTTTCTTTCGACTGCACCCGGCCGTCTGCGCCAAAGCGGCGGCGGTAAGCATCCATCATGGCCGCCCGGGCGCGAAACATCCGGACCTTGACTGTATTTACGTTCAATCCAAAGATCTCGGCGATTTCCTGTACCGAGAGCCCTTCCACTTCCTTCAGCAACAAAATCCGCTTATCTTCTTCCGACAGGCTCGCTAGCAGCAACTCGACCAGCTCCCGGGCCTGCGCCTGCTCATCCGGACCTGCCGGGCCTCGGCCGATGGTGGCATAGGAATCGAGCCGCTGGACCTGCTCTTCGGAAAGGTCTGATTCGTAGACCAGTGGCCGTACTTTCTTCTTCCTCAGGGAATCCCAGCACTCGTTCACCGCAATCTTGTACAGCCATGTGGAAAACGCCGAGCGCATGTCAAACCGGCGTATGGAGACGTAAGCCTTCAGAAATACTTGCTGAGCAATCTCTTCCACGTCTTCGCGTCTATGCAAGATTCGTGCAACAACTGCAAACACCCGCTGCTGGTGCCGGCGGACGAGCTCCTCAAATGCTTCGACTGTGCCATTTTGGGCCAGTCGGACCAGTTCCCTCTCGTCTTTCTGACCAGCGGTCAGAACCCCGAGAGCGGGAATCGCTTGGGCAGAAGCAGCCACATCTTTTGGGACGTTGGGCATGAGGTTCTGGTTACACCCAGATTGGACGCGAAAAATCGCTCAAAAGTCGCACTTTGTACTTGCGGCCAGCTAATGGCTATGTTAACACTACACGCATGATTATCGGCGATCGGCTACGTCTGTTACGCGAAACCAAGAAACTATCACAGGGCGACATCGAAAAGCGCACCGGCTTGCTTCGTTGCTACATCTCGCGCGTCGAGAACGGCCACACCGTTCCGGCGATCGAGACGCTCGAAAAGCTGGCACGCGCGATGGAGATCCCTCTCTATCAACTGTTCTACGATGGCGAGGAGCCTCCTGAGCTGCCGAACCTTCCCAAGCGGAAGTCGGCTGATGATATCGCCTGGGGCAGCAAGGGGAAAGAGGCGCGTTTTCTGGGGCGCATGCGGCGTCTGCTGGGACGGCTCGAAGAGCCGGACCGGCGGTTGCTGCTATACATGGCCCAGAAAATGGCGAACCGTTAGGGCGCACGCCTTTTGAGTCAGCTGGCGCTCGGCCCTTTCATTCCCACTCGATAGTGCTCGGCGGTTTCGAACTGATGTCGTAAACGACGCGGTTTACTCCCGCGACTTCGTTCACTACTCGTGTCGAAATTCGCTCCAGCACTTCCCGGGGTAATCGCGACCAATCGGCCGTCATCGCGTCTTGCGAATCAACGACGCGCACGACGACGGTGTCGCCGTACGTCCGGCCGTCACCCATGACGCCGACGCTGCGAATGGGAAGAAGAACGGCGAAGGCTTGCCAGACTTTCTCGTAAAGCCCCGCACGGCGAATCTCTTCCACCACCACTGCGTCTGCCGCCCGTAGTGTCTCCAGGCGCTCCGGCGTGATCTCGCCAAGCAGACGAACGGCTAGCCCCGGACCTGGGAACGGGTGTTTCACGAGAATCTCTTCAGGTAAGCCGAGCTCCCTGCCGATGCGCCGCACTTCGTCCTTGAATAAATCCCGCAGCGGCTCGATCAATTCGAAGGGCATGTCCTTTGGCAGGCCGCCGACGTTGTGATGCGTTTTGATCGTTGCCGAAGGGCCTTTCACGGAGACGGATTCAATCACGTCGGGGTACAACGTCCCTTGCACCAGGAAGCGGATTTTTCCGGCGCCGTTGACCGATTTCTCCCCAATCTTGCGCGCCTCTTCGGCGAACACGGCGATGAAGTCCGCGCCGATGGTCTTGCGCTTCGTCTCAGGATCAGTGACTCCGGCGAGCCGCGAGAGAAATCTCTGCGATGCGTCGACGCCGTCTACATTCAGTCCGACGCGGTTGCGCAGGAGATCGAGCGTTTCCTGGTATTCATTCTTCCGCAGGAGGCCGGTATCCACGAATACGTTCGTTAGCCGATCGCCGATCGCGCGATGAACCAGCGCCGCCGCGACCGCCGAATCGACGCCTCCGCTTAGAGCGCATAGGGCGCGTGCATCGCCTACTTGCCGCCGGATCGCGGCGACCGCCTCGTCGATGAAGCCGGCGCGGCTCCAATTCTTCTGCGCGCCGCAAATTTCAAAGACAAAATTCCGCAGAATCTCCGTACCGCAATCCGTATGCAACACCTCGGGATGAAATTCGAGCGCGCACAATTTCGCGGCCGCATTTTCGATGGCAGCGACGGCATTCGATGTCCGACCGGTGACAACAAATCCGGGTGGGAGCCCCACGACATGATCGCCGTGACTGTTCCAAATCTTCAAGCTGCGCGGGACGCCGCTAAACAACTTGGACTCGCCCTCACGCTCGAGCTGCGCCCGCCCATATTCGCGGCGCTCAGCCTTCTGCACGTCGCCGCCGAGTACGTGGGCCATCCACTGCATTCCGTAGCAAATGCCCAGCACGGGGACGCGCAGCCGCAGTACTTCCGGATCGCACACCGGCGCGTCTTTGTCGTAAACGGAGCTTGGTCCGCCTGAGAGCACGATTCCGATCGGATCGTGCCGGCGAATATCTTCCAGCTTCGCATTGCACGGCAGAATCGCGGAGAACACTTCCTGCTCGCGGATGCGCCGTGCAATGAGTTGCGTATATTGCCCGCCGAAATCGAGGACGACGATTCCTTTCTTGACGCTCACTGCGCTCCTTTTGCTGCGGGACCTTCCACTTCTTATTTCACAACGATATTCACGAGCCGCTTCGGCACCACAATCACCTTCGCAAGCGTTTTTCCCGCGACCAGCGCCGCGACGTGCGCATCGCCCATCACGCGCTCGCGCAACTCATCTTCACCAAGACCGTCGGCCACCAATAGTTTCGCGCGCACTCTGCCGTTAATCTGCACCACGATTTCGTATTCTTCCTCGGCCGCGAGATCCTCCCGATAGTCCGGCCACCGCGTCTTCGATATCCCGCCGGCGTTGCCGAGCATTTCCCAAAGCTCCTCGGCGATATGCGGCGTGATCGGCGCGAGCATCAACACCATCATCTCGAAGACCTTTTTGACGACTGCCGGATTCGCGCCTTCAGCCAAAGGCCCCTGCGCGTGCAACTCGTTGAAAAGCTCCATGATCAGCGCCACGGAAGCGTTGAAATGCCAGCGCTGCTCAAAGTCGCGCGTGATTCTCTTTAATGTCTGGTGCGCCTTGCGGAGGAGCTTCTTCTCCTTTTCCGTCGCGAGTGCGATATCAAACCCCTCATAGGAAAGCGATTTCACGCCGCGCAAACGCTCCGCGTGCGCGTCCACCAGCCGGTAAACGCGCTGCAAAAAGCGCGAGCACCCTTCAATCGCCTGCTCGCTCCATTCCAAATCCTTCTCCGGCGGCGCCGCAAAAAGCGTATAGAGACGCCCGGTATCACAGCCATACTGCTCCGCCATCTCGATCGCGCCAACGACATTGCCCCGCGACTTCGACATGGCCACGCCGCCCTTCTGCACCATCCCCTGGGTGAAAAGCCGCGTCACGGGCTCGTTGATGCGCACCAGACCGATGTCGCGCATCACCTTGGTGAAGAATCGCGAATAAAGCAGATGTAAAATCGCGTGCGTGATTCCTCCGACGTACTGGTCGATCGGAAACCAGTGCCGCACGATTTCTTTGTCGAAAGGCGCTTTGTCATTGTGCGGATCGGTGTAGCGGTAGAAATACCAGGACGAATCGACGAAGGTATCCATCGTGTCGGTCTCGCGCCGCGCCGCTTCGCCGCATTTCGGGCACTTCACGTTCACAAATTCGGGCGCGGTCGCGAGTGGCGATTTTCCCGTCTCGACGAGTGTCACCTTTTCCGGCAGCTTCACCGGCAACTGATCGTCGGGCACGGGCACCATGCCGCATTTCGGGCAGTAAATGACGGGGATCGGCGTGCCCCAATAGCGCTGCCGCGAAATGCCCCAGTCTTTCAGCCGAAAGGTTGTCTGCGCATTACCGAATCCGCGCGCCTCGGAATCGGCGGTCATTTTCTCGATTGCTTTTTCGGGCGCAAGTCCGGAATACGGCCCTGAAGCCACGAGCGTACCCTCATCGTGCTCGACGAACGGAGCAGTCATCGTTTCCCCATCGAGCAGCGCAGAATTCAGCGGCTGCACGACGACGCGCACCGGCAATCTATATTTCCGGCAGAACTCGAAATCGCGCTCATCGTGCGCCGGCACGCACATCACCGCGCCTGTGCCGTATTCCGCGAGCACGAAATTGGCGACCCAGATGGGAATTTTCTCGCCCGAGAAGGGATTGAGCGCATACCGTCCAGTAAAAAATCCTTCCTTCTCCGCGGTCGCGATCTCTTCGGTCTTCAGTACCCGCTTGCGAAGACGATCCCATTCCTCGTGCGCGCCCGCCGGTACGGAATCGCCGCCAAGCAGCTTCGGCACCAGCGAATGTTCCGGTGAGAGAATCACCGCCGTAGCGCCGTAGATCGTATCGATGCGCGTCGTGAACACTTCGATTGTCGCGTCGATCCCCTCGACCGCAAATCGCACGCGCGCGCCCTTCGATTTTCCGATCCAGTTCCGCTGCATCGTCAGAACGCGCTCGGGCCATCCCTCCTCAATCTCCTTCATGTCCTCGAGCAACTGTTCCGCGTATTGCGTAATCTTCAGAAACCACTGCTCGATCTCGCGGGCCTCGACCAACGTATCTTCATGCCGCCAGCAGCAGCCGTTCACGACTTGCTCGTTCGCCAGCACCGTCTGGCATTTCGGGCACCAATTCACGCGGCTTTTCCGGCGATACGCGATTCCGCGCTCCAACATGCGCAGGAAGAACCACTGATTCCAGCGGTAGTATTCCGGCTCGCAAGTGGAAATTTCCTTGCGCCAGTCGTAGCTGAAGCCGAAGCGCTTCAGCACGCGCTTAAATTCCGCTACGTTTTGTTTCGTCCACTCGCATGGATCGATCCGGCGCTGAATCGCGGCGTTCTCAGCAGGCAAGCCAAAGGCGTCCCAGCCCATCGGGTGCAGCACATTGAATCCGCGCATCCAGCGGAAGCGAGCCACCGCGTCGCCGATGGTGTAATTGCGCATGTGGCCCATGTGCATGGTGCCCGAAGGATACGGCAGCATCTCGAGCATGTAATATTTTGGGCGCGAAGGATCGACGTCGGCGTAGAAGGCGTGCTGCTCGTCCCATACCTTCTGCCACTTCTCTTCAATCGCGCGTGGATCGTACTGGCCCAAGATCAGTTCCCTCGTCTTCGTGATTTCAAAGCAGCGCGGCGCGCGGCTGCCTTCGCGCGCGCCGCTTTTCGTGGTCGCTCGCTCGGGTGCGCGCGGTCGGTTCGGCGTGCCGTTCGCCCTTTCACTCGATGCCGAATCGCGAAGCCATCTCTCCCCCGCCGCTGCTTCGGCACTTCTCTTCCCAACAATTTCCATAGTGCCGCCACGTTCCGGCGGTCGTCGCCGGGTTTGTCGATCGGCGTCTCCAGAATGAACGCGCGCCCCGCAAGCAGCGGATGATTCAAGATCCGGCCAAACGCTTCCAGACCAATATGCCCTTTGCCGATGTGATCGTGACGGTCCACGCGCGAAGCCAACGGCGTTTTCGAGTCGTTCGTATGAATCACATAAACTTTGCCGAGCCCGATCACTTCCTCGACGTGCTGCAGCGCCTTCTCCAAGCCCTCGGCTGTACGGATATCATGACCCGCGGCGAAAATGTGTGCCGTGTCAACGCAAACGCCCATCGGCAGATCGCCGCAGAGATCGAGAATCGCGCGCAGTTCTTCAAATCTCGAGCCGACCGAGCTTCCCTGCCCCGCGGTATTTTCAAGCAGAATTCGCAGCCCATCGAGCTTTAGCCCACGCGCTGCCTGCCGCAATCCATCAGCAATCGCCGAGATGGCTTCTTGCATCGAAGATCCGCAGCAAGCGCCCGGATGCGCCACCAGAAAATCCGCGCCCAGTGCCAGAGCGCGCACCAGTTCGCCGTGAAATGCCTGTACCGATCGCGCTCGCAGCACGCGATCCGGCGACGCTAAATTGATCAAATAATTGTCGTGAATGACCAGCGGGCCGAGACCTAAGGCCGCACGCCGCTCTCGAAATCGCGCCGCATCGGCCGCCTGAATTCGCGAGCTATCTCGATCGCGCGACCACATCCGCGGGCTGGAAGAAAAGATCTGCAGCGCATTCGCCCCCAAGCCGTGCGCGATATCCAGCGCCCCGGCTATATCTCCGGCAATCGAAGTGTGAATTCCAACGCGCGAGCTGCCGTCCTTCCACGCAGGCGGCGCGGGTGGCAAAATCGGTTCCGGGCGGTATTCGTCCTCGTCTTCGTAGGCGGGTACTATGTTCTGTGGTTCTTCGGTCATTCCCTCAGAATTTCCCGGAAAGCAAACGGTGAGCGCCGCATCGACCTGCAGCACGAAATAGTGTATCGGAATTTTTCGAAACGCCGCAAACGCGTCTCGCAGCCCGAAATCGTAAGGTTTGTGTAGCGCCGGGCTTTTAGCCCGGCATCTTGGAGCACGATCTCACCATCGGGCTACCGTCGCGCCGAGTCCGGTGGAAAATACAACCCCTCCTCAAAATTGCGATTCCTAGTTGCCCAGATTTGCGGTAAACCTCTCAGATTCATTTTTGGCGCGCGCGGAAGAGAGGCCACGAATATGATTGAACCGGCTCGGCGTCTCCGCAGAGTTGCTGGCTTTCTGGCTCTGCTGCCGGCACTGGCGCTCGTTGCGGGCTCAGCCAGCCGCGCGATTCCCGCACGCGAGCAATCGCCTCTTTCCCAACAAGCCCGCCTCGATATTTTCGAGACCGTCTGGCGCGATATCCGCGACTTCTACTACGATCCGGCTTTCCACGGCGTGAATTGGGATCACATCCACGAGCAATATCTCCCCGAAGTTCGCTCCGCAAAAGACGACGAGGATTTCTACGCCATTGTCCGGAGCATGACCGGCGAACTCCACGACGCCCACACGCGCTTCTATTCCCCCGACCAGTGGCGGCGCATCAAGCTGCACGAACGCGCCGGCCTCGGCTTCACCGCCGCGGATGTCGAAGGCAAGCCGGTGATCACCTCAGTCGAACCGGATTCCGACGCGCAACGCGCGGGCATCCAGCCGGGAATGATCGTCCTGAGCGTGGATGGCAAGCCCGTCGCCGAGCGCCTCGCCGAAGCCGCTGCGAAGCACGAGTCGTCATCCTCGGAGCGCGCCGATCAGTTGTTCGTTTATCGCGACGTGTTTTCAGCGCCAATCGGTGCAGCCGTCAAGCTCGGCGTCGCGCGCTTTGACGGCTCCGCATTCGAAGCGACCCTGGCGGCGCAAATTTATCCAAATGTCCCAAGCGTCGAATCGCGGCTCCTGCCTTCCGGCGAGGCCTACATCGAATTTGACGGTTTCAATCACAAGACAACGAAGGAATTCAAAGCCGCGTTGCAGAAGTTTCGAAACGCGCCCGGCATAATCGTGGATCTGCGCGGCAACGGCGGCGGAGAGCTCGATCCGGTCATCGCGATCGCCGGCTACTTTCTGAACGACAAAACTCTGATCGCGAAATATACGACGCGCACGGGCAAGCCCATCGCCTGGCTCGGCGGCCTCGTCAAACTGAAGCTCGACGTCGAAGCCGGCCAACGCGGTGCAGCGATCTATAGCGGCCCGGTTACGCTGCTCGTCGGTCCGCGGACCGCGAGCGCCTCCGAAATTTTCTCCGGCGGAATGCAGGAGATCGGCCGCGTGAAAGTGATCGGCACGCAAACCTGCGGCTGCGTCCTCGGCATCACCAAGCCGCGAGAAATGAAAGGCGGCAGCGTCCTCGAAATCAGCGAATCCATGTGGATGACGCCCAAAGGCCGCAAGCTCGAAGGCATGGGCATAATCCCCGACAAAATCGTCACTCCGACAATCGCCGACCTGCAGCAAAAGCGCGACGCGGCCCTCGCCGAAGCTGAGAAAGCCCTGCAACAATCGCAGCCTACAACGTCTGTCAAGTCCACGGAAAACTAATCCACGCTGTCATCCCGAACGAAGTGAGGGATCTGCATTCTCCGGATTCCCGAGAATCACAAAAGCTACCAACCGCCCTCTGAGTTCTGTCGTGGAATTTGCAGCGCTCCGAACGATGAAGTAAACTTTCCGTTTCGCTGGGCGGCACTTTCGCGCGCAGTGGCACGATGCGAAGCGGCCGAACGGCGGGAGGGTCTGAAGACCCTCCCCTACGACGGCCAAACCGAGGAAACTTTCGTCGATGCTTGTTGTGATGCAATCTCATGCTACGGAAGAGCAGGTGCGGGCGGTGTGCGAGCGCATCGAATCGCTGGGCTTCAAGGCGCATCCGATTCCTGGCTCGATCCGCACTGCTATCGGCATCACCGGTAATACCGGCGCTGTGGACATCGGCTCGCTCGAAGCCATGTCCGGCGTCGTTGAATGTATCCCAGTCAGCAAGCCTTATAAGCTCGTCAGCCGCGATATCAAGCAGGAAAATTCGGTTGTACGCATCCCCACGCCGCTGGGAGATGTCACTTTCGGCGGCCCCGCCGTCGCGATCGTTGCCGGTCCCTGCGCTATCGAGACGTGCGAGCAAACCTTCGCCGTCGCCGAAGCCGTGAAGAAAGCCGGAGCGCGACTTTTCCGCGGAGGCGCTTATAAGCCACGCACTTCGCCGTACAGCTTTCAAGGCCTCGGCGAACCCGGCTTGAAAATTCTCGCAACCGTGCGGGATAAATTCGGCCTGGGCATCGTCACCGAAGCCATCGACAACGAAAGCCTCGATCTCGTCGAGCGCTACGCCGACGTGATTCAAATCGGCGCACGCAACATGCAGAATTTCTCGCTCCTCAAGCGCGCCGGGCGCGCCAAAAAGCCGATTCTCTTGAAGCGCGGAATGTCCGCCACGCTCGATGAATTCCTGATGGCCGCCGAATACATCATGGCCGAGGGCAACTACAACATCATCCTCTGCGAGCGAGGAGTGCGCACCTTCAGCGATCACACGCGCAATACTCTCGATCTCAGCATGATTCCAGCCGTGCAGCTTCGCAGCCATCTGCCGATCGTCGTTGACCCAAGCCACGGCACCGGCCGCCGCAATAAAGTGCTGCCGCTTTCGCGCGCCGCCGTCGCGGTGGGCGCCGATGGACTGCTCGTCGAAGTGCACAACGATCCGGACCGCGCGCTCTCTGACGGCATGCAATCCATCGTCCCTTCGGAATTCGTGCAACTCATGGCCGAAGTGAATCAAATTGCGGGCGTGCTGCATCGTTCGCTAAATTGAGCGCCACGCGCAGCGCGCCGATTAGCCGCAGCCCGCGCGCCTCCTCATGAAGAAGCTTCGCCTGAACTATCGCGTCGTTGTCCTCATCGCAATTCTCGCCGCGATCGGCCTCCAACTCATCTGGGTCGAAAAGCTTCCCGCCGTATCTGCGCCCCGGCCTGCATCTGAACGCCTACGTCGCCAACGCCGCCGACGGGACGATCTCAGCGATCGATCTCGTAAGACTCGCGCCGATCGCCACGATTTCCGTGGGCTCCGAACCCAGCGGCTTGCGCGCGCATCCCACTCGCCCCGAAATCTGGGGAGTCAGCTCCGCCGCGGGCGTAGCCTGGGTCCTCGACACGCGCACGAATTCCATCGTGGCGCAAATTCCCACCGGCGCGCAGCCCTTCGCGCTCGATTTTTCGCCCGATGGACGCCGCGCTTACGTGGCCTCCTCCGGCTCGAACGAAGTTCTGGCCATCGATTGCGCTTCGCGGCAAATCGTCGCTCGCGGCCACGCCGGACAGCGCCCGTGGATTGCGCGCCTCACTCCCGATGGCAAAACTCTGCTGGTCTCGAATCACGATGACAGCAGCGTTTCGCTCCTCGACGCGAAGTCGCTGGCCGTCCTCGGCATCGTCGAAGTAGCGCCGCGTCCCGAACAAATCGCCATCGTGCCCGACAGCTCCAAGGCCTTCATCACCTCCGGCGGCTCGAGCCAGGTCTCGGTGGTAGATTTGCGCCGCCGCGTGCTGCTCGCCAATCTCGATATCGGCGGCGTCCCCGACGATCTCGATCTCAAGAACGACGGCGGCGAGCTTTACGTGACCTCCGCCGCGTGCGCACGGCCTGGTGATCGTGAACACCGAGACCAACGAGGCGGTAGAATTTCTCCTCCTCGGCATGGCTCCGACGCAGGCCGCGCTTACCGCCGACGATTCCCTTCTTTTCGTCTCCGATTCCGCTGCCGGCCACGTTGTGCCCGTCGCCATTGACCAGCGCAAAGTCGCTCGTCCCATCCAAGTCGGCCAACAGCCCGGCCCGCTCGCCTTCACGCCCGGCGGCGATATGCTGCTCGTCGCTGATACGCAATCGAACGATCTCGCCATCGTGCGCACCGCCACCGGCGGTCTCATCACGCTGATTCCGGTAGGCGCACACCCGCGCGACATCGCCATCAAAGAGTTCTGAGGCCGGCGGGCTCGGTTGTCCAGAACGGACTCAATTCGTCGGCCTCGGCCGGCGCTGTGACGTACCCCCCCTGTGTCCCGATTGTTTGTGGCGCCATTCCTTTGTTTTCAGTCACTTACGGGCTACAACAATATTTTGGTGTCCCGATTGTTTGCGCTGATTGTCCCCTTTCAACCTGAATGCCCATTTAGTGCTATGTGTCCCGACTAGCATCCTATTGCTGGGCTGAATCGTCTTATTGCTGGGCTGAATCATCAGCCCAGACCCCAGCCCAGACCCGAGCTCGGCCCCCTTCTTCGCCTCCTTGGACTGGCCTTTTGGGCGGGTCCTTGCAGCATACTTAGCGCAAAAGTAAATCGAAGCCAATAGTACGATGGCATCAATTTGGGGCACGGCGGCGCAGAACAATTGGAAGAGGGCCGAGCGGCGCAGAACAGTTGGAAGAGGGCCGAACGGCGGGCGGGACTGAAGGCCCGCCCCTACGAACGCGAATACGTGTGGCTATTGCACTGCGAGCGTGAGCTGAACAGTGCGGCTGACGCCCTGCGTCGCGCCGCCGGGGGTGAAGGTACCCGTCACCGTCAGTGTGTAGGTTCCCGTCGGCGTGCCGGGCTGCGGCAAAGTTTGCGTCCCGGAACTAACGCTTCCGCACGAAGTGAGCGCCACCGCTGCGAGCAGCACGAAGATGTAAACCGATGCAAGCGCGAGACGCGCCCAGGCCCGCCGGCGCCGAAATGCTCCGGCGCATAGCACCGCCATCACAAATACTACGATCTGCAGGCTTATCGACTCGCCCAACGCCATATGCGGCGGCCAATGATTCCACTTGGTGCCCATCGGCGCGCCCGGCACAGCGGCAACAGACTGCTGCGTCGAGACGCTCACGCTAAATGGCGCCGCGCCCGTTCCGGAAACCGCCACCGGCGAAGGCGAGACGCTGCACGAGGCTTGAGCAGGCGCCCCAGAGCACGACATCGCCACACTCCCTGCGAATCCATTTAACGAATTAATTTGCAACCCATAATTCGCCGTCGCACCGGCGCTTACGGCGGCCGTGATATTTCCGCTCGTACTCGCAGTCAGCGAGAAATCATCCACCGATCCAGACAACGCGATGGTCTTCGGGGCTATCCAGCGCGTTGTCGTTGATGCTAAGCGTCGCGGCCGCAGCTCCCGCTTGCCCCGATTGCGGCTGAAACACGACGCTCACATTGCACGACGCCCCCGGCGCCAGCATCGCTCCGCAATTCTGCGTCGCAGAAAATTCCGTCGCATTCGCCCCGCTAAGACCCAGACTCGAGATCACCAATCCGCCGTTTCCCGCGTTCAGCAGTGTCGATGTTGCCGTCGCGCTGCTGCTGCCCGCAAGCTGCAGCGCAAAATTCAAGCTCCCTGGAGAGAGAGTAACCGCCGGCACAAGCCCCGTGCCCGAGAGAGTCACGGTTTGCGGGCTGCCCGCGGCAGAATCCGCGAAGGAAAGCGAAGCAGTCCGAGCCCCGCCCGCAACCGGCTGGAAGACTACGCTTGCCTGGCAAGTCCCGCCCGGATTCACCGTTCCGGGGCAATTGTTCGTCTGCACAAAATCGCCGTTGTTGGGCCCAATGATCGACACGGCTGAGATTTGCACCGGCGTTGTACCAGGATTTGAAAGCGTCACCGTCGAGGCAGCGCTCGGCATCTTCAGCGTCTGTGCCTGAAAGCCGACATTCGTCGGCGCCACCGTGAGCGACGGCGAACTGATTCCCGTGCCGCTTAGCGATACGCTCTGCGGCGAACCCGAAGCATTGTCCGAGAACGAAAGCGTAGCGGATTTCGCGCCCGTCGATGTCGGGGCAAAAACAACATTGACGCTGCAGGACGCAGAGACCCCCACGCTGCCTCCGCCGGCCGGGCACGTTGTTCCCGACGCGATCTTGAACTCCGAGGCATTCGTGCCGTTAATCGCGATCGAGCTGACTTTCAACGGCAAGCTGCCCGTGTTACTTAGCCCAACCGCCTCCGGCGCGCTCGGAGCTCCTACGCTTTCTGAGCCGAAATCGAGAGTAACGGGCGCGATGTTGGCAGTAGGCGCTGCTGCTGTCCCGGTCCCGGTAAGCGCCACCGACTGAGACGCCGTGGCCACATTCCCGGAATTATCAGTAAACGCGATCGCCGCGCTGAATGGCCCCATCGTTTGCGGCGCGAATGCAACGTTCATGATGCAAGTGGCGCCGGCCTGCACGATCGGCGGATTCGTGCAAGTATTGCTCCCGGTAAATCGAAACTGCGCGACGTCAGGCCCAGTCATGTTCACCACGGAAATATTCAGCGCCAGATTCCCGCCATTGGTCACCGACAGCGTCTGCGAATTGCTGACGGTCCCGGCCGGCTGATTGCCAAAATTAATTGCAGCGGCAGAGAGAGTGGCTAGAGGCTCCTGCCCCGCGCCGGTCAAATTGATGCTCTGTGGGCTGCCCACCGCATCATCGGTGAAGCTGACCGCGGCGCTCTCTGCGCCCGGAATGGACGGAGCAAAATTCACCGTGAGCTGGCAAGTCGCCTGTGGCGCCAGCGTAGCTGGACCCAGTGGACAATCATTCGATTGCGAGAAATCGGAAGCATTCGCTCCCGTAATTGCAATCCCGGAAATCGTGAGCGCCGCCGTACCGGCGTTCGTCAGAATTCCGATCTGCGGAGGATTCGGCGATCCAACAAGCTGGTTCCCGAAATCGAGTTGCGGCGCGTTAAACGATGCAATCGGCCCGGTCGCCGCGCTCTCCGCGAATGCCACGACGAAGGCATCCGGCTCCGCTGGAGTCGCCTGGCAACTCGCGCAAATCGGCTGCACGCCCGTCTGCGGATTCCCCTCCAGCGGAAAATCATTCGATGTCGTGCTCCCCGCGACGATGATCTCCCCGGTCGGCAGCGCCGCGACGCCATTCCCTTGCGAATCGCTGCCCCCTCCGAGCAGCGTCGCATAGAGCAACGACGCAGCGCCTGCCGCCGTGGTATCCAACTTCGCTAGAAATGCATCTCCGGTCCCGCTGAAGGATTGCAACGTATTCAGCGTGGGGAAATCGAAGGACCCCGCATGCCCCGTCACATAAACCGCGTCCGTGCCCAGCGACACCACGCCCAAAGCCGAATCGCTCGCGCTGCCGCCCAAGTAAGTCGCGTAGCTCAACGACGCCACGCCCGCCTGCGATTGGCCCACCGCCGCCAAGAACGCATTCGCCGCGCCATGAAGCGCGGATTGATATCCAGTCACCGCCGGCGCCATAAGCGCATCCGACGACGTCGTCGTCCCGACGACGTAGGCATTTGCTGGAATGGCTTGATCGACAGCCAACGCAAACCCTTGGTCCGAACCCGCGCCGCCGAGAAAAGTCGAGTAGATCAAATCTTCCGAGCCGAGCCCTTTCGGCTTGAGTGAAATGAGGAAGCCATCGAACGCCCCGCCGCCATAGGTGGTCTGAAACCCATTCGTGACCGGAAATCCGCTGCCCGGCTGGGAAGTAAAGCCCGCCACATACGCGTGCCCCAGAAGATCTACCGCCAACCCGCTAACTCCCACTGTAACGGTCTGCGCCACGCCGTTGATATCGGTGTACCCGTTGATCCCAAAGTAGCTGAGATAGCTCAACGAACCCGCCGCGCTATACACCGCCAGAATTCCATCCGTGGTCCCGCCGCCAAACACGGTGCCGTAAGCGCCCGCCGTCACGGGCAAATCAGCCGCGGTCGTATCCGCGGCAACAAGCACATTCCCGCTCGGATCAAACGCTACTGCGGGCGAGGCTTCGGTTCCAAACGCTCCGGTGCCATCGAGCAGCGTCGAAAAGACGATTGAGTCGCCTCCGGGGCCTAGCAGCGTCAGCGCCAGGTCGCTCGTACCCTTCACCATCTTCGTAGAGTCGGAAACGAAATAGTCCGCTGAGGTAGTCGTTCCCACAAGAGCGACGACGCCGCTGCTTGGCATCACCGCCAGCTTTCCGCCCCCCTCATCGCCACTGCCGCCAATGAAGGTGAGATAGACGAGCGAAGCGGCTCCGGTCTGAGTCGGATCTATCTTGGCAACAAAGAAATCATTGCTTCCGCCGCCGGGGCCAATTTTCTTCGTCACGCTTTCCTCGAAAGACGAGGCACTGGCGGTCGTCCCGCTGATATACACCGCCCCGGAGGAATCGAGCGCCACGCTATTCGCCGAATCCGCTCCTGCCCCGCCGAGAAAAGTCGTGTAAGTCACCGCGACCGAGGGATCGATCACCAACGGCAGGTTGCGGTCGTACGCGCCAACTCGGAATCCGATCTCATGCTCGAATAGCAATTCATAGCGTCCTTCGACGCTCACGCTGCCGCCCATCGCTCATCTGATAAATCGCCGGACTCTGCAAACGAATGACGGCCGCGCGGCCCTCGATCAGAAGATCTCCCTCCGGGCTCAACCGCAAGTTCCGCGCGCCATTCACCTCGAGCCGCACGCGCCGCAAATCCGCGCCACGCGCGACAACAAAATCCATTTCCGGCCCGCGCTCTCCGGCATAGACCAAGCAATCCACGCCCGGCCCCATCCCGAGCGCCCCTGCTCCCAAGTACAGCGGCACATCCTTCTGCCAGCGGGTCAGGTCGTTGCCATAAAAATAGTTCGCGCTGCCCGGAAGCTCATCCCGTCCCCGCCAAAGCAATTCGGGCGCAACGCCCGCGAACCGCAAAGAGATCGAATCAGCGCTAGAAACGTGGGACGTAGAAGATTGCGAAGGTCGAGTGGCGAAATGAATTCCATCGCGCTCGAGCAAAAGCTCGAATCCCTCGCCTCTCGCGCGGTATTGCACGGCCGGATCGGCCTGCCCGCGATTCACTTCGAACGCCAGCGGAATTCCGCGTGCCCCCGCACGCAGATGCGCCGCACGCAATCCAAGCGCAGTCGTCGCAAGGTCGGCGCCGCTCGCCACCGGCCGCTTTTCCGAACGAGCCACTCCAGTAGCCAGCGGCAGCACCAGGCTCGCCGCAACCGCTCCGATGGATAGATAGAGTGAAGTCCGATGCCGCATGAGGCCCTCTGCCGGCAGCGCAGCGCCGGCAGGAATGGGCGAGGCTTCCGAACAAGCAAGCCCCAAAATATTTGTACTTCCCCCGCAGATGCAGAAGGAGAGGGAGCGAGGAATGTCGCGCTGCGGCGGAAGCAAAGTCAATCACATCGGGGCATGCATGATTACGTAGGTAAATGTGCGGTGCACTGCCGTAGCGCCGGCTGCCAGCCGGCGTTTTTGCGCGGCACTATCTCGATGACAATTTACTTGGGACCGCCGATGCCGCCGTGGGTATTCTGATCGAAGGTTCTCGCACTCCGATTCCCTTCAATCCGTGACGAAGCACGCCTCCACTTCTATCTTGTGCGCTGACGTACCGCCGCGTGCGAACAAAAACGCCGGCTGGCAGCCGGCGTTACGGAGCGGAAGTATCTTTCAGCAGCACCACATCGGCCTGGAAATGTTTTCGTTGAATGCCGAGAGTCTTGGCATCGGGCGACCATCGGTAATCCCACAGATCATCCTCGTCGCCTTCGGTGATGGCGTGTCCCGGGCCACCATCCACGGGCTGGGCCCATAAACTCTTCGCGCCTTGATCGCTGATCACGTAGGTCACAAATTTGCCGTCGGGCGTGATCCGCAGCTCGGTCACGAATCGCGGATCGGGAGTCAGCATCCGCGGAGGCGCGTTGGAATTGTCGTCAAGCCCAATTACCCAGACGCGGCCGATGGCGGAATTCGAGCCCAGCTCCGCACCACTGATGGCCATCCATTTGCCGTCGCGCGAGATGCCCATTCCGTTCAGCCCCAGTATGGTGTTCCCATGCGCTGGGAACGACAGGCGTTCCGCCGCACCGCCGTCAATGGGGATGCGCATTACAAATTTCCCGTCCGCCTGATCGTAAAAATAGACCGATTTCCCGTCCGGCGAGCACAACGCCCATTGGTCGAACGGTCCATGGCTGATCTGTATCGGGTTGCGGCCGTCCAAGTCCATGCGCCAGATATCCAGTGCGTTGGCATTGTTTTTGAATTGCCATTCGACCACCGCATACGAACCGCAGTGGAGCACATCCAAAAGGTTGGCGTTCGGATCGCTCGTTAGCGTCGTCGAGGACACGCCATCCACTTTGATCCGGCTCACGGAGTGAATGCCGGCAATCAGCATTTCCGCATCGTTCAGCCAATCAAAGCCCACGATCATCTCCTGGCTGGGCAGCGACACGCTCCCGGTGCTCTTGCCTCCGGCCGCGTCCTGCAGCAGGATCTTGTCTGTGGCCTGCATTTGAACCGTGGCGATCGATTTCCCGTCTTTCGATACACCCAATCCCTGATAACCATTCAGATCGTTGGTCAATTCATGCATCGTGCCGCCGGGAAACGACACAAAGCCGATCTGCCCGGCGATCGGCGAAGCCGTACGCAGCCGGTAATTTATGAAAATTCCGCGGCCATTGGGCGCCCAACTCAACGCCTGAATATCGCGATCGCCGAATTTAGCCAGCTCGCTGCTCTTCTTCGTCGCTAAATCGAAAGTGCGCAGCACCGTGGCGCCGCCTTTGGAATAGACGGCGTCGGCGATGCGCTTTCCGTCCGGCGACCACGAAATAGTGTTCGCCGATAGGGTCGGTTCGGCTAATAGGATCTGCTCGTCGCTCCCGTCCAGGTTTGCGCTCAAAATGTAGTATTTGCCGAGTTCGGGATCATTCAAGCGGATGAAGGCCATGCGCTTGGCGTCCGGCGAAAATGCCACTCCGCCGTCCACATTGCGAATCACGGTTTGCGCCGCACCGCCGAGAACCGGAACGCGCAGCGAATCAAATAGCTCCTGGGTCTGGTCGACAGCTCTGAGATAGTAAACGTAGTCGCCATCCGGTGAGAACACGGGCTCGGCAATGTAGAGAGGTTCGGGCGCAGTGATTTGGGTGTTGCTACTGGTGCCGACGTTGAACAGCCACAAGCTCTCGCGCGCTTTGTCCTTCACGACGTTGAGGACGTAGCGCCCATCCGCGGAAATCGCCGTCTTCGTCACTTTGCCGGAATTCGTGATGCGCGCCGCCGTGAAATGCTGAAATGGCAGCGGCGGTTCGCGATGCATAAGCGGATAAATCAGAAGCGCCGCAGCACCCAAAATTGCGAGCAAGCCTAATCCCACGCCAACGAAGATGCCCAAGCGTCGCCCGGACTGTGTAGCGCCGGGCTTAAGCCCGGCAGCTTCATCTTTCGCTTGATCGAGTGACGCCGCCCCGCCCAATCCCCGCGCCACCGACCCCGAATCGGTATCTCTTTTCAACCTCTGCAAATCCGCGACAAGATCCCGCGCGGTCTGGTACCGCAACTTGAGATCCTTCTCCAGCGCTTTGCCAATAATGCGATCGAGCTCCGCCGGCAATTCCGCATTCACCTGCGCCGCCGGAACCGGCTCTCGCTCCAGAATCGCGTGAAAAATCGAGCCCGCCGTAGCTCCGGTAAACGCCTGCCGCGCCGTGGCCATTTCGTATACCACCAGGCCGAAAGAAAAGAGGTCGCTGCGTGCGTCCAGCGGCTCGCCGAGTACTTGCTCGGGCGACATGTACGCCACCGTACCAAGCGCTGTGCCCGGGCTCGTGAGATTCGCATCGTCTTCCATCGGCGCCGCGTCAAGAGAGAGAGTTGCGTTTTCTCCGCGCCCCGTAATCTGCTTGGCCAAACCGAAATCGAGAATCTTGGCCTCGTCCTCCCCGCTAATAAAAATATTTCCCGGCTTCAGATCCCGGTGAATGATTCCGCGCGAATGCGCTGCATCAAGCCCTTTTGCCACGCCGCTGGCAATTTCCAGTAGCGAATCTAGCTTCAGCGCCTTGCCGCTCATGCGATGCTTCAGCGTCTCGCCCGCCAGCAATTCCATGGCGATGAACGGCATGCCATCCACTTCATCTATGTCGTAAATCGTGCAGATATTCGGATGGTTGATCGCCGAAGCCGCCTGCGCTTCGCGCCGGAAGCGCTCGAGCGCTACGCGGTCTTTGCCGACATTTTCAGGAAGGAATTTGAGGGCCACCAGCCGCTTGAGCTTCGTGTCCTCAGCCTTATAGACGACGCCCATACCGCCGCCGCCAATTTTTTCCAAGACGCGATAGTGGGAAATGGTCCGGCCAGAAAGAGGCTGAGCATCAGCCATAGGGCGGCAATATTATCACGCGAAGATGCCCCGCCGTTGTAGGGGAGGGTCTAAACCCCTACTCCGCCTTCCACGAACACGCTGCTTCACCCAGCGGAATCTCCAGATAGCCTTCGGCCGGCACCACGTCCACGGGCAACCCGCTCTCCCACACCGCCGCGCGCAGCAGCAGCGACTTCCGTCCCTTCACCTCAAACAGCCGCCGCGCCAGCGACAACTCGATAATCTTCCCCGCCGCCGCGGCCACCATTTCTTCCGGATGCAGAAAGCAAACGCCGCCTTGCTCGAGCGTAATTCCCGCCAGCTTCTGCTCGCGGAAATTCAGCGTCAGCCGCATTTCCCGCGCATCCCAAGCCGTCACGCGAATTTCGTAATCCTTGAACTCCTTGGCCATTTCAGGAATCAGGTCGAGGCGAATGTAAAGATGGTCGTCGTCAAATCCCCACATAAATCCGCCGATGACGAACATCCGGCCGTGCATCGCGCTGGTCTGCCGGTCGCTCGCGTAATATCCCGCGCCCAGCCATTCGAAATAGGTCGTCTCGCGGCCGTCCACCTTCACGTGCAAATATTCCGAAGGCTCCTCGCGCCGCGCGATTTCCGCGCGACGCTTGATCGGATGCGTCAGCTCTTCGGGCACTTCCTCGCCGAGCGACGCGTAAACCTCCGTCAGATGTTTGCGATAAAGCGCGTCGAATTCCGCATCGTTCGCCGAACCGTGCTCCGGCCCGTACCACCAGCACCAATCGCTGCCCTCCGCCGCCAGAATCGATTCGAAAGCATGCGCCACATCGACGGGCGACCGCTGCTTCCCGCCCTCGCGCGACACATCGCCCAGCGCCTTGGCATAAACCTCGCGCGCCCGCGTCAACATTTCCCACGCGCGCACATCCTCCGGATCGCCGATCCACACATCGAAGTTCGCGTTGATCCACGAGCCGGGAAAAATTCCCTCGGTCACCGGAATCTCGCCTGCAGCCTCGATCGCCTCGCTCGCCGTCAACGGCTTGATATCCGGGTCGGCTTGCATGCGCGCATAAAACCGCCGCAGGAAATCCCGGCCATTCCCGTGGTAATACTCCCAGGCATTTTCGCCATCGAGGATCAGGCTCAGCGTCGGCGGCCGCGCCGCCGTCCACCGCTCGCCAATCAGCCGGATGCGCCGGTGCAGATCGGCGGCAGCCGCCTCGGCATCCATGCGGCTGTAAACGAATCCAAGCAAGATCCGAAAGGTAATGGTCGCGGAAAAATCCCACGATTTCGCGCCCGCCGCGCCGCCAGCGCCACGGCGAATAAAGATGGTCCGCATTCTCCGGATAACCATGCGCATCGCGCCAGAATCCGATGCTTCGAGTCCGCCCCAGCACTCCTTCGTCCGTCGCAAACCAGCGGAAGCCCATCTCCGCTGCGATTTCCAGCGTCTGATCCGAAACCGATCCCTCCGAAGGCCAGACCCCGACCGGCGGCTTCCCAAATCTCTGCTCGTGAAAGCTGCGCGATCGCGCCAGCTGCTCCCGCGCATCTTCCGGATAGCGGAACGCCGGCTGCGGCAAGGGCGTGTTCGCATTGGCCACGCGCGCGATATCGGTATCGCAAATCAGCGGCAGAATCGGATGATAAAACGGCGTCGTGGATATCTCGATTTGCCCGCGCTCCGCCGCAATGCGATACTCCGGCAATACGGCGGCCAGCAATTCCATCTGCTTTGCCCGCAGTGACGCCTTCTGCTTCTCGGTGAAATGTTTGCCTTTCGTCAGAGAGCGCCGAAATGACTCGGATCGCGCGTGAAATATTCCTCGTCCATCCACGCCAACTGCGACAGCACCTGCAAATCCCGCCAGTCTCCGGCACTGAAATGCGCCGTCGCCGTTTGCGCTCCGGACGTCTGCACCTGCCGGAACAAATCCACGTACCGCGGCCAGCGCGCCATCAAATTGTCGTGATTCAATTGAAACGCGCGCTCGAGTATTTCCGCCTTCTGCTCCGCCGTCAGCGTCTCCGCCGCCGCAAATGCCGCGTCAAACCACGGCTCCTTGAATCGCCCGCTGGCATAGTCCTCAATCTGCGCGGCGAGCGACGGCACCACGTTGAACGTCGCATGCACGCTGGGGAATTCCTCCATGATCTTCACCATTCCCCAGTAATCCTTCAGCGCGTGCAAGCGCGTCCATGGCAGCACGTAGCTTCCCGTCGCCGGGTCGCGGTACTGCGGCTGATGCATATGCCAGATCAAAACGACGTGAACGGTCCTCACCGCCACACATCCCGCAAGCCTGCCTCCTGCATCATGCTAGAATGACCCCGCGCTGATATGCGCATCCTCGACAAATACATCTGCCGCGAAGTCTTCTCCCACTCGCTACTGGGCCTGGCCATTTTCACATTTGTTTTCTTCGTGCCGCAGCTCGTCCGGCTCATGGAACTCATTGTCCGCCATTCGAGCGATGCAAGCAGCATCGCCCTGCTCTTCCTGTGCTCACTAACGCCCGTCCTGGCTTTCACGCTCCCCATGGCCACGTTAGTCGGCGTGCTCATCGGCCTCGGGCGCCTCTCCGCCGATAGCGAAATCACCGCGCTCAATGCTTCCGGCATTGGCCTTCGCCGCTTGCTCGTTCCCGTCGGGCTAGTAGCCACCGGCTTCGGCGTGCTCACTCTTCTCGTCACGCTCTGGCTCGGCCCGCTCTCGCTTCGCACTTTCCATTCGCTCGAAGCCGATATGCTTTCCGCCCAAGCTCCTTTCGCTGTCCAGCCGCGCGTCTTCGACGAACGTTTCCCTCACCTCGTTCTTTACGTTCAGGATGTGGAAGCGACCGCCGCGCGCTGGCGCGGCGTCTTCCTGGCGGAATCGGATGCGGAGGCCGGCTCCCATCTCACTCTGGCCGAAGACGCCATTGTAATTGCCGGCAGCGACCGCAGCAACTTCGAGCTGCATCTCGGCCCCGGAACCACGCACCAATTCGATCCGCACGAGCCGGTGCATTACAACGTCACCACCTTTGGCTCGAGCGATTTGCCCGTCCAGGTTTCCTCTGCCGCGTCGCGCACACGCACCAATCTAAGTGATGCCGAACAGCCCACTCGTGGCCTACTTGCCTCCGCCGGTGCCACTCCATCGCTCACCGCGCGCACCGAATTCCAGCGCCGCCTGGCTTTCCCCGCCGCATGCCTGGTCTTCGCTCTACTCGGCGTGACGGTAGGCGTCCGTCCGCGCCGCGGCGGACGCGCCGCAGGCTTCGTCCTCACCCTGGTTCTCATCTCCGGCTACTACTTCGTCTTCGTAGCCGGCGCACACTATGCCCAAATCGGGAAAGTCTCGCCCATCATCGGCGTTTGGACCGCCAATATCCTCGCCACCGTTCTCGCTCTCTATCTCTTTCGCGGCATCGAGCAAGCCCGCGGCCAAACCGTCTTCAGCCAGGCTTGGGACGCTTGGAGCGCCATGCGCCAGAGGCGCCAACCCGCTCAGCGCGTCGCCGCCGTGGCCACCTCCAACGGCCCCGTCAGCATCACCAACGGCATCGTAGCGAAACACGCCGCCGTAGCCGGAGGCGCTCAAGCCGCCTTTCCGCTCCTCTTCGACATCTACATCCTCCGCACCTTCTTCTACTATTTCGTCCTGCTTCTGGGCGGCTTCCTGGTCATCTTCGACGCCTTCACTCTCTTCGATCTTCTTGGCGATATCGCCCGCAATCACGCGCCCATCTCGTTGGTCGTAAATTATTTCCGTTTCCTCGTTCCTCTCATGGTCTATCAACTCGCCCCACTTGCCGCCTTGGTCGCCACTCTGGTGACGCTCGGCATGTTGGCGAAGAACAACGAAGTCACCGCCTTCAAAGCCAGCGGCGTCAGCCTCTATCGCCTCTGCCTGCCGCTGGTCCTCGCAGGCATTGTTCTCGCCGGCGGAATGTTCCTCCTCGACGACACCTATCTCCCCTACGCCAATCAACGCCAGGATGCTCTACGGAATCAAATCAAAGGACGCCCCGCGCAGACCTACTTCCACCCGGCCCATGAATGGATATTCGGCGAGAACACCAAGGTCTTTAACTACGAAGTCTTCGACGCGGACCACGATCTCTTCGGCGGCCTGAGCGTCTTCGAACTCGACCCCGCCACCTTCCAGCTTCGCCGCCGCATCTTCGCCACGCGCGCCCGCTGGGAACCCCCGCTCAATGCCTGGGTCCTCGAAGCCGGCTGGATCCGCGATTTCGACGGCGGCCGCGTGAAAAGCTACGTCCCGTTCAGAGCCACGTCGCTGCCCGAGCTGGTCGAGCCGCCCAGCTATTTCAAACGCGAAGTCCGCCAGTCCTACCAAATGAACTGGCGCCAGCTAGCCGAATACATCCGCGGACTGCAGCAAGCCGGCTTCGACACCTCACGGCTCACGGTCCAATGGCACAAGAAATTCGCCTTCCCGGTGATTGCCGCCATAGTGATCTTCCTGAGCGCCCCATTCGCGTTCCTGGTAGGCACCAGAGGAGCCGTAGGCGGCATAGCATTAGCGGTGGGCATAACGATTGTCTATTGGGCCATAGCAGCCCTATTCGAAGCCATGGGCGCCGCAGGCCAATTACCGCCGCTGCTGGCAGGCTGGTCCCCCGACGCAATCTTCTTCTTCCTGGCCGTTTATTTCTTCCTGAAGATGCCCACTTAGAACCTTGCGCCGCACTGCGGTCTACTGATTCACCGGATATACTTTCAACTCCTCCCAGCCGCTGCCTTCTTTGTCGAGCTCGCGCGCAAAGCGCACGCCTTCTAGCTCCTCGAGCGTTACCTCTGCGGTGGTATAAATTCTGCACCCGCTCACGAGGTGCCCTCCAATGGTCTCGCCTTGCTCCGTGGAGACCGAGAGATGAACATGCTCGCCTCCCTCTTCGACTGTCCCGGTGATCGAAACGATTTCAAAGTGTCCGGTCCGAACACTCGCATCCGGCTGATTAGCAAAGCGAATCGACGCCTGTGTGAGGCTACCGACCGCGCTCAGCACCACCGCAGCGCGGATATGCTTGGACTGCACGTACGCGCGGATGGCTCCCAGCAAATCATCGCCGGGCCGCAAGCGCAGGACGTGAATTCTCGCCTTCTCCGTGGAAATTGCCTCATGGCGCGTGGCGAGTTGGTCCGTCCAGTCCGGCGGCAGAGACGCCGCGTGTGGAGGATTCTCGGTCCGTGGGCCCGCCGGCGCCTTCTGCGTCGGCGCTTGCGCAAACGCCCCTGCAGCGAGCAAGGCAACAAGCATCGCGACCACTCTCATCAATTCCTCCTAACAGTCATGCGCAGCAGCCGATCCGAATCTAGCAAAACGGGTCAGGTACAGGAAAATCGGGACCGCCAAAGCGCCCATCGCATTGCGTGACCCGTGCGCTGCAGTTGCGCGTGGGGTGCCCCATCCGCCGTAGTTGCGGGTGGGGTTTTTTGGCCTTTTTGAGTTATCCGATCAAAGCCACAATCTTGCCGCGCACTTCCGCCAACTCGTCAGCAGATACTACTCCCTTTTTCCTCGCCCTCCGACGCCGCCAATCCAGGCTCTTCACCTGATCGGCGAGCACGGCGCTCGGCGGCGTTCCGGCGATCAAAACCTCGAACGGATAGCCTTTGATCTGCGTGGTCAGGGGACAGCAGATCATCAAATCCGTCTTCCCGTTATAGGACGCCGGACTCAGCACCAGCGCGGGACGATGCCCGGCCTGCTCGTGCCCTACATTCGGCGTGAAATTCAGCCACACAATATCTCCGGCATCCGGAATGTAGCGGTGCGCCATCACCAAACCTCTTCGCCCTCACCGCGCCCGAAATCAATGGGCTCATGCCGGTTCCGAGGATTAATCGCCGCGATCAGCTTCCGCAGATCGTACGATTTCTGGCGCACCGGCTCGATGACGATCCGCCCGGCCTCCTCGCGCACCTCTACCGCCTCATCCACTTCCAACTGCGTCGCTTCCATCACGGAAGCCGGAATCCGCACCGCGGCGCTATTGCCCCACTTCCTCACCGTTGCTCTCAAGATCTCCCTCCACACTTCGGTCTGCCATCTCCAAACATGCCGCAAATCTCATCCTGTGTCAACAATGTATATACAGAAAATCGCCACGGCCGGAAATGCCTGGAAACAGTCGACAATCGCCTGGTTCCCAGCCGGCGCGCCCCGCGCGCGCGGGGTGCCCCATCCGCCGTAGTTGCGGGTGGGGCTTTTCGGCCCACTCTGAAGGCCACTCCACCAACCTCCACGTGGCACATCGCAGCCCGGAGATGTACATTATCGGCCGTTCGCAAACTCAAAATGCAATTCCGTGCTCAAAGCCAGTGATGATCAGCGTGCTCTCCATCGTCTCCATCATCTCCGCCTGCGCGCTGATAGCCTATCTGGCATACGAATCAGCGATCAGCCTTCGCGACTACCGTCTACTCAAGCAAGCCATCGCCGCCGGAGACTCTCGCGCGCGACATCGCTATTATCGCGAAATCCTGCTCTTTGAAGGCGTCAGCGCCGTTCTGGCGGTCGCGGCGCTCCGCTTCGATTTTTCCCGCTTCAATCCTGTCCGCCTGCAAATCGGCGGCACTGCGTTTGGCAAGTGGTGGGCCATGGCGTGGACGCACGTCGATGCCGGCTTTCTTTGGGGCGTCGGTATCGGGGTCTCTCTCGCCATCGCCGTCGTCATCGTGGCACTTCGACGAGTTCGCTCCGGCACAACTGCATCCCTTCCGACAACCTCTCCCTGGCGCAAAATTCTGCCCGATTTCAGCGCACTCGTTCCGGTGACGCCGCGCGAACGAGTTCTCTTCGCTCTGGTCGCCCTGGCAGCAGGAATCTGCGAGGAAGTCGTCTACCGCGCCTGGCTGCTCGATGCCCTGCACGGCGCAGTCGGTCTCAATGGCGCAACTCTAGTGGTAATTGCGGCGCTGCTTTTTGGAGTCGGTCACTTCTACCAGGGTCCGGCAGGCATTCTGATCACCAGCGTGCTAGGTTTCGCGTTCTGCGGTTTATACATTGCCAGCGGCACGCTGCTCGTACCGATCGTAATCCACGCTCTAATCGACCTGCGCGTAGCCATCTTCCCGACCATTTCTGCGGCCAGCGAAAAGTCCCCGTAGCAGGTTCAAATGCCTGATTCGTACGCTCGGCTAGTCCTGATCCAAGCAGGCTGCAAACCAGTGCCTCTAGCTTTTCGGTCAGGGCGCCCGTCGCGCGTAGGGTGCCCCACCCGCCGTACTTGCGGGTGGGGTTTTTGACTCTTCACAACTCAATTTCCCGCGATCATCCCAAGGCGCCGCCGACCGAGGAATTTTTCTCACCCGTTCTCCAGTCTCCAGCGTCTAACCTCCAGCCTCCAGAACCCCATTGCGCCCAAGTCGCGGCCAGCGTACGATTCGCCCGCAATAAAACAGGAGCCTCCATGCCCAATCCCGAAGTCCGCTTCACCGTCAGCCTTGCCATCCCCGAAGAGAACTTCGCCAAATTCGAAGCCCTCGTCCAGCAAATGGTCGCAGGCACGCAAACCGAATCCGGCGCCCGCGGCTACGACTGGTGCCTCAGCAAGGACCGTAAAATCTGCAAGCTGATCGAAACCTACGCCAACGCCGAAGCAGTCCAAGCCCACATCAACGGGCCAGTCGTGCAGCAGTTAGTGCCGAAGCTACGCGAAATCGCCACAGTAACGAATTTCGAAGTCTACGGCGACCCCGGCCCGCAAGCCACCGCCATCCTGAATCAAATTGGCGCGTCGATCTACAGCATCTGGAAAGGTATAACGCGCTAACCGCCGCGCCGCTTTTTTCCGTAGCGCCGGCTGCCAGCCGGCGTTTTTGACGTTGAATTTCGGCGGGTCCCTCCGCCTAGGCGGACGCCGCAGTTGCGCGTGGGGTTTTTGAACTTGACTGGCGCCACGTGCTCCATGCGCCGACTGCCTCATGTGCCCTGGCCAATCGGAGTGCCCGCCCAGCTCAGCTCGCTGGAGGTATTTTCGTCACCGCCCGCCCGGCAATCTCGAAAGAAGCCGTGATCGCGGTCCCTTCTCCCGGCTTCGACTGCACCGAAAACTTCCCACCCAAATTCCGCACGCGTTCCGCCATGCTGGCAAGCCCCAAGCCCTGCCCGCCACTCACCACCGCAGGATCGAATCCTTTGCCTTTGTCCGATATGCACAACTGCAGCCGGCTCGCCTCCACCGTCAGCTCCGCGCGAGCACAACAGGCACCGCTGTGCTCTTCTATATTGCGCAAAGCCTCCTGCGCAATGCGATAGAGGCACACCACGATCTCGCGCGGCAGCGCTGTCGGCACATCCGCATGAACAAATTCAATCCGCACCCGACTTCGCTCACCGAATTCCTTGCAAAACTCAGTCAGCGCCGGAACCAGCCCCAGCAATTCAAGAGAAGAGGAATACACCTGGTGCGACAAAAGTCGAACGCGCTCACCCGCTGCTCGCAGCTCCGCCAAAGCCGCATCTATCGCCCCACCCACGGGCATCCGTTTCTCCGCGCATTCGCGCTTCAGTTCCGAAAGCTTCAGTTTGATCAGCAGGAGTTCCGTCCCGATCTCGTCTTGCAGCTCGCGAGCGATGCTGCTCCGTTCCTCCTCCTGCGCCTGCATGAGCCGGATGCTCAAATTGCGCAGTTCCCTTTCCGCGCGCTCACGCCTGAAAATTTCCGCCTGCAAGTCGGCATTCCGGTCGGAAACGTTTTTGGTATAGACATCCCCTTCGAACAGCGCGCGCTGGATGCGCTCGTGTTTTTCAAGCAGCATCATCACCACGCCGATGCCGATGCCAAACGTATAAATGGAATCCAGAATGAGCCACAAGGGACGTATCAGCAGGCTGAGGTCGAACATTTCAGCGGGCCCGGCTCGCGAGCCGACGATCAAGTACCTGATGGCCGCAACGCTATACAGACCTTGATCGATGGCGTACAACACGCAAAAACTCGCCGTCACAACTTCCGCCCACGACCGCTGCGTGCGCCAATTTTTGAGGAAAACTCGCGCGCAGAACAGCAGCGCCAGGCCGAGCGCCACCGTTCGCGCCGCGTTGCGCAGAGAGAAGCTGCTGAGCGGCGCTGCCGCGAGCAGCCGCGAAAGCGCAAAGCTCAACGCGCCTGCCGCGAGCCCCACTCCCAGCCCCATCCGCAACTGCCGCGGTGCTGGCCTTTCTCCCGTTTGAAGGCTCAACACCCCGAGGATCAGCAGCGATACCTGCAAGAAGCCTGCTTCCACGGTAACAAGCGTCACGACCTGCTTAAACACCTGCCACTGCGGCGTCACCCGGAACGATAGCGCGCCCATTCCAAGGTAGGCGGCGAATGACGTCCAGGCCCATGCCCATAATCTGAAAAATTCTTGTTTACGGAGCCGCGCAGAGAACGACCACAGCAGCACAACCAGAAACACGGTCACGACCAACTGCAGATCTACGAGCAGTTGTACTTTTTCCATGGCCCGATGTCCTCAAAATTCCGCTGTGCTATCAGGCCCTAGCGTCCAAATTGTTTGTGCCGATTTGCGAGAGCTACACCACGACTCTGGTGCCCTGTCCCGCGCCAGCATTCGAATGTAGACGATTCCCAACCCGGCGTGCGGGACACACCAGCTCTCTCAAGTGGGACGTGCTTGAAGAAACCGTAACGCTAAATTGCTCATATGTCAACCACATGCGACGACGCGAAGGGTTGGGAGCTATCGCATTTCGGAACAGCCGTTGCATTTCGGTGGGAGCCCCCGCATTCATGCGGGGGAGGAGCGCTTCAGCGCTCCGAAAGAGCACCACCATTGACGATGCGCTTTAGCGCTGGGATCTACGCACTCATTCGCCGCGAGGCCGTATCTCAGAACCCCGCACTGAGGAGGGAGCCCCCTCACCCTTCATCCTCGTATCAACAGCGATCCAATTCACTTCCCAATTCTTCCCCCCATCATCCGAAAACGCCTGCTCAAACCGGCACGACTCCGCCGTAATCTCCGACCACACATTCCGCACCAAAATCATTCTCCCGTTGAATTCCTCCTGATCGTAAAACTCCCCGCGCCCATTCTTAAACTCGCCAATCGTCGGCACGCTCAAACTTCCGCCCTTGCTGTTGGCATAATTAAGACTCCACTGGCGCGACTCAGGATTGTAAAGACGCAAAGAAAGCCCTTCGATGTGCCCCGCAGCCCCATCCGCCTCGAGTTCCACCAAATTCGCCCGCCCATCCCAAATTTTCCGCACCACGGAACTCCCCTCATACGTGGCCCAGGTCGTGGACCCACTCAGCGGATGCACCAGCCGCGAAAGATGCGTCTTCCACGTCCCGATCTCAAAATCAAAATCGTGCGACCCATCGCGCTGCGCCGGAGCCTGCTGCGCTCTCGTTCCCGCCAAAAGGCAGCAGGACGGCGAACAATCCACAAAGCGAGGACATAAGCGCGAATCTGCCTGATCGCGTCCCAGCCGCGCGTCCGGCCGCGCTCAGCGCGTCTTATCCGCTTCATCTTTCACCCTTGTCTGGTCCGTAATCCAGTTCGCTTCCCAGGTCTTCCCGCCATCATCCGAGAACGATTGCTCAAAGTGCGCCGAATTCGGCGTAATCTCCGACCAAATAAACCGCACCAGGATCATCCGCCCATTGATCGCCTCCTGGTCGAAAAACTCGCCGCGCCCATTCTTGAATTCCCCGATCGTCGGCTGGCCCAAAACGCCAGTCCTGCTGTTCGCCCAATTCAGGTTCCACTGGTGCGATTCGGGATTGTATAAACGCAAAGTCAATCCTTCGATGTGGCCCGTCGTGCCATCCGTCTCAAACTCCTCGATCTGCGCCCGCCCATCCCAAACTTTTCGCGTCACGGAAGTACCATCAAATTCGACCCAGGAAGTGGATCCGGTCAAAGGATGCTCGAGGCGCTTCAAGTGAATTTTCCAGGTTCCGAGTTCGAAATCAAAATCATGCTGCCCATCCCGTAAGGCCGCGGTCGTCTGCTTGGCGCCCGCTTGCCCAAAGCTTTGGCCCGAGTAGATGGCAAAACCCGCAGCACCCAACAAACAGCAAATCGAAAATGCCCCAAGTCTCTTCATAGTTCATCCTCCCCGCGGCGCGAAGCCGCCTGCAGGACAAACTAATCCGCCCAGTGGTCTCTCGCAATAGCCACTTCGATGTGATACGGTATGACCACTTCGGAGCGACCCGATGAGACGAGTTTCTGCCAGCTTCCTCCCGCCGATTTCGCTGCAATCCGCCGGCAAAATCCCGCTCTACCGCCAGCTATATGACTGGTTCCGTCAGGCCATCCTCGACGGCCGCTTGCGCCCCGCCCAGCGCGTCCCCTCCACCAGAAATCTAGCGGCGGAGCTGAAGATCTCGCGCATTCCTGTGCTAAACGCCTTCGAGCAACTGCACGCGGAAGGCTACTTCGAGACTTTCGTCGGCGCCGGCACCTGTGTCGCGAGATCGATCCCGGATGAAGCCGTAAGGCCGCCAGCCTCCAAATTGCGCCCAGGGCAGCAAAGAAAAGTCCAGCGCTCCGGCCCGCGCCGAATGTCGCGCCTCGCCGCGGCTTTCACCCGCCTCCCCGAGCAATCTTGGCTGAACAACCTCGGCGCCTTTCGCGTCAGCCTTCCCGCCCTCGACCACTTCCCCATCGGCATCTGGTCAAAGCTGGTAGCCCGTCATTCTCGAAAGCCCGCGCGCGGCATCATGGCCTATCACGACGCCATGGGACATCCGCCGTTACGCGAAGCCATCGCCAAATATTTGGGCGCGGCCCGCGGCGTGCGCTGCGATCCCTCGCAAATTCTAATCACCACCGGCTCGCAGCAGGGCCTGCAACTCTCCGCGCTAGTTTTGCTCGATCCGAATGACGCGGTGTGCATGGAAGAGCCCGGCTATCATGGCGCGCGCCACGCATTCCTCTCAGCCGGCGCTCGCCTGATTCCGATCCCGGTGGATCAAGAAGGCGTGAAAGTAGCCACGATCATGCGTCGCGCCCGCAACGCCCGCGCCGTCTATATCACTCCTTCGCATCAATATCCGATGGGCATGACCATGAGCGCCGCTCGCCGCATGTTGCTCCTCAATTGGGCCGTGCGCTCCGGCGCCTGGATCATCGAAGACGATTACGACAGCGAATATCGCTTCGCCAGCCGCCCCATCGCCTCGCTGCAAGGCCAGGACACCGACGCGCGCGTGATCTACATCGGAACCTTCAGCAAAGTCATGTTCCCGGCCCTGCGTCTCGGCTACGTAGTCGTCCCCAAGGACCTGCTGCCAGCCTTCGCCGCCGTCCGCGACGCCGCCGACGTCTTCTCCTCCACGCTCTATCAAGCCGTAATGACCGACTTCATCCAGGAAGGCCATTTCGCCCGCCACATCCGCCGCATGCGCATGCTCTACATGGAAAGGCGCACCACGCTGGTAAAAGCCATCCGCACCGAAATGGAAGATCTACTAGAGGTAATCGGCGCCGAAGCAGGCATGCACCTGGTAGCCCTGCTACCCCCAGGCACAAACGATGAAGCGGTAGCAAGAAGCGCCGCGAAGCAAGGCATCTCCGCGCAACCCCTATCCAGCTGCTACATGAAGCCACCGACCAGAGGCGGCCTAATCCTAGGCTACGGCGGCGCCAACGCAGACTCAAATCCACGACGCCATCCGCAAGCTGAGAATTATATGTAGCTCAGGTCTTCAGACCTGAGGCCCTTACCGGGGCTTTAGGACTTTGGCCTTAGGCTTTGGACTTCAAATTCAAAACCAAAACCGAAAGGCCTCACCTGTGAACAGGTGAGCTACATGCCGCGTGTTCGATTTTCATTCGCTCTGGCCAACCATCTAACCGAAACAAGGGTTCAATTAAAACCATCCGCAAGTCACAGAAAACAAAGAACCGAGGGTGGTTCTAACCGAAACAAAAAACGGCGGACGCTGGAGCTTGATCGTTGGAGGTTTCAAGAAGGCAAGGACAAGCACCGGCGGCCGGCGGCTGCGGTTGGCTCGGGTTGGTTTTTTGGAGGACGTGCTGTTCGGCGGTGGCGCGCCTCGTTTTTGGCTGATTTTTGCGCGTGCAAATGCCCCGTTTTGTCCCGATTAGAATTGGTGTCCGTCATCTATTTTCATGGAGTTGCGGGCGATTCTAATCGTAGGGTGTCCCGATTAGCTTTTTCTTCGCCTTTCTGGATGCCGGAGGCTTGATATCGGAGGCTAGAAGCGCGGATTGCAGCGCGATTTATTGTCCGCTCCTTTCGTGTGGCGCTCGACGAGGAGTGCCAAATTTTGTCACCGGCTCAACAGCAGAGCGGGCGTAGTGTGGCATGGATTAACGGATAAGTCAACAGAAAACTGCAAGGAGAAGCCGGCAATCCGGGGCCGAAATCCCCACCCTTCCCACACTTCGGGAAGGATGGGGCAACCTCACATTCTTAAGGCGTCGGAAAGGCTGGGCCACGCATTATAAAAGGGCGCCCCTTTCGGAGTAGGCTGCGGTTGTTGTGCTGAGCAATCAACCGACGCCTGACGAAAGGAACACCCTATGGATAGTGTGAAATATGTGGGTTTGGATGTCCACCAAGCGACGATCTCGGCCGCGGTGTTGGATTCAGAAGGCCATCTAGTGATGCAGAGCGTGCTGGCCACGCGTGCTGGCGCGATTCTTGATTTTCTGCAGGGGTTGCGCGGAACGATCCATCTTACCTTTGAAGAAGGAACGCACTCGGCGTGGCTTTACGATCTACTGGTGCGGCGAGTGGCGCGCGTGTTGGTGTGTAATCCACGGAGAAACGCGCTGCTGAAGTCCGGCAACAAGAGCGACAGCATCGACGCGCGCAAGCTGGCGGAGTTGTTACGCGGAGGGCTGCTCTGGCCGGTCTATCACGGAGAGAGCAGCACCATGACCGTGCGGCAACTGGGCCGCAGTTATACCGCGCTGACCGAAGACACCACGCGGGTGAAAGGCCGGCTGAAGGCAGTCTATCGCGGCCAGGCCATCGCCAGCGTGGGCAAGAAGGTGTATGGCGCGCGGCATCGCGGGGAGTGGCTGGCGCAGTTGGGGGAAGCGGGCTTGCGGCGGCGCGCGGAGTTGCTCTATCAGCAACTGGATGCCTTGCAGGCGTTGCGCCGCGAGGCGCGCCGGGAGTTGATCGCGGAAAGCCGCAAACATGAAGCGGTGAAACAGTTGCGTACGGTTCCGTTTCTGGGTCCCATTCGCGCCGCGGTGCTGCTCGGGAAAGTGCAGACGCCGCACCGCTTTCGCACCAAGCGGCAGTTCTGGACCTACTGTGGGCTGGGGCTGGAAACGCGCACGAGCGCCGATTACCGCCACGTGGACGGGCAGTTGCTGCGCAGCAAGAAGCCGGTGTTCATCCGCGGGCTGAACTGGAACTACAATCACGAACTGAAGAACCTGTTTAAAAGTGCGGCCACCACCGCCAGCGCGCGAGAGGGTCCGTTCCGCAGCTTCTACGAAGGACTGCTGGCGAAAGGCCTGCTGCCGGCGATGGCGCGGCTGACGTTGGCGCGCAAGATCGCCGCGATTACGCTGAGTGTTTGGAAGAAAGGAGAAGCCTTTGACGCGGAACGACTGAAGCCACAAGCAGCTTGAGCGCGCCAGGCCATCGGAGCGCGAGATTCCCAATCGTGCTGTCCGTCGGTCACTGAGCGCTCGGGTTCGAGGGTGAGTATCCTTGGGCGGGTTAGGCGCTAAGTCTCACGGGCCACCATATGCCCCCTCGGACAACCCAACAAAGCCATAGGCCGCGGGTCCGCGAGTCTCAGATAGAACCATGGTTGGCGTACAGCTTGGAAGCCTCAGCCGCGACGGAATGCCCAGCCGATGCAGGGGAATCTCGAACTCGCGATGGGAGGAAACAACGCTCCAGCAAAAACGCACGCAATCGAAGGGGGCTCGATGTCAGAGAACTTCCCCTCCCTGCCGGAGGAGAAGTGTTTTCACTTGACATCCCCTTTTATAGAACCCGCCCGCATCGGACGGCAGGTGCGCTGCCGTCAGAACGCAGAGAAAAGTTCGTGCACCTCGCTCTCCCGAGTTATGTACCGAATCCGTTGGCCTTCCAGTGTTAGAAAGACCTTGCTCCGCAAGTGGAAATCTGGAAGTTTCCGGTACGCGTCGGTGAGCTGCCTGCTGGCAACCCAAACTGCGGCGTAAATGTCGTCGGGGGCATCTTGACGCGCGTGAAGCACGAACACGCCCGGAGACTGATGCAAGGGGAAGCCGGCGATCGTGAGAAAATCTTTGTCGAGAGTAAACAAAAGGCGGTTCAGCTTGCGGGCATTTGCGAAGTGGAACTCATCCTCCTGCTTTGTCAACTTCGGCTGTTCCTGAACGGATAACACGTCCCAGCGCAATTTGGTGCGCACTTGTTCAGCCACCCCGGCCGGGATGTTTGCATCAAAATCGGCGCGAATCTTTCGACGAGAACTCACTATCGCGTCGAAGTCTCTCATCGCTTTCCGACGCTCCTCAAGAGGTATCTCGTCTAGGCGCAGTCTTTTCTTTGGCATCGAGTAATTTTACCCCCAGGCTTGCGACTAGCCCGAACCGCTTTTCCAACCGCGCTTGGATAGTCGCAAAAAAACCGAAGGGCCGGAAGCCTTTGGCTGCCAGCCCGGATTTCTTGAATCGCAATCCGCTTCGATTAAAGCGTCAGTTCACTATAGGGAACTGAAGTGTCGGGCCGGGCGAGTCCGGTTTCGTATGCGAGCAGTTCGCGCGCGCAGCCTGTGCATCTGACTGTGTTTGTAAAGACTCCGCCGACCCTTACCATGATCGCGGTGAAGGTTCGCGTCGGGCAGGCGCTGTTGTTCTTGTCGATATGTGCGCCTAGGTCGCCGGGAAACTGAACTGTTGAACGTAGCAGCATATCTTCACTCCTCATCGCGCCGATTGTGATGGTCGTTGCAGACGGGGTTGTAATGCCGAATCAAACCCGCCTCGATCACGCGCCGCCGAAATTCGTCGGAATAGGCCAGAACTGAAACAGCAACGTACAGATTCACGCGGGTTCCCGCTGCCCTTCGCCACTCGGGTAACTTTTCGTGCGACAACCTAACGCGCTCCGACAGCTTCTCGGCTTGGCCAAAGTAAAGCACGCGGTACGGGCGCGGGTTGCAGCGATTTCAATATCAAGATCATAAAAGTCCGGAACACGTCGGAAGCCAACCACCTAGCAATTTGGGCTCGGAAAAATCCACGAGCTGCCCGGCTACAGTCCGGAATCTAATCGCTGTTAACGCGGGCGGCGGCGTCAATTGGCGAAGGTCGGCGAGTGAACCCATCGTCGGAATCGGCGAAGGCGTGATTCCGCTCAAAGTGGGCATTAAACCCGAACCTAATGTGGGAAACTCCGACGGCGGGGCAGGCAGTCCATACATACTGGCGAATGACCCTGTTCCCGGTTCCGGGGATAGTCCGAAAAGCAGCTTAGTCCAATCATCTTGTTTCATGTGGCCGATTTTCCTCGTTCGGGGCCTACTCACCCACGCTAAATTTTGTCAGGAAAATCGCCGCTGTCAAGAAAATAACGATGCGATTCATCCGCTGACCGACGGACTCTTGGGGCGATCCTATGTAATTGTCCGGGTTTCTTTCCGATGTTAATGCGTATGACTTTCGACGGGCCGGAGACCACATTAACGCGCTGGTCCGGGCTGGGGGGTTCTGGGGGCGAAACGTGGGCCTGAAGCGTTTGGTTTAAGAACACGGCGAGTTTTACATGGGGCGGGAACTGTTCCTTGGCAGAGCTTGCATTGCTTCTAGCGTTTCTGCTTCCACCTCCACACGCACCCCGGTGTTGATGCCTAAATTGATGAGATCATCTTGGTGCCCATTTAACTTGATGACTGGAATGCCTAGGTTCATTACCGTTTGTTTTATGCGACGCCATCCAGCCTGACCTAATGCAGCGTCTAATTGCGTCAGCAACTCGATTGATTCGCTGTCCCCGAACACTGAACCGAACTTAAATTCGGTTCCGCTGAAAGGCTTCAGCGCTTCCGCTAGTCCCGCCGTATCAGATAGCAGCCTTGGTGCCTTGAGTCGGTAAAGCTCAGCGGAGGCATCGGCTGCCCGCCTCAGAGCTTCAGCCAAATGTGATTCGGCGTCCGCTGCTTGACCTTTGGCTGAGACGATGTCCTTCTCGAATGAGTCAGCTTCTTGGCGCGCGCCACGGGCTAGCACCACAGCTTGGCCCGCTGCAATCTTGGCATTCCCGACCTCATTCGATGCTGACCTAACAGAATCTTCAGCGCTGGACGCTGCTTGGGCGGCTTTCGTCGCGGACGTTTCCGCATCTCCGGCATCTTTGGTTATAGAGGCCATTTCGACTTGGGTTAGGTGGATTGAAACGATATCGCCGGTGAGGCCCAGTATTCAGTATAAGAGCAGAAACTACTTCGAGTTTCCTCTTTGCCTTGGGCATTCTCTCAAGCCAGTTCGTTAGGTCCGCTATTGATTCGCCAATAACACCTACGACGACGACAAGAGCGGAGCCATAGCCCCACCATTCGCCCACTGTAAGCGATTTCAACCAGGGCAGAAGCGACAGCAGCGAAAATGAACTTGCGCTGGGCATATTGAGAATATGAAATGATAGCATGTCCTCCCGTTCCCGGAGAGGCAGGGAGATCTGCTAGCACGACCGAGATTTCCCATCTCTGCTACGTAACATTCTTTTACATCCGGGAGAGACTCACTTAAGAATTACAATTTCCATTGTGACAATCGTCTGCGAAGAAAGATCGACCGGCTGCGACGCGTTCGCCCGGCCTTTGGCTCTAGAATCCCGATGACGCAAACACGGGAATGACGCCGTTTCCGCCCTTCGAGTCAATTACATTTGACGATGTCAGCGTGGGTACGGTAGTCGTGGCGGATCTCGAGGGCTATCTGGAAAGCGGTTAGGCCGTGGCGGCTACGGCTGTTGGTTGGGCCGCCAAGGAGGTTCGTTGAAATGAGAAAATTTATACAACTCTATCGACATCTCCCGAGTCGGATTGCTTTTTCCCGAGTTCACCGTCGTTCGGTTGGCGGGTGGCTCAGCTTTTTCCGATGGTTTGCGCTTTTGGGTGGCCCACCCTTCCCGATTTTGAATTCTCGGATGGGTGGGGATTTTCGGCCCCGTTTTCGGCCCCGACGTACGGCCCCGGGCTTGCTTTTTTGTAGCGCCGTGCTTTTAGCCCGGCAGTTTTTGTCCGGCTTGATCGCGCCACGAAGATGCCGCGCTAAAAGCACGGGGCTACCAAGGCAAAGACCGGGCGCAGCTTGCCGCCCCCGCTCCCCACCTGGACAAACCAAGATCCCGCTATCAGCTTCCGCGTGACGCGCTCTTCTTCATCTTAAAGAATCACTTGACATTTACGAATTGCTAAGCTATAAGTAGACTAGCAGTCGCAGGCAGTCCAAGCGTGAGGGCGGCTCACCAGAGCCCCGCAGTCCACGCCCAAAAATCTAAACTGGAGCTTTAAAAAGTGACCGCAAGCGTCGGCCATTGCATTTGCCGTTGTAGGGGAGGGTCTTCAGACCCTCCCGCCGTTCGGCCCCAATCGAACCCGGCCACTAGACGCGTCCTCCCAGCCCGCAACCCACGAATTCCTAATCGATACACGAAATTATTAGGAACGCCCGCAACTCCAAGAAAACAATCACCGGAGCCCCAGTCTAATCGAGACAAAAACGCACCTTTTCAAAGCACGAATTCGGCGGATTTCCAAGCCATCAGCCAAGTGATCCAGGCCGCGCCAAAACGATCCACCGTCAAAACTCGAGCCCAAAGAATCGATCCGGGCACTTTAAAAAGTGTTTCGATTAGAACGAGGCCCCGTCCTTTATTTTCTATAACTTACACCCGGTTTTAATTGAACCCTTGTTTCGATTAAACCAGGAGAAAAACAACCCAGATTCCTCACTGTCGCGAGGGACAAAAGGAGGTCGACTAAAGAAGACTACCGCGGAATCAGCGAGCGGACTTTTTGGATTACCAGGTCGATGCCTACCTCGTTTTGGCCACCTTCAGGAATGATGATGTCGGCGTAACGCTTGCTGGGTTCTACGAATTCCATGTGCATCGGGCGAACCGTGGTGCGGTATTGCTGGATCACGGATTCGACGGTGCGGCCGCGCTCTTCGATGTCGCGGACGAGGCGGCGGATGAAGCGCAGATCGGCGTCGGTATCGACGAAGATCTTGATGTCCATCAACTCGCGCAGCGGCTTGCTGTCGAAGATTAGGATGCCTTCGATGATCGTGGCAGGGCGCGGATCGAGACGCACTACCTGCGGAACGCGGCGGTAATCGGTGAAATCGTACGTGGGGCGGTCGATCGCGTGGCCGGCGCGCAGCAACTTAATGTGTTCGATGAGCAGCGGCGTATCCATCGAATCGGGATGATCGAAGTTCTGCTTCACGCGCTCGGCGAGCGGGAGATGCGGCGTGTCCTTGTAGTAGTGGTCCTGCTCGAGGACGGAAACGTTAGATTCCGAGAGCGCCTCGATGATCCGCCGGGTGATGGTTGTTTTGCCGGCGCCGGTGCCGCCGCAGATGCCGATGATCAGGGGCTTGGTGATTTTGTGGCTCCTTGGTGCGAGTGCGGGACGGTTAGATCCTTAGCTGCGCTCAGGATGACAACGAAAGGCAACGGCGACGGCAAAAGGCGACGGCAGTGCTTCGACTCAAAAGCCCCACGCGCAACACCGGCGCATGGGGCACCCTTTGCTGCGCTCAGGATGACAACGAAAGGCAACGGCGACAACGAAAGGCAACGGCGACAACAAAAGGCATCGGCAGTGCTTCGATCAAAAGCCCCACGCGCGACACCGGCGCATGGGGCACCCTTTGCTTCGCTTCAAGCGGCTCCGGTGGCCGCTGCCGACTTCACGCGCGGTTTACGTGGGCGCGCCGACTTCTTGTGTGATGCTTTAGATTCGATCACCGCTTGAGCCGCCGCCAGCCGCGCGATGGGAACGCGGAACGGCGACGCGCTGACGTAGTCCATTTTGAGGCGATGGCAGAACTTGACGCTTTCGGCGTCGCCGCCGTGCTCGCCGCAGATGCCGATGTGCAACTTCGGGCGCGTGGCGCGGCCGCGCTCGATGGCCCACTTCATGAGCATCCCGACGCCGGCTTGATCGAGAGTTTGGAACGGGTCGTCGAGGAAGATGCCGGCTTTTTTCTCGTCGACATAGTCGGGGAGGAAGCGGCCAGCGTCGTCGCGCGAGAGGCCCATCGTGGTCTGCGTGAGATCGTTTGTGCCGAAGGAGAAAAATTCGGCGACTTCGGCGATTTGATCGGCGAGCAGTGCGGCGCGAGGAAGCTCGATCATCGTGCCGACGAGATACTCAAGTTTTACTTTCGATGCGGCGATGATTTCGTCGGCGACGCGGCGCGTGGCCGTGTCGAGAATTTGAAGTTCTTTCTTGTCGAGGACCAGAGGAATCATGATCTCAGGAAGAACTTTAACGCCGCGCCGCTTGCAATCGATCGCCGCTTCGATGATCGCGCGAACTTGCATCTCGAGAATTTCTGGATAGGTGATCGCCAGGCGGCAGCCGCGATGGCCCAGCATGGGATTCGCTTCGTGCAACTGCTCGACGCGGCGAATCACAACTTCAACCTCTACTCCAATTTTCTTGGCGAGCTCTTCCTGCTTCTTGCGCTCGTGCGGAAGGAACTCGTGCAGCGGCGGATCGACGAGGCGGATGGTGACTGGGAGACTTTCCATGGCTTCGAAGATGCCGATGAAGTCGCGGCGCTGGAATGGAAGCAGCTTGGCGAGAGCCTTCATGCGTGCTTCGCGCGTGTCGGCCAGAATCATCTCCTGAATCGCGAGTTGGCGATCGGCGCTGCGTTCGGGCTGCTCGAAATCTTTGAAGAACATGTGCTCGGTGCGGCAGAGGCCGATGCCTTCGGCGCCCATCGAGCGCGCTTTGCGGGCATCGTGGGGCGTGTCGGCGTTGGTGCGCACGCGAAGATGGCGGATTTCATCGGCCCAATCCATCAGCATGGAGAAGGCTTTCGGCGGATCGGGGCGGACGAGGCGCGTTTCGCCGGCGTAGACGGCGCCTTCGTTGCCGTCGAGAGTGAGCCAATCGCCTTTGTTGATGACGCGGCCGTTGGCGCGCATGCGTTTCGCGACGGCGTCAATTTCGAGCGATTCGGCGCCGACGACGCAGCATTTGCCCCAGCCGCGGGCGACTACTGCGGCGTGGCTGGTCTTGCCGCCTGTGGCGGTGAGAATTCCTTGCGCGACGAACATGCCGCCGACATCTTCGGGGCTGGTTTCGCGGCGCACCAGAATCACTTTTTCGCCGCGGCTGGCCCAGTCTTCGGCTTCTTCGGCGGTGAAGACGGCTTTGCCGACCGCGGCGCCGGGAACGGCGTTGATTCCCTTCGCCAGTTTGCGCGAGGAGAGATCGGATTTTGTTACTGTGGGATCGAGGACGGGATAGAAGAGCCGCTCGATATCTTCGGACTTGATGCGGCCGATGGCTTCGCCGCGATCGATGAGGCCTTCGTTGGCGAAGTCCACGGCCATTACAAAAGTTGCGCCGGGCGAGCGCTTGCCGGTGCGCGTTTGCAGCATGTAGAGCTTGCCGTCTTCGACGGTGAATTCCATGTCCTGCATGTCGCGATAGTGTTGTTCAAGTTTCACTCGAACTTCTTCGAGCTGGCGATAGACCTTGGGCATGCGCTCGGCCATGTCGGTGAGCGGCATGGGAGTGCGGATTCCGGCGACGACGTCTTCGCCCTGCGCGTTGATCAGAAATTCGCCGAAGAAAGTTTTCTCGCCGGTGGAGGGATCGCGCGTGAAGCAAACGCCCGTGCCGGAATTTTCGCCGCGATTGCCGAAGACCATTTGGACGACGTTGACGGCGGTGCCGAGAAGACCGGTGATGCGCTCGACGCGGCGATAGGTGACCGCTTTCTCGGCCATCCACGATCCGAAGACCGCGCCGATGGCGCCCCAGAGCTGTTCGTGCGGATCTTCAGGAAAATCGTGGCCGGTCTTTTGTTTGAAATGGGCTTTGTATTCGTTGACCAGTTGGCGCCAGCCATCGGCGGAGACTTGCGTATCGTCTTTTACTTTCAAATAGTTTTTCAGCGCGCGAAGGCGGTCTTCGAGTTCTTCTTTCGGCAGGCCGATTACGACTGTCGAATACATTTGCACGAAACGGCGATAGGCATCAAAGGCGAAGCGCTCGTTGGAAGTCTTGCGGGCGAGGGCTTCGACGGACTTGGAGTTCAAGCCGAGGTTGAGGATTGTTTCCATCATTCCGGGCATGGAGCGGGCCGAGCCGGAACGAACGCTGACTAAAAG
Source organism: uncultured Acidobacteriota bacterium (assembly GCA_963707165.1). GTDB lineage: Bacteria > Acidobacteriota > Terriglobia > Acidiferrales > UBA7541 > Palsa-147. The sequence goes on along the minus strand of CAVPPO010000010.1, from coordinate 777,889 downwards.
TGGATCTTTAGGGTCGCCGAGCTTCTTGCCGACTTCTTCCTCGAGAGTGGCGAGATGGTGGGAAACTTCGGAGCGCAGGCTTTCGGGATACTTCTTGTCATGCTTGTAGAAATAGTCGCAGGCTTCGGTGGTGATGGTGAAGCCAGCCGGGACGGGCAGACCGATGCGGGTCATCTCGGCGAGGCCTGCGCCTTTGCCGCCGAGGAGATCTTTCATTTCGCCGTGGCCCTCGGCCCGGCCGTCGCCGAAGTGATAGACGTATTTCAAGCTGCACCTCCGAAATTAAACCATCGGTTCAAATGTAATGGAGAGGATGCGCGGACGTCGAGATCCTTCAGGCATCCCTGCGGGATGCCTTCAGGATGACGGCGGCGCATCATAGACGGAATCTCGAGTAACGCTGTAGTTGTCGGCACTCCGACAAATTCATCGTCGGCAGAGTTCAAGCAAAGCTTGAGTGGCACGCGAGCCGCTAGCCGAGCCTCAGCTTCTCTGTCTGCGACAGCCAGGCCGACTTGAGACTTCACTTTCAATTTTGCTCCTCGGCGACTATCTCGGAGAAATCCGCGATTGTCGAGAATTCCTTTAACAGGCTCGAGAGGAGAGCCAGGCGATTTTTCTTTACGTCTTCTTCGGGAGCCATCACTAGAACCTGGTCGAAGAATTTGTCAACCGCTGGGCGAAGGCCAGCGATGACTTCAAGTGCTTCTCGATACTTCGCGTGGCTCTTCAACGCGTGAGCTTTTTCACCGATGCGTTGCGCGGCCTCATGCAATTCCCTTTCGGCGGTCTCGCGGAAAAGTTCAGGTTGCACCGCAGAATTTCTAGCGCCTGCTTTGGCGGCGCCACCGGCGGATTTCTCGAGGATGTTGCGAATGCGCTTGAAGGCCGCGGCTAATGGAACAAAGTCTTTCGCTTTGCGGATGGCTTTGATGGCGGCGACGCGTGCGATGGCGTCCACCAGATCATCGCCTCCAGCGGCCAGAGCGGCGTTTACTTCATCGTAGGCGTAGCCGTAGCGCTCTCGCAGGATGTAACGGGCGCGCTCGAGCATGAATTCGAGGACTTGAGCTTCGGCTTCGGGCTTCACTTCGATCTTCGGGGCGGATTGGCGCAGAGAATTGGCTGCGGTCGAGATCGCCGATGAGAGTGAGAGCGGCAGTTTGCGTTCGAGCAGGATTTTTACGATGCCCAGTGCGGCGCGGCGCAGAGCAAAGGGATCACTTGAACCCGAAGGAATTGCGCCGACAGCGAAGCAGCCAACGATTGAATCGAGTTTATCGGCGAGCGCAACGGCGCAGCCGGTGAGATTGCGCGGAATCGGATCGTCAAGGCCCACGGGGCGATAGTGATCGTAGATCGCCTCTGCCACATCTTCCGGCTCGCCTTGGGCGCGTGCGTAGAGGCCGCCTACGATGCCTTGCAGTTCTGTGAATTCGCGGACCATGTCTGTAACCAGATCGCACTTGGCTAACTCTGCGGCGCGATCGGCGTCATCTGCATGGGCTCCGAGAACGCCGCCCTGGCTCCAGGTGTTGGCTAACCAGCGCGCCAGGGCGCGCATGCGTTCCACTTTGTCGTAGTAGCTGCCGAGGCGGGATTCGTACGTGACTTGCTTGAGCTTCGGAAGGTGCTCGCCGAGTTTTTGCTTCTGGTCCATTTCCCAGAAGAAGCGGGCATCGGAGAATCGCGCGCGGAGAACCCGCTCATGGCCGGCGCGGACGAGGCCTTTGCGGTCCTTATCGAGATTGATGATGGCGATGAAGTGCGGTGCCAGCGCGCCGTGTTTATCGGTGACGCCGAAATATTTTTGATGGTCGCGCATTACTGTGAGGAGGATCTCCTCGGGCAAATTGAGAAAGGATGGATCGAAATCGCCGAGGATCGCCGTCGGGTATTCGTTGAGATAGGTGACGAGTTCCGTGAGCACAGCGTCGGCGTGAAGGCGGATTCCCTTCTTCGCAAGTATTACTTGAATTTCTTTCTCGATCTTTTTGTGGCGTTCGTCCGGTTGCGCGAGAACGAAATTGCGGCGGAGGCGATCGACGAAGTTGCGCGGGTCGGTTACCGTGATCTGCGACTTGCCGAGGAAGCGATGGCCGGAAGTTGAGTTGCCGGATTGGACTCCGGCGAGTGTGAAGGGCACGACTTTGCCGTCGAGCAGAGCGACGATCCAGCGGATGGGGCGGATGAAGCGCAGCTCGCTGGCGCTGGTCCAATACATCGAGCGCGGAAAGGAAAGCTCACGTATCGCTTGAGGAATAATTTCGGCGAGGAGGTCTTTCGCGAGTCGCCCGGCGATGACTTTTTTGACCGCGAGATAATCCCCTTTCGGCGTCGCGACAATTGAAAGTTTATCTAGAGGAGTTCCCTGTTTCTCGGCGAAACTTTGGGCGGCGCGGGTCGGCTGGCCGACAGCGTCGTAGGCTACGGATTTTGGCGGGCCGAGAATTTCCTGCGCGATGTCATCTTGCTTCAGAATTATTCCACGCGCGATTGCGACGAGGCGGCGCGGGGCGCCGAAAGTTTCTACGCTTCCCTTCTGCGCAATGCGATGGGAAGCGAATTGCGTTTCAAGTATTTGTTTAAGATCGTGCGCGGCCTTGGCGATCATGCCCGCGGGAATTTCTTCGCAGCCAATTTCGAGCAGGAATTCGGCGCGGCCGCTCATTGCGCGGCTCCGGATTGCAAGGAGGCTTCGAGATGGCGCTGTTCGAGCCAGCCCGCGGCTACGCGGCAGGTCAATTGGCGGACGCGGCCGATCAGCGCGGCACGCTCGGTGGTGGAAATGGCACCGCGAGCGTCGAGGACGTTGAATAGGTGCGAGCACTTGAGGCAAAGATCATAGGCCGCGAGTATGGGAAAGCGGCGCTTGTCGTTTTCGGATTTGAGCGCGGCATAAGATTTCACCAGACGCTGCACTTCAGCTTCGGAGAGATCGAACATCTTGCGTGTGGCGACGGGATCGGCCCATTCGAAATTATAGGCGCTGAATTGCTGCTCTTCCGGGAAGCGAACCTGGCGATAACTCAGATCGCGCGACCAGCGCACATCGAAGACGTTATCTACTCCTTGCAGATACGCGGCGATGCGATCGAGTCCGTAGGTAAGCTCGACGGAAACCGGTTGAAGATCGAAACCGCCGGTTTGCTGGAAGTAAGTGAATTGGGTGATTTCCAAACCATCAAGTAATACTTGCCATCCGATTCCCCAGGCGCCGAGCGTGGGAGATTCCCAGTTATCTTCTTCGAAGCGGACGTCGTGTTCCTTGAGATTGATACCGACGGCTTGCAGACTTTGAAGGTAGACGTCTTGAATGTCGGTGGGCGTTGGTTTAAGTATCACTTGAAGCTGATGGTGTTTGAAAAGACGGTTGGGATTTTCGCCGTAGCGGCCGTCGGCGGGGCGGCGGCTGGGCTGGACGTAGACCACGCGATACGGCTCGGGACCGAGGACGCGGAGGAATGTTTCCGGATGCATCGTGCCGGCGCCAACTTCGACGTCGTAGGGTTGCTGGAGTATGCAGCCCTTGTCGGTCCAGAATTTTTCGAGCTTGAAGACGAGATCCTGAAACGTGAGGCCTCGCGGCTTTGCTGCTGCCGCCTTGTGCGCCGGCTTGGCGATCTTTGCGGTCAATTCTTCGGCTCCCAGAGTTCGCGCGCTTTGAGGCGCTTTTCGCCGTGCCATTCGATCCAGTCGAGAAGATGCGAGGTGAGTTCATGAACCGCGAGGCCCGGCAGCTTTTCCTTCATTAGTTGATCGAGCTTTTCGTTCAACATTCGGCGCGCGAGGGCAATCGTTTCCTTCGGCATCATGCGCGCGCCAGCGGGCTTGCATTTCGCGCAGGCGATGCCTTCGAGCGAAGGGGCGACGTAGCCCGCTTCTTCAGTGATGCTGCGGCCGCAGATGCCACACACATCGAGCGATGGAAGCCAGCCCGCTAGCTTTAGCGTCCAGAGGCAGAAGTATGCTAGAGGTACCGCGGGCTTGATGGATTGCTTGATGGCTTTGGAGACGAGGAGGAGCAAGCGGAACGGAGCATCGAGCGGCTCGCGCTCGGGCAAAACCATTTCTGAGATTTCGCTGAAGAGCGCGAAGGCTACTCCGGCATCGTAATCGCGAAAGGCGTCCATGAAAGATTCGATGAGTTCGCTTTGATTGATGCGCACGAGGTCGCGCGTTTCGCGTTCGAAATACCAGATGCGAATGTGGCTGAGGCGTTCGAGCGTCGAACCGAAGCGGCTCTTGGGGCGGCGCGCGCCTTTGGCAACGCCGCGGAGACGGCCCGCGCCGCGGCTGAAGAAACTCACGATGCGGTCGGCTTCGCCGAGTGCATAGCTTTGAAGAATGATGGCCTCGGATTCGTGGAGTGGCATTAGCTGTCGGCGCGCCGACCGGCAATCTGATTTCGACGGGCGCGAAAAGCTCACGCGATACTTTATGGTGAAGATGGTGCGTGAACTGGAACAAAAATTTTTATCACAGGCGTGGGCGGGGCGCAAATGATTCTGGAGGCTGGACGCTGGAAGTTCGAGACTGGATTCGGAAAAGTCAAAACCGAAACCGTGGAGATTCAAGAACCCCACGCGCAACACCGGCGCATGGGGCACCCGATGATCGCTGACGCGATCTTAAAGGCATGGATTGAAACTTGGCACCAGTTGGAGATAATGCGTGGCGCGGTCGTGGCCCCAGGCGAGGTATTTAATGACTAAAGTCGGACGGGTGGACGTTGTCGGCGTGGGGTTGAATGCTACCGATACGATCATTCGGTTGCCGCGATTCCCGGAATTTGATTCGAAGATGGAATTGATTTCGCATGATGTGCGGGCCGGCGGGCAGGTGGCATCGGCTATGGTGGCTTGCCGGCGTTGGGGATTGAGCGCGCGCTACATCGGGAAAATTGGCGAGGACTGGGCTGGGGAATTTCAGCGGCGCGAATTGGAGAGCGACGACGTGGAGAGCCATCTGTTTCCCGTGGCTGGCTGCGAGAGCCAGCGGGCTTACATTCTGGTGGATGAGGCATCGGGGGAACGAACGATCTTGTGGAAGCGAGACGCGCGCTTGGAGATTCGGCCTGAGGAGTTGCGGCGGGACTGGATTACTTCGGCTTCGGCGCTTTTGGTGGATGCGCACGATACGGCTGCTGCGACGCAGGCGGCGCAGTGGGCGCGCGAGGCGGGGATTCCGGTGATTGTTGATGTGGACAACCGATATTCTGGGGTTCAAGTGTTACTTGAACACATGGATTTTGTGATTGGATCGCGCGACTTCCCTGCGCAGCTGACGGGAGAGAGCGATCTGTTGAAGTCGTTGCCGATGATTCATGAGGAGTTCAAGTGCCGCTTGACGGGTGCGACGCTTGGAAAAGACGGCGTGATTGCTTGGGACGGAGCGCGATTTCTTTACGCGCGGGCGTTTGATGTGCGGGCGATTGATACGACTGGGGCAGGTGATATTTTTCATGCCGCGTTCGTATATGGAGTGGTGAAGGGTTGGCCTTGCGAGAGGCTGCTGGAATTTAGTTGCGCGGCGGCGGGATTGGCGTGTACGGCGATTGGGGCGCGGGCTGGAATCGCGACCCTTGCGGAGATTGAGCATCTGATGAAGACGGGGGCGAAGCATGCGGCGGTTTACGAGCCGGGAGATTTAGGGCGGGTGGCTCGGGCAGTTTAAGGAAATGCAGATCCCTCGTCCGCCCAGGCGGACTCGGGATGACAGAGTTTGATTGTCGCGGCATACCATAGAGTGAAGATTCCATGATTCCGTTGAAAAATTTGAATACGCGGACGACTGTGCCGCTGGTCACGTTTTTTCTGATTGGCGCGAATGTGTTGGTGTTTTTGTATCAGCTCACTTTGGGGCCGCACGCGGCCGAGCATTTCATTTTGACTTACGGCGAGGTGCCGCGGAATTTGCAGCTGGCGCTGGGCGGCGGGAAGGTGGCGCTGGGCGATGCTTTGCTGCCGTTTTTTACTTCCATGTTTCTGCATGGAGGGTGGCTGCATATTATCGGGAACATGTGGTTCCTGTGGATTTTTGGGCCGGACGTGGAGGAGCAGTTGGGGCATTTTTGGTATTTGGGATTTTATTTGATTTGCGGGATTGGATCGGGAGCGGCGCAGGCGGCGTTCAGTTGGGGATCGCGCTTGCCGGCGATCGGGGCTAGCGGTGCGATTTCGGGAGTATTGGGGGCTTACATTTTATTTTTTCCATCTAGCCGGATTTTGACTTTGGTGCCGCTTTTTATTATTTGGTTCACGGCGCGATTGCCGGCCTGGGTTTTTATTGCGTTGTGGTTCGTGGTGCAATTTTTGAGTGGAGTGAATTCGTTGGGGTCTGCGGCGGCTGCGGCGGCTGGCGGCGTGGCCTGGTGGGCGCATATTGGCGGATTCGTGCTGGGGATTTTGTTGGCTTTGCCGAAGAGGCCGCGGCGGCCGAATTACTATTATGCGGAGGGGTGAGAGCTGCGTAGCGCCGGCAGCTTGCCGGCGTTTTTGTATACGCGCGGCACTGCCCTGAAAAATTTCCACGAGTGCGGAAATTCGTGAAGGTTTGTGATCGTGGCGCAATCTCGACTAGCGCCGCACAAAAACGCCGGCTGGCAGCCGGCGTTACGAAACCCTTTCTGCCAGCCAGTCGCCTACCTGTTTTGTTCCCATTTTGCCGCCTAAGTCCTGCGTCGTTATTCCTTCCTTGATTGCTGCTTGGACTGCGTTTTCTATTGTGCGGGCTTCGGCTGGCCAATCTATGTGATCGAGCATCATGGCTGCGCTTAGGATTGCGCCCATGGGATTGGCGATATTCTGGCCGGCGATTGTTGGGGCTGAGCCGTGAACTGGCTCGAAGAGCGAGACTTGGCCCGGGTGAATATTTCCCGACGGAGCTACACCCAGACCGCCGATTGCGCCTGCGCCTACGTCGCTGGCGATATCACCGAATAAATTGCAGGTGACGATGACTTCGAATTGCGTGGGGTCGCGGATGATTTGCATCAGCAGATTGTCGATGTATTGGTGGCTGGAATTGATTTCGGGATATTCGCCGCGCATTTTTTTGAAGAGTCGCTGCCAGATGTCGTGGCCGTAAGTGAGAGCGTTCGATTTGTCGCTCATGCAGAGGCGCGTGAGGCCGTTGCGGCGGGCGTATTCGAAGGCGTGGCGGAGAATGCGCTCGACGCCTTTGTAGGTGTTGACGTCTTCCTGGATGGCGATTTCGTCGGGGGTGTTTTTTTTGAAGATGCCGCCGACGCCTGCGTAGAGACCTTCCGTGTTCTCGCGGAAAACTATGAAGTGGATATCTTTTTCAGTGCGATCGCGTAACGGAGTGAGGCGCGCATCGAGGAGATAGCAGGGGCGGGCGTTGACATAGAGATCGAGCTTGAAGCGCAGGCCGAGGAGAATATCGGCGGCGTGTTGATTGGTGGGGACGCGAGGATCGCCGAGCGCGCCGAAGAGGATGGCGTCGAAATTGCGGCGGAACATTTCGGGAGCGTCGGCGGGAAGAGTGGTGCCGTCGCGGAGGTAGCGATCGGCGCCCCAGTCGAAATTGGTGAGGGCGAGTTTTTTGCCGGTCTTGGAGACGGCGGCGTTGAGGACTTTAACGGATTCGGCGATCACTTCGGGGCCGATGCCGTCGCCGGGGATCACGGCGATGCGTTTGGATGTGGAGTCGGAGGTCATCGCTCGCGCTTCCTCGAGAGTAGCGAACGCGGGAAACTAGCATTCGCGTTGGAAGGTGTCAACGACCGAGCTTTGGTATCGCGCGGACGCACCTCTCGTCGGACTCTTGGCAGGATGGCATCTTCGGCCACGTCTAGATCGAACTTTGATTGGAGATTCAGCCAAAATGCCGGGGTAGTATCGAAATATCGTGCCAGCCGCAGCGCAGTGTCGAGTGTTACCGCGCGGCGGCGGTGGACGAGTTCGGCGATTCGTGTTACGGGCACATAAAGATCGAGTGCGAGTTGATTCATGCTTAGCTTGAGCGGCCTTAGGAAATCTTCGCTCAGAATCTTGCCAGGGTGTACCGGTTGCAGCCTTTTCGCCATTAAGTCCTCTGACGACCTATCGTACAACGCGACGCGCCCAACGTAGAGCGGAAAGCGACCTTCGGTGCGTTTCTCTGGCGGAAGCAAATTCCACAAACTCGCCATATACTCTAAACGTGAAGACGTCATGGCTCACTCGCCCGCTTTTCTCCTTCGCAGTTCCGCGATGGGCCCCTAGAGCGCTTCGAGCGGTTACGGCGATTGCACTGTGTGTTGTCATTGTTTCTCCAGGACTCGCGATGCTCGGCTGGCACGCGATATACGGGAACTCCATCCAAATGCGCGGCAAGAAAGTTCCAGTGCCGTTTGGATGGATCGCCGATATCGGTCCCGACTTGGGAGTGCAGATGATGAGGCTTCCGTTTACCGCGTTTCAGATTCGAAGCGAAGAGTCGTCGATGTTTATCAGTCAGGCCTCTTGGTCGCGCGGCGAGTCGAAGGAAGAGTTTTATGAATCTTGGGAGAAGGTGTACTGGAATCTTTCTGATAATCAAGATATCGTCTCCGACCCCGTGCGATCTGGAACTGGGCCTAGCGAAACAATTTGCATGCAGTCGTCCTACCTACGCGAACCCAATCGGGCCTCGGCATCATGCTTACTCTTGCAGGGTAAGTGGGAAGCGCGTTTCTGGGGAGACAAATCCGACCTCAAGACGTTTTTCACAGTGGTCCGCGGAGTCAAGTGATATTCTCGCTGCGCTCCCAGCGATTTTACGATTTTGTGTCGAACTTCTCTTCTCCAACGAGTTTCCACACGGCGGAGTTAAATCGGCTCTGGAGGGATGGCGCGGGCGCCTAGGGCGCGCTCGGTGATATAGACGCCGACCAAAACCAGGCCTCCGCCTATCAGCAGGTTCAGCGTTAGATGTTCGCCCAGTAGGACTAGGCCGAGGATTGGGACGAACACCGGCTCGACGTAGGTTGTGGCGGCTAAGCGCGAGGCTTCCATGTGCCGCAGGGCCCAGTAGTAAATCAGATAGGAAATCACGGAGCTGCAAATGGACATGAACGCCAGGCCCAGCCAGCCGGCCCAGCCCACGCTGTGCCAATCGAGGCGCAGGCCCTCGCGGATGGCCAGCGGGAGCAAGCAGATGCCGGCGACGAGGAAATTGAAAAAGTTCATGGTAAACGTGTCGTATTTTTGTATGACTTTCTTCGCCAGAATTACGGAAATCGAATAAGCGAAGACGCTCTGCAACGTAATGAGATCGCCTTTCAGCGTGAGGGAGCCGATGGCCGCGAGGCCATTTTCGGCGGCGAGAACGATGGCGCCGATGAAGCAGAGCGAAATGCCGATGGCTTTGCGGCGCGAGATGGACTCGAGGCCCACTATGCGCGCCAGGATCAACACGATCACCGGAGCGATGGCGATGATGATCGAGGAATGTCCGGCGGTGGTGAAATTCAGGCCGTAGGTGAAGCCGCCTTGATTCATGACTACGCCGAGGACGCCGAGGATGATGAAGAGGTGGCCGTCGCCGCGGTCCAGGCGCGTGTGGCGCGGTGTGAAGAGATAAATCAGGCTCATGACCATCGAGGCGAGGACCAGGCGGAAGGCTACGAGAGTCAAAGCAGGAAAATGGCGGAGCGCAATTTTGCCGATGATGAAGTTGATCGTCCAGATGAAGAGCATCAGGACGACGAGCGAGAACAGAAGTGCGGGGCGCGGTTGGCGGTCGTCAGTCATCGAGGCTGCCAGTATTAATCTTCGAGATCCTTCGCTGCGCTCAGGATGACAGCGCTTCTTTTTCCGCAGCCCGCGTCCGTTGTGCTTATGACAGGGCTTCTTTCTTCTTGGTCAGCGACTCGATGCGGTCCATGCGCGGCTCGTAGCCTATGCCCGGGGCTTCGAGAACTTTGATTGTGCCGTGGGGCGTTACTTCTACCTCCGGCGTGACGATGTCTTCCGCCCAGTATCGCTTGCTCGCGGAGACGTCGCCGGGGAGCACGAAATTCGACAGCGTGGAAAGCGCGATATTCTGCGCGCGGCCGATGCCGGATTCGAGCATGCCGCCGCACCACACGGGAACCCGATTTTCGAGGCACAGATCGTGAATGCGTTTCGCGGAAGTGTGGCCGCCGACGCGGCCCAGCTTGATATTGATGATGCGGCAGGCGCCGAGCGAAATGGCGGTGCGCGCGTCGTGGTAGGAATGAATGCTTTCATCGAGGCAGATCGGAGTTTCGAGCTGCTTCTGCAGCTCCGCGTGATCGTAGATGTCGTCCCAGCCGAGCGGCTGTTCGATCATGATCAGATAGAAACGGTCGAGCTGCTTTAGATGCGCGGCATCGCGCAAGGTATAGGCCGAATTGGCGTCCACCATCAGGCGAATGCGCGGCCAGCGCTCGCGCAACGCGGCGACGGGCTCAATATCCCATCCGGGTTGAATTTTAATTTTGATGCGCTGATAGCCGGCGGCCAGTTCCTTCTCGACTTTGGCGAGAAGCGTTTCGATATTGGGCTGGATGCCGATGGAGACGCCGCAGGGAATTTCTTCGCGCGTGCCGTCGAGAAGGCGCCAGAGAGGGATTTTGCGCGATTTGGCTTCCGCGTCCCAGGCGGCGGACTCGATGGCGGCCTTGGCCATGTTGTGGCCGCGAATGGGTGCGAGGAAATCGTAGATGTCCGCGGCGGAAGTGAAATTGTGCTCGCGCACGTTGGGCCAGATGTGTTCGACAAGGATGTGCCAGGCGGTTTCCACGGTTTCGTAGGAATAGTAGGGATCTTCGCCGGCCACAGATTCGCCCCAGCCGCCGGCGCCGCTGTCCGACTCGACTTCGACCAGCAAAATGCGGCGCAGATCGGAGACGCCGAAGCTGGTTTGGAATGGCGCGATGAGCGGGAGATGGATTTCGCGGAGAGTGAGTTTGGTTAGGCGCATGGGAGTTTTCGTAGCGCCGGCTTCCAGCCGGCGATTTTGTAAGCGCGTGGCGACGTGGACGGATGTGCGCCGGGCGGATCAAAGATCGGAGCGGCGTCGGGTTCGAGCCATGGCGCACGCGCAAGCAGGGCCGCACAAAAACGCCGGCTGGCAGCCGGCGCTACGGGCCGCTTCGGGCGAATGCGCTCCATTATTTATGTTGCTCCGCTGGCGGGAAGATTTCGGAGGAGATCGAGGATTGCGGTTGGAGGATGTAGTCGGTTGATGTTTTCACCGACTCTATTGCTGTGGCTACGTAAGCTTTCGCGAACAGAGATTCGAATTCCGCGCGGACCGTGGATTGAACTCGCTCTGCTGCTTCGCGATTGCTCGTGCGTAGATCTGCGATGTTGGACGGTATCGAAATGCGCACGACGTCTGGGGGCACGCTCTCTTCTTGCGGCGCGGCGACGCCGCCGACTGTGCGAATCACGTGCGGGGAATCGAGCCACCATTCGGCGACCAAACGATCCGTGGGCATGCCCATGTGCAGCGGACTATCGGTGACGCCGTAGCAATTGGGGATCAGGCGGCGGATGATGGCGCCGAGACGCATCAGATTGAAGCGCGCGTTTTTCAGCTCGAGCGGATCGAAAGTCCATTCGACCAGGTGGATGTTGCGCGCGAGGGCGTCCCGGCGCTGGAAAAGTTTTAGCGCGCGCCCGACGCCGCGATCGCGGTATGGCTCCAGGACTGCGGTCATGTGCGAATGCAGCGACGGGCGGCCTTCGTGAATTCCGGCGAGCGCCAGCGTGAAACCGACCATCTCGCCGCCGGCGAAGGCGCCTAGAATTTGGCCGCCGGTTTCCTGCGCGACCACAAAAATCGCCGTGGGGACGAGGATGCCCGTGCCCCAGGTGATTTGCTCGAGACGCAGGCATTCTTCGTACTCGGCGAGCGAGCGGCAGTGGCGGACTTCGATGTTCGCGGCGGCTAGTGCTGCGCCTTCGATGCGTTCCATAGCTCTTCCATAGTTTCGCGCGGCGTATCAGCGAGCGGCGCGCCGCGGCGTTGCGCTTCCTGTTCCATCCATTGGAAGCGTGCGGTGAATTTTCGATTCGCTTTTTTCAAAGTGATTTCGGGATCGAGGCCGGCGAAGCGTGCGAGATTCGCGGCGGTGAAGAGCAGATCCCCGATTTCTTCGTTGACGGCGTCGCTTGGTGACGTGGTAGCTCGTCCATTCGCGCTCTGGAGGCTGGCGGTGAGCGCGGCCCGAAGCTCATCGGTTTCTTCGCCCAGCTTCTCGAGCAATTCGTCAATGCGCGTCCAATCGAACCCGATATTGGCGGCGCGGCGCGTAAGTTGATGCGCTTCCATCAGCGCCGGAAGCGCGCGCGGAACGCTGCTGAGAATGGATTCCTGCTTGGGAGCGTGCTTCCCTTCCCCGGATTCACTGCGGCGCTCTTCGGCTTTCAGCCGCTCCCAATTCTTGAGCACTTGCGCGGAGGTCTTGGCTTTCACGTCTCCGAAAACGTGCGGATGGCGGCGAACCATTTTCGTGTGGATGGCTGCGATGACGTCGCAAATATCGAATTGCCCGGATTCGGAGGCGATCAGCGCGTGGAAGATGATTTGGAGGAGGAGATCGCCGAGTTCGGAGGCGAACTTGCGCGGATCGCCGGAATCCATGGCGTCGAGAACTTCGTGCGTCTCCTCCAGCAAAAATGTGCGCAGAGAGGCGTGCGTCTGCTCGCGATCCCAGGGGCATCCGCCCGGAGCGCGGAGGCGCGCCTGCAGCGCAAGCAAATCTCTGAAGAGCTCGCCAGGTTCACGCCGCTTGCCAGGCGCGGACGCGTGACGGCGGGGTTTGATCCTTGCCGATGGCTTCTTTTTGGATCTGCGACGTGGCTTGCTTGGCGACAAGGTGAGTAGCGGTGCTCCTGGGTGAACGGACAATTTACGGCACGCGGCGAAAAATGACAAGAATTGAGGAAGACTGTGTGAGGCGGCAACTCAGTCGGGCAATTTGAAAGCCACCAGCGCGTCGCCCGACGCGATAACCACATACTGCTTCTGATCCAGCGAAAAGCTCATCGGCCCCGCGATGATCGGCGCGCCGGTCTGGAAATGCCACAGGTCTTTTCCGGTGCGTGCGTCGAATGCGATCAGGTAGCCCTCCATATCGCCGGCGAATACCAGGCCGCCGGCCGTCGAGAGGGCGCCCGACCACGGCGCCGAAACATACTTGAATTCCCATTTGATCTCACCGGTCGCCGGGTCCAGAGCGCGCAATGCACCCCATGGCTTGTTTTCAACTGGTTTGTAATAAACGCTCCCGAGATAAGGATGGCCGGGATGAAACGGCTGCGGCAACGCGGTGAAAATGTCGCACTGTTCGCGCGCGACGACGTAGAGAAGTCCCGTCTGAGGGCTAAAAGTCGGTGACATCCAATTGGTGGCGCCGGCCGCTGCCGGACACACCACGGTGCCCTCTTTCGATGGAGTCGCCGCAGGCAAAAGACGGGGACGTCCATCGGGGCCGACTTCGCTGGCCCAATTGATGTGCGCAAAAGGCTTCGCCAGTAGAAATTTTCCGTCGGTACGATCAAGCAGGTAGAAGAACCCGTTGCGGTTGGCATGCGCGAGTAGCTTTCGAGGCTTCCCATCAATATTGAGATCCAGAAGCACGGGCACTTCGGTCGCATCCCAATCATGCGCGTCCGCGGGAGTGAATTGAAAATGCCAGCGGAGTTTGCCGGTGTCCGCGTCGAGTGCGACTACGCAATTGCTGTAAAGATTGTCGCCTTTGCGCACCGAGGGATCGTCGGAGGGAGCGGGATTTCCGGTGGTCCAGTAAATCAGATTGAGCTCCGGATCGTAGCTGCCGGTGATCCACGCAGGAGCGCCGCCTCGCTTCCAGGAGTCTCCAGCCCAGGTTTCGTTCCCCGGCTCGCCCGTGCCCGGCACTGTGTAGAAGCGCCACGCGCGCTTCCCGGAGCTCGCGTCGTAGGCGTCGACGAAGCCGCGAATGCCGTATTCTCCGCCGGAGATTCCCACGATCACTTTGTCCTTAACGACCAGCGGCGCGAGAGTGAACGAGTGCCCGAGCCGGTAATCTGCCGCTTCCACGTCCCAAAGCACGCTGCCGGTCTTGGCGTCGAGAGCGACGACATGCGCATCGAGAGTCGCGAGAAACAATTTGTCGCCGAGAGCGGCGAATCCGCGATTGACTCTGCCGCAGCAGGCGATCACCCGGGACGGAAGCGAGCGGTCGTAACGCCAGATTACGCGGCCCGTGCGGGCGTCGACGGCATAGCCATGGTTGTCGGGAGAGGTGAAGTACATCACGCCATCGATGACGAGAGGCGTCGCTTCGAACTTTCCTGCGACTTCGGATTGAAACACCCAGGCCGGCGCCAGCCGCGATACGTTGGCGGTATTGATCTGCTGCAACTCGCTGTAGCGCTTTCCGGAATAATCGCCGGAGTATGTGAGCCAGTTCTGCGGCGAACGCGCAGGGTGCTCGAGCTGCTCATTCGAAACTTGTGCATGGGAAGTGCGCGCGAACGCGCCGACTAAGATCAGCGCAAAGAGAAGAGAACGCTTGTTCATTTCTGCGCCACCTCTCCTCGCTGCCCGTCGAGATAAGCCACCAAATCTCTCAGTTGAGAATTGTCGAGAATGTCGTCGCCGAATGCAGGCATGAGCGTCTTCTGTTCGTAGGTGACCTTTTGTAGGTCGTTCTTAAGATAGAGCCGCAAATTCTCCGCCTGATCCATGAATTGAATCGAAAATGAATCTTCATTACGAAGCACGCCGGTGAACGATTGGCCGTCGCGTGTGACTACTGTGACCGTTTGGTAGTCGAGCGGCCATTCCATGCCCGGCTGCATCAGGCCGGGAGCCAGGGCTCGATTGGGGTCGCGAATTTTTCCGGCAAGGTATTCGGGAGAGCGCGCGCTACCGACGCGAGATAGATCTGGCCCGAGGCGTCCACCTTTGCCGCGAACCATGTGGCAAAGCGCGCAGTTGGCATCGCCATAGAAGAGCTTCTCGCCAGCTTTTGGATCGCCGGGAGCTTTCTTGAGCTTCGCGGGAGCGAGGCTGCGCAGATAGGCGATAATTTCCCAGGTTTCGGCGTCCGAGATATCGTTCGCGGGCATCAGCGTTCCTGATACACCCTGCGTGATCGTCCGGAAGAGGTCTGCGTCGCTGCTTCCATGATTCCAGATGCCACGGGTCAAATCGGGCCCGCGGCTGCCTCCCTGTGCATGCAAGCCGTGACACAGCGCGCAATTAATCCGAAATTGCGAGGCACCTTCCTGTGCTGCTTTGGCGTTCCCGGCCAGCGGGTTCTTGGTCTCTTGCGCGCCGGCGCTTCGGACGTTCGATAGGACCAGAATGATCGTGAGCGACACAATGAATGGGCCAATGAATTCAAGAAGCCGTATGACTTTCGACCGGCGGCGGAGGTTGCGCTCTCTCATGTTGGGCCCTTTAATCAGTTCGATATCGGAAATTTCGGAATTCGGCCTCTGGGTTAGGCATCCTACGCTTCCTGTCGTTCCGAACACAATGGATTTGCCACACGAACGCGACGATCGAAATCCGGCCTGCTGACACACGTGGCTGTGCTTGTCCGCTTGCTTCGCTGGGTGCTACACTTTTTCGAGACCAATCATCGAGATTGCGGCGGACTCCTGGAGAACCATCTTGGCTGATTCCAAACATGAAGAGACATTCAAGGTAATCGACCGGCGGCCGTTTACGGCTGAGGGCGAATTGCGCAAGGACGTCGTGGAAGCCGAAGAGCGGCGCGAGACGGAAGTCGCGGAAAAGATTGCGGCTTCGAAAGATGCGGCGGCGAAGTCGGATGCTGCGCGGCTGATTGCGGCAGGGGCAGGGACGGACGATGCCTCGGTCGCGACGCCGGCTGAGAATGCCGAGTTGCCGGCTTCTTCTCGTAGCTTCCAGATGTTGATTGATTTTCTGGCACGCAATGCGGCAGCGATGCTCGGCGGGATGAGTGATCCGCGAACGGGGCAGCCGTTTTTAGATATTGAGGGCGCGCGCGAGATGATTGATATGCTCGACGTTTTGCGCGAGAAAACCCGCGGCAATTTAGCTGCCGAAGATGATCAGTTGCTGCTCGAAGTGATCGGCAGCCTAAAGCTATCGTTCATGGAGATTTCGAAGGCCGCGGCGGCCGCGATGGCCGAGAAGGCGCGCGGCAAGGCGAAGTAGGCCGTTTCCGAGATTTAGCGCCGTCCTTTTAGGGCGGCACGGGCGACAAAGCAAGAAAATCCGGCCAGCTGAATCCTGGCGCGAAATAACCGATGGCCACGACCCAACTTCGCCCTGCAACCATTAACGCTCCTGGAGTTCAGCCCTGCTTCCACTGCGATTGACCATCCTCGGTTCGGGAACCTCGATGGGGGTGCCAACGCTTGCGTGCCCCTGCGCCGTATGCCATTCGAGCGATCCTCACGATAAACGCACGCGCCCTTCCCTGCTGGCGCAATTCGGCGGGCACAGCATTGTGATCGATACCACGCCGGATTTTCGCTTCCAGGCGTTGCGCGCGGGCCTGACGCGGCTTGACGCCGTGCTGTTCACCCACGGCCACGCAGATCACATCATGGGGCTCGACGATATCCGGCCGTTCAATCTGAAGCAGGGCGGCGCCGTACCGATTTATGCTTCGGCGGAGACGCTGGCGGTATTGAAGCGCGTGTTTGCGTACATCTTTGACGATGTAGCCACGGAGAGCACGCTGCCGGGCGTCGAGCTACATGCGATCGCCGGCGAATTTTCGCTCTTCGGCACGACGATACTTCCGATTCCGGCGCGGCACGGCCCGAATCCGGTGCTCGGATTCCGGATCGGCGATGCCGCTTACCTGACAGACTTCAGTACGGTTCCGGACTCGTCGAAGAAATTGCTCGCGGGGCTGGACCATCTAGTGCTCGACGCGCTCCGTTATACGCCGCATCCGATGCATTCAAATGTGGAGCAATCGGTGAAGTTGGTTGAGGAATTGAAGCCGCGGCAGGCGTGGTTCACGCACATCTGTCACGATTTGGCGCATGAAGAGACGAACGCGAAGCTGCCCGCAAACGTGCGGCTTTCCTATGACGGGTTGACGCTGGAGTCGAAGATCCCATGACGCTCGCGGTCCTGCATTCGCCGGCGGAATGGAAAGCGCGCTTCGGCGCCGATGCGCGCTGCTCAGCCGTAACCATTGGCAACTTCGATGGCGTGCATTTGGGGCACCAGGAGATTCTGCGCCGCGTGGTGGAACGAGCGCGAAGGGAGAGCTTGCGCGCGACGGTGGTGACGCTTGACCCGCATCCGCTGCGGGTTCTGCGGCCAAATGACGCGCCGGCATTGCTAGCGACGCTTGATCAGCGGCTGGCGAAAATTGAAGTCTGCGGGCTTGACGCAGTTCTAGTGCTGCGGTTTGATGCCGAACTCGCGCGCTTGAGCCCGCGCGAATTCATCGAGCAAATCGTAATTGGGACGCTGCGGACGAGAGCAATTCTCGTCGGCAACAATTTCCGCTTCGGGCATCGTGGAGCCGGCAATATCGTGCAACTCCGGCAGTTTGGCCAGGAGTTTGGATTCGAGGTCGAGTGCATCGACCCGGTGGTGTGCCGCGGAGAAGTGGTATCGAGCACGGCGATCCGGCGCGCCGTCAGCGAAGGCCGATTGACCGACGCGCTGCGTTTCCTCGGCCGGCCGTATTCGCTCGCGGGAGCGATTCAGCCGGGGACTGGGCAGGGACGGCGTTTCGTAGTGCCAACTCTCAATTTGCGCACCGCGCAGGAATTGCTGCCGAAGACTGGAGTTTACGCGACCGAAGTCTCGGTGAAGGCTCGCAAATATCGCGCAGTGACAAACGTCGGCATGCGGCCTACGTTTGACGGGAAGGGATTGACGGTCGAAAGTTTTTTATTTGATTTTGAGGAGCAGATTGCCTCGGGGCCGCTGGAAGTCAGCTTCTGGGCGCGGTTGCGGGATGAGATGAAGTTTTCGGGGCCGGACGCTTTGCGCGCACAGATCGTGCGAGATGCCGAGCGTGCACGCCGATTCTTTAGATTGGTGGATCGCAGTGGCTTGACTCGGCAGTCAGCGTGAAGGGCAGCTGGGACCGAAAAAAGGGGCCGAAAACCGGGAGAGTCTTAAGACCCTCCCCTACCTTTTGCAATCGGCGCAGTAGCCGCCGATCTCGGTGCGCGAGACTGTGATTTCGATTCCTGTATCTTTCGAAATTTGGCGCTTCAAATCCTCGTACAGCTCGCTCTCTACCTCGCGGACTTTGCCGCAGCGTAGACAGGCTACGTGAATGTGATCGCGCGGGCCGTGGCTCTCGTAGAAATGGCGATCGCCGCGCAAATGGAGTAGATCGAGCTCGTCGATGAGGCCGTGGCGCTTGAGCAGGTCAATCGTGCGGTAAACGGTGACGCGCGTGATATTGGGATCGATCTTCTGGGCGCGATCCAGGATTTCCCCCGCGTCCAGATGGCGACGGGCGGTTTCCATCACCTGCACGAGAACGCGCCGCTGGCGCGTCAGCCGAATGCGGCGCGCCGCGAGCTGCCGCGTCAAATGGCCGGGCGGCTCATTAGCGTTGATTCTTTCTCCGGTGGAAACGCGGTGTGCTGATGCGCTCATCGCCGTCTTTCACGTGCGCGCCTTCGCCGCTCGATGCTGGGCGAGCGATCAGTGGTGCGGGACGAATCGCGCTACGTCATTGTACATAACGATGGCAAAGATGACCAAGAGGAAGACTACGCCCACCTGAACGATGCGCTCTTTCACCGCCAGGCTGAGATCCCGTCGCAGCGCGCCTTCGATCCCCAGCAGCAGAATGTGGCCGCCGTCGAGAATCGGGATCGGCAGAAGATTCAGCACTCCGAGATTCACGCTGATAATGGCCAGCCAGGTGACGAAATCGACCGGACCGCGCCGCGCCGCCTGACCCGACTCGTGCGTGATTCCCACCACGCTCTGCAACTGCTTGATCGAAACCCGGCCGGTGATCAGCTCTTTTACGACGTTCACCACTTCCACCATCATGGAAAGAGTTGCAGTGCCGCCGGCCCGGATCGCTTTCAGTGTCCCAATCGGCCGGTACACCACCGGATCAGTGCGTGAAGCCCCGATCATATAATCGGGTTGGCCAAGTTCGGGCTGCCCGCGGACGGTTGGCACGTCAAACTGCTTCTCCTCGCCGTTGCGCTGAACGACGACGTGCACCGAAGCACCATGCGATGCTTGAACTGAAGCCTGGAGCTGCGGCCAAGTGACGATCTTCTGCCCGTCGATCGAAACAACGCGATCGTCTGCGCGAATCCCAGCGCGGTCTGCAGGCATGCCTGCCGCAACTTCACTGATCACCGGCTGCAACAGCGGATCGCCAAGAGTTTTCTCTACGTCGGGCCCGTTGGCGATCTTCACCGACAACGGGAGGTGCTGCCCGCCGCGTTCCACTTCCAAATCCACAGCCGAACCTGCGGGAGCTTGAGATAGATACGTATAAGCCTGCTCCCACGTCGGATTCTGGATCGTGGCGAGCTTGATGATTTTGTCGTCAGGCTTCAGGCCCGCCGTCTCGGCATTGGATTGCGCGGGAACGGCAGCGATGGTGACGGGCTGCGTCATGAAAACCGGGATCGGAACGCCCAGGATCAAGAAAATGCCGGTCGCCACCACCAGCGCTAAAACGAAATTCATGAACGGCCCAGCGCAATAAATCAGCACGCGCTGCCAGCGCGGCCGCGAGAGAAATTCGTCAGGCGCGCCAGTGCGATCTTCGATCGGGATTGTCTCCGGCGAGGCGTACGTAACCGCCCAGAGGCAACGCGCTAATCCGGTAATCCGTCCCGTTGCGCTTCCAGCCCCAGAGGCGCGTGCCGTAACCGAGCGAGAACACCACCACGCCAACGCCGAATATTTTTGCGGCCACGAAATGGCCCCATTCGTGGACCAGCACGACCACGCCGAGCACTACCGCGACGGCTGCAAGAGAGAGGAGCAAGCTGTTCATGAGCTCTAGTTTTTCCTTCGTGCGATTTCCTGTAGCGCCAAACGCCGGGCTTCCGAGTCGGCTTCGAGGACATCCTCGATGCTATGCAACGCGCGCCCCGGCATTTTTTCCAGCACTCTTTCTATTACGGCTGCGATGCCGGTAAAGCTCAGCTTGCGCTCGAGAAACGCAGCCACGGCTTCTTCATCGGCGGCATTCAGCGCGCATGGCGCTGGCCCGCCCTTTCGCGCTGCTTCCCTGGCCAAACGCAAACAAGGAAATTTCTTGTCCGGGACCGGCTCGAAGTCGAGCTTCTTCAACTGCGACCAATCGAGCGCGCACCCATTGGATGCCACCCGTAAGGGATAGGTTAGCGCATATTGGATAGGCATGCGCATGTCAGTTGGGCCAAGCTGTGCCAAAATCGAACCGTCTACATATTCGACCATGGAGTGAATCGTCGATTGCGGATGAATGATCACCTCGATGCGCTCGAGATCCAAGCCGAAAAGCCAACGCGCCTCAATCACCTCGAAGCCCTTGTTCATCATGGTGGCCGAATCAATGGTGATGCGCTGACCCATCTTCCAATTTGGATGCTCGAGTGCTTGCTTGGGCGTCACTTTCTTGAGCTGCGCGAGCGGCGTTTTGCGGAATGGCCCGCCCGACGCCGTGAGAACGAGGCGCTTCACTTCTCCGCGCTCGCCCGCCCGCAGGCATTGGTGAATGGCGTTGTGCTCGCTATCGACCGGGAGGACTGCGACGTTGTTCTTTTTCGCCGCGGCCATCACTAACTCCCCGGCGGCGACGAGAACTTCCTTGTTGGCGAGTGCCAGCGTCTTCCCGGCGAGTACCGCCTTGTAGGTTGCCGGGAGGCCTACAACGCCGACAGCCGCAGAGACAACGATTTCAGCGTCGGGATGCGTCGCAACTCGCTCGATTCCTTCAGGGCCATGGAGTATCTCGGGAAGCGGTGAAACTTTGGCGGCGCGCAGCCGTTCGAATAGCTCTTTGGCGCCGGCTTGCGTCGCGACAGAAACGAGCTTCGGCCGATGCTTCGCAGCTTGCGCAGCCGCCAGCTCAACATTCCCGCCCGCCGCCATCGAGACAACTTCGAACTCCCCAGCCAGCGATTCCACCACGCTAAAACATTGGCGCCCAATCGAGCCGGTTGAGCCGAGGATGGCGATTTTTCGAGTCATTTGGTAACGCGGCGTTTTTTGGCGCGATGCTAGAACCGGAAACCGCTTTGCATCCAGACGATGCCCCACCAGACTACCGGCGCGGCCAAGATTAAGCTGTCAATACGGTCGAGCATGCCGCCATGCCCGGGAAGCAGTCCGCTCGAGTCTTTCATCCCCGCGCCGCGCTTATAAGCTGATTCTAGCAGGTCTCCCAGTTGCCCCGCGATATTTGCCAGGCCCGCAATGACCAGCAGCGTCAGCCCATCAGCATGCACCCAGCGCGCGAAGAACGTCGCCACAACAAGGGACGCCGCGACATTCGCCGCCGCGCCTTCCCATGTCTTCTTCGGGCTGAGCGCCGGAGCCATGCGCGAGTGTCCGAAAGTTCGTCCGATGAAGTATGCCAACATGTCGCCGGCCCAGACCAGGACAAGCGTGAACAGCAAGAACAGCCGGCCCGTTTCCGGCGTCTCCAAAATGCGGATGAGATAGCTAAACGGCAGAGCGATGAACGCGAGCGCGGCCGAACTCATCGCCAGCGAGGGCAGGATTTCGGCCACTCCCTGGTGACTGAAAACGCCGATCATCGCCGCGCCGAACACGAAGACGATGGCCACGAATTCGATCGACGAAAATGCCCCCGCCGCGTGCTTGATTAAGTCCGCTTCCGAGCCGAGGGCGTTGCGAACTTCCATGCCTTTCATCCATTGCGCGTAAACTAGGCCGACGGTGCAAAGCATCGTCCAGCGGCGGTAAGCGCGCAGGCCCATGCGGTCGCCCAGCGCGAAAAATTCGTGGATCGCCAGAAGTAAAACGATGGTTCCCGCGGCGGCCACCGCCAGCGGAGGCCCCCACCAGATAAGCGCGACCACAATCGGAATCAGTACGGCAGCGGTGAGTATGCGACGCAGCATGGGGCGTCAGGCGTGCCGCGCAGCGGCTCGCTGGCCGGACCCGCCCGTTCCAGATGACCCGAGGCCGCCGTAGCGGCGTTCGCGCTTCTGATAATCGAGCAGCGCCTCGAAGAGGCGCGCGCGGCTGAAATCAGGCCACAGCGTCTCCGTCACGTAGATTTCGGCGTAGGCGATCTGCCACAGCAGAAAATTACTGACGCGCATTTCGCCGCTGGTGCGGATCAGCAAATCGGGATCGGGCAGCCCCGCCGTGTAGAGATGCTGCGAAATCGTCTGCTCGTCGGCGCGGAAGCCGGAAAGTCCGTCGCGGCGGACGCGATCGAGGATGGCGTTAAACGCGTCCACAAGTTCGGCGCGGCCGCCGTAATTGAGCGCCACCACGAGTTTCATGCCCGTATTTTGCGCCGTGAAGCGCATGGCTTCGTCAATATCGCGCCGGACCGCTTCAGGCAATTGCTCCGCGCGGCCGATGACCAGCAGCCGGATGTTATTGCGATGAATCGTGGGCAGCTCCCTCTTTAGATACTCGCGCAGCAAGCGCATAAGAAAATCGATTTCCGCCTGCGGCCGGCGCCAGTTTTCGAGCGAAAAAGCATAAAGAGTGAGCATCGAGAGCTTGAGCCGCGCCGATGTTTCGATTATCTCGCGCGCCGCTTTTACCCCCGCACGGTGCCCCGCCACGCGCGGCAGATGGCGGCGCTCAGCCCAGCGCCCATTGCCGTCCATAATCACCGCCAGGTGCTGCAGGAAAACGCCTCGGATCAAGCTTTTCCAGGAGCGCGGTCTCTTCTTTATTGGCAGGTTTAAGAAGCTCGGTGGCTTTCACTCGTTCACGCTCTGCGGAAGTGTCGCGTCAAACTAGCATAGGCAATGAGGCCGCGCAACGGATGTCCGTAGCGCCGGCACTACCTGAGCCGCTAGCCGGCACCCGTCGGAGCGAACACCGATAACAGCGTAATCACGATCATGGCGATGCTGATGAACCACGCCACGATGTTGAAGCTGAGCGAATTGACGTACTCTCCCATCAAGTCGCGGCGATTCACCAGTAGCAGGATGAAGATCAGCACAATGGGCAGCCACACGCCGTTCGCCACCTGCGAAAGAAGCAGAATTTTGAACAATGGCGCGTGCGGGATCAGAATGATGGCCCCGCCCGCGACGATCAACCCCGCATAAAGCCCATAAAAAATCGGCGCCTCAGGAATTTTCCGGTCGATGCCGGCCTCAAAGCCCAGCCCCTCGCAGATTACGTGCGCGGTCGATAGCGGCAGAATCGATGCGGCGAATAGCGATGCATTAAGCAGCCCGAACGCGAACAAGTACGACGCCCATTTTCCTGCAAGCGGCGCCAGGGCCTTCGCCGCTTCCGCCGCGGACGAGATGTTCGTCATCCCGTTGGCGTGCAGCGTCGCTGCAGTACAGACGATCACGAAGAACACGATGGCCATGCAACTGATGCTGCCCACCAGCACGTCCAGCCGCGCGTGCTTGTACTGCTTGGCCGCCACGCGCTTCTCGACGAAGCCCGCCTGCAAATAGAAAAACTGCCACGGCGCAATGGTCGTCCCGACCAGCCCGATGAACATCAGCAGGTAATCCTTTTGCAGGCTGAAGCTCGGCACCACCGTCTCTTTCGCCGCCACCAGCCAATCGGGCTTGGCAAAAAATGCGGACACGACATACGAAAGATAAAACGCGCACGCGACTAAAAAGATCTTTTCCACCGAACGGTAACTTCCGCGGACAACCAGGAACCAGACGACGATGGCGGCCAGCGGAACGGAAATATACTTGGTGACTCCGAATATCTCCATGGACGCCGCCACGCCGGCAAATTCCGCCACGGTGTTGCCGAGGTCCACGAGCAGCGCCGCAGCCATCACGAAAAAAGTCGAGCGAAACCCGAATTCCTCGCGGATGAGATCGGACAATCCCTTGCCGGTCACGACACCCATCCGCGCGCACATTTCCTCGCTGACGTAGAGCGCGATGGTCAGCGGAATCAAAACCCACAGCAGCTTGTATCCAAATTGCGCGCCGGCAAGCGTATAGGTAGTGATGCCGCCGGCGTCGTTGTCCACATTCGAAGTGATAATGCCGGGCCCGACGACCGCAAGTATGACCGCAAGCCGCCGGCGCAGCGCCCGCGTGCGCCGCGCAAACGCACTCCAGCGCTCTTTCCACTTCCCGAAAGTCGTCACCAGTTCGACGTAGGTCATAGCCTCGCGCGCATATGGCTCACAACATCATCAACCGTAATCATCCCAACCGGCCGCGTGGAACCGTCCACCACCGTCAGGCTCCGCAAGTTGTACTTATCGAAGAGCTCAAAGACTTCGTGGTCCTTGGCGTCTGGATGCACAAATAGCAGCGATTCCGCGGTCAGTTCCGAAACTTGCTGCTCGGAATCGGCCAACAGCAGCCGCGCCAGCCGCACCGTGCCGGTGAGAACCGCATCTCGATTCACCAACGCCACGTTGTCGAGCTGGTCCAGCGGCACCTCGTGGAAGCGGATGTAGTCCACCACTTCCCCGCGCGTGGCATCTTCGGCGACGATCACCAACTCGGTGTTCATCATGCCGCCCGCCGAGTCCGATTCGAAGCGCAGCAGCTCTTTCACTTCCGCCGCCTCGCGCGTCGGCATTTCGTCCATGATTTCATTCGAGGCCTCGGGCGAAAGTCGCGCCAGCAGGTCCGCCGCTTCGTCCGGCCGCATCTCTTCGATGATGTCCGCGGCCTTTTCGGGGTCGAGCTTTTCGACCACCTGGGTCTGCAATCGCTTATCCAATTCCGCAATCGCATCCGCGGCTGTCTCTTCATCGAGCGAATCAACGATCGATTGCCTCTCGGCCGGAGACAGCTCTTCCATGATGTCGGCCAGGTCCGCAGGATGCATGGATGCCAATTTCTGACTAGTCATACGCAATTTCACGCGCCGCAGCGGATCGGACTCGATCAGGTTCACGAACTCCCAGCGAATCGTGCGCGTCGGCAGCTTTTCCTGGATTTTCCGGATCGCTTCCGGCGGCATAATTCCCTGCAGGAGCCGCCGCACGGCGCCGGGCAGACCCACATCCACGTGCGTCACGCGCATTTCCACGTTGCCGTTCGTGCGCTGCTCGTTGAAATCGATATCATTCACTCGCACCACTTTTCGCCCGCTGGTGTCGATGATTTGCTGATCGAGCAGGTCTTTGCGCACCGCCAGCCACGCCTCATTCGGATGGTAAAGCTCGAGTGCCGATTCATCCGTGGTCAGATTCATTTTGCCGGGCGCGACGGAGGCGATTTGATCGTACTTGGCAATCAGCGGGCGATACTGGCCGCGGCCAAGCAGCACGCGCGCCACGCGATTCGGCTGGTCCGCCGGTTCAATGAATAATTCCTTCACCCGGCCGACAAAATTGCCGGCAACATCGTAAGCCTCAGCCCCGAGAACTTCAGTTGCGTGCAACATGTTTAACGCTCCTGCGAATACGATCAATCAGCTGCCGTGCAATTCGCCTGCCTCGATCGTGACACCTGTTTCAGCCCGAAATCCCTTTGAATCAGCGAGTTCCGTGACCCACCCCGCGCACAAAAAAATACCCGCGGCCGGGGCATTCCGACCGCGGGTAGCAAGAATAATAGCTTCTCGTTACGCCCGGACGGCTCTCGCCTCCGCGCTCATCCCGTCTTCACCGCGCCTAGCCGCCGGTGAAAATAGGGGCGCCCGACACAGCACCCGCGCCGCAGTTTCCGGCACGGGCCGTCGAGGACTTCCTGAATCCAGATTGGAAGAACACTCCATTTCGTGCGCGTGTCCTCAGCGACCTTGTTAAGGGGAGATGCAATCTTTGTCAAGCAAAGACTGCGACTTGCGGTCACTTTTTTCGACGATGAAAGACCAAATCGGAGGGAGTAATCCCGCGCCCGCGGCAATCCGCCACATACAAATCCCAATACGTAGCCGTGATGTAATCGGCCGCCTTAAATCCAAGCAGCTTGGCAGCCCGATCGATCGCCGCAGGCGATCCTTCCAGTTCCAGGTAATCCCCAATCGGTGTTTCATCGAGGTCCAAATGCAGGTCTTTCAGCTTAGCCAGCCGATACTCCGTGCGATATTTCTCATAGCGGAATCCCGCGCGAAACCCGAGCGCCCGCAAAATGCTCTCAAGCCCTTCCGCCGGATGAAATTCGATTTCGAGTTCCTGCCGCTCCTTGTAGCGACGCGCTTCCGATGATTCCGCCATCCCCACAATCGGCGCCTTGTAAGTCAGGACGCCGCGCGCAGCCACTTGCAATCCTCGCGCGGATCGGGGGCCACGCGCCGCGGCAGCTTTGGGCACTGGCGCCGGCGATTCGATGCGTATCCTCAACAGCCGTCCGGACGAGCGCAACTCCGCACCCGTCGTGTCATAAAGGGTGTTCCGCTCAAACAAGCGTGCCGCAGCCACCGCCCGCAACCGCCGCAATTTGCCACGCAGCTCCGCAATATCGCGAACCCGCAACTTAATCTCGATCTCGCGCCCCTCCGATGCCATTTTCGCGAACTCAGTATAATCACGAATGCCGCAAAACAGCGAAGCACAGGGTTGCCCCATGCGCCGATGTTGCGCGTGGGGCTTTTGACTCTCACCGAGCGTCCGCCAAACTCGTAGGGCCCGGTCTTCAGCCGGGCCTCTTCACCCTCGAGCAGCTTGAGCCGTAGACAGTTGCCAAAGCGCCCCCTCCCCACATAATCGCTTTTCCTGTGCCAGGTCCGCATTCATGACGCCACCCGCCACTCCGCTGCTGCGGCAATATCACGCCATCAAAAAGCAGCATCCCCAGGCCCTGCTGCTCTTCCGCCTCGGCGATTTCTACGAGCTTTTCTACGATGACGCCCAAGTCGCCTCGCGCCTGCTGCAAATCACTCTTACCGCCCGCAATCGCGAGAAGGGCCAGCCGGTCCCGATGTGCGGCGTTCCCTATCATGCCGCCGAAGGCTATATCGCGCGCCTGATCCGCGCCGGTCATCGCGTAGCCGTCTGCGACCAGATGGAAGAAGCCGGGCCCCGGCAAAAAACTCGTCCGCCGCGAAGTCGTCCGCGTAGTCACGCCCGGCACCGCCACCGAGTCCGGCTTCCTTGATCCCAAAGAGAATAATTTCCTAGCCGCCGTCTCGCGCGATGCCACTGGCACGACCGTCGGCCTGGCCTACGTGGACCTCTCGACCGGCGATTTTCGCGCCACCGAATTTTCCGGCCCTGGCGCCGAAACCCGCCTGCGCGATGAACTAGGAATCCTGCGCGCCCGCGAAGTCCTGCTCCCGCGCCCCGCGACGCTCTTCCCCGCCGCCGGAGCCCCGGAGCTGAACGGCCTCGGCGCCGTCGAGACCAAACTCGACGACTGGATCTTCCATCACGAATTCGCCACCCGGCTGCTCGAAGAGCAATTCCGCGTAGCCACTCTCGAGGGATTCGGCCTCACGCGCCACTTGCAAGCCGTAAGCGCCGCGGGCGCCATCGTTCATTACCTGCGCGAAACTTCAGCGATCAGCGCGCGTAACGAAAATGGCGCATCGAGCAAAGCAAGGGCAAGCGCCCGCGCAGCCGGGAACGGCAGCTCCACGCCTGCAGCCGGCCTAGAGCATCTCGACACGCTGCACTATTACGAGCAGCAAGAAGCACTAGCGCTCGATCAAGTCACAGTCCGAAATCTCGAGCTGATCGAACCCATCGGCGGCGATGACTCCTCCGCAACTCTCGTCTCCGCGCTCGATGAAACCGCCACGGGCATGGGTGCGCGCCTCCTGCGCAGCTGGATTCTGCGCCCGGAAATCGCTCTTGCAGAAATCGAAGCGCGCCTCGACGCCGTCGCGCAATTCAAATCCCGTACTGTCGAGCGCGACGAACTCTTCCGCGCCCTCGGCAGCGTTTTCGATCTTGAACGCCTCACCAGCCGCGTCGCCATGGGCACCGCAACTCCCCGCGATCTACTCGCCCTGCGCAAATCGCTTGAGCAGATTCCCGTCCTTCGCGGTTTCCTGCCAAACGATGCCCGCGAAGCAGCGAAGCGAATCGCCGAACTTCATGACGCGCTCGACGAGCTAGCCGACGTCCGCGAAGCCATCGCCCGTGCCATCGCCGACGATCCTCCGGCGTTGGCGACCGATCCCGGCATCATTCGCTCCGGATTCGACCCTCCACTCGATGAGTTGCGCAACCTGAGCCGCACCAGCAAGCAGACCATCGCCGCGATGGAAGAGCGCGAGCGCAAGCGCACCGGAATCGCCTCGCTCAAAATCCGCTTCAATCAGGTTTTCGGTTACTACATCGAAATCTCCAATGCCAATCGCGATCGCGCCCCCGCCGATTACGATCGCAAGCAAACGCTGGTCGGCGCCGAGCGTTACACCTCGCCCGAGCTGAAGGAATACGAGCGCAAAGTCCTCGACGCCGACGAACGCATCCTCGAAATCGAGCGCCGCCTTTACGCCCAACTGCGCGAGCAAATCGCCCGCGAAGCCCCACGCCTGCGCCGCACCGCCGCCGCTATTGCGCAACTCGACGTGCTCGTAAATTTCGCGCGCCTGGCCGCCTCAGGAAATTACACGCGCCCCATCTTCACCGAGGAGCAACCCGGCGAGCGCGGTGAACTTCTAATCGCCGGCGGACGCCATCCGGTTATCGAGCGGCTGCTCTCCTCCCACGGCGAGCGCTTCGTCCCCAACGACCTTTATCTCGACGACAAAACGCAGTCTCTTCTTCTAATCACAGGCCCAAACATGGGCGGCAAATCCACCTATCTCCGCCAAACCGCACTAATCGTAATCCTCGCGCAAATGGGCTCCTTCGTCCCCGCCACGCAGGCGAAGCTGCCGATCGTCGATCGCATCTTCACGCGCATCGGCGCTTCCGACAATCTCGCCCGCGGCCGTTCCACTTTCCTGGTGGAGATGAGCGAAGTCGCGGTGATTCTAAATACCGCAACATCCGCGAGCCTGGTCCTTCTCGACGAAGTCGGACGCGGCACGGCCACATTCGATGGCCTGTCGCTAGCCTGGGCCGTCGTCGAATCGCTGCAAGCCGGCTCGCGCCCGCGCACTCTCTTCGCCACTCACTATCACGAGCTAACCGAGCTCGAGCGCCTCGTCCCCGGCGTCCGCAACGTCCACGTCACAGTCCACGAAGCCGGCAACGAAATCATTTTTCTTCGGCGCGTCGAATCCGGCAGCGCCGACAAGAGCTACGGCATCGAAGTCGCCCGCCTAGCCGGCCTGCCGCCGGCCGTCGTCGAACGCGCGCGTGAAATTCTTCGCGAACACGAGCGCAGCGAACACAAGCTCAGCGAAGAACTGACGCCCGGCGCCGTTCCGCCTGCGCAACCGCCGATCTTCACGCCGATTGACCAAAAGGTAGCGAACGCCATCCGCGACGCCGATCTCGACCAGCTAAAACCCCTCGACGCGCTAAATCTCCTCGCCGAGTTGAAGAAGCAGCTTTCATGACCCATCGCACCGGGTCCCCCAAAGCCGAATTCGTCCTCGGAATAATGTCCGGCACCTCAGCCGACGGAATCGACGTCGCCCTCGTGCGCATACGTGAGAGCGCAACGCGAACGACGCGGAGCGCATCGGGAAAGCAGTCCGGCGGGATGAGAGCAAGCCTCGAAGGAATTTATTCCACGGCCTACCCGGTCAAAGTTCGCGAAGCGATTCTACGCATCGCCAATGTCGGTCCCACGACCTCAGCCGAAATCAGCCAGCTTGATTTTCTACTCGGCGAGCTCTACGCCCGCGCCGTCCTGGCTGCGCTAAAGAAATTCCGCGTCGCTCCATCGAACATTTCCCTCATCGGCTCACACGGTCAGACGATCTATCACCAGGGCGCGCCGTTAAACTTTCTCGGCGCCGCACTCGTTTCCTCAACTTTTCAGATCGGTGAGCCCGCGATGATCGCCGCGCGCACTGGGATCACAACGGTAGGCGACTTCCGCCCCGCCGATATCGCCGCCGGAGGCCAGGGCGCCCCGCTCGTCCCGTTCGTTGACTACATCATCTATCGCGACGCCAAACTCGGCCGCGTCGCCCTGAATATCGGCGGCATCGCAAATTTCACCGTAATCCCCGCGAACGCCGCGCCGAAACAAGTCATGGCCTTCGACACCGGCCCCGGCAATATGCTTGTAGATTCACTGGTCCGCCACTTTTCGCGCGGCCGCGCCACATTCGACCGCGATGCCAAACTCGCGCTCCGAGGCGCAACGCAATCGCGCCTTCTCGAAATGCTGCTCATGCATCCCTACCTGCGCCTCAATCCTCCAAAGACCGCCGGCCGCGAACAATTCGGCGATGCCTTCGCGCGCGAGATCGTCAAATGGGGAGCCTCGCATCGAACGCGCCCGAACGATTTGATTCACACGGCAACTCTCTTCACACCGCTTTCGATCGCCGAAGCTCTGCACCGCTTCGTCCTGCCGCGCGCCAAGGTGCACGAGCTAATCGTGTCCGGCGGCGGCGCGCGCAATCCCCTGATGATGGCGCAACTCGCCGCGTCTCTCCCCGGCATCGAGATCCGGACCTCCGATGAATTCGGAATCCCGATCCAGGCGAAGGAAGCATTTGCGTTCGCCATTCTCGCCTACGAGGCGTTTCATCAACGCGCGAACAATCTTCCCTCCGCAACCGGGGCGCGCCGTCCCGCAGTTCTCGGCAAAATCTGCTATGCGCGTCCGCGTTAATGCTCGCGGCAGCGCAGCCGCGGCGTTTGCGGCGATGGCTCTTTCGTTGGTTCTGCTCGGCTGCTCTCACTCCGCCCAGCACGAAGACCCCAACACGCTAAATTTTCTGATCGAAACGATGCCCACGAATCTCGACCCGCGCATCGGCACCGACGCCTTCTCCCAGCACATGCACGATCTGATTTTCAGCAGCCTCGTAGGCCGCGACGCGCAAATGAATTTCACTCCTGACCTGGCCACGAGCTGGGACACCCCGGACCCATTGACCTACATTTTTCATCTGCGCCGCGGCGTGCATTTCCACAACGGCACACCATTCACCTCCGCCGACGCCAAATTCACTTTCGATTCCATCCTCGGCGGCGATCTCAAGACCGCAAAACGCGGCTCCTTCCGCATGGTCGCCTCCGTTGTAGCGCCCGACGATTTCACCCTCATTTTTCATCTGCGCGAATCGTACGCCTCATTCCTCTGGAATTTGTCGCGCCCGGGCGTAGGAATTGTCCCGCGCGGCTCGGGCGCGGATTTCGCGCAACATCCCATCGGCACGGGACCATTCAAATTCGTCAGCCTGGAGCCCGATGATGAAATCGTCCTCGAAAAAAATCCCGGCTATTTCGGCGAAATCCCCAAAATCGAGCGTGTCCGCTTCCGCCTAGTCCCCGATGCCACCGTCCGCGCCCTCGAATTGCGCAAGGGCAGCGCGGATCTGGCCTCGCCCTCCTCGCTAACGCCTGACATGGTCGTCGCTCTCTCGCGCTACAAAGGAATCGAAGTCACGCAGGGCCCCGGCACCTCTCTCGCCTATCTCGCCTTCAATTTCGATGATCCAATTCTCTCGAAGCGCGAAGTCCGCCAGGCCCTGGCCTACTCGACCGATCGCGCCACCATCATCGAACATCTTCTGCGCGGCCAGGCCCGCCCAGCCTCAAGCCTTCTTCCGCCCAATCACTGGGCCTATGACGGCGATGTCGCCACCTATGATTACGATCCCGTCCGCGCCGAAAAACTCCTCGACGCCGCAGGACTCCCGCGCGCCAAAAACGGCGTCCGCTGCCACCTCACGCTCAAAACCTCAACGGATGAATCGACGCGCCTCTATAGCGAAGTCCTGCAAGCCCAATGGCAAAAAGTGGGAGTCGCGCTGGAACTGCGGCCGCAGGAATACGCGACGTTCTATTCCGACATCACTCACGGCAGCTTTCAGATTTACACGCAGCGTTGGGTAGGCGGCAACAATGACCCCGACATCTTCGAATTCGTCTTCAGCTCCAGAAAATTCCCGCCCGAAGGCGCCAATCGCGGCCACTACAAGAATCCGCAACTAGATGCCCTGCTAGACCGCTCCCACGCCGAATCCGACCAAGAAAAGCGCCGCGCCATCCTCGCCGAAATCCAGCAAATCGTGGCGAACGATCTTCCCTACATAAATCTCTGGTACCCAGACAACATCTGCGTCCACAGCGACAAATTGAAAATCGATTCCCTAGCCCCTTCCGGCGACTACACCTTCCTAAATAATCTGGAGTTCCGACCAGCGAGTGCGAGCGAGCTCAAGTAGCGCCGGCTGCCAGCCGGCGTTTTTCCGCGGCGGTAATCGTGAACGTGCCAGCGCCCGGGAGTGATGTCGAAACTACCCGCGCACGTTCTTCTACGCGTTCCGCGACGCGCTTAACCGCTGGATCTGGGAAGCATTTCTAATCGCACGTAAAATTATTAGAATTCGCTGTAACTCGCTGAAAACAAAGGACGGAGTCAATTTCTAATCGGCCGAAAATCGCTACTTTTTACCCCTGTTTTTGACTACGAGGAAAGCGCCGTGCGGATCTGATGCTCGGAAACAGCCCCTTCGCGGACAATCATCCATTCATCGCCTTCCACGCGCACAATCGTCGAAGCCACCACCGCGCGCGTATCGCCGGCATCGAGAATCAAGTGCAGCCGCTCGCCAAGCTGCTTCACAAGCTGCGGCGCGTTCGTGCAAGCCGGCGAACCGGAGAGATTCGCGCTCGTCCCGGTAACTGGCCCGCCGACAGCATCAATGATTTCAGTCGTAACTTTGGAATGAGCCCAGCGCAGCGCCACGCGGCCCGTATTTCCGGTGACCTTCAAAGGAATGCGATGCGTGGCTTCGAGAACGATCGTGAGCGCGCCAGGCCAGAATTTCGAAGCCAGCACCAGAAAATTATCCGGCACGTCGCGCACCAGCGAAACCGCCTGCTCGATCGAATTCACCAGAATCGGCAAAGCCTTCGATTCCGGTCGCCCCTTGATTTCGTACACGCGCCCGATGGCGGCAAGATTGAAAGGATCGGCGGAGAGGCCGTAGAAAGTATCGGTCGGCACACCAACAACTTCCCCGCGCTGAATGAAACCCGCGGCATACTCGACCGCGCTGCGTTCGGGTGCGTCCGCTGAAATTTTCAGGACTTCCACGGGCAAAGTGTCGGCTCTTGGCGGGCTGCGCCGTACTGCTAGGGCAAGCTATCATAGGCCCTCAAGCCCACGCAAGCAACGGAAACAAAGCCATTTCCGCAGGACAAATTGGCGGGAGCGAGAAGCACGAGCTCAGGCCATCCGGCTTTTTGTAGCGCCGACCTTTCAGGCCGGCATCTCGCCGACCAACTCGCTGACGTGAGCAATCGCCCTCCGCGCGAGCAAGACCCGCCCGCTTTACGCCATTCCACACGTTTGCTAGTCTCGCTAGCGATGCCGCGCGAAGCCATTTCCGCCTCAAAGAAACCGCCGATGCGTGCAGCGGCTCGCTCGTCCGGTTCACCGCAGCCCGAACCGATCACCAGCCGCGACAATCGCTGGCTGAAACTTTTTCGCGAGGCCCTGCGCGAAGGTTACCTATCTGAGACCAATCTCATCGGCGTCGAAGGCCCGCATCTGGTTAGCGAAGCCATTCGCTGCGGCCTGGGTTTCGATGCGTGCCTTGTCAGTCCCGCCGGAGAAAAGCATTTCGCAGCTCTGCCGTGCGCGAGTCTCACCGGCGCTCGAATTTTGCGCACCACCGATCGTCTCTTCGCCGGCGTCGCCGCCACCGAGCACCCGCAAGGCATCGCCGCGCTCGTCCGCCCGCGCGAGTCGAGCTTCGACGATCTCGTCCGCGGAGATATTCCGCTGGTCGTGGTTCTCGCGGGCGTACAAGACCCCGGCAATGTCGGAACTGTGGCGCGATCGGCCGAAGCCTTCGGTGCCACGGGCCTTGCCGCCACGCGCGGCACCGCTGATCCGTGGTCCGCAAAAGCGCTGCGCGCTTCGGCCGGTTCAGCGCTGCGACTGCCGCTATTGCGCGGCATGGCTCCAGCCGTCCTTCTCGCGCAGCTGCGCGTTGCAGGCTTGGCGATTCTCGCCGCGACTTCCAAGCCGCCTCGCGATGCCAACTCCATCGCGCTCGCCTCGGCTCAGCAACTTCAATTCGCTTGCGCCATATTCATCGGCAGCGAAGGCGCCGGCCTCGCGCCCGACATCTTGCGCTCCGCCGATGTCCAGATCGCGGTCCCCATGACCGCCGGCGTCGAATCCCTGAATGCGGGCGTGGCCGCCTCCGTAATTCTCTACGAAGCCGCGCGCCGTCGCGCCGAGCGAGCACGAACGTGAGCCTTTTCCGCGCCATTGAGCCACAAGAGGAAAGCGCCGGGCCGCGCCCGCTCGCCGATCGCATGCGCCCGCAAACCCTAGATGAATGTATCGGCCAGGAAGACCTCCTCGGCCCCGGCAAGCCGCTGCGCGTACAGATCGAGCGCGACGACATCGGCTCGATGCTTTTCTGGGGCCCTCCCGGCTGCGGCAAGACCACTCTCGCGCGCGTCATCGCCAATCGCACGCGCTCCGATTTCATTCCCTTCAGCGCCGTGCTGTCGGGCATCAAAGAAATCAAGCAAGTGATGACCACGGCCCAAGGCGCGCGGCACTACGGACGCCGCACGATAGTTTTCGTGGACGAAATGCACCGCTTCAACAAAGCCCAGCAGGATGCGTTCCTGCCGCACGTCGAGGCCGGCAACATTCTCCTGATTGGCGCGACCACCGAAAATCCTTCCTTCGAAGTGATCTCGCCGCTGCTCTCGCGCATGAAGGTCTACGTTCTCCACGCGCTGAGTTCGCAACAGGTGGTTTCGTTGCTGAAGCGAGCGCTGGCGGATCGCGAGCGCGGCCTCGGCAAGGACAATATCGAAGCGAACGACGCGCTCCTCGAGCGCATCGCCATCGTCGCGAACGGCGATGCTCGCGCTGCCTACAACATCCTCGAAGCGCTAGTCCGCAGCGCAACACCAGCCGCGTCCGGCGAATCAGCAGGCCGGCGGATTCTGACCGATGCTCTGCTCGAGTCCGTCCTGCAAAAGAAGCTTCTGCCCTACGACAAAGCCGGCGAGGAGCATTTCAATCTCATCTCCGCCCTACACAAATCCGTCCGCAATTCCGATCCCGACGCATCGCTCTACTGGCTAGCCCGCATGATCGAATCAGGCGAGGATCCTCTCTATCTCGCGCGCCGGATGGTGCGCATGGCCAGCGAAGACGTTGGCCTGGCCGATCCCAATGCCCTGCGCGTAACTCTCGCCGCCAAGGACGCTTTCGAATTCATCGGCCCGCCCGAGGGCTATCTCGCACTCGGCGAGGCGGCCGTCTATCTGGCCCTTGCGCCCAAGTCGAACGCCCTATACACCGCCTACGGCGCCGTCAAGCAGGACCTCGAGCGCACCATCGCCGAGCCTGTCCCGCTGCAGCTACGCAACGCGGTGACCGGTTTGATGCGTCATATTGGCTATGGCGAAGGCTACCAATACGCGCACGACACCGACGACAAAGTCACGGACATGCAGTGCCTCCCCGAAAGTCTCGCCGGACGCACCTACTACCGTCCGACGCGCGAGGGCTTCGAGTCCAAAATTCAAGAGCGTCTGGCGCAACTTCGCAAGCTGCAAAAGAAGACAGCCGCATCTAACCAGCATGAGCCCAGCGAGCACCCCGGCGGAAGCGGCATCCCAAAAGATCAATCGGCCAGCAGGCCACACGGCAAGAAGGACCAGCAACCGTGAGTCCTAGCATCCGCGCGGCGCACGCCGCGAACTCCCGTAGATTTGTGGCTGCGCCCGCCGCCGCGTTGCTCGCCGGCGCGATTTTCCTGCTCGCCGCGTTTCCCTTCCCTGCCTCTTCAGCGGCCGAGGACAAGCCGGCGTTCGTAATGGAGGAATACTGCTCGACGTTCGCTTGGGCGCCGGACAATCGCATCGCGATTGGCGTCTATCGCGTTTACAATCACAAAAAATACACGCTCGAAGGCGACGATCTCTGGATCGCCTCCCCCGATGGCAAGCGCACTCGCATCATCGAGGGCGCGAAACTCGTCAAGGTCGACAAGCCGCAGAGCTTCAAGATCAATGAAATTTCCTGGTCGCCCGACAGCCAGAAACTCGCCATCTACAAAACCACGTACTCCCTCGCCGGCGATAAGGACACGCTCACTTCGGGCGATTTAACCGAGCTGCTTGATACGGCGGGGCGCGAGATTACCATCCAAGGCGTGAAGGAAAATCCGCTGGTCGGCGGCTACCAGGCCACCTGGCTCGCCGATGGCTCGACTGTCGCGTTCTTAACTGAGGTGGTCAAGCCGCGCGAGCTAGTCGAAATCCACAGAGTGAACGTGACCACGGGCGAATCGAAGAAGCTCTTCGATCCTCATCAATTTATGTCGGTGGTGTGGGATGCGGCGCACAACCAGGCCATCGCCATCGAACGCGACAAGGGCATGAGCGGTCCCGCAAAACTCGTCTCACTCGATCTCTTGCATGACACTCGAAAGGAAATCGCCGATGTCGAAAGCGCCCAGGGGCAGCTCACTATTTCGCCTTCCGGCAAGCGCGTGGCATTTTTTTACGATGGCGATGTCCTCGAGGTACGCGACCTAGCCGCGCCATCGAAGTTCATTCACGTGAGAGTCGGCTTGGGGAAATACGAATGGGCGCCGGATGAACGCCACATCCTGCTCAAGCGCGGCCCGGAATCGCGTTCCGGAAATTTGATGTGGGTCAGCATCCCCGATGGAAACTTCACTACAGCAATGAACGACCTGGTCTATCGCGATTTCCACTACTCGCCCGACGGCCGCTTCATCGGCCTCCTGCGCGTCACGCGCAACCTGGCCATCTATCCGTCGTCATCATTCTCCCCGTAGCGCCGGCAGCCTGCCGGCGTCTTTGCGCGGCCCTAGCGACTTTTACCCACCGGCCAGAAGTGCGCGCGGACTAGGCCGTTCAATCCGCCCTCATCCGAAATCTCTTCGCATGTTCCTTCAAAATGCACAAATCCATCACCACAATTAATCCCGCCCTCCGCGCCTTCTCCGCCGCTTCCGCATGAATCACGCCTTCCTGCATCCAGATCGCTTTCGCCCCAATCCGAATCGCACTCTCGACGACTTCCGGCACAAACTCCGAGCGCCGAAAAATATCCACGATATCGATTTTCTCCGGTATTTCCTCGAGTGTGGCATAGCATTTCTCCCCGAGAACTTCCTTCTCTGCCGGATTCACCGGAATGATCCGATAGCCCGCAGATTGCATATATTGCGCCACGCCAAAGCTCGGCCTAAATTTCCGCGACGACAGTCCAACCACCGCAATCGTCCGGCTCGATTTCAAAAGCTCATGAATCGGATCGCTCGGGCCGGTCTTCGCGTTTGGCCCGGCGGCGTCCTGCCCTGCATCCT
Organism: uncultured Acidobacteriota bacterium; assembly: GCA_963707165.1. Classification (GTDB taxonomy): domain Bacteria; phylum Acidobacteriota; class Terriglobia; order Acidiferrales; family UBA7541; genus Palsa-147. The sequence continues at coordinate 740,428 of CAVPPO010000010.1, read as the reverse complement.
GCGGCGTCGAACTGCTCATCGATCCTCTCTGGTTTTTGCGCGGGCTGTTGGCGGCTCGCGTTGAAGTTGCGCAAGCGCGAACAGAAATTTCGTAATTTGGATGTTGGTGCCCACGCTCACTCGAATGGATTCCGGCAAGCCCATGAAGCCCATGGGACGCGCCAGCACCGCACTTTTCTGAAGTTGTGCCGCGATTTCTTGCGCATCGCGCTGCAAATTCACCAGCATGAAATTGGCGCATGACGGCACGTAGCTGGCACCAATTACTTCAAGGCCGCGCGCCAACTGCAACAGGCCCTCGCGATTGCATTCCACCGACTGTTGCACATGGTCGCGATCTTCAAGCGCCGCGAGCGCGGCGGCTTCGGCTACCAGAGAAGTATTGTAAGGCGCGCGTATTTTGTCGAATTCGCGAATCAACGCGGAATCGCCGATGCCGTATCCGATTCTGTAGCCCGCCAGCCCGAACACCTTCGAAAACGTGCGCAAGATAAGAATATTTCGCCGCTCGCGCAGCATCTCGATCGAGCGCGGGTAATCATTCCTCGCCACATAATCGCAATACGCTTCGTCGATCACTATCAGCACGTTCTGCGGCACGCGCGCGAGAAACGTCTCGAATTCACCGGCGATGAACATCGTCCCGGTAGGATTATTCGGATTGGCAAGAAAAATAACTTTCGTGCGCGCCGGCAGCGCCGCCGCTATCGCTTCGAGATCAATCGCATTGTCGCGCAAGGGCGTTTCAATCAAGCCCGCGCCTGTGATGCGGATGCTGATGGGATAAAGTGGAAAAGTGCTGCGCGAAGTGACGCCCGCGTCACCCGGCCCAAGTAGCGCCCGCGCGGCCAAGCCAATGATTTCGCTCGAGCCCGCGCCGAGAATAATGTTCTCGACGCAGACGCCGTGGCGCGCAGCTAGCGCTTCGCGCAAATATTGGTCGCCGCCGTTCGAGTAGCGATGCCCGCCCGCAAGCGCCTCACGCGCGGCCGCCATGGCTTTCGGCGAAGGCCCCAGAGGATTTTCATTGGACGCAAGCTGAATTATGCTCTGCCCCAGCTCGCGCTCCAGTTCCCGCACCGGCCGCCCCGGCACGTAAGCCTCGACGCTGCGAATCCACTCCGGCACCGCGTCGGCGGGCAGCGGCGTCATCCGCGATTTCGGCCCCGGCTGGCATTCCGTCGCGGCGGCCGCGCAGGCCGCGGCGGCGATGGGCTCGCCGCACTTTGCGGATGCGTCGCGGCCTTCTTCACCGCCGCCTCGAGCCCGGTCACTTCCTTCAGCGTCAGACTCCGGAATCGCCCCGGCGCCAAGTCGCCAATTTCGAGGCTTGCGATTTTTATGCGCTTCATCTTCTCCACCGGATGGCCCATCAGAGCAAGCTGCTCGCGCAGAGGATCGCGGCTGGCGTCCGCCATGGTCACTTCGTACCAGGGATTCTCGCCGCGCTGCCCGCGTTCGATGCGCGCGCGCGACACCGCAGCAGCTTTCGCGATTTCGGAATCGCTCAGATTGCCCTTCACCTTCAAAAGATAAGTCTGACGCAGCCCGTGCGTGCGAATCAGTTTGTTCGCCAGCTCGCCGTCATTGGTGAGAAACAGCAGCCCCGAAGCATGATACTCAAGCCGCCCAACCGGGTAGACGCGCACCGGCACAGCACTGAGTAAATCGCCGAGCGACCGCCGCCCCTCCGGATCGCTCAACGTAGCGACAACTTCAGCCGGCTTGTGCAGCGCAATATAAACGTGCTCTTCCGCACCCTGCAGCAGCTTCCCGGAAACTTTGATGTGATCGCGCGACGCGTCCGCGCGCGTGCCCAGTTCGGTCACAACTTTCCCGTTCACGGTCACGTGGCCGGAAACGATGAGCTGCTCCGCGCGCCGCCGCGAAGCGACGCCCGCACGCGCGATGATTTTCTGGAGTCGTTCTTCCATGGAGAGAACGCAGAATCTTTGTCAGGGCACGGCTTCAGTCGTGCCGCACTTGCTCTGAATTCATCCCGGCTTTAGCCGCTGAGGTCTTGTTTTCCGCCCGCGCAAACCATCGGCCGCTCAATCGCCGCGTGAATCCGTTGACGGTTCTTCCACCTCGGCCTGGCTCGATGTCCCGGTCGACGCGCCGCTCGCAGAACTTCCCGCCGCAGCTGCCGCTGTTTTTGGTTCGCTGAATACTTCCGCGTCCGACGCGGTTTCGCCTTCCAGCGCCATCGCCGCAGATCCATTCGATCCGCCGCCGTCGCCTACAGCTTCACCCGGCTCGATTGGCGCAATGCCCTCATCCGCACCCAAGGCCGCCTGCGCCAACTGCTCGAATTCCTTCAAGCTCGGCAATTCTTCCAAATCCGACAGCCCGAAGCGCATCAAGAAATCCTTCGACGTGCGATACAAAATCGGCCGCCCAATCACAGCCTTTCGCCCCGCCGTGGTAATCAGCCGCTTCTCGAGCAGCGTCTTCAACACCCCGCCGCAATTCACCCCGCGAATCTCGTTGATCTCCGGCGCCGTCACCGGCTGCTTGTAAGCTACGACCGACAGCGTCTCAAGCGCCGGCATCGTCAAGCGCACCGGCGGACGCAAACTCTTGATGAATTTCCGCACCACGTCGTGATGCTGCGGCTTGGTGTAAAGCTTCCAGCCGCCGGCGACTTTGCGAATTTCTATGCCGTGATCGTCGGTCTGGTAAGCCGCAACCAGCAGGTCGAGAGCCGCGCGCACTTCCGTCTTCTCTCCGCCGACCGCTTCCGCGAGCTGCCCGATCGTCGCCGGCTCATCCGCCGCGTAAATAATGGCCTCGAGGGCCGACTGCATTTCCTGTGGGGTCATAGATATTGTTCTTCTATTTTCGCGATGGCTTCATCGCCTGAGAATACGACATCGAACATTTTGTGCTTGCGCAGCCGGATATCCGAAAACAATTCCGACTGCACCAATATCACCGCCTGCATCCGCACCATTTCGAGCAGCGCCAAAAACGCCACAATCATCGCCCGACGCGTGGCGCACGATTCGAAAAACTCCGCCAGCGATACGGCTTCCTCGCTCGAATTCAACTGCTTTCTGAGCCGGCCCATCATCTCCGCGATCGTCACCGTCTCGTGCTGCAGCTCGAATTTCGGAACTTCCTTGCGCCGCTCGAGCACCTGCTGGAACACCTTGATCAAATCCACCAGCGAAACCACCAGCTCGCCTTCCACTTCTTCGCCCTGATAAAGCGTGCGGTCGGGATTCGACCAGACGTTCGCTTCGATCTGCTGTTTTTGATAGAGCAGTTGCGCGGCGTTCTTGTACTTCTCGTGCTCCAGCAGCCTGTGCACCAATTCCTCGCGCGGGTCCATCTGCTCTTCCGGCCCGGCCAGCGGATCCACCGGCAGCAGCATTTTCGATTTGATGTAAATCAGCGAAGCCGCCATGTACAGAAAATCCGACGAGACATCAATATCCAGCTTTTCGAGTTGGTGCAGATAATCGAGATACTGCTGCGTGATTTTCGCAATCGGAATGTTGTGAATATCGATTTCCTGCTTGCGAATTAAATCGAGAAGAAGATCGAGAGGGCCTTCGTAGATCGGAAGCTGGATCTTGTAGGGTGTCGCCAAATCAGTCTCCGCCTGTCACTTTCTGCGTGTGGGGAGCCTGCGCGGGGCCCGCAGTCTTCCGCGCCTCGTCCCAGCCAAAAATCGCCTCGCGCACGCGTTCCATCGTCTTCCGCGCCGCCTTCTGTGCCCGCGTCGAGCCGTCATCGAGAATATCCCAGACGCGCTGCGGTTGCGACTCAAATTCGCGTCTTTTCGCCTGAATCGGCTCGATCCAAGTCACCAGATTGTCCGCCATCAGCTTCTTGCAATCCACGCAGCCAATCTCCGCCGTCCGGCATTCGCGATTCACGCGCTCAATCGTAGGCTGCTGCGAAAACAGTTTGTGATACGAAAACACCGGGCAAACATCGGGATTCCCCGGATCCGTCCGCCGTACCCGCGCCGGATCGGTCATCATGTTCCGCACTTTATTCCGCAGCGAATCGATCGGCTCGCTCAGCGAAATAAAATTCCCATAGCTCTTAGCCATCCGCCGCCCATCAGTCCCCGGCAACCGCGGCGTCTCCGTCAACATCGCGCTCGGCTCTTCCAGAACCCGCCGATGCTTGAAGAATGATTTTGCCGGCCCGGCCTTCTCCAGAAAGTTCTCGAAGCCAACTTCAGCGATGTATTCCTTGAAGGTCCGGTCGTACGCCCCCTCAAGTTTTTCTCCGTCCTCGCCTTTCAGCTTCGGCACGACGTGGTAAACCAGATGCTTCAACGCTGCCGCGTTACTTTCTGAATAGAGGCTGGAATTGATCTCAACTCCGAATTGCACATTGAATCGCCGCGCTATCTCCCTCGAAAGCTCCACATGCGGCACCTGATCCTCGCCCACAGGCACGAGCAGTTCCTGCCTCGGCTCGCCGTAAGGAAGAATGTCCGCCGTCTGCAACAGCGGATAACCGAGGAATCCGTAAGTGCCAAGATCCCGGTCCTTCAAATTTTCAATTTGCTCTTTATACGTCGGCACGCGCTCGAGCCAACTCAGCGGCGTGATCATCGACAAAATGACATGCAACTCCGCATGTTCGAGCACGCTCGACTGTATGAAAATGGTAGATTTTTCGGGATCAAGCCCCACCGAAAGCCAATCCAGCGCAATCTGCAGCGTATTCTCGCCAATCGACGACGTATCCTCATAATGGGTCGTGAGCGCATGCCAATCCGCCACGAAGAAAAAGCACTCAAACTCCGGATCAGCCTGCATCTTCACCCAATTCTGCAGCGCCCCAAAGTAATGCCCGATATGCAGCCGCCCGGTAGGCCGCATCCCGCTCAAAACTCGTTTCCTCTTAGCCAACTTCCCTCTCAATTCGCAATTTAGAAACCGCTGTCATTCCGAACCCTCTGCGGGTGAGGAATCTGCATTTGCCCTTTCCCGCCCCTACTTCCCCAACAAATCCCGCGCAATCACCATCCGCTGAATCTCACTCGTCCCCTCATAAATCGTCAAAACGCGCGCATCGCGGTAATACCTCTCCACATCCGTCTCCCGCGAATACCCGACGCTCCCATGCACCTGCACCGCTTTGTAGCACACGCGATTCGCCATCTCGCTGGCATACAATTTCGCCTTCGCAGCCGCCGCTCCCCGCCGGCCCGTTCCGCGATCGCGCATCCATGCCGCATTCATCATCAAGCCGCGCGCCGCCTCTATCTCCATCTGCATATCCGCCAACATCCACTGAATCCCCTGAAACTCGCCGATCTTTTTCCCGAATGCCGCGCGCTGCTTCGCATACTTCACCGCCGCCTCAAACGCCCCCTGCGCCAATCCCACTGCCTGCGCCGCAATTCCCACGCGCCCTCCATCCAACCCCTCGAGCGCAATCTTCAATCCCTGCCCTTCTTCGCCCAAGCGGTTCTCCACCGGCACGCGGCAATCCTCAAAAACAATTTCCGCCGAACGCGACAGCCGAATCCCCATCTTATCTTCGTAGCGGCTGATGCGAAATCCTGGAAAGTCCGGCTCCACAAGAAACGCCGTCACTCCCCGAGCGCCCGCCGCCGGGTCCGTCTTCGCAAACACCGTGTACACGCCCGAAACCCCGCCGTTCGTCACCCAACTCTTCGTGCCGTTCAGCACGTACTCGTCGCCGCGACGCACCGCACGCGCCTGAATCGCCGCAGCATCCGATCCCGCTCCCGGCTCCGTCAGGCAAAACGCGCCCAAAATCTCCCCACGCGAAAGCGCCGGCAAGTATTTCTTCTTCTGCGCCTCAGTCCCATGCTTCCAAAGCGGCAGCCCGCCGACGGAACTCGTCACGCTGATCACTACAGCGGTGGAAGCGCAAACCCGCGCCACTTCCTCGAGCATCACCGCATAACTGACCGTATCTGTCCCAGCCCCGCCCCATTCCTCCGGCACCAACATCCCGCAACACCCAAGCTCGCCAAGCTTCCGAATCTGCTCCGCCGGAAACTTCTCATCGCGGTCATACTCCCGTAAAATCGGGCGCATCTCCGCTTCCATAAATTGGCGGACGGTATCGCGAATCAAAAGTTGATCGCTGCTAAGAGAGAAATCCATGCCCGAGGTCACTCGATGCTAGCACGCCGTGCCACAACGGACAAAATGCGGGTGATATTCGCTTACGCCGCGTGAAACTATTTCGTGTCCCGATGCTTTCGCCCCGAGGGACCCGCCGCTCGCCTCTCGTCACGGATCACATCCGCCAGGCTATGCTTCCCTTTCCACGCGTCCTCCACCTCTGCCAGGCCGCGCCGCGACATTGGCCCGAGCCATGGAAGAATCACTTCCAAGCCAGACGGCTCCCGGGTCGCTCTCAGCCATAGTGTCTCGATGAAGCCAACAATCGCTGCGTCGCGGGTCTGTTTATCGCCTTCAGTTATGCACCGCTCGACAATCTCGAAGATAATTGCAATAGAGGAGGTATCTTTCTTTTCAAAGCAGCACGATAAGACATACTCCGCGACCGTGTCGAGATCCATGTAAATGCCGATATCATTCGCGCAGCTTGCGATTTGCATGGCATCAAAGACTTGGTCGAGAGGCGGGCATGAGTTGCGAATCATCGGAATGATTTTTTGAGTTGTGATCACATTTTCACCAATGCCGGAGCGGCGGTACGGCGGACTCGTCTGCGTTATTTAGGCTGCGGTCCGGGGCCGGCCTTTGCTGCTGCCATCTTCTCCATTTCGCGAATCCTGTTCTGCAAAGCACCAGCCTTCCGAAACCAAGGCCTCTCCCGCCGCTTCAAATATCGCGGCAAAGTAGCCTTCTTCCTCAAAATCCTATCCACCCATTCCACAGCCTCCACAGGCCGCCCTTCAGCCACCAACAGCGCCGCAAAGTTATATTGCGTCTCCGATTCATTCCGCAGCGCCAAGACTTCGCGAAATGAGGACTCCGCCTCCGCCCCCCGCCCCGTCATCGCATAACACTGCGCCAAAAGCCCCTTAGCCTGCAGATGATCGTACTTCGGGTCCACCGCCATCACGTGCTCGAGGTCGGAAGTCGCAGCCGGAAAATCCGCCAATCCCATCTCCGCCATCGCCCGCCGGTAAAAGGGATCGGGATGATCGCGCCGCGCGGCAATCGATTTATCAAAACACTCGCGCGCCCTAGCGTAATTCTTCTCCTCCAGATGCAGCGCTCCCAATTCCTCAAAATTCCCCGGCGAAGGATTATCCAAGACAATCGCCTCAAGCTCCCGAATCCTGCTACGCCGAGGAAATCCCTGCAGCACACCCTGCAGCAACCCTAAATCCGGCAGCACCTCAGCGACGATATACACCAGCGCCCCCAGCGGCCCGCCAATCAGCACAATCCAAAGCCAATAGTAAGCCGGTCGCCGGCGAATAAAATGCACAATCGCCAAAACCTGGAGAATGATTCCGTAAGGATAGAAAAGCCGGACGAAGAACCCCATTTCGCCAAACTATAACACGCAAAGCCGCCCGAGTCCGACAGGTCAAGCTAAGAAGATTTGTAGCCACATCTATCATTTCTGGAGTGATGAGCCTTCCGGCCGTAGGGGCGCCGCTTGCTGCGCCCGCTCCGTGTAACCCCCGCCCAAATGTCCGCCAAAACCTCCGGCGATCGTTTACGCCCGGCCCTACAACTTTATCAAGTCCCTCAACCTCTTCGTCTGCGCCCGGCTCACCGGAACTTCTGTCTGCTTTCGGTCATTCATCTTCAACATGTAACTCGATTTGAACCACGGCATGACTTCCTTGATGTGATGGATATTCACAAGGTAGGACCGATGCGCCCGCCAAAATGACTCGGCCTCCAGCGCCCCCGCCAGTTCTTCAATCGTGCGGTAATTCGACACGCCTTCAAACTCGCGCGTGAAAATCGTGATCGTGCCGTCCTCAATCGACGCGAACACCATGTCCTCGGCATCCACCAGCATCAACCGCGACTGCGACTTCACCAAAAGCTTCACCGGCTGCGGCGTCTTCTCCAATCCAAGCTTGTCGACAAGCGATTCAAGCCGCTCCACAGCCGAAGCATTCGACTCCACCGCTTTCTTCGCCCGCTGAATGGCCTTCGCGATGCGCCCTTTATCAAAAGGCTTAAGCACGTAATCCACGGCGTTCACTTCGAACGCCTGCACCGCGTAGTTGTCGTAAGCAGTAGCAAACACAATCTGCGGCACGCGCACTTTCCCTGCGACCAGTTTCTTGATCACTCCAAATCCATCGAACCCGGGCATCTGCACGTCGAGAAACACCAAATCCGGATTGTGCTCCTTAATCAACGAAACAGCCTCCAGACCCATTCTTCCCCTGCCCAACAAGATTGATCTCCGGAAATCCCTTCAGCAAATAACTAAGCTCGTCCCGCGCCGGCCGCTCGTCATCGACAATAAGTGTGTTCAGCGTCATCTCGCGCGCCAGTATAATGCCTCCGATGCCAAAATCGCCACGAACCCGCGCAAAAGTCCTCGACAGCAAAATCCTCTACACCGGCCCGGTCTTCGGCGTCCGCCGCGATCGCGTAATCGAACCCGGCGGCGTAGAAACCACCCGCGACGTAGTAACCCACAGCGGCTCCGTAGTAGTTATGCCGATCTTCCCCAACGGCGACGTCCTCCTAATCCGCCAATACCGCCACTCGGTAGGCACCTATCTCTGGGAATTAGTAGCCGGCCGCATCGACCCCGGCGAATCCTCCCTTTTCGCCGCCAAACGCGAACTCCGCGAAGAAACCGGCTACCGCGCCCACCGTTACCGCAAACTCCTCCATCTCTTCCCCACCCCCGGCTTCCTAAGCGAATTCCTAGACCTCTACTCCGCCGAAGGCCTAATCCCCGGCGCCGCGACTCCCGAAGACGACGAAAAAATCACCGCCCGTCGCTTCACCCGCCCAGAACTAGAGCGCCTGATCCGCGCCGGCAAACTCCACGACGCCAAATCCGTAGCCGCCCTCCTCTACTATCTCCACTACGCCCGATGAATTTGTCTTTGCTTTTGTAGGGGAGGGTCTTCAGACCCTCCCGGTTTTCAGCCCTCCCGCTGTTCTGCTCCTCTTCAATTCCGCCGATGCCCTCCCCTGTAATTCGCCATCCAACTCCCATATAATCCCCGCATGGAAAATCGCGAAATCGCCAAAATCTTCCGCGACACCGCCCATCTCCTCGAAATCGATGGCGCCATCATCGGCCGCTATCGCAGCTACGAACGCGCCGCCGACCTGATCGACAGCATCCCCGAGCGCATCGAAGACCTCGCCAAAGATCGCAAGAAACTCACCGCCCTTCCCGGCATCGGCGAAGGCATGGCCGAGCACATCGACGAAGTCCTCAAGAATGGCGATTACAGCCTGCGCCAAAAACTCCTCAAAAAATATCCCGCCACAATCCTCGATCTCCTCGAGCTGCAATCGCTAGGCCCGAAGAAAGTCGCCCTGCTCTGGAAGAAATTCAAAGCCGGCACGGTAGCCGATATCGAAAAGCTCGCCCAGGAACACAAACTCCGCGATCTCGAAGGCTTCGGCGAAAAAAGCGAACAGAACATCCTGAAAGCCGTCGAGACCCACAAACGCGCCTCCGGCCGCTTCCTAATCAGCACCGGCGACACCGTCGCTGAAAAACTCCGCGAGCACATCCTCGCCGCCGGCGAATCCGTCGAAGAAGTCACCCCCGCCGGCTCGCTCCGCCGCTTCAAAGAAACCATCGGCGATCTCGATCTGCTGGTCACCATGCGCCCCGGCCACGACAAGCCCAAGAATGTCGAAGCCGTAGCCCAGCACATTCTGAAATTTCCGGGCATCGAACAAACGCTGGCTCACGGCGAAAACAAAGTAAGCTTCCTGCTCGCGAATAATCTCCAGGTAGATGTCCGCCTGCTCGACAAGAAAAGCTTCGGCGCCGCATTGCTCTATTTCACCGGCTCGAAGGACCACAACGTAGCCCTCCGCGGCCGCGCCAACGAAGAAGGCTGGACGCTGAACGAATATGCCCTAACCGAAATCAAAGGCGGCAAAGTACTCGCCAGCAAAACCGAAGAAGACATCTACTGCGAAGCTCAAGCTCAAATACATCCCGCCCGAACTGCGCGAAAACACCGGCGAAATCGAAGCCGCCGAAGCCGGCAAGCTCCCGCACCTAATCGAACTCAAAGATATCCGCGGCGACCTGCACATGCACACCGTCGCCTCCGACGGCCGCAACACCATCGAAGAAATGGCCGCCGCCGCAAAAGACCGCGGCTACGAATACATCGCCCTGACCGACCACTCCAAAGCCGTCACGGTCGCCAATGGCCTCGATGAAAAGCGCGCCCTCGAGCAAATCGCCAAAATCCACGCCGCGCAAAAAAAATCTCCGGCATCCGCCTGCTAACCGGCATGGAAGTGGATATCCTCAAAGACGGCCGCCTCGATATCGACGATGAAGTCCTGGCCCAGCTCGACATCGTCATCACGTCGGTCCACTCCTACATGAATCTCGAAAAATCCGCGATGACCGATCGCATCCTCGCCGCCATCGAAAATCCCTACACCCAAATCATCGCCCATCCCACCGGCCGCCTGGTTCTCCGCCGCGATCCCTTCGATTACGACATGCAAAAAATCTTCGAAGCCGCAAAACGCCACGGCGTAGTCATGGAATGCAACTCGCATCCCGACCGCCTCGATCTCAAGGACGTCCATCTCCGCGCCGCCCGCGACGCCGGCGTCAAACTAATCATCGACACCGACTCTCACGCCACCAGCCATCTAGCACTAATGAAGTACGGCGTAGGCACAGCCCGCCGCGGCTGGGTAGAAAAAAAGGACGTAATCAACACCCTCCCGCTAGAAGCCTTCCTATCCGCGCTCCGCCCCAAGCCCCACGCGAAGTCGCAAGCCAAGCGGCGGTCCGCATGACGTTCGTACCGCCGGCGTCCCTGCCGGCATCCGGCGATCTCGATCTCGCCACGGGCAAGGCGCACGCGCGGATCACTCATTGTGAGTTCTCAGTCCGCCGGAAGAAAACGCCGTCATCCTGAGGCCGATTTTTGGCCGTAGGACCTCAAGTTCGGTACTGGCTCGATCAATAGCCATTCGCCGTCAGAAACGGCCACTTCGATTGAACTTTTCCCCCCGCACCTGCGTATCTCCATTCAGAAGCCACGGAGGCACCCAATGTTCAAGCCGCTACTAATTGCTCTAGCCCTGGCAGGCATCACCCTAGCCGCCCCATCCCCGGCCCGTGCCGATGACAAAGACCTGAAATACTCCATCACCGGCAAGCCCGCAACTCTCCGTCCAAACCGACGACGGCGACATCGACATCTCCACCGGCAGCGCCACAGAAATTAAAGTCCACGTCTCCACCACCGGCTACAAGATCAGCGACCTTCGCTTCAATGAAAGCCAGAACGGCAACAACGTCAGCTTGGTTGTAAAAGCTCCCCACGGCGGCTGGAGTTTCTTCGCCTCGCATCATTCCATCAAAATTCAAATCCAAGTCCCCGCCGAATCCGATCTCGATATTCACAGCGGCGACGGCAACGTCACCTCGCAAGCCGTCTCCGGCAACATCAAAATTGATACCGGCGACGGCCACATCACCGCCCAAGGCCTCCGCGGCGATATCCATCTCCATTCCGGCGATGGCCATATCGAAGGCGCCAATTTCGACGGCAAGCTAGACGTAGACACCGGCGACGGCCACATCACCATCAGCGGCCGCTTCGATAGCCTCTATCTCAAAACCGGCGACGGCAGCATCCAAGCCTCCGCCACCGCGGGCTCGAAGATTGCCAATCCCTGGAATCTCCGCTCCGGCGACGGCAGCATCACCCTGCGCATCCCCGAGAATTTCGCCGCCGACCTAGACGCCCACACCGGCGACGGCCACATCAATCTCGATTTCCCGGTAAGCGTCTCCGGCTCGCTGAGCGAATCCAGAGTCCGCGGCAAAATGAACGGCGGCGGCGGCACCCTAGAAATTAATTCCGGCGACGGCAGCATCCACATCCAAAAGCTCTAACTCCGCCAGTTTGCCGCTCGCTGCGGCAAATGGACCCCGTAGGGGCGGGGCTTGCTCCGCCCGCTCCGGCGATCTCCCCGTGAGTGCGCCTTGCGTCCGGGCCAATTACACCACGCGCAGCCGCGCTTCCCTCCTGGCGATCTCTCCAATAAGGAATGAACTGCACAATCCCCAAAATTATCGTCGCGCTTACCGCATACCATCCATCAAATGGCCCGATGAACGAAAGATTGCAAAGCACCGCCGCTGCCGCAGAAATATAACCAAGTATCATCACGGACCGCGTAGCACTCTTCCCGCGCCCCGTCTGCCCCGGGGAAACGCTCGTGACCGCACCCACCTCCGGCGTTTCAAAATCGCCCAGCGGCAGTTCGTCGCTCCCTTGCTGCCGGCCATCAATCCATTCCTCCAACCGTGTCGTCAATTCTTCTGCAACTTCCCGCTGTTCTGCCAACGAGCGCGCTCGCTGCGGCCGAATTAAAAACGCTCCACCGAGATCCTTCGCCGCGTCCCGCCACTGAATCAACACCGCCCCCGTCCGAATCCACGCCGGAGATCCGCGCACATCCCGCGCATCCAATATCTCGCCCCGCCGCAATCCAAACCGCGTCTCTTCGCCAAAGTACACAACTTGCTCCGCGCCAAAGAAAAGCAGCCCCATGTCCCAGGAGAAACCCCCGTCGTACAAGCGCGGCGCCGCGTCCGGGGCGAAACCCACGAACATTCCGCCGTCCTCGCGCGCGATCTTATTCTCGCTCTTCAGTCGCGCTCGCAGCCGCTTCTCGAGCTGTTCGTTCCCGGAGAGCGAGAAATAGTTCATGGCCGCCAGATACAAGCCGAACGTGGCGGCTATGCTGAAAATCCAAGCCCCGAGTGTCGCCGCGCCCTCGAACCCCGCCGCCTTCGCAATCCCCAGGATGGCCGCGGGCCCAACGGTCATAATCGCCACAAACGTCCATGAACGCTTCGCCGCCTGGCTCTTTTTTGTATTTCGTCGAGTACACTTTCGCTCCGCCGGCAATCGCCGCCGGCAAAGTGTAGTAACTGTCGCCCGTGGTCCCCGCCTCCAAGATTTGCGCCAGCCTCTCAGGCGCGATTCCCGTCTTGCGCGCAATCGCTTCGGCTCTGCGCATCGTCGAAGGATGCGTCATCAGCCACTCGCTCCATTTGCTCCATCGCAGCGGAAATTTATTCAGCCGTGTTATCTTGGCTAGCCCCGTAATCATGGCCTCGGGATCGCCCAGAATCTTTACCGCCCCCGCATCCGCTGTGCGTTCGTTCACCCGTCTCGTCAGGTAGAAAATCAGCAGCAGGATCGCCGCCAGCAATGGAATCAGTCCCGCGCGCATCCAGTCCTGCATGATCGCCACCGAGGTAAACGCCACCGCCACAAAAATAATCATTCGCAGCGCGACGTGTTGCTTTTTCAAATGCGTCAGTTCGTGCGCCACCACGGCATCCACTTCCCGCCGCGTCAGATGCGTCAGCAGGTAGTCCGTCAGCATCACCGTGTTTCCCTGCGCCGCAAATGCATTCGCCATCCGGCTTTTCGCCGACGAAATCACATACAAGCTCTTCAGCCGCACCCCCGAGTTCGCCGCCAGCGCGAACACGCGGTTGCGCAGTTCGCCGGTGCTCAGCGATTCCGACGTCCGTCCCGACTCCACCGCAATCTGCCGAATTCCGAAGATCAAAATGGCAAATCCGAGGAGCATAAAGAACACGACACCGCGCCAGTTTTCCTCGCCAGTCTTCGTGATTCCTCCGACGAAGCACAGGATCGGCACCACGAACGTCGCTTGCGTCCAGAACGCCTGCCGGAAAATCTCTCCGCGCGTCCATTGCGATCCGTGCACCTGTGCAAACACCGGAAACGAAAGCACGCGGCACACGATCGTCGTCAGCGCCATCGGCAACAGCCCAATCGCCGTCCAAATCAATGCCTGCGCTCCAAACGTTCCCCGCGTCCCCGGATCCACGGCAACAAACGCAACCCATCTCCCCACAGCAGGCAGCGACAGCAATCCCAACCAGGCAAGCCAACCCGCCTGCGCGCTAAATTTCATAAACCGCGCATAGCTGAACCACGCCGCATCAGCATCAGCCGCCGCACTCCGCAACACGTACCGCCGCATCCACAGCGTCAATCCGATCAAAACAATCGGCACCAACGCCAAAGGCCAAAAAGCGCCCACAATTTCGCGCCAACTCACGATGCTCTATTCTCCCGCGTCCCTCTTCCAGGCAGCACGCAGAGCTGTCCGCAATCCCGCCACAATACCATCACTCTTGTGGCGCAAGGCCCGGCAGTGTCGTGCTCTTCCACTTGGAGCGCTCCCGCCTATTGAGGGCTTTTGCATTTCGGTGGGAACTCTTGCATTTCGGCAGGAGCTCTTGCTTTTGGGAGTGAGCCCCCGCATTCATGCGGGGAGGAGCGCTTCAGCGCTCCGAAAAAAGCTCCGTCCTTAACGATGCGCTTTAGCGCTGGGCCTTTGTCCGCAAAGCCGCAAACGCCACCCTCCTGCCGCGCAAGCCTCGCGCCATCGCGTCCCTTCGCAAATTCCCCCGCTCTCCAATTCCCTTTCGATTTGCAAATCGAAACGCCTTCGCGCATCATATTTCGTCTCGCACACTCCCGCGCCGTTGGCGCCGACGCGATCCACAATCGCAATCAGGGGGAAATGAATGCGCAGGCCCGTCAGCATCGCGCCGCCGAAAGGCAAGCTGGGCGTCCTCACGCCGGGAATGGGCGCGGTGAGCACCACCTTCATGGCCGGCGTCGAGCTGGTCCGCCGCGGCATCGCTCCGCCGGTCGGCTCGCTCACGCAGATGGGCACCGTCCGCCTTGGCAAGCGCACCGAAAATCGCGCCCCGCACATCAACGAATTCGTTCCCCTGGCGCAGACCAGCGATCTGGTTTTCGGCGGCTGGGATATTTTTCCCGACGATGCCTCTCAAGCCGCGCACAAATGCGGCGTTCTCGAGCAACAGCATCTCGCCAAAGTCGAGAAGTTCCTCAAAGGCATTCGCCCGATGAAGGCCGCCTTCGATCGCGAATACGTCAAAAATCTCGCCGGAACGCACATCAAGAAGGGCAAGAACAAATTCGATCTAGCGGAACAAATCCGCGACGACATCCGCAGCTTCAAAAAGAAATCCGGCGCCAGCCGCCTGGTAATGGTTTGGTGCGGATCAACCGAAGTCTTTCTCGAGCAGCACGCCGTCCACAAAACGCTGAAAGATTTCGAGCGCGCCATGAAAGAAAGCCACGACGCCATCGCGCCTTCGATGCTCTATGCCTACGCCGCGATGCAGGAAGGCGTTCCCTTCGCCAACGGCGCGCCCAATCTCACCGTTGATATTCCCGCGATGCACGAACTCGCCCGCGACCGCAGCATTCCCGTCTGCGGCAAGGATTTCAAAACCGGCCAAACGCTGATGAAAACGATTCTCGCCCCCGGCTTCAAAGCCCGCATGATCGGCCTAAACGGCTGGTTCTCCACGAATATCCTGGGCAATCGCGACGGCGAAGTTCTCGACGATCCCGGCTCATTCAAAACCAAGGAAGAATCGAAACTGAGCGTCCTCGAATACATTCTCCAGCCGCAGCTCTATCCCGAGCTTTACGGCAAGATTCACCACAAGGTCCGCATCAATTACTATCCGCCGCGCGGCGACAACAAAGAAGGCTGGGACAATATCGACATTTTCGGCTGGCTAGGCTATCCAATGCAGATCAAGGTCGATTTTCTCTGCCGCGATTCCATCCTAGCGGCGCCAATCGTTCTGGATCTAGTCTTGTTCCTGGATCTAGCCCAACGCGCCGGCCTGCGCGGCATCCAGGAATGGCTAAGCTTCTATTTCAAGTGCCCAATGTGCGCCCCAGAGCTCTATCCCGAACACGATCTCTTCATCCAACTGATGAAGTTGAAGAACACGTTACGCTGGATGATGGGCGAAGACCTGATCACGCACCTAGGCGCCGAATACTACGACTAACGTACCGCTGGTTTACCCTGAGCGGACGCGAAGGGCGTCCCCGCCGGCATCCGACGACCAATAAGTTTCTTCACGTGCACTGCCGCTGCGCGGACTCAAACCTCCGTCGTAGCGCCGGCGTCCCTGCCGGCGTGAGGGGGGGGAAACTTTTCTCGCTTGGCGTTGTCCATTGTCTGGCACAATTTCGACGAGTGTACCGTTCGGTGAGAAAACAGAACTCAGTTAGCGCCAAGTCCGGTATTCGCGATAGGGCATCTCATCACTTTTTTGCTCGCCGTGGGCCACGTCGCGGATCTAAGAATGGACGCGGTACTTCGACAGTCAACTTGACCCTGCTTCATTTTCGCTCCGCCCCGTTTAGCAGATGCGTCTTTAGCGGGATCCACGCCAGCATCGGCTGTATACTCAGCTTGTCGGACGCGCTCCGATATCGCCACCTGAGCCACTTGACTTGCACAGCCCTGCAGCGTAGCGTTGCGCACGGTTTTCCCCCTCTGTTTGGGCAAATCTAAAATCTCGACGCCGGCCGAATCGGGCGCAACTCTGTCTCAAGGAGAATCTGAATGCATAGACGCTGCCTCGCAGTTCTGCTCGCAATGATTCTGGCCACGCTCGTCGCCACTCCCACTTCCACCGTCTCCGCGCAAACCAGCTCGATGGAAAAGCCGCGGCAGTACACCTACGTTTCGCTCTGGGCCGTCCCCCGCGCGCAATGGGGCGAGTACGACAAGGCCGAAGCCGCCTCCGAAGGCAACTACAAGAAACTCATGGATAGCGGCGCGATCGTCGGTTACGGCTCCTTCATCCGCTCCGCCCATCAGGAAGGCGAACCCACGCACGGCAGTTGGTTCACTGTCACTTCCCTCGCCAATCTCATGCACGCGGAGGAATCCTTCAAAGGCATGGTGGATGCGCCCGTTTACGCCAATTCCAAACACTGGGACGACATATACGAGAGCCGCGATTACAACGTCCACTCCGGCACTTTCACCAACGCCTATCTGCGCGTCGGCGTTTTCAAATACAGGGAATCCGGCGCGCAGGCCAACGAAGTAACCCGCGCCACGCTCGGTAAAGCTCTCGATGGCCTGGTCGCCGACGGTTCGCTGCACGGTTACACCTCCAGCACGAATACATCCACACGATGGACGTGAATACATTTCTCATCGTGATCTTCTGCAACGGCCCCGAAGGCCTAGACAAATACAGCGACATGGTCGACAGCATGGCCAAGGCCGATCCAGCAGGCTTCGCCGGCTTCGAAGCCAACGTGAATCCCGCGGGCCACATGGACGCCCTCTGGCGCATTCCAACAATGGCCAGCAAATAGTCAAACTCCGAACGGAGACGACGCCCCGGCGAAAATCCGGGGCGTCTCCGCATTTTGTAGCGCCGGCCTTTAAGGCCGGCATCCGATCTCCACGTAAATCCATCAACTCTTGCCCCCACATCTCCGCCTAATCTAAGATACGCATCACTCAGGAGCGCAACGCTCGCGCCCACATGAACCGCCTTCGACAATTGCGAATCGCCCGCTCGGCTTCGACGGCGTTGCTGTTCTGCGCGCTAATCGCCCTCATCTGCTCTTCCGCCGCCGCCCAAGACGCCGCCACCAAAAAGCGCATCGCCATCCTCAATTTCGACAATGGCACGCCGCAGGGCGGCATCAATCCCTACGCCGCCATCTTCGGCGCCAGCTCCGATCAAGACGTCGGCCGCGGCATCTCCGCCATGCTCATCGTGAAACTCGTCCAGGACGGCAAGTACACGGTGATCGAGCGCGCCGAGCTCGACAAAATCCTTAGCGAGCAAAATTTTGACAACAGCGATCGCGCCGACGCCACCACCGCCGCAAAAATCGGCCGCCTACTGGGCGTCGATGCCATCATTCTCGGCACCGTCACGCGCTTCGGTCCCGACGACAAGCACAGCACCAGCGGCGGCAGCGGAGGCATGTTCGGCCGCGGCGGAGTGAAGACCGTAAAATCCAAAGCCGTCGTCGGCATTTCCTCGCGCGTCGTCAACGTCAGCACCGGCGAAATCATCACCGCCTTCACCGGCACCGGCGAATCGGCCAAGGCCGGCGACATCACGCACTTCGCCGGACGCGGAATGAGCGGCTTCGACATGGTCAGTTCGGATTTCACCAATTCGCTTCTCGGCGAAGCCACGCGCAATGCCGTCAACGATATGGCCGCGCAGCTCGAGTCCGTCGCCGCACAAATCCCTATCCTCAAAATCGTGGTTGACGGCCTCGTCGCCGATGTCTCCGGCAGCACGCTCATCATCAATGTCGGCAAAACCGGCGGCGTAAAACTCGGCGACAAACTTGAAATCAGCCGCGACGTTCGCGCCATCACCGATCCCGCCACCGGAAAAGTCCTCACCTCGGTAGCCGACCACCTCGGCATCGCCACGGTCACCCAAGTAGCCGACAATCTTCTCCACCGCAACTTTCTCCGGCACAGGCGCAGTCCAGGTAGGCGATCGCGCCAGAAGCTCCCAATAAAAAAAAGCCCCGGTTCCGCGAACGGAACCGGGGCCAAGGTTTGTGTAGCGCCGGCCTTTCAGGCCGGCATCTTTGTTTTTTCCGCCGCAACAAATCGCGCTGCGGCGAAAACCTCCTAGAACATGTTCCAAAGGAACTGGTTGTAAACCTCGTGGTGGTATTGCACCTCGGGCACTTTCACGAACGTTCCCAAAAGGCGAGCGCAACGGTCTGCCGCAGCCTGCTTCAAGTCTGCATAGCGCCCCTTCACATCCGCGCCCAACAGCTTCGTGGTCCAGGCTGAACTGCGGAAATCCTCAATGGCGGGTAGATGTTGTCCGGCAAGTATCGTTCGGCCTGGCGCAGATTCTTCACGTTCGACTTGTTGCCTTGCAGCCCCGACCGGAAAATCGAATACAGCACCATGTACGGATTCGCATCCGGACCGACCGACCGAACTTCGACGCGCACGCTCTTTCATTGCCGATCGGAATGCGAATCATCGAGCCGCGATCGACCGGCGAAGCCTTAATCTGGTTCGGCGCCTCGAAGTGCGGATCCAGGCGACGATAAGCATTCACGCTGGCGTTCAGCAGCAGGCACAGGTCATTGCCGTGCGTCAGAATGCGGTCGACAAAGCCCAGGCGAAATCGCTTACTTTCTCTTCGCCCTTGGCATCCCAGAAAAGATTCTTGCCGTCCTTGCTGATCGACACGTTGGTATGCATGCCGCTGCCGTTCACGCCGACGACCGGCTTGGGCAAAAAGGAAGCCGTCATTCCAAGGTTGGTCGCGACCTGGCGGCAGATCAGCTTGTATAGCTGAATCTGGTCGGCCGCGGCCACGACCTCTCCATAGCCGTAATTGATTTCAAACTGCGATGGCGCGACCTCCGGGTGATCCTTCTCATTCTCAAAGCCCATGGCGCGCTGCACTTCCGCCGTTGTATCGATGAAGGTGCGCAGCGGATCGCCGGGCAGCGAGTGGTAGTATCCGCCCGTGTTCACGTAGTCGAACCGGCCCGTCTGATAATAGTTGCGCTCGGCATCGACGCCCTGGAACAGGAATCCTTCAATCTCATTGGCCGCGTTCAGGGTATAGCCGTCAGACTTGTACAGCTTGCTGGCGAACTGCTTCAGCTCACCGCGGATATCGGCGCTGTAGGGCCTGCCGTTCTTGTCGATCACTTCGCCGAAGACCAGCACCTTGCCCGAGCCGAACACATCGGAAGGCGCCCAGTAGAACGCACTCCAATCGATGCCCAGTCGCAAATCGCTCTCCCGCTGCGCCGTAAATCCGCGAATCGAGGAGCCGTCGAAGGTAAGGTTGTCCCAGCTCTTGACGAGAAATTTCTTGTCGTAATCCAGCATGTGCAGCCGACCTTCAAGATCGCTGAAAAGCACGGTCACAGCCTTGATCCGCTTTTCGTCCGTCAGGTATTTCAGTCGCTGTTCCTGGATCTTGTGGGTCCGCGACGCGGTTCTTGCGCTGCTCCTTGGCCTTCAGATTCAATTCCTCCAGCTCGCCGTATGGAAAGTGCGCAAGAAAATTTCTCAGTTCGTTGGACATGAATCTCCTTCGCTTGTTGAGATAACCTCTTTTGTAAGGCTGATTGCAACGAGGCCTGCAGGCCTTCGGATAGCAATATCAGGTTATATGGCAGTGATCGAAGCGTGCAATAGAAAGTATCGATGCTCCAGATTCCGTGATCGGGCGAAGCAAACGCGCTGGCGCGGCGCAGTGAACCGCAAAAGATAAAAAACCTCGCAAAATGCAGCGCTATTTAAGAACGGCATAAGGAAGTCATAAAGAGACCCCATGAAAATTTGACTCGCTTCCATCCAAAAAAGCTATCGGCTCGATGGAAAAATGCATTGCCCCGGCCGCTTCGCCGGGCTTGACGCCGAAGGAAACGCTGAGGTACCTTCGCCCCGCCCTAAATTCGCTGGCCGCGACCAACAGCGGTGGAGGTAAGAATGGACCCGAAAAGCGTTCTCGAATACGCCACCAAACATGACGTCAAAATCCTGGATTTGCGTTTTATCGACGTTCCCGGCATCTGGCAGCACGTGAGCTATCCCATCCACGAGCTGACGGCGGAATCGTTTGAGGATGGATTCGGCATGGACGCCAGCTCCATCCGCGGCTGGGCTCCGATTCACGAGTCCGACATGCTGCTGATCCCCGACCCGAACACGGCCTTCATGGACCCCTTCCGCGACACGCCCACGCTGGTGATGATCTGTGACGCGCAGGATCCGATCACGCGCAAGCCCTACGAACGCGACGCGCGGCATGTCGCCCACCGCGCCGAGACATATCTCCTCAATACCGGCATCGCCGACCAGGCTTTCTTCGGCGCGGAGGCGGAATTTTTCATTTTTGACAACGTCCGCTTCGACACCCGCGAGAACCAGGCGTATTACTTCATCGACTCGGACGAAGGCCGCTGGAATTCCGGGCGCGAAGAGCACAACCTGGGCTACCGCCCGCGTTACAAGGAAGGCTATTTCCCCGTTCCGCCCACCGACCACTACCAGGACCTGCGCAGCGACATGGTGCTGCAGCTCCAGAGCCTGCGGCATCGACGTCGAGTGCCATCACCACGAAGTGGCCACCGCCGGGCAGTGCGAAATCGACTTCAGGTTCGACACGCTGTTGCACGCCGCCGACGACATGATGATTTACAAGTACGTGGTCCGCAACGTGGCCAACCAGTACGGCAAGACGGTCACCTTCATGCCCAAGCCGATCTACCAGGACAATGGCTCCGGCATGCACGCGCATCAATCGCTGTGGAAGAGAGGCAAGCCGCTCTTCGCCGGCGACGGCTACGCGGGCCTGAGCCAGATGGCGCTCTGGTATATCGGCGGCCTGCTGAAGCACGCGCCGGCGCTTTGTCGCCTTCGCCGCTCCCACCACCAATTCCTACAAACGCCTGGTGCCCGGATTCGAAGCGCCCGTGAATCTTGCCTATTCGCGGCGCAACCGCTCCGCGGCCGTGCGCATTCCGATGTACTCGACCAGCCCCAAGGCGAAGCGCGCTGGAGTTCCGTCCGCCCGACCCTTCGTGCAATCCCTATCTCGCCTATTCCGCCATGCTGATGGCCGGGCTGGACGGGATCGAGAACAAGATCGATCCCGGCGAGCCGCTGGATAAGGACATCTTCGAACTGTCGCCGGAGGAATTGAAGCACGTGCCCTCCCTGCCCGGCTCTCTCGATGAGGCGCTGAACGCGCTGCAGAAGGATCACGACTTCCTGCTCAAGGGCGGCGTCTTCACCGAGGAATTCATCGACCTCTGGATCGACTACAAGATGAAGAATGAAGTGAATCCCGTGCGCATGCGCCCGCACCCCTACGAATTCCATCTGTACTACGACATTTAGTTGACGCGTAGGTACCGCCGGCGTCCCTACCGGCATCCGGCGAGCACAGGCCCACAGTAGCGCCGGCGTCCCCGCCGGCATCCGACGAGCACAGCTTTCGCCAACGGCACGAATCCCGTGCGGAGCAGCCAAGCCAATCAGAGCAATTTGATTAACGCTCGGGCCGCGCAAAATTCCAGCTCTCGCCGACGTATGTGGTCGTAAGATGCCGGCAGGAACGCCGGCGCTCTTTGCGACTTCTGCCGCATTCAGCATCCGAACAGTGTTGGATGATTCGTTCTTGAAAGGACTCCCATGAAAATCGGCATTCTCGGCTCCGGAACGGTCGGCCAAACGCTCGGCGCAGGCTTCCTCAAGCACGGTCATCAGGTGAAACTCGGCACACGCTCGCCAGACTCCGGCGAAATAAAGAAATGGCTCGCCGCCACGCCCGGCGCGACCGCCGGAACTTTCGCTGAGGCCGCAAAGTTTGGCGAGGTAATCGTGCTCGCAGTCAAAGGCACCATCGTCGAGAGCGTCATCAACCTCGCCGGCAAAGAGAATCTCTCCGGCAAAACTCTTCTCGATGCCACCAATCCCATCGCCGAAGCCCCGCCGGTAAACGGCGTCCTGCAGTTCTTCACCGGCCCCAACGAATCGCTGGGTGAGAAAATTCAGGCGCAATTGCCGCAAGCCCGCGTCGTGAAAGCCTTCAACAGCGTAGGCGCCGGCCGCATGATCAATCCGCATTACGAGCAAGGCCCACCGACCATGTTCTTCTGCGGCAACGACCCCGCCGCCAAGTCCCAAGCCAGCGACATCATTCGCCAATTCGGCTGGGAGCCCTACGACGTAGGCGGCATCAACGCCGCCCGCGCCCTCGAGCCCCTCTGCATGCTCTGGTGCATCCCCGGCTTCACCAAGAATCAGTGGACGCACGCTTTCAAACTCCTGACGAAGTAAGTACTCAGCAATGCCCGCAGGGCCCTGCTTTACAGGCCCCGTAAAAAGTCAGAATGTTGTCATCCTGAGCGAAGCGAAGGATCTGAGCGTCCAATGTTTCGCGCCTCGATCCTGTCTTCAACCGGCAACTGACACAAAATGTCACCCTGCCATCGCTCAACCAATTGCGATTTTCTTTCGCCCCAATCTCCGCAATCGGTACGCTACCCATCGCCCGTTCTTCGTGCTATTTCCTAGATCATTATGACCACCAATCGCAGTTCCAATCTCTCTCGTCTCGGCCCCCCGGCCCCGATAGATCTCACTCGTCATGCGAGCAATGCGCCATCTGCCAATCGGAGGACCGACAGGAAATCGAAAACTTGTTCCTCCACTGGATCAGCCCCGGCTACATCGTGGAGCAATTCAGAGTGCGGAGCCGCATGACTCTCTACCGCCACGTGCACGCCACAGGTCTCTATGAATATCGTCGGCGAAATCTTCGCTCCGCTTTGGATCGCCTGATCGAAAATGCGGATTCCGCCACCGTCTCCGGCGACTGCATAATCCGCGCCATTCGTGCTCAGAGTCGCGTGAGCGAGGATGGCCGTTGGTCCGAACCGGTGCAGCGGGTTGTCGTCTCGCGGGGGCCCTCTAAACTTCGCTCTCCGGGATGGCGAGTCGCCGGACGTCCTGCACAGGGAAATCCTGATCGATACACCGAAACGCACAGAAATCCCCCCAACTCCAACAAAACAAACGACCGGCGTCGATTTTGTCCGTGACAAAATCGACCCCTCTACAGAGCCCTCTTAGTGCCATTTCCGCACGCGCTCGTCGTGTAACGGCGCGATGCGTCGCCCTGTCGGCGACTTATGGTTTGCTGGCAGTTCCGCAGTCCGGTGGGACTGCCCGCCATAGCCTCGGCTCAGGTGGGAGGTCGCGCAATTTGGTGGAAGCCCCCGCATTGATGCGGGGGAAGGAGCGCTTCAGCGCTCCGGGATGCACCGCGCATTTGAACGTGCGCTTTAGCGCTGGAGCCCTGGAGCAATACCGGCGAAGGTTGCGCCATCGTAAGAACCCCACCGAGGGAGGTGCGCACAAAGATTAGTCCTTCGGCGCGTAATAACCTTGGGCCGCAACGATCTGTACGTCCCGACGCGCCGAAGCGACTCTGAGCTTACGGAATTCCCCACCGCGGACTGCGTTTGAGGAGTTGTAGGTTAATTTGTATTGATTGCGCACGTTGCTGGCTATCGCTTCGAATGCAGGGGGCAGGTCTTCCCGCTTACGGACAAACGCAATGTTGCCTCCTGTGGACTCAGCCAACTGCTTTGAGGTGTTCACAACGCTGCGAAAAGTAGATGCCAAGGCGGTGCCGCGTTTGTAAGCGGGATCGGCGTAGGCGAGATTCACGAAGTAAATTTTTATGCCGGCGCGCAGCGCCGCCTCGACAGCCGCCGAAACTCCTTGGCGACTGCAATTATCGTGCCCATCTGCGACCACGATGATTGCCCGGCGTTGGGGCGCAGCCGATGAAAGTTTGGCGCTGACCGCGGCGACGGCGTCGAACAGGTCGGAACAGCCAACAAGTTCCGAGCTGGCTGCCTTGCGCAGTCCTCGCTCCATTTCAGCGGGCTCGCTGGTGAAGTCGCGTACGAGCACAGCCTTTTCGGAAAAATTAACAGCGAAACCCACGTTGTGATTTGTTAGGAGCGCGCGGAAAAACAAAATCGCGGGTTCAATTTCGGCGTGCGGCAGCGTGTCGTGGCGCTCGCCACTTACTTGCATCAGCAAGCCCACAGCAAGCGGTTCCGTCTCGTCACGGGAAAATGAGAGGATCGATTGCTCCTGGCCGTCCTCGAAGACGCTGATGTCAGCCTTTGTAAGGTCCGCGACAAACTTGTCTTCGAGGCTATGCACCGTGAGCCAAACGGTCACCGGGGCTTCTGAGGCACTCGCGTTCTGTAGCGCTGACGCGCTGGGCGCGCGAGCCGGCGAATCGGAGCGAGGCTTGGCCGACAGCAGAGCTGTCGCCGCGATTAATGCTGACGCCGAAAGAAACGCCCAGAATCGTGTGTAATTCACGGTCGTGCTGGTAAATATATCGCATTAATGCTTGGAGTATCACATCCCGAATGATGTTTGGGGCTGCTCCAAAAAGGAGTGCCTAAGCGAATTTGGCGCCTTTGACGATGGGAGAACCTGGAAAGTTTTCTGCCGCTGCCTGGCCACACTCAGCGCACGAAGCCGGGCACGACAGCACAAGTTGGCTTCAAGTGCGGATTGGCGGCGAGCCGATTGTGGTATCGTTGCGAGTCTACGATGCGGTCTTCTTCGGGGTCGCAGGGAGTCCAGCCATTATGAAAGCTAGTTACAACGGAGTTGCGGTGCCGCCTGACGGGAAGGCCATTGAATATTCGGGCGGGAAATTCTCGGTGCCGGATACGCCGATAATTCCCTTTATCGAAGGCGACGGGACGGGGCGGGATATCTGGAAGGCTTCGCGGCGGGTGTTTGATGCGGCGGTGCAGCGAGCTTATGGCGGCAAGCGGCGTGTGGCCTGGCTGGAGGTGTTTGCCGGGGAGAAGGCGTTCAATCAGTTTAAGGATTGGTTGCCGGCACGATACTGTGGATGCGATTCGCGATTGCCGCGTGGCGATCAAGGGGCCTCTGACTACGCCGGTGGGCGGCGGGATTCGTTCCTTGAATGTGGCGCTGCGGCAGATTCTGGATCTTTATGCCTGCGTGCGGCCGGTGCGCTATTTTGCGGGCGTGCCTTCGCCGGTGAAAAATCCCGAGCGCATGAACGTGGTGATCTTCCGCGAGAATACCGAAGACGTTTACGCCGGGATCGAATGGAGATCGGGCACGCCGGCGGCGAAGATAGCTGATCGATTTCCTGAATAACGTGATGCTGAAGAACGACAAGAAGCGCATTCGCGAGGATTCCGGCGTGGGCATCAAGCCCATGTCGCCCATGGCGACGAAGCGGCTGGTGCGGCGGGCCATCGCTCATGCGGTGGAATTCAAGAGACGAACTGTGACGCTGGTGCACAAGGGCAACATTCAGAAATATACCGAGGGAGCGTTTCGCGATTGGGGCTACGAGGTGGCGGTGGCGGAATTTCGCGCGGAGATTGTGACCGAGCGGGAGAGCTGGATTCTGGATAACAAGGACCGCGACGCGAATCTTTCGATCGAGAAGAATGCGGCAATGATCGAGCCGGGGCTCGAGCAGATGACCGAGGAAGTTCACAACGCGATTTGCAACGAAGTGAAACACACGCTGGATGCGATTTATGCGACGCACGGCGGCGGGAAGTGGAAAACCAAGATCTTGGTGAACGACCGGATTGCCGATTCGGTGTTTCAGCAGGTGCTGCTGCGCGCGAATGAGTATCAGGTGTTCGCCACGCCGAATTTGAATGGCGATTATCTTTCGGATGCGTGCGCGGCGCAGGTGGGCGGATTGGGGATGGCGCCGGGAGCGAATATCGGCGATGGATACGGCGTTTTCGAAGCGACGCATGGAACCGCGCCGAAATATGCCGATAAGGATGTTATCAACCCGAGTTCGGTGATGCTTTCGGGCGCGATGATGTTCGATTTTATTGGCTGGGGCGAAGCGGCGCGATTGATCGAGGAAGGCATTGGGCGGACGATTCTGCAAAAGCGCGTGACGTATGATTTGGAGCGGCTGATGCCCGGCGCGACGAAGGTGAAGACGTCGGAATTCGCGTCGGCGATCATTGAGAATATGCAGGCGGCAACCGCGGCGGATTGAGGTTTTCGTAGGGGCGGGCCTTTAGTCCCGCCCGGTTTTCGGCCATGTGTTTGGCGCCGTGGCTGATAGGGCCGACAGAAAGTCAAAAGACAAGAGGGCCGAACGGCGGGCGGGACTTAAAGACAAGGCCCGCCCCTACAAAGGCCGGAGATTTCAGGAGGATTTTTCGCATGAGGAAGAAAGTTACTGTGGTTGGCGGCGGATTTGTTGGCTCTACTACGGCGCAGCGGATTCTTGATGGCGGGTTGGCTGACGTTGTGCTGACTGACATTTTGGACGGCGTGCCGACCGGCAAAGCGCTGGACATGCTGGAATCGGCGCCGATTCAGGGAACCGACGCGCACGCGGTGGGCATTTCTACGGCTACGAATGATTATCGCGAGACGGCGAACAGCGACATCGTTATCGTGACCGCGGGATTTCCGCGCAAGCCGGGGATGAGCCGCGACGATTTGTTGAAGGCGAATTACGACGTGGTGAAGGCGGTGATCGAGAGCATTGTGAAGTTTTCGCCGAATGCGATTTTGATTTTGGTGACGAATCCGCTCGATGCCATGGCGCAGGCGGCTTACAAGATCAGCGGCTTTTCGAAGAATCGCGTGATTGGCATGGCCGGGGTTCTGGATTCGGCGCGCATGAGCACTTTCGTGGCGATGGAATTGGGCGTGTCGGTGGAGAACGTACATTCGTTCGTGCTCGGCGGGCATGGCGACGATATGGTGCCGCTTGCCGCGTTATTCGACTGTGGCGGGGATTCCGCTGCCGGATTTGCTGCCGAAAGAAAAAATCGAAGCGATTGTGACGCGCACGCGCAAGGGCGGGGCGGAAATTGTGAATCTGCTGAAGACCGGCTCGGCTTATTACGCGCCTTCGGCGGCGGTAGTAGAGATGGTGAAGGCGATTCTGTTGGATAAGAAAAAAATTCTGCCTTGCGCGGCGTATCTCGATGGCGAGTATGGAATCAAGGGGCTTTTTGTCGGAGTGCCGGCGAAGCTCGGGGCGCGCGGGATCGAGCAGATCATTGAGATCAAATTGTTGCCCGAAGAAAAAGCGGCTTTGGATAAATCGGCGGCTTCGGTGCGCGAATTGGTGGGCGTCTTAGGGCTTTGATTCGCGTGAAGAATCGGCCTGGTTGAACCTGTACGAGAGTCGCATTACATTCAGGGCATCAGGCTGTACTCCGTGGTAACAACTGCTAAGTATTTCCGCTAAGCTGTTTCGACGGAGTGAGTTGCGTCGATTGCATGGGGTTTCGGAAAAATTCAGCTGACAATGGAGAGGCCGCGCCCGAAGTGGAGACGCCGCGGCGATTGACGCGCGATTTGCTGCGCGCGTTCGAACTGGCCGTGATGCTAGCGCATAGCCGCGCGTCGGACACCATCGAGGTCGCCGATCTGCTGGGGGCCATGTACATTGACAACTGGGATCATTTGCGGCGCTACTGGCCCGACCCGAGCGCGATCGAGAAGACGCTGCGGAAGATGTGCGAGTTCAGCCCGTCGCGCTGGAATTACTGGATCAAAACCTACAGCGAGACGCGCGACGACCAGCCGCGGAAGAAATGGTTCGGCGTGCCGATTCCGCCGATGCGCCGCGCGGGAAAAGACGTGGGGCTTTTCTTCGGCAAGGATTTCGAGCTGTCGGAGCAGTTGAAGATGGCGCTGCGCGCGGCGGACAAGATTGCGCCGTATTCGGATCGCGTGGGGACGCGGACGATTCCGATCCTGTCGAGCGATTGCGTGCTGCTGTGCATGGTGAAGAATACGACTTCGGATGTGGCGCGGAAGTTGTTGGCCACGGGAATCAATTTGACGCAGTTGGAGAAGGCCGCGCGCTTTCCGAAACACGCGCCGATTTAGGAGCTGGTTTCTGCGCTACTCTGTGATTGTTGTGGTCTTGATCGAATCCATCTTCGGGAAATTCTTGTCGAGATAGGCCTTCCCTTGCGAGGTGATCAAGTGCTGCTGCGGCTGTTCGCCGTAGCCTGCGTAGATTTTCTTCACCACGTCCATTCCTTCGGTTACTGCGCCGAAGGGAGCGAAGCCCTGGCGATCGAGGCCCGCATTGTTGGCGAAGTTGATGAAGAGCTGCGTGGTGCGCGTATTCGGACCTGCGGTGGCGAAGGTCAGCGTGCCGGGGCGATTCGATTCCTTGACGGGATCGTCTTTGATGTTGGCGCTTTGCCATACGGAATTTACCGCGGGATATGCGCCGATGCCGAATTGCACGATGAAGCCGGGAACGACGCGGAAGAAAGCGGCGCTGTCGAAGAAGTTGTGCTTGCAGAGATTGTAGAAGCGGTCGGCGCCTAACGGAGCCCAGGCGCGGGTGATTTTGATGGTGAAATCACCGGCGGTGGTCTCGAACTTCACCTGGAATGTTTCCGGGGCTTGATCCTTCAGATTCGCCGGGTGGAGCAGTGCTTGATCGAAGCTCATTTGTCGTCCTTTAGGCGCGGGCTGGCCCGCGAATTTACACGGCGATAACGCCGCGGACAAACGCCGGCTGGCAGCCGGCGCTACTTTACGATTGCGGCTTGGCTGCTGGTTTCGGAGCCGGCTTGGCGGCTGGAGCTTTGTGGGCTGGGGCCGCGGCCGGCTCGCCGATGATTGTTGTCGTCTTGATGCTATCGATCTTGGGGAAATTCTTCTCGAGATACGGCGTGCCTTCGCTTTCGATCTTTTCCGGCGCGGGACCTTGCCCGCCCATCGCCGGCATCTCGCCGTAGCCTGAGTAAATCTTCGTGACTACGTCCATTCCTTCGCTGACCGCACCGAAGGGAGTAAATCCCTGCGAATCGAGGAAAGTGTTGTCGGCGTAGTTGATGAAGAGCTGCGTGGTGCGGGTATTCGGCCCGGCCGTGGCGAAGGTGATTGTGCCGGTGCGATTGGATTCCTTATGCGCATCGTCTTTGATGACGGCGCTGTCCCAGGCCTTGGAAACAGCGGGTTGCGAGCTGATGCCAAACTGCACCATGAATCCGGGATGAACGCGGAAGAAAGGAGCGCCGTTGAAGAAGTGATGCTTGCAGAGATTGTAAAAGCGGTCGGCACCGAGCGGCGACCAGGCGCGCGTGACGTTTACCGTGAAGTCGCCGGCGGTGGTCTCGAATTTCACTTGGAATGTTTCCGGGGCCTGGGCTTTCAGAGTGGCTGGGTGGAGCAATGCCGGGTCGGGTCCGGAGTGTGCGGCTTTTGTTCCGGCGGCTGGGGCGGGTTTCTTCGCCGGGGCTTGTTTCGGGGCTGGGGTCTGGCCCGCGGCGGTGGAGGCGAAGAATACGAGAGTCAGAGCGGCGACGAGCCGCCCATAGCGATGGTGCGAAAGTTTCACGGCGTGTGTCTCCTTTTTTTGGATCGCTTGGTGATTGAAATTCAAAAACAGTACCTCAGCGGCTGAAGCCATAACCTGACGATGCGCTCGAGCCGGAAAATGCAAATGCTTTCGCGGCTCCTGGAAACCGGTCGCGCCCCACGCGCAGAACCGGCGCATGGGGCACCCTGCTCCGCGGCTGGCGGAACGATACTAGAGTAGCAGACACGTTGCCCAATTGAACTTTGGCGGGCGCAGCAAGCGGCGCCCCTACGACCGAAGATCGACGGCAAACTCGCGGCTTCATTTCGATTGCGCGAGAGATTTCGCGGTGGATTCTACCTGTTCCATTACGCGCAGGGTATTCTCGCCGAGAATCTTGCGAATGTCTGCCTCAGAATAGCCTTTTTTTAGCAGGGCGTCGGTGATTTTCGGGAGATCGGCGGCGGATTCCATACCGAAGGGCATGTTAGCGCCGTCGAAGTCGGAGCCGAGGCCTACGTGATCGGCGCCTGCCAATTTTACGGCGTGATCGATGTGATCGATGATCTTCTCCCAGCCTACGCGGGGGAGCTTTCCGGCGTTCACGGCTTCGCGGACCAGGTTATCGCCTTCGCGGAGCTGGCAATCTTCATCTTTGCCGCAGCGCTTGTCGATTTCGGCTTGCATCTGTTTGTCGAGATCGGGATTGGCCTTCGTGGCGTCGCGGTATTCCTGGCTGAGGAAGCCGATGTGGTAATTGATCTGGATTACGCCGCCTTTGGAGGCCAGGGCTTTGATCATCTCGTCGGTCATGTTGCGCGGATGATCGCAGAGGGCGCGGCAGGAGGAATGCGAGGCGATCATGGGAGCCTGGCTAACGGCGAGGGCGTCGTAGAAAGTTTTGTCGGCTACGTGGGAGACGTCCACGATCATGCCCTGGCGATTCATTTCGCGGACTACGTCTTTGCCGAAATCGGTGAGGCCGTTGTGGGCGGGCTTGTCGGTGGAGGAATCGGCCCATTCGTCGTTTACGTAGTGTGTGAGCGTCATGTAACGGACGCCCAGGGCTGCGTAACTGCGCAGGACGCTCAGGTCGCTGGCGATCATGTGGCCGCCTTCTACGCCCATGAGGACGGCGATTTTGCCTTCGGAGTGGGCGCGGCGGATTTCGGCGGCGGTGGTGCAGAGGGCGAGATCTTTCGAGTGCGTGCGGACCATTTCGCGGACGGTGTCAATTTGATCTAAGGAACGCTTGACGGCTTCAGGGCCAGTTACGGTGCCGGACATCCAGATGGAGAAGAAGATGGCACCGAGGTTGCCGTCGCGCATGCGCGGGATGTCGATGCTGCCGTCGGTGTGGCGGATGCCGATGTCGAAGCCGGGGGTTAGGAGGCGTTGGGTGGTGTCGTCGTGAGTGTCGATGATGAGGGCGGAGGAGTGGAGTTTTTTGGCGCGGGGGGAGATTTCGTCGGTGGCGGCGGAGGTGAAGATGATTGAACCCATCAGCAAGGTAATGACTCCCAAGATTAGTGGACGCATTTAGTATCGCTCCCGGATTGCAGTGAACGACGCGAACAATTTAACAATGTTGCCAGAAAATTTAGATGGCCGCGATTGCAACACATGGTTACAGGTTGCAGGCGCCGAAAGCGGGCGCAGCAAGCGGCGCCCCTACGAAAGAAACAGCAACGGCGAAAACCGAACAGCCAAACCGGGCCGCTGGTGAACATCGGCACCTACAACGGCCCAGCGCTAAAGCGCATTTTTAACGAGCCGCTGTTTTCGGAGCGCTGAAGCGCTCCTCCCCCGCATAAATGCGGGGGCTCCCACCGAAAGGCAAGAGCACCGCAAGGGTGCGGGGCTGCCACCGGAAAGCAACGCCAAAAACAGGACCGAACGGCGGGAGGGTGTAAAGACCCTCCCCTACGACAGAAACGGCAACGGCGATTACGGGCGGCCGGTGAACCAGCTTTTTACTGCGTGACGGATTACTTGGCCGTTTACGGCGGCTATGGATTCCGTCAGCGGAATATTTTTCGGGCATACCTTTACGCAATTTTGGGCGTTGTCGCAGTCTTCAATGCCGCCTGGGCCCATTAGTGCTTCCAGGCGCTCGTGGGCGTTCATGGCGCCTGTGGGGTGCATGTTGAAGAGGCGGACCTGGCTGATGATGGCGGCGCCTATGAAATTGGAGTGCTCGTTTACTTTGGGGCAGATTTCGAGGCAATTGCCGCAGGAGATGCAGCGGGAGAGAGGGTAGCCTTCTTCCTGGACGGAAGGAGACATGCGCGGGCCTTCGCCCAGAGGGTAGGTGCCGTCGATGGGGATCCAGCAGCGGGTGCGTTTCAGGCTCTCGAACATTACCGAGCGATCGACGACTAGGTCGCGGACTAGAGGGAATTTTTCCAGCGGCTCGAGGCGGATCGGCTTTTCTAGATTGTCTACTAAGGCGGAACAGGCCTGGCGCGGTTGGCCGTTGATTCGCATGGCGCAGGCGCCGCAGACTTCTTCGAGGCAATTGGCTTCGTAGCTTACCGGGGTGACCTCGCGGCCGTCTTTGGTTACTGGATGTTCGGCTATGTCTAGCAGGCAGGTGATGATGTTTAGGTGCGGGCGGTAGCGTAGCTCGAATTCTTCCCAGCGGGGGGATTCGTTTTTTTGTTGCTGGCGTCTTACGCGGACCGTGAATGTTTTGTCGGGCATTTTACGTTCGCCTCGAGTCATGGACGAGCAAAATCGGGCGCGGTTAGCGGCGCCTGTTCAACGGCCCAGCGCTAAAGCGCATTCTTAAAGGGCCGCTGTTTTCGGAGCGCTGAAGCGCTCCTCCCCCGCATAAATGCGGGGGCTCCCACCGAAAAGCAACTGCACCGCATAAATGCGTGGTTCCGACCGAAATGCCGGGCCCGCACGACAGAAACGCCAAATGCAAAACCTGGGCCGAAAACCGGGCGGGACTTAACGGCTAGGCCCGCCCCTACAAATGCAAAACCTTTGCCGCTACTTGGCGGCGGTGTACTTGCGTTCGCGTGGGGGAATCAGGCTGATGTCTACTGGCTCGTAATCTAGCTGGATTCTCCCGTTGTTGTAACTCGCTTTTGTTGTTTTCAGCCAATTCTTGTCGTCGCGCTCTGGATAGTCTGGCTTGTAGTGGGCGCCGCGGGTTTCGTTTCTGGCGATTGCGCCTAGGGTGATTACTCTTGCCAGGATCAGCATGTTTTCTAGTTCGCGGGCGAATTGCAGCGTTTGGTTCGCCCATTGGGTGCGATCGGAGAGATTGATTTTTTTGTAGCGGGCGTCTAGCTCGTCTAGCTTCGCCAGCGTGCTTTCCATGGCTTTGTTGTAGCGGATGACCGTTACGTTTTCGGTCATGGTCTGGCCCATTTCTTTCCAGATGGTGATGGGATTTTCGCTGCCCTGTTGATGCAAGAGCTTGTCGTTGGCTTCGCGCTGGCGCGTGCGTTCGGCTTCGAAGATGCTTTCGCCGGTGGCTTCGGCGCCTTTCTCGAGGCCGCAGGAATAGCGGACTGCGGCGGGGCCGGAGAGCATGCCTGCATAGATGCAGGAGACCAGCGAATTGGCGCCGAGGCGATTTGCGCCGTGATATTGGTAGTCACACTCGCCCGCGGCGTAGATGCCGGGGACGTTCGTGGCCTGATCCTCGTTGTTTACCCAGAGGCCGCCCATGGTGTAGTGCATGGCGGGGAAAACCTTCATAGGCTCTTCGCGGGGATCGACGCCTACGAATTTTTCGTAGATTTCGAGGATGCCTTCGAGCTTGCGATCGAGGACGTCGCGGGGAATGTGCGTGACGTCGAGATATACGGCGGCCTCACCTGCGATGCCCAGCTTTTCTTCGAAGACAATTTTGTGAATGGCGCGGGTGGCAACGTCGCGCGGAACCAGATTCGCGTATTTCGGGTACCACTCTTCGAGGAAATAGAAGCGCTCAGTTTCGGGAATGGATTTCGCGGGGCGGTTGTCGCCGGCCAGCTTCGGAACCCAGACGCGGCCGCCTTCGCCGCGGGCGGATTCGCTCATCAGGCGCAGCTTGTCTTCGCCGGGAATGGCGGTGGGATGGACCTGAATGAATTCGCCGTTGGCGTAATAGACGCCTTGCTGGAAGAGAGCGGATTGGGCTGAGCCGGTGCAGACCACGGAATTTGTGGATCGGCCGAAGACGGCGC
The DNA here is from genome assembly GCA_963707165.1 of uncultured Acidobacteriota bacterium. Lineage (GTDB taxonomy): Bacteria > Acidobacteriota > Terriglobia > Acidiferrales > UBA7541 > Palsa-147. The sequence goes on along the minus strand of CAVPPO010000010.1, from coordinate 706,346 downwards.
CGATTCCGCCGGTGCAAAAGATAGAGGCGTCGGCGCGGAAGGTGCGGACCTCCATGGTGTGGAGATTCATGGCACAGATGCCGCGGCAGACGCCGCCGCTATCGATTACGGCGGAGAGAAAAGTCCAGCCTTCGTACTTTGTTACTTTGCCTTCGCTTTCGTGGCGGCGGACTTGCTCGTCGAGTGCGTAAAGCAATTGCTGGCCGGTGGTGGCGCCGGCGAAGGCGGTACGGTTATAGAGCGTGCCTCCGAAGCGGCGGAAATCGAGCAGGCCTTCGGGCGTGCGATTGAACATTACGCCCATGCGATCGAGAAGATCGATGATGGCGGGAGCGGCTTCACACATGCCTTTGACGAGCGGTTGATTGGCCAGGAAATCGCCGCCGTAAATGGTGTCGTCGAAATGCTTCCAGGTGGAATCGCCTTCGCCTTTGAGATTTTTCGCGGCGTTGATGCCGCCCTGGGCGCAGACGGAATGGGAGCGTTTTACCGGGACGATGGAGAAGAGATCGACCGGAACGCCGGATTCGGCAACGCGAATCGCGGCCATTAGTCCGGCCAGACCGCCACCAACGATTATGATTCGCGGAGTTCTCATTTTGTGATGTAGGCGCCGAGAGGATGCCAGTTGTAGTAGAAGCCGGCGATGATGAGCAGGCCCGCGACGGTGAAACCAAAGCCTACGGCGGCGCCGAACCAGCCGAAGGCGCGTTGCGAGCGGACGCTGACGGCGATGCCCCACTTGCAGGCGAAATTCCAGAGGCCGTTGCCGAGATGGAAAGACGCCGAGATGATTCCGATCACGTAGAATGCTAAATAGTAGGGATTCTTCATGGCGGTGGAGACATCGGCGTAGGTGGACATGCCGCCCGTGGCGAAGCGCTCGATCCAGACGTGCCAGCCGATGAAGAAAAAGGCGATGATGCCGCTCCAGCGTTGCAGGACGTAAAGCCAGTTGGCCATCCAGGGGTGGCCGAGGGCATTCGATTTGCCTTGCCACCAGATGTAGAGGCCGTAGAAGCCGTGGAAGAGAATGGGGAGCCAGATGCCCAGGGCTTCGACCAGAAGGCGCCAGGGGATGGTTTGCAGATCGGTGGAGGCTTCGTTGTATTTTGCTACGCTGACTAGGGCGTAGCTATTGGACCAGAAATGTTCGGCCAGGAATGCGCCGATGGGGATGATGCCGGAGAGGGAATGGAGTTTATCGAGGACGTAGCTTTGACGTGAGTCCGCTATGGCGGCTGGAGTACTCACTCCGAAACTTCCTCCATTCGTCCGGGGAATGTTGCAGGCGATCCCGGAATCCGCGCGTGGCGCGGAGGAAAGACGTTTTTAGTATAGGCAGGCGGGGATTTGTTTGCAAGGATTCGCGGTGCGAGGGTAAAAGACAAATTGTGCGGCGTGTTAGAGTGTGGCGCGAGCTAGCACGAAGAGGCCCGGCTAAGACCGGGCCCTACGAATCCGTCACCTGATTACGTACGTTTGAGGGTCGAATGAGAAATCGGAATGTTGGTGACCGACGCGCGAGGATCTTCGCGAGCGTTGCTCTTGCGTTTGGGCTGCTTGGTGGAGGTCATTCCGTCGGGGCGCAGGAAGTTGCGAAGCCGGCGGCGACTGCGCGGGCTTCGCGGCAGACGATCACCTTGCTATCTACGACCGATATTCATGGGCATATCGAGCCGATTGACTACTACTCGAATAAGGCTTCGAATTTTTCTTTGGCGAAGATTGCTGCTTTGGTGAAAGAGCAACGGGTCGAGGCGCCGAAATTGCTTTTGCTGGATTGTGGCGACACTACTCAAGGGACGCCTTTGGCTTATTACTTTGCGGTGAAGGATTTGAAGCCGAAGAATCCTACGATTGCGGCTTTTAATGAGATGCATTACGACGCTATGGCTGTGGGGAATCATGAATTTAATTTTGGGCTGACGGAAATGTGGAAGGCGAAACGCGAGTCGAATTTTCCGTGGTTGGCGGCGAATTTGAAGGAGATTTATACCGCGGGGGATGGATTTATACGGCCTTACATCATCAAGAATGTTGGCGGAGTGCGCGTTGGGATTGTGGGATTTGTTACGCCGGGGGTGCCGCGGTGGGAGATTCCTGAGCATTATCGCGGATATGAGTTCGAGCCGATTGTGGAGGCGGCGAGACGCGTGATTCCGTTGGCGCGGAAGCAAGTGGATTTGCTGGTGGTGATCATGCATTCGGGGCTGGATCGCGATCCGGTCACTAGCAAGATTTTCGAGGGGCAGGATATTCGCGGGGAGAATGCGGCTTGGGAATTGGCGGAGCAGGTGCCGGGGATTGATTTGATTTTTTACGGGCATACACATTCGGAGATGGCGGAATTGACGGTGAATGGCGTTTTGATGGCGCAGGCGAAAAACTGGGGAGGATCGCTGGCGCGGGCGGACATTGTCATGGAGCGCGATGCGGCGGGGGCTTGGCACGTGGCTTCGAAACATTCGCGCGTGATTAAGAGTACCGATAGCGTGGCGGCTGATCCGGCGATTTTGAAATTGGCGGCGCCTTACGAGGCGGCTACCGAGAAATATTTGGATACGCCGATTGCGGTTTCGGAGAAGGCGATGGATGGGGAGCGCGGGCGTTATGAAGATGATCCGCTGGTGGATTTGATTCATCGCGTGCAGTTGGAGGCCGGGCACGCGGATGTTTCGATGGCTACGATGTTTTATACCGGGGTGCAGATTCCGAAGGGGCCGGTGACGGTGCGGCAGGCGGCGGCGCTGTATGTTTACGACAATTCGCTTTACACCGTGGAAATGACCGGGGCGCAATTGAAGGATGCGCTGGAACATGCGGCGGGATTTTATCCGGGGTGGCCTGCGGAGGCTGGAGTGCCGCTGAAATTGCCGGGATATAACGCGGATTCGGCGGAGGGCGTGACTTATGAGATTGATTTGACCAAACCTGTGGGGGCGCGCGTGCTGAATTTGAGTTTTCGCGGTGCGGCGCTGGATCCGGCGCAGAAATTGCGCGTGGCGATTAACAATTATCGTTATACGGGGGGCGGCGGGTATTCGGTTTACAAAGGATTGCCGATTTTGGAGTCGCCGGGAGTGGAGATTCGCGATTTGTTGATTGATTATTTGACGCGGGCGGGGAAAATTCCGTCCGAGGCGGATGGGAATTGGAGAATTGTGCCTGCGGAGGCTGTGGCGGCTATGGAGAAGCAGGCGCGGGAGGAAGTTGTCGATCGGACGCGATGATTTTGCGCACGCTTGCTTGTAACATGGCGTTAATGTTTTGGCGGCCGCGTGAGATTTGGCGAATGTGCCGCCCTTAAAGGGCGGCGCTACATACGGCGAACGCGCTGTGCGCTGTGCGATACGCCGTCGCCGCGAAAAACCTTCAAAATGCGTTGACACCCCCTATCGTTCTTGCTAATTTTCACGACAGAAAAATTTTCCCGACTCTCGGACGCGGAGGCGCCAGCAGCCGGCACGATCCATGGCATTTGTCGCAAAGAAAATTTTCCTCACCAAGGGAGTCGGAAAACATCGCGAGCGGTTGTCGAGCTTCGAGCTGGCGCTGCGCAATGCGGGCGTCGCGGCTTGCAACATCGTTCGCGTGTCCTCGATTTTCCCGCCTTATTGCAAATTAATTTCACGCAGCGAAGGATTGAAGCATTTGAAGCCGGGGCAGGTGGCTTTTTGCGTGATTAGCGAGAATCAGACGCGCGAGCCGCACCGGTTGATTGCTGCTGGGGTGGGATTGGCTTTGCCTGGGGATAAATCGATGTTTGGGTATTTGTCTGAGCATCATTCTTTTGGAGAGACGGAGGAATTGGCCGGGGAATATTGCGAGGAATTGGCGGCGGAGATGTTGGCTACCACTTTGAATGTGGAGTTTGATCCGGATTTGTCGTGGGATGAGAAGAAAGAGGTTTACCGGATTTCGAATAAGATTGTGCGGACGATGAATATTACGCAGAGTGCGGTGGGAGATAAGCGCGGATTGTGGACGACCGTGCTTTCTGCGGCGATTTTGCTCGGGGATGATGATTAGTATTTTCCTTCCGGAATAATCACAGGAAACTGCAGTTCCCTCACTTCGTTCGAGATGACATCGCTTTGCTATTGGCGGGATCCCCACAGCAGATCGAGTTCTCGTCATAAATTTGAGAACACGGGCCGAAAGGCGGGCGGAGCAAGCCCCGCCCCGACTGGAAAACCTTTGGCTGAAATTTACATTTGGGCTTGGAGCGTGCGGAACGGAGCCGGCGGGGACGCCAGCGGTACCGTCGTGCGGCGCGATTGTCGTCTTTTATTTTGCTGCGGCTTTTGATTTGGGGCGATTGAAGTAGCCGATTCTTTCTAGGACTGCGCCGGCGATTAGGGGTAACGCTACTGTGGCGTCGTCGAAGACTTCTGCTAGTTTGCCGCCTTCTTCTGGGGGGACGAATTTGCCCCAGCTTACTGCTTCTGTGTAGGTGCTGCCGGAGAGGCCGCCCCAGTGGACTGGTTCGGGGCAGATGCGTACGCCGTAGTTGTAACGCTTGAGCGGAATTTTTTCGTAGCCGCGGCGGGCTAGGAGTTCGGCGTAGACGCCGAATTGTTGCGCCCAATTGCGCGGGACGCCGCCGCCGATGGTCAGCAAGCCCATCTTCTTCGTGGCGAGCATCGTGGTGGCGTAATGTTCGAAATCTTCGAAGGGATCAAAACGAAGCGCGGGCTTCCCTTCCCTTTTGCGCAGGCGATTGTAGAGCGCGAAATCTATGCCGAGTTCGGAATCGCTGAACGCGGGAACGAAAATCGGGACATTGTGCTCGGCGGCGCTTTTCAGAATGCCGCGGCCTTTCGCGTGCTTCTGCAAATATTCGCCGATGCGGCGATGGAGCTTCCAACTGCAGACGATCTCCTCGGGATCCCATCTCACGAAGACGTGATCCACGACTTCTTCGACGTGATCGAGATTGATTTCCGGCTCGAGCGAATCGTAGACGCGGTTGTAGCCGGCGAAGAACAGTTCGCGATCATCCATTTTCGGATCGTAGCGGAAATGCGAGCGGCCGGTGGCTTCGACCAGGCCGTGAGCCATGAGCGCGCCGGTGGAAACGATGGCTTTGACGATGCCGGACTCGATTAGATCGCAGAAGATTAGTCCCATTTTTGCTACGGTCATCGCGCCGGCGAGCGTCATGACGATGAAGCAGTCTTTGTCGCGGGCCATGGCTTCGAGAACGTCGGCGGCATCGCCGACCTGGCGGCCGGTGAAAGCGGTCTGGCCCATGGCGCGGACGAGAGCGTCAACGGTGCGGGCTTTCGCGAGGTCGAGCGGGTAGATCGGCGTGAGATGGTCGGCGATTGGATCGTGGAGGACTCTTCCCGTCGCGCCCTTTTTCTTTGCCATTCACTCCCCTTGCGGATAATGTATGCGCGCGCGTGAATTTTGCTGCGGCGCGCGGAGACTTTTGGTGCGTTGCGTGCGTTTGTGCGCCCTATTGATAGTACAAACGAGAGAAATAGAAAACAGGAAAGTGCAAGAGCGCGGGAGATTTTATTTTGGTGATGAATAGCGATGGAACGAAAGAAAATGCAGATCCCTCTCTGCGTTCGGGATGACAGCATGTCTTCTTCGTTGGTAAAGAGTGCCAAGATTTCGAAACCTGTCGAGTTGGCTTTGAATCATACGATTGAGAACGGAGAGTGATGGCAATGTCGCTTGAGATTATGGCGCAGCAACGAGAGTACGTTTTGATTTTCTCGCATGGATTGATCTGGTGGATTTTAATTGGACTTCTCGCGGGATGGATTGCGGGGACGATTTCGCGGGGGCGGGGGTTCGGGTGCCTGGCGAACATTGCGCTTGGGCTTGTGGGGGCGGTGATCGGCGGGTGGATTTTCACGAAGCTCAATATTGTGGCGTTTGGATTTTTTGGCAGCCTTGCGGCGGCGGTAGTCGGGGCTGTGGTGTTGGTGGCGATTGCGCGGTTGTTTAGTGGGAGTGGCGGACCGCGATTGAGTCGATCGGTCATTTTCAGTCCATAGCACAGATCTACGATTGAAGTCGACGCCGCGGGCGGAGCAAGAGGCGCCCCTGCGAAGGCAAGAATCAAATGCAGATCCCTCACCCCTCAAGGGGTTCGGGATGACAGCGTTTTGAGTTTTTCCCCTGCATAGCAATTTTTCAATGTCCTCACAGAAATTCTGCGGATCGATCCGCTAAAGAGAAGTCCTCGAACGCGCTGCGTGGTACGATACTTGTTTCGTGAAAGGTTGGACTGCGAATTGAGTAATTCTTCGGTTTGGGCTATCCCGCTCGGCGGGCTCGGCGAGTTCGGGATGAACATGATGGCCCTGCGATGCGGCGATGAAATCATCGTCATCGATTCTGGGCTGATGTTTCCTGAGGCTGAGCTTCTCGGCGTGGACATCGTCATCCCCGACATCACCTACCTGAAGCAACGCAAGCAACAAGTGAAAGCGATTTTGCTGACGCACGCGCATGAGGATCATATCGGCGCGGTGCCTTACGTTCTGGGCGATCTGGATGTGCCGGTGTATGGAACGAAATTCACGCTGGCGCTGGTGAAGAAGAAGCTCGAAGAACACGGACTGCTGGAGACCGCCGATCTGCGCGAGATCGCGCCGGGGCAAACTATTTCCATCGGGCCATTCAAGATCGAATTCCTGCACGTGACGCACAGCACGATTCAGTGCGTGGCGCTGGCAGTGCGCACGCCGATGGGAACGATCATCCATACGGGCGATTTCAAGATCGATCACACGCCCGTGGACGGGAAGTCGTTCGATCTCGACGCGTTTGCGAAATATGGGCGCGAGGGAGTGCTGGCGCTGTTTAGCGACAGCACGAACGTCGAGCGGCCCGGATACACGCCGTCGGAACGGGCGGTGGTGCCGCGATTCGAGGAATTGTTCCGAGCGGCGCCGAAGAAAATTGTGGTCTCGTGCTTCTCGAGTTCGGTGCACCGCATTCAGCAAGTGATCGACATCGCGCTGGAAAATGGCCGGAAGGTGGGCATCGTCGGCCGGAGCATGGTGGACAACGTCGAAATCGCGCACAGCTTGAACATGCTGCGGATTCCGGACGGCAGCATGGTTCGGCCGCAGGATATTCGGACGTTCGATCCGAAGAAATTGGTTGTGCTGGCGAGCGGGACGCAGGCCGAACCGATGTCGGCGCTCTCGCGGATTGCGGTGGACAATCACCGCCTGCTCACGATCGAGCAGAGCGATACGGTAATTTTATCGGCGCGCATCATTCCCGGAAACGAGAAGGCGATTTTCCGCATGATCGATCATCTTTTCCGGCGGCAAGTGCTGGTTTATTACGAAGGCGGGCGCTCCTCGCCGATACACGTATCGGGGCACGGCAGCCAGGAAGAGCAGAAGCTGCTGCTAAGCCTGGTACGGCCGAAATATTTCATTCCGCTGCACGGAGAATACCGGCAGCTTTTCCAGCATGCGGCGCTGGCGACGCAATTGGGCGTGGTATCGGGAGAAGTGATTTTGCTGGAGAGCGGGCATCCGCTGGAATTCACGCCGAACGGGGCGTTCCGGCGCGAGCCGGTGACCGCGGGGCGCGTGCTGGTGGATTCGGGATCGCTCGAGGAAATCGAAGAGGTGGTGGTTCGCGACCGGCGGCATTTGGCCGAAGACGGCGTGGTCGTGACGATTATCGCCATCGACAAGCACACCGGGCGGCTCGAGGGGTCGCCGGAAATTGTATCGCGCGGATTTCTTCCTTCCGATGACGGACAGGAAGTGATGAACAAGGCGCGCGAGGTGATTCTGAAGACGCTGGAGCAGTCAACCTCCGAGGAAAAGACGGACTGGAGCGTGATGAAAGAAAAGATACGCGCGGATTTGAAGCGCTTCCTCAACAAGCAAACGGCGAAACGCCCGCTGATCTTGCCTGTCATTCTCGAAATCTGATGGCCAGACCTGCCACGAAGCGCGGAATGGACGCGCCTGCCGAATCCTCACGAGAATCGAAGATCGCGCGTGAGCTTGACGCTGCGCAGAGTGTGACGCTGCGGCCGCTGACCGACGCGGATTTCGAATCCGTACATGAAATCGATCAGAAATGCTATCCGCGAGAGATTGCTTACTCGCGGCGCGAATTTCGCTGGTATTTGCGTCTGCCGGGGGCGGAAGGCATTGTTGCGGAAACTCGAGGCGCGATCGCGGGATTCATACTGACGGCCTGCTTTGAGCGGACGGGCCATATCATCACGATCGACGTGCTCGCGGAATTCCGGCGCGCACGCGTCGGTACGGCATTGCTGCGGGCGGCCGAGGAAAGTCTCGCGCGATGCGGCACCACGGAAATCGAACTTGAGACAGCGATCGACAACACTGCCGCCATCGAATTCTGGAAGAAGAATGGGTATCTCACGCGCGGCATTCTCGAAGAATTATTATCCGGGCGGTTTGGCGGCCTATGCGATGATGAAGCGTCTTGACGGATGACACCTGCGACCTTGGGGATGCGGTGAGAGCATGTCGCTGATTCAAGCCATCATTCTCGCCATCGTGCAGGGATTGACGGAATTCCTTCCCATCAGCAGCACGGCGCACCTGATTTTGTTTCCGTGGCTGTTGCATTGGCCCGACCCGGGTCAGGAATTTGACGTGGCGCTGCACGCCGGAACTCTTCTCGCTGTTCTGATTTACTTCTTTCGCGACTGGGTGGAATTGACGCTGGCCGGACTGGGGTTCAATTACGGCGGGCGCGGCGGACCTTCGGCGATACAGCACAATCGCAAAATGTTCTGGTATCTGATGGCCGGAACGATTCCCGGCGGCATCGTCGGATTTTTGTTCGAGCACAAGATTGAGGACCACCTGCGGCAGCCGGTGTATATCGCCGGAGCGATGATCGGTGTCGGATTGCTGATGATGTATGGGGAGTATGTGGGGCGGCTGGATCGCGGCATGGATCGCGTCGGATTCGGCGACGCCATGGTGATTGGAACGGCGCAGGCGATCGCGCTTTTCCCCGGCGTATCGCGCTCGGGAATCACGATTACGGAAGGGCTGTTTCGCGGATTGACGCGCGAAGCAGCGGCGCGATTTTCGTTTTTGCTTTCCGCACCGATTATCGCCGGAGCCGCGGCGCACGATTTGCCGAAGCTGATCAAGCTGCATCACGCGGGACAAATCGAATTGCCTCTTTCGACGCTGCTCGTGGCGGTGGCGGTGTCCGCGATCGTCGGCTATATCGTGATCGCATTTTTCCTGCAGTATTTGCGGACACGCACATTGAAAATCTTCGTTTACTACCGAATCGTCTTTGGTATAGTCATTCTCGCACTCTGGTTCCTCCCAATTGGGGCCGCGCGCTAGCGCCCACGCGACCTGCATTGAAAGGCCTTCCCCTGCCCAAGGGAGATTTAAGTGCGCATCCTTAGTCCGACTGAAAATAAGCGTTTCAATGAATTGATCGGGTTTGCCGGCATAGTTGCGGCTGTGCTGCTGGCGTTGAGCCTGCTTTCCTATTCGCCTGCCGATCCATCGTTCAATGTGGCGGCTGCCTCGCCTGCTGCGGGGCCCGCACGCAATTGGATTGGTCCGTTCGGGGCGCATTTGGCGGATTTGATTTTCCAGCTTTGCGGCTATACGGCGTTTTTGCTGCCGGTGGCACTTTTTGTTGTGGGGATGCGCTGGTTCCGCAGCCATGCGATCGACGCGCCGTGGGCGAAATTGTCTGGGGCGCTGCTGATGTTTGTGTTTCTGCCTGCGGAAATCACGCTCGTGCACTTCCCTCTTGTTCGCGGTGCGATACCGGCAGGCGGATTGATGGGCACGATCCTTGCGGGGGGATTGCGGGCGGCTTTGAATCCGGTGGGCGCGAATCTGGTGGGATTGGCGTGCGTTTTGACGGCGCTGTTTCTGACTACGCGATTTTCGTTTTCTGCGGCGGCGGCTTGGATGCGTAAGCCGATTGCTGCGGAGGGATACCTCGGGCGGATGACCGCGCGATTCAAGGATTGGCGCGAGGAGCGGGAATCGCTGCGGATGCGCAAGCGCATGGAGGAAATCAAGATTGCGGGGCGCCGCCCGGTAGCGCAGCAGGCTGTTTCGTCGAAGGACGTGCTGGTGGACGAGACTGAAGCTGATGCCGAAGAGGAAGAGCGTGGCGAGTCCTCGCGCGAGACTGCGGTTATCAAGTTTCATCAGAATGAAGTTGCTGCACCGAGCAAGAAAGCTGGGCCGGAGCCGAAGATTGCCAAGGGACACGCAAGCTACCGGCTACCTTCGCCCACGCTGCTGCAGAATCCCGAGCGCAGCGAAAAGATGGACGAGGACGAACTGAAGGATTGCGCGCGGGCGATCGAGCAGAAATCGGAAGAGTTCGACGTGAAGGGCCATATCACGCAGATCAATCCCGGGCCTGTTGTGACGACTTTTGAATTCAAGCCTGAGGCGGGAATCAAGTACAGCCGGATTACGGGGCTCGCGGACGATTTGTGTTTGGCTCTGAAGGCGGAATCGCTTTTGATCGAGCGGATTCCTGGGAAATCAACCGTTGGAATCGAAGTGCCAAATCCGCATCGCGAGACGATTCGCCTGCGCGAAATTATCGAATCGCCGGAATTCGTTCATTCGGCTTCGAAGCTTACTTTGCCGTTGGGGAAGGATTTGATCGGGCGGATTCGCGCGGCGGATTTGACGCAGATGCCGCACCTGCTGATTGCAGGGGCGACGGGAACCGGCAAGAGCGTGTTTATCAATTCCCTGCTGATGGGAATGCTCTACAAGGCGACGCCTGAGGAATTGAAGCTGGTGTTGGTGGATCCGAAGAGGCTAGAGCTGGGGCTTTATGAGGATATTCCGCATCTTTACACGCCGGTGGTGACCGATGCGAAAATCGCTTCGAATGTGCTTCGCAATGCGACGCGGGAGATGGAGCGGCGGCTGAAATTGCTGGCGCAGCGCGGCGTGCGGAATATCGAGCAGTACAACCGGACGTTTCAGAAGACGCAATCGCTTTCGCTCTTCGACGCGGTGGAGGAGGAAGAGCACAAGCCGCTGCCGTATCTGGTGATCGTGATTGACGAATTGGCGGACTTGATGATGGTGGATACCAACAACGTGGAGGAATCGATCACGCGCTTGGCGCAGATGGCGCGGGCCGTGGGAATTCATTTGATTCTTGCGACGCAGCGGCCTTCGGTGGACGTGATCACCGGGTTGATCAAGGCTAATTTCCCGGCGCGAATTTCATTCCGCGTGGCGAGCAAGGTGGATTCGCGGACGATTTTGGATACGAATGGATCAGAATCGTTGTTGGGACGCGGCGACATGCTTTATTTGCCGGCGGGCTCTTCGCGATTGCATCGCATTCATGGGCCTTATGTGACCGAGGACGAGATTTCGGAGGTTTGCTCGTTCTGGCGGGAGCAGGCGAAGGCGGTTTACAACGAGGAGCTGCTCAAGCCGCCAAAGGATGAGGCGTCGGCGGGCGGCGGTGGAGGTGGGGTCGGCGGAGATGCGGCGAACGGCGAGGAGGAAGTGGACGACGCGCTGTATCACGATGCGGTGCGCGTGGTCTGCGAGATGGGGCGCGCTTCGACTTCGACGTTGCAGCGGCGGCTGAGGATTGGGTATGGGCGCGCGGCGCGGTTGATTGACATTATGGAGAAGGATGGAATCGTCGGGCCGCCGGATGGATCGAAGCCGCGCGAGGTGTTGAAGAAGAAAGAATGGATGCGGGAGTTTGATGAGTCGCTGCATTAAAGGTAGCGCCGGCGTCCCTGCCGGCATCTGACGAGCGCGAAATCCACCAAGTGCATCACTCACGCGCGGCACTCCCAGGCAGACTGAGCAACACGCATTAATTGACGCCGCGGTCCGCGCGTTCTCGCGGCCCTGGCCGTCGATTGTGGTCGTAAGATGCCGGCAGGGACGCCGGCGCTACTTTAATTCACGCTGGCTGGTGATGCGGCTGCTTTTCCTTGGCCGCCGCTTTGCTTCTGCAGAAACGCCGTTAGATTCGATTGCTGCAGCGATTTCAGCTCGATGCAGGCGTTGACTTGATCTTTCGCGTTTTGCAGCAGGCGCTCGGTGCCCGGCAGATGCTGCGCCGATAGAAATTGCTGCGAATCATCGCGCAGCTTCGCGTCGCAGAAAACTCCCCCAACCTCGACGAGACCGCTTCCGAGCGAGGCGTCCACCTTCTCCATGATCTGCTTGAAATCGGCCTTGAAGAGATCCCATGCGGCGTCCTGCGTCCGATAGTTTTGGAAAAGGACGCCCATATAAAAGAGATCCTGATTTTTCACTGCCGGGCTGAGCATGAAATCGAAGGTGCGTTTTGTGAGAGCCGGATCAGGAAACAGGCCGAGCGCGCCGAAATAGGAGTAATACTCTTCGGGAGTCTTCGCACTCTTCAGATGTTCCATGAATTGGTCGTACAAAGCCGCATCGCCATTGGCGGCGGCGACGGCCAAGGCATTGCCCGCCAGCGCTTCGTCCACCGATTGCGGATCGCGCATGTACGCGTCGGCGATGGCGCGCGACTTGGCGACGAGTTCCGGATCGCGGCCGTAAAGCGCCAGCGTGCCGAAGACGTCCGAGCGCAGAGCGGTGCGTTCCGGCGATTCTCCGGGCACCGGCTGGCTGCCGAGGTCCGTGGCGATAGGCCGCACAAAATTGCGCACCCAGGATTCAAACGCGGAGCGCTCGTCGGCGGCGACCAGAGTGTCGTGAAGCTCGCCAATGCGCGCGAGCATGGTGGCGACTACGGCGCGGTTGCGCTCGCCCTGCAGATTCTCGAGCGTCGCGAGATACTGGGAGATATCGAGACGTCCGACGCGGACCATGGCCCAGGCGTCGCCGAGGAAGCGGATGCGCTCTTCGGGCGAGAAGGAAATCTCGAGCGCGGCGGACATTTTATCGAAGGCCTGGGGCTCGTAGCTCGAGCGGAAATAGCCGCGCGCGCCGGCATTGGCGTACACCCAATCGCTGCAGCCTTTGATCTCAAATGTCTGGTCGGGAGCCGTCAGAAGAACGTGTGTCGCATCCTTTGCGCCTGAGCCGCGCAGCGCTTCGGGCACTTGCCACAGTTCCGGCGAGGCGCCATTCAGGCGGGCGGCGTCCGCAAAATAGCGGTGCTGTGCGAGCGTCACCTTGGTGCGATCGCCCGAGCATGAAGACTTCACGCTCACCAGCGGGGCGCCGGGCTGATCGATAAAGCTGGCCATGATTTTGTCCACCGGCTTGCCCGAGGTCGCGGCGATCTGGTTCCAGAAGTCCTCGGCGGTAGCGTTTCCGTAGGCGTGTTTTTCGAGATAAGCGTTCACGCCCTTCTGAAACACATCCGGGCCGACATAAGCTTCGACGGCGCGCAGCACCGAGGCGGCCTTGCCGTAGGCAATGCCGTCAAAAAGCGCTGCGATATCCGCGGGCGACTCGGCCTTCTGGCGGATGGGGCGAATCGAAGCGATGGCATCGGTGGAGAGCGAGCTGCTGGTTTCCTGAATTTCGTCGAGCTGGTTGCGCCATTCCGGATGCCAGGCTTCGAGCGGCTTCCAGGTCATCCACGTCGCGAATCCTTCGTTCAGCCAAATATCGTCCCACCATTTCATGGTGACGAGATCGCCGAACCATTGGTGGGCCATTTCGTGCGCGATGGTGCCGGCGACATTTTCGCGGGCGTCGAGCGAGGCGGTCTTATCGTCCAGGAGAAGCGCGGTCTCGCGGTAAGTGATTGCGGCGGTATTCTCCATCGCGCCGGCGGAGAAATCCGGGAAGGCGATCATGTCGAGTTTTTCGAACGGCCACTTCGTGTAGTAATAGCGGTCGTAATATTTGAGAATATTTTCGGCGGCGGTCAGCGCGAACGCGCCCAGCTCTTTCTTCTCGGGCACGGCGCAGACGCGGATCGGAATTCCGTCGGCGCCGCCTTCGAGACACTGAAAATCGCCGACCATCATGGCCACGAGATAGGAAGACATCTTTGGCGACGGCGAGAACTTCAGCGTGTGCTTCCCTTCTCCCGGGCCAGGCGTGTCTGAGACTATGTGGCCGTTGGAGATGCCGGTGTCGCCCTTGTCGACGATCAGCGTTACGCGGAAGACGGCTTTGAAGGCAGGCTCATCGAAGGATGGGAAGGCGCGACGCGCGTCGGTGGATTCGAATTGCGTGACGGCATAGCGGCGGCGCGGAGTCTCGCTGAGATAGAAGCCGCGCAGCTTGTCATTCAGGATGCCGGTGAAATGAATGTGAATATCGGCGGGTCCGGCGGGAATTTCTTTCGCAACGGAGATGGTCCCCTGCTCGAGATTTTCGTTCTTGGAGACGCTGGCGGTCTGCTCGGTCCCGTTGGCTGTGACGGTTGTTTCTTGAAAATCGATCTCGGCAGAATTGAGGAGTATCGAGGACGCGGCGCGCTTCAGCGTGACGTGAATCGTTTCTTCGCCCGTGAACGCGGCCTTGCCGAGATCCGGCGAGAACGTCAGATCGTAGCTTTCCGGCACGACGCTGTCCGGCAGCCGCTGCGCGGCGGCTATCCCGCTGACCGTCAGACCGCAAATCGCCACAAGCAAGAATCGCTTCATTCCCAACCCTCCAGAATTTGTTCGTGCCCAACCGGCTTCACTTGAAGGATACGCGCGACACAACGTGATTGTTCAGCGCACGGGCGGCTGTGACCAGATTATCACATCCGACCTTAGCCTGATTGGACGAATCGGGGCGAGGAAAGAGAGCAATCCTGCGCCGATGCGGGCAGGCGGACGGAGGCCGGGAAAAAGATGGCATGCGGCTTTTTTAATTGCCGCGCATTTCGCTTTGCGGCTTTGCGGCTTTTGTCTAGAATGAAGGTTTCTCCCGGTGCCGGGGTAGCTCACCGGTAGAGCGCGGCCCTGAAAAGGCCGGCGTAGGCAGTTCAACTCTGCCCCCCGGCACCATTCTTACGATCACTCTCGAATCCCTCGTGGGTTATGTGCAATTTCTCTTTTGAGCAAACCGGATTCTATTAGCCTTGTAACGCTCTCTCCGGCAGGGGACAATTTCTTATCGTCGCGAAGGCGCACCGTTAGCTGTGTGTCGATGTCTCGCGAGGGATTAGGTTCCGGCGCTGCCGGAGACGTTGGGGGGATCGTCATGCGAGAGTCGAAGCACGACAAAGCTGCGAGCGAACGATCGAAGAGTACCAAGTATGCCGGAGGCACGCAGGTTGTAGAGCGCCGCCAGAGCGTGCGGTTTCAATTCACCGCCAGCGCGCAAGTGGTGGACCGCCTGACCGGCGCGCGTTTCTCGACGCGGACTACCGATCTCGGGCCTGGCGGCTGCTTCGTCGATACGCTGGTGCCCTTCCCCGAGGGAACGGTAGTGCACATCTCCCTATCGAAAGGCCAGAACACCTTCGAGACCGACGGGTATGTGGTCTATTCGCAGACGGGCTTGGGCATGGGCCTGGCCTTCAGCGACCTGGTGGCGGATCAAGCGACGGCATTGCGCGATTGGCTGAAAGAAGTGACCGCCGAGCGCGAAGCCACATTCGAAATCCTGCGCACGGCGCGGAACATTTCGCCTCGAGCGCCTTCAAACGGCAGCGAAAAAGCGATGATCGTCCGCATGGTTCACCTGCTGGTCGGCAAGGGGATGCTGACCGAAGCGGAAGGTTCGGCCGTGCTGTACGAGCCCGTTCTCTAGCATTCACGCGACGCCAGCCGGCGGAATTTCGCGGGCTGATCCGCGGCGCGATTCCCATATCCGGAAGCGAGTACCGTCCCGAAACGGCGAAGTACCAGACGAATCCTGCCTGCACTGAGACAACTCCAATCAGGGCAACGCGAATCCACCTGAAGGTGGTGGCCACCATCGTGCACCTACCGGTTGAGCACGGGAGGATTCGATGACAGAACGCAGACACGCTCACCGTTACGAGCTTTTCATTCCACTGCAGGTCAATGCCGGGTCGCCGCATTTTCCGGAGACGCGCACGGCGCATCTTCGCGATATCTCCACGCGCGGGCTATATTTCATCGGGGACAATTCGATCGCGCCTGGTACGCACCTGGAAATTACCTTTGCTTTGCCACCGGAGCGCGGGCGCTCGCGGCCGGTGCTAGTGCGCGGAAGCGGCCGGGCTTTGCGGGTTGATCCCGTGCCCGGCGAGCAGGGACGCTTGTTTGGAATCGCGGCGTCGATTCATCGCTTCGATTTTGTACCGCCGGAAGAGAGAGCGGCTTAACCGAACCGCGCACGAGGAGTTGTGTCGCGATAGAATGATGCCGGGCGGATCATGGATCTGCCCGCATCATGAATGCAGATCGCGCCACTTCCGCTAGCCGCGAGCGAATTTATCTCGCCCTGCTTTGCCAGTCGCGTCTCGCCGAACCACTTCGCGCCGAGCTTGAATCGCTACTTTGCCGCCACTCCTGGAAATCAGAAGATCACCGCGTCGTTTTTGAAGCGCTCGCCGGCTGGAGCACTGAGCCCGAAGCGATTCGCGTTGGGCTGGCCGCGCGACTTACGCGCCTCGGCTTTCCCGACACTGAGATCGAAGAATACTTCGCGCCTGCCGGAGTTCGGCTCAAGACCGCGCTCGGCTGGTTGCGCCATGAACGCGCAGCCGGGCCGGAGCGCGCGTTGCCTGCGCGGATCGCGCGGCCAAATCCAAATGACGCCCGCCGTGAAGCGCGCTCTCGCGCTGGTTGATGTCGCCGGGCTTCCCATCTTCATTCTCGTTTTCATCTGGCGTCTGCAGTTCACTACCAATTGGGTCTGGGTCGGATTTGTCGTCTGGATGCTGGCGAGCTTCGCGATTCACCGCGACACGCCGAAGACACTCGGCTGGCGCGCGGACAATCTCTGGCCCGCGACGAGACGCGCGGCCGCGGCGTTCGCGATTCTCGCCTCGGCGTTAATCGTCACCGGCGTCGTGCTCCGCGCGCCGGGGCAAGTACCGGCGCATTTGATCAAACTCGACCGCCTGTGGAGTTATTTCGCGTTTTGCGTGCTGCAGCAGGTGGCGCTCAATTCCCTGCTGATGAACCGCATGTCGTTCCTGATTTCGCGCCGCTGGCTTGCGGCCGCGCTGACCGGGGTAATCTTCGCGGCGTGCCATTGGCCGAATCCGGTGCTCGTGCCGCTGACGTTCATCGGCGGGACGGTGATGGCCTGGCTGTTTGCCAGCGAGCGAAACATCATTCCGCTCGCCATCATGCAAGCCCTGCTCGGCACTCTGGCGTGGTGGGCCTTTCCGCTAGCGTGGCACCATCACCTCCGCGTAGGCCCGGGCTATTTTCACGGGTGATTCGGTAGCGCCGGCGTCCCTGCCAGCATCCTACGATTACAAATTCCGCCAAGGGCAGCGGTCACGCGCGGATTTGTCAGAGTAATTAGAGCGAAGTATTTGACGTTTAGCTCCGCGCACAATTGCGATATTAGGCGTAATCGCGGTCGTAAGATGCCGGCAGGGACGCCGGCGCTACAAATTCACAGCGTTGAAGCGGCGCTCGGCGAAGCGGCGGGCCCGCTCCATCGTAGATGCCGAAATGCCACGGTGCGGATTGGTCCAGCGGCCGGCGATTGCAAAGCCGCATTTCGAGCAGTGGCCATCCTTCAGGCGATTCTCCTGCACGTCATGCCACGAGCGGCGCAGCAGCAAGATTCCGCATGACGGGCAATACGTGTGCGCCCCATCGCTGTAAATATTTCCTTCGTAAACGTAATGCAGCCCCACCTCGCGCGCCACGGCTCGCGCCGTGTGCAACGTCTCGGGCGGCGTCTTCGGCTTATCGCGCAGCTTAAAATCGGGATGAAAGGCCGTGAAATGCAGCGGCACGTCAGGCCCCAGATTTTCGAGCACCCATTCGGCGAGCATTCGGGATTCCTCAGGACTGTCGTTCAACGTCGGGATGATGAGATTGGTGATCTCGAACCAGACGTTGGTCTCATTCTTCAACCACATCAGAGCGTCGAGAACCGGTTGCAGATGCGTCAGCGTAATGCGCCCATAGAATTGCTCGGTGAAGGCCTTCAGATCGATATTCGCCGCATCGATGTGGTCGTAAATATCGTGAAAGGCTTCGCGCGTGATGTAGCCGTTTGAGACCATCACGGTATTGAGGCCGTATTCCTTCGCTACCGCGCAAATATCGATCACATACTCGCCCCAGATGGTCGGCTCGTTGTAGGTGAAGGCAATCGAAGGGCAGCCGTAGTGAATCGCCAGCAGCACCACGTCTTCGGGCGAGAGATTCGTCGAATTCACTTGATCGGAGCGCGATTTCGAGATGTCCCAATTCTGGCAGAAGAAGCAGCCCATGTTGCAGCCGGCCGTGCCCATGGAAAAAACGCGCGTGCCGGGCAGAAAATGATTAAGCGGCTTTTTCTCGATGGGATCGACCTGCAGCGCGGCGGGCGAGCCGTAGCCGAGGCTATAAAGCTTTCCGCCCTGATTTACGCGGATGAAGCAGAAGCCGGATTGGCCGTCGCCGATATGGCAGTGCCGCGGGCAGAGATAGCAGTGCGCGCGGCCGTCCGCATCGACTTCCCACCAGCGCGCTTCGTGCAGCGTCTCGGTTTTTTGGAGAATCTTAAGGTCTTGCATGGCGCTGAACCGTGCTCACGGTCCCTATGACTATTATACGCCTCGCAAGCGCTGCTCGCGCAGCCGCTCGGCTACCCAGGCCATAAATCGCCGCATGCGTTTTCGATCGCGCCACAGGATGCGGAAGAATTTCCGCCCGTCCATCTCTGCCGCCTCCGCGCCGTAAAACGTCTCCAGCCGCCAGCGAATGTAAGGGCTGGTCCACGGACGCAAGCGATGGCCTTTCGCGGTGACCCAGTAATAGCGGACGGCGGTGAAGAAGTGGCGGAGGCGCACTGGCACGAGAATACCATTGCCGCCGCCAATGAGGATTGCGAATTCGACGCGCTAAGTCCTGCTACTGCATTCGCCGCACCCAGATGCGCTCGGTGGCGGGCTTGCCGAGATAAATCTTTCGCGCGTGGCCGCCGGCGATCGAGAAAGTCATCGTCTGATCATACTCGCGGTTCATTAGGCGGAGTTTCACGCCGGGCTTCAATTCCAGGCCGGCGACGAATTCTAGGAACTTGGGATCCTTCTCGTAAACGCGCAGGATTTCGTACGTGTGTCCCGGAGCGCCTTCCGAGAGTCGCACTGCGCCAATTTTCTTGCGCAGCTTGGCCATTCCGCCAAAGAGCGGCACGCCATGAGGGCACCGGCTTTCGCGCCCGAAGCGCTTTAGCAGCAGCGCCGCAACTTCCGGCGAAATTCCGTGCTCGAGCTTTTCGGCCTCTTCGTGCGCGCGCGTCCATTCGAGGCCAATCACTTGCGTTAGGAGCATCTCCGCCAGCCGGTGCCGCAAAACAAGATGCTGCGCGATTGCCCGTCCTTTCGCCGAAAGCTCGATGCGGCCATCGCGCCCGACGCGCACGTAACCTCCGCGCGTCATGCGTTTCAGCGCCGCGGTCACCGCCGGCGGCGTCACGCCCAGCTCTTCGGCCAGCCGCGCGCTAATCGGCGCTTGCTCTTCTTGCACGGTCTCCCAGATGGCTTTCAAATAATCTTCCTGGGAAACGCTGGTTTTCTCTCGCCTCACGATTCCTCAAGTCGCTGTTCGCGCCGAGCCCCGCCCGATCTACGCGGCACTCGATTCCCTCAGTCGCTCGGCCAGCGACAGCACGCGCGCCTCGATATCTTCGCAGATGCGCTGGTAGGTTTCCATATCCTCGCCGTAAGGATCCTCGACGTCCCAATCCTCTACCAGCGAATTCGGAAACAGCGAGCCCCCAGGCATCCCGCTCATATTGATGATCAGATCGACGGCGATCAAAGTCGCAGACGCGATTCCCTTGGAGCTAAGTCCGTCCGCCGGAACCCCGCGATCGAGCAGCGCCCGGCGCGTCGATTCCGCCACGCGCCCGAGCGGTGAAATTCCCGCGCTCTGCGGATCAATCACGTCCGCAGCATGATGCCGCGCCAGCGCCTCCGCCATCGGACTGCGGCAAGAATTGCCAACGCAAATAAAAAGTATGCGCTTCCGCCGCGCGCGAGGCTGAGCCAAGTCATTCATGCCGATAGGATGACACAACAAGGAGTGATTTGGGCGATCGGCCCGGATGCGCCGTCGCTCAACGGGCTTAATGCCCGTTCTTCGCCATCTTCAAAAATCGCTCGTGAATCGACGTATCGTCGGTCAATTCCGGATGAAACGTGGCCGCCAGCACGCGCCCCTGCTCCACCAGCACCGGATGCCCCTCATATTCGGCCAAGACGCGCACGCCGTCGCCGACCGATTCAATAATCGGCGCGCGAATGAAAACCATCTCCAGCGGCTGCGTCCTTAATCTTCGACGCCCCGAAATGCACATCGCTCGAAAGCTGCCGACCATAGCCATTTCGCAGCACCGAAGCATCGAGCAGCCCGAGCGAAGCCTGATCCGGATTATGAACTTCGCGGGCCAAAAGAATCGTCCCCGCGCAAGTCCCAAAAAACGCGCCGCCATTCGCCGCAAATTTTCGAATCGCCTCGAGCAACCCCTCTTCGGCCATCACTTTCATGTGCGTGCTGCTCTCTCCGCCCGGAAGAATCAACCCGCGCAAACCATCAAGATCGGCAGGCGTGCGCACAAACACAGGCTCGACGCCCAGCCGCTCGAGCATCCGCCCGTGCGCCTCGTAATCTCCCTGAATCGCCAGCACGCCAATTTTCATAGAGTCCCGCCTTTGTAGCGCGCCTTTAGGCCGGAACCATCGCGCCAAGCGCACGATCGCACCAATGCTATGGTGCGCGCCACAGTGCTGCTCAAAGGCCAGCCCTACACACCGTCGAACGCGCCTACCACCCGCGCGTCTGCAGCAAATCCTTCTCTTCCATCTGCCGAATATCGAGCCCCTTCATCGCCTCGCCCAATTCCTCCGAAGCTTCCAGCACAATCTTCGGATCGCGCGCATGTGTCGTCGCCTTCACAATCGCCCGCGCCCGCGTAGCCGGATCGCTCGATTTGAAAATCCCCGAGCCCACGAAAACCGCCTCAGCCCCAAGCTGCACCACCAGCGCCGCATCCGCCGGCGTCGCGATTCCGCCCGCCGAAAAATTCGGCACCGGCAATTTCCCGTGCTTCGCGACCCACTGCACCAGCTCGAACGGCGCGCCCAACTCCTTCGCCTCATGCACCAATTCTTCCTCGCCCAGCGTAGTGAGCTTCTTCATGTGCCCCACAATCGCGCGCATGTGCCGCACCGCCTCCACAATATTCCCCGAGCCCGCCTCGCCCTTCGTGCGGATCATCGCCGCGCCCTCGGCAATGCGCCGCAGCGCCTCGCCCAAATTCCGCGCACCGCAAACGAAAGGCACCTTGAATCCATGTTTCCAAATATGGTGCGCCTCATCGGCCGGCGTCAGCACTTCGCTCTCATCAATGAAATCTACCTCGAGCGCCTCAAGCACCTGCGCCTCGGCGAAATGCCCGATGCGCGCCTTGGCCATCACCGGAATCGAGACGATATCCATAATCTCGCGAATAATCCGCGGAGAAGCCATGCGCGCCACGCCGCCTTCCTTGCGAATGTCCGCCGGCACGCGTTCGAGCGCCATCACCGCGCACGCCCCCGCATCTTCGGCAATCTTGGCCTGCTCGGCGTTGGTCACGTCCATAATCACGCCGCCCTTCAACATCTCCGCCAATCCCACTTTCACCCGCCACAACTTGTCGCCATTGAATTCCATCATCGTCTCCCCGAATGAAATTTCCAAAACTCAAACCCCATCAAGTCCGCGTCTGCGCCGAAGGCACGGGGTGCCCCATGCGCCGAAGTTGCGCGTGGGGCTTTTGAAGTCACGCCCGCAACAAAGGAATCCTACGTCCGCAACCCCCGCGCGACCTCAGCGATAAATTCTTCGCCCACAATCACAAATCTCCCGCTCCCCCGCGCCAACATGGCCCCGTCGCGATTCCGAATCTCGCACGCATGATACAAATTCCGTCCCTTCGGCTCCTCCGACTCAAACGCCTCCACCACAATTTCCTGGTTCACCACGATGGGCTTCAAATATTCAATCGTCATTTCCGCCGTCACCGCCCGCGCCTGCCGGAATCGCGAAACTTTTCCCATCGCCTCATCAATCACCAACGCAATAATTCCTCCGTGCAAAAATTTCGGCCCGCCCTGATATTCCGGCCCCAGCTTGAATTCCCCGCGAATCCGCCGCGTCTCGTCATCGGCCACAAAAAGCAATCGCATCCCCCGCGCGTTCCCCGCCCCGCAGCCGAAACAAACATTGTCCTCGCGCGGCTCGAGCCGCTTCACCGCGCTCATACCAGCGCCACTCGCCCCGACTCAAATCGCCGCGCCCCGCGCTGCTTCTTTTCCAGTTGGCTCTCCACCAGCGCCCCCAGCGTCTGAATCCCGCGCGCGATCTGCCGCTCATCCAGCGACGCAAATCCCAGCCGCATCGTATTCAATTGCGGATTCTGAAAATAAAAGTACCGCCCCGGCACGAACAGCACGCCTTTCTCGCGCACGTGAATCAAAAGCTCGCCAGCATCAAATCCCGGCGGCAAAGTCACCCAGAGCGACATCCCGCCGTCCACGCGCGTCCACGAAGTCTCCTCCGGCATGTAGCGCTCCAGCGCGTTCTCCAGCGCCTCGAGCCGCGCCCGATAAACCTTGCGCATTTTCGTGAGATGACGGTCAAAATGCCCGCGCCTCACAAATTCCGCCAGCGTGGCCTGCGCCAATTGATCCGTGTGCAAGTCGGTCGTCTGCTTCACAATCCGCAGCCGCTCGATCACGTTCTCCGGTCCCACGCACCACCCCACGCGCAATCCCGGAAACGCCACTTTCGAAAAGCTGTCGATCTGAATCACCACTCCGTGGCGGTCAAGCGCCTTCAGCGACGGCACCGCGTTCCCGCGCACGCGCAGCCGCGCATAAATCCGATCCTCCACCACCGGAATCTGATAGCGCGCAATAATCTCCAAAAGCTTGCGCCGCTCCGCCACCGGAATCGTCGTCCCCGTCGGATTCTGAAAATCCGGCGTCAGCAGCACCAGTTTCACCCGGTTTTGCGCCAGCAGCGCTTCCACCGCTCCCACATCGAGGCCCGCGTAGCCAAGCTTATCCGCCGTCGTCTCCACCGGCACGCCGATGCAGCGCACCCGCGCGCCGGCAAAAATCGCAATCGCCCCCGGATACGCCGGATTCTCCATCAGCACCGTATCGCCCGGCCGCAAGAACGCCTTGCAAAGCAAATCGAGCGATTGCTGGCAGCCGTCCGTCACCAGAAGCTGCTCGTTGCGCGCCGCGATTCCCTCTTCGCGCAGCATCTCCAGGATTATTTTCTTCAGCGGCGGATATCCATCGCTAGAACCGAGCTGTAGAATTTTTCGTCCATCGCTTGTCAGCACGGCGTTGCAGCAACGGCGGAATTCTTCCACGGGAAAAAACTCATCTGAAGGCCGCGCATTCACAAACGCAATCGAATCCCCCTGCACTTCGGGCAAAAGCCGGCTCATCACTTCCTCAGCCCGCTCGTCGGCAAATAGCGCTTCCCAACGCACGCCGCCGCCATTCCCATTCGGCCGCGGCAGCGGAGTGAATTGCCGCCCCGCAGCTTGCGTCGCGCAAATAAAAGTTCCGCGCCCCACATGTCCCTGAATCAATCCCTCGGATTCCAACTCCGCGTAGGCATTCGCCACGGTAGTCCGGTGCACCCCCAACTGCACCGCCAATTCGCGGCTAGCCGGAATGCGGTCGCCTGCCCGCAATTCTCCCGAATGCACCAGCGCCCGCAGCTGATCGCGAAGCTGCACGTACAGCGGAATATGGCTTTCAGGCTGAATTTGAAGTGGCAGCATTGTCTCTTCTCTGCAGGCCAATATACACAGCAATTATAGCGTGAAAAGAGCCAATTTGTCTTTTCGCGCGGCGCGCCCACGTTCGCAGGGGCCGGTCCGCCTAGGCGGAGGCGCGGGTTGGCACTGGGTTTTCGGTGGGAGCCCCCGCATTCATGCGGGGGAAGGAGCGCTTCAGCGCTCCGGGAAAGAGCCTCGTCTAAATCGATGCGCTTTAGCGCTGGGCCGTTTGCAGCGAACGAGTAAGTCCGCACATTCCAGCAGAATCCTCGACTGCTCGAAAGTTTCCTCGCTTCCGTCGTAAGCCGTTGCCTTTCGGTGGCAGCCCCTGCATTCATGCGGGGGAAGGAGCGCTTAAGCGCTCCGGGAAAGAGCCTCGTTTAAATCGATGCGCTTTAGCGCTGGGCTCTTCGCGTTTCGGAGTCAGCCGATCCATTCACGCGCGTGGATCGTTCAATCGCGCAAAACCCAATGCCACCCCGGGGGCGTGCAAACCCGCCCCCCTACGCACACCAATGCCTCGGCAATGTGGATCTGGAATGGAACTTTCTACCGGGGACTACTCGCGGCGCGCCCTACCCCGCCGCTCTCCTACGCCGTAGCCGTCTTCTCTCCCAATCGCCGCATACGTTCCTGCAATTTCCGCCGCAGATTCGCCGGCGCATTCGGATTGAAAGCCACCAGATACCACAAAGGCTGCGAGCGGTCCCGGCTCAACCTCGACAAGGTCGCCGCATCCGAATTCGGATGCCGCGCGATATTCTCCCGAATCGCCGAGTAAGTATGATGCGAAAGCCGCGCCAAAGTCTTCGCTGAAACTTTCGGATGCTCGCTGATCAACCGCAGCAGATAAAAATCTTCCTTGGGCGCCTGCCGCGAAAGCGAGTCGAGCACCTCCGGCTTCACTTCCGCGCTCAACACCGTTCCCACCTTCTCATCCCAGCCCGCATTGATGCGGTTCAATTCCTGCGTCCGCGCGTGAATCAATTGCTCGATCACGCGCCGTTCCTGGTCCAAACGGCTCGCCGGCAACGCGCTTCTCTCCACCGAATCCAGCACGCGCAATAAATGCTGCCGCTCGCCGAAGACGATCTGGCTCGTCCGCGGCGCCTTGTTCTTCGATGGATTCCGCACCAAATCCGAGCGCCTCATATTCCCCTCACTTATGAATGCCAAGTTCGCGCACGAGCGATTCCAATTCGCTCCGCCCGATCCGGAGATCTTCCGGCACCAGTTCCGTTCCCGCTTCGATCTTTCGTTTCAGGAAAAGACCCGCCACGTCGATCTTCTCTTCGCGGCTCAAGTAGCGGTTTTCTCGCTGCCAGCCCGCCAACGCTTCCCCCGGCACGCAGACGATAACCGCCCGCGCATCCACGTCGAAGAAGTATAGCTCCGGCTGGTCACCCGAGGCGAGCACGCCGGCCTTCTTGAAGGCCACCGCCCGCGCCGCGCCATCCTGCCCAAGCGCCTCGAATTTCTCGAGAACGGACTCGTAAGCCATCGGGGATTATCAAGGCGGCACCGCAAGCAAGTAAAGCCACCGGCGCAAACCTGTTTCACAGCACGCAATACGTGGTTCTAGAACTAGCCTCAATTGACGGTCTATCCGCTCAGCGTATAGACGACGGAAACTGTGGTGACTACTTCGACAGGCCGCCCTTCGAGAGTTGTCGGCTCGTAGCGCCATTTGCGCACCGCGTCCATCGCGGACCTCATCAACTCAGGCGGCCCGGAAACGAATTGCAGTTCCTGAATCGTCCCGTTCTTCGCGATCACCGCACGCAAGACGACAGTTCCGCTAATCCGCCTCTTCTTCGCCTCCTTCGGATACTTGGGCTGAACTTGATAAATTATCTTCGCCATTTGAACTTTCCCGCCAACGCGAATGCGAGTCGAAAGCCCGCTCGGCGGGGGAGCTTCCGGCTTGTCCGGCGTCGAAGCGATCGGCTCCTCGCTGGGAATCGATGGCGCCGGTTCCTGCGAATCTTCACCACCGCCTGCGGGCTTTGAATCTGCTTCTTTTTGGCCCTGATTTTCGTCTTGCGCCTTAGCAACGCCACTGAGTGAAAAGGGGACCGAGATTGTTGTGTCCACTTCGACGGGCTCTCCATTTAACAGCGTGGGAGCGTATCTCCATTGTTGAACCGCCAGCATCGCCGCTCTCATCAGCAGCATGGGGCCCGAAACGTACTTTAGCTCCTCCACGGTGCCATCCTTTGCGATGACCGCGTGAAACTCGCTCGTTCCCTCGACGTGCGCCGTCCTCGCGATTTGCGGATAAATGGGCTGACCATGTGCGTGAGCTTTGGTTTCTGCACATTCCCACCGATACGAATCCGCATCGGACGCGTGCTCGGCGCCGGAGCCGCTGGCGCAGCTTCCGGCTTGTCCGGTGGAGGCGGGGGCGCGCTAGGTGAATCCTGCGCGTAAAGCGCGCCACTGCTGCAAAGCAGCACGGCAAGCGCTGAGACCGCAACTGCGATTTTCGCGTTCATGGACGGCCTCCACTACTAAGTTAGCTCTGCGGATGAGTGTGTGAGGAGTATACGCCCGCCGACCGCGTTACGCGAGCGCACGAAATCAGAAATTTGCCGCTACGGCTGCGCTCCTCGATTTGTCTTCCTTTGAAATCTGAAATTTCAAATTTGAAATTGCTTCCACCCCACTCTGCCCACGCCGCAAGCACAACTCATGAGAAGATGGTGTGCGATTCGCGCGGCCAGCACTGGAGACCAACCCAATGACCGTTTTCGAAGATCACAAAGAAGAACTCGAACACTACGAAACCATGATGGGCCAACGCCGCGGCCGCCTCGCCGTCTCCCTCGATCGCCTCACCAACGCCCTCGTCCTCGTCGGCCAACACGGCGTCTATTGCCACACCGCCCGCGACCCCGAAAAGCCGGTAATGGACATCCGCCAAATCACCCAGGAAATCCGCGACGCCAAAACACTAATCCAAAGCGTAATGGAATCCATCCGCGAAGAACGCGAAAAGTCCGCTCCCAGGTAGCGCCGGCGTCCCTGCCGGCATCCTACTACTACCGTCCGCGCCACATTCCCGAAAGTAGCGCGGCGCGATCAACTAAACCACAAAGCTCCACGCCAACCGAAGCATCGCACCATAGTGATCTGGATCCGCGCACAAGCGTTGCCAGTAGCAGTTTTCTTGCTCGCAAGATGCCGGCAGGGACGCCGGCGCTACTTTCGGAGAAACGGATTATTCTGGCGCTCTTCGCCGATGGTTGTGGCTTCGCCGTGGCCCGGCAGAACCAGACGTTTCATCCGGCAGCGCCATCAATTTCGTGTGCAGCGATTTCATGATCTCCGGAAACGAGCCGCCCCAAAGATCCGTGCGTCCGATGCTTCCGGCGAAAAGCGTATCGCCTGCAATCAAACGCGAATCCTCGCCGCCGTTCCCGGCTGCAGCACGAGAAGATCCGGCGCGCCCCGCCGCATCTCTGCGGCGTCGCCAATCTCGCGCGCGGGAATGTAAAGGCACAGGCTGCCGGGCGTATGCCCCGGCGTGTGCATCACGCGCGCTTCGTACCCGCCCCAGCGCACCGCGTCGCCTTCGCGCAGGAATTGATCCACGTCCGTCACTTCCGGCGTCGGCACGCGCAGCCATTTCGCCTGCATGTCGAGCTTTTGGTAAAGCTCGAGATCGCTCTCGTGCATGAACACGGGCGCGCCAGTAATGTGATGCAGCGCCGCAAGCCCGCCGACGTGGTCAATGTGCGTGTGCGTGCTGACGATCGCCAGCACCTTCAGCTTGTGCCGCTTGAGGATCTCGACGATGCGCTCGACTTCGTCGCCCGGATCGACGACGATCGCCTCGCGCGTCTCCGGATCGCCCAGAATCGAGCAGTTGCACTGCAGCATCCCGACGGGAATCACTTCGTGAATCAAAGTCTGTGCCATCGCTCAAATTATAGCCGTAAGTGCTGCCGGCGCTACTCTTCCGGACTCTGCGCCCTCTGCGTCTCTGCGGTAATATGTTTCTGAGCCGCCGATGGACGCCACCGCACAATCCGCAATCGAAACTCCGCTTCGCGCGCGAGAAGCCGCGCTTGGCGCCGAATTCGCCACGTGGTTCGGCTGCACGATGCCGGACCGCTTCGCCCCGCTCGAAACTGAATATCGCTTTGCGCGCGAATCTGCCGCGCTCGTCGACAAAAACTATCGCGCGTTCATCTACGCTTCCGGCCCCGATCGCCTGCGCTATCTCAACGCCGTGCTCACCAACGACATCCGCGAGACTGCGACCGGCCGCGGCGTCCCTTCCCTGCTGCTGAATCCGCAAGGCCACATCATCGCCGAGCTCGAAGTCTACGCCATCGGCGATCGCCATCTCATCGTCAGCTATCAAATGATCCGCGAGCGGCTCATCGAAGCGCTCGACAAATACATCATCATGGACGACGTCACGCTCGAAGACGCGACGCCTTCGCTCGCCGTGCTAGGTGTAGAAGGCCCGCGCAGCCCCGAAATCCTGCGCGCCGTCGCGGGCATCGAATTCGACAGCCTATCCGAACTAGGCCACGTCGAAGCAAACGTCGCGGCCCCGAACAGCGAGGGCAAGCCCAGCGCGATTCCCGTCCGCATAATCCGTCGCTCGCCGGGCGTTCCCGGCTTCGAATGTCTCGTCGCCCGCGAGCACGTCGAAGCGCTCTGGGACGCGCTGCTCGCCGCCGTCCGCGCTCACGGCGGCGGCCCGATCGGCTACGCGACGCTGAGCACTCTGCGCCTCGAAGCCGGAATCCCCTGGTTCGGCTACGATTTCGATGAGACTGTAATTCCTCACGAAGCCGGGCTCGAAAATTCCCACATCAATTATTCCAAAGGCTGCTACACCGGCCAGGAAATCGTAGAGCGAGTCCGCTCGCGCGGCCACGTAAACCGCATCCGCGCCGCCGTAGAATTCGAGGGCCGCGCCGTTCCAGAGCGCGGCACAAAGCTCAGCGCAGCCGGCAAAGAAGTCGGCCAAGTAACTCGCGCCGCGTTCTCCCCCGCCGCCGGCCACGCCATCGCCATGGCCTACCTACGCCGCGAAGCCTCCGCCCCCGGCACCACCCTCGAATATCCCGGCGGCGCCGCCCGCGTCATCACGCTGCCGCTCGCGCCTTAAACTTTGCGCTCCTCATGGCGCGATCTCGCGCCGGGCGCAGCAAGCCGCGCCCCTACGTCCTAACTTCTCAACGGCCAAATCTCTCTGCTTGCGCTGCGAATTACTGCTTGATGAAATTCAGGGAGCGGCGGAAGCTGCCGCGTTCGGCGTCGATTTTTTTCTGCAGCTGCATTATGGCGTAGAGTAACGCTTCGGGGCGCGGGGGGCAGCCGGGGACGTAGACGTCGACCGGAATCACCTGATTGACGCCCTGCACTACCGCGTAATTATTGAAGACGCCGCCGCTGGTGGCGCAGGCGCCCATCGAAATCACCCACTTCGGTTCGGGCATTTGATCGTAGAGCTGCTTGATCACCGGGGCCATTTTCACCGAGACGCGCCCGGCGATGATCATCAGGTCGGACTGGCGCGGGGAGCCGCGAAAAACTTCGGCGCCGAAGCGCGCGACGTCGAAGCGCGAGGCGGCCATGGACATCATCTCGATGGCGCAGCAGGCCAGGCCGAAAGACATCGGCCAGATGGAGCTGCGGCGCGCCCAGTTGACCACCTTGTCGAGCGAGGCGAAGAGGATGCCCTCTTCCTTGAGGAAGCTTTCGTCCTCGCCCGGCCGTTCGAGCGTTACGCCCTTTGCCAGTTCAACTGCCATGTGCCCTTTCGTGCTGCGGCGCGCGGCCCGTTCGACGGTTGCCGCGCGTGCAGTTATTGTCGCACAATTTGAAGACTCAGGGTTAGAGCCCGTTCTCGCTGGTTCCTTGCCCTGAGTGTCCCGATTGTTTGTGGGGCCCCTCCTTTGTTTTCAACAACTTAAACCCTGCAACAATATTTGAGTGTCCCGATTGTTGCCAGAGTCTCGAACCGGGGTCTTTTACCTTGCCGGGTCAGCCCCGCGATTAGGGACTCGAAACTCCCCGGTTATTGATAACATTATGGTTAACTTATGTCAATGGTACTGTAGTTCCAAAAGTGTGTTTGCGAGAGACAAACCCACGGCTACACCGGGGGCGTGTAAACCCGCCCCCCTACGGGGAGACCGGCGGAATGATTGGGAGCGGTCGTGCGGGCGCGGGGCCGCGTTCGGATAAACGAGTCAAGGTCCCGCGATGCGGGATGGTTGGTGGAACGATTCGCGCCGCCGGGAAATGATTCACCGTGAGATTTCCAGAGTTCTTTGTCCTGCAACTCTCTGGCAACCACGCGGTGCGAAAAACACCGCACAAGATAAGTGTCGCTTGACAACGCCTTCGTTCTTTTCAATGTGTAGCCACAGCAAAACCATCGGAACAGGCTAGTCCACCCGCCCCAGCCGCTCATTACAGAGCGATTAGTGGTCAAGTTCGACGATCATCGGCGTCTCTGTGAGAGCGTGGAAACGTAAGAACGATCAAGGTGCCCAGAATTGCCAGGGATACCGCGGAAAGAATGGCCGCTTCACAAGCCGTCCGAGGAGCCCCGACTACCACCAAGATGCCGCACAAGGCCGCCACGGCCGCAGCGATCGCGACCCGGCCCGACGGGTCACGGCCTCTGGCGGCCAAGCCGCTAAGTAGGGCCGCCACGGACCAGCCCGAGAAGTCGCCCAGGTGCTTTGACACCGCCGTAGCTGTTGCCACAGCGGCCGCCATTATCAGCAACGATAGTCTGGCAGCCCCAATCCTAAATTTGAACACATCAATCCTTTCCAGTCGCTTGGCTTCCGATATCTGTCGCGGTGGTGCCGAGTGTCGCAGCTAGGCCGACAAACCCGGCTGGCGTCGTAGGCGGTTCGATCAGCATTGCGCCATACGCGACTACCTGAAGGACCCTCCCACCCATCCTCCAAGGATGGTCGCGGGCGTCCTTTCCAAGCGATTTCGCGAATCCCGCAGCAAAACCGGGCGTAAACATTACTGAGGCGCGGTGCATCGCGGGCGCCATAGCTTGTCGGGCATCATTGTAACCAATCCCATGTACGGGCGTGTAGTTCACGTTGCCGTTAGCATCTACGCTTTTGCCAGACTGTGTGGCGCCGAGGTAGTGCCCGTCCTGCAGGCTGTAGTATGCGGTCGTCTGTGTTTCCGTCGATGTTTGGGTTGACGTGCTTGACCCGTCGGCGTTGGTAGTTGTAGTGACGGTCGTTGTAGTCTGTGTCGTGGTGACGCTGGCGGCCCCTTGGCCGTCGAACGAATCACCCCAGGACCTGTATTCAACGGTTGTTGTAGTTGTTGTCGTCACCGTACAACTCGCGGTCGCTGACCGGACCGAGTTTTTGTACCACAGCGAGTGAGAGAGTCTACATCACAGCCATCGGCTGCGAAATTGGATTTGGTGGCACCAGGGGGCTACAGGCCGCCGGCGCCGGCGGCCTGTAGCCCAGCGCCGAGTGCGGACGCAGTGTGTTGTAAACCTCCCGCCACCTCTCGATCACGATCTGCGCCTCCTTCAATGAGTAAAAGATTTCTCCGTTCAAGCATTCGTCCCGCAGCTTTCCGTTGAAGCTCTCGCAGTACCCGTTCTCCCAAGGGCTTCCTGGCTCGATGTACAACGTTCCGGTCCCCACATTCCCCAGCCACTTCCGCAGTTCCTTGGCCACGAATTCCGGACCGTTGTCCGAGCGCATGTTCTCCGGGATTCCTCGCCACAGCATCACGTCCGCGAGCGTCTCGATTACCTCGTAGCTCCCCAATCGCCGAGCCACCCGAATCGCCAGACACTCCCGGGTGTATTCGTCGATCAGCGTCAGCAGCCGCAGCGTTCTTCCGTCGTGCGTCATCGCGCTCACGAAGTCGTAGCTCCAGACATGGTTCGCTCGCTCCGGCCT
This sequence comes from uncultured Acidobacteriota bacterium, assembly GCA_963707165.1. Classification (GTDB taxonomy): domain Bacteria; phylum Acidobacteriota; class Terriglobia; order Acidiferrales; family UBA7541; genus Palsa-147. Next base: position 674,593 of record CAVPPO010000010.1, on the reverse strand, counting down.
GAGCCGTACACACGACCCATCATTGAGCCAGAGACGTCTCCGCGCCCTCTGTTTTGCGGGCACTTTCAGCCCCTCGCGGCGCCAGATGCGCTGCACTCGATCCTTCCCCACCCGCCAACCTGCCAGCCGCAACAGCGCCGTGATTCTCCGGTAGCCGTAGCGCCCATACTGGCTGGCCAGCACAATGATCGCTCGCGTCAGCGCATCCTCATCAATCCGCACCATTGGCACATAGCGTTGTGTTCCGCGTCCCTGCCCCAGCAGCTGGCAAGCATGCCGCTCACTCAACCCGTACTGCTCCCGTGCATGCTCGACCACACAACGACGCCGCTCAGGGCTTAGAAGTTTCCCTCCGCCACGTCCTTGAGAACTTGCTTCTCCAGCGACAACTCCGCCACCAGCCGCTTCAGTTTCGCGTTCTCCCTCTCCAGCTCCTTCAGGCGTTTCGCTTGATCCAGCTTCAACCCGCCGTATTCCTTCCGCCAGCGGTAGTAGGTCTGGATGGTGATCTCGGCTTCCTTGCACGCTTGTGGGGTGGTCTTACCGTTCGCGATTTCCACTTCGATCTGCCGCAGCAGCGTTACGATCTGCTCCGGCTTGTATCTCTTGATTGACATGACCGGTCTTCCTCCCGGGTGAATTCTCTCTCAATTCACCTGGTACAAAAATCCCCGGTCAGGTCAGACCCTTGGTAATAGTCCACCTCCGTTGGATAGAAGGAGAGACTCCCTCCCAACCCAGTCATCGTGTACACGGTATCGTTTCCCAGAGGATCCGTCACCGTATTCGTTAGGACTGAGCCGACGTGGTATGAGTAGTTCCAGGTGTGATTGCCGGTCCCGTCATTCGCATTGACGGTCTTCGATGCTACTCCGCGCATCCATCCCGTACCTCCGGCCGTGGTACGTGTATATGTGTACGTGATCGTGCCGCCGTTTGGAAGCGTGACGCTAGTGAGGCTGCCGTAGTTTATATTTGACGGATCGCCGGGATTTCGATCGCTATACTGAAAGGTCCAGCTGGGGCTCGTCGTCCAAGAGCTGTTGTTATAGGCTATGACAGATTGTATTGCGCTGAACGACGGCAGAATATCCTGTTCCGTGCTCGAGATAAAATTGGTCTGAATGGCGACGGTCGCGTAACAAATCTTGATCTCAGTGTTCCCGCCGCTCGGTCCCGGAAAGCTCCAGAGAAGCGCTGAGCTTATCGCCAGAGGACCAGTGCATCCGGTGGTGTCGGTCGCACTTACACCCGCCGGAACGCTTCTTCCGAGTGTGTCAGTGTAGCCGCTACTATTCTCGAGAATTACATTCCCGTTGGCGTCTTCCTTCGCGTAAGTTGGAAAGCTTGTCCAGTATTGGAAGAAGCTGGTACCATCTTTATCGGTTATCGACCCTGGTGAAGCGACCTGGCCGGACGAGTTTGTTGTGAATCCGGAGAGTTTCAGCCCGGTGCCATCGAGACTCTCGAAATTGAATTGACGGGTGGAAAGGTTATAACTCGTCAGTCCAACCGGATGCGTCGAACCATCAACACCTGTTATAGATGGCCATATATCAAGATATCCCGATAACGCGTTAACACCCCCGTTAGTACAGCCTTTCGGCGTTAGCCCGAAGACCCACAAGTCGGTGTCACCGATGCCCACCGACTCGCTGCCGCCGGTGAACGTAACCTTAATTGGAGGTTCCTGAGTATTGGATTCGGTCCAGCCCCGACTGGAATACATCATCCGAAAGTCTAGGCTTAGCTTGCTGCCGCGTTGGGAGTAGCGAAAGAGCGGGATGTTCAGGGTGAGGCCCCCATTGACCATGCTAATTGAGTCCGTATCACTGCTATCGTACGCACCGAACGGTTTAATGCCCTGTTCGAGGTTCGGGTCGGTTTGTGCTGACGCGGAAATCGCGCCAAGGAGTATGAATGCAACCGCGAAGGCGATTCGCTTGATCGGCACGGCGGCACCTCCACTGCAATTGATCGCGCCTCTATAGATCATGCGCACAACGTTGTCAAGATATTACTGACCTATTGACCTAACCACGAAACCGCCTCCGCTCTGCGGTCACATTTTTGACTCTGACTTTCAGTTCGTGCATTTGGCTGGAATTGTGGAATCGTCTTTAAGAAGGTAAGCCCTCGCGGGAAATTGGAAACGGGAACAGGCAGGAGTGCCTGTGCTACTTACTTCAGGATCCAGTCGGTGGGGGGGCCTATGAATTGGAAGCCGTAGAGTTGGCCTGGGGTGTTGGGCCAGTCGATGCGGACGGTCATGGCTTTGCCGGTGAATTGCTGGCGTTGGGAGATGTGGAAGACGTCGATGGTCGAGTTCATGGCTAGATTTTCCGCGCAGGGGCAGCAGAAGCCGTGGGCGCTGACGTTTTCGGTGACTGTGACGCACTCGAAGGGGCGGCCTTTGGAATCGATGCCGCGGAGTTTTAGCGAGATGCGCAGGCGGATGCGCGGTTCGCAGCGGCGATCGGGGCGATCTACGCCGGTGGCTTTGGCGAGGCAGGCTTGCAGGGATTCGAAATTTACCGGCTTTTGGAAATAGGCTTTGGCGCCGAGATTTTCGCAGAAGTCTTTGTAACGCGCGGCGGATTCGCCGCTGACGATGAAGATGGGGATGAGTTGCGTGAAGCTGAGCGAGGAGAGAGTCTGGCAGATTTCGAAGCCGGAAAATTTGGGCATCATGAGATCGAGGAGGATGGCGTCGGGCTTGTGGCTGAGCGCGAGGGCCAGGGCTTCTTCGGGGACGCCGGTGTCGACGATTTCGTAGGTGTCTTGCAGGCGGAAGCGCATGACTTTGCGGACGGATTCATCGTCGTCGATGATCAGCAGGCGCGGCATCATGGCTCCTTTCTGTGGTCTACCGATAAGAAGTGCTTCGCTTAGATCCTTAGCAAACTTCGCTCAGGATGACAGCCAAAACAAAATTGAAAAATGCCGGGCTAAAAGCCCGGCGCTACATACACCGTTACAGCCGGCGCGATCCGTCGCTGCATTGGAAATCACGAGCGGCGATCGGCATTGGCGAATTTTTGCGCCAGGGATTCTTCGACACGGCGGAGAAGGACGTCGCGCGTGAAGGGCTTGCGCAGAATGAACATGCCGGGATTCAGAACGCCGTGGGTGACGATAGCGCCGTCGGGATAGCCGGACATGTATAGGATCTTCATGTCCGGACGGAGGGCTCCCAATTTTTCGGCGAGGGCGCGGCCGCTCATGCCGGGCATGACCACGTCGGTCAGGAGCAGATCGATCGGGGCTTCGGATTTGGCGGCGACAGCGAGAGCGGTCTGAGCGTCGCGGGCTTCGAGGACGGTGTAGCCCTGGCTTTTCAGAGTCGTGCGCGTGAGCTTGCGGAGGGATTCTTCGTCCTCGACGAGCAAGATGGTGGCGGCGCTGTGCGCTGCGGCGGACGCGGACGGCTCTTGCGACTCGGAACTCTCTTCTGAGACGTCTTCTGCGAGCGGCAAATAGATTTTGAATTCAGTTCCCTTCCCGACTTCGCTATCCACCCAAATATAGCCGCCGCTTTGCTTGATAACGCCATAAACGGTGGCGAGGCCGAGGCCGGTGCCCTTGCCTTTTTCCTTGGTGGTGAAGAAGGGCTCGAAGATGTGGGATTGCAGATCGGCGTCCATACCGCAGCCTGTGTCAGTCACTTTAATTAAAATGTACTGGCCGGGAACTACATAGCGGAAACGAGTGCGGTCGGCTTCCGTGAGCTGGGCGTTCCTGGTCTCGATGCGCAGCTTGCCGCCCTGCTGCATGGCGTCGCGGGCGTTGACGGCGAGATTGAGGATGACCTGCTCGAGCTGGCTGCGATCGGCTTTGACGCGGCCGAGATGGCGCGAGAGCGAAATCTGCAGTTCGATATCTTCACCGATGAGGCGGCGGAGCATTTTCTCGACGTCGCTGAGGACGGCGTTGGCATCGAGGACCTTGGGCTCGAGAACCTGCTTACGGCTGAAGGCGAGAAGCTGCTGAGTGAGAGCGGCGGCGCGATTGCCGGCGGTTTGGATTTCGTCTACGGCTTCGCGCATGGGATCGGTGGGAGACATGCGCTGCTGGATGGCTTCGGCATAGCCGATGATCACGCCGAGAAGATTATTGAAATCGTGAGCGATGCCACCGGAAAGGCGGCCAACGGCTTCGAGTTTTTGGGAGAGGGAGAGCTGCTCTTCGAGCAGCTTACGCTCGGTGATGTCGCGATTTACGACGACGAGCTTCTCGACATCGCCGGCGTCATTTTTGACGGCGCTGGCGGTGGATTCGAGAGTGAGCCAGCGGCCGTCTTTGTGACGGATGCGATATTCGATGCGGCGGCCTTCGCCGGTGCGGCGAGTTTCGAGCGCGGCTTCCATCACTTTTCTGTGATCGTCGGGATGGATTTGCTCGAAGGAGGAAGTGTCGGCGAGCTCTTCCTGGGAATAGCCGAGGATGGTGACGTAGGAAGGGCTGTTGTAGATGCGGCGGCCGCTGACGTCGACGAGGGCGATCATGTCGGCGGCATTTTCGCTGATCAGGCGGAAGAGCTCTTCGCGCTCGGCGAGGCGTTTGCGGAAGCGATGAATGGTCAGCTGCTGGAAGAGGACGTAAAGATCGAAAAGCAGCACGACGCCGATCAGGCCGCGAATGCCGATGCTGGTGCTAATGGAATAAAAATTCGAGACGCCGGGAATCATCATCGGCAGAGCGATGAGCACGATTCCGGCGGTGAGCAGAAGCGTGACGATAATGCTCGAGGAGGAGAGCCACCACTGGCGGCGCTCGATGCGGCCTGAGGCGGCCGGGATGCTGGGGGCTGAGTTCTCCGGAGTGCGTTTGCTCGAGATCACTGGATGCCTTTGCGAAGCGGCTGCGGGCTTGGTCTTCTGGCGCGCTCGCCGCCGCGACAATCGCCTATATCTATCAAGGATAATTCAGTAGCCCGGCGCGCGGGGCGCGCGTGCATGCGTCCATGCTGTACTAGATACGGTGGAGGGCGGGGCGGGAGCGGAGGGCTGCTTTGGAAACGAAGCAGGGATAGGTGCTGAGGGGAGAGGGAGTTACGGGCGAGGGTTGATGCTTCGGGCACGCGGGGAGGAGAGGGGATGGGGTGGATTTATTTGACCCCGATGAGATCGTTTCCAATCACGAGGCCGCCGGAAGATTCCAAACCGCGGGATCGGCCGGCTCGGAGTTAATGGCGAGCGTTGCGGTGGGCGTTACTTGGGCGGGCGCAGTCCGCCTAGGCGGACGCCCCTACGACCGGTAAAAATCAGAACTGCGCTGCGGCACCGCCGATACGTTGAAAACGTTTCGTGCGCGGAGGCGTCTATCAAGGGAGCACAAGGGGGTGCGCATGAAGCGGTGGTTGATCATTTTGTTGCTCGCGGGTTGTTCGCCGGTGTTTGCGCAGGAGGCGATGTTTCGCGGGAACGCGTCGCATACGGGAGTTTATGAGGGGCCCGGCGTGGCGCAATTCACGAAGATCAAGTGGCAGTTTCATACCGACGGCGCGGTGATTTCTTCGCCGGTGATTTCCGGCGGACTGCTTTTTGTGGGCAGCAGCGATCATTTTCTTTATGCGCTGGATGCGGGGAGCGGCGTTTTTAAATGGAAGTTCAAGGCGGAGAGCCGGATTACTTCTTCGCCCGCGGTTTCGGCGGGGCTGGTGCTATTCGGCAGCTACGACGGGAATTTTTATGCTGTGGACGCTTCGACCGGGAAACTGAAATGGCGATTTCAGACCGAGGGCGAGCGGCGATTTGCGGGGAAGCATCTGCATGGTTCTTTGCCAGCGGCGGAATTGATGCCTGACCCGTTTGATTTTTATCTGTCGTCGCCGGTGATTTCCGGCGGGGCGGTTTATTTCGGCAGCGGGGATACGAATATTTATGCGCTGGACTTGGCTTCCGGGAAATTGAAATGGAAATTCAAGACTGGGGATGTGGTGCATGCTTCGCCGGCGATTGCGGATGGCGTTTTGTATGTGGGGAGTTGGGACAGTTATCTCTATGCGCTCGATGCAGCGACCGGCGCGGAAAAATGGCGATTCAAGACCGGCGAGGATCATGACATTGCAAATCAGCAAGGGATACAGGCTTCGGCGGCGGTGATGGATGGCGTGGTCTATTTCGGTTGCCGGGATTCGAATTTTTATGCTGTGGATGCGGCTACGGGGAAACAGCTTTGGGCTTTTTCGAATCATGGATCGTGGGTGATCGGATCGGCGGCGGTGCGCGACGGCAAAGTTTTCTTCGGGACTTCGGATTCGGGCATGTTCTATGAGCTGGATGCGAAGTCGGGAGCCAAAGATTTCTCGCTCGACTTCAAGCATTGGCCGATGTTTTCTTCGCCGGCGCTGGTGGGCGATTTTGCGTTCTTCGGATCGAATCAGGGGCGGCTTTATGCGATCGATTTGAAGGGGCAGAAGATTGCTTGGACGTTTGAGACTGATGGCGCGAAGAAGACTGGGGATATGTATACGAAGGGCGATGGATCGCCGAATTATGAGGCGGCGTTCGTGGATTTTTTCTATGACGATATGGTTTCGGGGGTGCAGAAGATGATGGCGTTGGGGACTGTGCTTTCATCGCCCGTGGTGCAGGGCGGAGTGATTTATTTTGGGAGCGCGGATGGGAATGTTTATGCGTTGATGTAGGCGGCGAGGACTTATGACGCAGACTCTCGGGCACGTGGCGCTGGTGGTGCGCGACTACGATGAGGCGATTGCTTACTTCACGAAATTGCTTGGCTTTCGCTTGATCGAAGATAGCGATCTTGGAGGCGGCAAACGCTGGGTGGTCGTGGCGCCCGATCGTGTGGGTGGGACTTCGTTGTTGCTGGCGCGCGCGGTTACGGGGGAGCAGGAGAGCCGCGTGGGGAATCAGACGGGCGGGCGCGTGTTTTTGTTTTTGCGAACCGATGATTTTTGGCGGGATTACCGGGCGATGAAAGAACGCGCGGTGGAATTTCTGGAGGAGCCGCGCGAGGAGAAGTATGCAACCGTTGTAGTGTTTCGTGATTTGTATGGGAATAAGTGGGATTTTTTGCAGATGAGGGCGCAGAACGACTCGAAATGAATTCGTGGTCCGTCCGGTGCCACAAGTTTCTGCGCGCGATTTAGTCGCCGGATGCCGGCGGGGACGCTGATTGGATAACGGCGTCGGCTCCCTTCGAGCGAGTAAACTTGGTTGTTCACAACGACCAAGGCTCGGAGGAAAGGAGCCGAGCAATGCACATTGTAGGATGCGATTTTCATTCACGCTACCAGCAGATTGCTGTGCTGAACGAGGAGACGGGAGAAGTGGTGGAGCGGCGGTTGGAACACGAGAATGGCGAGGCGCGCGCGTTTTATGCGAGCTTGCCGAAGCCGGTTCGCGTGGGCCTCGAAGCCACCGGCTACACGCAGTGGTTCGAGCGGCTGCTGCAGGAACTGGGGCATGAGTTGTGGGTCGGCGATGCGGCGGCGATTCGCGCCTCGGTGGTGCGCAAGCAAAAGTACGACGAGCGGGATGCGCGGCATATTCTTCTGTTGCTGACGGAGAATCGCTTTCCGCGCATTTGGATGCCGTCGTTGCGCGAGCGCGACCTGCGGCAACTGCTCCTCCATCGCGTGCGGCTGGTGCAGTGGCGTACGCGCCTTCAGAATCAGCTGCACGCGGTGGCCATGGGCCAGGGGCTGTGCCGCAAGAAAAAACTGTGGACCCGCAGCGGACGGCAGGAACTGGAGAGCTTGCCACTGGATCCCTGGGCCCGCCGGCGGCGGCGGGAGCTGCTGGAACTCTACGATCGGCTGAATCCACCGATCGAAGAGTTGGACGACGCGGTGTGGCGGGAAGCGCACGGGAACGCCTCCGCGGCGCGTCTGATGACCCATCCGGGCGTGGGACCGCTGACCTCGCTGGCCTTCGTGCTGACCATGGGTCCGGCGAGCCGCTTCGCGCGCGGCAAGCAGGTGGCCAGTTATCTGGGGCTGAATCCCCGCGAGGATTCCTCGGGAGGCCACCGTCGCACCGGGGCCATCAGCAAGCAAGGCAGCTCGCTGCTGCGTTGGCTGCTGGTGGAAGCCGGACAGACGGCCGCGCGACGCGATCTCGAACTGCACCGCTTCTATCAACGGGTGAAGTATCGCCGCGGGAGTCAGATCGCCAAGGTGGCCGTGGCCCGCAAGTTGGCGGTGCGGTTGTATTGGATGCTGCGCAACCAGAGTGAGTACGCACCGAGGAAGAGCGCAGCGATTCCCGTGCCGGGCAGCTCGAGTAGCGCCGTGATGAGTGGTAGCGCATCGGGACGCTGAGTGGGCGCCTGGCCTCCCTTCGCGGGAAGGGAGATTGAAATAGAAGTCATGGTGGTCAACATCGAATAGATGGCTAGTGGGAATCCGATTCCCACCCGTGGACTTAGGGACTGGGCCTTGGTCGAAGCGACGAGAAGCACGCGAAACAGAAAATTCCGGGTCAACGAGCGGACCACAGCTCCCTCGCGGCTCAAAAGACGTAAGTGTCTCTTGACAACGCCGCCGTCGTTATAGACGGCGCTACACTTTCAGAACTACTTTGCCGAATTGCTCGCGATTTTCCAGGCGGGTGTGGGCTTCGGCGGCTTTTTCTAGCGGATAGATTTTGTCGATTACTGGATTCAGGATGCCGCGGTTTACCAACTCCAGGACGGAATAGAGTTCGGCTTTGCTGCCCATGAAGCTGCCTAGCAGGCTGAGTTGGCGGCTGAAGAGGAAGCGCAGATCTAGGTGGACGTCGTAGCCGGTGGTGTTGCCGCAGGTTACCAGGCGGCCGCCGGGAGTCAGCGAGGCTACGCTTTGGTCCCAGGTGGCTGCGCCTACGTGTTCGAAGACTACGTCGGCGCCGCGACGATTGGTGAGGCGTTTTACCTCTTCGTGGATTTTGTGCGTCGAGTGATTGATGGTTTCATCGGCGCCGAGTTTTTTGGCTAGTTGCAACTTTTCTTCGGAGCCTGCTGTGGCGATTACTCTCGCGCTCATGGCTTTCGCGATTTGAATCGCGGCGCTGCCTACGCCGCTGCCTGCTGCGAGGACCAGCACGGTTTCGCCAAGGACGAGGCGGGCGCGCGTGATCAGCATGTGCCACGCGGTGAGAAAAACGAGCGGAACGGCGGCGGCTTCTTCGAAACTCAGGCGCGTGGGCATCGGGACGACATTTACTTCCGGCGAGCGGACGAATTCGGCGCAGCCGCCGGGATGTGGTTCGCCAAATAGGCCGTATTGGCGGCAGAGATTGTCGTTGCCGGAGAGGCATTGCGGGCATTGGCCACAGGAGATGCCGGGATTGAGGATGACTTTGTCGCTGGGCTTGAAGCGCGTGACGTTGGCGCCGATTTTGGCGACTTCGCCGGAAATGTCGCTGCCGGGAATGTGAGGGAGAGGAATTTTGCGGCCGGGGATGCCTTTGCGAACCCAGAGATCGAGATGATTGAGCGCGCAGGCGCGGACGCGCACCAGAACATCATTCGCGCCGATAGCCGGTTCGGCGACATCTTCGTAGCGCAGGACTTCCGGCCCGCCGTGTTCGTGGAAGCGGATGGCTTTCATTTGCGCGACGAGAAAGTAGCATTGCGCGACGGGACTGTAAAGAATGGCACTACTCGGGCGGAGAAGTTCGTATCGCGCACCGCGGATTCTAAAATTCAGTTGATAGGTCGCTACTTCGGGAAGATGTGAAGCTGTCCTTTGTCTCGGTACGCCTCTTCGGCACGGAGGTCGGGATACGCGAGTCTTCTGCAAAGAATGCCTGTAAATATTCCTGTCGCGATCAACAAGGGAACAGCCGCCCAGATTGAAGACTTAACCCCGAAGAGTGCGACTAATTGGAAAAAAAGACATGCCGGAAGCCATTGGCACCTTTGCGGAGACCAGTTCGCTTTGCGCGCTTTATCCGCGTAGCTGATCGCGGTGCAGAATACGAACAGGCCCAGGACGCTCATGAAGGCACAGAACTGACCTGTAGCCTCGAGAATGCCTGCCGGTTTGTGCCGGTCGTAGAGAAGCCAACACACGCCCGCTACGGATACCAGACTTCCGGCGAACAGAAGTACCTTCTCGGATGTTGATAGTTCTCGCATGTCTTGAGTGGGTTTAATTCTATGCTTGTCGCGTGGCCGATGCAATTGTCGAGCGGCGGCAGCGAGAAAATTGACAGAGGGGATGGCGAGTTTTAACCCTGCGCGACAAGGGGCGGGGCTGCGGCGAATGTCGCATTTAGGCGTCGGCGGACGAGGTTGAGCACGACGAGAGCTACTATCGGATAGCCGGTGATCCATTGGACGACGAGACTAACGTTACCGATGCCTGTCGCACCCGCTAAGCTCATGGTCGACGTTTTGGGAAAAGCTGGGAACGACAGTACAGTGACCCCCAAAAAATAGAGGACCTCGACGGGAAATAGAACATTGCAGATGGCCACGCCTTCCGGCCGCTTCTGCCACAATCGGACGCCTGCGATGGCCAGCATGATTTCGAAAGTGAGGTTTATTGCGGTCATCGTGGCAAAAACCTGAAGGAAGTAGGGGGCGTCAGGAGTGTTTCTCAGCGTACTCATCGCGAGACCACCCACGGCCAAAAGTGTGAGACACGCCGCGACGCCAGCGAGCAAAAGATTTCCGACGCCGAAGACGCGGAAGATCAAGGCGGGCCAGTTTCCTGGTTTCATTTGAGCTCTCCGGGGCCGACTTACCCAGAATAACCAATTTGGAATGATAGCCTAACACTGAATCTACGTGGCCGCTGCGAAATCTTCTGACCGGCCTGGGCGTCAGGCGTTGACACTGGCGGCAAAGAAAATTGACAGCCGGTGGGGCGAGTTCTAACCTTGAGTGAAGCGGGCCGAACTGCGGGAGGGCTAAAGACCCTCCCCTACGACGACGGGCAGTGCTTATCGCAATGGATCTATTTGAAGAGATCGTGAAGATGCGTGCTGAGGGACGGCGCGGGGCGCTGGCTACCATTGTGCATACGAATGGGTCGATTCCTTCGTTTGAGAGTTCACGGATGTTGGTGCGCGAGGATGGATCGATTGCCGGGACGATTGGCGGCGGGTGCGTCGAAGCGGAGGTTTGGGCCGCGGCTAAGGATGTGATGAAGGCGGAATTGCCGCGGAAGATGACATTTAATTTGAATAATGAAGCGGCTTACGATTCGGGATTGATTTGCGGGGGGACGTTGGAGGTGTTCGTCGAGCCGATTTTGCCGCAGCCGCGGCTTTTTATTTTTGGCGGCGGGCATGTTTCTACCGCTGTGGCGAAAGTGGCTTCGCTGGCCGGTTTCTGGATTGGGATTGTGGATGACCGCGAGAGTTTTGCGAATGCCGAGCGGTTTCCGATGGCCGGCGAGATTTATACGAGTTACGAAGACGCGTTTGCGAAGATCCGGACGAATGCTTCAACTTACCTGGTGATCGTCACGCGCGGACATAAGGATGATATGCGCGTGCTGGAATGGGCGGTGCAGACGGGGGCGCGTTACGTCGGCATGATTGGGAGCAAGCGCAAAGTGTTGTCGGTTTATAAGGCGCTCGAGAAATCGGGAATTCCGGCGGAGAAATTCGAGGGCGTGTTTGCGCCCGTGGGGCTCGAGATTGGGGCGCTTACGCCGGAAGAGATCGCCGTCAGCATTACGGCGGAATTGATTGCCGTGCGGCGAAAGGCGGAGAACCTCACGCATAAATCCGCGGCGCTAAAGGCAATGGCGCATTCCGAGCATGATTGAACCGGCCAGGGATAGGCGAGGTGGCCGCGCCCGTGCGAGCAGAGTCGAAAACAAAACCTCAGCGGCTAAAGCCGGTGTGATTTGGCGACTTATCGGCACGGCTGAAGCCGTGCCCTTACAAACCACCGAAGCCGTACGCCGGAACAACCGCGACTGATACAAAGTCTATGCAGCCCCGCCTATCGATCCGCGGCCGTGGTCAGCGCAAATTTGAATCCTGCGTGAAGCCTTCATGATTGCGGCGCTGATTCTTGCTGCTGGTGAATCGCGCAGGATGGGTAGCCCCAAGGCGCTGATTCCCTATCATGGTTTGACCTTCGTCGAACATTTGCTGGCGGCTGCGCGGCATCCGCGGATTGGAATTACGCGCGTGGTGCTCGGAGCTGGGGCGGAGGAAATTCGCGCGAAACTTCCGGTGAAGGATTCGCAGATTGTGGTGAATGAGGAGTGGGAGCGCGGGCCGCTTTCTTCCATTCACGCGGGGTTGCGCAGCTTGCCGGACAACGATGTGGAGGCGGCTTTGATTTGTCCTGTGGATCATCCGCTGGTTACCTTGCGGCTTGTTGGAGCGATTGTTGTGGCCTTCGATCGGTCGAGGAAAGCGATTGTGCTGCCTACTTATTTGGGGCGGCGCGGGCATCCGGTGCTTTTTGCTAAGCGCTTGTTTGCGGAATTGATGAGTGCGCCGATGGATGTTGGGGCGCGCTTCGTGGTGCGGGCGCACCCTGACGAGATCGAGACCGTCGCGACGGAAGAGGAAGGCGTGGTGCTGAATTTGAATGATCCTGGGGCTTTGCAGAGACTGCGCTGAGTGTTAGGCGCAGTTGGGCGAGTAGTTGGACGGTTAGATCATTAGGCCAGACACCGGCCTCAGGATGACATCCAAGGCTAAAGCGCGCTGCGGCTAGCGGAGTTTTGCTGCGACGGCGAGTAGACCATCGTGCGCTAATTGCGCGCCGTGCATAGTGGCTGGAGGTAGGCCGCCTAGAGCTTCTGAGATTTGCTCGTACGTAGTTTTGCGGAGATCTTCCAGCGTCTTCCCTTCCATCCATTCTGCTACGTAGGAACTGCAGGCGATCGCGGTTACGCAGCCTTGCGTCTTGAATCTGGCGGCGGCCACCTTGCCATCCTCGATTTTCACCGCGAGGCGCAGGATGTCTCCGCAGACGGGATTTGTCACCTCGGCGACCGCCGTTGCATCCAATAGGTCACCAGCGTTACGGGGATTCTTGAAATGGTCGAGAACTGCGGGACTAAACATGGAAACGATTCCCGATTGTACGACGAATCCGCGCGGCGTTGATAGAAGTGTGCAAGAGTTTTGAAAATGGGATTTTTTCGATAAATCATTGACAGGAGTACAGTTGGAAGGTATTTTGATGCGTCCAGCTGACCTCGGTTCTTGGGACCAAGTAAAAAGTTTGCGCAGTAGCCCTGAGGAGGGCCATCGAATGTTTACACGACATCTCCGCGTGTGGATCGCGCTCGTTGCCGCGGCGTACATGCTGTGCGCGGGATCAGCATACGCGCAAGACGGCAAGCTGAAGATTCATGTGACGCCGAAACAGGCGTACGTATTTGTGGATGGCAAGGCCATCAAGGACGGCAACCAGACGATCTCGCTGCCTGCAGGGAAGCACACGGTCGCCGTCGTTAATTATGGATACAAGATTTCGACGCAGGACGTGAACGTTGATGCGGGCAAGACGACGCCTCTCGACGTGAAGCTCGAAGCCTACGGCGGAAACGTTGGCGGGCCGTGGGGCCGCATTCAGTTCCACGGATCGGATCGCTCGGCGGTGCTGCTCGAGGGCAAGACGCCCGAATATCTCGTGGGGCACGTGGACGAATTCAACTGGGATTGGATTTGGAAGCAGGAGTTGCTCGTCCCGCCTGGGTCGCACAACATCACTGTGACGCGCAATGGAACGGAAGTGTGGTCCGGCACAGTGAATGTTGCGGCGAATCAGAAAGTGATCATCGATCTTTCGAAGAACGGCGCGACGCAGAATAAGCCCTGGCCGCGCGGCGAGGCGTTGATGAAGAAGAGCCCGTTGCCGCGATTTAAGGCGGGGATCGCCAGCGCGACTGTGGTGGTTGCGCCGGTAACGATTGGCGGATTTACCGCTTCCACTACGCAAATCAATTGCGGGCAGTCTTCGACGCTTAACTGGAGCGCCAATGACGCCGTAAAGGGCAACATCAGCAACGTCGGCGACGTGGCCACGACGGGCAGCCAGTCCGTTACGCCGCACGCAACGACTACTTACACTTTGACCGAGACCGGACCTGGCGGCGTCGCGACTTCATCGTCCACGGTAAACGTCAATACCGTGGTGGTGGCCAGCCTGGCGGCGAATCCGGCCGAGCTGCACTATCGCAAGATCGGCGAGAAGGTGAAAGTGCAGGACTCGACGACGCTGACTTGGACCACTTCGAACGCGGACAACGTCAACATCAATCCGCTCGGCAAAGTGGATCTAAACGGCAGCCAGTCGATCAAGGCCGAGCCTAAGAAGACCGACCTTGGCCCGGTGGATGAGACGAACACTTATTCGCTGAATGCCACGAACGTTTGCGGCGGCTCTTCGACGCAGACGGCTTCGGTGCACATCGTCGGCTCGATCGAGCCGGTGCCGACCGTGGTGCTCTATAGCATCTTCTATCCCACGGATTATCCGGATTCGAAGCATCCCACGACCGGATTGCTCAAGAGCCAGTCCACGCACTTGACCGAGCTTGCCGCCGGATTCAAAAAGTATCTCGAATACGATGAAGGCGCGAAGCTTTCGATCACCGCTTATGCGGATCAGCGCGGCAGCAAGAAGCACAATCAGGAATTGAGCGAACGCCGCGTCGAGCGCATCAAGCAGTACCTCGTGGACCAGGGCGTGGCCTCGGATAAGGTCGAGACCGCCGCTTATGGCGACGAACGCAACCTGACCAAGGATGAAGTGAAGGGACTCGAGGAAGCGAATCCGGCCAAGGCCTCCAAGAAGCACGCCAACAAGCGGGTCACCTGGCTGGCTTACAATCGCCGCGCGGATGTGGTGCTGCTGCCGTCAGGGCAGAAGTCGGCGCAGTATTATCCGAACGACGCTTCCGACGTGGATGTCCTCTGGCAGCTTGCCAAGCCGAATATCAAGAAGGTGGAAAAGGAACAGTAGTCGAAGCCAATTCGAAAAAAAGAGCGCCGGTCCCGCACCTGGGACCGGCGCTTTTGTTTTGGTACCGCTGGCGTCCCGCCGGCATCTTACGACGGCGGAAATCAGCGAAGGCCGTAATCAAGAGCGGAGCGAAGCGTAAGTTTAAGGGCGCTGGTGCTGCTCCACGGTCCGCGCGTGGCTGTTGCCCCTATCGAAGCTTATCTTCGTCGGAAGCCGGCGGGACGCCAGCGGTACCTACCGCGCCGAAGCAGCCTTCGCTGCCGGCGCCTTGTATCCGCACTTCGCCGCTCTTCTTGAGCGCGTCGATTCCTTCCGCTGCAGTGAGCAAAGGCGTAGTCTTCACGCCCTTGCAAGCTCCGCCGGCAGCGAACGCAATGGCGATTGCGGCGACTTCCACGTTGCTGGGCATATCGATGATGCAAACCGCGTCGTAATCGCCGAACGAAAACCATCCGTTCAGCAATTTCCCTCCAAGATTTTCAATCGGCGTGCGAATCGCATCAAAGCGGTTCTGCGGATTCGCCACCAGCTTGTTCCAGGACTCCGTGTTGTAAGCGACTTGGGTTAGATAAATTGACATGCGCGTCCTCCTTACTGCGAGCTGGGTAATTCTAGTGCGGAGATTCTCAAAAGGTGCGAGCGGAGTCAAGAGCGCTCGCTCGGCCACCGGTTTGTGTAGCGCCGGCCTTTCAGGCCGGCATCTCACGAGCGCGAACGTAGGCGAGGGCTGCATCCCGCGCGGCACGCTGCGTAAGGGACACGGCGCTGCTCGTCACATGAGAAATCCGCGCCTGAGTGGCGGACATGGCGGGCCAGCGATCGTCGGATGCCGGCCTGAAAGGGCGGCGCTACATAACCCGCGCGAGTTTCTCGAATCAGGTCCGCGCACGAGTGTCGCCCTCGGAGAATGTCGTGCTCGTAAGATGCCGGCGGGGACGCCGGCGCTACCAAAACCCGCGCTACGGCTGCGTATCGCGCAGCAACACTACATCCGATTCCGTGTGCGCGCGAACCATGCCCAACATTTTCCAGTCAGGCGACCAGTGAAATGCCTCGATGCGCTCGGCGGGGAAATTCGTGATCTTGCGTTTCGCGGAACCATCGAGCAGCTGAAGCCAAAGATTTTCAACTCCGCTTTCGCGGATCAGATAAATCAAAGCCTTTCCATCCGGCGAGAAACTCAGATTGCCCCCAATGCGCGGATCGGGATCGATAAGCTGAGGGTGTGGGTCCGGCCCGACGTCGAGCGCAAGCACGGCTAGCTTCAAGATGCTCCGGCTTGGTTGGTCGGGCAGAGAAATCGCGGCGATGAATGCCAGCTGTTTCCCGTCCGGCGAAATCGCCACGCGCGGCGCGGCGACGATAGAATTGGGAATCGCGCTGCCGGGCACAACCTCAGGTGCGGCGGATCCGTCGATGGGCACGCGCTTGACGTTGCCGTTCAGCTCCATATAGTAAGCCCACTTCGAATCGGGCGAGCACTCAGGATTTAAATCCAGCTTTCCGCTCGAAAGTTGTTTCGGATTTGTGCCATCCGCGTCAATGCGCCACACGTTGACTTGATTTTTACCGCCGTGTCCAACCCAACTGAAGACCAGCGACCGCCCATCCCGGCAGGCGTTCAGTCCAATGATTCCCAAGCCGCTCAGAAGCACGGTCTTGCCGGTGCCATCGGCGGAAATTCGCACTAGATCGGAGTTCTCGAACAGATCGAACCCTCCGTTGGCCGCCCACGCGAAATCAGAAACATCTTTCTCCTGAGGCAGCGCGGGGCCCGGCGGGTTCGCGCCCGTTCCCGCCGCGGGGAACAAATAGAAGCTCTCGAGGGTTTTTTGTTGCACGGTGGCGAGAGTCTTGGCGTCGGAGGAAAGCGTGATCGTGACGTAGCTGTTGGTGTCCTTAGTCACCTGCTGAAACTGGCCGCCGGGAATCGAGGTAATGCCGATCTGCGTCCTCGGGCTGCCGGCACACCCTGGTAAATGCCCAGCAAAGCCTCGCCGTTGGGAAGCCAGATCTGCTTGCGAAGAAGCTTGTCCTTGAACGTCGCCACGGTTTCCGACTTGCCGGAAGCAATATCGTAAAGATGGATGGAGCTGAGTTCATCGCCGCTTTGCGGGATCACGGCCGCAACCTGCTTCCCGTTTGGTGACCACGCCAAAGCTTGCGGGATTAGCGGAGTAGGCGCAGTGAAGAACGCCTTTTCATCCGTGCCATCCGGATTCGCGGTGAGGAACTGGTACTTGCCGACTTCGGGATCGTTCGCGCGCAGGTAGGCAAAGCGCTTGCCGTCCGGTGAAAAGGACACGCCCGAATCAATATCGCGGACGATCAACTGCGGCGCACCGCCGAGCACCGGCGCGCGATACAAATTGTAGCTGAATTGAACCGCCGTCTCCGCTTTCCGGAAATAGATGTAGTTGCCGTCCGGCGAAAATCCAAGTTCGTTATAAATGGCGTCGGCCGGAGCGATCACTTGCGTATCGCTGTTGGTGGGCACGTTGCGCAGCCAGAGACTGGCTTTGCCGCCATCCACCAATTCGCTCAGGATATATTTTCCATCCGGTGAAATCGCCGCCTGGGCCGATTTTCCGTTGTTGGTGATCTGCGAGATGGTGAAATTCTGGAAGGGCATGGCCGCGGGCTTCGCGCGCAGCAGCGAATAAACCCCGTAGCCCGCGCCGGCGATCAAAATCAGAACCACCACAGCGATGCCGACGAGCGCGCCTTTGTGCTGCCCGGCGGCCTCGGCGACGACCGAACTGCCCGACGCATGCGCCGCGCGCGCGGCGCTGTCGCTCTTTGCGGCCACGGACACGGACGAATCGCGCGCGGCGCTCGCCGCAGGTTGAGCCGGTGAGCTGAGATGCTCTCCCGGCTCGCTTGCGATGGCCACATTTTTTGCAGACCGCGTGGAATCCAATTCGCGCTTGAGCCGCTTCAAATCGGCGCGCATGTCGGACGCATGCTGATATCTCGTATCGCGATCTTTATCGAGCGCCTTGCCGATGATGCGCTCGAGCTCTGCGGGAACTTCGGGATTCAGCCGCACCGGCGTGACGACCGGGCGATTCAGTATGGCGTCGAAGATCACGCCAGTCGATTCGCCGCGGAACGGCGAAACGCCCGTGGCCATTTCATAGAGCACCACACCGAAGCTGAAGAGATCGGTGCGTGCATCCACTTCTTTGGCGCGCACTTGCTCCGGCGACATATACGCGATGGTGCCGACGGCGCTGCCGGGGCTGGTGAGATTCTCTTCCTTCGTAGGCGGAGTGAGTTGGTCCTGCGTGGCATCGGCGCCGACGGTCGGTATTGGCTTGATGCCGACATTCTTGGCCAGTCCGAAATCGAGAATTTTGGCGTGCCCGCGCTTGGTGATGAAAATGTTTGCGGGCTTGATGTCGCGGTGAACGATTCCGCGCTCGTGGGCGGCCTCGAGAGCATCGGTCACTTCCAACGCGATATCCAATAGCCGCTCGATTTCCATCGGGCGCCCGAGAATGACGTGCTTGAGCGTCGAGCCTTCGAGCAGCTCCATGCACAGGAATGGCTTCCCGTCCGCCTCGCCAATATCGTAAATCGTGCAGATATTCGCGTGATTCAGGGCCGAAGCCGCGCGCGCTTCGCGGCGAAAGCGATCGAGCGCGATTGGATCGCGCGCAGTCTCATCGGGCAGGAATTTCAGCGCCACCATGCGGCCCAGGCGCGTATCTTCCGCCTTATAAACCACGCCCATGCCGCCGCCGCCAAGTTTTTCGAGGATGCGATAGTGCGAGATGGATTCGTTGATCATTCGCCCCAAACTCCGCGTCATATTAGGTCGCGACACCTTCCAAGTCAACGCGGGGCAAACCAACGAGGGCCAAGCCGTTCAGCGTTTCCCTAAACTCCCGTTCTCCAGCAGCCGATAAAGCGAAAGGGAGATTGCGCCAAGTGTGCCCAGTCGGAACAGCGCCTCCCTCCGATCGATTGCACCATCGAAAATTGCGCCGTTGCTTCCCAAAAGGAGGACGTCATCATGTCCGTACTAACTGCTCCCCGTGGCACTGAACCCACAAAACCTACATCTTTAAAAACCACGCCGCAGGAGCAAAGTCTCAGAGATCTCGGCCTCGATAATCTCGGGCGTGTCTATTGGGATTTGCCCACGGCCGCGCTCTACGAAGAGGCCATTCGCCGCTATGAAGGAACGCTGTGTCATCTCGGCCCGCTCGTTGTGCGCACGGGCCAATACACCGGCCGCTTGCCGCAAGATCGCTTTTTCGTGCGCGAACCTTCCAGCGAACACAACATTTCCTGGGGCCAAGTCAATCGCCCGCTCGATGCCGCGAAATTTGACGCCCTCAAGCACCGCCTCTGCGCCTATCTCCAGGGAAAGGACATTTTCATTCAGAACTGCTACGCCGGCGCGGACGAACAATATCGCATTCCCATTCGCGTGGTCAGCGAGCGAGCCTGGGCCGCGCTGTTCGCCCGCACCATGTTTATCCGCGAGCTGGATCCTGAAAAGCTGGCTCAACACGTTCCGGAATTTACCGTCCTGCACGCCCCGGATTTTCACGCCGACCCGGCCGTTGACGGCACGCACTCGGAAGCATTCGTGCTGCTGCACTTCGGAAAGAAGCTAATTCTGATCGGCGGCACCGCGTACGCTGGTGAAATCAAGAAATCCATTTTCACGGTGATGAATTACCTGCTGCCGCAAAAGGGCGTCATGGCCATGCACTGCTCGGCGAATTACGGCAGCGATGAAAACGACGTGGCCATATTTCTTCGGCTTGTCAGGCACAGGCAAAACGACGCTCTCGGCCGATCCCGATCGCACATTGATTGGCGACGACGAGCATGGATGGAGCGAAAACGGCGCGTTCAATTTCGAAGGCGGCTGCTACGCTAAGGTGATCCGCCTATCGCCCGCGGGCGAGCCGGAGATTTACGAAACCACGCGGCGCTTCGGCACCATCCTCGAAAATGTAACCATGGACACACGCACGCGGCACGTGGATCTGGATGACGCCTCGCTCACCGAAAACACCCGCGCCGCTTATCCCATCACTCACATTCCCAATATGACGCGCACCGGCAAAGCCGGCCATCCCAAGCACATCATCATGCTCACCTGCGATGCTTTTGGCGTTCTTCCGCCGTTGGCGCGTCTGACTCCCGCGCAGGCGATGTATCATTTTATTTCCGGTTACACTGCGAAAATCGCGGGAACTGAGTCGGGAATCAAAGAGCCGCAGGCGACTTTCAGCACCTGCTTCGGTGCGCCCTTTATGGCGCTGCCGCCGACGGTCTATGCCAAATTGCTCGGCGAAAAACTGGCTAAGCACAATGTGGATGTCTGGCTGGTGAATACCGGCTGGAGCGGCGGCGCTTACGGACAAGGCCAACGAATCAAACTCGAATTCACCCGCGCGATGGTGAAGGCGGTTCTTTCCGGCGCGCTCAAGGATGCGGCCACAATGCCCGATACGACCTTTGGATTTGCCGTCCCGCTGTCGTGCCCGGGCGTCCCCGATGAAATCATGAACGCGCGCGACGCCTGGAAGGACAAAACCGCGTATGACCGCAAAGCCCGCGAACTAGCAGTAATGTTCGTAAACAACTTCACAGAAAATGCCAGCGACGCCGCTGCGGAGATCAAGAAGGCCGGCCCAAGACTCCACATCTAGAATCAAGGCCGAATGGGCGTCTATGCCAGGCCGCAACGTTGCAGCCCGCACAAAAATTCTAAACGCTGTCATCCTGAGCGAAGCTAAGGATCTAAACGTCCAATGCAGCCGACACCTCTCCCCAACAAATCCCATCGAAAACCCTGAAATTCATTTACACTCCAAAAAGGCTCCGCCATGACCGACATCACTCGCCTCTTTCAAGCCTTCCTCGCCCCCGCTCTCTTCGTCTCCGCCACTTCCCTGCTCATCCTCTCGATCAACGTCCGGCTGATGGGCATCGTCAGCCGCCTGCGGCAATTTATTCACGCCAAGCACGACGCCGCCAAGAATGACCGCTTACAGGAAGCCGAAGCCTACACCGCGCAAATCACCGCGATCGAGAAGCGCGCCGCCATGATTCAACGCTGCTTCCTTCTGGTGCTTATCTCGCTCGCCGGCACGATCGCATCCTGCCTGTTGCTGGGCTTCGGTCTTTACTGGGAGCATGCCGCGCTCGCTGCCGCGATAGTTTTTGTTCTAGCCATGATCTCCTTGCTCGCCGGAACCTACTATTACATCCGCGAGGTCTTCGTCGCGCTAAGTTCGGTCCGCGACGAGGCCCGCGATGTGCGCTTCATGGACCTCGGCCCGCTTCCCGAGATTCGCAACCACCATCCGCTCTAACTCGCTTGACCTTTCAACATTGACTGATCGTCATGCGTGTGTGTTTCGCGGGCTGGCGGGTAGAATCGTGGGGGTCATGACGCGGCGCGCCGGCAAATTCGAGGAACGGATCGTGTCGCTAGCGCCGAACGCGACGTCGATTTTATTCGCGATTGGCGCGCGGCGCAGCGTCGTCGGTGTCAGCAAATGGTGCGGCGAAGTTGCGCCCGTGGGGCGATTGGCGCGCGTGGGCGATTGCTGGAAACTCGATGTTCGCGAAGTTGTGGCGCTTCGCCCAACTCTAATCGTCGGGTCAGTTCCCTTCCGGCCGGAAGTCGTCGCGGAGTTGTTGAAGCTGCCCGCAGCATTCGTCGCTCTCAATCCTCGAACTCTGGAAGATATTTACGCGGATATCCTGCGGCTTGGCGGCCTGACGAATCGGCGCGCTCTCGCCGGAAAAGTGATCTCGCGAATGAAGAAGCATTTTGCAGCGATTGGCCGGCTCGCGTCACGTGCGAAAACGCGGCCGCGAGTTTACGCTGAAGCCTGGCCGAATCCGCGAATCAGTTCCCCGCCCTGGGTGGCGGAACTTGTGAAGCTCGCGGGCGGAAAGATGATCGTGCCGGCCGGCGAACGCGTAAGTGACGCGCAAGTCGCAAAGGCCGCTCCGGATGTAATTATTCTCGCGTGGACGGCGACGGGCGAGCGGGCGGATCCGCGACGCACCCTCGAAAATCCGCGCTGGCGAGCCGTGCACGCGATCAGAAATCGGCGCGTCGTGGTGATCCGTGACGAGTTGCTGAATACGCCAGGCCCGCCGCTCATCGACGGCGCTTGCGCTCTGCTGCGCGCCATTCATCCCGAGCTTACGCAATGAAGCCTCGACGCCCGAAGAAGCAGCCACGCTCCAGCCCTCAAGTTCGACTGGTCGTGGTCGCCGCCGTGATCGAATCGCACGGGCGAATTCTCGCTTGCCAGCGCCGCAAGAACGATGCCTTCGGGCTCAAATGGGAATTCCCCGGCGGCAAGGTTCAACCCGGTGAACAGCCCGCGCAAGCCCTCGCCCGCGAGCTGAAAGAAGAGCTAGGCGTCGAGGCCGCAATCGGCGAAGAGGTCTATCGCACTCGCCATAGGTGCGCTGAGATGGCTCGCGAGCTCGAATTGATTTTCTTCACAGCTCAAGCCAACGAGACGGACATGCGCAATCTCGCGTTTGAGGAGATGCGCTGGGTCCGCCCCGAAGATTTGGCAGATCTTGATTTCCTGCCAGCGGATCGCGAATTCGTGGCAAAGCTTGGGGGCCGAGCCGCGCGAGGAAATTAGGCGCGGCTCAGGCAGTAATTCCGCGCTTCGTAACATATGAAAGCCCCGCTGACTGAGTTAGTTTGCAAGCGGAAGACTCTGTGATGGAATCTCGCGCTAAATTGGACCCTCGAAGCTCCACAATCGACGACCCTACACGCCTAGGGTACTCCATTTCTATTCGAGACACGAAGGGGAGTAGAAATCACCGTAACTCATTGAAACTAAAGAATCGGAGCCATTTCTATTCAAGACAAAAACACACCGATTTTTGACCTCCAACCAGCGCTCGAGTCGAGGCATTTGGAGCTTCTGTTCCGTAACGGCACCCTTCGATGTGTTATCCCGCTCGTGATTTCCAACCGCATTCGCATTCGTGATATATTCTTTGCGATGATTTTCGGTCAGCCCCACGCTGACAGGAGCAAAGATGGCATCGAAAGTTAGCCGGGCGGTCATGGAGCCCGACACCGAGAAACCCGCCTATTCGAACGACCTGCTGATTGGCCTCTATACCGCGGTGCTGAAATGCCGGATGTGCGATGAAAAGGCACGTATCCTCTTTCGCCAGAGCAAGTTCGGTGGGAACTTCTACTCCGGAGTGGGCCAGGAAGCGACTGGAGTTGGCGCCGCCTATACCCTCCGGAAAGACGACTGGATCGCTCCCTCGCACCGCGACTGGACCTCCAACATCATCAAGGGCGCGCCTCTGAAGTTCTGCTTTGCCCAGCTCTTTGCCAAGGCTACCAGCACGGACCGCGGGCGTTCCTCTCCGGCGCATATGGGCTATCCCGAGCTGAATGTCATTACCCCGGCGAGCAGCATTGCCGGGCAATTGGCGGTCGGGACGGGCGTGGCGTTCGGGCTGAAGCGGCTCGGCAAGGATTCCGTCGTCGTCTCGTTCTTTGGCGACGGGGCGACGAGCATTGGCGGCTTTCACGAGTCCCTGAATTTTGCCGGCGTCCACAAGCTGCCGATTATTTACGTCTGCCAGAACAATCTCTGGGCCGAATCGGTGCCGCTGCGCTTGCAGACGGCGCTGAAGGATCTCTCGGACCGGGCCAGGGCTTACGGCTTCCCCGGCGTGAGCGTCGATGGGAACGACGTGCTTGCGGTCTACGACGCGGCGACCAAGGCCATTGCGCGGGCGCGCGCGGGCGAAGGCTCGACGATGATCGAGTGCAAGACTTACCGCTGGTACGGCCACTCGGAAATCGATCCCGCGAAATACCGGACCAAGGAAGAGGTCGAGTCGTGGAAGAAGAAGGATCCCGTTGCGACGTTCGAGAAATCTTTGATCGAAAAGAAAGTTCTGACCGAGGCGAAGAAGAAGCAGATCGCGGATGCGATCACTCGCGAAATTGATGAAGCCGTCGAGTTTGCCGAGAAGAGCCCTTACCCAGACGCGTCGGAAATCACCAATTTCGTCTGGGCCGATTAGCGGAAGGAAACCGAGAGCGAATGTCACGGACGATTACATATATTGACGCCATCACCGAAGCGCTCGATCAGGAAATGGAGCGCGACGATCGCGTCTTCATCATGGGCGAGGATATTGGGCCTTCGGGCGGCGTTTTCAAAGCTACCGCGGGGTTGTGGGAAAAGTACGGCGAAGACCGCGTGCTGGATACGCCGTTGGCGGAAAATAACATCATCGCCTCGGCGCTCGGGGCGGCGATGGTGGGTTTGCGGCCCGTGCCGGAAATTCAATTTGCGGATTTCATTACGCCGGCGATGGATACGATCATTCAACAGGCGGCGAAGATTCATTACCGGAGTAATGGAGCGTTCAAGGTTCCCATCACGGTGCGGATTTGCTGCGGTGGAAGCTCAGGCAGCGGCCTCTATCACTCGCAGGAAAACGCCGCATGGTTCACGCACGAGCCGGGATTGAAGGTGGTGATGCCGGCGACCGCGTACGATGCGAAAGGTCTGCTTCTGGCCGCGATTCGCGACCCGAATCCCGTGCTCTACTTCGAGCACAAAAAGCTGTACCGCTCGGTGAAGGGCGATGTGCCCGACGATGATTACATCGTGCCGTTGGGCAAGGCGGCAGTGCGTCGCGAAGGCCGCGATATGACGATTTTGACGTACGGCTCGATGCTGCATCTTTCAATGGATGCCGCGGAGCAGATGGCGAAGAAAGGCGTCGAGACGGAAGTGGTGGATTTGCGGACGCTCGCCCCGCTCGATAAGGATACGATTCTTTCCAGCGTGCGCAAGACCAGCAAATGTTTAATCGTCCACGAAGACAAGCGCACCATGGGCATCGGCGCCGAGCTCGCAGCCATCGTCGGCGAAGAAGCATTCGACGATCTTGATGGACCGATCATGCGCATCACCGGCCCGGATATTCCCGCGATGCCCTTCAGCCCACCGCTAGAAAAAGCGTGGCAGGTAAACACCGAGAAGATTTTGGCAGGGATGGAGAAACTCGCCGCGTATTAGTAGCGCCGGCGTCCCTGCCGGCATCTTACGACCACAAACTCCGCCACGGACAAGATTCACGCGCGGACCACGCAGCTGAATCACCGCAACCTATTAAACGTTTCGCGCCGCGGACGATTACGGAAATTGCCGACGATTTTGCTCGTAAGGTGCCGGCGGGGACGCCGGCGCTACCAACCTTCACGCCAGCATGCGTCCGCCATCTACCGCTAGGATTTGGCCGGTGACGAAATTCGATTTCACGAAGTAGGCTACCGCGTCGGCTATGTCTTCGCCGGTGCCGGTGCGATGGACTGGCGTGCGCTTGATGTAATCCTCGTCCGGTGCTTCGCCAGGGAATTGAATTGTGCCTGGTGCGACGCTATTGACCAGAATCTTCGGCGCGAGTCCGCGGGCCAGGCAGCGCGTCAGATGGATTACGCCGGCTTTCGAGACGCAATAGTGCGTGAAAGCGGGCCACGCCAGAATGCCGCCTAGCGAGGAGATATTTACGATATGCGCTTGCCGGCTTGGGCTTCGGCGAAGAAGAGGGATCGCGGCCTGGGCGCACAGGAATTGAGCTTTGAGATTCGTGTTCATGATGCGGTCCCATTGTTCTTCGGTCAGCGTCTCGAATTCGGCGGCGAAGAAGGTTCCGGCGTTGTTGACCAGGATGTCGAGGCGGGAGAATTGCTTTTCCACGGCGGCGAAGAGTTTCGTAACGTCGGCTTTCTTTGAGACATCGCCTTGGATGGCTGATGCACGGCGGCCTGAGGATGTGATTTTCGCTACCACTTCCTCGGCGTCCGATTTTGAGTTCTCGTAGTTGACTACGATATCCGCGCCTTCGGAGGCCAGACGCAGCGCGATGCTTCGGCCTATGCGTTTTGCCGCGCCGGTTACGAGGGCTACTTGACCTGCTAACGGTGATTCGAGCATTCGGTGCTCCTTCGCTGTCGGAATTGAATCGAGTCATCACCTTAACATTGCGCATTTTCGTGTCAACCGCGGCTGCGCAGAAGGCGGATCACCGCAGAGGCGCAGAGGGCGCTCAGAAATGCAGTACAATCGCTTGGCTCGCGGAGGATTCATGAGGCTCGATTTGCTGGCGATTGCGGCGCACCCCGATGATGTGGAGCTGACTTGCGGCGGGACGCTGATCAAGATGGCGGCGCGCGGCTATCGCACTGGCATTCTCGATCTAACGCGCGGCGAGATGGGATCGCGCGGCACGCCGGAAATTCGCGCGCGGGAAGCCGCGGCGGCGGCGAAGATCATGGGCGTGAAAGTGCGCGAGAACCTAGGGCTGCCGGATTCGCGGCTCGAGGTGAATGAGGAATACAAGCTCGAACTGGCGCGCATGATCCGCGAACTCCAGCCGCACATTGTGATTCTTCCTTACTGGGAAGGACGCCATCCCGATCACTACAACGCCGGGCGGCTTAGCTACGAGGGCTGCTTTCTCGCGGGATTGAAGCGGCTGCCAATCGGCGGCGAGGCATTTCGGCCTTTCAAGATCATCTACTCGACGGCATACGAAGAAAATGTGAGGCCGAACTTCGCCGTGGATATTACGCGGGAATTCGATCGGCGGCGGCGGGCGATCCTGGCGTACAAATCACAGTTCGCGCCATCGCAGAAAGACAAGCGCTCGAAGGTGCATATCCCGCTCGACGAATTGGAGTCGCGCATGAGCGTCATGTCCAGCTATTACGGCCGCATGATCGGAGTGAAATACGCGGAGCCGTTCCTGACGCGGGAAATCCTTGCGGTGGACGATATCGTGAAGATGCCGGTGCGCTCGTTGTGATCGTATCGGTCGCGCTGAGGGCTAGAAGTCTTCCGCGCCCTGCGCGTAGGTGAAGCCTGGGAGCTTTTGGCCCTGGGTATTGCGCTCGACGCGGACCCTTAGCGGAGCTTCCGATTCGGCCCCGGCCTTGCGCAGCACCGCAAACGTGGTGAGCGCTTCGTTGTAAACCTTTGTAATCAGGTAGGTTTCGCCGCTGGCGTCCTGTTTCCAGACCTGCCCGACTTGAATCTTGTGCACCGCCATAATCGTCACAGACGAATTTAGACAGATTCGCGCGGGGCGTCAATAAGCTTCCGAGGAATCGCGCGTGGCAAAGAAACTCTTTTGCCCGAGGCGACATCGAAGTATCCAGGGCATGCAGGTTGTCGGGTGTATAATGCCGTCAAGGCTCGCCGGAGGTGGTGAATGAATCCATGGGTCAGGCAAATCGGGGCCATTCTACTGACGGCGGCGCTGGCTTATCCCGTTGCATTTGCCCAGCAACCGTCGCAACCGCCACCGCAGCAGCCGCAGCAGCAATCCCAGCAGCCGCCTCCCGCTGATCAGCAGACGCAGCAACAGCCCGCACAAGCCGCTCCCGATGCGCAGCCTACGCAGCAGGCCGACGTGCCCGCGGATGAGCCTGGAACCAAGCCGGGCGTGAAAAGCGGCAGCGAAGCGGACGTCAACGCCATCGGCAACCGCAAGGTCGGGCACGGGCTGGATATGTATTCAATGGAACACGAGATAGCGCTGGGCAAGCAGCTGGCGCAGGAAGTGGACCGCGTTTCGAAGTTCATCACCGATCCGGTTGTTACCGAATACGTGAATCGCGTCGGGCAGAACCTGGTGCGCAATTCAGACGCGCAGGTGCCCTTCACGATCAAGGTGATTGATTCCGATGTGGTGAATGCCTTTGCGCTCCCCGGCGGATTTTTTTATGTGAATAGCGGCGTGGTGTTGCGCGCCGATGAGGAATCGGAGTTGGCGGGAGTGATGGCGCATGAGATCGCGCACGTTTGCGCGCGGCACGGCACGCGCAACGCGACGAAGGCCAACATCATGCAAATGGCCACCATTCCGCTGATTCTTCTCGGGCCGGGCGGTTGGACGGGCTATGGCATCTACGAAGGCTTGAATTTTCTGATTCCGGTGACGTATTTGAAATTCAATCGCGATGCCGAACGCGAAGCCGACTATCTGGGCCTGCAGTACATGTACAAGGCCGGATACGATCCCAATTCGTTCGTGACCTTCTTCGAAAAGGTGGAAGCGGACGAAAAGAAGCACCCCGGCACGATTCCGAAGGTTTTCTCGACGCATCCCCCGACGCCGGACCGCATCGAAGCGACGCAAAAGGAAATCGCGGTTCTGCTGCCATCGCGCGAGGATTACATTGTTACGACGTCGGAATTCGACGTGGTAAAGAAGCGCCTCGCCGCGATCGAAGCGGGGCAGAAAGTTACCGACAAGAAGAGCGCCAAAGACAAGCCGACGCTGAGGAAGAAGACGGAGACGCCGACTACCACGACCGGGACCGATAACACTGGGGATCAGAATCCCGACGACGACCGGCCGGTGCTGAAGCGCCGCCCGGATTAAGAAGCGAACAATCGAATTAATTGAGGGCGTTCCGGCGGAATCGGGACGCCCTCTTCATTTGTGGAGAGCACATTCACCGCAGAGACGCAGAGAGCGCGGAGGAAAATTAGAGAATTACGAGCGCTCGACTACTTCGGCTACGCCCATGCGCTTTAGGCCTTCGGCGTAATACTTGCGGTAGAGGACGTCCCACTCTTCGCTGCCTTCGAGGATTTCGCGCTTCTGCGAAGTGATTTTCGTGCGGACTTCGGTGTCGACTTGCTCTTCGAGTTTCAGTAGGGCGGTGAGGATATTTACTACCTCGAGGCGGATGGTGTCGCGATCCTCGACAAAATCCACTTCGTCGAGTGAAACCAGCACATCGATGATTTTGTGCGACACGCGCACAGTTTTTTCGCGACTGAGTCTCATCGTGTGGCGCTCAAGGCGCCGAGAAACGCTGCGCTAGCGCAGGATCAATTTGCGTTGGCGCGCCAATTCCCCTTTCACTTTCTTGTACATGTCCTGGTAGCTGACGCCGGTGCGGCGCATTTCATCCGAATGCTGGTTCAGAATTTCGCGCACTTCTTCGTTCAGGCGGTCTTCGATGCCCAATTCCTCGGCCATGGCCTGGCGGACGCGCTGCGCCACCATGTCCGCGGCTTTTGTCTCGATCATTTCGGCGGCGACCAGGCGCTTTACCACTTCCTTGGCCATGTAACCGACGAAATCGCGCTGCAGCAGCATTTCCGGCGTCTCCGGGATTCTCGATGAATCAATTTGAGTCTACTGTCTGCTTCGCCGGAGGTCAAGGATGTGCGGAAAGCCGCCTTTGGGCAGAGCATGCAGAAAATCGCGAGAGGATGCGGGATGGAGCGCTGACCCTTGGAGCCTGCCGGCCACGGACCGGCGCGGCAAGCTCCAAGGAATCCAGCTCAATTGGATTTCTTTGCAGTGGGTTCACTCGACAAGAGTTCGGCCATTGTCGGGGTTTGGCTGCCGTTGAACCGGATGGAGAGATTCTTCGCAAGCAGTGGATCGGATTTCGCGCCCGCCATGGCCTTTTCGACGGCCTCTTGGTTGGTCACGTGGGGCGCAGTGAACTTGATGAGCGCGGCGGCGAATTCCATTTGCGGGTCGTCGCCGCGCAACGAAATGGCTTTTTGCACCCAGGAGTAGCCGTCAATGCCGGTTGCCGGATTGTTGGCTCCCCCACCAATCTGCACTTTATAGACCTCGGCGAAATATCCGACGTCGAACCAGGCCAGGGCGTCGGCGTGCCCGGCGGATTCTGCAGCAGTTGCGCGGGCATAGAGCTTTGTAAGCAATTCCTTCGCGATGTCCGGCTGATGTTGGGCATATAGAGTTGCGCGGCGAAGTGTCTCCATACGAACGAGGACCGGCGCGTTGGAATCGAGAATCGCGAGCGTGTCGCGAACCAGGTTTTTCGTGTCGTAATTCTCGGTGCCGCTAAGGTACCAGTCGTGGCTGATCCAAGGAAGCGATTTTGCGTTTCCAATATCGATTTGGTGGCAGATCAAGGGCGGGCCGGCGAACGCGGCTGCGACGAACATCAATAGCGCGGCGAACACTGCGGCCCCAAACCGGATCGTAGCAACGCTGCGAGTTTTCATTTTCATCTGCGATCTCTTTTCGAACGGCACTGCATTACGAAAGGCAAGACGCTCGGGGCCGGACGACCGTTAACCCGCGGCGATGGCCACGGAATCTATTTTGCCGCACGCGATGCTTCGGGCCAATTGCGCTCCCAATTGCGCCAAAGACGGATGTCGCCGAGACCCAATTGATTCCACCAGTTATCGAGCGTGGTGCGATCGAGGCGAAGAATACCTTCGCGCGTCACGCCGGCCGGAGCGGGAACGAGCGATGCGAGCCGGTCATAGACGCGCGATCGATCCGATTCATCTGCTCGCGAGAGTAGATGCCAGAGAGTGAGCGCATCGCGTTTGCGAGCTTCAGTGAGAACGATTCCGAGTGCGGCGCTGCGCTCCGCGGGCGTTGCGCTTTCGGAATCGAATTGCGCGAGAGCTTCGCGCAGTTTTGCTGAAGCGTCTTCGAAATAGGGCGTGCCGGGTCCTGAATTAGGATGCGTCGCGCAGGCAGCGCCTGTCGGGATGAAGGATTCGTGACCGTCGAGCTTGAAGCCGACCCAGCCGAATGAAGTTTGCAAAAGTCCCGCGCCCGAATCGTCCACGTGGAGAGTATAGACGCAGCCGAGATCGACGGCGACGGCTGAAGGCGTATCCACGACGAAGCGGCCCGCGGGCGCCCAAATCTGGGCGTGAATCGTGCCGCGGTCGAGGGCGAGCCGCTTCGTACCGGAACGCGACTCGACGGCGCGCAGGCGCGTGTCCGGATCGACGTCGACTTCACCGGTGGCATTGTCAGAGATTGTCGCGCGAGAGTTCTCGTCGGTCTCGAGCGTCTCGCCCGCCTGCAGAGCTGCTGACTGCCCGGTTATGCCAATCATGTTTGCGCCGATTCGCGGGGCGCCTTGCTTCGTAGAAACACTCCAAGCCGGCTGGATGATTGATGTTCGGCGCAGAGAATTCTCGTATTGCACGATTCCTACTGCCAGCAGCGCCGCGGCGGCCATTCCGGCAAATGCGGCGAAGAAGCTGATGCGCACGCGCCGCGGCGCGGGGAGCGTCAGCGTCGCTTGCGTGAGCGTGCGAAAATCGGGCGCCGGGCGGTTATGCCGGAAGCGGCCCAGCGCGTTTTCCAATCGTTGAATCTCGGGATCAGGCTCGCCTGAGCCGTCCCACAAATAATTGTCATTCATAACTCGTCCTTCTGGCCCCAGCTCGAGACAGCCAATCGTTCCACATCATCTCCTCACACCGGTCACAGCGTTGAGCCCTTCACCGAACTCGCTCCGAGTTTCTCGCGGAGCTGTTGCATTCCGCGGTGGAGATTTACGCGCACCGAGCCGGGAGTCAGTCCGGTGCGCGCGGCAATCTCGGGGCCGGTCATGCCTTCGACGAGGCGCAGAATCAAAGTCTCGCGATAGGCATCCGGAAGTTCGCGAATGGCGGCGAGGATTGCCGCCGCTTGCGCCATCTCCGCGCTGGTCGCCGCGCGATCTTCGATCTGATTCGTGGGAAGCGTTTCGGTCAGCTCCGTCGTGGGCCGCGAGCGGCGGTAAAAATCGTTGGCGCGATTGCGCGCAATGGCGGCGAGCCACGCGCCGAATCGCGCGGCATCGCGCAAGGAGCCGAGCCGCGGCAGCGCCTGCAGAAAAACATCCTGTACGAGATCGTCCACTTCGCCGGGCGGGACTCGCGCGAGCAGTACGCCGTGGATCATCCGCGCATGACGGTCGTAGAGACGGCCGTAGGCGCCGCGATCGCCGCCGCGTGCGGCTTCCACCAGACTCGTGTCGTCCGATGCGGGCGCGGATTCCCGGGCGGGCCAATCGGTCATAGCCGGTGATCCCACGAATCTTGCGCCAATGTCAACTCGGCTGCCCATTTTTGGCCGGCATCAGCCAGGCTCGTTTTTACGACTATGTAGACGCGGTGGACGAACGAAGTGTTAACACGTACGAAATATCACGCGACCGAGGCATTTCGAGCGCGAAGTTTATTTTCGAGCCTGTGCCAACGCGCGTTGACGCTTCCTGATGCATCCTATAAGATTGTGGAGTTGTGAGGGCGGTTAGCTCAGCGGTTAGAGCATCCCGCTTACACCGGGAAGGTCCAGCGTTCAAATCGCTGACCGCCCACCATCAGCGCATAAGCAGCACAACACAGCGGGGCCGTAGTTCAGCTTGGTTAGAACGCCTGCCTGTCACGCAGGAGGTCGCGGGTTCGAACCCCGTCGGCCCCGCCAATTAAACCAATGACTTGCGGAGTAGGCGCTACCCTTCCCGCGTGTTTTGCGTCGTGGTTTGTCACGCAACCCCGCATCTCTCCCACCGCGATTAGTTTCCGACTCAGAGAATCGAGAGGCCGGGGCCCTCGTGTGGCGAATTGCCTGTCGGGCGCTATAATTTCTCTATGCGACGGGCCGCCGCGCTTTCATTGGCCATTTTGCTGACGGGCACGACGGTCGCAGTTCACGCGCAGACTCCAGCGCCGGAACCCGCCTATGTCGCGCGCGGGCACCTGGCGGAAGTCCACCAGCACGCGCTCAAAGAGCGGCTCGACCGCTTCCACGCCAAGGCCTCCATCCAGTTGCAGCGAGACGCGCCGGATTTGCTTCCCGCGCTTGAACCGCCTCCGCCGATTGCGTACGGCTATCAGATCCTACCGCGCATCATTTCGGACCCACCGGTCGGACCGCTCGGCAAGCCCCACGTTGTGAGTTTCAGTTGGCCGTGGAGCGATACATTGATCTCGCGCGAAATGACGGAGCTTGAGGGCCTCGAATCGGACCTCGCGGCGGCTTCCCAAAAGCCGGCGGAGAGCAGGCACGCGGCGTATGAAGCAGTCGTGGCGGGTTACAAGAAAGCAGTGGATAGCCGTCGAGTGATCGACGCAGACGTCGACTATAACTGGCTGTGGCAGCGCCAAATTGCGAATTCCCGGGCGTTCTTCGATCTCCTCACCGCGCGCTTGAACGCCGAGGTTGAAAAAGAGCAGCGGCCCGCGTCGCCCGGGACAACGCCCGAGGCACTTGCGATTGACTTCAGTCCTCCCGAGTTTGTGCGCGTTGATGCTTCCGCCGGCCGATTACGGATCGTCACGGTGCCGATCTATACGGACATCCAGGATAGCGGTGTAGTCGAGTCGTTCCGGCGGGCGATCGAATCGTATTGGCACGTGTACGATGGCCCGGTCGAGTACCAAGTACGCTTGAGCATCACGGCAATTCCGCCCGAGCATCTATACTGCGGCACGAGCGACGATGGGAAGGCGCCGGCTGCGGCTTGCGCGCCGCCCGCCAAGGGCGAGCACATCAACCTGGCGGCGCATGTGGCGCGGTTTCCCGCGGATGGTGCCGTGCTCACGACCGGCGCGGAATCGCTGCAAGTGACCGCTGTGCGGGCGATTGTACTCGGGCCGCACGACGTCGCGCCGCGTACGCTGGCGCATGAGTTCGGACATGTTCTCGGATTTCCGGACGCCTACCTGCGCGGATACAAAGACCTCGGTGCTGATGGCTTTCAGGTGGAGGAGTTGGTACCGAACTTTGAAGACATCATGTCGAGTCCCGGTGCTGGTTCGGTTCTGGCGCGGCATTTCAGAGCTCTGATTGCAGCGAAGGAAATTCAGACACTGATGCAAGAGGGGCTGGATGCGCTCTACAAACAAGGGGATCCGAGTGATGCCGCCGCGCGGTTCCGGGAGGTGCTGGCTCGAAATCCGGATCACTATGGGGCCACGTTGCAGCTCGCTAAGGCTCTTGACCGGGCCGGGAAGCCGGAGGAGGCGCTGCCGGTTTGGCGGAGGATGCTCGGAATGGCAGAAGCGGCCGGGGACGCGGAGACAATTCAAACGGTTCGCACGCGGCTCGCGGATGCGCACCAGTGAGAACCCGAGAGGCAGATGGAACGGCGCGTTCACGGCGGTCTCGTAGTATTGCTTCTGGTTCGCGACTGCTCGATTAAGGTGCTCAGAAGGCATGCCGCGGCGGAGGGGACCGTGCATGCCGGATATCCGGCGGGCTCGGTTCTCCCAATTGGGCTCGTTTTGTTCGCGTGCCTCGCCGTGTATGTGATTCCGCGGAGTTCCGCTGTTGGCGCCATTTTGCTAACGGGATATCTTGGCGGAGCAACCGCGACCCTAGTGCGCGTGTCCAACCCATTGTTCGCGTTTTCCGTTGGTGTCGGCGTGCGGATCTGGGCCGGGCCGTTTTTGCGAAATGAACGGCCGCGCACGCTGATTCCCGTGAGAAAATAGGCACCGGCAGGGGCGACCGGAAAGCTGACATTAAGAGGAGTCGGAGATGAGCACAGTTCGTGTACTCGTTGGGACGCGCAAGGGGGCTTTCGTTCTGACGTCGGACGGAAAGCGTGAACGCTGGGAAGTCGGCGGACCGCATTTTGCCGGCTGGGAGATGTACCACGTCAAAGGATCTCCCGCGGATCCGAACCGGCTGTACGCGTCGCAATCAAGCGGCTGGTTTGGGCAACTGGTGCAGCGCTCAAACGACGGCGGCAAGACTTGGGAGCCCGTGGGCAATAAGTTCGTTTACGACGGAGTTCCCGGCACGCATCAGTGGTATGACGGCACGGCGCATCCCTGGGAGTTCAAGCGCGTCTGGCATTTCGAACCTTCACTCACTGATCCCGACACCGTCTATGCTGGAGTGGAGGACGCCGCCATTTTTCGCACGACGGATGCCGGTCAGACGTGGCAGGAATTTCCCGGACTGCGCGGTCACGGCACGGGACCCAAGTGGCAGCCCGGCGCCGGAGGGATGTGTTTGCACACGATTATTCAGGATCCGAGCAATGCGAATCGGGTTTATATCGCCATCTCGGCCGCGGGCGCATTCCGCACCGATGATGCGGGAAAGACTTGGCGGCCCATCAACAAAGGGCTTTATTCGCAATACATTCCCGAGCCGACTGCCGAAGTGGGCCACTGCGTTCACCACGTGGCGATGCACAGCTCGCGTCCGAATACGCTTTTTATGCAAAAGCATTGGGACGTGATGCGCAGCGATGATGGCGGCGATTCCTGGCATGAAATCAGCGGGAATTTGCCGACGGATTTCGGATTTGTGATTGATGTGCACGCGCATGAGCCCGAGACCGTTTACGTTGTTCCCATCAAGAGCGATTCGGAACATTTTCCGCCGGAAGGCAAGCTGCGCGTTTATCGCAGCCGGACCGGCGGGAACGAATGGGAGGCGCTGACGAAAGGCCTGCCGCAGAGCAATTGTTATGTGAACGTGCTGCGCGATGCGATGGCCGTGGACTCGCTCGATAAATGCGGCATCTATTTCGGAACCACCGGCGGGCAGGTGTACGCGTCGGCGGATGCCGGAGATTCATGGACGCCGATCGTGCGCGATCTTCCGGGAGTGCTTTCGGTCGAGGTGCAGACGCTGCCATGATTCGCGTGGTGCTGCCACCACATCTGCGGACGCTGGCGAAAGTGAGCGGCGACGTCGAGCTTGCTGTCGAGGGCCGCGTCACGCAGCGCTCGATTCTCGATGCGCTCGAGTCGCGCTATCCGATGTTGCGCGGGACGATCCGCGATCAGACCACGCAAGAGCGCCGGCCATTTTTGAGGTTCTTCGCCTGTGAAGAGGATTTTTCGCTCGAATCGCCCGATGCGCCGTTACCGGACAAGGTGGCGTCGGGCGCGGAGCCATTTTTTATCATCGGCGCCATTGCCGGCGGCTAGCTATTAGCGTCCTACAGGCGAGGTAGCAATCGGTAAAGGGCAATTCCGTCGCAGGATTACCTCAGGGGCGCCGAGGGCGCTGGGGGGAAAGACTTTGGGCCGGCCCTTCAACGGAAGCAGCGTTAGAAATTATTGAAAACGAATTCGACGGTTTCGGTTGTTTCGCGCGGGGTGGGCTCGTACTTCCAGCCTTTTACGGCGTCGATCGCCGCGCGGACCAGAAGTGGACTCCCCCCGAGGACTTTCGTACTGCGGACCGAACCGTCGGCGGCGACGTTGAGTTCGATCTTGACTTTGCCGTTGACGTGCATTTCGCGCGCTAGCGCGGGATAGGCTGGATCAACCTTGGACTTTACTTGACGTTTTGCGCTCTGGTCCGGACTAGCGCTTTGAGCTGACGCGGCCGAAGCATGTGCCAGAAGTGCAACCAGCGCGAAAAACGAAAGCAATGCGCGAGTTTTCATGCCCTGCTCCCTGCGCGGACCATTGGACTAATACCCCACGATATGGGAGCACGGCGGGTGCCACGATCAGATGATATCCGCAGAAGTTCGGCAGAATCGGCGTAATTCCTTGCAACTAGGGCTTTTACGTGCGCCTTTCTTAAAGACATCGGTGCACTATGCCACGCTGTTCGTCTCAGGCCTGGAGATCTGGAACGGGTTTTATCTCAGAATGTGACAGTTCCCGTCGCTTCGGCTTGACGAACTTTGCCGCCTTCCCGAAACTGCTGCCAGCGCCCGTAATGTCTTCAAAGCGGCGATGCTCTCGACCGCCGCGATCTCAGACATGCCGCTGGCTCACGATTATCCGAGCTAAGCGTCGAAGAAGTGATACCCGCACGCTTGGAGTTCGCTCGTTCCTGTCATAAGATGTTGGACTTACCTCAGGAGACCGCAGGGTCCATGAATCCGGCTGGGGGCACCGAAGCAGTGCGTGTGCGCGATTATCAACGAGAAGGCCGACTGGCAAGACTTGCCGCAGGGGTGTCGCTCGCCGCGGCGATGCTGCTTCTCGGGGCGTGCGCAGCGAAGAATCCGTCAGCGAATCAGCCTCCGGCCGCTGTCGCGGTCAAGACGATCGTCGCGCAAAACGTCTCCATTCCAGACACCACCGAGTATCTCGCGACTCTTAAGTCGCGACATTCGACTACCATCAATCCACAAGTCGAAGGGCAGATCACGAAGATCTTCGTGAAGTCGGGCGATCGGGTGCCCGCCGGAAAGCCTCTGATCCAGATCGATCCGCTGAAGCAGGAAGCGACGGTGGGGAGCCAGGCAGCGGCGCGCGCGGCGCAGGTCGCGAACGTCGCCTACGCGAAGCAGCAGCTCGACCGCTCGCAGAAGCTGTTCGACGCAGGTATCGTGCCCAAGCAGGATCTCGATCAAGCGCAATCCAATTACGAAGCCGCGGAAAAGCAGCTTGAATCGCTCGGCGCGCAACTGCAGGAGCAACAGGTGGAGCTGCATTACTACAGCGTTGACGCACCCACCGACGGAATCATCGGAGATATACCGGTGCGCGTCGGCGATCGAGTGACCACCACGACGCTGCTAACCACCGTCGATCAGCCTGGCAACCTCGAGGCCTACATCTCCGTGCCGGTCGAAACCGGACGGAATCTGAAGATGGGACTGCTTGTTCAGTTGCTCGATCCCACGGGCAAAGAAATGGGCGAGACGCGCATCGATTTCATTTCTTCGCAGGCGGACTCGAGTACTCAGTCGATTTTGGTGAAAGCCACGGTCAGCAATCCGAGAGACGAATTGCGCACTCTGCAATTCGCCCGCGCGCGCATCGTCTGGGGAACGCACGAAGGCACCACAATTCCGATCCTCGCCGCCACGAGGATCAACGGGCAATACTTCGCTTTCGTCGCGGAAAAGAGCGGAGCTTCGACTGTCGCTAAGCAACGGCTGCTGCAT
Organism: uncultured Acidobacteriota bacterium; assembly: GCA_963707165.1. Classification (GTDB taxonomy): domain Bacteria; phylum Acidobacteriota; class Terriglobia; order Acidiferrales; family UBA7541; genus Palsa-147. The sequence continues at coordinate 637,035 of CAVPPO010000010.1, read as the reverse complement.
TTGGGGGAATTGATTGGCAATAGCTACGCGGTGCTCGACGGCATCAAGCCCGGCGATCACGTGATCGTCGAAGGCACTCAATTCCTGATCGATGGGGTGCCCGTGTCCGCGTCCCCGGCTGATGCCTCTCCAGGAGCTCCGGCATCCTGACCTCGTGCGGACACCAGCGGAAATTGACTTCGCAGCCATCGATGGAAGAGTTCGCGCGCGGGACTGACGCATGTTCGTAAATTTCTTCATCAACCGGCCAATCTTCTCGACGGTGTGCGCTCTGCTGATCATTCTTGCGGGCGCCGTTTCCATTCCGACGCTGCCCGTGGCGCAATTCCCCGACCTGGCGCCGCCGCAGGTGACGGTCACGGCGATCTATAACGGCGCGAATGCGCAGACGGTCGAGACCGGCGTCACGATTCCTCTCGAGCAGGCCATCAACGGCGTGCAGGGCATGAAGTACATGACTTCGTCGAGCGGAAACGACGGATCGAGCAACATTACGGTCGTTTTCGATATTAGCCGCAACGTGGACCTCGCCGCTGTGGACGTCCAGAACCGCGTCAATTCGGCGCTCGGCCGCATGCCGAACGAAGTGAAGACCACAGGCATCACGATTGCAAAACAGGCGACGGGATTTGTGTTCGGCGCCGGCGTTTATTCCGAGCACGGCGAATACGACAGCCTCTTCCTCAGCAATTACATCGATCTCTACGTCGCCGACTCGTTGAAGCGCGTAAAAGGCGTCGCCGATGTTTTTAATTTCGCGCCGCGCAAGTATTCCATGCGCCTGTGGCTTGACCCGACGCGTCTGGCGAGCCGCGGCATCACCGCCACCGACGTCGTCAGCGCGCTGAGCGAGCAAAACGTGCAGGTTGCCGCGGGAGAAGTCGGCCAGCCGCCCGCGCAGCCCGGGCAGATGTATCAGATCAGCGTGCGCGCCGTCGGGCGCCTCACCGAACCTGCGGAATTCGAAAATATCATTTTGAAGTCCGGCGCGGATGGAACGCTCGTGCGCCTGAAGGACGTGGGCCGCGCCGAGCTGGGCGCCGAAGCCTACAACGCAAACCTGCGATTCAATGGCCATGACGCCATCGGCTTCGGCGTTACACAGCTTCCGGGAGCGAATGCGCTCGATGTAGACCGCAGTGCCAAAGCCGCGCTTGAAGAGCTTTCGAAACGATTTCCGCCGGGAATGAAGTACGCCGTTGCGTTCGACACCACCACCGTGATCGGCGAATCGATTCGCGACGTGCTGATCACGCTGCTGCAGGCGATCGCCCTTGTCGTCCTCGTGATCTACATTTTTCTTCAGGAGTGGCGCAGCACGATTATTCCCGCGGTGACGATCCCGGTTTCGCTGGTCGGAACGTTTGCGTTCGTCAAGCTGCTCGGATTCTCGATCAACACGCTGACGCTTTTCGGAATCACGCTCGCGACAGGCCTGGTGGTGGATGACGCCATCGTGGTGATCGAGAATGTCGAGCGCCATATCGTCGAGGGGATCAAGGAACCTCATCGTGCCGCGGCCGTGGCCATGGGCGAGGTTGCGGGAGCTGTCGTGGCGACATCGCTCGTGCTCGTGGCCGTGTTCGTTCCGGTGGCCTTCTTTCCGGGCACGACGGGAATTCTCTTTCGCCAATTCGCGCTGACCATCGCGTTTTCAGTCTCGATTTCCGCCTTCAATGCGCTGACCTTGACACCGGCGCTCTCCGCCGTTCTTCTGGGCCATGAGCGGCGAGGCGCACGAGGCATTCTCGGGGTATTCAATCGCGGAATAGCTTGGCTGACTCGGACTTATCGCGAGACACTCGCGGTCGCCATGCGGTTCGCGATTCCAGCGGTCATCGTGTTCTTCGTTGGGCTCGGGCTGACTTACTGGCTTTATCGCCATGTTCCGCGCGGATTTATTCCGGAAGAGGATGCCGGTTATTTGATCCTTGCGATTCAAGCGCCTCAGGGAGCATCGCTCGGGTACACGACGAATGTGACCGGCCAAGCGGAGGCGGTGCTGGCCAAGATTCCGGAGATTGATGGCGCATTCAGCGCTGTCGGATTCAGCTTTGCCGGCAGCGCGCCGAATAGCGCCATGATGTTTGCATCGCTCGCGCCGTTCGAGCAGCGCCCGGGCGAAGCGCATTCCGCGGCGGCTATCGTGGAACGCATGAGAGGACCGCTAAGCTCGATTACCGGAGCCGTTATCGTGCCGTTCTCTCCTCCCGCGGTGCAGGGCCTCGGAAACTTCGGCGGATTTCAGTTCATCGTTGAAGATCTTGGAGGAAATACTTTACAAGCGCTGTCGCAAGCGAGTCAGGCGGTCGTCCGCGCCGGGAATTCAAGCAAGGACGTCACGGGATTATTCACGTCCTACACGGCCAATGATCCGCAGTACGTCGTGACTTTTGACCGTGACAAGGCTAAGGCGCTGCAAGTTCCGCTCAATCAGATTACCGACGCGCTGCAAGTCTATATGGGATCGGTTTATGTCAACGATTTCGATTTCAACAACCGCGCCTACCGCGTCTACATCCAGGCGGATCGTCAGTTCCGCGCGTCGCCGAGCGACTTGCAGAAGTATTACGTACGCGCGTCCACCGGCGCGATGATTCCCCTCGAAAGCGTGATCCGCGTCGAGCAGGTTGCCTCGCCGCAGGTGATCAGCCACTTCAACATTCTCAGATCGGCGGAAATCGACGGAGCTGCCATGGGAGGACGAAGTTCCGGCGACGCGATTGCCTCCATGGATGACATTGCCAAGCGCGTTCTGCCGAAAGGATTCGGCTACGAGTGGAGCGGTATCTCGAAAGAAGAGCTCGAGTCGGGCAGCACCGCCGTGCTGCTCTTCGGGCTCGGGCTTCTGGTGGTGTATCTCACGCTCGCGGCGCAGTACGAGAGCTTCTCGCTGCCATTTATCGTTCTTCTTGCGGTGCCGATGGCGCTGCTGGGCGCGCTCGGAGCGGTCTCGCTGCGCGGCTTGCAAGATGACGTTTATTGCCAGATCGGCCTGGTGATGCTCATCGGCCTCTCGAGCAAAAATGCAATTTTGATTGTGGAATTCGCCGAGCAATTGCGCGAGCGCGGATTCTCGATCGTGGACGCCGCCATTGAGGCCGCGCGGATTCGTCTGCGGCCGATTTTGATGACTTCACTGGCTTTCATCCTTGGCGTGCTTCCGTTGGTCCTGGCGCGAGGCGCGGGCCGCATCAGCCGCCAGTCCGTGGGTACCACGGTTTTCGGTGGGATGATTGCCGCCACCACTCTCAATCTGCTTTTCATCCCGGTCCTCTACGTGCTGCTCAAAGGTATTCAGGAACGCTTGATTCCTCCGAAGCAAATCACGGTCGCACCACCTGAGTCTTAAAGCCCTCCGCGCGGATTCGATGCCGGGCGATCTCTCCAGGTCGAAGCCGCCGCTCTGCTCCGCGTTTAATAAACGCTCGAAGTATTTCTTGCCAGTGCTAAGATACGCGGTCACAATTTGCGCAGCTCATTCAGGAGGTGGCATGAACCTGCCGGCGCGGCCGCACGAGATCCAGAATTCCAGATCAGCACATCGCGGGGATCAAGTCGCTTATAGGTTACATCCAAGCTTCCTGTTGCTCTGTTCCCTTCTCTACATCTTCGCGTTGTCGCCTGCGGCGGCCGCGCAAGATTCTTCGGGCTCAATTCTCGAACTGAAAACCGGCTGGTCACTGCAATCGTCGGCAAAAGTTACCGGCACCGGCGCATCTTTTTCGCAGCCGGGTTCTGGCGCGCCCGGCTGGTACACAACTTCGGTTCCCACCACGGTGGTTGGCGCGCTGGTTAGTTTCCGGGCCTATCCCGATCCGTATTTCGCGGACAATCTGCGGCATTACCCCGGCATGAGCTACAAAGTCGGCGACAATTTCTCGAACGAGGATATGGCGAAGGACAGCCCGTTCCGCGTTTCCTGGTGGTATCGCACAGAATTTATGGTTCCGACCGCATGGGCCGGCAGGAGCGTCTGGCTGAATTTTCTTGGCATCAATTATCGCGCCAATATATGGGTGAACGGCCAGCAGATCGCCAAGGCCGAAGAGGTTGCGGGCGCGTTCCGCCGCTACGAATTCGAAATTGGGCGGCTCGTCTCCGCGGGAAAGATCAATGCAGTAGCGGTCGAAGTATTTCCGCCGACGCCGCACGACCTGGCCATCACGTTTGTCGATTGGAATCCGCTTCCTCCGGATAAGGACATGGGCCTTTGGGGCCGCGTCTTTCTGCGCGCCAGCGGAGCCGTATCCGTGCGCCATCCGCAGGTGGAGACAAAACTCGATCTGCCCGGCCTTGACGTTGCGCATCTCACCGTTCGCGCGCAACTTCACAATTCATCCGCCTCGTCTGTCGAGGGAGAGCTCCGCGGCTTGGTCGGCTCCTCCGAGATCTCGCAACCTGTTACCCTCGCGGCAGGCGAAACCAAAGAAATCACTTTCGCGCCCGAACAGTTCGGCCAGCTCAATTTCGTCCACCCTCGCATCTGGTGGCCGTATTCGATGGGCGCGCAGGATTTGTACGAGCTGCATCTCGAATTTGATATTGGAGGCGAACCCTCGGACAAAGCCGGAATTAAATTCGGGATCGACCAGATTTCCTCGGAGATGACTCCGAAAGGGCACCGGCAATTCGTAGTGAACGGAAAGAAAATCTTGATTCGCGGCGGTGGCTGGACTCCGGACATGTTCTTGCATCAGGATCCCGCCCGCTGGGAAGATGATTTTCGATACGTTCGCGGCATGAACTTGAACACCGTGCGGCTCGAAGGCAAGCTGATGGACGAACAGTTTTTCGATCTGGCCGACCGCTACGGTATTTTGGTGATGGCTGGATGGTGCTGCTGCCATCACTGGGAAAAATGGAAATCCTGGAAATCGAACGAGCGGGAAGTAGCGACAGACTCTTTGCGCGACCAAGTGCGGCGCCTTAGAAATCATCCGAGCGTCCTGGTCTGGCTCAATGGAAGCGATAATCCGCCGCCTGCAGATGTCGAGACTGCCTACCTCGACGTGCTCAAAGAAGTTCACTGGCCCAAGCCAATCATTTCCTCCGCCTCCGCCGCAAAATCGAGCGTCACTGGCCCCTCCGGCGTGAAAATGACCGGTCCGTACGATTACGTGCCGCCCGATTACTGGCTCCTCGACACGCAGCACGGCGGCGCGTTCGGTTTCAACACGGAGACGAGCGCCGGCGCGGCCATCCCGCCCATCGATAGCCTGAAAGCCATGCTTCCCGAGAAGTCCCTCTGGCCGATGAACGCCCTCTGGGATTACCACGCCGGAGGCGAATCGTTTCGCGACATCAAGCTTTACACCGACGCGCTCGAGAAGCGTTACGGCGAGCCGAAAAGCCTGGCCGATTTCGAATGGAAAGCGCAGGCTTCAGACTACGAAAGCGAGCGCGCTATGTTCGAGGCGTTTGCGCGCAATCGCGGCACGGCCACCGGGGTCATTCAATGGATGCTCAACAATGCGTGGCCTTCCATCATCTGGCATCTCTATGACTTTTATCTTCGTCCGGCGGGCGGATATTTTGGCGCGAAAAAAGCCTGCGAACCGATGCACGTGCAGTATTCCTATGACGATGCTTCGATCGTCGTAGTGAACGACACGATGCAGGACGCGCACGGCCTAAAGATAACGGCGAAGATTTACGATCTGGACGCGAAAGAGAAATACTCGAACGATGCAACGATTGACGCTCCCCCGCTCAGCACCGTGCGATCGTTTAAGCTTCCCGCGCCAAATGTCGCCTCCGCCGCTTATTTTCTTCGGCTCACTTTGCACGATGACAGCGGCGCGAAGTTAAGCTCGAATTTTTACTGGCTTTCGACGAGGCCCGACCAACTCGCGATGGATGGCCACACCTGGTATTACACTCCCGAAAAAGCCTTCGCCGATTTTCGCGAGCTAGGCCGCCTCGCGAAAGTCACTCTTTCTTACAAAAGCGAATTCGAGCCAGGGCAGGATGAAGGCGTCGAACGGATTTCCATCACGAATCCAACGGATCGGCTCGCGTTTCTCATTCATCTGCGGGTCACGCGCGGCGCGGGCGGTGAAGAAGTGCTGCCGATCCTGTGGGACGATAACTATTTTGAATTGCTGCCCGGCGAGTCTCGCGATGTCAGGGCAAGATTCCGCACGTCCGATTTGGGACACGCGACCCCGGACGTGGAAGTCAGCGGCTGGAACGTTGCGTCGGCGACGCCGCGCTAACCGGGCCGCGCTCCTGGGTCGGATACGCGAAATGGCCACGCTTGCGTGTACTTCGCCCGAATCAAGAAAATCGCCACGCCGGCAGCCAGCGTCGCCGTGCCGACAGCCACATACGACCACCCCGACGTAAAGAAGATGTACAGCCACCCGAAGAACGCGATTATCGCCGGAATCGGATAAAACCACATCTTGTAAGGCCGCGCCGAATCCGGAAATTTCCGCCGCAAGAGAGGAATGGCGAACACCTGTCCAATGAACTGCACCAGAATACGCGTGGTGATCAGCCCGCTCACCACCCAGGCCAGCGGAAAAAAAGCTGCCACGATCGATACTCCGCCCAGCACGAACAGCGATACATGCGGATAGTGTTTTGTCGGATGAACCTTGGCGAAGGCGCGGAAGAAATAGCCATCTTTCGCCGCGGCATACGGGATGCGCGAGTACCCAAGCAAGAGCGCGAAGACCGATCCGAACGCCGTCCACAGAATCATCAGCGTGATTACTATTGCCGCGCCGCGGCCGTAGAGCCGCTCCATGAAGTCCGAGACGATGAAAGACGATTTGATTCCCTCGCGCCACGGAACCACCCCGATAAGCGCCAGGTGAATCGCGCAATACCCCAACGCGCAAATCGCGATGGACCACAAAATCGACCGCGGCACCACGCGCGCGGGATCTTTCACCTCGTCGCCGATGTAGCACACGTCGTAGTAACCGAGGTAGTTGTACACGGCGATTAACGTCGCACTACCCAGCCCCAGGAAAAACCCGCGCTGAAAGGCAAACGCTCCCGGCGGAAAATCAAAAGCGAGCCGCGGATTGAAATGCGGGAAGCCCGCGATCAGCACCGCTGCCATCGTCAGCAACGTGCCTATCCACAGCGTGACCGTGACCTTGCCGAGAAATTGGATTCGCCGGCTCAAAAGCACAACGGCAACCACGCCGATGCCCGCGGCGACAAGTTGCTGGCCGCGCATCGTCAGGCCGGGAAACAGATACGCCGCGTAGTTTCCGAAACCGATCATGCCGGAAGCAATCTCAAGCGGGCCGCTGAGAACGAATTGCCAGATGAAAAGAAAAGCCATAAGCCGGCCCCAGGTCTCGTGCCCGTAAGCCTCGCGGAGAAAGTGATAGCTCCCGCCCGAGCCCGGAAGCGCCGCGCCGAGCTCGCTCCAAATCAATCCGTCCGAAATCACGATCAGCGCGCCGGTGGCCCAGCCCAGCATCGCCTGCGGACCGCCCATCGTGGCCATGAGCAGAGGGATCGTGATGAAGGGGCCCACGCCGACCATGTTTGACATGTTCAGCGCGGTGGCGTGCAGCAGGCCGAAGCCGCGGGTCAGGTTCGGGCTGGAGTTCGTGGCCATTTATTAAACGCGGGCGCGCCATTGTAGCCGCGAAAAACGGGGAGAGCAACGGCAGAAATCCGGTAAGTTTTAATAAACACGAAGGGCGTCGGCAAACTGCGCGACGCGATCAGAAGGGATTCTGCTCCGAGTGAGGCGCTGCGGCGCTGTGCTTACGTGCAAGGCGGAAAGGGCGCAGCATAGCCTGCAATCGCGACGCAAAGGCGCTAGTGTCCTCGCCTGGCCACTCATCTTCGGCCGGAGCCGTTGCCAGACGCCAGACGTAGCGTGTCGCCTCCCCGCGATTTTCAACCAGCGCAAATCGAAAGCGTAGCCGGCTCGCCGCGCTCCAGGTTTGCTTCTCGATAACCATTTTGCGCTGGATCAGCGTGGCCAATGCAGCCACCGCGCCATCGGCCTCGATCTTTTCTCTGATGGAATTCGGCAGCGAGACTTCCGTCAGCTCTTGCGCGATTGAAATTCCGAGAAAAAGCATGCGCCGCGCGCCGAGCGAATCGGCGGTCTCGAACACCGCATCCCAATCGAGCCGCACCGAAGTCTCCAGCAGCGCTCCAAGATCGACAAGCCACGATAACCGCTCCCAGAAATCTTTCGCGCCGTGGACGCACAGTACCGGCAACGCATCTTCGGCGCGGAACGTCGCCACGTTGCGGCCATCCACAGACACCTGCGCGAGCCGATTCGCAAAATGGGCGATGTTCAGTCGCACGGGAAAATGCCGCATCGTAAATTCGGTGTGCAGCTCGACGAGAGATTGTCCCGATCCGCGGTAGGTATACTCGCCCGGAATCCGCGATGTCGCAGTCTCCGCCCCGCGCTTCCACGGAAACCTCGCGCGGTATTCGAGGGCCAGCATCGCTTCGTGCGCCGCGGCGAGATCGCTTTGCGGCACGATGATGTCCAGATCGTCGAACTGGCGCAATGAAGTATCTAAATATGCCTGAGCCGCAAGCACCGGGCCTTTATACGGAATCGCAGTGATTTTGCGGGATTGAAATACGTCGAGAATGCGAGCGAGTTCGTTGCCGAGAAAGAGAGCGCGAATAGCGTTGGAGCGCGCCGCCTTTTCCATGCGTTCGAGCCATAAGCTCGGCACGCGCGCGGAAAACTTACTGAGATGCAGATGAACGAGAGGAATCAGCGCGTGTTGGTCCGCCAGCGCCATGAAGGCCGCCCAATTCAGATCGGGCCGGACGAGTACGCGAATGCGCTCGATGTGCGAGGCGCCGAGACGCGTCCGCGCGCAGCACAGTAGAAGCTGCATCTCCGGCCGAATTTCTTCCGCGCGAGGTCTCGTCATTTCCGCCCCGCAGACCGCCGGCGCCGCGATTCGACGCGGCCGATTTTTCAAATCTAAGTTACCGCCGGCCTGACAGGGCCCCTCTGTGAATCTTAGACCATCGGGCCGCCCTGCAACTACAAATCTACAGCGCAATGCGCTCAGGCAGCCAAGACCATCCGCGGGATACCTGCGATAGGTTTCGCGCGGCTGATACGGCTCAGTTTCGATTGGAAGACGTCCGGGTTCAGTCCTGCCCGATGACAGACGGCCTCAAGATCTGTCGGGCTTTGCAGCAGAAACTTTTCGGCCTCGCGCTGCGCACGGGCATTGTTCGATTGAAAATCCAGCACGGCTTGAAGCAGCACTGCGACCCACAGGCGGCGCTCCGGATCATAATCGTGTCGTTCCGGTTGGTCGTCGTCCAGTTCGTCAAAGCCGTTCGGTACAGCCGCTAGCTCGAGTTTCTCGGTGATTTCCATTCTTCCCCCAGTTGGCGCCAGCTTCCATTTTGCTGCGCACTCTGATTGAGAGATTGCACGCGGCACACCACAAAGCGCTGGTTGCAATTGTTTCTGTGGAGTGTCTCTAAGTGCTTTTCTGTCAAGGGATTGGGCGCGCCCGTGGCGCGCACACGGATCACTTCGGAGGCGTTCCCGATTTGGGATTATGCGCCAATGTCAAACAACCGTACCGAATGAAGGCAACATCGACAAGCGGCGCGTGCGTGAAATTGTTTCACCTGGATCGGACTACTACTGGAGACACTTGCGGGGGTATTACGGAGCGAATTTCTTCGCCAATGCCTCGCGCAGTTTATGCGCGAGAGCGTTGAGAGTGAATGGCTTCTGCAGTAGCACGATATCGGGCCCGAGAATGCCGTGATGGACGATGGCTTGATCCGTGTAACCCGACATATACATGATGCGAATACCCGGCCGGATGGCTTCGATGCGCTTGGTGAGCTCGCTGCCGCTCAATCCTGGCATCACCACATCGGTCATGATGAGATCAATCGCGCCCTTGTGTTCCGATGCCGCCTGCACGGCCGCGGCGCCGTTTTCGGCGACGAGAACTTTATAGCCGCTGATTTCGAGGTATTCGCGCGCGAGATCGCGGACTCCTTGCTCGTCTTCCACCAGGAGAATCGTCTCTGTGCCGCGGGGAATATTCTGCGAGACGTCGCGAACTTCCTGCGGCGTGAGACTATCTTCCACGCGCGGAAGATAAACTCTGAACGTCGTTCCCTGCCCCGGCTCGCTATAAACCCAGATGTAGCCGCCGCTCTGCTTCACGATTCCATAGACCGTCGCGAGCCCGAGTCCCGTTCCTTTTCCTTTTTCCTTCGTGGTGAAGAACGGCTCGAAAATGTGGGCTTGCGTTTCCGAGTCCATGCCGCAACCGTTATCGGTGACGGCCAGCATGACGTAACGTCCCGGAGTAAGCACCACGGGCAAGCGCGCTTGGGTGTTGTCGAACTCCACGTTCTCGGTTTCGATAGTCAGCTTTCCGCCGCGAGGCATGGCGTCGCGAGCGTTCACGGCCAGATTCAAGATTACCTGCTCGATCTGGCTGCGGTCGGCTTTGATGCGCCAGAGGTCCGCGGCATTCACGGAGACCAGCTCGATATCCTCACCGATCAGCCGCCGCAATATCTTCTCCATGTCGGCGACGACGCCCTGAATATTCAAAACGCTCGGAGCGAGCATTTGCTTCCGGCTGAAGGCCAGAAGTTGCCGGGTCAACGAAGCGGCGCGCTGCGATGCTTCTTGAATCTGTTCCGCGTTGCGGCGGAAGGCGTCGCCGGGCTTGGAGCGGTCGATGAGCAATTCCGCGTAGCCCTGAATCACCATGAGCAGATTATTGAAATCGTGCGCGATGCCGCCCGCCAGCCGGCCGACGGCCTCCATCTTTTGCGCCTGCCGAAGCTGTGCTTCAAGTTTCTTGCGATCCGAGACGTCGAGCGCCATGCAAATCGCGCCATAGGGCTGGCCGTTGGGCGCGCGCATTGCTTCCACGTGACAGGCGTAGGATCCGCCGCGCCATTCCATGTGGAATGTGCCCGGCTCGCCGGCCACGGCCCGGCGATGCTCCGCGATGGGCAAGAAGCCGCAGTCGGACGTCTCGAAGAACTGATCCATCGTCTTTCCGATGACGTCTTCAGGCCGGACGCCGACGCGCGTCAATCCCGCGCCCAGGGCGGAAGTGAAACGCAGGCTCGAGTCAACGGTCCACAGAATCGCGGGCAATTGCTCGACGAGGACGCGCAGGCGCGCTTCACTATCGCGCAGCGCGCTTTCCGATCTCTTGCGTTCGATCGCCAGCGCGATTTGACCGCCGACGGACTCCAGAAACTCGAGATCGCGATCGCTGTAAGCATTCGAGTCGGAGTAGTGCTGGACGACGAGTACGCCTATGGTGGCCGAAGCATTCCGCAGTGGCACCCCCAGCCACGACGGCGAAGACGTGCCGACGAGTTCGACGTGGTCTGCAGCGACGAGCCGCTCGAACGCGGACTGCGGAATCGATGCGGCGCGGCCCGTCCTGAAAACATGCGCCGTGCAGCTTCGCCCCACTTTTTGCGGCGGCGGGGCGGAGTCATATTGGTCGGCGAAGAACGGAAAGTGGAACATGCCGCTGGAGGGCTCGAACAGCGCGACGAAGCAATTCTCCGCGTACAGCACTTTCTTCAAGGCCGAGTGGATCAAGCGCAGCAGGTCGTCGAGATTTTCAGTGACGTTGACGGCGTGCGTGATTTCAAGCGTCGCCTGCCGCTCGGCTTCAGCACGCTTCCTGACGGTGATGTCTTCAACCGTCCCCTCGTAGTAGAGAAGCTTTCCGTTCTCATCGCGAACGGCATGGGCATTCTCGTTAATCCAAACGCGGGCGCCATCCTTGCGAATCAACTCGTATTCGAACCCTTCAACGACGTCGGTGGTCTCCATCAAGCGCTTGAACTCTTCGCGCCGCCTGGGTTCGGCGTAGAGCTGCGCGCCGATGTCGCTCACCGTTTCCATCATCTTTGCAGGCGAGTCATAGCCAAAAATTCGCGCCAGAGCCGGATTCGCGCTCAGATAGCGGCCTTCCGCCGTCGTCTGGAAAATTCCTTCGATGGCATTCTCGAAGAGTGACCGCAGCCGCTCTTCCGCCGAGCGCTGGGCTTTCTCGAGGCTTGTGCGGCTGGAAATGTCCTGGTACATGCCGAAGCTGCCGATTCGCCGTCCGTTGACAACCAGCGGAACACCGAGGATCTCGACTTCGACGTGGCTTCCGTCGCAGCGACGGCGCTTTGTCGTGTAGCGCACAACTTCGCCTCGCGCGACACGCCGGCTGATCTCAACTGCTTCCCCTTCGCTGCCCTCGACTGCGACAAGCCGGTCGAGTCCTCTCCCCACCAATTCGGCGTGCGTGTACCGGAACAACTGCTCAAATGCGGGATTGCACATCTGCACGCGATCGTCGGAGCCGAGGACTACGATGGCCAGAGGATTATTTTCGAGAAGCGCCTTCAGAATTGCGTCGTGCGTTTCAAGACTCAGCGGTGACGCGCCCGCATTCTCAGGCGAACGAACTACGGTGCTCAGGCTATTGCCTTCGAAGCTTGCAGTGCCGCTTTCTTGCCGCGCGCGATTTCGCCCTGAAATAACGTCGGTCGTTTTCGGCATGAGATGGAATGTGTTCGTCAGCCCGGCGCTGATGGAGACGGACGAACCCCGAGACCCATGCTCCGTTATGGCACACGCCCGTGCAATGGTACCTTCGTACTAAAAGGGACAGAAAACACAGGGTTTATCAACACCCCACAATCGGAGGGAATTTTCGCTGGACTGGCAGGAATCGTGAATTCGTTGTCCGCAGATTGCGCAGATTTTCTAGTGCAGTGGCGGCGGTTCGGGCACAGCTTCGCCATCTTTGCGCGGGTCGGAGGCGCCGGAATTCACGCCGGTTTTGAAATCTCGGCGCACGGCCTGTCCGCCGCCGAAAACTGAGGAATAGCCGTGCCTCACTTCGATCTTGTGCCCGCGGGACTCGAGATCTTTTCGAGCGCTTTCGGCGATGCGGTCTTCCATCGCGACGTCACAGCCACCGAAAGTGTACTTGGTGAAGCGCGGAGCTTCGAGCGCGGCCTGAATATTCATCTTGTAATCCGCAATATTGGCCACGAATTGCGCATGCGCTTGGGCCTGATTGAATCCGCCCATGATGCCAAACGCAATGCGCTCGTCGCCGCGCGCCATGAAGCCGGGAATAATTGTGTGCAGCGGACGCTTGTGTCCTGCGAGCGCGTTCGGCGAGGCTGGGTCGAGCGAGAAGAGCGCGCCGCGATTTTGCAGGACGAACCCGGTTCCGTCTGCCACGATGCCTGAGCCGAAGAGAGAGTAGTTGCTCTGGATCAGCGAAACCATGTTGCCTTCAGCGTCCACCACGGAGAGATACGTCGTGTCTCCGCCAGCGGGCGGGGGAATTCCGGCCTTTGCGGCGCAATTAGCATGCACAGAATCGATTTCGGAAACGCGAATTCCGGCATAGCGCTTCGATAGCAGCTCGGTTACGGGAATCCGGCTGAATTTCGGATCGCCGATATAACGCAATAGATCTGCATACGCCAGCTTCTTTGCTTCGATCATGATGTGCAACGAATCCGCCGAGCCGGCCGCGGCATCCGCCAACGGAAATCGCGCCATCAGATTCAACATCTCGAGCGCGGCAATTCCCTGCCCGTTGGGAGGAATTTCGTACACAGTCCAATCGCGATACGTGGTTGAAATTGGCTCGACCCACTCGCTCGAGTACTCGGCAAGATCGTCGAGCGTCATCGTACCGCCGAGCCGCTTAGACGTTTCGATGATCGCGCGCGCGATCTCGCCTTTGTAGTAGGCGTCGCGCCCGCCTGTCGCGACTTTCTCCAGCGAATTTGCGAGTTCGCGGTTGCGGTAGAAATCTCCCGCGCCGGGCGCGCGCCCATTGGGGAAATACGTCTTGGCGGCGTTCGAATCGTTCCGAACCGTCGCCGCAGCTTCATCCCAATCGACGGCTGTGCGCTCGGAGACGGGAAAACCATCGGCCGCATAGTGAATCGCAGGCGCGAGTACATCCGAGAATTTCTTCCGTCCAAACCGGTCGAGCAGCTTGCTCCAGCCGTCCACTGCTCCCGGCACGGTGACGCTCTGAATCCCGCCCCCGGGCATCTTTTCGATGCCGCGTGATTTCAGAACTTCGATAGTTAGGGACGCGGGCGCCCATCCGCTGGCATTCAGACCGTAGAGCTTGCCGGTTTTCGCGTCGTAAACGATGGCGAAGAGGTCGCCGCCCATTCCGTTCATCATCGGCGCGACGACGCCCATCACCGCGTTAGTAGCCACCGCCGCGTCCACCGCGTTGCCGCCGCGCGCGAGAATCGCAGCGCCCGCCTGCGCCGCCAACGGGCTCTCGGCAGCCACGATTCCGCCGCGGCTCATCACCACCGAGCGCCCTTGCGTTCGATCTTGCGCGCGCGCGTCTCCCACGCTCAGAAACCCCAGTGCGAGAATAAGCAGGATACGGATGGGCACACGAATCGTCCCTTCAAATCCGAACGCTCATACCACCGGGCTCGAGCAGCGGGCACGGCGGAGAATCCGCAATCTTGCTCGAAATCGATAGATCGCAGATCCTTCACTTCGTTCTGGATGACAGCGAAAATACTTTTGCAGCCTCGTTATTTCTTCGGGCGCGACTCTGGCGGAACGATGCCATTGTTCCGGTAATACTGAACGAGCTGGCCGTAGTGCTCGCCCATGTGCTCGGTGTAACCGATCCAGTAGTCCAGCGCTTTCAAGATGCCCGCGTCGCCTTGCTCCTTGATGGTCGCGGCCCCGTCTTCCACGGATTTCTTCACGAACGCAACAATCTGCGCTTTGGTCTTGTAAGTATCGGGCGATGGGTCGTTGGCGCCATCCCCGACCTTCTTGCCCGTGACGTGATTGAGGAGATCGTAGTTGGACCCCGCAATATGCCGCAGGACGTCGGCAAAAGTTCGCACCTGCGCGTTCGGACGGTAATTGTATTTGTCTTCCGACCAATCCTCGGCCATGGTGATGATGCGGCCCCCAATATCGTTCCAACTCTCGAGCACGGCCTCCGACGGCGTCTTCGGCTTCTTCTGCGCCGAGCTTGCTTCTTGCGCCCGCGCCGCGGACGCTCCCAGCAGCACAACCAGCGTAGAAATCACAGCCATCGTGAACAAGCGATTCTTCATGTCAGCCTCCTCTGCCCCGCTGCATGCCCCGGGCGCGCACAAGACTATCCATCTAGGCCGCGCAAGTCCAGCGGCTGGAAGATTTTCACCAAGCCAAAATGGAATGTGATTGCATCAATCGCGAAACGTGCGCGCTACGTCTTTTCAGGAGGGTCCGGCTCAACGACGGAAACCTCGATCTCCTCCGCCGTCGGCTCGCTGATCTCGGAAGCAACCTCGGCGTCACCTGGTAGCGCCAGCCTGCAGTAGCCGCACCGCACGCTGCCGTCGTGCACTCGGTTTCTCGCCTCCTCCACGGTTTCCGCGCGCAGGATTCTCCGGATCAGATTCGTGCTCCAGCATTTCGGGCAACGAAACTGGAACACACATACAAATACTTTTCTCATTCCCGTCGATCCTTCAGCCTTACGCTTTCCAATCATACAACTACCCGATGTTTTTGCTGGACAGCTCTTTGACGCCGATTCGTTCGCCGGCAGACTTGGAGGCTGCGCCGCGCTTCGCTAAAATGAGGTCGTCTTTCGCCGGGCGGCCTCGCGCGCCGAGACCGGCGTCGCCAAGGAGCCTACACTCTTGCCCGACGAGCCCAAAATCGAATTGGCAGTTGGCCCACGCGCAATCGCCCCGCAGTCGTCGGCGGCCGAGATGCATGCGATTGTTCGCGGCGAGCATTCCGATCCGTTTCACATTCTCGGTCCCCACCGCGAAGCAGCCACTGGAAAACATTTCATCATCGTGCGCGTCTTCCGCCCAGACGCTGCTTCGATCAGCGTTTTGTGGAACGGCGAGCGCGCTGTTTATCCTGCGATTCGCGTTCATCCTGACGGCTTGTTCGTGGCAACAATTCCTCAGGCGCCCGGCGGGTCTGCCGCGCAGAGCGAGCAACAGACGCTAGCCGCAACGGCTTACAAATTACGCATTACGTTTGCCGATGGGCGCAGCACTGAAACCTACGATCCCTACGCCTTCCCTCCGGTTCTCACCGAATTCGATCTGCACCTGATGGGCGAGGGCACGCATTATCTCAAATACGAAAAGCTCGGCGCGCACGTGCGCGAGATTGACGGCGTGCACGGCGTGCACTTCGCCGTCTGGGCGCCGAACGCGCGGCGGGTCAGCGTTCTCGGCGATTTCAATCATTGGGACGGCCGCACGAATCCGATGCGCCACTGCGGCTCGTCGGGTGTGTGGGAGCTTTTCCTGCCGGGCCTCGGCGAAGGCGAGCTGTATAAATTCGAAATTATCCCGCGAAGCGGGGCCCGCCTCGAGCCCAAAGCCGATCCGTATGGGTTTTGCGCGGAGGTCCGGCCGAAATCCGGATCTGTGGTGTACGACATCGATCGCTACACTTGGCAAGACGCGGAATGGATGTCGCAGCGGGCAAAGCGCGATTGGCTGCGCGCCCCGATCGCCGCTTACGAAGTCCACCTCGGCTCGTGGCGGCGCAGTGGGTCCGATGGAAAACAGTGGCTTTCGTATCGCGAGTTGGCCGATAAGTTGATTCCCTACGCGAAATCGCTGGGCTTCACTCATCTCGAGCTTATGCCCGTGATGGAGCATCCCTTCGACGGCTCCTGGGGCTACCAAACGGTTGGCTACTTCGCGCCGACCAGCCGCTACGGCAAGCCGGACGATTTCATGTACTTCGTGGATCGCTGCCACGCGGCAGGACTCGGCGTGATTCTCGATTGGACGCCCGCCCACTTTCCGCGCGACGCCCACGGACTCGCCTACTTCGACGGCACACATCTCTACGAGCACGCCGATCCGCGCAAAGGCTCGCATCCCGATTGGGGCACTCTCGTTTTCAATTACGGCCGCAACGAGGTCCAGAATTTTCTCGTTTCGAATGCGCTCTTCTGGTTCGACAAATATCACATCGACGGTTTGCGCGTGGATGCCGTTGCGTCGATGCTTTACCTAGACTACTCGCGCAAACAGGGCGAATGGCTGCCGAACCAGTATGGCGGCCGCGAAAATCTCGAAGCCATCGCCTTCATCAAGCGCATGAACGAAGTAGTTCACGAGCGCCATCCCGGCGCGCTGACCATCGCCGAAGAATCTACCGCTTGGCCGGCAGTTTCGCGGCCCACGTACGTCGGTGGTCTCGGATTCGATTTGAAGTGGAACATGGGCTGGATGAACGACACGCTGAAATATTTCGCGCAAGATCCCGTCTATCGCAAGTATCACCACAACCAGCTCACTTTTTCGATGATGTATGCGTTCACCGAGAATTTCGTTCTGCCGCTCTCGCACGATGAAGTCGTGCACGGCAAGCATTCTCTGCTCTCGAAAATGCCCGGCGACGATTGGCAGAAATTTGCGAACCTCCGTCTGCTCTTCGGCTACTTTATGGCCCACCCAGGAAAGAAGCTGCTCTTCATGGGCGGCGAGCTGGCCGAGCGGCACGAGTGGTCCGAGACGCGAAGCCTCGAATGGACGCTCGAGCAATCACCGCCGCATCGCGGCGTTCAGCGCCTCGTCGGCGACCTGAACCGCGTCTATGCGAGCGAGCCTGCTCTCCACCAGGTCGATTTCGACTGGCAAGGCTTCGGATGGCTCGAAGTCCATGATGTAGATACGAGTGTAATTTCATTTATCCGCCACGCGACTAATCACGACGATTTCGTAGTCGTGGTCTGCAATTTCACGCCTGTCGTCCGTGAAGACTACCGCGTAGGCGTGCCCGTACGCGGCTTTTATCGTGAAATCCTGAACACCGACTCCGCCTACTACGAAGGCAGCGACGCCGGCAATCTCGGCGGCCTTCATTCCGACCCGCTAGGCTGGAACAACCAGCCATTCTCCCTGAACGTAAAGCTGCCCCCGCTCGGCGCCGTCTACTTCAAGCTGGATAGCGGCGAAAGGTCCACGGACTAAGGCTCGACCGACCACCTGAATAAACCACGATGTCCGCACAGCCAACTTGTCGGTAGTGTCCTAATTTGACATCGATCGAAGTTCTCTGCGCGGCGGCAGCCCCCGCATTCATGCGGGGGAGGAGCGCTTCAGCGCTCCGGAAAAGCGTCATCTTTAACGATGCGCTTTAGCGCTGGGCACCTCGGAGCCACCCGGTCGAACAGCTGCTTTCGGAAGCGTTGGATTTCAAATCCCATCTCGAACTCAGAACTCTTCCATCAAAATCTAGCGGCGAGTGGAACTTTTCTACGAGGCCCTGCGTACATGAAAGCAGCGGTTCCATAGGAAGGAGTCCAAAGAAATGAAGAGAGTTCTCCAAGCCGGGGCGGTGGTGTGTCTTTTGGCGACGGCGGCATTTGGCGCGGCGCCGGAAAAATACTTGCATGTGCGGGTCACGAGTAATTCGGACAAGGAAGTGGTCAGCGTAAATGTGCCGCTCTCCCTGGCCGAGAAAGTGATTCCCGCGATCAATCACGGAAAGCTCAACCAGGGCAAGGTTACGATCGACAACGCCGACATGAACGGAATCGATGTCCGCGCGATTCTGGAAGCCGTAAAGAATTCGCCCGACGGTGAATTTGTGACCATCCAGGGAAAAGACCAGGACGTCCGCGTCGCCAAGTCCAAGGGAAATCTAGTGGTTCATGTCACGGATAAGTCAGGCAACAAGCAGAAGGACGGCGAAAAGAAGAACGAAAAAGTGGACGTGATCATACCGATGGCGGTGGTGAATGCGCTGGTGCCCACAGACAAGCATGAAATCGACCTGGTGGCGGCCATTCACGCGCTGACCGAGTCCGGCGAAAAGCTCATCGTCACGGTGCACAGCGACGACGATGACGTAAAAGTCTGGGTGGACGCTGAAAGCGGATCGAACGAACCGAGCACCCACGAATAGCTTGCCCCGAAAATTCGGGACGAGAGCGAGGAAATTATGCTGCTACTTGGAAAGATACTTCTGGGAGCCGCCGGAACCGTAGTGGCCATGGGCGCGGTGGTTTCAAGCGAAGGATTCGTGAATGTGCGGGTGCATGAGAATAAGCCGGATGGAGTGCACCTGCACATCATCGCGCCCGTTTTGTTGATGAACGCCGGGCTACATTTCGTGCCCCGCCAGCATCTGAAGGAAGCGGCCGAACAGGTTCGGCCGTGGCTGCCGGTGATTGATGCCGCAGTGAAGGAATTGAAGAAGTCGGATGACGTGGATCTAGTCGAAGTGACCGGCCCGGACGAGCATGTGAAAGGTAGCGACGCACGGTGGATCGATCGTCGTTGACGTCACCGATGCCGAGGACGAAGTCCACGTGGCGTTGCCTCTGAGCGAAATCGATCGCGTAGTCCACGAAATCGCAGCCGCGGGCCCAACGATTTAGCCCCACCGCGCGGCGCGTTCCTGTCCACCGGGCGCCTCAGGGCGCCCGAGTGGATCGGCCTTCCTCGGCGATCTTCACGCGCTTCGGCACTATAGCGCAGACGCAACTCCCCCAAAAAGCAGCGCAGCGCCGGGTGCCCCATGCGCCGCAGTTGCGCGTGGGGTTCTTGACTCGCCCGCCGCTCCCCTTGCCGTTACTGACTTCCGACGCTACAGTGCCCGCCTTCGCAGTCCACGAACTGCGCGAGTAAGCCGCCGAAATCCTGTTTTGTCGGTGGCATTCTGAAGTGGACTCCCTTCGCGCTCATCTCCAGGTGGAATTTTTGAATATCGGGAACCCTGAATCCCAATTCAACAGCTCCGGCGGGGTTCTTTTCAGACGCTGGATGCAGTGCGAGCGTCGTTTCCCCAGTGACAAATTCGCTCCAGCCAGGAGATTCGAATTTCAATTGTAAGCCCAGCACGTCGCGATAGAATTTCACCGCCCGGTTCATGTCAGCGACGAACTTAATCACATAGCTGAATTTCATGAGCGATTCCCTCCCAGTTCCGGGAGAATATCTCACGGGCGATGCGAAGTCCAAAACCGTTCGGTTTCGTGCCAGAAAATCACTGGCCACCATATCGGGCGGCAAGAAGGGCTATCTCCCGATTTGCTGCAATTGGAGGATGAGCCTGTAGCCCGCGTAGAGTCACTGCGGCGCTCGACTCCTGGAATTACGTCAGTGCTGAAAGACTGCTTCAGATATCTTTGCGTCCGCCTTGCGGCCTCGTTCAAGCAGGTTACGCCACTCAGTTCGTAAACGAAAATCGCGATGCCAGCTTCGCCAGCTTTAACACTTTGTAGACGGCAACGCTCACCCCGCACAACACGACCTTGGCACCTTTGCGGTCCGCCTCGCCCACAAGATCTTCCATAGCCCTCAGCGCGCTCGCATCGATCCGGCGCACGGAAGAAAAATCCAGAACCGTCTCGCCCTGAGAGCTATCGAGCTTCTCCCGAGCCTCTTGCAGGTCCGGAACGAGGCGCTTATCGTCAACACTGAGCCACACGGGAGTCATTTCCATAGACACCGCCATCCACAATTCAATCTCTTACTTCGCTGCACCTGCCGCCTTTGCCTGACCTCGCCCCTCATAAGCCTTCCAAAACAGTTCGGCCAGTTCGCTCATCAACGGCATGCGCGGATTCGACCGCCAGGACGGATCATCAAAGGCATTCTTGGTCATTTCCGGCACCGCTTCCTCAAATTCTCTCTTGGAGATTCCTAGCTCCGCGATCGACCGCGGAACTCCCAGCTGATCGAGCAAATTCTCCGTCGACGCTATCAGCCTTTTAACCTTTTCATCAACCGTATGGCCACCCAGACCCAGCAAGTCCGCGATCGCAGCGTACTTTTTGTGCGCAACATAACCCTGCTGATATGGTGACGGCATGAACTTCGTGGGCACAGCGGCGTTATACGCCATCACGTGCGGCAGCATGAACGCGTTGGCCCGGCCATGTGCCACGCGGAAACGCGCGCCGAAGGCATGTGCCAGCGCGTGATTCACGCCCACGGATGCGTTGGAAAATGCCAACGCCGCAATGCAGGCCGCATTGTGCATCATGCATCGCGCCTCTTCATTGCGAGGATGCTCATAAGCGATGGGCAGGTACTTGAACACCAGCCGAATCGCTTGCATAGCATTGGAGTCCGTGTACGGTGAAGCGTAATTCGATACGCCGGCCTCCAGCGCGTGGGTCAAGCAATCGATGCCGGTGTCCACCGTAAGGACCTTGGGCATGGATAGGACAAACTGCGGGTCCACAATCGCCACGTCCGGACTCAGCGAGTAATCGGCCAGTGTCACCTTGCGCCCGCGCTCTTTGTCCGTCAAGACAGCGAACGGAGTAACTTCGCTCCCCGTTCCGCTAGTGGTGGAGATGGCAATCAGCCGCGCCCGGTTGATCTTATTGGTGGGATACTGCACCACGCGCTTGCGTAGATCCAGAAATGGCGCGGCCAGTTCTTCCAGATCCGCCTCCGGCGACTCGTACTTGAGTTTCATGATCTTGGCCGCATCGATCACCGACCCGCCACCCAGCGCGATGATCTGGTCCGCTTTGTAGAAAGCGAGAGTCTCCACTCCGTGCATCACCACCTTCATCTCCGGCTCGGCATCGGGAATCACCAAAACATGAACGTAAGTCTGCGGCGAAATGTGACGCCGGACGATGTCCACGTGGCCGATGTGCTCCATCGGCGGACTGGTAACGATGACCGTTGACTGCGATGGGAATTGCCGCACATTTTCGACCGCGTTCATGTTGAAGTAAATCTGGTTGGGAACGCGGAACCACATATGCGCCTGCGTCCTCCGGGCAACGCGCTTGATATTGAGGTAGTGAAATACATTTACGTTATCGGTCGTGCTGTTGCCTCCGCTGGTTCCGCATCCGAACGAGAAGGTGGGCACCAGATCGTTGTAAACGGCGCCCAGAGCTCCAATTGAGCCCGGCGAATTCACAATGATGCGCCCCGCGTTCATCACCTCACTGAACTTTCCGATGATCTCATCGTTGCGCGAGAAAATGACCGCCGTATGTCCCAGCCCTCCTGCATGATTCACGTCCACGCATACCTTGAGCGCCTCATCCACGGATCTCGCTCGATAGACCGCCAGCACTGGAAATAGCTTCTCGAGCGATAGGGGATGTTCGCGGCCGACGCCGCGAATCGGAGCAATCAGCAGCTTGGTGTTTGGTTCTACGGAAAGACCCACAAAACGCGCGATATCCGTGGCCTTCTGCCCGACGGCCATGGGCTGCATAAATCCGGTCTGCGGATCCATCACCGTGCGCTCAAGCAGCTTGGTTTCTTCCTCATTGCAGATGTGTGCGCCCAATTCCGCAAACTTCCGGAGCGCCAGGTCATAGATCTCATCGTCAATCACAATCGTCTGTTCGGACGCGCAGATCGTTCCGTTATCGAAGGTCTTGGAAACGATGATATCCACCACCGCCGTGTTAAGGTCCGCCGTTTTCTCCAAATAAACTGCCGTGTTGCCTGCCCCGACACCCAACGCGGGCTTGCCGGAACTATAAGCGGCTCTGACCGCTCCCTGCCCGCCGGTGACATCGATCAGGCGCACGTCTTTGTGGTGCATCAAGTACGCGTTGTCCTGGAGCGTGTGCGCTTCAAGGCAGGAAAAGACCCCTTCGGGTGCGCCATGCTTCACCGCTGTCTCATTCATGATCCTTACAGCCTCGGAGCAACAGTGCCAGGCGCTTGGGTGGGGACTGAAAATCACCGCGTTCCGCGTCTTGATAGCCATGATGCATTTGAACAGCACCGTGGAAGTGGGGTTCGTAATCGGTGTGAGCGACAAGATGACTCCGATCGGTTCGGCCATCTCCACCAGATTGCGATCGGGAAACTCGCGAATGACGCCCACAGTGCGTTTGTCCTTTACGTAGTCGTACGTGAACTCCGTGGCCACCATGTTTTTGATGACTTTGTCTTCCAGCACCCCCAGCTTGGTTTCCTCGATCGCCAGCCGCGCCAGATATTGAGCCTGTTGCAATCCAGCCAGAACCATCGGTTTGACAATGCGATCGACATCTTCTTGCGTGAATTGGCTAAACACCGCTGCAGCGGTCCTCGCCTGATCGACCAGTCTTTCAAGGTAGGCTATTCGTTCCGCACTGAGGCTCTCCACGGCAAGCGGGATCTGGATCGTCTTCTGTTCTGCTTCACTCGCGATCATTGCCGGCCTTCCTTTCGCTTTGTGCGGAACCATCGCTGGCCTGCGCTTGTCCGCTCGGATCCGGTTTGTTTTGTATTGCTTCGCAGTCGTCACGCGCGCCGCAAATCAGAGGGGAGGAATAATTTCTTGGTCGCGCAGTGCGAAAATCGCTGGAATGCGCTCCACTCGGGCTGCACGAAATCACAAATCCGGACCGGGCGTCCATCCTGAACTCCTTAAGTCCGCCCATTCACCGCCCCCACGTTAATCTGGCCTGCACTCTGCGTATGTGATGGGTATCACCTGTCCTTGTGACCGAAAGACTTTTTGAGTTGTCGAGGACCAGTAACCTGTCAAAAGCCGGGCATCTATGGTCAACTAGCGCTGATTTCTGTCACAGGACGCTTCCCTCTAACAGGCCGCGGAAAAAGTCAAAACGCTGTCATCCTGATCCCGCATGCGGGAGAAGAGCTTGTCCCGAGTCCCTCGACGGAATCTCAGCCTATGGTAGGCAACTCTTCCTCAGCGAGGTGGTTCAGAGTCAGAAACGGGGGTGGACGCAATGCTCTTCGGATTCGTGGTTTTCACTAACGCCCATCTTGCAGCTGCGCTTGCGGTTCTCGGGTTGCCGGGCGGCATTTTCTGGCTGTATTTCTCTCCATCGATTCTACTAATCGTCGGCCTGGCAAAAATCCTCAGAAGCGAGCTGCCGCAAGCGCACGGCCTCGACAAAATCCTGCCATTCGGAAGATTATTTTTCACCATTCCGCTGGCCGTCTTCGGAACGGAGCATTTCACCAATACCGCAGACATCGCCGGACTCGTCCCAAGCTGGATTCCCGCGCATATGTTCTGGGCTTATTTCGTCGGAACCTGCCTGCTCGCCGCGGCACTGAGCATCACAGTCGAGATCCAGTCGCCATTGGCGGCAACGCTTTTAGGCGCCATGTTCTTTTCATTCGTCTGCTTGATGGACATACCGGGCGTCATTTCGGAGCCCGGCAATCGAATTTCTTGGACCCTCGCGCTGCGCGAGACGGCCTTCAGCGCCGGCGGCCTTGCCTATGCGGGATCTCATTGGAGCAGCGGAGGCAGGCGCGGCGTCCCCTGGCTTGTGACCGTCGCAAGATTTTTCATCGCCATCGCCGCGGTGTTCTACGGAGTCGAACATTTTCTGCATCCCGCGAATGCGCCCGGAGTTCCGCTAGAAAAAATCATCCCGCTCTGGATTCCCGCACGCCTGGAGTGGGCTTATCTAGCAGGCGCGGTGCTAGTCGCGGCCGGGATAGCCCTAATCATCAACAAAAAAGTGCAAATGGCAGCGACTTACCTGGGCATAATGATTCTGCTTCTCATGTTGTTCGTCTACCTGCCGCTGTTGGTAGCCACTCCCACGAGCCTCGAATCGTTGAACTATTTCTTCGATACCCTGCTCTTCTGCGGAGCAATATTCGTATTGGCCGATGCCCTGAGGGAACGGACTGCAGCGATCTGACGGGACGTCGAGGTTACTTCATCAAATCACAAGGAATTCGCACAGGCGGGACAAATGAAAGGAGGCGCTCGGCAATCTCACAAGCGCCTCTTTCAAAACATCAACGTAAACCGTACCTCACTGGATCACCTCCTTCTCGGCAAAAGCGCCGATGTCGACAAGAGTCGAGTGACCCAATTATAGCGCGGGTTCGAAAAGATGTCAGTTCAACCGATTCGTCAATGCGGCTTGAAAGTCTTCCCAGTCTCAAGCAGCGTCTTCAAGCGCGAAAGAATCCGTGGCCATCCGTCGGCACAAGCAGCGTAAGTAGGATCATCCTCGGCCCACTCGTCGTGCGTCACCGTTACCTTGGTGGCTTCGGTCTCCGGCACCAATTCGATTGTCGCGCGCGACGCCTTCTCATTCTGGCCCATCGCAAAGGTGTACTGAAACACTTTTGGCGGCTCACACCGCAGCACCTTCCCGCGGACGTAGCTCACGGGCTTGCCATCGGGTCCCGCACCCACCCATGCGAGCAAACCGCCAGGCTTCAAGTCCGCCTGAAACTCAGCGCCCCCGAAGATGATGCGGTTCGACTCCCGCGACACAAAGCCTTCCCAAACCTTTTCCGGAGTAGCAGCAATGTAGAAAACATATTTCAGTGGCTTTTGCTGGCCCATAATTTCTCCTGACTCCCCTACACATTACATTTCCACTAGCAAAAAACCCAACAAATCAGTATTGCCATCGCTTCTGCCTGAATGCGTGAACTGAGATGTCTTGTCAGGCCATGAATTCACACGCTGCGGAATAACTCGAAACGTTGTCATCCTGAGCGAAGCGAAGGATCTCAAGGGAGTTTCAACCTTCTCGCTCGCATGAGCCGACCCCTTCCAATCAGCGTTTCTCTCTTCGCCACCCTGATTGAATTGCGCCCAGGACTTCCGGTTGCCGCAGCCCGCCGTGCGCGCAGTCGTTCCGTCAGGATCGTCGATCGCAAATTGCCACTGCCCGCGCATCCGATTTCGAATCCGATTCGACTTCTCCGATTAACGCTGCAAGCCAGCTCTTCTGATTTCCATCTACTAGACTCCTTCAGCTGAACTACTTCTTCCCAACAGCTCAGCGGGCGTAGCGCGCCACAACCTCATCCCTCTTACAGGCCGGTCATTTTCTCCAGGCGTTCTGGATAGCGGTCTCCTTCCACCTTGATCTTCGACGCCGCGGCCTCGATGTCCCGCAGGTCTTCGGTTGTCAGTTGAAGAGACACCGCTCCGATGTTCTCTTCCAGGCGGTTCAGTTTCGTCGTGCCGGGAATTGGAACGATCCACGGCTTCTGCGCCAGCAGCCAGCCGAGTGCGATCTGAGCCGGAGTCGCGTTCTTGCGCTTCGCGATCGCGCCGAGCAGATCGATTAGCGCCTGGTTCGTCTTGAGAGCCTCCGGCGTAAACCGCGGCAGCGTGCTGCGGAAATCGGAACTGTCGAATGTTGTGCTTTCCTTCATCGCTCCCGTCAGGAAGCCCCTGCCGAGCGGGCTATACGCGACTAAACCAATCCCGAGTTCCTCGAGTGTGGGAATCACTTCCTGCTCTGGCCTTCTCCACCACAACGAATATTCGTTCTGCAGCGCGGTGAGCGGCTGCACCGCATGTGCGCGGCGAATAGTCTTTACGCCCGCCTCGGAAAGTCCGAAGTGCTTGACCTTTCCGGCTTGAATCAGTTCCTTCACCGCGCCGGCCACGTCTTCAATGGGCACGTTCGGGTCAACACGGTGCTGATACAACAGGTCGATAAAATCAATCTTCAACCGCTTGAGCGACCCTTCCACGGCCTGCTTGATGCGCTCCGGCCGGCTGTCCAGACCCGGCGCTCCAGGACGATTATCGCGGCCACTCAGATCGAATCCGAACTTGGTGGCAATCACGATTCTGTCGCGGTAAGGAGTCAGCGCCTCACCCAAAAGTTCTTCGTTCAGGAATGGCCCGTACACCTCCGCCGTATCAAAGAACGTAATCCCGCGCTCCACTGCCGCGTGGAGCAGAGCAGTCATCTCCTTTTTGTCTTTAGGCGGGCCATAAGAAAAGCTCATTCCCATGCAGCCAAGCCCGATCGCCGAAACATCCAGATTGCCTTTTCCGAGTTTGCGCTTTTGCATTAGTTCTCCTTTCACAAATGCGGCAAGACTAAAACGCCGCTACCTCGGCGACCTGCTTCTCGTGCCACACGATCGAACGGAACCGCTTCCGCGATGCCGGTCCGCATCGCAGACCGCCTCGGCCGCCCGTCATTTTTCCGGCTGATACCATTCTGGCGACGGGCCCGCCGCCGCTTCGATCTCTGGAACAAAACTGCGATCCAACTCCGCCACCAGCGCGCCAAGATTCTCCACGATCTTCTGCCACCGGTCCGCATCACCAATGGGATATTGCCCTCCAGCCAAGTCGTTCGCGGACACCGGAAGCATTAGCGTAGCCTTGAATCCCAGGCCCCAAACCATGAACATGGCGAGGACGTTGTGGCCCCATGTGCCCACATCGAGACGAAGCTCGACCGTAAGATTCGCTGGCGTGCGCCGTCGCAACGTGAACGTCCCCGATTCGCCTCGGCAGTCATACCCCAACGGCTTGAACGTCCGCTCCAGCGCCGGCTTTCTCGGTCCCGACGTCGTACCCAAATCCACCCCTCGCCACGCCTCCGATCCCGGCAGCTCATGCGGCAAAGCGGCCCTCTCCACGACCTCCTTCAACCGCGCCCGGCAGTCCATCACAATCGCTCGCACCGCATGCGCCGCCTCGGGATTGGCGCTCGCAACCGCTCCTGCCTCTCCGGGCATCCGCACTCGCGGCGCGGACGTCACGACATTCGGCGCAGGCAGCGGCACCTGCACCGTTCGCCTGACCTTCCCGCAGGCCGCCAGCACCGCAGCGACCTCGCTCGGAGGCGAAGGCAGTTTCTTGCTCCCCGGTTCGGCCTCCACCATCCTGCAAGCCGAAAGCGACCGGTTGCGGCCGTTGACCCACCAGCTATCACACAGCAGAACCCCAGCTATCGTCTCGGCCACGTTCAGAGACACTGCAGCCAAGTCTCCGAACGCCGGAGAATGAAAGTGAATTGAAACGCTGTGGAATGGGTAGGACCTCGGAACCCCGGCGGCGATCGCCTGCAAGGTCGCGTACGCCACAGTCTCGCCCGCGCTCGGCGACAACGGCCCGTTCGAGATTCGCCGTGCCCCAGGAATTTGCGGCATCGGCACGGCGGTGGTCACGAATCGCTCCAGCTCCGGATGGCGCTTCAGCACCCGGTCCACGCCCGAAACGCGTCCTCCGACGAGCCCATCGCCGAAGTTGAAGCGAATCGCGGGTTCGCCCAGCCCGGCATCGATGAACGCCTGGTGCACCCGGTCCATCATCGCCACCAGCGGTTCCTTCTTGCTAGCTGCAAACGTGATAAGCAAAGCCACACGCATCGGATGGCAGTGTACCTCCCCTCCCTGCTCTAGGCCGCCCCATTAGTTTGGAGCATGTGGCAAAGCCTTTGCCGAAGATTTGCCGTGGGTGTCCCCCATCCGCCGTATTTGCGGGTGGGGGTTTTGACTTCTTCCCCCGTCGTCTCTAGTCCTCATCTCCCCAGACACCCGCCGCTTCAACACTCCTGCCTGTGTCCGTAGCACTCTCATGATTCCAACCAGTCGCAATCAGCCAGTGAGTCCGTGGCCACCGCAAAATGCTCGAGCAGTAGAAGAACTGCGCGCTAAGCACTTTATCCACCTTAACTTGTCATTTGAAAGCAGCTCCGATTTCTGTTTGAATAAACCCACGGGGAGTCCTCATGAAAATCTACAACGTCCCAGGCTATCTGATTATTTTTGCCTACGTGCTGGCTTGCATTTATTCCGCTCCGGCTTATCTGGGACCTTGGATGGGACTTTTGATAGGCGGCGCTTACTTTATCTCTTGTTGGTTTCTAGGCGGATTGTATTTGGCCGATCTCCTGCATTTGGGAATCGCTCATCGCTCACTCGACTATAAGGAATGGTTCATAAAACTCGTCACGGTCGTGAATAATTTCTTCGGGCTCTATGTAGATCCCATCGCCTGGGTCAATCGCCATCGCTTGCATCATAAACATGCCGACCATGATGGAGATCCGAACAAACTTTCGGGCGATGGTTTTTGGCGAACCATGTATCTCTGCGTCATGCCCTATCGATGCAACGACAACCTGGCCACCGACAAGATTCTGAATTCCCTGATTTTTCGCGTGGTTGCCAATCCGGTTTTTGCCATTCTTGCACAAAGCTTAAGTTTTTATCTCCTATGGAAATTGGTCGGAAGTCTGAAGTTTGCGCTGGTGATGTGGTTTGGAATCCGGATTTTTGCTCTGTGGGTCAATATGATTCAAAACTATTGGACCCATACCCGCGGATTCGGATACCGGCGCTATCACGATGAAGAAGACAACGCCATGAACGTTGGCGAGTGGCTACCGGTAACGGCAACCTTCAGCGCTTGCTTGCAAAATAATCATCACCACTATCCGGGGCTTTTGCGGCTAAGCCACGACGAATCGGAATACGACTTTGGATTTATAACTGTCAAAATTATGAAAGCTCTCGGGTTGGTGCAGGCCACCAGAACAGGCGCAGAGATACCCAAGGACGTTCCCTTAGCCGCGCTGGATTTTTAGCGCGTCTCTTTCTTTTTTGTGAATGGGTCAATGGTCTGCCTGAGAAAGCCGCTCGCGATCTGCTCGCCGTCTAGTCCGTAAACTTCCGGCCATTCATCAGGGTAGTAGTAAGTTCCAAAAATCTTGTCGATCCACGGAAAATGAATGGCAAAGTTCTTGTCGATGCCCTCTTTTTGCGATGTATGGTGCCAATGATGGTATCGAGGCATCACCAAAAACTCTTCGATCCATTTGGCATTGGGACCGAAATTGCAATGCGTCCAGGTAGCGTGCAGCGTGACAAAGATCAAATACGCCAGAATGATCGTTTGCGAAAATCCAAGCATGAGCGGCACAAGGATAAATCCGCGCACCAGCGTATCGTCCACGAAGTGGGAGCGTGAGCCCGCGATCCAATCCAGCGCCTTCGAAGAATGGTGCACGGCATGAAATCGCCATAGAAAAGGCACTTTATGCAAAGCCAGATGAATAAAATATTCCGCAACGTCCGCAACCACAACGGCCGCAAAAAATTGCAAAAGCCAGGGCATTCGCGCGATAAATCCCTGTAGTACCGGAACGCCCAAATACTTGGTGGCCTGGGTAGCGGGCAATAAAACCAGAAAAGATAAAACCTGCAGAGGCAGATGCGTGGACATGAAATACACCACGTCCAACGTCCAATCCTTCCTGAATGTTCCTTGTTTTGGATACTGCGGCCACAGTCTTTCGAGCGGCACGTAGATAAGTCCCATCAAAAGCATATCGAGCAAAAACCAGTCCAGGCCGATTGCGGGCCCAGCGTGCAAAGTCTCGTTAATCTGTACGCTCGATCCGCCCAAAGCCGTCGCCGCGATGGCCAGCAACGTTCCGGTCAATCCCAAAATCTTTTTCTTGCGCTTAATCGAAGAAATGACTCCGAATAAAATTGCCGCCACGATCAGACATTGGATTAAAACGCGCATCACGTGCATTGGATAATGTGGACGCAGTTCAGGAGAGGTTAGCAGCTGAGGAAAATGCAGGCACAAAACTGCACCGAAGGAAAGAAATCCAAAAAACGCCGACAATATCCCGCTCCACCAGCCCGTTCCAAAGCCAGTAGACTCCGCATCGCCAAAGAATTCATTAATTTTTTGCTCGAACACAGTGTCCACTAGTTTACGTTTCTCGACTCATGCACGCTAGTGGCAAGATAGCGACACACGTCGCTTCAACGCCGGCCTCAAGTAGCACAGGCACTCTTGCCTGTGTCCGTAACACTCGCATGACTCCAACCACCCGCGCGGACGCAACAACAAGACCGAAAACATTCCCGAAAGCCTCACTCCCTGAACCCCCGAAAACCCCCGACCCCGCGTAACCATATACTGCACCGTCAATTTCAAGGGTGTTGGCACACCGCGAAGCGGGATAAACGCCCCCAACGGAGAATACGAAGAAGGATAAAGGCTGTGCCATCCGCCAGAAGATCGATCCAGCAGCGGTACGGACACGGCGACTCCTCGCCGTGTCCGCCGCCGGCGCTCATCGACGGTCGATTTCGAAATCGGTCAATTTAGACTTGCGAATGACCCCGTGGATCGCCTGCACGCCGAAATGCCCACTCGCGGGCGACCCGAACACCAGAGTTACGTTGGAAAACGGGACGTCCGATCCTCCATTGACGCACACTTGCAGCGGAGATAGCACAGTGTCGCCCTTCGAAAACGGAGCGGGGCCTCCGTTGCCGGTAATAGTGGCCATCCCAGTGACCATGAAACCGGGATTTGTGGTAACTGGGGGAAGGTAGACAGGGCAACTGCCGGTGACGTTGCTGACCGTGGCATTCTTCATGGTGATGTGGTGAGTATGAGGAATGCGTGTTTCGGGATCGTCAAACGTCGTCAGAACGCCGTTCGTAACAGTGCCGTTGGCGATCGCGACATCCATGGCGTGATCCGAGAGTTGCATGGTCATGGCAGCGGAAAAATCGGCCAATCCAGATCTGCCTTTCACGTCCAATGACCATGTCCCGTGCATTTCCCACGGACCAACCGTCTTGCCCGATATGGTCTGTGGCGTATAGTCGTTGATCAACCCTCGAAAGTGCAAAGGTACCGGGCCTTGGGCCAAAACCCCGGTACCTACCGCCAACAACAGAACCGCGGCAATGCGCACTGCCCACGACAAAGCCTTGCTTTTCATTGGGACCTCCAGGATTGAGACTCGCGCCGGTGTCGCCGATATCTCCCTGGGCGGCATGAGATGCAGGAACTTCGCCGGGATTCATGGCTCAAGGAATCGATCTCTGCGATTTCACGTTTGCGGCGCCCGGACACCATCGGACATCCAGGCGGGCGTGGTCAAACGGCAATGCGCGGGATTGCCCCACTACCGCGAAATGCGGCATCTTGCGGTTACCACCCGGTGGACTTAGAATCGGGTAACCTGTCTCACTGTCACCGCGGTTCAATCAGGAGAACGCAATGCACGAACTGTCTCCAGACACGCCGCTCTCCGAGAGACCTTCTGATGACCGGCTAGACTCCTGGAAGGAGATCGCGGCATACCTTGACCGCGATGTGACGACAGTACAGCGCTGGGAGAAGCGCGAGGGGATGCCGGTTCGACGGCACCTGCATGACAAGATGGGCTCGGTTTACGCGTCAAGGGCCGAACTGGACGCTTGGTCGCGCAGCCGGGCAGATCGTGAGAACGGGCACAATGCCGCGTCGCCCACCGCCACCTTGCTCGAGCCTCCAGCGCACCCGGCGCACCCGGCGATCGCAACCTCTCGAGCTAACCGGAAGCTAGCCTTGCCTTTGGCGGCGGGAGTCGCTCTCGTAGTACTAGCCGCCGCGGCGAGCTACGGCGTCTATTCCCTGTTCAGCCGCCCGCCGGCGGTGCCCTTCCAGAATTTCACAATCTCGCAAGTCACGGACAACTTGAAATCGCGGGCTGCGGCCATCTCCCCCGACGGGAAATATATCCTCAGCGAAGTGGACGACGCCGGAAAAGCCAGCCTCTGGCTGCGCCATCTGGCGACCAACAGCGACACGCAAATCATCGCGCCAGCGGATGAGTTCTACTCGAATTTGGAGTTCTCTCCTGACGGAAACCATTTTTATTTCCTAAAAGCGCGCACCGCAGCTCAGGACACGCGGGACCTGTACCGCGCGCCGGCATTGGGGGGCAATGCGCAGCTCATCGCGCAGGACGTTGACTCGAACGCGGCGTTGTCACGCGACGGCGAGCACCTTGCTTTTTCCCGCTGGAATGATCCCGAGTTCGGAAAATTCCATATTCTGGTTGCCAATTCGGACGGCACCGCCGAGAAAACGATCGCCACTCGCCCTCTCTCCGCCGCGCATCTCTACCTCGCCTGGTCGCCCGATGGCCGGCGCATCGCCTTGAGCGGATTTGCAGACCCGCAGTTCATGGATGCAGCGTCCGGCAAAACTGAAGATTTCACGGTTGGGAAGGGATTTAAGTTTTTCAGATCCATTTGGCTGCCGGACGGCCGCGGGCTTCTGGTCCAGTATCAGCGCGCGGGCGCGGGCCAGACCCAAACGCAGATCGCATTTGTCTCCTACCCCGGCGGCCAATTCCATACGATTACGAATGACACGAACAGCTACGACACGTTGACGCTCTCGTCCGACGCGAAAACTCTGGCAACGGTGCAATCAAAACAGTCGTACATGTTGTACGCGATCCCGGCAGCGACGATGGGAGCGGCGATGGGAGCGGAGCTGCCGAGTCCCGTCATGCCACTTCAACGCGAAGAGATCGTAGGGTTCAGTTGGGCGGGCAATGACGGATTTTATCTTGCGGAACAGGGCCAGATCGTGCGCGTTTCTGCCAAAGGATCGAGCAGGACGACCGTCTTCAGCAACGATACTATGATTGCTGTCTCAGCGTGCCCGGACGGACGAACGCTGCTCGTTGCCAGGGGCGGGACAAAAAACGAAACGGAGATCTGGCGGATGAACTCAGACGGCACAAACGCGAAGCAGCTTTCGGACACGGAATGGGCTTTCACCCCGGAATGTTCACGTGATTCGAGGTGGGTGTACTTCTCCGACTTTATCTCCAGTCGAGTCTTTCGCGCGCCCGCAGATGGCGGAATCACCGAGACGCTTCCGGGAACGCCGATTCCCCACGCATTGATCGCGGGCGAAAACATTGATGTATCGCCGGATGGCAGGTCGCTCGCCTTTCTCGCTGTATTCGATGAGCCGAATTGGGGCCATAAGATCGCCGTGCTTCCGGTGGACGCCGGGCCGCAGCCGCAGATTCGCTGGCTCGATCCTCATCCCGGCATCGGCAATGGCCCGAGATTCACGCCCGACGGAAAAGCACTGATTTATCCGATCATTCAAAATGGCATCGGCAATCTGTGGCTCCAGCCGTTGGATGGTTCTCCCGGACGGCAGATCACGAGTTTCAAAACCGACACGATTGCGGACTTCCGATTCTCGCCCGATGGCAAGAGCGTCGGCGTGCTCAGCCAGCGCACCGAAGCCGACGTCGTGCTTCTGCGCGATACTGGCGCGGCATCGCCATGACGTGGCGGTGCGTATTGCTTCTCCTCAGCAACTCGTAGCATTTCCTCGCGCCATGGAAAGGCGCGGACCCCAACGTCCCTATTCTCAAACGATCCAACAACGTGTGGCCCAGCCTCGTCCGAAGGTTTACCTTGGGTGCCCCATCCGCCGTACTTGCGGGTGGGGGTTTTGACTTCTCCAGTAGTCTCTAGTCTCATCTCCCGCCACACCCGCTGCTACAACACCGGCCTCAAGTAGCCCACACACTCCTGCCTGTGTCCGTAACACCCGCATGAATCCAACCAACCGCGCGAACGCAAGAACCAGGCCGAACGCCCCACTCCCACCCCGCCCAAAAACCTATCCTGCACCGTTAACGTCACCGGAGTTATTATGCCGCGAAGCGGAATAAATGCATCAACCAGAAATTCCGGAAAAGAGCATCGGTGGACCGCTCGCCTCCGACGGCGCTTCGCTGTTCACTGGAGCTAAATCGCGTCCTATTTCGCGCGCGATATCGGCACAGCGATGATTGTGGCCAGCATGGTCGCAATCAACTTCTCTGTGCCGTCGCTGATGGCAAAAGCATCCGCGGTACAAACTGTCAGCGTCCGTCCCGCTTTCTTAACCTGCGCTCTGGCGGCGAAGACCTCGCCGGCAGCGGGTGCCAGGAGGTTTACCTTGAACTCCGCCGTGAGGACATCCTTATCATCTCCTGCGATGGTGAAGGCGGCATAACCGC
Source organism: uncultured Acidobacteriota bacterium (assembly GCA_963707165.1). Classification (GTDB taxonomy): domain Bacteria; phylum Acidobacteriota; class Terriglobia; order Acidiferrales; family UBA7541; genus Palsa-147. The sequence goes on along the minus strand of CAVPPO010000010.1, from coordinate 602,500 downwards.
AAGCAGAATCCAACACCGCAGTGATCGCACCCGCGTGCAGGTAGCCGTTCTGCTGCGTAAGATTGGGCGAAAATGGCAGGCGAATCTCCACACCGCCTTGAACCACTGTTGTTAGCTCGGCCCCCAAAGTGGACATGAAGGCCTGCCTGGAAAAGCTCTGCCGAACGCGTTCCTCGTGAGTGGTCACATATCTCCTCTACTAGCCGGACATTGGCACGTGATCAATAGCCGCTCTTTCTCGGCCTGTTCCAGTCGAGCGACACTTTGAGGCGTGTGTGAAATCAATCCTCTCCGTCAAAACATCGCAATGATAAATGCTTCTTCGGAGATGAGACTCTGAATTTAAACCCTGAGTGTCGTAATCAGGGCGGGTGGCCAAGCCTCTTCCGAAGATTTGCCGTGGGGTCCCCGTCCTTCCCGGTTTGTTTAGCGCCCCGGAAAAACTGTGCCATCAAAGATGCGCTTTCGCGCCTTCGGCGTCCCGATGGTTTGTATCGGGAAGCGCTGGGCTCTCCGCAATCGCCGCCGCTACTCTGTGGGCAACATGTAGCCCGGTGTGGCTAGCTTTTTGTTGAAGTATTGCGCGTCAATCGCGGCCATATCCCATGTGAACCAGGAATCGACTGCGATCCGTATGGTCACATCATCGAAGCTTGCGAATACAGGGCCGACTGCAGGGTCGGCGAGCGCCGCTGGGCTTAGATAGCGCGCGTGTAAGCGGTGGTTGATTTCTGCTGACCGTGCGCCTGAGATCAGCTCTGCTTTTCCTGCTGCCGTGATGCCGCGCTCTGTTCCGGGGTGGCGGGTGTCCACCATTAACGAGGCTTGGGGCCGGGCCGTCACGTTTCGGAATTTCCGTGTCTGCGTCGAGGTGGCCACGAACAGCACGCCGTCTTCGTAGAGGTACCAGACAGCCGTGAGGTGAATCGAGCCATCGATGTTCTCGGTGCCCAGCGTGGCGATGTGGCGCCCGCGTAGTAGTTGCTGCAGATTTGCATCGATAGGTTGCGTTGCCATGTTTCCTCCGGCGCCGACGCGTTGCGGCGTCGAGTCTGGGCTGTCAATCGTCTTTGCGATTGCGGAGCAATCGACTCAGCCCAGCCATATGATTTGATTTGTCGCGCCGTTGTAGGGGAGGGTGCTTTAGCCCTCCCGCTGCTCGGCCCGGGTATCAGTCCAGCCCAGCGCAGCCCGGACGATACACCGCTCATTGTGTAATCGTCGACCATTGATTTTATTAGAGTCAAGGTTACGTTGCGAAAGATGGGCGGGTGGCACAGCCTTTTCCGAAGGTTTTTTGGTTTCAGGTCCCCGATCCTTCCCGGTTCGTGGGAAGGGTCGGGGTTTCGGCCATCCTTTCGGCCTCGCCCTTAGATTTTTCTCCGCCGCGGGTGGCACCCCCGTGCTTCAGCAGGGGGAAGCTGAACCCGCCCCCCCTACTGTTTTCGTGCGCGAAAAAAAGGCGTTATTTGTATCGATTAGAACTGCTCTCCCTTCTTTGTTTTGTTAGGGTTACGGCGATTTCTAATAGTTTCGTGTACCGATTAGAATTCTGGGGATTCGAGGTTTGAGCTTGGAGGTCGGAAGAAACGGCAACGGCGCACCGCAGAGACGCCGAGGTCGCAGAGTAGTTCCCGAGGCGGGGAATGCTGCCGCTACTGGCGATTCTGCCAGGCATCTTCATTTGCTCCTATAGACTGTGTGGCGCGGAGACAGGATCGTTCGCCGCGCTGAATCGACTGCACGTGCAGGTGCAGAGCGCCTGACAGCCCGGACATCCTCGTTCGCCGTGCTGAGCCGCCTGCACTTGCAGCCGCAGAGCGGCTGACAGCCCGGACCCGGCTTGCGGTCTGCGGGCGACCACTCCCTGAATAACGCGAGAGTAATAGTAAGTCAATGGTACGTTCGGGCTAGAACCAGGCTCGGAATTGCAGGGCGGCTACGGCTTTCGGAGCGTCAAAGTCCGTTGGTAGGCTGAGCGGGAAAGATGAGGCACCTTGTCGGCACACCCCCTGGAAAAGTGGACGACAGGGCCGAAATCCCCACCCTCACAAACCGAGGATGGGGCACCCGACGGCATACCTCCGGAGAAAAGCCTGCGCCACCCGCCGCCAAAGTCCCAAGGCGATCTCTCGCATGCGGCTCGTCTCTGCCAGGTTGAAGTCGCAGGGAGCGGACAGGAGCGTTCTGGACGCCTTCGTCCTGCTGTCACTTAAGTCAGCCATTGAAATGCTCGCTCTACGAAAGCCTTCGCGTTTGTCTCGATGCACACGCCGTGAGCGATGATCAGCTTATCGAAATCCCAGGAAAGCAGTTTTTCGAGTGATTGCCGCGCGAGATCTCGATGAATGAATGATAGCCTGATGTCTAGCGGCACACCGCCATTGGGATAGGCGACGCCAGCAAGCCTGAACAGAACATTGCGAAGAGGGCGCCCTTTCAGCGCCGGATGATTTTGGATCAAATCATCCAAGATGACTGTCCGAGACTTCCGATGTAGGAAAATGACTTCCTCAATGAGCGGGTTTCCCCTGAATGGGACCTGATCGAGATCCTTTGCCCAGACCTCCGGCGTGGCGTCTGTAAGGATCCCGGTGAACTTCAGGTTCCCTTTTTTCAATGTAAGTGGCGAGGGTTTCGCTGCCCACAACTGCGCTCCGGGGAATTGCGAGTGCCACTCTGCCAGACGCCAAATGTGCCTTGGAGTCGCGGCGACGAGGTATTGAACTGGGCCCAAGGCAATGACACGTTTCAGCGTATCGGACGTAACAGAAACTGGCGAATCGACCCACAAGGAGCCATCGGAAAGTCTTGCAATGACCATGCGGGTCGTAAAGATGATTCCGAAGTCGCGGACGTTCGGCCCTTCCATGACCCACAGGTCGTCAGCAAATTCCTCACATTCCGTCACAGGTGTGCCTTTTTGAGAATACCAAACGCGTGAGCAAACCTCTCTCAGTCGATATCAGCCGGTGATGTTTCGTCGCGGCTGCCAAGAAGCGCAGTGCCCTGAGGCAGCAGATAAGGTGATCGTATGGTCGGCAACCCGGAGATTGGCCGGTTGCTTCCGAGTCGCCCGTTTTTCGGGAGTTGGCGCAGCACGACTCTCAATTCGGCGGATTACGGCTTCCGTGCGACAAGCAGCCACCAAGTCTCTCGATCCGGATCACTGTCGATAAAGTGATCACGTCGACCGACAACGTCAAACCCCATCTGGCGGACGTCCGTGTCAACGCTAGAGGAAGAAATTTCATGCTCGCCATTTTCCGTAATTCCAACGTTTGCCGGATTCGGTTGGCGGTCCACAACGACAAGTCGTCCGCCAGAGACTAAGGCTCGGCTCACTTGCGTGAGAATCGCATGCGGGTCACTCAGTTCGTGATAAGTATTCAGGATGAGGACCGCATTCACAGCGTTTACAGGCAAATGAGGATTTGTCGGTTGGCCATGAATGAGTCTGATGTTGTACTCCTTTTTGAGGATTGTTCTCGCCCACAGGAATACTAGCGGCAACCAGCGGACGTCTTCGGCAATGACCCGGCCCCTGTTGCCAAGGGGAGCAGACAACTTCAGTGTGAAGTATCCCGAACCGCATCCCAAATCAACCATCGTGTCGCCCGGTCTGGGGCCGAGAGCCTGCAAAATGTCCAATGGACGCTGCCACTGGTCACGTGCAGCCTCTATCCCGTCTAACTGCGAGAGAGTATTGACCGCGGAGAAACCCACATTGAGAAGAATCAGAAGCGCCACAGCCGCAACGAGAAAGGCCAGGAGCTTCAAGCGATAACTCACTGTTGAATCCCCAGCACGCAAGCGTTCCTCAAACCACACGCCAATTGACTGGCCAGGATGATCGCACCCACAAGGCCGAGCTACAAGCCCGCTGATCCATCGGTTTTCCTTGCTGCGACCAACGCGGTAGCGCTAGAGTTGCCGACGTAACGGACTCATTGTGGAGCAAGCCCAGCATGAGAAAAAGCATTTGAAGAGCCGTTGTCGAAGTCGGTTTCATAGTCTTTCTGTTCGATTCAAACCTTCTGATGGGTGAGTTGGAACGCAGCGCTGGCGAGCGGAATAAGGGCCTGCTGTGGGACCTGCAGGACATTTTTACGCAGAAGAATCTCCTTGTCGCGATTGTCGCCGCGTTCATCGCCTATGTGGTGGTAGAGCGGCTGAGGGACGGTCGACCCTACATCCGGCATAAAAATAACGGCCCACGGCGCCTTCGGAGCAGGCTGACCTCGCGGAACGGGCTCAGGCCGGTGCCCAACGAGCTGACGACGGCATCGCCGCCGTTCAAACGGAATGGCCTTTCGCCTTGACGGCCTGCTGAGCAGCCGCGAATACATCGCGTGCGGACGTCGTACCCGCTACGTGCTCCGTACCCGTGATTCCGAGGTCCATCCATCCGGCGTTCACGCACTCAAACATTTCTTCGGCAGGTCCAGTGTGGCCCTTCGGGACGCCGAACTGCCCGAACGCTTCCGCCCACCCTGCACGCGGGACGGCAAAGGCTTTTACGTCGCGTTTTAGGACTTCACCCAATTGTTCCGCCACTTCATCCGCGCTTACCATCGAACCGAGCTCGATAACGCGATGCCCTGACCACGCCGGCCCGGTCAGAAGCTTTGCTACCTCTGCGCCGATGTCGTTTGTCGCGACCATTGTTGATTTCCGGCTTGTAGGATTGTAGAAGACCGGTAGTGTTCCGCCTTGGGCGGCCTGTAAGCCGAAAAGAAAGTTTTCGAAAAAGCCGCCTGCGCGCACAAATGCGACCGGAGATGGCAGGCTGCGAAAACCTTGCTCCAAAAGCGATAAGGCCGTGATCATCCCCAGCCCGCTTGTTCTATTCGCGCCCATCGACGAAAGCGCTACCACCCGCGGCGGCACTACCTCGGTCAGCGCCTCGACATAGTTCGCAATCACGTCCTTTGCTTCTTTGTAATCAAGCGAGGGCGCCCATACAGCCGGCAACATAACAAACGCGCCCTCAACACCTTTGAGCGCCGCCGCTATTGCTGTCGCATCGTTCCAGTCTCCATCCACCAACTCCACGCGTTGGTCTGCCCACTTCGCCGCTTTCTCGCGATTGCGCACAAGCGCCCGCACCTGTTTCCCTTGCTTCAGCAGATGCCGCGCGGTGGCGCCCCCAACTTTTCCAGTAATGCCCATGACTAAATACATGTTCGTTTCTCCTTGTTGTTCTTGCAGCGATACGGCACCGTATTGCTACGCGATACGGCCAGCAGGCTTTTTTCGATACGCTACGGTACCGTATCTGTACTACCCTATATTAGAGTGCTCTTCGAAGTGAAAAGATACACGGCATGAACGTGTCTGAGTTTGTAGTTTTCGGCCATCTTTTGCCTTGACCGCACCCTCCCGCGGCCACGTTGTGCTCGTGCCGTCCTCGGATTCCCAGCGCGCAGCCTCTAGCTTCCAGTCACCAGAACGCGCAAAGCCGCGTTTTTCAAATTCGCGCTTCTCACGACTGATAAATGCCCGTGACAGAAGCGATCCGCCACGTTTGATTTTTGTTTCGGTTAGAAATAATTCCGCCGTTTGCTTTCTTCAAGTTGCGGAAAATTTAAATGAACCCCTGTTTCGGTTAGAAATACGCAGCCAGCGAATAAGAATCGAAAGGAGGAACCAATCAGGAAGCCGCGGTCTTTTGTGGCGGGCGTGCCGGAGGTTTACTTCGCCGGAACCCAGTACACTTCTTGCCGCAGCGAGGCGATGGGGAATCCGCGCCGCCTCAGAATTCCCATGCTGTGCTCGATCATCTGTGGGTGCCCGCAAAGATAGCCGGTGGCGTTCTCAGGAGTGATCCCCCATTGGTCCGTGTACTTGCGGATTAGATCCTCCACGCGGCCCACTTCCCCGCGCCACTCCGCGTCTTCCCACGGGCGGCTCACCGAGGTGACGTACTTCAGCCACGGCACTTCCGCGGCGATTTTTTCCAACTCCTCGCTGTAGCCAAATTCCCACGAGCGGCTGGCGGCGTTCAATATACAGAGCTGGTGCTCGCCGGGAAATTTCTTATCGTCCCAATCGCGTTTGAGCGTGCGGACGTAGCTGACAAACGGCGCGATGCCCGTGACGGTGCAAAGCAGCAGATGCTTCGTGCGGCCGCTCTGAAAATCGATGGTGAAGCGGCCTTTGGCGATCTTGCGCATCTTGAGATCGTCGCCGGGATTCAACCGGAACAGGAGCGGCGTGAGATCGCCTTCGGGCACCAGTTCGATGAAGAACTCGACGGTTTCTTCGTAAGGAGACGACACGATCGAGTAGGCGCGCTCGACCAGCTTATCGCCCGAACGCACGCCAAGCGTGGCGTATTGCCCGGCTGCGAATCGAAACGGCGCTTCCGGCTCGATGCGGATCTTCCAGAGATCGGAGGCGAAGTCCTGGCGTTCAATGACACGAGCACGATAAAACTTGTCTTCGGACAGCGCCATTCGCGATTTTCTCCGGGAACGGCCAGAATATCACGCGAGCGGGGCGAGGCCGTGCAGCGGAAAATTGGATAGCTGCCATCGATTTTTAAGCGTCTCGGCGACGAGAGCCGGTGCGGCCTTCGCGCTGTGCGGAAAAAGCCCGAGAAAGGACTTTCAAATGGAACTTATATCGCCGGGAGGCGATCTACCTTGCCATCATCGGCTGCGGCGTTCCTACGATCTTGTCTTTCGCGCCGGTAATCACGTGAGTCAGGACCATCGACGCGCCGTCCTTGGAGTTGTTCTTAACCAGGCCGTAAGGCGGGACCTGCGCCGAAAGCCACATTTCGTTCCCGTCCTCGGAACGCCAGTGCTCGCAAGCGAATTCGCCGGCCGGAGTGGTAATCGTTTCCGTGCCGAGATTGGTTCCCTTTTTGCGAATGTCCACGGTGATTTTCTTTGAGCCGCTCATCTGCATGGGAACCTCCATCGGAGGCCGTCCGCCCATCTGGATCACGGTCTTGGAGATCTCCATCGTGCCGCCGTCAAACGAGTAAAGCGATTTAATGATGAAAGGAGTGCTGGGATTCTTGCGATCGCTGGTCACGATCTCCATCCAGTACGCATCCTTGCCAGCGGCAGATTCCTTCCCGAGGAGAAAAATATCCATCTGCGATTTTTCTCCCGACTTGGATTGCGTCTCGTACGTGCCGCCCGATCCAACGACCGGGTTCCACATTCCCTGGAAATCCGGGGCCTGAAACATGCCGCGCTGCGCGACGAGCCCTGGAGTGATTGCTGCGACCGCAAGAGCTGCCAGAACAAACCGTGCGAGTATTTTCATTCCATGCTCCTTTGAATTGATCGCCCGATCACTTCGACCGCACGCTGCACCAGCGACTCGGCTCGTGCTTGGCGACACTTCATCTTACAGGTCGCGGCCCTGGCTGTCGGCCATCTTCGAAACGTCGAAACTCCACTTCAGCGTAAATTTCCCGGCGCTGCAGGAGAATTCCACGTTCTTCTCGTCCGTGCCGATGGAGGTTTCGCCGTTTTCGGACTTCGCCGGAAAGATGTACAGAATTCCAGCCACTTTGCTGCCGTCTTGAGTTTTCTGGATGCGCACCGCGGTGGGCGTGAGCTTGCTCTTGGAGCGCTTGAGGGTGAGAGTCGCGGAGCTCTTGAGCGCGTTTTCGTCCACGCTTTGGAATGGCGTCATGTCCGGCCCGGTAACCACAACTTCATAGCCCTCCACCGGCTTGGCCAGTTCGGTCTGGGCATCGGCCTCGGTCATCTGCGAGCGCAACACACGATCGCGGATCATCGCCTCGCGAAACGTGCGCGAGGAAATCCAGCGGACGAGGAAAGCGGCCGTTCCCCCGCCGCCTCCACCCATGTCGGTGCCTGCATTCCCGCCGCCGCCGGCTGAAGTGCCGCCCATGCTGCGGCCTGCTCCGCCGGCGCCGCCGCTGCCCGACGGAACTGCGGAATCATCGACACCGCTGCTCGCCCACGGAGCGTCCACACGCACAACATGTGCCCACGGCGAGTCCTGAAAGATTCTTTGGAGATCCTTGGAGTCCCATTGCTGATAGGGCTTGTCCTTCCAGGGATCGTTCGAAGCCCAAACGGCGGCCGCGAGGGCGAAGCAGCTGATGGCGATGAGAAATGTCTTGCGCATAAATCGCTCTCCTTCCCGAGTTCGCTGCTCAGTCGCCGGCATATGCCGCGCGCAGCGAATCACGGATCACGAATGGCGGGCGGCGGCCACGCGATTTGTTCCCACAATTCGTTCGATGCGATAAATCGGTTTGTCGTGACCCTCGAAGTGCGTACGAGTCAGAAGCTCGCCCACCAAGCCTACCGCCAAAACTTGCAAGCCGAACAAGAACAAAATCATGCCGAGAACCAGCAGCGGACCGTGCTGCTGGAAAATCTGGACGTTGTACGCCGCTTTGTCAATGAGCAGAAACAAAAGAATCGCAAAACCGGCTGCGCTGGCAAGAAATCCCGGAGGGCCGAAAAAGTGCAGCGGGCGCGTCATGTAGCGCAGCAGGAAGCGGATCGTGAGCAGGTCGAAAAAGACGCGAACAGTGCGCGAGAGACCGTAGTGCGAATGACCGCCGGGGCGGACGATATTGCGTATCGGGACCTCGACGACCTTGGCGCCATTCCACGCGGCCAGCGCGGGGATGAAGCGATGCAGTTCACCGTAGAGGCGAATGTCTTTGATGGTTTCGCGGCGATAGACCTTAAAGGTAGTGCCGAAATCGTGGATGTCCACGCCGGAGAGCTTGGCCATCATCCAGTTCGCGATGCGCGACGGCAGGCGGCGCAGGAGGAAATTATCTACGCGCTTTTCGCGCCAGCCGCTGACGATGTCGGCGTCGGTGCTCTCGAAGGCTTCGAGCATGCGCGGAATGTCGGCGGGATCGTGCTGCAGATCGCCGTCCATGGAGAGAATGATTTCGCCGGAAGCGTTGTCGAAGCCGGCGGCGAGAGCGGTGGTCTGGCCGTAATTGCGCTTGAGACGCAGCGCCGTCACGCGGCGATCGAAGCTGGCAAGCTCGGAGAGAATTTCGGGCGTGCGATCGGTGCTATGGTCGTCGACGAAAATGAATTCTACTGGCTCGAAGCGGCCGGTCATTACGTCGTTCAGACGAGTATAAAGCTCGCGGATGCTAGCTTCCTCGTTGTGCAGCGGCACCACGACGGAGTATTTCGGCGCAAGTTGCGCGAGCGTCGGTCACTAGTCTAGCTCCCTGTACGGAGCTAAGTGCACCTGTTGCTCTCGAACTGCGCCGAGAATGGCGGGATCCGTCAGGGCCTCGAGCTCGACTTCGCGCTGCTTCTTCAGCCGCGTGTCGGACCGCTCCAGCTCAGCATCGCACACTCCGGGGTGGCAGACGATTTCGCTGGTGCCTTCGGGCAAGGTCTCGATCAGATGCTTCAGCGCGGCGCTTTTCAAATGGCCCGTCAATGCCACGCCGAAGAAGTGCTGCGGCGAGCGCAGATTGTATTCCCTCAGCCCGCGGCGAAACGCAGGAGCGGACATTCCGGCGGCCGAAGCGAGCATGCGCTGGGTGATTGAGCTGCCGCCCGGCGGAGACGCGGGCGTACCGCGCAGGGTGCCGCGTTCGAAGGGCATGCGCACTCGCAGGATCTTGAATTCCTTGGCGATGCGGAAGAGGGCGTTCATCACCGAGGGATGCGCGTGCGTATGCTTGTGAGTGTCCAGATGCGAGGGCGTAATCCCGGCGGCGATGACGCGCTCGACCTGGGCGCGGAATTCGCGCTCGATGTCGGCTTCCTGAACCATGCCGCTCCAAAGGCGGCAGGTGAGCTCAAAGAGCGACTTGGGTAGATCGCCGTCGCGCTTCGCGAGCGAAGGGATTTCCTCGGGAGGCGCGACCGATTTGCCGCCCACGAGGACCAGATGGCAGCCGACGTCGATTTCCGGGCAGTCGCGAGTGTGAGCTACGGCATCATCGAAGGCCGGCCCATTGGCCATGATGGTCGTGCTGGTTAGAATTCCTTCGCGGAACGCGCGCATGATGCCGGCGTTTACACCGGGCGTAAATCCGAAGTCATCCGCATTGACGATCAATGTTTTCATTGGGGCCCAGAAGTCGTAGGACGCAAATAAATCATATCACGGTCACGAACATCAGCACGCTGCCGTAGTTTCATTGTATGGAACCAGTGCGGTTCGATGCTGTGACCGAAGCGCGGCGCGCAGAAAATAACAGTTTGGTTCGCCGGGGAGCAATTCAGTTGCCGAAACGAAGTCGAATGAAGTCCGTTCCATGCAGGCGTGTGCGAAAGTTTTCAACAGTTTTGTTGAAAAGTTTGTGGAAATCGAACGTCGCGCGGCAAAAACGGGCCGCAAATTCAGCGTGAAATGCATTTTGCACTATGATTGTGCATCGCGCTCGCGCGCTGTATATTTTTCGGCCGCCGGTCGGAAAAAATTCAGGCATTACTTGAGATCGAAAGCGTCTCTGCGCGGCCGCAGCAAGAAATCCCGAGGATCGCGGGAGCGAGTTCTTCGAGCCGAAGCAGAAAAAACTGGCAAAGCGGATTTAAGAGCAGGCTCAGTACCAGTGCGGAGGCTTCTCAAGTTTAATCTGAATCTCGACTTCGTCTTTGTCGATGTCGTACCACTTGCCGTAGGTGTGCCAGCCGGGAGCGATCACCTGAATCAGGATTTTGCCGCGCGGGACGCTGGGAACTTTTACGCTGCCATCTTGATTGGTCTTGAAATTCTCCTCAGCTTCCTTGTCCTTGCGCGTAAAGAAGGTTTTGCCTTCGGGATAGCGAATATAGACGCTGGCGCTCCCGACGGGCTTGTTGTTCTCGGCAGAGACGACGGTGATGTGCAGCCTGGACTCGGGTGGATCGTCGGATTTTTTGTCTTTCTTGGCTTTGGGATCGACAGGTGGCTTGTCCGGAACGTTCTTGCCGCTCTGGGCCGCGGGAGTCTGGTCCTGATCGGCCTTTTGATCTTGAGACTGACTTGGCTGTGACGCCTGGGATTGTGACTGCGCGTGAGCCGCATGCATCACCACCGGCGCGCTGATGGCGAAAACGGCAAACACCAAGAACGCAGAACACGAAAGCCTTGCGAATCTTGAGATGCTTGTTCGCATCGGATGAAGGGGGACGCGGGTTGGGGTATCGGACATGCTCGACAGCGACCGGGCGAGTGGTTTGACTGCCCTCTGCGTGTGCGCTATTTTCGACGCGCTTGCTGCTGCGCGCCACGGCGCGTGACCCGCACGATTACCCGACAAGTTTGCGCAATTTGAGGGTGTTTCGCAAGCGGTGAAGTGTGGCACCGAGCGGCGGAGCGAATTTACGCCGGCCATTTGCCGGCGTCCGGCGCTGCATGACTCGACTGGAAGAGTGAGGAGAATGCTCGATGGGATTTTCGACTGACGCGATTCACGTGGGGCAGGAGCCGGACCCGACAACCGGGTCCATTGTTGCGCCGATCTATCAGACGTCCACCTACGTGCAGGACGCGCTGGGACAGAACAAGGGTTACGACTACGCGCGCACGAATCATCCGAACCGCAAGGCGCTCGAGCGCTGCATCGCGAAATTGGAAGGCGGCTCGGCGGCGTATGTTTTTTCGTCCGGAATGGCGGGAATTGATTCCGTATTTCGTTTGCTGCGGCCGGGGGATCATTGCGTGCTTTCGGAATCGGTGTATGGCGGCGTGTTTCGATTGACGACGCAGCTTTTGGTGCAGTTTGGAATGGAATTCAGCTATGTGGATACGTCGTCGATGGAGAAAGTGACGCGGGCTTTGCGGCCGAATACCAAGATGCTGTACGTGGAGACGCCGACGAATCCGACGATGATTGTGACGGATTTGGCAGCGGCTGGACGGCTGGCGAAAGATCGCGGGCTGACGCTGGTGGTAGACAATACGTTCCTAAGCCCGTATTTGCAGCAGCCGATTTCATTCGGCGCGCACATCGTGGTCCATTCCATGACGAAATATCTGAACGGGCATAGCGATTGCACCGGCGGTGCAGTGGTGCTGACGCGCGCGGAGGATGCAGAGAAAATTTATTTCATTCAGCGGTCGGCCGGGGCGGGATTGGCGCCGATGGATTGCTTCCTCGTATCGCGAGGTGTGAAGACGCTGGCGGTGCGCATGGAGCGGCACAACGCGAATGGGTTGGCGATTGCGAAGTATCTCGAGGGGCATCGCAAGGTGAAGCGGGTTGTCTATCCGGGCTTGGCGTCGCATCCGCAGCATGAGATCGCGAAAAGACAGCAGCGCGGATTTGGGGCGATGATTTCGTTCGACGTGGGGAGCCTGGAAGCGGCGCGGAGTTTATTGAATCGCGTGAAATTGTGTTCGTTGGCTGAGAGTCTCGGCGGAGTGGAGACGTTGATTTCGCATCCGGCGCTGATGACCCATGCTTCGATTCCTGCGGAGCGGCGGCTGGAAATTGGAATCACGGATGGCTTGATTCGGATTTCGGTGGGGATTGAGGACGTCGAAGATTTGATCGCCGATTTGGAGCACGCACTCGACGGGGTTTAGGCGCGCCGTTTGCTTCGCACGGATTCGCCGAGCCATCGGAGATATTTTGGCGAGCCTGCAGAGATTGGCAGCGCGATGATTTCGGGGACCTCGTAGCTGTGCAGGCGTTCGATTTCCCGGCGCAACGCGGCAAACTGGCGGCGGGAAGTCTTGATCACCAGCAGAAATTCCTTCGCGGACTCTGTGCGGCCCTTCCATTGGTAAATGGATTCGACATGGGCCGTGAGGATGTTTACGCACGCTGCGAGCCGGCGATCCACAAGCGAGTTCGCGATTTTTCTCGCTTCCCTTCTTGTTCTGCACGTCACCAGGATTACAAGAAACCGCGTCATGAGCCGTCCTCTTCGCCGCGGCGCGCTCTAAGCAGTTCCGCAACTCGTCATCTGGTGTCAACCGCCAAGTGCTGCTAGCCTACCGTGGGAAATCGCAAATGAACACGACTGTATCTCACCGAAAACTAACTACCTCGAAGGGGCCTGATCGCTCCTTTTCTAATCGATACACGGAAACGAACAGAAATCGCCGTATCTCGCTGAAAATAAAGCACGGAGGTCATTTCTAACCGAGACAAAATCGCACCCCTCAGAGGCCTCTTTAACCGCTCTGAGCGGCTTTGAACCTATTATGAGCGCTAAGGCGGGGTGCCGCACAGTCTCCCTCCCGTACAGTTGCGCTGCACGATACAATAGCGGCCGACGATGGGCAACGCGATCCATTTCGGGACTTCCGGTTGGCGCGGCATCATGGCCGATGATTTTACTTTCGCCGGCGTGCGGCGGGCTGCCGCGGCGATTGCCGATCATGTGCGCAGCAAGAACAAATCAGCGCAAATTCTGGTCGGGTATGACACGCGCTGCTTCTCGGATGCCTTTGCATTGGCTGCAGCGCGCGTGTTGAAGGCGCGCGGCTGCGCCGTGCTTCTGTGCGACGCTCCGGCGCCGACACCGGCAATTGCTTACGAGATGGTGCGGCGCAAAATCGACGGCGCGGTGAATATCACCGCCAGCCACAATCCCGCGGATTATAACGGGCTGAAATTTTCGGGGCCGAATGGCGGGCCAGCGCTGCCGGAGATCACGCACGATATCGAGGCGCGGGCGGCGAGGTTCGCGCCGGAGGAATTTGCGGAGCCGGATGCGGGATCAAGCGATTCATTCGAACGCGTGCAGATTCGCGACGCTTACCTCGCGAGACTTGCCGAGCTCGTTCGATTCGACACGCTTCGGAAGGCGAAGGCGGGATTTGTTTGCGACGCGGTGCATGGCTGCGGCGCCGGATGGCTCGATCGCGTGCTGGCGGATCATGGCGTCGGCGTGACGGAAATTCGCTGCGAGCGGGATGTTTTGTTCGAAGGGACTGGACCGGACCCGTCGGAAGAAAATCTCGGGCCGTTGAGAAAGGCAGTGCACGAGAAAAAGGCGCTGGCGGGGCTGGCTACCGACGGAGACGCGGACCGGTACGGAATTCTCGATCGCGACGGAACGTTCGTTTCGCCGAATCATATTCTCGCGCTGCTGTTCGATTATTTGATCGAATCGCGCGGTTGGAAACTTGGCGCTTCGCGCAGCGTGGCTACGACGAATTTGGTGGATGCCGTGGCGAAAAAGCATGGCGTGCCATTTTACGAGACGCCGGTTGGATTTAAGTACGTCGGCGAATTCATCGCGCAAGATAAAATCGCGATCGGCGGAGAAGAAAGCGCGGGGTTGACGATTCGTGGGCATGTGCCGGAGAAGGATGGAATTCTGGCTTGCCTGCTGGTGGCCGAAATGATCGCGGCGCGAGGAACATCGCTTGCGGAGCAACGCGCGAAGTTGTTCCGGGAGGTCGGGCGGGAGTATTGGCCGATTCGCGTCAACATTCATCTTCAGGAGGACGTGCAGCGGCGACTCCGCGATAAATTAGCGGCCGAACCGAAGGAGCTTGGCGGGCGTCGCGTCGTGGGAATGAACCGCCTCGACGGGCTCAAGCTGATTTTTGAGGGCGGCGATTGGGTTTTGATGCGGCCTTCCGGGACGGAACCGCTGGTGCGAATTTATTCGGAATCGACATCGGAGAAAGCGGCGCACCAGATGGCGCAGGAGGCTCAGCAGTGGATCAGCGCGTGATGACATTCGGCATGCAGCTTCGCAAATTTTTCCGCGAGAATGCGGCTGCATTTCTATGGACGGGATTGGCGCTTTTGGTGGTACAGGACATTTTTGGAACGCACGGAGTGCTGGCGATGCGCCGGTCGCAGCGGGAAGCTGCCGAGATTCGCAAGGAAATTTCCAAGCTCAACGACGAGAACCGCCAGTTGCAAGATCGCGTGAAGGATTTGAAATCCGATCCGGAAGCTATCGAAGAAATCGCGCGGCAGGAAATGGGGCTGGCTCGGCCCGGCGAATTAATTTTCAAGCTGCCGGCCAAAACGCCGGACGCTGCTGCCGCAGAGGATTCAAACGCCAAGAAGAGTCCGCCCGCCGAGCAACCGTAAGCCAGGTAGCCTCGACGTTTATTTTCCCTGCGACAAGCCTTCGGCCACACCAAGTAGCGCGCTGGTCTCGAGCGCGGGCGCGTTGAGCGTTGTGATCCATTCTTTGGCGCCGGCGGCATCGCCTGCTTCGCTCTGAACACGCGCGATTCCGCGGACGGCGAAAATTCTGAGCGCCCAGGCGCGACGGTCGCTCTCCGCTAGCTGATCCGATGTTGCCAGGGCGGATTTGCAATCTCCCGCGTGGGCTTGTGCGACGGCGATGGCGGCGGTGACTGTGTTGGTATCGTAGCCGGCAGGAAGTTGCGCCAGTGTCGAGCGTGCGCCCGCGATGTTTCCCGCGTCGGCTTGAGCGACGGCGATTTCTTTGATGGCGTCCTCGCGATTTGTGGCTGCGGCGTCGTTCGTTATGGAATTGGCGGTTTGCAGCGCGCCGGAGACTTCGCCCGCGCGGGCTTGCGCGATGGCGATCGCTGTGAACGCCTGATTCTTCGTGAAGCCATCGGAGATTTGCCGGGCTGTTTCCTGCGCGCCGTGAAAATCGCCTAGAGCTGACTGCGCTCTTGCGATCTCGAGAAATGCGCGGCTCTTGTCGTAGCCGTAGAGATCGCGGTAGGCCTGAGCCGCGGCCAGAGCCTTGGCGATGGTCGCAGTTGCTGCGGCGCGGTCGCCGTGTTCGGCTTGCGCCTTGGCGGCGCCGGCGAGAATAGTAGCTTGCGCTGCGCCGTCGCGGACGCGCGCTGCGGAGGAGAGAACGCCCGCGAAATCGCCGAATTCGAGTTGCGCAGCGGCGACCGAGGCAGCGGCTTGGCTGGCCGCGTCGGTGGACGCTCCGGAATCAGGCATTGAGCGGATGTATTCGGCGAAAGATTTTTCCGCGGCGGCGATGTCGCCGGATTTCACTTGGGCGCGCGCGATTTCATGGAGGAATTTGTTGGCGATATCGCCGGAGAGAATTGCGGCGGATTCGGCGCGGCGGACCCCTTCGACATCTCCGGCGGCGGCACGCGCGGCGGCAATTCCCCGCAGGACCATATTTTTGTAATCGCGCTGCTGCTGCTCGCTGAGCGGAACTTTCAGGCCGGTGGCTTCGCCGCGCGTGGCGAGATCGGCGGTGGCGAAAGCAGCGTCGAGTTTGCCGGCTTCCGCTTCAGCGAACGCTACCTGAGAAAATGCGCGGGCGCGGTCTTCGCTGCTGGGGATCAGCCAGATGGTTTGGTGTGCGTCCGCGAGACGGCCGAGCTTGATTTGAACTTCGATGATTTTGGCGAGCGCGGCGGATTTTTGCGGCGGATCGGAGATGTCCTGCGCGCGCTTGATGGACTCTGCCAGGACGCTCTGGACGGAGATAGATTCCTTCGCGGTGGGCTTTTGTGCGGCTTGCGGCCGCGCAAATGCTGCGTGCGCGAATGCTGCAGCTAGGATTAATGCAGCAACACATGCGGCAACTTTCACTCCGCCGCGAGTGTGGTGACCGAGATGGGGTTTGGGCGTCATGGCTGAGTCGACGGCAGCGGCCGGCGTCGAAAGTACGCGAGGATTTCGGCGCCTTTGCGCTTCGTGCGCGTGCGTAGAATTGAGAGCCCGACCATAGCGAGAAATATGATGAGCAAACCGATGGATGCGGTTGTGATGGATTGCGCGCGCTTTGCGAGGATTGAGAAGCGTCCGTAGACGAATTCGATGTGCACCCAGTAGACGAGTAGCGATGTTTGGCCCAGTTGAATAATCGGGCTGAAACCCCAATTCCCTAGCCCCCAGCGGCACCAGGCAAAGGTGCCGAAGAGAATCATGAGCAGCACGCCGACGCGCGCGAGAAAGAAATTTGGGCTGGTGTGCCAGAAATCATAGGCGGAATAAAGTTGCGTTGGGCGCGCGTCGAGCCACAGCGCGAATTTGTACAAGAACAGGCCCGCGCCGCCGAAGATTCCGAAGGCGAGAGCGTCGTTCTTGCGCGCCCAGTTGCTGAAGATGACCAAGCCGATGGCCAGCCCGGCGAATGAGAACGCGGCCCACGGGAAAAGTGGAAAAAGCCACGGCTGCGGCTTGTCGAAGGTGTGGACGCCGTTGAGGTAGGACTCGAGATACCACGGCAGCCAGCGCGGCCGCGCCGTGGTCCAGATGAGCGGCGCCGCCATGGCGATACCAGTGGCTGCGGCGATGGCGAGGAGGATATTGGTTACTCGCTTTCGAGTGAGCCAGCAAACGGCGCCCATTAGGATCATCGAGAGGCCGATGATGTTCAGGACGTCGACGCGCAGCAGGTCCGTCCACGGCGACCACGGTTGGCCGAGAATGAATTCCTGAACGCGGAAGAGCAAGCCGAGGCCAAAGATTTCGGCGCCGCGGAGGATGGTGGTCTTGGCGATTTCGTTCGAAGAGAGATTCTTCTGGCGCAGGCGATCGGTGACGAGAGCGAAGGAAATGCCGGCGAGAAATAGGAATAACGGCGCGGGAAGCGTGCCGCCGAGCTGCGATAACTGAAAGAATTTCGTGTCGCGGGCCGAACCGCCCAGCCAGGAATCGTAGCAATGCGTCTGGAACATCAGGACGCAGGCGAGGCCGCGCATCCAGTCGATGTAGGAGAGTCTGTTGGCTTTCGCGTCGCCCATCGCCGGCAAGTGCGACCAGAATGGCGGAGGCTCGCGCGCAAATCAAGTTCCGCGGAAGAAAGTGCGGACGTAAAGTAAAATCTCGACTGATGCCGGAATCGACTCGCACGCATGAAATGAATCTTGGAGTCGCGCTCGCGGTCTGGGCCGCGTTGCTCGCGACTGGTGTGCTTCTCGGGCTGCGAATGGGATTCGGCGGTTGGCGATTCGCGCTCGCTATGGCGGTCTGCGGGATTCTCCTTGAGGGTTACTTGGTCGCCGCTGCGCCGAGAGCGCGGGAGCGTCTGCTGGCGTGGTTGGGACCTCGTGGCGGCGCACTGGCCGTGCTGGTGCCGTTGGGCGCGTATGCAATGTATGCGTTGGGCGTTGCTGAAGATTGGAGATCCGCGCTGCTCGGCGCGGCGTATGTGCTGGCTCCCACTCTGCTGCTGGTGATGGCCCCGGCGGGCAATCGGAGTTCCCTGCTCGACTACGCTGCCGTGCTTGTCATCGGGCTGCCGGTGATATTCCGATGGATGTACCGGCTGTTTCCATTTCCGCCGCCGCTGACGCATACGTTGACGATTCTTCTGGCGGTGAACGCGGGACTGGCCGCGTTCCTCTTCGCCCGGCGGCTTCCCGGAATTGGTTATGCGATTGAGTGGCGCAGCGGATTCGCGAAAGCTGTGGGCGTAAATCTTCTGCTTTTCACGGTGATTGCGATTCCGCTAGGCGAAGCCATCGGATTTGTTCATTGGGAGCCATCGCTCGAGCGGCTGCACTCGTTACCGCTTATGGCGGTGGGAATTGTATTTCTTACGGCGTGGCCTGAGGAATTTCTATTTCGCGGACTACTGCAGAATTTGCTGGCGAGATCGCTTCGTAATCAGTGGGCGGGACTGGCCGTTGCTGCTGTGATTTTCGGATTCTCACACATTCTGCATGCGCCGTTTCCGAATTGGAAATACGTGATCCTGGCTACGATTGCGGGAATTTTCTACGGGTTGGCGTGGATGAAGACGGGGTCGCTGGTTCCGGGCGCGATTGTGCATGGGTGTGTGGATGTGCTTTGGCATGTGCTGTTCCGATGACGAATTCGATGGATTGCTCTCGCGACGCCGCGAGAATGCGCGCGCTGTCCTATATGGCGAAGTCGCGCTCGAAGAGGCCCGGCTGAAGCACGGGCCCTACGGTCGGATTATCGAACGACGCCCGTAAGTGGGCTTGAAGCTGTGGCGTAGAGTTTCTTGGGGATGCGGCCGGCCAGATAGGCCTTGCGGCCGGCGCTTACGGCTTCGCGCATGGCTTCGGCCATCAATACTGGTTCTTGTGCGCCGGCGATGGCAGTGTTCATGAGCACGCCATCAGCGCCTAGCTCCATCGCAACCGTTGCGTCGGAGGCGGTGCCCACGCCAGCGTCCACGATGAGGGGAACTTCGGTGATGCGCTCGCGGAGAATGCGGAGATTGGCGACATTTTGAATTCCCATGCCGGAGCCGATCGGCGCGCCGAGAGGCATGACGGCTGCGGCGCCTGCGTCAATCAGCTTGCGCGCGACGATCAGGTCGTCATTGGTGTAGGGCAACACGATGAATCCTTCTTTCACGAGAATCTTCGTGGCGCGGACAAGCTCTTCGGTTTCGGGAAAGAGAGTTTGCTCGTCGCCGATGACTTCTAGCTTGACCCACTCGGACAAGCCGACTTCGCGGCCAAGCCGCGCCGTTCGGATCGCATCGTCGGCGGAGTAGCAGCCGGCGGTATTCGGAAGGATGAAGAGCTTCTGACGGTCAATATAATCGAGCAGCGATTCCTTCGAGCGATCGGTCAAATTCACGCGCCGGACCGCGACGGTGACCATGTCGGCGCCGGAAGCCTCGTGCGCGCGCGCCATTTCCTGAAAGCTGCGATATTTTCCGGTTCCGACGATAAGCCGCGAATGAAATGCGCGGCCCGCAATAACGAGTTGATCGGACATGAGCTTTCTCCTGCCGACAGTTTAGCGCGACGCGCGGGAAACTTCAGGAAAGTTGCTGAGGGCGCGGCTCTTCGACGTCGGCGTAAATTCCTTCGATGATGTCGCGGTAACGCTGTTCGATGACGCGGCGCTTGAGTTTCAACGTAAAGGTCAGCTCACCGCTCGCTACTGTGAAATCCTCGGGAATCAGCGCGAACCGCTTGGGCCTTTCGTATTGCGCCAGATCTTTGGTCAGGCGATCGAGCTCGCTTGAGAACAGTTGATGGACCCACGGATCCGCGGCGAATTCCTCCCGTGGCGGCAGCTCGTGGCCCGCTTCGCGCGCCTTTGCCGCCACCGCTTCGAAATTGGGAACGAGAAGAACGCTCACGAATTTGTGGCGCTCGCCAACCGCCATTGCGTTCGTGACGTAAGGGCTGCTCTTCAGACGATTCTCGATCGGCTGCGGCGCGACGAATTTCCCGGCGGCGGTTTTCAGCAGCTCCTTCTTGCGATCGGTGACGACCAGGTATCCGTCGGCGTCGAGGTGGCCAATATCACCGGTGCGCAGCCAGCCATCGGCCGTGAACGTCTCGCGCGTCTGATCGGGTTTGCGATAGTAGCCCTGCATGACGCAGGCGCCACGCACGAGAATTTCGCCGTCGTCGGCAATCCGCACTTCGACGTTGGGAATCGGCCGGCCGACGGTGCCAACTTTGTTGGCCTTAGCGACATTCGCGGAGACGACCGGCGAAGTCTCGGTAAGCCCGTAGCCCTGAAGGATGGGCACGTCGATCGCCGCAAAGAACTCGGCCAAATCCACAGCGAGCGGCGATCCTCCCGAAGAGAACATCTTCACGTGGCCTCCGAGCCCTGCGCGAATTTTGGAGTACACGAGAGCGTTGGCGACTTCCCATTGCAATTTTGTCCAGGGAGATATCGAGCGGCCGTAGGCGCGCCATGGCGTCGCGGCTCTCGCCACGCGCGTGGCCCATTCGAAAATCCGCCGCTTGACGCCAGTTTCACGACGCGCTTTTTCGAAAATGTTCGAGTACACCTTTTCGAAGAAGCGCGGAACAGCCGCGACGATTGTGGGATGGACTTCGAGGAGCGCCTGCGAGACGTCTTCCATGCGCTCGACGTAGGCGACGGGAACGCCGCGAAAGATATAGCCGTAATCGATGGCGCGCTCGTAAACGTGCGAGAGCGGCAGGAACGAAAGGCCAATATCGCCGGGCCCGATCTCGGTCTCGCCGAGTCCGTCGAGCGCATTCGAGGTCAGATTCGAGTGCGTGAGCATCACACCCTTCGGTTCGCCGGTGGTGCCGGAGGTGTAGATGATGGAAGCGAGTTGATCGGAAGTAACTTTCTCTGCCGTGCGGCGGTACTCGGAGATTTCGGAGTCGCCGGCGGTGGCGATCAGCGCGTCATAATGCAAAATTTCGCCGCTGAGTCCGGGCGGAGGCGAAACCGCGATGATTTGCTCAACCGAAGTGAAACGCTCGCGGCATGCGACCAGGCGGCGCGCCTGCTCTGCCCCCGCGGCAATGGCGATTTTCGAGCCCGAGTCATTGATGATGTACACCATGCGGTCGGGCGATTCGTTGAAATACAGCGGAACGTGAACCGCGCCGATTCCCTGGATGGCAAAATCCGCGATGTGCCACTCGGGGCGATTCGGCGATACCAGGGCCACGCGGTCCCCCGGCTTCACTCCCAGCATGGTCAAGGCCTTCGCGAGACCTGCCACGCGGCGCAGCATTTCGCCTGCCGTGATTGATGTCCAAACGCCATTGGCTTTGAACATCTGCGCGCGAGGGCACGCGTAGCGATCGACGGCGTCAAGAAAACACTTTGTGACGGAGGGGTAAGCCATCGCTTTCAATGCAATGTTACCCACTCCGCGTGTCGCGCGCAACGCGCGCAAATTCGCGCCATGCGATGCAGTTCGCGAGTGCGGCGCTGTCGAGTCGCTTGCTCTCCTCCGGACGCTCTTTCTCTATGCGATTCTCCGCCCCGGCTCGTCCTGCGGCGCTGTGACATCGCCCTTAGCCTGCGCTAAGATGGCTTGCGGAGGCTGCGCAATGGAAAAAATCGCGGACGCGGATCGGGCGGTTGCGCCGGTAGTGCGCGGGCCGCGCGGCACCACGCGCTCCTGCCGCGGCTGGCAGCAGGAAGCCGCGATGCGCATGTTGATGAACAACCTCGACCCCGAAGTGGCCGAGAAGCCGGATGAGCTCATTATTTATGGCGGGCGCGGGAGAGCGGCGCGGAATTGGGATTGTTATCACGCCATTGTGAAATCGCTGAAGACGCTGAGCGCCGACGAGACTTTGCTCGTGCAATCTGGCAAGCCGGTGGGAATTTTCCGTACGCACGATTATGCGCCGCGGGTTCTGATCGCCAATTCTAATCTTGTCGGACACTGGAGCAACTGGGAACAGTTCGACGCGCTGGATCGCGCGGGCCTGATGATGTACGGGCAGATGACCGCGGGAAGCTGGATTTACATCGGGACGCAGGGAATTTTGCAGGGCACTTACGAGACGTTTGCCGCTGCGGGACGGAAACATTTTGGCGGCGATCTGGCCGGCAAGCTGATCGCCAGCGGCGGGATGGGCGGCATGGGCGGGGCGCAACCGCTTGCGGCGACTTTGAATGGCGCGGCGTTTCTGGGCATCGATGTCGATCCGGAACGAATCAAGCGGCGCGTGAAGACCGGCTATTGCGATGTGATGGTGAACGATCTCGATGAGGCGCTGCGGATTTTGAAGAACGCGATTCGCAAGCGCGAGGCGACTTCCGTCGGGCTGGTGGGAAATTGCGCGGATGTGGTGCCGGAGTTGGCGCGACGAGGCGTAGTGCCGGATTTGCTCACTGACCAGACGAGCGCGCACGATCCTCTTTATGGCTACGTGCCCCGTGGTGTGAGCGTCGAAGAAGCGATTGAATTGCGCAAGAGTGATCCGGAGGGCCACAAGAAACGCTCTCTTGAATCGATTGCCACGCATGTGGAAGGCATGCTGGCTCTGCAGAAACTTGGCTCCGTGACGTTTGATTACGGCAATAACATCCGCACGTTCGCATTCCAGCAAGGAGTGAAGAACGCGTACGACTTCCCGGGTTTCGTGCCTGCTTATATTCGCCCGCTTTTCTGCGAGGGACGCGGGCCGTTCCGCTGGGCCGCGCTCTCCGGCGAGCCTTCCGACATCCATCGCACCGATCAGCTTGTGCTGGAGATGTTCCCGCACGATGAAGTGCTCACGCGCTGGATCAAGTTGGCGCAGAAGCGAGTGCGTTTCCAGGGATATCCGGCGCGCATTTGCTGGCTGGGCTATGGCGAGCGCGACAAATTCGGGTTGGCGCTGAATGATCTCGTGGCCCGCAGTGAATTGAAGGCACCGATTGTGATCGGCCGCGATCATCTGGATTGCGGCTCAGTGGCGTCGCCTTATCGCGAGACGGAATCCATGAAAGATGGCTCGGATGCGGTCGCGGACTGGCCTTTACTCAATGCCATGCTGAATACGGCGAGCGGGGCGAGTTGGGTTTCGATTCACAATGGCGGGGGCGTGGGAATCGGCTATTCGCTGCATGCCGGTCAAGTGACTGTTGCCGACGGAACGAAAGAAATGGCGGCGCGCATCGAGCGGGTGCTGACGAATGATCCCGGCATTGGAGTGGCGAGGCATGTGGACGCCGGATATCCTGAAGCGATCGAGTTTGCGCGCAAGACAGGCGTAAAAATTCCGATGATGTAAAACGTGCGCTGCGGCGCACGCATCCGAACGAGACGGCAGGCCGGGCATGCGGGAGGATCACATGTACGTTATTACTGGAGCGACGGGGCATACGGGAAGCGTGATTGCGGATACGCTGCTGGCGAAGGGCGAGAAAGTTCGCGTCATTGGGCGCACCAAGGAGCGGCTCGATCGGTTTGCGGCCAAGGGCGCGGAGGCGTTTGTCGCAGATGTCAATGATACCGCTGCGCTGACCAAAGCCTTTGACGGGGCGCGTGCTGTTTACGCGATGCTGTCGTCCGATTATCGCGTCGAGGATTTTCGGGGCGATCAGGAACGCATCACGGATTCACTGGCTGCCGCGATTGAGAAAACCGGCGTTTCGCACGCGGTATGTTTGAGCAGCATCGGCGCGGACAAGCCGGAGCGAGTCGGGCCTGTGAACGGACTCCATTCATTCGAGGAGAAGATTCAGCGGATCGCGAATCTCAACGCGCTGATTCTGCGGCCTACCTACTTCATGGAAAACAATTTGATGCAGGTGAAAATTATTCAAACCATGGGCACGATGGGCGGATTGCTGAAGGGCGATTTGGCGCTGCCGCAAATCGCCACGCGCGACATCGGCGCTTACGCCGCCGATGCACTGCTGCAACTCAAGTTCACGGGCAAGACCACGCGCGAACTGCTTGGACAACGCAACGTCAACATGAAAGAAACGGCGACTGCATTCGGCAATGCTATCGGCAAACCGAGTCTGGGCTACTCTCAGTTTCCGGGCTTCGCCGTGGAGATGGCGATGAAGCAGATGGGCATGTCGACCAACGCGGTGAAATTGATGGTCGAGATGATCGATTCTTTGAACAACGGCTGGATGAAGGCGCTCGAAGCGCGCTCGGCGGAGAACACTACGCCGACTTCGATCGAGACGTTTGCGACGGAAGTTTTTGCGCCGATGTACCAGGGCAAGGCCGCGGGCGCTTGAGGCGCGGCTATTCCTTGCCGAAGCCCGGACCTCGCAAAACTTTTCCCGGCAGCGCGTTCGTCATCTTGCCGTCGTCGATCACCGGGACTCCATTTACGAGCACGTAGTCCATCCCCACCGACAATTGGTTCGGATTCTCGAACGTCGCCACGTCGTGTACTTTCTCCGGGTCGAAGATGACGATATCGGCCCACATCCCGAGCTTCAGAACGCCGCGATCGGTGAGTCCCATGCGCTGCGCCGGCAAGGACGAGAATTTCCGAATGGCATCCGGCAGCGTGAGCAGCTTTTCGTCGTGGACGTACTTGCGCAAAATGCGCGGGAATGTGCCGTACGCGCGCGGGTGCGGGTGTGCCTGGCCGAGAATGCCTTCGATAGATGTGCCCTCCGAATCGTTGTCGATCGAAACCCAGGGCTGTTTGAGCGCCAAAGAAACATCGGATTGCTGCATGCCGAACACGGAGACATAGGTGTACGCGTTGTCCTGAATCAGCAGATCGAAGATTGCGTCTTTCGGATCTTCGTTCCACGTCTTCGCAATCTCGGCGATCGTCTTTCCCTGGATCGGAAGTAGCGCCTTGTTCTGAACCTCACTGACCAGGATTGACTCGGCGCCCGGAATTTCGTTCCACTCGTTGTCCCAGTCGGTCGCCGGCGTGTCCATTTCCTTTTTTATACGCTCGCGAGCTTTGGGATCGCGAAGCCGCTCGATTAATTTGGCAGTGCCGCCGTCGTGGGCCCACGGCGGGACAAAGGCAGAGAGCGAATTGTTCCACGCGGTGTAAGCGTATGTGTTGGCGGTGATGTCTAGGCCCGAAGCGCGAGATTTTTCGATGAAGGAAATCACTTCGGGCATGCGGCCCCAATTGGATTTGCCGGCTACTTTCAGATGCCAAATCTCGGCGGGAATTTTTGCTTCGCGGGCAATTCGCGCGGTTTCTTCGAGGGCGTCGATGATGGCGTCGCCTTCGCTGCGCATATGCGTGGCGTAAATGCCGCCATATCTCGAAGCCTCCGATGCGAGCGCGATCAACTCATCCGTCTTCGCATAGGGCGCCGGTGGGTACTGCAGAGAAGTTGAGACGCCCATTGCGCCTTCGCGCATCGCTTGACGCACCTGCGCCTTCATTTGTTCCAGCTCCCCGCCAGTCGGGTCGCGGTCGGCGTCTCCAATTACGACGCGGCGGACTTGGGTTGCGCCAACGTAGCTCGCGAGATTAATACCCATGCCCTGCTTTTCGAGCCGCGCGAAATAATCCTGCAACGTCCGCCAATCGGGCGTGATCTGATAGTGCTCGTAGGTGACGTGATCGGCTCGCAGGAGTGCTTCTGTCTGCGGAGCGATGGAGCTGCCTTCTCCGGTAATTTCAGTGGTGATGCCTTGATAGATTTTCGACGGGAGGCGCGGTTCGACGAGAATTGTCAGCTCGGACTGGCCCAGCATGTCGATGAAGCCAGGCGCAACGATCCGGCCGTGCGCGTCGATCGTGCTTTTCGCGGAGACTTTGCCGAGGCGGCCAATTGCGGCGATGCGTCCGCCTCGAATAGCGATGTCGCCGGCGTACCAGGGCGATCCGGTCCCGTCGAGGATGTGAGCATTACGAATCACAACGTCGAACGGCTGTTCTGCTGCGGCGCTCGCCCGCGCACGACAGCCGCGAGCGGCCATGAACGCCGCGATCACGACGACCACCAGCGCAATCTTGATGATTCTTCCGGTCATTTTCGCCCCTCGATTTCCGCGCCTCGACTCTGCGACCTGGAATCCAACCGCTGGCATCATAGGCCAGATATTTTTGCGCTCCAAGATATAGCTCGAAGCGGTGGTTATAGTCGCCGGGAAAAGCTACACTCATCCCACAACTCATGAGCGAGACTCTGATAATCGGCTGTTCGCAACTTCTGACCCTTCGCGGGCCTGCCCCGCGCCGTGGCCGCGCGCTGGGCGATCTCGGCATCATTCGCGACGGCGCTCTGCTTCTTCAGGATGGAATGATTCTAGCGGCGGGGCCGCGGCGCGTGATCGAACGGCGGCGGGAAGCGCGGCGCGCGAAGAAAATCGATGTCGGCGGCCGCGTCGTGATGCCGGGCTTCGTCGACTCGCACACTCATCTGGTGTTTGCCGAAAGCCGCGGGGCCGAGTACGAACAGCGCATCGCGGGTGCAACCTACGAGCAAATTGCAAAATCGGGCGGCGGCATTCTTTCCAGCGTTCGAAAATTGAGAGCCGCCCCGGCTTCCGACCTGAAAGCGCGTGCACACGCGCGCCTACGATACTTCGCCGCGCATGGCACGACGACCCTCGAAGCCAAGACCGGCTACGGTCTGGATTTCGCAAACGAAATCAAAACGCTCGAGGTAATGCGCGAACTGCGGCTCGAACAGCCGCTCGACATCGCGACAACTTTTTTGGGCGCGCATGTGGTCGCGCCCGAATACCGCAAACATCCCAAAGACTATGCCGACCTCGTCGCCAGAATCTGGATCCCATACGTGGCGCAATCGGGCCTCGCACAATTTAATGATGTTTTCTGCGATCGCGGAGCTTTCACGCTCCTCCAAGCCGAACACATCCTTGGCGCGGGACTTGTCTGCGGACTGACGCCTCGCATTCATGCCGACCAGCTCACGCGCACGGGCGCCGCTCGTCTGGCTGTGAAAGTGCGCGCGGCCAGCGCCGATCATCTCGAGCATATCAATCCGGGCGACATCAGCGCCTTAGCAGGTTCAGATGTGGTGTGCACACTTCTCCCTGGCTGTTCGTTTCATCTCGGACAATCCCAGCACGCGCCTGCGCGAGCGTTGATCGAATCCGGCGCGATCGTGGCTCTGGCCACCGATTTCAATCCGGGTACAAGCCCCACGATGAATATGCAGATGGTGCTCTCGCTGGCATGCACGCAATTGCGAATGACCCCGGCTGAAACGATTGTGGCCGCAACGATCAATCCCGCTTACTCACTGCGACGCCATCAGCGCACCGGATCGCTTGAGCCCGGAAAGATCGCCGATATTGCGGTGTTCGATTTAGCAGACTATCGCGAGATTCCCTACTACTTCGGCGTGAATACCTGCTGGATGACCTTCAAGCGCGGCGAGATTGTGCACTCGCGGCAGACCGTCTGATCAAGAATCCCATTCGAAAGATCTCTAGCGCCCAGAGCCTGAGTTGTGCGCATCGTGCTGGAATTTCGGCCAAGAGCTGGGCATCAAGCCACCGCCGGTTCCCGGCACAGCCATGATGACGCCTGGATACGTCGCGAAATAAACGGTGCCGTCCGTCGCAATCGTCGGCGACGACGTGACGGCGCTGTTCGTCCGAAACGACCAGACCTTCTTGCCATCGGGTGAGATGGCAGCGAATTCCGTGGCCACCGCATAGATGGTGCCGTCTTCGGCCAGGACCGGCGAAGCGTCGAGCGCACCCTGCATTGTCAGCTCCCATTTTTTATTCCCCATCGGGTCGAAGGCATACAAAATTCCGTCACCGCCTCCGCAATAAACCGTTCCGTCCACCGCGACCACAGGCGCGGCTTTGTTACCCCAATGCGTCTTGAATTCCCACTTCAATTTTTGATCCTGCCCGACGGCCACGAATCGGCCGTTTCCGGTCGCGCCGTAAATCGTTCCGTCCGGCCCGAGCGCAATCCCCGAATCGAAGGACCCATCTCCGGGAGGCGGCCAGCCACCATTGCGTTTAGTTGCTTCCGCAGTGAGATTTGGATACGACCATTGCGGGTCGCCGGCAGTGTCAATGGTGTTCAGCCGTCCGTGTCCGGGATAGAGGATTAAGCCGTTCTGCAGAATTGCAGGCGAGCCGTACTGGCCGAACGGGATTACTGTCTCCCATCGTTTCTCGCCCGAATCGATTGAAACAGCGCTGAGGCCGTGGCGGCCGGGTGTGTAATACGAGGTTCGATCAATCGCGCCCCCGGATTGGTTGTAACTCACAACCGTGTCGATGCTCCCCTGCCACCGCTGCGTGCCATTGGAATTGATGGCGAAGACGCTCCCAGTGGTGGTGGTCACGTAAATCGCGCCGTCTGGCCCGATCACCGGTGAATCCTGGACCGGGCCGCTTCTGAACTTCCACAAGAGCGTTCCATCCGGGTTAAGCGCATAGACGTTTCCGATCTGTCCGGCGGCGTAGATGGTTCCGTTATCCGATAACGCCAACGCCCCGGCAATCTGTTCGTGCGTATCGTAAGTCCATTTCGGCTCGATCTTCGTGGCAGCCGCGCCAGACGTGCCAGTGTTCGACGCGCCGGGGCGAAAGAAGAACGCGACGACAACGGCCACGATCAATAGCGATCCGACAATCAAAACGCTCTTCGGCACGCGAATTCCTCCAACCTGGATCGTAAAGGAGTACGAATGTGACTCCAGTATCGCCACGCTCGGAAGTTCAGCACATCGTAAAATCCGCCGCGTTGCCTCTTTCACAAACAGGCGCGCCGACGTGGCAGCGCGAAGTCGCGATCAGTGTTACAACAAGGGCCGGCTCGAGCAACATCGATACTGGCCGCTCGGCGTGAAATCCCATATGATGAAGAGCGCTTTCTCGTTTATGCCATCGAAATGAAAAGACTGATTGAGTGCGTGCCCAACTTCTCCGAAGGGCGCGACATCGCGAAAGTGGATGCCATCGTCGCAGCCATGCGGGCGGTGGATGGCGTCTATCTGCTTGATCGCGAAAGCGACGCCGATCACAACCGCTCGGTGATCACTCTAGCCGGCGAGCCGGAGGCCGTGGCAGAAGCCGCGCTTCGTGGCGTCGGGAAAGCGCAAGAGCTTATCGATCTAACGAAACATTCCGGAGCCCATCCGCGCCTCGGCGCCACCGATGTGGTTCCGTTTATCCCCATCGAAGGCGTCACCATCGAGGATTGCGTCGCCCTCGCCAAGCGCACCGGCCGCGAAATCTGGGAGCGCTACCGCATTCCGGTCTATTTCTATGAGGCAGCGGCGCAGCGTCCCGAGCGCGCCAATCTCGAGAACATCCGCAAGGGCCAGTTCGAAGGATTGCTGGACGACGTTCCTCGAAACCCGGATCGCGCGCCGGACATCGGCGAGCCGCGCCTGCACGCGACGGCCGGGGCAGTCGTCGTCGGAGCGCGAAAATTTCTCGTCGCCTACAACATCAATCTGAACACTTCTGATATTGAGATCGCCAAAAAGATTGCCAAGAACATCCGCTACTCGAACGGCGGCCTGCGGTATGTGAAGGCCATGGGCGTCGATCTGCGCGCCCGTCATCTCGCGCAAGTTTCGATCAACATGACCGACTTCGAGCAAACGCCGCTTCACCGCGTCTTTGAAATGGTGAAGCGCGAAGCGGAGCGTCACGGGGTTACGATCGTCGGAAGCGAAATTGTCGGCCTGATTCCAAAGCGCGCCATCGAGATGACCGCCGACTTTTATCTGCAACTCGAGAGTTTCTCGCCCGCGCAAGTCCTGGAGAATCGCCTGACCGCATCGTTGAGCGGCGCAGCGCTAGAGTCTGGCGGCAAGCTGGCGGCGCTGGCGCAGCCGTTCCTTGACGCCGTGGCGCAGCCGACCGCGACGCCCGGCGGCGGCTCTGTCGCGGCGCTTTCTGGGGCGCTCGCCGCGAGCCTTGGCCACATGGTTGCGGGACTTTCACGCAAAAAGAAATCACAGGCGGCGTACGTTGACGATTTGAGCGACGCGGTCGCCGAGTTTCATCGCGCCGCCGCAGAATTGAGCCAGGCCATCGATCGCGACGCAGCCTCATTCGATTCCGTAATGGCAGCCTACAAGCTGCCACAGTCATCTACCGAGGAGCAAAAGGCGCGCGAGACGGCAATCCAGGGAGCGCTTCGTGGCGCGGCCGAAGTTCCTCTCGAGGTCGCACGCAAGGCTGTTGCAATTTACGAACGCCTCGGGCAACTGGAAGCGATAGCAAGCGCTTCTATGTCTTCAGACATTCGCGTCGGGCGATTGATGGCCGCCGCTGCCGCAAGAGGCGCGCTGGAAAACGTGGCCATCAATCTGGAATCCATCACGGATGCAGAATTTGCCGGGAAGGCACGCGCCGAAGCCGCGTCGCTCGAAGCGCGCGTGGCTGAAAATGCCGTCGGCGCGGGCCGAAATTTGTAAGTTCGAGAAGCTCTAAGTTGAACGAACTGAGGAAAAACAGACCAATGAAGCGCTCATACGTAAGATTGATTTTGGCCTCCGCCCTAGTGCTCGCGATAGTCGCCGCTGTACCAGGAGGCTGGACACTTCGCGCGCTTGCGGGAACACTGAGCACCGACGTGATCGGAATGTTTCCGAAAGATGTAGGCGAGTTCGCCTACGCCGACATGAAAGCGGCCCGCTCGCGCCCCTGGTTTTCTCAGCTTCGCGATCAACTATTGCCGGGAAATTTCCGCCAGTTCGAGCAGTTCCTGACCTCCGCAGGTATTGATCCGAACACCCAGGTGGATGAAATGGCCTGGGCCATCATTCCCGCGTCGAAAGATGGTGGCGAACAAATCCTCGGTGTCGCGCTCGGCGGCTTTTCGCCGGCTGCGACCGAAGAGAAGCTGAAGGCGCAGAAAGTTCCCGCGGTCGAGGTTCACGGTTACCACCTCTACGCCTTCGGCTCGGGTGCTGGCTCGAGTGACATTCTCTTTTTCTTCCTCGATTCCAACACAGCAGCTTTCGGCAATCGCTCAGCGCTTGAAAAGCTGATCGACGTTCATTTTGGCGGGTCCGAGAGCCTTCTGCGCAACGAACAGATGTTTCCGCTAATCAAAGAAGCCAATGGAAAGGGAACGATTTGGGCGGCGCTCGACGAGCACTATACGCACCTCGCCATGCAGCAGCTTCTGCCGCAAGCAAGCCAGTTCCCGCAAGCTTCGGCGATCATCGACCGGCTGAAAGCCATGGAAATTTACGTCCAGGCGGATCGCGGCGTGGATGCCCATTTCCAGGCCGTCTGCAATTCAGTGGATGATGCGAATGTTCTGGCCGCGGCCGCGCAGGCCGGAATCATGTACCGCCGCTATCAGGAAGCTCAGTCTCATCCCGAAGTCGCCAAGGCGCTCGATTCCGTCAGCATCGCACCGGCGGGAGACCGCCTAAGAGTTGAAATTCCGATCACCGAAGATCAACTCAACGGGCTGATCAAGAGCCATTCGTTCGTCCTTCAGATGTAATAGTGGAAACGTACGCGGGGTGAATCGGGCGATCGGGAATTCTAGTTGCGGGCGGCGTACTTGATTAGCTTCAACTCGGTTTTGCCTGAACGCTTATCGACCGTCACCTGATCCACTTTCGTCTTGAACCCAGCCGCAAAGGCTTCGATCTCCGCGTCGCGTCCTCCCGAACATCGAAACGTCATTTCGATGCGGTCGGAATATTCCTCGCAATCCACGTGGAGTTTCGCGCTCGACCCGTTGAAGCTCCGCCATACATTCTGCCAAGCCTCTTGAGCGGCAATTTGTAATTTCCGGAGGGTTTCAGCTTTCATTTCCAGGCGGCACGCATACTGCTCGAGAATTGCTCCCAGCGCCGCCGCCAGCCGCGGATCATTGTCGGCTTCGATTTCGGTTCGCGTTTGACTACTCCCCACGAGCGTCCACCACGCGGACATCAACCGCTTCGCGGCAATCGGGACAATAGTACAACCCATCGATGCACATGCGAATACCCTGCTGCGACTGGCAGAAACAACAATACTTCTCGCACGTGCATTTCTCTTCCGTCTTCTCGCACTGCATGCAAAGAATTGGTCCGCTCATTCGCCTTCCTGGCGAATCCCAGGGCTTCCAGTCTCTTTGGCAACTATAGGCTAACCTTTCCAGCCGGACAAGGCGCATCGCACGCGTCAATTACTACACGTAATTAGACTCACCTGCTGCCGGTACGTTTCTTGACACTCGAAAACTCGCATGCTACGGTGAATGTCGGTCATAATTTTGAGATTCCATTTGTGAGCACGCCCGCTACCGCTGAAATCCGCAAAACCGCTCTTAATGCTGTCCATCGCCGGCTCGGGGCCAAAATGGTCAACTTCGGCGGATGGGACATGCCTGTCGAGTACTCGGGAATTCTCTCCGAGCACGAAGCTGTGCGCACGCGGGCCGGAATTTTTGACGTAAGTCACATGGGGGAAATCGAGATTCGGGGCGAGCGAGCTCTGGATCTCGTGCAACACGTGACTTGCAACAATGCCGCGAAACTCGTGGACGGCCAGATTCAATATACTGGCCTGATGACGCCGTCCGGAACGTTTGTCGGATGATTTTCTCGTTCACCGCATCTCCGATCGCCATTATTTTCTTTGCGTGAACGCCGGAAATCAGGACGGCGATTTCGAGCACATTCGCAGCAACAATCGCTTCGGCGCGCAGGTGGAGAACACTGGCACCCGCTATTCTCTTCTCGCGATTCAGGGCCCGAAAGCGGCTGGGCTGCTGCAGCGATTCACGAAGGTTGCGCTCGAGCCGATCCGTTATTACCACTTCGCGTTCGGAGAGGTGGACGGCGTCCATTGCATGATTGCTCGCACCGGCTACACCGGCGAAGATGGCTTCGAAATCTATTTTGCGCCCGGGCACTCGGAGAAGCTTTGGACGGATTTGCTGGATGCAGGGTCGGCGGAGGGCGTAATTCCGTGCGGCCTGGGCGCGCGCAATACGTTGCGACTGGAAGCCAGCATGTGCCTCTACGGCCATGAAATCGATGAGACGACGACGCCGTGGGAAGCGGGCCTGGCCTGGATCTGCAAGCCCGAGAAGGGCGAATTCCTCGGTCGGGAGATTCTGGTTCAACAAAAGAAGCGCGGGATCGAGCGAAAGCTTGTTGGGTTCGAGATGCTCGACAAGCGCATCGGCCGCGACGGATATCCCGTCGCGATCGGCGGGCGTGAACTGGGGCGCGTCACCAGCGGCGGACCCGCGCCTTTCTTGAAGAAGAATACTCGGCATGGCCTACCTTCCCGTCGCTCATTCTTCGATCGGGACCGCCATCGAAATCATCGTACGCGGCCAGCCCGCGGCCGCAAGAATTATCCAAATGCCTTTCTACAAAAGACTTAAGTGAAGCGTTGCAGCTTGGGAAAGCCTATCTAAGGAGCACGCATGTATCCAGCGGACTTCCGCTACTCTAAAGACCATGAGTGGGTCAAGATCGAAGGCGGCACCGGTACGGTCGGCATCACCGACTATGCCCAGAGCGAACTCGGCGACGTCGTCTTCGTCGAAGTGCCGAAAGTCGGCACACAGCTAAAGGCCGGGCAGACGATTGGGACGATCGAATCCGTGAAAGCCGTGAGCGAAGTCTATAGCCCGGTTTCGGGAGAAGTGACCGCGGTGAACGACGCGCTGGCGAGCGCACCCGAGAAAATCAATCAGGAGCCGCACGCAGGCGGTTGGCTGATCAAGCTAAAGCTTTCCAATCCCGGCGAGGCTTCCGCGCTTATGGATTCCGCGGCGTACGCGGCCTACGTGGCCGAGAAATCGAAGGAACACTCGGCCTGATGCGTTATCTTCCGAAGAGTCCATCCGAACGCCGCGAGATGCTGGATGCCATCGGCGTGGCGACTGTCGATGACCTTTTTCAGACCATTCCCGAGAAATTCCGCCTCCGCGAACCGCTGAAACTTCCCGGGCCGCTCTCCGAGCCCGAGATCATCGATTATTTCAGGGCGCGTGCCGCGGAGAATTCGAGCGGCTACACTTCCTTCCTCGGCGCCGGCGTTTACAGCCATCTTCGCTCGGTAGTAACGGACGCGCTCATTCAGCGCGGCGAATTCCTCACTTCATACACGCCGTATCAGGCGGAGATTTCGCAAGGCACTCTCGAAGCCATCTTCGAGTTTCAAACGCTCATCTGCCAGCTCACCGGCCAGGAAGTCGCCAATGCTTCGATGTATGACGGCTCGACCGCTCTCACCGAAGCAGTCCTCATGGCCGAGCGGCTCACCGGCCGGCATACGGTGCTCGTCGCGCGCACTGTGCATCCGGAATATCGCCAGGTACTGCAGACTTATGCGCGGCATCTCGGCATCACCATTCGCGAAATCGGATTTTCCTCCACCGGCCAGATCGATCGAGCCGCGCTCGCCCAGGAGTCGTTCGCGGATGTCGCGGCCGTAGTCGTTCAGTCGCCGAATTTCTTCGGCGTGATCGAGGAAATCTCTCAACTGGCCGAAATTGCCCATGCAGGCGGCGCGCTGCTCGTGGACGGAATCACCGAAGCCGTCTCGCTGGGCATCCTGCAGCCCCCTGCCGAAGCCGATATCGTAGCGATGGAATGTCAAAGCTTTGGCGTCGCTCCGAGCTATGGCGGGCCGCACGTGGGCGTCATCGCCACGCGCGACAAATTCGTTCGCCAGCTTCCGGGCCGCCTGGCAGGCCAAGCCTTCGACGCCGAAGGCCGCCGCGGATTCGTTCTTACCCTCGCAACCCGCGAGCAACACATTCGTCGCGAGAAGGCCACCTCGAACATTTGCACCAACGAAGCGCTCTTCGCGCTAGCCGCCACAATTCACATGACTCTTCTCGGCAAGCAAGGCTTGCGCGAGCTGGCCGAGCAGAATCTGGCCAAAGCGCAGTTCGCGCGCGCCGAACTCGAAAAGATTCCCGGCGTGCGCCGCGCGTTCTCGGGTCCGACGTTCAACGAATTCGTTCTCGAATTTCCGCGATCCGTAAAAATGATCAATGCCGCTCTGCTTCGCGACAAAATCATCGGCCCGCTGGCGATCGGCACAGCATACACCGATCAAACCAAGCGCGGCCTCGTCTGCGTCACCGAAACGATGCCGCGCACCGAGATCGAGCGCCTCGCGGCGTGCATCAAACGCATTCTTGAAACTCCAGTTTAGGGAGAGCCAGTAAGTTGAGCGAAAGTCTGAAAACCGAACAGGAGAGCAGCGCGTTGGAAGCTGACAAAATCAAGAAGGCGCGCCGCCACGTCAGCCAGAACGAAGGGCTGATCTTCGAGAAGTCGGCGCCCGGCAAGCGCGGCATCGAACTTCCCCCGCTCGATGTTCCCGCCGTCGATGCGGCTCGCGAACTGGGCAAGGAAAACGTCCGCGCTGAAGTCGAAGGTTTCCCCGAAGTCAGCGAAATCGAAGTCATTCGCCACTTTACCCGGCTTTCTACCTGGAATTACGCCATCGATCTCGGCATGTACCCGCTCGGTTCCTGCACCATGAAATACAATCCTCGCGTAAATGAATTCGTCGCACGCCTCGACGGTCTCGCCTCCGAACATCCCTACCAGCCCATCGAGCTATCGCAAGGCTGCCTGCGAATTCTGAGCGACTTGCAAAAATGTCTGCTTGAAATCACCGGCATGGAAGCCGCAACTCTCGAACCTGTCGCCGGCGCACAAGGCGAGCTGACCGGCCTGCTGATGATCCGCGCGTGCCTCGAAGCGCGCGGCAATCCGCGCAAAATCGTTCTGATCCCAGATTCGGCCCATGGCACGAATCCCGCTTCGGTCGTCATCGCCGGATACGAAGTGCGGAACATCAAGTCGAACGCGCGCGGCCAGATCGACACCGATCACCTCCGCGAATTCGTCACCGAAGATGTCGCCGCGCTGATGCTCACGAATCCCAGCACGCTCGGCGTCTATGAGGAACGCATCGCCGAGATTGCCGACATCCTGCACGAACGCGGCGCTCTGCTCTACATGGACGGCGCGAACATGAATGCCCTAGCCGGCATCACGCGCCCCGGCGATCTGGGCGTCGACGTAATGCACTTGAATCTCCACAAGACTTTTTCAACGCCGCATGGAGGCGGCGGCCCCGGAGCCGGCCCCGTAGTCGCGAAGAAGTTTCTCGAGCCGTATCTTCCCGTGCCGGTCGTAATCGAAAAGGAACCAGGAAAATTCACCCTCGATCTCAATCGTCCGAAATCCATCGGCCGCGTTCGCGCCTATTGCGGAAATTTCGGAGTCTTGCTTCGCGCGCTCGCCTACACGCTGGCCTACGGCCCGGGCATCCGCCAGGCAACCGAAGACGCCGTGGTCAATGCGAACTATCTCCGCAAGAAGCTCGAGGACGTCTTCGATCTTCCCTACAATCTGCCGTCACTGCACGAGGTCGTCTTCAGCGATGCGCGCCAGAAAAAACACGGCGTCAACACGATGGATATCGCCAAGCGGCTGATCGACTACGGCTTTCATCCCTACACCACCGCGTTTCCGTTAATCGTTCCCGGCGCGCTAATGATCGAGCCCACGGAATCGGAATCCCGCGAGGAGTGTGACCTGTTCGTAGAAGCGATGCGCGCCATCGCCGATGAAGCGGAGAAGAACCCAGAATTAGTGAAGACCGCGCCACACTCCACGCGCGTGGGACGCCTCGATGAAGTAAGCGCGGCCCGCAAGCCCGTTCTACGCTGGAAACCGTGAGCAGAATCGAAGAGAGCACCGCACGGGGTGCCCCACGCGCCGTACTTGCGCGTGGGGATTTTGAAGCTACCGCGAGTGAGCCAAGAGCTCTCTTTGATTTTTCCTGAAGAGATGTCTGCGCCTACTTCTTCCTACTATCCGATTCCGATTTTTCGTTAGCGTGCCCACGCGAAGCCGAAGCATTCACTCCCGGCCCAGCTTCCGCCGAAACCGTAGCCGCCGGAATCGCCACGCTTCGCCCGTCCGAGCTCGCCCGCGCCGCATCCGCCGCCAGTCCCGCGACCGGAGACGGCATCGGTATCAGCGCCCCTTCTGCTTCCTTCAAAAACACGAGGCGCTGGCCCTCCACATCCCAATCCACCGAAAGCACGTCGCCGAGATTCACCTGCTCGGTGGCCAGCAGACTCGCCAGCGGATAAACCAGATGCCGCTCGATCGCGCGCTTCAAGTGCCGCGCTCCGTATTTCAGATCGGTACCTTCCTTCAGCAGAAACTCCCGCGCCGCCGGCGTCACTCGGAATAGAAATCTCCCGCGCGCCGTTTCGAGCACTCGCTGCTGCACCATTCCCAACTCAATCTCCAAAATCGATTCGAGCTGCTCCGGACGCAGCGGATGAAACACCACCACCTTGTCGATCCGGTTCATGAACTCCGGCGCGAATTTCCTCTTCGCCGCTTCCGAAGCCGTCCGCTCGACTTTCTGGTCCAGCCCCACCTGGTTCTCCGGCCGCTGCTGAGGCGCAAAGCCCAGCCCGCCGTTCATCAGCTCGGTGATTTCGCCGCCGCCCAGATTCGACGTCATGAAAATCATCGTCTGCGAAAGATCCACGCGCCGGTTGTCGCCCAGAGTCAAAGTCGCCTTATCCAAAATTCCCAACAGCAACTGCCAAAGCGAATCCGACGCCTTCTCGATTTCATCAAAAAGCAAAAATGACAATTTCAGCTTCTCAGTGTGATACTGCGCCAAAGCTTCCTGGGTAATCAGCGGATGCGTCTCGCGATGGCCCAGATACCCCGGCGGTGAGCCGATCAATTTCGCGATTTCATGCGAGTGCTGGAATTCAGCGCAATCCACCTTGATCACAGCCCGCGGATCGCCGAACAAAATCTCCGCCGTAGCCTCCACCACGCGCGTCTTCCCCGCTCCGGTCGGCCCGAGGAAAAGCAAATTCCCCACAGGCCGCCCCGGCGAGTTCAATCCCGCCCGGAACACCTGATAGAGATCCACCACCGCCTGCACCGCTTCGTCCTGCCCGACAATCTTCCGCCGCAACCCTGACTCGAAATCCCGCGATTCCGGGCTGCGTTGTGTCGGATCAAGATGTTTTGTGCGCGTCGCTACGGTCATGATCGATCACCGGCCTCTCCGATTCGGCCCAAATGCTTTCGACTGCGATCTCTCGAACTGATCGAGCTTGACGTCGAGCGTCGAGCGAAGCAACCGCAACTGCGTCATCAGCTCACGGCTCGAAGCGTCTCCCCCGGTCGCAAGTAACGGCGGCGACAAATCCGCCAGGTCCAAA
Source organism: uncultured Acidobacteriota bacterium (assembly GCA_963707165.1). Taxonomy (GTDB): domain Bacteria; phylum Acidobacteriota; class Terriglobia; order Acidiferrales; family UBA7541; genus Palsa-147. The sequence continues at coordinate 564,364 of CAVPPO010000010.1, read as the reverse complement.
TTCATTATTCGGAGAGACTGAACCAAAGTCTGGACGTACGGTGAACGGATGTCAAAGAGTTCAACGCGACCATTTATCCTTTCACGCAACAGTGACCAATTGAGCGCCAGAAAGGGATGATCGCGCGAAACCCTCCGCACCACTTCATCCGTAATGCGCGGCCGCTCGCCCAGATGGGCCAGGTGAAGCTGCTGGACTTTTCCGCGGCGGCGCACGTTATGCACCAGAAAGTATGAATTGCCTCTCCGTCGTATGAACGCCACAACGTTCTCCTTTGGGCCGTCTGTGGCGTAGTGTATGGTCCGTCCACTACGCCGTCAATGATAGGATGCTGCGCGCGTAAAATAGTTGCGTCGAATCGGTCATTGCACTTTTGGAGGAATTCCGGCGAGAACTTTCAAGGGCGGCAGCGTTCAGCCTGCCAGAAGCCGAGCCTCTACGCTAGTGATTGGATGCCGGCCGGCGCGAAATGGATGGGATTGGCTCATGACTTGGGATGTCGTATATCGCGTGGTGAAACAAATCCCGCGCGGTCGCGTCACAACTTACGGCGAAATTGCGCGCGCCACCCAAATGCGCGGCGGCGCCCGCGTGGTCGGCTACGCCATGGCCGCGACCCCGCGCGGCCGCGGTATCCCCTGGCACCGCGTAGTCGGCGCGGGAGGCAAACTCCTGATCCGCGAGCCATTCGGCTCGCTACAACGAAAGCTGCTCCTAAGCGAAGGCGTCGAGATCAACGGAGCCCGCATCAACTACAAAAAGTACGGCTGGCGACCCAAGCGCGCGAAGGCGCGGAAACCGTAGGGCCCGCGCTTCAGCCGGGCCTCTTCGTGCACAATCGCGCCACGGGCACCGCGTCTGTGGTATAGAAGATTGTTCCAACACGAGCGTAAAATCCGCGACGCCGAGCGCACATCTCCGAATGCGAACTGACCCACATCCGGCAAGGAGCCGGACCGACCTTCGATGAGCGAATCCGTCATTCGAGTCGAGGATCTCTACAAGAGCTACGGCGACGTTGAAGCCCTTCGCGGCGTCAGCTTCGAAGTTCATGCCGGTGAAGTATTCGGCCTGCTCGGGCCCAATGGCGCAGGAAAAACCTCGACGATCGAAATTCTGGAAGGACTGCGCACACAAGACCGCGGAAAAGTAAGCGTCGCGGGACTCGATCCGCAAACCGCGGGCGCGGGCTTCAAACAAGAAGTCGGCGCAGTGCTGCAGTCCACCGCGTTACCCGATAAACTGCGTGTCGCCGAAGCGCTCTCGCTCTTCGCTCACTTCTACCGCCGAAGGAACGATACCGAAGCGCTTCTCAAGCGATTTCAATTGGACGAAAAGCGCAACGCGTTTTACAACCAGCTCTCCGGCGGACAGAAGCAGCGTCTCGCTCTGGCCATGGCGCTCGTGAACGATCCGACCGTTCTTTTCCTCGATGAGCCCACCGCTGGCCTCGATCCTCAAGTGCGCCGGGAAATTTACGACATCATCGAGGAACTAAAGAGCGACAAAAAAACCATTCTTCTCACCACTCACTACATCGAAGAGGCCGAAAAACTCTGCGATCGCGTAGCCATCGTGGATCGCGGCAAAATCATCGCCGAGGGAACGCCGCGCGATCTGAAGCAGCGCTCCGGCAACACCACGCGCATCGAAGTGCGCCTCTCGCGGCCTCCGCAGCCGGGCGTGCTCAAAACGCTCGACGGCGTTGCCGACGCCCGCGAGTTCGACGGCACCTACGTGTTGCACTCCTCACGGCCGCCGCAAACCATCGTGTCCCTGGTCAAGCAACTTGAGGCCGACGGCAGCGAACTGCAAAGCCTCGAAATGTTTTCGCCGTCCCTGGAAGACGTTTTCATTGAGTTGACCGGCCGGAGGCTCAGAGAATGACGCCACGAGGAATCGATTCGTGAGGCACACTTGGGCGCTGACCAGGATTCGTATTCTCCTGTCGCTGCGCAACAAGACGTTCATGTTTTTCGGCGTAGTCATGCCGCTCGCCTTTCTGTTCTTCTTTGTGTTCATCTTCGGCGGTGGCAAGAGCGATCGAATCGCATACGTCCTCGGCTCGATTTTGACCATTACCGTGATGGGTAGCTTCTGGGGCCTCAGCGTCCAGCTCGTGATGTTCCGCGAGCAAGGAATTCTTCGCCGCTTCCGTCTTGCACCCGTAGGCGCCGGCGCGCTATTAGCGTCGAGCATTCTGTCCAACTACGTTTTAATCCTTCCTCCCATCGCGATCGAGATTCTGATCTGCCGCTTCGCCTTCCACATGACGAGTTGGGGCAATCTCTGGTACGTGTTTCTGCTCGTTACGATTGGAGCCGGCACTTTTTCGTCCTTCGGCCTCATCGTTGCTAGTGTGACCAATACGATGCAAGAAACTCAGGTCATCAATAACCTGATTTGGTCAGGCTTCCTTTTTCTCTCCGGCGCCACCGTGCCGCTGGCTGTGCTGCCGAGATGGATTCAACGAGTCTGCCTGTTCTCGCCCGCCACCTACATGGCCACCGGGCTCGAACGGTCCATGACGCTCCAGGCGCTGCCAAACGAAATATTGGTCGACGTGATCGCTCTCGCGATCGGGCTCTTCGTCTCCTTTGAGATTTCTCGGCAACTCTTCCGCTGGGAACCTGAAGCGAAGGTCTCACGTAGCGCGAAGCTTTGGGTAGTTGCCGCAATGATTCCTTTTCTTGTCTTCGGCATCTATGAAAACGTCTATAGCAATCGGCTTTCAAATATTCGCCAGGGCTTCGGTAATCTCTTTGGCGGCGATGCTCCGGCGCAAGGTCCGGCGCGAAATTGAACGCATTCTTCTGAATCGCCCTCGCGCGATCTCGAATCAAACGTTGTTACGGAAGACCATCTCCCCGACTGATTTCGGAGGTTTCAATGGAACGCAAAGCTTCAGCCGTTTGGAAAGGTAATTTGCGCGAGGGCGCAGGCAGCGTCTCCACCCAAAGCGGAGTTCTTCGCGACACGCCCTATTCCTTCACCACGCGCTTCGAAAATTCTCCCGGCACGAATCCAGAGGAATTAATCGCCGCGGCTCATGCGGGCTGCTTCACCATGGCTCTCTCAGCCCAGCTCATGACGCTGCGTCTGACTCCCGACAAGATCGCGACCTCTGCCACACTCACGTTCGAGAAACTTGAGCCCGGATGGACGATTACGAAAATCCATCTCGACGTCACCGCCCGCGTCCCGGGTGCCTCCGCCGAGGCATTCGCCGGAGCGGCGGCTTCGGCGAAGGCCAATTGCCCGGTCTCGCGCGTTCTCAAAGCAGACATCACCATGTCGGCGAAGCTCGAAACCGAATGAACATCTTTCTCGTCATCCTGGGAACCGCGATTCTCTTCGCCGTTCTTCTGGAGGCGTTCGAATCCATCATTCTGCCCCGGCGCGTCACGCGCCGGTTCCGGCTTACGCGTCTTTTCTATCGCCTGACGTGGATTCCCTGGCGCGCCATCGGCCGGCGGATGCATTCGTTGAAGACGCGCGAATCATTCTTCAGCTATTTCGGCCCGCTTTCATTGCTGTTCTTACTGGTGGTCTGGGCCAGCGGCCTTGTCATAGGCTTTGCGTGCCTGATTCTCGCCGCCGGCCCGCCCACTGAAACCTACAAAATTCCCATTCACTTCGTCGATGCGCTGTATATGAGCGGCACGAACTTTTTCACACTGGGACTGGACGAAGTAGTTCCGAGAACAGCCTCCACCCGATTTCTCACGATAACGGAAGCAGGCGTAGGTCTCGGCTTTTTGGCGCTGGTGATCGGCTATCTGCCGGTAATCTTTCAGAGCTTTTCACAGCGCGAGGTAAGCGTCGTGCTCCTCGATGCGCGCGCGGGATCGCCTCCGACTGCAGCCGAGCTCCTTCGCCGCCACGCTTACCGCGGCGGCTTCGAAGCTCTCGAGCGTCTCTTTTTCGAATGGGAGCGCTGGTCCGCCGAATTGCTCGAGAGCCATCTTTCCTATCCCGTCCTCTGTTATTTCCGCTCGCAGCACGACAATCAATCCTGGCTCGGCGCGCTAACCGCTGTTCTCGATGCCTGTGCCCTGACGATCGTGGGTGTCGAAGGAGCATGCGTGAAGCAAGCGCAGCTCACCTTTGCGATCACGCGCCACGCTGTCGTCGATCTCGCGCAAATTTTCCATGCAACGCCGCGGCCGCCGCATCAGGATCGCTTGCCGCCCGCCGAGCTAGCCAGGCTTCGCCAGACGTTGCGAGAAGGCTCCCTCAAGCTTCGCGAAGGCGACGGAGAAGACCGCCAGCTCAAAGATCTGCGCGCGATGTACGAGCCGTACGTAAACGCCCTGGCCGAATTTCTGGCGATCAACCTGCCGCCCTGGATTCACTCGCAGAAGATAGTCGATAGCTGGAGCACCAGCGCGTGGGGACGCATCTCCGGCGCCGGGCACGAAGATGACATCGGCGCGCGCATTGACGAACATTTGTAGACCCACTCGAGGACACACATGGCCAAGATGCTGGAACACATGGAGCGCATGGTGCGAGGCGAGGTTCCTCCCGCTCCGATCGGAAAACTTATCGGATTCAGTCTCATGGAAGTCCGCCCGGGCGAAGCCATCTTCAACATCGACACCGCTGACCATCACGCGAATCCAATGGGCACGCTGCATGGCGGTGTGCTCTGTGATATCGCGGACGCAGCAATGGGCTGCGCGTACGCAGCGGCCCTGGAAGAAGGCGAATCTTTCACGACGCTCGAGCTCAAGATCAATTTCCTGAAACCCGTCTGGAAAGATCGCCTGACCGCCGTGGGACGCATCGTGCAAAAAGGCCGCACCGTCGGCCTAGCCGAGTGTGTCGTCACGAACTCGAAAGGTGAGCGAGTGGCGTATGCTACCTCCACTTGCATGACGCTGCGCGGAGACCAAGCCCGCGGCCGCTGAGCGATCGTATCGTCCGTCCATTTTGTCTTTTGGAAACCGGCGAGCCGCCTCAACCGCGCCGAGCGCTCTAAAACGCGTATGCTATACTTCGAGAGCAATTAGAGATTTGGAGCGCCCTGCATCGCCTGGAGAAATCGGATGGCCCTGACGAAGACCCAGAAAATTTGGCACAACGGCAAGATGATCAATTGGGATGACGCCAAGATTCACGTCGTCTCCCACGTGGTCAGCTACGCCTCCTCCGTTTTCGAGGGCATCCGCTGCTACCAAACGACTCAAGGTCCGGCGGTCTTCCGTCTTCGCGAACACATGCAGCGCCTCATCAATTCCGCTTATATCTATCGCATGGAGCTTCCTTACACTCACGATGAAATCTGCAATGCCGTGATCGAGCTCGTGCGCGTGAATAAGCTCGATTCCTGCTACATCCGCCCGATCGTCCTGCGCGGCTATGGCGACGCGGGCGTGAATCCATTCAATTGCCCCATCGAAGTCTATATGGCCTGCTGGGATTGGGGCCGGTATCTCGGCGATGAAGCGGTGCGCGAAGGCGTGGATGTGGGCGTGAGTTCGTGGCAGCGCCCCGCTCCGAATACTTTGCCGCAGATGGCCAAGGCCGCCGGCAATTACATGAATTCCGCGCTGATCCGCATGGAAGCCATGGTGAATGGCTATGCCGAAGGCATCGCTCTCGATGTTTCCGGCCAAGTCAGCGAAGGCTCCGGCGAAAATCTCTTTCTCGTCAAAGACGGTGCGCTCATCACTCCGCCGATCTCGGCCGGAGCGCTTCCCGGCATCACGCGCAATACGATCATCACGCTCTGCCGCGATCTCAACATTCCCGTCTCCGAGCAAGTCGTGCCGCGTGAACTGCTGTACATCTCTGACGAGCTTTTCTTCTGCGGCACCGCCGTTGAAATCACTCCAGTCCGCAGCGTCGACCGCATCAAGATTGGCAGCGGCTCTCGTGGACCAGTGACTCATCGCCTCCAAGAGGAGTTTTTCGCGCTCACCAGCGGCAAGAAGAACGACCGCCACGGCTGGCTGTCGCCCGTTCGTGTTCCCGAAGGCGCCACTGTCCGCTGACTCCCCGCTTCTGAGGGCGTTGGAGCTATCACACCGTCCGAAATTTTGACTGCTGCCCATTGATTCAGTAGAATCGCCGCCGCTTCATACTTGGAACCCGCCTGCGCTAGGATGCGCAACACTTGCTTGGGAGGCATGACGTGTACAACCTATCGCAAAAACTCCTGGCCGAATTCATCGGCACGTTCACGCTGGTTTTCATTGGCGAAGGCTCGGTGTGTGCCGATCAATACCTGCATGCGTCAGGCGCATCTGGCAGCGGCCTGCTGGCCATAGCCGCGGCGCACGGCCTAGCGCTGGCAATCCTGATTTCAGCAGTCGGCCACATTTCCGGCGGCCACCTCAATCCCGCCGTAACCATCGGTTTCTGGGTCACGAAAAAAATCAGCACACTCGATGCGCTTTCCTACTGGGTGGCGCAAGTGGCCGGAGCCATCGTCGCGGCTTATTTGCTCACCGTCGTCATTCCAGAAGCAACGTGGCGCGCTGTCGGACTCGGCACGCCGGACCTGGCTACAGACTTCACGCGCTTTCACGGCATCGTGCTTGAATCCATCACGACCTTCCTGCTTGTGTTTGTCGTCTTCGCCACCGCTGCAGATCCCAAAGGCGCCTTCAACAAGATCGCTGGCTTCCCCATCGGCCTGACTGTAATGATGGGTATCCTGGTCTCCGGGCCGTTCACCGGCGGCGCCATGAATCCAGCACGCGCTTTCGGCCCGGCGCTGATCGCGCATCACTGGACCAATCACGGCGTCTATTGGGTCGGCCCGCTGATCGGCGGCGTCGTGGCCGGCTGGCTGTATAACAGTTTTCTTCTCAAAGAATCCTGAGTCGGCGGGGTTGCCGACTTGGAAATCCCCTGGCCGCGGGTGATTGTCTGGCCCGTTTCCACATGCTACGTTTCTGGGTGAATCTGCCGAAGGGGTCACCCAGTCATGGCTACAGGTATCGACGAGCTTCTGCGCCGCGCGGTTGAAAGCAAGGCGTCGGACCTTCATCTCAAAGTCGGGAACCACCCCTATCTGCGCGTTGACGGCATCCTGAATCCCGTCAGCGACGTTCCGCGCGTCACTCCTGAAGAGATGCTTTCGATGGCCTTCAGCATGATGACCAACCGGCAGAAGCAGAAATTCAAAGAGACCGCGGAACTCGACATGGCTTATGGCGTCGCGGGTCTCGGCCGCTTCCGCGTCAACGTATTCCAGCAGCGCGGCAACGTCGGCATGGTTCTGCGCGTCATTCCCACGAAAATCAAGACCATCGAGGAGCTCGAGCTGCCGCGCGTCCTGCAAAAGATCTGCGAAGAGCAGCGCGGCATGATTCTGGTCACCGGGACGACCGGATCCGGTAAGTCAACCACTCTCGCGGCGGTCATCGATCGCATCAATTCCATTCGCCAAGAGCACATCATCACCATCGAAGACCCCATCGAATATCTGCATCGCGATAAGAAGGGCTTCATCAACCAGCGCGAAGTCGAAGTCGATACTTCGAGTTTCTCGACCGCCCTGCGCGCCGCCCTTCGTCAAGATCCGGACGTGATTCTGGTCGGCGAAATGCGCGACGTCGAAACGATTCAGACCGCGCTGCTAGCCGCTGAAACGGGCCACCTGGTTCTCTCGACTTTGCACACTCTCGATGCCACGGAAACCATCCAGCGCATCATCGCCGTCTTTCCGCCGCCCGAGCAGAAGCAGATTCGCTTGCAACTCGCGAGCACGCTGCGCGCGGTCATCAGCCAGCGCCTGGTTCGCCGCGGAGATGGCGCCGGCCGCGTCCCTGCTGTCGAGGTGATGATCACCACCGGCTTCATTCGCGATTGCATCATGAATCCCGATAAGACCCGCAACATCCGCGACGCTATCGCCGCGGGAACCAGCCAGTACGGCATGCAGACTTTCGATCAGTCCATCTACGATCTCTATTCCCGCGGCTTCATCACTCTCGAAGAAGCGCTCATGCGCGCATCGAATCCCGACGAGTTCCGCCTCCGCATTCAAGGCGTTCGCAGCACCGCCGACGCCGCCCGCGAAGAGATGGAACGCGCCATCAGCGAATTCGACCGCAGCCCGCGTTAACAAAATCTCATTCACTCCACGCGCGTCTATTTAAAGTCTCCGCATGGAATAATATTGCGTCCGCAGGCCACCACCTTGCGCTGCCCCGCGCGCGGCTCGGTACGCTTCCGGGGGGTGCGATTTTGTCACGGCACATGAAATCGCCTCCGCGCTTTATTTTCAGTGAGTTACGGCGATTTCTGTGCGTGTTCCGTGTATCGACCAGAAATCGCGGGTTGAATGGCTTAGCTCGAGGGCATTTTTCTTGCGTCAAGAGCGCACACATTTGCGAATTCCTGCGATACGCTAGCAGGAATTCGCGGCGGAGCACCAGATTAGCGAGCCGCCGAAGTACGTAGGTCGAAGGTGGGGAGCATTCTCCTCGTTGAGGTTTCGAGGCGGCCACGAAGTCTCCCGGATATGACGTCGCGTGCAACGCTCAAAGCTCCCCTTGCTTCCCTTCCCGCGTGCCTCTATCGTTCGATGGTGTTCTCCAGAACGAAAAAGAAGCTGGCGACGGAGAGCCAGATCTACGCCTCGGCAGTGCGCGCGCTGATGCGCCGCGCACATTCCGTCTTCGAGATGCGAAAGTATCTGGAAGAACGCGCCGAAGATAAAGCGGATGTTAAGACCGTTCTCGCCCGGCTGCGCGAGAACCGCTATCTCGACGACGCGCGTTATGCCCAGGAATTCGCCCGCCACCGAGCCAAGTATCGCCGCCAGGGCCGTTTCCGAATCGCCCGCGAACTCCGCGCCCGCGGCGTCGCCGACGCGCACATCGAAGCCGCACTCGACGCCGTCTTCGCAGAAACGGACGAAGCCGCACTCGTCCGCGCGCGCATCAAACGCAAACTCGCGCAAATCCGCGGACCGATCGATCAGCGCAAAGCCGCCTCGCTCTACAGCGGACTATTACGCGCCGGATTTTCAGGAGATGTAATTCGCGCCGAGCTTCGCGCCGCACGCATCGAGGCGGCGGCCGAACTCGCCGAGGTGGAGGCAAATTCCGAGGAAGATCTCGCCTAACGCGACTTCACGCGTGCGACGGCCCGCGCAGAATTCGTGCCGGGAGCAGAATGATCGACTTGATCAGTTCAAACACCCCTTCGACGGTGATCCCAATTAGCCGGAACGGAAGCAGCAGAATCCAGACGATGGGATAGAGGATGAGCGCCAGCAAAGCCAGCGGCCAACAGAGAAATAGCAGGATGCACCAAAGCAGAAATTTAGCCATCGTAGCCCCCACAGACTGCCACATTTAGATACGCATATGCCAGCCAATTTGCTCCATTTATCTGAGGTACCGCCGGCGTCCCCGCCGGCATCTGACGACCACGATGCGTTCTGGCAGACGTCGATCGTGCGCGGAGGATGTCATTGAAGCATCCGGTGATTCTGATGTTCATCTGTCCGCGCGTGTCGGCGCCCCTCAACGGTGATCTGCGGTCGTCGGATGCCGGCGGGGACGCCAGCGCTACCAAACCCGCTTTCGCTACCTTCATTGCGACTCATAAACGCATCTGCAATAATGTTTTCCGTTCGCCAATTCTGAGGTTCCCTTGACCGGAAACGAGATTCGCGAAACATTTTTGAAATTCTTCGAGCAGAACGGCCACCGCCGCGTGCGCAGCTCCTCGCTCGTTCCGGCCAACGATCCCACGCTGCTTTTCACCAATGCCGGGATGAATCAATTCAAGGACGTTTTCCTCGGCCTCGAGCAGCGCGAGTACCGCCGCGCCACCACCTGCCAGAAATGCGTCCGCGCCGGCGGCAAGCACAATGATCTGGAAAATGTCGGCTTCACCAATCGCCATCACACTTTCTTCGAAATGCTGGGCAATTTTTCCTTCGGCGATTATTTCAAGAAGGATGCCATCGCGCTTCGCCTGGGAACTCGTCACTTCGCCGAATTGGTTCGGCATTCCAAGGACAAGCTCTACGTCACGATTTTCAAAGGCGAAGCAAGGCGTCGCGCGCGACGCCGAAGCCCACGATCACTGGCTGAGCCAGGGCGTCGCTAAGGAGCGCATCTACGAATTCGGCGCCGAAAGATAATTTCTGGATCATGGGCGATACCGGCCCTTGCGGCCCGTGCAGCGAAATCCATTACGATATGGGCCCAGCCGCCTCCGATGAAGGTCACGCCGATTGCCAATTCGGCTGCGAGTGCGGCCGCTACGTCGAAATCTGGAATCTTGTCTTCATGCAATTCAATCGCGACGCGAGCGGCACGCTCAATCCCCTTCCGAAGCCTTCGGTCGACACAGGCACGGGCCTCGAGCGCCTCACCGCCGTTCTCCAGGGCAAGATCAGCAATTTCGATACGGATCTGTTCGTGCCGCTGATGAAGCGCGCGGCAGAGCTCTGTAAGATAGATTTTAATCGTGAAGAAGCCATGGACGATCGCAAAGGCGCTGCCGCTCGCTGCGCATCATCGCGGACCACGTCGCGTGCCACGACTTTTCTGATTTCTGACGGCGTTGTTCCCTCTAATGAAGGCCGCGGCTACGTCCTGCGCAAAATCATTCGCCGCGCGATGTGTCACGGGAAGTTGTTGGGTCTGGCAGAGCCGTTTTTCTGCCAGCTTTCTTACGCCGTTCGCGATCTGATGAGGGACGCCTATCCGGAACTTAACGAATCTGCTGATCGATCGCGCGACTTCTTCGACGCCGAAGAGTCGATGCTTTGCGCACACGCTCGAACGGGGGCTCGGACAGTTCGAAGACGACAGAAACTTCTTGCATGAAAACCGAACGCCGGGCCCTGGCGAGAGCTCACATGAACAAGAACGCGCGCGAAGATGAACGCCCCGATTTTGCGCGCCTCAAATCGAGCAACTCAGCGCCGTCATCCATAACCTACCCGGGCGAAACGCCTTTAGGCTATACGACACGTACGGTTTGCCTCTCGATTTCATCGAGGATATTGCTTCACGACGCAGGGCATCAACGTGGAATGGGCCGGCTTCGACGGGCGATGGCGGAGCAGCGCACGCGCGCAAGGGCCTCGTGGAAAGGCGGCAGCAAAGCCTCCGCCAGTCCCGCGTATGCCAAGCTCGCAGAAACTTACAAGACCGAGCCCGATTTTTACTTCGGCACCGTCACTCGCGATTGCCGCATCGAGGCCATCGTCACGAAGGACGGCTTGGTAAAGGAACTTCCCGCGGGCGCCGAAGGCGAAGTCGTTCTCGATCGCACGACGATCTACGCGGAGTCCGGCGGGCAAGTCGCCGATACCGGCTCATTTTTCGACAAGGACCAAGCGCTGGAACTCGCGTCAGTCAAGGGTGCGTTCTATCCCGTCTCGGGACTGATCGCACATCGAGTGGCCGCGAAGGAAACGCTGCGCGTGGGAGATCGCGTCACCACCGTGGCCGATCCGGTGCGGCGCATCCGCGACATGCGAAACCACACCGGCACGCACCTGATGCACGCCGCGCTGCGAAACATTCTGGGCACGCACGTAAAGCAGGCCGGCTCGCTCGTCGCGCCGGATCATTTGCGCTTCGATTTCTCGCACTACGCGGCCGTCGATCCCTCGGAGATCGCCGAGATCGAGCAGCAAGTGAACGAGGAGATCGTCCGCAACGCCGAAATTCAGACCGACCTGATGAATATCGACGCCGCGCTGGCGTCCGGCGCGCTCGCCTTCTTCGGCGACAAGTATCCCGAGCACAATGTGCGCGTGGTCACAATTCCCGACGCCGAATATGCGCGCGGCTTCTACAGCAAAGAGCTCTGCGGCGGCACGCACGTCACGCGCAGCGGCGAAATCGGCGTCTTCAAAATCGTCGCCGAGCAATCCTCCGCCGCAGGTGTTCGCCGCATCGACGCCATCACCGGCGACGCCGCGCTAGCGGAGTATCAGAAGTCTCTGGCGACGCTGCGAAAGATCGCCGCGCTCCTCAATGCCGGTGAAGACGAGGTGCTCGCCGCCGTCGAGCGCCAAGCGCAGACCGTTCGCCAGCTAGAAAAGCAGCTGGCCGACGCCAAGAGGAAATCGGCGGTTTCCGGAGTCGATTCCCTGCTCGAATCCGCCCGCCTGATCAAAGGCGTCACTGTGCTCGCGGCCACCGTCGCGGGCGTGGACCGCGAAGCCCTCCGCCAGCTCGTAGATACGCTCCGGCAGAAAATGGGCTCCGGGGTAGTCATCCTCGGTACCGCCGAAGACGGCAAAGTCGCTCTAATCACAGGAGTTACGAAAGATCTCACCTCCCGAGTCCACGCCGGCAAACTAGTCCAGGAATTAGCCCGCCAAGTAGGCGGTTCCGGCGGCGGCCGCCCCGATTTGGCAGAGGCTGGCGGAAAAGACACATCTGCCCTAGAAAGTACTATCTCCGGCGCCTACACGCTCCTAGAACGAATGCTATAATTAGGAGTTAGCGCCAGTTCGTCGCCGGGAGGTCCTCCCTCCTCGCGATGGGTGTGTCAATCGTTCGGATGAAGTGCTCTGCCTTTCCCTTGCGTAGATGACGAAGCGAACCATCTCGGTGACTCTGCTCGCGCTCGGCATCGGGCTCAGTGTGTCCATGCCGGCTCGCGCGCAGATTGCATCTCAGGTGGATGAATCCGGGAAGCTTGTGTTCGTGAATTCCGAGCCGGCGGGCCATTCGCCGCACCGCTCGGCGCCTCCGGGCTTTCACTCGGCGAAGTCGAATGAGTTCGCCAGCAATTCGGAGGCGGGAACGACTGCGGAAGTAATTCCGCCGGACCGGCTCGAGCGGATCGTGCGAGACGCTTCGGCCCGGCACAATCTGGATCCGGCCCTGGTCAAAGCGGTAATCGGGGTCGAGTCCAATTGGAATCCGGCGGCGGTTTCGCGCAAAGGGGCTTTGGGATTGATGCAACTGATCCCGACGACGGCAGGACGCTTTGGAGTGGGCAACGCGTTCGATCCCGCGCAGAATGTCGAGGGCGGGACGAGCTACTTGCGGTCGCTCCTCGATCGCTATCACGGTGACCTGGAATTGACCTTAGCCGCGTATAATGCTGGACCGGGGGCCGTGGAGCGCAGCGGGGGCATCCCCAATATCCCCGAGACGCGTTCTTACGTCCAAAAAGTCACGGAGACCTATTTCCGGCCCGATTCCGGCCGCGATCCTTCTTTTGCGGGTCCGCGACGCACGCGCATCCGCCAGGACGTGGACGACAACGGCCGGGTAGTTTTCACGAACGAATGACGCTGGGGGGAAGTCGCTAGGCGCAGCCATGCGCACACTTTCAGTAGCACTAGGAGTACTCGCACTCGCCGTGTGCGTCGGCACCCCTGCGCGAGCCCAGCAAAAACCCTCCAAAGCGCGCGAGCAGTTTGAACGAGCCGTGCAGATGCGCACTGCGCTTGAGACCTGCGCTCCTTCCGACCGCACCGTTGATGCCTACAAGCAGGCGATCCTCTCGTTCAAAAAAGTTTATTCGCTCGCGCCGCAAGCCGAGGAAGTTACGCCCTCGCTCGTTGCTGTTGCGGAGCTTTATGCCGAGATGGGACGCCAGTACGACGGCGATTATTTCAAGTCCGCCATTGATGGCTACAATTTTCTTCTGAAGCAGTATCCGCATAGCCGCTACGCGCCTTCCGCGCTTTTCGCCATCGGCAAGATTCAGCAGGACGATCTGAAGAATCCGGACGCCGCCGAGACAACATTCAAACAAGTGGTGCAGCGCTATCCGAAATCGCCGAAAGCGAATGAGGCCGGCGCTGCGCTAAAGCAAATCGCGCAACTCCGCGAAGAAGAGGCCCGCCGCGCCGCTTCGGTCGCTGCTGCCGACGATGATCCCTCCGCGTCCCTCGTTGCTCCTGCCGGACCCATCAATCCAAAATCCGGCGGAAAAGAAGCGGGCGTCGCTCAAGTCAGTTCTGTGCGCACCTGGAACGCCGAGAATTACACGCGCATCGTCGTGGACCTCGGCGATTCCGTGAAATTCGAAGCGGCGCGCATCGCCAATCCCGACCGCATTTTCTTCGATCTCTATCAAGCCAAAATCGGCCCTGCGCTGCAGAACAAATCCTTCGACGTAAAAAGCGGATTTCTGAAATCCGTGCGGCTCGCGCAGAATAAATCGGGAGTAGTGCGCATCGTGCTGGATGTGGACGGCGCGCGCGAGTATTCCGCTTATCTTGCTCAAGAATCCGGCGCGCCTCGTGATTGACGTGCACGGCGACGCTTACGACCGCCAGGCATCCGCAACTCGCACGGTGGCCGCCGTTGATCCGAAATCCAAACCAGCGCCGTCGGATCCAACACCGCCCGCTGCGACTGTTCCTCGCGGGCAAGGGCGCCAAGTACGGCCCCGCGCAGCCCGCCGCTCCGCCAGCGGGCAAATCCGCAACCACCGCGAATTCCCTGCCCGATCCCGTGGATGTCCTCCCGGTTCACCAACCCACGGGGCGCGGCCGCGCTGTAGCTGCACTTACTCCGCCGCCCGCGTCCAAGCCGACGCATGATGGCCAGCGCTCGCTTACTCGCGCGCTGGGACTGAAGATCAGCCGCGTAGTCATCGACGCAGGCCACGGCGGACACGACACCGGCACAATCGGCCCGCACGGCCTGATGGAGAAGGATCTCTGCCTCGATGTGGCGTTGCGCCTCGGCAAGCTCATCCAGGAAAAACTGCCCGGCGCGGAAGTGGTTTACACGCGCAGCGACGATACTTTCATCCCGCTCGAGGAACGCACCGCCATCGCCAATCAAGTGAAGGCCGACCTGTTCATTTCCATTCACGCGAATTCAAGCCATGATTCGGATGCCCGCGGCGTGGAGACCTATTACCTCAATTTCGCCTCGTCGCAGGACGCGCTTGATGTCGCCGCTCGCGAAAACGCGCTATCGCAGAGCGGCCTGCACGACTTGCAGGACATGATCAAGAAAATCGCGCGGAATGAAAAAGTCGAGGAATCCAAGGAACTCGCCGACGACATCCAGGGCTCGCTTTCCAAGCGCATGCAGCAAATCAGCCGCAACGAGCGCGACCGCGGCGTGAAGCGCGCCCCCTTCGTCGTGCTCATCGGCGCGAACATGCCTTCGGTGCTTTCCGAAATCTCGTTTCTCAGCAATCCCTCGGACGAGAAAATGCTGAAGAAGCCCGAGCAGCGCCAGCGCATCGCCGAAGGCCTCTTCCACGGCATGAGCGATTATCTCGAGAGCCTTAACAGCCTTTCCTATAACGAGCAGCGCCCCGCACCCCACGCCGCCTCGGCACTGGAATCTAACGGGAACTCCCAGTAGAATTCGGCATCTAATAGATGAGGCTCATGCGCCGCTTTCAGACGATTTTTCCACTTATATTGCTTGCCTGCGCTCTCGCGCTCACGTGGAGCGCGACGGCCCGGGCCGCCAATCCTCCGGCAGCTCCAGCATCGTTTGCAGGCTGGAGCCAAAGCGGCACGCCCCAAACGATTGCCCCAGCGTCCGACGCCCGCTGGCCGGGGCTGTGGCCTATATTTCAGGAGTACGGATTCGTTTCCGGCGAGGTGCAGCAGTACTCGAAGGACGGCAAAACTCTTTCCGTCGCTCTCTACCGCATGAAGGATTCCTCGGGCGCTTACGGCCTGTATTCGTTTTTGCGCTCACCCGGCATGGGACGCGCCGATATCACGGATCACTCCTGCATTTCCGATTCCCGCGCCCTAATTCTCGATGGAGTTACAGTCGTGGAAATAACGGGACTGGGCTTGGACTTGTTGAAGATCAGACCGGATTTCAAATCGCTAGTTGACGCTCTCGGGCCAGCAGCCGCCGATAGCCCTTATCCAGACCTTTTCAAGCGCCTGCCATTGCGCGGCTTTCAAGAAGGAACCGACCGCTACATTCTCGGTCCCGCGGCCCTCCAGGCTTCGGTTCCGATTGCCGATGGCGACTGGGCCGGCTTTGCCAACGGCGCAGAAGCGGAGATCGGCCAATATCGCTTCAGCGGCGAGAATCACACCGCCACCTTGATCGTGATTGACTATCCCACGCCGCAAGTCGCATCGAAAATGCTGAAGGAATGGGCGGGCAAATTCAATCTCGACGCGCAGGATGCGGATAGCAGGAGACCCACAATCTTCGCGTCACGCAAGCTGACGATTGTCGGCGTCGTATCGGGGGAAGTCAGTGCAACTGAAGCAAAAGCCTTGCTCAACCATCTCGATTCCGGCGAAGAGCTCACCTGGAACGAGCCGGGCTTCTCCCTCTCCGATTCCAATATCAACGCGGTGATTGCCAGCATTATTGTCGGAACGGGAATTCTTTGCATGTTTACTCTAGTTGCCGGGCTGGCTTTCGGGGGAGTACGCCTAGTAGTAAAGCGGATTCTACCGGGCCGGGTGTTCGACCGCGGATCGGCGATGAATGTCCTGCAATTGGGCCTCGCCAGCAAACCCATCAATTCCGACGATTTTTATGGAATGGCAAAGGCGCCGTCACCCCTGCCAGCGTCCCGCGAAAGTTAGGCACTCGGCCGTTCCGCCAGCCAGAAAATGTCTGCCGGATCGCTTCTGCACGGTCGTCGTGCCACAGTAGGCTCTCGATGGCCGCCTTAAGCCTATTCCCCCCAATGACTTACAAAAAACTGCATTTGTAGCATTCTTTCTTGACTTTCATATTCCCCCTCTTCTAGACTGCCGCTGAGGAAAGAGTTCGCCGGCCATCCGCGCATTGGCCGAGGAGCTTTTCTCCCCTCGAAGGCCCGCCTCGCCGCGGGCCTTCTGTCTTTCGGCTATCCCGACGACCCCGAGTCATTTCGCGCGCGCCACCCGCCCCGCGCGATAATTTATTTCTGAAAGGGGTTAAACTAGTAGGACTGGGCGGCTTGGAATTCGGATTGCACCAAGATAGCCTGGAAAAGTGATGGAAACCGACCGCAGACACGCTCCCCGACGGCGCCTGGATCAGCTCGCCTATATCCGTATAGGTCCGGATAACGGCGGTCTTATGGCCGACCTCGGCGAGGGCGGCCTCGGGTTTCAGACTATCGCCGCCATCGAGCGCGAAGGACCGCTGCGCTTCTGGTTTACCCTCGACGCCGCCGATCGCATTCAAGCCACCGGTGAATTAGCCTGGACCGACGAATCCAGAAAAGTCGGCGGCCTGCGCTTCACGCAAATCTCCGAGGAAGCGTTGGAACAAATTCGCGAATGGATGGAACGCGCAGATGCGCCGCTTGATGCCGAGCTCCCTCCGCGGCCTGCGACCCGCGACCCGCTGCGTTTCTCGCCGCCGCCGCGCAAGTTGAATCCAAGCAGCGTCCCGGTGACGAGTTCTCCGGTTCTGAATCAGTCAGTTGCCGTGGCGGACGCTCCGCCAGCGCCGATCCCGCCGCCGGCACCGCGCCACGAGCCTCTCCGCGTGATGGCCACGCCGAAGCATTGGTCAGCTCCGGTTTTGTCCGAGCCGCCGCGTGCCGTGGTCTCGCCCGAAATGGTGAAAGGCGCAACGACGGGCCTGACGGTTCTCGCCGTAGTTCTCACTTTAGTAGCGCTCGGGTTTGGATATCACCGCGAAATTGGCCAATCCCTCGTTCACCTCGGTGCCAAGCTGACCGGTGAATCTCCACTCGCAGACGTCGCCCCCGAACCGATTTCGCAGGACGCAACGGCCTCCGGTGCGCAGCAACCATTGCCTGCGCCAGCCGATTCGACAGTGGCCGCGCAACCTGCCGCTGTAGTTCCCCAGGACGCGCAGCAGCCCAGCGTTGATGCGCAACAGCCGCAGCCGAGTTTGCCTCCTACGCCGAAGCCTTCGCCGCGAGCAACGACCACACCGCGGCGTCCGCCCGCATCCGCATCAACAGCCGGATTCCAGAATCTCTCCGCGAAAACTGCGCCGGGCGACGACTTCGGTCAACCGGAGCTTGATACCGCCCGCCAATTCCTCGAGTCCGGCACTCCGAATACCAAGGAAGCTGCGAAATGGCTGTGGATGTCGGTGGAAAAGGGCAATCCCGCGGCTGAAATTCTTCTCGCCGATCTCTTCGCCCGCGGCGATGGCGTAATCAAGAGCTGCTCGCAAGCCCGCGTGCTCCTAGCCGCTGCCATCAAACACGGCGATTCCGAAGCCACCAGGAAACTTAGCGCACTAGACGCCCGCGGCTGCCAGTAGCTACTTCCCTTTCCGCGGCAAAGCCCAGAAATACCGCAGCGCCTCAGGAATTCGCGCCGGCCAGTTTCCCCAACTGTGGCCTTCGTGCACTTCGCGATATTCCACCGCGTATCCGCGCGATTGCAAAAAATCACGAAGCCGCCGGTTCCCCGCCAGCAGATCATGTTGTGAAACGTTCGATTCATACGTCCCCACGTCGAGATGAAAGCGCACATCTGATTTCGGCGCGGTAATCAGCTTCTCGAGGTCGGTATCGGCGAACACCGCGCTCGATTGCCCCGCGCAATTCGCGAATACTTGCGGGTACTGCCCGCTCAGAAAAATCGATACCAAACCTCCCAGCGATGAGCCGAGCACCGCTCGCGATGCCGCATCGGGCTTCGTCCGGTACTTCGCGTCAATCGCCGGCACCAGCTCCGTAGCGAATGCCCGCGCAAAGTCCGCATTGGCCCAATACTCTTTGTTGCGGTCCAGCGGCGGCACCATCACCATCAGAATCGGCGGTATCTCGTTGCGCTGAATCATTGCGTCCACGATCTCGTTGATCTTTCCGAGATTCAGATAATCAATGCCGTCCTGCACGTACAGCGTCTTGTAACGCTCTCTCGATCCCGCATATCCCGCCGGAAGATAAACTTTCGCGGCGCGCTCGTTATCCAAAATCCGGCTGGCGAACGAGAATTCCTCAATCGTGCCGTGCCGCAAGCTGGGCCCCGGCTCAAGCTCCGGCGGCGGGGCGTAATCAGGCATGGCAAAGTGGGAATTCGGCCCGAAGCCGCCGGTGATTCTCCGCGGATTCCAGGGATCGAAGATCCACTGTTTGTCGTTCAGGACAAATTTGTAATCAAGGCGCGCATCCATCTCGTATTCATCCGCGCGGTAAAAAAGATTCGTGCCGGCAACCTGCGTGAACGCTTCATTCGGCGTCCAGCCATTCATGTCGCCCGCGAGCGCGACTAACGTTGCAGGGCCGCGATACAAAAAGATGGCCCGCCCGATGCGGTCCTTTGTTGCCTTTTCCACTAGCGGAGTGCCTTGGGTCTGCACGCAAGCCATAAACTCATCCACGACTTTTGCTTTCGCCGCAGGATCCGGCGCCGCCGCGACGCGCGCGAGAAATTGGGCGAACGGCAAACATCCAGAAAATTGTCCCGCAAGCGGCGCGAACAGCATCACCGGGGGTGCCGATGATGCGCGGGAGGCCCGCAGTTGCCCCGCCAAGCCAATCGCGCAAAGGGCCAGAAGCACCCGCAAGGCAGATTCGAATCGGAATGTCGCACTCACACCGCCGAGGATACCACTCCGCTCACCGTCATCGGAACCGGCGCGAAACGCGCGCCCCTCAAAACGCGCGCACACGAATATTTTTTCCTCAAGCTCGATTCAAAGCGGCTAAACTAAGCGGCGCAATTTTCTCACCCTACTGCGAGGCGTAGCCCGCCATGCCCCGAACGCTGCTGATCGACACGGACACCGCTTCGGACGACGCCGTAGCTCTGATCATGGCCCTGCGCTCGCGAGAAGTCCGCGTCGCAGCGATTACCGTCGTCGCCGGAAACATTCCCGTCCAGCAGGCCACCAGCAACGCGCTCTACACCGCCGAACTCTGCGCTTCCGATGTGCCCATCTACTCCGGCGCGGAAAAGCCGCTGCTGCGCAAGCTGGTGTGCGCGGATTGGTTTCACGGAGCGGACGGCTTAGGCGATCACGGATATGCGCCGAAGCAGCGCCGCGCGGAGCCCAAACATGCCATTGACGCTCTGCTGGAAGCGGTGCGCGACAATCCCGGCATCGAGATCGTTACGCTCGGACCGCTCACGAATCTCGCTCTGGCCTTATCGCGCGAGCCACGGCTCGCCGATTCCGTCAAGCGCTGCATCATCATGGGCGGCGCGCCCTGCTGCGAAGGCAATGTAACGCCCGCCGCGGAGTTCAACATCTGGGTCGATCCCGAAGCAGCGCGCATCGTATTTCATTCCGGCATGCGCATCGAAATGGTCGGCTGGCATCTCTGTCGCGGCCAGGCGGCGCTGAACGAGCGGGAAATCGGCGATCTCCTCGCGCTGAAAAGCCCGCTCGCGGATTTCGCCGTCCGCTGCAACAGCACCGCCGCAGAAGCCTACTTCAAGCAAACGGGAGAACGAGGCATTTCCCTTCCCGATCCGGTGGCGATGGGCATCGCCTTGGATCCCTCCCTGTGCACCTCGTCCAGCGAACACTTTGTTGAAATCACCACGTCCAGCGATCTGACGCGCGGCGCAACGGTCGTCGATCGCCTCAACGTCGCCGGCGATTCGCGAAATAGCGACGTTTGGGCGCAGACCATCGAAGCGCAACCGCGAAAAATTCACGTCTGCTGGACCTTGGATATACCCGCGTGGAAGCGCGAGCTATTCGCCGCACTCGGCGCGGCAAGCTAGCAGTTGACTCATTGCTATGAGTCAGATAGACTCATGCTATGGCTAAGCGTTTGCAAGTCATCCTGCAAGACCCCGATTACCGCGAGATTCAGCGCATGGCCCGCGCTCGGCGCATGACCATCGCCGCATGGGTGCGTCAGGCGCTCGACCTGGCCCGCCGCCGCGAGCCCCTCGCCGATTTAGGCAAAAAGCTAGCGGTCGTGCGCGCCGCCGTTCGCCACGACTTCCCTTCCGGCGATATCGGCGACATTCTGGCGCAGATCGAAAGCGGCTACTCCGGCGGCAAACCCGAGTGATCTTCGTCGATTCGAATATTCCGATGTACCTGATCGGCGCGCAGCATCCGCACAAGGCCGACGCGCAGCGATTCGTCGAGCGCCTCATCAGCGAACGCCAGCGCCTGGTGACCGACGCCGAAGTGCTGCAGGAAATTTTGCATCGCTACGTCGCCATCGGCCGGCGCGACGCCATCCAGCCGGCCTTCGATGCCCTGCTCGGCATCGCCGACCAGGTCTTTCCCGTCGATCTCGCCGCAACCGAACGCGCCAAGGAAATCGTCATGGGACATCCGAGCATTTCCGCGCGTGACGGTCTGCATCTGGCCATCATGGAACATCACGGAATCGAGACGATTCTGAGTTTCGATTCCGGCCTGGATGCTTACCCCGGAATCTCCCGCCTGCACTAAGCCGTCGCCGGCTGAGCACCCGCCAACAAAGTCGATTCCGTCATTCGATTCCGGGAAAGTCGTCCGCCAACCGTCAGTCGAGGAAGGATTGCATCCGTTCGTCAGCTTCCAACGTCACCACGCGCACGACCGGACACTCTACATTTCTGCGTGCTTGATTCTTGATTGAGGTGTCGCGGCCGCGACCGAAAACTTCACCTGTGGGCTCGAACAAAACAGAAATTGGCGGATGAGCGTGTAAGCCGGATTCTGTTGAGCGCTTGCGCGCCCCAGCGATCATTCCTCTAGGTCCCGGATCGCTCCGGGACTCCAGCAGCCTACCCGAGGGTCATAACGGGCCGGGCCAGCCCTCCCCTCCTATTTGGCCTTGCTCCACGCGGGGTTTTCCGTGCCGCGAATGTTGCCATCCGCGCGGTGGGCTCTTACCCCACCTTTTCACCCTTACCGGACGTACGGCCGATAGAGGCGGCTGGCAAGGTTTCCCTTTGAGCCGCCGCAGAGGCGCGTCACGCACCGGCGGTATATTCTCTGTGGCACTTTCCGTAGCCGGATTCCCAACCTGCCAGCTTTCGCCCGCATGCCGAGAGCGGCCCCCTGGCGTTACCAGGCGCGTTGCCCCCTGCCCTGAGCGCAGCGAAGGGTTGAACACTCGCCAATCCCAAGACAAGCCGCAGGCCTCACGGCCCGCGATTCCGGAGTCCGGACTTTCCTCCCGCGCCGTAATCTTGCGAGAACAGCGCCAGCGATCGCCCAGCTCATCCGCCAATTCAATTATACGTTAAGTTGACGCGCGATGAGCTTTTCGTGACCCCTCAAACGCCCGGCGGTGCGGGCCGGCCGAAGTAGATCAAATTCAAAAGCTCGGTGAATCCTGCAGAGAGCGCGCCAGATTCATGCAACTCTTCCACGCGCGCCATAGCCCCATAAGTTTTGTCCCGGCTACGTTGGTATCCGAGCAATCCCTCAAGATTTGATGGGCTTACCATGTGGCGGGAATTAGTCCAGTCCGGAGTTCTTAGGAGCGCCTCGATTCTTACATTTGTCGCCTGCTGAAGAGCGTTCCCGCTGTCCTCGTCGTGAATTACGGAATACGGGATCCGAAAATGGTTGAGAACCTCCTGAAACAAGGGAATGTTATCTTTGCTGTCGCAGTCTATTAATTTTACGTCGTAGCGAAGTTGCGGGTACTGGTCAAACAATCCTCGGAGCTCCGCCGCCCTTTCAAATGCTACGATCGCGCTTCTTTCCTCGAACAAAACCACTCGTCTGGCGAAGAAAACTTCGTTAACTGCTGGGTTGAATGTAGCCAGCATCGTTATGCGCCGCCTGATCTCAGCTGTGCTGGTTGGTGGAAAAATGTCGTCTCTTACTTGAAAAAACGAAACCTCTCCATCGTCTCCCTTCACAACACGCACGATTGCTTTATGGGATCTCGCAATGTTCAGAAACACTGGCGAATGGGTGGTGCAAATGACCTGAAACATGGGCTGTGCCGACAGTTCGTACAACACGTCGCGCATCTTGCGCTCCATCTGCGGATGCATGTACAACTCAGGTTCCTCAATCGCCAGTACGACCGGCCTCGGAGCTTGCGGCTCTGGCACAGCGTGCTCGTCTTCAGGAGGCTCCGTTTGAATCTCCGCCAAAATCTGTAGTAGCGTCATCACCAATGTTCGCTGCAGTCCATGACCCTGGTGCTCCGGACCAGTCTCTATGGCGCCCGGCCGGTCTCTGAGCACCAAACGCGTATTCGGCAGTAGCATCGGCTCAATGTCCGCCTCGGAAGTCCGAATCGCGACTGAGCCAGCGATAACTTGGTTCAGTTTTCG
Source organism: uncultured Acidobacteriota bacterium (assembly GCA_963707165.1). Taxonomy (GTDB): domain Bacteria; phylum Acidobacteriota; class Terriglobia; order Acidiferrales; family UBA7541; genus Palsa-147. The sequence goes on along the minus strand of CAVPPO010000010.1, from coordinate 541,293 downwards.
ATTGATCCTAGTTTCAATTTCTCGAATTTCTCCCGCCTGACGTTCCGGATGAGCCGGATCAGGATTAAACAGTGACAGTACTGCCTCGATGCTCCTCTTCAGCTCGATGACCTCAGGCCTCCTCATCAGCCTCTTCTCAATGATCAGGCTGATGATCTGGCCATAGGAGGTCGCTTCCTTCGAGGTGGACTCCTGGCTGACGTCGTGGACCGCTCTGACGTAAATACATCTCGGAATTATCGAGTTTGCGTTAGATTTCCAATTGCCACCTCCTCCTGGGTTGGCCATCCAGTCCGGCGCCCCGGACCGGATGAGGTCGGCTCGTCTCTGGCGAACAAGGTCACGCAATTGTTCGCGCGTTTGATTGGTGGGTCGCGCCCCGCGAGATGGAAGCAGGGCAATTAATGGATGGTATTCTTCAGGAAAGGCGGCCCAGCTGCTATCGGGCCGAGGCCACCCCGCAAAATCATCGCCCGCGGAAAACGAGTAATACTGTTCCTTCCAAGTTTTTGCCTGTTGTTCCCCGATCTCACACCAGAACTTCTTTTTCAGCGTCCAAGTGTCACCAACCATGCGACCGCGAACAGCTTGCGAATTCACCTCGGCGGCAGTGAGCTCCTTAAAATGGCCGATCATCTCGAGAGCGTTATTCTCTTCCACGAGGCTCTCGCAAAAATAAGCCTGGTCTTTCAGCTGTGCCCCACTCAGAAAAAACTCTAGCGCTTGGAGGACGCTCGATTTCCCGGCATTGTTCTCACCAATTAAGACAATGATTTCTTCCCAATCGAACGAAGCGCTCCTGATCCCTTTAAAGTTGTGGAGCTCAAACTTGGCGAGTCGCATCCTTAATCCTCGGAGCTGCCTACAGTGCCCAAGAGTAGACTGCAATCTATAGTAAGTTACAGTTTAACTTGAGGCACACAGACGTACTTAGAGAAATGAGATACTTTCTTAACTATGAGTATCCAAACGATTAGCGGGCTGGCTGAAGTTACTTGACCGTGATGAGCTTCTCGAAGCCGGCTTCGTCGAGGATGGGGACGCCGAGTTCTTTGGCCTTGTCGAATTTTGAGCCGGGGTCCGTGCCAACTACCACGTAGCTGGTCTTCTTGCTCACTGACGAGATTACTTTGCCGCCGTGGGCTACTACCAGTTCGCCGGCTTCTTCGCGCGTGCGATTGGCCAAGCCGCCGGTGAAGACGAATGTTTTTCCCGCTAGCTTGTCGCTCTTGGGGGCTTTGCGCTCGACTTTCGGATTTACGCCGGCTTCGCGCAGGCGCTTCAGCATCTTCAAATTCGCCGGCTCATCAAAAAATTCCCGGATGCTCGCCCCAACCTTCGGCCCGACTTCCGGCACCTCGCTCAATTCCTCAAGACTCGCGTCCGCAATCTTCTCAATCGATCCAAAATGCTCCGCCAGCAATTCCGCTGTTCTCTCCCCCACCATGTGCAGTCCCAACCCGTTAATCAACCGGTCGAGCGAATTCTTCTTGCTCGCCGCAATCTCATCCAGCAAATTCTGCGCCGATTTCTCAGCCATCCGCTCGAGTTCCGCCACCGTATCAAGCTTCAGCGAATACAAATCCGCAAAATCCTTCACAATCTTCTTATCCACCAACTGCTCGACGATCTTCTCCCCCAGCCCATCGATATTCATCGCGTGCCGCCCGGCATAATGCTGCAGCGATTCCTTCAATCGCCCCGGGCAAACCGCATTCACGCAGCGATACGCCACTTCGCCCTCAGCCCGATGCACCGCGCTGCCGCAATCCGGGCACTTCGACGGCATCTTGAACGCCCGCCGCCCCAGCCCCGCGCTTCACCACCTTCAGCACGTGCGGAATCACGTCGCCAGCGCGCTCGACGAGCACCGTATCGCCAATCTCTACGCCCAACCGCTCGACTTCGTCCATGTTGTGCAAAGTCGAGCGGCTCACCGTCACGCCGCCAATCTGCACCGGCTCGAGAATCGCCGTAGGCGTAAGCACCCCGGTCCGCCCCACATTCACAATGATGTCCTTGATGACGGTCGTCTCCTGCCGCGCCGCAAACTTGAAAGCAATCGCCCAACGCGGCGCCCGCGAAGTAAATCCCAATTCATTCTGCAGCGAAATCTCATCCACCTTGATCACGATGCCGTCAATCTCGTAAGCAATCTTCTCCCGCTTCGTCTCCCAACCCGAAATGTAGCGCTCCACTTCCTCAATCCCATGACAAACCTTCGCATCGCCATAAGAGCTCTTGAAATGCATCGTGCTCAAAGCTTCCAAATTCAAAGAATGCCGCTTCAAAGCCGGCCGTCCATCCATCAGCAAGTAATAAGCATAAAAATCCAACCGCCGCGAAGCCGTAATCGCCGGATCCAACACCCGCACCGCCCCAGCCGCCGCATTCCGCGGATTCGCAAACCGCTTCCCGCCCGGCCTCCTCCTGCTGCTCGTTCAAAAGCTCAAACGCCTTGCGCGTCATAATCGCTTCGCCGCGCACTTCCAAATCCCCGCGCAACCCAGCCTTCTTCAGCGCCGCCGCGTCCAGCCGCAAAGGAATCGACCGAATCGTCTTCACATTCGCGGTAACGTCTTCGCCGGTAGTCCCATCCCCGCGCGTCACCCCGCGCACCAGCAATCCATCCTCATAAATCAAAGCCATGCTCAACCCATCAAATTTATGCTCCGCAACGTAATCCACTTTCTCGCGCCCCGAAAGCTCCCGCACGCGCCGGTCAAAATCCGCCAATTCCTCAAACGAAAACGCATTATCGAGACTGACCATCGGCACCTTATGCCGGTAAGTCTCAAATCCAGCCCGCGGCTTGCCGCCCACGCGCTGCGTAGGCGAATCCGCCGTAATCAATTCCGGATGCTCCGCCTCGAGCCCTTTCAACTGCACCATCAATTTGTCGTAGGAAGCGTCAGAAATCTTCGGACTATCAAGAACGTAGTAAAGGGTAGTCGTGCTTGCGAATCTCCTCCCGCAAGCCCTCAATCTTCTTAGCCGCCGCAGTCGCAGCAGTCTTCGTCCCAGCCGCCTCTTTGTGTTTAGGCATCACGCCTCAAAGGAACGCGAAGAGTAATAGCAGCGCGCCATTATACAATGCGCGTTCACAAAGGGTGCCCCATGCGCCGGGGTCGCGCGTGGGGAGCGACCGAAGTCCGGAGCCGCTTTTCTCCGAATCTCTAAATGCTCGAAAACATCCAAAACGCTCTTCTAATCTACAATCTAGCAAGCGGCCGCCGCCGTCATCTCCGCTTCGCAGAAATCGAAGAAGCCGCCCGCATCCTCAACGCCGCCAACATCCGCACCGAGCTAGCCCCCACCACCGGCCGAGGCACCGCCACAGGCATCGCCCGTCACGCCGTCGCACAAAATCGCGATCTAGTAATCACCTGCGGCGGCGATGGCACCATCAACGAAGTAATCAACGGCCTAGCCGGCAGCCAAGTCCCCATGGCATTACTCCCAGCAGGCACCGCCAATATCCTAGCCAAAGAATTAGGCATTCCCTGGGACATCCCCGCCGCGGCCCGCCTGATCCCCACAAGCAATCTGCGCCGCATCGCCCTGGGCTCAGTAATGAACGCCACAGCCCAAGGCTACGTCGACCCCTCGCAAGGCTGCCGCTATTTTCTCTGCGTAGCAGGCGCCGGCCCCGATGGCGCCATGGTTCACGCCATAGATCCCGCGCTGAAAGATCGCACCGGAATAATCGCCTATTGGGCTGAAGGCGTCCGCCAGCTAATCAAATATCGCTTCCCCGAAATGTCCATCAACTGGCTGAATTCCCATCTGAACGCCACGCTAATCGTAGTCGGCCGCACCGCCCACTACGGCGGCCCATTCAAAATCACCACCGGCGCCAGCCTCTTCGAAGACAATTTCGAAATCGTCGCCTACACCACGCGCAGCCGCCTAAAATATCTAGCCGCGTTACCAGCCCTCTGGCTAGGCCAGCTCCGCAAAATCCACGGCATCTTCGCCTGGAAAACCAACGAGCTAACGTGCCTACCCGCAAGTGGCGAAACGGTCTACGCCCAGGTAGACGGCGAACCAGTAGGCACTCTCCCGTTACACTTCCGCGTAGTCCCCGACGCTCTAACTCTGGTGGTCCCTGGTACCACCGCCTGAAGAAGTATGTAGCGCCGGCCTTTCAGACCGGCATCCGGCGAGCAACCCTGTCAGCATCAAAAATCCCACTGACGGATTTCCTCGTAATCTGTTACTCCTACTCCACCATGGAACCCGCAACCCAAGCCCTAGCCGCCATCGCCCTCTCCCGCGCCGGCCTGAACCGGCTAACGCCTCACGCCACGCCAATCGCAATAGCCGCCGCCCTAGCCCCCGATCTAGATTTCCTAAGCGCAGCAGCCGGCGCAGGCACATATCTGCACTTGCATCGCACACTATTTCATTCACTCACAGGCGGCATCGCGCTAGCCTTACTCGTAGCCGCAATCGCGACGGTCATACTCGGGCGCCGAGCTCCGACAGCCTCTTCCGCACTCTCCTCTTTCCTCTGCGTCTCTGCGGTGAGCTTCTCCGGCGTCGCTCTCCATCTCCTACTCGACCTATGCGACGCCGACGGCCTGCGCCTACTCTGGCCGTTCCGCCCCACCTGGCAAGGCTGGTATCTAACCCCGAATCTAGATCCAATCATTCTGTTAGCACTAATCGCATCGATAGCGTTGCCGGCGCTATTCAAACTGGTAAGCGAAGAAATCGGCGAACGAAAGAAGCACCCTCACGTCCCGCGACGCTGGGCCATCGCGGCACTCGCACTAATCGCGCTCTATCTAGGCGCCCGAGCCACACTGCACTCGCAAGCCATCGATCTACTGCAATCAGCCATCTACCGCGGCGAAGTTCCGCTCTCAGCCGGCGCCTACCCCGATTCCATCTCCCCATTCGACTGGCGCGGCATCGTAGCCACAGACAACACGTTACAAGAAATCGAAATTCATCTAGCCAGCGGCGAAAAATTCGATCCCGATCGTGCCATCACCCACTACAAACCCGCCCAACCGCAAATCCTGGCCGCCGCCGAAAAATCATCAGCAGTCCGCGCCTTCGTCCAATACGCCCGCTTCCCCATCGCCAGCGTCCAACAAACCGACTCCGCCGCCTGGCACGTAGAACTCCGCGATCTCCGCATCCCATCAACCAGCACAAGCTGGGAAAATCTAACAGCAGCCGTAGACATCAGCGCAGCCATGCAAATCCAAACCGAAGAAATCCGCTTCGCGCATTAGAACTGGTCTGATATACGCCTATCCCGCACGGCAAGCAGCCTCGATCTTGGCTTTGGCAGCATTCAATGTTGCCTGAGTCTCGCGGGCGATCTTGCCCTTTGCAATTATGTTGAGTAGCTTGGCTTTCAGGGATGTCGTCGAATAATAGTGGCTAATTGCCACTTTGGTTGTCCGATGGTCGAGCATTTGAAAGGTCGTTTCCACTCTGTAATCGCTGAGAATCTTGCTGATCCCGAATGTGTCCGCCGACATCACCGTGACAATCTTCTGCAGCGGGATAATCTCGATGTCCTTCTCGATGCACGTGTGTTTCCCGCCCGAAAGATGACATTGATATGACGCGCCAGGTTCGCGGAGGGTCTTGCCAGAAAGCAGATCAACCTTGACGACGCGAGGATGAAACTCCGGGATTTTCGTGAGATCCATGGTGAACGACCACACCGCTTCCAAAGGCGCGTTGATCACGACTTCCTGCCTGGATCGGAACAATGGCCGCAAATCGTGCCTCCAAATTAATGGCGTGGCCTGTTTACCGTGAGCCTCGAGGGGGCGCGCCCTCTTCTGCTCAACGCTTGCCCAAACGGCCCCGTCGCACGCCGACCTCGAACTTCAATCAAGTCTGCGATCTTTCTTTTCGGTCGTAGGGGCGTCCGCCTGGGCGGACTGCGCCCTCTTCCGCTCGACGCACGCGCAAATGCCACCCTCGAACTCGTACCTCTCGCGTCAATTCAAATCCTCCGTCCGATCAATCCTTCGAATCCGTCGGCCCCCCGCCGCTCGTGGCATCCCCATGCTTCCCCATCAAATGCACCACCGCGTATAACCCCAAAATCACCCCCACCGCAATCAACGCCGCCGACCTCCCATGCGCCAACAAAAACACCGTCGCGGAATCCCCATACCGCACCGCCAAAATCCCCTCCCCGAAATATCGCAACCCCCGTCCCAGCAACAGCGCCAACACAAACGTCCGCAAAGGAACCTGAAACACCCCCTCCGCCAAAATAAAAACCTTAAACGGCAAAGGCGGCGGCAAAATCGCCGGAACAAACACGCTCAAAAACGCATTCGCATCCACCCATCGCCGCGCCCGCACCGCGTGTTTCCCCGCCTTCGAATGAAAAAAAACTTCCCCGCCCTTCTTAGCCAACAAATAAAGCCAAATACATCCCGCCAGCGAACCAATCGTAGCCATAGCCGCGTAATAAGGCATCCTCGCCGGATTCTGAATCGATTCCTCAATCACCAAAAGATCGGTAACAATCGGAAACGAAAGCACCGAAGAATCCAAAAACGCCACGACGAACAATCCCAAACCACCCAGTGTCGCCACCAGATGCGCCAACCACCCCGGCAGTTTAATTTTCGGTGCCTGCCACATCAAAGCTCACCGCCGCAATCACAAAGCTCGCGATTCTATCAGAGCGCGAAGCACATCCCGCTATCGCCGACGACCCTTAAATTTTAATAGGAACATTTGCGTGCCGGTGGCAGCCCCGCATTTTGTCGGGACCCTCGCATTCTGCAGCGAGCTCTTGCATTTTGGTGGCAGCCCCCGCATTCATGCGGGGGAGGAGCGCTTCAGCGCTCCGAAAACGCTTCGCGCTCGACGACGCGCTTTAGCGCTGGTTCTCTGAAGCAACGCCCGTGGAGGCTTGCGCCATCGCGTGCCGTCCCGAAATTGGGACAGTACCCCCAGATCAGCCCGCACCTACATGCAAAAAAGAAAGCCCGCCGCATCCCGAAATCCCCGGGAGGGCGGGCTTTTCTCAATTCACAAACCAATCCAGTGCGCAGCGGCTCCGAACTACGAATTACCCCGCGGCCGACGAAGCTCCGAACGATTTTACGGCGCTGGCCTCGTTATCATGAATATCAAACACCGAGTTCAAGCTGGTCATCTTGAGGACGTCCTTCACTTTCCCACTCAGGCTGGCAAGTTTCAATTGCCCGCCCTGCCGCCGAAGCGTCGAGTGCGTCCTGACCAACTCCCCAATCCCCGCGCTGTCGATGTGATCCACTTCAATGAGATTCAGCACGATCTGCTTGTTTCCCTTCGCGGTCAACTCGGCAATCAATTCACGGATAATGACGTTGCCCTCGCCCAGGGTGATCCTTCCCTTCACGTCCACAACGCTCACCCCGCCAACTTGCCGCGCAGCGGCTTGCATTCGAGTTGTCGACGCTTCCTGCGTGGCAATCCCCAGCCGGTCGAGAATCCCGCACGCCGCGCTCGCCACTTCCTTCCATTCCGTGCGAACGACAATTACCGAACGCCCCTCCTTCAGAACTTTCCGGAACAGCGCCGCATCTTCATCGTCCGGAAGCGCCAGCGGCGCGGATTCATCCGAGACCGCTTTTGCGACTGCCGAGCCCGCACGCGCTCCCGCAAGTCCGAACAAAGCGGTCGCGCCCAAGCCGATGGCGAACGCCTGACCGAGGCCGGGAATCAACAAAATCGTCGTAGCAACGACTCCCGCCGTCATCCCCGCCGCGCCGCCGAGGAATCCTCCCGCATACGATCCAATTTCCTTGGCGACCGAAACCGCTTCTTTCTCGGAAAGGGTCAGAAACGCGATCGACTCCTGCGGCACCTTGCTATTGATCAATTCCTTGAGCGCCTGTTCCGCACGCTCACGTGAACTAAATACTCCGATTGCAGTCTCCATCGATTCCTCCCGTGAAACACGCGTCTATTTCAAGCAGGTCACGGCTCGACTGGTCTTCTGGAAGAAATATCGGACACCCGTCAGCGAACCTCCGCGAATCTGGCCGTCTCTATCTACGCCCTGCAAGTAGAGGGATACTTGCTCCACCGGCCAACCCTTGTCAAGCCCGTTCGCGACTCAACCACGCAGCCTTTGTAGTCGGTGGCAGCCCCCGTCCGCCGGAAATATGGCGGACGGGGGAGGAGCGCTTCAGCGCTCCGAAAAAAGCGTCTTTATTTAACGATGCGCTTTAGCGCTGGGCTTCTTTACTTCGCGTCACATCCCGAACTCCCGACGCTGCTCCTCATTTCGATCGGAGCCTCCGCCTTTCGCTGGACCTCTTCGCCGTTCGGTGGAATGGCCGGGATCATACCTGACATTTTAGACCGGGCACATTCCTGACACTTTTTCCTCCGTTGCCGGGAGGGGATGGGGTGCAGGGGAAGGGGAAGCTTCCCCTTCCCCTGCACCCGTGCTGAAATTACTCCCTTGGGACTGCGGCACGATCCTCAGTTGGTGACCGTCGAAGCGCGCGATCGGAAACGCCGCGAAGTAGACGGTATAGAACCGCTCGTCCATCGGCAGCAAGCCAATACTTTCCCCCCTCAAAGTTTCGCTCAGGAATATTTCCTGGCTCTTCCAGCGAAACCAGCCGCGGTGCTGTACGCGCCGCACCCGCAGCGCGCTGCCGTATTCCGGTTCCGCCACGCGCGCTGGATACGCTCGCGCCGATGGCGTGTACACCGCACTGGGTGTTTCCATCCCCAGCGCTTCGTGCGGTCGCTGCTCGTTGTACTCCCGCCGAAAACGATCGAAGGCCCGCTGCTGTGCCCGGCCGTGCGCTGCCGGCGGCGATGCCGTCTCCTGCTTCAGCGTGCGATGCATGCGCTCGTGCCGTCCGTTTTGTTCCGGATGTCCCGCCGCGATGCGCTCCGGCACGATCCCCAGCTTCATCCACCACACCGCCAGACGTGAAAGCCCCGCCACCGCTCGCGACGCAAACGGCGCTCCGTTATCCGTGCGGATGGCCCCGGGCAGCCCGCATTCGCGAAACGCCGCCTCGAAGATCGCCCGCACTCGTTCGTAATCCATCTTCTCCACGCACTGGCAGCGCAACAGATAGCGGCTGCAAGCGTCGGTGATCGTCAGCGGATCGATGCGCTCGCCGTCCGCGGTGCGAAACCATCCTTTGAAGTCCGCGCACCACACGCGGTTCGGCGCATCCGCCGACGCAAACGGCTGCGTGTAAGCCGCCACGCGCCGCCGCTTGCGCCGCGCCACCACCAATCCTTCCCGCGCCACCAGCGTGCCGATGGTGCTCGCTGCCGGCCACGGCCGTTGCGGTTCTTCTCTCTCCAGCACGCGCTTCAACTTGCGCGGCCCCCAACTCATGTGCGCGCGCCGCAACTCCAGCACCGCTGCCGCGATTTCCTCCGGCGTCTGGTTGGGATGTTGTCGCGGAGCCCGGTTACGATCTGACAGCGCTTCCAGCCCTCCCTGCTGGTATCGCCGCAGCCAGTAGTAACCGGTCTCCCGCGTGATCTCGTAGATCGCACACAACTCTGTCATCGTATGCAAACCACGTTGCTGTTCGAACACAAACCGCACTCGCTCTTCCATGGCACTGCTCGCTTTCCAGGGCATGCCACCGTTCTACACGCCCTATCGCTTGCAGTGTCAGGAATCTGCCCGGTTCAATCTGTCAGGCATGTCCCCGGTTTATACCCGGTGCCAGCCCCCGCATCCATGCGGGGGAGGAGCGCTTCAGCGCTCCGAAAAAATCGCCCTGTTTAACGATGCGCTTCAGCGCTGGCTCCCTGACGCACTATCTCTGCAGCCTTACGCTATCGCCTCGCATCCCGAATTTCCGACACTGCTTCCGTATTTTGCCGTGCCTCCTCGCTTTTCGGAGGGCCTGTCCTCCGGAGCCTTGGCGTAGGAGGAAGCCCCCACATTCATGTGGGGGAGGAGCGCTTCAGCGCTCCGAAAAAGGCGCCCGTTTTCAAAGATGCGCTTTAGCGCTGGCCACTGCGGAGCCATCCCGTGAAGCCGCTCCATACTTTCAAATCCCATCCCGCCCTTAAGCCACTCCCTCCATTCCCCACCGTTTGACCCTCCCCCGCCATCATGCTATAAAACATAAGTTCGCATCGCACTCCCACGAAAGATTTAGCCCTCTGACCTGCAATTGTTGCGGCGAATTGTGGCCGCAGGTCAGCCATGGAGAATCCTGAATGAGGAATGTCTCAACAACCGCAGTCGCTGTGGCGCGCCGCGCAACCGCGCGATGTCTCGCCGCCGCCGGCCTATTCGCGCTGACCGCGCTTTCCGCCTTCGCGCGCACCGCCCCTGCACCGGGCGGCGAAGCGGCTCTCAAGCTCCCCGATCTCTCCAGCGTTCAATTCATGGGCGTGGACGGCCATCGCTTGCTTCTCTGGGGCATTCTCTTCTGCGTTTTCGGTCTCGGCTTCGGCCTTTTCATCTACACGCGCCTGAAAAATCTGCCCGTTCATCGCTCCATGCGCGAAATCTCCGAGCTGATCTACGAGACATGCAAAACCTATCTCATCACCCAGGGAAAATTTCTCCTGCTTCTGTGGGTTTTTATCGCCGTCGTAATCGTTCTCTACTTCGGCGTTCTCGCTCCGGTTCCGGATAAGCCAATCAGCACCACCCTGCCGATCATCCTGCTCTTCAGTCTCGTCGGCATCGCCGGCAGCTACGGCGTCGCCTGGTTCGGCATCCGCGTGAACACTTTCGCGAATTCCCGCACAGCCTTCGCCGGCCTGCGCGGCAAGCCCTATCCGATTTATCACATCCCGCTCGAAGCCGGCATGAGCATCGGCATGATGCTCATCAGCGTCGAGCTGCTGATTATGCTTTTCATTTTGCTATTTATTCCCGGCGATTATGCGGGACCCTGTTTCATCGGATTCGCCATCGGCGAATCGCTCGGCGCCGCCGCTCTGCGCATTGCCGGCGGCATCTTCACCAAGATCGCCGACATCGGCTCCGACCTGATGAAAATCGTCTTCAAGATCAAGGAAGACGACGCGCGCAACCCGGGCGTAATCGCCGATTGCACCGGTGACAACGCCGGCGACTCGGTCGGCCCCAGCGCCGACGGTTTCGAGACTTACGGCGTCACAGGCGTCGCGCTGATCACTTTCATTCTTCTCGGCGTCAAGAGCCAGACCGTTCAGGTTCAACTACTCGTCTGGATCTTCGTGATGCGCATCGTCATGCTCATCGCCAGCGCCGCCGCGTATTTCATCAACGGCGCCATCGCCCGCGCGCGTTTCCTCCATGCCGACCGCATGAACTTCGAATCGCCGCTTACGTCGCTCGTCTGGATCACTTCGTTCGTCTCCATCGCCTTCACCTACTTCGTCTCCTCGCTGATCATCCCGGACCTTGGCGGCGATCCGACGCAATGGTGGAAGCTCGCTACCATCATTTCCTGCGGCACTCTCGCCGGCGCCGTCATTCCCGAGTTGGTGAAAGTATTCACCTCCACCGAATCGCGCCACGTCCGGGAAGTCGTCACCTCGGCGCAGGAAGGCGGCGCATCGCTCGGCATTCTTTCCGGCTTCGTTGCCGGAAATTTCTCCGGCTACTATCTCGGCCTCTCCATGGTCCTGCTGATGTCCACCGGCTACGTCGTCAGCACCTACGGCCTCGGCAGCCTGATGATCGCCGCGCCGGTTTTCGCCTTCGGCCTCGTGGCCTTCGGCTTTCTCGGCATGGGCCCGGTCACTATCGCCGTCGATTCCTACGGCCCGGTCACCGACAACGCTCAATCCGTCTTCGAACTCTCGCTCATCGAGCAAATTCCCAACATCAAGTCGGAACTCAAGCGCGATTTCAATATGGACGTAGATTTCGAGCGCGCCAAACACCTGCTCGAAGAAAATGACGGCGCCGGCAACACCTTCAAGGCCACCGCAAAACCGGTGCTCATCGGCACCGCGGTCGTTGGCGCCACCACCATGATCTTTTCCATCATCATGTCGCTCACCCACGGCCTCACCGAAAACGTGGACAAACTCTCGCTGCTCCACGCTCCCTTCGTGCTCGGCCTGATCACCGGCGGCGCCATGATCTACTGGTTCACCGGCGCATCCACTCAGGCTGTCACCACCGGCGCCTATCGCGCCGTCGAATTCATCAAAGCCAACATCAAACTCGAAGGCGTCGACAAAGCTTCCGTTGAGGACAGCAAGAAAGTGGTCGAGATCTGCACCAAGTATGCGCAGAAGGGCATGTTCAACATTTTCATCGCCGTCTTTTTCGCGACGCTGGCCTTCGCATTCGTCGAGCCGTTCTACTTCATCGGCTATCTCATCTCCATCGCCATTTTCGGCCTCTACCAAGCCATCTTCATGGCCAACGCCGGCGCCGCGTGGGATAACGCCAAGAAAATTGTAGAAGTTGAGCTGAAACAAAAGGGTACCGAGCTGCACGCCGCTACGGTTATCGGCGATACCGTCGGCGATCCTTTCAAGGACACGTCTTCGGTAGCGCTGAATCCAATCATCAAGTTCACCACGCTCTTCGGCCTCCTAGCCGTTTCGCTGGCCGTGAGCCTGACCGCCGATAAAGGAACGACGCTGGCGCACTTGCTAGCCGGCGCGTTCTTTGCCGTTTCCTTCGTCTTCGTCTACCGCTCCTTCTACAGCATGCGCATCCGCACCGGCTCCGACGCCGACGCAAGCCGCCGCGAACGCGTCGCCGCCGACTGAGCCGTTTGTAGCGCCGGTTTACCCTGAGCCGGGAAGGGCTACCAGCCGGCGTTTTTGACTTTTGTGAGGCCCGCCGCCAAGCTGCCGACCTACGTGCGCCGCCGAATGAAACTCCTCAATCAAGAATCCTTGTCACCGCAAAGGCGGATAAGCGAAAATTATTTCGAGCAGGCTCATCTGCACTCACAATTCGGGAGGAACTCTTGAAGAAATTCGCCCTACTCACCGTCTCATTCTTGCTTTTCGCGCTAGTCCCCGCCGCTTTCGCTCAAGACGCCGACCAACCCCAAGACGCCGAAGGCTGCAAGGATTCTCCGCTCGTCTCGCGCTTCCCCGGCAGCCACATCAATTCCTGCGACAACAAGGAATACGAGCAAGCCGAAATGCCCGTCGGCCGCGACAAAGACGGCAACGACATCAACAAAACTTTCGAAGGCGATTATCACTACTGGGACATCGGCACGCGCGACGGCATCAGCAACATCCAGCTTTTCCGCAATTTCGAAACCGCTCTGCAAACGGGCGGATTTCACCTCGATTACGAAGCCAAGCCCGACAAAATCACCGCGCACAAAGGCGACACCTGGATTCTGCTGGCCTTCAGCGGCAGCTACTACTACCAGACCATCGTCACCGTGAAGGAGATGAAGCAGGAAGTTACCGCCGACGCCGCATCGCTCGCCGATGAAATCAACAAAAGCGGCCACGTCGCCATTTACGGCATTCATTTCGACACCGGCAAAGCCACCATCCAACCCGATTCCGCCGACACGCTCAATCAAATCGTCAAGCTTCTCAGCGACAATTCCGATTGGAAGATGCGCATCGAGGGCTACACCGACAATCAGGGGAACGCCGCCGCGAATCAATCCCTCTCGGAAAAACGCGCCCAAGCCGTAGTCGCGTGGCTAAGTTCGCACGGCGTGGCCGCCGCGCGCCTCTCAGCCAAAGGCTTCGGCCAGGCAAATCCAGTATCCGACAACGCCACCGACGACGGCCGCGCAAAAAATCGCCGCGTCGAACTAGCCAAAATGTAATGGACGACGATCGATGTAGCTCGGGTCTTCAGACCCGAGGCCTTTAGGTTTAGTTTTTGGTTTGCTCTTGGGTTCGCTATACGCCTACGCACAACAAAACTAAAAATCCTCATCCGCCGCGGCGGATGAGCTACATCGCCTCAATCCTCTTCGCGATATTCCTCAGGCACATCGTCTTCGGGAACTTCATGTGTCCGCACGGGCCCTCGATCCGCATCCGGAGCGTTCTCGACGCCTTCGACCACCTCGGCCTCCAGGCTCTGGCCTTCCTCCAAAAGTTCATCGACGCTTTCGGAATCGGCCTCCTCCACGTCGGATAAGCCCTGGAGATCGCCGGATTGCCCAGCCTTGCCCGAGCGCCTGCCCTGCGACGGAGTGTATTCGGCCTGCTCGAACGAGTAGGTTTTGCCGCGGCCCTTCTTGCGGCGCCGCGGAGTCTTTCTCTTTGGAGCCACCTTCTTCTTCGGCGCGCGGCTCCTCGCGCTGATCTTCGCTTTCCTCACCTTCTTCACTTTCTTCTTCGCAACTTTCTTTTTGGCCATGGCCTGATTTCCTTTCGTTCTCATTTCCGTCTCGACGTCCGCCGCTCTTGAAGCTATCAGGAATCCGCTCTTCGCCGCAATGCGCGGCACTCGCTCCAGCGATTCGGATGCGGGCGGCGTGCTGCGGCGCGCATCGGCCGCGCGCGCTGATTTCAGGCTACAATTGCGGCATGACGCCTTCGCGTTCGATCCCGCGTCCTCCTTTCTCGCTTACGTTGCGCGATGCCTTGCGCTGCCGCTGCCCGCATTGCCATGAGGGGCGCATCTTCGTCCGCTGGCCGAATAAAATGTTGCCGAAATGTTCCGTCTGCGGCCTTTCGTATTTTCGCGAATCAGGATATTACGTCGGCGGCATGATTTTCACTTACGGGCTGACGGCCCTCGTGTTGATCGCAGCCTATCTGATTCTTTCGCTTTTTCCCGACATCAAATCACTTTCCGATAACGGCCGGATTGCAGTTTGGGCGGCCTCGGCGTTCGTCTTGAGCGTCGTGCTCTCGCGCCCGGCTTACAGCTTGTGGCTTTCATTCGACTATTGGCTCGAGCCATGGCGCGTCGAACGGAGTTGAGCGGCATGCTTGCCCAATTGTTTCCGCCAGTGCCGGCCTAAAAGGACGGCGCTACACAAACCATGTTCTCGGATCGCACAAAATGGAATCTGGCGGCGAATCGCTTGAGCGAGGCGCTGGCGCGGCATCGCGCTTCCGGCAAGCCGCTGCTCGATCTCACCGCGTCGAATCCGACGGAATGTGGCTTCGCGTATCCTCCTTCGATCCTTTCTGGGCTCGTAAATTCCGAAGCGCTGACTTACTCGCCAGATCCGCATGGCCTCGAAATCGCGCGGCGCGCGGTTTCGAGCTACTACTCGGCGCGCGGCGACGCTGTCTCGGCCGGCGACATTTTTCTGACTACCAGCACGAGCGAGGCCTACTCGTTCGTCTTCCGCCTGCTCTGCAATCCCGGCGATGAAATTCTCATTCCCGCGCCGAGCTATCCGCTCTTCGAATATCTCGCCGGACTGCACGACTTGAAACTCATTCACTATCCGCTGGTCTACGACCACGGCTGGCAGATTGATTTCCGCGAGTTCGAGTGGGCCATCACCGAGCGCACGCGCGGGATGATCGTCGTCAACCCGAACAATCCGACTGGGCAATTCTGCACGCCGCCGGAAATCGCGCGATTGAACGAAATCTGCGCGCCGCGGTCGCTCGCGATGATCGCCGATGAAGTGTTCCTCGACTTCGCGCTGAGCGGCGACCGCGCGGCGAGTTTTGCCGCGAATTCGGCGTCGCTCACGTTTACGCTGAGCGGCATTTCGAAGATTTGCGGCTTGCCGCAGATGAAGGCGGCGTGGCTCGCAGTTTCCGGCCCGGCGGATTTGAAGAGCGAAGCAATCGCGAGGATTGAAGTGATCGCCGATACTTTTCTTTCGATGAATGCGCCGGTGCAATTTGCGCTGCCGTCGTTCCTCGAGTTGCGCCTTGATTTTCAGCAGCGGTTGATGGCGCGGCTGCGGGCGAACCTTGCTGAGCTTGACCGGCAGCTTGCAGCGCAATCGTCTTGCTCGCGGCTCGAATTCGAGGGCGGCTGGTACGCGGTGATTCGCGTTCCGGCAATGGGCTCAGATGAGGAGCTGGCCATCGCGCTGCTTGAATCGCGCGATGTCTACGTTCATCCCGGACATTTCTTCGATTTTCGTCACGATGGCTATTTAGTTGTGAGCCTCCTTACGCCCGAGAGCGCTTTTTCCGAGGCGCTTTCGCGGCTGATTTCGTTTTTTTGAACCGAGTAGTACTTTTTTCCGCTCGCTTGATTTTGTATCGATTAGAACTGGCCTCTTTGCTTTGTTTTCAGCAGTTTACGGAGGATTCTAATTTTGGAATTGTATCGATTAGGATTTTTGGCGGGTAGTACGGTCCCGGTTTTCGGATTTTCCTTTCTATTTTCGGATTGTGTGCTGCCAGCGTGCATTTCGACGGTAGCAAAGAATTTCGCCGAAGCAAATGGTACCGTCGTGTGGAGTACGTGGGTGGCGGAGGGATTTTAGATTTTGGAAAAGCCGAGAGGCGGATTAAGACCAACGCCAGATCTCGCTTAGTATTCAAATGGTTCGTCGTACGAGCGGAGAGTTTCCGAAGATGGATTCGCCTCTAGCCATCCCAGATATCTGAAATTGCCGTCAACGTATACGAAAGTTCCCACTTTCATCGAAAGCCCATCGTCCACGTAACTAACACCGGCGGAGTAGAGCCTCAGAGGCTGCGTCGCGAGAGGAATTAGTGGCGAATCGGTTACGAAGGGTGATAGCTGTCCAGACGCAGAATGTTCTACCGAGATGAAGCGGTTCTGAGCCGCTGCGTAATGAGGGAGATGACGATACAAGCGGCTGAATTGTGCAGCTAGCTGGCCGCGGTATTGCAGGTCGAGAATTGGGCCGGTTGTCGGACCGAACTCATTGATGAACCACGCAGAGCTGTTCGGGATAATCGATGAATGCATGCGGCGCTGGAGGTCGATGGCGGTTCCCTGGGCGTCGAGCAGGTCGCGGATGAGCGTTCTCAGGCCATCGTCGGTATTTGGGTAGGCCGGAAGTGCGGCGGAGACCTTGAGCTCGGGTAGGGTTGTGCGATTGGCGCAAGCGGACGCGAGGATTGGAGCCAGCATTAATGTAGCTAGGCAGGCGCGAATTCGATCGGAACTCACGGTTGAGATTGGCTCTCGATAGTGTTGGACGCCAGCGCAAATCAGTTTGTTCCGGCGACGAGTTGATTCGAGTGTGGAAGCTAACGAGCGCCGCGTGGATGGATTGTAGGGGGGCGGGTTTACACGCCCCCGGGGTGGAATTGGGTTTTGGGTTTGAACGCGCGTTCGGGAAAAAATGGCAGAACGGACTGGGTGAACGGCCCAGCGCCAAAGCGCTTTTTTCGGAGCCAGCGTTTTTCGGAGCGCTGAAGCGCTCCTCCCGCACATAAATGTGGGGGCTCCCACTTCAGGACCAAAATCCGAACGAACGCGTCGGAGAAATTCCAATGCCAAACCGGGCGTCCGCCTGGGCGGACCGGCCCCTACGGGCGGCGGCACGATTTCAGTTTTCGGGAGAACCGAAAGGCAAAGCAAAACCCAAGGCCAAACCGGGCCGGTGGTGAACCCCGGCCCCTACAAATGCTGCGACATGGCTCAGTGCGTTTGGATTCTTGCTGGATTTTTGGGGTAGAAGAAGAGCGCGGCGATTAGGCCTGCGGCGTAGAAGCGGGTTGCCAGGGTTAGTGGCATGCCGATCGCTTGTAGCGCGAAGCCGATCATGCTCAGCAATTCGGCAAGAACCATTGTTAGCAGGAGGCCTCTGCGCCAGAGCGCGATTGCGGCGGCGTCGGTGGGCTTGCTTTGCAGCGACTGGCTGGAGCGGCGGACAAGTTTCAGGTGGAGGCCGAGCGCGACGGTCAGAGTCAGGACGACGACGACGGTCATGGCGATTATGTAGGATTGTGGAGGTTGAGCGGGCTGGGCGTGTTGGGAGAATAGCCGGCCCGCCACGATGTACAGCAATTGCGCGATTAGAAGAGAAGACCAGACGATGCGCGTGGAGCGTAGAACGGCGGGGATTGTGGTTGGAGGCTCGCGCATGGCGGCAAATTCGGGCGCGATTTTGCATCAGGGGAGCGCGTAGTGCAAGGGAGATGGGATGGGGTCGGACGGTTGGAAGGAGCACAATTTCAAATTTGAAATGGCTTTGTTGACATCCTGCCGATTAACGAGGCCGGTGGAATACGGAAACAGCGCGATCGTGTTGCGCGGAGGCTAATGGCCAATGTTTTCGCAGGGGTTACGCCCGCGGGCGGAGCAAGCCCCGCCCCTGATATGGAACGACCAGTCAACTACGAGCGCTGGTTTTTCTTTCTTTCGG
Organism: uncultured Acidobacteriota bacterium; assembly: GCA_963707165.1. Lineage (GTDB taxonomy): Bacteria > Acidobacteriota > Terriglobia > Acidiferrales > UBA7541 > Palsa-147. The sequence goes on along the minus strand of CAVPPO010000010.1, from coordinate 523,111 downwards.
TACCGGAGGCGGCGTGGGTAGCGATCGAGGAAGCTATCTCGACGATTGATCAGTCTGATATTCGCGGGTCGAGCCGCATAATCGTGATCCGTCGGGAGCTGCCTCGGACTACGGACGCGGGTTGGGTCTTTGGACCTACCGCATAGGGGCGTCGAGGATTCTCCTTCGTGTGCCCCTCGACCGCTGTCCACGCTGCCTCCTGTACCCTGGAACGAACAACGAACGAACAACCAAAAGCAAAACTCTTACGCTACCCGGGAGAGAGATTCTTGGTGCTCTGCTTCTGCCTGGATTCCAATGGCCCACAGAAAACCGAGTAATTCGCGTGCTACGGCGGTGATCACCACACCCTTGTTCTTACCCTTGAGCAGCAAGGTTATGTAGCGCTGGTGCAGGCGCTGCTGCGCCTTCCAGGAGATCTCTTGCACTTTTTCGCTGACCGCTTCTTGGCGCTTGCGCAAGGCGGCTCCGATGGCGGGCCGGTGGCGATAGGCCCAGGCGGCCTCCACCACCACGCGACGCAAGTGCGTATTGCCGGTCTTGGTGATGTTCCCGCGCCGGATTCTTCCGCCGCTGGAATCTTCGCTGGCTACGATGCCTCCGTAAGCCATCAGCTGCCGCGCGCGGCGGAAGCGCGTGACGTTGCCCAGTTCCGCCACCACCGTGACCGCCGAAATTTTGGCGATGCCGCGCAAGGCTTGCAGCGCGGCGATGACCGCACGCATCGGCGGGGGCACCGACTGCGCCGCTTCATCAATGGCCTGCTCCAGCCGCACGATGCGCGCCGCCGCATGCTCCACTTCGTGCAGGTAATCGAGCAGCGTGACTTCTTGCGCGCGCTCCGCGAAATGCACTTCCCGCTGCACCCATTCCAGATATTTCACCGTCCAGGAATGAATCCCCACGGGCGGCCGCCGGCCATGCCGCAGAAGAAATTTACTCAAGCGATGCCGCGCGCGCAGTTGATCCTTCTTGGCCGCTTCGCGTGCGCGCACCAGATCGCGCAGCGCTTCGTGAGCCGCATCCGGCACCCACACCGGCGTTAGTTCCTGGGCGCGGTAATTGCGCGCCAGCTTCAAGGCATCCCGGCGATCCGTCTTCACGCGATCCCCGGCCTTCACCGGAACCAACGTGGGCGCCACCACTGCGCACTGCGCTCCCATCTGCGTCAACTGCCAGTACAGCGCGTAGCCCGTGGGACCAGCCTCATAACAGAACCGCAGTTGCTCCATCGGCCCCAGCTTGCGCAGCAGTTTGCGAACCGACTCCTCGCGATTCGGGATGATCCCCAGCGAGCGGGCTTCTCCCTCTTGCTCTGCTACCGCGACAGCAATCGTATCGGCATGGACATCCAACCCCACAAATTTTATCCTCGGCATAGACCGGCTCCTTTCGCATGTGGCTCTGCGTTGCGATCTTCCGATTCACAGCGTAACCCACGGCTTGCGAATCGGGGCCGGTCGTTCCATTGTGACTACGACGGAGAAATCCAACCGTCGATGAGGAAATTAACAGAGGCATTTGAAATTTCAGATCGCAACGAAGGGGGAAGAAATTGGGTAGCGTTGGTCCGCGCGTGTTTGATTGCGCGTGGCGAGAGCTGGATCGTCGGATGCCGGCGGGGACGCCAGCGGTACTTAGGTGCGGATTAGATTTAGATAATTGCTTGAGGATTGATTGAAGCCTGGAAAGACGCTTGCGAGATCTTTGTTGCCTACGTGCTTCAGCAAAATTTCGCTTAGGACTGTGCGGTAATCTGTTGTGACGGCCAGGTCGCGGCCTTCGTAGAGATTCGCTTCTGTCAGGCCGGGCCACTTTGTGTAGACCTTGCCGCCTTTTACCGCGCCGCCCATTACGAACATGGCAGTTGGCGTGGCCGTGATCGGTGCCGCGGTTGCCGTTTTCGCGGGCGGTGCGGCCGAATTCGGACATGCTTACGAAGACTACGTCTTGCATGCGGTCGCCCATGTCGGCGTGGAATGCGGCCAGGCCTTGGCCCAGGTCGCGCAGTAGATTGCTTAGCTGGCCTTGGACGCCGCCTTCGTTTACGTGATGATCCCAGCCGCCGCTATCCAGGAATGCTACTTCGAGTCCGATGTCGGCTTTGAATAGTTCGGCGATTTCTTGCAGGCTTTGGCCGTAGCGATTTTTAGGATATTGGGCGCCGTTTTCCGGTTGGTAGGATTCGGGATGGATTTTCTTCAGTTGATCGATGGCTTCGAAAGTTTCCTGGCCTACGCCGTGCAGGGCTTGATCTACCGTTTGCGCGTACATGGCTTCGAAGCCGCCTTCGGTGCTTTGTTGCGGGCCGAACATTTTGAATTGTTTTAGATCGGGGATGGCGACGGCTGGGGCTGCGCCTTGCAGCGTGCGCGGGAGATAGGGGCCGAAGGCTACGGCGCGGAATGGGCTGGGCTTTTCTTCTGGGTTGGATTGCAGGGTGCGATTTAGCCAGCCGTCATCGGTGCTTTTTAGGCCGGGGGTGCCGGATTCCATGAAATCTTGGGCGTCGAAGTGGCTGCGCGTGGGATCGGGGGAGCCTACGGCTTGGACGATGGCTAATTGGCCTTTGTGGAAGAGAGGTTCTAGCGGTTGCAGGCTTGGGTGCAGGCCGAAAAAGCCGTCTAGATCGATTGCCGCTTCTTGGCCGCCTCGCTTGGGTTCGGGGATGGCGATGGTGGGGCGCATTTGGTAGTAGGCGCGCTCGCCGAAGGGGACGACGACGTTCAGGCCGTCCATGGCGCCGCGTTGGAAGAGGACGACCATTTTCTTTTTGCTTGATGACGGCGATGCGGCGATAGCTCGTTGGAGGAATGCGGGCATGGCGGAAAGGCCGAGTAGGGAGATAGCGCCGTTTTTTAGGAAGACGCGACGGGTTAGAGGCATGTGAGTGCTCCATTTAAAATGCGAGGAGAAGAAATTTCAAATTTCAGATTTAAAATTTGAGATGAAGAAAAACCGTTGGATCGATTGATGCGCTGGAGTAGGACGGCGAGCGGACGGGCGGAGCAAGCCCCGCCCCTACGATTCGGAGATTTGTGATCGATGATCATCGGCGTTGGAATTCTGGGGCGCCTAGGACTAGGCCGGCGATTAAGGATTGGTTTACGTGTTTGACTGGATCGTCGAGCGCGGCTTGCAGAATTTGTGGATCGTCTAGGCGGGCTTCCAGCGTGGTTTGGGTTTGTTGGGCTACCTGATCGTCTAGGAATGCTGTTAATGCGCGCGAAAGCGCTTTGTGGGGGTCGGTGTCGGCGTCTTGGCCTAACAGCGATTGGAGATCGGATTTTGTGCCGGGCACTTTGTTCGAGGAGAGGGCTAGGGCGAAATTCAGACGATTTAGTAACGCGCCGGTGTTGACCCAGGTTTCGGATTTATCGCTGTAGCCCGTGGGAGGTTGGGCTTGGAAGAGAGGCTCGCCCATGCGGCCTACCCATTGGGCTAGCGGGAGCGTGACGTCTACCTCGGCGCCTAGAGCGCGGGCGGTGCTGGCGGCCAGTTCGAAAGGCTGCTTTACTTTGGCGCGATAGGCTTCTTTGGACCAGAATTCCGGGGAATAGATCATCGTTTTCAGGACGGCGCGGATGTCGCCGTTGCTGGCGCGATACGTTTCCGCCATGCGATCTACCAACGCGGGCGGCGGATTATCGCAGACGAAGTGGCGGGCTAGTTTTGTGGAGATGAATTTCGCTGTGCTGGGATTGCTCGCGAGCATCTTCAGGGCTTCTTCGCCGTCTTTCATGCCGCCGTAATTGAAGGTGCGGCCGAGGACTACTTTTTTGCCGTTGGTGTGGATGCGATCGTCGAAGAAGAAATCGGGATCTTTGCGTGGGGCGTGGACGGTCCAGCCGGTCAGGCATTTGGCCATTTCGATTACGTCTTGCTGGGTGTAGCCGCCATCGACGCCTAGCGTGTGGAGCTCCATTACTTCGCGGCCGTAATTTTCGTTCAGGCCGCGCTCTTGTTTTTTGGCGCCGGCTTGCGCTGCGCTGCCCGGCTGGCGCGGCATTGGCGGGCCGAAGATGCCTTCGAAACGGCGGCGGCGCATGGCTAGTTCTTCTTGCATGCGTTTGGCGGCGATGGGATCGGCGCTGAGCCAATTATCTAGATAGACGAGCATTGCCGGGCTTTTCGCTGTGGCGAGCAGGAGATCCTGGAATTTGCCCATGGTGTGCGGGCGAATGGTGTCGCGCGCGTAGGCGGTGAGCAGCCAGCGATCCTGATTTTTTCCCGCGAAGACATTGAAATGATTGAACCAGAAATCTTCCATCACGGCTTCGAGCTGGCGATTGCTGTAGATGGCGCGGTCGAGCTTGGCCATGCTGAGTTCGACTACGATGCGCTGCGGGCCTACGATTTTGGCGAGTTGTTGCTCGGCGGCGGCGTTGGGATTTGATGGATCGATTCGCTCGACGGCTGCTCGCGCTTTTTCGCGCTGCTTCTCCTGATATTCCTCTTTGCTCAGGCCTTCTTTTTTGGCGGCTTCATTGGGTTGCGGGAATTTTTCTACGAGCTTATCGGAGGACATGCGCAGAGTGGGATAGCGATCGAGTCGTGCTTCGAGCGCGGAGTCGTCAATGGAATTGGGACTGAGTTGCTGGTCGATCCATTTTTCTAGGCCGATTTTGCGGACTTGCTCGATTTCACCGGGTTGCGGGCCGTAGGCCAGGCGATTCAGGGCGTGGAGGATGGCTTGGTCTTCGGTGAGTTCGGTGATGGGGAGTTTGCCTTTGACGGATTTGTTGAGGGCGATTGAGGGATGAAGCGATTGGGGATTGGACTGCGCGCGGCTGATCGGGAGTATTAGTGCTGCTGGGATGATTAGCGCGGCCAGGATTGTGACGCGGAAGTTTAGATTGATTGAATTTGGGCGCGGGTTTGTTGCGATTGTTGGGGAGTTGTGAGTTTTGGTGTGGGAGATTTTTTTCAAGCTGGTTCCCTGGTCGCGGCTGGGGTGCCTTCGGTAGTTTAACCCTGGGATGGGAGAAAAGTTGCTGGTTGGGGTTGGGTGGGGCTTGCGCGTTACTGGGGGATGGGATTTCGTGATTCGAGATCGGAGGGCCGAACGGCGGGAGGGTCTGAAGACCCTCCCCTACAGCGGAGCGGATGATTTGGCGGCTTGCGTCCGCGCTGGAGGGTTGATTGTGGCGAATACCTGGGCCGTCGGATGCCGGCCTGAAAGGCCGGCGCTACACACAGCGCGGAATTATGGGCGAAGTGTGCGCAGGAATTCTTGGAGGATGCGTTGCTGGGGTTGGTCTAGTGCGGCGAATTCTACGCCGACGCCTTTTTCGTTTACGTCGCGGACTGTGCATTGGACTTCGAACGTCAGCGAGGGATCTTCTACTCGCAGGCGGAGATTTTGGCCCATCGTTAACGCGTGGCGCGTGCGGACGAAAAGGCCGCCTGTGCCGATTACTGAGACTTTGCCTTCGAATTTTGGATCGAGGCCTTTGCAATCTAGAAATTGATGCTCGGGTAGGAGAATGCGCTTGTGTTTGCGGCGATCTTCTACGTTTTGATAGCTCATTGGCGGGAGGCGCGGAAGGCGTCTAGCGTCCAGGAATCCTGGCCTTCATCGTGGCGCAGGACGTAATAGTTGCCGTCGTTGGCTCGGACGCGAAAATAAATCGCGTCGGGGGAATACCACTGGCCATCGACTTCGTTGATCAGGAATTCGCGGCCGCGGAGGGTGAAGCGCTGCGGGCGTTCATCGGCGCGATAGCCTGAGTAGCAGCTCACATGAATGTCGTTCATGGTGGCGACTCCTGGCCGGACGATCGATTATAGCAATTTGGTGAGCGGCTGGAGTCGGAGAGTGAGAGAGAAAGAGAAGGAAAAAGATACCGCAGAGACGCAGAGGACGCGGAGAACGGCTAGGTGAATTTCAGGTGGCGGGAGTCGCTGAAGGGGCCTTCGCGGGTTACGGCGTTGTAGGCAGCACCCATGAAGATCACCATGGCGGTTAAATACATCCAGAGAAGGAGGCCGATTACGGCGGCGAGGCCTCGATAGACTGTGCCGTAGGGGACGACTCGCACGTAGAAGCCGAAGGCGATATCTACGATCCACCAGAGGATTGTGGCTACGGCGGCACCGGGAAAAACATCATGCCAGGTGACGATGTCGGGTTGGCCGAGACGATAGATTACGAAGACGATGCCGAGCGCGAAGAGCATGGCCAGGCCGTGATACGCGGCGGCGGCGAGGATGCGGACCCAGGGCGCGAGAGTGTGATTTGCGAGCATCCAGCCGCGAACCGGCCGGCCGAAGATGGTGACGAGCTCGAAAGCCAGGAATGGAATGATGGTGAGGCAGAGGATGCCGAAGGCGCGAATTTGCACGCGGACGTAGGACGTCGGGGCTGGCATTCTATCGATTTGGCGAAAGCCTTGGATCAGGCCCATGAAAACTTGAGAGCCGGCAATGAGCGTGCCTCCGAGACCGAGCCAAATCCATTGCCAGGGATGCGCGCTGCGCCGGACAAAATAATCGAGAACTACGCGGTCGCTTCCGGGCGGGACCATGCTTTGAATTTGCGCGGGAAGATCGCGGACGACGTCCTGGAAAAGCGTGAGGCTGCTCATGATTCCGAGAGCGAAGAGCAGCATGGGGAAAAAGGCGAGGAACATATTGAAGGCCACGGCCTGGCCGAGGACTACGCACTCCGGAAACACACGGAGGAAAGATTGGCGGAGATTTTCGACCACATGTCCCATGACGTGTGCCGGATTATAAAGGTTTCATGGGGCGGAGGCTTGCTCTTTCGGAGTTGCCGCTAGGGTGAGCGCGGAGTAAACTTTTCGCGGCGAACAGTCCTAAAGAGGTCATTCCGAATGCCGGGTGCGGCTGATGATTCGGCGCGCGTCCACGAATCGAGGGATTTGCATTTTGTTGCCCTCGCGATGTCCGATTAGCTTGGGAGGCGAAGAATGCCGCGAAATGTGCGCTGTGGATTGATTCAGGCGCGGTGCGAATGGTCGCCTGAGAAATATTCTTTGGCGGACATTCGCGAGCGGATGATCGTAAAGCACGAGAAATTGATCGGCGAGGCGGCAAAGAAGAAGACGCAGATCCTTTGCCTGCAGGAGCTGTTTTACGGGCCTTACTTTTGCGCCGAGCAGGATCCCAAGTGGTATGAATTGACAGAGGCGGTGCCGGGCGGGCCGACCGTCGAGCGCATGCAGAAATTGGCGCGGCAATATGAAATGGCCATGGTAATACCGGTTTACGAGCGGGAGATGAGCGGTGTTTTTTATAACACTGCGGCGGTGCTTGATAGCGACGGAAAGTATTTGGGGAAATACCGCAAGCATCATATTCCGCATTGCCATCCGGGATTTTGGGAGAAATTTTATTTTACGCCGGGGAATACCGGATATCCGGTGTTTGAGACGCGGCATGCGCGGGTGGGAGTTTATATTTGCTATGACCGGCATTTTCCTGAGGGCGCGCGGATTCTGGGATTGAATGGGGCGGAGATTGTATTTAATCCTTCAGCTACTGTGGCCGGTTTGAGTGAATACTTGTGGGAATTGGAGCAGCCGGCGCACGCGGTGGCCAATGGATATTTTGTGGGCGCCATCAACCGCGTGGGGCAGGAATTGCCGTGGAAGATGGGGGAATTTTACGGGAAGAGTTATTTTTGCAATCCGCGGGGAAAGATTATCGCGCAGGCCAGCCGCGACAAGGAAGAAGTGGTGGTGGCGGAATTGAATTTGGATGAGATCGATCAGGTGCGGCAGACCTGGCAATTCTTCCGCGATCGGCGCCCGGAATCGTATGGCGAGATTACTCGCACGGTTTCGGGCGTCGGCGGACGGAAGAACGAAGCCGCCGATTGAGGGAAGACAGAGGGATTTCTCCCTTCGGTCGGAACGAGGTAGCAAACGATGCGAAAACTGTGCAAGTCGGAACGAGAACCCGACTCGCTGGACACAATCGAAGAAGTGATGAGGCACGAAGAGGAACAACTCGATCGACGAGATCACTCCTTTACAGATGAACAGAAGCGGTGGTTTCTGGGCGCTGTAATTTTGATTTCAACGACGCTCGTGGTCATCCTGCTTTGGCGAATGTGGAACCCATGACACTGCTTTCGGGAAAAGAGGCCTATGGCTACGGCTACTAGCGCGGCACGGCTTTGCCGGAATTTTGTGAATGGCGAGTGGGTGGAGTCGGCGTCCACCAAGATTGTGGAGCGGCGAAATCCGGCTGATCACGATGAAGTGGTGGCTTCGGTGCCGCTTTCTACGCGCGAGGAAATGAAGGAGGCTATTGCGGCGGCTAAGGCTGCGTTTCCTGCTTGGCGGGCGATGCCGGCGCCGCAGCGCGGCAAGATACTTTTCAAGGCCACGCGCATCATGGAGGAGCGCAAGGAGGAATTGGCGCGGCTTCTGACTCGCGAAGAGGGCAAGACGCTGAAGGATTCTCTCGGCGAAGTGCAGCGGGCCATCAATATCACCGAGTTCATGGCCGGCGAGGCGCGGCGATTGAATGGCGAGACCTTGACCAGCGAATTGCCGAAGAATTTTGCTTATACGGTGCGGCAGCCGCTTGGTGTCGTCGGGGCGATTACGCCCTGGAATTTCCCCGTCGCCATTCCGGTGTGGAAGATTGCGCCGGCGCTGGTTTGCGGGAATACCGTGGTTTTCAAGCCGGCTACGATCACGCCTTTGACGGCGATTAAGATTGTCGAGATTTTCGAGCAAGCTGGCTTGCCCGCAGGCGTTTTGAATCTGGTGATGGGTTCCGGCCGGGATGCGGGCGACGAATTGGTGCAGAGCCCCGCGGTGCACGGGCTGTCATTTACGGGCTCGAATGAAATCGGGACGCAGCTTTATGCCTGCGGTGCTCAGAAACTGAAAAAGATTCAGTGCGAAATGGGCGGCAAGAATCCGGTGGTGATACTGGCGGATGCGGATTTGGGGCTGGCGCTGGAATCGACGCTCGCGGGGGCGTTTGCTTCGACCGGGCAGCGCTGCACGGCGACGAGCCGCGTGGTGATTGAGGAAAGCATTGCGGATGCGTTTCTAGAGAAGCTAGTGGAGCGGGCGAGGAAATATTCCGTCGGGAACGGGCTTGACGCGGGCGTGGACATGGGCCCGTCGGTGGATGAGTCGCAGATGAATACGGTTTTGAAATACATCGAGATTGGGAAGAAAGAGGCGAAGTTGCTGTGTGGCGGCGAGCGCTTGACGGGAGCGAAGTACGACAAGGGGTGGTTCGTCTCGCCGACGATTTTCGATGAGGTGCAGCCGCAGAGCGCTCTGGCGCAGGAAGAAATTTTCGGGCCGGTGCTCAGCATCGTGCGCGTGAAGGATTTCGACGAGGCGCTGGAAGTGGCGAATTCGGTGCGCTTCGGGCTTTCGAGTTCGATTTATTCGACGGACTCGAACAAGATTTTCGAGTTTGTGGACAAAATCGAGACGGGCATGACGCACGTCAATTCACCGACCGTGGGTGGCGAGGCGCATGTGCCGTTTGGCGGCGCGAAAGACAGCAGCGTGGGACCGCGCGAAGTGGGCCACGCAGCGATCGAGTTCTACACCGACAGCAAGATCGTTTACATCGACTACACCGGAAGCAAACGTGAATCGAGCATCTATTAGTGGACCTCTTCACGCGGGAAATTTATCTCGACATTGAAACCTTGAGGCTTTCGGATGAGGTCGAAGGCGGCTGGAACAGCATCCGTCATTTTGGCGTGGCTGTGGCGGTTACTTGGGACAAGGATCACCAGTTTCGGAGCTGGTTTGAAGATGACGTCAAGAAATTGGTGGATGAGCTGGGGGCGTTCACGCGCATCGTTACTTTCAATGGGAATCGCTTCGATTTCGAAGTGCTGCGCGGCTATGTAGGGATTGATGCGATACGCCGGCTTTCGTTCGATGTGCACGAAGTGCTGCACAAGCAGCTTGGGCATCGCGTGAAGCTGGATTCGCTGGCCAAGGATACGCTGGGGAGCGCTAAGAGCGGAACGGGAATTGATGCGGTGGCCTGGTGGCGCGAAGGAAAGAAGGATCAGGTGGTGCAGTATTGCCAGATGGATGTGGCGCTGTTGCGCGATCTGGTGGAATTTGGACGGGCGAAGGGATATGTGGTCGTTGGCGGGCGGCAAGTGCGGGTTTCGTGGGATTAGCGGGCCGCGGCAAATGAAGGCGGCGCGCTCGATGATTGCAATTCTGCAGCGAACGTCGCTCCTAGTTCTAATTCTCGCTAGTTCCCTTCCCGCGGCGGGAAAACTCACCTGGAAACTCGAAGAACGCGCGCAATTGAAGATCGAGGGGCACGTTCCGATTGCGTGGAACGTTTACACGATCGAGAAGAGGAAAAATCTGGTGCTGATTCTGCTGGGGCGGCGGTATCTAGCGATGGATATAAAGACGAAATCGGTCTGGGAGATCGACCCGAAGGATTTGACTGCGCGCGGCAAGGATTTCGAGAGTGACGAGCCGGAAACGATTGGGAAGAAGATTCCGGTGGCGGATTGGACCGAGCGCGACGTGGGCCCTGCCGAGCGGATTTTGATTACTTTGGGAGATTACGGCGCAAAGATCGAGCTGGAGCTGCCGCATCTGATCGATTTGCGGCGGGGGATTTATTAGGCCGGGGCCGAAAGGCGAGAGGGCCGAACGGCGGGAGGGTCTGAAGACCCTCCCCTACTGTTCTCGCAGAATTTGCAATTGCGGGGCTCGCGGATTATGGCAGCGTCGCGGGGGAAAAGCGTGCCCAGCGACCAATCTAGAGCTACTTGAATTTGCTTCTTGAAACCTACCAGCTTGTAAAGATGCACCGCGTTCCAGAATAGCCAGGCGAAGAATCCGTGCAGGCGCAGGCCGAGGACGCTGACTACGGCGTCGTTCATGCCTAGCGAGACCAACATTCCCTGCGAAACATATCGGTAGCTTTCGAGCGGCTCGTTGCGTTCGAGGTGAGCGATGTTACGCGCGGCGATTGTGCCCTGGCCGATGGCTACCGGCGCGACGCGCGGCGCGTCTGGGGCGAGCGCTGAGGATGCGGAATCGCCGATGATGAACACTTCGGGATGCGATTCGAGCTGGAGATATTCATTGACGCGGGCGCGGCCGATGCGGTCGTGCGGGCCGGGCAGCGATTCGACCAGCGGATGTGCGCGGACGCCGGCAGCCCAGATGATTGTTGCGGCTTCGAGAATTTCGCTGCCATTCAATTCGAGCGCGCCATCGAAGACGCGTGTTACGCGCGTGTTGGTGCGCACCTCGATGCCTTCTTGGTGGAGACGGTTGAGCGCGTGCGGGCGAAGTAGCGGATCAATGCCGCCGAGAACATTGGGCGTGGCTTCGACGAGGATCAGGCGGAGGTCTTCGCGGGGGATGCTGCGGTAGCGGCCGGCAACGTAGCGATAGAGAAAATCACGCATTTCGGTGATCAGCTCGACGCCTGTGTAGCCGCCGCCTACCACCGCGAAGGTGAGAAAGCGCTTGCGCTCGGATGGATCGGTGGTGTGATCGGCATGCTCGCAGATGTCCAAGATGCGATCGCGGAGGACTACTCCGTCTTCGAGGGACTTGAAGTCGATTGAGTTTTCGCGGGCGCCCGGGATTTTGAAATATTCGGTGTAGCTGCCGAGAGCGACGATCAGATAGTCGTAAGAGATTGGGCCGGAGGACATTTCGACTTGCCGCCGCGCGACGTCGATCGAAGTTACCGTGTCACGCTGGAAGCGGTAGTGGCGGTGACCGCGGATGTCGCGCACCGGTTGGACGATGTGGCGCGGGTCGATATAACTCGAGACGATCTGCGGCAAGTAGCGGCGTGAACATGAAATAGTTCTGGTCGTTTACAAGCAGGATTTCGTGATCGGGCTGGGAATGGAGGAGATGCTCGAGATCTACGGTGGCTTGCAGACCGCCGAAACCTGCGCCGAGGATTACCGTGCGCTTCATTGTGGTTCCATTGTATTTGATGTTGCTGGCGGGGTTGAGGACGCAAGGAGTTAACGGACGATCGCGAAGATGCCGGCCTAAAAGGCCGGCGCTACAAAAGGCTAACGGCGCTTCGCATCCTGTCGAACTACGTGTTGGCTCGAATTTTTTGGTTCCAGGACATTGGCGGTTGGCCGGAGTCTATCTGGCGCATGGTGATGCAATTGTCCACCGGGCAGACCAGGGCGCATAAGTTGCAGCCTACGCATTCTTCTTCGATTATGCGCGGGACGTGGACTTCCATGCCGTGGGCGTTTTGCTTGCCGTTGTTCTTGGCGGCGCCTACGGCTACTGCGGCGCGCTCGATGCATTGGTGGGCACCGTCTTCGCATGCGACGTAGCAGAGCTGGCAGCCGATGCAGAGCTCGTGATTGATGTCGGCGATGACTTTGTAATTGAGATCAAGATCGCCCCAGTCCATCACATTGGGCACTGCGCGGCCGCGGAAATCCGCAAGGGTGCGATAGCCGTGATCGTCCATGTACGCAGAAAGGCCGTCGGCCATGTCTTCGACGATGCGGAAACCGTAATGCATCACCGCGGTGCAGACTTGCACGATCGACGCGCCGAGTGAAATGTGTTCTGCGGCGTCGATCCAATTGCCGATGCCGCCGATTCCCACGATCGGAATTTTCACTTTCTTGGCCACACTCGAAACGAGATGCAGCGCAATCGGCTTGACCGCCGGGCCGCAATAGCCGCCGTGCGAAGATTTGCCGCCGACGATCGGCCGCGGCGCGAAACTCTCCAGATCCACGCCCATGAGCGAATTGATGGTGTTGATCAGGCTGACGGCATCAGCGCCGCCGCGTTCCGCTGCCAGCGCAATGTGCGTGATATCGGTGACATTGGGCGTGAGCTTCGAGATCACCGGCGTGCGTGCGGCTTCCTTGGCCCAACTGGTGATCATCTCCGTGTAATCAGGGACTTGGCCCACGGCGGCTCCCATGCCGCGCTCACTCATGCCGTGCGGGCAGCCGAAATTCAGCTCGAGTGCGTCGGAGCCGGCATCTTCGGCGCGGCGAACGATGTCGTGCCAGGCTTCGCGCTTCGATTCCACCATCAGTGACGCGATCACTAAGTGCTTCGGATAGCGCTTTTTCACTTCCGTGATTTCGCGCAGATTCACTTCGATGGGTCGGTCGCTGATCAGCTCGATATTATTGAAGCCCATGACGCGCACGCCGTTGTAATCGATGGCGCCATAACGCGAACTGGTATTCTGAATCGGCTCGCCGATCGTCTTCCACACCGCGCCGCCCCAGCCTGCGTCGAACGCGCGCATCACTTGCCCGGCAGTGTTTGCGGGCGGACCCGATGCCAGCCAAAAAGGGTTTGGCGATTCGATGCCGCAGAATTTCACGCGTAAATCTGCCATCGCTTATCTCCTAGCCGCAGGTGATGTTTCCGTGGACCAACTTTTCCACGCGAACCATGCCGCTGTGCCGATCATGCCGAGCCAACCAATGCCGCGAGCGAACGCAGCGATTTGCGTATCGTGATTCAGAACGCCGAGCGCGTTGAAAAGATAATTCCAATCATGGATCACAAATTCCGGATCGCCGACGGTCAGCAACGGCAAATCTTGCGCGCGCGCGTCGGCCATGTAAGTGGCGATAGGCAGCAATTGCTCGAAGCAGAAGAAAGTGCAAAAAGCGGCGCCTTGCAATTGCCTTTGGAACGCGAAATACGCGGCCAGCGTGAAGGGAACGAGGAGTTGCAGCAGCGTGCCACCGGCGATGTGCAGGAATTGCCCAAAATAGCTGAACAGCAAGTGCCCGCCTTCGTGGATGGGCACGAATACGACATCAATCATAAGAAGAAAACCGCGGCCGCGCGAAGCCTGATAGAGGAAGAGGGAGTAGAAAAGCAGCCAGCCGATCAGCGCGTAACGCGGGACGCGCGACCAATCGTCCTCGAGGGTTTCGAGGACTGGCAATCGCTCGGTCCATGACTCGGGCAGGCGCATCAGCGTCTAATTCGCGGCGCGAGGACGGCCGAGCCACACATCCAGGCCGCGCGCAGCGGCCATGCCTTCGGCCACGGCATCCACTACTTCTTTTCCGCCGTTCACGCAATCGCCGCCGGCGAAATATTTTGGATTGCCAGTCTGATGGTTTTCAGTGACGGCGATTGTCCCGTTTTTTCGCAGCTCGACGTTTTTCACCGGGCGCAGAAAATCCGTGACGGGCTTTTGACCGATGGCGCGCACGACCATGTCCACAGGGAGCACGAAGTTAGAGCCAGGTATCGGCTCAGGCGCGGAGTTCCTGGCGGCGCCGGGCGCGGGGCGAGTCATCACGCATTCGAGCCCGGTCACGGCGCCAGATTCACCGATGACGCGGACCGGCAGCGTATGCCAGTGAAAATTCACGGTGTCGCGCTGGGCGAGCTGATATTCGTACTGAAAAGCCGGAATCTGCGATTCGGCGCGGCGATAGATGAGATGGACGGATTCGGCGCCAAGGCGGCGAGCGGCAGTCACCACGTCGATGGCGGTGTTGCCCGCGCCAATGCAGGCCACGCGGCGGCCGACTTCGACTTCGGCGAACGAACGCGTTTTGGTGAGTTCGATGAACTCGAGCGCGCCATAAACGCCGTGAAGTTCGGAGCCGGGAAGATCTAGGCTCCATGTTTCGCCGAGCCCCACGCCGATAAAAATCGCGTCGAATTGCGCTTCGAGCATCGGAAACCGCGCATCGCGGCCGACTTCTCTTCCCTGCTCGATTTTCACGCCGAGACGCTTCACCATTTCGACTTCGCGCAGGGAATCTTTGGCGCGCGTTTTGTAAGCCGCGATGCCATACGTGTTGAGGCCGCCCGGCAGATCGTTCTTGTCGAAGATAGTCACCGCGTAGCCCCACTTGGCAAGTTCGGCGGCGCAGGCGAGTGACGCCGGGCCGGAACCGATGCAGGCCACGCTCTTGCCGTTCGGCGCGCCCGCGCTGAAGAGATCGATGTGGCGATCGAGAACGTGATCGACCGAGTAGCGCTGCAGGCGGCCGATCTCAATCGGGCGCTCGCCTTTCTCGGTCATTACGCAAGCGCCTTCGCAGAGCGATTCGGTGGGGCAGACGCGGCCGCAGCTTTCGCCGAGAATATTCGCGCCGAGGATGACTCGTGCCGAGCCGCGCAGATTTCCCGACGCGATTTTCTTGATGAACGAAGGCACATCGATGTGCGTGGGGCAAGCGATGGTGCAGGGAGCATCAAAGCAGTAGAGGCAGCGCGCGGCTTCGATGGTGGCCTGCCGCGGAGTCATGCGCGGGGAGATGTCCGCGAAATTCGCCTCGTATTGCTCAGGCGGCAATTTCGGTGCTGCTTCGCGAAGAGCCATTCGCTGCACTTCTCCCAAGTGAGCGCGACGAAGCGCCACAAACGCAATCGCGCGCCAAGTGTCGAATGTCGAGTGCCGATTTTAGCACTGCCGTAGCGCCGGCGTCCCTGCCGGCATCCGGCGATTGCGACGGCAACAACAGCGCTGATCGGTCGCAAACCTAGCAGCACAAGGCACTCCATTATCTGAGTCGGCGCTCCGGGGGGCGATTACGGTTCTCGCTGAGGTTCCTGCTCGCGAGATGCCGGCAGGGACGCCGGCGCTGCTTTTTGTGCTACGCTCCGTGATACGCGCGGTCTGAGGAAATCACATGCGACTCGACACCATCATTCGTGGCGGCACCATCGTAACGGCTTCCGACACCTACAAAAGCGACGTGGGGATTAGCGGCGACAAGATTGTCGCCATCGCCCAGGAATTGAATCCCGAGAATGCCACGCGCGTGATCGATGCGACTGGCCGTTACGTGATGCCCGGCGGGATTGATGTCCATACGCACCTCGATATGCCGTTTGGCGGCACCACCAGCGCGGATGATTTTGAATCGGGGACGATTGCGGCCGCGCATGGCGGAACAACCACGCTGATTGACTTCGCGATCCAGTACAAAGGCCAAACGCTGCGACACGCGTTCGATACGTGGATGGGAAAAGCCGATCGCAAGGCGGCGATCGATTACGCGTTCCACTGCATCATCACTGAATTGGGCGACGCGCAGCTCGACGAGATGGGCGCGCTGGTGCGCGAGGGCGTGCCCACGTTCAAGCTCTTCATGGCATATCCGGGTGTGTTTATGCTCGATGATGCTTCGATTTTTCGAGCCATGTCAGCCGCGGCGAAATATGGCGGCATGATCTGCATGCACGCCGAGAATGGCGGCGCGATCGACGTGATCGTCAAGCGCGCACTGGCCGAAGGGAAAAAGGCGCCGAAGTATCACGCGCTGACGCGGCCAACCACGGCGGAGGCGGAGGCCACGTCACGCGCCATCGCGCTGGCGGAAATGGCCGGAGCTCCCGTCTATATCGTGCATCTTTCCTGCAACGAGGCTCTCGAGAAGGTACGCGAGGCGCGCGATCGCGGATTACCCGCATACGCCGAGACTTGTCCGCAGTATCTCTATCTTTCGCTCGAGAATATGGACGCGCCGGGATTCGAAGGCGCGAAGTACGTCTTCACGCCGCCGCTGCGGGAGAAATGGCATCAGGAGAAACTCTGGCAGGGCTTGGCGAAAGATACTCTTCAGGTCGTCTCCACCGACCACTGCCCCTTTTGCTACAAAGAGCAAAAAGAACTCGGCAAGGATGACTTCACCAAGATTCCCAATGGCGGGCCGGGAATTGAGAATCGCATGAGTCTCGTCTATTCCGGCGGGGTGAACGGCGGGCGATTTACGCCTAATCGTTTCGTTCAGCTCGTTTCAACCGCACCGGCCAAGTTGTTCGGCCTTTATCCCCGCAAGGGAACGATCGCGGTTGGCTCCGACGCGGACATCGTGGTCTTCGATCCAGATGAGGAGCAGGTGATCAGCGCGAAGACGCATCACATGCGCGTGGATTATTCGATGTTCGAGGGAATACGCGTGAAGGGCGTAGCCAAGATTGTGCTGTCGCGCGGTCGCGTGGTGGTTGAGAACGGCGAATTCAAAGGACGCGCCGGTTCAGGCGAATTCATCAAGCGGCGGCAGTATTCGGGGGCGTAGCGGCCGTTGACGTCAGGGGCCGAACGGCGGGAGGGTCTGAAGACCCTCCCCTACTCTCGATCCACGCCTGCTACCCAGGGGATGCCTACGAGGCCTTCGCCGGTTTTAACCACGACCATATCGTTGGGATGAAACCGATCGAAATCGGCGCGGCTCACCGGGACACGCTCGACATTGTGGCCATCGCGCCATGAGTGGACTACCAGGCGATTGCTCGGCAGCGGGCCAAACATCCGCACCCGGCCGATGACTTCGGTGTGCCAAGTTTCGCGCGGGGCGCGATCGAGCCAGCCATTGGCGATAAGCAGCGCACCTAGCAGCCACGGCACGGGGATCAGCCCGTAGTAAATGCGCTTGAGCGCTTCCAATTCGGCGTGCTGCAGTGCGCGCCGCTCGACCCACATGCCGAGTCCCAGCGTCAGGAAAAACAGCAGCCCGACAAAAATCAATATTCCGTCCACTTCAAGCGGCGGGAATTGGCTGCTGGCCACAACAAACGCCAGCGCGCCAAGAAGCAGAAAGGCAGTGCGATTGAGAAGACGCCGACGCAGGGCCAATTCGGCCAGTGTCGAAGAAAGACCGCAGGATGCACAGATATCCGCAGCGCGCTCAGCGCCGCAGTTCAGACAACGCGTCACTTCCGGCTCAGCTTCCCGAGGAAAAGATCAATCTGCTCGCGCTCGGCTTCGGGCAAATCCTTGAATTCCACGGCCATGCCGCGGCCCGGCTCAACGCGCCGCACGATGCAATCGATTTCAAGGACTTCGCCCAGTTTCAGGCGCGCTGTGAATTCAGCGCGCAACCAAAGCGGATGCTCGGTTTCGATGAACATGCCCATGTCGCCGATATCGCGCGTGACACACTTCAGAACCTCGGCCCCCCAGCCGATTTCAACCTCGGTTCGAAATGCATGTCGTAGCCCGCGGACGGGCATGCGTTCGCTCATCGTGCGCCTAGAGAGAGTTGTCGTCTGACCCCGACTCTAATTCTGATGCTAAGCATGGATTTGAGCCAAGTCAATGCATGCAAATGGGATGGATGCCGGAGTTGGTACGGGTTCGGGGAGCACGGAGCGTCGCGCGAACGGCGGGAGTGAATTGGCCAAGCGATAAACTGAGACGGCGGCGGCTATTGAATCTGGCGGACGCTGGCAGGCTCGGTGTTCCCGCAAACCACGTTCTCATCGCGGCCATTGGAGAGCAGTTGGCAGTCGATATCGCGGGCGCTTCGTATGGCTTCGTCGGCCGTCGCGCCCGTGGCGGTGGCGCAGTGGCTGCCGCCATGAAACGTCATGCACACTTCGTACTTGAGGTGCGTCTGGTGCAGCGTCGAAGAAATGAGCACCCCAATCAGCACAACGGCCCCGGCCACCATCAGCCATCGCAATTGATTCCGGCTAATTGCCATCAATCTCCCCGGCTATTCGCATCTCGGCAGCCTCGTTCATTCTACCAGCGAGAACGTGTTCGGCCCCAATAGCACAGCCACTCCTGGCTGTTCTTTTTGTCGACTACAAGCAACGGCGGATGCGAGGCACAGACTGACGCAGGCAAGAGTGCCTGCGCTACTGGAACCTGTGCCATTAAGCGCGGCGTGATGCCGGGTCTTTGGCGTTGGCGCGGCGCGCGACTTCGCGCCGAATGTACATTTTCAAATTGGGCGAAAGACTTTCGAGCGTGGAAATATCGCGGAGATCGCGCATGGTCAAATTCGGCAGGAAGGCGAGCACGATGTTTAGCGGTGTATGCCGATTCCGCAGCAACGCCAGGCGCACGTTGTAACTCGACGACCACCGCGGGTGACGCGCGATCGCCGAGACCACTCTTTCCGGCGTTTCGGCGCGCGCCAGCGATTTCAGCACCTGGCTCTCGGTCAGGAGCGGGTTGGTCAGCGCCGCCGCGACGGCTTGCGCCTGACCCTCGGTAAGGATTGCGCCCACTGCGCGAGACGGTCCGCGCTTGGCGAGCGTAAGCTTCTGGCCGATCGGAAGCTGGGGAATTTTCGAGATCAAGGCTTCTTCTGCGAGCCGCCGCACTTCAGGCTGCGCGGCGGTGGCGAGCGCGAGACGCACCAGATCGAAAACGAAGAGCTGGCGAACCAATGTCAATGCGACTTGACGCGGCGAGTGTGGATGCGCCGCCAAGGCGAAGCGAACCGCTTCCGACGCCAGCCATTTCTTTTGAAGAGCTATGGCGCCGAGCACTCGTTCCGAAATGTCGAGGCGCTCGAGAAGGATGCGAACGTGGGTTTCGTCGAGATTTGGATTTTCGATCAGCGCGAGGAGGATGGCTTCGTCCTTCTCGTGTACGAGCATCGCAACATCTTGCGCGGAGGCTTCTCGCGCGATGGCGATGTCGTCGATGGGGTCAGTTGGCATCGGCGGCGCGGACGGCCGCCGTCCGAGCCATGTGCGCGGCGGCTTCCGCCGGTGAGGTTCGCAGCGGGCCAATGGTGGCGCGGTCCGCAATCGCCGCGAGGCGCGCATCCACCAGCGAATCAAGGTAAGCGCAATGGCCGAAGACGCCACCGGCGCGAACCAAGGGGAACTTCTCGCCCGTCAGGTTGAGCTTGCGAATGACGTGATCGGCCAGCTCCACCAGGGCATCGGCAGCCGAGTCCAGAATCTTGCGCGAGACTTCATCGCCCTGTTCGGCGGCGCGGGCCACGAGCGGATAGACACGCGGGAAAACCTCGTCCGGATTCTTGGCGATGTGCTCGACGAGCGTGCCCCAGTTGCGGGCATCCAGCGATTTGAAAATGCGGTCGGAGAGGCTTGTGGCGGGCCCCATGCCGTCCCCATGGCGGCGGACGGCGGTAAGCGCGCGGCGGCCGATATCGAAGGCACTGCCTTCATCTCCCAGCCATGGGCCCCAGCCTCCGGCGCGGACAGTCTTCCCTTCCGCGTTTCGCCCGTAGGCCACCGAGCCTGTGCCGGCGATCAGCACCACGCCGACGCCTTTTTCGACCGCGGCTTCGAGCGCGATCTCGATGTCGGTGGTTACTCGCACTTCGGCCTTGGGAAAGGAGCGCTCGAGGAAAATGCTCATGCGCTTGGCGACCGCGGGGCGTGCCGCACCGCCGAAGCCGCCGCAAATTCCGCGAATGTCGGTGGCCTTCAGCGATTGCCGCGCGAGCACCATATCGGCGGTGCCGCTGACCGAAAACCACGCTTGGGGATAACCACCCCTGAGAGGATTTGATGGGCCGCCTTGAGCGCGCCGCAGCACCTGACCGGCCGCATCGAGAAGCACGCAGTCGGTCTTCGTGCCGCCGCCGTCGATTCCCAGGAAATACGACATGGAGGTGAGCTCCTTGTTTTTCTCGCGCTTCATTGCGCCGGGCTGGCGCTTCCTTGACACTCTGCAGAGCGCGCGGTTAGCATCGCGCCGCTCTTCTTGACGCTACCGCATGCGAATTCATCCCGCCGATCTCGGTATCCTGATTCTTTACCTCGCCGGCGTCACGCTGCTGGGAGCGTGGTTCCGCCGCGGCCAGAAAGATGTCCGCGACTACTTCCTGGGCGGTAAAACGGCGCCGGCCTGGGCGCTTGCCTGCTCGATTGTCGCCACCGAAACCTCCACGCTGACCATCATCGGGACTCCAGCCATCGCTTTCGGCGGCAATCTCGGGTTTCTCCAGCTTGTAATTGGCTACCTGGTGGCCCGGGTGATTTTGTGCGTCGTGTTTGTTCCCCGGTATTTCCAGGGGGAATTTTACACGGCGTACCAGCTATTAGAGAAGAGATTCGGGGTGCGCGTCAAGTCGGCGGGGGCAGGGGTCTTTTTGGTTACCAGGGCACTTGCGGAGGGGGTGCGGATCGCGGCGGTGGGCAAGGTTGTCAGCGTCGCGCTCGGGACCGGAAGCCGGACGGCGATCTTGATTGTGACCGTGCTCACACTTTTCTACACCTTTGAAGGCGGATTGAAGGCTGTGATTTGGACCGACGTGATGCAGTTGGCGATTTATCTGACTGGATCGGCGGTAGCGTTCTGGCTGCTGCTGCACAAAATTCCCGGCGGGTGGAGCGAGGTTACTCAAGTGGCGGCGGCTGCCGGTGGGAAGCTGCGCGTTTTCGATTTTTCGCTCAGCCTGACGCAAAGCTACACATTTTGGTCCGGCGTGATTGGCGGGACGTTCCTGACCATGGCGAGCCACGGCACGGATCAAACTTTGGTGCAGCGAGTGCTGGCCGCGCGAAATGAGCGCGACGGCAAGGTGGCTCTGCTCGGCAGCGGCGTGATCGTGTTGATCCAATTCGCGCTATTTCTGGTGATCGGCGTGATGCTTTTCGTTTTTTACCAGCATGCTGCGCCGGGCGTAGTGCCTTTGGATCGCGATCAGATCTTTCCCACGTTCATCGTGAGCGAGATGCCGCCGGGGATTGCGGGGCTGGTGTTGGCGGCGATTTTGGCGGTAGCGATGTCGAACGCCAGCGGATCGTTGAACTCGCTGGCGTCATCGAGCATCATGGATTTCGGCGCCGGCGCATCGGGCGGCGCACAGCCATCACCCGGCGAGTTGCTGAAGCGCTCGCGGTGGATGACGCTGATCTGGGGAATCGTGCTCGGAAGCTTGGGGCTGGTGCACTGGGGGCCGGTGCTCGTGGCGGGATTGACGATTACTTCGATCACTTATGGCGCGATGCTGGGAGTTTTCTTGCTGGGAATTTGGAATCCGCGCGCGAACTCGACAGGGGCGATTGTGGGAATGCTCTTCGGGCTTGGCGCTATGTTGGCGGTGCATCGTTTCACGATGCTGGCTTGGACCTGGTACGTGCTGGTGGGGACCGTGGTGACATTTGCCGCCGGATCGATTGCCAGCGCGATTGTCGGCGGCGGCTTGAATTCTGAGGTGAGAAGCGCGGAGGCCGGAGGTGTGAGCGGATGAGCGCGGGCTCCGGAACCAAGCGGCTCGAACTTGTTCGCGGACTTGGCGTGTGGGCCGCGTCGGCGATCGTCGTCGGCACGATGGTCGGCACGGGAATATTTTTGAAGCCCAGCCAGATGGCGGCGGAGGGCGGCTCGGTCAGCGTGGTTTATGCCGCGTGGATCGTCGGCGGATTGCTCTCGCTCTTCGGCGCGCTGTCATTTGCTGAGCTCGGCGCGGCGATTCCCGAGGCTGGCGGGCAGTATGCCTACTTGAGCCGCGGGCTCGGGCCGGTGTGGGGATTTCTTTTCGGCTGGATGCACTCGACGGTTGGTGAATCGAGTTCCGCCGCTTCGATCGCTGCTGGATTCGCGCGATTTTTGAGCGTCTTTGTGCCGGTCATCGCGGCGCCGATTTTCACTCTGCATTTCACGGTTCCCTTCTCCGGCAAGCCGTACGAATTTGCATTCACCTGGGCGCAACCAGTGGCCGTCGGTGCGCTCGCGATTTTCACGGTCATCAATTATCTCGGCGTTCGTGTCGGCGGCCGCGTGCAAGTGGCGCTGACGGCCATCAAGGTGGCTTCGATTCTTGCAATCGTCGCGGCGGCGTTTGCATTTGGCCATGGCAGTTCCGCGAATTTCCATCCCTTCTGGCCCACCAAATCCGGCATCGCGACGTTCTCCAGTTTTCTGGCGGCTCTGGCAGCGGCGCTCTGGGCTTACGACGGCTGGGAAGATTTGAATCGCGTCGGTTCGGAAGTCCAAAATCCGCAGAAGAATTTTCCGATCGCCATGGCCGGCGGGACGATTCTAGTCGCCGGAATCTATCTGGTTTTCAGCGCAGTCTGCTTCTACGTGCTGCCGTTCGGCAGCGTGGCTGGATCGCAGCATGTCGGCTCGGATGTCGTTCAGAGCTTCGGTGGCAGCGGAGCGGCGCGCTGGTTCACGTTGGTGATGATCGTTTCGGCGCTCGGCACGTTGAACTCGTCACTCCTGAGCGGCGCGCGCGTGCCTTACGCCATGGCGCGCGATGGAGTTTTCTTCCGCGTCACCAGCAGCGTTCATCCGAAATTTCGAACGCCGGCGGGCGCGCTGATATTTCAGGGAATCCTGGCCGGCCTGATGGCGCTGACCGGAACGTTCGAAGAGCTGACGTCGCTTTTCGTCTTCGCAGCGTGGATTTTTTATGCGCTGTCGGTGGTGGCGATGTTCCGGCTGCGTCGCATCGCGCCGGACATGCCCCGGCCGTTCCGAACCTGGGGCTATCCGGTTGTTCCAGCCCTGTTCTTGGTGGGCGCAGCAGCGCTCACTTTGAATTTGTGGATCGACCGGCCACTGCGATCGATCCATCGGTCTGGCCATGATTCTTTCAGGCTTGTTTTTTTATCGGTATTGGAATCGCACGACGAAGCAAGAGAGCGGGGGCGAATCGTGATTTTTGAAAGCGATACCGGCAGTGAAAATATTCGCAAATCGGATATCGCGCGATCTTAGGGATACAGCAAATATTTTTCGCGCATCTTTCGAAACGCGTCGAGTTCCGGCGCCCCGTCGAGAACGATCTTGCGACGGAGCGTCGCCGCGCTTGAGACGCTCGATTGTGGCGCTCGAGCCGAGAAGCTCATCGATCTTCTCGAGCTGAAAATTGGCCGCGATACGTTTTGTGAAGCATCGCAGCGATCTCGAGGCCCATGAGCATCGAATTCAGACTGGCGCGATCGGTGATGACGAGTGACATTCCGCCGCACAGTTGCCCCGCATAGAGGCCTGAGGTGGCGTGAATCGCGTGGGGACGAAACGCACGCCGGGAATGAAGCGGCGATTGAGTGCGTCGGCCATCGCGACGGGCTCGATCCACGGAGCGCCGAACACTTCGAACGGCGCATCCGTGCCGCGGCCGACAGAAATTCCTCCGGCCTGCAGGATTTCGATGCCCGGATAAAGCAGCGCAGCATTCAGGCTGCGCAAATTCGGCGACGGCGGAATCCAGGCGAGGCCCGTCGCTTCGAAGCGGTCTGCGCGGTGCCAGTCTTTCATCGCGATCACGTGAAGGTCCGCGCCGATTTTATTTTCGGCATTGAACATTTGCGCCAGCTCGCCGGGAGTCATGCCGTATCGCACGGGCATCGGGAAATAACCGGTGAAAGATAATTTGTCGCCATCGAGAACGGGCCCTTCGATGGTGACGCCATCGAGCGGATCGGGGCGATCGAGAACGAAGAACGCGATGTGCCGCTTGGCTGCTTCTTCCATCGCATAGGCCATCGTGGTGATGTAAGTGTAGAAGCGCACGCCGGCATCTTGAATGTCGAAGACGAGCGCGTCGAGGCCCTTGAGCATTTCGTCGGTCGGGCCGGCGCGTCTCGCCGTAGAGGCTGAAAACGGGCAAGTCCGGTTGCGGCGTCGGTCGCCGATGCCACGCGCTCGTCAGCCTGGCCGGCGAGGCCGTGCTCGGGGCTGAAAATGGCGGCGAGCTGAACGCCTTCCGCGCGCGCGAGTATATCGATCGTGCGGCGGCCGGCGGCGTCGGAGCCGGTTTGATTGGTGATCACGCCGATGCGCTTCCCGCGAAGCGGCGCGAAATGCTCGTCTTCGAGCACGTCGATGCCGGTTCTAGTGTGATCGCTCTCGGCGAAAATGCCGGCGAGATCGTAGGGCCGGGCGGCGTGAGTGCTGCGCTCGAATTTTGACGATTCTCCCTGCGTGCCGCCGATGTGCAGCGCGGCGGCGACGGCCGATGCGACTTTGCTGCGCAGACTGGAGATCGGCGGACGTCGGTAGGGATGAACGGAATTCGCGAGCAGAATGACGAAAGTCTCGCTCGCGGGATCGATCCAGATGGAAGTGCCGGTGAAGCCAGTATGCCCGAACGAGCCAATGGGGAAAAAATTCGCCGCGAGGCGACGAGTACTGCGAGTCGATGTCCCAACCGAGTCCGCGAACGGCCGGAATCCACGGCAGGCGATTGCGGAGACGTCATTTTTTTGATTGAGGCTTCGGACAGGATGCGCTCGCCGTCTGCGCCAGGAACGCGCCCGCCGCTCAGAACCATCGCGCAGAATTTTTCGAGGTCCGAAGCTGTGGAGAAAACGCCCGCGTTGCCAGCGACGCCGCCGATCGCACGCGCCGATGGATCGTGCACCGTGCCGCGCAGCAAATGCCCGTTTCCCGAGCCCCTTTTCGCTCGCAGGCAAATCGATTTCTTCAGTCGGAGCGATGCGGGGAATCCATTCAGCTGGTGGTAAGAAATCGAGTTTCCTGCATGTGCAGCGGCTCGAAAATATTCCGGCGGGCGTATTCATCGAGACGAATGCCGGAGATTTTCTCGACGAGCTCACCGAGGACTATGAAGCCAGTATCGCTGTAGATGAACCGCATACCAGGAGGAGCATCCAATTCTTCCTGATTGATTTCCGCGATAGTCGCAGATTTTCCGGACGTGAGCCGCAGTCGAGCGGCGGGTCGGGAGCGAGACCGCCGGTATGCGTCAGCAACATGCGGATGGTGATTTGATCTTTGCCGTTTGACGTGAAGTCCGGCAGGTAGCGCGAGACGGGATCGTCGAGGCGCAACTTCCCTTCCTCGACGAGCTTCATCACCGAGGGCGCAGTCGCGACGACTTTAGTTAGCGAGGCAATATCGAAAATCGTATCGGTGGTCATCGCTTCGCGAGACGGCATCAGGGCGCGCATTCCGACCGCCTTCTCGTACACGACTTTCCCGCGATGCTCGACGAGAAGAACGGCGCCGGGAATTTCATCGTGCTCGACGGCGGATTGCAGGATGGAATCGAGAGCCGACAGATCGAGAGAGCCAGGGTTTGACTGTCCGCGAGACGACGCTGCAGTCATCGCTGCGATGAAGATTGCTGCGATTAGAAATTCGAAGAATCGACGGTGGGAGGCGTGCGTTGTCTCGCATGGAACCGTGTGCTATATACAGCGAGGCGATGAATGCGTCAATCCAAGCGTCGAATCGCGCATCAATTCAATCATCAATTCAGGCTTCAATTCAGGAACCCGGGCGCGAGTGAATGCGCGGCCACTGGCGTTTCCTGCTATGCTTAATTTTCGCAATGACACTCGCCGGCCGCGCGTCGAAATCCGCCACCGCTAGACCGAAACGCTCCGCAGCGGACTCTCCCTGGGTCGAAAAAACACTGAAGAGCATGTCGCTGCGCGAGAAGCTGGGGCAGCTGCTCGTGGTGTATTACTTCGGCGAATTCACTTCGACGGAGAGCGGAGAATATCAAAGATCTCGTGCGGCAGGTGACTGAGAATCACGTCGGCGGATTTATTTTGGGCACGAAGCGGCAGCCGCTGGGGATCGAGCGCGGCGGAGTGTACGTCGCGGCGGTGCTGGCGAATCAGATGCAGAAGCGGGCCAAGGTGCCGCTGATCGTTTCGGCGGATTTCGAGCGCGGAACGGCGATGCGGCTCGATGAAGGCACTGGGTTTCCCTACGCGATGGCGGTCGCGGCGGCAGGCAATCCTCAGGACGCCTACACGGTGGGCAAAGTCACGGCGCTCGAAGCGCGCGCGGCGGGAATTCAGTGGGTTTTCGCGCCGGACGCCGACGTGAACGACAATCCCGACAATCCGATCATTAATGTGCGCTCGTTTGGCGAAGACCCAGTGAGCGTGGCGCGATACGTTTCGGCTTTCGTGCGCGGCGTGCAGGAAAATGGCGGGCTGGCGACGGCGAAACATTTTCCCGGACACGGCGATGTGAGCGTGGATTCGCACATCGCTCTTGCGACCGTTCCCGGCGATCGCAAGCGGCTCGAAAGCGTCGAGCTGGTTCCCTTTCGCGCGGCGATTGCAGCGGGAGTTGGCAGCATCATGACCGGGCATCTTGCGACGCCGGCTTTTGAGCCGGATCCGGAGTTGCCTGCGACGATGTCGCCGCACGTGCTCACGGATTTGCTTCGAAAGGAGCTTGGATTCGATGGGTTGATCGTCACCGACGCGCTGGATATGGGCGGCGTGACGACGCGCTATCCGCCCGGTGAAGCAGCGGTGCGCGCGGTGCTGGCGGGAGTGGACGTTTTGTTGCTATCGCCGACGGTGGACGCGGCGCTCGAAGGACTTGAAGAGGCGGCGAAGAGCGGACGGCTTCCGGCGGCGCGAATTGACGAATCGGTCCGGCGAATCTTGCGCGCGAAGGAACGGCTAGGGCTTGCGAAGAATCGCTTCGTGGATGTGGACGCGCTCAACGCGAAATTCGGCAAGCCGGAATTTGAGGCGGCGGCGCAGGACATTGCCGACCGCGGCGTCACGCTTCTTCGCAACGACGCGCACTCGTTGCCGCTTGACGCGACGAAACGGCTGCGGCTGCTAGTCGTCGCGCTGTCCGGCGATCCCGATGCATTTCCCGGCGCTGACTTTGAGGATGAAATCCGCAATCACGCCGATTCCGTGACCGTGCTGCGCGCCGATACGCAGTTCGCGAACGTACAGTCTTTGAAACTGCCGACGCCGGAGAGTTATGACGCGGCGGTCGTCGGGATCTGGGTACGCGTTGCAGATCGCAAAGGCAGCGTTGGACTGCCAGATGAGCAAGCGGCGTTCGTGAATCAAATCCTGGCGTCGCCCAAGCCCGTGATCGTTGCCGGATTCGGAAGCCCCTACGTTATCGAGCGATTTCCCGCTGCGAAAACTTGGGTCGCTGAATTCAGCACGCAGGATGTTTCGCAGCGTGCTGTGGCGCGCGCAATTTTCGGGCAAATCGCAATCTCGGGGAAGATTCCTGTCACCGTTCCTGGAGTCGTCAAGCGCGGCGACGGCATCCCGCTCGATCGCGCGCCGATGACGCTCGAGCCAGCGCCCACGGATATGTCCGCGCGACTGAGCAATGCGTTCGAGATTCTTGATCGGGGCGTGAGCGATCGCGCATTTCCCGGCGGCGTGTTGGCGGTTGGATATCGCGACCGGATCTCCCTGCATCCGTTTGGCCGATTGACTTACGAGAAGAGCTCGCCCGAGGTGACGGCCGAGACAATCTACGATGTGGCTTCACTGACGAAGCCCATCGTTACCACGACGGCGATCATGATGCTCTCGCAGGAGCGCCGCATCGATATCAACCTGCCGATTTCGCGCTACCTGCCGGAATGGACGCAGGCGGCTGCGACGGATCCGAATCCATCGTGGCGCGCGAAGGCTACGGTTCGCGATCTGCTGCTGCATATTTCCGGCTTGCCGGCGCATCGCCATTTTTACAAGGAAGTTGACGGCAAGAGCGCCGTTCTAAAGCGCGTGATCGCCGAGCCGCTGGCGAGCGAGCCGGGCACGCACCTCGAATACTCGGATCTCGGATTCATTTTGCTGGGGGAGATTGTCGATCGGCTCACTGGACTTGATCTCGATGCGGTCGCGAAGGATTGGATCTGCGAGCCGCTCGGGTTGGCGAACACCATGTTTTCGCCGCCGAAGGATTTGCGCTCGCGAATCGCCCCGACGGAAAACGACAAGGACTACCGCGAGAAGCAGTTGCGAGGCGAAGTGGATGATGCAAATGCCTCGGCGATGGGCGGTGTCGCAGGTCACGCGGGCCTTTTCTCCACAGCCGGCGATGTGGCGGTCTTCGCGCAGATGATGCTGAACGGAGGCATCTACGCGCATCACCGGCTGCTGGCGCGCGAGACGGTCGAACAGTTCACGGCGCGCGTCGCAATCGGCGACTCCGCGCGCGCGTTGGGATGGGACGTGCCGGTTGCGCCATCGTCCAGCGGGCAATTTTTCTCGGCACGCAGCTATGGGCACAGAGGCTTTACGGGCACTTCTTTGTGGATCGATCCTGACAGGGATCTCTTCGTAGTCCTGCTCACGAATCGAGTCTATCCCTCGGCGGACAACATCAAGATTCGCGAAATTAATCCCCGACTGCACGATGCCATCATCGAGGGATTGGGGCTCATTTCCGGCCGCGCCGCCGGGCGATAACTGGCAGGTCACAAATTCCACGTCGCGCGCTCGTTCTACGCCGGGCGCGCCGACTCAAACGCTATAATTCCGATGGTGAAATCCCGCGCCGCCAGATTGCCTGAGACCGAGCGGAGAAATCCTCGTTCGGCCGGCCTGGACCGCAAGACGACGATTCAGGTCTTGAGGATTCTCAATCGTGAGGATGCAAGTGTGCCGCGAGCCGTCGCGCGGGAATTGCCGGCGATTGCGAGGGCGGTGGATAAGATCGTCGTCGCGTTTCGAAAGGGAGGCAGGCTGATTTATGCCGGCGCTGGGTCGAGCGGGCGGATGGGTGCGCTCGATGCGTCCGAATGTCCTCCGACTTTTGGCGTTCCGGCGACGCAGGTACAGGCGATTCTCGCGGGCGGGTTGCGCGCGATGACTCATGCGATTGAAGGCGCGGAAGATTCGCCGCGAGATGGCGCGAGGCAAATTGCGGCGCGGCGCGTCGGGCCGAACGATGTGGTCGTGGGCGTCGCTGCGACCGGCACGACGCCGTTTGTGCTCGGCGCATTGCGGGAATCGAGGCGTCGCGGCGCTACGACCGTGGCGCTTACGGCGAACCGGCGCGCTCCCATAGCGCGTCTAGCGCAGATCGTGATCGCTCCGGCCACCGGCGCCGAGACGATTACGGGATCGACGCGCATGAAAGCGGGTACTGCGCAGAAATTGGTACTGAACATGCTTTCAACTGTAGCGATGGTTCGCGCGGGCCATGTTTACGATAATCTGATGATCAACGTTTCTATGACGAATGTGAAGTTGAAGCAGCGCGCGGTGCGAATTCTGGTGGACGCCAGTGGACGCCGGGCGTCGTCAGTGGAACACGCGTTGCGTCAGGCGAGACACGATTTGCGCGCGGCGCTGGTGATACTGAAGGCGGGAGTGGACGCACAGCAGGCGAAGTGGCTGCTCGCAGCGAGCAAGGGTGATTTGCGGAAGGCGATAGCGGCGGGATTGCGATTGCCTCGAGGCAAGGATTTGAGTCAAGTGCGCTGAATGTAAGGATTAGAGGCAGGGACGGACATGGATCGCTTCAAAATTGAGGGCGGCCGCCACCTCGAAGGCACGGTCCGCATCAGCGGGTCGAAGAATGCGTCATTGCCTGCGATGGCTGCCGCGCTTCTGACGAGCGAGCCTGTCTGCCTGCAGAACATTCCGGCTGTGCGCGACATCATGACGATGGCGAAGTTGCTGGCGCACATGCGGGCGCACGTCGAAAGCCCCGATTTGCCGCCAAGCGAATTCACGATCGCTGCTGAGAAGATTTCACACGCCGAGGCGCCTTACGAACTGGTGAAGACCATGCGGGCGTCCATTTTGACGCTGGGGCCGCTGGTTGCGCGTTTTGGCTATGCGCGCGTTTCGCTGCCCGGCGGCTGCGCTATCGGTGCGCGGCCGATCGACTTGCATATACACGCGCTCGAAAAGATGGGCGCGAAGACCACCATTGATCACGGCTACGTCGAGGCGCGCTGCGATCGGCTGCGCGGCACGCAGATTCACTTCGACAAAATTACCGTTACCGGCACGGAAAATATTCTGACCGCCGCCGTGCTGGCTGATGGCGAGACCCTGCTCACCAACGCCGCGCGCGAGCCGGAAGTGACGGACCTGATCGAGCTGCTCACGAAGATGGGAGCGAAGATTGAAGGCGGCGGTACATCCACGATTCGCGTGCAGGGAGTGGAAAAGCTGCACGGCGCGACGCATGCAGTGATTCCCGACCGCATCGAAGCCGGCACATTTCTCATCGCCGCTGCGATCACGGGCGGCGACGTCAAACTCACGCATTGTGCGCCGCAGCATCTTGCGGCGGTGATTGAAAAACTCGCGGCGTGCGGCGTGGAGGTTAAGAAGGAAGGGTTATCTTGCCTGCGCATTCGCGGGCCGAAGGCCCTGCGAGCTGCGGACGTGACCACCGCGGAATATCCGGGCTTCGCAACGGACATGCAGGCGCAATTCATGACCCTGGCCACGCAAGCCACGGGAAAATCCGTGATCACCGAGACGATTTTCGAGAATCGGTTCCTGCACGCGCTAGAGATGATTCGCATGGGCGCCAACATCACGATCGATGGCCATCAAGCCACCGTCCTGGGACCGACGCCGCTGTGCGGAGCTACGGTGATTGCGTCGGATCTGCGCGCCAGCGCTTCGCTGGTGCTTGCCGGCCTGGTCGCGTCGAATACGACCTACATCGACCGCATCTATCACTTGGACCGCGGCTACGAGAGAATCGAAGAAAAGCTGCAGACGCTCGGCGCCAGCATCGAGCGGATTTGATCTGAAGGCATCTCGCAAATAAAGAGTGCCGATCCGTTGTGACCGCGGCGCCGGGCTGCGGCGCCGCTATCGCTGTCTATGGCCGAATTATTCGTGGGCTGCCTGAGTGCCAGTATCTTTTTGCTGCTTATCGCGCTGTTCCTTGATGAGGGCTTTGCGGCTCAGGCGAATCTTGTTTCCTTCGATCGCCAGCACCTTGACCATCACCTGATCGCCTTCGCGCAGCGCGTCGCGCACCGTGCGGATGCGCTGCTCGGCGATTTCGCTGATGTGCAGAAGGCCGTCCGTGCCGGGAAAGATTTCGACGAAGGCGCCGAACTCGGCGATGCGCACAACGGTGCCAAGATAGGTCTTGCCGATCTCAGCCGTAGCGGTCACTTCGCGAATCATTTTCAATGCTTGTTCGGCCGCTTTGCCGTCATTGGCGAAGACGTGCACCTTGCCGTCGTCCATGACGTCGATTTTGACGCCGGTGGCTTCGGTGATGGCGCGGATTTTCTTGCCGCCCGGGCCGATCAGGTCGCGGATTTTGTCCGTCGGAATGGAGAGCATGAAGAGATGTGGAGCGTAAGGTGAAATCTCTGTTTTCGCGGTCTTGATCGTGGCTTCCATAGTGTCGAGGATTTCGAAGCGGGCCTTCTGCGCCTGGGCCAAAGCTTCACGCATCATGCTGATGCTGACGCCAAGAACCTTGATATCCATCTGCAGCGCCGTGATTCCCGCGCGCGTGCCGGCAACTTTGAAATCCATATCGCCGTAGTGGTCTTCCGCACCGGCGATGTCGGTGAGGATCGCGTAGTTCGAGCCTTCGACAACCAGGCCCATGGCGATTCCCGCGCAAGGCGATTTCAACGGCACGCCGGCATCCATCAACGCCAGAGAACCGCCGCAAACCGTCGCCATTGACGATGAGCCGTTGGATTCGAGAATGTCCGAAACCACGCGCATGGCGTACGGAAAATCTTCTTCCGACGGGAGCAAATTCAATAGCGCGCGTTCGGCTAAAGCGCCATGACCGATTTCGCGGCGGCCTGGGCCGCGCAGGAATTTCACTTCGCCCACCGAGAACGGCGGGAAGTTGTAATGCAGCATGAAGCGCTTGAACGATTCCTCTTCAAAAAGAAGGTCGAGGCGCTGCTTGTCTTCCTTTGTGCCTAGAGTGACCGTGGCTAGCGCTTGCGTCTCGCCGCGAGTAAAGAGCGCCGAGCCGTGCACGCGCGGCAGCAAGCCGATTTCGCAGGTAATCTTGCGAATCTGATCGAATGGGCGGGCATCGGGACGCCGGCGGCGGACGAGCATGTCTTCGCGGAAATATTTCTCGCGCAAGCGCTCAAAGGCGCGCATCGCGAGCTTCATCTTTTCCTCGTCGTCCTCGGGAATAGTGGCCTTGATCTCCTTCTTGATGGCGTCAATGCGGCCGTAGCTTTCGAGCTTGGGATATTTCGCGGTGTCCAGAGCGTCGTGCAGCCGTTCGCCGAAAATCTTCTCGATTTCGCGTGCCAGGTCTTCATCAAACGCCGGGGGCGTAACCGCGAGCTTTGCCGGCTTCACCTGCGCGTGCAATTCGCGAATCGCGCCTACGATTTTCTTTACCTGCTCGTGGCCGAAAGCCAGGGCATCAACGACCGTTTCCTCAGAAACTTCGAGCGCGCCCGCTTCGACCATCACAATCGCTTCATCCGATCCGGCGACCACTATGTTGAGCAGGCTCGTCTTCTGATCGGCTACCGTCGGGTTGCAAACCAGCTTTCCGTCGAGCAGTCCGACGCGCACCGCGGCAATCGGTGTATCGAAAGGGATGTTCGAGATGTACAGCGCCGCCGAAGCGGCGGTGACGCCGATGACATCGGGATCGTTCTCGCTATCCGCCGAGAGCACCATGGCCACGACTTGCGTCTCCGTGGACCATCCCTCGGGGAAAAGCGGCCGCAGCGGCCGGTCAATCAGCCGCGAAGTCAAAATCTCGCGCTCCGAGGGGCGACCCTCCCGCTTGAAGAATCCTCCGGGAATCTTGCCGGCGGAATAGGTGTACTCGCGATAGTCCACCGTCAACGGCAGAAAGTCTTTCTCGGTCGCTTTGTTGTCCATGCAGGCGGTGGCCAGGAGCACCGTGTCTCCGTAGCGGGCCACCACAGCGCCATGCGCTTGCTTTGCAATTTTGCCAGTCTCGAACGTCAACATTCTTCCGCCGATTTCCACGCTCACTTGATGAAACATATTCTTTGCGATCCTCCGCGCCAGGAACCGTCCGGGCGCATTTCGATTCTGAAGGAAATTTTTCCGTCAGTGTAGGAAGAGTGCGAAGGCGAGAAGCGGTGCGGAATGCGTCTAGCTCAGGAAGCGCCGCAAATACACCTGCGCCTCATCCGTCTGCATGCCGGACACGACTGCGATGCGATTCGAGAGGCAGTTGCGGTCGAAGCCGCTCAGGTGAGCCGCGCTATTTGCGCAAACTAAGCCGTTCAACAATCTCGCGATACCGATCCGGGTCGCGACGATTCAAGTAATCCAGCAAGCGTCGGCGCTTGTTGACCATCATGATCAACCCGCGGCGCGATGCGTGATCCTTGACGTGGGAGCGAAGGTGCGTGGTCAAATAGTTGATTCGTTCACTCAGCAGGGCGATTTGCACTTCCGGAGAGCCTGTATCTTTGGTGTGCTGGCGGAACTGCTCCATCACTTCAACTTTGGCCTCGCTCAAACGCATTCCCCTTTCTAGGACGTCGCTACCCCTGTGCGCTGTTCGTCTCTTCGTCTACCATTTCAGCGTAGCACACACGCTTTGCGCGCGCCAAGCAACATTTTTTCGCAAACGGGAGCGGAAATTTTCGCTCGGGCGCGGCTGCGAGCAGGGCGTTACGACTTCGGCGTGCTCACCAGCGAAAGAAATTCATCGCGCGTTTGCTTGTTCTCGCGGAATGCGCCGAGCATGGCGCTGGTCATCGCTGAGGAGTTCTGTTTTTCTACGCCGCGCATCACCATGCAGAGATGGCGCGCCTCGATGATCACGCCGACGCCTTCGGGACTGAGTTTTTCCTGAATCGCTTTGGCGATTTGGCTCGTCAGGCGCTCCTGAATCTGCAGGCGCCGCGCGTACATGTTCACGAGGCGCGCAATTTTGCTCAAGCCGATCACTTTCTTCGACGGAATGTAGGCCACGTGGCACCTGCCGAAGAACGGCAGCAGATGATGTTCGCACATGCTGAAGACTTCGATGTCTTTCACGACGACCATCTGGTCATAGCAGACGCTGAACACTGCTCCGTTGAACAGTTTCTCCGGATCCTGGCGGTAACCGCTGGTCAGAAATTGCAGCGCCTTCGCGAAGCGCTCCGGAGTGTGGCGCAAGCCCTCGCGGTTCGGGTCTTCGCCGAGCTGAATGAGGATTTTTCGGACGAGATCGGGAATCGTCTCGGTCGTCTGATCTACGGAGATGACAGTCTCGATGGGTTCTTTCACGAGGATGGGCCTCCTGGCGTCTCACGATCGTATTCAAAGCTGTTCAAGCTCGTTTCCTGAATCCGAATGCGTTCGAGCCGCGCCGCTGGAAATTTCTCAAGGCGGCGGAAAATTTCACGGCAGACATTTTCGGTGGTCGGCACGATTTTCTGAAACGCCGGAACCTGCTCGTTGAGATACGTATGGTCAAAGGCGTCGAGCACTTCGCTCTGGACGAACGAATCGAGGTCTGCGAGATTCGCGATCATCCCCGTTTCCGGATCGACGGGCCCGCTCACGGCGACTTCAACAATGTAATTGTGGCCGTGACCGAAGGGATTGTTGCACTTGCCGTAGGCCCGCCAATTTTCGTCTTCACTGAGCTGCGGGCTATGCAGCCGGTGCGACGCCGCAAACGCATACTTGCGATGAAGTGTCAGCTTCATGCCGCGCCATTCCGGGTGCAATCGACGAACAAGTCCGGCGATTCGTAAAGCCGCACGCGATCGAGCTGCCCGCGCGTGATTTTCGGCTCGAGCAAGCTCCAGATGAGCCGTGCAATGTTCTCGCATGTGGGAATCTGCCCGGCCAGCTCCGGCACTTCGTAGTTGAGAAAGCGGTGATCCATGCGCTCGATAATTTCGCGTTGCAGAATCTCCTTCAGCTCCTTCAAATCGAGCACCATACCTGTGATCGGATCCGGCTCGCCGGCTACCGTGACTTCGAGAACGTAATTGTGCCCGTGGCCATGCGGATTATTGCATTTTCCGAAGATGCGCAGGTTCTCCTCCAGCGAGAGCTTCGGATTGTTGTACAGATGGGCCGCAGAGAATTCAATCTTGCGCGTGATCCGGATCATCGAGTTCCCGTGGGGTAGCGCCGTCCCTTCCAGGCCACCGTGCCGCGCAGATGTTTCCAATAAGACGCCGCCAAAACTACCGCATAGAGCAGGCTGGCAGGCACATAGAATTGGATGAGCGAGAGCGGATATCGATTCCGTTTCAGCCAGCGCCCGTAGCGCAAATGTCCGGAAGCAGACACGATCAGCGGCGCTGTAATCAAAATCCAACGCGCACCGCCCGTCGCAGCCAACCCGCAAACGAACAGCGCAATTTCCAGCCCCGGAAACGTCTCGAGAATCTCCCGCACGAATGAGCCCGCCGTGCCTCCCATCAGCTCGAAGAGATTTTTCGTCCAGCCCTGCCACATCGCGCCAAACGTGCGGTACATCCGCGTGCGCACAATTCCCTGCCCCGGCCCGAAGAAAATATTGCGCCCGCTCGACTTCACCAGGCGCGCCAGCGCCACATCTTCCAGCACGCGCGCACGCACCGCCTCATGCCCTCCGATCGCATGGTAAGCATCGCGGCGGATCAACAGAAATTGCCCGTTCGCGGCCGCATCCTGCAGTCCCGGATTATTCACGCACTCAAAGGAATATCGCTCGGCCAGCCGCGAATAAACGAACGGAATCAAAATTTCTTCTCCCAGCGTATCCAGCACTTGCTCCGGCGAGTAAGAGACCAGGCTTGACGCGTGCTCTTCCGCGTCCGCAAGCGCCTGCCACGCCGCTCCAAGATACAATTCGGTATCGGAATCAACGAACAGCAGCCACTCGCAAGTCGCGGCACGCGCTCCGACAGCCGCCGCGTAGTTCTTCCCCACCCAGCCAGCCGGCAACTCGCGGATGTCGATCACGCGCAGCTTCGAAATTCGCGCCGCGAGTCCAGCCAGAATTTCTCCGGTCCGATCGCTCGATTGGTCGTTCGCCACGATAATTTCTCTCACTTCCGCTTGGCCATCGAGCGACTCGACAGCCCGCGCAATGTTCATCTCTTCATTGCGAGCCGGAATGATTGCCGAAATCATGCGTAATTTTCTCGCGGCGGGTCAGGAAAGGATTCGCCAGCTATTCCCAATCACAGGTATTATAGTGTCCGTGGCGAGTACTCTGAAGCGGAATATCCTGACGGTCGTGGTCCTGGTCTTCATCCTCGGGCTGGTCATGTCCTTTGCGACGCCGGAATACCGCCAGGGCGAGTCGAGCCTCGCCGGCCGCACCGCGCACGACTTCGAATTCATTCTCGACGGCAAGACGACGCACCTCTCCGACCTGCGCGGCAAAGTCGTGGTGCTGAATTTCTGGGCCACCTGGTGCCCACCATGCGTCGAAGAAACGGCGTCGCTGAACACGCTTCAAGCGCAGATCGCATCGCAAGGCGGCGTGGTTCTCGGCGTGAGCGTCGATGAAGACGCCTCAGCTTATGAGAGATTCCTCATCGACAATCACGTTTCTTTTCCAACCTATCGCGACACCACAAAAAAAATCGCCGCCAGCTACGGAACGAAAATGTATCCCGAAACCTACCTCATCGATCGGCGCGGGAAGTTCGCGCGCAAGATCATCGGGCCGCAAGCGTGGGACGAAGGCGATATTCTGCTTTACGTGCAAAGCCTGCTGATCCAGAAATAACGCCGCTGCGATTCCAGCCACGGCCAACCGAGACGACCCACCCCTGATTCTCACTACGAGGACGATTTCTCGAGGATTCGGCTAGAAGAAAAGTTCCGGCGAAACACCAAAGCGTTCGCTCAATCGCTTGATTTGCATTTTGTTCAGCTCGCGTCTGCCGTTCAAAACCTCCGAAACGATACTCGGCGTCCCAAATACATCTACCAGATCCTTCTGCTTTAATCCGTTCTGAGCCATCAAGAACTCGAGCACTTCGATCGGCTTTGCGCGCGGCAGCTTGTATCGTTTCTCCTCGAAGTCCTCGATCAACAGCGTCAACAACGCTGCCAGCTCCTTCTCCGCAAGGGTCAGTTTTTTGTGTCGCCGGTCAAGGTCATAGAGGATCTCTGTGTACTCCTCATTTTCCTTTTCGGTGCGAATCACTTTCGGCCGAAACTTAATGAGAAGCGATCCATATTCCGGGCTGACACCCAGCGAGCTCATCGGTTCCACCCTCCTTTCGAATATTCGGCATGCGTCAGGACATAGCGAATAAAAATTCTGGTCGTCCTATAATTGATTTCTGTCACGAGCCTGTACGCGTTGCCCTTAATATCGAAGATCGTGAATCTCCCGGCAGCATCGGCCGTCGGTAGCTGCCTTCGCACATCTATCAGGTTCTTCCAAGTTGCTTTCTTGGCGATGCGGTACCAGGCGTCGAGTGGAGAAGCAAGATCGACGTGATTCTGGGCCGCCTCGAGCAGCCTCTTGCGACTGATGATGTGCAATTTGCCCCACATCCAGTAGATTCGCGTTTTGCGAACTTGTCAAGACAATTCTTCGCACTCTGCGAACTGCTGAATTTGCGGCGACTGAACTGAATGTGAGGCTACCGGCCGGTTCCGCGCTGCACGACGCTGTGCTTGCGGCTGTAGCCGAAGTAGATCGCGAGGCCGATCGCCAGCCACACGACCAGCCGCGCCCAATTCGACCAGCCCAGGCCGGACATGAGGAACAAATTGGTGAGAATTCCGAGGACGGGAACAAGCGGCACCAGCGGCGTCTTGAATGGACGGGGCACAAATGGCTGCGTCCGCCGCATAATCAAGATTCCGCCGCAAACGATCACGAACGCGAACAGAGTGCCAATGCTGGTCATTTTTCCGACAACTGAAATGGGAGCAAACGCGGCGAACAATCCGACGAACACCATCAGCACCAGGTTGCAGCGCCAGGGCGTGCGGAATTTCGGGTGCACGCTGCTGAACAGCGGAGGCAGCAGGCCGTCGCGCGACATGGTATAAAACACGCGCGATTGCCCCAGCAGCATCACCAGCATTACCGACGTGAGCCCGGCAAGCACCGCCAAGTTCATTGCGGTGCTCAGCCACGGGATCGGAATTCGAGTGAGCGCAATTGAAAGCGGCGCAGCAACATTAAGTTCCTTGTAGTTCACCACGCCGGTCAAAACGTACGAGTACAGCACGAAAAGCACCGTGCAAACGAGCAACGAACCGATAATTCCGACGGGCATGTCCCGCTGGGGCCGCTTCGCTTCTTGCGCCGCTGTCGAGACAGCGTCAAATCCGATATACGCGAAGAAAATCACACCGGCGCCGCTTACAATCCCACTCCAGCCAAATTCTCCGAATTGCCCCGTGTTCGGCGGAATGAACGGAGTGTGGTTCGCGGGGTTGATAAATTTCCAGCCCAGAGCAATGAACACCACCACGACCGATACCTTCAAAAATACGATCAGAGTATTCACGCCCGCAGATTCGCGAATTCCCAAAATCAAAATCACCGACACGATTACCACAACCAAAACGGCCGGAACGTTGACAATGCCGTGCACCACCGTTCCGTCCGTCAGCGTGATCGGCTGAAACGGCGAGGCGATGAATTTTGCCGGGAAATCAATACCGAAATTGTGCAGCAGCGCTATCAGCGTTTGCGACCAGCCGATAGAAACTGTCGCAGCGCCCACGCAGTACTCGAGCACCAAGTCCCAGCCGATCATCCAGGCGATCAGTTCACCCATCGTGGCATAGGCATAGGTGTAGGCGCTGCCGGCGATGGGAATCATGGTCGAAAATTCGCTGTAGCACAGCCCCGCGAAAACGCAGCCAATCGCGGCGAATACGAATGAGATTACGATGGCCGGCCCTGCCGCCGTCGCTGCTGCAACTCCGGTCAGTGTGAAAATGCCCGCGCCGATCACTGCGCCGACGCCCAGGGCAATCAAAGAGAACGGCCCGAGCGACCGCCGGAGCTGATTCTCCCGCTCCGACTCCTTCATCAGTAAATCGATCGTCTTTACCGCAAACAAACTCATGGAAGTTGCCGCCCGCTGTCGATCATTGGATTCCGTTCAGCCCGGCTGAGCGCGACGTCGCGAGCTTCTTCGTGCCACTTGCCTGCCCGGCCCGGCGACCGAAATAATGCGCGGAATATATCAGCAATCCGGCGCGACGCAAGCGGGAATACCGGCCCGTGTGGGGAGCTCCGAGGGTACGCTGGCGGTCACCATTGCTAATGTCGAAGGAATCGTGTAGCATACCCCTAGGGGGTATATGAAATGAGGCAAGCTGCGACAGCGGCGTGCGGTTGTGATGCGCACTCACGCCCGAAGAAGGCCGCGGGCGTCGATCCTGAAATCAAGCTGGCGAATCTTCACCGGCTCCGCCGCATTGAAGGCCAGATTCGCGGATTGCAGCGCATGGTCGAGGAAGACCGCTACTGCCCCGACATTCTCGTGCAGCTTTCCTCCGTGCAGGAAGCGCTGCGCGCGGTGGGCCAGGCGCTGATGCGGAATCACCTGAGCCATTGTGTCGCGCAGGCCGTGCGCAAAGGCACAAAAGGAGAAGCGGAAGCCAAGTACGACGAGTTGTTGCAATTGATCTACACCCACGCACGATGAAATTGAAAAGCGGGACGACTCGAGCAGAAAACGAGCTGTAGATTAGAGACGAAAGAACGGACTCCATGACGGAAACCATAAAAGTAGCCGGAAAGACCGAGATGGACCCTGTGTGTGGAATGAGCGTACAGCCGGATAAAGCGGCTGCGCGGCGCGAGTACGCCGGCAAGACCTACTACTTCTGCGCGGAGGGCTGCGCAAAAAAGTTCGAATCAGCGCCGCAGAAGTACTTGCGCGTCGAGGCCACGTCCGGCAACGCACCCGCAAGCACAGCGGCACGACCGCCGGCTCACTCGCCCGATAGCCTGAGTTCGTCGAATTCATATACCTGCCCGATGCATCCGCAGATCGTTCGGCCGGGTCCTGGCTCGTGTCCGATCTGCGGCATGGCGCTCGAGCCGCGCACAGCGACGGCCGAAGAAGAGGAAAATCCCGAACTGGCTTCGATGTCCCGGCGGTTCTGGATTTCGACGGCGCTCAGTCTGCCGGTGTTCCTGCTGGGAATGTCGGATCTTCTACCGGGGCTACCCATTCAACATCTGTTCTCGATGCGCGCGATATCTTGGATCGAATTCGTTCTCGCCACGCCGGTGGTGATTTGGGGCGGTTGGCCATTCTTCAAACGCGGCTGGGATTCACTGGTCAATCGCAGTCCGAACATGTTCACCTTGATTGCGCTCGGCACGGGGACGGCATTTCTCTATAGCGTGGCCGCACTCCTCTTCCCCGGCATTTTTCCAGATTCATTTCGAATGAGCGGCGGAGACGTGCCGACTTACTTCGAAGCAGCAGCGGTGATCACCGCGCTGGTGTTGCTGGGTCAAGTTCTGGAGTTGCGCGCTCGGAGCCGCACGTCGGGCGCGATTCGCTCGCTGCTGAGGCTTTCGCCGAAGACGGCGCGAGTCGTACGTGCCGCCGGAACTGAGGAAGACATTCCGATAGACAACGTCACGGTGGGCGACACGCTCCGCGTACGCCCGGGCGAAAGAATTCCTGTGGACGGAATCATCTCCGAGGGATCGAGTTCGGTGGATGAATCGATGATCACCGGCGAGCCGATTCCGGCAGAGAAAACTGCGGGCAGCCGCGTGACGGGCGGAACGGTGAATGGCACAGGCAGCTTTCTGATGCGTGCGGAGCGAGTCGGGGCCGAGACGGTGCTCGCTCAGATCGTGCGAATGGTGAGCGAAGCGCAGCGCAGCCGCGCGCCCATTCAACGTCTGGCTGATGTCGTCGCTTCGTATTTCGTTCCTGCGGTAGTGGCCGTTGCGGCGCTATCGTTCGTCGCGTGGGCGGTGTGGGGACCGTCGCCGCGATTCGCGCATGGGCTGGTGAATGCCGTCGCGGTGCTGATCATCGCGTGCCCATGCGCACTGGGCCTCGCCACGCCGATGGCCATCATGGTCGGCACTGGCCGCGGCGCGACTGCGGGCGTGTTGATCAAGAATGCGGAAGCGCTGGAGACACTCGAGAAAGTGGACACGCTCGTCGTGGACAAGACCGGAACGCTGACGGAGGGGCGGCCGCGCGTCGAAAAGATCATTCCTGCCGCCGGGATGACCGAGGACGGCATTCTGCGCTTGGCAGCATCACTCGAGCGCGGAAGCGAACACCCGCTGGCGGCCGCGATTTTGGCTGCTGCATCGGAACGAAAAATCGTACTGTCGGACGTCCACGATTTTCGCGCGATCGGAGGCAAAGGTGTGACCGGCATCATCGAGGGCAAAACTTTGGCCTTGGGAAATGCAGCACTGCTTGTGGATCTCGGAATCGCCTCGACGGAGTGGAGCGAGAAGGCCGAGGCGCTTCGCCGCGAAGCCAGCACAGTAATGTTTGTCGTCGCGGATCGCGTGGTGGCTGGAATCATCTCGGTGGCCGATCCGATCAAGGCCTCAACGCCCGAGGCCATTGAGTCTCTGCATCGCGAAGGGATTCGCATCGTGATGCTCACGGGTGACAGCCGGACGACAGCGGATGCCGTCGCGAAGCGCTTGAACATTGATCAGGTCTTCGCAGAAATCTTACCGGCGCAGAAAGCAGAAATCATCGGCCGGCTGAGGAGCGGAGGACATACGGTAGCGATGGCGGGCGACGGAATTAACGACGCCCCAGCGCTGGCGGCCGCGGACGTTGGAATCGCCATGGGCACGGGCTCAGACGTTGCGATCGAGAGTGCGGGGATTACTCTGGTGAAGGGCGATTTGCGCGGAATCGTCCGCGCGCGGAATTTGAGCCGCGCGACGATGCGCAATATCCGCCAGAACTTATTTTTCGCCTTCGTTTACAACATTCTGGGAGTGCCCATCGCGGCCGGTGCTCTCTATCCATTCTTCGGACTGCTGCTCAGCCCGATCATCGCAAGCGCCGCGATGACATTCAGCTCCGTCTCAGTAATCGCCAACGCGCTGCGTCTGCGGCACCTTGATTTGTAAAGCGCCCCGATTTGAGGGACTGCGGACTTCACGTGACAGATGGGTTCGTGCGGTTTTCCGTAGGGCGACCGACCACAGCGCCGAGCTCTCGCACTTGCTATAATTGCACCCATGACTTACATGACCGTGACCTACGAACTGCAACACGCGCTGAAGCCCGAGCAATTCCGCGCCCTCGGCCAATTCGCAAATACCTACGGCCTGCAACGCTTCCGCCTGGAAGAAGACAAGAACCTGCTGCACTTCGACTACGACGCCTCGCGCCTCAAAGAAATGGTTGTCGAAGATGTCCTA
Source organism: uncultured Acidobacteriota bacterium (assembly GCA_963707165.1). GTDB lineage: Bacteria > Acidobacteriota > Terriglobia > Acidiferrales > UBA7541 > Palsa-147. The sequence continues at coordinate 480,451 of CAVPPO010000010.1, read as the reverse complement.
CGCCGCGCCCGCATCCCAGTCCTCCGCCGCGTCCCTCCCGCCACCGCCAGCTAGCATCAAGAATTCCGAAACGCTCGCAATCTGCGGCGCACTTCGCCGGCCGTAGGGGCGCCCGCTTGTTTACCCTGAGCTTCGAAGGGCTGCGCCCTCCCTCCGTCGGTGCGCCACTGGCGTCACCCGCCGGAACCGTGTCTCGCAAAATTTAATTAGAAGACCGAGATCAGCGCCGGGCGGCTTATCCTTTACCCGCAATCGAACAGCAAAATCGAACGTTGGCGTAAGTCACTCAAATGGGAATGCATCCGCCCCGGCACGCCGCTTTCGCTCGAAGATGCGCGGCGTTTGGTGGAGGGTTACGTGGAGCATTACAATAACGTGCGTTTGAACAGAGCCATCGGATACATCACGCCGAAGGACATGCTCGCCGGGCATCAGCAGAAGATTCAGGCCGAGCGGGATCGGAAGCCGGAGGCGGCGCGGAAACAGCGGCAGATTCGTCGCCAGCAGGCCGCGTGACGGGCGAAACGGATTACTTCCGGTTTGCCGGCAATACGTCCGGAATGTGAACTCGGCTTGGGGTGCATGTACTCCAGCCCCTGTGTCCGCTTCTCGGCGCTCCACACATTTCAAGCCTTTGGGAATTCTGAAAAGCCCCCACGCAACAACGGCTTGCGGGGCGCCCTCGCGGTCGAGTGACCCAAAACCTCTAGTATCCGGTGTGATAGAGAATGGGAGCGGTTCAAAAGGATTGAACGTCGTATAATCTCGCGCGCGCAACTGGGGAGCAGAACTTATGAACGTACAAGAACAAATCAAAAAGTATATTACCAGCCAACCGGAGCCAAATCGCAGTGACATGCGAGAGTTGCATCGGCTCACCGTTCAAGTGTCACCAGAATGCAAATTATGGTTCTTCGATGGTAAAGATAGCAAAAATCATACTGTCTCCAACCCTACGATTGGATATGGATTTCACACAATAAAATATGCCAATGGAAAAAGTAGAGAGTTTTTTCAAATTGGTGTGAGCGGAAACAAGACCGGGATCTCTGTCTATATTCTTGGTCTCAAAGATAAGAAGTACTTAGCCAAAACGTATGGAAAAAAACTAGGCAAGGCGAGCGTGACCGGATATTGCATTCGGTTTAAAGCTCTAAAGGATATAAACATCGATACGCTTGAAGCGGCAATACGATATGGGCTTGCAGCTCAGAATGAAAAAGGCAAGCTGGTGAAATAATTCCACTGTTAAAGGCAAGCAGTTATCGGTGTAAAGGCGCTCCAGTATACGACCCCTACAGCCCCGACCCGCGCCACAAAGCCGTTCTCTATGAAACGGGTCTCCCGCAATAGTCGTGCGGCTCTCTGTCAGCGCTCCTTGCCTTACTCTGTTTGCCGTTGCCCACTGCGGAAGTATCACGCTAGTGCTTAATCGGACGCGCGTTTTCGCGAAAGGGTTGGGGCAGGCAGGGTGTTCTTCGCGCGTTCGATTAAGCCGTTAGAAGGAAGCCGCCCGTGGTTGCGGCGGACGCGGGCCCTATGGAGATTGAATGGGTGGAGACAAGGGTGTTGAAGGTTGCCAAGGTCGTGCGGCAGAGCACGGCAGAAGACTTCGGGAGCGGACTAACGAGAGAGAGTATGGCGGAGACAACGCTGAGGAGATTGGAAAAAGAGATTTGTTGCGAGGCAAGACGCAAGGGTACGGAGCACGGCGAAGCGTGCGAGGAATCCCGAGCTTGGGAGAGCCGTGTCATGCTGCAGCGGTGACCGGTGGCGGAGCACGAAGTTGGATTTCTGCGGTCGTGAGCCTTGCGACGACCGCCATCGGTCCACCACACATAGGGCAGCGCCAGAGATCGTTCGGGGGAGAGGCGTGTTGATTGGCATGTGGTTGCTGTGCTGCACCGAGTGAGTGAAAACAAAGCGGCAGGAGCACGGCGCGACTGCGGTTGGCGAGGAAACCGAAGTTGCGGATACGGACGAAGCCTTTGGGAAGCAGGTGCAACAGGAAGCGTCGCAGGAACTCGTCGATCGGTAAAGTCATGAGCTTCTGTTCGTTGTTGTGAGCAGAGTCCCGCCAGCGGAAGGTGACTTTCCCGTCAGTAAACGAGACCAGGCGATGGTTGGAGATGGCCACGCGATGAGTGTATCGGCCCAGATATTGCAGCACGTATTCGGGACCGCCGAAGGGGCGTTTGGCGTAGACCACCCAGTCCTTGCGGAACAGCAATCGCAGCCACGCAGCGAAAGGTTTCGGCTGGGCGAGTGGAGCGAGATTTCCATGGAAGTTCAGTCGGCCATTTTGGAGCGCCTGCTTGAGACCAGCGACGAACTTGCCGCGAAAGACTCTCGAGAGCACCTTGAGGGGAAGAAAGAACCGGTTTTGTGATTTCACCCAATGGGTGTGATCGGGACTCAACCCACCGGCGGGAATGACGCAATGCACATGGGGATGCAGGGTGAGCTTCTGACTCCAGGTGTGCAGCACGCTGAAGAAACCGATTTCTGCACCGAGATGTTTGGGATCGCGCGCGACTTCGAGAAGAGTTTCCGCACTGGCGCGAAGCAGCAGGCCATAGATGAGTTTCTTATTCTGCAGCACCAAGGGCGCTAGCTGCGCCGGAAGCGTGAAGACCACGTGAACGTAGCGCGTCGGCAGAAGTTCCTTTTGACGCGCGGCGATCCAACGGTCGCGGGCCGCGGTCTGACACTTCGGGCAGTGGCGGTTTCGGCAAGAGTTGTAAGAGATGGCGCGATGCCCGCAGCGAGTGCACTGATCGAGATGCCCACCGAGTGCGGCGGTACGACAGCGCGCAATGGCCAGCAGCACTTTGACGTGCTTCCAGCGGAGCCACTGGCGATTTCGCTCGAGAAATGCAGTTCCCGCGCTGCGGATAAGATCGGCCACCTCGAAGGGCGGCCGATTCATCTACTCTTCCCGCGGTAACTCGCTTTTCAGTTGGAGCGAGTCCAGAGGACTCGCCGTCGCTTTCAAGTGACGTTCGGAGACATGCAGGTAGACGGTAGTTTCTTTCAGATCGTGATGGCCTAACAGGATCTGAATGGTGTAGAGATCGGCGCCGGCCTCGAGTAGATGAGTGGCGAAGCAATGGCGCAGCGTATGTGGATGGACGGCTTTTTTCAGGCCCGCGCGCTTAGCGGCTTGCTGGCAAGCGTGACGCGGCGTTTTCGTATCGATGGGGTGATCACCGGTATGCCACCGGTTGCCTGGGAAGAGCCAAGCACTGGGTTTTCGCCGCAAGCGGTGCCAGTGTTTGCGCAGTTCCTCGAGTAGCTTGGGGCTGAGCATCACATCCCGATCTTTGCCCCACTTGCCGCCTCGGACGTGAATCACCATGCGCTGGCTGTCAATATCGCTGACCTTCAGGCGCGTCAGCTCTGCGCACCGCAAGCCGGTCGCGTAGAGTGCTATCAGCAGAGTTCGATGAAAAGCAGTGCCGGCGGCATCGATCAGTCGTGCGACTTCCTCCTGACTGAGGATCGTTGGGATGCGACGTTGCTTTTTGGGATAGGGAGTTTCCGCGACGCTCCAGGCTTTTTTGAGAGTCTTGGTGTAGAAGAACCGCAAAGCCGAGAGGCGGTTGATCACTGTACCCGGTGACAACTTTCGCTTTTGAAACAGCTCGGCCTGGTATTCGCGAATGTGCCGAGGACCCAAACGGTCCGGCGGGCAGTTGAATCGCCGAGCAAAATCTTCGACTGTGCGGATGTAGTGGCGTGTGGTATCTTGCGAGTAATTACGGCGCTGGAGTTCTTCCAGCATCATTTTGCGAAGTCTGGTCATAAGGACCTCCTTATGACCCGACAACTTACTTCAGCCGTTAGCCATAAACTGCTCCGTTCACCTCACGCGCAGCGTCTGCCGCCGGGCGGCTTCGTTCTGACGGGCAATCCGGGAGTTGAGACCAATAGACATGTGGGGCTACAATGACCTTGCCCGAAAGGGCGAATTACTCACTAACGGAAAGCGCCCTCTCTCCATTTCCGGCTGAACCAGCACGTCCGTACCTCCACATTTAGTTCCAGCCCATTCGTACCATCGCCAATACGTCAATATATCCTCACAATAAACGCGCGGCCGTGCAGCGCAGCAACAGAAGCGCACCTAGTGAGGTTCGCGCTTAGCCAGACTCGCGGCGGGGCGCCAGCACGATTACGCCCTCGGGAAAAAAGGAGCGCAGTCAACAAACAATCGGGACACCAAAATATTGTTGCCCGGCGTAAATCATTGATTTTAAAGGAGCGGCGCCTCAAACAATCGGGACAGATGACACATAACGGGAGCGCCGATGGCTGCGACAGCAGGGGAGATAAGACGTCGCAGGAGTCGCAAGCACACTCGCGACGCGAGAATGATCAAAGCCTCAAAAGATAGGACCCCGGTTAACAAACAATCGGGACACGCAAATATTGTTGCAGGACGTAAATGACTGATTCTAAAGGAGCGGCGCCTCAAACAATCGGGACACATGACACCTAAGGGGGGGCCGGTGACTGCGACGGCAGAAGCGAGAAGACGTCGCAGGAGTCGCAAACACACTCGCGAAGCGAGCGCGACCAAGGCCCCAAAAGAAAGGCCCCCGATTAACAAACAATCGGGACACCCAAATATTGTTGCAGGACGTAAATGACTGATTTTAAAGGAGCGGCGCCTCAAACAATCGGGACACAGACAGCGCACAATGACGATCTATCATCGACAACCGCGGCGCGGAGAAGCGCCGAAAAATAGAAGGGGCTCCCGCTTGGGATCGGGAGCCCCTATAGGTTGCGTTCCGGTGACCCGGCCTAGGCGTGACCGAGTCATGGGGTCATCCATCCTAGCTTCCCTCTCAGAGGCAGGTGGGAACGACCCACGTGGCCTTGTGAGCAAGCCCCTTCCTCCTCACTCACTCGACCCTGCGGATCGTGTGGAACGCAACCCGCGACCCTTGATAATGCAAACGAAAGGCCCAAAGCGCGCGGTGCTGCCGCAACTCAATTACGCTGAATTTACGGGAGTTAGCGGATCCAGCAGAGGGCCGAGCGCGCTCGCGACGTGCCGATCCGGGAATCGGCGTCCCAACGAGGAAATGGCTCCAAATGGACTGCGTAACCGGACTTCAAGTGCCCCACAAGATACCTTGGCGGCGCATGTCCAAGAGAAAGACTACGAATTTCGCGCGGAACAAATTCTCGCGCCGGGCATCCTACGTGGAGTAGCGCCAACGGTGTTCGTTTGCTGCATGGCTTTACGCGGGCCGCTTGGAGATTGCGGAAGTGTGGCTCATAATTGCAGTTGTTGACTCGGTGATGAGATGACGCGACTCGGAGTATTCCTGGCTGCTGTTTGCGGCGTGCTTGCTTTGCTCGCGGCTACGTTCGCGGGCGTGCGCGCCAGCCACAAGACTGCTTCTCCAAAGCAGGCGGCCGAGATGTCATCGTATGCGGCCGTGAAAACCGCGGCGCCGCAGACTCCGGACGGCGCGGAGAAAACTGACGGCGATGACGACGATGCGGTGATTCGCTTCGTGAAGAATCCCGAGCCGCTGCCCGCATTTCTGGCGCGCGATCTGGATGGCGGAATCGTTTCAACGGCGGCATTGAAAGGCAAAGTGGTGCTGGTCAATTTCTGGGCGACGTGGTGCCCGCCCTGCCGCGAGGAAATTCCCGAGTTGGTGAAGCTCCAGGACACTTACAAAGATCAATTACAAATCATCGGAATTTCGGAAGACGAAGATGTCCCGCCCGAGGCCGTGCGAAGCTTCGCGCGCGGCATGCACGTCAACTACCCGATCGTGATTGTCAGCCGCGAGCTCGAGAAGGAATTCGGAGGCGTACCCGCGCTGCCGACATCGTTCCTGGTGAGCAAAGACGGCGGCGTGGTGCAGAAGCATGTGGGCCTCTTCCCGATGGTCGTGTATGACCACGAGATTCGCGCGCTGTTGGGAATGCCGGTCAGCGAAAAGATCGAGACGTTCGAAGATCTCGGCCAGATTTTCCTGAAGAACGCGCAGCACGCCACCGATCTGCCGGACGTAGATTTCACCGGCCTGAGCGCGGAGCAGAAGCAGGCGGCCCTCAAACGGATGAATACGGATTCTTGCACCTGCGGCTGCAAACTGACGCTTGCGCAATGTCGCATCAATGATACCGCCTGTCAAACCAGCCGCGGGCTGGCGGCAAAAATCGTGGCTCAGATTTCCGGCAAGCCATCGAAGTCTGCCGCGCCAACCGCAGCGCCGGCAACGACCTCAGAGTAATAACCTATCTTCGGTGACCACAAAAAAAGAAGCAGCGTCCTTGGCTTGGCGATGGCCGAAGGAGGCTGCCGGCAATCAGCGCCGGGATCCCGAGACGTGGAAATCTTATATCGCCGCGTGGATCCGCAAGTCGCGGAGTTCGAACAGTGTCCACAAAGAATCAAGCGTTCAATGACTTGTAATGAGCGAAGTCGAGTTGACGCGGCTACAGCTCTCCATTAGTCTGAGCCGCCGGATTTCCGGCTGGGGCGATTTCAAGAACAGAGGGTACGACTGATGCGTGGTGAATCTACGAAGGATGTGAAAAAATTGACGCGCCGCGACTTTGCGCGCACGGCGGCTATCGCTGCTGCAACGGCAGCGATTGTGCCGGGAATTGATGCCGGGGCGCGGCTGGGCACGCCCACCGTGCTTGCCGGCGATTCGAACCGTGCGGGTGGCGATGATGCCGCGTCCGCGCGACAGGCGGAGATCGATGCGCGAGTCGCAGACGTCTTCCGCCGCTACGGCGACCGCCTTTCCGCCGAGCAGAAGACGGAAGTCCGGCGGCTCGCAGGAGAATTGCAGAAAGGCCTCGATAAGCTGCGCGCCTATCCGCTCGGCAATAGCGATCAACCGGCGACAGTATTGAGACTCATGCCGGACGCTACGGAGGTGAGCCGTGCTCCCCGCCGTTGAGAAGAAGCACGCGCTGCCCGGCGAGGACGTTCTGTATCTCTCGGTGCGCGAACTGGGGCGGCGGATTCGCGCGCGGCAAATTTCTCCGGTCGCACTTGCGGAAAGCTACCTTTCGCGGAGCGAGCGGCTGAATCCCCAATTCAATGCCTACGCGACGCTGACGCGCGACCTGGCGCTCGAGCAAGCCCACGCTGCCGAAAAGGAAATCGCCGCGGGACACTACCGCGGCCCGCTTCACGGTATTCCCTATGCCGCGAAAGATCTGTTGGCAGTGAAAGGCTATCCAACAACCTGGGGCGCGCGCCCGTTCGCAGATCAGACATTCGACTACGACGCCACGGTGATCGAGAAACTGAACAAAGCCGGCGCCGTATTGATCGGCAAAGCCGCGATGATTGAACTGGCCGGCGGCATGGGCTATCGCTTCGCATCTGCGTCGCTCACCGGCCCGGCAAAGAATCCGTGGAACGAAGGCTGCTGGACGTGCGGCTCCTCAAGCGGATCGGGCGCGATTGTCGCAGCGGCTCTGGCAGCATTTGCAATCGGCACCGAAACCTGGGGCTCCATCATTTGCCCCTCGGGATTCTGCGGAATTTCGGGTCTGCGGCCGACGTTCGGACGCGTGAGCCGCTATGGCGCAATGGCGCTGGCGTATTCACTGGACAAAATCGGGCCCATGGCCCGCACCGCCGATGATTGCGCGCTGATTCTCGCGGCGATAGCCGGGCACGACTCCAAGGACCGCAGTTCCCTGCCCTCGGCCGAAGCGGCATTTGAGTATGGCACGCCGCTGCCGGCCAAGCTGAAGATTGGCTGGTTGACGAACGCATGGAAGAAAATCGATCCGGACATTGATACTGCGACGCACGGAGCAATGGCGGTGCTGGAGAAGCAAGGCGCGGTGGTGGAGGATGCGCAGCTTCCCGACGGGCCGTTCGAGGCCGCGGCGGGAGTAATCATCAATGTCGAGGGCGCCGCGGCATTTCGCGATCTGATCGAATCGGGAAAAGTTGCGGAGTTGAACGATCCACTCGGTCATATCAGCGGCTACATCAACGAACAGATTGCAGCCGACGATTACATGCGCGCGTTGCAAGTGCGCGGCATTTGCCAACAGAAAATAGATGAGCTATTCGAGAAGTACGACGTGCTGGCCGCGCCGACTTTGCCGGTAGCCGCAAGCGCTCTCGATGCAAATTTGGAGAAGGACCTCAACTTCCCCGATCCGTTAGGCGGAATGGGCAATCTCTGCGGATTTCCGGCGATCAGCGTGCCCTGCGGATTTACTTCGGCGAAGCTGCCGATCGGAATCGAGTTCGCTGCGCGCGTGCGCGACGATGCAAAGGCGGTCGCGGCGGCGAAACTGTATCAGGAACATTCAGACTGGCACACGAAGCGGCCGCCAATTTCCTAGCCGACATATTGGAATTGGGGCGCGGCCGTGTGGCTGCACTTGACTGAACCGCGTAACTATATGATTTCGTCCCGCGGACATGGCGATTGACGCGTCGGCAGAACGCCGCTACTCTTAACTCGCGTCGGTTACATTGTGCAGAAACGGAGTAAGTTAACTTGCTTCATCTTCTATACGCAGTTCTGCTTATCGCAGTAAGTGTGCAACTTTCCTGTTTCGCGACCAGCATTTACCTTCACCGGTCATTAGCTCACCGCGGCCTGTACTTAAATCCCGTCGTGGCCTTTCCGATGCGGCTGCAGTTGTGGCTCGCCACGGGAATCAACGCGAAGGAATGGGTGGCCGTCCATCGCAAGCATCATCGTCATACGGATGTGGAAGGCGACCCGCACAGCCCGGTGATCGAAGGCTTGTGGCAGATTCTTCTGGGCAACGTGTATTACTACGCGCGCGAGGCCCACAACGAAGATACGGTAAAGACTTTTGCTCCGGATATCGGAAATGGCTGGTTTGACCGCCACTTTTTCCGCTACGGGATGCTGGGAGTTTTTTGCGGGATCGCGCTCTGCATGTGGCTTCTCGGGCCGGTGTGGGGCCTCGTTGCATTCCTTCTGCAAGCCGCAACCTATATCTTCTTCAGCGCCGTGGTGAACGGCGCGAATCACGCGCTGGGTAGCCGGAATTTCGACAATACGGCGACGAATCTGCGGTTTGTTGCATGGATTACGGCCGGCGAAGGGCTTCACAACAATCATCATGCTTATCCGACTTCGGCCAAGTTCAGTATCCGGCGCGGGGAGTTTGATCCTTCGTGGGCTGTGGTAACGGTGCTTTCCTGGATGCATCTGGCGCGGCCACTGCGGTTAGCGCCTCAGTTGGAATCCTAGCGGTTAGATTGGCTTTAGGGCCGAAAAGCGGGAGGGTCTGAAGACCCTCCCCTACGGTGCCTCCTCGGTTTATTCCCTCCCCTGAAAATCCAAATTGTGGGCTTCTGCGTACTCCATTCGGCGTCTATTTCATATTCGAGCGAGGGTGCCGTGAGCGCAGAAGCCAAATCCGTGATGGTCGGAAATTTCGATCTGGAGCGCTACGTTCGAAATTCCAAGAACGTGGACATCAGCGACATCGATTTGTCGCAGGCGGCGAAATATCCCCTGAGCGTAGCGGAAATTCGAAGCCTCACTTACATGAAGGATATCGAGTCGCACACGATCGTGTATCTGCGCAGTATTCTTTCGACTTGCGCGATCGAGGATCCGGACACGACGGCGTTCTTGAGCTGCTGGGCTTACGAGGAACATTTTCACGGGCGGACAATCGGCCAATTTCTCGCGGCGTGCGGGATCGAACATTCGCGCGACCGGCTGGCCGAAGTGCAGAAAGCCACGTCGTACAAAGAGTGGCTGAAAGATATGGGAGCTTCGCTGGTGTGCCAGTTCTCGCGCCACTTCCATGCGGCGTATCTGACCTACGGTGCGATCTCAGAGCTTTCCACACTCGAAGGCTACGGCGTGATGGCGCGGCGCACCGAGAATCCGATTCTTGCCGAGATCATGCGCCGGTTGGCCAAAGACGAGCGCCGGCATTTTTCGTTCTACTACAACAAGGCACGCATTCAATTGCAGCACCGCAACGCGCAGCGATTGACCACGTTTATCATCAAGCATTTCTGGCTGCCCGTCGGCGGCGGCGTGAAGCCGGACGCAGAAGTGGATTGGATTTTGAGTTTCATCCTGGGCGATCCGATGGGAGCGGCGATCGCCGCGCGGATCGACCAGACCATCGCGAAGTTGCCCGGACTTGGCTGGTTTGACCGATTGTCGCGCAGCCGCGAAGAGAGCTTGCGAAAAATAGCGCAGGATTCTGCCGCCAAGACCACCGACACAAGAGTCGGATGGACGCCGGCTGCAGCGAATCGGGAGTGCCGGGAGTCCGAGGGTTAGTTTACGTTTGCATCGAAAGCGCCGGTTTCGATTTTTCCAGCACGCTTCACCTGGACGAAGATTCGATACACACCCGGCTTCGGGAAGCCGTAAGGGAACGAGACTTCAGAAGAAGCGTGACTCGAAGACATTCCTGCCATTGCCATCCCCGGCATTTCTGGCGCGAGCGGCTGGTTCGGCGATGTTGTCGAGCCGAGAGTTGCTTCCGCTAGATTGAACGCCGCCATCGGGATCGAGCCATCGGGATGGACGTGAGCAAACACGCTGAAATCGGAGCGAATGAATTCGGCGTGGCCTGCCATGCCCATATAGGGCTCGAGGTTAGTCACCGGCTTACCGTTTGCATCTTTGACGAGAAATCTAAACCACAATAAGCGATCGGAAATGAGCGGGGCCGAATCGCGCTCCCAGATCATGCGCGCCCCGTTTGAGAGTGGCGCGATGAGAACCGATTGTCCCGCCTCGGCCAGCGGCGGCGCACTCGCTTCCGCATCGTCTCCTGCCAGTGGCTTCCCGGCGAGTGTGGGGACATCAACTTCAGCGACGAGCGTGTCAGGAAAACCGGAAGCACGTACGATATCGGCAAAGATCTTGTAATGACCGCTGGCCATCGGCGGCAGATCTTCGTCGAAAGTCATCGTACCAGTGCGGCCCGGATGGAGATGATAGAAACGGTCCATCGCAGGCGCGCGCACCAGGAAAAGATGCATGAGATGGCCGTGGTCAGGAATCAGAGCGGTGCCGACGACCTCAGTTCGCAGTGAATGCCATTTCGATTCGCCAATTTCAAGATTCATGCGGCCGCTGGGATCCAGAGTGACACCTAGCTTTGGCGCGCGGTAAATCATCTGATTGGCTCGACTGGCGGCCGAAACATTCCACCACATATTTCCCAGCGCGAGAATTCCGACGACGATCATTAGCGTCGCCCCCATAACCAAGCGGGCCGCGAGCTTTTGCCCCGGAGTAGGCTGCTCGCCCGCTTTTAGTGCGCCTTCGCGCTTGGCGGCGCCGACGATTGAAACAATGGCCGTGACCAGCAGGAGCATGAGACCGAACAATAGAATTCCGAGGCCTCGTTGCATCGCGAGCGTGTTGCGAGCGAACGCGGGTACGGGGACGGCGACCGTGCCGGAGCCTTTGTCGCCATCCGCCTCAATGCGCACTTGCCACGATCCCGAGGCCATGAGCCAAAGCTTGCCGGCAAAAAATTGCGGATCGCCCGCCACCGGATTTATTACGTCGGGTGGCGGCGGATACTTCGAGCCTTCACCGACGATATAGAGCGGCACAATCTTCACTTCGCGGATGCCGGGCGTGTCGCTGCGGATTTCGATTTCCGCCACGCCGGGAATCATTTGCGGCGTGCGAATCATCACGACGAGATGGTAGGGACCTGCGTCCCCCTGAAAATATACGTCGGGGCTGCCGACGTGCGCGGCGCAGATCGGCGCGAAGACCAGCACGAAGATAAGCATTAATGGCGCGAGGTTTTTCACAGGGCGTTATCTGCGCAGGCGCGAGAGCCAATCACCAAAAACAATTCCGACGAAAACCGATGCGACGCCGGCGATCCAGGCATAGACAAATCCCAAAGCAAATTGCGCGCGCGTGGATTCGTAAAGCTGAAACTGCCATGCGAAATGGTACTCAGATGGCGGGACCTGATACGGGAAATAGTTTTGGCCGAAAAACCAGTTCCGCGCGGCCGGGGTCATCATAAAGCTGCCCCACGGCCAGCTCACGATGACGAGAAACGCGAGATACGCGGTGGCAGCGAGCACGGATTGCAGCCAGCGGCTGCTCTTTGAGAAGCGATTGAGGACCAGATCGAGACCGAATGCCGCCGGGGCCAGAAGAATCGGGAACGCCATGGGAACCATGTGCGTGACGTTGGTGTAAACGGGTCCGAGGCGCGGATGCGCGGGAAACAGCGGAAGAATCCAGAGCCCGGCGGCGGTCAGAAGCATGTAGATCGAGGCGATGATCGTGGCGCCGTAGCGGCGGCCGGAGGCGCGGGCGTATGCGACGAGCATCGTGGGCGTGCCCAGCGCCGCGACACGGTAGAAAATGGCGCTGTGCATCATCGTCGGGTCGCCGTATTCGCTCACGAGAATCAGATGGAGGAACATCAGCACGCCGCAGAGATAGAGGAAGAGGCGGTTGAGCTTCAGCTTGGAATCGCCTTCGGCGCGGTTCATCACCGAGACGAGGAGTAGCAAAACGCCCGTACCCACGCCCAGTATTCCGAGTCCGAGGATGACGTGCGGCGGGCTCAGGATTTCGACGTCAAGTCCGAATGAATTGTGCCACCAGTTGTCGAACGGTGCGGAGGTAACCATGGTCACGCCGCCCCAGGCCGTGAGAAACGCGCCGACCGGCCCGCGGAAGCCCCACACGCGAACGCCGGCGGATTTTGCGGCCGGATCGCGCGAAAACGTGGTCGAGAAGATCAGGTACGCGCACGTAAACGCGGCCAGGATGCCGCCAAAGTGAATGGCGAGATGAGCAGGCGTCCAGAAAGTGTCGCGGCCGATAGTTTCGTGCCAGGAAATGTCCCAGTAGAGTCCGAACGCGATGGAGGACACGGCGAGGATGCCGCTCCACACGAACCACGGGACGGACGCCGTGCGTTCAGCGGCTAGATCGAACGAAACGCTGCGTGAAATCGACTGCGCCAAGCGAATCTCCTACCGGCGAGAATAGCAGACCGAGTTCCCGCCGACAATCGAGTGCCGCAACGTCCTCGCGGCGGAATCCTGCGCTCTAATTCTGTGTAATTTTTCCTTGACACCGGTGTCTAAGCGCATGAATATACAGAGGTCTGCATAATTAGTCAGACGTTGAGATGAACACGCACAAACGATTCCGGCAAGGACAGATCCTGAATCTGCTGGCGCAGATGAAGGTGGCGAATCAGGACGCGCTGCGCCGGCAGCTCGTGCATCGCGGCGTGCGCGTGACGCAAGCGACGTTGTCGCGCGATCTGCGCGAATTGAAGCTCGTGAAAACCGTGGAAGGCTACCGGTCACTGACGGCGACGCCGGAAGACGCAACGCCGAGTGCCCTGCCCCCGCTGGCGCGGGCGGTGGGCGAATTTCTTCTCGATATCCGCCCGGCGCAAAACATGCTTGTACTGAAAACTCCGCCGAGCGGGGCGCAACCTCTGGCCGCGGCGCTTGACGCCCAGCGATGGAAGGAAGTCGCCGGCACGCTGGCAGGTGACGACACCATTCTGGTGATTTGCCCCACCCACGCTGCCCGCGCGGCTCTCGAGAAGCGTCTCAAGGAGATGCTGCGATGACCGACCCATTAAGGGTCGCCGTCGTCGGAGCAACGGGCTATGCCGGATACGAGCTGGCCCGCATTCTTCTGCGGCACCCCAAGCTGGACAAGCCGACTTTCTATCTGCGCGATGGACTTTCGCACGTCCATTGCCTGACGGAATTGTTTCCGCAATTGCGCGGGTGGGGCGAGGCGCCATGCAAGCCATTTTCGGTGGCAGCCATCCGAAAGAGCGGAGCGCAAGCCGCGTTTCTCGCGACGCCGCATGAGGCGTCGCTCGAGCTTGTGCCGGAACTGCTTGCGGCCGGACTGCGCGTCGTCGATTTGAGCGGTGCATTTCGCTTCGCGGATGCGGAGACATTTTCGCGATGGTACAAGCTGCCCGCGCCGGCGAGCGCGGCACTCGCACAGGCGGTTTATGGCTTGCCGGAGCTGTACGCCGGTAAATTGGCAAGCGCCAAGCTGGTTGCAAATCCTGGTTGCTATCCGACATCGGTAATTCTTGGCCTGCGGCCCCTCGTGGACGCCGGCTGGATTGACTCATCGCGCGGAGTTGTTTGCGATTGTAAGTCGGGAGCGAGCGGCGCGGGCAAAGAGCCGAAGCGCGAGACGCACTTTGTCGAGGTGAACGGAAATTTTCGCGCGTATGGACTTTTCACGCATCGGCACACGCCGGAAGTCACCGAGCACACAGGCCTGGCGGCACAGGACGTGATTTTTACGACGCACTTGCTTCCCGTGGAACGCGGAATTCTTTCGACGATATACGTCTGGCTCGATGAGCCGCGAACGATTGAGGAAATCGAGGCGGTTTACAGGCGATTTTACGCCGGCCGCCCGATGGTGCGGATTTCGCGGACGAAGACTCTTCCCGACTTGCAGCACGTCGCGCGCACGAATTTCTGCGACATCGGCTTCGCGCTCGATGAATCGGGCAAGCGGCTGGTAATCGTTTCGTGCCTGGACAATCTAGGAAAAGGTGCGGCGGGGCAAGCCGTGCAGAACTTGAACGGAATGATGGGATGGGCCGAGGAGACCGGGTTGATATGAGATTGGTCGTAAAGATTGCGGGCGCGCTGCTGGAGAGCGACGAGACGGTGCAGCGGATTGCGCAGCAAGTAGTCACGCTCGCGCAGGCCGGGCACGAGCTGCTGGTGATTCACGGCGGCGGAAAGATTTTCACGGCGACTCTGAAGCGCATGGGCATTGAGAGCCAGTTCGTGGGCGGCCTGCGCGTGACGGATCGCGAAACGCGCGATGTGGCGGCGATGGTGTTCGGAGGTTTGCTCAATAAAAAGCTATCGGCGGCAATTTCGCTGGCAGGCCAGCCCGCAATCGGAATTTCGGCGGCCGATGGCGCTTGTTTCCGGGCCGAGCCGATGAGCCATAACGAAGTCGCGGGCGGTTTGGGATTTGTCGGGTACTTGACGGGCGTGGATGTGGAGTTTCTGGAATCGCTTTGGCGCGCGAATCTTGTCCCCGTCGCTTCGTGTTTGGGGCTTGGCTCGGATGGAGAGCTCTACAACATCAATGCCGATCACATGGCGGCGGCTTGCGCAGAATATTGCCATGCCGACCGTCTGATTTTTCTCACCGACGTCGCCGGCGTTCTCGATGACGGCAAAGTGTTGAAGGCCGTAAGCGGCGCGGATGTCGAAGAACTCATCCGGCAAAACAAAATTTCCGGCGGCATGATTCTGAAGCTCGAAGCCTCCAAGCGCGCGCTCGCCGGCGGAGTTCGCGAAGTGCGTATCGTCGGGGGTACGCGTCCCGGCGCGCTTCTTTCTGCCGCGAATGGCGCCAAGGGCCCTGGGACGCGGGTTACTCCGATGTTCGACGCGGACGAGTCCAAGGTGGCATCGCTATGAAGCGCAAGACGTCAACAACGAACGCGGCGCAGGCGCGGCGCGACGAATCGCGCCACTTGATGAACACCTACCGCCGCCCGCCCGTCGTCTTCGTCCGAGGGAAGGGCTGCTATCTCTACGATGAGCGCGGCCGCGAATATCTCGATTTTCTCGGAGGCATCGCCGTCAACGCTCTCGGCTATTCGCATCCGCGGATTGTTAAGACGATCCGGCGCGAGGCGGCGCAAGCCATTCACCTTTCGAATCTTTTTCACAATCCTTATCAAGGTCCGCTGGCGCGCAAGCTGGCGGAATGGTCGGGCCTCGATCGCGTTTTTTTCACCAACAGCGGAACCGAAGCGATTGAAGGAGCATTGAAGATCGCCCGCGCATACGCCAAGACGCGCGCGACCAAGCCGCAAGCCCCGCGGACACGCGTGTTGGCCTTGACGAATTCGTTTCACGGGCGCACCTTCGGTGCTCTCGCGATAACTTATCCCGCGAAATACCGCGAGCCATTTGCACCGCTGATGCCCGGCGCCGATTTTGTGCGCTTCAACGATGTCGCCGACCTCGAAGCGAAATTTGATCCAGGAGTCTGCGCCATCGTTCTCGAGACAATCCAGGGCGAGGGCGGCATCTTCCCAGTCAGCGAAGCTTTCTGGAATCGCGCCCGCGAACTGGCCACGGCGAATCATGCCGCATTGATCGCAGATGAAATTCAGTGCGGCTTGGGCCGCACGGGACGCGCATTTGCGTACCAGAAATTCGCGACTCTGCCGGACATCGTTGCGATTGCGAAACCGCTAGCCGCAGGACTACCACTCGGCGCGGTGATCGCCAATGAGCAATTCGCGGCGGCGCTTTCGCCCGGGCTGCACGGCACGACGTTCGGCGGCGGGCCGCTAGTTTGTGCGGCAGCGCTCGAGGCGCTGCAGCTTATCGAAGATGAAGACTTGATGCACAACGCGCGCGACCGAGGCGCGGAACTAATGGCGGGCCTCGAAAAGCTGGCGCGCGAATTCGATTTCATCCGCGAAGTGCGCGGAGAAGGCCTGATCATCGGCCTCGATCTCAGTGTCGAGGGCGCCCCGTTCGTCGAAGCGGCTCTCAAGCGCGGGTTGGTTATCAACTGCACGCACGAACATATCCTGCGTTTTCTCCCTCCGTTCGTCGTGCGGGCCGCTCAGGTAAAGCAATTTCTAGCGAAACTCAAGACCGTATTTGCGAAAACGCCTCGGCCGAAAGCGGTCGAGGTGACGGAGAACTTGAAAGCCATCTCGGCTGCGGCGAATCCAGCGCGGGTAACGGGCGCGATAGCGACACCGCTGCAAGCAGATCTTCCACTCGAAGTAAGGTAGGAGAGGAATCCATGGCAACCGCGACCGCAACGACGATTCCGCTACAGAATGATCTTCTGACCGGCATGGAATGGAACGCCCATCAAGTGCGTGAACTACTGCATCTGGCGGCCGACGTCAAGGCTCGGCCCGATCGCTATCGCGGCGCGCTGGCGGGCCGTTTTCTCGCGCTAATTTTCGAGAAGCCGTCGCTGCGCACGCGCGTGACGTTCGAGGTGGGCATCGCCAGCCTCGGCGGCTCGGCCACATTCCTCGATCACACCTTCTCGCATCTCGGCGAGCGCGAATCGGTAGCCGATGTGGCGCGCAGCCTCGAACGCTGGACGCACGGCATCGTCGCGCGGCTTTTCCATCAAGCCGTGCTCGATGAACTGGCGCAATTTGCGCGCATTCCGGTTATCAATGCGCTGACGGACCGTTATCATCCGTGCCAGGCGTTCGCGGATTTTTTCACGCTCGAAGAACATTTCGGCGGCCTGCGCGGACTGAAAGTGGCTTACGTAGGCGACGGCAATAATGTCTGCCACTCGCTGCTGAGCACCGGAGCGCGCCTCGGCGCGCACATCCGCGTCGCGTCGCCCGCAGGTTACGAGCCCGATGCGGCGGTAGTGACCGACGCCCGACGCGCAGCGCGCGACACGCGTGGGAAAATCGAGCTCTTCGAATCGCCGAGCGAAGCCGTCGCGGGCGCGCAAGCCATTTACACCGACGTGTGGACCAGCATGGGCCAGGAAGCCGAAGCATCAAAAAGAGCCGAGACATTCGCCGGCTATCAGGTGAACGAAGAAATGTTCTCGCTGGCCGCGCCTGATGCCGTGTTCCTACATTGCCTCCCGGCGCATCGCGGAATGGAAGTGACGGAAGCGAGCATGGAATCGCCGCGATCAATCGTGTTCGATCAGGCGGAGAATCGCCTGCACGTTCAGAAAGCCATTCTGCTGACGCTGCTCAGCTAGCAAAGGAATTTGATGCCCACGAAATCGACGATCGAAAAAACAAAGCGAAGAGCCGCTTCAAAGAATGGCCATCAACGAGGCCAATCAACAAGCGACGAACTCGCCCAGAGAATAAAGTCCGTGCCCGCCGCGCGCGTCGGGATCACGGCTGACTCTCGGCCGAATCCAAAAAAAGTCGTCCTTGCGTACTCCGGAGGACTCGACACTTCGATCATCGTTACGTGGCTGAAAGAGACGTACGGATGCGAAGTAATCGCCATGGTCGGCGACCTCGGGCAGCGCGAGGATCTCGATGCGGCGCGGCGCAAAGCTTTGGCGACGGGCGCGAGCGCGGCGTACGTCGAGGATCTGCGCGAAGAATTCATCACCGAATTCATCTGGCCGACGCTGCGGGCCGGAGCAATTTACGAGCACAAGTATTTGCTGGGCACGTCCTTCGCCAGGCCATTGCTGGCTCAGCGCCAGGTGGAATTAGCGCATAAAACCGGCGCGGACGCAGTAGCGCATGGCTGCACGGGGAAAGGCAACGATCAGGTACGCTTCGAGCTGGCGTGCAAAGCGCTGGCGCCCGAGCTGCGCATCATCGCTCCCTGGCGCGAGTGGACAATATCGTCACGCGAAGATGCCATTGCGTATGCAAAAGTGCATCACATCCCGGTGGAACACACGAAAGAGAACATCTACAGCCGGGACCGCAACATCTGGCATTTGAGTCACGAAGGCGGGCGGCTCGAAGATCCGGCAAACGCCCCGGATGAAGCGATGTGGCAATGGGTGATCCCGCCCGCAGTGGCTCCGGCCAAACCGGCGCGCGTCGAAATCGGATTTGAGGAAGGGCTGCCGGTCTCGGTGGACGGGCGCAACCTGAAGCCGCTTGCGCTGCTGGAAGAATTAAATGAGCTGGCGGCCGCACATGGAGTCGGCCGCGCCGACATTGTGGAGAACCGGCTAGTCGGAATCAAATCGCGCGGCGCGTACGAAACTCCAGGCGGCACTCTGCTAGTCACAGCGCATCGCGAACTCGAAACGCTGTGCCTCGATCGCGAGACCGCGCATTATCAACAGATTCTCTCCCTGCGCTATGCAGAGATGGTTTACTACGGGATGTGGTTCACTCCCCTGCGCGAAGCGCTCGATGCGTTCTTCGCCAGTTCGCAGCGGCGTGTTAGCGGCTCGATCGGCTTGGAGCTTTACAAGGGAAATGTCATTGTAACGAGCCGCAAGTCGCCGAATTCGCTCTACCGCACGAATCTCGCGAGCTTCAGCATGAGCGGCTACAACCCAAAGGACGCCGAGGGCTTCATCAATTTGTTTGCGCTGCCCATCACGGTGCCGCAGGAATCGGCGCGACAGGAAGCAGGAGTAAAGCGGCGTTGAGCGAGCCGAAGAACGACAAAATGTGGGGCGGCCGCTTCGAGCGCGGCCCGGACGCGAGCTTCTACGAGTTCGAGCGTTCGTGGCGGTTCGATCGGCGCTTGCTGCCGTATGAGATCGCTCTCGATCGCGCGTGGGCGCGGGGCCTGGAGGCGGCGCACCTTCTGACGGCGGAAGAGGCCGCACACATATTGACGGCGCTTGATGCCATTGAGAATCGCGCTCGAACCGATCAGAGCTGGCTTGACGCATCGAACGCCGAGGACGTCCATCATTTCGTCGAAGTAGCGTTGATCGCGGCTCTCGGTCCGACTGGTGCAAAGTTGCACACCGGGCGGAGCCGCAACGAAATGATAGCGACGGAATTCCGCATGTTCGTGAAAGACGCGGCGCGAGCAATGTGCGACGCGCTGGTCGCGCTGATCGAATCGTTCGCGATCCAGGCGGAAAGCTACCTGAACGCTCCAATGCCCGGGATGACGCACTTGCAACACGCGCAGCCGATTTTGCTCTCGCACTGGCTGCTGGCTCACTCCGAAGGATTCCTACGCGACACCGAGCGGTTGCAGCTTGCCGCGGCGCGCGCGGATGTGTGTCCTCTGGGCTCGGGAGCGTTCGCAGGCAGCGCTTTTCCCGTCGATCGAAATGCGCTGGCGCGCGAGCTGGGATTCGCATCCATCACCACGAACAGTCTCGATGCCGTGAGCGACCGGGAATTTGCCCTCGAGTATCTTTTCGCGCTCTCCGTCGTCGCTACACACCTCTCGCGGCTCAGCGAAGACTTAATTCTCTTTGCCTCCGCCGAATTTGGCTACGCAATTCTTCCCGACGAATTCTCCACCGGCAGCAGCCTGATGCCGCAAAAAAAGAACCCGGACGCGTGGGAATTGATTCGCGGAAAGAGCGGGCGGATCGTGGGCGCGCTGGTCTCGCTGCTGGTGACCATCAAGGGATTGCCATCAAGTTACCAGCGCGACTTGCAAGAGGATAAGGAGCCGCTGTTCTCGGCACACGACGAGGCGCTCGCCATGGTGCGCGTCGCGGCCGGCGCGCTTCGCGCGACGAAATTCAACGAAGCGAAGCTGCGCGCTGCGGCGGCCAATCCGGCATTATTGGCAACCGAAGCTGCTGACTATCTTGTGGAGCGCGGAGTTCCATTCCGCGAGGCACACGAGATTGTCGGCCGCGTGATTCGCGAAGCCGAGAAGCGTCGCGAAGCCGATCACAGATTTGCCGCTCGAAGTCTTACAGCAACATTCGAAGGTATTCGACGCAGACTTCTTTTCGGCGGTAACTCTCGATGCGGCCATTCGGAGAAAGAGCGTTCCCGGCGGAACTTCCCTTGATGCCGTTCGCGAGGCGCTCGAGAAATTGCAGGCGCGTCTAGGCCTGCGGGTGGCGGCGCGATGAGAATTCGCCGGGCGCGCCCTGCTGACATCACGGAAATCCACGCTCTGATCTCACACTATGTGCAGGAAGGCATTTTGCTTCCGCGCGACGTCAGCGACATTCAGAAACATCTAGCTGGCTTCCTGGTCCTGGCGGATGGGGATCGAGTCGTGGGCTGCGTTTCGCTCGAAATCTATCATCCGGCGCTCGCCGAGATCCGCTCGCTGGCAGTGCAACCTGCAAGACTGGCTCGCGGGCTTGGGGCGCGACTGGTGAAATCGGCACTCGAACTCGCGGACCGCCGCCGCATTTCCCGCGTTTTCGCTCTTACCAGTTCGCCTGAATTTTTCTTGCGTCAGGGATTTGAGCGTTCCACGCGCCACTCCTTGCACGAGAAAATCGACCGCGACTGCATCCATTGCGAGAAGGCTCGGACGTGCCGGCTCTCGGCGGTCGTCGCAAATCTTGGGCCGGCGAGCGCGTTATTCAATATCCTTGACGAGACCGCCGAGCCAGTTCCGGTCGAATGAAATCCCATCTTTCGCTGCGCGACATTCCTAGGGGATTCTCGTTTTCCGCCGCGGCTTGCGGCCTCAAACGCTCAGGCCTCGATTTAGCCATCATCGCGAGCGATTCACCGGCCGCGACTGCGGCAGTGTTCACTCAAAATCTCATTCAAGCGGCGCCCGTTGCGCTATCGCGTACTAATATTCGAAAGACCCGTGGGCGCATGCGCGCGCTCGTCGTGAATTCGGGCAACGCGAACTGCGCCACGGGAGAGGCCGGGTTTGTGGCAGCTCGAGCCACAGCCGCCGCGGCTGCGCGCGCCATCGCCTGCACGCCGGAGGAAATCATTGTGTGCTCGACGGGCGTAATCGGAGTGCCGCTGCGCGTCGAGAAGATTGTGCGCGCGCTGCCGCGACTGGTAACTGCGCGAAAACACGCGGCGAGTTCATTCGATTCTCTCACGCGCGCCATCATGACGACGGATACGCGCCCGAAGTGGGCCGCGGAAAGAATTCGCATCCAAGGAAAAGAGGTCCGGCTGCTCGGCTGCGCCAAGGGCGCGGGAATGATTCAGCCGAACATGGCCACGATGCTAGCGTTCGTAGTGACGGATGCTGCGATCGAGCCATCGCTGCTCGCGCAGGCGTTGCAGCGCGTCGCCGGTCACACCTTCAATGCAATCACGGTAGACGGCGACACTTCGACAAATGATACGTTGGCGGTGTTCGCCAACGGGGCGTCGGGCGCGATCAAATTGCGGCGAGCCGGAGCAGACTTTCGCCGTTTCGGCGGCGCGCTTGAAACGATATGCGCCAAGCTGGCGCTCGACATCGTCGCCGACGGCGAAGGCGCGAAGCGCGTGATCGAAATCGAAGTGCGCGGCGCAAACTCCGAACCGGGCGCGGAGACCATCGCCCGCACTATCGCGAATTCCCCGCTGGTTAAAACCGCCCTGGCCGGCGGCGATCCCAACTGGGGCCGCATCCTGGCCGCAGCGGGGCGCGCAGGCGTGCGATTCGATCCGACGAAAGTGGATATTCACATCGCAGGCATGCCGCTCTGCCGCCGCGGAATCGAAGTGCCGTTCGACGAGCGTGCGGCGCACCGTCGCATGCTCGCAAAGTTCGTCCCGATTCGCGTCGATCTTTGCGCCGGCCGCGCCTCAGCGCGAATCTGGACCTGCGACTTCACCGGCGATTACGTCCGCATCAACGCCAGCTATCGCACGTAAGCTGCAGGAGACATTTCCGATCCTTCTTCGCGCGCGAGACCACCGGCCTCTCGGATTATCGTGCGTTAGAAGTTGGAGTCCGATCGAAACTCCATCAGCCCGCTCTTGCTCTGTAATTTCACCGCGTACATCGCGCGGAACCCATTCACTACGCAAGACTTAGAGGCAAGAAGCAGTTTGAAAAACCGGTCTGGCACTCCATCGGAATCCCAGGCTTTTTACATGATGCTGCACTCCATCGTACCGGTTCCCCGGTATGGCCTCATTTCAACAATCCGCGTACAACGTGAAAGATGAAGTGCGGAACTCGATTCGCGACGCGCTTCAGATTCGAGCGGAGAAGTTCTTTACCGAACGATGTCTTTTATGGAGGAGACGACATGCTCCGATGGGCTTTGGGGTTCTTCCTGATCGCGATTGTGGCGGCAATCTTCGGTTTCGGCGGCATTGCCATAGCCGCAGCCGGAATTGCCAAGATCCTGTTCTTCCTGTTTGTAATCCTGTTCCTGGTCGCGCTGGTCGGCGGCCTCGTGCGCCGGGCCTGACCGCAAGGAACTCCCAAGGAGCGTTCATGAACGCAAAAACAGTCATCGGCATAGTCTTGATCGTCATCGGGATTTTCGCGCTCGGCTATCAGGGAATCACCTATACGACTCACAAGAAAGTTGTGGACATCGGGCCGATTGAAGCCACGAAGAAAGAAGACAAGACCATCCCGCTGCCTCCGATCGTAGGGATCCTGGCACTCGCGGGAGGCGTCGTCGTTCTCGTAGCTGATCGACGCACAACTTAGGGCCGAGCGCATTGAGAATCATGGTGCGAGAAGTTGAGCAAATTTATAGGAGGTGCAGAATGAGGAACTGGATCATTACCTTGGCCGCATTGGTCGCTCTGGCGACGCCGGCGTTTGCTAAAAACGGCGATAACCCGAAGGATGAAGAAAACCGGCTGCAAAATTCGGGCAAAGTGATGCACGAAATCCTGAATGTTCCGGATGATATTCCCCAGGACCTGCTCGACAAGGCTCGATGCGTGATCGTGATGCCGTCGGTGCTGAAGGCGGCGTTTGTGGTTGGCGGTAGCTATGGCCGCGGCGCGATGGTCTGCCGCACCGGCAAGGACTATCGCGGATCGTGGGGCGCGCCCTCGATGATGGCGCTCGAGGGAGGCAGTATCGGTCTACAGATCGGCGGCGAAGCGACCGACTTCGTATTCCTGGTGATGGATAACCGCGGAGCCGACAGCTTGCTTCACAGCAAAGTCAAGCTGGGCGGCGATGCCTCGGTCGCCGCGGGCCCTGTCGGACGAACAAGTGAAGCAGATACGGACGCTTACATGCGCGCGGAGATCTTGACGTACTCGCGGGCGCGTGGCGTGTTTGCCGGAGTTTCGCTGGAAGGCTCGACGCTTCGTCCCGACAACGACGGCAACCGCAATCTATACGGCGAGCGCGTGAACGCGGAAAAGATCGTGTCCGAATCGAGCGTGCACGCGCCTGATGCTGCCACAGGATTGATCTCCACGCTGCAGAAGGCTTCGCCCGAACGCAGATCGTAATCGAAGAGTGGCTCCACCGAGGAAGTGGCAGACGCCGGTCTCGCGACAAGCGCCTGCCACTTTTTTTGAATTCTGCACCCGCTCTTGCGCGGCCCGGTGACAAAAATTGTTGCTATAAGTTGGTCAGGTAAGTTGACCCAGTTTTGACGGGCGGGCGGCGCACCGGGCACGCCCGCTCTAGCGCTGCGAGCGTTCGAGCGACCGCATCAGCACCGGCAGCATCTCTTTCATGGTTTTATCCCAAAACTTCCAGTCGTGCCCGCCGGGCGCGTCGTGCGCTTCGTAGCGCGCGTGCTCGGCAAGCAGTTGCGCCGCGAACTGGCGGTTCAACTCGATGAACACGTCGCTCTCGCCGCAAGCAAGATAGATGTACGGCAAGCGCGGCACGTCCGCCTGCTTCAATCGAAGAAACACATCGCTTTCATTTCGAGCCGCGCTTCCCGGCGGCCCGAAGGCCTCGAGAAGACTCGCCTCGAACTCTGGCTGGCGCGGGCCGAGGTCGCTTGGAGCGTTGAGGGCGCCGCTGAAACTCCCGGCGAAGACGAACAGCTCAGGATGATTTAGAGCCAGATTCAACGATCCGTACCCACCCATCGAAAGCCCGGCAATCGCTCGGGCGTCCCGCGACGCGATAGTTCGATAGCGGCCGTCGACTTCCGCGGTCAAATCTTTGACGATGTAATCCTCGTAGCGGTTTTGCGGCACCGTCGCCGAATTCACATACCAATTATTCCCGCCATCCGGCATTACGATGATCAGCTCAAGATTCTGCGCGTACTGCCGCAAATGCGATTGCGTATCCCAATCTTTAAAATTGCCGTAGATGCCATGCAACAAATAAAGCACCGGAAAACGACCAGCTGACTGCGCGTATTTGTGCGGCAAATAAATTCGATAAGGCATGTCGCGATTGAGAGACGCGCTGCGAAACGTGACGTCTTTAACCGTCAGCGCTCCCTGCGGCACAGCGGCTCCACGCGTCTGTGCCTCATGCGACTCAGTCGATGATTGGAATGGCGGCGTGGCGATGGCCGCACGCAGACAGATGATGAGTGCGATGGCAAGTCTCGATAGTTGCTCAGCTCGCTTCATCGTGGGTTGCATGAAGCACGGGGAGCGCCGCGTCATGGCCTGTCGGATCGGCATTCGAGAGCGGCCGAAAAGCGTATTCCGGAACAATTTCTCTAAGTGCGGCGCGGAGGCGCTCAGAATCGCCAGGCATGAAGCAGCCGCGCAGTCTCTCGAGTCCCTGGCGGAGTTCCGTCCAGCTCGGTTTTTCACCTCTTGCGCAGAAGATTCTCTCGCAGGCGGTCCGCTCCACGACTTCTTGCGAATAGAAAAGTTCTTCTTCGAGCTTTTCTCCCGCACGAAGCCCAGTGAAGCAAATGGATGCGACGCGGGAATCATGACGCCCCAGGCGAATCATCGTTTGAGCCAGATCGATAATCTTCACGGGCGCGCCCATCTCCAGCACCAGAATTTCGCCGTGCGCGCCGATCGCAAACGCCTCGAGCGCCAGCGAAACCGCCTCGCCGCTAGTCATAAAGAATCGTTTGCTCTCAGGATGCGTGATCGTCAAAGGCGATCCACGTCGAAGCTGTTCCTGCAAGATAGGCACCACGCTTCCGCTTGATCCCAGTACGTTTCCGAAACGCACAGCGACGCATCGCATCCCGCCCAGCGGACGCGATGCAAGCATCAGCTCACCGATCCGCTTCGTTGCACCCATCACGCTGCTTGGATTGACGGCCTTGTCGGATGAAATCAAAACGAACGCGCGGCATCCTCCCTCTTCCGCGGTTTGCAGCAGCGCGTCGAGCGCAAAGACATTATTTCGGATCGCCTCCGCGACGCGCGATTCCAAAGCCGGCAAGTGCTTATGCGCCGCGGCATGAAATATAAATTCGATCTTGTTCTTAGCGAGGCAGCGCCGCATCGCGCGCCGATCCCCCACGTCAGCGACTACGAAGGACGTGCAGCCGGAGCGCAACGTCAGCACCATCATTCGTTGCAGGCGATCGATTCCGTCAGCGTCGTGATCAAGACACACGAGCTTTTTGGGATTCAGCCGCGCAATCTGCCTGCACAGCTCCGAACCGATCGAGCCCGCGGCGCCCGTTACGAGAACCGATCGGCCGTCAATGAGGTGCCGTGCATCCTCGAGATCAATCTCCACCGGCTCGCGTCCAAGCAATTCCGCAGAATGGTCCGTGCAGAACATATTCTCCGACCGGCAGCCAGCGTTCGCAGGCCTCGTCACTGATTTCAAAGTCGAGATGATGATTCTCAGATCCCCGCGAAGCGTGATGCTTTCGAGGTATTCCAGGCTGAGGGCGACCTTCTCTGGCAGGATGACGTCTTCGTAAAACCTGACGGGCTCGACAGCCTCACCCAGAATCTTTTCTTCGTCGCGGTATGCGATGGCATCAACGCCCGTAATTCCGGGACGCAGAGCAAGCACTCCGCGTTGCCGGGGCGAGTAGGGCGCGACGTAGACCGGCAGCTCGGGGCGCGGGCCGACAAAACTCATTTCCCCGGCGAGAACGTTCCAGAGTTGCGGCAGTTCGTCGAGTTTGTAGCGCCGCAGGAAGCGGCCCAGCGTAGTGATGCAAGCGTCGCCGCCAATGGTAATGCCGGGGCCGCGTCTCTCCGCGCCAACTGACATTGTCCGGAACTTCGCAATCGTGAATGGAAAGCCGCCCCGTCCCACGCGGACCTGCCGGAAAAGTATGGACCCTCGCGATGTGAGCTTCACAGCGAACGCGATCAGAATCAGAATTGGTGAGAGGAAAACCAAGGCAAAGATCGCCAGAACGATATCGAAAACTCGCTTGCCACCTCGCGCGTAAAATCCCTTCTTAATTTCCCACCGAACAGAATCGCGCGTACCTCCCGTGTACTCGCCCGCGGACCCAGCAGGCTCATGCCGACGCATGGGCTGCCCTGGCTTTCGCTTGCCGGCACTCGTGCGCGGTTACAAGTACTGCCGAGATGACGCGATCCGCTTCCCCGTTCGTCAGATCAGGATAGATGGGCAGCGAAATGCACCGGCGGTACTCGCCTTCAGCACGCGGAAAATCCCCGCGCTGGTAACCATAGCGGCGCTGATAGTACGAATGAAAATGCAGCGGAATGAAATGCACGCTGCAGCCGATTCCCTTCTCCCGCAACCGCTCCATGAAATTGTCCCTGTCAACGTCGAGCCGATCGACCCTCAATCGCAGAATGTAAAGATGCCACGAACTGCGGCACTCTGCCGGCTCGACGGGAATCTCAAGCGCAGGTTCGGATCGGAAAGCATCCGAATACCGCCCAGCAATTTTCCGTCGCGCCTCGCACATCGCATCAGATTTCCCGAGCTGCACGATTCCGATCGCCGCCTGCAAATCCGTCAAATTGTATTTGAAGCCTGCGTCCACGACGTCATAAGCCGAGGATTCGCCGGATTGCTCGCGACTCCATGCTTCGCGGCTGATTCCATGCAATCGCAAAGTGCGCATGCGCTTCGCCGCGATGCCGTTGTTGGTGGTGATCATCCCACCTTCGCCGGTGGCCAGCGTCTTCGTCGCGTAAAAGCTGAAGCAGGTGAATTCGCTCACCGCTCCGATGCGCCGCGATTTATATGTCGACGGAAGCGCGTGGGCCGCGTCTTCAATCACGTGCAAGCTGTGGCGGCAAGCGATTGCACGAATTGCGTCCATGTCGCAAGGCAAGCCACCGAGATGCACGGGAATCACCGCGCGCGTCTTCGGCGTGATCCGCCGCGCGACACCTTCTGGATCGAGATTCATCGTAGTTGGGTCAATATCGGCAAGAACCGGACGGGCGCCGGTGTAGCCCACGGCTTCGGCAGTGGCAGTAAACGTGTTTGCCGGAACCACCACCTCGTCCCCCGCGCGAATTCCGGCGGCGATGAGCGCAAGATGCAGCGCAGCGGTGCCGGAACAAACGGCGATGGCGTGCCGGGCGCCCACGTAGTCAGCGAAGGCATGCTCGAACGCCGCCGTTCGCGGGCCCGTCGTCAGCCACCCGCTGCGAATCACTTCCTCGACCGCGCGGATTTCCTCTTCGCCAAGCGAGGCGCGGTGAAACGGGATCGCTCCACCGTTTCCCTCAATTTTCATAGTTTGCGAATCCATCCGAGATAATGAGTGCAAAAAATCCGGCAGCGTGCCAGCGCAGCGTAGACGAACGGCAGCGTCGCGACCGCACGTCCGAGCGGTGCCGCGACGGTGATCCGCGCGAGTTCGATATCACAGCGAGAGAACAATCGCGCGATTTCGGCCTTCCCTACTCCGCGAACGTCCGGGTTCGCCGGATTGTTCACGAAAAAGTCGTACCACAGCACGACGCCGCCCGGACGCAGAACCCGCAGCATCTCGGCGGCAACCGCTTCTCTTAGGTTGAACGCAAGAATCGAGCTGAAGACAGTCATCGAGGAAACGACATCGAAGCTCTGATCGGCGAATGGCAGTTCGCCGGCATTGCAGCAAAACAAGCGTACGTCGGAAGGACACGCTTCGCGCGCGAAGGCAATTCTCTCGGGCAGCAGGTCAACGCCCGCGAGCTTTTCCGAAGCCGCACCCCTCTGCACGATTCGGCGGAGCCAGCGGCCCTCGCCGCAGCCCACATCGAGCACGCGAGCCGCGGCCAACGGCCCGATGCTCTTCGCGCTCAACAACTCGAGAATGCGGCTCTCGAGTTCGCGCTGGAAAATAAGCGCACGCGGATTCGTTTCGGAATACCGATCCGGCGAAACGTCGCGTTTGCGCCGCGCGTACGCCGCGCGGATTCGGGCAAGCTCTTCTTCAAATGGATTGGCGTGTGCGCCGGCAAGTTCGGCGTGATCGGTGGTCAACGACATTTTTCGCTGATCGCGCCCGGGATGCCGATGAAGGCAGGTGCGAGCGCAATCTCCGCGCGAAACTATAGCGCAGATTGCCGCCGCTCAACACAATCGCAACGCCGAAAGGCGGGAGGGTCTGAAGACCCTCCCCTACAAATACTTAGCGCTCTTTGATGTCCGGTCCGGCGTCGGCGATGCTGCCCTTCACCAGGTCGGTCTTCACCTCGAACTTCTGTTTGGCCAAGAGCTTCACATCTGTTTCGAACGTCTGGTAACCGGGCAATG
This sequence comes from uncultured Acidobacteriota bacterium, assembly GCA_963707165.1. GTDB lineage: Bacteria > Acidobacteriota > Terriglobia > Acidiferrales > UBA7541 > Palsa-147. The sequence continues at coordinate 451,515 of CAVPPO010000010.1, read as the reverse complement.
TGATCTTGATTTTGTGCGCCCCGGGGCTGACAAGCATCGCGCGCCCCGTGCCCCCAAATTCGCTCACGTGGCCGACGAACACATCGTCTACGAACACGGCAGCGCGTTCCGGAGTAACGGAGAGCTTGATTTCAGAAGTGGTCGGCGAGTATTGCACGCGCGGATCACGCAGCATCTTGACGTGCACGGTGTAAATCTGTCCGGGCTCGATCCTGATTTTCTGATCGGAATTTTCGTAGCCGGACTGGCGCACGGAAATCTGGTGATCGCCGGGCATCAGCAGGACTTTCTTGTCGTCTTTCAGCTCGGACACGAAGCCGAGATATTGGCCGTCGACCCACACGCCGGAAGTCTTGTCGATCTTCGACGCGCCCTCGAAGCGCACTTCGCCGAGGACATTATTTTGCTGGGCGCGCGACGGAATCGTGAGCAGGGCAATGAAAACAGCGACAGCAAGGGCCGCGAAACACGAGCGTATCGCGTTGGACATCCATTCCTCCTGCGGCTGGGGGCAAAATCAGTATTGCATAGAATGGCGACGTCAAAACGTGAAAACCCTCAGGTAAATCCTGTATGTTTCCGGGGCGTAACTCCGGGATAAAGCGCAGTGTTTCAAACCACTTGGAGAGCAATTCTCGCGGTTTTATCTCCTACGAAGTTCCGCGGCCAGTTCCATAGGTTCAGCCGCGAATCTCTGCTAGCCTGCACTGGGAAATTGCACATGCTCGCGGCCACAGCCCAAGGAAAAAATACCTCTGCCGGCAGGCCGAAGCGCAAAATTCTAATCGATACACGGAAACGAACAGAAATCGCCGTAACTTACTGAAAATAAACGACGGAGGTCATTTCTAACCGAGACAAAATTGCACCCCTAAATGGCCTCCTGAGCCGCCTGCAACGGCCTCGGGTTCATCGGAAAGACCAGGAATGATCGCCAGATAAACGATTTAACGCAGCGCGCCTACCGCAGCAAGGTCGGATAAAGTCGCGCGGCAATCGCCGAAAGTACGATGAAGATTACGATCATGATCCCGAAATCGTTCGCGAATCCGTGGACACTTTCGCCGCCGACAATCATCTGGCCGCGCAGCGCATCCACCAGATAGGTTAGCGGATTCACCAGCGCCACAACTTTCAGCCACCCGGGCATGATGGCGATGGGATAAATCGCATTGCTGGCGAAGAAGAGCGGCATAGTGAGCACCTGGCCGATGCCCATAAAGCGCTCGCGCGATTTTACGATGCAGGCAATGATGAGCGAGAACGTCGCGAAGATGGCCGAGCCGAGCGCGACTCCTGCGAGCACGGCGAAAATATGAAGCGGCTGCCAGCGGATCGCGATGCGGAGAGTAATCGCAATCAGATAAATGATGATCGCTTGCATGACGCCGCGGAATCCCGCCGATACCGCTTTGCCAAGCACCAGCGAGATGCGCTTTGCCGGGCTGACCAGCAGCTTGTGCACGATGCCCAGATCGCGTTCCCAGATTACGGCGATTCCGTAGAAAATCGCGGCAAAGAGAACGCTCTGCGCCAGGATTCCCGGCGTCATAAACGCGAGATAGGAAACATTGCCGGTGGGAATTCCGCGCACGCGGCTGAAAACCTGGCCGAAGACCACGAGCCACAGCACCGGCTGCACGGCGCGCGTGAAAAGTTCAGTGGGATCGCGGAATAGCTTGCGCAACTCGACGTCGGCAATGGCCATCGTCTCGCGCCAGACTTCAACCACTACGGACGAATCAGCCCAGGCGGCTGGCTGTGCTTCGAGTCTGGCGGATGTCACGATAGCTGCCTCCTTCCTGAATCGAGCCGCCGCTGAAATGCGCGAAGACATCGTCGAGCGTCGCTTCAGGGCCCAGCCTGGCTTTAAGTTCCGCCGGCTTGCCCATGGCGGCGACTTGGCCGCGATGCAGCAGCGCGAGTTCATCGCAGAGTTCGTCGGCTTCGTCCATGTCGTGCGTGGTGATGAGAATCGTCATGCCGTAATTTTGGCGCAGATCGCGCAGACGATCCCAGACTGTGTGCCGCGCGACGGGATCGAGTCCGATCGTCGGCTCATCGAGGAAAAGAACCGTCGGGCGATGCAGCATCGCTTGCGCGAGCTCGAGGCGTCGAATCATGCCGCCGGAATAAGTTTTCACCAAGCGGTGGCCGGATTCCGTTAGCCCCATGAATTCGAGCGCGTCCGCGATGCGCGGCTTTCGTTCGCTGCGCGGGATGGCGTAGAGCTTGGCCGAGAGCAGCAGATTTTCTTCGCCGGTGAGGCCGCCGTCGGCCGAGAGCATTTGCGGGACGTACCCGATGCTGCGTCTCACCTGCGCGGGCGCCGCGACGATGTCGAAGCCCGCGACTTTTGCGCTGCCCGATGTCGGATCGAGCAGCGTCGTGAGCATCTTGATCGTGGTGCTCTTGCCGGCGCCGTTGGGGCCGAGCAGGCCGAAGATCTGCCCGTACGGCACGCGGCAATCGAGATGATCTACAGCCATGATGTCGCCGAAGACTCTTGTGAGCGCTTCGGTCTCAATGGCGAAGCCGCTGCGCGCGGCCGCGGCGTTGGTGATTGTGGCCGTCATTCGCGGGGAAATCGCGCCACAGACCACTGCGCAGAAGACATCGCGCGGCGGCCGAAACTTCGGCCGGCAAATTCGGGGCGATTCATAGGCGATTAGATTCTCACACTCCGGTTGGTTCAATCAAAACGACGGACGACGAGCGCTTCCGGTTACCGCGGCGGATTCGAATTCCGCGCCGCTGTGATACATTGGCTCGCTTTCGGGTCATGTTTCGGGGGCGCGCGTGATCGAGAGGTTCTTCAAGCTCGCGGAAAATCAGACCACCGTCCGGCGCGAATTGTTGGGCGGGCTGACCACCTTCATGACCATGGCGTACATCATCGCCGTGAACCCGCGAATGCTTTCGGAAGCGGGAATGCCTATTGAGGGCGTGCTCTTTGCGACCTGCGTTTCGGCGGCGGCCGCGACATTGGTGATGGGCTTGTGGGCCAATTATCCGATCGCGCTCGCTCCCGGCATGTCGCTCAACGCTTACTTCACGTATTCAATCGTGCTGGGGCGCGGCGTGCCGTGGCAGACAGCGCTCGCCGTCGTTTTTTTCTCGGGTTTGCTTTTCCTGCTGCTGACGTTGACTCAAGTGCGCGAGCAGATCGTGAATGGAATTCCCGATTGCCTGAAGTTCGGCACGGCCGCGGGAATTGGACTGTTTATCGCATTTGTGGGCCTGCGCAACGCAAAAATTATCGTCGCCAATCCTGCGACGTTTGTCGGCCTCGGCAATTTCTCCGATGCGCAAGTGCAGATCGCCACACTTGGATTGATCCTCACCGCGATTCTCATGGCGCGGAAAATCGGGGGCGCAATCCTGATCGGAATCGTCGTCGCGACAATTGCGGGAATTTGTCGCGGCCTGAGCCAATGGCCGTCGCATATTTTCTCGCTGCCGCATCCCGGAGGAACGCTCCTGAAGCTCGATTTTGCGGGCGCGGCGCGGCTGCACCTGCTGGAGCTGATCTTTGTCTTTTTCTTCGTGGATTTATTCGACAACGTCGGAACTCTTGTGGGCGTTTGCGAACAAGGCGGCTTCATGCGCGAAGGCAAGCTGCCGCGCGCCAGCCGCGCCCTGCTCGCCGATGCAACCGGCACGATGTTCGGCGCCTTGACCGGCACGTCGACAGTTACGAGCTACATTGAAAGTGCAGCAGGAGTCGCAGCCGGCGCCCGCACAGGATTGGGCAATCTGGTCATCGCGGCGCTGTTCCTGGCGGCGATGTTCTGCGCTCCGCTGGTGGCCGCCATTCCGGGCTACGCAACGGCGCCGGCGTTGATTCTGGTCGGCGCGCTGATGTGCGAATCGGTCGCCAACGTGCGATGGAATGATTTCAGCGAGGCGTTCCCGGCGTTCCTGACGATCATCGCGACGCCGCTAACGTTCAGCGTCGCGACCGGCCTGAGCCTCGGCCTGATTTCCTACACGCTGGTGAAAGTCGGAGCGGGAAAGCACCGCGAGATCAGCCCGTTGATCTGGGTTCTGACCGCACTATTCTTATTGCGCTACGCGTATCTCGCCGCTGAATGATCGGCCTGAAGCGGCCGCAGCGATCATTCCACGTCGAACAGAACCGAACGAACCGGCGAAAGGCTGCCGCCCGTCTCCGCGGCCTGCGCGTCAAGCCGGTACGATCCCGGCGGAACGTCCTTCAGCGGAACCTTGAAGCCCACCGCGACAATCGGATTCCCTTTCTGGCGATACATGCTCGCGCTCATCGGGCCGGCGCCAAACGCATTCTTCCCGGTCTTGATATCCACGACGCGATAACCGACAGCAACGTCCGGCGGGTTCGCGTCGTCGGCGTGCAGGTCGTACACCTGCGCATACATAACGACATTGTCGGTGCGCTTGAAGCGATTGCTGCTAGACGGCACGACCTCGAGGCCCTTTACGATCAGCGGAGTCCGATCGCCGAGCAACACGGATTCGATGTTCGAGGAAGGATCGTCGACCTTGCGGAGTTCGTTGCTCAGCGCGAGGCCACTCATCGTGAACGTCTTGCCGTCATAATCATCGATTGCCAGCGACGTCTCATACTTTCCGAAGCTCTGCCCGCCCGCCGAGACCACCAGCGCGAAGCGGTACTTGCCCGGAGCGATCTCGAACTGATTCTGATAGCGCATTGGCGACGTCAGGAATTGCTTCAATTCGTCCTTCTCGAGATCGAGAGTGACCGTGTCGCTAACGCGTGCGGCGACGCCGCCATCGGGGCGGTACGCGATCCCGAGGAAATTGACGTCAGCGTGGGACTTTCCCTTGACCTTGGAGAACTCGATTGAAGATGAAGGGATTTCCATGGAGAGATTTATCCGCGCGACATTTGGAGAGGAGTAGAAGAAAGGCGTTTCGAGCGTTCCGGCCATGGTACCCGGAGCCGTGCCGGCCGCGCGCGCCTCGAGATCCTTCTCGATCGGCTTTCCGGCCAGTAGGTCGGTCGCTTTGACGTTGCAATAGCCGCTGCGCGCCCGAACGCTGGTACCGCCGCGCTCGACCTTCACCTTGAGCGTGTGGCAGCTCCCTTCGGGAGATTCCAAGGGCGCGTAGCCCAGAAGATAGTACTCGTCCTGCTCTTTCCCGATCTTCTGAAGCCCGCCGAGTAGATCATTCGAGTTGAATATTGGAAATCCACCGGTGCCCGAAGCCAGGGCATACATGACCTGCTGATTGGTCGTAGCCGACTCCGGGAATGGCGGAACGATCGAGCGCGGCGCACTAACGCTATTTCCAAATGGCACGCCGGGAGGTCGAGATCCCGATCCCCCGTGCCCCCCGCCGCCACCGCCGGTGCCGCCGCCGGTGCCACCACCTCCGCCTTTACCACCGCCGCCGCCCGTACCACCACCGCCACCACCGCCGCCCTTACCACCGCCGCCGCCCGTGCCTCCTCCGCCACCACCACCGCCGTGGCCGCCGCCACCACCGCCGCCGTGCTGCGCATAGGCAAAACCAGTGCCCGTCGTAAGCGTGAAGGAGGCCAGCCGAATTCCGGGACCCTCACTCGCAGAAATTCGCGAGCCGCGGATGAATGCCGACCGCGATGCTTCCCCGGACGAGTTCCCACGCGGCTGGCTTCGATTAACGCCGATGGTAGGAGCAACCAGGCCACGGACATCGAGCGGATAAATTGCGACGTTGGCCTTATTGCAAGCGTCGATCGTCGCAGGAAGCTCCGCTGCGACTTCGTCGGTGAGCGGGAATCCGGTGGTGAGAAGAATCAAGCTCTTCCTTCCCGGAATCGGCGCGAGATTTTTCGCCAGACTGCGAATCGCCAGCATTGCGCTGCGGGCGCCGAAATCCGCCTCCGAATTGGACAGCGCCGTCAGGCCGGGCGAGACAATCGTGTCGGTCTGCGGCCCAGCAGGCTCACCGTTTGGCGCCACGGAGGAGCCTTTCACCCCAGCGACGGCCTTCTTCAGCCGCGCGGCATCCGAGGTGAAATTTTGCACGATGTGCAGTGTCCCTCCGAAGTCCACTACAGCTATTACACGATCCGGCCCGGCGTTCGCGTCGATGAACTTCGTTGCCGCGTCGCGGGCCTGAATCTGCTGCCCTCCGTCCATGGTTGAATCATCGAAGAAGAGAATCATGTAGTGCTTTTGTGTTCCCGGAGGCGCCGAGGGATCGGTGCCGAAAGCAAACATGGAAACGGCCTGGGCTTTGTTGTCTTCAAACACCTGAAAATCCTTGGCGCTCAGGTCCGATACGTAGTTGCCTTTTTTATCTGTAACCACCACATCCACGCGGACGAGGCGCGCTTCGGACTTGAGAACAGAGTCGCCGGCCGCAGGCGCCTGCTGCGCGGGCTGCTGGGCGCTCGGTTGCTGGGACACGGCGGGCGGAGGAGAAGCCTGCTGCGCGCGAGCCAGGGCCAGAGAGTGCGTGCCGCGCCAGCCGAGAACGCAGACGAGCAGGAACAGCATCCAAACGAAGCGCGAGGAGAGAACTGGGCGAGCCTTCATCTTCCACCCCTTCACTACGGAATTTCAACCATGCCATTCGCCGCCGTCAAAAGCGCAGCTTCGGAATCGCGCGCGACGAGCCGGACCAGATATGTTCCCGGCTTGACGTCGAAATTTGTGCGGATGTTCACGCCGGTGCGCTCGAGCTTGGCGAGAGTTTCGTCGCGGAGTTTCATCTCCACGGTCTTCGTGGTGCCCGTGAGGTAGTTCCCATTCCGATCGAAAAGCCCCGCCACTACCGTCAGATCGTTGATATTGCGGCCATCGGCTTTGCGGAACCGCATCCGCCCGATGTCCACGTGCGTCATCACCGCAAGTTTCGCGTCGGTGGCATTGAGCTTATAAAACTGGGTGTGCAGTTCGACGGGCAGGTCGTGGATCTCTTCCTGCGAGTAAAGCTCTTCTTCCACTTCCTGCTTGGCGGCTTCAGCGGGATCCGTGCCGTGCTTGGGCATGTAGTATCCGCGGCGAGCCTGAATTTCGTATTTCGGCTTGGCGGTGAGCGTCACTTTTATGTTGTGGTATTTCCCATCGTAGGTGGACTTGAGCGGAGAGAAGCCAAGGAGGTAGGAATATGCCGGGGCGCTCGCCAGCACCTGGAAGCCGCCCTGTAGATCATTGTTGTTGTGAAAATATGCGCCGCCCGTCCCGTCGGCCATTTCTTCGAGTACATTCGATTGCTCGGACTGTTCCGCGATGTCGAAATTGGTGTGAAGACCGAAGGTTTGCGTGGTCCCCAAAGTCGAATTGCTGATGTCTCCGCCGGGAGTGATGACGTACAGGCCGCGGGCGTCGAGAGTGCTGATGACCACGTTCGCGCGCGCGGCGCGGTCGAGAACCTCGCTGAATTCCAGCTCGCGCGTGGGATAGATAAATCCCCCGGAAACAAAGATGATGCTGCGCTGGCCCGGGGTAGCCATGAGCCGGCGCACCATCTCGTCGAGCCGCCGCAACGCATATATCGTTTCCGAATCGCCGGCGTTGAACACGGTGACGAGAGCGGTTTGCGCCAGAACCTGAGCTGGAGCGGCGAATTGACTGTTGTTGTCGTAGGCGCACGCAAGCGCATCCGCGATGGCCACATTGATGGCGTTGGAATCGTTCTCCACTTGCGCGAGGTAGGCTTGGTAGTAAGTGACCGGCGGGCATTGATTCTGGCCGGTTGTGTCCACGGCGCCGACGGCACGAGGCTGCAAGTGCATCAGCGCCTCGTGAATTTTGGCGCGATCGTCGGTGAAGTCGAGCTGGTTCTGGCCCGAGATGGTGACGACGGCGAAGCGATCGGATGGCGAGTTGGCCGATTTCACGTAGTGGTCGGCGGCCTCGCGGCTGCGCAGAAGTTCGTCGAATTTCAAACGCGTGTCGTCAAAAAGAAATGCGACGAATCGCGACGGTGGCGTGAGCTTGATGGTCGCGGTTGACACAGGTTCGCCGGGAATCGGCTCGGGGCGCACCACGCGCGCCTGCAGCGATTCGGGCGTGTCCGCAGAAAAGTGAGTGATGGGCACGGGCTTCTTGGCGTCGAGGATCTGAAAATCTTCTTTCTTCAGATTGCCGATGGGCTGGCCGTGAGAATCGCGCACAACCACTCGAACCAAAACCAAATTTACCGGCACACGTAAGGGCGGCGACGACTCGTGCGTGCTCATCTCCGGCGCCGATTGGGGCTGCGCGGTTGCCGGAGTCTGATCAAGAGACTTAGCGGGCGCGGCAGGCGGCGCTGATTGCTGATTCGGATCGCTGGGCGGCACCTGCGCGAAGGCATACGTAGCGGGGATCGCAATGACAGCGAGAAGCGAGAACAAGACCATAGCGCCGCGCGCGGCTAAATTGCGATGCACTACCGGAACAAGCATGGGCACTCCTGGGCTTGCCACGTATCCGCCCGCGCGGCTTGAATACGTGCGGCCTGAGGAACTAACCAAGCACTTTACGTGCGCGTTTACGCGGTGTCAATGCGCTGCGGCAGCCGCCGGCTATGCAGTCGGTTTGTCGGGCACCGGTTGGCTGGCCATGAAATCGTCTTTGAAACGGAGCATGTAGGAATCGAGGAGTTCCTTGATGCGATCGGCCTTGGGGGATTTCATGACGAAGCCAGCGTGGTGGTATTTCTTCACGCGCATGGCGATTTCAGGATCGGTGTAGGCGGAGGTGTCAGGCTGCTCCTGCCGCGCAAGAGACAAGATCACGCCGGAATACTCGCGCCGGGTTTTCGGCAATGCGTACGGCCGCTTGCCGCCGCCGACTTCGATGCGCGCCCATTCGCGCCACAGATTGACGCCCGTGGCGGCCTCGACGACATCCGAGATGTAGGCGCCACCTACGCGCGCGGCGATCTCGATGAAATAGAATTCGCCGCCGTCGTGGGAGCGCAGGAATTCGGCGTGAGTGACGCCGCGAACCAGGCCCAGCGCCTCGATCAGCTCGCGATTCAGTTTCAGGAGGCTCTTGGCTTCGGCGCCCGCGCGCGGAAGCGTCCGCGTGGTGAAAACTCCGCCGTGATGCGCGACCTCGAACGGCGGCTTTCCGTAGGCGTGGGCTTCGGCGAAAACGACTTTGCGTTCTGCGACGATGCTGTCCACGTGATACACGTCGCCGGGAACGAATTGCTCGAGCAGATAGAACGATTGCTGGTCGCCGAGCTGATCGAGCCAGGGCCAGAGCTGCGACGCTTCTTCAATTTTTTTCATGCCGATGCCGGAGGCCTGCGAGCGCGGCTTCAGCAGCCAGGGCGGCGGAACGCGCTCCATATAACCGCGCAGCGCGTCGTAATTGAGCACGTGAATGAAATCGGGCACCGGGATGCCGGCATCTTTGGCGCGGCCGCGCATGGCCAGCTTGTCGCGGAAGTAGCGCATGGTGGTGAGGCCCATGCCGGGAACGCGCAGGTGTTCGCGCAGGGCCGCGGCATTTTCCATGTCGAATTCGTCGAGCGCCACGATGCGATCGATGGGGCGGCTGCGCGCGATGTAACTGACTGCGTAGATCAGATCCTGCAGAGGGATTTCAGCGGGAGTGACGAAAATCTCTTCGATGGCTTCGCGCGGCCAATCCGCCTCGCGCAACTTCTCGACGGTAACCAGCAGCACACGGCAGCCTTCCTCCTTGCACGCGCGCATGAATTCCTGCCCCTTTTCGTAGGAGGTGAGGCAAAGGATGGTGAGCGGCTTGGATTCCGGCATTTGAAGTTCCGCGAGTCGCGCGCCGCATCACTTCCGGCTGCGATTGGCGCGAATTATACAGGGGTCTCGGACGCTGGGAACAGGAATTGCAGGAACGGCCCGACGCGCGCGGCCCAGGCTTCTTCGTTGTGTTCGCCGCCTTCGATGATTTCGAAATGCAGGTCGCGGCCGAGCGACCAGCCTTTGCTGCAAAGCACGTCGCGGAATCGTTCGACGCCCGGGACGATACGCGGTCCTTCGCGCGTGCCGATGTCGAGCCAGATGCGCGGGCGCGGATGAACTTCGGCGTGCGCGGCGAAGCGGTGGACCCATCCGCGATCCCACCAGACGGATGGCGAAAGCGCGGCCAATTGTCCGAAAACATGCGGATAGCGGAGCCCGGCGTAGAGAGTGAGCAAGCCGCCGAGAGATGATCCGCCGAATCCCGTGTGCCAGGCTCCCAGGAGCACGCGGTAATTCGACTCGATGAAGGGACGCAATTCCTCGATGATCATGCGCACGTAACGCTCGGCTTTGCCGCCGCCGAGGCGTCCGGAACGCGTCGGAGTGTACTCGCCGACTCGGCGCTTGCCGGAATTGTAGATGCCCACGATGATGAGCGGCTGGATCGCGCCCGTGCCGATGAGATGATCGGCCGTTTCTCCTACGCGCCAATATTTTCCGGGGATGAACGACGTGGCGCCGTCGAAGAGGTTCTGGCCGTCCTGAAGATAGAGCACGGGGAAGCGGCGATGAGGCTGCTGGTCGTAACCGGGCGGCAGATAAATAATTAGGTCGCGCTCGGTGCGCAGCAGACGCGATTTGAATCTCTCAATTTTGTGGACGTGGCCGGAGCTCAAATCCGGGAATCCTCTGCTATGGCACGTTCGCGACAGGCGAACGCTTGGCTATTCGACTTGATTCGAGCAACGCGCAATCAATTCTCTCCCTGAGGGATTTCCACCGGCGTCGCTCAAGAATACCAGAAACACGAATTCGCGCTATTTGCGGAATCTTCGCTCGCGCCGAAGCGTTGCAAATGAGTGCAGCGAAAGTTATTCTCGGCTTAGTTCGCGCCGCAGCCGCGCGACTCTGCGCTTGCTGACGAACATGAAAATCTCGGCCTACATTCCCTGCTACAACGTGGAGAGGTATATCGGCCCGACGATCGAGGCCATGCTGGCGCAGACGCGGCCGCCGGACGAGTTTCTGATCATCGACGACGGTTGCACGGATGGAACACTGGATATCGCCGCAAAATATCCGGTGCGAATCATCCGCCACGAAAAGAACAGAGGGCTCGCGGCCGGACGAAACACTGCGTTTGCGAACTCGCAGCACGAACTAGTGGCGGCCATGGATTCGGATGCCGTCGCGGAGAAGCATTGGCTCGAGAGTTTGCACGAAGCGTTCAATGATCCGCGAGTTGTTGGCTCGGGCGGCCGTCTGCTGGAAAAGTATCGCGAGGGCGCGGCGAACGCATGGCGGGCGGCTTACATGTCGCAGGATCTGGGCGAGACGCGGATCGAGATCGAGTGGCCGTCGCCGAAGCGGCTAGGCGGATTCGGCACCCTCTATCGCAAGAGTGCGGTCCTCGCGGCGGGCGGCTATGACGAGCAATATCGCACGAACTACGAGGACGTGGACCTCTGCATCCGTTTGCTGCAGGCGGGACATAAGATGGTCTTCGAACCGAGAGCCGTGGCGCATCATTTCCGCCAGGATACGGTGCGCAGCCTGCTGCGTACGTCCTGGCGCTGGGAATTCTACATGCACTATTTCAACGGCGGATATAACAACATCCCTTTGAAGCTGCTGCACAATTTTCGCTGGGCGCGCGCGATGATGTGGAACGACTGGCGCGACGGGCGAAAATCGCGGCTCGGCGTTGATGCGCTGATGCCGTGGTATCACTGCTATGCGGATTTGTGTTATGGATTTTCCGCCGGGCGGCTCCCCGCCGTGAAAGCGGAAGGGCCGAATGCCGAGCTTTATTTTCCGCGGCCGATTCGGGCGCTGAGACGCCGCTACCGCGGTTCCCACCAGCGCGCTTAGGAATTTCGCGAGCGTCCCGCAGACTGATCAGTGAGCGGCGCGAGCGGTGTTGCGCACGCCGGCGCCATACTTCGGCCATTGGCCTAGTAGGCCGCCGTTCTCAGGCGTGTCTTGGATGGCGTACAGCTTGCCGTCGGAACTCTGGAAGTAAATTGTTCCGTCGGTGGCAACGGTGGGCGAAAAGACCTGGCCTCCGGCAGTGAATCTCCACTTCAGATTGCCGAGCGAATCGACCGCGTAAAGATTGTGATCGATGCCGCCGAAAATCACTTCACCATTGCTCGTCACCGCCGGAGAAGTGCGGATAGCGCTGCCGGCCGCAAATTTCCACTTGAGATGGCCGTCGGAATAGAGAGCGTAAAGTTTGCCGTCATCGCTGCCGAAATAGAGCGTGCCGTCGTCGCCGATCGAAGGTGACGTTGCGCGATCCGATAAATCGAACGCCCAGAGGCGCTTTCCCTCGGGATTGTACGCGTCCATGCCGCCCGTGCGCGGAAGATAAATCGTTCCATCGGCGGCAACCACGGGTGCGCCACAACCGCCTTCATAAACCTTGTGATTCCATTTCACATTGTGCCCGCGGTCCGCATAGCTCAGCGTATCTCCGGCCCTTGTGAACACCATTCCGCCGTCCGAAGTGAACGCCATGCCGGTGGCGTAGCCGCGCCACACGACGGCCGGATTGTCGCGCGAAGTGCTGAGTTGCAGCACCGAAGCAGATGTGGCCATGAAGACTGTGCCATCGAAAGCGGAGCCGAGTTCCGTAACGGTGGCGATCGATCCGACCTCGCCGCCCTTGCCATCGGGCCCGACGCGGGCGGCGCCGCCCGAATCGCTGCTCGTTACATCGAACCAAATATTTCCGATGTCATCGATCAATACAAAGTGCACCGGAGCGTTCGCCGGTTGGCCGGGCGAATCGTAATGCCACTTTTCCGTGCCGTCGGGACGGATGGCGTAGAGTCCCAGGCTGCCGCCGGCGTAGATGGTGCCGTCATCGCCGATGGCGGGAATTTGATCGGCATAATATCCGTCGCGCGGAGCTGCCGTGAGATGTTCCACGGTGAAATCCCATTTCTTCGAGGGCGATGGCGCGGCTACGGTTGCAGGCGAGCCGCCCGAACACGCGGAGATGGAACATAACCCAGCCAGAACGATTCCCAAGACAATCGGCGCCTTCCTCATAGAACGATTCTAAGGTCACCACTGAGTCTGGCCAGCCGAATTGCGCTGGGGCCAATGTCCTGTCAGTAACTTTTGCGGCGGAACCGAAGCAGTTTTCGCATTGGAACCCTTCGCAAACGATTTTCGGCTGCGAATTTATAGCCGGCGGTCATTGCAATGCCGATTCTCGCGCGACATCTTTCATTTGGCCGCGTCTAATAGCCTATTTGCTGGGGAATAGCGCGACTCGCCTGCATTGATTCGCGGCGCGTGTTAGGATTCCGGCGAACTCTAAATGAATACGCTGCTCAAAGACCTTCGCTTTGCCCTTCGCACATTCAGGAAGAGCCCTGGTTTCATTGCCGTCGTCGCGCTTTCGCTTGCCATCGGGATTGGCGCTTGCACTTCCCTTTTCAGCATTGCGAATGCGCTGCTGATCCGGCCGCTGCCTTACAAGGACGCGGACCGCCTGGTGATTCTGTGGAATCGGTCGCCGGGATTGAATATCACGCAGGATTGGTTCTCGACCGCCCAGTATTTCGACATCAAAACCGGGCATCACGGGCTGGAAGAGGTGGCCATTGCCATCGGCGGGAATGAAAATCTCACCGGCAACGGCGACCCGGAGCGCGTCGGGGCCATCCATGTTTCGTCGAATCTGTTGCCGCTGCTCGGCGAAAAGGCGGCCATGGGGCGGCTCTTCATCGCCGAAGAGGATGTGAAGGGCGCCGCGCCGACGGTGGTGCTGAGCTATGGAATGTGGGTGCGGCGCTACGGCAGCGATCCGCAAATCATCGGCAAATCGGTCCAGGTGAATGGCATCTCGCGCGAAGTTGTTGGCGTGCTGCCGAAATCATTTTCGTTGCCGCGTGAAGTGCTGCCCACGCTCGACGGCGCCGAACAGGCCGACATCCTGCTTCCGTTTGCCGCTCGCTCCCGATGCGGCGCGAATTCGCAGCCACGAAGATTACAACATCATCGGCAAGCTCAAGCCGGGCGTCTCGGTGCGCGCCGCGCAAGCGGAGATGGATACGATCACCGCGCGCCTCCGCCGCGATTATCCCGATGTCTATCCGCCGAATGGCGGACTCACCTTCGGCGTCGTGCCGCTGCTCGAGCAAGTGGTCGGCGATGCGCGCTACTCGCTGATCGTGCTGCTCGGCGCTGTTGGGTTCGTGCTGCTGATCGCCTGCGCCAACGTGGCGAATCTGCAGCTTTCGCGCGCCGTGGCGCGGCAGAAGGAAATCGCCGTGCGCGCAGCGCTCGGCGCGGGCCGCGGCCGCATCCTGCAGCAATTATTCACTGAAAGCGTGTTGCTCGCGCTCGGCGGCGGAGCGCTCGGCATCCTGTTTTCGTTCGTGTGCGTGCATTGGGTGCACGTGCTTGGACCGAAAAGCGTGCCACGACTCGCCTCGATTGGCGTGGACGGCGAAGCGCTGCTGTTCACCGTCGGACTGTGCGCATTTTCGGGAATTTTATTTGGCTTGGCGCCCGCGTGGCGCGCAACGCAGATCGATCTTCACGGCACGCTGAAAGACGCCGGCCGCGGCTCGGCGGGCGCCGGAAGCGTCTGGGGACGCGGCAACAATTTGCGCCGCATGCTGGTGATTTCGGAGATGGCGCTCTCCGTGGTGCTGCTGATCGGCGCGGGGCTGCTGATTCGCAGCTTCGCGCGACTGCTGCAAGTTTCGCCGGGATTCAACCCCGATAATGTGCTGACGACCGAACTCACCATGAGCGGCCCGAAATACAAAGACGCGCAGGCCATCCTCGCAACGTATCACCAGCTCTGGGAGCGTCTCGAATCGCTGCCCGGAGTGACCGCTGCAGGCGCGATCACTTCGCTTCCGCTGAGCGAAATGTACGCCTGGGGCCCCATCGTCATCGAAGGCCGCACGCCGCCGCCCGGCGAGCAGTTCATCAATGCCGACCAGCGCGTCGTAGGCGGCCACTATTTCGAAGCCATGGAAATTCCGCTGCGCAGCGGGCGATTGTTCAATGATCAGGATACGCAAGAGAATCCCCGCGCCGCGATCATCGACGAATATATGGCGCAGGAATATTGGCCGCACGAAGATCCGCTCGGCAAGCGCATCGCCTTCGGCGGGCTTGACGCCGACGGCAAATGGATCACCATCGTCGGCGTCGTCGGGCGCATCAAGCAGTACACTCTCGATTCCGATTCGCGCATCGCGTTCTATCTGCCGCAGACGCAATACCCGTCGCGCGCCATGAATGTCGTCCTGCGCAGCCGCACCGATCCGTCCGCGCTGACCTCAGGCGTGAAAAAAGAACTTCGCGAACTCGATTCCGATCTGCCCATGTACAACGTGCGAACCATGCAGCAGCGCCTCGAAGAATCGCTAGCACGCCGCAAGTTCTCGATGGTGTTGCTCGCAGGCTTTGCCGGCCTGGCCCTCGCGCTGGCAACAATCGGCGTCTACGGCGTGATGGCGTACCTCGTAAATCAAGGCACGCGCGAACTAGGAATTCGCATCGCGCTGGGCGCGTCGCAGCGAAACATTCTCGCGCTAGTAGTGCGCCAAGGCATGGCACTGGCGCTAGCCGGCGTAGCCATCGGCCTGGCCGGCGCATTTGCATTGACGCGATTGATGCAGAGCCTCTTGTTCAATGTGAAGACCACCGACGCTCTAACATTCGCGGCAATTCCGCTGCTACTGACGGTTATCGCGCTCCTCACCAGCTACATCCCCGCGCGCCGTGCCGCTCGAATTGATCCGATGATCTCGCTTCGCAGCGAGTAAGCGCTTTTTAACCATCAGATAAATTACTCGGCTAAGTTTCCGCGTGCGGTAAGATGCCAGGCATATCGGCGGGTGACGGCGAAGCGGACGATTCCGTTAATCCTCTCGCTAGCGGTCCAACGCCGCAGACGAGCAAGGTGAAACAAATCTTCCAATACGCCAAGGCCAGCATCTGGATCGGATTGGGCTTCGTTGCTGCCGTGGGTTTGTGCCGCGCGCAGTCGCCGCCTGCATCTGCAAACACCACAGTGAAAGCCGACACCCTCGCGGTTCATTCCGAAGCGCGCGAAGCGAGCGACGTGGTGCAGACCTTGAAGAAAGGCGATGCTCTCGTGCTCGGACTCGAGCTGAAGATCGGGACCGAGAAATGGTGCAGTGTCGGCTTCCCGGGGCAAAGCAGACTCGGATATGTGACCTGCGATGCTCTCGAGCGCATGGACCGCCGCGCGGGCGACATCGCCATGCCGGCGAACGCGGCGCCAGTGTCGCCTGAGATGCTCGGTGGGACGCCAGCCTCGCCGCGATCGTCTGTTCGCCTGCCCCTCGCGCGCTCCGCGGCCGTATCGTCAAGCGAATACGACCGAGTTGCCGCTGCTGTCGTGCATGATGGTTTGCTCGACGGCGCTTCGATCGCCGAATTCGAGCAAGCGGCCCGCAACGGCGGCGCGCAAAGCATCGGCGCGCGCAGCGTTCGCACACTACGCAGGAGCACAGTTCGAGCTTGCGTATAACGATAGCGACGGCGCGCTCGATCAATTGCGCGCCGCACTGCCCTTCGCTTCGAAGCAGCCGGATCTTTCCCTCGCTATCCTCGTAAGTCTCGCGCACGTGCACCTGGTCCGCAGCGAATTCTCGAGCGCTCTCGACTATCTCGGACAAGCCAGAGAAATTTCGCCGGGTTCCATCGGGGTGATGCAGCTTTCGGGTTGGGCGTACTACGGATCGAGCCGCCTCGACGATGCCATTCGCGAGTGGAAGGCAGCGCAGCGCGCGCAGCCGAATCCCTCCGTCGCGGAGTTGCTGGAAAAAGCCGAGCGGGATAAGACCATCGAAGCGGGCGCGCGCGAAAGTGGCTCGACACACTTCGCTCTGCACTATCAAGGCGGCGCGACGCCGCAGCTCGCCAACGAAATTCTTCGCGCGCTCGAAGAGCATTTTCGCAGCCTGCAATCGGATCTGCACTTCTCGCCGCCGGAATCCATCGGCGTGATTCTCTACACCCAGCAAACATTTCGCGATATCACCCGCGCGCCGAGCTGGGCCGGCGCGATGAACGATGGCCGCATCCGCGTTCCCGTACAGGGCCTCGACTCGGTCACCGACGAGCTTTCGCGTGTGCTCGAGCACGAACTCACGCACAGTTTCGTCCGGCAGATGACGCTGGGCCGCTGCCCTACTTGGCTGAACGAAGGACTCGCGCAATGGGAAGAGGGCCGCAGAAGCACGGCGAGCGCGCAAACCCTGGTTGCCGCGTTCGATCGCGGCTCGTTCGTCCCGCTGCAGCGGCTCGAAGGCTCGTGGACGCAATTCCCTGCCCCAGTCGCGGCGATCGCGTACGCATGGTCGCTCGCCGCGGTGGAATGTGTCATGGCGCGATCGGGGCCGATGACAATCAATCGCCTACTGAAAAATCTCAGCACAGCATCATCCGCCGAGGAAGCGCTCAGAGAAGCCCTGCAGATCGGCTACGCAGATCTCGACCGGCAAACCGCAGATTACCTTCGTCAGACCTACGCGCAGTAGCAGCACAGAAATCGAGAAGTGGCGCGCCCGGGGAGATTCGAACTCCCGACCCTCTGCTTAGAAGGCAGACGCTCTATCCAACTGAGCTACGGGCGCTCTGCCCCCAGTTTACATGATCAGACTTTATTGGTCGAACCATCCATTGCACTGCGGCAAACTGGATCTAATCACCGGCGACATCAGCGCCGAGGATTCGATGCAATTCGACTCGTCGTTTTCAGGCGCGGCGGACGGCTGGCGTTTGCTGCAACTGGGTCTTCACTGCGACGCTCAGGCGGCGGATTCCTTCGCGAATCTCCTCGGGCCGCGCGTGCGAGAAGTTCAGCCGAAGATGCCGGTTGCTCTCTTGGCCCAAGCCATCGGGAGCGAAGAAGCAATCGCCCGGAACAAAGGCGACGTTCTGCTTCAGCGCTTCTTTAAAAAGTTCGTTCGCGTCCATTCCCTTCGCCAGCGTCACCCAGAGGAACAGGCCTCCTTTGGGGCGCGTCCACGTGACCTCGGCCGGGAAAGTTTGCGTTAGCGTTTCCAGCATGACGTCTCGTCGCTCGCGGTAGACCACGCGGAGGCGCTTCACATGCTCATCGAGAAAGTTATCGCGGGCTACTTCGTGCGCAACGACCTGGGCAAACGTGGAAGTGTGCAGGTCCGTGCCTTGCTTTAGCTGCGCCAGTTTGGCGATGACTTCGGGCGGAGCTACGATCCAGCCGAGCCTCAGTCCGGGGGCCAGCGTTTTTGAAAATGTGCTCAGATAAATCACGTTGCCGAGAGTGTAGCCGCTATCGCGCGGCACGTTTTCACGATCGAGGACGACGAGCGACGGCAGATGCTCGCCTTCGTAGCGCAGTTGGCCGTAGGGATCGTCTTCCACGATCGGGATGCCGTAGCGATCTGCAAGCAGCACCAGCGTGCGGCGGCGTTCCTCCGCGAGCGTCGTCCCGCCGGGATTTTGAAAATTCGGCAGCACGTACATAAATTTCGGCCCGGCGCGAAGAGGGGCTTCCAGCAGATCGATGCGCAACCCATCTTCATCGCACGGAACGCTGAGGTACTCCGCTCCATACGCGCTGAAGGCTTGCAATGCTCCCAGATATGTCGGCGCTTCGACGAGGATGCGGTCGCCCAAATTGATCAACAATTTGCCGATGAGGTCCAGTGCCTGCTGCGAGCCTGTGGTGATCAGAACATTCTCCGTTTGCGCTTTGATCCCGTAACGCGAGGTGTGGCGCGCGATCATGTCGCGCAGAGGCCCGTAACCTTCCGTCTCGCCGTATTGCAGCGCTGCGGCCGCATTTTTTTCCAGCACCTTCCGGCAAGCCTCTTCGAATCGCTCGATCGGAAAAAAGTCACTGGCAGGAAGGCCGCCGGCGAAGGAGATTACTTCCGGATTCTGCGTCAGCTTCAAGAGCTCGCGAATGGCGGAGCTCTTCATGCCCTTGGTGCGCAGTGCGTAACGGGACGTCCAGGCGGTCGACATGAAATCTACTTTCCTCTCTCGGCGCTTTCATACCACGGAAATCGGGCTCTGATCCGAACGAGTTTGCGAACGTATCATAGACCGAAAGCCTTCGGGCTATTGCTTCGTATGTCTGCACAAGCGCGAAGGATCGCAGGCCAAATTGCGTCGTGATCGCCTGCGATGCTCAAGTCCCGAGCGGAGACGCGGCTAGCGGACGAAGGCGTCGAGTTCAGCGCGGCTCGGTGCTGCGGACTGCGCGCCGCGGCGTGTGACCGAAAGAGCGGCGGCGCGGTTTGCGAATTGGCACGCGGCGGCGATCTCGGCGCCTTCGGACAGCGCGACCGCCAACGCCGCATTGAAGACATCGCCTGCCGCAGTCGTATCCACGGCGTTCACCTTGGGAGCCGGTAGCACTTGCGATCCGTCCGCGGTAACGAGCGCTACGCCTTGCTCGCCGAGCTTCACGATCACTGCCGACGGCCCCGTCGCGCGCAATCGCCAGGCCACGTCGAACGCCTCTTGAGGATTCAGGCGGCGCGGCGAAACTCCGGCGAGGATAGCGGCTTCGGTTTCATTGGGAGTGAGTATGTCCACGTTCGCAAGCAGCTCCGCGGGCAGCGCGGATGATGGCGCGGGCGCGGGATCAAGAATCACGCGCGCTCCGGCGCGTCGAGCGGCGATCGCGGCGGCCACGACTGTCGCAATCGGGCTTTCAAGTTGCAGAAGCACGTAGGCCGCGCCGTCAAATCGGCTCGCCGCCGCGGCAACATCTTCCGGCGAAAGTTTTCCGTTTGCTCCCGCCACGATGACGATCGAATTCTGCCCCGAGTCCGCCACGAAGATTAGCGCGATTCCTGTCGTGGAATCGGCGGTCACAAGCACTCCGCTTACGTCGCAACCGGCGCTCGTAAGATTCTCGCGCAACTGCCGTCCGAGGTCATCGCCGCCCACGCGCCCCAGCATTGCCACGTGTGCCCCGAGCCGCGCCGCCGCATAGGCCTGGTTCGCACCTTTGCCACCCGGAACCGAGAGAAATGTGTGCCCGGTGAGCGTCTCGCCTGCGACCGGAATGCGCGGGGCAAACGCCACAAGATCCATGTTCAAGCTGCCGACGACGAGGATTTTCGAATTCACGCGATTCTCCGCAAGTTGATTCCGCTGGCCGCTGTCGAGGGCCGCCGCGTTCAAAAGGGGCTATTCCGACAGCATACTATCGCGAGGAGTGCGCCGCGGTCAGCCGGAGTTTTTTTCGGACGATAAGAAAGCACGCCGAGATTGATTGCCGCGATCCGTTTCTGGTGTCTCCTAGGAGGCCGTGTGATGGCTTCGCTAAGTCTTCGCTCTAATCGGGACAACTGTACGAATAGAAACGGGCGTAACTACAACAAAACAAAAGATAGGGGTCCGTTCTAATCGGGACATTTTGATGAACCTCCGGGGGAGCGTTTTGGCTGATTTCGCGATGACTTTTTGGCGCGATCTGCGGGGTCCTTATGCGGCCGCCGTCGCGACACTTGGCGAGTTGCGGGAGGTGGGAGTTGTGTGTGTCTGCGGCGATCATGGCGTTTACATGGATAGCACGGCGCGGGGACGTGCACAAAGGTACGGTCAGTGGAATTACGGATGGGAGGGGGAAGGGAGATTTCAAATTTCAGATGGCTCTGTTGGCATCATAGTACGAAACGAGAAAAAAAACGGATCGAGGTGTCCTACGAGATCCTTCGGGCCGCGCCAAAGCGCCCGATTTCCGCGCGGGTCTGCGATTTATGGACGCGGAAATCAGGCTGCGCGACCCTCAGGATGACACGTGTTTGCTCTCTACGAGAGGAAACCACCAGAGCAATTTCAAATTTCAGATTTGAGATTTCAGATCGGAGAGAAGAGCGCGGCACGTGGCACCCCTACGAACGGAAGTGCGTTTAGAGCGAGGGTGGGGAGGTTTCAGATGACGCTCTTGAGAGCCTGCCAATTCACGACGCTGATGGAGCACGGAGATGGCATGATCGGGTTGCGCGGAGGCGAGTGGCCGACGTTTTCGCCGGGGTCACGCCCGCGGGCGGAGCAAGCCCCGCCCCTACAACCGAGAAATCTCCCACCTCGTACGGAGGCAACTGAGTCGGATAGATTTTTGGCGGAGTCGCTGATTGCGCTGCGCTATGGTTTGTCCTTGTCGTCCTTGGGCTTCTCTTTCTTTTGCTTGTCGTCCTTGGACTTTTGTTGCGGAGCCGGCTTGTCTGGCTTGTTCTCCGCCGGAGGTTTCGCAGCGGGCGGAGGTGGTTGCGGACGAGCCGGGGCTGGCTTCTCTTCCGGCTGGCGAGCAGGCCGGGTCGGCTGCGGCTTCTCCGCTGGCGGAGGCGGTTGCGGACGAGCCGGGGCTGGTTTCTCTTCCGGCTGAGGAGCTGGCCGAGTTGGCTGCGGCTTCTCCGCGGGCGGAGGAGGTTGCGGACGAGCTGGAGCTGGCTTCTCTTCTGGCTGAGGAGTTGGGCGAGTCGGTTGTGGCTTTTCCGCGGGCGGCGGAGGCCGATTCGCCGGTTGCGTCTCAGCCGGCTTTGGCGGAGGCGCGGGCTTTGGTTGCGGTGCGGGTTGCGATGGCGGCACGCGATCCGGCCGTGCGTTCGGATTGGCCGCGGGCGGATTTGCCGGCTTAGGTTGTTCATTGGGCTGGCGATTTTCTGCGCCGCCGGGCCTGGCGTTAGGATTGGCGGCGGGCGGAGCAGGCGCAGGCTTCGGCGCATTGGCCGGGGCTGGCCCTCCGGCTGCGGCCGGAGGAGGCTGACCGGGCTTACCCACGCGAGTGGGCGCGCCCATGGTGCGAACTGTCGGCGCGATCTTCACTGGAACCGGCGGCGCCGCATTCGGCTGGGCCTTCGGCCGGATTGAGCTCAGCTCCGAAGCAGCCAACGGCTTGCCGTTGTTTTTCGCTAGCGCGGATTGCTGCGCGGCGAATGAGATGGGCGCGGGCGGCGGCGCGCGCTTTGCCACCACGGGCCGTGCCACAAATCTCGCGGGCGGCGTGGGCGCTTTGGCAACACCTGCGCCGACTATTAAGCTGCCTCGTTGCGGAGCAATTCCGGCACCGACTGCGGTGCCGACCGGCGCTCTCTCGAATTTCCGCGCATCAAATTTTTGGATATTTTGACCGACGGGTCGCGCGGAAACGAAAGCGTCACGCGACGTCACGGTCACAGAAGTGCGATTCACGTAGGTCACATTCGTCACGTTGCGATTCGTCTGGTAATTGTTGTAGACGTTCGTGACGTAGACGTTGGTGACGTTTGTATTGGTTACGTTCACGTTGGTCACGTAGCGCGGGCTCACCGCATACGGCGGCACGAAGACTTCGCGCGGTCCCAGCGGGAACCACGCCACTCCGACTCCGCCGCCCGGCCCACCGACCCAAGCCACAAGCGCGGGCGCGTAAACCGGGCGCACGGCTACAACGGGTCCCGGCAGCCAGCCCCACCGGCCGCGGTATTCCACCCAGCGACCGTAATGGAATGGCGCAAATCCCCACGGCGCGTCATCGACCCACGTCCAGCCCCACGGTGTGATCCAGACCCAATGGCCATAGCGATACGGCGCCCAGCCTACCGCGACGCCCGTCGGCACCCACATCGGACCGTAGTCCGGCACGTCGGTCCAATCGCCGTTGTCATTGAGATCGTCGTAGCCGACCATATCGGGCGAAACGTAGCGCGGCACGTTGTCCTCGCGGCGATTGCGATCGTTGCACCAATTGTCGAAATCATCGTTCGGGTAGGCGTCGTCCACTTCGGAGTCCAACTGATCCGTGCCGGTCATCGTGGCGGTTTGTCCGGAGCGAACGGCAAAAGCCTGGCCGCCGCCGGTCACTTCGCCTTCGCCGCCGCGAACGGTGACGTAGGTTGCGTCGCCGTTTTCGTTGACTTCGATGCGGTAATCGCCCGGGCGCAGCAGCGAGAAGGCGATGTTGGGGGTGTCCACTTCGAAGGAATCGTCTTGATCGAGGCGTCGAAGATGAACGCTTACCGTGCCTTCGTTCACGCTGATCTGCGTGACGTCGTCGTCGAGATTCAGAATCGTGAAAGCGGTGTTGCTGCTCAGGCGGATCACGGCGGCGCCGAGGCCTATCTCCGCGAGAGAATCCTGATCGGTCCAGAGTTTGTCGCCGATGGTTATTGGCCGGTTGATTTCGGCCGCGCCCCAATCGTCTGATCCGGCAGGTTGAAAGGAAACGGAGCCGCGCAGGTAAGCCAATCGCCCGACGCGAGCGGGAGGATCGTCATCGGCGGCGGAGCTGCCTGGCAGGCAGACCAAAACAAACGTAATGGCAAGTATTGCTGTGAGAATGTGCGTCAGCTTTGAGCGTGTGATCATGAGCGTGTGCCTCCTGGAGCACCCGAAAGCCAATGCCTTGCGGGTCTTTTGTGTCTCCTATATAAGAACTTCCGAACAAGCGTAGCAAGCGATTTATGTGGTGCTGACGAGGACGGCGAAGGCTGGCTGGGTGATGTCCCGTCATTCAGTAAGTATGATGCTCGCACAAAAGCGCCGGTTGCGCCCCGGGCGCGATCGCGCAGCTTCCGCTACCGCGTAAGCTACATCGGCGTAGGGGCTCCGGACAAGCGACGCGCCCTCCGACGATCTATCGGTTCGATCAATGCTTCGGCGAATCGGCGGACCAGCATTTCCCAACTACCCTTTTGTTGTTGAATCGAGTTCCCGCGTAGCCTCGTCTATCTTTCAAATTAGATTTGGCTCTGTTGACATCATCGTCTGCAGCAAGGAAAAAACCGGATCGAGGTGTCCTACGAGATCCTTCGGGCCGCGCCAAACCGCCCGATTTCCGCGCAAATCTGTGGTGAATGGGCGCGGAAATCGGGCTGCGCGGCCCTCAGGATGACAGTTCTTAGGCGATGCGAGTGGATGTCAACCGAGCCGCTAGATTTCCAATCCCATGAGCTTACGAGATGGATGTACACTGGTCGCCGTTTTCGCGACCAAAAAACGGAAATCTGCGAATCGGAGACCTGTGATGCGACGTCTTCTTACTCTCGTGGCGCTGCTGTGCATGTGCGGCGGCGCGAGCTTCGCGCAATCCCCCGCCGTGCCCACGGCGCAGGAAGCGGCCAAGCCCGCGGCTCCCGCGAAGAATGATTACGGCAAGAGCGAGAACTGGCTTTGCCGCCCCGGCCGGCAGGATGCCTGCGCTGTGGATCTCTCCACGACGGTTATTTCGGCCAGCGGCAAACTGACGCCGGAATCCTGGGCCGCCGATCCCAACGCAGCGATCGATTGCTTTTATGTGTATCCCACGGTCTCGACCGATCCCGGCGGCAATAGCGACATGATCCCCGGGCCGGAAGAAAAAGCGGTGGTGCGCGCGCAGTTCGCGCGGTTCGCGTCGAAGTGCCGGCCGTTTGCGCCCATCTATCGCCAGGTCACGCTCACGGCGCTGGCCGCCGTTTTGAGCGGGGCGCCAATCCCCGTGGATCGCGCGCTGGCGTACAACGACGTCCTCGATGCGTGGAATTACTATCTCGAGCACGACAACCACGGCCGCGGAGTTGTGCTGATCGGGCACTCGCAGGGCGCCTTGGTGCTCACGCAACTCATCAAGAACGAGATCGACGGCAAGCCGGTGCAAGCGCGAATCATTTCCGCACTGCTGCTCGGAACGAGCGTGTCCGTGCCCAAGGGCAAAGATGTAGGCGGGATTTTCCAGCACGTGCCGCTGTGCCACGCGGCCACGCAAACGGGATGCGTGATCAGTTATGCGTCGTTTCGCGCGAGCGCGCCGCCTGGTGCCGGCTCGCGCTTCGGCAAAGCGACGCTCGAAAATATGATAGCCGCTTGCACGAATCCGGCGGCGCTGGGAGGAGGCAGCGGTGAGCTGCACGCTTACCTGGGAACGCATGGCAGCGGCATCGTTGCCGATGCAGAGGCCGCGCCGGGACCCTGGGTGAAACCCGCGCAGCCGATCAATACGCCGTTCGTGAGCTTGCCGGGTTTGCTTACCGCCGAGTGCGTCTCGAATGAGAGCGGTTCCTATCTGGCCGTCAGCGTACACGGCGATCCTGCAGGCCCTCGCGCCAGCGACATCGTGGGCGATGTGGTGGTCAACGGGCAGGTTTTAGGCGAGTGGGGGCTGCATCTGATCGACGTGAACCTGGCGATGGGGAATTTGCTCGACATCGTCGGACAACAGTCCAAGTCCTATCTTTCAACTCCGGCGAAGAAATAGTCCTCGTTTCGCGCGAAAACGGTTTCGACACGGAAGAGCGAGGCTCCAGCCTCGCCGCGAAGTTCGCCTCTTTAATTGGGCTTCAGAGTGTGTGTGAGAACCGGAGAAACGAAACCTCAGCGGCAAAAAGGGTTGTGGAGAAAAGGCGAAATGTTGCCATTCCGAGGAGACCGCGGTTGTGCGGCGAGGTGATTTTACGGCGAGGTCGCCGGAGGGCGCAGCAAGCCGGCGCCCCTACGAAAGAAAAACAAAAAGCAGATCCCTCACCCCTAAAGGGGATTCGGGATGACAGCGTTTCGAGTTTTTTGCGCAAGCTGTAAAGCCGCAATATTATTGGGGCATTTGCGGCACGGCTGAAGCCATGCCCTGACAAGTCTCGGGGTTCTCAGACAAAATCTCAGCCGCTGAGGTACAGGTTGCTTCGCTCGCGGCGCTGTTTCCACCGTAGTACCTCCGTACCATAGATTCCTATAGCCCGACGGCCTGAAAATTGAGGCACGGCGCGGAGCCATCCGGCGACGCGTCCGCAGATTCCGGGGATCTGCACCTCCTGCCTGGGGAACGTATGCCGTCGAGCGCGAAAGACACGGAAAATCGAGTCGCCGAAGCCGGCGGCCATGTCGTTGAGTCCAATGCCGCGGATTCCTCCGGCCCATCTCAAGCATCACGCGGCGTTGCCGCAAGCTGCGAAATTCCCGTGGAGGTCCACGGATCGCAGAAAGCGGGCACGCAATATCACGCTGTCACACCTTTTCACGAAGAAACGCGAACGGTGATTGTGTTCCCGCACGGCTGCGTGCTGCGCCTGTCTACGCAGGTGCAGCGTCGGGCCAAATGCTCGCGCTCACAAATCAAAATACGCAGGCCGGAATGCTCTCGCGCGTGACGCACGTGCGCTCGTATCCGAATCTCAAGAGTTACGTCGAGGTTGAGTTCACGAAAGTGGATCCGGGATTCTGGTCCATCGATTTCGAAGAGGAGAGCGCCGCGCAGGGATATATGCCGGCGGCGAGCCAACGCACAGCCGGGCTCGACCAAGGCCGATGATTTTTGGGGCTCGAGCGCGAGCGCGCAATCCGTTTCACCCGCGCCTCGCCCGGAGATTCAGGACCGCGTACGTCCGGTCGAGGCTTATACGCCCGTTCCGCAAATTAAAGCGCCCACCGCCGCTCCACAGGCATCGGCGGCCGAAAGCATCAGCGCGCCCCCTCAGGCGAAGGAAGCCGCGCCGGCGATTCCAGCGGCGAAAGCGCCGGAATTTCCGATTGCAGCGCCGGAGAATAAAGTCCCCGACGAAGTTCCATCGTCCCAGGCGTGGGCCGAGCTGCTGGTCATGGAGCCGCAGCAACAGCTCAGCGCAAAGGAACTGGCGTCCACGCGGAGCGATGTCGAGGAGAGCCTCGCGCCTGCACAAGAAGAGGACGGACACGAAGCATCCCAGCAACTGGGCAGCGACTCTGGAGAACCTCCCACATTCGATCTCAATAAGGCTGAACCTATTTCTCCCATCGGTGCTGAAGGAGTTGGAAAAGCTGGCCCTCGAGCATGTGGCCGAGAAGCGGCCTGGGCCTTCGGTAGCCGGCGAATCGGAAAGCCACGTTGCGACCGACGCTTCGCCATCCGGCAAGACGCGCACGCAATCGACAGCGCCGAAGTCCACCGCTCAGCCGTCCCAGAGCGGAAAATCGAAAGACGCGCAGCGCTCGCCGAGGCCAAGCCCTCTGCGCTCTTTCACTGCCGGAATCTCAAGCCACGAGCCGGAGCCGAGCCCGCTGCACTCCTTCACCGGCGCGCCGCCCGTTGGCGGGACGTCGCAAAGTCCGCTGCATTCGTTCACGCCGCCGCCTCCCAGCGCTGATCCTCTCGCGGGAGTTGTGGACGGAATCAATCCTCACAAGACGCAGTCGCTCGCCGATCACAGCCCCGATTCCGGCGCTGAATCCGATTTCGGAAATTTCCTGCGCGACCCCGAACCGCGCACGGCCGCGCAACAGGTTTTCAGCGGCCCGGCTGATAGCGTTGTTCCCAGATTGTCCGAGGCGCATCAATCGCTTGCGCCGCTCAAGGCCAGAAAGTCGAAATCAGGACTCGTACTGGCGGCGCTGGTCGTAGTCCTGGCGCTCATCGTTGGCTGGTGGTTTTATCCGCTGCGCGGTTCTACGCCGTCGAACAATACGGTCCCAGCAGCTTCGGCGCCCTCGCCGACGAATTCTCCGTCGCAGTGGCCCTCGCAATCTCCTGCTGACGCGGCAACACTCGATTCTTCGGCTGGACGTCCTGTCGCGACCGAATCGCAGCCGGCTGCTTCGACAGCTCCGGCTCCGGTGGAATCGAAGCCCGAGCCCGACAGCGGTATTCGAGAAGTGATTCCGGTTCCGCGGATTTCGGCGAAACCATCGGCGACGACGGCGAAGCCGCAGCCGCAAGCCACGAACAGCCGTGCATCTCTGCCTGCGGTGACGCTGGCCGCGCCGACTTCTTCGGGAAACGCCAACGCTGGCGTTAGCGCTGAGCCGCCGCCGGATCTTTCGCCCGCGGAAGCCGCGAAAGGCCGCGCCGGGAATTTCCCCGGAATCGTCGGCAGTTCTCCCGCGAATGTTCCAGCGCCTGCGCCGGCCGTCGCGAGCGCGCCAGCTAATGTTGGTGGCCGGGTGAGAGAGCCGCGATTGATTTCGTCGGTGACGCCGGTTTATCCGCAGGCTGCCATGCAGGCCAATGTTCAGGGCGACGTGAAGATTCAGGCGACGATTGATGAGACGGGCCACGTCACCAAGATGAAAGTTGTCTCCGGACCAGCGCTGCTTCAACGCGCTGCCATGGAGGCGCTGCGGCAGTGGCGATACGCGCCGTCGATTCTCGACGAGAAGCCGGTGGCCGTCGACATGGTCGTAACCATCCGCTTCCACCGCTAAATTGGACCGACGGTGCTTTGGTAGCGCCGGCGTCCGTGCCGGCATCTGACGACTACAACGTCGCTAGTGGCCGTATTCTCGCGCGGACTACAATTCCCTACAACGCAAGTAATTTGCCGCTCCGCGCACGATTGCAGCCCTAGTCCACATTTGCGGTCGCAAGATGCCGGCAGGGACGCCGGCGCTACAAATCTTCGCCTGAATTAGCGATTAAAGAAAATCAGGTTTTTGGCGGGGGCGTATTGATGATGCGTTGGAATTCGGGGTCGTCGTGGATGCAGGCTAGATCGTTATCGCGGGCGGCCCATTCGGGATTGTTGTAGCCGGCGTCGACCGCTTTCTTGAGCGTCGCCAGGGCTTCGGCCTTCATGTTCAGATTGCCGTAGGTGCAAGCCGCGTTATACAGCGTGAGCGCGTCATTAGCGCGCATCGCCACGGCTTTTTCGGTTTCCGCAACGGCCTCGCGGGCGCGCCCCATCGCTGCGTAGGAAGTCCCCAGCAAAGCATGAGCTCGCGCGTCTTCCGGGACTGACTCGAGTTGGTGCTCGAGGACGGCAACGAATTTTTCTTGCAGTCTCGCAGCCCTGTCTTTGTCACCCAGCCGCTGCAGCGCGAGTTGGAAAGGGATATAGACGTTGTAATCGTCCCCGTTGCCGGCGACAGCTTTGTCCACCAGCTCGGCAGCCTCTTTGAAACGGTCTGATTCGTAGAGCGCGCGGCCCAGCGCGCCGTAGGCGCCTTCGCAGTCGGGCTTGAGTTCGATGGCCTTGCGGCCCCAGCGGATGGCTTCGTCGTACTGCTTCTGCGCGTAGAACATGCGCGAACGCGCTGAAATGGCATCCGGCAAATCGGGCTGCAGTTTGAAGGCGCGCTCGGCGGCGCGCAGCCCGGCTTCGCTCCAAGTTTCATCGTTTCCGCGCGACTCGATCAGCAGGCCGCAGACATTCGCGATTCCCGCGTACGCCTGTGCGAAATCCGGATCGAGCCGAATCGCGTTCTGGTACATCTGCATGGCGAAATCGAGATTCCCCATGCGCTTGTAATTCCGGCCGCGCAGGAAATAGTCGTAGGCTTCGGCGTTCTCGGTAGGCTTGCGGGTAATGATGGTTTCTTCCTGCGGCGTCAGAGTAATACGCAGAGCCTGGGTGATATTGCGCGCGATCTCTTCCTGCACCTCGAAGACATCTTTGAGTTCGCGATCGTAGCGCTCGGCCCAAACGGGATAATCGCGGCTGGCATCCACAAGCTGCGCGTTGATGCGCAGGCGATTCCCGGCGCGGCGCAGGCTGCCGCGGAGAATAAAGCTCGCGCCCATGCGCGCGCCGATTTCCGGGGCGGTCAGCGGCGAATCGCGGAACGGCAGAACGGTCGCGCGCGGAAAGACGTGCAGCCCCTTGATCTTCAGCAATTCGGTGATGATGTCTTCGGACATGCCGTCGCGGAAATATTCGTCGTCCTTCTGGCCGCTGAGATTTTCGAAATACAGCACGGCCAGCGATTTCTCCCCGCGCGCGATGGGGACGGCGCCGGAACTGGTGATCGCGCGGCCCGATTCCGTCTCGCGCTTTAGCCGTTGCAGCTCGGTGCGCATCTCCGCGGCTTTTTGATAGCGCATGCGCCGGTCTTTATCGAGCGCGCGGGTGATGATGCGGTCGAGCTCCGGTGAAATCGAGGGATTCAATCGTATCGGCGCGATCGGCGTTCGATTCAGAATCGCCTCAAAAATCACCGCGGGCGTATTTCCGGTAAACGCCGGACGTCCCGTGGCCATTTCGTAGAGCACCACGCCGAATGAGAAAAGATCGCTGCGCGCG
Organism: uncultured Acidobacteriota bacterium; assembly: GCA_963707165.1. Classification (GTDB taxonomy): domain Bacteria; phylum Acidobacteriota; class Terriglobia; order Acidiferrales; family UBA7541; genus Palsa-147. The sequence continues at coordinate 421,695 of CAVPPO010000010.1, read as the reverse complement.
TCCAATTCTTCGCCGCGCGCTTGCTCCGGCGCCATGTAACTGACGGTTCCCATGGTCGTCCCGGGACTGGTCAGGGCTTCATTGGAAATCGAAGCAGTGGGCGCGGACGAGGCATTCATGGTCTCGCCCATTCCGGGTTCCCACGCGGCCGGCTTGGCCAGGCCAAAATCCAGAATCTTCGGCCGACCCTGGGTGATGAAAATATTCGCGGGCTTGATGTCGCGGTGAACGATGCCTTTAGAGTGCGCCGCATCGAGCGCGTCGGCAATCTGCACGGCGTAATCGAGCAAATCCTCCGTGGCCATCGGACGGCCCTCGATAACATGCCGCAAAGTTTGCCCTTCGAGCAGCTCCATCACGATGAAGCATCGCCCGTTCTGCTCGTCAATGTCATGAATGGTGCAAATGTTGGGATGATTCAGCGCCGAAGCAGCGCGCGCTTCGCGCTGAAAGCGTTCGAGCGCCTTTTGGTCGCGAGAAAGCTCATCGGGGAGGAATTTCAGCGCCACTTGCCGGCCGAGACGCGTGTCCTCAGCCTTATAGACGACGCCCATGCCTCCCCCGCCGAGCTTCTCCAGAATCCTGTAGTGGGAAATGGTTTGGCCGTTCATGGTAGGCATCGCGCCCATGGCGAAGGCATGTTAAGACCGACAGTGCATCCAAGTCAATGCGCAGCGGGGCTACGTACGGTCCTAAATTTGCGATCCGCGTTCATCGCGCTCAGGGGGCTATCCGCGAACTGCCCAACGCTAAAGCGCATTGTTAGTACGAACCGCTTTTCGGAGCGCTGAAGCGCTCCTCCCCCTGCTGAAGCAGGGGGCTGCTATCAAACTGCTAATGCTCCCACTAAACGATTGACGCTCGCACTGTCAAAATAGCTTCAGTGGAAATCAAACTCAGGCACCGCCAAGGGCTATTTCAGCTTGGCGTACTCGGCCTTGGCGGACACCAAAATCGGGATGTCCGCGTCGGCGTCTTTCCAAATTCCAAAGAAATCTTGATAGGCGTCGCGCGCGCGGGCGGTGTCGCCTTGCAGCGCATAGGCGCGGCCCAGGCCGAGATGCGCCAGCGCGCCGACCGGGAAATTGCCCACAAAAGTGCGATGCTCGATCAACTTTTGAAATTCTGCCGCGGCTTCTGTGCCTTTATGCGCACCTAAATACGCCTGTCCGCGAATATAAGCCGTGTACAGCCCGCCGATCGGCACGCCTCCGCCCATATCGTAGGGAGCCGCACTGCGTAGGTCGTCGATCGCCTTGTCGGGGCTGTTGCGGCTCATTTCCAGGAGCGCGTGAACTGCAGGCAGATAGTAGCTCTGGGTCAGCGTATTGGCCGGGAAATCCTTATTGAGCTTGTCGGCAACTGCCTGCGCTCGTGAAGCGTCGCCGCTACGCGCATACGCCAGCGCAGAGAGCGTTTCGATGTCTCTGCTCGAGGCCAGTGCGAGCGCCGCATCCGCCTGTTGCCGCGCCGCTGCTGCATTGCCAAACTCGGCCTCGCGCAACGCAGCGTTACTTTGCCAGAGAGCTGCTGTTTCCTTGGCGTCATTGTGCCGGGCCGACTCTACGGCGCGCCGCGAAAGCTCTCTAGCTTTGTTGAGGCGCCCGAAATAGGCTTCCGTATCGGCCTGGTTCGAAAAAAATGTGTCTTCGACGCCGGGCTTGCCCATGGCCCAATTAATTTGCTTTTCCATTCCGGCTGTGTCTCCCTGCAAAAATAGCAGGGTATACATATTTACGCGAAGCGAGGGATCATCGAGCTTGCGGGCCAAAGATTGATCCATAACTTTTTTGGCTTCGTCCAGACGATTTAGAGCGAAGTACTCCGCGGCCAGATTCGTATAGCAGAGAACATCGTCCGGTTCGAGTTCCAGCGCCCGACGGTTCTGTTCGGCTGCCTTTTCGTGCTGCCCGAGCTCTGAATAGATCAGCGCGCCATTGAGATACGGAATAAAGTCATTCGGGTACTCGCGTTCCCAGAGTTCGTAGTTCACCTGGGCTTTGTCGAGTTCGCCGGTCACGGTATCGAAATGGTGCGCCGTGATGTAGAGCTTCTCGCGCTCACTGGTACGGTCGCGCAGGTCGTAGGCTTTTTCGATGTTCTCGAAGGCGAGGTTCGGCTGGCCCAAATTGCTGTAGATGGCACCCAGTTTTGCGTAGGCCACGGCGAAATTGGGATCGAGAGCGATGGCTCGTTTGAAGAACGATATGGATTGCGCGTCGCCTTGGCCGTAGTCCGTCTCGACGCCGAGGCTGTAAGCCTTTAAGGCTTCGAGCGAAGGAGTGGTGGCTGCTTCGATCGGCGTATTGAATTTCTGAATCGAGCCGAGCGATTCGCCGAGCTTGCCGCGAATTTCCGAGCCAACTTTGCCCAGCGAGTCGAGAACGTGGTCTTTGGTGTCGGCGGCGGCATCGGCCGTTGCGAAAGTGTCGCCCGTGACGCAATTGATGGCATTCAAAATCAAATTGTAGCGGCTGCCCACTTGCGCGATCGAACCGGCCAGCACCGCTTTGCCTCCGGCGCGCTCGCAAATTTCCTGCGCGACGCTTTGCGTCAAGCGCTCATCGGGAGGCTTGCCCATGAGCTGCAGCGTGCCGCGGACTTTGCCGTCGGAAAGAATATTCAGGAAGGGCGATTGGCCGAGCTGCGCGGCGAGCGCCTGGCGCAAGCTATCGTCGAACACGTTGTCGCCGGTAGTGTTCGCAAAATCCGCGAGGACGATGGTGTCCTTCTCCGTAAGCGCCGACTTTGGATGAAACAGGAAGTAGCCGCCGATAGCGAGCCCAACGATGACAATCACGCCCGCGACTACAGCGATGGTTTTGTAGGGGAGGGTCTTCAGACCCTCCCGCCGTTCGGCCCCGGAAGGGCGATCGGTATCAACAGCCGCGACCCTTCGCGAAGACGATCCCACACCCGCGCTCGCGCCGGAAACCGTTGCTGACGGAGTGGAGACAGCCCGCGCACTCGCACTCGGATTCCGCGAGCTGACGAAATCCGCCTCTTCGCGCGATTCTGCTTCCACAACAGCGCTAGGCCGCGAAGCCCGGCTCGAATCCGTATCGCGCTTCAATCGCTGCAAATCCGCCCGCATCTCGGAAGCCGATTGACAGCGCAGCTTGCGGTCTTTTTCGAGCGCCTTATTGATGATGCGTTCGAGTTCCGTCGGCAAATCGGGATTCAGCCGTACCGGGGCCACCGGAGTGCGATTCAAAATTCCGTCGGTAATCACGCCGGAAGTGTCGCCTCGGAAAGGAAGAGTGCCCGTGGACATCTCATAGAGCACGACGCCGAAGCTGAAGAGATCGGTGCGCGCATCGAGATCCTTGCCGCGCACTTGCTCGGGCGACATGTACGCGACCGTGCCGACGGCGGTGCCGGGGCTGGTCATGAATTCGGCGCCCACTCCGGCGGTCGCATCGGTCAATTGGGATTCGGCCGCCGACGCGGAGGCCAGGCCGGTGTGGATCTGTTTCGCCAGGCCGAAATCGAGAATCTTGGCGTCGCCGCGGGCGGTGACGAAGATATTTGCGGGCTTGATGTCGCGGTGGACGATGCCCTTCGCGTGCGCGGCTTCGAGCGCATCCGAAATCTGAATTCCCAGCTCGAGAACTTCTTCGAGCAGCATGGGCTTGCCGCCGATGCGGCGCTTCAGCGTCTCGCCGTCGAGATACTGCATGACGATGAAGGCGCGGCCGCCTTCCTCGCCGATATCGTAAATGGCGCAAATATTCGGATGATCGAGGGCGGAGGCCGCCTGCGCTTCCCGGCGGAAACGCTCGAGCGCCTGGCGATCTTTGGTCATTTCTTCGGGGAGGAATTTCAGGGCGACGGGGCGGTGCAGCCGGGTGTCTTCGGCTTTGTAGACCACGCCCATGCCGCCACCGCCGAGTTTTTCCAGAATGCGGTAGTGAGAAATCGTCTGGCCAATCATGGAGTTTGCGCAGGCATATTAGGATGCGGCCGGATGCAAGTCAACGCGGGCTTCCGTAGCGCCGGTCGCCAGCCGGGGTCTTTGTGCGGCGTGGCGTGACGTCAAATTACACCACGCTGTCGAATGAGTAGTGAGTGCCACCATGCTATCATGCGTGTCTGCGACCGCGATCGTGCGGCCGGCAACTCATTCGTGAACTCCCAACTCGAAAACTTGGCGAGCGACGCGCGGTTTCCGCTGACGCGGACTGCCTGCATCCTTGTGCTGCTGGCGCTGGCAGCGCTGATTTATATCGGCAATGCGGCGCAGCCGCCGCTGCTCGATGATGCCGATGCTTCGCATGCGCTGGTGGCGCGAGAAATGATCGAGCGGGGCGATTGGGCCGTCCTGTACATGAACGGCATCCGCTATCTCGAGAAAGCGCCGGTGCATTATTGGCTGGTCGCCACGACGTATCTGATCGCCGGGCAGAACGCTTTCACCACGCGAATTTCGCTGGCGCTGGCGATGATCGCGCTTGTTCTGGTTCTCAATTCCTTCGGCCGCAGATTTTTTGGGGCGCGCGCGGGATTTTATTCCGGCCTGGCGGCCGCCACCGGAATTGGATTTTTTCTTTTCACGCGCATCATGATTCCGGAAGCGATCTTTGCGCTTGAGCTCGCGATCGGCTTCTATTTATTTTTGCTTGCGTGGACGAAACAAATTGGCGCGCGAATCGGCTATTGGGGCTGCGCGGCGATGATTGGCCTCGCCGTTCTTACGCTCGGATTGGTCGGCGTGGTCTTTCCTGTCGGAATTCTCATTGCGTTTGTTTTGCTGACGCGCGGGTGGAATCGCTGGCGCGAACTGCGCATTTTCTCGAGCATCTTGATTTTTCTGGCGATTGCGCTGCCGTGGCATTTGCTGGCCGAACATCGCTCGCCCGGATTTCTCTGGTCCTACATCATCAACGAGCATTTCAAGCGGGCGCTGGGAACGAGATATCCGCCCGATTACGATTCGGTGCCGCTCGGAATTTGGTGGCTCGCGCATCTGATTTGGTTTGCGCCGTGGAGCGTTTTTCTTCCCTTCGCGATTCCGGAGTTTCCGCATCCGCGAACCTGGGGACGAAACATGACGCCGGAAGCGCAGGCGCGGTTGATGCTGTTCATCTGGGCTGGCGTGATTTTTGTATTCTTCTCCCTCGAACACGGTTCGCGAATGGAGTATTACGCGTTCGGAGCGTGGCCTGCGGTGGCGGTGTTGCTCGGGCTCGGGCTGGCGCGCGCGGAAGAAGCAGGATCGCGTTGGCTGAAGTGGCTGCAAGGCGCGCTGGCGCTCATCGGGCTCGGAGCGGCGTGCGTGCTCGGAGCTTTCATCTGGGCGTCGCTGGGAACGCGCAGCACCGGCGACATCTCGCAGCATCTCGAAACGCAATCGCTCGATGCTTACCGGCTTTCGATGGCGCATTTTTTGGATTTGACTCCGGCGGCGTTCGCCGATCTGCGCTGGCAGGCTGCGGGAGCGATGATTGTTTTCGCGCTGGGTTTCGGCGGCGCTTGGATCTTGCGACTGCGGCGAAAGCATCTCGCCGCGACGCTGACGCTTGCGATTGCGATGTGCGGATTTTATTTCGCGGCGAATTCGGCTTACGGCGTGTTCACGCCGAAACTTTCTTCGCGGCCGCTCGCCGACGCCATACTTCCCTACTTGCGGCCGCAGGATCAGATCGTGCAGTACGGCGATTTCAATTGGGGCTCGAGCATTCCTTACTACACGCATCGCCGCGTGTGGATTTACAACGGGCGCTGGGGAACGAATCTCGATTACGGGTCGAGATATCCGGATGCGGCGCAAATTTTTCTCGATGATGCTTCGTTTCCTTCATTCTGGCGCCAGCCGAATCGAGTTTTTCTTTACGTGCCGGAGGAGGCGCGCGAGGATGCGCTCCAACGCATGCCGCCGGACGCAAGCTATCTGCTTGCCGAGAGCGGCGGAAAATACATCTTCGTGAACCAACCGGTGCGCGCGGGAATGCAGACGCTCGCGGAATTTCTTGCGGCGCGCAAGACATCGACTGGATCGCATTGAGCTGAACTCTGCGGTGAACGTGCTTCTTGCCTCGAAAGTAAGAAACTGCAGATCCTTCACTTCGTTCAGGATGACAACAAAAAAGTTCGGGATGATAGCAAAGAGACTCTCTTCGCGAGCTATTTTCCGTTTTGCGAGGCTACGTGGGCGGCGCCTAGTAGCGGGGCTTTTTCGTTCATCACCACGTAGATGGGGATCTGCGAGAGCAGGTAGCCCAGTTTTTCTTTTTCGGCTACGGCTTTGGCGAAGCGGCCATCCTTCAATTTCGGCAGGATTTTGACGGCGATACCGCCGGCGATGAAAATTCCGCCGCGGGCGACATTGCGAATGGCGAGATTGCCCGCCTCGGAGCCGTAAATATCCACCCAGAGATCTAGAGTTGCGACGCAGGTGGCGCAAGTTTTCGCGAGCGCGGCGTGCGTGATGATCGGAGCGGGATCAGCATTTGGATCATTGAATTCGGGATGGCGGTCATTTGGATTGATGAAGTCGTGGAGGCTTATGAAGCCGCGGCCGGAGAGAATGATTTCACTGCTGACGATGTCGTTGCGCGCTTTGAGAAATCGCCACAGGTCGGCTTGCTGCTCGGTGTGCGGCGCCCAGTCGGCGTGGCCGCCTTCGGTGGGGCTTGGAAAATGGTGTTGTCCATCCCAGAAAATCACGCCTTCGCCGAGTCCTGTTCCGGCAGCGATGATCACTTTGTTGGCGCGCTCATCTTTGATGCCTTCGTGGATGCAGACCAGCTCATTCGGGGCGAGAACATCGAGGCCGTAGCAGGTGGCTTCGAGATCGTTCAGGAGACGCACGCTGGGAACTTTGAGCAGCCTGGCGAGCGAGTCGCCTTGAATCGTCCAGGGCAGGTTCGAGGCGCGAACCGCGTTGTCCACCACCGGCCCGGCGACGCCGAAGCATGCGGCGGTGAAGCTCGACTGGGTTTGCCGGACGAAATCCTGGACCAGATCTTCGACGCTCGCGTATTTCTGGCTGTCGAGATGTTCTTCGGCGACGGGCACGAGCTTGCCGTTGCGCGGCTCGAAGGTACCGAGGTTCGACTTCGTGCCGCCGAGATCGCCGGCTAAGATCATGAACGCTCCTGTCGAATTCCGTTTCGCAGTTTCCGTGGCATCAAATCGAGCGTGTTGCAATTATCGGTTTGATCCTCAGCTCCGTATCAGTCACAAGTTCCGCCAGCGGTGATCTTCGGCCGTGGTGAGTTCGCCGGCTGCGCGCGGCCCTGAGCTGCCTGACGCGTAATTCGGAAATGGCGGAGGCGCCGACGTGGACCAGGCCTGCAGGATCGGATCGACGAGATCCCAGGCGGCTTCGACGCTATCGGCGCGATCGAAAAGCGTGGCATCGCCGCGGATGCAATCGTTGATGAGAGTTGCGTAGGCGCTTCCCGGCTTGCCGCCGAACGTGGTGCGGTAGCTGAAATCCATCGTGACGGGGCGGATGTGCATTTGCGCGCCGGGCGATTTCGCACCGAAGGAGAGCGAGATGCCTTCGTCCGGCTGAATATTTATGACCAAAAGATTGGCGTGCAATTGTTCGCCCTGAAAGACGAGGTGCGGCGCCTGGCGAAATTGAATGGCGATTTCGGTGAGCGAACGCGAGAGGCGCTTTCCAGTGCGCAAATAAAAAGGCACGCCGTGCCAGCGCCAGTTGTCCACGCTGAGTTTCATCGCGACGTAAGTCTCCGTCCGCGAGTCGGGCTTCACGCCGGGTTCCTGGCGGTAGCCGGGAACAGCTTTGCCGTCGATGGTGCCGGGGCCGTATTGGCCGCGGACTACGTCGCGCCAGATGGTGTCGCGGGTGAAGGGACGAATGGACTGCAGGACTTTGATCTTCTCGTTGCGAACGGCGGTGGCTTCGAATGCTGACGGCGGCTCGAGCGATACGAGCGAGGTGAGTTGCAGGACGTGGCTCTGCACCATGTCGCGCAGCGCGCCGGCTGTTTCGTAGAAGGCTGCACGGCGCTCGACGCCCAGAGTTTCGGCGGCGGTGATTTGAATGTGATCGACGTAATTGCGATTCCAGATGGGCTCGAAGATTCCGTTGCTGAAGCGAAAGGCGAGAACGTTCTGAACCGTTTCTTTGCCGAGATAGTGATCGATGCGGTAAATCTGTGATTCTTCGAAGACATTGCGGACGCGCTGGTTCAGCTCGCGGGCGGATTTCGCATCGCGGCCGAACGGCTTTTCGATGATGATGCGCGTCCAGGATTTTTCATCGCGCGGCTTGGCGAGATTGGCCTTGCCGAGCTGCTCGATCACCGGCGCGTAAATTTCCGGCGGCACGGAAAGATAGAAGAGGCGGTTTCCGCCGAGTTGGCCTTCGCGGTCGAGTTCCTCGAGGCGAGCGGCGAGATTTTGGTAGGACGCGGGATCGTCGTACTGGCCGGTGAGGTAGTGAAGGCGCTGAACGAATTCGTTGCGGAAAGAATCGTTTGCGGCGGAATCCGCGCCGGGCCTCGGAAGAAATTCGCTGCTGGATTCGCGGAAGGCGTCATCGGTCATGGGCGAGCGCGCGAAACCGAGGAGGCGGAAACTTGGGGCGAGGCAATTGTGCGACGCGAGATCGAACAGCGCGGGGAAAATTTTGCGGCGCGCGAGATCTCCGGAGGCGCCGAAGAGAACGATGGCGCAAGGCTGCGTCGGGCGCTCGCAATAATATGCGTCGGCGGGAAGTCCTTCGGCTAGGTCAACGCTGCGCGATTGCGACGACATGGGCCCTCTCCTCGAGGCACGTTCGCGGGCGGTGGAACGCGGCTATAGTTTTATTAAACTTTTGTGTTTCCTGCAAGCGCACAGCGGGCGGCAAATCTGACCTCCTCGAAAGCAATTTCTAACCGAAACAAGGGTTCAATTAAAACCTCCCGTAACTTCAACAAAACAAAGGACGGGGGTCATTTCTAACCGAAACACTTTTTGAATCGCCGCGAGTTGTGTCTCTGGTGGCCTCGCTGGAACTCGGACGGCTGGGGGATTTGTTGAGTGTGAATGGAAGCCGAGGCCTTGGGCCGCGCTGCCACGTTCGGAGTGCCAGACCGGGAGAACTTCATCGTGGCGAATGCTACGAAGGGGTTATGCCCGCGGGCGCAGCAAGCCGCGCCCCTACGAGAGCTAATTTTGGCGATCTTGCTCCAGGTCGAAACGTAGGTGCAGCTTCGAGCCACCTCTCGACGAGAGCTAGATGAGCGACCGCGGTCATGCCTTTTTCCTCCGAGTGCCTCCTGCTATGACCGTAGCATGGTTTCGGTGGAATTTCATGTGGGCGGGTCTGTGGAATTGGAGTGCTGGATGCGGCGCGGTGGAATTCGTCGTGGGGATGAAGTATCGTGGAGATTGGTGACGAGAGATTTGTGGAGGTGGGCATGGCTAACGAGAGTTGCGGGGATGGAAAGCCGGCGGCGCCGGCGCAGCCGGTGGCGGCTGGGACGCGCATGGTGAAATGCGTGAAGTTTGGGAAGGAGATGCCGGGGCTTGACCGCATTCCCTGGAAGGGCGAGCTCGGGAAACGCGTTTATGAGAATGTGTCGAAGGAAGCTTGGAAATTGTGGATTGAACATTCGAAGATGATCATGAATGAGTTTCGATTGAATCCTCTTGATCCGAATTCGCAGAAGGTGATGGAAGAGCAGATGGAGCAGTTTTTCTTTGGGGAAGGGGCGAAATTGCCGGAAGGGTATGTGCCGCAGAAGGCGAAGGGGTAGGACGTTTGTTGGATCTCAGCATGGAGCTGCTTGACGGGCTTGCTTCGAAGAGCCCAGCGCTAAAGCGCATCGTTAACTGCGACGCTTTTTCGGAGCGCTGAAGCGCTCCTCCCCCGCATGAATGCAGGGGCTCCCACCGTACGGCAATGCAAAACCCGAAGCACGAACATGCTGGGTTGAAAGCTTGGCGCGGCTTCACGGGCTCGCTCCGAAGCGCCCAGCGCTAAAGCGCTTCCTTAATCGCGACGCTTCTTGTTCGGAGCGCTGAAGCGCTCCTCCCCCGCATGAATGCGGGGGCTCCCACCGTACGGAACTACAAAATCCGAAGCACGAACATTTCGGGTTGAAAGGTTGGCGCTACTTCACGGGCTTGCTTCGAAGAGCCCAGCACTAAAGCGCATTGTTAATTGCGGCGCTTTTTTCGGAGCGCTGAAGCGCTCCTCCCCCGCATGAATGCGGGGGCTCCCACCGTACGGAACTACAAAATCCGAAGCACGAACATTTCGGGTTGAAAGGTTGGCGCTACTTCACGGGCTTGCTTCGAAGAGCCCAGCGCTAAAGCGCATTGTTAATTGCGGCGCTTTTTTCGGAGCGCTGAAGCGCTCCTCCCCCGCATGAATGCGGGGGCTCCCACCGTACGGAACTACAAAATCCGAAGCACGAACATGCCGGGTTGAAAGGCTTGGCGCTACATACGATTCAAAGCACGAAGATGCCGGTCTGAAAGGCCGGCGCTACATAACCCGAAGAAAATGCAGATCCCTCGCCCTGGAGGGCGGTTTCGGGATGACAGCGAAGGCATGAGCTACGGCACGAAAAAGCAAAACCGAGACATCGTTATGCCTTACCGGTAGGGTCGAGAATTACGCGGGGGGCTTGGGGCGTTGGGCGGGCGCAGCAAGCGGCGCCCCTACGAAGAAAAGGCGACGGCAAAGACAAATGCAGATTTCTCACTTTGTTCGGGATGACAAATAAAGAGAATGGATGACGGCTTTTTCTCGTGCGCAAATCGATCAGCTTACTACGCGGCCTGTGATTGGATGTTTTACTGGTAGGCGGGGGGTTAGGGTGAAATTTAGTTTGGCGTGGGCGCTACGCAATGCTGCTTCGGCGGCCTCGGGGGATTCGGCGCTGGAGAAGATGAAGCCTAAGTAGCTGTTGCCTTCCGGCCAGGCGGCTATGTAATCGTGTTGGCGGGCTGTGATGATTATGGATTCTATGCCTGCGATCTTTTCGGCTGGCTTCCTGGCCTTGCACTTTTTCGAAGATGCCGCTTCTTGGGACGGGGATCATCATTACGGCTGCGGCGGCTTCTTCGCGTTGCAGATCGCTTCCTTCCATTCCTAGGGCGTGACGCAGGATTAGTTCTTCTAGCGAAATCCTCTCATTTCCGAAACGCAGGGCGCGGGCGCAGAGGCCGCCTATGGGGCGTGGGGCGATTTCGATGATCCAGGGGCCATCTTCGTTGATGCGAAATTCGGCGTGGATGGGGCCGGTGATTAGGCCGAGGGCCGTGACCGAACGTTGCGGCGCATTCGATTAGGGCGCGCTGATCGGAATCCGGCAGGCGCGACGGCGTTACGTAAATTGTTTCTTCGAAGAAGGGGCCTTCCAGCGGGTCGGGTTTGTCGAAGATGGCCAGGACGCGGAGATTTCCGTTGGTGAGTAAGGCCCTCGATGGCTACTTCCCTTCCCGGAATGTAACGCTCGACCAGAAGACGATCGTGATTGGGTTCGCGGAGGACCTGGATTTCCGGAGATTCGAGGAGAGCGTGGATGCGGCGGACGGCTTCGCGGAATTCTTTTTCGTTATTGGCGCGGATTACGCCCTGGCTGGCTGAGAGGGAGAGAGGCTTGAGGACGCAGGGGAATTTGACGCGGGCGATTACGGAGTTGAAATTTTCGGCTTGAGAGAAGCCGAAGAAATCGGGGACAGGGAGATTCGCGCGATGAAGAGTTTCGCGCTGGTGGAGTTTGTTGCGGCAGAGTGCTACGGATTCGGGGGAGTTGCAGGCGAGGCTAAGATCGCGAGCGGCGTATGCGGCCGTGGTGGTGGGGCGATCGCCTAGGGCGACGATTGCGTCGGGGCGGCTTTCTGCCAATTGCGTGGCGATTGTTGCGGCGGCGGATTGCGGATTTTCGAAGTGGAGGGCTTGGGCGTTGTCGGACCAGGGGTCGTCGAGTTTGTGGCAGCGATCGGTGCCGAAGGAGATTTCGAGATTTAGTTTTTTGGCGGCGTCGGTGAAGGCGCGGGTTTGATAGCCGAGTTTGGAGGAGAGGATTAGGACGCGTTGGGGGCGGGTGGGAGTCGGCGGGGTCATTTGCGTTGCGATTTAGCGGGCCTTTCGATTCGATGCGTCGCGACGCTGTGCGGATTGGGATTCGCGCTGCATTCGTTTGCGGGCGCGGGCGATTAGAACTGGAAGACCTTTGCGGATGCGGTGGGCGCGGGTTTCTGGTTGCTTGGCGTTCTGGATCCAGTTGATGAATTCGCGGCGTAGGGCTGGAGTCACTTGGCGGAAGGCTTCGGCTGCGCCTTTTGTCATTTGTAGAGCTAGGGCAAGGTCTTCGGGGATGGGCGGCTCTTTGGGAGGTTCGCCTTGAGTGAGGAGGACTTCTACGAAATCGCCTTTTTCGATTTTTAGGCGATTCCAGATGCGGCTGTGGACGAAGAGGCGATGGCGGCCTTGGCCTTTTGGGATCAGAGTTGAGGTAATGGGGATGCCTTCGATCCAGCCTTGTACTGGGATGTAGCCACCGCCGCCGAAGGATTTTGAGATTTGGGCGGGGACGTCGATGGCGCGATTTACGCCTAGTTTGTAGAGGCGGGCGTGGAAGGGCGATTCGTGGATTGGGCGGGACAGTTGTTTGGCGTGCGGCGCGGTCATTAGGAATGAATTATAGACTGGAAAAACAAAACCCACAGCTAGACCGGGGGCGTGTAAACCCGCCCCCCTACTGGAAGCTCGGCAATTTTCTTGCACTGTTGATGATGGAGGCGCGGCGGCACGGCTCATGTAGTTAATTCCGGGGGCCGCGGGCGATTGCGAGCTTGGTTCGCGATCGTGCTCGCCGGATGCCGGCAGGGACGCCGGCGCTACCAATTCAGACGAACGTCGAGGCTTGGGGAATGGTTTTCCTTAGTTTTGTTATGGGGGCCAACTGGTCCCCGGTTGGTTCGGCTCAACAGTACCAAGGCTCGGTGAGATACGGAATCGTAGTGCGTGCGGCTAGTAGCGGGAGGGCTTCGGATTTCGTGAGTTTATCGAGGCCTGCGGCGCGGCGGGCGGCTTCTTGGATGCGGGCGAAAATTTGATGGCGGGTGCGATTTAATTTTTCGCCGGAGTGGACGATTTGCTGGATTTGTTCGCAGAGTCTATCGACGTTGGGGTCCGGGTGTTGCCACGGATGGACCAGGGCTTTTTCGTCGAAGGGGCCGGCTAGATTTTGGATGTCGGGTAGATCGAAGAGGCGCGAGCCTGCTGGGATTAGCAGGCGGATGGCTAATTGGATGGGGGCTACATTTTCGATGAGATCGTTCGCTGCCAGGAAATCCAGGAGACCGTTGTAGGAATCTGGAGTGGTCCATGGGGAGAACGGGACGAACGTCGGTTGGAGCGGGAGATTCTGGGCACGGAAGGATTTCAGGACGTGCTCGAATTCTGCGCGGGTGTGATTTTTGGCTAGTTTTTCTAAGACGGCGTCGTCGATGGATTCTACGGCGCTGGTTATGAAGAGGCAGTTGGTGTCGCGGAGGGTGGCGATTTGGTTTTCGTGTTTGCGGAGATGCTCAATTTTGATTGTGGCGTCATAGGTGATTTGCGGGAATTCCCGGTGGAGCGATTCGATAAGCGGGATGGCGTGGCCGATGCCGTTGAAGAAATCTGGATCGCCGAAGGTGATGTGCTGGGCGCCGGATTTTATTTGGCGGCGGATGTCTTCGAGGACGATTTCTTTGGCGACTATGCGGAAGGCGCCGTTGTAGACGGGGACGATTGGGCAATGGCGGCAGAGATGTTTGCAGCCGCGGGAAGATTCGGTGTAGCCGGCGATGCGAGAGGTGCCGTCGGGGAGACGGAGGGTGGCGTAGCGATCGAGCGGGGGGAGATCCTGGCGATCGGGGATTTGGAAATTTTGGCGATCGAGGGAGATTAGCGGCTCGCGTTGCGATGCGGAGTGATTGTTGGTGCCGACTACAAGGCGCTTTGCCAAGGATGCGAGGCCCGCTTCGAATTCGCCGCCGAGGATGGTTTGTACGCCTTGCTTGCGGAGATAGGCTTCGTTCACTGGGGCGTAGAGGCCGTAGAAGCAGAGATGGGCGCGGGGATTGATTGAGCGGATCGGGGCGATTAGTTCGATGGCTAGGCGCGTGGCGGTGTGCATGGGGACGTGGATGGCGATTAGATCGGCTTCTCTGATGGCGGATTCGTTTAGTGGATCGCGGGAAATGTCCAGGCAGGCTAGTTTGAATCCGGCGGTGCGCAGCCAGGCGGCTGGGGAGGCTAGGCCGAAGGGTTGGTGGCCTTGTTCGTAGGTGGCGATTAGGAGGATGTTCATTGGGTGAGTTTGGATGCGACGTTGATTATGACATGTGGACGGGGATGGGGAAAATTTTGGAGTGGGACGCCGACGAGATGAAAATTCACGCGGAAGTGATTCACGGAGCCAGCGCTAAAGCGCATCTTTAATGGCGAGGCTTTTTCGGAGCGCTGAAGCGCTCCTCCCCCGCATAAATGCGGGGGCTCCCTCCAAAAAGCTGGCGGGCAGGCCCGCCAAAATGCGGCGACGGATGAGGAAAATTTTGGGCGCAGGCGGAGTTGCGACGCCGGGGGCGCGTGGATGCGATATCATGGAGGGTTGCAGAGAGGAGATTTTGATTCGATGAGTGTTGCTGCTAAGAATTCGTTTGGGGCGCGGGCTTCACTGAAAGTGGGCGACGCCGCTTATGAGATTTTCCGGTTGGATGCGCTGGAGCGCAGAGGCGTGGGGGCGGCTTCGAAGCTTCCATTTTCGCTGAAGATACTTCTCGAGAATCTTTTGCGGCATGAGGATGGGCGGTTTGTTGCTGCGGACGATGTGAAGGCTTTGGCTTGCTGGAATCCTGGGGCGGCGTTGCAGAAGGAAGTGGCGTTTATGCCGGCGCGCGTGCTTTTGCAGGATTTTACCGGGGTGCCTGCGGTGGTGGATCTTGCGGCTATGCGCGAGGCTATGCGGAAATTGGGCGGCGATCCGAAGAAGATCAATCCTCTGCTGCCTGCGGATTTGGTGATCGATCATTCGGTGCAGGTGGACAAGTTCGGCGTGGGCGATGCGCTTGGCTTTCAATGCGGAAATCGAATTCATGCGGAATATCGAGCGGTACGCGTTTTTGCGCTGGGGAGCGAAGGCGTTTGAGAATTTCAGCGTGGTGCCGCCGGATACGGGGATTTGCCATCAGGTGAATTTGGAATATTTGGCGAAAGTGGTTTTCAGCCGCGAAGAAGGCGGGAAGTGGTTTGCGTTTCCGGATTCGTTGGTGGGGACGGATTCGCATACGACTATGGTGAATGGGTTGGGAGTTTTTGGATGGGGCGTTGGAGGGATTGAGGCGGAGGCGGCGATGTTGGGGCAGCCGTTCTCGATGCTGATTCCGGCGGTGGTGGGATTCAAATTGCACGGGCGTTTGCCAGAGGGCGCTACGGCTACGGATTTGGTTTTGACGATTACGGCGATTTTGCGGAAGAAGGGCGTGGTCGGGAAATTCGTGGAGTTTTATGGGACTGGGCTTTCGAGTTTGACTTTGCCGGATCGGGCTACGCTGGCGAATATGGCGCCGGAATATGGCGCTACGATGGGATTTTTTCCTGTTGATGCTGAGACTTTGGCTTATCTGCGATTTACCGGGCGCGATGACAAGCTTGGTGAATTTGGTCGAGGCTTATACGAAGGAGCAGGGGTTGTTCCGGACGGACGCGACCGTTGATCCGGTGTTTTCGGACCGGCTGGAACTGGATTTGGCTAGCGTGGTGCCTACGATGGCTGGGCCGAAGCGGCCGCAGGATAGCGTGCCTTTGCGGGAGGCGAAGCAGTCTTTCGAGAAATCGCTTACCGAGCCGGCGAAGCATGTGGCGGTGCAGAATAATGGCGATCGATTTGAATTGCGCGATGGGTCGGTGGTGATTGCCGCGATTACTAGCTGCACGAATACTTCGAATCCTTCGTTGATGCTTGGGGCTGGATTGCTGGCTAAGAAGGCCGTGGAGCGCGGGCTTTCTTCGAAGCCGTGGGTGAAGACTAGTTTTGCGCCCGGGTCGAAAGTGGTGAGCGATTACATGACGACTTCGGGATTGATGCCGTTCCTCGAGGCTTTGAAATTTCACATTGTTGGTTATGGCTGCACTACCTGCATCGGGAATAGCGGACCTTTGCCGGATTCGATTGGGAAGGCGATCAAGGAAAATAATTTGGTGGCGGTTTCGGTTTTGAGCGGGAATAGAAATTTTGAGGGGCGAATTAATGCGCTGGTGCGCGCGAATTATCTGGCGTCGCCGCCGTTGGTGGTGGCGTATGCGTTGGCGGGGCGGATGGATTTTGACATGGCGCATGAATCGTTGGGGAATGACAAGGCCGGGAAGCCGGTTTATTTGCGCGATTTGTGGCCTTCGCCGCTCGAAGTGGAGAATGCGATGCGGGCGGCGGTCTCTACCGAGATGTTCCGGAAGGAATATGGGGATGTGTTTACCGGGGATTCGCGGTGGCGCGGATTGCAGATTCCTGAGGGCGATTTGTATATGTGGGATGCGAAATCGACCTACATTAAATTGCCGCCGTATTTTGATGGCATGCCTTTGAAGCCGGCGACGATTGGGGATATTCACGGGGCGCGGGCCTTGGCGATTTTGGGCGATAGCGTTACTACCGATCACATTTCACCGGCCGGGTCGATTCCTGCGGATTCTCCGGCGGGAAAATATTTGATTTCGCGCGGAGTGCAGCCTAAGGATTTCAACTCTTATGGAGCGCGGCGCGGGAATGATGAAGTGATGACGCGCGGGACGTTTGCGAATATTCGATTGCGGAATCAGCTGGCGCCGGGGACGGAGGGTGGTTGGACGATTCACCAGCCTAGCGGCGAAGTGATGACGATTTATGATGCGGCGCTGCGATACAAGAATGAGGGCGTGCCTTTGGTGGTGATGGCTGGGAAGGAATATGGATCGGGATCATCGCGGGATTGGGCTGCCAAGGGGACGAATTTGCTGGGGGTGCGGGCGGTGATTGCGGAGAGTTACGAGAGGATTCACCGGAGTAACTTGATTGGGATGGGAGTGATGCCTTTGGAGTTTAAGGCTGGGCAGACGGTGGCGTCGCTTTGTTTGACGGGGCGGGAGATGTTTGAGATTGAGGGGATGGAGAAGGATTTTGCACCGCGGAAGATGATTCGCGTGCGGGCGCGCGGGGAAGATGGGAAGGAGATTTCGTTTGAGGCCGTGGCGCGGGTGGATACGCCAGTGGAGGCTACTTACTATCAGCATGGGGGGATTTTGCAGTTTGTTTTGAGGCAGATGTTGTAACGATGTAGCGAGTTGGACGGCAGCCTGCGTCGTGCTTGGTGCCGCTTTCAGATGTTGGACTACACACCCGCTCGGAAATTTCGCTTCGAGCCGCTTTTACTTTTCCCTTAAAAGATGGCTGAACTGCGGGAGGGTCTGAAGACCCTCCCCTACTGGACTATTAGAGTCACCGTTGTAGTGTGCGTGGCGGTGTCTACTCCATTGGCGCTGCCGTTGGCTGTGATTGTTATTTGATAGGTGCCTACTGGGGTGCCGGCGCCACTGCCGCCTCCGCCGCAGCCTGCCAGGGTGGCGCCGAAGATTAGGGCTGCCAGGGAAATTGCCATCGCTACTCCTCTTGCCGTTAGGCGCACGGATCCGCTGGATTGCAATGACCTGCGGATGTGCGCGGCTAGCCAGATCGTCAGAAGCGCGGCGAAGGTCAGCCAGAGGCCGCGTGACAGCGGCAGATTGGGGCGCGGCGAATTTGCCGGAGGGACGCCGCCGTTGGAGACGGTCGAGATTGAGAGCGATTCATTGGCTCCGCCGGCGGAGGGCGTGATCGTTGATGGATTGAATGTGCAGGTGCCGTCAGCCGGAAGACCCGTGCCGCAAGTCAGCGTTAGCACGGCGGAAAAACCATCTAACGCGATTACCGGGATGGTGAAGGTCGCGGTGGCGCCGGCTTTTATTGTGGCGACCGTTGGCGAGACGGTGCCGAAGGCGTAGTCCTGGACGTCAAATTCTACTGCGTTGCTGGTGCCGCCGCCGGGGGAGGGATTCGTGACGGTGACGTTTACCGCGGCTGCGGTGGCGAGGGCGCTGGTCGGAATCGTGGCGGTCAGCGTCGTGGAAGTCGATCCCGTTGACGGAGTCAGCGTCGTATTGCCGAAATTGATGGAGGAGTTGGTGACGAAGTTTGTGCCGGTGACGGTGAGGATGACGGTTTCGCCGTCGACGATGGCGCTGGTGGGAGAGAGCGACGCAATAGTTGGCGGAGGATTGGTGACGCTGAACGGCAGGCTATTCGAAACTGTCGAGCCATTGGCAACGGTGATGCCGAATACGCCGGAGCCCTGCAATGCCGTCGCGGGGATGGACGCGCTGAGAGTGCCATCGGAATTCAGGGTTGTCGGAGTGATGGGAGTGCCGGAAACCTGGATTACGGACTGGCTGGTGAAGCCGACGCCGGTGGCGGTGATGTCGATCGGAGGAGCGGCATTGGATGCGACGGGAGAAATGTCGGTGAGTTGCAGAGCCGGGAGGCCGCCGAGGGAGACGTCCCAGGCGCCGCGGCCATGCGTAACGGCGGTAAGTACGCGCGAGGCGGGGCGGAGATTTAGCGAGAGGACGACGACATTGGGCAGACCTGCGCCGAGCGGCTGCCAGCTCGTGCCGCTATCGGTGGAGATGAACGCGCCGATATCGGTGCCGATGTAGAGAGTGCCGGAAATGTTGGGATCGGCGACGATCGCATTCACGGGAATATTCGGAAGATTGCTGCTGATATCGTTCCACTGGCCGCCGCCGTTGGTGGTCATGAAGACGTGGCCGAGCGCGTCGCCATTGAATCCGGAGAAGCCGGAGAATGCGACGTAGGCGAGAATGGGATCGGCGGCGTCGATGGCGAGCGAAGTGACGGAGCGATTGGGCAGGCCGGAAATCACGCGCGCGAATCCGGCTGATCCGCTGAGCACGTTGTGCGAGACCTGCACGATGCCGTCAATCGAGCCGACGTAGATTGTGTTCGAATCGCTGGGCGCGACGGCGAGGGCGGTTAGGAAATTGCCGAGACTGCCGGTGAGATCGGTGGAGATCGCCGTCCAGGTATTGCCATTGTCGAGCGTCTGATAAACGCGATTGGTGGCGAGATAGAAAGTTTGAGAGCGCGAGGCATCGCCGACGAGCGGCGGGAGATAGGACGCAGGATCGGACGTGTTGATTCCGTTTTCTTCGGCGATGAAATCATTGACGAAGCCGCCGCTGAGAGAGCGGAAGACGAATGGAGCAACGGAAGCCGGTTGCTGCAGGTCGCCGCAGGTGGTGAAAACGGTATTCGGGAAAGTGACGTCAATGGCGGTGAAGCCGCCATCGCATTGCGGCGTGCCGATGGAGACCCACGCATTGTTGTTGAAGAGTTGCGCGGAATTGCCCTGCGTGCCGCCGAAGGCGATATTGTCCGAGGACGGGTGAACGGAGAGACCTGGATAAAATTGCGTGATGCTCAGGCCCGAGGCGGTCGAGCCGGTATTGAGATTGTTCCACGTATGAGAGCCGGCTGCGACGCCGGTGTTGGTGACGTCGCTGGAGGACCAGACGCCGCCATCATTGCCGACGAAAAGCGAACTGCCATCGGACGAGAATCCGAGGGCGTGCTGCGCGGCGTGAATCGCGGCGTTGGATTTGTCGATCGAGACGTCCTGCCAGGTGCTGCCGCCATCGATGGAGCGATAGAGAGTGGAGCCGCTGCCGCCGCCGTTTGAGCCACCGGCGAATACGAGCGATGCGTTTGCCGGGCTGACGCGGAGAGCCATATCGTAGAAACAGGATGGGGCGCACAAATTATTTGGCGGCTCGGTGAGCTGCGCCCAAGTGGTTCCGGCATCGAGGCTCTTGAACAGGCCGAAGAAACTGGAGGAAGAATCATCGGCTTCGGCGATGGCAGCATAGACAACGGTCTTGCTGGAGACTTGCGGGCCGAGAGCCAGAATTATGCGACCGAATTGGGTTTGATCCGTGGCTTGATCGAGGCCAGTTAGGCGGGTCCACGTCGCGCCCGCATTTGTGGAGATGAAAACGCCATTACATGGAGCGGCGGCGCGGCAGGGCGAACCGGCATCGGAATCGCCGGCGGGGTGGCCGAGGGCGGCGTAGGCGGTCATGCCAGTGGAATCGTTGGGATCGAAGACGACGTCGGTGGCTTCGACTTTCGGCGAGGCTGAAAGCACTTGCGTCCAGTTGGTGCCGCCGTTTGTGGAGCGCCAGATTCCCGAGGGAATCGAAGGATCTCCGCCTTTTACCGCTGCCAGCACCACCTGGTGCAACGAAGAATTGGGATCTGCGCTGATTGCGCCGATGAATGGGCCGCCGGACGCGGCGTTGAGAGGAGCCGTGACACCGCCGAATATTCCTACTCCCGTTCCGGTCCAAGTTTGGCCGCCGTCGGTGGACTTGAGGATTCCAGCGCCATAGTAGGAATCGCGTGCGAAGTTTTCTTCGCCAGTTCCGGCGTAGAGGGTGACGGGAGTTGTGGTGGCATCGAGTGCGAGCGATCCGATTGAGAGCGAGGATTGATCGTCGGTGAGCGGCGACCAATTTTGCAGATCGGTGGTCTTCCAGACTCCGCCATCGGCTGCGCCTAGATAGAGGGTTTTGCCGGTTGCGTCGGAGGGATCGGACACGAGAGCGGTGACGCGGCCGGAAGTGTTACCGAAAGGAGTTTGACTGGTGGGAGCCGGGCCGATGGATTGCCAGGTGAGCGAGGAGACGTTGGGCGTAGCGGCCGCGGATTCTTCGCGCATCTTTTGCAATTCTTTGATGGCGGCTTCACGCGCGCCTGCGGGAATTCTGCCCTCGGGATAGGCACGCGGACGGAAGAACCATTCGGCGCGGCGGCGGGCTAGATCGACCGACGGTTGACGAGGAATGCGCTTCTTCGACGCGGATTTTTGAGCGACGACAGGAGCGACAGCGGCGAGGAGGATGAGCGCGGAGAGCAGCGGAACGAGCGATTTGCGAAGAGGCGAATTCGTTTTGTTGGATACGCGGAGGCGGTGGTCCGCGATTTTCCCGCTCAAATCAAATTGCATGTTCCTCCGTCGGAGATTCGATGACGCGGGACCCCTTCCGCGTCTGAAGTGCAAGGGCACGACTGTGACGCATGCGACCCGCGATTATACACGGCTGCGCAGGCCGGGTCGCTGCAATCGCGGAGGCCCACGAGGCGGATAGGATGAGTCGCGAGAGGGCTCTGGTTGCACCGGGGAACGCGAGTAGCTACACTCGCGGGCAAGCGAGGTGACGGTGATGAAAAAACGCGCGATTGGGTTTGCGGCGATGGTGTGTCTTCTAGTGGCGCCGGCGGTTCTGGCGCAGGACGAGGAGCACCATCACCACGATGAAGGCGAAAAGCTTGGAGCGGTGAATTTTCCGACCTCGTGCTCGCCGGAAGTACAAAAATCGTTCGAGCGCGCGGTCGCGCTGATGCATTCGTTTCAATACAAGCAGGCCAGCGACGGATTCGATGATGTGGCGCGGCAGGACAAGCACTGCGCGATGGCGCGCTGGGGCGAGGCGATCGTGATCTGGCACCAGCTTTGGGATGAGCCGGACGCTGCGAAGATCAAGCGCGGCCAAAGGTACATTCACGAGGCGCAGAAGATTGGAGCGAAGACGGATCGCGAACAACAATTCATCGCTGCGGTGGCGCTTTTCTATGCCAAAGGCAAGAAGCTCGATTACAGGACACGGGCGCAGAATTACTCCGATGCGATGGGGCGGCTCCATGCGCAATATCCGGACGATACGGAGGCGGCCGCTTTTTACGCGCTCTCGTTGTTGTCATGGACGCCGCTGGACAACAAGGATTTCGCCAATCGCCGGAAGGCAATACCGATTCTCAATAAATTGTTTGCGGAACATCCGGATCATCCTGGAGCGGCGCACTATTTGATTCACGCGGCGGATCGGCCGCAGTTGGCGTCGCTCGGGTTGGATGCGGCGCGGCGTTACGCGCAGATTGCGCCATCGTCGTCCCACGCGATTCATATGCCGTCGCATATTTTTTCGCGGCTGGGATTGTGGCAGGACTCGATCAATTCAAACTTGGCAGCTGCGGCGGCTGCCGACAAAGCTACGCGCGCGGGAACCGGCGACGCGAGTTACGAACTGCATGCCATGGATTTCCTGCAATACGCGTACTTGCAGAGTGGGCGCGAGAAGGATGCCTGGCACGTGATCGAGGAGCTGGATTCCGTGCCGGGTGCGTCCGCCGAACAAAAGACCAATAAAAGAACTTACTTCACGGGCCGGTATTACTTCGAGCTGCATCAATGGGGCGAAGCGGCCAAGTTCGCTGTGCCGGAATCCGGGTCGAAGGACGCGAAGGCTTCGGCATACCGCACCAGGGCGATCGGAGCGGCGCGCAGCGGGGACGCGGCTGAAGCCAGGAAGAACCTCGATAAACTGAACGCGCCCACATCTGCGGGCGGTTATGAAATGGACGATGACGCGCTGTCCCCGATCGAGAGGCAGGAGGCCACGGCATGGGTGGAATTTGCCGAGGGGAAGAAAGAGGATGCGCTGAAGGATTTGCGGGCAGCGGCTGACCGCGAGGACCGCCGTGCGCCGGAAACGGGAGATATGCCTGCGCGGGAAATGCTGGGGGACATGCTGTTGGAAATGAATCGTGCAGCCGATGCGTTAGTGGAATATGAGGTGCTGCTGAAGGAATCGCCGAACCGGTTTGATGGGTTGTACGGCGCGGCGCGTGCGGCGGAGGCGGCCGGGAAAACGGAGCAGGCTTCGTCATATTATGCGCAGCTTCTGAAAGTCTGCGATGGAGGCGTGAACTCGACGCGGCCGGAGCTTGCGCGCGCGAAAACGCTTGCCGTGAATGCGGGCGGACACTAACCAATGCCACGCGAAGAAGCCGCACGCGCAGTCCAAGAATGGCGCGAACTCGTTGCCGGACCTCGCGGCACGCTGGCCGAATCGCGAGCGCACGCCGAACAATTCTTCTCAAAGTTTCAAGTCTCCCCGGAACTAACAGTGGAAGCGACGGAGATTGGCGGCGTTCAGGGAGATTGGCTGACGATGCCGGGAGCCGATCCGGCGCGGGTGGTCCTGTATATCCACGGCGGGGCGTTCGTGCTGGGCTCTGTACGCGGGTATCGCGCGATGACGGCGCGCATCGCAAAGGCTACGCGCGCGAGAACTCTCGTCATTGAATACCGGCTAGCGCCCGAAAGTCCCTTCCCCGCTGCCGTCGAAGATGGCACGGCAGCGTACACTGGACTGTTGAAGCAGGGCGTGGCGCCTTCATCGATCGTAATTGCGGGCGATTCCGCGGGCGGTAACCTTACGATGGCTACACTTCTGTCCATTCGCGATTCCGGCGCGCCGCTACCGGCGGGCGGCGTTTGCATCTCGCCGTGGGTAGATCTCGAATGCATCGGTGAGACGATGACCACAAACGCCGATGTCGATCCGCTCTGCACCAAGGAATCCCTGCTGCTCGAAGCAGGCCTCTATCTCGGCGGCCACAACGCCCGCGGTTCGCTCGCCTCGCCCATCTACGCTGACTTGAAAGGTCTGCCGCCTCTGCTCATCCAGGTGGGTAGCGAAGAGACGCTGCTCGATGATTCCAACCGCCTCGCCGCTCGCGCAAAGGAAGCAGGCGTCCCGGTCACGCTCGAAATTTTCGAGGGTATGCCGCATGTCTGGCACGTCTTTGCGGAGTACCTGCCGGAAGCTCAGGAGGCTATCGAAGCAATCGGAGCATTCGTTGACGCGAGGATGGGTAACGCAGCAAAAAGCCAGAAAACTTCGGCAGGAACAGGCCAAAAAACTTCGTTGTAAGAAACGTTAGCGGATCAAACGGCACCGTTTGGTTGCATCTTGGCTTCTACCTTGGCGTCGTAGATGTGCCAGAAGTTGCCGCTTGAATCCACGAATTCAATTCCTACCTTGATGCGGCCGCTTTGCTTGGGGCCGACGTGAACGACGCGACATTCGCGCTCTTCCTGCGTGAAGCTATTTACTACGAGAATCGTTTGCCCCTGTTCGAGCTCGGCGGAAACGGCCAGGCGAGCGCCATGGGCGTCCACATTGAGCGTATGCGTTTTGTCCCGGAAGGGGAGATTGCTGTTGGAGCGTCCGTAGACGACGACGGGAACGTGCAAAGGAAATCGGCGGCTTCGGCGGACGTATCCGCGGAGTTTCGTCTTATTCATAGGCGTGGCCATCCCAGTTCTAAAGTAACGCCCTAAGTAATCCCGCGCAAGGGGTGAGTGCCCGAAAAATCAACCTTTTGATTATAGATTAAAGGCGCCGCAGGGTGGGCAGAACGGCTCATCCCGGTACACTTGCGGCCGACGGTGCTGCTTCTCGCGGCGTCCTCATGCACTTTGAATTCCCGAATACGGCGGGCGGGTAATTCCGTGGCAAAATGGGCATGCCGCAAACGATTGAATCCATTTCCACTTGCACATGTAAATGCTTCAGTATTATTTTTTCGGCATGGCGTGTCATTTAGGGTGGACATTGCCATCCCAAATCGGTTCAAATGGATGCGGGTCGGGAAAGTGCAACGATTTTTGGAGGGGGGAGACCGATGCGCCGACTTTTCATGGTTTTCGCACTTAGTTTGTGCGTTTCGGCTGGGGCGGCCGCTCAAATTCATCCTGCCACATCCGCGCTGGCAAATGCTTCACCGAGCCTCGCGCCGTCTATGGGGTTCTTGACGGCCTACGATCCTGCGACTGAGGATCAGCCGCAGTTCCAGGCTTATATCGGTTACGCGTGGACGCGATTCACGGGCATACCGAACAATGCTCTCAATCTGAACGGATTTTCCGCGACATTTACCGGGTTCGTTCACGGCATCGGTATCGAAGGCGAACTGGGCGGCGAGCTCGGAAGTTTCGCTGGCGAAACGGCGAAGCTTTCATTTCTGGGAATTGGGCCGCACGTGCGATTCGGGGAAACTAGCCGGTTGCAGCCCTGGGGACACGTGCTGGTCGGGCGGGCGCACTTTTTTCCCGTGGGGATCGAGGGTGGACAGGGCGGATTTGGCTGGGAAGCTGGCGGCGGAATTGACTATCGATTCACGCATTTGCTTTCGTTCCGGGCTGGCGCCGACGCGCTGGGATCGGTTATTGCCAGTAAGAGTCAGATCGGGCCGAAGGTGCACGCCGGGGTGGTTTTCAACTTCTAGCATAGGGCGGTAGCGTCGATCGCTTGACGATTGCGTTGCGATTGCCGCTGGCTCGCGTTGTGAGAGGGATCTCCGCGATTCCTATTGTTCCAATTCAAAAACTGCTGGGAATTCTGTGGCTCGGCTTTGGGATTTATTGGGCGGTGAGCGCCCGGCAGAGCGGGCCGACTGAGACTACCGAGGCGAATTGGTTCCGGGCGCTGCGGTTTGGGATCCTCGTTACTACGTTCGTTCTTCTTCTTGCGCCGTGGTTGGGGTTCTCGATTCTGGATACGCGCGCGTATCCCGATAGTTTTGCGATGCGCTGGGTTGGCGCGGTATTGACGACTGCTGGAATTGGGCTGGCGGTTTCGGCACGACGGCACTTGGGTAAGAACTGGAGCGATAAGGTCGAGTTGAAAGTGGATCACCAGCTCATTCGCAGCGGTCCTTACGCTTATATGCGGCATCCGATTTATTCCGGCGTCCTACTGGGCGTCGCAGGCACGGCGCTGGCGATCGGAATGGTGCGCGGGGGCGTGGCGTTTTGTCTTTTGCTGAGTTCCTATGCCATCAAGGCGAGGAAAGAAGAGACTGTGCTCGCGGGGAAATTTGGCGACGAGTTTCGCGAGCATCAGCGAAACGCTGGATTTTTGCTTCCGAAATTCACGAGGCGCGGGCCCTAACTTCGGCGCTTGATTCTCTCGCGATTCCGGCCACGAAGTCTTGCGAGACTGTCTTGTCATTCTCCCTCTCGTGGACGCGGTTATTTCGTTTCACGACGCTCGCGAAGACTGCTAAAGTGTAATCTCACTCTTTCAATCTACTTGGGGGTTCAGATGAAATCTCTGGCGGGCATAGCTCTTTTTTTAGTGGTTGCGTTGGCGGCGAGCGCCGATACCGTGGTGATGAAGAATGGGGATCACCTTACAGGTACGGTGGTTAAGTCCGATGGGAAACAGTTGACGCTAAAGACGGATTACGCGGGCGAGATCAATCTGCAGTGGGCGGCGGTCAAGGAATTGACGACGGATAAGCCGGTGTACGCGGTGACGCCGGATAAGAATACCGTCAGCGGAAAAGCGACCACCGAAGGCGATGAACTTGTGATTGCTCCAAGCAATGGTGCGCCGGTGCACGTGCCGCTGGCCAGCGTGACGGTATTGCGCGATGAAGCCGAGCAGGCGGCGTTCGAACACAGCCAACATCCGGGACTGCTCGAGAATTGGGCCGGCGGAGCCGATGTGGGCTTTGCTTTGGCGCGCGGAAATACGCAGACGACCAATCTTTCGATCGCGTTCAATGCCGCGCGCACCACCAATAACGATAAGTTGTCCGCATACGTAGCGTCCATCTACGCCTCCAGCAATTCGGCGGGGGTCTCGGCAGTCACGGCGAACGATGTTCGCGGAGGCGCGCGCTACGATCGAAACATCGTTCCGAAGATCTTCGCATTTGGGGCCGCGGACTTCGAATATAACGAGACGCAGGACCTGGATTTGCGGTCGATTCTGGCCGGCGGGCTCGGCCTTCACGCGATCAAACGTGACTCCACTACACTCGATCTTTTGGCTGGCGGGGACTACACGCGGGAGAGTTACAACACCGGAGTTCTGCGGAATACCGGCGGCATTACTGTCGGAGAAGATTTCATGCACAAGTTCGGCAAGTCTACGACGCTAAACGAACATATATTCTTTTATCCCGACTTGAAGGAGACGGGGCAGTACCGGATCTCATTTGATATGGGAACGGCGACGAAGATCAATAAGTGGCTGGCGTGGCAGACGGCTGTGAGCGACCGGTATTTGAGCAATCCGATTCCGGGGACGAAGTCGAATGATTTAATTCTTACGACGGGGCTGAATTTTTCGTTCAAGCATTAGAAGGTGACAGGGATTTGCGGCGGCGCGCCGACGATGTTGCGAACGGTACTTCCGCGGTTGCGCCGGGATTTGATTTTACGGTGAGATCGTCGGAGGGCGCGGCAAGCAGCGCCCCTACGGGACTCAACGAGTCGCTTTGGAGCAGTTCATGCGGTTCTGTGAGTTATTGGTTGGGCTTCTTTTTCTTGCCTAGGAGGCCGCCTAGCGTGTTGGCTACTCCTTGAGTGCCTTGGCCGCCTTGTAGCGATGAGCCCAGCTGAGAACCGAGCGCGCCGGCCATGCCTGCTACGTCCGGAATGAATTTGGGATCCGAGGTGGTGCCTTGGATCGCGAACGGAATTGTCGTTTTTCCGCCGCTCGTTCCGCCGAGAAGACCACCAACACCGTTCACTGAGGCGCGCATCTTAAAATTCAGCGAGCTGTCTGTGCCCACTGTGCCGCCGCCGGTCATTTCGCCGATCGCCGGCATCACCAAATCCATATTTGTGGTCTGAATTCCCTCTGGCGCGACGCGCACGTCCGATGTAAGTTTCTGGATGCTGGTGTCCGCGCTCTTTCCTACACTCGAAAACGCGGAGAGCGCCGCCATCTTGGAGCCGAGATCGAAGCCTGCCAGCTTTGCATTCTGAAGATTGATGTTTCCTGTAGTGACCAGCTTGTTTCCGGGTCCGTTGACGGCGAGATTCGTGCTTAATGTGCCGCTTTGGAGCGAAGCGCCCTTCGGAAGTACGACGCCCAATGCCGGAAGAATGGCCTCGAGGTCCGGCACCGGCATGTCTTGACCGTTTATTTTCATGTTCAGGATCGCGGCTTCGCCTTTGAGATCGTAGGTGCCGGAAATATGCGAAGTGGCCTTGCCGATTTTCACTGTTCCGGAACTTAGAACTCCGGTGCTTTTGGGCATGTCATACGCGGTCGCGAAATCGACTTCAACAGGCGTCGCAGCTGGCGCTCCACCCTTTACGACTTGGAGCTTGGTGATTTTCACTGTGCCTTGCACATTCGCCTGACCGCTCTTCGAGGAAAGAGTGGAATTCAATTCGACGACGCCGCCCAAACCCGAAGCTGGATCGACGAAGCCGCTTTTTGCGAGATCGAAATCGGCAATATTTAGCTTGGCTTCAACCGGACTCAGCGCTGCATCGTTTGCGTCGAGAGGTCCGACTGTTCCGTCGAGCTTGAGTTCGCCGCCGCCGGGTAATTTGGCCGAGAGCTTCAGTGGAAACGAGTTTGCGAGCGACACATTGGTGGCTTCGAAATTGAGATCGTCGTAAGTGGCGCGCTTGGGCGAATTTGTCGAACCGAGGATCAGGCTTCCATTCTTCATGTCGATCTTGCCGATTACGAGATCGGATGGAGCGGAAGAGCTTGAGGACGCCGGTGCGGCTGATTTCGAGCTCGAGCCGGAGGCTAGAGAGGAGAAGTTCCAGCGTCCTGCGGGATTCTTAATCAGCGTGACTTCGGGCTTATCGATCGTGACGCCTGTGACATGCAGGGCGCGCGAGAAGATGAGCGGCATTAATTCCACGCCTACCCTCAGCGATTTCGCGGTCAAAAACGCGGACTTGCCGAACGCAGGATCATCGGCGATTGAGAGATCGTCGGCGCCGAGCGAGCCTGACAGAATCGAGAGGCTGAGATTTCCGACTTGGACCTGGCGGCCGAGAGCGGTGGAGAGTTTTTCTTCGATCGTCGGACGAAACTGGTTGACGCTGATCAGAAACGGCAGCGCGATGACGATGACGACGATGACGGCAATGGCGATGAGGACGTAACGAAGTTTGCCCTTCATATTAGTCTCCTTCAACCGGATTGCTTTTGCAGGTGGGCGACGGGCGAATAATAGCACAGGGGCGAGAGGAGTGACTCAAGATGCGGAGATTGGACGCGGCAGGTCCGCGGACGATTGTGGCCGTGGGTTGCTCCGTGATCGTCGGAGCCGGCGGGGCCGCCGGCGGTACCTAAGACCTTCGGCGAAAACTCTTGGCGCGAACTACTGAGGGGCTTGTGTCGCGCCGATTTTTGTGCCGATGACTTCGCCGGAGACGATTATTTCTACGCGGCGGTTTTTCTGGCGGCCTTCGGCGGTGCTGTTGTCGGCGACCGGCATGGTCTTGCCGAAGCCCTGCGCGGTAATGGTGCCGGCGTCGAGTCCCTGATCGATCAGATATTGACGGACGGATTGGGCGCGCTGCTCGGAGAGAGTTTGATTGAACGCGTCGCTGCCGACGTTGTCGGTGTGACCTTCGACGGTGAGATTTAGTCCGGGATGCGCGAGGACGATGCCGGAGAGTTTTGCAAGACGCTCGCGGGCTTCGGGGCGCAGATCGTATTTCGCCGTGGCGAACAGAACATCGCCGAGATTCACGACTAGTCCGCGCGGAGAATCGCGCGTTTCCAGAATTTTATTGAATTGCGCGAGGAGCGTGGCGCGCAGCTCCTGCTTTTCGCGCTCGGCTTTTTCGGCGGCTTCTTTTTCACGTTCGGCCTGCGCTTGGGCCTCATGCTGCTTGGCTTGGGCTTCCGCTTGAGCCTTTTCGGCTTCCGCCTGGGCTTTTTGGGCTTCGGCGCGCGCCTGGGCTTCCTTCGCGGCGGCCAATTCGGCTTGCATCTTTTGTTTCTCGGCTTCGGCCTGCTGCTTTTCGGCTTCGGCCTGCTGTTTTTCCGCCTGGGCGCGGCGCTGCGCTTCGGCCTCCTGCTCGGATTTCGCCTGAGCCTCGCGCTGGGCGCCGGCCTCGCGCTCCTTGGCGAGCCGCTCGTCGTCCTGGCGCTTCAGGCTGATGGTGATAGCGTCTTCATAACTTTGAACGGCGTCGCGGGCGGCGGATGGCACCGATTTTTTCTGCTTGCGAGTCTCGTAATCTTCGGCGCGGGTGAGTGCATCCGAGGCTTTCGCCCAAGAATCAGCCGCATATTTATCCGCACCGCGCAATTGCGCGATGCGCTTGGCGTTGCGGGCTTGCAAGAGATCGAGGGGCAAAGTCGGGTCGTCATCGATCGGCGCGAGATTCAAATCTTTGTAACGGCTGCGCTGGAGCAGTTCGTATTTCGCGTCTACTGCGTCCACTTGTCCTTTCGTATCCGCGCGCACGATGTTCTCGAGAACCACTTCGTCGCTGGGGAACGAGACCGCGTAGTACGGCTCGGCGGTCACGATCAGGCCAAAAGTTTGCAAGCGGGTGGTTACTTGCACCTTGCTTTTTTGACCATCGAGAACGAGCTGGCCGAGATTATTCGCGCGACCTTCGGGAGTGATGGCCCAGAGGACGTAGGTGAGATAGGCGGCGCCGAATTGGCCGGCTCCCGAGAGATTGTCGAAATTCGCGTTGATGGAGACCGCGCCGTTCTTGGCTTCGACTTTGGCCTGGCCGGTAGCTTGCGGAAGGAGCGCGGTGCCGCGGAAATCGATGCGCGTCGAGCCTTTGGCCATGTAATTCACGGCTTGGATTGTGCGCGTGACGTTGATTTGGATCACCGGGGCTTGCTGCGATTGGTCTTGCGCGAGCGCGGACGTGGAGCTCAGGGCCATCCATGCAACTAACAGCGCTACTTTCCTCATGCCATCCCTCTTTCCGCTTCGGATTCAGATTTGCGAGACCCAAGAATTCGAATGAAACTCATTCTGCTACCGGACGGATGGAGTGTCCAGACGGAATGAACGCAGCTGTGACTAGTGGAGGCAGTGTCCTATTTTCGGGACGGGACGCGATGGCGCAAGCTTTCTTACTTACTGCCTCGGGGAGCCAGAGCTAAAGCGCATCGTCAGAAACGACGCTTTTTCCGGAGCGCTGAAGCGCTCCTTCCCCCGCATGACTGCGGAGTCTGCCGCCCGACGCCGCTGGCGTGGATCACATCGGCGGAATCATCCTCAGCGCGGAAGAGAAATCGTAGGTCTATTCCCACTATCCGAATCTGTCAAATTTGTATCTGGTCGAAGGCGCGAAGTAATCTCGCGTCGTAGGGGGGCGGGTTTACACGCCCCCGGGGTGGAACTGGGTTTTGAGATTCCGGTTATAACATCCGCTGAGAAATAAATCGACGAAACCAAAAGCCAAACCGGGCGGGTGCTGATCCCTCGCCCCTACTCAAGCCTCTGCGCCTGCTGATTGTGCCTTTTCCTCGCCGTGGCCATTGCCGCGGAACTGTGCTGTCTCGGTTGAGCCTGCCATTGCTGTGGTCGAAGAGTGGCCAGCAGAGACTACCTGGGCTATGCGATCGAAATAGCCTGTGCCGACGAAGCTTTGATGTTTTACGGCTCGATAGCCGTTGGCCTGCGCAGCAAATTCCGCTTCCTGGAATGTGGAATACGCGGCCATGCCAGCGTCCTTATATTGGCGCGCCAGTTCGAACATGCCGAGATTCAGCACGTGGAATCCGGCGAGCGTGACGAACTGGAATTTGTAGCCCAGGCGGCCCAGTTCCTGCTGGAAGTTCGCAATTGTGGCGTCGTCGAGATTCTTCTTCCAGTTGAACGACGGCGAGCAGTTGTAGGCCAGGAGCTTGCCGGGGAATTTCGCGTGAATGGATTTTGCGAACTTCTCGGCTTCCTTGAGATCGGGCGTAGAGGTTTCACACCAGAGCATGTCGGCGTAGGGCGCGTAAGAAAGCCCGCGCGCGATGGCCGCATCAATGCCGCCGCGGAATTCGAAGAAACCCTCGGGAGTTCGCTTGCCGGTGATGAATCCGCGATCGTGCGGATCGGCATCGCTCAACAGCAGGCCCGCGCTATCGGCATCCGTGCGCGCGATGAGAACTGTCGGCACGCCGCAGACATCTGCGGCGAGACGCGCGGCAACAAGCTTCTCGATAAATTCGCGGGTGGGGACAACGACTTTGCCGCCGAGGTGGCCGCACTTTTTCGCCGATGAAAGCTGATCTTCGAAGTGAACGCCCGCGGCGCCCGCTTCGATCATGGCCTTCATGATTTCGTAGGCGTTGAGCGAGCCGCCGAATCCGGCTTCGGCGTCGGCGATGATTGGCGCGTACCAGTGCGTGCCGTTGCGGCCTTCGACGCTGTCGATTTGGTCCGCGCGACGGAATGCGCGATTGATGCGCTCGACGAGCTGCGGCGCGCTGTCGCAAGGATATAGGCTCTGGTCGGGGTACACATCACCGGCGGAGTTATTGTCCGCCGCCACCTGCCAGCCGCTCGCATAAATCGCCTTCAGGCCGCCCTGGACCATTTCGATGGCCTGGTTGCCCGTGATGGCGCCGAGCGCGTTTACGTAGGGGTCGGTATGCATCAACTCCCAGAGACGGCGCGCGCCGAGGTCCGCGAGCGTGTACTCGATCTTCACGGAGCCGCGGAGGCGCTGCACTTCCTCGCTGGCGTAAGGGCGGATGATTCCGTCCCAGCGTCCATTTGAGAACGCATCGTGACCATTCGCGCCATGATGGCCATTGTGGCCGTTGCCGCCGTTCCTGGGTTCGGTTGCCATTCGTCCTCTCCCTGTGTCGAACGAGCCAAAGTCGATGCCGTAGCAACATCTTATTGTTCAGCATACTGAACACATGTTCAGCCGCTTCCCGTTTGTACGCGACGCGGTGCCGCCGCGCAAGCCCCTGTTCAATATGTCGAACAATTATTCTATACTTGGATCAGTGTATCGGCGCGGTACGGAATGCTGTACGCGAAGGAGCAGCTCTCATGCCGGAGATGGATGCAAGTCTCGCCACTGCCGTCGAGCGCGCGCTGAATATTCTCGAAGCCGCATCACAACGCCGCGAAGGCCTCACCAATTCCGAAATTAGCCGCCGTCTCGGCATTCCGAAAAGCTCCGCGAGCTACATCCTGCGCACGCTCGAGCGCCGGGGCTATCTACGCCGCGACACCGAGACGGGCCGCTACCGGCTCGGACTGAAGTTGCTCAGTCTGGGCGGCGAAACCCAAGCGGGACTCGATATCGCCGAGGTTGCCCTTCCCTTCATGCGCGGGCTCGTCGAGCGGCTGGGAATGACGTGTCACCTCGCCGTCGTGGATCAGAACGAAGCCGTGTACATCGAGAAAGTCGAGGCCCCGGGATTCTTCAAGGTCAACACCTGGGTGGGACGCCGTATGCTCTTACACTCGACCAGCGTGGGAAAGGCTCTGCTCGCCTGGATGCCGCGCGCCGAGCGCGAGGCACTGCTGCACAATTGCGATTTCAAGCGCAGGACGCCGAAGACGATCACCAGCCACTCGCGTCTGGTGGCGGAACTCGAGCGCGTTCACCAGCAAGGCTACGCCGTGGACGATGAAGAAAACAGTCTTGGCGCCCGCTGTATCGCCGCGCCTGTATTTGACGCTCTTGGAAATGTGGTCGCCGCGTTGGGCGTAAGCGGCACTCTTACACAAATGGACTCCGCCAAAATGACGCGCGTCGAAGACGCACTAAAGGACACCGCGCGGCGCGTCTCGCGTCAATTGCTCAAGACCGGCGCTGCCTGATTCGCCGCCCGATTATTGCGTCGCCGGAAATTGCGGGTGATAGTCCGGATACGCCGGCCGCTTGTACGTTGGCGCAGGATTCTTCTTCATTTCCTCGAGCACCACTTGCACTGCTTTCTCGAGCTGCGGATCGTGGCCTTCGCGCACGGCTTTGGGATCCATTTCGACGTCGTAATCCGGAATGATGCCGTGATTCTCGACTTCCCATTCGCCGTTCAATCCATAAATCGCCCAGCGTGGAGCGGTGACAAACCCGCCGTCAATTAATTGCGGGTAACCGCCGATGCCCACGAGCCCTCCCCACGTGCGCGTGCCGACCAGCGGACCAATCTGCAGCTTGCGGAAATACCACGGCAAAGCATCGCCACCCGAGCCCGCATAACGATTGACGAGCATCACCTTCGGGCCGTAAATCGCTTCCGTGGGAACTGAGATGTCGTCGCCCAGGCGCGTCATCACGCGGTTCAGGATCGGCCGGTTGAGATAGTCCACGATGTAGTCGGCCAGGAAGCCGCCGTGATTGAAACGCTCATCAATCACCGCGGCTTGCTTATCCACCTGCGAGAAGTAGTAGCGATTGAAATTTATATAACCCCCAAACGCGGTATCCGGCAGGTGAACGTACGCCACGCGCCCCCCGGTCATCTCGTCCACTTTGCGGCGATTGTCTTCCACCCACTTGAGATGGCGGATGGTGAATTCATCATCGATGGGAACGACGGTGACATCGCGTGAGCCGCTACCATCCGCGTTCGGCCCGACCTTCAGCACCACCTGCTTCCCCGCAGTCTCCTCGAAGTAGCTGTAAATATTGTCCGCGGCGTGCAGTTCGCGGCCATTGACCGCCAGCAGATACTCGCCGGTCGAAACATTGACTCCGGGCTGCGTCAGCGGCGCGCTCAGCTCCGGATTCCAATTCTCGCCGTTGAAAATGAGCGAAAATCGATAGCGGCCGTTTTCGATCTTGTAGTCGGCACCGAGAAGGCCGGTGCGGACCTTGCGTAGCTCTAGAGCTTCTCCACCGCCGACGAACATGTGGCCGATGCTGATGTTGCTGAGCATTTCGCGGAACAGATAGTTGAGGTCCGACCGGCAGGCGATGTTGTCGAGATACGGCGCGAAGAATTTCTCGGCGGCGGCTAGATCGAGGCCATGTGCGTGCGGATCGTAGAGGAAATCGCGCTCGATGCGCCAGATCTCATGATAGATCTGCCGCCACTCGGCACGCGGGTCAAGGTGCACTTCCATTTCGCCGAGCTTCAGCGCGCCGTCACCGGGCTTCGGAACGGATCCCGTGCCAGTGATGAACCACTGGTCGCCCATCTTGTATAGCATCTTTTCGCCATCGGCTGAAATCGAGAACGCTGAGATCCCGTCGAAGTATTTCTCCGTCTTGCGCGTCTTTAGAGTGAATTTCTGCAGCGTGACTGCGGGTGGTCCGCCTCCGAAATTCGGAACCTGCGCCCCTTCCGCAAGATAAATTTCGCCTTCTTTTCCGGCGGTCACGCCGAAATAATTGCGCGCGGGGATCGGCAGGGCCACGATGCGTTGGCCGATGTGCTCGAAGTCGATGTCCACCTTGGGCGGCTCTTTCGGCTTCTCTTTGTCTTTATCTTTGTCTTTGTCCTTATCTTTGTCTTTGCCCTTGTCGGCATCGGCACTCGCGGAATCTTTGGGCTTATCGTCCTTCGCCTTCTCGTCTTTGGCCTTCTCTTCCTTCGATTTCTCTTCGTCACTCTCGGGCGCGACGGGCGATGCAACGTCCTTCTTCAGCACCGCGGCGTAAATGCTGCGCGTCACCGGGCGTCCAACCGAACTCATGCCCGCTTCATTGGCAAGCGCGACGTCGGTACTAGCGGCGAAATAAAGATATTTGCCGTTCTTGTCGAAATCGGGCGAACTCGTATCGCTCATGCCGTCGGAGATCTGCTCGGCCTTGGCGGTCTCGAGCGAATAGACGAAGACAGCATGGAGATTGTTCGGCAATGGTTTCGTATAAGTGATCCAGCGGCTGTCCGGAGACCACCCCTGACCGAAGGACGGACCTTGGTCAAATCGCATGGTATCTACGCGGACAGGAGTTCCCTTCTCGATCTCGACGTACCACAGGTTCAGCCGCTGATCTTCGTAGGCAATCTTCTTGCTGTCGGGCGACCACGTCGGCGAGTAGTAATACGCCGGAGGATTTCCGAGGCCGATCTTTTTTACCGGGCCGAGGCCGTTCTGCGGGGAGATGTGCAGCGCGTACTCGCCTGACTCGTCGGAAAAATAGGCGATGAATTTGCCGTCCGGAGACCACGAGGGATCGCGGTCAGCAACCGCCGGTGAATTCGTCAAATTCCGGATGTCGCCCTTCTCGGCCGGAACGGTGAGAATCTCTCCGTGCGTTTCGAAAACCGCGCGTATGCCACTCGGGGAGATGCCAGCGTGCAGGATTTTCTTCGCATCCAGCTTCTCGAAATGCGGCCGCACTTCCGGGAAATCGCCAGCCGCGTGAATCTTCACCGCATGCGTCTGGCCCGATGCCAGATCGTAGAGCAGGATATGCCCGAATTCTTCGATCACGATTGCATCCGGGCCTGCGGAGGCGGACTCGAATTCCAGTCCAGTATTCTTCACCACCTCGGCGACGTTATGGGATCCCAGATCGTATTCGAACAAGCCATACATGCCGTTGCGATCCGAGAGAAAATAGATTTTGTTTCCGACCCACATCGGATTGAAATCGTTCGAATTGTTTTCCTGCGGAATTCTCTGCTCGATGCTCGAATCCGCCAGATTCACCACCCAGATTCGCTCCGTCTGCCCGCCGCGGTAATGCTTCCACCCGTGCTCCCACTGAAAGTCGGGAACGTACGCCAGCCGCGCCGCATCAGGCGAGTACACGCCATGGTCCGCTGCCGGCAGAGGCAGTTCGGTCGGAAATCCTCCGGCCGCCGGCACGGTGAAAAACTTCGCCGGGTCCGTCGCGCTATCGCGCGTCGAGCTGAACAGCACGTTTTGGCCGTCTGGCGTCCATCCGATGGCCACGTCTGCCGCGGGATGCCAGGTCAGGCGCTTCGGCACGCCTCCCGTGACGGGCACGACGTACACATCTACATTGCCGTCGTACTGCCCGGTGAAAGCGATCTGCGTTCCGTCCGGCGAAAAATGTGCGCCGCCCTCGTGGCCGCCCGAGGTGAGCCGCTGCGCTTCGCCGCCATCGCGGCTCACCACCCAGATATTGCCGGCATAGCTGAACGCAATCTGCGTCCGGCTCAGCGAGGGATCGCGAAAGAGGTACAGCTCGTGCTGCTCAGCGCTCGAGAGCGCCACGGGCGAGGCCAGGAAAAGCGCAAACGAAAAAAAGCTCGCCAGTGCGAAAACGAACCGCCTCACAGTTCCGGTTGCTGCTTCCATCGAATGCCTCCACGATCTGAGATTGGGGAGAACGACGCGCGAGATCGAACTGCGAATTCTACTACAGGCTTGGGAATGCGCCGCGAGTCTCCGTAAATATCCGCGCAGTCCTGGCGCTGCGACATCATCAGCGGATTCGACGCGCGGCAGAGACAGTCGTTAGCGAATACTTATCACGACAGAGGGAGGGCGACTATGAGCGGCCGGAAGGATCGTCGAACGCGGGCGATTCGTCGGCGGATTCAAGTGAAGCATCCATGTCCGTCGTGTCGTCGCGGCGGCGATGCGCCAGCACAAAGATCCCGGCGAAGATAAACAGCGGAGGAAAGAGCATGATCAAAATGCCGTGCCGAAGCGCTTCGGCGGTACGCGGGCCGGCTGCGGCGGCATTTTGATAGCACATCGCGCAGCTCTGCGCGTAGAGCGCCGAAGGCGCGGCAACCAGCGCCACGAGTGCAAGGCCTCGCTTGAATACCTTCACAGCCGATTCGGTAGCCATTCGCATGGTTGGCATCCGACGGCATATTACTCTGAGCGCGCCTCAGGAGCCACACATTTCTCGGCCCGGCTTGCGGCGCGCGCGCTGCCAACTATTGATCTTTACCCGGTTTACCCGGTGCGCTCGGCAGCAAAGAGCTGACCTTCGACGCTGCTGTCTCCCCCGGCTTCGCTGGCGTGGCCGCGGCGCCGCCGTTGCCGCCATTACCGAGATAGCGCATCGCCGCGGCCGCCAAGCCATCGAGCGCGCCACCGCCGCCGTTCCCGCTGGTGACCAGCACATCCGGAACGAACTTCGACGTGCCCTCCGAAAGCGCGGTGATCACGTTTACTAGCGCAGTCGCATTCGATCCGAGCGCCCGTACTTGCGCCTCATACCCGCGCGCGCGCGCTAGGCCAACGGCTTCAACCTGCGCGCCC
This sequence comes from uncultured Acidobacteriota bacterium, assembly GCA_963707165.1. Classification (GTDB taxonomy): domain Bacteria; phylum Acidobacteriota; class Terriglobia; order Acidiferrales; family UBA7541; genus Palsa-147. Next base: position 383,902 of record CAVPPO010000010.1, on the reverse strand, counting down.
TGTGCCGCGCCGGTCTTGCTGATATATTCAGCTTCGCCGCGCGCCTCTTCGGTGCGCGCGTTCGCGTTGTTCGTCTTGATGTCCACGCCGACCTTCGACTTCGCCAGATCGGCCTGCATCTCAGCCGTGCCCTTGGCGTTCTCCATCGAGATGCGCTCATCCTGCGCAGCGCGCTGCTTCTTGTAAGTCTCGATTTCCTGATTCGCGATTTCGCGCTGCGTCAGCACCTTCACCATATCCGCAGGGAAAATCACGTCCTGAATGAAAACGCCGCGAGTCTCGACTCGGTATTGGTCAATCTGTTCCTTAATGTGCTTGAATGCCTCTTCCTGCACCTGCTGCCTCGTTTCGATGAAGCGAACCGCCGGCATGCTCTGCAACTTATCGCGAAAGTGATTGCCCACCGCGGCCTGCAAAACCTCGTTCACGAGATTGAGCATGGTTCCGACCATGGAGATCACACGCGGCGCGTTTGTGTCCGGAACGTGGATCTGCACTTGCAGATCGATCTGGAATACGAAGCCTTCTCTGCTCTTCGCTTCGATCTGCTTAAGCTGCGCGTCCAGATTATGCGCCTGCGAAACCGCGTCGGCCCAATTCAGCGTCAGGATCGAAGTCGGGACGATCTCCGCCTGATAACACCGCGGATTGAGTGGATACTTGCCTGTACGCAGCGCTTCCTGCCAGATGCCGCGGTGACCGGGGCGCACGAGCGTTCCGAACTTGAACTCCACCCCGGACGTATCCTGAGTGGAAAGGCCGACGTAGGCCTTGATTACAGCGACTTGACCTTGCTGCACGACGAGCATCCATACAAGTTCGACGGCCACCAGAAACGGATTAAGCGCATAAGCGCCATAGAGCAAAGGATCGTGCTGCAATCCAATGCGGCCGCCGTTGTCGAGGAACGCCTGATAATCCTGATAGTTGTTATGTAAGTTGTTCTTGCTTCCCAGCAGGACGTCGATGATGTCGCCGTCCGTCGCGGTCGCTTTCTCCATCTTCTCCACATCGGAAAATCCACCGAGGCGGCTGGCGATGTCGCCCGAAGGCAGCGGGTCGCCCTCAAATGTCGTGACGATGCCGACGATGTCCAACATCGCGCCGTCTTTACCGCAAGGCCGCGGCTCAATGCGCACCAGTTCCAATTGCTGCGGCGTCAGTCCAAACGCCTCGGGCGTAAGTTTGCCTAGCTTTCCTGCGCGCCCACGGAGATCGGGAGAGATCGGCAGTCCATAAATCTGGCTCTTCGTCAAGACGATGAAGCCAACGGGATGAATCGGAGCCAGCGTTCCAGGAGGCAGCACCGGACGCTGCACGCCTTTCTGCCCTCCGCTGATCACGAACGAGCGCAGATCGGAAAAATTCCCAAAAGACTTCTTGAAGACTGCCGACTTCGCGCCAATCGGCAGCGCCGCGCCGACCTGCGAAATCACGACCCCGATTTCGCCGGCCGGAACCTGGACCCACGGGAACTTTTGCACTTCGTAAAACAACCAGGCTTTCCACCTCAAGCCGGGCATCAGAAGATCAGCCTGGTAACCAGGCTCGCCGTTAAAGGCGATGGCGTTGTCTTCGCTCAACTTGCGTAACGACACGCGCTTGAGCACCAATCCAACTTCCGCCGGACCAACACGCCGGATGGACATCAATATGTAGAAAACAAGCAGAAATATCGCCGCGGTGATCCACGCGGAAACCGGGAAACCGAGCCACATGGGAGGGACTCCTTTCCTTCTCTGCGGCCATCGTGCGCCTGCCCCGCCTTGACTGTCAAGTTAACGGAGGACAACAAATTGAAGTAGAAAGGCGGCACTGCAAGCAACGAAATGAGAGGCGAGCTAACGCGCGGTGATGACGTATCGCTTCGGCGCGGGGCCGATATAGCGGAAGGGGTAGCAGGTGACAAGCGTCAGCGCTGGCTCATCAGTGGAATTCAACACGCTGGTGTCGCTCGGCGCGACGATCGCATGCTTCGCCACGTGATAACTGAATGTTCCGCGAGCTGTCTCTAGAATCAGCGTATCGCCATCCTTAAGCTCGCCAATCTTCCGGAAGAACGAATCGCGGTGCCCAGCCAGCCCGATGTTTCCGGGCTCGCCCGGCAACGCGGTTCCGGGAATATGGCCGACCGCATGGCGCAGCGTGTCGGTGTCATCGCCTTCGATGACGGCCTCTGAAACCTTCAGCCGGGGAATATCGATGCGCGCGACGAGGTCACCGCGCAAAATGCGCACACTGGTTGTGGGAGCGGGCATAACGCCGTCCGGCGTCGCCCGCGTTGTTGACGGCGCGGATTCTTTTTCTACAGCCGCGCTTTCGGCGCTCCTGCGCAACAGCGCGTTCATCCTCCGGTTCTGGTCCTGCTGGAAGAAATATGCGTCGGCCTGCACGTATGCGAACCAGCCGAGAGCCACAACCGCAATCGTCCACAGGACGGCTTCAATCATTTTCCTGAGGGCGTGCAGAATCGCAGCGCGCAGCGGCTTTCGCGGCGGAGAATTCCCCTGCAAGCCGTCGCTTAAATCCAGGTTATAAGTTGCGTGTGCCATCGAAGGTTTTGCGAGCCGGCGCCGTTAAATTGCCCGACGCGAAAAGGAATCGCGCGAGTCCGGCGCCCGCGACGCGGAAAAATCGCGAGCGCCGGACGTCGCAAGTGGTTAAGAAGGCTGGCGGCCGAAATGCCGCAGCGCGAGCGCTCCGCCCAACGCGAGCAAGCCGGCAAGGCCGATCAGCGGTTCATCGCTGGCGGTCTTGGGCAGCTCGGGGGCAGGTTGCGGTTCGCTCGTTTGCGGTGTGGCTTGCGCGGGTTCCTGTTGCGGCGCAGGTTGCGGCTCGGCTACGGGTTCAGCAGGAGTTGTCTCAGCAGGCTGCGTGGTTGCTGCCGGAGCGGGTTGTTCGGGCGGGGCTGCCGGCTCTTCCGTCTCGTTTACCTGCGAGGGCGCAGTGTACGTCTGCTTCGGATAAACAAATTCCTGGCCGAAGTTGTCCCCAGGATAGAACCAGGCTTTCAAAGCTACGGGTTCGCCGATTGGCCGCTCTTCGTAAGCAAGAATGGTGTCGCCAGATGGTTCGAGCTGATAGTTATTGATGGCCAGCACGGTGGTGATCAATCGCGTGCCGTCCGCGTTGAATACCTGGACGATGTGCCGGTCCGAAGGGCTCTCCATCAACCGGAAAGTGTACGTTCCGGGCTGCAGGACGGTGCCGGGAATTTGGACCGGTTCATTCACCGTAACTTTGGTGGTCTTGTCCCATTCGTCCGCGCGAATTCCGCTCAAGGATGCCGCGCCAATCAGCGCCGCAAACCCCACGAGCGCCAGGATTCGAAGTGATTTCATTTCGTCTCCTCCTAAGTTTCATTTTCTGCTGGGCTCGTGATCACGCGCGACTCTCCGGCTGACGAGCAATTCGCTGCGCTTCACTTGTAGAGTTCAGCACGAAACCCGGCCACGAGCCAATACCCAAAACCCCGTATTCTGGCCCTCCGGGGAACTCACAGATTCGCGGCCGGTTATCGGACGGAGCCCTGTACAAACGGAGAAAGTGGTACTAAGTTCAGCGTGCACATCGGCATCGCGAGCCGCAGAACCTTGGGCGTCGCAGCTAAAGAAGGAAGACTCGCAGCGCGCAACATCGTCGCGACAATCCTCTACGGGGAGCTTGGCTTGACCATGACCGCGGGACCTGCAACATCGCCGGACTGGCCCTGGCCGGATTCTTTGGACGCCTTGATCGCGGCGCCGAACCATCATCGTTTGTTGTTCGAAAACGAGCGCGTCCGCGTTCTCGATGTGCTCATCCGGCCGGGCGATTTTGTGCCGGTGCACACGCACAAATGGCCGGGCGTCATTTACGTGCAGAGCGCCAGCGATTTTATCCGCCGCGATGGCCAGGGAAAAATAATTTTCGATTCGCGCGCAGCGGGCGTGCCACAAATCGCGCCTGTCGTACAATGGCTGCCTCCGCTGCCGCCGCATTCAGTGGAGAACATCGGCGATGCCGACATTCATCTCTTCTCTGTCGAGCTGAAGGAACCCCATGCCGAATGATGTAGAGCTGCTCGCTTCCTACTGGACCATTGCCGGCGGCGCTTTGCCTCTCACCAACAAGGAGTACAGCCCGTTCGATTTCAAAGCGCGTGCCGAATCAGCAGCGCGTGCAGGATTCAAGGGCATCGGAATCTGGCACGCCGATTTGTTTCACATCCTCGAGACGATCCACTCTGAAAGAAATGAAGCAGATTCTCGACGACAATGGCTTAGAGCACATCGAGATCGAATTCCTCACCGACTGGTTCCTCGACGGCGAACCGAAGAAACAATCGGATCTTCTGAAACGAAAATTACTTGCCGCAGCCGAAGTTCTCGGCGCGAGGCACCTCAAGGTCGGCGATCTGAAGAAACAGATCACGCCGATGCCGCAATTGATCGATGCATTCGCGTCCCTCTGCGCGGACGCCGCGATTCACGGCACTCGCGTCGCATTTGAATTGATGCCCTTTGCCATGATATCCACGCTTGCGGACGCTCTTACCATGGTCCGCGGCGCGGGCGCCAAAAACGGCGGCCTTCTGATTGATGTGTGGCATATCTCCAAACTTAGAATTCCATTTCGCGAACTGGCAAAGATCCCCCCGCATTTTCTGCTGGCGGTAGAGCTCAACGACGGCACCTTCGAAGCTCCTTGGACTCTTCTTGAGGACACCATCAATCACCGCCGCCTGTGCGGCGAGGGCGAATTCGACGTGAAAGGATTTGTGGCTGCGCTGCAAGAGGCCGGCTATTCGGGCCCGTGGGGAGTTGAGGTCTTATCCAGCGAATTCCGCAAAAAACCGCTGGAAGAATTAACGACTCGCGCTTTCAAAACCGCGATGCAGCAATTCCCGTCGTAGTCCGGGCCCCCGCCGAACGTATGCGCCGCCACGCACGCGAAGACAATTCCGTCTGCACTCTTTCCGATTTCGCTGCCCTGCGGTAGGATGCGTCTAAATCCGACGCCGGAGGAACCTATGCGCGCAGACCGAGTCGAAGTTTCCTGGGACGCAGCAACATCCAGCTGGCTGGTACGCATTGTCGCAGGCGAAGAAGCGATCCGCCGCCACAGCGACCAACCCAAGAGCGTGGACGATGCCTCGCTCCGTTCTGCAGCCGAGAAAATCGTCCAGGACGAAGGCTACGAACTGGAAGCCGCGGCGATCACCATCCGCCGGTAAATTCTCTACCGGAACTCGTTTAAGCTGCGACGGCGTCCAAGGCTCTCGCGTCCCAGCCGGCGCCACTCGAATTTATCCTCTCGCACTCCTTATGCTAAACTGAAATCACGGCGCGCCCGTAGCTCAGCTGGATAGAGCGTTTGGCTACGAACCAAAAGGTCGGAGGTTCGACTCCTCTCGGGCGCGCCACTTCTCTAGGCACTTAACTCTCGTATGGGCGCTGGTCAATCGCTTTGCGATTGCCAAGCAATCGACGCGCCCTCTGACGACCTCGCCGACGATTCACTCGAGCAATCGACCGCGGCAGACGCGCAAAAATTCCTTGCCTTCGCGGCGCGTCGAGAGTAAATAAACGGCTCGCATGTCCACCGACTCAGCGATTCCCGTGCACACGCTTAAGCTGCATACGTCCGCACAGGAAGGCGCGACTGTGGTGCGCTGCACCGGCCGCCTGACCATTGAAACCTCGGAGATTCTGAAGACGGAGGTGCGGCCGCTGCTGGGAAATAAATGCCGGGTGATCCTCGATCTCACCGATCTGGCGCAGATGGATAGCACCGGACTCGGCGCTCTGGTTGGGCTGTACATCTCGGCGAAACGCGCAGGGTGCGAACTCCAGTTGGTGAATTTGAGCCCACGCATCCGCGAACTACTCAGCATGACCAACATCGTCTCGCTCTTCGAAGCCTGCGGCCGCTACGGCTCCCGCATGCCCTAAGCGGAAATCTCCCCCGCAATTTCACATCTCGCGCCGCCACCGATTTGAGAGAATCAGGCGTGTCACCCGACAAGAATCCACCGTTTGCGCGTTGCACTCAGGAGGCTGATTCCGATGGCGTCAAATGATCGAATGGTTGTCCGCTGGCAACGCGAGGTATATCTCTGGCGATTCGTTTTTCTGCTCGCAGTCGCCGGCAGCCTCTCGGCCGCATCGCCTCAAATCCAAAAGGAAATTCGCTTCAAGAGTGACGACGGCAGAAACACGGTGATCCTCTCGGCCGAGGGTCTCACCTTGGAAGCTAGCGGGAACCCACTCGCTCGATTGACGTTCGAAACCGTGGGCGACGGCGAAAAGCAAATGGCAATCCTAAAAATTCGCGGCGAAGTGGCGATGGAATCCGGCGTCATTACGCTCGCTGACGGGAAGCAGCGCTCCGCCGTCCGCGCCGACGGCTTTTCACTGACCGAGGGTGGAATTCAACAGGCTTCCATCGCGCCGGGACTTGTGTCCGTAGCAGACTCCACAGGACATGCAAAGGCGCAGCTCAGCGCGGATAACCGGGGACTATCGAATCTCGTTCTGCTGTACAACCAGAATGTAATTGCCGAGCTCGGCTCGTTCGGCAACTTTCGCGTAGAAGATCCGCTCAAGCGCGATTCGGCCGCGCTCATGTTGAATGACTTTGGCTCGAACTCCAAATCGCGCCTCATCACGCCATCGGAAGACACCACTCGCGGCAAACAGTGATTGCCTCGCCGGGCCGGGACTGTTCGAGATTGATCGTTCAGTTGCATCTGCCGAACCCGCAAATCAGAGAAGAAAAAGCCCCGGGTTTGGAGGGTGCAAACCCGGGGCTCTCGGGGGCCTGAGAGGGGCGTGGGCCGGTAAATTCGTCAGCGCGCGATCAGTAGTTCCAACGGCGCGCCAGGAAACAGACTCGAATAATCAGTTGATACGTAATGATCATGAGGCCGTCGCGCGCGTTCAGCATCGCCGTCTTCAGCGCAGCGGGCGCCGGCAGCGCGATGGCCATCGCTGTTGCTTCGCTGCCGGAAACTTGATTTTGCGACACATAGTTCATGTTGGGCCTCGGTGTCTCGTGTTGCGCCATCGCTGCGTTTTGCCTCAATCTCTTAGTGGACGACGTAAACCGGCGTGTCCTGCTCGATCGCCGCAACCATGGACTTGAAAATATCCACGTCCCAGCTATCCGCAATCCGCAGTCTCACCACATCATTCGTCTCGGAGACCAACCGGCCGCGCAGCGGCACTCTCAAATTCCCCGCCACCACTCTTAGGATCACCGGCTGCCCCATCCAGTTCGCGTATCCGCCGACCATGTCGTGTCCCCTCTCTGGAGTTGCTTCTTCTTTCAACGAGGACAGTCTGCGGGCAGGCATCGCCGCGGGCTATGGTACAGAGGACTAAAACTTTTGGGAGTAAAGTACTAGCCGCCCAAGGCGCCGAAAACCCAGCATTTATTGGCTTTTTGCAAGATTTCGTACCGCTGGCGTCCCGCCGGCCTCTTACGACCGACAGCTTCAGCCACAACGCGAATCAACCGCGGCTGCACCAGGCAAGCTCTTCGTAGGCCCCGGTTTCAGCCGGGCCGGTGTTCGCCGGATCCCCCGGCCCGTCAACATCGAGAGCCCCCAGACCGATAACGGATACCCGGCGCATCGCGCAGCCGCCGGCCACACTCATCAAACTATCTGCTATCCTGAATCCAGCCAATCGAACGCGCGGCGCTCCCTGGCGCGTTCCGCGGGCCCGAATTCGCGATGCAACGGGAAATGACCTCAGAAAGGCTACGATGGGCCCGCTGAAGGACCTGCTCGATCAAATCTACAATGTAAAGCAGCTCGTCCAATGGGGCGGAACGCTGATGGTCTGCGGCATCGTCTTCGTCGAGACCGGCCTCTTCGTTGGGTTCTTCCTGCCCGGCGATTCCCTGCTCGTCACCGCCGGAATCATCGCCGCTGCGGGCGACCTGAATCTGTTCCTGCTACTCTTCTTAGTTTCGCTCTGCGCCATAGCCGGCGATCAACTCGGCTATTGGATTGGCCGGCGCATGGGCCAGGGGCTTTACAACCGGCCCAATTCGCGCTTCTTCAAGCGCCAGCATCTCGAGCGCGCCCACGCTTTCTACCAACATCATGGCGGCAAGACCGTAATCCTCGCCCGCTTCGTTCCTATCATCCGCACGTTCTGCCCGCCGGTGGCCGGCGCCGCGGAAATGCCTTACGCTCGCTATCTGAGCTACGACGTTTTCGGCGGCTTCTTCTGGGTCTGCAGCATGATCCTGCTCGGCTACTTCCTCGGCCGCGCGGTGCCGCACATTGACCGGCAGATTCACTGGGTCATCGCCGTAATCGTACTGCTCTCGCTGATTCCGGTGGCCCGCCAGTTCTACCTCGCTCGCCGCGGCCGCAAGCGCAGCGCGTAAGGCTCTGAAATGCAAAACGGGGAACCTGGCAGTTCCCCGTTTTGCTATCTCTGAAGGCCGAGGCATCAATCGATGCCGTCGGTTTCGCACCGCAAAAGCGGTGTGTTTTTTTCAGTCAGCAATCGGAGCCCGGTGGAGTCATTCTCCCTCCAAGCGAATCGTTGCTACTTCGACTTGTACGCCGGGTCGAGACCAAATGCAAGACCCAAAATCTGCGGCCCTAATTCAGCTCGAACGCCAGATCTAACCGAAACAAGGGTTCAATTAAAATTTCTGTAAGTCATTGAAAACAATCGGCGAATTTATTTCTAACCGAAACATCGGCGAGAGGGCTCGAGATCGCCTTTTTTCTGTTTTTGTAAACGGGCGCGCCGGGGATTCGATGTTGGTGCCTGGAAGCGCGACACGCGCGGGAATCGGCAACCTCCGGAAAAGGCTGCGACAGCCGCCAATCAAAAGCCGCAGGCAGGAGTGCCTGCGCTACCCGGGGTGTGTCCCGATTGTTTGGGGGGCCCGTGCTTTATTTTCAACGACTTAGGCCCGGCAACAATATTTGAGTGTCCCGATTGTTTCTACGCTGGCTCCTTTCTTCGCGGGGCAGTTGATGGTGCGTGGGCCGGCCGCGTGCGGCGGCGACGCAGGAGTTTCTGGTGAAGCGTTTTGTTGCTCCTGTGCTGCGGGCCGCGCAGTTATTGTGAGGGTAGGTTGAAGCATGGGCAATGGTACGGTTGGGCTAGAACTAAATGCGAAGATCGGGCTACATGCTCAGGAATCCGGTGAAGCGTGGATTGGTGAGTTCGCCGCGGGACACGCGGCAGTTGCTGATTCACCGGCACAAGCTGGTGCGCTTGCGGGCGCAGGTGAAGAACGGACTGCAGCATCTGGCGATGAACCGTGGGGTGCAGAAGAAACGGAAGTTGTGGAGCGCCGTGGGACAGCAGGCGCTGCGCGAACTTCCCTTGCCGCCGTGGGCCGGCCGGCGGCGGGAAGATCTGTTGAAGTTGCTGGCCATGCTCGACGGGCAGGTGGCCTCGTTGGACCTGGCGGTGAAAGCAGTGGCGGAGAAGGATGCCAATGCGCAACTGCTGATGAGCCAGCCGGGCGTGGGGCCGATTACTTCACTGGCCTTCGTGCTGACCATGGGAGATGTGCGGCGTTTTCCCCGGGGCAAGCAGGTGGCGAGCTATCTGGGACTGATTCCGCGAGAGTACAGCTCGGGCGGACATCAGCGCTTCGGCTCGATCAGCAAGCAGGGCAACCGGTTTATGAGAATGCTGCTGGTGGAGGCGGCGCAGGTGGCCGTGCAGTGCGATCCGGGATTTCGCAACGAGTATTTGCATCGCTGCCACAGCAAGCCGAAGGGAGTGGCGAAAGTGGCGGCGGCGCGGAAGTTGGCGATTCGACTCTACTGGATGCTGCGCACGCAAAAGCGGTATCCGGAGATCGTTCGTATCGAGAGCAGCCCGCGGGTGCCCGCGGTCGGCTAACGCCAGACCGAAGAATTGATTGGGCGCTCTCGTCCCGGCGCGGACCGGGATTCGCATAGAAGAATCATGGTCGAAGTTTTAGGCCGTATCGATGGTTGGTGGAACGGTTTCGCCGAGCAGTGATTCACCGTGAGATTCCCAGAGTTCTTCGTCCTCCAACTCTCTGGCAACCACGCGGTGCGAAGAACACCGCGCAGGATAAGTGTTGCTTGACAACGCCTTCGTTCTTATCGAGGGTACCCTAAGCCACAAATCTTCAAAAAAAGGCTGTGCCACCCGCCATGATAACACCGCTGATGTTGACGGTGCGGTATAGGGTCTTGCCGAGGGTCGGGCGCGTGTTCCTCGATATGGGCTGGGCAAGTCCCGCGGCTAAAGCCTGTCTTTCGGACGCGACTTTTTCGCCGGACTGAAGTCCAGCTCCCCTTGCTGAAGCAGGGGGCTCCCTCCGGAGCCGAAAAGCCCCACGCGCGACGGCGACGAGTGGGGCATCCGCCCACTCGAAACCGCAAACATTCGAAAAATGGTGGCCCACCGGCCAACGATTTGGTCCTGGCGCGATTGGGGCTTGGAAGTTCCTGTATGGCAATGGGATAGGTGTCTAGAAACACTTTAGGGGGAATCAAGGAGTCGTCCATTGTCTTGCTTTGCTGTTTGACGAATTCTACCGGGGCGGCGGCTGCTTTATGTGCTGCTGGGTACCAGAGGAGAGGACATGAACACTCCACTAAGGAAGAGAATCCGGTCGGCCTTTGTGCTTGTGGCTCTTCTATCGCTCTTGCTTCCGCGGACGGCTGACGCTACCGAATTTGCCGCCGCGAGGAGCTACGCTGTGGGCAGCAATCCTGTGAGCGTGGCGTTTGCTGATTTCAATGGCGACGGCAGGCTGGACCTCGTCGTCGCGAACGCTGGGAGCAACGACGTCAGCGTTCTGCTTGGCAATGGTGATGGCACGTTTCGAGCCGCGGTGAATTTTGGTGCGGCCCTGACTCCGACGCTGGTGGCGGCCGGCGATTTCAACGGCGATGGAAAGATGGACATCACCGTATTTCAAGCGGGCAATGGCAACGGTGGCCAGGCCGGAGCGGCAAGTGTGCTGCTGGGCAATGGCGACGGCACCTTTCAGGCGCCAAAGACGACGACGCTCACCGCATCAGCAGTCGGAATGGTGGCGGGCGATTTCAACGGCGACAAAAAGACGGATTTGATCGTGAGCGACAGCGACGCGAGCAGTGGAGCTGCCGCATTGGAAATTCTGATTGGGAAGGGTGACGGGACATTCCAAGCGGCGAAGACTGTGTCGTTGGGAGTTGGCAGCAGCCCGGGAATTTCCATTGCGGCCGCGGATTTCAACGGCGATAAGTCGCCTGATGTCATAGTCATTTTGGGTCAAGAGCTCAGGATTCTTCTCGGGAACGGCGACGGCTCTTTCCAGCCGGCCAGGGAGATTGCGGCCACCAACTCGAATCCCTTTTTGGTGATTGGAGATGCGAATGGCGACGGCAAACTCGACTTGCTCGTAAACGGCTTTATTCCCAAAGATCCAAATTGCACGGACTTCTGCGAGCAACCTGACTTGATCAATATTTACTACGGAAACGGAGACGGCACATTTTCGGCCGGAGGGGCTACGGTTCTGAGCCTCTTTGGCGGCGCGGGCGGCAGATTTGTTGCAGCGGACTTTAACGACGACGGCAAGCTGGATCTTTTTATCCCAGGCAGAATTTTGCTGGGAGGGGCCAGCGGAGGATTTCAGTCGATACCGAGCGAATTCCTGACGTTCCCTCCCGTTCTCGCTGCGGATCTCAATGCGGACAAGCTGCCGGACCTTATAGGCATTGATAATGCGAACAACGCTGTTTTAATTCAACTGAATTTGAGTCCAACCGCGGGAGCAGACATTGCGGTCCAGAACGCTACGGCCGAATCGCTGTCTCCTCCGATTGGAGCTGTTGTTGGTGAACAAACGAGCTACGTCTTGAATTTTTACAACGAGGGGCCGCAGGACGCGTCAGATGTGGTTGTGACGGAAACGCTGGCGGTAGGTATGCAGTTCGTTTCCGCAAGCTTGGACAATTGCAGCGGCACGAGCGTGGTGACTTGCCACCTGGGGCCGATGGTCGAGCCGTCGCTGGCGACGATCAACATTACCGTGGTGCCTACAGCGGCTGGGACGCTTACCGATTCGACGAACATATCGGCGACACCGACGGATCTGAACCCGGCGAACGATACAGCCTCGATTACGTTTTCGGCGGCATTGCCTGTGGCGCTTTCTATGACAGCTTCAGCGTCGGAAAGCGTCGCGGCCGTGGGAGATCAGATCAAGTTCATGGCCGCGGTGAGCAACGCCGGCCCGGGCACTGTGACGAATCTCGCCGTGCAAGACACGATCACAGAAATGTTTCCTGTTTCTTCGCTGACCATCAGCCAGGGAAGCTGCGTACTGGATACAAGCTTTTGGCAGATCAACTGCGCGATTGGCACGCTGGCGCCGGGGACGACGGTGAACATCGAATTCATCGTCACGCCCAATGCGCCCACGCCTGCGTTTAACGACATATTTACGGCGACTTCGGATCAGGCATCGATTCTGGACAATGGCACGAATCCTGTTGTGAGCATCACCGTAAACGCCAAGCCGGATTTCACGATCACCCCGGCATCAGCGAGTTTGACTATGCAGGCAGGGGCGTCGGCGAGCGATGTGCTGAGTATCGCGGCGCAATCCGGTTTTGCTGGGAGCGTGCAGCTGACTTGTTCCGTGGCGGGAGGTTCGCCGGCGCCTAGTTGCGCGATTTCGCCGCAATCGGTGACGCCGGGAAATAGCGCGACGTTGACGGTGAATGCGGCAGGACTTTCGGCTTGGGCGTGGCCGAGGATTGAGCAGACGCCGACGCTGCTTGCTGCTGGGCTTTCATTCGCGATTTCGTTGGCGCTGATCGGCTGCATCTGGGCGATTGCGTGCGATAAGAAGCGGGGCTGGTTGAATGCGCTGTGTGTTGTGGCGCTTGGGGCCACGACGCTACTGGGTGCTTGTGGCGGCGGTAGCACGGCGTCATCACCACCACCGGCAGCGCAGACATTTACGGTTACTGTGACTGCTACTTCGGGAGGTATACAACATTCGACTAGCATAGATGTGACAGTTGAGTGAGCCTTGGAGCTCTGGGAAATCGGGGAGATTCAAAAGCCCCACGCGCGGCTGCGGCCCATGGGGCACGCGGTGAAAAAGCAAAGGCGAGAGCGGCCCGGCGCTAAAGCGCATCTTTAATGGCGAAGTTTTTCCGGAGCGCTGAAGCGCTCCTTCCCCCTCATGAATGAGGGGGCTCCCTCCCGGTTCAGACCGGGGACATGGCTGACAGATTGGACCGGGGACATTCCTGACAGTGCCGGAGCGGCGAATTTGAGCGAGTAGGCCCTGCCCTTATAATATGCCTTGACACGTATATTCTGTTCGGAGTATATAATGAGCATGGAATCCGTCTTCGAGATCATTGCCGAGCCGAACCGGCGGGCGATATTGAGCCTGCTGGTCTCTTCGCAACAGTCGGTGGGAGAGATCGAGCGGCAACTGAACATGACGCAGCCGATGGTGTCGAAGCACCTGCGCGTGTTGCGCGATGCCGGCTTCGTGGAAGCTACCGTGGACGCGCAGCGGCGTCTTTACCGGCTGAAACCTGAACCATTTCAGCAGGTGGATGACTGGCTGGCGCAGTTCCGCCGCTTCTGGTCCGCTCACGTAGACGCTCTCGAACGCCACCTCGAGCGCATGGAACCATCGACAATCGAAAATGCGACAGAGGAAAAGGCGACGGCCACGAAAAGGAAGACAACGGGAAAACGGCGCGGCCCAAACCGCGAACCTAACAAAGGAGAAACCAAATGAAAATCAAATTGACCAGCGTATTTGTGGACGACCAGGACAAGGCCCTGCGCTTCTATACGGAGGTGCTGGGCTTTGCCAAGAAGACCGATTTCAGCCAGGGCCCATATCGCTGGCTGACCGTGGCCTCGCCCGAGGAGCCGGACGGCACTGAGCTGCAACTGGCGCGGAACAACAACCCCGCGGCTAAAGCGTATCAGCAGGCGATGTTTCAACAGCGGCAGCCCGCGGCGATGTTTTTCACGGACGACGTGAAGGGCGACTACGAGCGGATCAAGGCGCGCGGCGCGGAGTTCACGATGCCGCCCACCGACGTGACTGCCTCGACGATTGCGATGCTGAATGACACCTGCGGCAATTTCATTCAGCTCACGCAGCTGGCACGGCACTAAATGCGGCTGTTCCGCACATGGGCGCGGCTCCGCCGGTTCTGGTCCGCTTACTTGGATGCTCTTAAACGCCACCTCGAGCGCATGGAACCATCCACAACGGAAAGGGCGACGGTGGAAAGCGCGACAATGAAAAGGGCCGCACCAGCGAAAAGGGAGACAAGGAGAAGATCATGACCAGTGGCGAGCCGTACACACCGGGTCCCGCCAGCGGGGCGCAGGTACGAAAGGACGGCGAAAAATGGACGCTCATTCTGGTCAGAGAGCTGCGCCACGCGCCGGAGAAAGTCTGGCAGGCGCTTACCGATCCGGCGCAAATACGCGAGTGGGCGCCTTTTGAGGCCGATGGGAGCCTGGCGACTGTCGGAGCCGCGGTGAATCTCACCTGGGTGGGAACGGGCAGGTCGCAGGTAACAACGGTGACGCGAGCCGACGCTCCCGAGGTGCTCGAGTTCGGCGATATCCGCTGGGAACTCGAAGCCTTCAGTGGCGGCACGCACCTGACGCTGTGGCACAAAATCGATCGCCGCTTCATCTCGTGGGGCGCCGCGGGCTGGCACATTTCTTTCGATGTTCTGGATCGCTATCTCAGCGGAACTCCCATTGGCCGCATGGCCGGCGGCGACGCGATGCGGCTCGACGCTTGGCAGCGGCTTAAGGCGGAGTATGCCGAGCAGTTCGGTGTCAAAAACCAATAGCAAAGGAGAACATGCGAATGAGTACTGCCACCCAACGTTCGACTGTCCGCTGGATTCACATCGTCTTGGGAATTCCGATACTCGGCTACATTTACAGTCCGTTTGACCAAATTCCGAACTACGCTCACGTTACCCGGTTTGTTTTTGTTCCTGTACTTCTCGTTTCGGGATTGTGGCTGTGGAAAGGCCATCTCGTTCGGCGGCTTTTTTCGAAGAGATCGGTTCAACAAAATGCAACAAGAGACCCTACGCCGGCGAGCGCCTGACGGCGCACTGCCGATGTCTGCCGCCGCGTTGGCGGTGAGAGGTTGCAGGTTACCTTGAGCGCAGCTAGATTAGGCGCGAGAGTTGGAGCTGAACATGAAAAAACACGTCGCGGTGGAATCTGCCTCTGCATTCATCGACGCGAAGATCAAGGAACTCGGCGACTGGCGCGGGAAGACGCTGGCGAAAGTGCGCGAAATCATTCACGCGGCGGACCCTGAGATCGTCGAAGAGTGGAAGTGGATGGGGACTCCTGTCTTTTCCCACGGCGGCATCGTCTGCACGGGAGAGACGTACAAGAACGTCGTCAAGATGACATTTGCGAAGGGAGCGGTGTTGAAGGATCCTGCCGGTCTATTCAATTCCAGCCTCGACGGGAATGTCAGGCGCGCCATCGATATCCACGAAGGCGAAAAGATCAATGAGGCGGCTTTGAAGGAGCTGATCCGCGCGGCGGTGGAGGTCAATCTCTTGTTCAAGAGTAGGCCGAAGCCCCGGCGAGCGAGCGGCAAGCGGGCCGGCTAGCTTCATCGCAGACAATGCGCCAGCCACGCTCGCGCAGGTGGCCAAAATTCAATTCAGTCGAGGAATATTTGGCCTCACTGGACCCTACAAAAGAAAGGACCCTTAGGTCTGTAATTGATTTGATTCTTACCCAATATCCAAAACTCCAGTCCAAAATTTCCTGGAACGTGCCTACCATTCACCGCAACGGGAAGTATGTGGCCGGCGTTTGCGCTTACAAGAATCATCTGACGTTTTCAGCCTGGAGCCCTCGCGTAATCTCAGACTTTAAGGTGCGGTTGGGGAAGTATGTCGTCTTTAAGAACTGCTTTCAGATCCCCGTCGATTGGAAAATCGATCGCGAATTAGTGAAGGATTTGGTCCGGGCTAGACTAGCCGAGCTGGATTAAGAATGTCTTGGGCAGGTCCACGCCAGTATTGCCTGCGTTCTTTCGTACAAGGTGAAAATCTTCGGCGGGCGGACTGGCGGGCATCTGAATTCGTCAGCGCGCTCGAAGGCGGAGTTGATGCCGCGCTGGTTCAATTTCAGATCGAGGCCCGCGGCTGAAGCCGGTTTTCGGGCGTGGGCACTTTCCGCTGGACTGAAGTCCAGCTTCCCCCTGCTGAAGCAGGGGGCTGCCACCGAAATGCTGCGTTGGATGATGTGCGGACGCGAGTGATTCGCTACTTGAGGAAGAGGGCTTCGCGGATTTGGTCGCGGCCTACGAAGGATTTGGAGGAGCGGAATTTGCCGAACAGATCCAGGATTTCGCGATTTTGGAAGACGCGGACGTGCGGGGCTAGCGGGGGCGTCGGGAGCACCTCGAGGGTTTGATTCTCTAGGATTCTGTAGCGGCAGTAGCGCTCCGGCGTGCGGCTATGGAATAGCGAGAGGACCAGGCCGCCCGGCCGCAAAATGTCATGCAGGCGCGAGACTACGCGCGCTAGCAGCTCCGGCTCCATGTAATCGAACAGATCCCATGCCAGGACGCCGTGAAACGTCTCGGGCGGATACTGCAGAATGTCTTCGAGAAAGCGCGCGGCGAGAGCATCGGGCGACGGGAACTCGCCATCCTTGCTTAGCAGTACCTTGCGCCGGCGATCTTCCTCGACGTTCATGAATTCGCGCCAGGAGCGCAGGAAGTCCTCGGTGGTGACGCGGAAGCCCTTCTCAATGAAGAAATTGAGGGTATTCTGCGAGACCTGGCCGAGATCCAGCAGCTTGCCTTTTCCGGCATCGCTTAGCAGCCACAGGAATTCCTTCAGGCCATTGGAAACGCGGGTGGGAATCGGGGCGGGCGCAGCCGCAGTTTTGGGGCCGGGGGCTGCCGCAGCAGCGGGCATGGCGGAGCGCGTCTTAAGTTGCCAGTTCATACCCCAGGTCAGCACCATCGGTTTCTCCGTCCCCCGAGTCCAAGGAATACTCAACGTCAGGCGCGGCATCGGCTCGACGACGCTCACGCTTCCCAAGACTCAACTATCGGAAAAACCGGTAAAAAGTTCAGCCGCGAACCGGGACAGGGCTGGGGGCCAGGTCCTATGAAGGGGCGTACCCAAGCTCGCACCTGGAATATAGTACAGGCTGGGGACAGTGTAAACGCAAAGGTGGGGTGGCGAGGCCAAACGGGTACTCTCTGCGAAATATGGGCGAAGATGAGACGAAACCTATTCCGGGGGCGATGACGACGACGATGAGGCCGGCTCCGTGCGCCGGACCTCCCACATCGCCACCACATAGCCGACCAATTCATGCAAAAACAGCTTCAGGCCCAGTCGGTTCTGCCACCAGGTGTCTGGATTGTAGTCCGCATCCGGGGCGGCGATCACGCGCACGCCGATATCCGTTGGGAACATGCGGCCGCACATGAAGGAAGTTCGCCTTGTGTGATAGTTCGAGGTGACGATGAGCAGTTTGTGCCACTGCTTCTCGGAAGCGAGGCGGCGGATTACGTCGATCTCATCGCGCGTATTTTCGGCACGATGCGTCACCTTTACGATGGCATCCACCGGCACGCCGCGATCGGTTAAATCGTGCTCGGTCAAGTCCGCGATGCTCGCATATGGCCGCAGGAATCGCCCGCTGGCGACGATCCGCGGGGCCCAGCCGGCCTTGAGCAAATCCGCCGCGCGCGCGGCGCGATCGCCATTGTAGTTGTCGTCGCCGAGCACGACGATCGCATCCGAGCGCACCGGATCTTCGTCCACGATCCAGATTCGCCCGCAGATGCGCAGCAGCGGATGCCGCGCCACGTAAATCAACCCAATGACGATGACCAGAAAGATGAGGAAGATGCCCTTGCTGATAATTCCACCGCGCTGCGAGGCGACTTTTTGCTTCCGACGAGGCAACTGAGGCTTCATGAACCTGGATCGATCTTTCGCAGCCGCTCCGCGGCGTCCTCCGGCGTGCGGCCGTTGAAATAGACTTCCTTGATGCTGTAGGACTTGCTGCGCGATTCGACGATGGGCAGGATCTCAAAATGCCAGTGATAATCGCCGGCGATTGTTTTCCAGTATTCGCTCAATTCGCCCTTGGTCTGCAGCGTGTTCGGCGAGGTGTGGACCACCATATGGTAGCCCTCGCAGACTTGCACCAGGCGACGCAGTGTTCGCCCCAGTAGCGTCGCTAGATTGCGCCGGTTCTCTGAAGCCACGAGCGATTCGAATTGATGGCTGTGCGTCCGCGGCTGTATCCAGGTCTCGAACGGGACGCGCGAGGCGTACGGGCAGTAAGCGGCATAATCTCCGACGCTGTCTACCATGCGCACTTTCTGTTTCTCTTCCTGCCTCAGGATGTCGCAGAAGACGCAGCGCTCTTTTTGGCGGAACCATTCGCGCGCGGCGCGCAGCTCATAGAGAATCCGCCGCGGCACAAAAGTGGTCGCCGTCAATTGCGAGTTCGAATGAGCCCATTCCGCTCCGGCCAGGGCTCCTTTATTTTTGAATACGGTAACGTATTTGAAGCGCGGGTCGCGCTTCAGATCGGCGATGCGCACCGCATAGGCATCGAGAACGGCGTGAATTTCATCGTCGCTCATCTCGCTGAGCGTGCGGTTGTGATCCGGCGTTTCGATGATGATCTCGTGCGCGCCCACCGCCGCCATGCGGTCGTAAATTCCCTCCGCCAGGCGTCCCGCGTCCCCTTCGATGTGGTAGAGAGGCCGCGGGTGCGGAATCACGCATACTTGCCACTTCTGCGCATCCGGAAAATAGAGCAGCGCCTTTGTCCGCGAGAGATTCGCCGGGCAGAGAGGACAGGGATCGTCCGGCACGCGGGCTTGATCCGACGGGCCGACCACGACCCAGCTCTTCGTGATGGGATCTTTACGCAGTTCCATGCTACGAGCGCCGCCCGATCGAGAAATTTATTTTGATATTTGAAATGCTCAAGAGGCCATCCAGTCACACGTCGGCGGGTGATGTTCCCGAAGAGTCCGGCAGTTTATTTGGATTCGCGCGCGGGAGATCATTTACCGCGTGTAATGCGCCGGCGTCGGCCCGACTTCCAGGCGATGGCGATCCCAGATGGCGCCTTCGCGGCTATAAGCCGCCATTTCAAAATCCTGGGTCAGCTCGAGACAGTCAGTGGGACATGCGTCTTCGCACAGACCGCAGAACATGCAGCGCGAAGTATCGTAGGTGAAATGGGTCAGCACCTTGCGGCGGGTGGCGTCGTCGCGCTGCCATCCTACTACGATCAGATTTTCCGGGCAGGCCAGGGCGCACAAATTGCACGAGATGCAGAGCGATTCGCCGGTTTCGGGATTGATGTTCAGGCGCGGGGCGCCGCGGTAACGCTCGGCTACCATCGGACGTTCGAGCGGATATTGCTCGGTATAAATGTTCTTGGGGGCCTGGTAACGAAAGGTGACCCACATGCCTTTGAGCAGGTCGACTAAAAAAATGCGGCGCAGCAAATCCTTCATCGTGAACGTAGTGTGCCGTCCCGAAACGGGGTTGTCAAGGCGACAAGGTTCGTGGCGCCGGAACTCGGTGATAATCTGTGCAGCCATGAATGAGGCTTGTGCGGAAGACTTGGGCTGGATGCGAATCGCGCTCGAAGAGGCGCGCGAAGCTGCGGCCGGCGGAGAAGTTCCCGTTGGCGCGGTGATTATCGCGGAGGGCCGGTTGATTGCGCGCGCGGGAAACCGGACTATTCGCGATTGCGATCCTACGGCGCATGCCGAAATCGTGGCTTTGCGTGCGGCTGCTAAGGCCATCGGGAACTATCGGCTGATTGGCGCGATTCTGTACGTAACCATCGAGCCATGCGCGATGTGCGCCGGTGCTATTCTCCAGGCGCGAATTTCACGCGTAGTTTATGGCGCTGACGATGCTAAAGGCGGGGCTGTACGCACATGCTTCCAACTCCTGGATAATCCGCAGTTAAACCACAGAGTGGATTTCACTTCAGGGGTGCTGGCGGAAGAATCCGTGGACTTGCTACAAACTTTCTTTGCCGCGAGGCGTCCGTAGCGCTGGCTGCCAGCCGGCGTTTTTGTGTGGGGCCGGCGTCATAAAAATTACTGGCGAGCTTGAATCCTCAAGAGCTCTCAGTCGCTCGTGCGCCGTCAAATATCGATAGTGGGAGGTACGGGTCGCGCGGCGGGCGCAGCAAGCGGCGCCCCCTACGACGGAAAATGCAACGGCGTGGGACGAAAGTCGGGGCCCGACGAAGGGATGAATTACGCTTCTCGCGTCAAGGCGGGGCGGCACCCGTACGGACTGCCTTCGCGATTGAGATGCGCGCGAGTCGTTCAGCTTAAATGCTTTCTCGCTTCTTCAACCATCACTTGCGCTGCGGGCAAATCCGCCGGATTCTTGCCTCGATGGAGCCAGAGGATCTTTCCGCCGCGGGCTACTACTGCGGCGCCCGGTAGAAGCAGGATATCGCAATGATTTTTTAGCGTTCCCTTTACGCTCACCGCGAATCCTGCTGCGCGATTTTCCTTCCTGCGCTTCTTCAATTCCGGTGACGGAAAAAGCAGAGCGCCCCAACTGGTGCGGTCCAGGCCGAACTTCCGGTAACTCTCCTTATTCGGATCAGGGATGCATTGCGACGCCATACCATACTGGCCGCAGAATTCGGCCGCCTCGTCTGCATCGCCCTGCACTACGCAGGCCAGCTTTATTCCCAGTTTCTCCAACTCCGGCATTTGCTCGCGCAACTGCGCGAGTGCTTCCATATAGAACGGTCAGCCAAAATGCCGCAGCCAGACGACGAGCGCGGGCCCATCAGCCCAGGCCACCGCCAAATGGCGCTCCTGGCCTTCGCGCGTGCGATAAATCAAATCTGGGGCTTGATCGCCTACCGCCAACGACGCACTTTTCACAGCACTCATCGCCGTTCCTCCACCTTTGTGGGCCGAGTGTATCTCACAAATTGCCGCAAAGTAGAGAGCGTGCGAGAGAACCAAGCCAACTCACCCGCGACCGCTCTCCCGCGTTCAACGGTTGAGGCCTATCACTGCCTCTGTTAATCTAGAGTTCTCGCCGCGGAGAGGTGTCTGAGCGGTTGAAAGAGCTCGCCTCGAAAGCGAGTGTCCTGGCAAAACCGGGACCGTGGGTTCAAATCCCACCCTCTCCGCCATTCTTGAAAATCGCAGGATCGCATTCCCTCAAGCCCATGCCGGTCAAGCCCTCGAATCATCTTCCGCTGGGCTCGGAGTGTACGTACACCTGTATTGACATCTGTTGCTCCGGCGGGTATGCTACCGTTGTCGCCAGTGGCTATGCGTTTTGAGTGGGATGAGAACAAGAATCTTCAGAACCTTCGGAAGCATGGTGTTGGCTTCGAGACTGCCGCTCTCGTATTCGAAGATCCCTACGCGCTTACGCTGCGTGACGTTTTTTCTGAAAAGGAGGAGCGCTGGATTACGCTCGGAGCTATCGGCCCAGGTTCAATTCTATTGGTGATTCATACCCATCGTGACGAAGACAGTGAAGAAATCATACGCATCATCTCCGCTCGAGCCGCCGCGTCCCACGAAAGGAGAGCTTATGAAGAAGCTTACGAGGGAGCAAAAGCGAGACATCCGCGCCATGGCCGCAAAAAGAGACGAAGATATTGATTTCTCCGACGCTCCCCCGGTCCCCGATTGGAGCGGCGCCGAAATCGGCAAGTTCTATCGGCCCATCAAGAAGCCCGTCACGATGCGCCTCGATTCCGACGTGATCGCCTGGCTCAAAGCCGGCGGCCGCGGTTATCAGACCAAAGCAAATTGGCTCCTGCGACACGCCATGCTGCACTCCAAGCGGAAAGATAGCGCGGGGAATCTCAAGGGTGTCGTGCCGCGTCGCACAGCCAGACGACAGAAAAGGAAGGCTTGATCTGCGTCTGTGTGCGCCAGACGCCAGACCGGCAATGTTCATGCTAGACTCTCGCCGGGCGTTAGTTGCTGGCGGAGCGCCAGATTCCCTTTCGGAGCTTAATGTACTTTCCCCGGCTATCCGATGAATTAGGTATGAGTTCACCTTGGCGAATGTAAGCGAAGACGAGAAGGATCATCCGAAGCGGCGTCACTTCGTCGAAATGTTTCTCGGGACGGGGATCGTGGCTTCTCTCGCGTCATTCCTGTATCCCGTGCTGCGCTATCTGATTCCTCCTCCTTCCGCGGAACTCTCGAGTGACACAGTACTCGCGGGAAAAACCGGCGACCTGAAGCCAAATTCGGGGAAAATTTTCCGCTTCGGCAGCCGTCCGGCGCTGCTGATCATGACCTCCGATGGAAAATATCGCGCCATGTCCGGCGTCTGCACGCACCTGGGCTGCACGGTGCAATACCGCGGCGATCTGCACAACGTGTGGTGCGCCTGCCACAACGGAATGTACGACCTCAACGGACGCAATCTGAGCGGCCCGCCGCCGCGTCCCCTCGAGGACTACGACGTCATGGTCAAAGGCGATGAGATTTATGTGCAGCGGCGCAGGAACTCGTAGATGAGCGCGCTGGCAAGAACGTACGCGTGGCTCGACGATCATTTCGGAGTGAACGAGATCGTCGCGTTTCTGCGCAAGAAGACGGTTCCCGTTCATCGCTTCTCGTATTTTTATTTTCTCGGCGGTATGACGCTGTTTCTGTTCATCATCCAGGTGATCACCGGCATCCTGCTACTGCTGTACTACAGGCCCACGCCGGCCGACGCTTTCGAAAGCGTGCAATACATCATGACGCAGGTGCGCTTCGGCTGGCTGATCCGCTCGATTCATTCCTGGAGCGCGAACCTGATGATCCTGACGGCATTCGCGCATATGTTCAGCGTGTTTTTCCTCAAGTCTTATCGCAAACCGCGGGAGTTGACCTGGCTGAGCGGCATGGCGCTGCTGGTGATCGTTCTCGGATTTGGCTTCAGCGGCTACTTGTTGCCGTGGAATACGCTTTCGTTCTTTGCCACAAAAGTGGGCACCGACATTCCCGGCCAAATTCCGATCGTGGGCAAGTGGATGCTCACGCTGCTGCGCGGCGGCGAGGACGTGACGGCCGCGACGCTGACGCGCTTCTTCGGCTTTCACGTGGCGCTGCTGCCTGGACTGGCAACGATCTTTGTCGGCTTACACCTTCTGCTGGTGCAACGATTCGGAATGAGCGTGCCGCCATCGCTGGAGGCCGAGTGGAATGCAAAACCGCCGCAAAAACGCGAGATGCATTTTCTGCCGAACTTCCTGTTGCGCGAGCTGATGGCCTGGTATCTCGCGCTGGCAATCCTCGGAGCGCTTGCCGCATTCAAGCCCTGGGAGCTCGGCGTCAAGGCGGATCCTTTTGCTTCCGCTCCCGCTGGGATTCGGCCCGAGTGGTATTTCATGTTCATGTTCGAGACGCTGAAATTGATTCCGGCAAAGATCGGGCCGATCAACGGCGACTTGCTCGGCGTAGTGGGATTCGGATTGGCCGCGGCGCTGTGGACGATGCTGCCGTTTTTCGATCGCGGGGGTGGCAAAGGGCGGACATCGCGGTGGGTTGCCGGCGCTGGAGTATTCGCGCTGGCGTATATCGTCGCGCTGACGGCGTATGGGTACATGGCCAAGTGAAAGCGCGAGTCTTGGCTGAGCGCGGCTGACGGAGGAAGTGCCATCATTTTGTGGGCTCAAAAGCGAGAGATTAAGCTGGGTGAAGCGCGCGCGTCGCTCTGCGACTTATTCATTCGCGCCGCTTCCCTGCTTCTTGTTGGCGTTGCCGCTACGCTGGCGGCAGCGGCGCCGTTGCACGCGCAAACGAAAAATAGTTGCCTCGACTGCCATTCGAAGCAGACCGGCGCGTTCCACATGGACAGCGAAGAATTTGTCGCCAGCATTCACGCTCAAAAGGGGCTGACCTGCGTGAGTTGCCATGGCGGCGATTCCTCGACGGACGAAATGTCGCGCGCGATGAGCCCGGCCGCCGGATTTCGCGGTCACATCGAGCGCAAAGAAATTCCCGCGCTCTGCGCCAAATGCCACTCCGACGCGGCGTACATGCGCAACTACAACCCGTCATTGCGCACCGACCAATTCAGCCAATATCAGACCAGCGTGCACGGCAAGCTGTTCGCAAAGGGCGATACGAAGACGGCGGTGTGCGTGGATTGTCATGGCGTCCACGATATTCAGCCGCCCGACGATCAACGCTCGAAAGTTCACCCGCTCAACGTGGCGCAAACTTGCGGCCGGTGTCACGCGGACGCCGCGTACATGAAGCCATACGGTATCAACACCGACCAGCTTGGCGATTATTCCGCGAGCGTGCATCACGAGGCGCTGGCGGTTCGCGGCGATCTGAGCGCGCCGACGTGCTCGACATGCCATGGAAGCCACGGTGCCTCGCCGCCGGGCGTTGACTCGGTCGCGCGAGTTTGCTCGACGTGCCATGTATTTCAGGCGCAATTGTTCGATACCGGGCCGCACAAAGAGGCCTTCGGATCGATGGGGCTTCCGGGCTGCATCACCTGCCATTCGAATCATCGCATCGTGCATCCGACCGACGCGATGATCGGGACAGGCCAGGGCGCTGTGTGTTTGAACTGCCACACGGAAGGCGATGCGGGATTCGTGACGGCGGGGGCGCTGCACGACGATTTAGTGCAGCTCGACGCCGCGATTGCGCGCTCGGACGAATTGCTTGGACGGGCGGAGCGCGCCGGAGTGGAAGTCGGCGAGGCGCAACTCGCGCAGGCCGAAGCGCGCAACAATCTATTGAAGGCACGCGTCGGGATTCATGCGGTGCGTCGCGAGGCGGTGCAGAGCGATATCGACGCGGGGCTCAAGGTATCGGCGGCGGGTTTGCAAGCGGGGCAAACCGCCATGGGCGAAGTGCAGTACCGGCGGAAGGGGCTGCTCGTCTCTGTGGTAATCACGATTTTTGTTCTCATCGGTCTTTATTTGATGATTCGCAAGACTGAATCGAATGATGGAAGATAATCGAGGTGGAATTTCATGAAGCACTTGATTGCTGTAGCGGTGTTGATAATCGGTGTTTCCCTTCCCGCCTTCGCTGCAGGCGAAGGAAGCGCGCAGGATGGCAAAGAGACGTTCCGGCTGCGTTGCGCGACGTGCCATGGCGCGGACGGGTCCGGCAATGGGCCTATGGCCAAAGCGGCCAAGCTGACGATTCCCGACCTGGGCTCGAAGGAAGTGCAGGCGCTGAGCGATGCGGACCTGAAGAAGGTTGTCACCGACGGCAAGGACAAAATGAAGCCGGTCAAAGGGCTTTCGGACAAGGACCTTGCGAATCTTGTGGCCTTCGTGCGATCTATCGCAAAGAAGTAGCGCGAAATTTTCGCGAAAACTTCAGTTCCTCGCCGGGGATGGTGTGGCCTCAGTTCCGGCGGCCGGTGCGAGCGTGGCGCCTGCGGGCGGAGTTGCAGTTGGGGCGGCTAGTTTTGGATCGGGGGCGCGCTTTAGAGTTTTATTGATGGCTTCTTCTAGTTCGCCGCGGGTCATGTCGCCGAAGCCGGATTGGCGGAAACGGATTACGCCGTCCTTGTCGAGCAGGACGTAGGTCGGAAAAGAATCAATTTCGAAGGCCTTCAGCACGCTTCCCGAGAGATCGATATATTCGGACCAGTCCATGTGCTGGGCTTCGATGAAGGTGCGCCAGACGGCTTCGTCACTGTCGGAGCTGACGCCGACGATTTGAAGGCCACGGTCGGCATAGTGCTTGTTGATATCGCGGATGGTGGGGATGGACTCGCGGCAGGGCGGGCACCAGGTGCCCCAGAAATCGAAGAGCACGACTTTGCCGCGAAGAGCGGCGTTCGAGAGTTTTTGATTCTCGCGCGTGGTGAATGAGAAATCCGGAGCGAAAGGCTCGCGCGCGCGGATGGGAGCGACGATCATGTCGCGGGCTTCGGCGATGGAGCGGTCATCCGCGCCGGGCATTTCCAGGAATTTCTTCAGCTCGGCGACTCCTTCGGCGTCACGCTCCTGCTTCAGCAGCACCTTGCCGAGATCGAATTGACTCAGCGGCTGCGTGGGATCAAGGGCGAGCGCGTCGCGAATTTCCTGTTCGGCTTCTTTTAGCTTTTTGTCGGTGGGCTTGCCGGACATTTGCGCGAGGAGCGTGGCGCGAATGAGGTGCGCTTGAATGGCCGTCTTCTTGTCGTCGCCCGCTACTTTCTCGGCGTGCTTGGCCGCGTCGAGGGCCGCGGAGAAATCGCCGAGCTTGCGCTCGACGGCAACGATCCTCAAATAGCAGGCCGCGGAGTCGTGGTGCGCGAGCTTGTCGGCTTTGTGATAGGCATCGAGAGCGAGCTCGTATTTGCGATGCGAGAAATAGAGGTTTCCCTGAGCCATGGCCTGGGAGAACGGATCGGACGGCGTCTGAGCGAAGAGCAGAGCTGCGAAGACCGCGGCGAGAACAAAAGCGAAAACTGGGCGTTGCATAGTTCACCTTCGGGTTGAAGTGGACTGGGATCCGGTGGAGGAATCATACCACTGTGCTAGCTCACACGGAAGTTACGGGCGCGCTGGCGAGGATTTGCCGGAGCGTGAATGATGGCGCGAGGCTCCGCGGTGGCTGATCTAATTATCCGGTGCTAAGGCAATTCGTCGAAGGCGAAGCTTTTTCCGGAGCGCTTCCCGATACAAACCATCGGGACGCAAAAGGCGCGGAAGCGCTCGGTCCAACGCCAAAGATTCGAAGGGCAATCCCGTCGAATTCCGCCCGCCTAGGATATTCGCGCGAGTTCGGGGCTGGGTGCTGCTGAGATTCAGGGCTCGTGGCTGTGATAGTCTGCAGCGCATCCTAGGGATCTGCTGCGTTTGCGAGGGGTCTGCTCATGCCCGACGAAATCGATCGCCAGGCTTTGATTGATGAAGAGCATCTTAAGCTGCTTTCGTTGGGATACCTGATCACCGCGGCGATGACAGCGTTTTTTGCGCTGTTCGCTTTGATATACGTGGCGTTCGGCGTCAGTGTGGTCACGATCATTGCTCGCAAACCTCTGGTGGCAGGCAATCCGGACCAAGCGCTTCCTGCGGCGATCGGATGGATTATCGCCGGGGTTGGGCTGGGGATTTTTCTTTTTGTGGCGGCGTTCGCGGCGGCTAAACTCCGAGTGGCCTTCTGCATCAAGAAGCGCAAGTCGCGGACTTTCTGCATGGTGATTGCTGCGATCTGCTGCCTCGGAGTTCCCTATGGCACCATTCTCGGTGTCCTGACGTTGATGGTGCTGGGGAGAGCTTCTGTGGTGAGGATGTTTCAGTCTAGTCAGGAGTCCAGAGTAGCCTCCTGATTTAGAATCCGAGTAGCGGTGTTTTCCCCGTTGAATCCTTCCGAACGCTTAGAAAAATAGCCTAGCGGCTGGGTGCAGGGCGAAAAAGTGCAGGTGTGGCCATACCCTGCGACGTTTCGTTCGTCAAAAGAGGAAGCGGAGCGAGGTTGTGGTGCGGTGGAGGCCAGATATGCGCGGAATGTTGCTTGTCGGGCTGCTGATTGGATCGAACGCTATCGCCTTCGCCCAGGCGGAAAAGCCGAAGGCGGCTTACGATTTTTCTTTGCCGCGGGAGGAACGGATTAAATTGGCGGAGAGCGCGGCGCCGGTGGAGATTTCCGGGAAGGCGACCGTGTACGTTCTGGAGAAGACGGGATATGAGAAAGTGCGCGAGGGCACGAATGGATTCTCGTGCTTCGTGGACCGGCAGACTCCCCTGAACCTCGAGCCCACCTGCTTTGACGCCGAGGGCAGCGCGACGACGCTCCCGACCCGGCTGTTTGTTGAGGAGGAGCGAGCCAAGGGCAAGAGTGAAGAGCAGATTCATGCGGAGATCGACGACGGTTACAAGAGCGGCAAATTCCTCGCGCCGCGGAAGCCGGGAATCGTGTACATGATTTCCACGTCCGGCTCTTTGTACATTGCGGAGACAAACCAGCTCGTACACATTCCACCGCACTTGATGTTCTACGCGCCGTATGCGACTGACAAGGATATCGGCTCGCCTCCAGCTACCGCAGAGATGCCGCATTTGATCCGGGCCGGGCAACCCGATGCGTACATCATCGTGATTCCCGGCGGACATCCGCCGCATTAGTGAGCCGAAAACCTCGATCGGAAACGGCGAAGGCCGGCCCCGATTGCGAGGCCGGCCTTCGTTTCCAAGGTGAGTCGGGTTGAGATGGTTTACATTTCAAACGTATTGTTACTGAGCCACAAATTCGAGATCCGGGTTTGTGTCGGATGATGTGTCGAGCAGTACAAAGCTCGTCGTGGAGATGAGGAAAAAGACGTTGTCACAGTTTGTGCCAATGGTGCAATTGGCAGGCACTAGCCCCAAGCCATTGGAAGCGATGGAGTACGTGCCGGTGAACGGCTGATTGGCCTTCAAGGTTCCGGACGTATTATCATCGCTGGTCCCAGTGATATTTCCGGCGCCGTCAAAAGTTGCAATACCCACCTCTTGGTCGATGCCTCCAAGATCCGGCTGAATCGTCCCGAAAGCAACGGTAGCGTTTAAGGATGCAGTCGAGTAGGAACCCGCAGTCTGCGGCTGGAAAGCGCCAGATTGAACCTTGGGGTTGGGGTTGGTGCCGTCCGTGAACAAGATGTAGCCCTTGTTCGGTTTGATCAAATACATGATGGGGGTCTGGTGATTACCGGCTTGAGCTGGGGAGGTGATGCGTCCGTTGGCGGCGACGCTGAACGTAAGACCCGAGCCACTTTGCGCTTCAACGGCGCCGCCGCCGCTCGACCAGCCATCGATCGACGCGGTTCCGCTGCTGGTGATGGTGAAAAAGGCTCCGAAGGCTAAGCTGGTTGGTGTACCACCGTTGTTTCCGAGGCCGGTGGCGTATAGAACGTCGGTGCCGCTCATGGATGCAGCGGAGAACGGACCGCCGGACTGTTGCGTCGCCGATCCAACATA
Source organism: uncultured Acidobacteriota bacterium (assembly GCA_963707165.1). GTDB lineage: Bacteria > Acidobacteriota > Terriglobia > Acidiferrales > UBA7541 > Palsa-147. Next base: position 354,956 of record CAVPPO010000010.1, on the reverse strand, counting down.
CAGAGAGTCCGTGGTTTGGCTGTCGGTGGTCAGGACAAGGAATTCGGTGGAGGACAGGACGTAGATAATGGAGCCCGTCGACCCAGTCCCGAGATCGATGGTGAGAGTACCGCGGCCATTGTTGGCGACGTTGTACGAGCCGCCGGTGAAGGAGACGGGGCTGGCGGGATACGTTGTGCTGCCGGTCCCGTCCATGTTCCCGTGGTCGCTGAAATCCGCGACGCTGGTGTTGCCGACGAGCGCCACCGCTGAGAGAAAGCACACCAACAATTGCGAACTTCGATCCTCCCACTTCAGGACCGGAGGCGCCGAAGGCATAGTTGCCGCTGATCTTGGCGGTAGAGAACGCGCTGGGGTCCTGCAAGCTCATGAGGCCGGCAGCATTCGAGCCGGTGGCGTCGAATTCAATGATGTGCGCGACCGAAGCGACACCGGCGGAGATTTCGCTGAGCGAGAAGCGGAACGTCTGAGTTCCCGCCGAAGTCTTGATGGTGAGACAGCCGCGATGATCGGAGCCGACCGAGTACGAGCTGCTCGCCGACGTGATGGCGAGACTCGTTTGCAGACCCGATGGGCCGCTGCTGTTGATGTCCTCGAGGCCGATCGTAGTGGCGACATTGCCCGCACCATCCAAATTGAAGATGCCGCCGATGCCTACCGGTCCGTTGGAATCGAAGCCCTGCAGATCCATGGCGTATTGGCCGCTCAAGAGAGACTCACTGCCTGAGCCGCAAGCGGCAGTCACCGGATTGATGGTGATCGAGAAGGTCATCTGCGCCGTCATGGGGCTGCCTTCGGAGTCCGCGACGTCGATGATGATGTTGTTGGTGGTGCCGGTTGCTGTCGGCGTGCCCGTTATCGTTGCGGATGGGCTGCCGGGATTGAATTGCAGGTTTGCCGGAAGCGCGGTGGAACCCGCGTCCATGGTGAACGTGTACGGTGGAACGCCGCCGCTGGCGGTGATGGTGGCGTTGTAGGAAGCGTTTATGGTGCCGTCGGGCAATGAATTGGTGGTGATGATGAGAGTTGCCGGGTTAATTGTCAGCAACGGCGGAAACCTGCGGCGATGGAGCGTCGTGCGCGGTCGCCGTGATGGTCACGGTGCCTCCGACCGGAGGAGTTGGCGGCGCGTTGTAGTTCGTCGCCGTGCCGCTGGCGGTGTGGCTTGCGCTGAAACTGCCGCAGGGCGATGGAGCGGTACATGTGACGGACCAGTCCACGCCGCCGCTGCCGGCATCATTCGAAACGGTGGCATTCACGCTGAGCTGGCCGCCGGCTGTAACGGATGAGGGAGCCGCAGGCGTGAACACGATGCTCTCAGTGGTTACTACGATTGAGAATCCGGGCACGGTGGTCTGCTGGCCGACGCCATCGGTGAGCGTGACGCTGAAGCTCACCGTCGTTGCGGTCGGCGGAGTGCCGGTAACCTGGCCGGTGCTCGCATTGATGGAAAGGCTGTCGGTGAGAGCCGGCGTGGTGCTCCATGTGAGCGGTGCGAATCCGGAGCCCTGGAAAGTGAAATTGTAAGGAATGTTCACAGTTCCGCCCGGCACCTGCGGTGGCGTGGTGGTAATCACTGGAGGCGCGGGATTGTTCACGGTGATGGTGAATGGCGTCGCGGCAGAAGATTGGCCGAACGTGTCACTCAGAGTCAAAGTGAAGGGGACGCTTTGTTTTGTCGTGGGAGTTCCGGAAACCGCGCCGGTGCTCGAATTGAGTGATAGTCCATCGGCGGGGAGACCTGTGGCGCTCCAAGTGAGAGTTCCGGTGCCGGTGCCGTGGAATGCGAAGGCGTAAGGAGTCTGCACGGTAGCCGGTGCGGCGGTTACTTGCGCCTGCGTCGTGGTGATTACGGGCGCGGGCGGATTATTGATGGTGATCGTGAACGGCGTCGCAGCGGAAGACTGCCCGAACGTGTCGCTCAGGGTCAGATTGAAGGAGACGGTCTGTTGCGACGGAGGAGTTCCGGAAACCACGCCCGTGGCGGTGTTCAGTGCGAGGCCATCGGTTGGTAGCACGGTCGCGCTCCAGGTGAGCGTGCCGGTGCCGGTACCGTGGAACGTAAACGTGTAATGCGATCCGGCGGTGCCGGGGACTGCGGTCACCTGCGCCTGCGTCGTGGTGATCACTGGCGCGGCTGGATTATTGATGGTGATGGCGAACGGCGTGGCGGCGGAAGATTGGCCGAACTTATCGCTCACGGTCAAAGTGAAGTTGACGGTTGCTTTGGAAGTCGGTGTTCCGGAAACAGCGCCCGAGCCGGCGCCGAGTGACAATGCGTCTGAAGGAAGTCCGACTGCGCTCCACGTGAGCGTGCCGGTTCCGGTGGCCTGGAAGGTAAAGGCGTAGGCAGAGCCGGCTGTGCCTGTGGGCAGTTGCGCCTGGGTGGTCGTGATTGCCGGCGCGGCCGGATTGTTTATCGTGAGTGTCAATTGTGCTGACGAGGCGGACTTAGGGCCCGCAGTGCTTGAGTCCATCACGGTGAGAGTAAACAGGACGGTCGACTTGCTCGTCGGGGTTCCGGAAATTGCGCCGGTGCTGGAGCTGATCGAGAGTCCGTCCGCGGGAAGTCCTGAGGCACTCCAAGTGAGCGTTCCGGAGCCGCCAGTAGCCGCGGCGGCCAAATTATAGGCGACGCCGGCGGTTGCTGCGGTCACTTGCGTTTGAGTGGTCGTTACCTGTGGCAAAGCGCTTACCGTGATCATCACGGACGCGGTCGCTGTAGCGTCCTTTACTGAAGTGGCGGTGATTGTTGCCGTGCCAGTGGCGGAGGAGGCGACAAAGGTCGCCGCAGTGGTGGAAACGCCAGACAGCGTGGTGCAGGCTGCTCCGGTGCACGCCCAAGTTACACCTGCGGCGGCCGAATCGTTGGCGACTGCGGCAGTGAAAGCTACTTGCTGGCCCGAATCAATCATCTGGGCGGCATTCGGGGTGAGCGAGACAGTGACCTTTCCTCCGGAAGTGGTGCAGCCAGACAATACGAGAATTACAGCAATAGCCAGTAGCAGCGACAGGGTCTTCATCGGAGTAGGCTCCGCCTTTAGCGAAATTTGAATTCTGAGCAGCTAAGAAAGACGGAGAGCAGAAGGAGGAGAAACGCGCCTAGCTATCAACCCTAGGAATCAAACCACGCCCCGGAATAGAGTACGTCCCGCCTTAGCTAGAGAGAAAGTAGCGAGTGTTTGCTAGGAGAACAATGGTACTTTTTCTAAAATGTGCTTGAAGAGTCATCTATAAAAAGTATGAAATGGGATTTCTGATGTGACCGCGGTCACAAGCGCGGAAATGAACTGCGACCATTCGGGATGACACTAGGGGAAGCTATCTCGCTGCGCTGGTTCGGTTTGTGGCGCTGCGGGCCTGTCGAACCGCTTCTTGTGCTATGACATTTGAGCCATGCCTGTGTTGGACTATAATCGCCCGCACTTATGACTCTTGCTGCGGGAACTAAGCTGGGGCCTTACGAAATCCAGTCGCTGCTAGGGGCGGGCGGCATGGGGGAAGTTTATCGTGCGCGCGATACGCGATTGCAGCGCGACGTGGCCATCAAGATTCTGCCGAATACTTTGGCGCCGGATGCAGGGACCTTGCGGCGATTCGAGCAGGAGGCGCGGGCTGTTGCGGCTTTGAATCATCCGAATTTGCTGACGGTGTTTGATGTCGGTGCGGCGCCGCTTGGGGATCGAGGTGGCGCGGCGAGCGGGGTGGCGGATTCGCCTTACATTGTTTCCGAGTTGCTGGAGGGATCGACGCTGCGCGAGCGGTTGGCGGCGGGGGCGCTGCGGGAACGCAAGGCGGTGGATTATGCGATTCAGATTGCGCGCGGGTTGGCGGCAGCGCACGAGCGCGGGATCGTGCACCGCGATTTGAAGCCGGCCAACATTTTCGTGACCAACGACGGGCGCGTGAAAATTCTGGATTTCGGGCTTGCCAAACTGAACCAAGCTGCGACGGCTGATGCGGACGCGACATTGGATCGCGCTACGCAGGCTGGGGTGGTTCTGGGAACGGTCGGGTACATGTCGCCGGAGCAGGTGCGCGGGAAGCCTGCGGATGCGCGCAGCGATATTTTCAGCTTCGGCGTGGTGCTCTACGAAATGCTGGCGGGGCGGCGCGCGTTTCACGGCGAATCGGCTGCGGACGTAATGAGCTCGATTTTGAAGGAGGATCCGCCGGAGTTGAGCGCGACGAATCAGGAAATTTCTCCGGCGCTGGATCACATCGTTCACCACTGCATGGAAAAAGATCCGCAACAGCGCTTCGGATCGGTGGGCGATATTGCCTTCCAGCTCGGGGAAATGAGCGGACTTAAATCGTCCACGACGTTGCGCGCCGTCGCGGAGCCTCAAGCTCCACGAAGATTGCGGCCGTGGATGTTTGCAGCGGCGGGGACAGCGGGACTGGTGCTGGCCGTTGCGGCGACGTGGTTTTTGGCGCGGGCAACGGCGCATAACGAGCCGCCGAAGTTCGTACAGTTGAGCTTTCAACAGGGATTGGTGGACTCTGCGAGGTTCTTGCCCGACGGAAAGAGCATCATCTGCGCCTCGAAGTGGGGATCGGATTCTGCGCTGTCGCTTTACACCGGGCGGCTCGATAGCCAGGGATTGCGTCCGCTGGGAGTGACCGCGGATTCGATTGCGTCTGTTTCGAGCAGCGGCGAGCTGCTCGTCGTTCAGAACCTCGCGGATGTTGGACCGGGATACGTTGCGGTGGGCACGCTAGCGCGGCTGCCGCTCGGCGGCGGAGCACCGCGGCCGGTTCTGGATTCGGTGCAGTATGCCGACTGGGCGCCGGATGGCAAGGATTTTGCCGTGGTGCGATTTGTTGCTGCGTCGCACGTCTATCGTCTGGAATATCCCGTTGGAAAAGTGCTCTACGAGACCAACGGATGGGTGAGTCATCCGCGCTTCTCGCGCGACGGAAAAAGGATCGCGTTCCTGGATCATCCCGATTTTGGCGACGATCTGGGCACGGTGGCCGTCGTGGATTTGGAGGGACATCGAAAACAACTGAGCGGCTCGTACAGCTCGACGCAGGGGCTGACATGGTCTCCGAATGGCGACGAGATTTGGTTCAGCGCGGTGAAGAGCGGCATCTATCGCTCGCTCTTCGCAACCACGCTGGGCGGGCGCGTTCGGCCGCTGCTCTCCGCGCCCGGGAACATTGACGTCCAGGATGCGCTCCCCGACGGCCGCGTGCTCGTGGCGGATGTGAGTGACCGAATCATACTCATGGTGTCGACTCCGGAGTTTCCTCAACCGCGCGACTTCACGTGGATGGACTGGGCTTACTCCATGCGCTTTTCGGCCGACGGCAAGCAGATACTTTTCGGAGACCAGCATAGCGGCGAACAGTACGGCACATTTCTGCGCAACCTCGATGGTTCTCCCGCCGTGCGCCTCGGAGACGGAGACCCGATGGATATCTCTGCCGACGGAAAATACGCGCTCAGCCGTTTGCCCACGATTCCCAATCAATTGATGCTGCTGCCAACGGGAACAGGCGAACCGCGGCAGATTACGCACTCGAACACAAGCCACGTAGCGGCGCGCTGGCTACCGGATGACAGAATCATTGCCGTGGGAAATGAGCCCGGCCACGAGCCGCGCACCTACCTGATGGATCTGAACGGCAACGAGAAACCGATAACGGCGGAAGGCGTGACAGCGGTTGCGGTGACAGCGGATGGGACGCGACTTGTGACAATCACCGAGGGATCCGCCGATTTCGAGTTGGCTCCGCTGGATGGTGGCGCGTCGCAGAAGATGACGCAACTCCAGAAAGGCGACCGCCCGGTTGACTTCACCCCGGATGATTCCGCCGTTTTTGTGCGGCGCGATGGACGGCAAGGATCGATCGAAATATGGCGCGTGGAATTAGGCAGTGGCAGACGAACGCTGATACACACGATCTCCCTGTCAGAAGCGCCGGCGATTACGGCCGGGCTGGGAGCCACCGTGTCGCGCGATGGAAAGAGCTACGCGTATTCGTATGCCCGCTTCATTTCGACGGAGTACGTGGTGGAAGGGCTGCGCTGATTTCGAGCAGCCGCAACTCCCGTATCTCCCGCTGTCGCCAGATGACTTGCTACTCCGACTCTTCCACACCGCGTCCGAGTTGACGTTGATAGTCGGCGCTGTCGAATTGGCCTTGCGATTCGGCGATCAGGCCGTCTGCTCCGAACTTCCAGACCTCGAAACCGCTGAAGCGAACCGAGCGCCCTGTGCCGCCAGGGCCCGTGTTGGTCCCGATGAATGTCCAGTGATAAACGGCGAGGTCGCCGTGCACGACGATGTCGTCCATGAGCAGGAGCAAGTCGGGGAAAGCGGCCATGAATCCGTGCGCCACTTCGGAAATGGCAGCGCGCCCGACGGCTGCGGCGCCATTGACGCTGAGCGAACCGTGCGGGGCGAAGAACGCCGCCACGATCGCGGGGTTCCGGCTGCACCACGCGGAAGTGTAGCGCCCAGCGAAATCGCGCAACGCAGCAGCGTCGAGCATCACTCACCTCGCTCCAAATACTTGCACAGATTGCCGCGAATCGTCGATGCTGCAGGGAGTGGACCGTCGTGCGTCGATGCAGGGCGGGGGAAAAAATATGCTTGACATATTCCTATATGGGCATGTAAGGTGCGGGCATGGCACGAGCCGCTACGACCTCGGATGCGTTCAACGCTATCGCTGAGCCGCGACGGCGGGAGATTTTGAGCTATCTGGCGCTGCGCGAACACGCCGTTGGGGAGATCGTGGCAACCCTTCGGCTGGAACAGCCTTCCGTATCCAAGCACCTGCGCGTTCTGCGCAACACGGGATTGGTGCATGTGCGGCGCGTGGGGAGGCAGAAGCTGTATCGCACCAACTCGGAGGCGATCCGGCCTTTGCATGAATGGACGCGCACGTTCGAGCGTTTCTGGGACCGGCAATTGAATCGCATCAAGGAACGGGCTGAGGCCAAGATGAATCGAGCCCGTCCCGACTTGAAATCCAAGGAGGAAGCATGAATCCGACAGCAAAGAGCATCGAAGACTTGACGCTTACCATCACGCAGGAGATCCATGTGCGCGCGCCGATCGACGTGACGTTCGCTGCCCTGCTCGAACAGATCGGGCCGAAGAATGAACGAGAAGACGGCATGGCGATGCCCATGAAGATCGAGGCGTGGCCCGGCGGCCGATGGTATCGCGATCTGGGCGACAACAACGGTCATCTCTGGGGCCACGTCCAAGCCATCAAGAAGCCGACGCTTTTGGAATTCACCGGCCCATTGTTCGCGTCGTATCCCTTCGTCTCGAACGTGCAGTACCGATTGAGCGAGGAAGAGGGCGGAACGTTGATCTCCTTCCGGCATACGGCGATGGGCTTCATCCAGGATGACCACAAAGCCGGCGTGAGCAAGGGCTGGGCGTCGATGAACGAGCGCGTGCGCAAAGTTGCGGAGGCTTCGGGATCGCGAAAGGCAGCGGGGTGAGAATCGCGATTCGCGAAGTGCGAAGAGAGCGAGTGGCGTATGTGTCCAGCGTGTATCGGAACTGCGGTGGTGATTGCCGGAGGCGCGACTTCGAGCGGGGGGTTGGCGGCGCTGGCGATCAAAAAATTGTGCGCGAGAAATTTCGGCCGCAAATTTTGGTCGCAATTTAAATTCAAGGAGAGTCACGATGGCCAGCAGCAAGATCGCTCTGCAGCAGCATAAAGTGGTATCGCATGACGAATGGATTGCGGCGCGCAAGGAATTTTTGGCCAAGGAAAAAGAATTCTCGCGGCTGCGCGATGAATTGAGCCGGAAACGCCGCGAGCTGCCGTGGGAAAAGGTGGAGAAGCAGTATGTTTTTGAAGGGCCTCGCGGAAAAGAGACGCTTGCGGATCTTTTTGGTGGGCGCGGACAGTTGGTGGTGTACCACTTCATGCTTGGGCCGGATTGGAAGGAGGGCTGCCCGAGTTGTTCCTACTTGGCGGATCACTTCGAAGGTCCGGCGGTGCATCTGGCGCAGCGCGACGTGACGCTCGCGGTGGTGTCGCGCGCGCCGCTGGCGGAAATTGAAGCGTTCAAGAAGCGCATGGGCTGGAAATTCAAGTGGGTGTCCTCCTTCGGCAGCGAATTCAACCCGGACTTTCAGGTGTCATTTGCGAAGAACGAAGATGGAAAGTCCAAGGTGTATTACAACTACGAGATGACGGAGTTCCCGAGCGAGGAACGGCCCGGAGCCAGCGTCTTCTACAAGGATGCGAGCGGAAACATTTTTCACACGTATTCGACATACGCGCGCGGGCTGGACATCTTGCTCGGAACTTACAATTTCCTCGACATGGTGCCGAAAGGCCGCGACGAAGAAGGGTTGAAGCACACCATGGCGTGGGTTCGCCATCATGACCGGTACAACGAAGGCTACCTTGTGGATCCGACGAAGCCGTACGTTCAGCCGGAGAAGTCCGGGAGCTAGCGCGGTCCCAGAGAAGTGAGCGCACGACTTCGATCACCAGTTCTTGGCGTCGAGTCGCAGGACGGAGCGGAGTAGGACGTTGGCGCCGTTGACGACGTCCTCGGGGCGAGAGAATTCTTCCGGGGCGTGACTGATGCCGGCGATGCTGGGGATGAAAATCATGCCGATCGTGGCGATGCGAGCCATGCTTTGCGCGTCGTGAGTGGCGCCGCTGGGGAGAAGTTTCGTCGTTAAGTTCAATTGCTTGGCGGAATCGGCGATGAGCTGGCGGAGCCGCGTGTCGGTGAGTGCGGGGCGATCATCGACGATCTGCTGAAAGCTGAATTTTGTTCCGCTGGCTTGTGCGATTAGTTGAGCTTCGTCGCGAATTTTCTCGAAGATCATTTGCATGCGGGATTCGTCCAGGTCGCGGACGTCGAGGCCGAGAATCACTCTTCCCGGGATGACGTTGTAGGCGCCGGGGATGGCTTGAATTTTTCCGACCGTGGCTACCTGGCGGCCGGGGATGCTGGTTGCGACGCGATTCACGGCTTCGATGAATTTCGCGGCGGCCAGCAGAGCGTCGTGGCGTTGATTCATGGGCGTAGTGCCTGCGTGATTCGCGACGCCGTCGATGGTCACGTCCCAGCGAGAATTCCCAACAATTCCTTCCACGACGCCGATATCAATTTTCTCGGCGGCCAGCGTGCCGCCTTGCTCGATGTGCAGCTCGAGGTAGGCGAAGACATCGCCGGGCTTGCGGTGGGCTGCGGCCAGGTGATCGGGATCGCCGCCGATGTAGGCGATGCCATCGCGAAGAGTTTTGCCGCTGCGTGTGGCTTGGCTCAGCATCTCCTCGCGCAACTCGCCGGAGATGGCGCGGCTTCCCTGCAGGCCGCCTTCTTCGTTCTGGAAAATGAGGACTTCGAAGGAATGGCGTAGCGTGACGTGGGACTCCGCCAAAATCTGCGCGACTTCAATCGCGCCGAGTGAGCCCACGATTCCATCAAAGTTGCCGCCTTGCGGGACGGAGTCAACGTGCGAACCAATGACCAGCACCGGCAATTTAGCATCGCTACCGGCGCGGCGCCCGGAGATGTTTCCGGCTGCGTCTATCGCCGTGGTGAGCCCGGCGTCACGCATCAGGCCCATGGCGTATTCCCTGCCCTGGCGATCGGCATCGGTGTAGGCCACGCGGCTGATGCCGCCAGCGGGATCTTTTCCGATAGCGCCCATGGCGTTCAGATGCTCCATCAATCGTCCGGCGTTGATGGAGGGCGAGGATTGTGAGCGAAGCGCCGGTCCGATGATGACTGCTGCGAATAGCAGAAGAAATAAATTGCGAGGCGCGATTTTTCGAATCATGGGCATGGAGTTTCTCATGATTCGGAGAGAGCGCATAGCCGGGATAAGGCGGCTTGCTCTCAGGATTAGACCGTTTGCGAAAAAACAAAAAGTGATGCCGCTCGGTGGAGTGCAACGAGGAGTATGTTCCGTTGCGTCGTAACCACGAAACAGAAGATTCCTCGAAGGATTCGGGACAAGATCTCTATCCGACGGGGCAGGTTCAGGATGACTGCGAGAGAGCGGGGTGCTTTGTGGCTCGGCTGTTACGTAGCGCATGTTTGAGAGCGGCCGAAAGGCGGGAGGGCTGAAGACCCTCCCTTACTGGAGGGTTTACTTGCGCGGAAAGGAGTTCGATTTTCATTCGCTCTAATCGGGACAACTGTACGAATAGAAACGAGCGTAAGTTGAACAAAACAAAGAATGGGGGTCGTTTCTAATCGGGACACTTTGATGGGCCTCCGAGAGGCTGATTTGCAGGATTTTGAGGAAATTTTCTCGGTGCGATATGAAGCGGCGATTGATGGCCGACGTTGCGGCAGACTTGCAGTTCCGAGGTGGTTGGAGTTGACGGATTCGGTGGCAGACATGGCGAGTACAGGGATAGCACGGTGCAAGGGCGAGCACAAACGTACCAGGTGCGGAAATACGGAGGGGAGAGGAAAAGAGATTTCAGATGGCTCTGTTGACATCCTCGAGAAGTGGAGGGATGCCTCAAGCGGTAGAAGTTGAAAGTCAGTCCGAGAAGCAGCGCTTGGCGGGCTTGCGTGGGCAGGCTGCGCCCTGGCGCTCGCGCCGAGAGTTTGCGCTTGATGACCGAGAAGATCGTCTCGACCTTGGCGCGCTGAGCGTAGATGCGTCGCGGAAAGTGCCGGCGCATCTGTCCGCGAATTCCCACGCGGCTGCTGCGTCCTCGTTTCGCGGGGATGATGCTGCGCGCTCCCAGTCGCTGACGAATGTGCTGGTGGTTGGCTTCGGTGTCGAATTCGGCGTCGGCCAGCAGCAAGCCGATGGGCGTCACCCGAGCCGCCGCGTCGGCCAGGCTCGGCAGCGCGCGGCAATCGCACCAAGGGGCCTGGCGCGCGCGCTGCGCCAGAATGAGTTGATCGTCGAGATCGCCGGCGATGAGGTACTTCAACCAATGGCTCCAGCGCGTCATGCCGCGCGAATGCTGCTCGATGCGGCGAATAAAGAAGCTGCTGGTGGCGCTGAGCGACAGCCCGGTGCCATCGATGGCCGCGCGAACGCCGCTGCGCTTTGAAGCGCCGCACCGATTCACCCAGCACGCGATCGATACTGGAATCATCGAGACGCCGCAGGAAGCGGTACAACGTGGTGTAATCGGGCACCGCCGTCAGCTGCAGCACTGCGCGCAGCTCACCATGCTCGCGCAAGCGCACCTCGGTTTCACGAAAGGTCCAATCTTCCGAGCGCATCAAGCAAAGCACGGCCAGCAACTGCGGCTGGGTGAATTGATGTTTGCTGAAACGGCTGCGGTAACGCGGCAGAATCGCCGCAGCGCAGTCCAGGGCCACGCGGGCGAACGGCAGGAGTCCGATCTCGGGCATCCCACCTCCTGCCCCAATAGAAAACACCAACCGCTCGCTAATGGCGCGTCCAAAAGTCATGCGTATGCCGAGGATGTCAACAGAGCCATTTCAGATTTGAGATTTCAGAGGACGGCGAAGAGGGCGCAATTGGCGGTGCGGATGGAGGGTGGTTCGGGTATACTCGCGCGCTATGAAAGGCTCATCGAAAGTCATCGCGGAATTGAATAAGGCGCTGCGGGAAGAACTTACCGCCATCAACCAGTATTTCTTGCATGCGGAGATGTGCGAGAACTGGGGATACGAGCGGCTCTCGGAATACATCAAGAAGCAATCGATTGGCGAGATGAAACATGCCGAGGCGTTGATGGAGAGGATCCTGTTTCTTGATGGATCGCCTACGATGAAGCCCTTGGAATTGACTGTGGGGAAAGATGTGCGGGAGATGCTGGAAAGCGATTTGAAATTGGAAGTCGGGGCGGTGAAGGATTACAACGCGGCGATTCAGATTGCCGTGGAGGAAAAGGATAACGGGTCGCGGGATTTGTTTTTGGCGCTTTTGAAGGATGAGGAGAGCCATGTGGATTGGCTCGAGGCGCAGGTGCATCAGATCAAGGAATTGGGGTATGAGAGATATTTGACGATGCAGATGGGGGAGTTTGAGGAAGAGGGGTAACTACTGCTAGGTTGCTGCTGGGAAGTCCTGCTGTACGACAGACAACATCGAAAAGAAAAAAATGGCCGAACGGCGGGAGGGTCTGAAGACCCTCCCCTACAACGGCGATTCTTCGATTGAACGTGTCGCGACGCGCGGCTTGCGTGCATGTTGTTGGGTTGCGGGTCGTAAGATGCCGGCAGGGACGCCGGCGCTACGACGGCTTTTTTGCGGTGTGCGTTGTTGTGCCGGTGCCGATTTTGGCCAGGGTTTGCTGGGCTAGGGCGCGATAGGGGCTGTCGATTGAGGCGGCTTCGGTTAGCGCGGCTCTTGCTTCGGGGATTTTTTGCATTTTGGCTAGCGTGAAGCCGAGGCGGTATTGATTGCGGGCGTAGCTTACGGGATTCGATTTTAGCAGCGGACCGGCCTGGCGAAAGGCGTTGACGGCTTGCACGTTGAAGGTTTGATTTACGTAGACTTGGCCTAACGCAGTGTAGGCGAGACCCTTCTGCATGGAGACTTGCTCCTGCCATTGGGCTTCATCGGCGCCTTCAGGCTTTTCCTGCTTGCTGAGGATGTCTATCGCTTTCTGGGCGTAGTCGCCGGCCTTTTCTAATTGCTGGCCTTGCTCGCTCCAGAAATCGGCGAGCAGGACGAGCATGTCCACGTTGTTAGGATCAGCCGCTAGGACAGCCTGGGCGGCTTCCATCATCTTCGGATAATTGCGGGCTTGCTCTTGGGAAAAGGCTACTTGCTCGCGGGCGTTGAGGGCGTAGGGTGAATCGGGGAAATCCTTGGCGAAGCGTTCCATGTACGCGGCGCGAGATTTGGAATCGGTTAGCTTGTAGGCGGCATTGAAGGTGGCGTTCTGTAGATAACTGATGTCGTCTTGCGCGCCGCGAAGAACGCCTTGCTTCTGCTGCTCCCAATTTTCTTTTGACATACCAGCAGGGGGCGGAGAGGCTTTGTAACGCGTGACGATGGCGTTGGCGTGTTCGGCGGATTCGAATAGATTGGCGGTGTCGCCTTGCTCTTCTGCGGCGTGGACGAGCGTGATGGCGGTGGAGAGATTATCGGGATCGAGCTTCAGGGCTTTTTCGCCGTATTCGTAGGCCTTGGCATAATTTTTTTGCGCGACGTAGGTGCCGGCGTAGAGTTGATCGGCTAGGAGTTCGAGATCGCCTTTGCCGAAGTCGGCCATGAATTTATCGAGGAGAGCGATTTTTTCGGGGCCGTCGGGAGCGGCATAGATTTCGGAGAGGGCTTTGTCTTCGGGAGTGCCGGCGTTGACGGAGACGGTTTTGCCCATTTGGGCACTGGCGGCGGGAATTGTTGTGGCGATCGCGACGGCTGCGAAGAGAAAGCGGATGGCGAGGCGGTTCATCGTGCCTCCTGATTGCGTTTGATGGGCGGAGTTTAGTCTAAGTTGGGAGTTGGAGGCAATTGGGATTGGGAAGGCCGGGGAGGAGAGAAGAGAAAAACATTTACCGCAGAGACGCAGAGGGCGCTGAGGTTCGGAAGCGTTAGGATTGACGACGTGGTTGATTCGGTGGAGGATGCGGGGGGATTTTGAATCGGGAACGAATGGGGGATCGGATGGATTTTGGGTTGAAGGGGCGGGTGGCGATTGTGGCGGCGGCTAGCAAGGGGTTGGGGCGGGCTGTGGCTGAGGAATTGGGGCGCGAGGGGGCGGAGATTGCGATTTGCGCGCGAGGGGCGGGGGAATTGGAGAAGACGGCGAAGGCGATTGAGGCGGCGACTGGGCGGGAGGTCTTGCGGCGGGCGATGGATGTGACTCGATATGAGGACGTGCGGGAATTTGTGGCGGAAGTGGAGAAACGATTTGGACGCGTGGATATTTGTGTTACGAACGCGGGCGGGCCGCCTTCGAAGAAATTCTTGGAGGTTTCGGTCGAGGAATGGAAGGCGGCAGTGGATTTGACTTTGATGAGCGCGATTTATTTTGCGCGGGAAGTTTTGCCGGGGATGCAGCGGAGGAAGTGGGGACGATTCATTGCCATTACTTCGATGTCGGTGAAACAGCCGGTGGACGGATTGATTTTGTCGAATTCGATTCGCGCGGCGGTTACGGGATTGGCGCGGACCTTGGCGAATGAATTTGGGGCGGACGGGATTACGGTGAATTGCGTGGCGCCAGGGTATACGTTGACGGACCGGTTGGAGGAATTGGCGGCGAAGCGGGCGGCGGATGCGGGAGTGCCGAAGGAAAAAGTGCTGGAGCAGATGAGCGCGTCGGTGCCGGCGCGGCGAGTGGGGCGGCCGGAGGAGTTTGCGGCGACGGTGGCGTTTTTGGCTTCGGAGAGGGCGAGTTATTTGAACGGGACTACGATAGCGGTGGATGGCGGGTGGGTGAGGAGTTTGTTGTAGAGGCGGGGCGGCGGTGACACGGGCTCTGGCTGAAGGGTTGAATCGATTGGACGCTTAGATCCTTAGGCCACAAACCGGCCTCAGGATGACAACTGCGTTCTAATGGGACGTGAGAAATTAGATTAGTCTGGACTGAGGAGTGAAATGACAGGAGCGATGCGAGAGATGAACGTGATGAGCAAGAGTGTGGGGATTGTGGTGGGGGTTTTTGTGGCTATATTGGCGACGGTGTTGTGCGCCAGCGTTGGATGGGCTCGGGACGACGATCCTTATGCGCGGTCGCGGGATTATGATTTGCAGAATGTGCGGACACATCTGCGATTTGATGTGGAGCAGAAGAAGGTGATGGGCGAAGTTACGGAAAGTTTGGCGATATTGCGCGACGGCGTAGGAGAGCTGCGATTTGATTCGGTGGGCTTGGTGATCGAGGGCGTTACGTTGAACAAGCAGGCGGCAAAATTCGAGACGAAGCCGGACGCGTTGCTAGTGACGCTGCCGCAGAAGGGGCGCAAGGGCGAGAAATTCGAAGTGACGATTCGCTATTCGGGGCAGCCGACGAAGGGGCTTTACTTTATTTTGCCGGACAAGAATTATCCCGATCAGCCGAAGGAGATTTGGTCGCAGGGGGAATCGGAGGATACGCGCTATTACATTCCGATTTACGACTATCCGAATGACCGGACGAGTTCGGAGATGTTGCTGACCGTGCCGGCGGATTGGTGGACGGTGTCGAACGGGAAGCTGGTGGGGATCAAGGCTGAGGCGGATGGATCGAAGACCTGGGACTGGAAACAGACGGAGCCGCTTTCGACTTATTTGATTTCGGTGGTGGCGGGGGAATTCGTCGAGAGGAAAGATTCGTGGCGCGGGATGCCGGTGGAATATGCGGTGCCGAAGGGGCAGGAATTCAAGATTGATACTACGTTTTTGCGGACGAAGGAAATGCTGGATGCGTTTTCGGATGTGCTGGACGTGCGGTATCCGTGGGCGAAGTACGCGCAGACTTCGGTGGATGATTTCGTTGTGGGTGGAATGGAGAACACCAGCGCGGCGACGCTGACATCGCGCGGGCTGGTGCATCCGAAATTGGCGGCGGAGACGCTGTATGCCAGCGACGATCTGGATTCGCACGAATTGGCGCACCAGTGGTTCGGAGACCTGGTGACCTGCAAGGACTGGGCGAATATTTGGTTGAACGAGGGATTCGCGACTTATTTCGAGCATTACTGGACGGAGAAGCATTTCGGCAAGGACGATGTGGACTATGAATTCTGGACGGATGGAAACCGGTGGATGACGCAAAAGAGATTGTTCGGGGTGCCGATTGTTACGCGAAACGTGGATGACTCGGTGGAAACTGAGGGGAACGTTTACACCAAGGGCGGGCTGGTATTGAAGATGCTGCGGGAAAAATTGGGCGATGAGGATTTCTTCCGCGGACTGCATCACTATCTGGAAACGAATCGCGGGCAGAACGTGGTTACGGCGGATTTGATCAAGGCGATCGAGCAGAGCACCTCGGTGAACGTGGATGAATTCTTTCAGCAGTGGATTTTCCGAGCTGGGGCGCCGAAATTCGAAGTGGCGACGAAGTGGGACGACCTGGTGGATTCCGTGCATTTGCAGGTGAAGCAGACGCAGAAAGTGGAGGGGCTGGTGACGTTGTTCCACGTGCCAATCGAAGTGGAGATTGCCACGAAGAGCGGCGTGAAGACTTTTCCGATCGACGTGAGCAAAGACGAGGAGATTTTCACGTTCGCGGTGGATGGGCCGCCTTTGATGGTGATATTCGACAAGGGCAATAAGATTTTGAAGAGCGTGGAGTTCAAGCGCGAGCCGGCGGCGCTGATTTATCAATTGAAGCATGCGGAGACCGTGCCGGACCGGGCTGAGGCGGCGAAGGCGCTTGGCGAGGTGAAAGGGAGTGAGGATGCGGTTGCGGCGCTGGGAGAATCGGCGCGGACGGATGCATTTTGGGGCGTGAGAGTTGAGGCGCTGCGAGCGTTGGGGAAAATTGGGGATGCGGCGGCGGAGAAGCAGATTGGAGATGCGTTGACGAATGAGAAGCCGTGGGTGCGAACGGAGGCCGTAGCGCAACTGGGGAATTTCAAGACGGATGCGTCGCTGGGGGCGAAGCTTGGGCAAATTGCTACGGACGATGCGGCTTACCGCGTGAGAAATGCGGCGCTGCAATCGCTGGCGCAATTGAAGGCGGCGAACGCGTTTGATGTGCTGAGCGCGGCGATGCAAATGGATTCGCCGGATAATACGTTGCGGCGCGCGGCGCTGCGTGCGCTGGGAACCTTGGGCGACGATCGGGCTGTGCCTGTGTTGCTTACATGGGCTGAGCCGGGAAAGCCGATCGATGTGCGCACAGCGGCGATTGGAAGCCTCGGTGCGGTCGGCAAAGGGAATAAGGACGTGACGCGGGCGCTGGTGGCCTATCTGGATGAGCCGCGGATTTCGAAATACGTGACTGTGTTTGCCATTGGGCGGCACGGCGATCCGGATGCAATACCGGCACTGGAGAAGTTGTTGAAGAGCGGTAAGCTGTTTTTTGGGTTGGCTTCGATTACCAAGGGACAGATTGAGGCGATTCGCGCGCAGGCGGCTGGGAATAAGCCGGGGGAGTCGGCGTATGGCGGAGGCGGCGCGGCGGCGGAGGCGGGCGCTGGGGCTGGGGCGGACAATGCGGAGGTGATGAAGGCGCTGGAGAAATTGGAGCGGCGGTTGGATGAGATGAATGAGAGACTGGGGAAGATTGAGGAGCAGGTTTCGACTACGAAGAAATAGGGCTTGAGGAGATCATCGGCTCCTACAGATTGCAGTCGTGGGATTGGTCTTCGCGCCGCGATGCCGGCCTGAAAGGCCGGCGCTACATACCCCGGGCGAAGAGAATTCTTAGGTCGCGGAGATTATTGCCTGTGGGGCCGGTGATTATGGCGTCGTTTAGTTTTGCGAAGAAGGTGTGGGAGTCGCTGCGTTGATAGAAATCGTCGGGATGTAGCTTTTGGGATTGGGCGCGGGCTAGCGTTTGGCCATCGGCTACTGCGCCTGCGGCTGGACTGTTGCCGTCGATGCCGTCGGTGCCTGCGCTTAGCACTGTTATATTTTTGCCGGCGATTTTTTTGGCGCAGGCCAGGACAAATGCGGCGTTGCGACCTCCTGTGCCGTTGCCCGTTACCGGGCTTGAGACTTCCCCATCGGCGATTACTGCTACTGGCTTGCCTTTCTGTTCCCTCTGAAAAACTTCCAGTTGATTGAGAAGAAAGTCTGCGGCGCGATCGATGGGCCAGTTGTCGGTGGAATTGTCGCAGATGCATAGGAAGCCAGCGGCTTCTGTGGCTTGGTGCGCGTGGTGAAAAAGATCGTGCATGCCGAGGAGGAGGACAAAATGTGCGCGGGCGAAAGCGGGATCGCCGGGCTTGGGGGTTTCGGCGAGCGCATTTTTTTCGAATACAGCGCGCAAACCGGGCGGGAGTTGCGCCACAAGATTGTAATTTTGCGCGATGCGGTTGGCGTCGCCGATTGTCGAAGAATCGGGAAGCGTTGGGCCGGAGGCTAGCGCGGATTCATGGCCTTCTGGGACATCGGTTACCGCCAGGGTGATTTTCGTGGCGCTTGGCGCGGCGACGGCGAGGCGGCCGCCTTTGGTGGCGGAAAGATGCCTACGGATCACGTTAATTTCTTCGATGGGGGCGCCGCAGGTGACGAGCGTTTGGTTCAGCTGCTGGAAATCGGCGAGTGATACGCCGGCGTCGAGTGGTTGTTCGACTAGCGACGAGCCGCCGCCGGACAGAAGAAAGAAAATCAACGAGCGATCATTGGCGAGCTGCAAGCGGTCAAGAATGGCGCGACCGGCGGCGAAACTCTGCTCGTTCGGTAGCGGATGGCCACCGAGATAAATTTCCCAATTGCGAGGAGTGCGAGCCGGCGGCGACGGCACAACGAGAATTCCGCGCGCGCGGGAATCCGGACGGATGATGCGATCGAGTCCTTCGGCCATGGCGAGGGCGGCCTTGCCGTAGGCGATGGGCAGGATTTCGTGATAATCGCGCAGATCGAATCGCTCGCCGTTGACGCACAGCGTCGGGCCGCTGGGATCGAGCTTGCTTTGCATTGTTTCGGGGATGTCGATCGCGGCGAGTGTTGAACGGAAGATGTGTTGCGCTACGTCTTTCACGATGCGCCCGGCATGGATCGGCTCAGGGCTGCGACACGTTAAGCACTGGCAGAACTTCCGGATTGAGGATGGTCGGCGGGCGGCGGCCTTCGAAGAGCGCAATCACATTTTCCGCGGCGGTAACCGCCATTTTCGTGCGGGTTTCGAGCGAGCCGCTGCCGATGTGCGGCGTGAGGACGACGTTTTTCAGCCCGACGAGCGCGGGCGTGACTTTCGGCTCGAATTCGAAAACGTCGAGAGCGGCGCCGGCGATCTTGCCGGACTGCAGAGCTTCGGCGAGCGCGGTTTCATCCACTACCGGGCCGCGAGATGTATTGACGAGGTAAGCGCTGGGCTTCATTTGCGCGAGGGTCTTGGCGTTGATGAGGTGGCGCGTCTCGGGAAGCAGCGGGACGTGAAGCGTGACGAAATCGGATTCCATTAGGAGACGCTCGAAGCTGACGAATTCGGCGGCCAGCTTCGATTCGATTTCGGAGGCCACGCGCGCGCGATCGTGATAGAGCGTGCGCATGCGGAAGCCTTTGGCGCGGCGGGCCATTTCGCGCCCGATGCGGCCGAAGCCGACAATGCCGAGAGTTTTGCCCCAGATGTCCGCGCCGCAGAGCTGATCGAGATCCCAGCCGGGCCAAGTGCCGGAACGCAGCCAGGCTTCGGCTTCGATGAGGCGGCGAGCGACGGCCATCATAATCATCCAGGTGGTGTCGGCGGTGGTGTCGTCGAGGACGCCGGGCGTATTCGTGGCGGCGACTTTGTGATGGGTGCAGGCGGGGACGTCAAGATTGTCGAAGCCGACGGAGACGGTGGCGGCGATCCTCAGGCGCGGCGCGCGGGAGAGGAGTTCGTCATCAACTTTTTCGGTGAGCAGGCAGACTAGGGCATCCTTGTCGGCGACACGCTTCAGGAGTTCCTGGCGCGGGATGTGCTCTTTCGCGGTCCAGTAGTCTGTGTCGCAGTGATCGTCGAGGAGTTTGCGGGCTGCCTCGAAGAGGGCGTGGGTGACCAGGACTTTGGGGCGAGGCATGCGACGCTCCGTAGACCCGCGGGTGTCCCGCGGCGCGGGATTAGCATACACGAATTGGGAGCGATTGAGCCGCGGAAGAAACTTGGTGGCGCGGGATGTTGCGTTGACGGGGCTTGGAGGCCGCGACTATAGTGGCCGGAGAGTTTGAAGCTGACTTTCGTGCAGATAAATCGTGAACTCGTGCGCGCGCTGGAACGGCTTCTGGGCCGCGACGGTGTGCTTTCCTCGCGCGAGGATCTCCTGCTTTATGAATATGACGGATCGGTGGAAGTGGCGCGGCCGCAGTGCGTTGTTTTTCCGTGCACGACTGAGAATGTGGTCGGAATTGTGCGGCTGGCGAATCAATACAAGACGCCGATGGTCGGACGCGGGGCTGGGACGGGTTTGTCGGGCGGGGCGCTGGCACGCGAGGGCGGCGTGCTGATTGTTTTTTCGCGGATGAATCGAATTCTTTCGATTGATATTGAGAACCGGCGCGCGGTGGTGCAGCCGGGAGTGGTCAATCTAGAGTTGAGCCGCGCGGTGGCGGATGCGCGGCTGCATTTTGCGCCCGATCCTTCTAGCCAAAAGGCTTGCACGATTGGAGGAAATGTTTCGGAGAATGCTGGCGGGCCGCATACGCTGGCTTACGGCGTGACGACGAATCATGTGCTGGGGATGAAAGTAGTGCTGCCAACGGGCGAAGTTGTGAGCATGGGCGGAGCGGCGGTGGGCGCGCCCGGCTACGATTTGACGGGATTGTTTGTGGGGTCGGAGGGAACGCTCGCGCTCGTTACGGAAATCACCGTGAAATTGACGCCGCTGCCGGAGGCGGTGAAGACGTTACTGGCGGTCTTTGATTCGGTGGACGATGCCACCGAGACGGTGGTGGATATCACGGGGCGAGGAATTACGCCGGCGGCATGCGAGATGCTGGATGGATGGACGCTGAGAGCCGTCGAAGCCTACGTGCATGCGGGATTTCCGCTGGATAGCGCGGCGGTGCTGTTGCTCGAGGTGGATGGCTTGCGCGAGTCGGTGGAGACGCAGGCGAAAGATGTGGCGGAAGTCTGCAGCTTGCATCACGCGCGCGAGGTGCGCGTGGCGCGCGATGCGGCGGAGCGCGATTTGCTTTGGAAAGGGCGCAAGAATGCTTTTGGCGCGGTGGGGAGACTTTCGCCGACTTACTACGTGCAGGACGGCGTGATTCCGCGGACCAAGTTGCCGGCGACTTTGCGGAGGATTGATGAGATTGGGAAGAGGAATGGATTCGAGATCGGAAACATCTTTCATGCGGGTGACGGCAATTTACATCCGATTATTCTTTTCGATGCGCGGGATCCGGCGCAGTTCAAGCGGGCGGTGAGCACGGCGGATGAGATCATCCAGCATTGCATTTCCGTGGGCGGATCGATCACCGGGGAGCACGGCGTAGGGATGGAGAAAGATCGGTTGATGCCGCTGCTTTTTTCAGAAGCGGAACTTGGATTTATGCGGCGCGTGCGCGATGCGTTTAATCCGGCGGGGCTTTTGAATCCGGGAAAGATCTTTCCTTCGGGCAAAGGTTGCGGCGAGACGCGGATTCGGCCGCTGCCGGTTGCGGGCTCAGTAGCAGGATGAGCGCGCCGACAAATATTGCGGGGGCGCGGCTGGCCGATATCGTCGGCTCGCAGAATGCTTCCTTCGATCCGCGTGAATTGGCGGCGTATGAGATTGGCGGCTTGACGCCTGGCGGCATGGCGCGTCCGGGATCGGGCGAGGAAGTTGCGGAGCTCGTGCGCATGGCTGCAGCGGATCGCCTTGCCGTGATTCCCTGCGGAGCGCGGACGAAATTGGAAATGGGGTTGGCGCCTGAGCGATACGATCTGGCGATCGACATGACGCGGCTTGATCGCGTGGCGGCTTATGATCCCGGGGATCTCACACTTGGAGTCGAGGCCGGTTGCGGGCTTGCGAAATTGCAATCCGTTTTAGCTGAGCACCGGCAATTCCTTCCGCTTGCGGTTCCCTGGCTTCGGCGGACTACCGTCGGCGGGACGATTGCTACGGGCGTGGATACGCCGCTGCGGCAGCTTTTTGGAACGACGCGCGATTACATACTCGGGATGGAGTTTGTGACCGGCGAGGGAGTGGCGGCGAAGAGCGGCGGGCGCGTGGTGAAAAACGTTACGGGATACGATTTGCACAAATTAATGATCGGGGCGTTCGGCTCGCTCGGGATCATTACCAAAATCAATTTCCGGACGTTTCCGCTGCCGCTGGAGAGCCGAGCGCTCGTGGCGCGATTTGACGAGTCGAACGGCGCATTTGAGCTGCGCGATCGCGTGGCGGAATCAGCGCTGGCGCCTTTGACGATGGAGATTTTCAGCCCGCAGGTGAGCGAACTGTTTAGCAGCGACGCCGCGGCGCGGCTGGAACCGAGACCGATCGTGCAGGGGCTGCTCTCTCCGAAGCACTGGGCGTTCGCCTCGGGATTTGCTGGGAATGAGGCAGTGCTGGGGCGCTACGAGCGCGATATGTCGGGGATGGCGCAGAGATGCGGCGCGGCGAGCGTGACTGTGCTCTCCCAAGAACAAATCGCGGGAGCGTTCGGAAGGAAACGCGAATTTGTTCCCATCGCGCTGGAGTCCTCGCCGACTACGACGATTCTGAAGCTAAGTGTGCTGCCGCGAAAAATGAAAGAACTTGCGCAGGACGCGGGGCGCTTCGCGGATCGTAGTGGCGTGCGTTGGGTGATAATGGCACGAGGGGTGGGCATCATTTACTTTGCGCTGCTTCCTGAGGCGATTGATGAAGACGCGCGGAGCCGCGCGGCGACGATTTCAGAGGAAGTGATGGCCGCGGTTGCCTCGCTCGATGGACACGCCACGATTCCGTGGTGCCCGCGCGAATGGAGGAGTTCCCTTCCCGTCTGGGGCCGGCCGCGCGCGGATTTTCCGCAGATGGCCAAACTGAAAACGCTCTTCGATCCCAACAGAATTCTTGCGCCGGGGCGGTTCGTGGGAGGATTGTGAAATCGTGATAACGCCCCCGGCCACCGCAGTTCCCGACGCGCAACAAGAATTTCAAGAAACCCTCAGCGGATTCACGGCTGACGACCGGCCGCTTTACGAAGATTATTCGCGGTGCGTCCACTGCGGGCTCTGTCTCGATCAATGTCCGACCTACCGGCTGTGGGGCAAGGAAGCGGATTCGCCGCGAGGACGGGTGCGGCAAATGCTGCTCGTGGATAAAGGGCGCTTGGAACTTGGCGACGCATTTGTTACGCACATGGATCGCTGCCTTGATTGCCGGGCGTGCGAGACGGCATGCCCTTCGGGGGTGGAATACGGAAAATTGATTGAGCTGGCGCGGGCGCAGATCGAGCAGAAATATCCGCGGCCGCGGTTTTCGCGAATGGCGCGCAATTTTGTGTATCGCTGGCTGCTGCCGCATCCGGAGCGGATTCGATTGGTTGCGCGCATCGTTCGTCTCGCGCAGACTTCGGGACTCTCGGGGCTCGTGCGGATGTCGCAGATCTCGCGGCTTTTTGGAATGCAAGAGAGGTTAGAGCTTTTGCCGCGAATCGATCGGGAGTTCTTTGATTCGCGCGTGGGACAAACTTTTCCGGCAATCGGGACACGACGCGCGCGGGTGGCGTTCTTTGCGGGCTGCATCGCGCGTGTGACCTTTACGGCGCTGAACGATGCGACGATTCGAGTGCTGCAGGCGAACGGTTGCGAGGTTGTCGTGCCAGCCGGGCAAGTCTGCTGCGGGGCGCTTGCAACCCATGCCGGGATGCGAGACGTGGCGCGTGAATTGGCGCAGGAGAATTTTCAGGCATTCGCTGATGAATCCGTGGACGCCATCGTGACGAACGCCGCTGGTTGCGGCTCGACGCTGAAAGAATATTCGCATTTGTTTGACTCAGGCTCGGGCGCTGGCTCTAAGGCCGCAACGTTTTCAGGGCGCGTGCGCGACATTACCGAATTTCTCGATCAATTGGGGCTTGTTGTACCGATGCGTGAGGTTTCGTTGCGCGTGACGATCCAAGATTCTTGCCATCTCGTCCACGGACAGAAAATTCGCGAGGCGCCTCGGCGATTGCTGCGCGCAATTCCGGGCATTGAGATTGTGGAAATGGCGCGTGCGGATCAATGCTGCGGCTCGGCGGGCGTTTATAACGTGACGCAGACGACGGCCTCGATGGATTTGCTCGCGGAAAAGATGGCCTACGCGAAAGCGACGGGCGCGGCGGCGATTGTGACTGCCAATCCCGGCTGCATGTTGCAGCTTCGCGCCGGAGCGGCCATGCACAAGACCGGACAGGAAGTTCTACACATCGTTGAGCTGATTGACCGCGCTATCGCGAAAGTTTGACCCTCAGCCGCGCGCGCAAATTCGCCGCGTGGTTAATCTAGTCGAAACCTCCTCGGCCACGATCAGCCGGCTTGCCGCGCTCGGATGCTAGACTGGAGGTTCTCGATGAACTCAGAAGCGCATCCCGAGGCGTTATCGTTTCCAGCGATCGAGCGGTATTTTGACGTCTCGCTTTTTTTGCTCGTGGTGACGGGACTTGTCGCCGTCATCTCGACCGGAAAACTTGATCCGATCTCGACCGCGCTGCCGCTGATTGCGCTGCTGTGGAAGGGCGTGCGCGTATTTCGGCGGCAAGGCCCGGAGCTGTCGCAGCGCACGGCGACGGGCCTCGTTTTAGCGTATCTGCTTTTCTTCCCACTCGATTTGTGGTTTCTGTCGCGGAGTCTGGCCGCCGATGCGCCGAATCCGACGCTATATGCCGGGCTGCTGGCCGCAATCCATTTGCTGATTTTCGCGACGCTGGTGCGGCTGCTTTCGTCGCGCTCGCATCGCGACCAGCTTTTTCTCGCAATGCTGGCAGTTACTTGCATGCTGGCATCGGCAATTTTGACCGTAGATACGGCATTTCTTGTGTCGCTGGGCGTATTCCTACTGATTTCGGTTTCGACGTTTATCGGGCTCGAAATCCGCCGGAGCGCCAGCGGTGCGATCACGCCGCCGCTGGATCCGGAAAGCCCGGCAGCGAATCGTTTGCATCGCGCCATTGCGTTGACGTCGGTGCTCGTGGCCGTGAGCGCGCTGGTAATCGGGACCGTGATCTTTTTCATGATTCCGCGATTCACGACCGGTTATTTGAGCGCGCTGAGCCTGCGGCCATCGCTGATGACGGGCTTTACGGACAACGTCACGCTCGATCAAATTGGCGAGATCAAGAAGAACTCAGCGGTGGTGATGCGCGTGCACGTTGAAGGCGAGCCCGCGCGCGCGGCCGACATGCACTGGCGCGGGATTGTCTTGACGAGCTTCGATGGACGAAGGTGGTTCAAGCCGCCTTCCGAGCATATCGCGCTGATCCCTACTTCGGCGGGCGAATATTTTCTCGGCAACGCGGCGCTGACACCCGGAGAGTATGCGACGTTGTCGTACTCGGTTCTGATGGAGCCGATCGCGACGGATGCGATTTTCGTCGCGCCGCGGGTGGTTGAATTGCGCGGATTCTTCAGCCCCGGCGTCGAGCGCGCCGGCAGCCCGCAGAGATCGCAATTTTTGATGATGGACGCAACCGGCACGCTCAGTAATCCTGCACGCAACGAAATCCGCTTGCGCTATGAGGGCATTTCGCATGTGCCCATCGTTCCTCCGGCGAAACTCCGCGCCGCCTCGACCGATTACCCCGACGAAATTCGCAGCTTCTATTTGCAATTGCCGAAGCTTGACCCGCGAGTGCAACGCCTCGCGGATGAAGTGACGGCGCGGGCCGACAATCCCTACGACAAAGCGGCGTCGATCGAGCGGTTCTTGCGAACGGGTTACGCTTACACGCTTAACGTCAACATGCCGCCAGGAGTGGACCCGCTGCCTTATTTCTTGCTGCAGAGGCGCGCCGGGCACTGCGAATATTTTGCGTCGGCTATGGCCGTGATGCTGCGTGCGGAGGGTGTGCCGTCGCGATTCGTCACCGGGTTTCTTCCCGGCGAATATAATGACGTCGGCGGCGATTACATCATCCGCGCCAGCGATGCTCATGCGTGGGTGGAAGCTTTTTTCCCGCGCTACGGCTGGATTACTTTCGACCCGACGCCGCCTGGGAATGCGCCGCAGGGCGGGCTGCTCGCGCGGCTGGCGCTCTATTGGGATTGGTTTCAATACAATTGGAACGAATGGGTGGTGAGCTACGATTTCGGGCACCAGTTGACGCTGGCGCAGAACGTGCAGCGGAATTCGCAGGCGTGGGTGGCGCGGCTGAAAACTTATTATCAGGAGAAGCGGCGGCAGGTGCTGGCGTATTTGTTGGTGCTTGATCGGCGCGCGGAGCAATCGCGTTATTCGCTGCCGATGATTCTGGTGCTGCTGCTTGCCGTGCTCGTCGGGCTGCGCGGGCGCGCGATGGGCGGATATTTGCAGGCGCGCTGGAGTTTGCGGGCGCATCGTCAGGGCAACTTGCCGCCCGAACTTGCTGCACTCCAATACCGAGAAATGTTGAAACTGCTTGAGCGCCGCGGCTGGCGGAAATTGCCGGCGCAGACGCCGCTCGAATTCGCCGCCGCGATTCCGGACGCGCAGCTTACGCCACCCGTGGCGCAGCTTACCGAGCTCTATCAATCGGCGCGATTCGGCGCGCATCCGGCGAAGGCGAGCGAAATGTCTTCGCTGCTCGCCTCGATGAAAGAAATGCTCCGGCGCGCTCGGCGCTGAACCAAATCGCAGAAATTAAGCGGGAACCCTCTTGATTTCTGGACGGAACGCGATGGCGCGAGTTTCCCCGGGAGCAGCTTCAGGTACCCAACGCTAAAGCGCATCGTCAGCGGCGATGCTGTTTCGGAGCGCTGAAGCGCTCCTTCCCCCGCATAAATGCGGGGGCTGCCACCGAAGTGCGGAGCCTCCCATCAAAATGCGGTGCCTCGTGCCAAAATGCTGGAACTCAGCCCAGCGGGGGGTTCGCAGGCGTCATAATTGCGGTCCCCTAAGAACTTTCAGGCGACTTGAGATTACAACACCACCAATAGAGGGATGCTCGGACGGCTTGCGCGCGGCGCTGTGCTAAACTGGTCTATTCGCTTCCTTCGTTGAAGCTACCGCACATGCCTAAAGTTGGATTTGTGAGCCTTGGTTGCCCGAAAAACCTCGTTGATAGCGAGGTGATGATGGGCATTCTTGCGCGCGGAGGGTATGAAATCACGCCGCGGGCGGATGAGGCGGACGTGCTGGTGGTGAATACATGCTCGTTTATTGCGCCGGCGCAGCAGGAATCGGTGCAATCGATTTTGGAGATGGCCGAACATAAGAAATTCGGGCGCGCGAAGAAGCTGGTGGTGGCGGGTTGCATGGTGGAGCGATTTCGCGATCAGATCCTCGAGCAGATTCCCGAGGTGGACGCGGTCGTCGGAACAGGCGAGGTCGAGCGGATCTTGGAGGCTTGCGAGGGCGAGATGAAGATTTTGCCTGCTGAGACGCCGACTTTTCTTTATCACGATTTGACACCGCGCATTCTTGCCACGCCGCGGCATACGGCTTACATCAAGATTAATGAAGGTTGCGATCATCCGTGCACGTTCTGCGTGATTCCGCAGCTTCGCGGAAAATTCCGCAGCCGGCGATTCGAATCTGTGGTGCGCGAGGCCGAAAATCTGGCGGAATTGGGCGTTCGCGAGATTTCGCTGATCGGCCAAGATTCGACTTTCTATGGAGAGGATCTTGGTTTGCGCGACGGATTGCCGCTGCTGCTCGAGCGGCTTGCCGAAATCGAGGGGCTGAACTGGATTCGCTTCCTTTATTGCTATCCGAATCGGATTACACCGCGGCTGCTTGAAACGATTGCCGCGCATCCGCGGCTGGCGAAATACATGGATATTCCGCTGCAGCACGCGAGCAAGAACGTGCTGGCGCGCATGAAGCGCGGATCGCACGGCGGGGCTTTTCTGAAAATGGTCGAGCGCATCCGGCGGACGGTGCCGGGCGTTTCACTGCGCACATCGTTCATCATCGGCTTTCCGGGCGAGACGAAGCAGGATTTCAAGATTCTGTGCGATTTCGTGCGCGACGCGGAATTCGATTGGATGGGCGTATTCAGTTATTCGGACGAAGATAGTTCGCGGAGCTTTCATCTCGACGGCAAAGTTGATGCCGAGACGATTGCCGAGCGGCGCGACGCGCTCATGGCGATACAACAAAAGATTACGCGGCGCAAGTTGCGGGCGCTTGCCGGCAAGCGCGTTCAAGCGATGCTGGAAGGGCCTTCGAAGGATACGGAGCTAATTTGGGAGGCGCGGCTCGAGGGAATGGCGCCGGAGATCGATGGGAAGATTTACATTACCGAGATTGCGGGCGTGAACGAGGCCACGGAGCTGCCGCCGCCCGGAGCGATGGCGACCGTGGAGATTACCGGGGCGCAGGATTACGATTTGCTGGGACGTGTGATTGAATTCGAGCGGCAATCGGGCGCGCGCCGACCTGCATCGGACGGAGTGCAGAGCGGCTTAATCTCGATAATGCCGGCTCTCGCTCGCTAGAGAATCACGAGCATCGGACAGGCCACGATGAAGCGAACGTGCCCAATCTGCCGTAAGCCCACCGACTCGGAGACCGACGCCGATTTTCCTTTCTGCAGCGAGCGCTGCCGCACGCTGGATCTCGGAAATTGGGCCAGCGAGAAATATGTAGTCAGCGAGCCTGTGTTTGACGAAGACGGTCCGGAGGAATCCACGCCGGCCGATTCCGATGACTCCCGAAACTGACACACCCCCTGTGGCACCCGAGCCGCGGAAGCCGCGGCTTTCCTATCTAATCGCGACCGCTCTTGGCTTGGGCTACTTGCGGCCAGGGCCCGGCACGTGGGGATCGCTCGCGGGCTTGGCTCTCGCTGGGTTATTCGCGATCCGAAACGACTGGATGGTGTTCGGGAGGTGGCGATTCAGTTCCGAAATGGCCGGCCACCTCCTCGTTGTGCTGGTTTCTTTCGCCGGTGTGTGGGCCGCGGGACGCGTCGCGAAGCATTGCGGAAAAACAGATCCGCAGTTCGTGGTCATTGATGAGGTATCTGGACAGTGGCTGACGTTGATGATCGGAAGCGCGCATGCGTTCGTGTCACACTCTTCGACCGGGACCGTTTGGTTCGCTGCCGACGTCTCCTTCTTTGGCACGGTCCCGCTTAACTGGAAATATTTGATGCTGGGCTTTATACTTTTTCGCGGCTTCGACATTTGGAAGCCGTTTCCGGTTCGTCAGGCGGAGTCGCTGCCGGGCGGTTGGGGGATCATGGCAGACGACTGGCTCGCTGCCATCTACGCCGCGGCGGGACTCTGGATCGCGCGCTGGCTGGGTCTCTGACGAATTGCGATTCCCTTCTTCGCCTTCGGGCTTGCGGCTGCGGCGCGATTCCGGTACTTCCCACGCCGAGCCAGCATCAGAGTTAAAGGACCGAGCCAAAAGTGCCAGGTAATCCTCGAATCGAACAGGTGAAGCCCGCAGCCGCCATACCCGGCGGCGAGGTCACTATTTCGGGCAGCGGATTCGGCGGCAGGAATCACCACCGGCCGCAGGTGCGCTTCGGCACCGCCGAGGCAAACCTGATCATGGCCGCGGAGAATTATCTGATCGCGCGGGTTCCGGAAGGAGCCGCGGGCGGAGCGGTGCGGATCAAGCTGGGGACTGCTGAGAGCCAGCCATACCCGATTTCGCTGGGAGTGCAAATAGCGGACAACCTGCACGCGGTTTCGAGTCCGGCAGTCGATTCGGCGGGAAATGTATATGTGACGTTCAGCGGGCAGCGCGGGCAGAAAGTACCGGTCTCGCTCTACAAAGTTACGTCGGGCAATGCCGTGAAGCCATTTGTGACTGAGTTGATGAACCCGACCGGCTTGGCGCTCGATGGCGAGGGAATGCTTTACGTTTCCTGCCGCAACGACGGGACGATTCATCGCATCTCGCCCGATGGGCGCTCGATGCAGTGGATGGAAGGAATGGGGATTGCGACGGGGCTGGCGTTTGACAGGCAGGGCAGCCTTTATGTTGGCGATCGCAGCGGGACGATTTTCAAGATCAGTCCGGAGCGCGAGATTTTTGTGTTTGCAACGCTGGAACCTTCGGTCGCGGCTTATCATCTGGCCTTTGGACCGAACGGCGATCTCTACGTGACTGGCCCGACTACGTCGAGCTTCGACCGCGTGTATCGCATTACGCCGGCGGGTGAAGTGAATGTATTTTACCGCGGGCTTGGCCGGCCGCAGGGATTGGCGTTCGATCGCAAGGGCAATCTTTATGTTGCAGCTTCGCTCGCTGGGCATCGCGGCGTGGTGCGGCTGAATCCACAGGCCAAAGCGGACGTGGTGTTGGGTGGAAACGGCATCGTCGGGCTCGCGCTGATGCCGACTTGCCGCGCGATCGTGGCTACGAACAACACACTTTACACGGTGGACTGGGACGTTGAAGGCCAGGCGCTCTACGGATAACCCAGCCGCATGAACGCGGAAATCATCGCTGTTGGATCGGAACTCCTCACCCCGTATCGCCTCGATACCAATTCCCTCGTCTTGACTGCGGAACTGAACCAGCTCGGCATTCGAGTAATGCGCAAGACCGTGGTGGGAGACAATCGCCAGGAATTGCGCGAGGCGCTCGACCACGCTCTCTCACATGCCGATGTGGTTGTGTGTTCCGGCGGACTGGGGCCGACTGAAGACGATCTCACGCGCGAGACCGTGGCCGAGCTGCTTGGGCGCAAGCTGCAGCGAAATGAGGAAATCCTGCGCGGAATTCAGGAGCGCTTTCGAAAATTCGGGCGCGCGATGCCGGAGACCAATGTGCGGCAGGCGATGGTACCGGAAGGAGCGGACGTGCTCGATAATCCTCGCGGCACGGCGCCGGGACTGTGGCTGGAAACGAATGGGCGCTATATCGTGCTGCTTCCCGGGCCGCCGAATGAACTGAAGGCGATGTTTGAGAACGAAGTCCGGCAGCGGCTCGCGCGCCACGCACCGAAGCGCCGGCTTTATACTCGCGACTTGCGAGTGACCGGAATGTCCGAATCGGACGCCGACCATCGGGTGGCCAATATTTACAAGAAATATGCGGAGGCGGAACACACGATTCTGGCCGGGCCGGGCGAAATTCAGATTCATCCGCGGGTGTGGTCCGATGACCCTGAGGCGGCGGAGAGAATTCTCAATGATCTGGTGAAGAGCTTCGAGCTGGCGCTGGGCGAGAATTTGTTCTCGACTTCCGGGCAGACGATCGAGGAAGTCGTGGCGGATGAATTGAAAGAGCGTCGCGCGACGATTGCGACGGCGGAGAGCTGCACCGGCGGGATGATTGCGGCGCGGCTCACGAATATTCCCGGAAGTTCGACTTATTTTCTGGGCGGCGTAGTTTGCTATAGCAACGATTTGAAAACGGCGTGGACGCGCGTGCCGCCGGAAATAATTGAGTCAAAGGGAGCGGTAAGTTCCGAGGTGGCGCTGGCTCTGGCGGACGGTATCCGCAAGAGTACGGGAGCGGAGCTGGGACTAAGCGTTACCGGAATCGCCGGGCCGGGCGGGGGAACGCCGGAAAAGCCGGTCGGCCTGGTGCACATCGGACTGGCGGATGAGAAGGGGCCCAAGGAACGCGCGTTTCGATTCCCCGGCGACCGCGAACGGATCAGGACGCAAGCGACGAATGCGGCGCTGGATATGGTGCGGCGATATTTTCTGTATGCGGCGCGAGGCAAGGGCTGAGGCGTGCGGCTTTTCGTGGCGCTTGATATTCCGGCCGAGGTGCGGCGGGCGATTGGTGAGACGATCGCGCGGCTGCGGGACGTGGCGCGCGGGGCACGCTGGGTGCGGGCCGAAGGAGTTCACGTTACGCTGAAATTTATCGGGGAGATCGCGGCGGAGCGAGTTGCGTCGATTGAAGAGCAGTTGCGAGCCGCGGGTGTGGCCGCGCCGGTTGAAGCGAAATTTCGAGGCGCGGGATTCTTTCCGAACGAGCGGCATCCGCGCGTATTCTGGGCCGGCGTTGAGGCGTCGTCGAACCTGGCGGAACTGGCGCGCGACGTTGATCAGCGGCTGTCGGGCCTTGGAATCGCCGCGGAGGCGCGTGAGTTCCGCCCGCATTTGACGCTGGCACGATTCAAGAGCGAGGACGGGCTGCCGCACCTGCGCGAAGAGATCAAGAAGTTGGAACCGTTTGATTTCGGCTCAATGCGAGCGAGCGAATTCTATCTTTTTCAGAGTGAGCTTGGCCGCGGCGGGGCAAAATATACGAGATTGGCGAACTTTCCATTCGGTGGTGATGCGTGATCCCGCTGTGGACCATTCCCGCGATCGCTTATTTGCTGGGCTCGATTCCCTTCGGGCTGCTGATCGTGAAGTTGAGCGGCGGTGGCGACGTGCGGCAAGCGGGCAGCGGAAATATCGGTGCGGCCAATGTTACGCGCGTTGCCGGGCCGGTCTCGGGAATCTTGACGCTGCTGCTCGATGCCGGCAAAGGGTATTTGGCCGTGTGGTTGGCGCGGCGATTGAGTGGCGGGAACATTCGTTGGATCACTGTCGCGGCGGTGGCTGTGGTTCTCGGCCACATGTTTTCCGTGTGGCTGCGATTCCGCGGCGGCAAGGGCGTGGCCACGGGGTTGGGCGCGTACCTTTTGATCAGCGGAATGGCGGTGGCTGCTGCGGCAGTCGTGTGGATCGTGGTTGTTGTGTTCTGGAGATATGTTTCACTGGCGTCGATCGCGGCGGCCGCGGCGTTGCCTTTTTTGGTTTATGAGCTTTATGCGCCGCACTTTGCGCCGCCTACGGTGCTCTCGCTTGCCACAGTGCTGGTGTCTGTACTGATTGTGTGGAAGCATCGCGACAATTTGCAGCGGCTTATCGCCGGAACGGAAAACCAACTAAAGCTCAAACGTTGACGCGGTCGGGCCAAGCAGAAATTCATGCGCTAGCTCGAAAGCCCGCGGACTCGCAATGACGAAAATCGCCATTATCGGAGCGGGAAGCTGGGGGACGGGGCTTGCGATCGCGTTGTCGCGTAGCAAGAAGCCTCACGCGATTTCGCTCTGGGCGCACGAAGCCGAAGTCGTCGAGAGCATGCGGGCGCGCCGCATGAATGACGTGTTTCTCCCGGATTTCGAGCTGCCTGGGGCTATCGCGCCGACGGGCGACTTGGCGGAAGCGCTCGAAGGTGCCGAGATCATTCTCGGCGTAATGCCTTCTACTCACGCGCGGCAGCTTTATACGCGGATTGCGAAGGACGCATCGCCCGGCGCGGCTTTCGTGAGTGCGACGAAAGGCCTTGAGCCCGAGACCTTGCTGCGCATGAGTGAAGTGATCCGCCAAGTAATTCCGTCGGAACGAAGGCCGCGGATTGCGGTGCTCTCGGGGCCATCGTTCGCGCGCGAAGTGGCGCGGGGCGATCCAACGGCTATTGTTATCGCTTCGGAAGACGGGGAGATTGCGGCAGAAATCCAAGCGGAGTTTTCGGGGCCGACGCTACGGCTGTACTCGAACTCGGATGTTGCCGGCGTCGAACTCGGCGGCTCGGTAAAGAATGTGATCGCCATCGCCGCAGGCGTCACCGAAGGACTTGGGTTGGGCCACAATACGCTGGCGGCGCTGATCACCCGCGGGCTGGCTGAGATGAGCCGCCTCGCGATCGCGCTCGGCGGGCGGCCCGAGACGATGGCAGGGTTGGCCGGGATGGGCGACTTGGTGCTCACTTGCACGGGCGCGCTCAGCCGCAATCGCGGCGTTGGCGTGGAATTGGGCAAGGGACGGAAGCTCGACGAAATTGTGGGATCGATGCGCATGGTGGCGGAGGGCGTTTCGACCACCGCGGCTACGCGGACTCTGGCGAGGCGGCTGGGCATCGAGATGCCGATTACCGAGCAGATGCACGCAGTATTGTATGAAGGGCGGTCGCCACGCGATGCGATTCGCGAATTGATGGAGCGGCGTCTGAAGGGCGAATAACGCGATTTCGTGTACCCGCCGCTTTGATTTCCCTTCTTCCCTCGAAGTAACGCATCCGCCATGCCTGTCCTTCGGTTCTGTTGTCACCCAGCGAACGCTCCAGTAGCCTGTTTCCGAGGGATACCTGTCTGTGCGGATGCTGGATTTCAACTCATTGAGAACGAAGCGCTTACGCATACTGTGGATTGTGCTAGGCGCTTTGTTGCTGGTCAGCGTGGCGCCGCTTTGGCTCTACCACCGGGAAGTGCTGCAGCTTAGCGAAAGCAAGCTCCAAGACACCGAGCGCGTGCAGCAGCAGGAAATCGCGCGATCGATCGCGGGCGAAATTCTTCAGTTCCAGTCGAATCTGCATGAAGAGCTGCTGACCCAGCGGCAATTCATGGCCTTGACCGGAATGCTCGACAACGTAAACGATCCGACGCACTCGCCGCAGGTGAGCCGGCTTTTGCAGAATTTCATCGAGAGCAATCCGAATATTCTTTATGTGACGGCGGTGAATTGGCAGGCGCGCGGCGAATCCGCAGGAAGCGTGCGGGCGGACCAGGATCCGTTCGTGGACGTGGCGCTGAAGCGCGCATTCACGGCGAGCATTCAGCAAGCGACTTTCGTGAGTGAGCCGTTTGCGCTAGCGCCCGATAGCCGGCCGGCGCTGGTGATGTCCGTGCCACTATTTTCAGCAGGGCAATTCACTGGAATGATGGCCGCGGTGGTGTCGCTGGACCAAGTGGTGGCGAGACTCCACGACGCGAGCACGCACGATCGCGAATTTTTCGTGGTGGACACTTACGGCCACATCGTCGCGCATACGAATTCGACGCAGATGGTTCCAGGTATGGATCTTTCGGATAGCTCGCCCGTGGTGCAAAAGTTCAAAGAGCTTCCCAAGGATTTGCGCACGACCGCGACCGTGCGATTTTTCCAGTCGAATAAGGGATCGCGACATTCGACGGAGATGATCGGGACTTACAGCACGATTCCGGCGCTGCGATGGGCGGTGGTGGCGCAGCGGAGCATGGAACAGGCGCGGATTGACGCGGGCGTCGGCGAATTGACGGGCGACGCTTTGCGATTCGTGATGGGCGCGACGTTTGTGGCGCTCCTGTTCGGATATTTGTTTGCGCTGGGAATCACGCGGCCGATTCGCGGTTTAGTGACTTCGACGCGCGCGATCAGCCGTGCGGAATTCCACGAGCGGGTGGAAGTTAGCGGCGCGGCGGAAATCAGCGAGCTGGCCGAGACATTCAACAACATGGCGAGCGATATCGAGCAGTTTGTCGAGCGGCTGAAGCAAGCGGCCGCTGAAAATCGCGAGCTCTTCCTGGGATCGATTCGCATGCTTGCAGCGGCGATCGACGAAAAGGATCCTTATACGCGCGGTCACTCGGGGCGCGTGGCGAAGTACTCGCTGATCATCGGCGAAGCGCTGGGGCTGACTTCTGAAGAGATGGAGCGGCTGCGCGTTTCGGCGCTGCTGCATGATGTGGGCAAGATCGGCGTGGACGATCGCGTGTTGAAGAAGCCCGGGCAGCTCACCGATGAAGAATTTGATTTGATGAAGCAGCATACGATCAAGGGCGCGAATATCATGCGGCCTGTTTCGCAGCTCAACGAGATGCTGCCGGGAATCGAACTGCACCATGAGCGAATCGATGGGAAGGGCTATCCGTACGGATTGAAAGGCGATCAGATTCCGCTGATGGCGCGAATCATCGCTGTGGCCGATACGTTTGACGCCATCACCACAAACCGGCCGTACCAGTCGGCGATGGATTTGGATTACGCGCTCGAGAGGATTCGTTCTCTCGCAGAATCGAAGTTTGATGCTTCCGTTGTCGGCGCCCTGGAATCCGCTATCCACGCTGGAAAGCTGCGCCTCAGCGCTACCCTCGTCGAAGTCTAAGCGCGAACCTCTGCTAGAATGTGAATCTGCGCGGATGCGCGGAATTCACGATGATCTCTCTCTTTGGCCCACCAGAACCGACACTGCTCGAGCGGCTGAAAGATTCGGTCTCGAAGACGCGGACTGAACTGGCGGCGAAGGTCGAGCAAATTCTCACCGGCGACCGGCCCGTCGATCCCGCTTTGCTCGCACAATTGGAATCGGCGCTGCTTTCGGCCGACATTGGCGTGCAGACGACCAAGGACGTGCTGGCGGCGCTGCGGGCGCAGGTGAACGAGCATAAGCTCGAAGGCTCGGCGGCGCTGAAGACCGAGTTGAAGCGGCAGATTGTGCGCATGTTGGCAGCGCCGGAGGTGAGTCCGAATGGCGCGGGGAATGTTTCGCCACGGGTGATTTTTGTGGTGGGCGTGAACGGCGTCGGGAAAACGACGACGATCGGGAAGCTGGCGCACCGATTGGCTTCGGAGGGCCGCTCGGTGGTTCTGTGCGCGGCGGATACCTTTCGAGCGGCAGCGATCGAACAGCTTGAGGTTTGGGCGAAGCGCTCGGGCGTGGAGATCGTGAAGCAGAAGGGCGGTGCTGATCCGGCATCGGTGGTGTTCGATGCGATTTCGGCGGCGCGGGCGCGCTCGGCGGATGCCGTGATTGTGGATACCGCGGGGCGCTTGCACACGAAGTCCAATTTGATGGCGGAACTTGAGAAGATGAAGCGGACCGCGGCGAAACTTGTGCCGGGCGCGCCGCATGATGTGCTGCTGGTGCTCGACGCAACTACCGG
This sequence comes from uncultured Acidobacteriota bacterium, assembly GCA_963707165.1. Lineage (GTDB taxonomy): Bacteria > Acidobacteriota > Terriglobia > Acidiferrales > UBA7541 > Palsa-147. The sequence goes on along the minus strand of CAVPPO010000010.1, from coordinate 318,783 downwards.
ACAGAACGGCCTCGCGCAGGCGCGCGTGTTCACGAGCCAGGCTGGGGTCACCGGCATTGTGCTGACCAAGCTCGATGGGACAGCGAAGGGCGGAATCGTCGTGGCGATCTCGCGAGAGTTGGGCTTGCCGATCCGCTTCGTGGGCACCGGTGAAAAGATGGACGACCTTGTGCCGTTCGACGCGCAAACTTATGTCAATTCCCTGTTCGACTGACTAACGCCGTGGCTCGCCGACAAACCTCTCGCAAATCGAAATTCTCCGACGAGCATTGGATGGACCGCGCGCTGGAGCTTGCGAATCGGGCTACTGGGCTGGCGCATCCGAACCCGCGTGTTGGTGCGGTGATCGTCAAGGATGGAAAAGTGGTCGGCGAAGGATTTCATTTCTACGAAGGTCTGAAACACGCGGAGAGGGTTGCGCTGGAGTATGCAGGAAAGAAAGCGCGCGGCGCGACGCTTTATTTGAATCTCGAGCCTTGCTGCCACTTCGGACGAACGGGCCCTTGCACGGATGCGATCGTGGCGGCGGGAATTCGACGCGTAGTGGCGGCGATGAAAGATCCGAATCCGCTGGTGGGCGGCCATGGATTCCGGCAATTGCGACGCGCCGGGCTGCGCGTCGATATCGGCTTGCGCGAGACCGAAGCGCGGAAGTTGAACGAGGATTTCGCTTCATGGATACGGACGCGCCGGCCATTTGTGACGCTGAAATCTGCGATGACACTCGACGGGCGGATTGCGGAGCACCCGAACGCGCGATCGTTGATCACCGGCCGGGCTTCGCTCGCGGCCGTGCAAAAATTGCGGCACGCATCGGATGCGATTTTGACCGGAATTGGGACGGTGCTGGCTGACGATCCGCTGCTTACAGATCGATCGAACTTGCCGCGATGGCGACCGCTTCTGCGCGTGATTGTGGATTCGCGCCTGCGAATTTCCTTGAAATCGCGGCTCGTGAAATCGGCGAGAAACGACTTGCTTGTGTTCACATCGCGGAGTCTGAAATCTTCAAAAGCCCGGGGTCTTGCGAGGGCGGGCGTCGAGGTGAAGCGAGTGAAGACGCGGCGCGGCCACTCTGACCTGAAAGGAGTGATGCACGAATTGGGGCGCAAGAAAATTCTGAGCGTGCTTCTCGAAGCTGGGCCGAATTTGAATGGAGCCGCGCTCGACGCTGGGATTGTGGACAAGATGGTTCTCTTTTATGCTCCCAAGTTCATTGGCTCGAGCGGAGTGCCTCTGGCGCACCTGCCTGCGAGATGGTTCCGGCGAGCGCAAGAATTGCGGATAGAGCGAGTGGCTCGATTCGGCGAGGATATTGCAATCGAGGGATACTTTCACGATGTTTACGGGAATCATCGAGCGCGCCGGAAGAATTGAAGCGCTGGACGCGACGAGCGACGGCGGACGTCTGCGCGTGAATTTTGGCGATGCTTGGCGAAGCTCGCCGCTGAAAATCAGCGATAGCATTGCCGTGAACGGCTGCTGCCTGACGGTTACTGAGTTGGGTGTAGATTCTTTTTGCGCGGACTTATCGGGCGAGACCCTTCGCCGCACGGCGCTGGGCGAGATGAAGACGGGCGCGGCGGTGAATCTCGAGCGGCCGCTCGCGGCCGGCGACCGCTTGGGTGGCCATTTCGTGCAGGGGCACGTGGATGCGGTGGGGCGCGTGACACGGCTTGTGCGCGAAGGCGAGAGCTGGTGGCTATCCGTGCGCGTGCCAGCAGATTTTCGGCGCTATGTGGCGGAGAAGGGCTCGATTGCGATTGATGGAATTAGTTTGACCGTCGCGGCCTGGAATGATGGAGTGGCGGATTTCGCGATCATTCCTTTCACTTACGAGCAGACCAACGTCAAAGGGCTTGCGCCGGGCGACGCGGTGAATATCGAGTGCGACGTACTGGCGAAGTATGTTGAGGCACTGCTGGTGGCGCGAACCGCGTCCGGCGTTTCGCGATTGCGAATTGATGAATTGATGGAACAGGGATTCTAGGGCGCGAAGAACCCCACGCGCAATTTCGGCGCATGGGGCACGCCGCCGTGCCGTTAAAGAACGAAAACAGATTGTGAGCCCTAGCACAAAATTCGATGTCGTCGTGGTGGGCGCGGGCGTGTTTGGCTCGTGGACGGCGAACTTTTTGCAGCGGGCGGGGCGAAAAGTATTGTTGCTTGACGCCTACGCGCCGGGGAACAGCCGGGCGAGTTCGGGCGGCGAATCGCGGATCATTCGTATGGGTTATGGAGCGGATGAGATATACACGCGATGGTCCATGCGCTCGCTGCCGCTTTGGGAGGAGTTGCAGGAGCGCATCGGGGCGACGATTTTTCACCGGACTGGCGTTCTTTGGCTTGCACCGGGTGACAATAAATACTTGGCGCAGACGCTCGCCACGTTTGAGAAGACTGGCGCCACGTTTGAACGGCTGAGCGCGGCCGATATTGCGCGGAAATATCCGCAGATTGGCATCGATTCGGATGTGTTTGGAATTCTCGAGCCGAAGAGCGGGACGCTGATGGCACGGCGAGCCGTGGAACTCGCTGTGGCTGATGCGGTGAAACGCGGTGCGGAATATCGTGCGGAATTCGTGGAGACTCCGGCGGGACGAGGGCGGCTTGCGTCGATCCGCACGCGGAATGGAGATAATTTCTCAGCGGATACTTACGTCTTTGCATGTGGGCCTTGGCTGCCGAAGGTTTTTCCGGCGCTGCTTGGCGATTTGATTTTCCCTACGCGGCAAGAGGTGTTCTTCTTTGGCTTGCCGCCGGGTGATTTGCGATTTTCACCTCCGGCGCTGCCGACTTTCATCGATCACATTTCGGAGTTCTATGGCATGCCGGACCTTGAAGGACGCGGGATCAAGGTGGCTTGCGACGATCATGGGCCGCGTGTCGATCCGGATACACAGGAACGGCTCGCGACTCCCGAAAAGTTGAGCGAAGCGCGAGCCTATCTCGGAGCTCGATTCCCTGCCCTGAAGAATGCGCCGCTGGTGGAATCGCGCGTCTGCCAATATGAAAATACATCGAGCGGCGACTTCCTGATCGACCGGCAACCCGATTTCGAAAATGTGTGGCTTGCCGGAGGCGGCTCGGGGCATGGATTCAAGCATGGACCGGCGCTAGGGGAGTACGTCGCGGAGAGAATTACGAAGAACGCGAGCGTCGAGCCGCGGTTTTCGCTTGCTACAAAGAAGAATGTTCAGAGCCGCGCGATCTATTAAGCCTCTGGCAGCAACAGCCAGATAGATTCATATGAAATTCCTACGATGGACGAAGAAACCTGAATCCTCACTTCCGTTCCGGCATCTCTTCCCCGTATCCCATATTGGAGGGCCCCATGTCCATTACGGACGATGCATTGAAGGCGAACGAGTCGTATGTAAAAGAATTCAAGCTCGGGCATCTGCCCATGCCACCAGGGCGCAAGCTGGCGATTGTGGCTTGCATGGACGCGCGATTGACCGTCGAGCAGGTTCTCGGGCTCAAGACGGGCGACGCGCATATCATCCGCAATGCCGGCGGGATCGTCACCGAGGATGCCATCCGTTCGCTGATTATTTCGCATCATCTGCTGGGCACGCAGGAATTCATCATCATCAACCACACGGATTGCGGGATGCTCACCTTCAAGGATGAAGAGTTGGCGGCGAAGCTTGAAGCCGGGACGGATGCCGCAGCGGTGACGCCGGCTCGCTTTTATGCATTTCCGGACCTCGAGAAAAATGTGCGCCAGCAGATTCAGCGCGTGAAATCGCATCCGTGGATTCCGGCGAACATTCCGGTGCGGGGATTTATCTACGATGTGAAGACCGGAAAGCTGAATGAGGTCGTGCCGGCCGAGAAGGCACGAGGGAAATCGGCGGAATAAGTTCGGGCCGTCGAGAAGTAGCGAGCTTAACTTGTGGGTCAGCGCGCGGCTTCGCGCCGCTTTTGTTTTGCGCCGCGGTAGTAGAGCGCGAGGCCGATCAGAACTGCGACAGCAGTTCCTGCCACCAGCTTCAATTCGAAGAGAAGTTTATTCTCCGACTCGCCCGGGGGAATGAGAGAGAGAGCGATTCCGCCGGCGACGACCACGAAGCCCAAGCCACCCGCGATCCTGACGCCAAGTTTTCCGCCAGGAATCAGGACGGCGTGCGGATCGCTCAAACGATCAGGGCGGCTGGCGAGCTTGATGATAGCGGCATACATGTAGAGGAATGGAATGAAGTAGAGGATCGTCGCGGCGTCCACTAGGACTTGATAGGCGCCGATGGTGGTCTCGTTGATCTGGCTGGCGAGCAGCACGACGCAGGAGATCAACGCCTGCACCAGAATGGAGATATACGGCGTGCGCCATTTGGGATGAATCTTGCCGAATGCGGCAGGCATGTAGCGATCGATTCCGACGACGAACGGAATTCGCGCGATTCCGGCGACTGTTGTTCCTACGCCTCCCGCATTTCCAATTGAAACCAGAAACGCAGCGATCATGCCGAAAGCGCCGATCTTCAGAATCGTCGATGCCGCGGTCAGCGCCTGGAAAGCGCCGCTCTTGGGATCGACATCAGCGCTCGGAAGAACGGCGAGCACCGCTACCGTTGCCACGATATAGATGATGGCAATGAGCGCGCCTGAGCCGTAAATCGCGCGCGGCAGAGTTCTTTTTGGGTCGCGAATCTCCTCGCTCATCGCGGAGACCAGCTCGAGGCCGACGAACGCGAACGCGATCTGCGGCCAGAAGTTCACCGTGTCCCAATTCCAATGCGGCAACATATTCGCCAAAGTGAAATGCGTGACCGAGCCCTGCCGGTGCCACAAAACCGCTGCGGCGCCGATCAACATGAGCAGCGGAACGTAAGTGCCGACACCGCCGGCGTTCTGCAGCCACTTTCCAATGTTCAGCCCGATGATATTCAGGATTACGGCGACGAACAGAAGTAGCAGCGAAATGCCGACCAAAAACCTTTGATTCTGCGCGAGAGTGCCCATGCCTGCGCCGCCGATGTAAGCACTCATCGACGCGCTGGCCAGCAGCAGCCCGGGAAAATAGAAGAACGAATAGACCCAGTAAGTCCAACCGGCTACGAAGCCATGGAATTCACCGAAGGCTTCTTTCGACCAGACGTAAAGCCCGCCCTCGCTGGGAAATCGAGTGGAGAGTTCATTGATTACCAGTGCTGTGGGGACAAAGAAAAACACCGCCGCAAGAATCCAGAGCGAGATTGAGGACGTGCCGTTATGAGCTGCGGCGGCAATCCAGCGCGGGCCGAGTACGGCCGCGATGTTGAAAAGCAGCACATCCCAAAAGCCCATTACGCGGCGCAGTTGCTGCTTGGGGTCTGACGGGGCTGGAGCGCTCAATGAATTGTCCCTGGTTGCGGGACCTCCTCACACGGAGATGGGATCGCCGGCGCGCAACGATAACAAAATCGGGCTCGCGCGGCCATCGAAGAAACTACGCGGTCGCATCGAGCGCGGGAATGATCGCGTCTTGCAGGCGAAAGTTGCGGAGGAAGGGATCCGACGACGCTTCGAATTGCGGCCAGGTGCCGAAGAAGGCTACGCGGCCCTCTTGAAGGAAGATTACCCGATCGGCCAGTTTCTTGGCGAGGTGGGTGTCGTGTGTGACGACGATTGATGTCTTCTGCAGCTTTTGCTTTAGGCGGAGAATCAAGTCGCCGATGTACGCGGCCATGAGCGGATCAACCATCGTGGTCGGCTCGTCGAAGAGAATCGCCTCGGGATCTTCGGCGAGAGCGCGAGCGATGGCGACGGCGCGCTTTGTCCCTGTGCTGAGGTCGCCGGGCAATTGATCGGCGAATTCGCGCACTTCGAGCATGTCGAGCAGCTCGTTGACCCGAGCGTCGATTTGTTCGTCGCTGAGACCGCGACCGTCGAGAGGAAATGCGACGTTCTGGTCGATGGTGAGCGAATCGAACAGCGCGCCGGACTGGAAGACCATCGTCACGCGGCGGCGGATTTCTGAGAATTGCGCTTCGGTCCAGCCGGTTACGTCTTCGCCGGCGACAATGATGCGGCCTTCATCGGGCTCGAGGAAGCCGAGAAGCAGCTTGAGCGAAACGGACTTGCCTACGCCGCTGCGGCCCAGTATTACGGCTGTCTCGCCCTGATCAACGAAGAAGCTTACGCGCTTGAGCACATCCAAGTCATCGAACGATTTCGACACTTCCTGGAATTCGAAATAGTGGCCGGCCATCGTCAAGCTTCTCCGCCGAGATCGTCTTCAAACATTGAGTCGGCCGCCTCGAAATCTTCGGGCGTATTCATATTCTTGAACAATTGGCCGGATTCGTCGAATGGTTTCCATTCGTGAGGAGGCACGGATTCGATCGTCAGGCCGGCGAAGGCATCCGTTACCTTTCGAACGCCTTTTGCGATGGCAGCGAGAACGGGAGTCACGCAAGTCTTCCGATACATGGCACAGAGAGGCTCGGCTCCGGCGGCGCTTTGCGGGATGACGGCGTCGGCGCTCGATTCGACGGCGCGTCCGATGAGGTAATCGAGCCAATCGGAAGTCATAAAGGGCAAATCGCAGCCGAGGATGAGATTCCAGCCTTGATTCGAGTGGCGAAGAGCGGTAGCGATGCCGCCGAGCGGCCCGATTCCAGGAGCGTCGTCGGGGATGACGTTGTACCCCAGCGCCGAATAGCGCGTAGGAGGACCAACGATGATCGGCGGTCCAGCGAGCGGCGCGACGAGCGCGGCGGTGCGCATGAGCAACGGAATGCCACCGGGCGCGAGCATCGCTTTGTCGCGGCCCATGCGCGAGCTTTGGCCGCCAGCGAGGATGTATGCCGCGATGCCGTCGCGTGGTGGCATTTTCTACTTCCCCGGCCGCTGGATGCCGAGTTCGCGGAGCTTTTCCTGCAAACTCTGGCGATGAAGCCCGACTTCGGCGGCCGTCTTCGAAACATTCCAATGATGCTCTTGGAGTTTACGGCGGAAATAGGCGATTTCGAATTTGCGCTTGGCGTCGCGGAAATCAGACTCGCCGAGGTAGTCGCCGTCGTCGGAATTGGCGCGTCGCACTGGCCCAGGCGTGCCTTCGCGGATTTCGGCGGGCAGGTCGCTGGGCTGAATTTCGTCGCCGCGTGATAGGACCAGGCTGCGCTCGAGGGCATTGCGCAATTCGCGGGCGTTGCCGGGCCAGCCATATTGCGTGAGAAGTTCTGCAGCTTCGGGACTCAATCGCGCTTTGCGATTATGACGTGAGCCGAGCTGATCGAGAAACGCGGTCGCCAGAAAAGGCAAATCATCCTTGTGTTCGCGGAGCGGCGGAAGCTCCAAAGTTACGACGCGTAGGCGATAGTACAAGTCTTCGCGGAATTTGCCGGCTGCAATCTCAACCGGGAGGTCTCGATGCGTCGCGCTAATCACGCGCACATCGACTTGGATTGGCTGCAAGCCGCCGAGGCGCTCGATCGTGCGATTCTCGAGCGCGCGAAGCACTTTAGCCTGTGTCACTGGATTCATGTCGCCGATTTCGTCGAGGAATAGCGTGCCGCCGGAAGCCAGCTCGAATTTTCCTTTTCGCTGCTGGCCCGCGCCGGTGAAGGCGCCTTTTTCGAAGCCGAATAGCTCCGACTCGATCAGATTCTCCGGCAGCGCAGCGCAGTTTACCGCGACGAACGGACCATCGGCGCGCGGCGAGCGGGCGTGAATTTCCTGCGCGAGCAAATCCTTGCCCGTTCCGCTCTCGCCAAGGATGAGGACCGTGGCGTCGGTCGGCGCAACGCGTTCGGCCAGCTCGAAGACATGGCGCATCGCGGCGCTGCGACCAATCATGCGCCCGAATTCTCCGTGCGCGACAAGTTCGCGGCGCAATTTTTCGTTTTCTTCGCCAAGCTCGGTCAGTTTCACGAGATTGCCCACTCGCTTGCGCAGTTCCTCGATGTCGAAGCCCTTCACGATGTAATCCGCGGCGCCGAGACGTAAAGCCTCGACGGCAGTCCCCGCGGTGTCGAGTGCCGAGACAACCAGCACCGGTTGTGCGTGGCCGTTCGCGGTCATCCACTTCAAGAATGCTAACCCGTCTTCGTCCGGCATGACGATGTCGAGGAGAATCACGTCGGGCCGCTCGACTCGAATCGCTTCGCGAGCCGCCGCAGCGGAATCGGCTTCGGCAATTCGATACTTATGCTCGAGCGCGCGGCGAATGCCGTAACGCGCGGCCGGCTCATCATCCACGATCAGAATCGTCTTCATCAGGCGCGTTCCTTTTGAGTTTCGGCGAGGGGCAGACTCACGGTAAATTTTGTGCCGCGGCCCTTTGCGATTGGACTTTCAAATTCCAGCTTGCCGCCGGCATCGTTTAGGCGTTGCGCGACGATCGCCAGCCCCAAGCCCGTCCCGCTGGCCTTCGTCGTGAAGAAGGGCTGATAGATGCGCGCGCGAGTGTCGGGCGCGATGCCCGGGCCGTCATCAGAAATCTGGAGCACAAAGCAGCCGTTCTTTCGCGCCGCATCGATTTCCACTCTGCCGCCGTGCGGCTGGGACTCGACTGCGTTGATGATTAGATTCGAGAGGATCTCACGCAGGGCATCCTCAGAGCTTCGCACTATGCATTTTTCTGAGGGAGCGCGCAGAGCGAGCGAGACTTTCTTTTGTTCAGCATCATGGCGAAGTAGAGCCACGACCTGTTCGACAACGCCGAAGCCGTCCGTTTGGTTCTCTCGGGAAGCAACGCCACCTGCCGGCTTTGAATACTGCAGGAGTTGCGTGAGCTTGGCGCTCAGGCGATCGATTTCGCCGATCACCACAGCCAAATCCTTTCGTATTGGCTCCGGAACGTCGCCTCTCTCGAGTTGGAGTTGAAGAATCGTCTTCATTGAGCCGAGCGGATTGCGGAGATTGTGAGAGATGCTTGCGGCCATTTGGCCGAGAAGCGCAAGCCGCTCCCGTTCGGCGAGAGCACGCTCGAGTTTCAGCTTTTCTTCGATCAGGCGGCAGAGATCGATCATCGCGGGCAATTGCTCAGCCAGGAATTCGAGGGCAGCACTCACCTCGCCGGTCAGAACAGCGCCTGTAGATGCCGCTTCAAGAGCTCCGACTTCAGTTCCCTCCCGCTTGAGCGGGATGCTCACGACGTGGCCGAGACCCCCTGGTGATTTCAGCGGCTCATCCGTACGCTCGCCCGAGAGCGTCAGGCGAACGATCGGAAGTCCGAATTCGTCCCTTGCTCGATTTTCGACAAACGCGATGAGTTGCCGCAAATCACCCTGCCGGGCCTGCTCCTGAATTTCGCCGAGCATGCGCTGCAAGCGATCGAATCGCCGCTTGAAGGTTCGCTGCAGCGCGCTGCCGATGCTTCTCTCGAGCGGCTCGAAGAAAATCACAAGCGTGAATAGTAGGATACTGGCCGTAGCTTCGGGCGGCAGAATAGGCTCGAGCCAGCCGCTGACGCGACGCACGAGTCCGAGATACAGCAGCGCGAGGAACGCCGCGGAAACGGCGTAGATCAGATTCTTCTGCACGCCGATTCCCAGAAAATTGTGCCGCACGATGAAATAGCCGAGAACCGCGGCGGGAACGACGCCTGAAAGCACGACAGCGACGCGAACTCCAATGAGCCAACCCGATTCGGCCGGCGCCCTGAACGTTAAACAGTAAACGACCGCCACGCCGATGATGAACAACGCCGCTGCCAGAATCCGATGCAGCTCGCCGTAAGGCTTCACAGCTCGACGTGCCAGCCGTACGTCTATCAACGCGCTCGCCAGCAGCGACGCGGCCATCCACAATCCAAAGGGCAATTCCAGACTGCCGGCTAACTCGGCGGGGCGCGATGCGAGGAAGATCGAGTGGTGTCGAATCGCTTGCCAAGCCAGAAAAAGGACGGGCGCGTAGCTCAACCAGCCGAGGGCCCGCAGACGACGTCCATCCTCCGGCTGGCTTAGCCGCAAGTACTCAGCGTGAGATTGATACAACAGCGCCGGCAGAAACGCGAGACCCAGAGAAACCAGTAGTGAGGCGAACGCCAGGACGCTGGGCGTCGGTTCGGAATAATGAATATAGCCTTCGAGGACTAGAAGAACGCCGCAGTAGTAGGAGAAGAGCGCAAGGATCAGAAAAAACAGGACGCGCTCGAAGGCTCGCGGCCTTCGATTACCCAGGATGAGCGCGATCAGGAAGAGATGCAGCAGCGCGCCTGCAGTGAAGCCAATCAGCTCGATGTAGAGGAGTAGCGGCACGCCGAGCCTGCCTTTGACTGAGATGCTACTCGTCGCCAAGATGCAAGGCAATAGCCAAGTGTCGGAATTTTCATGCACCTCACAAACAACTGTATTATAAGCACTTAGGTAAAAGAAAGCCCCGTGTGAATCCTCGGTCAAACTGCGTGTAAAGGCTTGACATGTAAGGCGTACGTGCTATATTAGCACTCGCTGTCGAGGAGTGCTAATCCTCAAGGCTCCTCATCTAGCAATCCTGAGTAACTTACCGGAGGGCAAGCGAAGATGGCAGTCAATGTCACGCCGTTACACGACCGCGTTTTGGTGCGGCGCTTGGAAGAAAAGGAGACCGTGAAGGGCGGCATCATCATTCCCGACACGGCCAAAGAAAAGCCCCAGGAGGGCGAGGTAATCGCCGTCGGGGCTGGACGCATTGAAAAAGGCCAGCGGGTTCCGCTCGACGTGAAAGCCGGCGACCGGATTCTGTTCGGCAAATACAGCGGCAACGAAATCAAAATTGACGATGAAGAATTTCTCATCCTCAAGGAAGACGAAATCTTGGCGAAGCTCAGCGGTGCAGCGAAGGCCGCGGGCGGCAGAAAGTAACAACAGTGTTTTAGGCGGGCTAAACCATTAGCCCGCACCCGCTCCGCCGCCAGGCGGACCGGAAAATTTCTCGGAGAACTCTTAGGAGGGTAAGGATCTATGGCAAAACAAATTGTGACTGGTGAAAATTCACGCCAGTCCATCCTGCGCGGCGTCAACGCGCTCGCGGATGCCGTGAAGATCACGCTGGGGCCGAAGGGCCGCAATGCCGTGATCGAGAAGAAATTTGGCGCGCCGATCATCACGAAGGACGGTGTGACGGTCGCCAAGGAAATCGAGCTGCCCGATCCGCTCGAAAACATGGGAGCGCAGATGGTGCGCGAAGTGGCATCGAAGACGTCGGACGTGGCCGGCGACGGCACGACGACGGCGACTGTGCTGGCACAAGCGATCTTCCGCGAAGGCGTGAAGACCGTGGCGGCCGGTGCGAGCCCGATGGCACTGAAGCGCGGCATCGAGAAGGCTGTGGAAGTGGCTGTCGAGGAAATCAAGAAGCTGCACAAGGACGTGAAGGGCGAAATGATCGCGCAAGTCGGCACGATCAGCGCCAATAACGACCGCCAGATCGGCACGATCATCGCCGAGGCCATGAAGAAGGTGGGCAAGGATGGCGTCATCACCGTCGAGGAATCGAAGACGATGGAAACGACGCTCGAAGTCGTGGAAGGAATGCAATTCGACCGCGGCTATCTCTCGCCCTACTTTGTCACGGATCCGGAGCGTATGGAGTGCGCGCTCGAGGATGTCCGCATTCTGATTCACGAAAAGAAAATCAGCTCGATGAAGGATTTGCTTCCTTTGCTCGAGCAGATTGCCAAGACCGGCAAGCCGCTGCTGATCATCGCCGAGGACGTTGAGGGCGAAGCGCTCGCAACACTCGTGGTGAACAAGCTGCGCGGCACGCTGCAGTGCGCGGCCGTAAAGGCTCCGGGCTTCGGCGATCGCCGTAAGGCTATGCTCGAGGACATCGCGACATTGACGGGCGGCAAGGCCGTCACCGAAGACCTCGGCATCAAGCTCGAGAACGTCAAGATGGAAGACCTCGGCCGGGCGAAGAAGATCACCATTGACAAGGACAACACCACGATCGTCGAAGGCGGCGGCAAGCCTTCGGAGATCGAGGGCCGCGTCAAGCAGATCCGCGCTCAAGTCGAGGACACCACGTCCGATTACGATCGCGAGAAGCTCCAGGAGCGTTTGGCCAAGCTCGTGGGCGGCGTCGCGGTGATCAAGGTTGGCGCGGCTACCGAGACCGAGCTGAAGGAAAAGAAGGCTCGCGTCGAAGATGCCATGCACGCTACGCGCGCGGCTGTCGAGGAAGGCATTGTTCCCGGCGGCGGCGTGGCGTTGGTGCGTTGCATCGCGGCGCTCGAGAAGCTAAAGCTGCACGATGATGAGGCCATTGGCGTAAACATCGTGAAGCGCGCGCTCGAGGAGCCGATGCGGCAGATCGCGTTCAATGCGGGACACGAAGGCGCCGTGGTGGTTGGCCGCGTCCGCGAGTCGAAGGAAGATACTTTCGGCTTCAATGCGGAATCGGGTGACTTCACGGATCTGGTCAAGGCCGGCGTAATCGATCCGGCCAAGGTGACGCGCCTGGCGCTGCAGAATGCGGCTTCCATCGCCGCCTTGATGCTCACGACGGAAGCGCTCGTCGCGGAGATCAAGGAAGACGACAAGAAGGCTGCTGCAGGCGCACCGGGCGCGGGCGGCATGGGCGGGATGTACTAAACCGCTCGGCCGTTAACCATCACAGCTTCAATCATTTACAGGGCGCGTTGGCTCGTTGAGCCAAGGCGCCCTTTCAGTTTTCTGCGCCTTGCGCGTATCGGATCGTTCCGATATAGTCGGGCCTTCCCTCACAGATTCATGGAGGATTTACCGGCATGCCCGGACTGTTGAGCAAGCTACTGCCGCGCGACCCGACCTTCTTCCAGATGTTTCTCCGCCAGGCGGAGAATGTTCACGAGGCCGCGCAGGCCATGGTTGATTTGCTCGAGCATTACGACAATCCGGCGGCGGGCGCAGATCGTGTAGAACGATTCGAGCACGCCGGTGACACCATCGCGCACGACATCATCACGCGGCTGAATCAAACCTTCATCACGCCCTTCGATCGAGAAGATATACACGAACTTTCGACCAAGATCGATGACGTGGTGGACTTGCTTGACGCGGCCGCGACGCGCCTGGTCACGTACCACGTAACGACGATTCGTCCCGGCGTTGCCGACCTGGCGCGCGTGGTGATGAAAGCCAGCAAAGAGATTGTAGAGGCAATTCGAGTCCTCGAACACCAGGATCACATCCTCGATCACTGCATCGAGATCAACCGCCTGGAAAATGAAGCCGACCGCGTCAGCCGGAAACTCATCGCCGATCTCTTCGACCAGGAAAAAGATCCTCTCCAGATCATCAAGTGGAAAGAGATAATCGAGCTTCTGGAATTCGCCGCGGACAAGTCGGAGGACGTGGCGAACGTGATCGAAACGGTCACGCTGAAAAACGCATGAGCGCCTCCGCCAGCAGCCGCGCGAACGACGCCGCGGTGTCTCGCAGGAAAGCATCCTGAGGGAGCCGCTGCGTGGAAAACTTCCGCATCCTCGCCCTGATCGTATTCATCACGCTGGTTTTTGAATTCACAAACGGATGGCACGACGCGGCCAGTTCGATCGCGACGGTGGTATCGACGCGCGTTCTAAGGCCTACGTGGGCAGTTGCCTGGGCTGCGTTCTGGAATTTCATCGCGGCGTTTGTATTCGGAACGGCTGTGGCTAAGACCATGGGAACCGGTCTGGTGAATCTAAAGTTCGTGGATGAACACGTCATACTCGCCGGCCTCTTCGGAGCGATCATCTGGAATTACGGTACGATCCGGCTCGGAATTCCCTGCAGTTCTTCGCACGCGTTGATGGGAGGATATGGCGGAGCAGCATTCGCAGCCGCCGGAATCCGTGCGCTGCAGTTGCCCGGCTGGGTGCTGCCGGTAATTTTCATTTTCATTGCGCCATTCATCGGGATGGCCGCCGGAGCGATTGTCACTGTGTTGACAAGTTGGGTGGTGCGCCGGATGACGCCCCGCTACGTGGACCAGTGGTTCCGGAGATTGCAATTAGTTTCCGCCGCAGCGTTCAGCTTCGGCCATGGGACCAGCGACGCGCAAAAAGGCATGGGAATTATCACCGCGGCACTCGTGGCCGGACGCGTGCTCCCGGACTATCATGTCCCGTATTGGGTTATCATTTGTTGTCACCTTGCGATTGCCGGTGGCACGATGGCGGGCGGGTGGCGCGTCGTGAAGACGATGGGCCAGAGAATTACGAAGTTGAATCCCTTCGGGGGTTTCGCGGCGGAGACTTCGGCAGCGCTAACGATTATTGCTACGGCGCACGCGGGGATACCGGTTAGCACGACGCACGTTATTACCGGCGCGATCGCTGGTGTTGGGTCCTCGCGCCGCCTTTCGGCGGTTCGTTGGGGCGTGACGCGGCGAATCGTCTGGGCCTGGGTTCTCACGATTCCCGGCGCCGGGCTTATGGGTGCAATATTCTTTCATTTATTCCGATATTGGGGACATTGAGATGACGGAACAGGATGCTCGCTTCGCGACTGTGGAAGAGGCCGTCGAAGAAATCCGCCAGGGCCGCATGATCGTCCTCGTAGACGATGAAGACCGCGAAAACGAGGGCGACTTGACGATGGCAGCGGAGAAAGTTACGCCCGAAACGATCAACTTCATGGCCAAGTTCGGCCGCGGGCTGATATGTCTGGCCCTCACCGAAGAGCGCTGCGACGCGCTTCATCTGACTATGATGTCGCCGAAGAACACTTCGGCGTTCGGAACGCCATTCTGCGAATCGATTGACGCGCGGCGCGGAACTACGACAGGGATTAGCGCCGCCGATCGAGCAACGACGATTCTCGCTGCCACCGACATCAATACGCGGCCCGAAGATTTGGCGCGGCCGGGGCACATCTTTCCTCTGCGAGCGCGGCGCGGCGGCGTGCTCGTTCGCGCTGGACAGACCGAGGCGTCCGTAGATCTGGCGCGCATTGCGGGGCTCGACCCAGCGGGCGTCATCTGCGAAATCATGAACGACGATGGGACGATGGCGCGCACGCCGCAGCTCATCGAATTCTGCCGTGAGCATGGACTGAAGCTTCTCACCATAGCCGATCTGATCCGTTACCGCATGCAGCACGAGCGCTACGTGCGGCGCATCGCGGAATCCGTGCTGCCTACGCGCCATGGAAATTTCCGGATGATCGCGTACTCGAGCGACGTGGATAGCGAAGTGCACGTCGCATTGGTACGCGGTGAACTCGCCGGCGATCAGGCGCCGCTCGTTCGCGTGCACTCCCATTGCTTGACCGGAGACGTGTTCGGATCCACAGACTGCGATTGCAATGAGATTATCGATCGCTCGCTCGAAAAGATTGCCCGCGAGGACCGCGGAGTCTTTGTCTACTTGCATCACACCGGACGCGGATTCCGGATTGATTCAGCTACCGAGGAGGGCGCGCTTCCGGCCATTCTCGTTCACTCGCGTCGTGATATTGATCGCGATTTGAACCGGCAACGGCTGATTCAGCGCGAGAGCGGCATCGGCGCGCAAATCCTGATCGATCTCGGGCTGCAACGGATTCGCGTGCTGACCAACCATCCAAAGAAAGTCGTTGCGCTCGAGGGCTACGGATTGGAGATCGCGGACCAAGTGGCACTGGGCGCTGGCCCGGCACGCAAGTCGCATCAGGCGACGTGACGACCGGAACATGACCGCTAGTCGCACCGTGCGAAGTTGCGGGTGCCCTAATCAGACGCCGAAGCTTCGGGACAGTCAGCTGGGCTTTTTCGAGT
Source organism: uncultured Acidobacteriota bacterium (assembly GCA_963707165.1). Lineage (GTDB taxonomy): Bacteria > Acidobacteriota > Terriglobia > Acidiferrales > UBA7541 > Palsa-147. The sequence goes on along the minus strand of CAVPPO010000010.1, from coordinate 303,153 downwards.
CGAGCGGAACGATCTTGACGTAGGGCCGAATCTTCTCCAGCCGCTGCTTCGTAATTCCCCGGATCGCCAGCAACTCTTCGACGCGACGGAACGGCCCGCTCTTCTGGCGAAAATCCACAATGGCTTTCGCCATTCCAGGGCCAACGCCCGGTAGTTGCTGGAGTTCTTCCGCGGTTGCAGAATTCAAATCGAGAGGCTGCGCCGGAGGATGCTTTTTTGGCTCGGCATGCGCGAGCAAACCGCCGATCAAGACGAGGAGGAGGCAGACTGCCGGACGGAAATCAATCCTGCGTTCGCGCATCGCGCCTGCGCTAAATCTCGTTCCCCTGCGCATCATATTGCTTCACTTCACCGAAGAGCGCCGCCTGTTCGCCGATTTGCCCCCGGTCTCCTACGATCACGATCTGCGCGTTGGCCGAATCAAAATGCCGTCGCGCCGCGGCGAGCACATCCGCGCTCGTGAGTGAGCGGATGCGCTCGCGATAGGTTTCGAGATAATCATCCGGCAGGCGATTCAGATAGACGGTCGAGAGCTGGCCGATCATTCCGTCCTGCGTGGCCACGCCGAGCGAAAACACGCCGGTCATATAGTTCCGCGCGTCAGCAAGTTCATCGTCGCCCACCGGCAGGGAACGCATGCGATCCATCTCGTAGAACATTTCAGTAAGCGTTGCCGCAACCACATCGTTGCGCACAGCAGCATGCACGGTGAAGTAGCCGTGCTCGCGCAGAGCCGAAATTCCACTTCGGGGACTGTACGTGTAGCCCTTCTGCTCGCGAATGTTCATGACCAGCCGCGAATTGAAAGCGCCGCCATAAATCGAGTTCGCCAGCCCCAGCCGATACCAATCGGGATCGAGCCGCGTAATGGCGCGATTGCCGACGAGCACATCGGTCTGCACGCTTCCGGGCAAATGAACGAGATGCACTTGCCGGCCGTGAATCGTAGGCGGCGCCGGATTCGACGGTTTCACCGGCGAAGGCGCGCTCCATTGACCGAAGGTTTTCTCGATCAATTCGAACATCGCCGGCGTGTTGAAATCACCGACGATCACGAGTAGCCCATCGGACGGCACGTAATGCCCGGCGTAATACTCCTGCAATTGCTCCCGCCGGTACGATTCGATCTGCGCTTCGCTCGGCGCAACGATGGCGTAGGGATGCGCGCCGAAAAGCACGTGCCGCAGCCGTTCGGCGGCGATAAATGCGGGAGTGGTGCGCTCGACTCGCAGCTCTTCAAGCTTCTGCCGGCGCACGCGCTCGAATTCATCCGCAGGAAACGAGGCGTGCCGCGCGAGATCATCGAGCATCGCCAGCAGCCCATCGGCAGATTCGGCGAGGCCGGAGATAGAAATGGCGCTCGTATCGGCACCGGCGCTGGTTCCGAGGTCGGCGCCCATGTGGCGAAGGTTTTCCTCGATAGTTTGACTGTCGCGATTCGCGGTCCCGGTTCGGACAACAGACGCGGTGATTTCAGCCAGCCCCGGAGCGCGAGCCGCAGTGACCGCATTGCCGCTGCGGAAGAAAAGCTCAGCCGTAATCTTCGGCACCCAATGCGTCTCGACCAGAACTACCTGCATTCCATTCGCGAGCGTGCGCGTGGCCCGCTTCGGCCAAGCGACTGGACGTTCCGGGCCGAGCGGCGGCGCCTTTGTCGGGCCGGATTTCGGCGTCTCAATGATCGTGGAACTCATTGCGCGCCTCCCTTCCCAATCGGTCGGCGGATGAGAATGGAGCGTTGCTGCGGCACGAGCATCTTGCCGGCAATTTCGCGGACTTGCTGTGGCGTGACGGCCAGAAAACGATCAAGGACCGAGTTGATGAGCTGGGGATCGTTGTCGAAAAGAGTGAAGCACGCCAGATAGTGCATCAATCCAAAGCGAGGCATGTGAGCGCCCATCCCGCCTTCGAGGTGAGAGTAAAAGTCGGAGCGGAATTTCACTTGAATTTGACGCAACTCGTCTTCGTCGACGCCGCGATCGCGAATCTCTCCCATAATTTCTTCGAAGGCGGCGATGGTCTGCTCCGAGGAATATTCGGGCTTGTGATAAATCGTCGTGATCATCAGCGTCGGCCCGTTGTAATCGAAAAGATCGCCGGAAGAATAATTAATCCCCCCGGAGGCTTCGATGGCGATTTGGCGCTCGAGAACCAGGCGGCGGTAAATGCGGCCGGCGCGTCCTCCGTGCAGCAGGCGATCGAGAATTCCTGCGGCATACCAATCCGGCGTGCCGCGCGCCGGCGCGCGATAGCCAATGGCCATGGCAGGCAGCGGCCCGAATTTCTCGGGGACTTCGCCGCGCCGCTCTTCCGTTTGCGGCGGCTCGACTGCGTCCACGTGCGGCGGAATCGGCCCCGCAGGGATGCTCTCGAAGTAGCGTTTCGCCAGTGCGAAGGATTCTCCCGGCTCGACATCGCCGAGAATCAGCAGCACCGCATTATTCGGCGCATAGTAAGTGTGGAAAAAGGTTCGTACATCGTCCAGATTCGCGGCATCGAGATCGGCGAAGTCGCCGTAAAAATTATGCGCGTTCGGCCAATTCCGGAAGGCGACGGGCGGCAGATCGAGCCACGGGAATCCACCGTAAGGCTGATTCAAAACGTTGACGCGCACTTCCTCTTTGACAACATCGCGCTGGTTCCGCAAATTCTCATCGTCCACTTTGAGCGCGCGCATCCGATCGGCCTCAAGCCAAAGCACGCGCTCGAGCGCATTCGACGGCACGGCTTCGAAATAATTCGTAATGTCGTGATAGGTCGAACCGTTCAGCAATCCGCCTGAGGAATTGATCAGCTTGATGTGCTCCATCTTTCCGGCATTCTCCGAGCCTTGAAACATCATGTGCTCGAAGAGATGCGCGAAGCCGCTGCGACCGCGCGGCTCGAGGCGAAAACCGATCTGATAGTAAACGCCGACAGTGGCCACTGGCGCCGAATGATCGGGCGAAACGACTACTCGGAGACCGTTCGACAGCGTCGAAGTCTCCACAGGTATCCGAAGCGGGCTCAAACTCTTCCTCCTTGAAAATCCCGTCCTTGTTAATCCGGTCTTTAAGAATCCTTCGATGCGCGCTCGAGCGCTTTTTCTGCCGCCGCCGGATTCGCGGCCAGCACACGGCCTGCGAGCAAAGTCAAAGCGCGATACGCTCCGCCATATTCGCGCGGGAATTTCGTGAGCGCATCACGGTGGCGCCTGATCGTGGCGTAATCCCCGCGCGAATGAGGTCCTGTCCACGCCACGCGCGGCCCGTGCCGCTCGAAATTCGAAAGCATCTGCCGCATCAACGGCAGCAGCGCCTGAACTGCCTGCCGCCGCGTGAATCCCGATTTCATCAGGATGCGCGTGGCTGCCTCCACGAGAGCCAGTCCCTGCCCCGCAACCATCGCGCCAGCGGCGTGATACGCCGCTTTGTGCGCCCCTTCGACCACCACCGGAACGCCCCCAAGCGATCGCGCGATATTTCGCGCCGTCCGCAGCGCGCGGCGGTCGCCTTCGATCGCGAAGACGACGCCGTCCAGATCCGGGACCCCTCGACCGCTAAACGTCTGCAGCGGATGAATCGAGCCGGTCGAAGCGCCCAAATTTGCTCAACGGCTCAAGTACACCGCGATCAAGCGCCCCGCTCGTATGCAGGACGATCTTTCCGCGCCACTCCTTGCCGCCAATTCCCGCCAAATCGCGCGCCACATTCTCGATCGCGTCATCAGGCGTGGCGATCAGAATAAGATCGGCGCCGACAGCCTGGCGCGTAAGCCCCCCATGAGCGACGCCGCCGCCGATCGCGAGCACGGCCCGGCGCGCCGTCGCACGCGAGCACGTCACGACCGCGCCAATGCGCCAACCCAACTCCCTCATGCGGCGACCGAGGCCGCATCCCACGCGCCCGCCGCCCACAATCGCCACAGTCAACGCCATCGCGCATGATAGGATAGCTGGTTCGGCTGTCCGCCGCTCAGGAAATTATTCAGCTTGCACACTTTCGCAACCGTATTCTTCAGTTTCATCGCTCTCGGCTGGCTCATTCAAGGCATCCGCGCATGGCGCGGCATGGCTAGCATTCCGCGTCTTTCTGATGTAAACGCCGGCGAGTGGAGAAAATCTCCCGCGCATCTCAATTCTGGTCGGCGCCCGCGACGAAGCGGAGAAGATGCCCGCCGCTGTCGAATCATGGCTAGCACTCGATTATCCGGATTTCGAAATCATCGCGGTGGACGATCGCTCGCAAGACGCGACGGGAAAGATCCTGGATGATCTCGCGCGGCGCGATGCCCACCTGAAAGTCGTCCACGTCACGGATTTGCCCGCGGGCTGGCTTGGAAAGCCGCACGCGCTGCAGACGGCTTACGAGCGCTCCTCCGGTGAGTGGCTGGTGTTTACGGATGCCGATGTCCGCTACTCGCCCGATCTTCTCCGCCGCACGCTGGCTCTCGCGCTTCGTGAGAAATGGGATCACCTGACGCTGCTGGCGGCGCTCGAGCTGCGCGGGTTTTGGGAAGTTACAACTGTTGCATATCTCGGTTTGGGATTCGCGCTCGGCTTCCAGCCGTGGAGAGTCAGCGATCCCAAGAGCAAAACCTATTTCGGCGTTGGCGCGTTTCAACTGGTGCGACGTTCCGTCTATGAAGCCATCGGTATGCATCGCAAGCTCGCCTTGGAAGTCGTTGACGACATCAAGCTCGCGAAATTGATCAAGCTAGGGGGATTTCGCTCCGGCCTCGCAACCAGCCAGCAGTACGTCCAGATTCGCTGGCACGATGGATTCCTCAATGTGGTTCGAGGATTGATGAAGAACATATTCGCCGGATACGGTTTCAGCGTTTGGAATGTGCTGCTGTCAATTTCGGGCGTGTTCGCGCTGAGCATCTTGCCGTTCATCGCCGTCTGGTTCACCTCGGGAATCGCGCGCGTTGCCTGCGCACTGGCATGTGCCGTCGCAGTATTGGTCGAAGGGCGGTTCGTTCAGGAAACGCATGAGCCCGCGCTCTACGGACTCACTCACCCGATCGGCGCCGCGGTATTCATCTACATGAGCTTGCGCGCGATGATTGGCACGCTGTGGCGCGGCGGAATCGTCTGGCGCGGGACATTCTATCCGCTTCGCGAGCTGCGCAAAGGCATGGTCTGAGGCTCGACGCGCGCTACTTCCTCGCGCGTTTGGCGGCCTTCGGAGCAGGCGTGGCCGGTGCCACGGCTTCGTCGCCGGCCGCCGCGCTAGATGCAGCGCTTGGCGCGTTCCGCGCCGCTCTCAGAGCCGGCGGCTTCAATTTCCATTGGCGACGCGCTGAAGATGGCCGTGAAATCGCGCTGGCGAAGCGCCCGAACGCGATCGCGCAAGTGACGCGGCGCGCTCGAATTCGAATTTCTTCGCCGCTTCGCGCATTTGCCCTTCGAGTTGCTCGATGGCGCGGCGCAGATCTTCTTCGCTGGCGAGAGCGTCGACCGCCACATCGTCCGCCGGCACGGTCAGATAATCCGCTTCCACAATCCTCGCCAATTGCATATCCACGCTCTTGATGATGGATTCGGGCGTGATGTTGTGCTCCACGTTGTAAGCCTGCTGCTTGGCGCGGCGGCGATTCGTTTCGCCGATGGCGATGCGCATGGAATCCGTCATCCTGTCGGCATAGAGAATCGCTCGCGCTTCGAGATGCCGTGCGCAGCGCCCGATCGTCTGTACCAACGACGTAGCGCTGCGCAGGTAGCCTTCCTTGTCGGCGTCCAGAATTGCCACGAGCGAAACTTCGGGAAGATCGAGACCTTCGCGCAGCAAGTTGATTCCAATCAGCACATCGAATTCGCCGCGCCGCAAATCCCGCAAGATTTTGACCCGCTCGAGCGTCTCGATCTCCGAATGCAGATACCGGCAGCGTACTCCCACTTCGGTGAAATATTCGGCCAGGTCTTCCGACATGCGCTTCGTCAGCGTAGTCACCAACACCCGCTGTTTTTTTTCGGCGCGCACGCGAATCTGCTCGAGTAAATCGTCCACTTGGCCTTTCACCGGCCGAACTTCAACTTCAGGATCTACAAGCCCGGTCGGCCGAATCACCTGCTCCGCGATCACTCCCCCCGCCTTCGTTAGCTCATAGGGTCCGGGCGTAGCCGATACATAGATGGCCTGGTTGATGCGGTGCTCGAATTCTTCAAATGTCAGCGGCCGGTTATCGAGCGCCGAAGGCAGCCGGAAACCATAATCCACCAGCGTTTGCTTGCGCGCTCGATCGCCGTGAAACATGCCACGCACCTGGGGAATCGTCTGGTGCGACTCGTCGACGAATAGAAGGTAATCCGAAGGCACGTAATCGAGCAGCGTTGGCGGCGCTTCACCGGGCAGCCGACCCGACAGGTGGCGTGAGTAATTCTCGATGCCGTGGCAATAGCCGATCGTGCGCATCATCTCGATGTCGAAATGCGTGCGCTGTTGCACGCGTTGCGACTCGACGATCCTTCCCTTCCGTTCAAGTTCCCCCTGCCACCATTCCAGCTCTTCGAGAATCGTCTGAATGGCGCGTTCTTTTTGCTCGGCGGGGAGAACGTAGTGCGTCTTCGGATAAATCGGCATGCGCGTGATATCCGAGTCGCGCAACAGAATTTCGCCAGTCAGCGGATCGATCCGGCGGATGGCTTCGATCTGGCTGCCCCAAAGCTCGATGCGAACGGCTGAATCCTCGTAGGGCGGATAAATCTCGATGATATCGCCCCTAACGCGAAAGGTGCCGCGGCGAAGGTCTTCAGAACGGTCATACTGAATGTCCACAAACTTGCGAAGCATAGCCTCGCGCGCGATCGACTGGCCCTTTTCCAGCATCACGAGCATGCCGTAGTAGGCCTCAGGCGAGCCGAGACCGTAAATGCAAGAAACGGAAGCGACGATCACTACATCGCGGCGCTCGAACAAAGAGCGCGTCGCGCTCATGCGCAGCTTGTCGAGCTCCTCGTTCGTCGTGGCTTCTTTTTCAATGTAAACGTCGCTCGACGGGACGTAAGCCTCGGGCTGGTAATAATCGTAGTAGCTCACGAAGTACTCGACCGCATTCTGCGGAAAGAACGATTTGAACTCGTGATAGAGCTGCGCGGCCAGCGTCTTATTGTGCGCCAGCACCAGCGCCGGGCGATTCATCTGCGCGATGACTTTGGCCATCGTGAAGGTCTTGCCCGACCCTGTGACGCCCAAAAGCACCTGGTGCTTCTCGCCGGAGGAGATCCCCTCCGTAAGCTGCGATATGGCCTGCGGCTGATCGCCGCGCGGTTCGTAGTCGCTTGAAAGCTTAAAGTCCGTGCCCACAGTCACTCCCGGAGGTTAGAGACGCATCATGCCAAGCCTTCCATTATACCGTAGTGGTCAAAACGAGTGGCGAGATGAAAGCGGGTGCCAAATTGGAGGCCCACCATATCCGGAAGTCTAATTCTTGATCGCGGACGGCAGTAGGGTTATCTGCGACTGGCTCTTCACGTTTCCAGTGTAGTTCAGCCGCGAACTTGAACTCGCGCTCGCGATCGTAAAATTCAAATCCTGATCGACGGTTTGCGTGGCGCTGACCACGAAGCCTGTTTGCAAAGAAACAAAATTCATGCTCTCGCCTGAGCCAGTCCAAATCCCCGAAGTCCGCAGGCCATTGTGAAGGTAGTCCGCCGGAGTCAAATCGCCGTGCGGATTCGCCTGCAGAATTTTGAATTGTGTGAGAATGACGGCGCAGTTCTCGCCCTCTTCCGGGGCCCCTGCCGGGTCAGTGCGCGGCGACACCGAAGCGCCGGTGGCGCTCCCAGCCTGGCCGCCGGCGGCCCGGCATGCTTCGTTGCGAAGATACGTCGAGTCCGCGCGCCACACTGTCTCCCGAAGCGGCGCTCCGGGAACCGGCTCTTCTGAATGCCACTTCTCGCCGATGACGATTCCCTTCCTCGGAAATCGCGCGCCGGCCGAAATATTTGCGAGCCATCCGCGAACACTTGCCAGCGCGGATGGATCCTGCACCACGCCTTCGAGTCCCGTAACCTCCGAGACATGCCCTTCGGAATCGAGGCCAAATTCGAGCGAGCGGCCCTCGAGCTTGCGATATTGATCGGCCATCGCCTCAGCCTGAGCATCGTAGGCGTCAGACTCGTTCGTAACTACCGCTCGCTGGCAAGTGGCGCGTATTCGCACTTTGGGAATGTCGCTTCCGGCCGCAGACTCCAAGTGCAGCACTTCGAGACGCACGACCAGAGTGGTGGATTGCGAAAGCTGGGAAGCCGCCTCAGGATCTTCGACGAGACCCGTCGCGCGTCCCTTCGTAACATTTCGCATCTCGATCTGATAGTCCAGAATCTGCCCGACGACAAATCGCGGTGAAAGCCGCACGCGGTCATGATCGGCGGCAGCCGTGAACCCGAATATGCCCGCCGAACAAACGATCGCAAGCACAGCGGTAGAGTAGCGCCGGCTCGCATACTGCCTATTCAGTTTTCTCGACGAATTCGCAGCCATTTCTCGCCGCATCTTGCTCCAAAGTGATTCTGCAACAAAGCAGCCGAATGTTGTGAGATTCGGATTCACTCGCGCGGGGTTGTTTCCGCAGGCTCGATGCGCGGCGCGAAGAGAGGGCCGCGAAGAAAATACGCGGCTGTACCGACAGGAGAATCGGCTCCGACGCGGACCTGGTTTCTCGCGCGTGGCAGCCACTGCAGATGAATGTCGGCATTCCGAGCAAAATCCACGCTGCCTGACGCGCCGATGGACACATCACCGCTGCGAAGCCGCACGCCGGACAACTCTACCAGGTCGTCGCGGCAGGCAAATGTTCCGCTCACTTCTGAAATCGAACTCGTTCCACCGCGGCGTGCGCCCGCCCGCATGGATTCGAATAGATCGAAGCCCTGAAGCGATGCCGGCTGGATTATCGCGTGTCCGCGGCACCCCAATGACGCAACCAGCGCATCCCGACCGATCCCGTGCAGTTCGGCATCGATCTCTCCGGATGCGATTCCTGAGAATTGCCGCGCCAGCGCCGGTGATCCCGCAGTCAATGACGCGAGATTGATTCCCGCCAGACGCGCGCTAATATTGTACGCGGGCAACCCGCGAAGATCTGCCTTCAGGCTGCCCGAGACTTTCCCGCCGCTGAAATCGGCCTCCACGTCCTGAAACGAAATTTGCCGCTGGTCCAGTAACAAATTGCCGCTCAGATGCTCCATTACAAATCGCGAAAATGCAAAATCGTCGATACTCAACCGTCCGGAGGCGCGCAAAGTGGAAGGAATCTTCTCTGGGCCGTTTGAGCTGAGGAATGGCAGCACGCTTCCCAGAAACCCCTGGCGCCAACGCGGATTAAGCCAGCGATCCAAATCTTCCGCGTTGAGGCGATCCGCTTTCAGCGAGAATCGCGTGTCTTCGCCGAGCGGCGACAATGTGAGTGTACCGCTCCATTGACCGCCGAAAGCTTCCGCAGAATTGACAGTCAGTTCTTCCGCGCTCCCAATGAGATTCAGGGTTCCATGCACTTGCGAAATAGGATGATTCAAGAACGGCGCCCGAACCTCGTCGCCGTCCAGCCCAATCTCGCCGAATAACTGCGTCGGCTGCGTCCCGGCTGGACTATTCCACATGAGATCGAAGTTCGCAGGACCCTCGACGCTCCAATCCCCGGGCAGTTTCGATCCCAACGCGGAAACAGCGTCCGTTACGTCTTCCAGTTTAGTCGTCCGCCCGGTGAGCCTTCCGGAAAGGGCCACCGGATCGCGCTCTTCCGCGAAACCGCTGAATTGCAGGACGCCATCTTCGCCTCCCAGGTCGATTTTAATGGGCGAAAGACGCGCGAATTCCCGATCGAAATCAATCGAACCTGGCCCCGTTCGCATCGCCGACCGAAGGCTGCCGCCCTCGAGAGAAAGTCCCGCGGTATGGAGTGAGCCGCCGACAGGACGCAACGGCCACCCAGCCAGAGTAACTCTCGCGCCGATTCGGCCCCGCAACTCCAGCGCTTCGGAGACATTGGGACGAAACGCGCGAATCCACGCGAGGAGATCCTCCATTTCAATTCCCGGCGAAGTGATCACAAACGCGGGCCGCTCGCCGGCATCTATCCCCGTCCGCGCCGGATCCCAGGTGACGATCCCCGTTCCCCGAACCCTCGAGCGCGGTGTCTCCAGCGTCGCATCCGCAAAATCGATCTCCGAATTTTCAGGCAGACAATCAGCGCGAACTTGCAGGTTTAACGCGGGATTGTCCCCACGCAGTGGCAAATCCCAACGGTGCAGACGCCGGATTTCAGCGCGCCCTCCAAGCGTCCAGGTCGGCCCGAGCGTGTGCGCATCGAGCGTCATCGAAAGAGATCCACGAATTCCGTGATCGTAGCCTCCGACGAGCCGCAACGCGTCCGCCACAGCCGCGTTCTGCCACTGCATCGTCAGATCAGCAGGCCGCAGGCGCGAAGAAGTCCCTCCGAGCTGCCCGTCCACGTGCAACGTGCCCGCTTGTTGCAGCACCACCGCCGCGCGCGAAGGACTTGCATCGAGGTTCACCTGCCACCGGCCGGGCGCTTGCTGTTCCACCGAGCCCGTCACGCCAACAAATGCGAACGGGAACTTTTCATCGCCGCGCTTGAAATTCACGCGCCCCGAATCCACCTCGATGCGGCGAATTCGCAGACGCATCGAGGTGCGAGCCCCGTCGGAGTCAGCAGCACCGCTCATACCCGACGGCGCCGGCAGCCATTCTTCGATATTCCAGCGTCCGTCTGCAGCGCGCACCAGATTGAGGCTGGGCCGGGACAGTGACAGCATCCCGAGCTCGATGCGTCCGGCCAAAAGCGACAGCCAGCGAATGCGAATCGTCAAAGAATCGGCGCGCAGAAAGTATTCATTGCCGAAGCGAGGGTCGTCGAAAACTACCACGGGCGAGGCCTCAAGTTCCGGCCTTCCGAAAAGATTCAGCGAATAGCGCCCGACTTCAATGCGGCGCCCAAATGCCGCCTCCAAACGCGCATTGAGAATATTTCGTATTCGCGTGTGCTGCACCACGACCGAGCCGCCGACTTGAGCCGCCACCCACGCAATAAGCAAAATCACAACCCAACGCAATCGCCGCAGCGTGACCGGCCGCCGGGTGCGCTCAACCGAGGGCGCCAATTCTTCCAGCGCAGTTTCAGGCGAGATCGAAACAGGTGTCACGAGGCTCTCAATCGATCAATGCACTTCGTGCAGCATGCGGCCCCATCGCGCCCGGCTGGGCAGATGCAGCAAAGTCCGCACCATCCCCCGCACGCCGCTGATGAAATCGTCATTCGCGTAATCGCCGCTATTCGCTTCCACCGACCAATAGATAATCACGGGACGCCCCATGATAGCGTCGCGCCGGACAAACCCCCAATAGCGGCAATCCCAGCTATAGTCGCGATTGTCTCCCATTGCGAAGTACTCGTCCGGCGGCACCACAAGCTCTCCCTCCACCACGTGATTCAGAATGTCCGCCGCCCATTCGGGACGCAGCCGTCCCTCTAGAAAATCGTGGCTCGTCGGCGGAAAATCATCGCCGAAAAGATCAGCAGCGGCTGAATCGTGTCGAACGTAGGGCTCATTGAGCAGCGCTCCGTTCACGTAAACTTTCGCATCCACAATCCGCACGCGGTCGCCGGAAAGCCCGATCACGCGCTTCACGTAATGCGGATGGTCGTCGTAAGGAAATTTGAACACGATAATGTCGCCGCGGCGGATTGCCCGATACGGCAGCAAGTGCTCGTACCACGCACCCCGGCCTTCAAAGATGAATTTGTTCACCAGGAGATAATCACCGACGAGCAGCGTCCGCTCCATAGAAGGCGAAGGGATCTTGAACGTCTGCACCACAAACGTGGTGCCGTACAGCACGATCAGAATTGTCACCAGAAGAGATTCCAGGTACTCGCGAAAGGTCGTTTGTTGCGGAACGCTTCTAGAGGGCAGCGCCGTCTCGGACGGATTCCCCGCCTGAACATCTGAGGGCATCGCGCCGCTCACTTCCGATTGCTCGTAGCCAATAAGCTGGCGAGAGCCTGCCTGGCAGCAGATTGCTCGGCTTCCTTCTTGCTGCGGCCTTCGGACGCGGCTAATCGCTCGCCGTTCAACCACGCCTCGACTTCGAACAGTTTGCGGTGGTCGGGCCCGCTCTCGCGCTCGATGCGATACTCCACTCGCCCTCGCGCGTGCTGCTGCACCCATTCCTGCAGGGCTGACTTGTAGTCGGAGAGATGCAACGGCTGGTCGGAATGAAGAATGGCAGGATCGAGCAGCGAGCGGCGAATGAAAGACCTCGCCGCTTCGATTCCCCCATCCAAATAAATCGCCGCGATCACCGCCTCATAAGCATCGGCAAGCAGGCTCTGTTTCTCGCGCCCACCCGTCATTTCCTCGCCGCGGCCCAATCGCAGATAGCGGCCCAGGTCCAGCGCTTGCGCCGCCGCGCGCACCGCAGCCCCGCTAACAAGACGCGAATGAGCCTTCGATAGCTTGCCCGCGTCCCAGTCCGGGTAAGTTTGCACCAGGTATTCGCTGGCGATCAGGCCCAGCACTCTATCGCCGAAGAACTCCAGCCGCTCGTTATCCTCCGCCGGCGCATCCAAATCACGCTGCCTCGCCGAACGGTGCGTCAACGCCAGTTCCAGCAATTCGGGCCGCCCGAACTGATATCCCAGCGTTTCCTCCAAGCGGGCGAGCTTCTCCCCGGTCTTCGAGGCCGTCCCGAGTTCTTTGCTCACTCCGATATCTGCTTACGGCTTGGCGGCCGGCTGCGCGGCGGCCTGCTGTTTGGTCTGATCGGCGCGCTGCTTGCACCGCGTTTGCAGCGGTCCGCTGATTTCGGCGCACTTCGCGTACGCGCTAGAAGCATCGCCAAATCTCTTCAGCGCCTCGTAATCGCGCCCAAGAACGTACAAATCAGCCGCATCCGGCGTCGTTCCCTTTGTGCTCAACTCCAATTCCGCTGCTGACTCCGTCGGCTTCTGCTCGCGGAAATAGACAAGTCCGAGGCCGCTATGCGCCTGCTCGGTCGCGCTGGCCTTCGATTTCGCGAAAACTTCGTCGGTCATGGCCGCCGGCTTCACCATCTTATCCAGCACTTCGAGCCCGTGCTTCAGCTCGTCCTCGGCTTTCTGCAGCTTCTTCGCCGCGTCCATGTCGTTCGGATCGTAATTATGCGGTGTGACCCATCCCAGCTGCACCAGCACCGATACATCATCCGGATTCAATGCCAGCGCTTTATCGCCATTCTCATACATCTTCGCAAAGTCCTGCTTCTGGAAATAGGCGTGCATCAGTTCAGCGTAGACGGACTCTCTGTATTTGCTCTCCACCCATTTGTGCACGAATGATTCGCCGAGCATGATCTGCTGATCGTAATCCGTCGGCTTCACCGCCGCGAGGGCCTTGTAGTCTGTCTCCTCCGCCGGATCGGTCTTCGCAACATCGCCGAGTCCCGGAACGCCGGGTTGAATCGGCCCCATATCCGGCGTGGTTTGGTTCTTGCCCCCGCTTGGCGCGTTCGCCCCCGGAGACCCTGCTGCCCCACCACCACTGCCTCCGCCATGTCCCTGCGCGAAGACCGGACTCGCGAAACCAAGCCCGACGGCAAGCGCGCAAATCGCGGCAGCGATCCCCAACTTCCTCGAATCCTTCATTGTTTCCCCCTTCGATCGAAAGTCTAATTCGAATTCCCCATCGTATAAATTACGAACCTCTCATGGCTGCGACGGTGGCTTGGCTTCGCCCGAGCCTCCTCCGCCCCCGGATGGATTATAGGGCGAAGTCTGGCCGCGCTGCGCGGCCGCGCGAGCCGTGTCGGGCGCATCCGCAATGGCGAGCGCAGCACTGTACTCCGACAACGCCAGATCCCGGTCGCCCTGCATATCCAGTATCCGCCCAAGATAGACGTATGACCATGCCAGGATTGACGGCTCAACCGTCGTGCCGCGCTTCGCGTTCGCCACCACTTTCTCGAACAGCTCTTGAGCCCGATCTCCCTTTCCCTGCAGGATCGAGGCGATCGCCAGCCCGTACTCCGCCCGCGGCAAATCCGGATGACTCGCAAGAACCGCCGTGAAGATTGCCTCCGCCGCGGTGCCATTCTTCAATGCAATTTGGCGATCGCCTTCCGCAAGATCGTGATCGAGTGACGATTCGGCCGGCGCCGCAGCCTTCTCATCTGCTTTCGGCTTCGCGGACTCCGCCGTCGCAAACTTCACGTTTTGCAGCCGCTGCTTTTCCGCGTCAACGTCCAGATTCTTGACGATGTCCGGGAAATAATACTGCATGGCCGGACCGTCTTTCTCGAATAACTTCAATTGCGCGACCAGCGGCCGCACCAGAATAAGCCCTTCCTCGTCGTCTTCGGCCAACGCGCTTTCAAGGTCCGCCGCGGAAAGCCGGTTCAACCTCAATTCCACGGCCTTTACGAAGCACTCATCAAATAAACCGAAAAAGTCCTCCCGGTAAGCCCGCGGCAAGAGCGGCGCCTTCGCTGCAATATTCAGAAGAGCGCTCTTCTTGTCCAATTCCTGGCGCGAGCGAAGAACCATCGGATCGACCAGGAAATGGATGTAGGCATGGCGGATATCGTCAATCGGAAGCTCTGCGCCCGAGCCCACCACAATTGAATAGTGATCCTGATAGGTTCGAAAATTCAGACGGTTGCCGGCCAGCGGCTCGACCACTACCGTGAATTCGCGGCCATTCGATGGCCGTTGAACTTCGCGCAGATACGCCGACGTGAGGAAGGTCGTCCGGCGCACCGGACTATCATAGCGCCCCACTTCGCGGTCGTAGTCCTTCGACATCCGCGCCCACTCCGCAGACAATTGCGCTTCCTTGTAGAAATTGCGGAGGATCTGATCGAAGTTCTCGATACTCAGAACGTCTGGCGGCAGCACGTCGTGGTCAATCTGATAAGTGAAATTAGGAGGCGGGCCAACCACCAGCGCGAAGGAAATAAATCGCGTCATCGTCTCGCCCGGATCAGCGAGAGCGTGATCGCGATAGAATTGCCGCAGCGCCTCCGTCGCCGGGCCTTGCACGTGCCGCAAGCGGTCATGCAGCGCCGCCCAATCTCCGGCATTCGACGACACGCTCGGATTGAGGTCGAGACCCCCAGCGTCCAGCGCACACATCACCGAGAAAAGTTGCGTGCTGCTCTCCACCGAAATGCCGCCCGCCGGCGCCGATTGCGGAGCGCTCGCCACAGGAGACACGAACACGATCGCAAGGGAAGCCGCTGCCGCCCAACTCAGCAGGGTTCTAGGACGTAGCCTGCGGATTTTCCTGCTCCTTCTGGGCTGCCCATCCTGATGCGTCTTGGCGGGGGATTCCTGAAGCTGGGCTGGGACCCGATACGCGGACGACCCTCGCCGAACTCAGCCACACAAACTCTATCCACTCACTCTCACTGAGTCAAGAATACCGGTGGTTCCGTCCCGTTCTTGCCGGACGTCAGGGTGCCCCATGCGCCGAATTTGCGCGTGGGGGTTTTGACTTTCCGTAATCCTACGCGTCGCCGCGAAGCTCGTGCCGCAGACGTGGCCCGGCTCCAGCCGCCGAGAAAGATCGATTCGAACTCTGCGATGGTCTATAAGACCAGCTCTATCGGCGGGTTGCTAAGGCGGCGAGCCCTTTATCCACGCACTCGCACTTCACTGAAATTCAAAATCACGCGCCCGCCCGGCATCGGCCGCCCGAAACTGATCTGCGGGCGAAAACGCGAGAACAGCAGCACCTGATCCAACTGGTGGCGCACGGCAGCATCATTCGGCCCGGCCAAAATGTTGTAGCTGACCACCTGACCCAACTCGTTCAAAGTAGCGTCCACAATGAGCAAGCCCGCGTCCGGTGTCTCTCCGCTATCCGCGATTCCCGCCACAGGAAATGGTGCCAGGCTTTCCAGCCGCGCCGGCTGAATCAAATTCCCCGGCCAATCGTTGGCACCGGCAACTGGAACTCCCACCAGGATGCCCTGCACCACAAACAAAAACGCAAATATCGCGGTCAGCACGCCGCCCGTTGCGGGCAGAGCCAGCGGCTCGAGAATATTTTCCGAAATAATCGCGGCTCGCTGCAGCAAGCGCCGCAACCACGGCTCGCGCGTCCGCGCGTGCACCGCCGCAAGCCGTATTCGCATCGCCAGATCTTCAGGCGGCGCGGCAGCTTCCACATTCGCCAGGCACCGCGCCAGACGCCGGTAGCGCTCCAGCTGCTCGCGGCACACCGCGCAAGAATTCAAATGCTCGCGCAGTTGCGCGCGGTCGCGCGTATACAGCGCTCCATCCACATATCCCGGTAGGCGCCGGCTAGCCTGACGGCAATTCATCACGCGCCTCCCCGATTCCGCTGCGCCGCCAGATTCGGCAGCCCTTCAAATGTCAGACCGGGCGAAGGCGTCAAACTTGAGCGTGCAGCAACCGGCATGCTCGCTGCGACCGCGCGCTCGACGCCGGATATTTGGGGCACCTCATTGTTGCCCACCCGTTCGCCACGGAGCAGCGGATCGAGAATCTCGCGCAACGCCCTCCGCCCTCTCAGAATCCGCGACTTCACCGTTCCCACCGATATCTCAAGAATTTCCGCGACCTCTTCATAAGACAGCCCTTCGAGATCCCGCAAAATCACCGCCCCGCGGAAAACGTCCGGCACCTGCGCCAGCGCCTTGCGCACAGCCGACTGCGTCTCGCGCGACGCCAGCCGGTCGTACGGCGTCGCATCCAAATCCTCGAGCTCCAGCGCCGCAGCCGTCCCGTTCGAATCATCATCGATCGAAATTTGCTGCCGGTGATGCCGCCAGCACCAGCGCCGGTGATTCAGCGCCTCGCGCACAGAAATTCGATACAGCCAGGTCTTCAATGAGCTTCCGCGCCGGAATCCGCGAATCCCGCGAAAGGCGCGCAGGAAAACTTCCTGGGTCACGTCAGCAGCGTCAGCCGAATCGGAAAGAATTCCATAAACGAGGTTGTACACCGAGGCGTGGTAATAAGTGACGAGCCACTCGAACGCCGCGTCCGAGCCGGCTTGCAGCTCGTTCACCAGCTCCGCTTCGTCGCGGCCCCACGTTAAACTTTGCGCCAAATCCGACATCGCCTCTCCGGCACCACGTCGCATCGTCGCGTGCTGCAGTTCAAGCCGCCGAGCCCTTTCTCCATTAGACACCGCCGCGGCTCGCCCGGGTTCCTATTATAGCAGCCATCTGGTCCCTGTGGATTCTCACTCTGACGGATCCGCAGGGCAATAGCTCTTCCGTCCTGAGAATACCCACCCGCACTCTCAGGAACTCTCAGAATTCCCTGTAAGTGGCCTGCCGTCTTTAGTTTACGAGCCTGCTTGCTTCGGCGAGCCCTCTCGTTTAGGATGGCCTGCTGCCCGGAGGCTCGCTCTTGATCGGCGAGACGTTCTCACATTACCGCGTCATCGAACCGCTCGGCAGCGGCGGCATGGGCCAGGTCTTTCGCGCCGAAGACATCCGACTCGGCCGCTTCGTCGCCCTGAAATTTCTTTCCGGCGAACTCGCTCACGATCCCGCCGCGCTCGAGCGCTTTCAACGCGAAGCGCGCGCCGTCTCCGCGCTCAATCATCCCGGCATCTGCACGCTCTTCGACGTAGGCGAATCGAACGGCCGCCCATTCCTCGTCATGGAGTTACTCGAAGGCCAGACGCTCCGCGAGCGCATCGGCGGCCGCCCCATTGCTCTCACCGCGCTCCTCGATTTCGCCATTCAAATTTCCGACGCGCTCGACGCCGCTCACTCCCGCGGCATCATTCATCGCGATATCAAGCCCGCAAATATCTTCATCAGCCCGCGCGGCCAGGCAAAAATTCTCGACTTCGGTCTCGCCAAACACGCCGCAAAGCCCCGCAGATACGAATCCATGGGCGCCACCGCCAGCGTCGACGCCTTTCCGCACCGCGAATCGATGATCACCAGCCCGGGCTCCGCCATCGGAACAGTCGTCTACATGTCGCCCGAGCAAGCCCGCGGCGAAGATCTCGATGCCCGCACCGATATCTTCAGCCTCGGCACCGTGCTCTACGAAATGACCACCGGCCGCCCACCCTTCGGCGGCAACACCACCGCGGTAATTTTCGACGCCATCCTCAATCGCGCCCCCGCTCCGCCGTCCCACCTGAATCCCGAAACGCCGCTGCGCCTTGAAGAAATCCTCGGCAAGACGCTAGAAAAAGATCGCGAACTCCGCTATCAAACCGCATCCGAGCTGCGCGCCGATCTCAAACGCTTACGCCGCGACACCGAATCCGCCCGCACAACTCCCGCAGCCGGCGCCTGGTCATCTTCTACGGTTCGCGCCGCAGCCCCCGCCCCGGCAAGCGGCAGCTCCGCGCCCGCAAGCATAGGCGTTCCGCTCTCCTCCACCTCAGTAAGCTATGATTCCGCCGCGCAAATTCCGCCCACAGCTCCAGCTGAAATCCCCCCGGCGAAATCGTCCCGCAGCCTCATTGTCTGGAACGTCCTAGCAATCCTTATTCTCGCCGGCGCATTCGCCGCCTGGATGATGTTTCACCGCCATTCCGAAGAAACACCTCCGCAAAGTTTTCAAGAAAGCATGTCCATCACTCAACTCACCAGCAGCGGCGACATAGGCGCAGCCACAATCTCTCCCGATGGAAAATGGCTCGCTTACGTTCAAGATCGCAAAGGCCAGCAGAGCATCTGGGTCCGCCAAGTTGCCACGGGCAGCATGGCCCAGGTTCTTCCTCCCTCCGAACTAAATCCCGATGGTCTCACCTTCACCCGCGATGGAAATTATCTCTACTTCAACACCCGACACGTCAGCGAGCCAATGAGCCACTTGCAGAAAATGGCGTCGCTCGGCGGCACTCCCCAACTGATTCTCGACGACATCGACAGCCCCATCTCCTTCTCTCCCGACGGCAGCCAAATCGCCTTCGTCCGCAATTCCACCGCGGAACAAAATTCAAAACTCATGGTCGCCGCCGACGACGGCTCCGGACAACACGCGCTCTCAACTCTCAGCGGCCTCAGCAGCTTCAGCTTGAACGGTCCCGCATGGTCGCCCGACGGCGCAAGAATCGCCGTAGGCGCAATCGAAGGCCAGGGCAGCTCGATTCACTGGCACATCCATCTCGTGGACGCAAAATCCGGCACCATCACTCACCTCGGCGACGACATCTGGGTGAATCCGCGCCAACTCGCCTGGCTTCCTGACGGCAGCGGCCTGGTTTTCCCCAGTGCGCGAAAAGATTCCGGTGCGCTAAATTCCCAGCTCTGGTATCTCTCTTATCCCTCAGGCGAGCCGCGCCGCATCACCAACGATTTGAACCTCTACACTGGCGCCAAAATCACCGCCGACGGCTCCGCTCTCGTCACCTCGCAAGCCACATTGATTTCGCGCCTCTGGCTCGCTCAATCCGGCGCCGCCGCTCTCCCAGAATCCGAGGGCAAAGCCGTCACCACCGGAATCGGCCGCGCCGACGGCTATCTCGGCATCTCCTGGCTTCCCGATGGCCGTATTCTCCAATCCTTTTACGCCAGCGGAAAAATCGGCCTCTCTATTACTGATCCCAAGGACAATTCCTCGCGCGATCTTCCTCTTGTCAAAGGCATCAGCGAACATCCTTCCGCTTGCGGCCCGACCGGCATGTTCGTCTATGGCGAACAAGGCGCCGAAGGCGCCCAAATTTTTCGCGCCACGCCCGACGGCAGCTCCGCCGTTCCCGCCACCAAAAATGGCATCGATAGCGAACCTGTCTGCTCCCCCGACGGCAAGTGGCTCGTCTTCCGCCGCCAGGACAACGCCGACGGCGAACTGTGGCGCGCCTCCATGGACGGCGGCGAACCAACTCGTCTTAACATCAAGGGCGCTCGCTTCCCCGCGTTCTCCCATGATGGAAAATGGCTCGCCGCGGGCCAGCGCTCCCGCGATCTGAGCCTCAAGCTGGCCGTTTTCGCCAGCGATACCGGCGAGGTCCGCGCACTCTACGATGTGCCTCCCGGCGCCGGCCCCGCAGGCGAAGGCGGCCCGCAACTAAATTGGACTTCCGACGATCGCGGCATTGCCTACGTTGTCACCAAAGAGGCCGTATCAAACATCTGGGTCCAACCGGTCAACGTTGCCAACCCAAATCCGCACGCCTCTCCCCGCCAACTTACCCATTTCAATTCCGATCTAATCTTCGGCTTCGCCTGGTCCCCAGACTCCAAGCAGCTAGCCCTAGCCCGCGGCCGCTACGCCACCGACGTAGTCCAAGTCTCCCATTTCCACTGACTCCGCGCCCCCCAGTAGGGGAGGGTCTTCAGACCCTCCCGCCGTTCGGCCCCGTCTCACCGCGACGAACCCGCCATCTGCCATCAGCCACTTTGTATCGCACCCTCGGCTTTGTCCGCACCCTTCTGCTAAAATCCCCCAATGCAAATCAGCCGCCGCACCTTCGTAAAATCCACCGCAGCCGCATGCGCCGCCACCACACTCCCGTCCTCCGCGCGCGCCCAGGAAACCAAACTCCCGCCCGCCTTCGACGCCCTCCGCCCTCTAGGCGACCGCGTCCACCCCATCACCGCCAACGAATTCCAATCCCGCATCGCCCGCGCCCAGCAACTCATGACGGACTCCAAGCCCGACTTCGCCGCTCTCTACGTAACCCCCGGCTCCTCCCTGCTCTATTTCACCGGCATCCACTGGTGGCCCAGCGAAAGAATCCTGGCCTTGCTTATTCCGCGCGCCGGCGATCCGCTTCTGATCTGCCCTGCCTTCGAGGAAGGCCGCCTTCGCGAAAATTTGAAGTGGCCCATCGCAGTTAAAGTCTGGCAAGAGGACGAAAGTCCCTACCGCATCGCCGCGTCCTGGCTCAAACCAAAGGATCGCCCGGTGGGCCGCATCGCCGTAGAATCCGGCACTCCCTACATGTTCTTCGACGGCCTGCGCAAATCCTATCCGTATCCCGAATATCTAAGCGGCGACGCGATCATGCTCGGCTGCCGCGCGCGCAAGAGCGAAAGCGAACTCGCCCTGATGCGCCTGGCCTGCCAGGCCACCTTCGATGTTTACAAAGCCGCCTTCGCCTCGCTCCACGAAGGCATCAAGCAATCCGAAGTTTCCGCAATGATCTCCGCCGGCTACGCAAAAATGGGCCTCGGCGGCTACTCCGTAGTTCTCTTCGGTCCCGCCGCCGGTCTTCCCCACGGCACGCGCGAGGATCGCCAGCTCCGCGCGAACGAGGGCATCCTCATAGATGGCGGCACAAAAGTAGAAGGCTATGAATCCGACGTAACCCGCACCAGCGTCCTCGGCAAGGCCACAGACAAGCTGCAGCGCGCCTTCGACACCGTCCGCAAAGCCCAGGACGCAGCGTTAGCAGCCGCACTAGCAGGAGAAAAATGCGGCTCAGTAGACAACGCCGCAAGAGAAGTAATCACAAAAGCAGGCTACGGCCCCAACTACAAATATTTCGCCCACCGCGTAGGCCACGGCATAGGCCTGGATGGCCACGAACAACCATACCTAGTAAGAGGAAATCGCGTAATCCTGGAACCCTCCATGACGTTCTCAGACGAGCCAGGAATCTACGTCCCAGGCGACTACGGCCTAAGATGTGAAGACGACATGGCCATCAGCGAAAGCGGTCCAGCCAAACTCCTAACCCCAGGCTTCGCCCCAAGCCTAACCACGCCAATAGCGTAGCTCACGTGATTTGGTTTAGTCGCGCTCCTCGCGCGCCGCGGGGTGCCCCATGCGCCGGTGCTGCGCGTGGGTCTTCACTTTCCTCGCCCCAATTTCAAAGGCTGTCATCCTGAACGAAGTGAAGGATCTGCATTGGCCGTTGCATTTTCTTCGCACTTCGGCCCTGCCGCTGCCGTTTCTTCGTAGGGGCGCCGGTCAATCGCTTTGTGATTGCAAGCAATCGACGCGCCCTCCGACGACCTCTCCCACAAATCAAGTCCAAAAACACCCGCGGAAGAATTTCGCCGCAAATCCTCTCTGCCTTTCTCTGAAATCTCAAATTTCAAATTTGAAATTTCTCGTTCTCTCCACCCTCTTCAATTCCTCTCAATCAACTCCGACCTCTCCCGGCAAAACTCCACCACCCGCGCCTCCGCCCAAAATCTCTCCTCCCCACTCTCCCGCGAAATAAAAGCACAATGCCCGCCATACCTCGGCGCAATCACGGTCACATTCGGATTCGCAGGAACTCCTCCATTCGCGAAAGTCTCAAACGGCACAAACGGATCATCCTGCGCCGTAAGAATCAAAGCAGGCACGCGAATCTCCCCAATCACTCGCAACGCACTCGCCCGGTAATAATAATCCTCCGCATCGCGAAACCCGCAAAACCGCGCCGTAATCACGTCATCAAAATCCCGCACCGTCCGCACGCGCCCGAGCCCATCCAGCGGATATCGTCCCGGATACATAGCCGCCTTCAGCCTCATGCTCCGCTTCAAGCTCGAAACAAAATGCCGCTCGTAAATAAAATTCCGCGCCTCCGCCAAATCATCCGCGCAAGCCGCCAGATCAATCGCCGGACAAATCCCGATCACGCCTTTCAATTCCGCAGGCGCCTCCGCCCCAAACTCCCCAGCCATTTTCAAAACAATATTCCCGCCCATAGAAGATCCAGCCGCAAAAATCTCCGTCAACGAATCCTTCGCAATCAACTCGTTCACCACCGCCCGCATATCTCCGCTTAACCCCGAGTTGTAAAGCGTAGGCGTCAAATGCGCCGTCCCCCCGCAATTCCTCTGGTTCACCCGCAAAACATTGAACCCAGCCCGATACGCCTTCTCCGCCGCCCCCAGCATGTACCCCGATTCGCTAGATCCCTCAAGCCCATGCAGCAAAATCAAAGTAGGCCCGCGCCGCGGCTCCGCTTGCCAATGACACTTAGCAAGAATCCGCGACCCCGGCTCAACCTCAAACTCCCGCGGCACCCAAGCCCCCAACGCAGCAAACTTCCGCGGCCAAAAAGCAGCCGCCAATGTCATCAAATGAGCATTCCGCAAAAACGCAGGAGGGATGAATTCACGCACGAACAAAAATTTACGATAGGAAGAGAAACCGCGCAACAAGCGAAGCAAAGGGTGCCCCATGCGCCGGTATTGCGCGTGGGGTTTTTGACTTTGTTTTTATCTTTCTCTCTGTCTTTGCCTTCTCCATCGGTAGGGGCGCCGCTTGCTGCGCCCGCCTTTGCTCGACCGCGCTCCGGAGAGCGATCCCTCAATTCGTGCCGCAAAAACTCATAGCTGTCATCCCGAACGCAGTGAGGGATCTGCATTTGCCTTTGCTTTATCCGCCCGTACGCGCGCCAGGTGCCCCATGCGCCGTACTTGCGCGCGGGACTTTTTGACT
The DNA here is from genome assembly GCA_963707165.1 of uncultured Acidobacteriota bacterium. Lineage (GTDB taxonomy): Bacteria > Acidobacteriota > Terriglobia > Acidiferrales > UBA7541 > Palsa-147. The sequence goes on along the minus strand of CAVPPO010000010.1, from coordinate 279,846 downwards.
TTGTTTTTTCTTTCTCCCTGTCTTTGACTTTTCCGTCGTAGGGGCGCCGCCTGCCGCGCCCTCCGGCGACTTCACACTCAATTCAAGCCACGATCAACCGCGGCCCGAACGTCGCGATTAAACCCCTTCGCCCTTCCGCTCCCCTCTCACTTCCCCTCCTTCCTTCGTACATGCAAAATCTTCTCCACCTCCGCAACAACGCCCCCACCCTCATCCCGCACTTCCACCACAAAAACCGGCTCGACTTTCCTCTCCGTCTTCAAACTCTCCCGAATCCCGCTAATCTGCTCCTCGCTCACGCGAAACTCCGCCCTCATCTTCCCCACCCCAGGCTTCTTAAATCGAATCGTAGCCGCCTTATCCCAAACCACATACTCCCGCCCCAAATTCTCAATCAACATCAACATATAAAACGGATCCGTCATCGAATAAAGCGACCCGCCATAATGCGTCCCCACATAATTCGAATTCCAAAACCGCAATTTCATCTCCACATCGATCGCCCTCCAATCCGCGTCCAACCGCGTAACCCGAATCCCAGCCCCCACAAACGGCGGCCACACATTCATATACAACCGCATATTCCTCTTCCGAAGCCAGCGCAACATAATCTCAACTTTCCGCACGCAGGAGAATTACCGAGCTGCGACAACGCAGCGCGACCCATAAAATGTATGTGAGCACATTGAGAAATGCCAGCGCAGGAGATCACAACGGAGGGCAAACTGACGCCAAAATAGAATAGCGTGGCTTTTGGCCCCGCCGAAAGTTTAGAAGTAAATCCCGCCCGAGCCCGTGAACCAGCCTCTCCTCAGTGTCCGGGATTCACGCAAACAAAATTAGCCGCGTCGTTCGTAGCACCGCTCCCCTTATACCGGCTCTGCTGCGGAAATGGACAAAGCGGTCGCGTCCCTCCCGTGGGAAAATTCTGCGCCACGCGCGGATCAAACGGCGCCCCGGCAGGAAATGGCGACGCGGTACTCGTATTTGCAGCAACAATCGCCCCCGGCGCAACTCCGTTTTCCACCCACGAAGTAAGCGCGGCCAATAGATTCCCGTTGAAGCTATCGGTGGCAGGCCCTCCTCCGCAATGCGCCATGTTCGGCACCATATACAGTCGCGAAAAGTCCCGCGCATGCCCGCCGCTCACCAGATCGACGAGGCCGTAATACTCCACCAGATCCACGCCGGAAAAAATCCCATCATTCACCGAGTCATAGAAAATGATTTTCCCGCCGTGATTCTTGAACGAAAAAAGAAACGGCGACGGCCCGAACGGCGTCCCCGTCATGAAATTCATCGGGCTCTGCGGGTACCCGGGCGCAGATTTGTAAATCGTGGGCGCGTCGGTATCAAAGTTGTAAGCGAAAACAAACGCCTCTTGCCCGTTGGTCCCAGCCACAGGGGTAACCGCCGGAGGATTCGTAAACACCATCGGTATCGCTCCGCCGCCAAGCGTCAAGTTCAGCGCCGTATTCGTGTTCGGCGGCCCAAAGAACGAAACGTTCCATCCCGCCCAACCCAATCCAAACGCCGAAGGCGGATCCCAAATCCCCGCATCCCAGAACCAGCTCGAGTAAAGCGGCACGCCGCGCGAATTCCGCGGCCCGGCATATATCTGCTTCAGAGCCTGCACCTGCCCCGCCGTCAAGCAAGTCCCGCCATGCGGCGTATTGCCATTCGCGCCCGTCGCGCTGCACGTATAGGCCGCCAGCGCCGGATAAACCCGTTCATTCGTACAAGCCGTGTAATTGTCAATGATGCCGTCCACCAGCCCATCCAGCCCGTCGCAAGCACTCAGAATCGCTACCGATGCAATCTCCAAATCCTGCGGCTGGAAAGTATCCCCCACGAACGGCTGCCCGTTCGAATCCAAGCTGCTCGCCAACGGCGCGAGCTTCTGCTCGTTCCAGGCCTCCGCAACAGCCGCCCGCGGCAAATCAAATCCGGGATTTCCTGACACGAGTCCGTCGAACATGTCCGGATCGCGCTGCGCCGCAACAGTCGCGTCGCGCCCGCCATTCGAGCATCCCCACAAATACGAGAATTGCGGCCCCTGCCCGTAATACTGCGCGATGATCAGCTTGGAAATCGTAGTCGTCTTCGCGATGCCGTTGTATCCGTAATCCGTCCGCGCCTCTTCGTCGATTCCGAAATGCGCACTGCCTCCGGCATTCGCGTCATCATCAATCCAGCCAAACGCCGGATTTCCAGGCGCGTCCTCGTGCCCGCCATCATCCGCGGCAACGGCCCAACCCATGCTCAATTCCGTCCCTGCACTTCCCATCGGGCTCGACACCGATCCATCCGTCCCGCCTCCGCCCATCATCTCGAACCGCCCCGCCCAGCTATCCGGCAGATTCAACTCGAATCCAATGCCGTAAGTAAAATGGTCGGGATCCTGTTCGCTCACGCGCTTATCGATCACGCCGATCACGTTGCAATAATTTCCGCTGCTAGCCGTAACTTCCGTCGCGCTTATGATGATCGTGTTCGGCAAAGTCAGATTCGCAATATTCGCGCAGGTCATAGCAGGAGCCACCAAAGGCCGCGCCATATTCTGCGCAAAAGCCCCGGCAAAAGGCCAAATCAAAAGAGCAACGAGCCCAATCGTCCAACGGAATTTCATGAAGCCTCCAGTAGCGCCAGCTCGCCCTGATCTTCGAAGGGCGTCCCCGCCGGCATCTGACGACCAAAAACCTCAACCACAATCGAACTCAACCGCGGACCACCGGACACAGTTCGAGCTCCAAGACGGCCACGCGCTTCAGTCCCAAACTTGAATTCGGCCACTGTCTCATTCTGAGCCACAACAAACGGCGGCACTCTGAACCGCCACCTCCACCTCTGTCAAGACCGAAAACAATGTATTTCGCATACCAAAAAGGTATGCATACGAAAAAGGTATGGCAGCCTCGCAGCGACAAGCGATAAACTCCGTGCGCCATGGAACTCCATCACCTGCGCTATTTCCTCGCCGTAGCCGAAGACCTCAGCTTCACTTCCGCCGCCAGGCGCCTGAAAATGACCCAGCCTCCCCTAAGCCGCCAAATCCAATCCCTCGAAAACGAACTCGGCGTCAAATTATTCGAACGCCGCTCCAGAAAAGTTTTCCTTACCGGCTCGGGCGCGCAATTCATGACCGCCGCCCGCCTGGTCCTCGAGCAAGCCCAACTCGCCGTGGACGTAGCCCGCCAATCGCGCGACGGCGAACTCGGCACCGTCCGCGTAGGCTTCGGCAAAGGTCTCGGCGACGTTGTAAGCCTGGTGATCAATCAGCACGTTCGTCTGTTCCCCGAAATTGAATTCGATTTCCGCGACATCCTCTCCGGCCATCAAAGCGAATCCCTGCTGACCCGCAAAATCGACGTAGGCTTCTCCCACGGCCCCGCAACGTCGCTCGAAGTCGCCTCCGAAAAACTTTTCCGCGAAAGTCTCTCGGTCGTCCTCGCGCGCACAAATCCGCTGGCAAAGCGCCGCTATCTCCGCCTCAACGATCTCCGCCACGAGACTCTTCTTCTCATCGAGCGCTGGATTTCCCCGCATTTTCACGACCTGGCGCTGTCGCTTTGCCGCAACGCCGGCCTCAGCCCACGCATCGTTATGACGGAATCAACGTGTTACGACGAAGCCGGCGCCATGATGGCCGCAACCGGTAAAGGCGTCTTTCTGGCCGTAGGCAAGAATCCAACTCATCCTTCCTTCGCCGATCGCCTGGTCGCGCTGAACCTCCGCGAGCCGCAAGCAACCATCGAAGTTCACGCCGCCTGGCGCAGAGGCGAATCCTCCCGCACCATCCTGAATTTCATCCAAACCGCACGCACCCAACTCCAAGGCGTAACGCGCGTCCTCGACATGCGCGATTTCCCCCACATAGTCCGCCCGAACGCCTCTCGCGCAATTAAACGCCGTAAGTAGTGCCGGCTCGTCCTGAGTTCCGAAGGGCGTCCCCGTCGGCTTCCGACGACCGAAACCGTAACCAGAACCCGCAGTCGCAAGCGGACTGCGGCGCAAATGGCTCTGCTGACTTCCTCCCGCAGAGAGCGAACACGTGTCATCCTGAGGGCCGCGCGGCTCGACTTCCGCGCCCATAAATCGCAGACTTGCCCGGAAATCGGGCGCTTTGGCGCGGCCCGAAGAGCCTGCCCCGAGTCTTCCGAGGGGATCTCGTAGGAGTCCTCGATCCGGTTTTTCTTGTCTCGGACTACGATGTCAACAAAGCCGTCGCAATTCTGAAAGCAATTGTAGGCCGCCCTTTTAGGGCGGCACAGGCACAACGCCCAAACCCCGCAAATTTATTTGAGTAATCACTATTGACAATTGTATACACCTATGGTAAACGTTTTAAGTTGTACGCAGTCCCTGAATGCGGGGCTGGCCCTTCTCGAGCCGCCGAAGTCCGCCCCGAAAAAATAGACCTGAAGGAGCGCAGTAACGATGCCTGGCCCGCAAGCCAGTGGCGATAGCTTTCCCGAAACGCCGCTCGAGCTCTGCAAACCTCTGCGGGAAACTCTGCGAACTCGGCGACTCTGCGGTAATCTTCTCTCCGCTCCAACCCCCGAAATTCCAAAACCAACGGCCGCCATTTCTTCGGGCTTGCAATCACGAGCTTCCAACCTCCAAATCCTAATCGATACAATTCCAAAATTAGAATCTCGCCCAACTCCAACAAAACAAACGACGGAATCAATTTCTAATCGATACAAACTCAACCAAACCGGTTTTTGCAGTCAAAAATGCACGCTCTCAAACTCCTGCACAAAAACTCGCAACCGCGGCTTGCTTTCACCCCCTCCACCGTCTAGAATCAAAATTCAACTCATGCAGCGGTCTCCGCAAAATTCAAATTTCTCGCAGCCCAGCCCCTTGCGGCTGGGCTGTGGTGTTTATGGCCCCTCGAGGCCGGAAAAAATGAGGTGAAGATGCTCGACGGCGCGATTCCCGAAGGCCTCACATTTGACGACGTCCTCCTGCTCCCCGGCAAATCCTCGGTCATGCCGGCGCAGGTGGACACGCGCACCTGCCTCACGCGCCGAATCGCCATCAACATTCCCATCGTCGCCGCCGCGATGGACACTGTCACCGACGCCCGCCTCGCGATCGCCATTTCGCGCCAGGGCGGCCTCGGCTTCGTCCACCGCAACATGTCCATCGAGCGCCAAGTTGAGGAAGTCGACAAAGTGAAGCGCTCGGAAAGCGGCATGATCGTCGATCCCGTAACCATCTCTCCCGAACTTACTGTCCGCCAAGCCCTCGACATCATGACCAAATACCGCGTCTCCGGCCTTCCGGTGACGCGCGGCGCGAAACTCGTCGGCATTCTCACCAATCGCGATCTGCGCTTCGAGCGCAATCTCGATCAGCCCGTCAGCAACGTAATGACGAAAGACAATCTCGTCACCGTCTCCGTCGGCACCACGCTAGAAGAGGCCGAACGCATCCTGCAACAGCATCGCATCGAAAAACTTCTTGTCGTCGACGCCGATTTCAATCTCAAGGGCCTCATCACCGTCAAAGACATCCAGAAAAAACTCGAATATCCCATCGCCACCAAAGACGAGCATGGCCGCCTGCGCGTCGGCGCCGCCGTCGGAGCCACCGGCGATTTTCTCGAACGCGCCATCGAGCTTTCCAGCGCCAAAGCCGACATCCTCGCCATTGACAGCGCCCACGGCCATTCCGCCCGCGTGATGGAAGCCATCAAACAAATCAAACATCGCCTGCCCGAAATGCAGCTTGTCGCTGGAAATGTCGCCACGCACGAAGGCGCCCGCGATCTCATCTCTCTCGGAATCGACGGCCTGAAAGTCGGCATCGGCCCCGGCTCGATTTGCACCACGCGCGTGGTCACCGGCGCCGGCGTCCCGCAAATCACCGCCATCGCCGAAGCCGCGCGCGCCTCGAAAGGCTCGGGCGTCCCGCTCATCGCCGATGGCGGCGTGAAATATTCCGGCGACATCACCAAAGCCATCGCCGCCGGCGCCTCGTCGGTGATGATCGGCGGACTCTTCGCCGGAACCGAAGAATCTCCGGGCGAAACGATCCTCTACCAGGGCCGCACGTTCAAATCCTATCGAGGCATGGGCTCGCTCGCGGCGATGGAATCAGGATCGGCGGACCGCTACAGCCAGGAATGTGCCGAGCGCGGCAAGTCCGTGCCCGAAGGAATCGAAGGCCAGGTTCCCTACAAAGGCCCGCTCTCCGGCCTCGTCGATCAACTCGTCGGCGGCTTGCGCAGCGGCATGGGCTACTGCGGCGTCGCGAATCTGAATGAGCTTCAAGAGCGCGGCAAATTCGTGCGCATTTCGTCCGCCGGCCTGCGCGAAAGCCACGTCCACGACGTAATCATCACGCGCGAAGCGCCAAACTACCGCGTCGAATAAGGCATCGCTCGCCACCGCTCGCCGATGACCGCGCCTCGGCAAGCTCAGTCGCTCCGCGCCGAAATCGTTTTTGATTCGTCTAAGCACAAAAAGATTGGAGGCCGTCAAAATGCTGCGAAAGGCAAGGGCTGCGATAGTTGCGGCGCTGCTTGCGCTCGGAATCCTTGCGATGGGCACAAGCGCCCGCGCGGCTGGCGACGCGCTGCGCTACGAGCTTAAATTCGAAGCGCCCAGCACGCATTTGATGGACATCACAATCCACGCCTCCGGCCTCGACGGCAAAAGCGCCGACTTCGCAATTCCCGCCTGGGCGCCCGGCTCCTATCAAATTGAAAATTACTGGATGTACGTCCAGGGATTCCACGCGCTCGGCCCCGATCGCCAGTCACTCGCGTGGCGCAAGACCGACGAAGAAACGTGGCGCATTGATTTGAATCGCGCGACTTCCGTCACCGTGGAGTACGAGCTTTACGCCAACACGCTGGCGAACAATGAAGCGCAATACAACGAGAAGCATGCCTTCATCGGCGGCCCGGCAGTTTGGATGTACCTGGTAGGCGGGAAGGAGCGGCCGATCGAGCTTTCCATCGCCGTGCCGAGTGGCTGGAAAGTCGCAACCGGACTGTCGCGCGATGCGGCCGGCAGCTTCCGCGCCGCGGACTACGATTGGCTGGCGGATTCGCCGCTCGAGATTTCCGATTTCAAGGAGCAGACCTTCGAATTCGCCGGCACGAAATACCACGTCATCGACCACGATATCATCGGCCAGAAAGATTTCACCAAATTCACCGGCGACACGGAAAAAATCGTACAGCAGCTCGTTCCCATCTTCGCCGACGTTGCCGGGACTTCGGGGCAGCAGGCGCCGTTCAAGGAATATTGGTTTCTCTTTCACATCTGGCCGAAATCCGGCGGCGGGCTCGAGCACCTCAACTCGACGCAGATCAACTTCTCGACGGACTGGGACAGCACAACGATGGCGGGCACGTTCCGGACGCAATATGAGCTGAAGCTTTTCGTGACATCGCACGAATTCTTTCATGCCTGGAACGTGAAGCGCATTCGCCCGCGGCCGCTCGGCCCGTTCGATTATTCGCGCCAGGTGCACACTCCGTCGCTGTGGATTTCGGAAGGCCTGACGAGTTACTACGGCGCGCTCGGAGTGGAACGCGCGGGCTTGGTCACGCCGCAGCAATATCTCGACGGCATCGCGAGGCTGATCACGAAATTCGAGCAGGAGCCCGGGCGCAAGGAACGCAGCATCGAGGACACCAGCTGGGACACGTGGTGGGTGCGCGACACGAAGCTCGATAACAATGCGCCGAACGTTCAGTATTCGTATTACGACGGCGGGCAAATCCTCGGCCACCTTCTCGATTTCGCCATCCGGCAGAACACGCAGAACAAGAAATCGCTCGATGACTGGATGCGTCTGATGTACCAGCGCTACGCGCTGCCAAAGCCCGGATTCGATCCGCAGGATGCCATTCGCGCGCTTTCAGAAGTTGCGGGAATGGATTTGAGCGATTTCTCCGCGCGCTATATCAGCGGCAAGGAGCCGCTGCCCTACGAACAGTATTTCGCGTACGCGGGAATCGAAGTCGAAAAGAAAATTGATGAGACCAAGCCGTGGGCCGGAATGGAGGTCAAGAAAGGCGATGACGACCAGGGCCCCAAGATTGCAGATATCATTCCGGGCAGCCCGGCCGAAGCGTCGGGGTTGGAGAAAGATGACGTAGTTGTTGCCGTAGACGGCCGCGCGGTGATGACGGACGACGTCGCGGCGATAGTCGGGACGCACAAGCCCGGCGACGCCGTGCAATTCGCCATGCTGCGCCTCGGCGAATTGCGCGAATTCAATGTCACCCTGCGCGGGAATCCGTACCCGACCTACACGCTGAAGCCCATCGAGCATCCGACGGAGCTGCAGGCGGAGATTTACAAAAGCTGGCTGGGCAGGTAGGGGCCGGGGTTCACCACCGGCCCGGTTTGGCTTTGAGTTTTGATTTCGGCCGCGGATTTGGTTTGGATTTTTCCGAACACATCAAACCCAAAACCCAAGGCCACACCGGGGGCGTGTAAACCCGCCCCCCTACTACGGCCGCCGCGATTGAGCTTTTCAATCCGGTCGTGAGTTTTGCTTTTGGCGAGAGGGGGAATCGCAAGATGCCGGCAGGGACGCCGGCGCTACCGAGGCGGCCGCGCGTGTGGGTTGCCCTTGGCTGGGCTGGAGATCGTAAGATGCCGGCGGGACGCCAGCGGTACAAAAACTACTTCGCGGCTTCTTTCTCTTTCGGCTCCTCGGTTGCCGGTTCTTCGCGCTTGGACTTCTTCTCTTTCTTCTTTAGCTCGGAGCCGATGAATTCGAGAATGGCGAGCTCGGCGCCGTCACCGATGCGCCAGCCGCGGCGGATGATGCGCGTGTAGCCGCCGGGGCGATCGGCGAAGCGCGGGGCTAGATCCGCGAAGAGCTTCTTCGTGGCTCCCGGCGTTTGCAGGAACGCCGCTGCCTGACGGCGCGTGTGCAATGTGTCGCGCTTGCCGAGCGTAATCATCTTCTCGGCCAGCCGGCGCGTCGCCTTGGCGCGCAAAATCGTGGTGGTGATGCGCTCGTTGACAATCAGGTTTGTCACCAGATTGCGCAGCACGGCCCTGCGATGTGCCGGGTTCTTCCCTAGTTTGAAGCCTGACTTCAGGTGTCTCATGGTCTCTTGTCCTGCTAATTAGATTTGCGTGAAAGATGGAAAAACAAAAAGTCTGCGGAGCGCTGCTCCTGAACACCGGTCGCTCCCCACGCGCAACACCGGCGCATGGGGCACCCTTAGCTTCGCCGTCGAGTTACTGCGACTCGCGCTAGAGTCCGGCGGTCTCCTCCGGCAGCGGCGGGGCGGTCTGACTCGGCAGCGGCGGCCAAATGATGCGGCCGCGATCGTCGAACTTCATGCCCAGACTGAGGCCCATCTTCTGCAGGATTTCCTTGATCTCATTCAGCGACTTGCGGCCGAAGTTTTTCGTTTTGAGCATCTCGGACTCGGTCTTTTGAACGAGTTCGCGGAGGCTCTGAATGTTGGCGTTTTTCAAGCAATTGTAGGAGCGCACCGAAAGCTCGAGCTCTTCGACGGAGCGATCGAGATGATCGAGGCGCGGATCGTTGTAATTCTCGACCACTTCCTCGGGCAGGTCGGGCGACTCTTCGAAGTTGATGAAGATGCTCATGTGATCCTTCACCAGCTTGGAGGCGAGGCCAATGGCGTCCTGTGGCGTGATGGCGCCGTTGGTCCAGACTTCGAGCGACAGCTTTTCGTAGTCGGTCATCTGTCCGAGACGCGCCGCTTCGACCGCGTAATTCACCTTGCGCACCGGCGAGTGGACGGAATCGATGGGGATGTAGCCGATCGGCAAATCCTCGTCGAAGTTGCGGTCGGCGGAAACGTATCCGCGGCCATTCTTCACGCGCATCTCGAGCTCGAGCTTGCCGCCTTCGCTCACCGTGGCGATATAGACGTTCTTGTCGAGCACGGCGATGTCAGCGTCCTCTTCGATTTTCGCGGAGGTGACCGGACCCGGCGCGTCGACGTTCAAAGTGATCGTCTTTGGCTGGTCCGAGTTCAACTTCAACGGCACGGCCTTGAGATTGAGAATGATGTCGGTGGCGTCCTCGACCACACCGGGAATCGGCGAGAATTCGTGCAGCACGCCTTCGATTTTCACCGCGGTGATGGCCGCGCCTTCAATCGAGCTGAGCAGAGCGCGACGGATGGCGTTGCCGACCGTCGTTCCCCAGCCGCGCTCAAAAGGCTGCGCTGAAAACTTCCCGTATTTGTCCGTCAACGACTCGAGTTCCGCCGCCAACCGCTTTGGTTTCTGGAATCCCTTCCACATATTCAACATTCCTCCCGGCCCGCTCGCGCAGGCCCACTGAACAATCTTCTAAGAAACGCTGCTGCGATAAATTCGAACTACTTGGAATAAAGCTCGACGATCAACTGTTCGTTGAGCGGCGGCGTCTGCAAATCTTCACGGCGCGGCATGGCAATCACGCGCGCCTTGAAATTTTCCCGGTCAATTTCGAGCCACGGCATGTGGTCCTGGCTCTGCGCCAGATTGCGCGCTTCGAGCACCATGGCGTTCTGGTGCATCTTGTCCTTGATGGTGATGTCGTCGCCGACGCTCACCAGGAAGTTGGGGATGTTGACCTTGCGGCCCTTCACGCGCACGTGGCCATGAAGCACGAACTGCCGCGCCTGGTTACGCGAGGAGGCCACGCCCATGCGGTAGATCACGTTGTCGAGGCGCCGCTCGAGCATTACCATCAGGTTCGAGCCCGTGGGTCCCTGAGCCTTCTCGGCCTTCTCGAAATAGCCGCGGAACTGCCGCTCGAGCAGGCCGTAGGTGCGCTTCATCTTCTGCTTTTCGCGCAACTGCACGCCGTAGCCGACGAGCTTCGCGCGCCGCGCCTGGCCATGCTGGCCGGGAACGAAATTGCGCTTCTCGATGGCGCATTTTTCCGTAAAACACCGGAGTCCCTTCAGGTAGAGCTTCATGCCCTCCCTGCGGCACAGCCGGCAGACTGCTTCACGATGTCTTGCCAATTCTGTTTCTCCTTTTTGCCTTGCTGCTTGAAAGCTCGCGTTGACGCTTAGATCCTTAGGCCAAAAAGCGGACTCAGGATGACAGCATGTTCAAAGCTGCTCGTTGCCTACGCGGGAGGACTAAACCGCCCCTCCCCTACAAATTCAAAATTCGAATTCGGTTCAATCACGCCAGCGCCTCAGAAAACCGCCGGCTGGCAGCCGGCGCTACGTGCGCTTACACCCGGCGGCGCTTGGGCGGCCGGCATCCGTTGTGCGGCACGGGCGTTACGTCCTTGATCGCGTTGATGTGCAGCCCGGCCGAAGCCAGTGCGCGAATTGCGGACTCGCGTCCGGCGCCCGGCCCCTTCACGCGTACTTCGACCGATTTCATGCCGTATTGATCGCGCGCGACGCCTGCGGCGGTCATGGCGGCCTGTTGCGCCGCGTACGGGGTGCCCTTGCGCGAGCCCTTGAAGCCGACCGACCCGGCCGTGGCCCAGCTTACGGTGCGGCCATCGGGATCGGTCATCGTGACGATCGTGTTGTTGAACGTCGCCTGAATATTGACGACGCCGTGCGGCACGACGCGCTTTTCCTTCTTCTTGCGAAATTCCTTCTTGCGCTTGCTGACCGGCTTGGCACCTGCTGCTGGTGCTGCGGCGGCGTCTTTTGGTTCCTTGGCCACTCTGATCTCCTTAGCTTACAGGGCCGAAATGCGGGAGGGTCTGAAGACCCTCCCCTACGAAAAGCTTACTTGCGGAGCGCTACCTTCTTCTTGGCTGCTACTGCGCCCTTGCGCGGACCCTTGCGGGTGCGGGCATTCGTGTGCGTGCGCTGTCCGCGAACTGGTAGATTGCGGCGATGGCGCAGGCCGCGATAGCACTGAATTTCAATCAGCCGGCGGATGTTCATCTGCATCTCCTTGCGGAGATCGCCTTCCACACGGCCTTCCTGCTCGATGGCCTGGCGGAGGCGGTTGACTTCCTCTTCCGTCAGATCTTTTACTTTTTTCGTTTCTTCCACGCGGGCCTTGGCGGCGAGCTTCTTCGCACGCGCCTGGCCGATGCCGTAGATGGCGGTCAGGCCGACCCAGAGTCTCTTGTTTGGCGGCAAATCAACGCCGGCTATACGTGCCATCTAACTCCTCCTCCGGATTCATCCCAAGACCCCACGCGCAAAACCGGCGCATGGGGCACCCTTGGCTCACTTCGTTTACCGCGTTTCGGCACGACTCAAGTCGTGCCCTGACAAAACGTACTCAGCACAAAACAATTTCAGCCCGAACGATGCTTTGACGCTCAGATCCTTAGGCCAAAAACCGGCCTCAGGATGACATCCCACTTGCTGCGCACGCCCGGAATGCGCGGGTTGCTCCTAGCCTTGGCGCTGGCGGTGTTTCGGGTTCTGGCAAATCACGCGAACCACGCCGCGCCGGTGAACGATCTTGCACTTCATGCAAATTTTCTTGACTGATGCTCGTACTTTCATCCCTTGCTCCGTTCTCGAATCCGTCCGCTACTTGTAGCGGTACACGATCCTTCCGCGCGTCAAGTCGTAAGGCGACAGTTCGACGGCGACTTTGTCACCCGGAAGGATGCGGATGAAATTCTTGCGCATCTTCCCGGAAATGTGCGCGAGCACCTGGTGCTTGTTCTCGAGCTCGACGCGAAACATGGCGTTGGGCAACGGCTCGATCACCGTGGCCATGACTTCGATGGCGTCCTCTTTCGAGTTGCCGTCGTCGGACTTTTTCTTATCGCTCTCGGGTCGCTTCGCCATGAATTCTATTTTTTCCGATTTCCCTTCGCCGCTACCGCCGCGGCTTTACCAGCACGGCCCTGCTTCTTCGCGCGGCCGGGTCAAAACCCACGGGCCGTTTGAAGTGACGGCCACGGTGTGCTCGAAATGCGCCGAGTCGCTGCCGTCGGTGGTTACCGCCGTCCACTTGTCGTCCAGAATGCGCACGCCCGGGCCGCCGGAATTCACCATCGGCTCGATCGCCAGGACCATTCCTTCGAGCAAGCGCGGGCCGTGTCCCGGCTCGCCGTAATTCGGAAGCTGCGGCTCTTCGTGCATCTTGGTGCCGATGCCGTGGCCCACGAATTCGCGCACCACCGAAAAACCGTTGCCCTCGACCCATTCCTGCACGGCCGCGGAGATGTCGCTCAAGCGGTTGCCGGGCCGCACTTTCTCGATGGCATGATCGAGCGACTCGCGCGTGACGCGCAGCAACTTCTCCCGCTCCGGCGCGATCTTGCCCACCGGAACCGTGAGCGCCGCATCGGCATAATAACCGTCGAGCTCGACGCCGAAATCCATCGAAAGAATGTCGCCTTCCTTCAGCGCCCGCCTCTCCGACGGAATCCCGTGCACCACTTCCTGATTGATCGAGGTGCACAGCGAGCACGGATAGCCCATGTAACCTTTGAACGCCGGGCGCGCGCCGTGTTCGGCGGTGAAGCGCTCGGCGAAGGCGTCGAGATCTTTCGTCGTTACGCCGGGCCGCACCAGCTTGCGCAATTCCTGCAGCGCGCCCCAGACCAGAAGCCCGGCGCGATGCATTTTCTCGAGCTCGCGTTTGTCTTTACGCACAATCGCCATCGGCACCGTGCCTGGTGAGGATTTCCACCAGCCTCCGGTTCACTTCCTCGACGTTGGCCGAGCCATCGACCTCGTCGAGATTGCCTTTCGCCCGGTAGTAATCGATCAGCGGCTGCGTCTGTTTCTCGAAAGCCGCCAGGCGCTCGCGCACGACTTCGACTTGATCGTCCGAGCGCTGCACCAGTGCGCCGCCGTCGTTATCGCAGAAGCCGGGTTTCTTCGGCGGATGCTCGTAAATGTTATAAATCTCGCCGCCCACGCTGCAAACCCACCGGCCCGCGACTCGATGCACCAGGGTGTCGTTATTCACCTGGAAATTCACCACCAGCGGCGCCGCGAAATTCCGCTTGTGCAAAATCTGGTCCAGCTTCTCCGCCTGCGGAATCGTGCGCGGAAAACCATCGAACACGAACCCTTCGGCGCTGTCCGGGCGGCTGATGCGCTCCTCAACCATGCCCAGAACAACTTCGTCCGGAACCAGATCGCCGCGGTCCATCACCGGCTTTGCTTTGCGGCCGAGCTCCGTACCTTTATGAACGTGCTCGCGAAGCATGTCGCCGGTCGAAAGATGCGGCACGTTGCAGCGCGCGGCCAGGCGCTTGGCCTGCGTTCCTTTTCCCGCGCCCGGAGGGCCCAGGAAAATAACTGGGCGTTTCAGACACATCCGCGACACCCCGGATTCCGTGCTAGCCACGGCGGCTGCGCATTTTGCCGCGGCGCACGAAGCCGTCATAATTCCGCATCACCAGCTGCGCCTCGAGCTGCTGCACTGTGTCCATTGCCACGCCGACCACGATCAGCAGCGAAGTGCCGCCGAAATAAAACGTGACGCCGAGACCTTCGAGCAAGAAACGCCACGCGTGCTCGTCGAACCACACGCCGATCGCTCCCGGCAAGTGCTGCAAGTGAATGCCGGCGATCATCCATTCCGGAATCAGGCAGACGATGGCCAGATAAATTCCGCCGACGAGAGTCAGCCGACTCAGAATCCGGTTGATGTGCTCCGACGTGTTGCGGCCGGGGCGAATGCCGGGAATAAATCCGCCGTACTTGCGCATATTGTCGGCAAGCTCGGTGGGGTTAAAGATGATGCCCACATAAAAGAATGCGAAGAAAACGATCAGCAGCACGTAGAGCAATGTGTAAAGCGGCTCGCCCCACTTGATCGCGTTGGCGAAGCGATCGAAGACATGCGTGCGGCCGCCCATAGCCAGCGCGATAGTGCTGGGAAAAGTGAGCAGCGAGCTGGCGAAAATCGGCGGAATCACGCCGCCGGAATTCACGCGCAGAGGCAGGTAGGTCATCTGCCCGCCCATCACGCGACGTCCGACCACGCGTTTGGCGTATTGCACGGGAATGCGCCGCTGTCCGCCCTCGACCAGGACGATAAACGCCACCGCGGCCAGCATCAGCGCGACGAGAATCAGCATGGCGGGAACGGTGAAGCCGCCCCATTGCGCGTCCCGCGTCTTTTGCCAGAGATCTTGGACGCCGCGCGGCAGACCGACCACGATTCCGGCGAAAATAATCAGCGACATTCCGTTGCCGATGCCGCGATCGCTGATTTGCTCGCCGAGCCACATGATAAAGGCCGAGCCGGTGGTCAGCGTCAGCATGGTCATCAATGTGAATCGCAAGCCCGGATGATAGACCAGCGCCTGCCCTGCCAGATTTTGCCTTTGCAGCACTTCGGCGATGGTGAACGATTGAAAGGCGCTCAAAATAATCGTCAGGTAGCGCGTGTATTGCGTGATCTTGCGCCGGCCGAGTTCGCCTTCTTTTTGCAGCCGCTCGAGATACGGCCAGACGACGACCATCAGTTGTAGGATGATCGAGGCCGTGATGTACGGCATGATGCCCAGCGCGAATATCGTCAGCCGGCGGAGATTGCCGCCGCTAAAGAGATCGATGAAGCCCAGCACCGAGCCGCGCCCCTGATCGAAGAGCGCGCCGAGCACGTCGGTATTGATTCCCGGCGTGGGGATAAAAGCTCCGAGGCGATACACACCCAGAATCGCCAGCGTAAACAGGACGCGATTACGCAGGTCCGGCGTGCGGAAGATGTTGCGAAACGCCTCGATCAGCTTGTTCATGACAGGGCCTTGTCCATCAGAGGACTTCGGCCTTCCCTCCGGCGCCTGCGATTTTCTCCTGCGCCGACTTGCTGAATGCATGGGCGCGAACGGTGAGCGCTACTTTCAGCTCGCCATCGCCCAGAATTTTTACGCCGTCGCGGCGCGCGTGAATCAAGCCGCTCTTGATCAGCTCCGGCGGCCCGATGGTTTCGCCCGCGGGAAAGGCGTTCAAGCTTTCCACATTCACCACCGCAAATTCGCGCGTGAACGGATTCGCAAATCCGCGCTTGGGAATGCGGCGGTGCAGCGGCATCTGGCCGCCTTCAAATCCCGGCCGGCGCGAATAGCCGCGGCGGGATTGCTGGCCCTTGTTGCCCGCGCCCGAAGTCTTGCCGAGCTTCGAGCCCATGCCGCGCCCGACGCGCACCTTGCGGTGGCGCGAACCGCGCGCGGGCTTCAAATTGGAAAGCGTGGGTTTCATGTCTTCCTCTTGTGCGAGCCTCTAATTCTGCACTTCGACCAGATGATGCACGCGCGCAATCATGCCGCGAATCGTGGGCGTGTCCGGCCGCTCGACGATCTGGTTCATGCGGCGAAAGCCGAGGCCGCGAATGGTCTGGCGCATGGAGCGCGGACAGCCGATGAAGCTGCGCACCCACTTGATCTTCAGTATGCCCTCTGTTTTCTTGGTCATCGCTGGTCTCGAATTTCGCCTTTAGGTTTGCGGAGCCGCTACCGCCGGCTTCTCGTCGCCCGACTTGCCGCGCATTTCCGCCACTTTCGCGGCGTCCTTTAGATGCAGCAAGGCGTCAAATGTTGCTTTCACTACGTTGTGAGGATTCGAAGTGCCAATCGACTTGGTCAGCACGTTCTGAATCCCCACAACTTCCATCACCGCGCGCACCGGGCCGCCGGCAATCAATCCCGTGCCTTCCGGCGCGGGCTTCAACAGCACCTGGCCCGAGCCGTAGCGGCCGAGCACCTGATGCGGAATCGTCGAGCCTTTCAGATTGAGCGTCACCATGTTCTTCTTGGCCTGCTCGATGGCCTTGCGAATGGCCATGGGAACCTCGCGCGCCTTGCCCATGCCGAAGCCTGCGTGGCCATGCTGGTCGCCGACCACCACGAGCGCCGAGAAGCTCAGATTCTTTCCGCCCTTGACGACCTTCGTGACGCGGTTGATGGCCACGACCTGATCTTTCAAATTCGCGAGATTGGCGTCCACGATCCGGCGAATCGACAGCGTATCTTTGAGTTCTTGTTTCGCCATAAAGTTAAAACTTCAGTCCTGCCTCTCGAGCCGCGTCGGCAAGCGCCTGAATGCGGCCGTGATATTGATATCCGCCCCGATCGAAGACCACGTTCTCGACTCCTGCAGCGCGCGCGCGTTCGGCGATGGCCTTGCCCACGACTTTCGCCGCAGCGATGTTGCCGCCGCCCTTGATCGTCTTCTTTACTTCCTTGTCGAGCGAACTTGCGGCGGCCAGCGTTCGGCGCTGCTGGTCGTCCACCACCTGCGCCTGAATGTGCCGCGCGGAACGGAACACGCACAGTCTCGGGCGGTCCGGGCTGCCCATGACCGTGCGCCGCAGGCGCGCATGAAGCCGACGCCGGTGCGCGCCGCGCGATAGCTTTCGAACTGGTACGGTTGCCATTGCTCTCCCCTTACGAATGCCGCGGACTTTTCCTGGGCGCCCTTACCGGGCGATTCCTGCGCGCCCTCACCGGGCGACTAGCCCGCGGTCTTGGCCGCTCCGGCCTTGCCGGCCTTCTTCTTCAGCCGCTCGCCGGTGATGCGAATGCCCTTCTGCTTGTACGGGTCGGGCGGACGCAGCCGGCGCAAATTCGCGGCGACCTGGCCGACCTGGCCTTTATCCGCGCCGCTCACCACCATGTGCGTCTGCTTCTCGACACTGATCTGAATCCCCTCAGGAATCGGGAATTCCACCGGGTGCGAAAAGCCCAGCGCGATGACCAGATTCTTGCCCTTCACTTCCGCGCGATAGCCGACGCCGACGATATCGAGATCTTTCTTGAATCCTTCCGTGACGCCGTGCACCGCGTTGGCCACCAGCGCGCGCGCCAGCCCGTGCAACGCGCGGTGTTCCTCAGAATCGCGCAGAGCGGTGAGGATGCCGTCCTTGGTCTGGAACTTGATGCCGCGCGGCATCGGCACCGACATTTTCCCTTTAGGCCCCTGCACGTCCACCGCTTGATCGTGAATTTGAATCTTCACGCCCGCGGGAACGGCTATCGGCTTTTGTCCAATTCGCGACATGAATCACTCTTCCTCGAAATGAGCTACCAAACCTCGCACAGCAATTCGCCGCCGACGCCTTCTTTGCGCGCCGTCTGGCCGGTCATCAAGCCGCGCGGAGTGGAAAGAATCGAAATGCCCATGCCGCCGACCACCGGGCGGATATCGGTTTTGCCGACGTAGCGACGGCAGCCGGGGCGCGAGATGCGCTTCAGATTCGAAATCACGCTGCGGCGGTCGCTGGTGTAGCGCAGGTAAACACGCAGCGTCTTCTTCACTTTCGTGTCGTCCACAACTTTGTAGCTCGCCAGATAGCCTTCATCCTTCAGGATGCGCGCGACTTCGACCTTGAGCTTCGACGACGGCAAATCGACGCGCGCGTGCTTGGCACGCGATGCGTTGCGGATGCGCGTCAGCATGTCCGCGATGGGATCAGTGGTCATTCATTCCGTCCTTTACCAGCTGGCTTTCACGACGCCGGGAATTTCACCCTTGAGCGCCAGGCCGCGGAAACAGATGCGGCACATCTGGAACTTGCTGAGCACGCCGCGGGCGCGGCCGCAAATGCGGCAGCGGTTGCGGACGCGCGTCTTGAATTTCGGCTTTCTGCGCTGCTTCGCGAATTGACTGTCGCGCGCCATCTTTTCTCCTGACTCTCTTTACGACCGGATCGGTACGCCGAGCAGCTTGAGCAGCTCGCGCCCTTCCTCGTCGGTGCGGGCCGTTGTCGTGATGGTCACGTTCATGCCCTTGATTTTGTCCACCCGCGTGTAATCGATCTCCGGAAAAACCAATTGGTCCTTCAAGCCCAGCGTGTAATTCCCGCGGCCGTCGAAGGAATTCGGCGGCAAGCCCTTGAAGTCGCGCAGGCGGGGCAGCACCACGCTCGAAAGCCGGTCGAGAAATTCGTACATCCTCTCGCCGCGCAGCGTGACCATGCAGCCGATGGGCATGCCCTTGCGAATTTTAAAATTGGCGATCGATTTCTTCGCCCGCGTGATTACCGGCTTCTGCCCGGCAATCTGCCCGAGTTCCTGCGCCGCGGTGTCCAGAAGCTTCACGTTCTGGCTCGCTTCGCCCAGGCCGATATTCACCGTGACTTTTTTCACCCGCGGCACGGCCATCACGCTCGCGTAGCTGAAACGCTTCTGCAGCGCCGGAATCACGTCCTTGTTGTACTTTTCGTGCAAACGGCTGTTCATTCCCTGGTCCTCTAATTCCTAATTCTCGAAGGTCGCCTTGCAGCGCCGGCAAATCCGCGTCCGCGTGCCGTCGGGCAGCGTGGCGTGCCCCGTGCGCGTGTGCTTCCCGCAGCCGGGGCAAATCAGCATCACGTTCGAAACCTGCAGCGGCGCTTCCTTGTCCACGATTCCGCCCTTGACGTTCTTTTGCGGGTTCGGACGCGTGTGCCGCTTGATGATGTTGGCGTGCTCGACGGTCACCGTGTTCTTCCACGGATTCACCGAAAGCACCCGGCCGGTCTTGCCCTTGTCCCGCCCGGACATCACCTTGACGTTGTCGCCGTGCCGGATACTGATTGCATGCCTGACTGGATTTTTTTCTCTGGTCATCGCTACCACACTTCCGGAGCCAGCGAGACGATCTTGGTAAAGTTCTTTTCCCGCAGCTCTCTCGCCACCGGCCCGAACACGCGCGTTCCCACGGGCTCGTTGGCGTCATTGATCAACACCGCCGCATTGTCATCAAATCGAATGTAAGTTCCATCCCGCCGGCGATGTTCTTTCCGCGTGCGCACCACCACCGCGCGAACCACTTTGCCCTTCTTGACCTGGCTATCGGGCGAAGCTTCCTTCACCGCCGCGGTGATTACATCCCCCAGGCCCGCCACCAATCCAGCATCACCGCCGAGCGGCAGGATGCACGTGAGCTGGCGCGCGCCGGAATTGTCGGCCACCGTCAGCCATGTCCGCATCTGAACCATTTGCGTGCTCCCTTATGCGATTCGCCGCCGGATTCCTCAGGCGACGCGCGTCGTCCGCGCGACCACTTCCAGCAGCCGCCAGCGCTTCAATTTCGAAAGCGGCCGCGACGCCACGATGCGCACCGTGTCGCCGGGGCGCGCTTCGTTGTTTTCATCGTGTGCGTAGTACTTCTTTGCCGAGCGCACCACGCGAACATACAGCGGGTGCTTCACCGTGCGCACCACCTTGACCACGATGGTCTTCTGCATCTTGGCGCTGGTGACCACGCCGATCAGTTCCTGCCGCCGTCCGCTCTCTTCGTTCGCGGTTGCGGCTGCCTTCTCGTCCGTCATTTCGTCTTCCTCAGTTCCTGCTCGCGCAGCAAAGTCTTCACGCGAGCGAGTTCCTTGCGCGCCTCGCGCAACCGCTTCACGCCTTCGGTCTGCCCGGTGGTCAATTGAAACCGCAGCCGGAAAATCTGCTCGGCCAGCTCGCGCTGCTGGTGCTCGAGCTCGGGCGCATTCATCTGCCGGAATTTCTCAACGCGCCGCGGCATCAGAGTTCTCCCGCGCGGCTGACGAATTTAGTGCGAATCGGCAGCTTGTTGGCCGCCAGGCTCATGGCTTCGGTGGCCGAGGTCAAGTCCACCCCGGACATCTCGAACATCACCCGGCCCGGCTTCACCACGGCAACCCAGTGCTCCGGTGGCCCTTTGCCCTTGCCCATACGCGTTTCAGCCGGCTTCTTGGTGAAGGGCTTGTCCGGAAAAACGCGAATCCACAATTTTCCGCCGCGCTTGATGAATCGCGTGATGGCCACGCGCGCCGCCTCAATTTGCCGGTCGGTGATCCACGCCGGCTCGAGCGCCTTCAATCCATATTCACCGAAGGCCAGCGACGATCCGCGCCACGCTTTTCCATTGCGCCGGCCGCGCTGCTGCTTCCGGTACTTCACTTTTTTCGGCATCAACATGATCGTGTCCCTGTCGTCCGGCTTCTAGGATTCAACCGCCGCCGCAGCTTCCGTCTGAGCCTTGCGGCGCGGGATGTTCTCGCCCTGATAAATCCAGCACTTCACGCCGATCAATCCGTAAGTCGTCTGCGCTTCGGCCGTGCCGTAATCGATGTCCGCGCGCAGCGTTTGCAGCGGCAGACGGCCCTGCAGATACCATTCCTTGCGCGCGATTTCCGCGCCGTTCAAACGCCCCGCCACGCGCACCTTGATGCCCTTGCATCCAAATCGCAACGCCGAATCCACCGACTTACGCATCGCCCGCCGGAAAGCCACGCGCTTTTCGAGTTGCAATGCAATCGATTCGGCCACCAGTTGCGCATCGAGTTCCGGCCGGTGCACTTCCTGAATATCAATGTGCACTTCGCGCTTGGTGCGCTTCTGCACTTCCTGCTTCAACTTGTCGATTTCCGAGCCTTTGCGCCCAATGATGATTCCCGGCCGCGCGGTATGAATCCGGATGACCAATTTGTTCGCGGCGCGCTCGATATCAATCGTGCTCACACCTGCCGACTTCAGCTTCTCCTTCAATTGCTTCCGCAGGGCCACGTCTTCGTGAAGAAGGTCGGCATATTCGCGCTTCGCGAACCAGCGCGATTTCCAATCCTTGTTGTAGCCCAGCCGGAACCCGTACGGATGTGTTTTCTGCCCCACTCTTGCCTCCTACTTCTTGCCCTTCTTTTTCGGAGTCTGTTTCTGCGCCTGCGTCAGCGCCTTGCGCGCTTTGCGCACTGCGCCCTTCACGCCCTTCGACGCTTCCGCTTCCGCAGCCGCTGCGGCCGCGCGCGATTGTGCGGCGCGGTGATGTTCGGCCACGGAAACGACGATGTGGCTAAACCGCTTCTGATAACGGAATGCGCGGCCCATCGGCGCCGGGCGAATCCGCTTCATGCGCGGCCCTTCATTCACGAAGCAGCGCGCCACGAACAGCGAATCCACGTCGAGCGATTCGCCGGAATCTTCCGCCTTGCGCTCGGCATTGGCGATCGCGCTGCGCAGCACTTTTTCCACTTCCCGCGCCACGCGCTTCTTGGTGAAGCGCAACGTCTGCAGCGCATCCTCGGCGCGGTGCCCGCGGATCAAATCCACCACCAGCCGCGCCTTTTGCGGCGAGACGTGAATGTATTTCGCCTGCGCCAGCCCTTCGATCGTTGCCTGCGTTTGTGCCAGGTCCGCCATCGCTTATGCCTTTGGCGCCGGAGCTGCCGGCGCGCTGCCAGCCGCCGGTGCTGCTCCCGCCGCCGGAACTCCTGCAGCCGCTGCAGCCCTCTCGAGCGCTGCTTTCACCGCGTGGCCTTTAAACGTACGCGTCGGCGCGAATTCCCCAAGTTTGTGCCCCACCATCTGCTCGGTGATGTACACGGGAATGAATTTCTTTCCGTTGTGCACCGCGATGGTGTGGCCGATAAAGTCCGGCACGATGGTCGAGCGCCGCGACCACGTCTTCACCACCTTCTTCTCATTGCGCGAGTTCAGCCCTTCCACCTTGATCTTCAGGTGGTCGTCGACAAACGGGCCCTTCTTCAGCGAGCGTGGCATGCTCTTCTCCGTTACTTCTTGTCGTTTACTCTTCCACCCGGCGCAATTTCACCCACTGCGCGCGGCGGAATTTTCGAAATCCACGGACCGGTCCCGGAACGCGGTGCGATAGCGGGCAGAACGGGCAAACAAACCGCGTGCCCTGCGCGTTCGGAATCTTATCTACGATCACCGCCCAGCCCGGCCGGCAAAGCCGGAAGTGGACTTGCGGAGGCGGCACCAGCCGTGCTGCCAGCTTCGATAGCGGCTTGGCGGCCGGCTTGGCTTGCGGCTTCGCGGTGCGTCGCGCCGCGGTTGTTTTCCGCGCTGTGCGACTGCGTCGCGAGGACCTGCGCGATGTGCGTGTGGCTGTCATCTTCGTCTCGATTCCCCGCCGCGCCGGAAACATTCTGACTGCTCCTGCTCTTGCTAGCCCTTCTCTCGCCGCTGGACGATCATCTTGCTCCCGCCGCGTTTCCGGCGGGTTTTCGCGCCCAGCGTCGGGAAACCCCACGGTGTCTGCGGATGGTTGCCCTTCACGCGGCCTTCGCCGCCGCCGTGAGGGTGATCCACCGGGTTCATGGCCACGCCGCGCACAGTCGGGCGAATGCCCAGCCAGCGCGACTTTCCGGCCTTGCCGTAGGTGATGTTTTCATGGTCGAGGTTGCCGATCTGCCCAACCGTCGCCATGCAATCCACGTGAAATTTTCGCGTTTCGCCCGAGGGCAGCTTCACCAGCGCCATGTCGCCTTCTTTGCTCAGAAGCTGCGCCGCGCCGCCCGCCGAACGCACTACCTGCGCGCCTTTGCCGGGCGCGAGTTCCAGGTTGTGCACCATCGTGCCGGGCGGAATGTGCCGGATCTGCAGCGCGTTGCCGGGAAGAATGTCGGCGTTCGCGCCGTTCTGCACCGTCATCCCCACTTCCAGGCCCACGGGATGCAGGATGTAGCGCTTCTCGCCGTCGGCGTAATGCAGCAGGGCAATGCGCGCCGAGCGGTTCGGGTCGTATTCGATCGATGCCACCTTCGCCGGAATTCCGACCTTCTCGCGGCGGAAATCGATCTTCCGGTACATCCTCTGGTGCCCGCCGCCGCGGTGCCAGATGGTCACTTCGCCGTGATTGTTGCGCCCGCCGGTGCGCTTCTGCGGCTCGAGCAGCGACTTCTCCGGCTCGTGCTTGGTGATTTCGCTCTTGTCGACCAGCGTAAGAAAACGCCGCGACGGTGTATAAGGTTTGAAAGTTTTTAGTGCCATCGTTCCCTCTTGCCTACTTCCGTTCCGGCTGTCTGCCGCGCTGTCATCCTGAGGGCCCGGTTTTTCAGGGGCCCGAAGGATCTCAGCGTTCAACGTTTGCAACAAACTTCGCTACAACCAGGCGGCGCCCTACAAATTCTCCGCGTACTCGATCATCTTTTCGCCCGGCGCCAGCTTCACGTACGCTTTCTTCCAATCCCGCCGGTAGCCTTCCGCCCGCCCGCGCCGCCGGAATTTTCCGTGAAACGCCGCGGTGCGTACTGCCGCCACTTTCACTTTGAAAATCGTCTGCACCGCTTCTTTGATCTCCGTTTTCGTCGCGTCCGTCGCCACTTCAAAAACCACGGTGTGCTGCGTTTCCTTCACGCCCAGCCCCTTCTCGGTGATGATGGGGCGCTTGATCACTGTGTACGGCCGCGTGGTCATCGCTTATTCCTTCTTGCCTTTCGGCTTCGCCGGCGCCTTGGCCTTGGCTTTCGGCTTCGCAGCAGCCTTTGCAGGACGCGCGGCCTTCTCGGCCTTGGGCTTCGCTGCGGATTTCATCTCGCTGGCCGCCGGCTTCGCAGCCGCGCCTGCGATTTGCACTGGCGCGTCGGCCCGTTTCGTCTTCGTTACCGCCAGCGAGCGGCTCAATTTTTCCGCCGCGGGCCGCGAGATCATCAGCCGGTCATGCCGCAGCAGGTCGTAAGGCTCGAGCGCGATGGTCTGCACCAGCTTCACGCCTTCGAGATTGCGGCTGGCCTTGCCGAGATTTTCGTTCTCGCCGGTATCCACCAGCAAAATTGTCCGGCTCTCGTCATCCAGCTTGGTGAGCTGCTCGCGGAACGCCTTGGTCTTGTGCGTCTCGAGCGACCAAGCTTCGATCACCGTCATTTTCTCTTCCTTCAGCTTCGAAGAAAGCGCCGAGCGCAACGCGCCTGCCAGCATTTGCCGCGGCACCACATAGTCATAGCTGCGCGGGCGCGGCCCGTGCACCGTGCCGCCGTGGCGCCATAGCGGCGAACGGATCGAGCCGATACGCGCGCGGCCTGTGCCCTTCTGCCGCCAGAGCTTGCGGCCCGCGCCGCTCACTTCGCCCTTGTCTTTCGTTTTGTGCGTGCCCGCGCGCGCTTTGTTCAGATAGTGCCGCACGGTTTCGTGCAGCAGGTGCGGATTGACGCGCGCCGCAAAAACTTCGTCGGAGAGTTCGACCTGTCCGACCTTCTTGCCTTCGAGATTTTTCACGTCCACGACTGGCATGTTCGTCTCGCTATTTTCCGTGTTTCGCTTTGCGAATCAGGATGTACGCGCCTGCCGGGCCCGGAACCGCGCCGCGCACCAGCATCAAATTTTCTTCCGCGTCGATTTTCACCACTTTCAAATTCTTCGAAGTGCCGCGCTCGTTGCCCATGTGGCCGGGAAAATGCTGCCCCTTCCACACGCGCGAGGGGAACGAGCTGGCTCCGATTCCGCCGGGCGCTCGATGAAACATGGACCCATGCGATGCGTCGCCGCCGCGGTAGTGCCAGCGCTTGACGCCGCCCGCGAAGCCCTTGCCCTTGCTTACGCCGGTTACATCCACCAGTTCGCCCGCCGCAAAACCATCCACCAGCACGCGATCGCCGGCCTTGGTCTCGTCCTTCGATTCCTCGAGCCGTATTTCGCGCACGAAGCGCATGGGAGCGACGCCCGACTTCTTGAAATGTCCGGTCATCGCTTTCGTCAACCGCTGCGGCTTGATGAATTCCACCAGGCCCAATTGCACCGCGTCGTAGCCGTCCTTCTCTTTATTGCGCCGCTGCACCACCACGCACGGCCCCGCCTGCAACACCGTGCACGGAACGGCCAGGCCGTCCTCGGTGAAGAACTGCGTCATTCCCAGCTTGATTCCCAGAATTCCTGTCACGCCCATCGTCGTTGCTCTCTCCGGCTATTTCGTTGCGTGCTCGCGCCCGAACGCTTTGATTTCCACGTCCACGCCCGGCGGCAGATCGAGTTTCATCAGTGCATCCACCGTGTCCGGCGTCGGCCCGAGAATGTCGATCAGCCTCTTGTGCGTGCGCATCTCGAATTGCTCGCGCGACTTCTTGTCCACGTGCGGCGAGCGCAACACCGTCCAGCGGTTGATCACCGTCGGCAATGGAATCGGCCCGGCCACATCCGCGCCGGTGCGTTTGGCCGTCTCGACGATGTCCTTGGTGGACTGGTCAAGCAGGCGGTGGTCGTAAGCTTTCAGGCGAATCCGAATTTTTTCTCCGTTGGGCATGGGTTACTCGATGATCTCAGTCACGGCGCCGGCGCCTACCGTGTGCCCGCCTTCGCGAATCGCGAAGCGCAAGCCCTTCTCCAATGCGACTGGCGTGATCAGCGCTACTTCCACCGACACGTTGTCGCCCGGCATCACCATCTCGACGCCCGTCGGCAGCTTCACGTCGCCCGTCACGTCCGTGGTGCGGAAATAAAACTGCGGCCGGTAGCCCGTGAAAAACGGCGTGTGCCGCCCGCCTTCTTCCTTCGTCAGCACGTACGCCTCAGCCTTGAACTTCGTGTGCGGCGTGATCGATCCCGGCTTGGCGATTACCTGCCCGCGCTCCACATCCTCTTTTTCCGTGCCGCGCAGCAGCAACCCCACGTTGTCGCCCGCGATTCCTTCATCCAGCAGCTTCCGGAACATCTCCACGCCCGTCACCACTCTCTTCACCGTCGGGCGGAAGCCCACAATTTCCATTTCCTCGCCCACTTTCACTTTGCCGCGCTCCACTCGGCCCGTCACCACCGTCCCGCGGCCGGAAATCGAAAAAATATCTTCAATCGGCATGGCGAACGGCTTGTCCACATCCCGCTGCGGCAGCGGAATGTACTTGTCCACCGCTTCCATCAATTCCAGAATCGACTTCTCCCACTTCGGATCGCCCTCAAGCGCTTTCAGCGCCGAGCCTTTAATCACCGGCACCGTGTCGCCCGGAAATTGATACTTCTTCAGCAAGTCGCGTACTTCGAGTTCCACGAGCTCCAACAACTCGGGATCTTCCACCACGTCGCACTTGTTCAGGAAAACGACGATGGCCGGCACGCCCACTTGCCGCGCCAGCAGAATGTGCTCCCTCGTTTGCGGCATCGGTCCGTCCGTCGCCGCTACCACCAGAATCGCCCCGTCCATCTGCGCCGCGCCGGTGATCATGTTCTTGATGTAGTCGGCGTGGCCCGGGCAATCGATGTGCGCGTAATGGCGGTTGGCCGTCTCGTACTCCACGTGCGCCACCGCGATGGTGATGCCGCGCTCGCGCTCTTCCGGCGCGTTGTCGATCGAATCGAACGCCCGGAATTGCACCTTGGCATTGGTCTTCGACAGCACTTTGGTGATTGCCGCCGTCAAGGTCGTCTTGCCGTGGTCGATGTGCCCGATCGTCCCCACGTTCACGTGCGGCTTACTGCGCTCGAATTTCTCCTTCGACATGTCTCGTTTCGCTCCTCTATCGTTCTGCTATCTGTTCGATTTCGCCGAAATTGAATGCCGCCTAAGTCGCGACCTTGCCCGTAGCCTTGGCGATCACTTCTTCAGAAACCGCGTTGGGCGCCTGCGCGTAATGTGAAAAATGCAACGAGAAGCTGCCGCGGCCCTGCGTCCGGCTGCGCAAATCCGTCGCATACCCGAACATTTCCGCCAGCGGCACTTCCGCGCGAATCACGTGGCTGCCAAGACGGTTCTCCGTCCCCTGCACCGCCGCGCGCCGCGAATTCAAATCGCCGAACACCTGGCTCAAATATTCTTCCGGCACCACAACTTCAATGCGCATGATGGGCTCAAGCAGCTTCGGCACCGCGCGCCGGCAAGCTTCCTTGAAGGCCATCGAGCCCGCAATCTTAAACGCCATCTCCGAGCTGTCCACTTCGTGATACGAGCCGTCAATCACCATCGCGGCCATATCCACCATCTCGTAGCCGGCCAGGACGCCGGTCTCCATCGCTTCGCGCACGCCATTTTCAATCGGAGGAATAAATTCTTTGGGAATCGAGCCGCCAATGATTTTGTCGATAAACAGCAGCCGGTGCTCCTTGTCGAAGCGCCACTTCCCGCCCTTGCCCGCAATGCTCTTCGCCAACTGGTCGAGTTCATCCGTGGACATATCGTGCATGTCCTCGTGCGCCGCGTTCGGCATCGGATGCACGGTCAACTTCACGTGTCCGTATTGCCCGCGCCCGCCGGTCTGCTTGATGTATTTCCCTTCCGCTTCGGCAACCTTGGTAATCGTCTCGCGGTAAGCCACTTGCGGCCGGCCCACATTGGCCTGCACGCTGAACTCGCGCATCATGCGGTCCACGATAATTTCCAGGTGCAACTCGCCCATGCCGGAAATCAGCGTCTGGCCGGTATCTTCGTCGGTATGCACGCGGAAAGTCGGATCTTCCTGCGCCAGCTTGGCCAGCGCCGCGCCCATTTTTTCCTGATCGGCCTTGGTCTTCGGCTCGATCGCCACGGAAATCACCGGCGCCGGGAAATCGATGGACTCGAGAACGATGGGCTTGTCTTCGTCGCACAGCGTGTCGCCGGTGGTCACGTTCTTCAGGCCGACGCATGCCGCAATATCGCCCGCTTCGATCGATTCAATCTCTTCGCGCTTGTTCGCGTGCATTCGCAGCAAGCGCCCGATGCGCTCGCGCGTCTTCTTCGACGAGTTGTAAACACTCATCCCCTGCTTCAGCACGCCTGAATACACGCGGATATAAGTCAAATGGCCGACGTAAGGATCGGTCATGATCTTGAATGCCAGCGCGCAGAATGGCTGATCGTCGCTCGCCCGGCGCAGCACCGGCTCCGTGCCGCCGAGATCCACGCCTTCCACCGGCTTCACATCCACCGGCGACGGCAAGAAATCGATCACCGCGTCGAGCAGCGGCTGAATCCCTTTGTTCTTGAATGCCGCCCCCGCCACCACCGGCACCAATTTCAGCGCCAGCGTCGAACGCCGCAGCGACTCGCGCAATTCCGCCGGCTCGAGCTTGTGCTGCTCGAGATATTTCGCCAGCACGGCATCGTCATGCTCGGCGATGTACTCCACAACTTTCTCGCGATGCTCTTTGTAAAATTCCGGGCTGAGCGCCGAAGCCTTGATCGCCGCAGCAACTTCCGGCCGATCCTTCTGAAACGCCGGATCCCACAGCTTATCGAGCGAAATCGTCTCGTATTCGGCGCCGAGCGTCTCGTCCTTCCAGATAATCGCCCGCTCTTCGATGAAATCAATCACGCCGATGAAGGTATCTTCTTTTCCGATGGGATACTGCAGAGGAACGGGGTGGGCCGAAAGCCGCTGGCGCATCGAGCGAATCGAATGGTCGAAATCCGCGCCGACGCGGTCCATCTTATTAATGAACGCAATCCGTGGCACGCGATACTTGTCCGCCTGCCGCCACACCGTCTCCGATTGCGGCTGCACGCCCGCCACCGCGTCAAACACCGCCACCGCGCCGTCCAGCACGCGCAGCGAGCGCTCCACTTCCACGGTGAAATCCACGTGCCCCGGCGTATCAATAATATTGACGCGATAATTCTTGCCCAGGCGTTTCCATGAAGCCGTCGTCGCCGCGGACGTAATCGTAATCCCGCGCTCGCGCTCCTGCTCCATCCAGTCCATCGTCGCGGTGCCGTCGTGCACTTCGCCGATCTTGTAAGTCACACCCGTATAAAACAGGATGCGCTCGGTGACGGTCGTCTTCCCCGCATCGATATGCGCCATGATCCCGATGTTCCGGGTATCCGCGAGTTGATATTGCCTTGCCATGTCTTTAGTTCTTGTCCTTTACCAGCGTCTTCGTCGTTACCAGCGCCTTCGTCTTTACCAACGATAATGCGCGAAAGCCTTGTTGGCCTCCGCCATGCGGTGCACGTCTTCCTTCTTCTTCACCGCCCCGCCGCGTCCGTTCGCCGCATCCATCAATTCCTCAGCCAGCTTGTTCTCCATCGATTTTCCGGCCCGCTGCCGCGCATACAACACAATCCAATGAATCGCCAGCGACTGCTTGCGGTAAGGATTCACTTCCACCGGCACCTGGTAGTTCGCGCCGCCCACGCGCCGCGTCTTCACTTCCAACACCGGCCGGCAATTGTCCACGGCCTTCTTGAAAATTTTCAGCGCATCATCGTTCGTCTTCTGCGCCACTTGTTCCATCGCGCGGTAAAAAATCGTCTGCGCCGTCGAGCGCTTCCCGTCGTACATCATCGAGCTGATAAATTTCTGCACCAGGTCGCTGCCGTAAACGGCATCGCCAGGAATCTTGCGCCGTAGCACCCAGCCTTTACGCGGCATCTTTCAAATCTCCTATTTCTGAGCGGCTTTGGGCCGCTTGGCGCCGTATTTCGAGCGCCCCTGCTTGCGATTCTCCACTCCCGCCGCATCGAGCGTTCCGCGAATGATGTGATACCGCACGCCCGGCAAATCCTTCACGCGGCCGCCGCGCACCAGCACGATCGAGTGCTCCTGCAAGTTGTGTCCAATCCCGGGAATGTACGTAGTGACTTCATGCGAATTCGTCAGGCGGGCTCGAGCAACCTTGCGCAAAGCCGAGTTCGGCTTCTTCGGCGTCTGCGTATACACGCGCACGCAAACGCCGCGCTTCTCCGGACATCCCTCGAGCGCCGGAGACTTCGTCTTCGTCCGCATTTGCTCGCGGCCGTGACGTACCAATTGCGCAAAAGTCGGCACGCTACTTCCTCCCTCACCGGCTCAAATTTCTGATTTACCGCGCGCACATACATCGGCGCGCAGCTGGTTTGAGGTGACAGAACAGAAAAGCCGAACTGCGACCCCGAAGGAACTACATGAAACTCCGCGCAGGCGCATCCATCTATTTTTCCCCACGCCTGGGTAAAGCGGAGAGGCTCTCACGGCTTTGCGGGGCTGGCGCCCCATTTCGGCCGTTCTTCTTACCCCGTTCCTTCGTACTCTGTTCCGGGGCGGAAGATCTACCCAACGCCACCACACACGACAAGGGCCAAAGCCCACAATGCAACCGCAAGAGTATAGGTAAATCTAAACATCGTGTCAACTCGAAATCCTGTGGAAACTCTGAGGATTCCACAGGTTGCGGACCTTTTCGCGGATGCCACCCCGAAAAGTCGCATGCCCCCTCTTCGAAGGCCCGCAACAATGAGCCAGTGCGATTTCCATTTGCCTTGCTTTCGATCGAGAGTCGAAGCAGCCCTACTCTCCGCGTTCGCGCAGCCTAAGCCACATAATATCAATGACTTACGATTAATTCCGCGGTTTCGGCCGAACCCAGCCAGCCCCGGCCTCGACCGCCATAATCTGTCACCTCCTCGAAACTGGCTCACTCCGCGACCTTTACGCGTTCCCGCGCCTGCCTTACACTGAAAATCGCTCGTGCTCAAGCTTGGGGAAAATATCTTGAAATTTTTATTTTGCGCCGGCGCCGCTATCCTCTCGCTGGCCTTGACATCCTTCGCTCAGCAACCTGCGCCGCCCCCGGCGCCCGCCTCGCCGCCGTCAGCTTCCGCCCAGAAATCCGCAACTCCCGATTTCAGCAAAGAGCCTATCGTCATTGAAAAATTCCTCACCACCATTCGCTTCGAAAACGACGGCACCGGCGAACGTGACCAGCAGCTCCGCGCCCGCGTCCAAAATCAAATCGGCGTCCAGCAACTCAGCGAACTAGTCTTCAGCTACAACGAAGCCAACGAGCAAGTCGAGATGCGCCATCTTCGCGTCGAGAAAACCGACGGCACCATCGCCACGGCCACCGACAAAGACGTCAAAGATGTCACCGCGCAAATCGCCAACGACGCCCCGGCTTACACCGATGTAAAAGAGAAACACATCACGGTTCCCGCTCTCGCTCCCGGCGTAATCGTCGACTACGACGTAGTCACGCACATCACCAAGCCTCTCGCGCCCAACGAATTCTGGTACAAGCATCACTTCGCCCAGCAGATCATCGTTCTCGATGAAGAGCTAGAAATCAATGTCCCCGCCGCACGCAGAGTCAATTTGCATTCCACCGATCCGCATTTCACGCAGGAAGTGCGCGACGCCCGCAAAATTTACCTCTGGAAGCGCGCGAATCTATCGAGCGCGCCAATCGAAGTTTCAGCAGAAAAGAAAGGTGCAGAGGCAGAAAATCCTCCGGCCATCGTCGAACTCTCTTCTTTTGCATCGTGGAATGATCTATCTCGCTGGTACGCCGCCCTCGAAAAGGGCCGCACCACTCCCACCCCGGAAATCCGCGCCAAAGTTCTCGAGCTCACTGCGCACGCCGCAACTACCTCCGCGAAAATTCAGGCTCTCTACGCTTACGTCTCCAAAAACATCCGCTACGTCAGCCTACCCTTCGGCCTCGGCCGCCACCAGCCCCACACCGCCGCCGAAGTTTTCGCCAATCAATATGGCGACGGCAAAGACAAGCACACTCTTCTAGCCGCCATGCTCGCGGCCATCGGCGTCCACGCCGACGCCGCGCTAATTCCCTCCGCGCACAAGCTCGACGTGCAAATTCCCTCCCCAACACAATTCGATCATCTGATCACTGCCATCCCCTCGCCCGCCGATCCCACAAAAATCACCTGGCTCGACACCACTGCCGAAGTCGCCCCCTATCGCTATCTGGTTCCCTCTCTCCGCGGCAAAAAAGCTCTAATCATCGCAGCCGACGGCACCGCCAGCATCGTCGCCACGCCCGCCGATCCTCCATTCCATTCCTCGCAAGTCGTCGAAATCGAAGGCCGCGTCAGCGATCTCGGCAAACTCACCGCCTCGATCCTCTATCGCCTTCGCGGCGACAATGAATTCGCCCTGCGCGCCGCTTTCCGCCGCACGCCCGAAGCTCAGTGGAAACAAATCGGCCAGACCATGGCGCTTCTCGACGGCTTCCACGGCGAAATCACCAAAGTCGAAACCAGCGATCCAACCGCCACCGAAAAGCCCTTCGAAATGACGCTCGGCTACACACAAAGAAGTTTTCTCGATTGGTCCAGCAAGAGTTCGAAGCTAGCCCTGCCTCTTCCGACGCTCGGCATGCCCGACCCGCCCGCTGACAGCAAGTCCCCAATCGTAATCGGTGCCGCGCTCGACGTCTCACTGCGCCTGAAACTTACTCTTCCGGCCAACGAATCCGCGCGCCCCCCGGTTAGCGTCACCGTCACGCGCGATTACGCCGAGTATCGCGCCACCTACGAAGTCCACGGCAATCAACTCACCGTCGAACGAGCCATCCGCTTCAAGCTTCACGATCTTCCCGCCACGCGCGCCGCCGACTACCAGGCCTTCACTCGCGCCGTGGAAGCCGATGAAAATCAATTCGTGGCCATCGAAAATTCCGCCACCGGCGCTCCGGAAGTTCCCGCATCTGCAACCGCCGACGATCTCGTCGAAGCCGGCGCCGCCGCTCTCGAATCGGGCAATGCCGCGCAAGCCATCGCGCTTCTCCGCCGCGCCGGAACTCTCGATCCCAAGCGCAAAGACATTTGGGATAGCATCGGCCTCGCCTATCTCCGTTTGCATCAACTGGATGGCGCCATCGCCGCATTCAAAAAGCAGCTCGATATCGATCCCGCCGATTCCAACGCCAACAACTATCTCGGCGTCGCTCTCGTGCAGCAGGAAAAATTCGCCGAAGCCGCCGCCGCCTTCAAAAAGCAGATCGACATCAATCCGCTCGACAATTTCGCCCACGCCTCGCTTGGCCTCCTCCTCGAACAGCAAAAGAAGTTCGCCGAAGCCCTGCCCGAACTCGACAAAGCTGCCGTGCTCACGCCGGACAATCCCCAACTCCAAGTCAGCCTCGGCAACGCCTATTTATCTCTTGGAAAAACGACGGAAGCGACGACTGCGTTCGACAAAGCCGTCGAACTCTCCCCCACGCCCGAAATCTGGAACAGCATCGCCTACGATCTAGTCCAGAAGAACTTCAATCTCGAGAAAGCCCAGACCTTCGCGCAGTCCGCCGTGGACGCGACTTCCGCCGCGCTCCGCAACATCGACATCAACCATCTGACCAACAACGATCTCGCCGAAGTCCAAAACATCGGCGCCTATTGGGACACGCTGGGCTGGATTCATTTCACCCGCGGCGATATCGAACACGCCGAGCCGTTCCTCCGCGCCTCCTGGCAACTCACCCAAAACGGCGACGTAGGCGATCACCTAGCTCAACTCTACGAAACGCAAAGCAAAAAGGACGACGCCATCCGCACCTACGCCCTAGCCGCAGCAGCCCCGCACGCCGAAGCCGATTCCCGCGCCCGCCTAACGAAGCTGCTAGGCGACCTTGCAAAGGTAGACGACGTCGTGAAATCCGCGGCAAACGATTTAATCGCGCTGAGAACTTTTGCGATGAACAAATCAGGAGAAGAAACCGGCGAAGCCGAGTTCTACATTCTCGTGGTGCCAACCGAAAAATCCGCCAAGGTAGAATCGGTAAAATTCCGAAGCGGCGACAATCCCCTCCGCCAAGCCGCAACCCAAATCCGCACAATCGACTTCGGCAACATAGAAACCACAAGCCCCCCAACAAAACTCCTACGCCGCGCCAACCTATCCTGCCCCGCCGCCGCAAAATCTTGCACGCTGCTCATGGATCGCCCCGAAGTAGTCCGCATCGTAAACGAGAAGTAAACCGCGGCTATCCCATCCGAAAAACCACGAGAGAAGGTTGTCGGCCGTAGGGGCGCCGCTTGTTTACCCTCAGCTTCGAAGGGCCGCGCCCGCCAGCGCGTATGACTCCGCCCTCGCTAAGCAGTTCGGTGGGAGCCCCCGCATTCAGGCGGGGAAAGGAGCGGGGGTTCGGACACTGGCGAATTGCGAATGCTACTGCCCTTATGAGATTGCTTGGATGGAGAGTTCGGTGACTTGGGCTTCGCGGATTTGAAAGGCGCGGATGGGTTTTGGGGCTTGCGCGCGAGGGGAAACGATTATGTAGGGGGTTTCGGGGTAGTAGGCACGGGCGATGTCGGTGGGCGAAGGGGCGTTGTCGGATGCTGGATGCGAGTGGTAGATGGCTAGGAGGTCGAGATTGGCGTTGCGGATTTCGCGCATTATGCGGAAGAGATCTTGCGGGGGGATTTCGTAGTTTGTGGTGGGGCTGGGGGAGGCGTTTTCGGTTGGGTAGAAATTGGTGATTGTGGAGTTGCGGCCGGCTAGAAGGCCGCAGGATTCATTGGGGGAATTCGAGCGGGCGTGAGTTAGGAGAGCGGCTAGGATTTCAGTGGGGATGCGGATTGATGACGGCACGATTTTAGTGTAACGCCTTGTGGCTCGAGAGAGATATGGGGGCGGAGAAGAGCCGGCGGGGACGCCCTTCGGCTCGGCTCAGGGTGAACCGGCGGTACGGGGGCGGGACGTGGCGGGTAATGGCGAGGATTGTGGAGCGATGACACGGGTACGGGCGCAGCAAGCCGCGCCCCTACGACGACAAATCGATTAGGAGGCGGACGAAATTGGTGGCGGCGACATTCCGTCGTCGATCGAAAGCGGGGCCGCAGCGGGAGGGCTGAAGACCCTCCCCTACGACGGAAACGGCGACGGAAGCGGCATGCGCGGCTAGCCGGCTTTTTGGGCCTGGCGGCGTAGGAATGTTGGGACGTCCAGGTCGTCTACCGGGACTTCGTGGATTACTTCGGAGACGTTTCTGGCTACCTGGGCTGGGACGTCCTGATGTTCGCGGGCTGACTTCCATGTCTTCGGCAAGTACGAGGGGCGCGTGTGCGTCTTGCGCTGGGCTACCTCGCGGAAGCCTGCTGCGATTACCGTGATTTTTACGGATTCCTTCATTGCGTCGTCCTGGACGGCGCCGAAGATGATGTTGGCGTTTTCGTGGGCGGCTTTCTGGATGATGGAAGAGGCCTCGTGAACTTCGTGGAGGCTGAGCGTCGAAGAGCCGGTGACGTTGATGAGAATGCCCTGCGCGCCCTGGATGCAATTGTCTTCGAGCAGAGGACTATTGATGGCGCGATTGGCGGCGTCGACGGCGCGATTGGCGCCGGAGGCGATGGCCGTGCCCATTACGGCGTAGCCCTGGCCGGACATGATGGTTTTCACGTCGGCGAAATCGCGATTGATGATGCCGGGAATGGTGATGATGTCGGAGATGCCCTGCACGGCCTGGCGAAGGATGTCGTCGGCGATGCGGAAGGCTTCGAAGAAGCTGGTGCCGTGCTCGACGCATTCCATGAGGCGCTCGTTGGGGATGACGATTACGGTGTCGACGCTGCCGACTAGTTCGCAGAGAGATTGCTCGGCCTGCTGGAGGCGGCGCTTGCCTTCGAAGGCGAAGGGCTTGGTGACGACGGCGACGGTGAGCGCGCCGAGTTCGCTCGCGAGATTGGCGACTACGGGCGCGGCGCCGCTGCCGGTGCCTCCGCCGAGTCCGGCGGTGACGAAAACCATGTCGGCGCCGTCGAGAGCTTCGAGGATTTTGTCGGTATCCTCGAGCGCGGCTTTGCGGCCGATCTCGGGATTGGCACCGGCGCCGAGACCCTTGGTGAGCTTCGAGCCCATTTGCAATTTGACGGGCGCTTGCGAGAGCTTGAGCGCCTGCATATCGGTATTGGCGGCGATGAACTCGACGCCTTCGAGCTTGGCGCGGATCATGCGGTTGACGGCGTTGGTGCCGCCGCCGCCCACTCCGATGACTTTTATTTTCGCGCCGTTTGTCGGCTCTTCACTGAATGAAACGCGCAGTCCCAGTTCTTTCGGCGTCATGCTTCCTCCCAAAGTGTTCGTTCCCATCCGACCCCCCGGATGGCCTAGCTAGCCTGACCTGCAAAAAGCGCTTTCAACTTTCCCGTCCAGCCGGAAGGCTTGGCGCCAGCGATGCGCCGGGTGCGCGCGCCGTAGAGGACCAGGCCGACAGCGGTGGAATATTCGGGCTGAGAAACTTCTTCGCTGATGCCGGAAAGGCCGCGCGGCAGGGAGACGCGGATGGGCATCGCGAACATTTTTTCGGCGAGCTCGGACAAGCCGCGCAAACGCGCGCCGCCGCCGGTGAAAACGAGGCCCGCGGGAATTTGCGAATCGAGGCCGGCGCGGCGGAGTTCGTCCTGAATGAGCGAGAACAATTCCTGAGCGCGTGCTTCGGTGATTTCCGCCAACATGCGGGCGAAAACGGTGCGCGGCGGGCGATCGCCGACGCTGGCGATTTCGATGGGGCGATCTTCGGTGAGCAATTCGCGCATGGCTACGGCGTAGTCGCGCTTGATATTTTCGGCTTCGGGAATCGGAGTGCGCAGGCCGACGGCGAGATCGTTGGTGAAATGGTCGCCGCCGATGGGGATTACGGACGTGTGGCGGACGACTCCGGCGCTGTAAGAAATTATATCGGTGGTGCCGCCGCCGATATCGAGGAGGCAGGCGCCGAGTTCGCGCTCGTCCTGAGTGAGGCAGGCTTCGGCGGAGGCTAGCGGCTCGAGGACTGTGTCGCTGACGACTACTCCGGCGCGATTTACGGCGGTGACGATATTTTGAGTGGCGGTGGCGGAGGCGGTGACGATGTGGACGTTCGATTCGAGGCGCTGGCCGACCATGCCGATGGCGTCGCGGATGCTGTCCTGGCGATCGAGCACGAATTCCTGCGGGAGGACGTGGAGGACTTCGCGATCTTCGGGGAGACTGATATTGCGGGCGGCTTCCACGGCGCGGCGGACGTCATCTTTCTGGACGTCGCGGGGGCGCTGGCCTAGCGTGATGCCGCCGCGGGAATTTACGCCGCGGACGTGGCCGCCTGCTACGCCTACTACGGCGGATTCGAGAGGCATGCCTACGAGGCCTTCGGCTTCTTCTACGGCGTGGCGGATGGAGCTGACGGCTAGATCGAGATTTACGATTTGGCCTTTGCGCCAGCCTTTGGATTCGGCGCAGCCGAGGGCTAGGAATTTAACGGACGAGGAATCTTCTTCTTGTTCGGCTACCAGGGCGCAGGTTTTTGTGCTGCCTATATCGAGCGCTACGATTTGGCGGTCTTTCTTATTCAACGTGAGGCTCCCCAAAATTCGAAATAATCTTTGCGGTTTCGGCCGGGGCGGGCGAAAAGGGCGCAGCAAGCCGCGCCCCTACGAAAACTCTTCTTGGCGTGCGTTGCGGCACGCGATGGAGTGCGGGGCCGAAAAGCGGGAGGGTCTGAAGACCCTCCCCTACAAAACCTGCGCTTCGCGCTTTCATCAATGGGCCTTGGCCTTTGCGTTGCCCTTGGCTCGCTTGGGTGGCTTTTGGGCGGCGAGCGGGGGCGATACTTTTGTTTTTGCCGCGGCGGCTGGGGTTAGGTGCGCTGGCGGCGTTGGTTGCGGTGGCTTGGCTGTGGCACTTAGGCCGGGATTTACTACGGCTTCGCCGTCGAAGCGCAGATCGATCGATTCTATGCGTCCTGCTGAGGTGCGCCACTGGATTATGCTCTTCAGCAAAGTCTGGAAGCGGCTTTCGAAATCGTGATCGCCGAAATCTACCACCAGCGGGCCGGCGCTGGCGGGCCAGAGGACCGGGCCGCCGTTGCTGGGCAAACTTTCTAGAGTGGCGCGGATGTCTTTCGCGTCGGAGAGATCAACTTCGCTTACAGCATCGCTTGCGCCGGAGCGGGCAGCGTTGATTTGCTGCAGGAAGCCGCTGAAAAGCTGCATGCGGCGCTCGCGCTCATCGGCGGGCAAGCCGGGCTGGATGCCGGTGACGACGGGAAAATGAAAATTGCCTTCGACGGGGCGATCGAGAATGACGCCGTGGACGTCGATCAATGCGAGATCGCCTGCATCGCGGAGGAAAGCGATGGGAGTGCGCTCGACGATTTCGACTTGCACGCGATTCGGGAGCGCGCGGCGGACCACGGCGCTTTCGACCCAGGCGAGCGACTCGATTTGCTTGCGGCGGGCGTTGAGCGGGATGCGCAGAACGCTGTGGCCGCGATCGGGCGCGAAGATTTCGAGGATATTCGCGCGGCTGACATAGTGATTGCCCGCGAGCGAAACTTGATCGGGATGGAGCAGCGACATCTGCGGCGAGGCGAGTAGAAAAGCGGCGAGCGCATAGACGGCTGTAGACACGGCCAGCGTGGCGCCGAAGGCTACCGCAATGCGCAGATAGCTCTTCCAGGCTTTCTTCCCGAATTTGCGGCGGCGAATTTCCACCGGCTTCTGCCGACGAAGGTAGCGCGGCTCGTCCTCGGTGAGGACTTCCTGGGGGAAAGCCTCCGCGTCCATGGACTTCAGTTTCTCCAGAGGATCACCTCGTTCTCGAGATCCACGCCGAAATTTTGCTTTACACGCCCGCGCACCTGATCGATCAGGCCCATCATGTCATCGCAGGATGCGTGGCCTGCATTGATGAAGAAATTCGCATGCCGATCGCTGACCATGGCGTCGCCGACGCGGAAGGATTTGAGGCCAAGCTCGTCGATCATGCGGCCGGCCGATGCGCCCGGCGGATTTTTGAAAATGCAGCCGGCGCTTTTCTGATTGAGCGGCTGGCTCAAGCGGCGCTTTTCGTTGCAGACGCGAATGCCGGCGACAATTTCCGCGTAAGGCTTCGACGGCAGCTCGAGCTTGACGCGCAGCATTACGTCATCGGGACTGAAAGAAGTGTGGCGATAGTCGAAGCGAATTTCCTCGCCGCGCACGATTTCGTTGCGGGCGATCGCAGCACGATAGAGCTCGACTTCGCGGACGTAGCTGCCGATTTGCGTGCCGTAAGCTCCGGCATTCATGCGCAACGCGCCGCCGATGCTGCCGGGAACGCCGATGAGGCCTTCCATGCCGCCGAGATTATTTTTCGCGCAAAAAGTGACCGTGCCGCCGAGATCGGCCGCAGCATCGACGAACGCCGCATTGCCCTCGATACGCACGCCCGGCTTCGCAGCGGGAAGATGCAGCATGACCCAAGGCAATTCGCCATCAGCGACGAGAACGTTGGTGCCGCCGCCGAGAAATTTGTACGGGATGCCTTCATCCTTCAGCTCGCGAATAACTTCCGGCAGAACATCGTAGCGGCGAATGAGCAACAGATCGGTGGTGCCGCCGATGCCCAGCGACGTCAATTCCTGCAGCGACACACCGGCGCGCAACTCGACGCCCAGACCGGCGAGGCGCGCGGCTACCGGTTTGTCGCTAATTCGCATGATGTTCCGGCTCCGGCAATTGCGCCTCGATCAACACCGCGAGTTGATCGAGGGCGCGGCCCACGCTGCCCGCGCCGATCGCGAGTACGGCATCGCCGGGCTTGGCCTCGCGCAGCAGAAATTCGATGCCCATCTGCATGTTGCCCGCGAAGATGACGTTCTTGTGTCCGGCTGAGCTGACGGCCATCGCGAGATTTTCACCGTTGATATTCTCGATGGGCGCTTCGCCCGCGGCATAAATATCGGTAACGATCAAAATATCCGCCTGATTGAAGGCCTGGCGGAATTCATCCCAGAGATGCTGGGTGCGCGAATAGCGATGCGGCTGAAAAATCACGAGAAGCCGCTTGAAAGCGCAGCCGCGCGCGGCTTCGAGAGTGGCGCGAATTTCCGCGGGATGATGGCCGTAGTCGTCGATGAGGGTGACGCCGCTGTGGACGCCCTTGACTTCGAAGCGGCGGCCCACACCGCCGAATTTCTCGAGGCCCTGGCGAATCAATTCCGCGGGAACATTCAGAGCGAGCGCGACAGCAGCCGCGGCCGCGGCATTGCGCACATTGTGAATGCCGGGCGGCGAGTGCAACTGAAATTCGCCGAGATCTTCGCCGTGATAAGCGAGCTTGAAACGGCTGCCGAAGCCTTCGAGCTTCACATCGCTGATGACCAGATCGGCCTGGCCCGAAGTGCCGTACGTAATGATGGGCCGCTTCACATCGGGCAAGATCGCCTGGACGTTCGGCTCATCGAGGCAAAGCACGACGGCGCCGTAGAACGGCACGCGATTGACGAACTGGAGAAATGTCTGCTGGATTTCATCCAGCGAGGCGTAGTGATCGAGATGCTCGCGATCGATGGTGGTGACAACGGCGATAACCGGCGCGAGAAGCAAGAACGAGCGATCGCTTTCATCGGCTTCGACGACGATATATTCGCCCTGGCCGACGCGCGCGTTCGAGCCAGCATGATTCACGCGGCCGCCCACAACGAATGTGGGGTCAAGTCCCGCAGCGGCGAGGACTGAGGCGGTCATCGAGGTGGTAGTGGTCTTTCCATGCGCGCCGGCAACAGCGATTCCGTATTTCAGCCGCATCAATTCCGCGAGCATCTCGGCGCGAGGGATCACCGGAATTTTCATCCGGTGCGCTTCGACAATCTCGACGTTATCCGGCTTCACCGCCGAAGAAATCACGACTACGTGCGCGCCATGAACATTTGCGGCGCTATGTCCCTCGAAAATATTGGCGCCAAGATTCTGCAAGCGCACCGTAATTTGCGAAGGCTTGGTATCCGATCCAGAAACCGCATAGCCGCTCGAAAGCAGCACTTCCGCAATTCCGCTCATGCCGCTGCCGCCAATTCCGACGAGATGTATGCGCTGAAAATTCCGGAACGTGACCATCATGGCCGAGCCACTCCTTCGAGCAAGTCCACGATGTCCTCGACGGCGCGAGGACGCGCAAGCTTCCGCGCAGACTGCTCGATTTCGCTGATTCTGGAGGGCTGGTCCAGGAGAGAGAAAATTTCGGTTGTCAGGCGCTCCGGCGTCAATTCATCCTGCGGGAGCACCCGGGCCGCGCCGGCCGCTTCCATGGCCCGCGCGTTGTGCAATTGGTGAGCGTCTGTGGCAGCGGCAAAAGGGATGAAGATGGCGGCGCGTCCAGCGGCAGTGATTTCCGCGACGGTGATGGCGCCCGCGCGGCAGACGATTACGTCTGCCTGGGCAAACTGCTCCGCCATATTCTCGATGAAGGGGCTGACCTCCGCGATGAGTTCCCGGCGCGCATAAGCAACGCGAACCGCATTATAGTCACGTTCGCCGGTCTGATGCACGATGAAAAGCTGGTTTTTTCGGGCGGCCAGGCGATCGAGCGAATCGACGACGCAGCGATTGATGGGCAGAGC
The DNA here is from genome assembly GCA_963707165.1 of uncultured Acidobacteriota bacterium. GTDB lineage: Bacteria > Acidobacteriota > Terriglobia > Acidiferrales > UBA7541 > Palsa-147. The sequence goes on along the minus strand of CAVPPO010000010.1, from coordinate 238,266 downwards.
GCCGCGGCTGCCTCCGGTGATGAGGATGCGCAGAGGCGGCCGGTGGTCGCGGCGCGGCGCTGAAAAGAATTCGCGGCGGACAGGGACACCAGTGACTACGGCTTTTTTGCCCCAGCGGCGGGCGGTCTCTTCAAATCCGGTGGCTACGCGAGTGGAGAAGCGGACGAGGACTCGATTGGTGAAGCCGGGCTCGATATTGGGCTCGAACACCACGGTGGGAATGCCATGTAGCGCGGCCATGAGCATCATCGGGCCGGAAGCGTAGCCGCCGACGCCGAAGGCTGCGGCAAAGCGGTATTTGCGCAGCAGGCGTTCGGAATCCAAAGCGCTGCCGGGTAGCATCGCGACGTTCTTCAGCAGCTTCAAGCCGCCGATGCCTTTCAGTCCCGCGACGCGGATGGTCGCAAACGGCAGGCCGGCATCCGGCACCAGCCTCGATTCCAATCCGTGTTGCGTTCCGACGATCACGACTTCCCTCTTTTTCAAGTCGACTGCCGCGGTGGGCGGCGCGCCGGGATCGCCGCGGCGGAGCCATTCGCGCGCGACGGCGATGGCTGGAAAGACGTGGCCGCCTGTGCCGCCTCCGGCGATGAGCAACTTCATCGAGATCTTCGCGCGTGGTTCACTCCTCGGGCTGCGCGTGCTGGCTGATATTGAGGAGCACGCCTGTGGCCAAGAGCATCACCAGCAAACTCGAGCCGCCGTAGCTGATGAATGGGAGCGGGATGCCTTTCGTGGGCATCAGGCCGAGCACGACGCTTAAATTAATTAGCGCCTGGCCGACGACCATGGTGGTGATTCCCAGGCCGAGATAGCGGCCGAAATCGTCGGGTGCCTGAATGGCGGCGCGGAAGGCGCGCCAGCCCCAGAAGGCGAAGAGCGCGAGAACGGCTACGGCGCCGAGGAAGCCGAGTTCTTCGGCTACGACCGCGTAAATGAAATCGGTGCTGGGCTCGGGGAGGTAGAACAGCTTCTGCTTGCTCTCCATCAGGCCGACGCCGGTAAGGCCGCCTGAGCCTACTGCGATCAGAGATTGGAGAAGTTGGAACCCGTAGCCCTGCGAATCGGCTTCGGGATGGCGGAAGGCCATCAGGCGGTGGTAGCGATACGGCACGCGGACGATGAGGAGATAAATGATCGGCACGGCGGCGAGAACTGCGCCGCCGAGATAGCGCAGCGAGAGGCCGGAGACGAAGAGCATCGTTAGGGCGATGAGCAGGAGCATGCAGGCTGTGCCCATGTCGGGCTCAAGGAGAATCAGGACTGCCATCACTAGAACCGGCGCGAGGGCGGGTAGGAGCGAGTGCATGGAATCGTTGATATCGAAGGATTGGCTGCGCGATCGCCACGGTTTGCGCAGCTCGAGGAACCAGGCGAGATAAAGAATCACCGCCAGCTTCGCAAATTCCGACGGTTGGATGCTGGCGGGGCCGAAGCGCACCCAGCGGTGCGTGGCGTGCGAACGATCGAGGAACAGCACGCCGATCAGGAGGAGCAGCACTACGCCGAGGCCGATGAAAATCACGCGAGGTTGGCGCAGTTTGCGGTAATCGAAATTCATCAGCGCGAACATTCCTCCGATGCCGAGGACCATACAGATCATTTGGCGCACGAAGAAGGAATAGCCGCTGCCGCCGAGTTCGCGCGTAACGACTGCGGATGCGCTGAAGACCATCACCGAGCCGAACAGGCAGAGAGCTAGAGTTGCTCCGAAGAGCTTGCGATCGGGTTGGAGGATTCGGGGCATTTGGTCTGTGTTTCCTCGCTAACGGGCCTGGGATGATGCGCCTGCGGCGGCTTGGCCGTTGTGCTGCTGTCTGAGTTCGGCGACAAGTTGCTTGAATGTGCGGCCGCGATGTTCGTAATTCTCGAATTGATCGAAGCTCGAGCACGCGGGGGCGAGAAGAATTGTGTCGCCCGGATCGGCTTGCTCGAAAGCCATGCGGACGGCGCGATCGAGCGTTTCGGCGCGGACGAGCGGGACTGAGCTTTCGAGTTCGGCGGCGATTTTTTCGGCGGCGGCACCGATTAGAAACGCGGCGCGCGTGTGGTCTTGTAGCGGCTCGCGCAGCGGCGTGTACGGGCTGCCTTTGTCCTTGCCGCCCAGGATGATCAGCAGCGGCGAATTGAATGCGGCTATGGCTTTGAGTGTGGCGTCTACGTTGGTGGCTTTGGAGTCGTTGTAGAACTTTACGCCGCGGACTTCGGCGACGAATTCGATGCGATGTTCGACGCCGGGGAACGTGCGAATGCCATCGGCTATGGCATCTGGCTCGGCTCCGGCCAGCCACGTGGCAATCGAGGCGGCGAGGACGTTTTCGACGTTGTGTTCGCCAAGGAGAGGAACTTCGTCGCGGCGCAGAATGATTTCTTCGTCGCCATGATCGCGGACGATGATTTGCGCGTCGCGGACGTAGGCGCCTGCAGTGACGTGCTTCTGGCGGCTGAACCAATAAATGTTAGGCTTCGCCGGGACGCGTTGCGCGACATCGGGATCATCGGCGTTGAGGATGGCGGCGTCGCGCTCGCGATGATTTTCGAACAGGCGCAGCTTGGCGCGGGCGTATTCCTCAAAGGAACGGTGGCGATCGAGATGATCGGGCGTGATATTGAGAAGCAAGCCGATGTCCGGGCGGAATTTTTCGATGGCTTCGAGCTGGAAGCTGCTGACTTCGGCGACGCTGACGGTGGAATCGTCTGTGGATTCGATTAGGGAGATCAGCGGCGTGCCGATGTTGCCGCCGACTACCGTCGAGATTCCGGCGGATTTGAGAATGTGGGCGATGAGCGAGGTCGTGGTGGTTTTGCCGTTCGAGCCGGTGACGGCGACGAGGCGGCCGTGCAGGAAGCGCCAGGCCAGCTCGATTTCACTCCAGACAGGGATTCCCTTTCCGCGCGCCGCGTTTAGCGCCGGCAGATCGGCGGGAACGCCGGGGCTGAGAATGATGAGATCCTGCGCTTCAAATGATTCGAGGCGATGGGCGCCGAGATCGAGGGTGACGCCCTCGGCGCGGAGTTTTGCTGCGGCCTCGGCGAGCTTCGATTCCGGCTGCTCGTCCGTGACGGTGACTTGAGCGCCGCGCTCGACGCAGAAGAGCGCAGACGCTATTCCCGTGCGTGCCAGTCCTATGATTAGAACTCGCTTTTCCAATAGATCGATTCCAGGGCGCAAGTCGTTACCTCAGTTTCAAAGTTGTCAGCGAAAACAGCGCAAACACGAATGCCACGATCCAGAAACGCACGATGATTTTCGATTCACTCCAGCCGAGCAGCTCGAAATGATGATGCAGCGGCGCCATGCGAAAGATGCGTTTGCCGGTTAGCTTGAACGACGCCACTTGCAGAATCACGGAAAGCGCTTCGAGAACGAAAACGCCGCCGATCGAAAGCAGCAGGATTTCCTGCTTGATGATTACGGCCACGGTGCCGATCGCGCCGCCGATCGCGAGCGAGCCGACATCGCCCATGAAAAGCTCGGCGGGGTGCGCGTTGTACCAGAGAAAGCCGAGCGACGCGCCGAGCAGCGAGCCGCAAAAAATCGTGAGTTCACCGGCATCGGGAATGTGCTGGATTTCGAGATATTCGGCGAAGCGCGCGTGGCTGGAGAGGTAGGTGATCACCGTCAGCGCGCCCGCGGCGACGAGCGTGCAGCCGATCGCGAGGCCATCGAGTCCGTCGGTGAGATTCACGGCGTTCGAGCAGCCGACGATCACGAGAATCAAGAAAAGCACGAAGGGGATGAAGGCGACGAGCCAGATCACGTGATACGTGAGCAGCGGACGAATCACCAAGTCCGGATGCAGGCGCTTGAAGAACGGGACGCTCAATTGCGTGGAATAGGCGCCGCGCTGCTGCAAGGCTAGAAGAATCGCGCCGACGGCGATGCAGGTGAGAACTTGATACGTGAATTTTGATTTGGGAGTGAGGCCAAGATTGCGGCGGCGGACGACTTTGTTGTAATCGTCGATGAAGCCGATGACGCCGAAGGCGATCGTGGCGCCGAGAGCCAGCATTGCATACGGATTGCGCAGATCGGCCCACAGGAGCGTGGGCACGGCGATGGCGGCGACGATCAGCACGCCGCCCATCGTCGGCGTTCCGGCTTTCACTTGGTGACGCTGCGGGCCTTCGGCGCGAATGAATTGCTTGATTTGCATCGCGCGGAGGCGCTTGACCACCCACGGTTCGAGTACGAGCGAGAGAATCATCGCCGTGATGCTGGCGACGGCGGTGCGCACGGTGATGTAGCGGAACACGTTGAACGGGCTGAAATACGGGCGCAGGACGAAGAAGAAGAGGTAATAGAGCATCTCAGCGCCGGCCCTTGCGGGACCCGCCGGCGGGTTGCGGGACTTTGGATTTTGGAGGATGCTGCGCCGGCGCGCCGGAATCGGAATAGCGCGCGCGGAGGGCTTCGAGAATTTTTTCCATTTTCACGCCGCGCGATCCTTTGAGGAGCAAGAGATCGCCGCGGGTGATGAATGGAGCGAGGAACTTTCCGGCTTCTTCGGACGTAGCAAAGAATTTCGTTTGCTCGCGCGGATGGCCGGCTTCGATGGCCGCTTCGATAAGTGCGGCGGCTTCGCCTTGCACGCCGATGATCCAATCAATCGCGGGCGCCCCGTCGAGCTGCGCTTCGGCGGCGTGGCGGCCGCAGGCGCGATGCAGCTCGGCTGATGTCGAGCCGAGCTCGAGCATTTCTCCGGTCGCGAGAATCCGTCGCTGATATTTTGTTAGAACTGGCGAGAAGATCGACGAGAGCGTCGAGCGCCGTGGGACTCGAATTGTAAGTATCGTTGATAATCACGAATCCCTGCTTGAAGCGCACCACCTCGCCGCGCTTGTCGGCCGGCTGCAGCTTCGGAAATACCTGCTCGGCCTCGGCAGCGCCGATTCCCCAGACGCTCGCAGCCGCCAGCGCCGCAACGGCGTTCATCACGTTGTGGCGGCCGATCAGAGGCAGCTTGAGCTGCGCGCTACCCTCGGGCGCGATGAAATCGAATGTCGTGCCGTCGATTCCGCGATCGTCGATATTCTCAGCGCGAAACTGCGCCTTCGCGCTGCTGCCAAACGTAATCACGCGCCCCGGAGCAATCTCTCCGAAGTGCGCTACGCGCTCGTCGTCGGCGTTGAGCACTGAAACAGCAGCGTCACTCCCGGCGCCGGGCCCGTCCTGCGAAACACGCGCACCGCGCCGCGGAAGACTCTCAATCAGCTCGCGTTCAGCCAGCGCAATCTCATCCAGCGATGCAAAAAACTCCAGATGCTCCACAGCCACGCGCGTAACCAAGCCCACATCGGGCGCGACTATCCGCGTAAGTCGCGCCAGTTCCCCTCGCCGCGACATTCCCAGCTCAACCACCACCGCCTCATGCTCATCCTCAAGCTGAAACAGAGTCAGCGGCAAGTCCATACTCGTTATTCAAGTTGCCGGTAGATTTCAGAACGCGGAACCGCGCGCCCAGCAGCGCCGCCAAAATTTCCTTGGTGGTCGTTTTTCCCACCGACCCGGCGACGGCTGCCACGCGCCGTTCGGGCTTCGCCGCGCGCCATTCGCGCATTACGCCGGCGGCCAATTGCCCGAGCGCTTGCAAAGTGTCCTCGACCGGATAGAGCCGCCCGCGAATCTCTTCGGGATAATCGTCCTGGCGAACCCCCTCCACGACCGCAGCCGGAACGCCACGCCCCAGAACTTCGCCGACAAAATCGTGTCCATCGTGACGCGGTCCGCGTATGGCGAAGAACAGTTCCCCGGCTCGTACCGTGCGAGAATCAATCGAGACACCGGCCAGCCGGGCCACGGGGTCGAGCGCGGGAGGCAGCGCGACACCCAGAGCGCCAGCCACCTGTTCCATCGTCCACCGCATCGCGTCTCCAATAGGCCTATCGTCATTCTCCTGAGGAGAAATGACTTATACCGCTCGACCGAAACGCCTGACCCGAAACTTGATCGGCAAGCCGCCGAATCAGCGCCCGCGCCGCTGGCCGGACGAATATCGCCCGCGGGCCGCCCTAAGCGGCGCAGATTGAGGCTCTTGGCCGTTACTTCGCAGCCTTGCGGTAGCCGCGAGCCTGCAGGACTTTCCGCGCCATTTCCCGATCGTCGAATTCGAACGTCCGGTCGCCGAGGATCTGATAGTTTTCATGGCCTTTCCCCGCCAGGAGAACCAGGTCCCCCGGCTTAGCTTCATCAAAAATCAGGTCAAACGCGCGTTCCCGGTCCGGTTCAATTCGGTACTGCGCATTGACTTTCTGCAATCCCACCACCACGTCGTTGATGATGCGCAACGGGTCTTCACTCCGCGGGTTGTCACTGGTGAGAACGACCAGGTCGCTGAGAGAACCTGCGGCCTCGCCCATCAGCGGGCGCGTCGAGCGGTCGCGTTCGCCGCCGGCCCCGAACAAAATCAGCACGCGGCCATTCGGCGTGAGTTCGCGTGCCGCTTGCAGCAGATTGCGGATGGCATCGTCGGCGTGCGCGTAATCCACTGCGACGTGGAACGGCTGGCCCTCGTCAATCTGCTCGAAGCGGCCTGGGACGGCTTTCAGTTCGCGGATGCCGGCTTCGATACGAGGAATAGGGACGTCGAGCGCGATTGCAGCGCCGATTGCCGCGAGGATGTTGTAAACGTTTACCCGGCCGACGAGCGTCGAACGTACTTGCACCGGTCCAGCGGAAGTTTGCGCAATGAAATCAAGTCCATGGAAGCCGAGCGAGAATCTTTTCGCAGTGATTTGTGCCGGATCGCTGAGGCCGTAGGTCAGCGTGCGCTGCCCCTTCTTGCTCAAGCCCTCATGCAGGCGTTTCCCGTAGGCATCGTCGATATTGATGACGGAATTGAGCGGCGCGCCCGCGCCAGTGCCTTCAAATAGACGCTGCTTGGCGGCGAAATAGGCGTCCATGGTCTTGTGAAAATTCAGGTGATCGTGCGTGAGATTGGTAAAGACGGCTGCGGCGAAACGCAGGCCCCACAGGCGATCCATCGCCAGCGCGTGCGAACTCGTTTCGAGCACGACTGCCGAGCCACCTGCATCGCGCACTTCCGCGAACATTTCCTGCAAGTCCACCGATTCAGGTGTGGTGTTCACAGCTCTGCGCGGCCCGCGCGGCGTGGTGTAGCCGGTGGTCCCGATAAGGCCGGTCGTGTGGCCGGCGGCTCGCAGGATGGAGTCGATCAGGAACGATACGGTCGTCTTGCCGTTCGTGCCGGTGACGCCAACGAGCTTCAACGCGTTTGCCGGATGATGGAAGAAATTCGCGGCGGCGGAGGCCAGGCCGCGCCGCGCCGAATCTTTTTTGAGTTGTACCCAGATGAATGCTGCGCGGGGCATCGTTCGGCCGGACATCTTCACTCGCGATAGCGACGGCGCCGCGCTCGATCGCATCGGAGAGGAAGCGATTCCCGTCGGCCTTCGAGCCATGCAAAGCGAAGAACAGTGCACCGGGCTGCGCTTTCCGGCTGTCGCAGACTACGGCACGAATTTCGGAATCAAGCGAGCCTGCTATCGCGACCGTCCCGACACTATCGAGAATTTCCCTGAGCTTCATCGTAGGCGCACGCTTTACGGGTTTCGCCGGGGCGCCGCTCAGGTCATGCTGATCTTTGGCCATCGCTCTCAATCTCCGCCCCCTTGCGAATCCGCGGGGACGTACTTGCCCGGGCGGCCGAACCTGACAACAATGCGAGTACCGCGATTGACGCGCGCGCCAGCCTGCGGCGACTGATCTAATGCAAACCCGGTTCCAACGAGTACCGGGGTGAGGCCCAATTTGGAACAGGCTTCGGTTACGCCTCGGACGCTTTGGCCTGAAAGGCTCGGAACGGTGATCGCAGGTCCACCGCCGAATTCGACTGTTGGCGCTGCGCTGGGTGCCTCTGATTGGGCTTCGGCAACCGGCACCGGTGCAGCAGTGGAGCCCTTCTGATGGCGGTGATCGCTGACCGCCTGCAGTTGATCGCTGTCCTCGCTGCCATCGGGATTTGAGGGGTCGCGGCGGCGCGCTGCCATTTCGACAGCCGGGACGACAGGAATATCGTGCGGCGTATTCATGTACTGCAGCACTTGCTCGGCGACGCGGCGGAAGATCGGGCCCGCGACTTCGCCGCCGTGATGCGCGCCTACGGGCGAGTCAAGAACGACCAGGATGGTCACCGCCGGATCGCTCACCGGAGCGAATCCGACGAATGAGGTCACGTACTTGTCGGGCGAGTAGCGTCCGGTCGTGGGATCGATCTTTTGCGCCGTGCCGGATTTCCCGGCATCGGTCCAGCCATTCAGAGCGGCGGGCTTGCCGGTTCCTTCGAGAATGACGCCGGCCATCAACTCGCGCATCGTCGCGGCAATTCTCGAATCGAGGACGCGGCGCGGCGCGGGTTCCGAGTCCGACGCTCTTTCAATCCCAGTCGCCGGACCGCCGCCAACGAATTTCAGGACATGTGGGCGATACAGCAATCCACCGTTGGCAATCGCCGAGATGACCGTGGTGATCTGCACCGGCGTAACGCTGACTTCCTGGCCGATGGCGATCGAGCCGATTGAACTCGCCGTCCAGTGCTCGAGCGGGCGGAAGAGGCCGCGATTTTCGCCAGGCAAATCGATTCCCGTAAGCTCGCCGATGCCGAATTTGCGCGCGGTCTGGTAGAGATTCGACGCGCCATCCCTGAGCGCGATCTTGATTGAACCAACATCGCTCGAGTGCGCGAGAACATTCGCGACGGTGAGAGTGCCGAAGGGATGCCAGTCATGAATTAATCGTCCGGCAACGACGATCGAGCCGTTCTGGCAATCGACGAGGTCCGACGGAGTGGCCACGCCGTTCTCGAAAGCGCTCGAAAGCGTAATGACCTTGAACGTCGAGCCCGGTTCGTACGCCGCAGCCACGGCGCGATTCATGCGCACGTCGTCCGGGAAATCCGAGGGATCGTTGGAATCAAAGGTCGGCCAATTGGCGAGCGCCAGAAGTTCGCCCGAATTCGGATCTTCGATCACGATCGAGCCGGAACGAGCCTGTGTATCGCTGATAGCCTGGGCGAGTTCTTTCTCGGCGATGTACTGGATATTTTCATCGAGAGTGAGCGTGACGTTGGCTCCCGGCTGGGCCGCAACTTCGCTGCGATCCACGCCGCGTCGCCGAGCATCCTTCGTCACCAAAGCGCGCCCCGGCTTGCCGCGAATCAATTTATCGAGGGCGTATTCGATGCCGCCCTGTCCTTGCTGATCCACGTTCACGTAACCGATGACTTGGGATGCGAGCGACCGCTGCGGATAAACGCGCTCCGGCTCTTTCTGTACGTAGATGCCGCGCAAATTCAGCGCTTCGATCCGCTCGGCAACTTCGGGAGTGAGCTTTCTCGCCAGCACGGGAAACGGATGCGGCTCGGTGAGCTTCGCGCCGATTTCTTCCGGCGCGATATTCAGAACGCGCGAGAGCAGATTCGCCACCATGTCGGGATCGTTGATTTCCGAGCTGTCGGCAAAGCAGTAGTCCACCGGCAGGCTGACGGCGAGTTCGTGGCCATTGCGGTCGAAGATCGAGCCGCGCTTCGGAGTAGTTTCGCGGACGCGGAGTTGCTGGCGTTGCGCCTTGGAAAGATATTCGCTGTAGTGGAAAAGCTGCAGGTAACCGAGCCGCGCCACGACCGAGCCCATCCATACAACAGCCAGTACAAAAACGACCAGCCATCGGACGCGGGGATTACGCGGCTCCATTTTTTCCCGGGGCTCCGGCGATGCAAGCTTGTGCCGCAGCCCGCCAAACTTCGGCGTTTCGGGGCGGGCCGCAGGGCGTGTCATGGAAATCGATCTACGGCCGCGTCGCAGCCGACGGCGTACGAACTTGCGCGACCACGCCCTCGACGCTGCCCTGCGCCGGGGCCACCTGGCCGGGCACCGGCACGGAAAGCCCGAGTTGCTGCCGCGCGATGGCATCAATGCGCATCGGCGAAGCCAGCGATGCAACTTCGAGGCGCAACTGCTGATTCAATTCGGTCTTCTGCGTTTTCGCGGCCTGCAACTGCTCGAGCGAATAGCGGAGCTGGATGCACTCGAAATGCTGCCATGCATAAGTGAGCAGGCAAATGCCGAGCGCGACGCCTCCGAGCATTTTTCGCCCCAGTTCGCGCCAGCGTTGCGGCGCGGCAGTTCGCACCAAGCGGGAATTATCAATACGCTTCAATGTGTAGTATTCGGTCATGGCTGTCCACCCCGCAGCTATGCAGCCGCGGCTTCCGACTTTTGCGCCACGCGCATCTTGGCGCTGCGCGCGCGCGGGTTATCTCGAATTTCATCGAGGGTGGGCTCGATGATTTTCTTCGTCAGGACTTGAAATTGGCCTTCGCGCGCGAGGCGCTGAAAGGCATGCTTCACTTGGCGGTCTTCCAGCGAGTGATAGCTGAGAATCACCCAGCGGCCACCCGGAGATATAGTGGCAGGGGCCCGCGAAAGAAACTGCTCGAGTTCCTCCTCTTCTCGATTCACCGCAATCCGCAGCGCCAGAAACGTTTTTGTCGCGGGATGCAGTCTCTGCCTTCCCCTTGCTTTTCGAGCCCCTGCCACAACCGTTGCCAGGTGCGCGGTGTCGCGGATGGGCCGCGCGCGCACAATTACCCTGGCGATTCTGCGTGAATCTCTCTCCTCGGCTTTCTGATAGAGGAGATCGGCCAGTTCCCTCTCCGGCCAGTGATTCACAATTTCTTCGGCGGTCAATGCCTGCTCGGGATCCATGCGCATATCGAGCGGCGCCGCATAGCGGAACGAAAATCCGCGTTCCGGTGTATCGAGTTCCAGCGTTGAAACTCCCAGATCGGCCAGCAGGCCATCGAGCGGCGGCATTTGCTGCTGTCTTGCCACTTCGCCGATCTCGGAAAAGCTCGCCTTCACCAGAGTTGCCTTCTTTCCAATTTCCTTAAGCCGTTCTTGCGCGATTGCCAGGGCCTGCGGGTCGCGGTCAATTCCGTATGCGCGCCCCGTCGTCAGCCGCCTTGCAATTTCAACAAGATGGCCGCCCGTTCCGGTGGTGGCGTCGAGATAGCTGCCCTCGGGCCGTATACACAGCCACTCCAGAACTTCCCTGAGCATTGCCGGCGTATGCAGCACGCTCAAAACTAGATGCCCAGGTCGTCGAGAACCTTTTCGTCTTCGGTGGTAATCGGGTTGTTCTTCAGCCGATCCTGGAACCTCGCGCGGTTCCAGATTGTCAGGTGGTCGAGATCGCCGAGGACATTCACCTCGCCGCTGATTTGCGCCTCTTCGCGGAGAAGCGCGGGAACCAGGAGTCTGCCCTGGCCATCTATCTCAACTTCCTGACCGTAATAATTCACGCGATCGAGGAATCTCTGCTTCGACCGGTTGTGCGACGAGGCCCGCGCAAGCAGCGCTTCTTTCTCCTCCCAGACTTTCATCGGGAAGATCCACGCGTTGTGGCCCCCTTCGCTGGTTACGTAAAACTTCTCGCCCATTTCCCGTAACTCGCGCAAAAATGCCCGCGGGATTTTCAGCCGTCCCTTCGCGTCCACAGTTGCGGGATGGTTCCCCCGAAGCATTTGTTGATAAGCTCAAAGCGCCTGAAATCAGCCCTAAACATGCTTTGTGTTGGCCACTGCTAACCACTTCGAACCACTTTTGGCCACTGATAATAGCCAGACTCAGCGGCTTGTCAAGCGGAATCCGAAAGAAAGCAAAAGATTTTTTGCGTAGGTGATTGCCGCAGCCGCGCGAACAGAATGCGGACCACTAGATATGGTGCGTCGGCGCTGAGGCTAGACGATTCGTAGATGAATCGCTGGCGAATCTTGATTTTGTTCCGAAAGAGTTAACAGAATTCTCGCGGGCGAACAGATTTGACGGACTTAACGCGCTCTTTGGAAGCGCATGCGCGCTCTCCCTCCTCGAAGCGGCGCCGCTTGCCGCGCCCTCCGGCGATCACTGAGCAAAATCAACGCCCCGTAGCTACCGCAGACTACGCCTTTACCATTAATTGCCGGATTCGAATTGCAGGTCTTACTGCGGCGGAAGCGGATTGCGGAGCTGATTCAAATCCCGAAGGGTTTGCTGCTCCTCCGGCGAAAGCCCCTGCATAAAAGCCGGATCGTTGAGCTTCGCCGCTCGTGCGTCCGGCGTCAGATCGCGCAGCACGCGAAGGCGTCCTAAGAGAAGTTGCCGCCGCTCGACGGGCATGGCCTGCCAGCGAGGAAGAAGGTTGTTGCGAATATATTGCCGCTGTTGCGGCGAGAGGCTCTCAAAAAACTTCTCGCGATCGATGATGGCGTTCTTCTGTTCCGGCGTCAGACGGTTCCATTGCTCGAGATTCTTGCGAATTTGCGCCTGGCGCTCTGGCGGCAAGCTCTTGAATCGCTCGTTATTCTCCATGAAGCGCTGCTGTTCTTCCGGCGAGCGATCGCGGAGCTGCTCGACCCACTTCGGAGGGAGGCCTTCCATGCTGCGCACATTGGGCTGGCCCTTCTGCGCGTCGGGCTTGGCGTCTTTCGACTTTTCGTCCTCTGCGGCGGCGCGTCGGGCCTGGCGATCAGCACGGCGTTGGGCGGCAGCGGCGCGCAAGGCTTGCGCACGATAACCTTGCGCGCGTGCCGGCGCTGCGGGCAGCGCAAGCAACGCCACCAGACACAGCAGCCAGAATTTGAATGTGCGGCAAACCATCTAGATATGTCCGTCGTGACTCTTATCCTGCTGCTGATCCGGTTGCGTTTGGGTCTGTTGCGCAACAGGCAGTTCCGAGAGCGCGTCGAAATTCTTGACCACGTCGTAATTCTCGAGAACATCGAGATCCTTGATGACGCGGAAGTCCTGTTCGCTCTGCGCCGCGCCCGTCGGGGCCTCGGGAATTCCCGGCTCGAATCGCGCTGTCCACACCGATAGCGCAAGTAAGAACGCCAGAGAAAACGCCAGCCTCGGCGCGGGGACGATCCAGCCAAACCAGCTCGCGCGCGGCTCACCGGCAATGCGCTGGCGCACATGCGCGTCGAATGCGCCCGAAGGCTCCATCCCGGGAAGTTCGTCAAGCACCACGGAGAGGCGGCGGAATTCTTCGATGCGCGTTTTGCAGGCCGGGCAAACGGCCGCATGAGCTTCCACTTGACGCTGCTCGGCGCTGCTGGCGCGCCGGTCGAGATAAGGAATCAAAGACTCCGCGATGCGTTCACAATTCGTTTCGTATTTCATTGCAGCCTTCCCTTCCCGGCTTCGGCTGGGGCCGCCGGCGCGGGAGACGCCGCCAAACCTACCAGCGGCGCCAATTGAACCCGGAGCGTCTCGTAGGCGCGGAACAGCAGCGATTTGAGCGCGGCTTCCGAACACTCGAGAACTTTGGCGATTTCACAATAGTCCATTTCTTCGTATTTATGCAGCAACACGGCGATGCGTTGCTTCTCCGGCAACGCCTCGACAGCCCGGCGGATCAGCACGGTGCGATCCCGCTCGATCAGCATCTGATCCACGCGCAGTTCCCGCGCCGGGAGCTCCATCACAGGTGAGTCATCTTCGGCCTTTACATCGAGCGAGATTTCCATCTGCCGGTAGCGCGAATCCCGAATCCGGTTCAGCGCCAGATTCGTCGCGATGCGAAAGAGCCACGTGGTGAATTTGGCGCTGGCCTCGTAGCCGTGACGCGCGCGATAGACGCGCAGAAAAACTTCCTGAGCCAGATCTTCCGCCGTGGCCGCATCCCTCACCATGCGATAAAGGAAATTGACCAGAGGCGTGCGATAGCGCTGGAGCAGATGCTCGAAGGACGCATCGTTCCCCGCTTTGGCTTCCAGCATAAGCTGGACGTCGGATCTGGCCATAACAGCCACATCATATCTAACACCATGTGTGCCATAAAGTTGCGTTCCTCGGGTTCGTGCTTATTGCCAATCTTGCGCTGACCACGGATCGACTTGCATCGGCCCGTCTAAGCGAGGTAGACAGCCGCAAAATATAACGCTAAGCCTTGTAAATTCAATGCTTTAAGTACGAGTCGGTCGTAGCGCCGGCAGCTTGCCGGCGTTTTTGTGTCGCCAGAGAGGGGCGATTCCAGCGGGGCGGAACGGTCAATGGCGTCAGGGCCGGAATCTAGAGGTGGAAGGCGAGCTTCAAGACCAGCATTGCCAGGACACCGAGGAACACGAGCACGGGCAACCCGACCGCCGGCTCGCGGTTCACCTCGGGCATCAGGTCTGACGCGGCTACGTAGATCGTGACGCCGGCCGAGAACGGCAACGCGACGCTGACGGCGCCGCGGAGGACATACATAAGGCCGACACCGGCGATCGTAGCGCCGCCCAGCACTACCGAGGAGAGCAGGGCGACGCGGCGGCTCTGGCCGCTGGCTAGCGTAAGAGAGGCTACAGTCGAGCCTTCGGGCAATTTGTGAAGAAAAACAGCAAGAAAAATTATTCCGCCAAGCCACGTCGAGACCAGCACGCCGGAGGCAATCGCGACGCCATCGAAGAACGTGTGAATCACCAGACCGAGCACGGCGGCGATGCCTGCATGAGCCGGAGCGAGCTCTTCGCTATGGGTTTCTTCGCCGAAGTGAAAATGCGGCGCGACGGTGTGCTCAAAGAAATGAATCAGCAGATAGCCGCCCAGCACCAGGAAGAAAACTTCATCGGTGCGTGTCGCGAGCTTGAGCGATTCAGGAATCATCTCGAGGAAGGCGGCGGCCAGCATGAAGCCTGCGCCAAGCGCGATGAAATATTTCAGGTATGCGCGCGACCATTGGTGCCGAACAATAGCGAGTCCGCCGATTACGTTCGCCGCGGCTGCGATCGCGCCCAGAAGAAGCGCGAGCAGGATGCGCGTTGCGGCGATGTGCGTCATGGCGTGATCAGCCGGCGTGGCGGAAGAGAATCACGTCTCCGTCCTGCACGATGTACTCCTTGCCTTCGAGACGCAGTTTGCCGTGCTCCTTCGCATGAGCAAAGCTGCCGGCTTCTAACAAATCTTCCCAGCGCACGACTTCGGCTTTGATGAAATTCTTCTCGATGTCGCTGTGAATTGCGCCGGCGGCTTTTTGCGCGTTGAGGCCGCGCTCGATGGTCCACGCGCGGCATTCCGGCTCGCCACAGGTCAGGAATGAAATGAGACCGAGGAGACGGTACGTGGCCTGAATAAGCCGGTCGCGGCCGGATTCGGCTAGGCCGTACGCCTTCATCATCTCGGCGGCTTCGGCGTCGTCCAGATCGGCGAGTTCAGCTTCGATTTTTCCGCAGAAGGGTACGACTGCAGTTTGCAGCTTGCTTGCTAACTTCTCGAGTTTGTGTTTTTCGATCGCGTTGGCGGCCTCTGTAGCTTCCTCATCTCCCAGATTCAGTACGTAGAGCATCGGCTTGATGGTCAGAAACGTGAAGCCGGTGAGTGCCTTCATTTCTTCCGGCTTGAATTCGAGTTCACGCAGCGGCTTTTCGGATTCGAGAGCCTGCTTGCAGACGCTGAGCAGCTTATGCTCGAGCTCGAGGTGCGGCTCTTTCTTCCGCTTCAAATCCTTCTCGAGGCGCTCGAGCCGCTTGGTGGCTTGTTCCAGATCGTTGAACATCAGCTCGATTTCCACATTGTCGATGTCCCGCATGGCGTTGATGCTTCCGGCGGGATGCGGCACGGTCGGATCATCGAAGAGCCGCACGACGTGCGCGAGCGCGTCGGCTTCGCGCAGCGGCACCAGCGACTGGGCATTTTTCTCCCGATCCTGCTGCATTCCGCCTACGTCCACATATTCGATCGTGGCGTAGGTAATTTTCTTCGGCTTGAAAATTTCCGAAAGCTTGGCGACGCGCGCATCCGGCACTCGCGCGATACCCACGTGCGCTTCGCCCGGCTTCATCCGCGCGTCCACGCGCGCATGCGTGAGAATGCGGAACAAACTTGTCTTGCCGACCTGCGGTAATCCTATAATTCCTGTCAGCATAAACGTGTGATACTAGCACACGCACCGGAGGTTCCCTGTATGACCGCGTCAGCCGCGACCGCGCTCGCAAAGAAAAAGCCGAAGCCATACCCGTTCAATCATCTCGCCGCCGTTCGCCATTTGCGGGGTTGCGATGAAAAATTCGAAGATCTGATCTCGCGCGTCGGACGATTCCGCATGGAGATGGACACGCATCCGAGCCCGTACGAAGCGCTGATGGAAGCGATTGTCTATCAGCAGCTCAACGGCAAGGCTGCCGCGACAATTTTTGGGCGCGTGAAAGATCGCGTAGGCGGCGGAAACATTCCCACGCCCGCGCAAATTCTGGCCGCGTCCGATGCCACGTTGCGCGGCGCCGGGCTTTCGCGCCAGAAACTCGCCGCGATAAGAGATCTCGCTCAGAAAACTATGGATGGCGTCGTGCCCAGCCTCGCGGAAGTCGAGCTTCTGCCGGACGAGGAGATCGTCACGCGGCTCACGGCCGTGCGCGGCGTCGGCGTCTGGACCGTGCACATGATGCTGATCTTCCGGCTCGGCCGCCCGGACGTGTTGCCGACGCTCGATTACGGCGTGCAGCAAGGATTCAAGCTCGCCTATCGCAAGCGCAAGTTGCCAAAGCCGAAGGAGCTACTCGCGTTCGGCGAGCGCTGGAAGCCCTATCGCAGCGTAGCAAGCTGGTATCTCTGGCAGGCCGTCCATCTCCATCGCACGAAGAAGGTCAATCCGAAAGCTCGGTAGCGCTGGCGTCCCCGCCGGCATCCGACGACCGCCGACTAGACCAAAAAGAACGCTCGTCCGCGGAAGAAAAAGCTGGCTCGAACTCTCGGGAGGCTCAACGAGGCGAAAAATTGCGCACGGTCAAAAATAACCCGGCTAGCCCGAGCAACAACACCGCTCCTTCAATCCGCACCGAAATTTGGTGCAATCGGTCGAATTCCACGCGCTGCGGATTGTCGCGCGGCGTCGCATCCACCGAAACCATCTCGCGCCGCAAGCCCGCCAGCCGGCTGGTAACAAACGCTTGCGAGTAATAAGTCAGCGCGATCATCAGCACCACCGCGATTGCCGCGGGCCGGGCGATTACCGCAACAGATCGCCGTTCCACTACCAGCGCCAGCAAATAAACCAGCCCGGCGATGATTCCAATCCAATGGAGACGCCCGAGCGCGAACCCGACCATCGTGCCGGCCTGATCGCGGCTCCCGAGCACGCCAAACGCCCCTGGCGCCACGACGAAGCTAAGGAAGATGATGCTGCCAACCCAAGTGCCTAGCGCGAAGATTTCAATAAATCGTAGAGTCGAGGTCATGTTTCCCGTCTCTGACCACTTCTTGAACACATCCAACCAATCATTGTGTCAGGTAGTCGAAGGAACAGTGGCAAAATAATTCGGGGCATGGTGGGCGATCAAGGACTTGAACCTTGGACCTCTCCCGTGTGAGGGGAGCGCTCTAACCAACTGAGCTAATCGCCCCGGAAGCGACATTAATTTTGTAGCAAAAGGCCGGACCAATTGCAAACCAAGACCAGCAACGCCGGCAGCCAGCTCGCGGAGCTGAAGAAATCAATTTCGCACGTCGTCAAAGGCAAAGAGGAAGTGATTCAGCTCGCGCTGACGACGCTGCTCGCGCGCGGCCACTTGCTGATTGAAGATGTGCCGGGAGTGGGCAAAACCACGCTGGCGCAGGCTCTGGCGCGTTCGTTCCACTGCACCTTTCAACGCTTGCAATTCACTTCGGACATGCTGCCAAGCGACGTGATCGGCGTAAGCGTCTTCGATCCGGTGCGGCAGAATTTCGAATTCAAGCCGGGGCCGATTTTCGCAAACGTGGTGCTCGCCGATGAAATCAATCGCACGACGCCGAAAACGCAATCGGCGTTGCTCGAAGCCATGAGCGAGTCGCAAGTCACGGTGGACAATCACACGCATCCTTTGCCCGATCCTTTTCTCGTCGTCGCAACGCAAAATCCCATCGAGCATCATGGCACCTATCCTTTGCCCGAATCGCAGCTCGATCGTTTTTTGATGCGCATTCGCATGGGCTATCCTTCGCGAGCGAGCGAGAAAGAAATTATCCGCAACGGCAGCAGCTCCTCTCCGGCGGAATCGATCACCGCCGCGATGGACGCCGCGGACGTGCTGGCGATGCAGGAATCCGTGAAGCAAATTAAAGTGGAAGAGAGCCTGCTCGATTACGCGCTCGAAATTGTCGAGCGCACGCGCAATTCCGAACAGTTGAGCCTCGGCGTCAGCCCGCGCGGCGCCGTGATGCTGCATCGCGCTGCACAGGCCCGGGCATTTCTCGAAGGCCGCGACTATTGCCTGCCCGATGATTTCAAGCGGCTCATCCTTCCGGTCTTCTCGCATCGCGTGGTGGTCAGCTCGCGCTATGTTTCGACGCAGCGCAAATCCGCGCAGGCCGAAGCCATCCTCGAAGAAATTCTCGAAACCACGCGCGTCCCACTCTGATGTCCGATTCATTCGTCGCACGCATCTGGCGCGAGCGCGATCGCCCCGGCTGGCGCTTGTTCGGCGTCTCCATGGCTACGCTGGCTGTGGCCATGGTACTGGCGCTTTTTTCCGCAGCCGTTGCGCAGGAAGGGCGCATCAAGATGGCCACGGCCGCGGCGTTCGCTGCACTCGCGCTGGCCGGTTGGGTCGCGGTTTCCTTCGTACCGGCGCTGGCGCGCCGCACCAGCCTTCGCTGGCTCGTCTATCAAATCGATTACAAGCTGACGCGCGAAGGCATCGTCTATCTCGCCGTGATTTTGGTTCTCGTGCTGGCCGCGGTAAATACCGGCAACAATCTATTATTTTTGGTTCTGGGCTGCCTGCTCGCGGGAATCTTGATTTCAGGCGTGCTTTCGCGCGCCGTGTTGACGGGAATCGAGCTGCGGCTCGAATTGCCCGAACGGCTCTTCGCCGAACAGCCCGTGCTGGCGACGATCGAGATCCGCAACGAAAAAGAAATCTGGCCGTCGCTTTCACTGCGAGTGGAAGGCGAGGGCAAGGACAAACGCGCCGCCGAAATTCTCGTACAGCCGGTTTATTTCCCGTATATCGCACGGCGCAGCTCGGCTCGCCAAAAAGTGCAGCTTGTGTTTCCGCGGCGCGGAGTGTATCGCCAGGATGCTTTCTCCATTCGCACGAAATTTCCTTTCGGATTATTTGAAAAAGGCCGGCGCGTGGATTCTCCGGTCGAGGTGGTCGTTTATCCGCATATTGAGCCGGCCGAGCAGACTTACGAGATTTTGCCGCTGATCAGCGGCGAAATGGCCAGCTTCTATCGCGGGCGCGGCCACGATCTTCATTCCATCCGGCAGTACCAGCCGCAGGACAGCGCGCGTTTCGTGGATTGGAAGATTTCGGCAAAGACGGGCTCGCTGAAGGTGCGCGAATATTCTCGCGAGGACGAACGGCGCTTGATGCTGGTCCTCGATCCTCTGGTCGGGCCGCCACGCGCGAATCTAGGGAAGCTCGGCGATGCCGAGCATTCGGAACGCTTCGAGCGCGCCGTTTCGCTCACGGCCAGCATCGCGTGGCATTTTCAGGAAATTAATGCCGTGATGCAATTCCGCACCGACAGCATGGCCACTCCGATGGCCCCGGCCGGAGATATCATCTACGAAATTTTGCGCGAGCTCGCGTTCATCCAACCGGATACGTCCGAGAGCGGCGGCGGATTCTTAGATGAATTGGCCGCGGAGACCGAAGTCTTCAAGATCGTGCTAACGCGCCGCGAGCAGCGTTCGATTCCATCGCAGCTGTGGTCGTCCTCGTACTTCATCTTCTTCGATTCCATTTAGATCAATTCTCTCTCCGATTTCGGCGCGCAACCAAGGGCTCGAGTGCTACCGGTTTTGGTAGCGCCGGCGTCCCTGCCGGCATCTTACGAGCACAGATGTGGGCTAGGGCTGCAGTCGAGCGCGGACTTGCCAACTTAGCGGCATCGTGCTCCGTCGACGCTCGCCTCTGTCTCCGCGAAATTGCTCGCCGGGTGCCGGCAGGGACGCCGGCGCTACCAACACTGTGCGACAATGGCCCGCGACCCTGATGCGGCCCACCCCAAAGTCCCTTCGCACATTTCGAGAACGCCTAATGCGATGGTTCCGCGCGAACCGTCGCGAGCATCCCTGGCGGCGCGATCGCAGTCCCTACCGCGTCTGGCTAGCCGAAGTGATGCTGCAGCAGACGCGCATCGCCGCCGTAATTCCCTATTACGAGAAATTTCTTGCGCGGTTTCCGAATGTGGAATCGCTTGC
The DNA here is from genome assembly GCA_963707165.1 of uncultured Acidobacteriota bacterium. Taxonomy (GTDB): domain Bacteria; phylum Acidobacteriota; class Terriglobia; order Acidiferrales; family UBA7541; genus Palsa-147. Next base: position 218,099 of record CAVPPO010000010.1, on the reverse strand, counting down.
GCGCGCCCCCGAGCAGGAAGTGCTGCGCCTCTGGGCCGGGCTCGGCTATTACAGCCGCGCGCGAAATCTGCAGCGAGCCGCGCGCGAAATCGTGGCGAAGCACAGCGGCGAGTTTCCGGACGATTTCGCCGCGGCGATCGCTCTGCCTGGAGTCGGCCGCTACACCGCAGCCGCCGTGCTCAGCATCGCCTTCGATGCGCCTCACGCGGTTCTCGATGGCAACGTAGCGCGCGTGCTGGCACGTCTCAACGCCATCCGCGGCGACTTGCGCGCGCCGCAGCGATGGAAGAAGCTCGAGGCCGCCGCGCAAACTCTTCTCGCCCCGAAAGCAGCAGGCGATTGGAATCAAGCGATGATGGAGCTTGGCGAGACGATCTGCACGCCGAAGTCGCCGCAATGCAGCGCGTGCCCGGTGGCGCGTTGGTGCGAGGCGCGCAAGCGCGGGCTCGTCGACGCAATTCCCGCGCGGCGAAAGAAGCAGGCAAGCGTCTCGCAGCGCATCGCTGCCGCCGTGCTCCTCGATTCGCGCGGGCGCACTTTGCTCGTCCGCGATCCCGGCGCGCACGACGGCGTACTCTTCTCGCGCATGTGGCAATTCCCTGCCGTGGAATTCGCAAAAAATCCGGCGGCCGCGTTAGCCGACCACTTGCGCGCGCATTTGCGCTTCGATCCACCAGCGCTCACCGAGCTCCCTCATGCAAAGCACGGCGTGACATTTCGCGACATCACGCTAGTGCCATTCTGCGCTCGCGTCGCGACTCTGCCGATTCTCCAGCGTTCGCGCCGCCTGCCGCTGGCCGACATCGCCCGCGTGCCGGTCTCAAGCGCAACGAGAAAAATCGCGCAGGCCGCGCTGGCACACACTTTGTAATACTTAGCTCAGTCAGATTTACGACGGAAAAAAGAAAGCGGGCGGCGCCTCCACGCGCCGCCCGCCTCGGGGGTCGGGCACCTACGTACAACACCGCAGTACAGAATTTCGTCGCTACTCAGACGGCGGCGCAGGAGCACCAGCCGGCGGCGGTCCGCCCCAGCCTCGATGATGTCCTCCGCCCTGCTTCACCGTGTAGTCGGCCGGAACCTGGAAGAGCGATGACGCGGGCTCCGTCCGGCTGATGTTCGTCAATGTAAATGTCGAAGTCCCCCAGCGCGGATCGCTGTGCTTCGACATCACCACGGTCTGCAGATCCGCCGAATACCACCGCTCGGTCACAATTTGCAGCGGCTTGTCGTTGCCGATCTGGCCAGCCGGAATCGTCCGCGTGGTGCGCGTGCCGGTAGCAGACACGCCTTCGATGGTCTGCGTTCCGAGCGATTCCTTGGTCACGTTCGCCGAATCACCGTGCGCGCGCTTCTCGCCCTCCGCATCAGGCGAGCCTGCGCCGCCGTGCATGTGCGCCGGCATCTGCCGCGCCGTCTTGGTGGAAGGATCGAGAACGAAGTGTGTTCCCGCCACCGGATCGTGAATCATCACGAATTGGCCGGACTTGTGCGCCACGGCGACGGGACCGATGCCCGAGAGCGTCTGCTCGTAGCGCGTGCGTCCCTGGCTGTCGCGGGAGATCGTGCCGGGGCTCTTGCGGTCGATGTGCGTTCCGTCGGCCAGAGTCTGCGTCGTTTCCACGCTCGACTGAGCGGAGAACGGCGCGCCCTTCACCACGTGATGCGGCCCCGCGCCCATCTCCACGCCGAGAATATCGGCCTCGGGCGGTGGCGGCGGTGGCGGCGCGTCTTGCGCGTGGACCAGAAGCACGGCGCCGAACAAGAATGCGCCAATGCTTCCCGCTAAAATTCCTGACATTTTCCGATTCATCTTTGTTCCTCCTACTTTCCTTGCGATGATGTTTTGGAGCTTAACTAAAATCGCTACTGCGATCGAACTAGACGGACGGCGCGCGGCATGCCGTCTTCGCCCATTACGAAATCGGCGAGAACATTCGAGTCGCGGCCGTCGGAACTGACGGGCAATCCGAAACTCGCCAGCGCCGAGTGCGGCAATGACACGCGCACGATGGTCTGATCTTCGGCAAACGCCGCGCCGTCAGCGGAGGGCAGCGAAACGTAAGCCGTCGCGTATTCCACATCCGAATCTTGCGTCGCAGCGCCCAAATCGGCTGACGTGTCCGCGTTAGTTGCCGGCAATGCAACTTGCGGCGTGGCTTGCGAAACTTGTGTCGGCGCACTAGCACTTGAAGCCGAGCCGCCCGGCGAAGTCGCACCCTGCCGCTGGAAAATCCCCGGCTTGAAAAGTACGATCGACAGCAAAGCCGCAGCCGCCAATCCCGCGATTCCGCCGATGGCCCACCGCGTCGCGCGCGGCGAACGGATGGCAACCGTCGTGTGGCGTTGCCTCATTTCGCGGCGCAGGAATTCCTCCACGCGCGCCGGAGCATCCGCGCCAGCCACACTGGAAGCCAGCGAGCGCAGCGCCGCGGTCAACTCCCGCGCCATTACCAGCTCTTCATCGCAGCGCGGGCAGGCATCCGCGTGCGCCAGAGCCTTCTGCCGCGTAGCGTCGTCGAGGCCTTCGTTCCGGGCCAGATCGGAGGCGAGTTCGCTGAATTCGGCGCAGTTCATAAAATGATCCTTCAATTGCTCCCGCGGCCGCGCGCCGCCGTTTTCGGCTCTGCTTGCCGCAACTCGAAAAGTTTCGCGGCCAGCAGCGTCCGCGCGCGGTGCAAACGTGAACGCACCGTTCCGATCGCGCATCCCAGCGCCGCCGCCGCTTCCTCGTAGCTCATCTCTTGCAGGTCGCACAGCACCACAACTTCGCGGTAATGCCCCGGCAGGCTCAAGACAGCCTCGCGCACATGTTCAATCGTCTGCTTGCGGGCGAGATCAACAGGAGGAACGGATATGGCATGGTGGCCGTTGCCGGCAGCCTTCGCTTGCGAATCGCGCGAAGCGTCACCCGGCTCCGGAAACGGCACCAGCACGCGATCCTTCTCTAGCCTTCGCAGCACTTGATTGCGCGCGATCCCAAATAGATAGGCCGACGCAGTGCCCAGCGCCGGATCGAACCGGCTGGCATCGCGAACCACGCTCATGAACGCTTCTTGCGTCACGTCTTCCGCCACCGATGCGCTCCCGCTCATGTGCAGCGCGAAGCGGTAAATGCGGCCTTGCCACCGCCGGTAGAAGCACAAAAACGCATCCTCTTCACCGGCGATGATTCGCCGCAGCAGGTCGTCATCTGAGTATTCGGGTTCCCGCAGCATCTACCTGATTAGGACGAACCCTGCCGCTTCTCGTTACTTATTAACTCAGCGGCTCCCGAAAGTTCCACAATCATGGAGACTTGCCGCTAAGAGGCAGGCGAGCTTTCCGGGTGCCATGTCCGCCAACGGACGGGGTTTAGCGCAATTGGACATCGGGAACAGTCCTCGACTCGACTCGCCGCCGCATAACTTCCTTCTGCTCTATAGCTTACGACAGTCGTGCCTTGGCCATGCCCGTGCGTATCAAAGCCGCGGCTGGCTGTGGGAGAAGCCTAATCGATGCGCCGCCATTCTAACTGGGAGGACCGGAAATGACCTCTCTGCCTCAAGATTTTCGCTACGGCTTTCGAATGATTCGAAAGTCGCCAGGTTTCGCCGCGACAGCAATCCTCGTCCTCGCCCTCGGCATCGGAGCCAATACCGCGATCTTCAGCGTCGTGAATGGCGTGCTCCTCCGCCCGCTTCCGTTCTCCGATCCCGACCAACTCGTGCGCATCTGGCATACGCCCCCGGCCAAAAATTTCCCGGGCATCAATCGCTTCTCCGTCTCCGCCGCAAACTTCTACGACTGGAAACAGCAATCCACCTCTTTCGATTCCATGTCCATCTACAATTTCTTCCACGCCGACTTGGCCGGCGAAAAACCCCAGGTCGTGCGCATCTGCCGCGTCACTGACGGTTTCTTTTCGGTTTTCCGAGCACAGCCGCAACTCGGCCGCATTTTTACAGCCGATGAAGATCGACCCGGCCGCGGCCACGTCCTGATCCTCAGCCAGGCCCTCTGGAAATCGCAGTTCGGGGGCGACCCCAACATCATCGGCCGCAAAATCGACATGGACGGTGAAAGCTACACAATCGTCGGCGTCGCGCAACGCTAACTTCCGCTACCCAGATTGGGCGCAGGCCTGGCAGCCTATGGCCTGGAGCGATCAGGAAAAATCCGTGCGCGGCGAGCATCACTCGGTCGTAGTCGCGCGACTGAAACCAGGCGCCACGCAGAAACAAGCGCAAGCGGAAATAGACGCTATCTCCGCGCGTCTCTCCGATCAATATCCCGCCGACGACAAAGGCTGGGGCGCCATCGTCGTCCCCTGCACGCGGACATGATCGGCGATGTGCGCCCGGCATTGCTAGTGCTGCTCGGCGCGGTAGGCTTCGTGCTGCTCATCGCCTGCGCGAACGTCGCGAATCTTCTGCTCGCGAAAACATTGGCGCGTCAGAAAGAAACGGCCATCCGCGCGGTCCTCGGCGCAAGCAGTGGCCGCATCGTGCGTCAAATCGTGGTCGAAACGCTCTTGCTCTCGGCTTCAGGCGGCTTGCTGGGCTTGGTTCATCGCGCAATTTGGAGTCTCCGCGATCGCCGCGTTCTTCGGCGACAACCTCCCGCAAACTATGGACATTTCGCCGGACGCGTGGGTCCTGGGCTTCACCTTGCTCATCTCCATCGCAACCGGCGTTGCCGCCGGCCTTTTCCCCGCCTGGCGCCTTACCAAATCCAACATCAACGAAGCCCTCAAATCCGGCCTCGGCCGGACCGATGCCGACACCAGCGGAAACCGCGCTCGCAGCTATTCTGGTCGTCTCCGAAGTCGCTCTCTCATTGATTCTGCTGGCGGGCGCGGGCCTGATGATTCGCAGCCTCTGGAATCTTCGCCGCGTGAATCCCGGCTTCGACCCTCACAACGTCCTGACCATGAGCCTGCCGGTCACTACCCACGAGTTTCCGACACGCGAGTCCGAAATCTCCTTCTACAATGAATTGTTCGCGCGGCTGCAAGCGTCTGCCCGGCGTCGAATCCGCCGCAGCCATCGACTCCATGCCGCTCAACGGCGAAGGCGGTTCAGTCCAGCCGGTGCAAATCGAAGGCCGTCCCGTCGTCGCGATGGCCGACCAGCCGGAGGTCGGAGTGCGCTTCATCAGCGCCGGCTACACGCACACCATGCACATCCCCTTGATCGCCGGCCGCGAACTCACCGATGCCGATGCTCCCGGCGCGCAAGACGTCGTTCTCGTCAGCGAAACCATGGCTCGGCGCTTCTGGCCCAATGAAAGCCCGCTCGGCAAGCACCTCACCCTCTCCTTTTTCCCCGGGTCCGTTCGCACTGTCGCTGGCGTGGTCGGCGACGTAAAGGACGAAGGCCTCGATGATCCGCAGACCACCGGCACCCTCTACTTTCCGATGAAGCAACTAACCCAGCCCCCAAACACAACGTGGAGCGGCTTCTCAATGGGTCTAGCCGTGCGTTCCTCCACGCCGGTCGCTAGACTCACGCCAGAAATCACACGCCGCGATCCATCAGCTCGTCGCCGAGCAACCCGTCGAAGAAATCGCCACGATGGAAGACCTCATCGCCACATCGCTCACGCAGCAAAGATTTAACATGCTGTTGCTCGCATCCTTCGCCGGCCTCGCCATGCTTCTGGCCGCCGTCGGAATCTACAGCGTTCTTTCCTACGCGGTCCGCCGCCGCACGCGCGAAATCGGCATTCGCATGGCCCTCGGCGCGCAAGTCCGCGACGTGCTGCGGCTCGTAGTGGCAGATGGCATGAAGCCCACGCTGCTCGGCGTAGCCATCGGCATAGCGGGAGCGCTGGCCCTCAGCCGAGTCGTAGCGAAGTTAATCTATGGTGTGAGTCCCACGGATCCCGTAACGCTAGTGGCCGTAGCGCTGCTGCTGGCGACGGTAGCGTTTCTCGCGAGTGTTATTCCCGCGATTCGCGCCACCAAGGTAGAGCCAATGGTCGCTCTGCACGAAGAGTAGGGGAGGGGCTTTTTACCGTGAGGCCCCTTGCCGGGGCCGAAGGGCAGACCCTCCCGCTTTTCGGCCCCGCCTTTCGCCCGCGCTCGTTCATCTCTCCCAGATCAGATACCTGCAACCCTGCGGCCCCATCCGCGCCGAATGCAGCGCCCCCGCAGGCACATCGCAACGGTCGCCCGCGCGATAAGTCGCCGCCTGTCCATCCATTGTCAACGTCATCTCGCCCGCCAAAATAATATGCGCCGTCTCGCTCGCATGGGTATGGTCGGGATAAAACGCCTCCAGCCCATCCTGCCACACAAACGTATGCCCAAATCCTTCCGCGCGAAGCTGCTCGGTTAATTTTTTCTCACTCATGCCGATATCAAATCATATTCTTATACTGGTTGTCGCGGCCGGGCTTGACCGGCTGGCGGGTGTCTCGTAATTTAGAGCCGCAGCACGCACCGCGCAATTGGAGCGCACTATCACAGCCGTGTAAACGTCCTCGAGCCCTCGCCGCAGAGGAGACAACGATGCAAGAGTTCGATCCGCACGTCCTCGACGAAAAACCCATCCCGCCGCCCGCGGATTTCTCGAAGAAGGCGCGCGTGCGCTCGATGGATGAATACGAAGAGATGTGCGCCAAGGCCGCGGAAAATCCCGAGGCTTTCTGGGGCGAAGAGGCCAAGAACCTCGATTGGTTCGAGCCGCCGGTGAAAACTCTCGAGTGGGACCTGCCGCACGCGAAGTGGTTCGTCGGCGGCAAGCTGAACGTCGCGCACAACTGTCTCGATCGCCACCTCGAAAAGAACGGAAACAAGCCCGCGCTTCTCTGGGAAGCCGAAGATGGCGCCACGCTGCAATTGACGTACGCCGAACTGCACGAGCGCGTCTGCAAATTCGCCAACGTGCTGCTCTCGCTGGGAGTAAAGCCCACAGATTGCGTCGCGATCTACATGCCCATGATTCCGGAATTGCCGATCGCCATGCTCGCCTGCGCTCGCGTTGGCGCGGTGCATTCGGTCGTTTTCGGCGGATTCAGCGCCGTCGCTCTCGCCGATCGTATTGCCGATGCGAAGTCAAAGATCCTAATCACCGCCGACGGCGGCTATCGCCGCGGAAAAGTCGTTCCGCTCAAAGAAACCGCCGATGTCGCTCTCGACAAATGTCCCACCATCGAAAAATCCATAGTCGTCCGCCGCACCGGCGAAAAAGTCGGCTGGAAAGAAGGCCGCGATCTCTGGTGGCACGATCTCGTCGAAAAAATCCCCAGCGATTGCCCCGCCCCGGCCTTCGATTCCGAGCATCCGCTCTATATCCTCTACACCTCCGGTACGACCGGCAAACCGAAGGGCGTCCTGCATACTTCCGCCGGCTACTTGCTGCAAACGCAATGGAGCACGCGCCTGGTCTTCGATCTTCGCGATGACGACGTCTATTGGTGCACCGCCGACATCGGCTGGGTCACCGGCCACAGCTACATCGTCTACGGCCCGCTCGCAAATGCCGCGAGCATCGTGATGTATCGAAGGCGCGCCGGATTTTCCCCGCCGCGATCGTTTCTGGGACATCGTCGAGCGTTACAAAGTCTCGATTTTCTACAGCTCCGCTACCGCCGTGCGCGCTTTCATGGCCTGGGGCGTGGAATGGCTCGAGAAGCACGACCTGAGCTCGCTGCGCCTGCTAGGCACCGTCGGCGAGCCAATCAATCCCGCGGCGTGGAAATGGTATTCATCCGCCATCGGCAAGGATCGCTGCCCAATCGTGGATACCTGGTGGCAAACGGAAACCGGCTCAATCCTGATTTCGCCGCTACCGGGCGCAACGCCCACAAAACCCGGCTGCGCCACGCGTCCTCTCCCCGGCGTCGCTGCTCGCGTAGTCACTATGCAAGGCCAACCTGTGAAGCCCGGCGAAACCGGCTATCTGATCATCGAGCGCCCGTGGCCTTCGATGCTCCGCACCATTTACGGCGACGACGAACGCTTCCGCCGCGATTACTGGAGCCGCATCCCGAACGTCTACTTCACCGGCGACGCCGCTCAATGCGACAAAGACGGCTACATCTGGGTCCTCGGCCGCGTGGACGATGTCATAAAGGTCGCCGGCCATCGCCTCAGCTCCATGGAAATCGAAAGCGCTCTGGTAAGCCATCCCGCAGTAGCCGAAGCCGCAGTAGTCGCGCGCCCCGATGACATCAAAGGCGAAGCCATCGTCACCTTCGTCACTCTTCGCGCGGGTCACGCCCCGTCACACGAGCTGCGCATAGCTCTAATCGAACACATCGCCGTAACTATCGGCACCATCGCCCGCCCCGCCGAAGTCCGCTTCGCCGATCTGCTCCCCAAAACGCGCAGCGGCAAAATCATGCGCCGCCTATTGCGCGAGCTAGCCCAAAAAGGCAGGATCTCAGGAGACACCACGACCCTAGAGGATCTATCAGTAATCGAAAAACTAGCCAAAGCCAAAGGCCACGACGAAGAGTAGGTTTTCTCTGCGCACTCTGCGTCTCTGCGGTAGTGCACTTTCCTATTTCGGCGCAAACATTTTCGCCGCCGTGCGCGTCACAAATCTCCGCGGCACGAGACGCTCCGCATGGGCACTCGCATAATTCGCAAATCCAGAAATCACGTAACTCTTCCCCGCCGCCAAAGCCTCCAGCCCGACTCGCGCCACCTTCTCCGCCGTCTCCTGCTTCCTCTTCAAATGATCCGGCTGCCCCGCCACTTGATGAAATTCGGTGGTCGTAGAGCCAGGGCAAAGCGCGCAAACCCGCACGCCAAACGGCCGTACTTCCTCAGCCAGCCCCTCGGCAAACAATAAATCGAACGCCTTCGAAGCCGCATACACCGAAATGTAAGGCACCGCCTGAAACGAAGCCGTCGAAGCCAAAATCAAAATATCGCCGCTCCGCCTCTGCACCATCCCCGGCAAATAAAGATGCGTCAACTGCACCACCGCGGCACAGTTCACCTGCACCATCCCAAGCTGCGGCTCAATCGGCTCGCCGCTAAATGCCCCGTAATGCCCGAATCCCGCATTATTGATCAGCAGATCGACGTCGATCCTCTTCCCCGCAGTAAACGCAAAAATCTCGCCCGGCGTCGAGGGCCGCTCCAAATCCGCCGCCACAATCTCGATCTGAATCTTGTTCGCCGCCGCCAATTCCGCCGCAAGCTTCTCGAGCCGCTCGCGCCGCCGCGCCGTCAAAACCAAATTCGTCCCGCCCGCCGCCAGCAGTCGCGCCAGCGCCGTCCCTATCCCCGCGCTAGCCCCGGTAACCACCGCCCATTTCCCCCGCCATCTCTCGCTCATCAAAAGCCTCCCATCCGAGGCCCTATCAAATCACACCACCGCTCAATTGAACAGAATGCCGCGGCTTTGTAGGGGAGGGTCTTCAGACCCTCCCGCAGTTCGGCCCTCTTGCAGTTTGCTTTTGTTCTGGTCACGTCCGTCGCCGCAAGAAGGTTGACCGAGAACCGGGAGGGCTTCGGCGGCCGGGATGGTCAATCGCCAGCGGTAAAAAATCAGGCCGGTTCCGTTGCGATTAGGAGTGGGTCCTGCTGATTGTTTTGTTGGAGTTACAGACGTTTCTAATGTTCCTTGATTCTCGATTAGAAACGCCTCCGAGGAAAGTTCAAAAGGACAAATCCGCAAGAATCTCAGGTACCAGGCGCTTCCCGGCGCGCCGCCCACGCACCGCGTACGCGCAAACCGATTTCTTTGACGCGATCAAGCAAAACTCGCGCCCATTCAAATTCCGCCGCCAGCGTCCCCAACCCCAGCGCGACCATCAGAAATCCAGGCATCGGCGTCGGAATCGCCACGATGCCCAACACCAGCAGCGCGAATCCAAACGAAATTCGCGCAAATCGTCTCGCCTGTTGCATGGTCCGGAAGATCATGATTTTCTCTGCGCCGCCTCGCGCCATAGGTATCGACAAAAATCATTCGATACATGAATCTCTCGCACAACCTCGTCGCACTTCGCCGCGCGATTTCGAAAGCACGTTCGTGGCCACGAGCTCCCGCACTTGCCTCCTCCTTAGTGACTGCTGATAATGGACTTCGCTCGCGCGCACTTCTCCGCCGCGCTCGCCGCATTTCTAGATTGGGAACTTTCTACACAGGTGAGGACAAGATGGAACTACACGAAATTCCTCTGCAAATCCCGGAAGGCGCAAATCTGATCCTCGGCCAGGCTCACTTCATCAAAACCGCCGAAGATCTCTACGAAGTGATGATGAACACCGTCCCCGGCGCGAAATTCGCCGTAGCCTTCTGCGAAGCGTCGGGCCCCTGCCTCATCCGCGTCGAATCCAACGACGACGAGCTCCGCCGCGCCGCCATCTCCAACGCCGAATCCATCGCCGCCGGCCACGTCTTCGTCCTGCTAATCCGCCAGGCCTTCCCGATCAATGTCCTAGGCCGCATCCGCGACTGCTTCGAAGTCTGCAACATCTTCTGCGCCACAGCCAATCCAGTCGCCGCCATCGTAGCCCAGACCGGCCACGGCCGCGGCGTCCTAGGCGTAATCGACGGCGCCCCGCCCAAAGGCGTCGAAACTCCCGAAGACGCCAACTCCCGCCATGCCCTAGTCCGCAAATTCGGCTACAAGCTCTAACTATTCTGGAGCAGGCCCAGATAATTCTCTGACTAGACTATTCCTCCGGCAGCACAGGCAGGACCATCATGCTCACCGTCGCGGGATCATCGCGCAGCTTCAGGTACAACAGCGTGCCGTTCGGGCGCGGCACGCTGAGGGCTGAGTCCACGAAGCCCGCGGGCATGGGCGCAGTGTGGCTGAATTCCGGATCGGACGCGACCGAATCGATCAAAAATAAGTTCGTTCCGATCAGTTTGCACTGCTGGTCCGGCTTATCCGGGCAGCGAATTTCCTTCAGCGACGGTACGCGCACGAGATCTGTGAGAGTTTCCCAGTCACCCTTGGTGCCATCCGCATCGACAGGACGAAAGCGCAACGGCCCAAACGCAGAAGCGCCGAAGCTCTTCGCCGGATCAAAAATTGCGAGTGCCGTCTGAGAATCCTGGAGGATCAGATTGCCGTCCGCCTCGCTTAGCAGCACGTGAAACGATTCATCCGCGGCCGCGACTTCGATTTTTTCGCTGTGCGAAAACTTCTCCGGCACCACCGACTTCACAAAAAACGACAGCCGGGCGCCCTGCCCAAGCTCATCCTCGCTGCCCAAGCGGATCGCCGACAGCGCGGGGCCGCGCTGCACGCTCTTGCTGAGCAGCACGATCTTGGGGCGCGGCGGCTCAACCGTCGATTGCACGTCCAGCACCCGGCCATCTCTCAGTGTCACGCGCGCCGTCAGTTTTTCATCGGCGTGCAGCTCGGCCGTCGGCGCGTTATCCACCGCCGCCAACCGCAATTCGTCTTTTTGGTCCGCGCGCGACAATTTGGCGGGCACGAAGTGAACGCCCTTCAGCTCGAAGCTGTCGACCTCATCCAGCCGCGTGCCTTTCAACACGCCCTGCTCGTCCCCGGCGTTGATGGTGAACCTCTCTATCCGCGCCACCTCGGAATACGCGTGCAAGCTGAGCTCGTCCGGCTCCGCCAATCCATATTGCTTCACTTTCACTTTTACGACGCCGGCCGCTTCATCCTTGAGCGGAATTTGCACTTCGAGCTCGTCGGCTTTCCCCATTTTCCAAGTTGCCTTTAGTTCGTCGCCGCTCGCGGCGGTGACGCTGACTTTTTCCACGCAAGCCGCAGCCGCCGATTGCAGATGAATGGAATCGTCGCGGCCCACAATCACCGCGCTCCGGTCTTCCGCGGGAATAATCCATTTCGCCGAGCGCGCGGATCGCAGATGAAAACTCGGGCCGTCGAAAGCTTCGAAGCCCCAATGCCCGCGAAGCGTTCCTCTCACTTCCTGGTCTAACTGGCCGGCATGCAGCGCGCGCGTATCGATCGAGAATCCGCCGCGGGCTGCCTCCGCCACAGCCCGAAGATCCATCCCTGTGCCGGATTTGCTCTCGACATGAAGCGTAAAATCATGCGCGATATCGCTCGCGAATACCAAAGGAGCGCCATCGACGGGAAGAACCAACGATGATTTCTGCAAGCAGAATACTTCGTCTGCATTCACCGCACGCAAGGGAGGCAATTGCGCCGCCTCCACCGCAGGCAGCCCGACCACGAGCACGGATTTCGGTTTGCGGAACGACGGCGGATTATTCAGCCGCAGGTTCAACTGCTGCTGATTCGGCTGCGCGAGTGCCGGGATGTATTGATATTCCGCCGTGTGGATATTGCTCAGAATACGCGCCAAGTCCACAACTGCTCCAACGTAAGCGCTGTAATATCCCCCTCCCGCAATCGAAGTGCTGCTTACCGCGCCGATAAAGTCGGACGAAGGGCCGGACGTGAGCGCGGTGACCATGGATTGACTGTGGCCGTCATCCAAGACGAGTTGATCGCTGTTCTGCGCGAGGCACGGCGCTTGTTGCTCCACCGGCTTATCGAAACATTTCGGATCGAGTTTGACATTCAACGCTCTAGCCAGCAGCACCGAGCGCTCGTGGAGTTCTTTGGGATTCGTATCGGACGTTTCTTTCACTTCGTTAAGGTATTTCTCGAGCCGCAAGCGATCCAGGCTGGCCTGATTCAGGTCCTGTGATGCCCGCACAAACGCTCCCGGCTTGCCGCGGACAGCGGTGCGCAGTGTGCTGAAGTCTCCGCCAGTCTCGGGCGCCAGAAACAGCAGCGTTTGTTGAGCATCAGCCGGCACCGTAACAATTATTCCCTCCTGACGCACCTGTCGGCTCCAGGTCTCGGCCCGGGTGAACCAGTTGTCGGGCGGCGGGTTCGTCGAGCCGCGTAGAAACGCGACAATCAGCAGGTAGCGTACCGACTGGCTCTCCGGAAAATCTGGGTGAATCCACAGCCGGTCTCCCGGTTGAAGATTTGGCACCTCTGAGATCGGCAACGTCTTGCCGCCACGCGTCACGCTCATCTCCACGCGAGGCCCGGCCAAATCGAACGCTGCGGAATCCGCGCGCGCGATTTCAATGCCAATCGAAAGCAGCGCGAGAACTGCGAATGTGGCAAGAAATAAAATGCGAATGGCTAAGACGCGAAAGCCGGTGGACCCCATGTCTGGTTCGCTCCTGGGGCCGGGGTGAATATCGTACTAAATTCAAATTGCACTCGGCTAACGCAAATGTGCGTCTGTTTTCTTCCGCTGTGTCCAACCTGGCAGGCGATTCGGGCAGGTTTGCAATGTGCCGCACCGGAACTAGTAGCGTGGCGGAGAGGGTGGGATTCGAACCCACGGTTGAGTTTCCCCAACACACGCTTTCCAAGCGTGCTCCTTAAACCGCTCGGACACCTCTCCGTTTTCAAAAATGATTCTTCAAAAGCCTAGCAGAAGCCAGCATCACCAGCAAACGCCGCGCGCAGCGCATAACGGATTTCTCCGCGCCCTCAGCGTCTCTGCGGTAATTCTCTTGGCTTTTGACTTTAAGCGAGGAAGTCGATCCGAGGAAAGGCAGAACCACCGCGGAGATTTCTCAAAACTCTGCTACACTTTTTCCACCACTCCGGGGTGGTGCAATTGGTAGCACATGGGCCTTTGGAGCCTAGAATCCTGGTTCGAGTCCAGGCCCCGGAGCCAGTTTTCTTCCCTTCCGGCCAGAATTCCTACGCTGCCGTTCGATGCGACTTTCGTCCGTGATGCGCGGTCCGCACGAGTGGTCTCCGCAGCGCCGCCAAATATTTTTCCGCGCGTTCGAGCAAATGTTCGAATTCGCGTTGCAGCACTCCGGACTTGCGGGCCTGAGGGCGCGAGGACACACGACGCGCCGGCTTCTGACGAGGGGGCATGGGTTCCTCCAAGCCAAGCTATTGGTTATCGCTCCAAAAAAAAGGGCGATCAGTGGCCGGGAGACTATTCTCAATTGGCGCGACTGTCAAGAGAGATTGTAGTTCGCAAACGTGTCACCCCTTCGCGCAACCTCAAGACCCACTAGCAACTTCCGCGCGAAACCGGAAGTGTCACCTTTTGTTAGCCATGGCGGATTTCCACAATCATGTGGAAAAACTCGCGCGGACACCCTTCCCGCCTTGCGCCCCGCTCGCATTCGCAATACTCTGGGCGCCATCATGAGCTCCGACCCCGGACAAATTCTGGTTCTCGGCGTAATCTGGTACATCGTCTTTCTGTTTTCCACCACCTGCCACGAAGGCGCCCACGCTCTGGTGGCCAAGCTCGGCGGCGATCCCACGGCGTTTCACGGCGGCCAAGTCTCGCTGAATCCCTGGCCGCACATTCGCCGCGAGCCCTTCGGCACGGTCGTCGTTCCGATCATTTCCTATTTTGTCGCGCATTGGATGATCGGCTGGGCCAGCGCACCCTACGATCCGAACTGGCAGCAGCGTTACCCGCGCCGCGCTGCGTGGATGGCTCTCGCCGGGCCCGCCGCCAATTTCTCGCTGATGATCATCGCCGCCATTGCCATCAAGATCGGCGTTCAATACGGCGTCTTCCGCCCGCCCATGAGTGCCGATTTCACCCACGTCACTGAAGCCGCAGGTGGCGCGGGCCTGGCGGCTACGTTTCTCAGCATTCTTTTCGTCCTCAATCTCGTTCTCGGCATCTTCAACCTGCTGCCCGTCCCGCCTCTCGACGGACACAACGCCATCACTCTGTTCATGAGCGACGAGATGGCGCTGCGCTTTCTCGGCTGGACTAAGCAAGGCTTCGGCTTAATCGGTCTCGTCGTAGCCTGGTATTTCTTCGACAAAATCTTCGGCCGCATCTTCACCATCGCTCTGAATCTGCTCTACCCAGGCGCCAGTTACGGCTAATTCCCAACCAGTCCCAGATGCAAAACGGGCAGTTCGGTTTACGTAGCGCCGGCCTTTTAGGCCGGCATTTCCAACGAAGCAATGCAATCGGCTATGTCCGTCTTCCCCACTGGTTCAATCCCGAACACATGTTCCAAACTGCACGCGCTAATTCCAATGCCGTATCGATCTCAACCTATCTAAATCATTGCGCCTCAAGCCGTAGCCGCGCCGGCAAAATGGCCCCATTCCTGCTCCACCTCGCGAGGAGGTTTTTCGTCATGAACGGAATCCCCGGCCAGGATCAGCATTACGGCGTGGAAGTCTCGGGCTGGAATTCAGCGGAGAATTTCTTCGTCGAGAAAACCTCTCTCGAATGGACGCCCGAGGGCTTGAAATCCGTTCGCCTGAAGACCGATCTTCGCGCCGGCACGATCGTCTTCCTGCGCCTTCTGCAGCACGGCCCGGCCTCCAATCAATTTCCGATCGCGTATCAAACGAAAGAGTTAAGTTCCCGCGACCACGACGGCCGCGCTCGCGTCTGGCTGCAGCAAATGCATCCGCGCGAACCACGCGAGCCCTTAGTGCTCCAAGAAATGTCCTCGGCAAGGTAAACGCAAGAAAAACCGCGAGTCTCGTCTGAGCGCGGCTTTACAGCTTGCCGACAAAGTCGAAATGTTTTCATCCTGAGCGAAGCGAAGAGCCTGCCCCGAGTCCCTCGAGGGGATCTCAGCGCCCAATGTGCGCCACTCCTTCCGCCAACAAGCCGCGTCGGAAACCGCCGATCGATCGTCGAATTGACCTTTTTTCCGCAACCTCTTTAGCCGCTGCGGTTCGTACTATCGCGCCCACACACACTTTCAATGGCCCTGCCGAAAAATTCCCTTTTGAAACTTGATTTCCGTGCTGGAACTGAGCGCCGCGCCGCTCTCTTCGGCGCAGTTTCGCCATTCCGCCGAGAATTCCAATTCGCGCGCCTAACCGCTGGCCGCTAAGCTTCCTCTTCTGATGACTTTGAAGCGATCAATCGCTCAAGAAAAATATCCTATGAATTGCTTCCATGCTGCGGAACGAAGGGCGCAAGTTGGTACACGCCGTGCCTACTAAATCTTCCCATGGCGACTCTCGAAAAATCGCTCGCAGCTACGCATCGCGGAAATCTCCCCATTTGCGTCCTCGATGACGAATCCGATCACGTCGAGCAGCTCACTCTGCGCCTCGAAAAGGCTGGATTTCCGGTCATCGGCTCCACGGATCCAGATCAGGCGCTTGATATTGTCCATCGCGGCGGTTGCCGCGCCGTCCTCGCCGACATCCACATGCCCGGCATGGACGGCATGAAATTCCTCGAACGCTCGCTGCAGGTCGATCCCGGCGTTTACGTCATTCTCGTCACCGGTCATTATTCTGTCGACTCGGCTATCGAAGCCATCAAGCGCGGCGCCTGCGATTATCTCTGCAAACCGATAGACGTCACGCGCCTCTACAAAACTCTCGACGAACTCGCCGACGTCTTCGCGCAGCGCACGCAGGTTCGCGATCTAGAAAAGAAGCTCCTCACCAATCTCGAATTTCACGGCATCGTCGGCAAAAGCCCGGTCATGTTTGAAATGTTCGACCTGGCCCGCAAAGTGGCGCGGCATTACACCAACGTTCTCATCACCGGCCCAACCGGCGCCGGCAAGGAATTGATCGCTCACGCGCTCCACGAGATGAGCCCCGTTTCCAAAGCCCGCTTCGCCGTCTGCAATTGTTCCGCTATGGTCGACACGCTTCTCGAAAGCCAGCTCTTCGGCCACGTTCGCGGCGCTTTCACCGGCGCCACGGACACTCGCCCCGGCCTCTTCGAATTCGCCAACGGCGGCACCGTCTTCCTCGACGAAGTCGGCGAAACTTCTCTGCCCATGCAGGCCAAGCTACTTCGCGTAATTCAAAATCGCGAGATCCAGCGCGTCGGCTCGCCCGAAGTCCGCACCGTTGATGTGCGCATGATCGCCGCCACCAATCGCGATCTGCGCGCCGAAGTTCTCGCCGGACGCTTCCGCGAAGATCTCTTTTACCGCCTCAGCTCCATCGAGCTGCGCGTTCCCGGCCTCGCCGAGCGCCCCGAAGACGTTCCGCTCCTCGTCCAGCATTTCCTCAAAAAATATAGCGAAGCCTACGGCAAGCCTCTCCTCGGCCTCACCCGCCGCGCTCAAGTCGTCCTTCTCCAACACAATTGGCCCGGCAACGTCCGCGAGCTCGAAAATGTTCTCTCCAGCGCCGCCATCACCGCCTCGAGCGATTTCATCGACGTCGCCGATCTGCCCGAGCATCTCCAAAGACGCGATACCCACGCAACCTTTCACGACGAGCCGTGGCGCCCGCTTCCTCTCGACGAAGTCCGCCGCATGCACATCGAGCGCGTTCTCGAATCCTGCAAAGGAAATCGCGTCCGCGCCGCGCAAATGCTCGGCATCGGCCGCACCAGCCTCTATCGCCACCTGAAACGTGCCAACAAAAAAGCCGCGCACGCCAGCGCCTGATTCATCTCCGATCAGCGCTCGATCCAAATTGTCGCGGAGACTTTTCTAACCGTTGAGGCGCTCTCGAAGAATGTCCAGCAAATCCAGCCGCAATGCACTCGCCGTTCCGCCGCAGGTCCGGCGCGATCCGCGCGATCCCGCCTCAATCTTTATCGTCGTTTCGGGCTTCGATTCCGCCGGCCATTTCTTCACCGAGCACACCGCCACCATCAACGTCAGCGACAACGGCTGCTGCTTCCGCCTGAATCGCGAAGTTCCCGTCGATTCACTGCTCGCCATCCAGACGCTCGATCAAAACTCCGACGCCCCATCGCGGCCCGCTCTCTATCAAATCGCCTGGCTCGAACGCCTTACGAAGGGCGCCACAGTAGGCGCAGCCCGCCTCCACGGCGAAGCCAACTGGTACCTGGCGTTGCCCGCGACCAACGAATCGCAAACCCCGAAAGCCTAGCCCCGAGCTATCGCGCCACTCGTACATATTTCCCGTCGGAAAATTTCCACTTCTGCACGCGTTGAACTTTGACGTCCTTGCCGGTCTTCGCGCTCGTCTCCGTCCCCGAAATCGTCAACACAATGTCGTCGTAATCCGCGTTCGTCCCGCGCGCAAACGTGACCTCGCCGGTCTTGTCCGCACATTGATTTCCATCGCCGCAATCGCTAGGCTCCGTCGATTCCGTTTCGACGCTGAACGCCTCGCGAATTTCGCCCTTCCACGGCAGCAAAATCACCGTCGACGCCTCGGTCTCGCCCTGATTCGTGTTCCCCGGCGTCAATTCAAACGCGCCGCGATCCGGCCCGGCGCGCACCACCGACGCTTGCGGCGGCCCGCCCCAATTTCCCAGCACGTCGTAAGCTCTCTCCGCGCTCTCCACCGCCCACGCGTCGCCCTTCTTCGCAAAAATCGCCGCGCCGATCACCGGAGCGCAAGCGTGGCAACTAAATTCCGGCGCCGCCGCGGGCACCGCGTAAGTCAGTACGAAAACTTTCATCGCGCCCGAGTCCATCGCTCCTGCCGCCAAAAATTCATGCACTTCCACTTTTCCCGACTTGTCGAAAAATGTGTGCGGAAATTTCTTCGTCAGCCGGAAGGTCGAAGCCTTCTTCGCCGCGTCGTAATTCCCGTAAAGCGCCTTCATCGCGTCGGGCAAACTGAAATCGGCAGGCAAAGATGGCGAAGCCGCCGCCTTCGCTGCCGGCGCGCCGGCACTCTGCAAAAAGATGGCTGCGCCGCCGTGCTCACGCGGCAACGCAGCCACCCCACAAAGCATTACGATGGCCGCTATGAAAGCAGTCCGAATTCCCATCTCCACTTTACTGCTCGCAATCGCAAAGCGATCGACCCGCGCCACTACGAAGGCAACAGCAAATGCAGATCCCTCATCCGCCTAGAGCGGATTCGGGATGACAGCACATGACGAAGACACGTCAAGAACCCCACGCGCAACTGCGGCGCATGGGGCACCCGGACGCCGACACACATTCTGTCGTACGGACTCGCGGGGCCGGCGCGCCATCCGCTTTCGTCAGCCGCGCGGGCTACTGTGCGCCGTTGCTGACCGTCCCGTTGGCCGAAACCATCGGCAACGAAACGTTGTTATCCATGCGCACCAGGAACTGCGTCTGCGCCGGCAATTCCACTTCCTTGCCCTTGCGCTGAATCACGTAAGCGGTGCCGCCGATGAAGCCGAGCACCGTTCCGCGAATCACGTGGCTGAAAACCACGCCGACCACGGTGCCGCCGCCGGTGCCGATGGCCGCGTCCATCACCGTGCCCTTGATGTCGCGCTTCTCTTTTACCGCCGCGCCTTCGTCCGTCTTCAAATCCTTGCGCGGCTTGGTGCCGTCCGCTCCGCCGTTCGAGACCGTGATGATGCTCATCTGCGCCGGGAAAATGCGCCCATCAATCTCGATGGATTTGAACATCAAGTTCATCTGCGCCTGCCCGCGGAATATCGCGAAATGCTCGGGCCGGATCACTGTTCCCACGGTGCCGTGAATCTTCGCGCCGGCTGGCAGCACCAGCATCGAGTTGTAGTAAACGGGCTCGGCCACTTCGGCCGTGAACACATCGCCGTTGCGCGCCACGCTGGTGCTCAACCCGCCGAGCAAATTGAGTTTGACTTGCGTGCCCTGAACGAGAGTCGTGGACTGCGCTTGAGTTACGGGGGTTACCAACAGCAGGATGGACACCACAGCGCCAAGCAATACCAATCGTTTCATCGTTCCTCCGTTCCCCGTTTCGTGGGGTTTGCCGCTGGCGCCGCGGAGCAGGTGCGGAGGATGCACCCGCGAGTAAGATACACCACGCTGTCAATAAACCAAGCGAATTCTCAAAAAGATTCAGTTGTCGCGACGATCCTCCTTTCTGGCGTTCGACTGGAGGTTGGACGTCTAGATCCTTAGCTTCGCTCAGGATGACAGCGTTCTGACTTCTTCCGCAGCCTGTTCAGCCGAGCCGGGGTCGCTTCGCCTTTCTTTCGTTTCGGAATATTTCTGACCGAAACGAGGGTTCAATTAAAATTTCTGTAAGTCGTTGAAAACAATCGGCGAATTTATTTCTAACCGAAACATCCGCGAGAGGGCTCGATATCGCCTTTTCTCTCTTTTTGCAAACGGGCGCGCCGGGGATTCGATGTTGGAGCCTGGAAGCGCGGCGCGCGGGAATCGCCAAGCTCCGGAAGAGGCTGTGCGGCCCGCCAATCAAAAGCCACAGGCAGGAGTGCCTGTGCTACCCGGGGTGTGTCCCGATTGTTTGGGGGGCCCGTGCTTTATTTTCAATGACTTAGGGCCGGCAACAATATTTGAGTGTCCCGATTGTTTGTGCGCTGGCTCCTTTGTTCGCGGGGCAGTTGATGGTGCGTGGGCCGGCCGCGTGCGGCGGCGAGGCAGGAGTTTCTGGTGACGGTTTTGTTGCTCCTGCGCTGCGGGCCGCGCAGTTATTGTGAGGGTAGGTTGAAGCATAGGCAATGGTACGGTTGGGCTAGAACTAAATGCGAAGGTTGGGCTACATGCCCAGGAATCCGGTGAAGCGTGGGTTGGTCAGCTCGCTGAGGAATTGGCCGCGGAGTTCGTATTTATTTTATGAGGGAAGTGACGATGGATTGGTGAGGATCGATACGGTGTGAACAGGACGGAGACCAACAAACTGAAGAGAAAGAAAAATCAAGAACGGGGCCGAAAGGATGGCCGAAACCCCGACCCTTCCCACAAACCGGGACGAGTCGGGCACCCGAAACCAAACATCGGAGAATGGCTGCGCCACCCGCCGACTTATCGGGACTTAGGATACTTCCGAGTTGCCGACAATGCGGGAGCTGCTCCACTAATGGACACAAGCGCGTTTCACAGGACTAATGTTGAGTTCGGTGAACATTGGCCGCTGAGCGCATTGGCCTGAAGGCAACAGTCGAGCCAAGGGTCACCTAGCCGGAAATGCGGCTATTCGGCCAAGCGGCGAGAAGCGCGTTCTAACTAAGCCTCCGCCGCCAGCCTTAGCTGTATCTCGCGCATGACGATCATCAAAACTTCAACTTCTTATTTCGCCTGCGCTAGCCCCGCAACAACTGCGGCAAGCTTATCGAGTTGCTGATTCCAGCCCTCTAGTTGGCCGCTGTTTTTTGCGTCTTCCATGGGTTCATTTCCAATGAGGGTGAGTTTCGTCTGGCCGTTTCCAAAATCCTCAAAAATAACCACGTCGTGCGCATCGTCTATGGCTTCATCTTCTATTCCATACTGCGCAGGCTCAACCTTGTTTCCCTTCGAGTCGGAAAAGTACATGGAGTAAACGATCTTCTCGTGCAGAACGATCTCGTGGTATTCCCCAGCATTCCAGCCCTCCTGCCCATCCGGCGTTCTCATGCAGAAGAGAAATTTGCCTCCCACGCGAAAATCAATCTTGCAAACAGGCGCGGTAAAACCCTGCGGCCCCCACCACTGCATCACATATTTCGGGTTTGTCCACGCCTCCCAAACCAATGCGCGTGGAGCATCGAAAATTCTGGTGATAACCATCCGCTCTTTCTCGTTAACCGTGTTTTTTGCCATTTCTGACCTCCGCTTTCTTCATTTGATTCAAAACCACATCCAACTTGTCGAAACGCTCTTCCCAGAATCGGCGATAGTTCGTCGCCCAGTCGCTGACTGTCTTTATCGCCTCTGGCCTAAGCGTGCACACGCTCTCTCTTCCACGCTTCGTCTTGATCACAATCCGCGCCCGCACCAGGCAGGCAATATGTTTTGAAATCATCTGCTGCGAGAGGGCAAACGGTTCCGTCAATCCATGCACAGAGGCAGGCCCATGGGAGAGTCGTTCGATCATCGCCCGGCGGGTTGGATCAGAGAGAGCCGCAAATGTTGTGTCTAACTTATCCACAACCATATGGTAGTGAATTATCCATCGATGTCAAGTGTGGATTTTGGAGTTCCCGATTTCTGTTTCCCGATCTCTGAACCCTGACACCTGGGCTAATTTATCCTTCTCCATGCGCCGCGTATCGCAGCTGGATGCATGGTTTAACAAATAGGCTTCCTTGAGCAATTACTCGTTAACCTGACGATTAGAGTGCCAGCGCAACCTGCGCAGGAGCGCGAGCGTCACGGCGGAGGCCCTGGCATCAGAGGCCGGGGGATGCGGATTGCCGTTGGAACCTGTTCTCGGTGTATTGCCGCCTGTTGGGCACGTGATCTTTGCCAATTGGCTTGCTACGAGCTCCGCGATGAGTGGTAAATCGCCAATGCACTCATCGAGGAGATTAGTACCGGGAAGTCGGCTTGTAGGAAGTGAGCTCCGCGCTTAGCATCGATCCTAGACGGATTACGGAGAACTCGGATGTAATCCACATGCCTGATTAACGCGCAACCCGGACATGTGCTTTCAAGTGTTCGAGAATCCGGCTTAGCGGGACTTGGAAACATCATCCGACGGTTTTATGGCCCTAGCTTAGGTGTCGGAAGAAAGCGGTCAGGTCGCCTGCGAGGGCCGCCGGTTGCTCAACTGGGGCGAAGTGCCCGCCGCGGGGAAAGACTGTCCAGCGCTGGATGTTGTACATGCGCTCGAGATAGGAGCGCGGCGGCTCGCCCTCGGGAATGGTTTGGTGCGCGAAGACACCGAAGGCCGTGGGCGTAGCGACGAAGGTGGGGTCGACCGGGTACCAGCGATTGTCCCAATAGTCGCGCATCGACGAGGTGATGGTCTGCGTGACCCAGTAGAGGGTGAGCGTAGCGCAGAGGAAGTCGTCGGGCGGCGTGACGTCGCTCCACGAGTGCCACTTCTCGCCGAGGTATGCGGCCAGTCCAGTCGGGGAATCGTTCAGTCCATAGCCGACGGTCTGCGGCTTGGTGGACTGGATAGCGCTGTAGCCCCGCTCCGTCACGTCCCAGCCGCGGCTCACTGCGAGGTACGAACGCTCCATGTCGGAGAGCTCCGCTTCGCCCGCCTTGGGGGTGATGTCCGACTCCAGTGTGGTGAGGTGGATCCCGATCAGCGACTCGGGATGGTCCAGCGCAAGGAACGTCGACACGCCGGAACCGAAGTCATTGCCGCCCGCACCATAGCGGGAATACCCGAGTTCGGTCATGAGCCTGTGCCAGCGCTCCGAGACGTAGCGGTAGTTGATGCCGACCTCGGGCGGGCGCGGCGAGAATCCATACCCGGGCAGCGAGGGCACGACGACGTCGAAGTCCTCGAGCATCGGCAGCATGTCCAGATAGTCGAGGAAACTGCTGGGCCAGCCGTGCGTGAGGATGAGCGGCATACTACGGCCGGATGCGGCGCGCTGGTGCACGAAGTGGATGCCGCCCCAAGTGAATTGGTTGAGCGCGTTGAGCTTGCGCTCCCAGGCACGCCAGTCGAACGCATTGGCCCAGTAGTCCACGAGGCGCCGCAACCAGTCCAACTCAGTGCCCTGTCGCCAGCCGATGCCGGGTACCTGGTCGGGCCATCTTGTATTGCGCAACCGTGCGCGCAGATCGTCGAGCACTTCGTCTGCAACATGAATGCGAAACGGCTGCACTAGATTAACGTCCTCGTAGCATGGCTAGCAGAACGCGCGGGCATGCGATCAGGTTACCACTGACATAAAATCTTGTGGCTGATAAACGCGCTAATCGAAAACTGAGTCACCGCCTGGGTCTTGGAGCGAGTGGGCGGCGGTGGCATAGCCCCGCGATTCTTCAGGTGGACCAGATTTTCTAGGCCGGTTTACTTTTCAGGGAGCCTCGCTTGTCCTGGGTGCGGCGGAAGGGTCCTCACGGGTTTCGACGGGGGGGATTTCGGCGCGGGTGCGGATGGGGTGTCGGGGCGCCAGTAGCACAGGCGCTCCTGCCTGTGGGTGCGATTGCGATTCGGCGCGGCGGAGTGTGGAGCGGCGGTGGTCGAGAACTTTTGAAAGACACAGCCAGGAGTGGCTGTGCTACCTCGAGGATTGAGGCTGAGGGTACTAGGTGGACAACGGGGCTTGCGTTGCTTGTAGGCTGAGACTTCTGCGGTGCTAATCTTTTTTTAGGCGGCATCTCAGAGGCGCCGCCATTCTCCGAAGCGCTCAACGAGTAGCAGCGTGATGCGAAACCGCTTGATGGTGATATGTCTTCTGGCTGCGCTGGCGGCTGCGGCTACGGCCGTGTACGCCACCGACTTCGCTGTGATTGTGCATCCGGGCAATGCGACGAAGGCGATGCCGCTGGCCGATCTCGGCAAAATTTTCCGCGGAAAGACCGGGACGTGGGCGAATGGGCGGCCGATTACTCTCGTTTTGCGCGATCCGAGTTCCCCACCGATGAAATTCATCATCGAAAAAGTGATGGGCGTTTCGGTGGATGAAGGCAAAGCGGCGTTGACGGACGCGAGCCACAGCAAGTCGGGCGCGTCGATTGTTTTTGTGTCAACGGATGAGGATGTGGTGAAGGCCGTGGAGGCCAGCGCGAGTGCCATTGGCATCATCGACGTCTACAACATCACCAGCGGCGTGAAGGTGATAAAGATTGATGATAAGCAGCCGTTTGATCCGGGGTATGTGCTGAAGGGGCGGGCGCAATAATTTCCACCGGCGAGGAACAATGAGAGACATTTCATTGAAGCGCATTTTGAGAATCGGACTTCTGGCGGCGGGCCTGGTGTTGGTTGCGGCCGCGGCGCCGGGCGCGCAGCAGGCGCCGGCCTCGAAGGCAGGCAAGAATTCGGGCGCGAAGGCCGCCGCGCGACCTGCGAAAACGCTGCACGCCGAAGCGAAGCCGGACAAAGTGCCGGTGACCACTTCATCGAAAGAAGCGCGGCACGATTACGAGCTGGGACTGCTGCACCGCGAAAACCTGCTGTTCAACGAAGAAGGGCTCGATGATCTCCGCCGAGCGGTAAAGGCCGATCCCGGCTTTGCCCTCGGCCACGCGGCGCTGGCTTACTTCAGCGATGATCCCCACGAAGTAAAACGTGAAATTCTACTCGCGAAGCAGAACATCGCTCATGCCGTCGCGGATGAGAAGCTCTTGATTCGCTGGATGATCGGGACCAAGGACGGCGATTTGATTCCCGCAATTTCGGCGATGAACGATTTGCTGGCGGCGTACCCGCGAGACAGCCAGCTTGGGAACATGTACGGCGAATGGCTCCTGGCTCCGCAGGAGAATTACGAGCGCTCGGAAGAAATTCTGCAGCACGTCCTGAAGCTGGATCCGAACTATTATCCGGCGCTGAACAATCTAGCGTACTGCTACGCGCTGAGCGGCGACTACAGCAAGACCTCCACGCTGATGGAGAAATACGTTGAACAACTGCCCGGCCAGCCGAATCCGCAGGATTCGTACGCCGAGCTGCTGCGCATGGCGGGAGATTTCAAGGATTCGATCGAGCATTATCGCGCGGCGCTGTTCATCGCGCCGAGTTTCACCACGTCGCAGCTGGGCATCGCATCGAATTACGCGTTCATGGGCGAGGAGGAGCGCGCGCGCGTGGAATATCTGCGCGCGATCGCGATGACCAAAGAGCGCACGACGAAACTGCAATATCGCATGCTCTGGGCGATGACTTACTTCCGCGCGAACCAGCAGGACGAGGCGCGCAAGGCGTACACGGAGCTTGCGACGCTGGCGCACAAGGAAGACCTTGCTGTTGATGAGGCGGAGTGCTATCGCAGCATGGCGCTCTTCAATCCCTCGCCGGAGGCGGCGCTGAAGGATCTGGACGCGGCGCAGGCGGTGCTCTCGCAGAAACACGAATTGCCGCGGGCGGACCGCGAGACGGAACTCGCGACGATTCTGCAGACGCGTGCGTTCGTCGCCGTGCGTGCCAGCATGCCCGACGAGGCTGCGAAAGCGCTCGAACAGCTCACGCCATTTGCGGAGAAGAGCCGCAACAACGTCGTGCAAGCTTCGTATCATTCGACGAACGGGGCGGTGCTGCTGCTCGACGGCAAGTTTGCCGAGGCCGCTGCGGAATTCCAGGAAGATCCGCGCGATCCGCTCTCGCTGCAATTGCTGGCTGATGCGCAGAGCAAGGCTGGGCGGGCGGCGGAGAGCGCGAAGACGCTGGCGACGCTGGCGGCGATCAACGACGAGCGCGTGGAGACGGCTGCTGTGGCGCAGCCGGTGCGCGAGGCGTTGAAGAAGAATAATCCTGCTTCTACGCAGGCGAATACACCGCAGGAATAGCGAATTTTGAAATCGTTTTCTTGGGTCTTGGAGATCCCAGCGCTAAAGCGCATCGTTGTTGGCGATGCTCTTTTCGGAGCGCTGAAGCGCTCCTCCCCCGCATGAATGCGGGGGCTGCCACCGAAATACAAAACCCTTAACAGTAGATCAAGGCGGTGCGCCAGGCTCCCACCGAAATGCAAAACCCCTAGCAGTGGATCAAGGTAGTGCGCCGGGCTGCCGCCGAAATGCGAAACCCTTTATGTATGATCGCGACAATGCGCGCGGCCGCGAAAAATTTGGCTTCATCTGTGCGAGCTGACAGACGCGAGTATTTTCGCACATCTATCGAAGAGGGCCGAAGAGCGGGCGGGTCTGAAGAACCCGCCCCTACTGGTTCCGGCGTGTGCTAGACTTTCGCTTGCGGGAATAAAAATTCCTGCGGATCGGTGGAACTTCGGGCTCTGTGCAACGATTCCCCGTAAACCCCGCCAGGCCCGGAAGGGAGCAACGGTAGCGGGTCAGCTTCGTGTGCCGCGGAACACCCGAAGTTCCTCTGATTTTTTTCGGGGCTTCGGGGCGGAGCTGAAAAATCCTCATGGCATACCAAGTCATTGCGCGGAAGTGGCGTCCTCAGACATTTGCTGATGTTGTGGGGCAGCGGCACGTGACGCAGACGCTGGAGAATGCGATTGCGTCGAATCGCGTGGCGCATGCGTATATTTTTTCGGGCGTGCGCGGCGTTGGGAAGACTACGACGGCGCGGATTTTGGCGAAGGCGATGAATTGCGTGAAGGGGCCAACGGCGACGCCTTGCAACGAATGCGATTCCTGCCGCGAGATTACTGCGGGGAGTTCGCTCGATGTGCTGGAGATTGATGCGGCGTCGAATCGCGGGATCGATCAGATACGCGAATTGCGGGAGATGGTGCGGTACGCGGCGACGGGCGGGCATTACAAGATTGTGATTCTGGATGAAGCGCATCAATTGACGGATGAGGCTTCGAATGCGCTGCTGAAGACTCTTGAAGAGCCGCCGGATAAAGTGATTTTTATTTTGGCTACTACGCAGCCTGAGGATCTCGAGGACACGATCAAGTCGCGAGCGCAGCTTTTTCAGTTTCGCTCGCTGACGTTTGCTGAGATTAGCGCGGCGCTCGAGCGGATCATGAAGGCGGAGAAGTTGAAGATCGAGCCGGGAGCGATTGCGGTGCTGGCGCGCGCGGCTGAAGGCAGCTTGCGGGATTCGCTTTCGCTGCTGGAGCAGGCGATCGCTTATTGCGGCGACAAGATTACGGACGCGCAGGTGCGCGAGTTGCTGGGAGTTGTGGCGGAGAGCGTTCTCGATGAGTTGATGAACGCGATTGGGAATCAATCGACGGAGCAAGGGTTGACGCTGGTGCACCGATTGATTTCCGATGGGCACAACTTGCAGCATTTTTGCCGCGAGGCGATCCGGCATATGCGGAATTTGCTGGTGGCGCAGGTTTGCGGGGCGGATTCGGATTTGATTTCGGCGCCGCCGGATGAGCGGCCGCGATTGAAGGAACAAGCGGCGCGATTCAGTGAAGAGGATTTGACGCGATTTTTTCAGATTTTGCTTGCGACGGATGATGATTTGCGGCGGAAGCCCGACACGCGGTTGCACATGGAATTGGGAATTTTGAAATTGGTTACGGCGCGGCAGGATGGCGCCGCTTGAGGAAGTGATTGCGGAGATGCGCGGGGAGGCGAGTGCGCGACCGAAGCCGGCTGCGAAATCGTTTGCGGCTTCGGCTACGACCGCGGCTGGCACTTCGGCGGCGAATGTTTCATCGAATAGTGCGATGGGAGCGACTGGGGATGCCGAGCTGAAGCGCGGCGCTACACAAGGCTCTTCTCACGGCGACGCGCCACGGTCGCGTTATGATGCGATGGCGTCGAGCGGCGGAGCTGCGACTGCTGCTGTGCGTGCGCCGATTGTTGAGCGTGCAGTGGTGGCTGGCGAAGATGTCGGGCTAAAGCCCGGCGCTACACAAACCGAGGCACGGGGCGAGATACGTGGCGAGACACAGGGACATACGCAAGGCGGTGCGCAAGCGGCTCGGCCCGCGCCGGCGTCGGCGCCGCGCGTAGTGGCGAATTCGCTGGAGGCTACTACATCAGGGCTTGCGGCGGCGCAGTTCGAAGCGATAAAGTCTGCGCTCCAGGATCAGAAGTTTCTTTGGGCGATGGTGGAACACGTGAGCAAGTGGGAGCTGGAAGGCGGTGAGATGCGGTTGTATTTTCCATCGGAGCGGCGGTCGCTGGCGGAGATGTTGCAGTCGCGCGACCCGATGGAACGATTGCGCACAGTGATGAGCGCGGCGATCGGACAGCCATTGCGAGTGTGTGTTAAACTCGATTCAGCTCGCAGCGGAATGGCGCGCGGCGCGGAATTGAAGGCGCGTTTCGAGCAGGATCCGATCGTGCGCGCGATGCTGGAGAGATTCGGCGGACGAATTTCGGAAGTGAAACGGGGTAACGAGGACTAGGCCATGGAAGTGAAAGCCCTGCAGCAAATGCTGGCACAATTCCGGATGGCGCAGGAGAAGCTTGAAAAGCAGATACAGGAAATCCATGTGGAAGCGACGGCGGGCGGCGGGATGGTGACGGTAAAGATGAACGGGCAGAAGCAGTTGACGGAAGTGAAGATCGAGCCGGAAGTTTTTGCGAGCAAAGATGGAGAGATGCTGCAGGATTTGCTGCGCGCGGCGGTGAATGATGCGACGCGCAGAGTGGATGAAGAATTATCGAAGCAAGTGAAGGACCTCGCCGGCGGAATTCCTGGAATGGGCGGATTGAAAATCCCCGGATTGTTTTAGACCTTCCTCGGGCGGTTCAAATCATTTTAGATAATCTATGAGAATATTGCGGAGATATGGCGGACGCACGTCTGGAGTCAGAGGCACGTGGCCGAACGTAGCGATGGATTGGTCCGCGGCGGGCGCAGCAAGCGGCGCCCCTACGACCGGAGACGGCAATTCCTAGTGGGAGTTGTGTTGGGCGAAGAGCCAGTGGACTAGGCGTGGTTCGTGGTAGGCGCGGTTGCGGGAACGCGGTTCGGGGCGCGAGAGCGAAGAGAAAGTCAAAAACGCCGGCTGGCAGCCGGCGCTACGGTCAGTGGTAGACGGCTTCGTTGAATAGGGATTTTAGATCGCGGTGGCTGGCTTCTTCCATGGCTTGCTGGAAATCGTGCGAGTCTACCAGGCGGCCTGCGTTGCGGGTGGTGTAGAGCTGGATGCCGCGCCAGAATTTTTCTTCGCCTAGTTCTTTGCGAAGGCGATCTAAGAACAGCGCGCCCTTCACGTAGGGAATTCGGCCTAGGGCTTCATGAGCGTCTTTCCAGGCTTCCCAGTGCAGAGGGCGATCGTGGCCTTCGGCGCGCAGCTTGTCCATTTGCTTTTGGGCTGCGGCGATTTGCTCGTCGTAGGCGGCTTTGCCGTTGTGTTGCTCGAGGTAGGCGGCGGTCATGAAATCGGCCATGCCTTCGTTGAGCCAGAAATCCGACCACGAGCGGATGCCGACGAGGACGCCCCACCATTGATGGGCTAGTTCGTGGGTCATGTCGGAGACCTGATCGTTTTCAAGATTAGGGAGATAGCTCGCGGGAAGCAGGGCCAGGCCGGCGGCTTCTTGCTCGATGGGGCCTGGTAGAAAGGCTTGCGTGTATTGGGCGTCGGCGAGATCAACGCCCGCTTTGCTGCGCAGGAAGGCCAGGGCTTCTGCGGTTTTCGAAAATGCGGCTTGGTGGATGGTTGAGTCGAGAGCGTAAATAACAAAATTTTCTGTCGTGGAGCGAATCAGTTTGGCTACGCCGAAACTGAAGAGATAGGTTTGAACTGGATTGTCTTGCTCGAAGAGAAAGTGTTCGCCTTTTGCGTCGTGCCACTGCTTCTTTAGGCGGCCGGGGCCTACGGCGGCCATGCCGCTTGATGCACGAAGGACGATTTCGAGAGTCAGCGTGGCTCTTTGCGATGGGGAGTTGTCGCAGATCATCCAGGTGTCGCAGTAGAAGGCGGTGTCGAAGCCCGGTTGATCTGCGAACCATTTGATGCCGCGATGCGGGGCGGCGGTGTATTCGAAGTGTAGGAGATGTTTGCCGCTGCGGCGCAGACGGATTGTGAGCGATTCATCCGCTAGCGTGACGTCAGCGTCCGGTGATTTCGTTTTTAGGAGTTGCAGGCCTGATTGCTTGTGCAGCTCGACAGTGCCTGCGTCGTGCTGGAATTCGATTGTTTCTTGGGCGTGGAGGAGTTGGTGGTCGAGATCTGGCGTGAGTTTTACTTTGTAACGAGTGATCTGCGCTTGAGTTGGGTTGACGGCGAGTAGGAGGAATAGAAATACGAGACGCACGGGGAGAGTTTAGCTGGACGGGGAGGGCTCAGGGAAGTGAGTCGATTTATCGTAATGCGGGGAGATGTGCGTTGAAAGAATTCACGGACTGACGTGGCGGCGGTATCGGTGTGGGTTACCCGGGCGGGCGCAGCAAGCCGCGCCCCTACAAAAACGAAAATACACAACGCAGTGATCGGAGTTACTTCTGCGGAATTGGGTCGATTGTTCGGAGCTGGATGGTGTTGGTCTTGGGGTCGAGGATGCCGGTGACTTTTACTTTTAGGCCGGCGCTTTTTTCGGCTACGGCTTGGTTGTCAATTTTGTAGACGTCGGTTTTGGTTTGCAGGACGAATTTGCCGCCGCGCTGCGAGACGCAGTAGCGGGCGCAATCGGCTGGAGTTTTGCCTGCGTTGCCCATCTTGATCATGGTTTTGTGCGAGCGGTCGAGAGAGTGGACGTTGAGGGCGCACTGCGAGTCGGCGATTTCGCCGATGAAGGTTTTTTCGCCTTCGCCACGAGTCGAGGGGTTGAGCAGTGCGATTGAAATTAAAATGGCCGCGCAGATGAATGGCTTGAAATTTCTCATTTCTGATTGCTCCGTGCCTTTCGCGAATTAAATCAAATCATTTCCCAAATGCCAGTTACAGGCGATCCGGTAATCCTCAAAACTTAAAACGACGAACCTCAGCGGCTAAAGCCAAATTCGTTTTCCGGCGTTTGCGGCACGACTGAAGTCGTGCCCTGACAAATCATCTCTTCCCTCAAACGTTTGCGACATGACTCCCCTTCGACTTCGCCCAGGGCAAAAAGTCGCGCCCTGACAAATCGCTGCTACCCTCGAGCGTTCGCTAGCCGGATGCATCCGATTCAAGGCTGCACTATGAAGCGCATATTCATTTGCTCGTGATCGGGGCTGCAGATTACCGTGCATACGATCACGTATTCGCCGGGTTCGACCGGGGCTGTTAGGGTGAAATCGTGAGTGCCGGGCTTGAGAAGCAGGTCCCAGCCGTCAACGGGCTTGCGATCTTTGGCGCGCAAGAGCGAGAAACCGTGAATCGAGCCGTCGCGATTGTGCGTCTGCGCTTTGCGCGCGGTTATGCGTAGCGTCAATTCTTCGCCGGGCTTGGCGATGATTTCCGGGTTTTTCTGGCCGGCGATTTTGTAACGGCTATCGTGATCGGCCAGAATTTCGATTACGCGATGCTGCGACTGGCCGCGGAGCCCAGGAGAAAAACACCACAGCGTGAGCGCGGCTGCAATCGAGCATAGCAGCTTGAGTCTGCTATTTTTTCCCGTCATTGGGTCATGTAGCGCAAGATCAAACGCTGGTCTTCATCGGTGATCATGGCGCGAACGCGCATGTGGCGGATGGCTGTGGCCATGACGCGAGGGGGAAATTTGTGCGGAGCCTGGTGGCAGCGGCCGCAATTGGTGCGGAAGCGCTTTTCGCCTTCGATGCGCTCGGCGGCTTCGATGGATCTGGGTGTGGGCTTGGCGTTCGCCGGGGCGGCTGGGGCGTCGGCGCCCGTCGCGTCGGCGGAGGTCTGTGCATCGCGCGAGGAGGCGACTACCGTTGGAGCCGGCTTAGTTTCCTGCGCGGCCGCGAAGAAGCACGAACCGAAACACAGTGCACAGAGCGCGGTGAGAATCAGTCGCTTGTTCATCAGTGACTCCCACTGGGCCCGAGAGGCACGACGAAGCGATAGGTGACGCCGAACGTCCAGACGTTCATATTGCCCTCGGAGCTGAATTGACGGCCGTAGTTGGCGGTGCCTTTCAGGCCGTCCATGAAGTAATAGTTCACGCCGAATTCGAATTCCTGGGTGTTGGCCGGGGGAAGATCGTCGCTGCCCGGCAAGTCGCCGAGGAAGAATTGCTGAACGCGCGCGACGATTTGGGTGCGGCGCATTTGGTTGCGCCAGAACGGCAGTTGATTCAGACGATAGGCCGGCTCGAGCCAGTAGCCGCTGCCGCGGCGCGAGTGCACGACTTCGGCGCGAATATCGAGCGGCAACGACGGCGGCTGCCAGATGAAGTGAGTGCCGAAGAGGTTCGAGCGTTCGTCTTGAAGTAGATGCTGGAACGAGCCGCCGATTTCGAGGCGCGCTTTGGGGAAGAAGAGGCCGGCGCGGGCGCCGAAGGTGCGCTCGGAAGTGAGCGGCTCGAAATTGCAGGGCGCGGAGAAATAGAGCGAATAGTTGATGGAGACGTCGCGATTGGCGCTGAAGCCGCCGCGGAGCATGGCGCCGGTGCTGGCGTTGCTCGGGCCGATGCCGATGGGAAGAATCAGCGGGTCGGATTGGAGATTGCGGATCCAGATGGGATAGAGGCGCTCGTTATAGATGCCGAACGGCGTCAGAAATCTGCCGGCGGTGATGGTCAGATATGGATTGGCGATGAAATCGACCTGGGCGTATTCGAGTTCTTTTTCCACTTGGCCGTGGAAACCGGAGCGGCCCGGGAGTTGCACCATGTCGGACTCGAAGGTGCCGCGGGATTCGAAGAGCCAGCGATCACCGAGGGGGACGAGGATTACGCCGGTGAAGATTGGGCCGAGATGGGGATCTCCGCCTTGGAACGAGGTGATGAAGCCGGCGCTGCCGGTGAAGAGGGGGACGGGTTTGTCGTTGTCGAGTTGCTCGGGAGCTTGGTCTGGAGCGTTGAGCGATTGCGCATGGAGCGATGGCCGGAAAAGCGCTAACGCCAGCAGTGCCGCGAATAAATAGGTGAATTTCCGGACGCCGTAATGGCGCCGGCGCAAGCTTGGTGCACGATGAGACGAGCTTGCGCAGTTTGAGTTTGAGCGTAGTTTCAGCATGTGCGTGTGTCGGACGAGCTTTGGGACCCCCATTCAAGGTTGTTGGGCTAAAACGTCGTGGTCAATGGGACTCGGGGGATTTGTGTTGGATTTATTAATTGCTGATGGGAGGCATCAGAGGCGGGCAATGGCGAGCTGCGCGGTATTTTGAAGCGCGGGCGGAGCAAGCCCCGCCCCTACGACTGCAAGAACAGTGGGAGTGGAGAAAGTCGCCGGAGCCATTTGCGGTTTGAAGATGCCGCGCTAAAAGCGCGGCGGTACAAAAACCGGCGGCCAGATTTTTTAATTGGAAATTTAGCGGCCGACCAGGACGAAGGCGCCCCAGTAGAATGGGAGATCTTTGGTGTAGCGCTGGCGGACTACCTCGCGCTCTTTGAGTTGGGCTTGGCGGAGGGCTTCGTGTTTGTCCTGGCCAGCCAGCCAATTTTGATAGAAGAGGGCCATTAGCTCTTGCGTTTCGCGGTCGGGGACGGACCACATGCTCATTAGGATGGACTCGGCGCCGGCTTCTTGCAGGCCGCGACGGAGGCCGAAGACGCCTTCGCCGTTATGTTGCTCGCCGAGGCCGGTTTCGCAGGCGCTTAGCACTACGAGCTCGGTGCCCTGAAAATCTAGCTGCGTGGCTTCGTAAGCGGTGAGGACGCCGTCTTCGAGGCCGGTGGCTGGAGCTGCGCCGGATTCGGCGCGATCGGCGCCGGCGAAGAACAGGCCGGAACGCAGCATGGGGTCTTCAGCGCCGACGGATTGATCGCCGGACTCTTTTCTCTCGCGGGCGAGATCCTGATCGGAAAGAAAGAAGCCGTGCGTGGCGACGTGGATAAGACGCGGGCTGCGCTGGCGATCAAGGACTTCTTCGAGCGCGGCGTCGCCGGTGTAAGGCGCGACTTGCCAACCCGAGGCGGCGAGAAGTTTGCCGACCGCGTCGATTTCGATTTGTGTGGCGGGGAGAGGCGGGAGCGGGCCGCCGTTTGCTTCGCGCGAGCGCGTGGAGGTTTCGGGATGGGCTGCGGGCGCGGCGGTGGCGAATTGAGTTTGCTGCGAATCGCCGGCGTTGAGTTTTGCCAGAGCGGATCGCGCGTCCGCCTCACTCAGATCGAATTTTGGATTGCCGAGAATGACCGCGGTCTTCGATGCGGCCGGGTGAGGCGTCCTCAGAAGATCCTTGGTGCTGTTGACGAGGCGGAGATCGTATTTTTCGAGGAGGAGTTTTCCGGCGGAGTCGGCGAACAAGCCCATGGGGATTTGATTGAGGACGCCGTCGGTTGAAACGAAGACGCGCTTGGCGCCGCCGAGAGCAGGCTCGAGCGGCTTCCAGAACGCGTCGTAAGCGGCGCTGCTTTCGGCATTGGGCGCGCCCTGTTGCGGGGCCGGCGCTTTGGGAGAGACGCCGCGCGTGCGTCCTACGGCCGCGCGATAATCCGCCATCGGGGTGGATTCCAACTTGTGGGCGTCGCCGAGGAAGACGAGAGCTGGGAGCGCGGAATTGGGGGTCACGACGAGCGCGATGTAATCGAAGTTCTTGGTGAACGCTTTGCCGTCGTGGAACTGAAAGCGAATGTATTCGACGGCGGCTTCGTCGGGTTGCAGAGCTTTCTGGACATCTTTCCAAGTGGCGCGCGCGAGGGTGTCTTTTTCGCCGAGCAAGCTGACGCGCCGGGCCAATTTCTGTTCGATGGCATTGGCATCGGCATTGACTTGAGTTTGCGTCGCTTGCCAGCCCGGCGGGCGGGCCGCGGCTAATTGCGAAGCCTCGCTTTTCTTCGCGGTGAGATCGTCGAGAAGCTTTACGGCTTCGGGATCACCGGTGGCGGCGACTTGCGCGCGAAGCGCGGCGACGCTCGTGGCGATGGCGCCCTTCTCCCACAAAATCACGTCGTAAATTCGAGCAGCGACGGATGGATCGTGGTCGCGCTGCGCGCACGAAAAACTGAAATAGGATGGGAAAATGGCCTGCACCGTGGCGAGAAACTGCAGGCGATCTTTTTCGCTCATGTAAGCGAAGCCGTACTGGATGCGGCGGTGAACAATGTCGAGAGCGCGCTGGAAAAGGGGCGCTGCGTCGGAGTAGCGGCCTTGCGCCATGTAAAGCATGGCGAGATTGACCAGGCTGCTGGCGAGATCAGGATGATCCGGGCCGAGCGTTTTTTCCTCGATGGCAATGGCGCGCTTGAAACTCGGCTCGGCTTGAGCGAAGAGGCCGAGTTTCGTGAGAACGGAGGCAAGGTTGTTCAGACCCGAAGCGACGCCGGGATTTTCCGGACCGAGAGCTTTGACGATTATGCCGAGAAATCGCGCGTACAGTTGTTCCGCTTCGGCGTAGCGGCCTTCGGCTTCGTAGAGCGCTCCAAGGAGATTGAGGACAGCGCCGAGTTGCGGGTGCTCGGGGCCCAGATCCTTTTCATCGATATCTGCGGCGCGCTTCAGAAGCGGCTCGGCGTCTTTGTACTTACCTTCGGCACGATAGACGATGGCGAGTCCCGCGAGCGTTGAGGCTACTTGCTCGTTATTGGGGCCCAGAACCTTCTCATCGATCTCCACGGCGCGCTTCATCATTGGCTCAGCTTCGGCATGGCGCCCCTGATATTCGTAGAGCAGGCCGAGGTCGTAGAGGACAGTGGCGACGACGGGGTGTTCCGGTCCATAGGCCTTCTGATAGATCGCCAGAGCGCCTTTGAGGATTGGCTCGGCGGGACCGTAGAGCCCTTGCATCTCGTCGAGGTGAGCGACGCCTTCGAGGTTCGTGCCAACGGCCGGACTATAGGGACCAAGCGCTTTCAGATCGATATCCATGGCGCGCTTGTAGAGGTTGGCGGAATCGTTGTAGCGGGCAATCGAAGCGTAAAGACTCGCCAGATTTTGGTAATCCGTGGCGAGGCCCGGGCTGGCGGGGCCGAGGGCTTTTTCGTCAATGGCGATGGCGCGCTTGAAGAGCGGCTCGGCTTCGGCGTAGCGAGCCTGATTGGCATAGAGCAAACCGAGGTTATTCAGATTTGTGGCCACGCCGGCATCGTTCGGCCCGGCGATTTTTTCGGTGATGGCGAGAGAACGCTTGTAAAGAGGCTCGGCATCGCCGTAGCGACCCTCCTTGTCGTACACCGCGGCCAGGTTGTTCAGCATCGCGGCGACGCCCTTGTCGTCGGGGCTGAGGACTTTTTCGCCGATCGCCAGAGCGCGCTTCAGAATCGGTTCGGCTTCGGAGTATTTCCCCAAGTTGGAATAGATCGTGCCGAGTCGATTTAGAGCGACGGCGGTGGAGAAGTTTTCTGCGCCAAAGGTGGCTTCAGCGACTTTCGCAGCTTCTTGCGCTACTGGCAGTGCCTCGGTGTTTTTGCCCTGCTTTTGAAGTTGAATGGCCTGGGAGTTCAGTTGTTCCCAGCGGTCTTTTTGGGCAGCGACTGGAATCGCCAGCGTTAAAAGCGCGGCGATGAGAACGATCCAATTGGCTATGCGCGTCGTTCGCCGCATTAGCGACTCCCGAAAGAGCGGTTCGATCGGCCGCCAATGCCGGACCTGCTCGGGCCGGCGTGAGCTTCCGCGATAAAACCTACGCAAGATTCTAGCCTGTGCGCGTTCAAAGAGCACGAGGGGTGACATCATGAAGCCAACCGCGACTTGGATTTGCGTGGGACTCCTTCTTTTTATCTCTCAGGCTGGGGCACAAGCGCCGGGGCCGAGCCGGGCCGCGCGACCGAATGACGGGTCGAAGCGCGCGGCGGGCAAGACCACTTCAACTGCGGCCGCGCCGGCGAAACCGCCGAATTCTGAGACACCGGTTGCCGGCCGGGCGTTGCCTGGGTTGCCGGTGCATCGCGTGGTGCTTTACAAGAATGGGGTCGGATACTTCGAGCATCTGGGAAAAGTGGTCGGCGACGAGAGCGTGCGCATCGACTTCACCAGCGGGCAACTGAATGATGTGCTGAAATCGTTGACGATTCTCGATTTGAGCGGCGGGCGAATCGCCGGGGTGGATTACAACTCCGAGGCGCCAATGAGCCAGTTGCTCGGTGCGCTGCGGCTGCCGCTTGGCGAGAAGACCAGCGTGGCGGAATTTCTGGATGCGCTGCGGGGGGCGCGGCTGGAAGTGCGCGGGACGCCGCCGATCTCCGGAAGATTGCTGAGCGTTGAGCGCAAGACGCGGGTGAGTGGAGGCACGACGCTGGAGGTGGAGGTGATCTCGCTCGTTACCGATGCGGGCGAGGTGCGCGAGGTGGAACTGACGCCGGCTACTAGTGTGCGGCTGATGGACGCCACGTTGAATCAGGAGGTCGGGAAATACTTGACGCTGCTGGCTTCGGAGCGCGATCAGGATTTGCGGCGGATGGCTATTTCGACTGAGGGCAAGGGTGAGAGACAGATCTACGTGAGTTATATCAGCGAGGTGCCGGTTTGGAAGACGACGTATCGGATCGTCCTATCAGCGAAGGCGGCGAGCAAGCCATTGCTGCAGGGTTGGGCGATTGTGGACAACACGGTCGGAGAGGATTGGAATGATGTGCAGCTGTCACTGGTGGCCGGGGCTCCGCAATCTTTCGTTATGGACCTTTCAAAGCCGTATTACGCGACGCGTCCGTCGGTCTCGCTTCCGGAAAGCGTGCAGATCGTGCCTCAAACGCATGAGGCGACCATGCGGGCGGGCTACTCAGGAATTGCCGGTACATTGTTCGACCCACAAGGAGCTGTCGTTCCCAGAGCGCAGGTCTCTCTGATGAATGAAGGAGGCCAAGTCGTAGCGGCCACTCGAACCGATTCAGAAGGCCGATATCAATTTGCTGATCTGCCGGGCGGGACGTTTCAGCTCGAGTTTGAAAGCGGTGGATTCGAGAAAGAAAAAGTTGATGGGGTCGCCGTCCGGAGTGGAATGCAGACCATTCAGGATGTCTCAATGCAATTGGGATCAACGGCAACGGTCGTCGAAGTTACGGCGGAAACCTCGAGGGTGAATAGCTCAACTTCGAGGGTGAGCGGACGAGGACTTGGCTCCGGATCATCGCTGGGCGGAAGCCACGGGGGCGGAGTTGCGGGAGGAACTCTCGGCGGAATGACGTCCGGGATGGGCGCGGGAGTCATGGCGCCATCCGCCAGCGCGGCGATGAGCCCCGGCGAGGCGCGGCAGCAGTTGGAGGCCGCGGCGCTTGGGCGCGATCTGGGAGATCTTTTCGAATATCACGTCAAGGGGCCGGTGACGATTCACAAGAATCAGTCGGCGCTTGTGCCCATCATCCAGGCCAACGTGGAAGCGGAAAAAGTGTCGCTGTGGAATGCGTCGCTCGAATCTGCGCGGCCGTTGCGCGCTTTGTGGCTGACGAATTCCAGCCCATTGACGCTCGACGGCGGCAGCTTCAGCGTCCTCGAAGATGAAACGTTCGCTGGCGAAGGGCTGATGGATCCTCTGAAAGCCGGCGAGAAGCGGCTGCTATCTTATGCAGCGGACCTGGGCCTGCGAGTGGCTACGAACGTGGGCAGCTATCAGGATCTAGTGCGGCGGGTGAGCATCGTTCACGGAACTATGATTCTTACCAACGACGCGCGGGAGCAAAAAACCTACACGGTGCGGAATGAAGACACCGCGGCGCGCATTCTGATCATCGAGCATCCGGTGAGGCCGGGATGGACGCTGAGTGCCGGGACGCCGAAGCCCGAGGAAACGTCGCCGGATTATTACCGCTTCCGGATGGTCGTCGACCCGAAAAGCACGGCGACGCTGACCGTGGCGGAATCGATGCCACTTTCGCGCACTATCGCAATCAATACGCTTGATACGGATCAGACGAAGCTCCTGCTGCAGCAGAAGTCGATCAGCGCGGAAATCGAGCAGGCGTTGCGGAAAATTATCGAACAGAAAGATCGCGTTGCGGCGCTCGAGGCCGAAGTGGAGAAGCGGAACACCGAAATGACCGCGATCTACGACGATCAGCAGCGTTTGCGCGAGAATCTGAAATCGCTGAAGGGAAGCGCCGAGGAGCGCACGCTCACGCAGCGTTACCTCCAGAGATTGAATGATCAGGAGACCCGGCTGGAGACGATTCAGAAGGAGATCGCTGATTTCGAGAAGAAGCAGGAGCAAGCGCAGGCTGAACTCGACGAGATGATCGAGAAGCTGTCATTCGACGCGACGCTGTGAGCGATTTGCGGTGAACTGCACAGCGCATCGGGAAGTTCCATTGATCGCGTGCCGTCAGGTGTCAAAAATAGGCGCGGAGCAATTTGAAGTAGTAGCTCGCGTTCTTTCGCGAAAGGGCAGTTTCGGCGGCTTCGCTGGCTGCTGGATCGAGTTCCCTGACCTTTGGAGGCTTGGAATGCGGAGGGAGCGCGATCATGAAGGTCATCAGCGATGTGGCATGTTCGCCATGGCATTGTTGGCAGCGCGTTTTGAGTTTGACGACAATCGGCGCAGCGGGTTGGTCGCTCGGGCCGTTGCGATAGGTCGGCGGAGCGAAACCGTATCCGCCGCGGTACGTTGGGGAGTTTTCGTCCTCGGAGGCGAGCCCGCCGGTTTCCGGCTCGGTGAGCATCAGCTTGCGGCTCAGTTCGCAGACGCGGATTTCCGGACCCTGGAAGACTCCTTGATCCGATTTCCTGAACAGACGTAGCTGAACATCGGTCGTAAGCCGCGTGGGCGCGAGCTTGCCTTGGGCGTCGACGAGGATCATCTGCATGACGAGGGCGACGCCATCCAACTTTGCGGAGAAATCCTGTTGTGGATCGCGAAGAGAATTGAGGAATTTCTGCTTGTCCTGCGGCGGATGACCGGGCCTGACGAACACGCGGGTGAAGCGGCGGTAATTCGCAACGGCATCGTGAGTTCGACCTGGGAACCATTCGATTTCAATCCAGCCGCTGTTCTTGCCGAAGAGGTCGGGGAGTGAGTACTTGGCCCTCGCCGCGTCGTAGTTTTCCGGGAGCGATTGAATTTCGGCGCGCGTGAGAGAAAGCTTCGCTACCATTTTGCCTAGAAGGTCGAGCACCACCTGATGGCGGTTATCGAGTTCGATGCTGCGGTCTTCCGGAAACAGCGGCTCGAGGAGAATGTCATAGGCAGCCCAGAGATCGCTTTGCATCATTGCGCGGGCGATGGCCGGGCGTTGCGCGGTGTCGTTGAGCGCTTGTTGCAAGGCGACTACCAAGCCGGAATAGATGGGCTCGACTAGAAGCTGGCGACGGCCTTCCGCCGTGCCGGGAGACGGGTAAAAGAGCGGCTCGATGGAGCGATCGCCGGTTTCCGTTCTTTCGACGAGACGAGAACTGACGAGCACCTTTGAATCACTCTCGAATTCCTCGAAGGGCTTGCCTTCGGGAAATTCGCCGGACAAGCGGGCTTTGAATCTGCGGGAGAACAAGTAATAGAAGATTCGGTTCCACGCGTCGTTTGGGTCCTTCGAATAAATCGGTTCGATTGTGGCGGGTAGCACAGCGGGCTGGGGCTCCTGAGCGCGCGGGTGAGGAAGCAGCGAGAACCAGACGGATGCGATGAGGCAAGCGAGGGTAGCACGGCGCCAAACCTTTGCTGCCCCGCGTCCCCTATGTGATGATCGCAATTTGAGCATTCTTTGCCGCCAGCCTGTAAGTGTCATGCTCTATATGTCGTTGGCCTTGGCGGTTCTGTTAACGCGTTGACGGTACCAGACTCTTTCGCCGCGACTCCGGCGTAGTTCGCTTTTCGCGTCGGTTGTACTATGCTTCTGTGCGGTCTTCTTCAGGAGCCACATGCCCGACTACGCGCCTACTATCAGCCGTTTGATTGATGAATTGAAGCATTTGCCGGGCATCGGGCAGAAAACGGCGCAGCGGCTGGCGTTTCATCTTTTGCGCGTGGATCGCCAGCAGGCGCTGGCGCTGGCCGATGCCATTCGCGACGCGAAGGAGAATGTGCGCGAATGCTCGATCTGCAACAACATTACGGATACCGACCCGTGCAATTACTGTACGAGCCCGGCGCGGAACCGGAAGATGATTTGCGTGGTGGAAGACGCGCCGAATATTCTGGCGATTGAGAAAACGCGGCAATTCGATGGGCTTTATCACGTGCTGGGCGGGTCGCTTTCGCCGCTGCAGGGCATCGGACCGGAGCAGTTGAAAATCAAGAGTTTGATCGAGCGGCTGAAGGGAAACACCGTCGAGGAAATCATTCTGGCCACGAACCCAACGGCTGAGGGAGAAGCTACGGCGATGTATCTATCGAAGCTGGTGAAGCCGCTGGGGGTGCGCGTGACGCGGATTGCGATGGGGATTCCGGTGGGGTCGGATTTGGAGTATGCGGATGAAGTGACGATGTACAAGGCGATGGAGGGGCGGAGGGATTTGTAGCTAGTCGATGCTCAGGCGGCGCGGCGGAGGCGATGAATGGTTGGAATTGAACGGTACATGACGCAGTACGATCACGAGCACCACAATCCGTGGAACAAGGTGATGCACGGAATTGGCATTCCGGCGATCCTCGCGGGGATTGTGCTCGCCGGGTTGATGCACTGGAAGATAGGGTTGGCGCTATTTCTGGGCGGCTGGATTCTGCTGTTTGCCGGGCACCGGATTGAGGGCAATAAGCCGGCATTCTTTCAAGGTTTGATTTATCTGCTGGTGGGGCCAATCTGGATTGCGAAAGAATTGAAGGATGCGCTGCTCGGACGGAGTCACCGCTCAACCACGGCGCAGTAGGATGCTGCTGGAACTCACCGAGCTTGCCCGCCAGGGAACCAAAGTTACCAAGCTCGATGCTAGTCTGCTCTGTAGTTCGGATCCTGCCCGTTGCACATCATCAAGCCGCACTGCTCGTTCGCCGCGGCTTTCTTGCAGATCTCGTAGCACATGCAGTGGTAGTGGGTTTTACGCGGCTTGGGTTTGCCGAACGAGACGGTACCGGCTACGCCAAGGATTAGCAGCCACGCCAGGATTCTAGACTTCATCGGCTACCTCACTTCTCCGATAGGCTGAACTTTCCACGAGAATAGAAGGCGCTTTGGGAGGTCACAATGAAGCAGAGGTTTCATCCGCTAAAACCGAGGTTCCAGGCCGGAGTAGTACTCAAGTGGCAGCGCAGGCGGCGGGGCTGGGGCGATTCCAATCCGTAAGTAACTGATTCGAACAGGTCTCACCGAGGCTGCGCTACGGGCGCGTACCAGTGTTAGGCTGATAAAACCCCCTCGGAGGGCTTTGGAAGGACTCACGTGGCTGAACCAGACGCATCGAACGACCCCAGCTTGGGCAAACGGCGCAGCACGCGCATCGTGCAGGCCGTGCCGATCACCGTCGCCGGTGCCGACGCGCTAGGCCAGCCCTTCAAAGAGCGCACTTCGACCGTGATGGTGAGCTGCCACGGTTGCAAGTACCACTCGAAGCACTACGTCCCGAAACATTCTGTCGTGGAGCTGGAAATCCCACGTACGGAGGCTTCGCTGCCGCCGCGGACCGTGAAGGGCCAGGTGATCTGGGTGCAGCGGCCGAGGACGGTGCGCGAGCTCTTCCAGATCGGCATTGAGTTTGAACAGGCTGGGAACGTGTGGGGCATCGCATTTCCGCCCGACGATTGGGCCGCCGCGACCGAGGAAGCCGCGAGCGTCGCTCCGGCGCCGGTCGCCGCCGCTGTAACCCCGAGCGTAGTTCAATCTACGAGCATTCTCGGAATTCCGAAATTCGTGCCACCGCCTCCGCAGGCTCCGCCTGCGGAGAAGAAGCTTGAAATCGTGCCGCCCCAATCCGCGCCACCCGCCGCTGCGGAGCGACCGGAAATGCGGCCGGAATCGGTTGCCGTGGCGACTCACGAGGAAAAGCGGCCGGCCGCTGCGCCGCCGCAGCCGGTGCAGCCGCCACAGGTCGCGGCCCAAGCCGCGGCTCCGCCGAAAGAGGCGCCGATGGCGATGGCGCCCGCGCCACCCTCTCCTACGCCTGATATTGCGAAACAAATGGAGAAGCTGGTGGCCGAGG
The DNA here is from genome assembly GCA_963707165.1 of uncultured Acidobacteriota bacterium. Taxonomy (GTDB): domain Bacteria; phylum Acidobacteriota; class Terriglobia; order Acidiferrales; family UBA7541; genus Palsa-147. The sequence continues at coordinate 175,085 of CAVPPO010000010.1, read as the reverse complement.
CGCGGCAGAGCCTGCACCAGGTAGCGCGTCATGAATCGCGCAGCGCGATTGCGGAGGAGCTTGACGCGACGCGCGCGAAGGTGGATTTGCAATTGCGCGAAGCGGTCGAGCAGGCCGTGCAAACTTCGATGACGCGGGTTTCGGCGCAGGCGCTGGACGTGGTGATGAATCAGGCGGCGGCGCGGGCATCTTCGGTTGTCGAGGATGCGCGCAAGGCCACGCAGCAGACCGTCGAGGAACTCGAGGCACAGTTGCGGCAATCGCTGCAGGCGGCCGTTGAGACGGCTACATCGCGAGCGGCCGAACAAGCGGTGCGCGAGGCCAATCAGAACGCTACCTCGCAGGCGTTGCAGGAGGCGGTGCAGCAGGAAATCTCGAAGGCGCTGGCGAACCGGCCGGAGACGGACGCGGCTTACTTCGCGAGCGACGATGCGGCTCGTGGACGCGGTGAAGAGCTGCGGAGGGATGTGGAGCAGGCTGCCGCGCGATTGCGCGAAGAAAGCATCGCGCAGATTCACAACGAAGCCGCCGAGGCGAAAAATCGCTGGCAGCAGGAGCTGCAATCTACGCTTTCGGGCGTCTCCGACAAGCTGAATCAGCAGATCAACGACGTGACACAAAATTTGCTCTCGCAGGCCGAGCAAGATATCGCCGCGCGGGCAGCGGGCATCCGCAGCTCGCTCGAGGAAGCGTCGGCGCAGGCGCGCAGCCAGATTGAGGCCGTGAATGCAGGCGTCGCCGAAGGACAGGCGCGTTCTGAGGAAGCGAAGAACCAGATACATGGCGCGGCGCATGAGGCGGTCGAAAACGCGCGGCGCAATCTGGAAGGCGTTCTTGCCGAAGGCCACTCGCGCTCCGAAGAGGCGAAGAATCAAATTCACGGCGCGGCGAACGAGGCGCTTGAAAATGCGCGGCGCAACCTGGAAGGGGTTCTTGCCGAGGGGCAGGCGCGCGCCGAAGAAACGAAGAATCTGATTCAGGGTGCCGCGAATCACACACTCGAAGAAGTGCGTCGAGGCTTGCAGGAGTTTTTGGCGCAGCAGGAAGCGGAGCTGCAGCGGCGTGCTGATAGCATGGTGGCCGAGCGCACGGGACAGCTTGGGCCGGCGCTGGACGCCTCGGCGCAAGAGATTTTCGATCGCGTCTCAGGCCAGATCGAGCAGCAGCTTGTACCCGGTGTGGAAGCTGCGCACAAGGCCGCGGAAGAATTGGCGGCGGCGCGGGTGCAGGCTGAAGCGGCGCAGCAATCGGTGCAGTCCACGATCAGCATGGCTGCAGAAGCCGAGCTGCAGAAATCGCTCGAGCGCTTGAAGGAACAGACATCGCAATTCCCGGTGCAATTCGAGGAATCGATTCGGGCGATGTTAAAGCGGGCCGAGGAAGAGCTCGAGACCAAGACCACCGAATCGACGCACACAACTTTCGAATCGCTGCTGAAGGCCTCCGACTGGTACTCGAAGAAGGCGCAGACGAGCATGCAGGCTTCGCTCGAAAAGGCCGTCGAACATTCGACGAGCCTGCTGCACGAGCGCGCCGGCGAGGCTTCGCGGAAGATGGCTTCGGAGCTCGATCATTACAGCCGCAGCTTTGCGGATCATGCCAAGAATCAAATGGCGGAATCGGCTAACGAGCTGCTGGAGCGGAATCGCGAGCGCTTGAAGGAAGCTGCGGAAACGACCGCTGCCACTTTTGCTGACGAGACGCATCGCGTGGCCAGCAATACGCTGAGCGAATTCGATCAAGCTGCTCAGGACGCAGCCGAACGGACCCGCGCTGAGTTGCAGGCGACGCAGAATAATTCTCTCGGCGAGTTCCGCGAGGAACTGATCAAGAACGTGGCGCAGGGAGTTTCGCAGGCGCGGATCAGTTTGGAATCGCAGCTCAAGCCGTTGATGGAGCAGTGGCACGCGCAGCGCGAGCAGCAGGAGCGCGCGTGGCTATCGCAGCTCAATCGCGCGAGCGACGATTCCATCGAGCAATATAAAACGCGGCTCGAGAACGCGTCGAATTCGTGGCTGCTGGCTTCGGCGACGACGCTCGGGCAACATTCGCAGGCTGTGATCGAAGCATTGGCGACGGCTGCCGAGAAGCGCCTGCGCGAGACTTTCTCCGATGTGCTTGCCAACATGGGCGACAGCCTGCGGCAGCGGCTGATGGGCATCTCCACCGATTTCGGTCCAAGTCAAACTGACAAGCCCGAAGACGAGACGAAGTAGCCTACTCCGCGGGAATCCCTATCTGGCTAACACAGTGACTCGAATTCCGATTTGCGTATTTGTCGATAATTTGATCACCGAGGATTCATCCACGGCCCAATCTGTGAGATCAGCTAAAGAGACTGGTCTCCCACATTAAAGCCGTACCTCAATCGTACCCGATGCACAAACTCCTCGACGACTTCTCGAGCGCGGCTTGGGTTCGCCTTGAACTCAGCTAGCGCAGTTTTGAACCGCGCCAAATCCTTAGCCAAAACCCTGTCACAACTCAGGATGTGGCGACCGATTTCAGCGACCACCAAAGGCTGCGAACATCCAAAACACCTTGGACGAATAGGCGGGAATCGTGATGGGTCCAGAAGGCCCGCAGCGGTGTGTTTGCTCGGTGGCCCGAAGCGACGACCAGAAGCCTTGGGTTCGGGTTCTTCTTCCAGCCGGATAAATTCATACATTAGAAAAAATATAATCCCTTGCTGCAGGCTCGTCCAGGGCTGAACTAGGTGAAGTCGACTGACTCCCGACAAGTCGGATTACGGAAGGCGCGCCGCTAGCCCCTGTTGGAACGATTCGGCTCGTGTGGGCTATGCCGCTATAATGAGCCGATGGCGAATCATGCTTATGCTAGCGTTTGGTGCCCGGAGTTCGGGGCTGAGGCGCAGCTCGAGCGGCTTGGGCAATTTCTCTCGACGGTTCCCTTCTCTGCCATGCGGGCTGGATTTACAGGGCTCGTGATTCGAGCGCTGAGCCCGGCGGAAACTCCCTTGATCGAGCCTGACCTGCGGGCGAATCCTGTGGATGCGGCGGCGATTGTGGAAGTGGCGCGCGAGTTCCAGAATGCCGATTGTGCCTATGAGGTGCAGGCGTATTGGGATTTGTGGATTTTCGATGCGGCGTCGGAGAAGTTTGTATCGCAGCCTGGGCTTCTCGAGATTTTCTGCCATGGCGAAGAATATGACGACGGCGTGTCGAAGGAACTCGGCCATTTTCAGGTGGACCTCGGCCTTGAGCACCAATTCACCGGTCACGGGCGGCTGCTGGGTTTTCGCAATGGCCAGCCGGCGCGGGCTGAGCATCCTGATGAGGCGCGATTCTTCGAATTGATGTCGCAGCCGGCAAAGCTGGACGAGTATCAGGAGAAGACGAAGGAGAACATCCGCAAGTTGTTCGACTGGATGCGGCGCATAGAGCGCGTGATGCCGGTGCAGACGACGCGGCTGTGGTCCGAAGGCGAAGAGAACTTCGAAGCGCGCATCGAAGAAATTCTGGCGGCGCGATGAAACCGGCGCGCTCGAGCCGCTTTTCACCTCGCGCCTAGGCGGATACAATAGGGTTCACTTCAGCGAGCTCCCCGGGGGGACGGATTGAAGAAACCGGGCTTTATTCTCACCGCGGCGATTCTCGCGATTTTTTTATGTGCCTGTGGCGGGTCTGGCGCGTCTAATCCGAAGACGGAGACGCCCGCGCAGCCGGCCGAGCCTGCAGAAGCCGCCGCGCCGGCGATTCCGCCGGATATCGAGCAGGTGGCGGAGAATGCGCTGGGCTCGGAAGCCGAAGTGCTCGTCTTACGGAGACCTGGCGCTGACCGGCAAACAACAGATTCTTGTGATCAACCGGCTGAAGAAGACGCCGGAGGGCAAAGCGCCGGGAATTATCTTCACTCGCGCCGCGATCGTGGAAAATGACGGCGGCACCTGGAAGCAGGTTTTCCTGTGCGACGAGCATCTGAAGAATACGAAGGGATATCTTGGCGCAACCCCGCTCGCGCCTGTGCCTGCATGGCGCTTGCAGTACGAGCAGCACGAGGATAAAGGCCTGATAATGTATTTCACGCCGCTCGACAAGCCCGCCGGCGGCTACATGCAAACGATTGGCGTACGATGGAATCCGAAGGTGAAGCGCTACCAATCGCTGGACCGCAACTTCGACCAATTTCTCGGTGAAGCGCCGGAATTGGAAATCCCAGACGTGAGTCACAAGTGAGCGCCGCCGCACAAACTATGTCTCAAGCCAAAGCCACGGAAGCACGTGTGCCCGGCTGGAAGCAGCTCATGCGGCTGCTGCCGTACCTAGTCCGCTACAAGGGCGGGATGACGATTGGGCTGGTGACGCTCGTGGCCATGGGAATCGTCGGCAACATCGTCCCGCTGCTGATGGGCATCATCTTCGATTGTTTGCAAGGGGCGCGGTCGCCGCTCAGCACGCTTTCGGGCCGCATGGGTTGGCTCACGAATCTGGCGGCGCGCTATTACGCACCGCTCGACCGGCATGCGCTGGGACTTTTCTGCGTCGCGCTGATCGTGGCGATCGCGCTGAAGGGAATTTTTTCGTTCCTGACGCGCTGGATTTTGATCGGGGTCTCACGCGAAATCGAGTACGACCTGCGCAACGACTTGCTGGTAAGGCTGCTGCAGCTCGAGCCGGAATTTTACGTGCGCAACCGGACCGGCGAGTTGATGTCGCGGTGCACCAATGATTTGAACAACGTACGCATGGTGCTCGGTCCGGGAATTATGTACAGCGGGACGACGATCGTCTCGTTCGTTTTGGCGGTGGCGGTGATGCTGTTGGTATCGCCGAAACTCACGTTGTTCGTGCTGATCCCCGTCCCATTCGTCGCTTTCGCGGTGCGTTACTTCGGCGAGATCATACACAACCTGTTCGAAAAGATTCAGGCGTCGCTGGCGGTGCTTTCGGCGCGCGCGCAGGAAAATCTCGCCGGCGTGCGCGTGATTCGCGCGTACCGGCAGGAGCAAGCGGAAGCGCGGCAATTCGACAGCGTGAATCGCGAATACGTTTCGAAGAATATGAAGCTGATTCTTGCGTGGAGCATGTTCATGCCGGCGCTGACGGCGCTGATTGGCGTGACGTTTCTGGTGGTGCTCTGGCAAGGCGGCCGGCTGGTGATGCTGGATCGCATCTCGCTCGGCGAGTGGGTGGCCTTCTACATGTTCTTGGGGCAATTGATATGGCCGATGGTGGCGCTGGGATGGGTGACGAATATATTTCAGCGCGGCGCGGCTTCGATGGGACGCATGAACTATGTGCTCGAAGCCAAGCCAGCGATCGACGACGCCGCGGTAGGATTTAGCGGCGTGGCGCCGGAGGATTCGGCGCTGGTGCGGGAAGCCGGCGAGATTCGCGGCGAGATCGAATTCCGGAATTTGACTTTCGCGTATCCAACGGGCGGAAATGGCAAGGAAGCCAAGCCGGTGTTGAAGGATATCAACCTAAACATACCGGCCGGCTCGACGCTCGCTATCGTGGGTCCCACCGGCAGCGGAAAATCTACGCTAGCGGCGCTGGTAGCAAGGCTCTGGGAAGCGCCGCCGCGAACGCTGACGCTCGACGGGCGCTCGATTCGCGAGTGGCCGCTAGGCGCGCTGCGCCGGGCCCTCGGATATGTGCCGCAGGATACTTTCCTGTTCAGTGAAAGACTTTCGGAGAACATCGCATTCGGTGTGGACAACGCGAGCGAGCCGGAGATCGAAGATGCCGCTCGCAGCGCTAGCATTTACGCTGAGATCACCGAATTCCCCGCGAAATTTGAAACCATGGTCGGTGAACGAGGCATCACGCTTTCCGGCGGGCAAAAGCAGCGCACCGCGCTGGCCCGCGCGCTGATTCGCGATCCGAAAATTCTGGTGCTGGACGATGCGCTTTCGAGCGTGGACACGGAAACCGAAGAGCGAATTCTTAGCCATTTGCGCGAAGTGATGAAGGAGCGCACCACAATCATCGTCTCGCATCGCTGCTCGACAGTGCGCGATGCCGATCAGATCGTAGTGCTGGTGGACGGCCGCATCGTCGAGCGCGGCACTCATTCGGAATTGCTGGGCATCGGCGGCTACTACGCCGATCTTTATCAGAAGCAACTGCTGGAAGAGGAACTCGCGCGCGCATGAGCGACATCCGCGAAGAAGAAGCGTTAGGAAAAATATACGACTCGCACCTGACGCGGCGCTTGATGCAATACCTGCGCCCATACAAGTGGTGGGTGTTCTTCGCGTTGGCGCTGGCGCTGGCCGTCGCTCCCGTGGAAATCATCGGGCCTTACTTGTTCAAGATCGCCATCGACTTTTCCATCAGTCCGGTTTTGCAGCACAATCGCGCATTCGCCGACGGAATGCGCACGCTTGGTTGGATCACTCTGGCGTTCCTTGGTGCGCTGATACTGAGCTTCGTTCTTCAATACATCCAGATGCGCGTGATGCAGCGCGTGGGCCAGGACATTATGTACGACCTGCGCCGCGAGATTTTCGTGCATCTGCAGCGCCTGCCGCTAAGTTTCTACGACAAGAGCCCGGTCGGGCGATTGGTCACACGCGTCACCACCGACGTGGACGCGCTGAACGACCTTTTCGCGTCCGGCGTGGTGGCCATTCTGAACGATTTCTTCGTGCTGCTGTGCCTCGTGGTGGTGCTGTTGTGGTTCGACGTGAAACTGGCACTCGCAACGCTTTCGCCGCTGCCGCTGATGCTGATCACTACGCTGATCTTCCGCAACCAGGTGCGCGACGCCAACCGGCGCATTCGCACGGCCATCGCGCGCATCAACGCTTTCTTGCAGGAGCACATCACCGGCATGTCCGTGGTGCAGCTCTTCAACCGCGAACGCAAATCGCGGCGCGAATTCGAAAAGCTGAATCGCGTGCACATGGACGCCTACAAGGACGCCATCAACGCGTTCGCGTATTTTTATCCGGCGGTGGAATTTCTCAGCATCGCGGCGATTGCGCTGGTTTTCTGGTACGGCGGCGTGCGAGTGATCAATGGAACGCTGAAGGCCAGCACGCTGGTGGCTTTCATGATGTGGGCGCAGCGATTCTTCCGCCCGATTCAGGATCTCAGCGATAAATTCAATATCCTGCAGACGGCCATGGCCGCGTCCGAGCGCATTTTCAAGCTGCTCGATGAGCCGCTGACGACCATCGAAGCCGCAGCTCCGCGCACGATTCATTCTCCGCGCGGTGAGATCGAATTCCGCAACGTCTGGTTCGCGTACCGCGGCGGCGCTGCTCCGAAAGAAGACGACTGGGTCCTCCGCGACATTTCGTTCCGGATTCTGCCCGGCCAGACCGTCGCGGTCGTCGGGCATACCGGCGCGGGCAAGACCACGCTGATTCAGCTTCTTCTGCGCATGTACGAAATTCAGCGCGGGGAAATACTTCTCGACGGCATCGATGTTCGCGACCTGAAGGTCGACGATCTGCGCCGCCAGTTCGGAATCGTGCTGCAGGATCCATTTCTGTTCACCGGGACGATCGAATCCAACGTGCGCCTGGGGAGCGAAATCGATCGCGCCACCGTCGAGCGATCCATTCAAGAAGTCGGCCTCGGCGATTTTGTGCGTTCGCTGCCGTCCGGCGTCGCATCCGAGGTTACGGAACGCGGCGCCACGCTTTCTGTCGGCCAGCGCCAGCTCATCAGCTTCGCGCGCGCCCTCGCGCACAATCCCACGTTCCTGATTCTCGATGAAGCCACTTCGAGCGTGGACACGAAGACCGAACTGATGATCCGCGAAGCGCTCGATCGCCTGCTCGAAGGCCGCACCGCGCTGGTGATCGCGCACCGCCTCAGCACCATTCAGCACGCCGATCGCATTTTGGTCTTCCATAAAGGCAGGCTGCGCGAAGAAGGATCGCATCAGGAATTGCTGGCGCGCCGCGGCATTTACTACCGCCTCTATCAACTCCAGTACAAGGATCAGGAATTTCAAGTCTCGATTCCGGGCGCGGCGCTGGCAGGCCCCGCCGGACCTCTTCCCGCCGACGACTGAGCCGTGCCATCGAACTCTGCTCCGCAAATTCTGATTTCGGCAGGCGAGGCTTCCGGCGACATGCACGCTGCGCGTCTCGCGACGGCGCTGCAAGCGCGCACGGGAGCGCATATATTCGGCATGGGCGGCCCGCGCATGCGCGAAGCCGGCGTCGAAATCATCGCCGATGCCAAAGAAATCGCTGTTCTGGGCATCACCGAAGTCATTCACAAAGTGCCGACGGTCCTAAGAATTCTGCGTCGCCTGCGCAAAGAAGCCGCAATTCGCAAACCAGCCCTCGCGATTCTCGTCGACTCCCCTGGCACAAATTTGCCGCTGGCCAAGAAACTCCATCGCCTCAATATTCCCGTGGTCTATTTCATCGCGCCGCAGGTTTGGGCGTGGCGGCCGTGGCGCATTCATGCCATGAAGAAGAATCTCAGAGGCGTCCTTGTGATTTTTCCGTTTGAAGAAGAAATCTATCGCAAGGCAGGGATTCCCGTGCATTTCATCGGCCATCCATTGGTGGATGTCGTGAAGCCTAACGCGACCCGCGCCGAATTTCTCGCCGCGCAGGGCCTCGATCCATCCAAATCAGTCGTAGCGCTGCTCCCTGGGAGCCGGCCAACGGAGATTTCGCTGAATTTGCCGGCGATGCTTGATGCCTGCGAGGGCCTCGCGCGCGATTTGCGCCCGCAGTTCACAATGGCCGCGGCGCCGGGGCTCGAAGAGGGCTTTTTTCAGCGCTACTTGCGTCCGGGCCTGGCAATAAAGCGAATTGCGGGCGCGCCATACGATGTGCTCGCCAGCGCCGATTGCGCCATCGTCTCGAGCGGTACCGCGACTGTTGAAGCCGCGCTGCTCGGCACGCCCATGGTGGTCGTCTATCGCGTCTCGCAGACCAGCGCATTCATCCTTCGGCGCATGATCCGCGCTCCATTTCTGGCCATGGTGAACCTAATCGCAGGTAAGCGCGTAGTGCCGGAATTGGTCCAGGACGATTTTACTGGCCCGCGTGTCGAAGCCGAGGTGCGGCGGCTGCTCGGATCCGCCGCCGAACAGGAAGAAATGAAGCGCGAGTTGGCGGAAGTCCGCCGGCGCCTGGGCTCCGGCGGCGCCATTGATCGCGCGGCCGACGCGCTCGCAGCCATGCTTCCGGCAAAATCGTGAAAGCAACTGGACGGGCGCATTTGGTATCTTAAAGAAGCGAAAGGAAAATCTGTGCCCAACACCACCAGGCGAGTTTCGACTTTCGCCCTGACACCTGCAGCGGCGATTCTCACCCTCATTTCCCTTTCGTTTGCCAGCGCCGCAAGCGCCCAGGCGCCTTCGCGCTTTCCCGCGCACGCCACGCACTACGACGTGGATGTCACGCTTCATCCCGCCGATCAAACGATTTCGGCAAAAGCGAAGGTGGAATTCCTCGCCGATGCTCCAGCGCGGACGCTGCTGGTCGAACTGCATCAGGATTTGAAAGTGATCTCGGCGCTCGGCGCGAACGGAAAGCCGCTGGAATTCGACCGCGATCGCAATAATCCGCTCGATCTGCGCGTGAATTTGCCGGAAGCGCTCGTCGCCGGAAAAACGGCGACTGTGACTTTTGAGTACGCCGGGCCTCTTTCTCTCGAAGAAGACAGCCCGACAAAGGGAATCCGGCTGGGTTCCGTGGACAAAGACAGCGCGTACTTACTTCTCCCAGCGCGCTGGTTTCCGCTTACGAATTATCCGTCGAACCGCTACACCTCCAATTTCAAAATCACCGTGCCGGACACGTTTGCGGTCATCGGCACCGGCAAATCGGAAATGCAGTCGGGCTCAGGCGGGCAGACGACCTATGTGTTTAACTCCGAGCGGCCATCGCCGGGCGGAACATTCGTCGCGGGAGCATTGCAACTCACGCCTGTGAAAATCGAAGGGAATCAGGTTCTCGTTTACACGCCGCCGTCGCAAACCGGCACGGCGAGCAACTACGGCGCCGCGCTCTCGCATGCCGTAACTTATTTTTCGGATCTCTTCGGTGGGGTCGCCGATCGAAACGTGGCCATCGCGCAATTGCCCGATGGCTCGCTTCCCTTCTACTCGGCGCCCGGCCTCGTGCTGATCAGCGCGCGCCAATGGACCGAGAAACCCAATCAGAGAATCGTCGCAGAAGCGGCAGCGGGAGAGTGGTGGAATGATTCGGTGCTTCCGGCGACGCCATCGGATGCGTGGCTCTCCGACGGTCTATCGCGCTATTCCGGAGCGCTCTTCGCCGAAGAGATTGATGGTGAATCCGGATTGAGGAAAGCGCTCGAGGATTTCGCCATCGGCACGCTGATGTATGAAGATGCGGCGCCGATTTCGCAGGCTCAGCGGCTGCAGCCATTCTCCGATTCGTACCGCTCGGTGGTGCAGGATAAGGGCGCGCTCGTTTTTCACATGCTGCACAGCGAATTGGGCGATGCTCCGTTTCGCGCACTGCTGCACAATTTCTATACCGCGCACGCCGGGAAAAACGTGGACCTCGCCGAATTCGAGAAACTTGCGGCGGCAAAATACGCGGCCGCTCCTCCGCCTGCCAACCAGCCGAAACTCAATCTCGTCGCATTCTTCGCGCAATGGCTGAATTCCACCGGCATCCCCGAATTCAAGCTCGAGTACATCGTTTACCGCACCAAAAAGGGATTTAAAGTGGTCGGCAAGGTCTCACAGGAGCTCGATACGTTTCGCATGCCCGTCGAAGTAAAAGTGGATACGGAAGGAAATCCGGAATATAAAACGATCAGCGTGACGGGCACAGTCTCGCCATTTCAGATCGAGACTTTTGGCCGTCCGAAGCCGAATGGGATTGCGCTCGACCCGAATAATAATCTTCTGAAAGCCAGCCCGAAGCTGCGTGTCCGCGCCGCCATCGCGCGCGGCGAAGGACTGGTGGCGCAAGGCAAATTCTACGACGCCATCCAGGAATACCAGCACGCGCTCGATCTGCAATCGAACAATTCCCTGGCTCACTTCCGCCTCGGCGAAGCCATGTTCTATCAGAAGAACTATCAGGCCGCTGCAAACGCGTTTCGCAGCGCGCTCGACGGCGATCTGGACGCCAATTACAAGTGGGTCGAAGTTTGGAGCCACATCTACATCGGCAAGATTTACGATCTGACGGGCCAGCGCGAGCGCGCCGTGAATGAGTACGGCAAAGCCCAGCATCTGAAAGACGACACCGGCGGCGCTCAAGCCGAGGCCGAGCGCTATCTGAAGAAGCCTTACAGCGAAGGCGGCGACGCCCCGGGCACAAAATCCTAAAACTGATCGAAGATCTCGTTAATTTGCCGATCAATCAGCGCTGCCGGAGACCTGTCAGCCGAGGCGCCTCGATTTCCTTGTGCTGTATCATCACTCGAAACGTCTCGCCCATCCCCTCGGGATGCACAAGGTTCTGAAAACTCAATCGCGCCCGAGTCTTTTCCATCTCACTCCACCCGTCGGAATCCAAATCAGCAAAATTGTTCTTGCTCGCAAGACCCAGCAAAAAATTCGTCTGCGAAGTCAGCCCTGCCAGCTTCAACCACGCGCGCTGGCCCCAGAGATACAGCGCCGTGAAATTCACGTGAGCTGTAAGATCCTGCTCGCCCGGCGCTCGGTAGAAATCCTCACTCGTACGATGCCGCGAGTAAACCAGCAACGTCCCATTCATATGCCGCTGGTCATAGAGCTCTCGCGCCTCGTGCCCATAATCCACGGTCAGCACAAAGCCGCGTCCAAGTTTCCGGCCCGCGTCGTCAATCCACCGGCACGCCGCCAGACCCGCCTCAGCCTGCTGGCCTGCTCGAAGCACAATATTCTGCCGCTCGAAAAATCCCCGAATTTCCGGCGACGACGGCGGCAGTTCCCTCTCGATCAATTGCGTGCCGTCCGAATCCACGAATATTTCCCGCAATCCTTCTGCCCGCATCACCACGCGATGGACCGGCAGCGCATCCAGAAGCTCATTCGAAAAGATGCAACCGCACGGCACCTCTGGAGGGAGTTCATCACCACTCGACGCCCGCCCGGCCGCGATGTGCCGCGACAGCGCTGCTCGGAGGAGCTCGCGCCGCGACGGCGAGATTTCAACGGCGACGTAATGCAATGCCCCGTAGAATTCTCCCTGGCTCTCTTCCGTAAAATCGAGAATGTGCTTCGCCAGTCTTCCCGATGCCGCACCAGCCTCGACAATTGCGAACGGCGCCGGCCGCCCGGCGATTCTCCACATTTCCTCCAACTGCCGCGCGAGAAGCCGCCCGAACACCGGCGAGACATCTACGCTCGTGTAATAGTCCGCGCGCCGTCGATCGATCACCCCGCTGTAATATCCGAATTCGGGATCATATAGGCAGACTTCCATGTATGCGGCGAACGTGATGGGGCCGTCCGCGCGAATTCGTTCGATCAATCGGCGTTGAAGTGGCGAACTCGGCGCAGCAGCCGGCATCAATCCTGCTGTTGCGGATTGCGCGTGAACATCTCGACGACGTAATCGTGCAGGCTGTCGTAGAGCTGCTTTTGGAATGACCAGGGAAACTGCGGATGCTCGATCTCGCGCGGACGAAGCTGCATGACGTAAATGTGAACGCCGGCGCCGTCGAGCCGGCAGCGGATGTCAATCTCTACGCTCTCACCGGCCGGCCGCGCCTCAAACGCAAACAACGGATGCTCGTAGCGCGCCAATTCCCGGCGAACTTTCTCCACAGCATCCTTGGGCGCCTCATCGACGCGCGTCACTCGTCCTTCGCTCCGGCCTGCAAGCTTTTTCGCGCGACACCATCGAAAATCTTGCGCGTCTCTTCATCGAACAGTACGAAATAGATCTTTTCAAGTGACGTCTCGCCGCCCAGATGCTTCGCAGCCTCTTCAATCATGATCTCCGCGCACTCGCGCACTGGGAACCCTGCGATGCCCGTGCCCACGGCAGGAAACGCAATGGTCTTGAGCTTTTTCTCCGAGGCAATCTTTAACGCGATGGCCGTCGAACTTCGCAGATCCTTGGCCGATGTAGCGCCGCCAAGCTGCATGCTGGCCGCATGAATTACGTGACGAGTTTTTAGATCGCCGCCGCCCGTGATTGCCGCGCTGCCGACAGGAATCGAACCGATCTGGTTGCATTCGCGTTGGATTGCGTCGCCGCCCTTCCGCCGAATCGCTCCCGCGACGCCGCCACCAAGCTGCAAATCATTATTCGCCGCGTTCACGATGGCGTCCGTATCCATCTCGGTGAGATCGCCTTGCTGAATGATGATTCGATCAGCCAGGGGATGCAGCGTTTCCGGCTCTTTCTTGCGACGTGGCGCATTCATCGTGTCTCCAATTCTCGTTTCGATTCTGGCTGCTCGAAGGAAATCACAACTTCCAAGCCCATACGGCGACCGGCCTCAGCACATTCGGCGACTACCTCCTCGGCCGTTTGAGAGCTTCGCACGATTTCGACTCGCTTCAACCGCGGAGCAAAGCCGGTGAATCGCGTCGCAACGCAGCGCTCGGCGCGAAAGGTGATCGTAGCAATTTCCGAAACCGAAAGCGAAGCCGTGCAGCTGGCCAGAATCGCGCCGGGCCGCGCGAATTTGTCGAAGATCGTGAACACTTCCAGCTTGGTCTCCAATTCATCTAGCGTCGTGTCGATGATGAGTTCGGCGGCGCGCATCGCATCTTCGATTGAGCGCGATGTCGATAGGCGCGACATTGCCGCATCGCGACCGCCGGCAGACATTTCACCTGCGCGAATTGCGTCGAGCGCTCGTTCAATCGTTTCGGCGTTCACGTCCTCTAAAACCGTGGGATAACCCGCGCGAGCCGAGAGAAGAGCTATGTCGCGGCCCAGCGGCCCCGCACCGATCACTGCGATGCTCTTGATTTGCATCGGAAGCTACTTTACGCGCGCACGGGAAAAAGCCGCGCGGCATTATCGTACAGAATTTTCTGCTGGCTTGCGGGCGAAATCGGAAGGGCGCGGAATTTCTCGATATTGCCGATCACGCCGGGAACGCCCGGGCCTGGCCAATCGGTGCCGAATAAAACTTTATCAGCGATCTCTTCGATCCGCGGGAAATACTCCATCAATCTTTGCGGCGGAATCCCGGAAATATCCATGTACATGTTCTTGTGCCGCCGCACCAGAAAAAATGCCTCATTCATCCACAGCGGCCGCCCACCATGCGCTAGAATCACCACCAGATCGGGATAATCCACTCCGATATCATCGGCAAGCATCGGATGCGCGTAGAGATTTCGCGCTCCGGGAAAAATCGAAGTGCCCGTATGAATCATGATCGGCAAGTGCAGCGATTGCGCGCGCTCATACATCGCTGCCAGCGGCCCAAATCCGTCGCGGTAAGCGTTCGGCGCGAATAGCTGATGCGACGGATGCACCTTCAGCCCGCGAATCCCGATCGAATGCAGCCGCTCGACTTCCGCCCCCGCATCCGGCACGAATTTCGGATGCACGGAGCCGAACGCGATCAGCCGCTTCCGGTCGGCGGCGCAATATTTCGCAATCCAATCATTTACTTCCGGCCCGAAGCCGATCACTTCGGGGCTGACGTAATTGATCAGTCCGGCGCGCTCGATCCCCGCCGCATCCATAAACTTGAGGAATTCAGTCGCGCTCGCCGTGTATTTCTCCACTTCCGAATAGTCTTTGCGCCCATGCTGAATCAACTTCAGGGCGTGCGGCTTGAACATATCGAGCGGCTGGATATGTATGTGGATATCAATGATCGGATTCACGATCGAGAAAGGCCCTCAGAAAGATTTGTATTCGTCGGGATCAAAACCAAGCACGACGCGCCCGCCCGCGACCACCACCGGCCTTCGAATCAAGTTCGGATCGTCCGCCATCATGCGAATCGCCTCCGAGCGCGAGGGCGGATTTTCCTTCATCTTCTTCTTGCGAAACAACTCATTCCGAGGATTTAAGAACTCCGTATGATCGCGATCGCCGATCAATTTCTCGAGCTCCACGGAACTCAGCCGTTCCTTGTCGAGATTCCGGAAATGCAATTCCACTCCGTGCTTCTCAAGCGCCGCCCGCGCTTTACGGCAGCTCGTTCAAGTCGGCTTGTGCAGAAACTTGACGGATTTCTTTTTGGCCATTTTCGTACCTCCACCGATCAATAATGCGGAACCTTGGGATCAATTTCCACTGCCCAGCGCTCAATTCCGCCCGTCATCGAGCGCGCGCCTTCAACGCCCTGCGAGCGCAGCCATGCCGCCGCATCCAGGCTGCGCATTCCGTGATGGCAGAAAATCACCACTTCGCCCGCTGCTTCGATTTCGGCAAGGCTCGCCGGAATCTGGCCCAGCGGTATTAGCTTCGCTCCCTCAATGTGCGCCGTCTGATGCTCCCACGGCTCGCGCACGTCGACGAACAGGAACTTGTCGCCACGCTCGAGATGCTCCTTCACTTCCCGAGGTGTTATTTCAATATTCTCGAGTAGATCCGGAGCCATATTTTTTCCCTCAGTACCCAAAATCCGCTGGCGCTGAAAACGCATGCTGCCGCACGCCGAGAGCATCAAATCGCAGCGTGCCGAGTTGGGTCAGATATTCGCGCCGATCGGCAACGCGCACCACCCAGCGCTCGAGCCATTTATCGAAATCTTCGAGCTTACGGCTCTGCTCGTGATATTCGGCGAAGAACGCATGATCGCGGCCGTAGTAACCCTGCACCGGTGAAGGATGCGCGCCGCCGGGTTCGTGCACCACCGCCGCGACGAGAAATCCAGGTACCAGCGTGCGATTGGGATCGGACGCGATCACTTCCGGCGCTACGATCTCCTCCGCGACGATGATCACTTTCCGCGCCGCCCGCGCACCATCCACCGCAACTCCCAGGCTCCCCCAGATATGCGCGTTGCCGAATTCATCGGCGCGTTGCACGTGCAGCACCGCGACATCCGGCCGCAACGCGCGGACCGCCACGAGTTTATCTTCATTCACCGGCGAGATGAACTCGCGAAGATTATCGTTCTTCTTGAGCAGATCGCTGCCAAACGTCGAATACGTTGGCAGGAAGGGAACGCCCAGCGCGCCAGCATGAAGCGCCAGCGCCATAGTGAAATTGGAATAATCGGTCACGTCCACGCGGCGCGGAATTCCCTGCTCCACAGCCCGGCGCAAACAATACGCCACGCCTGCCGAAACATTTCCAACCCATGCCGCCATTATTTTCGAAGCGCAACCAGCGCCGATCAATTGATCGAAGAGAATGTCAGAAATCGGGCCGACGAGCGTGAGATCGCACCGCCCCTGGCGGATTAATTCATGCCCGGCAGCAAACGGAATCATCTGCTCCATTTGGGCGCCGAGGAGCACGTTAGCGCCCGACGGGATGTGCTGCGCAACCGCTTCACGCGTCGTCATCAATTTGGAAGCTGTAGTCATGACTCGAATTTTCCGCCGGCTGTCGTAGTCCCGGCGTTCAGTACTGCTCCATCATTTCGTCCAGAAATGATTCGGGTCGAGCGCGCGCATTGCCGCGAGCTCATCCACGGTCGGCGGCCGCGTTTCTTCAAGCGTGTCCGCGACGTACAAATTCCAGCCGGTGTTCGCGAGCACTTCTTCGACTCCCACGCCTGGATGTACCGAAGCGAGAAATGCTTCGCCGTCGCTGCCGAATCGCAACACTCCTAGCGTAGTAATCAGCGCTGAAGGTCCGGAGCGCGACGGAAGGCCCTGCGCCGTCCGCCATCCACTTCCGCGTCCGTTTCCCGGCGATGTGATGTACCCAACTCGCTCGCGGAATCGCGTGCGCTCATGCGCCAGCAGCACCACGGTGCGTTGCGCCAGGCACGCGATATCGCACGCACCGCCCGAGCCCGGCAATCGTTGCGTCTCGCCGTGCCGGTCGCCCCAGGTCGTATTCAAATTGCCGAAGCGATCCACTTCCGCCGCGCCGAGAAACCCGAGCTGCACGCGCCCTTGCTGCAGGAATGCCATCACGTCGATCATCTGGCCGCACTGCGTGGCGCCGCGAAGATTCGGCGGATCGGCCATGGTGTAGAGCAATTGAGGCGAAGGCGTTTCGCGAATCAGGCCATTCTCGTAGAGTCCGACTGCGCTCGGCGCGTGCGTGCGCTTCGCCACAAGAAAGGCAAGCATCGGCAGCCGCATGCCGACGAAGACAAGCTCGCCATCGGCGATTTCCCGCGCGGCCGTCGCGACCATGATTTCGCCGGAGGTGTAGCCGCGCGCTGCGATCTGAGCTTGACTGTTCGTCGTGGTCACAATTTCTCAGTCGTGCAGCTCGCGCTGCCAATTACGCTGAATCGTTGCCAGGCTAATTTGAGATGATCGCCAGTTTACTGTCGTTATTTCCCGCGAAAGTTTGGGCGCCGCTTCTCGAAAAACGCGGTTAAGCCTTCGGCGCAATCCTCGGAATTGAAGCACTCGACCTGGCGGCGGATTTCATCATCGAGAGCATTTTCAAGCTCCGCGCGGCTCGACCCGAAGAGCAGTTGCTTCACGAAGCGCGCTGCGATCGGCGGGCCAGCGGCAAGCGCTGCAGCAGCCGATTTTGTTTCGGCGGCGAGTTGATCCAGCGGCACGACGCGATTGTAAATTCCGAGACGCAGACATTCCGCTGCGGAAATCATCTCGCCGGAATAAAACAATTCCGCGGCGCGCGCGGGACCCACGAGCCGCGGCAAGAGAAATGTGCCGCCGAAATCGGGATACAGCCCAAGCTTGGCGAAGCTCTGGCCAAAGTTGGCCTGCTCCGAGGCGATGCGAATATCGCAAGCAAGCGCGAGATTCGCACCACCGCCAGCGGCAGGGCCATTCACGGAGGCGAGAACAGGTTTCGGCATAGTGGCGAGAAGCAGAACGATTTCTTTTCCAGAGCTGACGAGGTCCACCAGTTCGCCGGGCGCATTGCGCATCCGCGCATCGCGCAGCAGGCCAACATCCCCGCCTCCACAAAATGCCCGGCCTGCGCCTGTGAGCACGACCGCGCGCACGGAAGCATCATCACTCGCGCGCCGCAGCGCAGCCGCCAGCGCCGTGCCAAGCTCCACATTCAGGGCATTCAAGCGATCCGGGCGGTTGAGCGTGATTGTAAGCACGGCGCCATCGCGCTCTTCGAGAATCACATTTGCACTCGCCGGACGCGCCGCTTCCGACACGGTTCCTCCCAAGGAGAAAAATCAGGCTAGCTCTTCAAACTCTTCAGCAATGCAGCAAGCTTTTTGAAGTAGCGCATCTTCACGCCGCGCTCGGTGCCCGCGTTCGTGCCGCTCGTGGAAGGCAGGACGAATACGTGCGCCCCATACAACATGTCTTTCTGCAAACCCAGCTTGCAGGTGCCTCCTGCAAAGCGCTCGTACACTAGCTTGCCATTAAAAGCGACGACGCGCGGCTTGATCTCTTCGAGTTTCTGCGCCAGCAAGACGCGCCCCTCCGCGAATTCCTGCCGCTCGATTTCTTCCATACTCTTCGTAGAACGCTTTACCAGGTCCGTAAGTCCGATGCCGAATTCGACGAGGCGCTTGTCATCGTTGTAACTCAGCAACTCCGGGATCACGCCCGATTCATACATCAGCGGCCAGAATTGATTGCCGCGGCCCGCGTAGTAGTGTCCGACACGCGCGGAGCGTTCGCCGGGATTGCAGCCGACGAGAACCAGCTTCATCCCTTTGCGAAGATAATCAGGCAGCGTGCGCATTCGCGAGCCTTCCTCCGCATGCAACGATCTTCGAGCGACTTCGTTGATCCGATTCAATCATAGCATTGTGATCCGCGCACCTCGGCCGCAAACATTACCGGCCTTTGAATTGCGGCGGACGTTTCTCCGTGTATGCCTTCAGGCCTTCCTTCGCATCCTCGCTGGTGAAAAGCAATTGCTGCAGCTCGCGTTCGAGGCCCAGCGCTTCCGCAAAAGGCAGCTCAGAGCCTGTGACCACCGCGCGCTTGATCCGTCCCACGGCGCGCGCTGCTTTATTCGGCGGGCAAAACTGCCGCGCGTACGCGAGGACATCGTCCCAAAACGAGCCCGCGACAAAAATGTGATGAATCAGCCCGAACTGCAGCGCTTCCTCGAACCCGAAGGTCTTGCCGGTCACCATCAACTCAAGAGCTCGTGCACGGCCCACAACGCGCGAAAGCCGCTGCGTCCCGCCAGTGCCGGGAAGCACGCCGAGATTCACTTCGGGCAGGCCGATTTTCCCCGCATCCTTCCGCGCGATGCGAATGTCGCATGCGAGCGCGACTTCCAGCCCGCCGCCGACCGTGTGCCCATTCAGCGCCGCAATCACGAGCTTCGGCGTCTGCTCGAGACGCGAAAGAGTCTCATTGGCGTGCAAGCAGAAGTAGTATTTGAATTCCGGCGTAGCCTCGGTGAGCATGGCGATGCTCGCCCCAGCGCAAAAGAATTTCTCGCCCTTACCGCGCAGGACGATGACGTGAACATTGTCGTCCATGCGCGCCTTCAGAATGGCAGCATCAAGCTGCTGCATCATCTCGTAGCTGTAGGTGTTCGCCGGCGGATCGTCCAGCTCGAAGATCGCGACGCCATTTTCAACGCGGTAGTGCAACAGAGTCTTGTGCTCGGTCGTCGTTGTGACCGCCATCACCAAATCCCCCGAAGAGTCAAATTACCAGAGGCGATAATACCACTGCCGCGATTCAGTCCACAGTGCCGCGCGCCTCTCCGCGGGCGCGAGGCGCCCGATTCGGCAAGAATGGGCGTCTATGCTACCCTAATGGAAGCTCGCCGGCAGCGCGCGGCTGGGCTAAAGATCGATGAGCGCACCCAAAGCAAATCCGGTGAATGTGACGCCCGCACCTGCCGGTGCGCCTCCGCGTGGTAGCGTCCCGGCTCCCGTAGATGACGAGTTGCAGGTCGTCACCGCGGCGCGCGCCGGCGACGTCTCGGCCTTCGAAACCCTCGTAAACCGTTACGAACGCAAGATTTTCCGCCTCGGCATGAACATCACCGGCAGCCGCGAAGACGCCGAGGACGTGATGCAAGAGGCCTTCCTGAAGGCCTACGAGCACCTGCCCGAATTCGAGGGTAATTCGCGCTTCTACACCTGGCTGGTGCGCATCGCCGTGAACCAGGCGCTCATGAAGCTGCGCAAGCGCCGGCCGAACCAAGTCTCACTCGACGAAGAAATCGAAACCGGCGACGATTCCTTCTTCCGCGACGTGGAGGACTGGGGCCCATCGCCGGCCGAGCGCTACGAGCAGACCCAGCTCCACGACATTCTCAACGCAGCAATTTCAGAGCTCGATCCATCTTTTAGAATCGTTTTCCAGCTTCGGGACATCGAAGAAATGTCCACCGAAGAGACCGCGGATGTGCTGCATCTTTCGGTGCCCGCGGTGAAGTCGCGGCTGCTTCGCGCGCGCTTGAAGTTGCGCCAGAAGCTGAACCGGTATTTTCGGCGGAGTGAGACACAGTGAAGTGCACGAACCTGATTGAAGAACTTTCCGGCTACCTGGACGGCGCCCTTAGCCCGGCCCTTCGCGCGGAATTGGAAGAGCATCTCGTTAAATGCAAGAAGTGCCGGATCGTCGTGGATACTTGCAAAAAAACCATCGATATTTACTGCAACTCGGAGCCTGTGCCACTGCCGGAAGAAACGCGCAGCCGTTTGCACAACGCGCTGCGTGAAAAGCTGCAGCAGCGGCGAGCATAGATCCCGCGATTCTCAGGCGTCGGCCGCGCTCTTCTTACTCCAGAACGGCAACTCGACCCCGCGCTTTTTCTCCACGGCAATCTCATAAATGCGCCCCGCTGTCACGATGTCTTCGATCGCGACACCGTTCGATTTGAACAACGTGATCTCGTCTGCATCTCTGCGGCCCGGCGCGCGACCTGCAGCAATCTCGGCCAGCTCGATTACTTGCGACCAGTTCGATTCGTCTCCCGCAAACGCCTGAATCAAATCGCCGGCCTCGAGTTTCGATTGCTCGCGCGAATCCACGGCGATGATGCCCGCACGAAAGACCGCGACCGAATCAAGCTCCCGCTTCTGCGGAAAATTTGCGCCGATGGCGTTGATGTGCATCCCGGGACACAGCCAGCGCCCCTCGACGACCGGCTTCGTCGCATTCGTCGAGGTCACCAAAATATCCGCAGTGCGCACCGCCGCTTCGGGCGAATCCACGCCGGTGACAGGAATCTTCAGCCGCTCGGTCATCTCCTGAGCGAACTTCGCGCGCCGCTCCGCGTTTCTCCCGAAGGCGTACACGCGCCCAATTTTTCGTACTCGAGCTATGGCCTCCAATTGCGTCCGCGCCTGCAAGCCTGTGCCGATAATCCCCAGCGTTCGCGCGTCGGCCCGCGCCATCAGCTTCGTCGCAAATCCGCTCGCCGCGCCGGTGCGCATCTGGCCGAGATAATCCGCTTCGATCAGCGCAAGCAGATCGCCCGATTCGGTGTGAAACAACGGCACAAGAAATCGCAGCCCTTGCGGCGAGCTCGTATAAATCTTCAAGCCCATGTAGCGGTCGCGCGAATCCGCCGCAGCCATGTAATGAAGGTAAGAATGTGCCGCAGGATTCAACCGCTGGCGCGAGTGCATCACCGCCGAGCCATCGGCAAGCCGCAGAAACGAATCTTCGACGGCCTTCAGCGCAATCTCCATCGTGAGGATCTCGCGCACATCCGCTTCGCTCAAATAAAGCGCCATCAATTCACCTCACGGTAGCGCGCTAAAAATTAATTTTGAAGCGCAGCACCTTTGCCGCCGTGAAATCGAGCACTAACAACTCGCCGCGGCGGCTCGTGGCAACCTGATACGCACCATTCGCCCCCTTGAGTCGCCCGCCAAGGTCATCCACGATTTTATCGTGGCCATCAACCGTCCATGCTCGCACTCCGCGATTCTCAGGCTCCGCCACGAATACATACTTCGAAGTCACGGCAATTCCCCGCCCCGGCGAATCCGTGCTTCCCGGCGGTTCCCGGCGCCGGCGGACTTCCCCACGCAGTCACGTAATCGCCCGAAAGCGTGAATTTCGCCACCTGCGTGCTCGTCGCATCCACAACGTAAAGATATCCATCCGATGCCGCCACAAGCGACGCAGGGACAAATGGCGCGGCCGAAGATCCTTCCGGCATCGCCAGCTTCTTCAGCAGCCTGCCGCGCGCGTTGTACTCGCGAATCTCGGGCCTCGCCGAATTCGCTGCCTTACTTTTCGACTCGCTCTCGCCGACAATCACGAAAATATCTCCCGCATCATCCACCGAGGCCGCCTCCGCCACCTGATGCGGCCGTTGCGGCGCCAGCGCGAAATGCCGGAAATGCTCGCCCTGCGGCGAACAGATGTACAACACATTGGAATCCTCGCCGATGGCATAAATCCCATTCCCCGAATCGACCGCCACTCGGTAGGGATTGCGCGGAACGCCGGCATCAAACGAAAGCAGCGGATGCCCTTCAAAATTGAATTTGTGAATGAAGCCGCTGCCGTAATCAGCGATAAAGACGTTCCCGGCGAAGTCAGTGGCCATCCACTCCGGCTTAGAGAGCTGCCCAGCGCCGCCCCCGCTCGCTCCCCATTCGGCGATGAAAGCCAGAGGCGGCGCGGGCGGAACTTCCTGCGCGGGCGATGGCGTTCCGGCGCAGGCAATCGCGAAAGCGGCGAGAAGACACGCGGCGACGAGCGGCACCACATCGTTGCCGCAGAATTTCGAATCTCGAATAGACTTTTTTCCCAAGCTCATGGGTTGGAACGAGCCTTGCCATCCACCTCAGTGACTCTTGGCCGCTGGTTTCACTTTCGGCTTCACGGTCGCGCGCCGCTTCCCGCGATTCTCATCCGTGCGTCGCACTATGGTCTGATGCATGCGGTACGCCCGTTCTTGTTTACCTGACTCGCCGACAGTCATAAAGTGAAAAGTGGCGTCGCCGCCCAGTTGTGCCGCGGGCGTTACCTCGACGGGCATCTGCGCGCAGAAGCCGCTATCCACGAATGCCGTCTCGTAGCGCTCGCGTTTCGCGCCCCAGGTGTAAACGCGCAGCGTCGAGAAATCGCAGATATCGCCTTCTGGCCCGCGCGTACCAAATACAAGATATTGCGGGCGCGGCTGGCCTTGCGCGGTTACGCGATTCAGTTCCATCCAGCCGGTCACGCGCATCCCGGCAGAGCTAGTGTAATCGGGCAATGGCTGCGGCAAGTCCATCGCGACAAAGCGCCCGACAACCCAGCCCGCGAAATCGCCCTGCTCTTTCGTGTGCGCGAGCACCAGCAGCCAATCTTCCTTCTTCGTGGTGGCCGGCTCGCCCGCGCTCGCGTCATCGTCGGCTTGGTTCGCGGTTGGCGTCGCTTGTATATCCACCACGCGGCGCTCAAGCAGCGAGACCGGAGTGTCGCGACCAAGCTGAAAGATGCGTGCGCCATCTCTGCCGGGATCGAGCCGCAAATTCGTCAGCACCTTGGTATGCGCCGCGGCTTGCACCGGCATCTTGCGCGCTTCAGTCGTGAGCGCCTGAGCTTTCTGCCAGAGATCGGCGGGAAGCACGTCGCTCAGCGCCACCCATCCTTCAACGCCCTTCGCCGTGCGTATCTGCAGAGAATTGCCGGAGTGATCGAGGACCTCGAAACGATCGCCAAAGCTCGCATAAACAAGCGGCTCGCGCACCTGCGCGTTGCTGCTCCACACCGTCACCTTGCGCGATCCGGCAAACACCTCTTCGAGCGGCGGGCGATTCCGATGCGAGTGCCAATAAGCGATGCCCCCGACAATAGCGAGCAGAGCGATCCCGAGGACGAGTCGCTTCATTCCGCGCGATCTCCAAAAGTGATGCCGATGGCGCGCGCCGCGTGCACGTGATCGCTCGAAGGACTGACGAGCTTGCACGCCCCCACAGCCGTTTCGATCGGCACCGACTCGATTTTCCCGGCGCGTAGGCAGACCATCTTCCCGTAATCCTTCTGCGCCACGAGATCCGCGGCGTGCACGCCGAAGCGCGTCCCGAGGATGCGGTCAAACGGGCTCGGCGATCCGCCGCGCTGCACGTGCCCGAGCACGGTTACGCGCACTTCCTTGTTCATCGCTTCACGAATGGCATAGCCGATCGTATTGGCCACCTGGCCGGGCCGCGCCGCGGGCATCGGCTTTCCCAGCGCATCTTTCGCCGGCAGGTTGGCGCCTTCCGCAACTACGACGAGGCAGAAATCGCGGCCCGCAGCTTCTCGCTTCTTGATCGATTCGCAGATAGTCTCGATGGTGAATGGAATTTCGGGAATCAGGATGACGTCGGCGCCTCCCGCGATGCCCGAATGCAGCGCAATCCACCCGGCCTCGCGGCCCATCACTTCGACAATCATCACGCGATGATGGCTCTCCCCTGTCGTGTGCAAGCGGTCGATGGCGTCGGTGGCCACGTGCAGCGCTGTGTCGAAGCCGAATGTGATTTCGGTCGCTTCCAAATCGTTGTCAATCGTTTTCGGCACGCCGACGATGTTCATGCCCAGCTTCGAGAATTCATTGGCAATGTGCAGCGTGCCGTCGCCGCCGATTACTACCATCGCATCGATTCCCATGCGGCTCATGTTCTCGATGCATTGCTTCGAGAAGTCCTTCGTGATCGACTCGCCGTTTTCCTCGAGGATGAAATTGAAGGGGTTGCCGCGATTCGTCGTGCCAAGAATTGTCCCGCCGCGCGGCAAAATTCCGCGAATGGATTCAAGCGTAAGCTCCTCGGATTGCTCCGGCCAGATCAGGCCGTTGAATCCGTTCTTCACCCCGACCACCGTCCAGCCATATTCAAAGATCGCCGTGCGCACCACGGCGCGGATCACCGCATTCAAGCCGGGACAGTCTCCTCCACCGTTGCACACTCCAATAGTTCGCTGGGCAGTGGCCATCACGTTCTCCTCATCGGAATTAAATATCTTACATCATCGCGCCGGGACAAAATTGTTCCTTCGAACTCCGCCCCAAATCAGCGGTGCGCAAAAATACACACTACCTTTAGCCAGTCGCACAAACGGCTGCGAATGTTGGAATCAAAACGCCGCGGAGGGGTAGGCGGGCGTTGCTGCGCGAATCGTTTAACCGAGGTCGCTGGTGACCAGAAACAGCGGCTTCATTTCGAAGCTCTCGTACTGCGGCCGCAAGCGGTCGGTGTTGTAATTCTCTTTAATACTGACAATTTTCTTCGACGCCGTCACGGTATCAATCGGCGTGTTGTCGTAACGGCCATTCTTCAGCACCACCAGCCGGCCGTGGATGCGATTCAGAATCAGATCGAGCGCCAGATTGCCGTAAGCCATCGGCACAATGGAATCGATCGCGTCCGGCTCGCCGCAACGCACCAGATACCCAAGCTTCTGGTTGATCACATCGATCCTTTTGCCGTTATTGAATTTAGCCGAAAGCTCCTTCACTTGCTCGGACACCAGATCGCCGATGCCGCCGAGCTTTTTGTGCCCGAAGGCATCCGCGGCATCGCGCTCAAAGACCATCTCGCCGCCTTCGAACATTGCGCCTTCGGAAACCAGCACGGTCGCGTAGTGGCTCGGATTCTTCCGCCGGTCGGCCACCAGCAACTCCGTCAGCCTCTCGATATTGAATTTGTATTCAGGAATCACGCAGCGATTGGCCGCGCCAGCCATCGTGGGCACCACCGCCGTGAATCCTGCATAGCGCCCGAACACTTCGAGCACCAGAAAGCGTTCATGCGACCCCGCCGACGTTCGCAAATTGTTCGACATCTGAATCGTGCGGCTGACGCACGTGCTGAACCCGATGCAATAATCCGTCCCCGGAACGTCATTGTCCATCGTCTTCGGAATGCCGACGACCTTCATACCCTCCTGATACAGCCGCACGGCAAAACTCAGCGTATCGTCGCCGCCGATAGGCACGAGGTATTCCATCCCCAGCCATTCCAGGTTCTTCAAAACTTCGGGCGTGAGATCGTTCTTCTCTGCAGAGTACGAATCTTTCAGGTGCACTGGCACTTCGCTTTTGCGCACGCGCGCAGGATTGGTCCGCGAAGAATGAAGGAATGTCCCGCCGGTGCGCCCCGCGCGATTGACGACCTCTTCGGTAAGGTGTTGGTAGTTGTCGCTGTTATCGTACTTTTCGTCGCGGATCATATCCACCAACCCGGCCCAACCACGCCGGATTCCAATCACGTCGTAGCCCTCGCGCAGCGCGCGGAACGTAACCGCGCGAATCGCCGGATTCAATCCGGGCACGTCGCCGCCTCCGGTAAGAATGCCGATGCACCCCTTCTTCGTGTTGACGTTAGCCATTCAATTCTCACCCGCTCGCCCAGAATCAATGCCTCAATAGTGTAACGCATTCAGTACCGCTGGCGTCCCCGCCGGCATCTTACGAGCGCAAGATTCGCCAAGATCCTAAATCGTGCGCGGCCCGCATCATTCGGTAGCGCCGACGTCCCTGCCGGCATCTGACGAGCGCAAGAGTCGGCGAGGGCTACTCTCACGCGCGGCCCGCCGCATTCAAATGCCGTACACAGCCTTCGCTCGTCTCAACAGTTTTCCGCACCTTTGAACCAAGCCCGATTAAGGTAGAATGCCGCCATCGCCCGGATCGTTCCGCATATGCAATTAGCCTGGCGCGGAAATCAAACTGGAGGCTGAACATGGACCTCGGCTATGTCTTTCTGATTTTCGTCGCCATCCTTGCATTTTTTGTTCTGAGCATCGTGCTCGGCTCCTTCTTCACCGTTGAGACTTCACAGGTCGCCATCGTGCAGCGACTCGGAAAGTTTGCGCGCGTTGCCGGTCCGGGCCTCAACTGGAAGACGCCGTATCTCGAGATGGTCGTGCGCCGCCTGAGCATGAAGGTCCAGCAATTCGACGTTCAGGTCGAAACAAAAACGCAAGACAACGTCTTCGTGCAAATCCCCGTCTCGATCCAGTACAAGATCATCCCCGAGGCCGTCGAATCCGCGTATTACAAGCTCTCCGACCCGGTGAAACAGATCGAATCCATGGTCTACAACGTGGTGCTCGGCCACGTCCCAAAAATGAAGCTCGACGATGCCTTCTTAAACCAGGCGGACATCGCCGGCGATTTACGCGACTCCCTCGACGCCTCCATGAAAGAGTACGGCTACTCCATCGTTCGAGTGCTGATCTCCGACATCGTTCCCGACCAAAAAGTCAAAGCCGCGATGAACGACATCAACGCCGCCCAGCGCGAACGCGAAGCCACCGTCTCCCGCGCCGAGACCAACAAGATGCTGCTGGTGAAGCAGGCAGAAGCCGAGGCCGAATCCAAGCGCCTGCAAGGAGAAGGCATCGCCAATCAAAGAAAAGCGATCATTACCGGCTTGAAAGATTCGGTCGAAGACTTCGCCAAAACTGTTCCCGGCTCAACTCCGCAGGACGTGATGCAGCTCGTCCTAATGACGCAGTACTTCGACACGCTCAAGGACATCGCCGCAAACGATCACAGCAACACCATTCTGATTCCTCACACCCCGAACACTCTGACCGACCTCTTCAGCCAGATTCGCAATGCCATCATGGTGGGCACGGAAATGGCAGCGCATCCCTCGAGCCCGATCACATCGCCCGGAATGCAAAAATGACCACACGCGCTGCTCTTTGACGCCCACTCACGCACTAGCGTAATATGCTTCGGCTATGCCGGATGCTTCTTCCATCGTTGGCCGCACCATTTTGCACTACGACGTGCTCGAAAAAGTGGGCGGCGGAGGCATGGGCGTCGTCTACAAAGCCAAAGACACGCGCCTCGGCCGCAACGTCGCGCTGAAATTTCTTCCCGACGATATTTCTCAGGACGCTCAATCCGTCGAGCGGTTCCGGCGCGAAGCGCGCGCCGCATCGTCGCTGAATCACGCCAACATCTGCACGATTTACGATATCGGCGACTTCGAAGGCCGCCCCTTCATCGCCATGGAGCTGCTCGAGGGCCAGACTCTCAAGCACCGCATCGCGGGCAAGCCCATCGACATCTCCGAGCTTCTCGAAATCGGCATTCAGATCGCCAACGGCCTCGACGCGGCGCATTCGAAGGGTATCGTCCACCGCGACATCAAGCCCGCGAATATCTTCCTGGTTGAGCGCGGCCAATCGAAAATTCTCGATTTTGGCTTGGCCAAGCTAGCCTCCAATCTCCGCCCGACCGCCGAATCGGTGGGCGTCGCATCCATGCAAACGCAGACGCGCCTCCCGAGCACTGACCAATTGACCAGCCCGGGCAGCGCGATGGGCACGGTCGCGTACATGTCTCCGGAACAAGCGCGCGGTGAAGAGCTCGACGCCCGCTCGGATCTGTTCTCGCTCGGCGTCGTGCTCTACGAAATGGCCACCGGCGCAGTTCCCTTCTCCGGCACCACCACCGCTTTGGTCTTCGACGGCATTCTTCACTCCGCGCCGACTCCAGCGAGGGAGCTGAATGCGCGGCTGCCCGTAGCGATCGAAGCCATTCTCGCCAAGACGCTCGAGAAGGATCCGGACATGCGCTGCCAGACGGCTGCCGAACTTCGCGCCGACTTGAAGCGCCTTAAGCGCGACATCGAATCCAGCCGCCGCCCCGCTCCCTCCGCTGAGAAAGTTGCCGCTCCGGGTTCCGGCCCGCACGATGCGGCAGTGAAGCAGAAGTCGGTCGCCGTGCTCTACTTCGAAAATCAGAGCGGCGCGAAAGAGGATGAATACTTTCGCGACGGCATCACCGAAGACATCGTCACCGAACTTTCCAAGATCGCCCAACTCGAAATTTTCCCTCGCTCCGAAATGATCGCCTTCCGCGACAAATCGGTCACGGCGCAGCAGGTAGGACAGCAATTAGGCGCCGCGTACGTGCTCGAAGGCTCCATCCGCCGCGCCGGCAGCCGCGTGCGCATCACAGCACAGCTCGTAGAAGCTTCGACGAGACATTCCGTCTGGGCCGAGCGCTACGACCGGCAACTCGAAGACGTCTTCGCCATCCAGGAAGAAATCGCCCGCAGCATTGCCCAAGCCCTGCGCATCACGCTGACGCCGCAGGAAGAAAAAACTATCGCCCGCAAGCCGACCGAAAATTCGCAGGCATATGATTTTTACCTGCGCGGAAGAAGCTATGCGCACCGCGAGAATATGGACTACGGCCTGCAGATGTTCGAACAGGCAATCCAGCTCGACCCGAATTTCGCACTCGCCCACGCCGGGATTGCGAATCTCTGCGGGCTGATCTACGAGCTTCGCGACCAAAGCCCGAAATGGATCGAGCGCGGAATGGCAGCCTGCGACCGGGCCACCGCGCTTGCTCCCGATCTTCCGGAAGTGCTCGTCGCGCGCGCGCGCCTCGCTTACGCGCAGAAGAAGTACGACGAATCCGCGTTGCTCGCCCAACGTGCCATCGAGCGCAAGCCCGACTGTGAAGGCTCCTGGAACATCCTCGGCCGCGCGTATTTTGCCTCCGGCCATCCCGAGAAGGCCGCAGCGATTGTCGATCGCGCGATCGAAGCCAACGGCGACGATTACAATACTTACGTTCCCTATCTCAACGCGCTCGAGCGGCTCGGCCGCAAGAAAGAATCGGAGCAAATGCGCGATCGCATGATCAAAGTCCTCCGCCAGCAACTCGAGCTTGTGCCGGAAGACGTTCGCGCGCGCATCCTGCTGGCCGGCCAGCTCGCCTTCTCGAAACAGGACGCAGACGAGAGCATCCGCCACTTGCAGACCGCCGTTGCGCTGCGCCCCGGCGATCCGAACACTCTCTACAACGCCGCCTGCACCTACGGCAACCTCGGCAGAAAACAAGAAGCGCTCGATACGATCAAGAAAGCATTCGCCGCCGGCTACGGCAACCCGGAATGGGCAGCGAAAGATTCCGATCTCGATTGCCTGCACGATGACCCGGAATTTCAAAAGCTGGTCGGTGGCAGCGCAACCTCCGCTTCCTAGAAAGTGGAAGAGCCGGCTTTTAGCTTTGTCCTCGCATTGCCCGACCGCTTAGTCATCCACGCGGCAACCTACCGTTCCAGAATCTCTTTGTAGGAATTGATCGCCACATTCTTCGGCCGCTGATCCATCACAAAATCCACTTTCCGCGTAGAATTTCCTGCAATCGCAACCTGGCCGATCCTTACCATGCCCTTCCCGAAATCGGCGTACACCGGAACAAACATCGCGAAGTGATCATCCACCTCGCTCTGCGTCACTGCGACGCGCACCCTGACATTTCCCTTGTCGGCCGGCAGCGTTTCATAACTGAAGCTGTATCGCGGCACCTGTGTGCCATAAACCCATTCGTCGAAAAACCAGTCGAGATGCTGATTTTGCTGCAGGTCCATCTGCTTGGTCATATGCTTCTCGACGATGGCCTTGAAGGATTCCGTGGACGCCGGCGCATCGCGGTGGCTTTCGACAAAATCGTGCATCATGTCGATGAAGGGTTTCTCGCGATCATCGGGCGCGGCGCGATCGTCATGCATGATGGAGCGCAACATACTTAAAACGTAGGCACCTTTTGCGTAGGTCACGCTTTGGTAGCCTTGCGCCGTCTTGGGGGAAATGAGCCGCAGGCCGAGCCAGAGCGGGCCGGCATCATTCGGGGAAACTCCAAAATTATTCTTTTCGAGAACGCGCTTCCTTTGGCGCTCCCAGAAATCGATATAGTCCTTCTGCCAATTCTTCCCGCCGATGGCTTGCTGCAGGAACAATCCCGCGGCAAATTCCGCGAATCCCTCCGAAAGCCATTGATCGTGATAAGAGGCCCAGCCGACGGCATGTCCGAACCACTGATGCGCCACTTCGTGCGGTGTGACTTCGCGCACGAATCCCGTGAAATTGTCATCGATGCGCCCGAAAAGCAGCCAGCGCTGCGTCGAATCGATGTACGCAGAGATCGGCAAGTAAACGAGATTGGGCCAAGATTGTCCGAAAGTGAAGTTGGGCTGCTCGGTGACGTAAACATTGTCGTACGGCGACTTGCCGAAATAGCGCGTGCACACCTGCATTTGCGCGCGCGTCTGATCAAGCGCATATCTCGTCATGCCTTTGGGAGCCATCGAGTCCAGAAACGCGCGCTCTGCGTACGGCCTCAGGCTGTCCGGCAAATCCTCCAGATAAAATCCCGAGATTTCGTAGTGCGTGATGGTGTCCGGCATATCGATTTTCTGATAACGGCCGTAATTGAAACCCGCCACTGCGACCGGCACCGGCGTAACCCAATGAGAGACGGCGAAGCCCGCTTCGGTACTTTCTCCCTGCTGCTTGCCTACGCTGATCACTACTTCGCCTTTGGGAACCTTGAAGGTTAAATCGTAGAGCGCCTTTTCGCCGAAGCCGTTCAAATTCGGATACCACGACGAGCGCGCGCTCACGTAAAAACTCCCATCGCCCGCATCGGACAACACCTTGTCGCCCTCATATTCCACGGCGATCGAGTGTTCCTTCTGCAGCGGCGGCGCTTCGTCGAGAATCGCGTAGAATGAGCCGTCCTCCTTGCGGCTCTCCTGCACGAAGTGGATGTCCTGCCCGTTTTGATCCGTCACCCGCGTGACACGCAAATTAGGCAGCAAACCAAATTTCAGCAAGCGCTCTCCAGCAATTAGCGGCTCGAACGTGATTGTTGCGGCGCTGTGCAGATGGTTGTTTTTTCCGATAACCGTCTCGATGACGTATCGCTTCGTAGCGAACAGGCGGCGCTCCTCGCGCGAATCGGCTTTGCGCGCCTTCAGCTCGGAAAGCAAATGCTCCGAATACCACACGCCGTCGTCCATGCCTTCGCTGAGATTGATCAGCGCCACTTCCTCGGGCGAATCGAGCTGCGGGATGGCGCCCACGCGGGTGCGGACGAAAAAGCGCAGATCTTTGTGCTTCGCGCCATGAATGTAGGCGTTGATGAAAGCGGGATGCCGCGGATTGTAAACGGACGCGAGAATGTCGGCGTCCACGTTATCGATGGTCTCGCCTTCCAGGATTGCTTGCGTGAAGCTTTCGGGAATCTCGTGCCGGCGTCGCACCTTCTCCTTCCAGTGCTGATAAGCGCGGACGGCCGTTTCGGGAGTCTCGACTTTTTCGCCCAGAGTGCCTGCAAACTCGGGATACTGGCTTCCGGTAAAACGAAAAACGGCCTCGCTGAAATCTTCCTCGACCGTGGGACTGCCGGTCCGGCGGAGCAATTCGCGCGCGTTCATCGGGTCGACGGGCTTCAAGATAAAGTGCCCTTCGCCGACAAAAATCACGCCGGTCACGAATCTGTTTACCGGCGCCACAATCGTCATCGTTCCGGATTTGAACTGAAACGCTCCAACGTCCAAAAGAATCGTATGATTTTCGCAGCGATAGGATTGACCGAGTCCCAGGTCGCGGAGCTGGCGGTAAACTAAGTCGGAGTTCGCGAACGCCATGTTCTTCCCGGTGACGGTCACTGCCGCCTGCTGCGCGGCGATGGTGAGATTGAGCGGCAAATCCGCAGTGCCCTTCAAATCGAGGGGAACGACGAGTTCGTCGAATTTCTCCTTGCTGACTCGCACGGTATATTTTCCCGCGCTCAGGTTCGGCGCTGTGAACTTACCCGAGTCGTCTGAGCTTAGAACGAGCGGCTTTGTCAGACCGCCGCCGCTGATTTCGATTCGCGCTCCGGGGACGACCGCGCCCGATGGATCCTTGACGGTGCCGGAAATGGTGTCTGCGCGCAGACGTGGCACAAGCGCAAAGAGCACAAGCCCGAGGATCGAGGCGTAAATGAGTGCCAGGCGCGTGCGGCTAGGGCCGGCTCGGTGCTTAGTTGAAGAGAAACGATTGCTACCGCCGGTGGGTGCTCGCCGGCCAGGGTGGCTGGGATCCATGAACTTTCCTTTTAGGATTCGTGTCGCGACAACTCCGGCGGGATCTACCCTTCGCCGTCGTTACGCGAAACGGCTTACTTAGGAAATAGTTATAACCAGCGGCAAATTCAGAAGCAATAGAATAAATTGATTAGATAACTGTCTCCTTGATGTCGAGGATGTTAAGCCTTTGCCCAGCTGGGTTTACTGCAGACCGCAACAGACAAAATTGAAGTCAAACCGTGGCAGCGACACAGGCACTGAGCCGCGATGCAAGTCTGCTACAATTTGCTCGCCAGTCGGGCGTTGTTTCCATATTTTCGAGGTGACTTGATGCAGTTTCTTGAGAGATTGAAGCCGGTGGCGCTGTTGCTGCTGCGGCTTGGGCTTGCGGCCATTTTTATTTATCACGGTTATCCGAAATTATTTGCGCATCCAAAGGAATGGCTCGACAACTTCCAGCATATGGGATTTCCGCGCTACTTCGCTTACATTTCCGGCGTGATCGAGTTTTTTGGCGGATTGCTGCTGGTTGTGGGCTTGTTTACGCGAATTGCCGGGTTGCTGATCTCCATTGAAATGGTGATCGCGATTTGGAGAGTGCATTTGCCGCAGGGCACCTTCCTCGACGTGCAAAATTACCAGCTACCACTTGTGCTCGCCGTGGCGGCGTTTACGCTGGCGGCTGTCGGCGCGGGAAGCATCTCGCTCGACCACTTGATTTACGGCGGAGGCGGCGCGCCACGCCGCAGCGCGAAAGTGAAGTAGCACTTTGTAGTGCCGGCCTTTCAGGCCGGCATCTTTCGAATTCAGAACCCGCGCCGAAGAAATCGCAGCGCGGCCGGAATCGCGCCGCTTCCCGTCTACGTGGTTGTCACCGGGTGCGGCGGGGCTTCCGGCGCGACATGCGGCACAGGCAGCGGGGCAATCGGCATGACGATCCAGCTCACGATGTAAGCGACTACGCCCAGGACCGGCACGGGCATGATCGTCAGAATCGCCCAGAGCAAACGGACCAGCGTCACGTCCAAGTCCATATATTCGGCGAAACCGGCGCAGACTCCTGCGACCTTCACGTCGGTGGATGAGCGCATCAGGCGCTTGCCTTTCCACGGCGCGGAGCCTTGCGGAGGCGGAGCGGCTTGGCGCACCCCGCAGAAGTAGCAGAAGTTCGAATAGTCCGCGATGTCGCGGCGGCAATTGCAGCAGTTCATAGTTGTGCCTCCTGCAGGAACCTCACACTAAGTATACGCGATTGGTCCGCGGAAAGTTTCCCCCAATCAGACACGCTAGCTCGTAAGATGCCGGCAGGGACGCCGGCGCTACCAAACCCATCGCGCTCGCCTCAAAAACTAAGGATGTCGCGGATTGCTTTCACTATGTCCGCGGTTTGCGGGAGGATTGCGTCCTCTAGCTTTGGTTGATAGGCGCAGAAGGTGTCGGTGGCGGCGATGCGGCGGACTGGGGCGTCGAGATATTCGAATAGTTCGTCGGCGATGCGGGCGGCGATTTCTGCGCCGTAGCCCCAGGAGCGCGTGTCTTCGTAGGCTACGATTACGCGATTCGTTTTGCGGACGCTTGTGGCGATTGCCTCCCAATCGTAGGGGCTGAGCGAGCGCAGGTCGACGATTTCGGCCGAGGCGCCTTCGCGAGCCAGCTCGGCGGCGGCGACTTCGGCGCGATGCACGACGGCGCCGTAAGTGATTATGCTGACGTCGGTGCCTTCGCGAACTACGCGGGCGCGGCCGAATGGAATCGTGAAATCGGGGCCGGGATAGGGCGAGCGATTGTAGGGCTGGCGATAGAGATGTTTGTGCTCTAGGAACAGCACGGGATCATCGGAGCGAATGGCAGTGCGCAAAAGGCCGCAAGCATCAAGCGCGGTTGAGGGCATCACCACGCGTAGGCCGGGAATATGCGTGAAAGTCACTTCGCCGCATTGGCTGTGATAAATCGCGCCGCCGGTGAGATAGCCGCCGATCGGCACGCGGATTACTACCGGACATTTGAACGCGCCGGCGGAGCGCCAGCGAATGGTGGCCAGCTCATTGCGGATTTGCATCATGGCCGGCCAGATGTAATCGAAGAATTGGATTTCGGGCACGGGTTTGAGGCCGCGCGTGGCCAGGCCGATGGCGCGGCCGACGATGCTGGCTTCTGCGAGCGGCGTATTGAAAACGCGCGTCGAGCCATAGCGGCGCTGCAAGCCTGAGGTCGTCTTGAAGACGCCGCCCTTGCCTTTCACTTTGGCGAGAGATTCGGCCCGGCTGGCATCGGCGACATCTTCGCCGAAGACGAGAATGCGCTCGTCGCGCGCCATTTCGTCCACCAGCGTGTTCGAAATCATCTCGACCATGGTCTTCGGCGCGCCGTTCGGAATGGGCTCGGATTCGAAGGCGCTCGAGGTGGGATCGATGTCAGGGGAATAGACGCCTGCGTAGATGGTCTCGCAGGCGGGCAGTTCGGCGTCGAGAGCGCGGTCGGTGGCGTCCTGCACTTCGCGATCGACGTCGGCTTCGAGAGCTTCGATTTCCGCCTCTTCGAGAATTCCTTCGCGCACGAGGAAGAGCGCGAATTTCGGGAGCGGGTCGCGATGGGCTTCTTCTTCGCGCTCGGCTTCGGTCTTGTAGAGCTTCTCGTCGTCGGAGAGTGAGTGCGAGTAGGGGCGAATGACGTGCGCGTGCACGAGAGCGGGGCCGCGGCGCGCGCGGCAGTGGGCTACGGCACGCGAGAACACGGCGTACATCTCCAGCGGCTCGGTACCGTCGCAGTCTTCGACTTTGAGGCCCGGATAATTGGAGACTAGCTTCGAGATGCTGCCGCCGGCGGTTTGCACTTCTACGGGGACGGAGATGGCGTAGGCGTTGTCTTCGACGACGAAGAGAATCGGCAATTTGCGGTTCGACGCGATGTTCAGGGCTTCGAAAAATTCGCCCTGGCTGGTGGAACCTTCGCCTCCGGAGGCATAAGTGATTTCGTCGGGCTCGTGGGTGACGCCGTCGCCGAGCGGGGCGTGCTTGGCTTGCTCGAGGGCTTTTGGAAATTCATCGTAGTAGCCAGCGGCTTCGGCTACGCCGAGGGCTTGCACCCACTGAGTGCCTGTGGGCGACGAGCGCGTGATGAGATGAATTTTTTTGTGGCCCCAGTGCGACGGCATCTGGCGGCCGGAGGAACTGGGGCCTTCTTTCGCGCCGACGGCTTCGAGAAGCATTTCGAGCGGGGTCATGCCGAGCATGAGAGCTAAGGCGCGATCGCGATAGTAGGCGTGGAACCAGTCGTAGCCGGGTTTGAGAAGTAACCCCGCAGCGGCGCCGATGGCTTCGTGGCCTGCGCCGGAAATCTGAAAGAAAATTTTGTTTTGGCGCTTGAGGAGGATTTCTTTGTCGTCGAGGCGCCGCGAGAGAAACATGGTGCGGTAAATGCGGATTAACGCTTCGCGGTCGAGGCCCTGGTATTTCGAGGCGTCAAACCTCGAAACCTTGGTCCGGGTTTGCGACGGCATCGCTTGGCTTCGCCCCAAAAGGAGTGTCGAACGATTGCGACCCATTATAGCCAAAGTTGGGGTGGGCGGGGCGAGAAAGCCTTTGGCGGGTGCGGTAGAGGAAGGGGAGAAGGTGGTTGTAGGTGAGGGCTCGATTTTGGGCAGTTTGCCAGGTAATCGTGGCTCTTGAAAGGGGGCAATTTTGTATCGGTTAGAAATGGCCCCTCTCGTTTGTTTCCAATGAGTTGTGAGCGTTTCTAATCATTTTCGTGTATCGATTAGAAATGGCAGTCCCGAGCGAAATCATGGTTAGCACAGCTCAATTTAGTGCTCTTTTTTGTCTTGAATAGAAACGACTCCGATCCTTTGTCTTCAATGGTTTAAACGCGTTTCTGCTCCCTCTCGTGTCTTGAATAGAAATGGGGGCGCGTGGAGGTGCCAGCAAATCAAAAATCCTACGCACGAGCGCGGCGCCAGGGCAGGAGCAGACACCCCGGGTTGCGGTCGGCGACGCGTTCGGTTGGTGACGATATCGGTTCGGCATCGGCTTTCGGCTCCAGAGTAGCGCAAAGATTTCGCCAGGCACATGGTACGAGTTGCGGAATTCGGAGCCTGCCGGGAGATGATTTTTTGGAATGATCAGTCGAGGGAGTCGAAGAGTTCTACTGCTTTGTCGTAGCCGGGGTCGTTTTGGTGGTGGATTTCTTGTTTGGTGCCTTTGAAGGGTTCTTCGGTGGGAATGCGGTCTAGCCAGCGGGTGTAGGAGAGTTTTTCGTGATCGGAGAAGGCCAGGCGGACTAGAAGGCGGATGCGGCTTTGTCCTTCGTCTTCGGATTTCTTTTTGGATTTTTCTTTCGCGTCATCGGAGGAGGATTCTTCCAGGGTGCGCTCGAATTTCACTGCGAGTTTGTTGCCGAGGCGGAAGCCTTTTTTCCAGGCTTCGGCGCGATGCCAGGCTTGTTGGGCGGATTCTTCGTTGGCGGCGAAATCGAAGATTAGGATGGCTTGGGACATGAATATTCTATAGCGGGTGGGGAGTGGTGGTGTCAAGGTCGGGGAGAGTGTTGGGGCTTGGAAGACAGGAGAGAAGAAATTTCAAATTTCAGATTTGAGATTTCAGATAACGGCGAAGAGGAATTGCTGATTTTTGAGTCCGCGGACGAGGGCGGCCCTTGGTTATTTAGGTAATCGTCGGATGCCGGCGGGGACGCCAGCGGTACGTGGAGCGAATTCGGGGTTGCGCCGATTATGGCTGCGTGTTAGCCTCAGCGAACAAAAGGCGAAGATTCATCAGGAGGAGCGGTGGCGCAAACTTTGGCTGTGCGGGGGCGGACTTCGATTGAGGCTGTGCGGGAGGCGCTTGGGGCGCTTGGTGAGCGCGATCGTAGCGGCGAAGTGTTGACCGCGATTAGGCACTTCCCTGCCCGGGAGGCGGCGTTTGCGGAGATGCCTTCGTGGGTTCGGGAGCAACTTGTGGCGGCTTACCGGGCTAAGGGAGTCGAGAGGCTTTATACGCATCAGGCTGCTGCGGCTGAGCGTGTGCGGGCTGGGAAGAATTTGGTGGTCGTTACGCCTACCGCTTCGGGGAAGACGCTTTGTTACAACTTGCCGGTTTTGAATGCGATTTTGGAGAATGCGGATACTCGGGCGCTGTATCTCTTCCCTACCAAGGCTTTGGCGCAGGACCAGCTTGCGGAATTGCATGATTTGGCCACGCGGCTGGAGGATGCGTTTGGCGTGTTTACTTACGACGGGGATACGCCGGCGGATGCGCGGCGGGCGATTCGCGAGCGCGGGCATGTGATTTTGACGAATCCGGACATGTTGCATACGGGGATTTTGCCGCACCATACGCGGTGGATGCGGCTGTTTGAGAATTTGCGGTACATCGTACTGGATGAATTGCATACGTATCGCGGAGTTTTTGGGAGCCATTTGACGAATGTTTTGCGGCGATTGCGGCGCGTGGCGAAATTTTATGGCTCGGAGCCGCAATTTATTTGCTCTTCGGCGACGATTGCGAATCCTGGGGAACTGGCGAAGCAGTTGATCGAAGCGGACGTCGAGGTGCTGGATGAGAACGGGGCGCCGGCTTCGGAGAAGATATTTGTTTTTTACAATCCGCCGGTGGTGAACCGGAACTTGGGAATTCGGCGGAGTTATTTGAATGAGACTACGCGCGTGGCGAAAGAGCTATTGGGACGTTCCTTGCAGACGATTGTGTTTGCCAATAGCCGGTTGCATACGGAAGTGATGCTGACTTATTTGCGGCAGGCTTATCCGGCTGCGCCGGGCGGGGGCGAGCCGATTCGCGGGTATCGCGGGGGATATTTGCCGGGAGAGCGGCGGGAGATTGAGCGCGGCTTGCGGGAGGGGAGAATTCGCGGAGTGGTGGCTACGAATGCGCTGGAATTAGGGATTGATATTGGATCGCTGGATGCGGCGGTGATGGCCGGGTATCCGGGATCGATTGCTTCTACGTGGCAACGGGCGGGGCGGGCAGGGCGGCGGAGCGGGACGGCTTGCGCGGTGTTTGTGGCTTCTTCGGCGCCGCTCGATCAATTTATGGTGCAGCATCCGGATTATTTTTTCGGGAGATCGCCGGAGCATGCTTACGTGCAGCCGGATAATCTGGAGATTCTGGTGAATCATTTGAAATGCGCGGCGTTTGAATTGCCGCTCGAGCCGGAGGAGAAATTCGGGGGCGTGGATCTGCCGGGGCTTTGCGAGAAATTGTCGGACGCGGGGTATCTGCACAACAGCGGGGGGAATTGGCATTGGGTGCAGCAGGCTTATCCGGCGGATACCGTCAGCTTGCGTTCGGTGAGTTCGGACAATTTCGTGATTATTGATATTACCGGGAGCGAATCCAGCGAGGATGGAATTTCGGGAGCGCCGGAGGTGATCGGCGAAGTGGATTTTTCGAGCGCGCTGACGATGGTGCATCCGAAAGCGATTTATATCCATCAGGGGCAGCAGTATCACGTCGAGCGGCTCGATTTTGAGGAGCGCAAGGCTTACGTGAAGCACGTGAACGTGGATTATTTCACGGATGCGATTCGTTATACGCAGGTGCGCATTTTGGAGATCGCGGAAGAGGAATTGATGGCGGGCCCGGCGATGCGGGCGCATGGGGATGTGCTGGTGCGGTCGCAGGTGGTGGGATTCAAGAAGATCAAGTTTTTTACGAATGAAAATGTGGGGGCCGGGAAATTGGAATTGCCTGAGAACGAGATGCATACGACTTCATTCTGGATTACTTTGGACCGGCTGTTGGTGGCTTCGCTCGCGTTTTCGATTTCGGAGCGGCAGGCAGGGATGTTTGGGTTGCTCTATGCGCTGGAGTCGATGGCTGCGCTGCTTTTGATGTGCGACCGGCGGGATTTGGGGACGGCGATTGGAGAGAGGCCGCCGAGCGCGAATGTGGGGGCGGATTTGGTGGAGGACGCGGCGGTGGTGGAGGAGAGTTTGGGAGATCCGAATTTGGTGCGGGATTATTTTGAGCCGAATCTTTATTTGTATGACGCTTATCCTGGGGGGATTGGATTTAGTGAGCCGTTGTTTCGAGCGCATGGGATTTTGTTGCGGCGGACGCGGGAATTGATTGCGGGATGTGGGTGTGAGGAGGGGTGCCCTTCGTGTGTGGGGCCGGCGGGGGATAAGGGGGTGGCGTTGGAAATTTTGAAGAGGATGGAGATTGGCGGGTAGGAGATTGACGAGAAATTTCAGATTTCAGATTTGAGATTTCGGATGGAAGAGCGACGGCGTTTGATCGAACACGTGGTTGACGTGATCGTTGAGGGTTACATCGGCGGGCGGAGCAAGCCCCGCCCCTACGTCGGAAAAGACGCTTAGCGGCATTAGCGATATTTTGGTGATGAATTGATGGGGACGCGAGAAGACAAGATATTTGGACGGGTGGCGGCGTTGCGGCCTGCTCGCGGAGTTGCCGGTGCCGCAGCTGCGGTTGCGCGCGGGTATACGACGGAATTGCCTGGGGGGTGGGAACGACTCGCTGCTTTGCTCGGGGCTGAGACTCGCGCTAACAAGTTTGGCGAGCATTTGGTTTTGCGGCGGTGGCATGACGCGCCTGAGGCATTTGCGGCTTCGCCTTCGGTTTTGCGATTGATTGCGCCTGGGGCGCCTGAGATTGCTGCGGATTTGCGGAATTGGCTATTTCTCGATACGGAGACTACCGGGCTTTCTGGCGGGACTGGGACTTATCCGTTTCTTGTGGGATTGGCTTGGTGGGATGGCGGCGGGTTGCAAGTGGAGCAGTTTTTTATGCGGGATCATAGCGAAGAGCATTCGGTGCTTTTGGCTTTGACGGAGCGGTTGGCGGAACGGCCGGTGCTGGTTACGTTCAACGGGAAGGCGTTTGATTGGCCGCTTTTAGAGACTCGTTTTCGGATGACGCGGGCGATTTCTCCGCGGGGGCTCGAGGCGCATTTGGATTTGCTGCATCCGGCACGGCATCTTTGGCGTTTGCGGCTGGGGTCGGTGCGCTTGGCGGAATTGGAGTGGCATGTTTTGGGGAAACGGCGCGTGTCGGACGTGATTTCGGAATTGATTCCGCAGATTTATTTCGATTATTTGAGCGGCGGGGCGCCGGATGGATTGGTGCCGGTGTTTTTGCATAACCAGATGGATTTGGTGGGATTGGCGGCGTTGGCGGCGCGGATGTTTTCGTTGTTGGAGGCGCCGGAATCGGCTGGAGCGGATGCGTTTGAGTTTTATGGCGTTTCGCGGATTTGCGAGAGGCGCGGAGAGTCATCGCGGGCGCGGGGACTTTATGCGCGGGCGATTGCGGGGGAATTGCCGCGGCCGGCGGATCGTGCGGCGCGGGCGGCTTTGGCTAGGCTCGCGAAACGCGAGGGGGATTTTGCGTTGGCTACTTCGCTTTGGTTGGAATTGCGGGGGGCTTTGCCGGATGGAATTTTGGCTTATGAGGAATTGGCGAAATATTACGAGCATCGGGCGCGGGAGCCGCGGCGGGCAGCGGAATTGATGGGGGAGGCGTTGGCGGAATTGCGGCGGGCGCGTGGGGCGCGATTTTTGAATGCGTCGCAGTACGCGAAGGCGCGGGAACGGTTTGGGCATCGGCTGTCGCGATTGCGGGGGAAAGTTGGGGGAGGGATTGCGTGCGCCGCTTTTGGAATGTGACAACCGAGGTATTTGAGAGGTTGGAGGACGCGAGACTTTGGCGGCTGTGGCAAGAGTGAGGTCGTAAGAGGGCGCAGCAAGCCGGCGCCCCTACGAAACAACGAACAGTTATGAATCGAGGAAACACGCTGCGGAATCGAAATAGGTAGCAGACTGCGCGTGGAATTTGGCCGCGCGAAGCGGATGGCGCGGATTTGGAAGTGCCTTCAGGCTAATCGAAGATCATCTAGCTCTTGCACGGAGGGCCCATGGCAACTATCGCGAACAATTATTTTCAGGGGGCGCTGCAGGAGCGGAAACGATTGCTTGTGGATGCAATGGCAGCGACTGCGGCCGATGCGCGGTTGACGAACCTTTTGATCGAAGTTGACGCGGCGCTGGGGCGGCTGGCTTCGGGGACTTATGGGCTTTGCGACGAGTGCCATGAATCCGTCGAGCAGGACCGGTTGATGGCTGATCCGCTGGTGCGATTTTGCCTGGATCATTTGAGCGCGGCGGAGAGGCGGGCGCTGGAGGCGGATCTGGAGCAGGCGGCTACGGTGCAGCGGGCATTGCTGCCGGCGCGCGACAACCATGCGGCGGGGTGGCATGTGCATTACAACTACCGGCCGGCGGGGCCTGTCAGCGGCGATTATTGCGACGTGATTTTGCCGAATGGGAAAGATAGGGGCGTGTTCTTCTTGGTGGGCGATGTGGCGGGGAAAGGCGTGTCGGCTTGCCTGTTGATGACGCAGCTTCATGCCATGTTCCGGAGCTTGATTTCGGTTGGGCTGCCGCTCGAGCAATTGCTAGGAGCGGCGAATCGTTTGCTTTGCGAGACTGCCACCGCCGGGCAATATGCCACGCTGGTTTGCGGGCGGAGCGGGGCGGATGGCGAAGTTGAGATTGCAAGCGCGGGGCATTTGCCGGTGTGGGTTGGATGCACGGCAGGATTGAGGTCGATCTCGGCGACAGGGTTGCCGCTGGGGTTATTCGGCAATTCGACTTTTACGACGCAGAAATTCCGGGCCGGGGCGGGAGAGACGGTGATTGTTTACACCGATGGACTATCCGAGGCGCGGGACGCGGGTGGGAATGAATATGGCGGCGCGCGCGTCGGGGAATTTTTGGCGGCGAGGCATCAATTTGCGCCGGAGAAGCTGTCGGCGGCGTTTCTGGAGGATTTGCGGGTGTTTTCGGATGGACGGCCGTTGACGGATGATTTGACTTTGATGGTGGTGCGGCGGGAGGCGTGAGTTAGGGCAGCATTTAGGAGCGCGACGGTGGACGATATTATATTTCGCGTTGCCCGTGGGAGACCGTTGTAGAAGTGCCTACCTCGGCGGGCGGGTCGATTGCTTTGCAATCGCATAGCAATTGGCCCCCGCCCCTACGGCGGAAAATTCAAATACGCGGACCCTCTGTTTTTTACGCCAGGCTTGCCGCTTTTTAGTACCGCGGGAATTTTACGTCCATATGCAGCGTGCCGGCGCCTACGCCGGGACCTGTCGGCGTCAGCTTCGAATCACTGGGGGACGGTAACTGCGTTACTGTGGCCTTGGGGGCTTGATCGGCTTCGCTTGGGGCGGCTGGCCAGCCTATGGCGTGATTGAGCTTGTCGAAGAAGTCGCGGTCGGAGCCTTCTACGATCAGGCAATCGCTTGCTTCGCAGCGCAGGAAGACTTTGCTTTCTTCGGTTCGGAATTGAAAGAAATTCGGGCGGCGCATTAGCTGCGTGGTCTTTTTGTATTTGTCCATCAGCAACTCGGAATAGCGGCCGAAGAAGAGCGCGGCATCGTCGACGGAATCGAGATGCAGGCGAAGAATCAGGGTGAGCTGCTTGGTTTTTCCGTCTTCGAAGACCGCGTAACGGTCGCCATCCCAGTAGGGAGCCGTCTTTTCCGCTTGCTCCTCGCCGTCAAATTGTTTCAAGACTTCGTGCAGACCGAATTCGCCGAGGATATTTTCTTCGAGAAGCTTCCAGCCACCCGGGGTGAGGCCCGTCCATTTCGGAAGCGAAACGACTGCGGGCTTGATGCCCTTCAGATAGAGATCCGGATGGATGATCTGTTGCGTGGAGACCGGAGGATTTTCGAAGACTTTGCGGAGATCCTTCCAGCCGGTGTTGGCTTTGAGGAATTGCTGGGTGAAATTAGTGCCCTCGAGATAGGGGAAAAGCAGCTCATCGCGAATGATGATAGGAGCCTTGGATAGCAGCGGATCCTTTTCCATTTCGCTGACGGCGCTGGCGCGAATGTAACTGGTGACGTCGGGGAGCCCGCGGACGCTGATTTTGGCATCGAGGAAGGAATAATCGAGCATGGCGACGAGAGCGGAGCCTTCGCTGACGGAATCGCGAGCCAGCTCGGCGTCGTCGTTCGGGCGCGCAGCCTTGATCCACTCGTCGAGGCCGAAGGATTGGTCCAC
This sequence comes from uncultured Acidobacteriota bacterium, assembly GCA_963707165.1. Taxonomy (GTDB): domain Bacteria; phylum Acidobacteriota; class Terriglobia; order Acidiferrales; family UBA7541; genus Palsa-147. The sequence continues at coordinate 131,345 of CAVPPO010000010.1, read as the reverse complement.
GAGAGCGTGAGTAAGTTCGTGGGCCATGACGGTTTTCTGTTCTTCGGCGGGAATCCAATCGGCGATGTAGAACTCCTTGCCTTTGGCGTCGTAGAGACCGGCGACCTGATCGGTCAGCACATCGAGCAGGAATTTATCCAGCGGAAAATCTTTGGGGATCAGCCCGAAGGCCTCGAGAGCTTTTTGATCAGCGTACTTCTGGCCGGGCTTTTTGTCCTCTTCGTCCTCGCGAATCAGGTACTCGCGAATTTCGGCTTTGGAGCGAAGGCTCTTCTTGAGAGGCGCCTTGATGGGGAGATCGAGGAGATCGCTCATCTGGTGCAAGACTTCATCGGCGGCCTTGAGGAATTCAGGATTGGAGTCTGTGGCCGGAGGTGAGCTCGATGCGGCCGGAGGAGTGGCCGCCTGCTGCGCGCGAAGGGCGGGCGAAGAGACCAGTAACATGGAGAGAATAATGGAGATGGTGCCGAGCCTAGAAGGAATGAGATTCATGGTGACGGGCGCCCCGGTTGAAGTGAGATCGTTTAGACAGGATAGCAGGTTTTGGCGGAAAGCTCCTCCGTTGAGGGGGTTGCGCGGCACTACGTAGTTTCACAGAAAGTAGCAGGACGATGCACAGGGGCGCGCGTAGCCGTGTTCTGTTTGCGGAACAGGCTATTGTGCCTCTGCTATAATCCGGGCAACCCGCCCAAACGGGATGCGCCTTGGGGGTTTTTCATGCAGCCCGGAACTTGTCTGAGACAGGTGCGCGAGCGGCTGGGGCTCACGTATCGCGATGTGGAACAATCCAGCTTTGAACTCGCCAGCAAACACGGACGCCCGGAATTTGTAATCCGCATAAGCCGTCTGGCTGACATTGAAAACGGCGGCGTGACGCCGACGCTGCACAAGCTGTACACGCTTTGCGCGCTGTACCAGCTTGATGTCTTCGAGGTTTGCCAGTGGTATCAGATTCCGCTCGATGAACACTTGCGGGACGGCTTTGCCTGGGGCGCGAAGAAGACGCATTTAGGCCGGGCGCCCTACCGCCTGCATCTGCCGCTGAAGTTCGATCCCGCATTTGATCCACGGCGCACCAGCAGCCTGACGCGCATGGTGGAGTCGTGGCGGAGTTTCGAAGGAGCGTTGATGGACGGAGCGAAGTACCGCTACGGATTTATCGGCACCGAGGACACTTGGATGGATCCGTTGGTGAGGCCGGGCTCGCTGGTGCTGGTTGATCCTGCGCAACGGACGATTGAAGCCGGGCCATTCCGGAATGAATTCGAGAGGCCGATTTATTTTGTGGATCTGCGCAACGGCTACCAGTGTTCGTGGTGCACGAAAGACCAGGATAAAGTGGTGCTGCATCCTTACGGGCTCTCCGCGCGGGCGCCGCAATTTTACCGCTGGCCGGACGAGATTGAAGTAGTGGGCCGGGTGGCCGGCGTTGCTATGCGACTGCCGGAACGGCGGTAGCTTGGATCGAAAGCAGATTGAGAAGTAGATGGAAATTGGAGAAGAAGAGATCGCGTAGATATTCGGGGGTCCCGAGCGGGACCAGCATGCGGTAAACCTCGAGTTCCAGCCAGCGGCCGGCAATTTCCGAAGATTCTCCCTCCAGTTCCGCAAACCATCCGCGCAAAAGGACTTCCTGCCTTTCCAGCGGTGTTTCCAAAATCTTCTGAAAGATCTCTTCGTGACAGTAGAGGAGCGCCTCGTGGACGGCCGGGGCCGAATAGAGGGCTTCGAGGCCTTCGTGCCGGTACTGCCCGGAGATTAGATCGCGAAGGGTGGCGATGTGCACCAAGCGCCCGAAGTCGGTGGAGATTGCGATGAGGGTGCTTGAAGTGAAGTCGTCGATGACGCGCTGATTTTGGTGGAAGCGTTCAAGAGATTCCATATTCCCGCCTGTTCCGTTTTCTGAACATTTCAGACCTCCGATTCATGGCTCTCCCTCCACAGCCAAAGCTGCGTGGCTCAAGGAGGAAGTCACCCTATGAATCGAAGTCACCTGTTCGTTGTCCTGAGTCTTGCATTTGTCGTTGCGATGCTACTCCCCGTAGCCGCCGGAGTCAACACTCATTCGGTAAACAGTCAACAATGCCTAGCAGCGGTCGTATCGGCTTCCGCGTCGCAGAGAGTTACTTTTGACGGAGGAAGCGCGCCACCCCCACCGTTCCCCAATTTCGCACGCGATGGGGGGAGCGCCCCTCCGCCCCCGTTCCCGAACCTGGGTTTCGATGGCGGCAGTGCACCGCCTCCGCCCTTCCCCAATTTCGCACGCGATGGGGGGAGCGCACCTCCGCCTCCGTTCCCGAACCTGGGTTTCGACGGCGGCAGTGCACCGCCTCCGCCCTTCCCCAATTTCGCACGCGATGGGGGGAGCGCACCTCCGCCCCGTTCCCAAACCTGGGTTTCGACGGCGGCAGCGCACCGCCCCCGCCATTTCCCAATTTGGCACACGATGGGGGGAGCGCACCTCCGCCCCCGTTCCCGAACATCTGGGGGACGAGCGCGCTGTGCTGATGCGGATCTAGCATAGGAAGTGAAGACCGCCGCCGGGACGCATTATTACGATTACGGAATAGGTACTAGCATGGTATGATGCGTCCCAGCCGTGATGTACTTTAATCAAAACGTGATCCGATTAATCCTCGGCCTGTGCCTGGATATTGTTGTCGCATTTGCCGCCGTCCGGAGCGGACTGTTCAAGCGCCTCCCGGTCTTCACAGCCTATCTCGTTGTGGTTGTCTCGTGTGATCTGCTGGCGGACTCATTTCGGATGCTTCTCGGATCCAGGTCGACCCCGTTTTTTACGAGTATTGGTCCGGGCAGGCGGTAATGATAGGGATGCGCGCTGCTGCGGTCGCGGAGATCTGCTTCCGAATCCTGAGTCCGTATATCGGAATCTGGCGCTTGTGGCGCATTTTTCTTGCGGGTGCGGCGTTGTTTCTGCTGGTGAGTGCGGCCTATTCTGCAGCGGGGCAGCAACATTCCATGACTGTGTTCATCACTGTGCTTCAGCGCGGTTTGGAGCTCGCGATTGTAGGAACTCTGGCGTTCGCGCTGGTCTTTGCGCAGTACTACGAATTGAAGATCGACCGGTTCTTGAAGCTGATCGTAGGGGGACTGGTGTTTTACTCGGCAGTGCAGATCGGGAACAGCCAATTCATGAGCACGTTGAAGAGTTCATACTACGAGATTTATTCCGGCATTTCGCTGGTGTCCTTTAACATCACGGCGTTGATCTGGCTCGCGGCAGTCTGGAAGCCGGTGCCGGCGGCGGCCGTTGTACCGCTGGCCAGCGACCTCGGTGCGTTCGGCGTGTCGGTGCCCGAAGTGAATGCGCGGCTTCGGGAATTGAATACGCGGCTCTCGGAGATTTTGAGGTGATGGTGCCACCGCTATTTTTTGTGGGATTGTCGGGCGTCCTGCTCGTGGTCGCGATCTGGTTAGTGGTGCGGCCGCTGCGCGCGGAATCGAACCTGGGGCCTGACCCGGCCTCTAAGATTGAAACACTGGTGGCAAGACATTGCACTCATTTCGCGCAGATGCGCCAGGCGCTGGCGACCGAGGATTTTGATTTCATCCGGCGGCGGCTGCCCAAGAAGGACGCGTCGCGCTTGCGCCGGGAACGCCAACGGGCACTGCAAAAGTACCTGGACGCCATCGGGGAGGACTTTGCGCGGCTGGACCGGCTGGCCAGGATTTTGGCGTCGCTGTCCCCGAAGGTGGAGAGAGGCGAGGAATTGGAACGGCTCCGGTTGGAGCTGCGATTCCGGATCTTGTTCCGTGTGGCCCGGATACGCGTGCTGCTGGGAGTTGGGGTGGGAGTGCCGACGCTGGGGCATCTCGCCGATGTGGTTGCTGGACTTTCCCGCCAAGTAGAAACGCTGTCGGCCTGGCAGCGGACGGTGGAATCGTCGTAACGTGCGCGGGCCTTACGATAACCATGGCACGCAATCAAACTCTGCGCTCCGGCCGCGATTTAGGCGCTTGCTGACGTTTGTAGTCGTAAGATGCCGGCGGGGACGCCAGCGCTACCAACCTTCGCACACACGCGAACTCAGCGCGCCGACCGCGATTTAGTCTCTTGCTGACCTTCGTGGTCGTAAGATGCCGGCACCTCACGGTTCGGGGTAAAGAGGGACGCCGGCGGTCCTGCTCCCCTCGTAGTACTTGTAGACCGTAGGGCCAGTGCAAAAGGCAGCACATCCTCAGGAAACGGCTGGGTATCCGGAAGAACTCCGCTGAGATAATGGAAGGCGTACGCAGACTGCGCCAGGGGCTAACCTGTGTCTAGAGATCGCATCCTGATCGCCGACGACGAAGAGGCGATCCGCGAAGTCATTTCGACGCTGCTCGAAGCGAAGGGCTACGAGTGCCAGATTGCGCCCAATGGCCAGGCAGCTCTGGACTTCTTCCGCCAGCAATCCTATTCGCTGGTTCTCAGCGACATCCTGATGCCGGAGATGGACGGGATAAAATTATTGTCCCAGTTGCGGGAGCATGATCCGGAAGTTCCGGTGATCATGGTCACGGCCATGCACGATATTCAGATTGCGCTGGAAGCGATGCGCAAAGGGGCTTACGACTACATTCTGAAGCCCTTTGAAAAGGATCAGCTTTATTTGAGCGTGCGGCGGGCGCTGGAGCATCGCCGTTTGGTGATGGAGAACAAGACCTACCAAAGCGATCTGGAGCAGCTTGTCGCGGAGCGGACGAAGCAGCTTTCCCAGACGCTTCGAGATCTCGAGCAATCGTACGACTACACGCTTGGAGCATTGGGCGGAGCGCTGGACGCGAAGGATGCGGAAACGGAAGGCCATTGCCAGCGCGTGACGGCGTTTACGATCACCATCGCCAAGGCCATGGGAGTGGATAAAGCCACGTTGAAGCAGATTGCGCGCGGGGCATTTCTGCACGATATCGGCAAGATGGGAATTCCGGACTCGATTCTGCGGAAGCCCGGCCCGTTGACCGCGGAGGAACGCGAAGTGATGCGCAAGCACTGTGAAATCGGATTTGCGGTGCTGGAGCACATCCCGTTTCTGAAAGACGCGGCGGAAATCGTGCTGACGCATCAGGAGTGCTACGACGGCTCGGGTTATCCGCAGGGTTTGAAGGGCGAAAACATCCCCGTCGGGTCGCGGATATTTGCGGTGGCGGATACGCTGGACGCGATGATTTCCGACAGACCGTATCGAAAGGCGCTGCCGATTACCGCGGCGCGGGATGAGATTCAACGAAATGCCGGGACGCAGTTTGACCCGAAGGTAGTGGAAGTATTTCTCTCCATGCCCGACAGCTTGTGGTTGAAACTGCACCGGGAAGCGGTCGAATCATTCAAATTGGCGCAACTCGAGCGCGTTTAGTTCGCGCGGGGCGCTTCATCTCAAGCAATTCCATCCAGCCTTGCACCATCCTTGGATCGCGGATAATATTCGCTGCGGAGGTTTGACGAATGGCCCTGGTGCCCATCAAGACGTCCACTGGAACCGGATATTGCGATTGCATCCATGGATGTTACTAGCTGGCGAGTTTGCGGGATGAAGAGACGGGACAGGGCTATTGTCCCGCTTGCGGCAAGGATCATTTGGAGATGAATAAGGGCTGGGGATCGCGCAGCCTCCGCCTTTGAAATTGGCGATCGGGGAGACGCCTGCCACGGTTGCTGCGGTGCCGGAACCTGCGGACCCACCTGGGAGACTTCGATAAGACTCAGACGCACTTGGAGGGCCCTTCCTTCAATTACGCGCCACTCTCGTCTGTCATTCCTCCGTGGTGACTCTATAATTGGTTCGATCGAGGCGGGGAGCCTCGAAATCCTCCGGGAGAAAACGAATGAAGCGATGGGTTACGGCCATCTGCGGATCGGCGTTGTCTGCTCGGCCTGGCCGTGCAGAGCAGCGCGGTCGCGCAGGAAGAGCCGGCGATCGCCAAGACGAGCTGAAGGCGGGCGACGTCGCGCCGGATTTCACTTTGCTGGCCAACAATTGGAAGCAGGTGAAGTCGAGCGACTATCGCGGAAAGAAGAATGTGATTTTGGCCTTTTACGTTTTGGCATTTACCGGTGGTTGAACGAAGGAATTGCAGGCCTATCAGGCTGATATGGCCAAGCTCGAAGCCAGCGATACCGTAGTCCTCGGAATCAGCATTGACAGTCCGCCGCAAACGCAGCCTTCGCGAAATATATCGGCGTTAGTTCCCGCTTCTTAGCGATATGAACAAGAAGGTCCTCACCGCGTACGGAATTCTGCGGCCGTACGACGTGGAGGGCGACAGTTCGAGTGGGCCGAGCGGACGACGATCGTGGTGGATAAGGACGGAAAGATTCAGCACGTGCAACAGGGAGATAGTGCGGTCGATCCCAACTCGGCCGTTTCGGTTTGTACCGATCTGCACAAAAAGCACGGATCGTAGTAGTCTCTAGCATGTGAGATCTCAAGGGCGGGCCCGTCGGCCCGCCCTTCTGACTTTTGGACATGGCACTCCGGATATCAATCTTCGATGTTGTGCGCTTGTTGGCGAAGCGCCTCTGGTTGCCGCTGCTATCGCTGGCGGGATTCCTCGTGGTGTGCGCGGGCGGCTATGTGTGGCTGGCGCGAATAAGTTGGGTGGATGGCTTTTTTCTGGATCTTTAACCCACGGTTGCGCATTTATCCGGGCGCGTGCATAAGGCAACGAAGATATTCAGCATTGCGGTGTATGCCGGAGTCTCTTTTTTTCAGGTTTGGATTGCGGAACGCGCGCTGGTTTTGCTGTTCATCTGGAGGGCTGGTGGAATTGGAGGTCGATGATGATTGAGGTGGCGATACACAAGACGAGCTAATCATTACATTCTTTGGCGGTATGGGGCAGGGTGGGCGGCACCGTCGTGGAGCAGAATGCGGAAGGCACATATTCTGTTTATTTTGATTGAATCGAATGAGGGGCTTTACCGGCAGCTTCTGAGCGAAGGGATGCTGGTGATTCACGGCGATGCGAAGCGGCATAGCGTGCTGAGAGCGCGGGTATTAAGCGGGCGCGGGGGATTTGCGCTTTGATCGACAACGATGTGGATAACCTGTACATCACGCGATTACGGCGAAGACTTTGAATTGAAATTTGCGGTTAATTACCTGGCGGGCCAGGAACGTTATGCGCAGGTGATGCGGATTTGGGCGCGGATGACGCGGCGATTCCGGAATATGAGGGTGGGTCGGCGATTGTTCAGGTTGATTGCGGATAGGGCCAACAAAGCGGTGGTGCAGGGCGCGGGACAAGAGCGCGGGTTCAGGAATGAATTTAGACCCAGTCGGTCGTGGATGGTTTTTTTTTGTATGCGTGGAAACGACGAGCAACAAGGAGCGGTGTTCAGCTATATCACCCTGGAAGAGAGGATTCCCGCCGATCATCCGCTGCGCGCGATTCGGACGATGTTGGATCGCGCCCTGAAGGAGTTGTCGGTGCATTTCGAAGCGCTGTACGCGCGGCGGGGGCGGCCTTCGATTCCACCGGAGAAGCTGCTGCGGGCGTTGTTGCTGCAGGTTTTGTACTCCATCCGCAGCGAACGGCAGTTGATGGAACAGCTCGACTACAACCTGCTGTACCGCTGGTTCGTGGGGTTGAATCCGGACGATGCGATCTGGGATGGGACGGTGTTCACGAAGAATCGGGAGCGGCTACTCGAGGGCGAGGTCGCGCAACGCCTGCTGGAAGCGGTGTTGCAGCAGGCGCGGGAACACAATCTGCTCAGCGAAGAACACTTCACGGTGGACGGGACGCTGATCGAAGCGTGGGCTAGCCGGCGGAGTTTCGTGCCCAAGGATCCACCGCCCACGGTGGGCACGGGCGCGGGTGGGAAAAAGTTGTTGCGCGACACGCACGTCTCGACCACCGACCCGGAAGCGCGGCTGTACAAGAAGAGCACGGCGGGCGAAGCCAAGCCGAGTTATCTGGGGCATGTGATCGTGGAGAACCGGAAAGGGCTGGTGGTGGCGGCCTGCGCCACGCTGGCGAGCACGACGGCGGAGCGGGCAGCGGCGCTGGAGATGCTGGAGGAAATGGGCCGCGGCGCGGAGGTGGCTGCGAGCACGCCGTCCCTCACGCTGGGAGCGGACACGCTGTATCAAGAAGAGAAGTTTATTGCGGAACTGCGACGGCGGAAGGTGGTGCCGCACGTGGCCGAGTACGAACCGAATGCATTTGGACTGGCTTCGCATGTGGTTGTTGGTATGTCCGGCGGGGACGCTGGCGGCTACTGGAACTAGTGAGTGCCCAGACCTACTACGCGTAGGCTATCCGGCAAGAAATATTATCAGCATCATGCAGATGCAGAAGACCATGGCCGGATTTAGCAGCAGGAACAGGCCCAGACGCTCGAAGCGCAGGCGCATGAAGTACGAGACGATTAGCGCGGCCTTGATCAGCGAGAGACCCACCAGAATCGTCAGCATCAGAGGCGGAGCCAGGCGCAAGTAAGCCAGGAAGACCTCGATTCCGGTCAGCAGCAGCAGCCAGAACCAGACGGTGGCGAAGAGTTTTGTGCTGCCTACTTCGTGATTTCCGATCGCGGCGTCGCGTGCGTCATTCGGCAGCCCGGCAGCCCTTCAGATTGACCGACATCAATAATATGAGCGGGAAAATAACATCAAATCGAGGTTCCACGAAGTGCCAGAAAGGCCGCTGACTTCGACGTTGGTGGCGTCAGATTTGTTGTGCTTCAAGCCCCAGGCCACGCCGACGGCGAGATAGACGACGCCGACGGTGACGTCAAGCATGTGCAGGCCGGTGAGGCCGAAGAAAGTCCCGCCGAAGAGAGGCACGCCCCAGGCATTCGACCACGGGGCCACATGCTCTTTGGTCATCAACGTGTACCACTCGGTGGCGGTTACGACCACGAAGGCGAGGCCGAAATCATCGTCCAGATCACATTTTCACGGTCTTCTTGCGATTGCCGCGACCCGCGGCGCCCACTCCCAGCACCATCGTCAAGCTGCTGTCAGAATAAGCGTCATTAGCGTGGATTTCGCGATGGCCGGCCAAATTTCCACCGCACGCGGCCAATCAGGATTTGCAAGGTGCACGTGCTCAGGCCACCAGCAGCGCCGAGCAAAGGTGGAGCGAATCCCAGACCATGAACAGCCACATGCCGAGCTTGTTGGAAATCGATCGCGACAGGTGCTTGGCCGCCGATCTACGAGGATTCCATGATGCCTTCGGTTCCCGTACGGCCTATTTTCACTGTCCACAGTTAGGAGTAGGAAGAGAAACACCCACAGGCCGTCCATGAAATGCCAGTACATTGCGACTACTTTGGTGGCAGTGGCGCGCGTGAGCCTGCGTCGCCTTAAGGATGTGACGGCTAGCAGCGTCCCGAGGCCGCCGAGCAATGTGCAATCCGTGCGAGGCCGTGAAAACGTAATAGAAGCTGCTGCTCGGATTCGAGGCTAGATAGACGCTTTCGGCGGCGAGCTTTCGCGAGACGATCAACTGACCGGTGAGGAACAGACGCCCGAAACTCGGTGGTGACGCACCACCAGTGCCGGAAACCTGCCGAGTTCGTCGCGCGAGGAAATCGCCGCGGGAACAGCTAGAGCGTGTAACTGCTGATCGTCAGCACGCCGTATTGAGCCGACAGCGCGCGGCATGTCGAACGGCTGCCCGTCGGTGAACGCGTCCTTTGCGGACGACCCAGGCGCTGATGAGCGCCATGAAAAACATCAGGATGCCGCCGAGGGCGACGGTCATGCCGGTGACGTAGGCCCGCTGCGGGTTGCGCGAGGACCGCTTCCCGAACTCCGCCGAAATCGGAGCCATTGCCGCCGGGAAGGCTTACCTGGGCCCCTCAGGCCTCGGCGTTTGGTTTCGATGACTCCCCTGTCTAGGGTTATCGGTGACATTGGGCACCCCTCCTCCAGTCCGTTCCCCCAAACGCTCGGCTTCCTCGGGCGAGAGATGCTGCGGGAGGAAATCCTCCTGCGCCCGGAACGCTGTATTCGTACGGCCCGCGATAGACGCACGGATAGTGGCCACCGAAATTATCGAGGGGCGGAGGCGAAGCGGTGATCCATTCGAGTGTCGTGGCGTTCCACGGATTGTCGATGCCTTCGCGCCCTTCTTCATGCTTCGGAAAAAATTGTAGAGGAAAATCAGCTGCGCAGCCGCGGTGAAAAATGCCGCGTAGGTCATGAAGCGATGAAGGGGCTGGAGCGCGGCAGATAGCCGCGCCGAGGGGTCCGCATAACGCCGAATGCCGCCGGCGATCCCATGAAATGCATGGGCACAAAGATGCAGTAGGCGCCGACGAACGTGAGCCAGAAATGAATCTTGCCGAGCGTCTCATTCATCATCTTGCCGAACATCTTGGGGAACCAGTAATAGGTGCCGGCGAAGATGCCGAAGATCGCGGCGACGCCGATCACGAGGTGAAAGTGGGCGACCACGTAATAGGTGGCGTGCAGGATGGTTGTCCACCGCCGGCGCGCAGGAAAAGCCCGGAGAGGCCGCCAGTGACGAAAAGCGACACGAAGCCGAGCGCGAATAGCATCGGCGACAGTGAACTGGATCTTGCCACCCCAGAGCGTTCCGAGCCAGTTGAAGTCTTGATGGCCGAGGGCACGCCGATGGCCAGGGTCAGCACGGAGAACGCGAAGCCGGAATAGGGGCTCATGCCGCTGACAAACATGTGGTGGCCCCAGACCAGGAAGCCCAGAAAACCGATGCGCGCAGATGCGTAGGCCATGGCGCGGTAGCCGAAACGGCTTGCGCGAAAACGTCGCAGCAAGTGCGACCAATGCCCATGCCGGGCAGGATGCGATGTAAACCTCGGGATGGCCGAAGAACCAGAATAGGTGCTGCCAGAGCAAAGGCGAGCCGCCTTTGTGGATTCAGCAGCGTGTCGGTGACGACTCAGACCGGCGGGGACGAAAAAGCTTGTGCCAGCGATCGGTCGAGCAGCAGCAGGATTCCCGCCGGCGAGCAGGACGCCGAATGCGAGCAGGCCGAGAATCGCGGTGACGAACCAGGCCCAGACCGTTAGCGGCATGCGCATCAGGTCATGCCCGGAGCGCGCAAATCGAGGATGGTGGCGATGTAGTTCAGCGCGCCCATCAGCGACGCAACGCAGAAGAGCGCGATGCCGACGATCCACATCGTCTGGCCCCATCCTCGCCGGGACCGGTTACTTCACCGAGCGCTGAGCGGCGGATAAGCGGTCCAGCCGCTGATGGGCGAGCCGCCGGGAACGAAGAAGCGGCGAGAGCGCGACGAAGCGAGGAACGTGACCCAGAAAGAAAGCATGTTGAGGCGCGGGAAAGCCATGTCCGGCGGCGCCGATCTGAATGGGCAGGAAGTATTGCCGAAGCCGCTTTGCGGCGCGGTGGTGAGCACGAAGAACACCATCATGGTGCCGTGCATGGTGACCAGCGCCAGGTATTGCTCCGGCGTCATCACGCCGCCGCTGATGAACGGCAAATGCGCGCCGGGCCAGACCAGATGGAAGCGCATCAGCACCGACAGCACGATCCCGATGCAGACGGCGGCCAGCGCGAGCAGGAAATACTGGATGCCGATGACTTTGTGATCGAGGCTGAAGATCTATTTGCTGATGAACCCGGTCGGCGCGGGCATGGCATGCGGCGCGGAATGGGCGTGCGAACTCATTCATGGCCTCCTGATTGCCGGCTTGCTGTTCTCTCACGTGGGCTCACTGCGCTGATGCCTTTAGGAAGCTTTCGTAATCGGCGTCCGAGACTACGTTGAGCAGGCTGCGCATGTGGTAGTGGCCCAGGCCGCAGAGCTGCGTGCAGACGACTTCGTATTGGCCGATCTTCGTTGCCGTGAAGTGAATCGGGATGGCCAGGCCGGGGACGGCGTCCTGCTGCAAGCGGAGTTCGCGAACGTAGAAATTGTGGATTACGTCTTGCGAGTGCAGCACCAATTCGACTTGGCGATTGACCGGCACGGTCAGCGTCGGAACTACGATGTCGTCTTTTCCGGCTGGATCGTTGGGATCCATGCCCCAGCGGATTGCCGGAGGAGGCGCTGATTTGCTTGGTGTCGATGCGGCCGAACTTTCCCGTCGGGGCCGGGATAGCGGAAATTGAAAACGAACTGGTTTGTGGTGACTTCCACTTGGATGGCGTCGGGTCGGCGGGGGTGAAGCGCGTTTCGCCCAGGCTTTGCGGCCCAGCAGGCCCAGACCGACGAAGAGAATGATCGTGGCGGAGGTCCAGAGACTTCGAGCGTGTTGTTGCCGCGGGTGAAGGCGCTTTCTGGCCGCGATCGCGGAAACGGAAGATGGCGTAGGCCAGGCCGAGCTGCGAGAGGATGAAAACCATGCCGGTGACCTAGAGAGTCATGTCGTATTGGTGGTCGATCATTTCGCCGATGGCGGTGATGGCCGGGGGAGCGGGATAGAGATTCGCCGCGAAGACATAGACCGTGTGCCTACCATCATTGCTATTAGCAGAGCGAGAATAGCCGGCGTGGCGGCCGAGCCTTTGCTGCGCAAATCTCTGTGCATCAGATTCGCTCCCATTTCCGCGCGAATCGCACGATTCTGGCCAGGTTGAGCGAGACTGTCATGCGCGCAAGACTGCGTATCATATCTAACCGCGCATGAAATTCAAGCGGCGAGTAACGCCGGCGTCCCCGCCGGCGTTACTGGGCGTCGGCGACACAACGAAAGCCGATTGTGCCGGAGCGATCGCGGCCCGGCGACATCAGCAGGAATTTCTGGTGCTCGTCGAGGCGATAGGTTTGCGGGAAATACCATATCGAGCCGCGAGGTTGATAGTAGGCCCCGCCGCGAATGATAGCCGCGCGCGTGTGCTCATCGCGAAATTCATCGGTCCACTGCGAAACGTTGCCTTCCATATCGAGCACGCCGAAAGCGCTGGCGCCTTTGGCGTACGCATCCACATTTGTCGGCGCACGCATCACGCGGCCGTGATCGGGCGGCGGAAGCATTCGCGTCCCAATCGTTTCCCCAGGGATAGAGGCGGCGATCGGTGCCCTGCGCGGCGTATTGCCATTCCCAATCGTGCGGCAGGCGCTTTCCGGCCCATGCGCGTAAGCGCGGGCGTCTTCGATGGAGACCCATGTTACCGGCTTGTTGGCCCAGCCTTCGGGATACGTTCCGTTCGACCAGTTGCGCAGAAAATTGTGGTCGTCGGCGGGATGGTAATTCGTCGCGTCGAGAAATTTCTTGAATTCGGCGTTGGTTACCGGCGTGCGATCAATATAGAAAGATTTCATGTGCATGCGTTGGCGATGGAATCGGCGCGGCGCATCTTCCCAGGGATATTGCACGTCCACGCCGGGATCGTTGCCGCCTTCGATTTCGATGCCCTGCACCGCGAAATCGTAGTCGGCTTCCGGGATGCGAATCATTCCGGGCGGAGCGCGTTGCGGCAGGCTTTGGTCGGCGCGGACATCGACCATGGTCTGCCGCACGAATTTCCATTCGCGCGAGTAAGCGCTGAGCGGGCGGGCGGAACGCTCGGCTCATGAATGTGAGCAGATCTTGCAGCGCGCGGTCTGGCGGATTTTCCGCGTGGCGAGGACCGCGCCGAAGCCCAGGCCTTCAATCGCGAATTTCAGCGTAGCTTCGCCACCGCCGCGCCGGAGAGCAATTCGATGCCGTGCCACAGATCGTAGTAATGCATTCCGTCGCGATGCGCGATGCGCAGTTGTTCGCCCGTTACGTCATATTCGTTGCGATTGACGATGGTCCAGAGCGTTGCGTTCGCCGGGGAAACTTGCTGGCGAAAACGCCGGCTTGCAGCGTCGGCGTACGTGCGGCTCCCACTTCGCGCTTACAGATTTTCCGGAAAGCGCGCTCGATGCGCGTGATTCGCAGCACGGTTTCGGCATCGCGCGGCGTCCATGCCGTACCAAAAGCCCCACAGATTTTCGAGCGTGGCGTAGCCGTCGCCGTTGAAGAAAGCGTGCTGCAGGCTGTTGGTTTTGTCGCGCGTGAAGCGATCGGTGACATTGATCGTGTGCCGCGGCTCGAGCCATTTCGCCTTGATGACCATGGGAACGAAGGGATACGGCGTGTCTTCCCACGTGACCCAATCGTTCCAACTGATCGTGCTCCAGGCGACGATTCGTCGCGAATGGCGAATTGCGGCTCGAGTGCGAGGGGATGGCCGATCGTCGTTCGCGACGCAGGTGGAAATTCGCTCGGGCACGCTTTCGAGCGTGTCGAAATTGATGCCGTCGGCGCCGATTTCTTTCATCAACTCGGCGAGCCGTGCCAGGGCGGCGCGCCTTCGTCGCGCGTGCCGGTTCCCAGGCCAGCGTTGGGAAAAATACTTTCACGCCGCGGCGATGAAATCGTCCACCATGCTGGCGGACGCCGGGGATGTCCGCCGGGCATGTCGCGGAGCAAGTCGAACTGGTTGCGGTCGTCGACGCCGAGATTCGGATAGACCGGCCAGATGAGCACGGCGTCAATCGGGCCGAAGCGGCTTTCGACATCGGCGAGAAAACGATCCACGGTGTATTGGCGCTTTTCGGGATCGTAGAAAGTGCGGTCCCAGATGAGCACTGCACTTGCGAAAAGACGCGCTGCGTCCAGGCGAGTTCGGGACGCCGTACTCCGAGCCATCGAAGCGCAGTCGCTTGAGCCGTTCCTCGCGCCACGCCTTCATGCCGGCAAGCCATGCAGCCGCGCCGCCGGGATCATCCGGCCCGGCAAGGAGCACATCCTGCGGCCCGGCCACCGAGGGAAGATTCATCACCCCCGTCGGCGGACAAGCCGTGGCGCGGCTTCCATTCGTCCGGAAAGGCCGCGGCGGAAATCAACGCCAAGGAGAATATTGGGACGAGTGCAGCGGCGTGCGAGCGACGGAGGATCATTCGGAGTCCCGTAATTCGACAGATGTTTATGCCGCGCGAGCATCGACCGCGACGCTCGCGTCGCGAGGAATGTAAGACCGGCGCCGCGCGATGTCAAACAGAGGAAACGCGACGCAAAAATGACTACGGATGAAAGCCGCTGTCGCACGAGTTCCTGCGGATTGTGCGGCGGCGTTGTACCGAAGGACAGTTTCCTTTTTGGGGTCATGATTCATGAGTTGGTACTGACGATGGACGACCGCGATGATAGTTTCATCTAAGTAAACAATCCGGCCCATCCGAAGGAGTCTCCATGATTCAAGCGTCGGCGCGAATGTTTGCAGGAATAGCCCTCATCGCGATGATTTCAATTATCTCGTGCACCTCGGCGCGATCTTCCACCGCACCGGTTTCCAAGACTGAGCTTTTCGCTCTGGTGGCAGGCGGCGCATGGCCTCCGAGTGTGGTCCGCGAGATCGACAATCGAGGGCTCAGCTTTCAGCCGGATGACGCCTATCGATCTCAGCTCACGGATGCAGGTGCTGACGCGAGCATTCTGTCGGCGATGAAGGCCGCCAAGGTTGTCGCGCCCTCGGCGGCACAGTCCGAGTCGGAAAAGAAAGTGCTGTTGCATATGGAAAGCGCCGCGCGTTCGTTGAAGGCAAAACAGTACAAGGAAGCAGCCGGCGAATTGAATGACGCGCTTGCGGCGGGTTTTGCACGCCCCGAGTGTGGGTTCGTGATGGGGGAAGTCCTGATCCAAATGGAGGAATGGCCCGAAGCAGCCAAGGTATACGGGGAAATCTTGCGCCAAGATCCCGATTTTCCTGAAGCACACACGAAGGCGAGCTTCGTTCTGTACCGATTGGGCGACGAAGAAGATTCACTGAGCGAGGCGAAGGAGGCGCTCTCGCGCAATCCAGGCAACGCCGAAGCGCATAAGAACGCGGGACTCGCGCTGGAGAGCATGCAAAAGTACGACGCCGCGGAACACGAGTATTCCGAAGCGCTGCGGATCAAGCCTGATTTCGCCTCCGTGCACTATGACTGGGGAATTTTACTGCGCGACAAGGGCGACAAGGCCGGCGCGATCGCGGAGTACAAAAAATCGCTGGCCCTCGACCCGACGAATGTGGACGCGCACGTCAATCTGAGCGCCGTGTACCTCGACGCGGGCGATGCGGATGCGGCCATTCGCGAGGCTCGCGAGGCCAAGCGCCTTGATCCCTCGAGCCTTTATGCGCGGCAGAACCTGGGATCGGCGCTCATGGATCGCAAGATGTTCGCAGAGGCTGTCAAGGAGCTGCGTGAGCTCGAGGCCATAGCCCCGGGTTTTCAGGTTTGCCACCAGTGCCTCGGTCATGGGCTGTATGAGACGGGCGATATGGACGCAGCAGAAAAAGAGTTCAGAATCGCGGCCAAGCTTGGACCATCGGACCCCGAGCCGCATCTGGGCCTCGGGAACGTGTTTGAATACCGGAACAAATACGATGACGCGCTGGAAGAGTACCGCCGCGCAGAGCATTTGAATCCGAATTCCCCATTCGCGCACCGGGCCATCGGCCGGACTTTAATGGAAAAGAAGGATTATCCGCAGGCGCTGGAGGAGCTCAAAGAGGCGACGATTTTGGCGCCCAGCGATGCCTACAGCCATGAAGCTTACGCACAAGGGCTGATGAACTCCGGGAACTTTGACGGGGCAATCGCCGAGTTCAACGAATCGCTGCTGCTCGATCCAAATCAGCCCGGCGTGCGGGCGGAGCTGGCACTGGTGTTGGAAAAGAAAGGAGACTGGCCCGGGGCGCTGGAACAGTGGCGGCAGAGGTCTCTCGCAGAAGCGCACGTCGATCGCCGCGATCCGACTCCGCGCCCGGTCTCCAGCAGCGATCCTCAGAAGGACTATGAAGCTGCGCAGAGGCGCTTCAAACAGCATGTTGCCGCATTGAAGGCTGCAGGCAAGGCATCCGAGGCCGCGGATTTGGAAGCGAAAATTGCAGCCGCAAATTCCTCGCCTAAGATTTCAGAACAGCTGGACGCAGCGTTACTAGCCGGAGACAAGGCGAACTCGGAAAGGCGCTTCGATGAAGCAATCCGGCAGTACAAAGAAGCCGTTAAACTCGCAGAACAGCTTCATCCGCACACTCAGCAATTGGTGATGGCGCTGGATCACCTTGGAAATTGCTATATGGGCCAGGACTGGGCCGCGGCAGATTCTGCCTACGCGCGCGAGTTGAAAGTCGTTGAAGAACTCTACGGGCCGCAATCTCCAAATCTCGCGCCACCGCTGCAGTCGCTTGGCACCAGCGCGCTGCTGCAAAAAAAGTACGATATCGCTTTCAAATACTATTCTCAGGCAGCGGATGTGAACGAAAAGACTTTCGGGGAGGTGAGTCAACAATTCGCCGAGAGCCAGAGAATTCTGGCGCGCGTATATCTGGTTCAAAAGCAATACGACAAGGCCGAGCTTTATCTCGTGCGAGCGGTGAAGACCGATGAATCCTTCATGGGGCGTGCACCGCAGTTGCTGATGCCGTTACCCCGCTTTGCGGGCTTTACGATGATTGGGGGAAAGCTGAAGAGTCGGAGGCCTGCGATAGTCACTTGCTCGAGATTCTCGAGAAGCATATGGTGCGAATAGTCCGGTACTGCTGTCCACGCTGACTAGCGACGCAAAAGCCCTGAGGACCCTCGGACGCGCTGACAAGGCGGCCGAGATTGAGAAGAAGATCGAGTCGATTCGCACTGCCGCAGTGAATCCGGAGCAGTGAGGATCCAACTCCGCGGCCATCTTTGCTCGTGGCGAAAAGCTGCGATCGTAAGATGCCGGCAGTTACGCCGGCGCTACTTTGGTGCGGAAGGTGGGATGAGCTAGCCCCGAGTCTTACCCAGGGGAACCCACACGGCCTCTCCCATTGTGTGGAGTGGTGGCTTGGATTGCGCCAGGTACGCTTTCTTTTCGTGGCCCCATCGCTTTATTTGGGCCTCTCGCCTGGCTGCTGAATGTCGGTCCGCATGGATTCCGTGCCAGACGAGTGCGACTACGGGGACGGACTCGGTATATTGGCCGCCACGGCCCGCCGCGTGATCGCGGATTCGCGATTGTAAGTCTGATGTGATCCCACAGGAGTAGCTGCCGTCGGCACAGAGCAGCAGAGCAGTTGTGTACCCCTGGAGCGTTCGCGGAGGAGGCCTGGGGCATTGCGCCTCGGGTTATACGATCGGGCCAACTACTGCGGCCGTTGTTACTTTCCCTCGGCTTGTTCGCCTGAGGCGACCTTGCTCGGGAAACATCGCGGCTTGCCGCGATGTTGGTGCGGAAGGTGGGATTCGAACCCACACGCCTTGCGGCGCCACCCCCTCAAGATGGTGCGTCTGCCAGTTCCGCCACTTCCGCATAGAGAGGTGAGGACCGAATTGTATCAGACGCGGCTATTTCGGGGGGAGGCGTCTGAGCGGTGGCTTGCTGGGACGCGGGCGAAGGCGCCGGAGCGGGCGTTTGCGATGACGGCTGCGGCGTTGAGCTGGCCGGAAGCGCCGCCGGCTTTGCCGGGGCGGTCTTTGTCGTTTCCTCGATCACCGAACTGGCGCCGGCAGAGACCCCCGTCGGCGTGCGCTTGATCGAGAGCGTCAGCGACGTGAGCATGAACACGATGGCGCACCACGTGGTGGCCTTCGAGAGAAACGTCGCGGCGCCGCGCGGCCCGAAGGCGGTCTGGCTGCCGGCTCCGCCGAACGCGCCGGCGAGATCAGCGGCATTGCCGCTCTGCAGCATGATCACCAGCACCAGGACGAAGCAGACCAGCACGTGCAGCGTGACCAGGATGGGCGTGTACTTCCAGCCGACATAGAGCAGCCCCGCGGCCACCAAGAATGAAATTCCCCATTTTACTTCCGTTGGCATTCCTTTCTCCTGCGCGGCATGGCCGCTATGTCACGGCTCGATTTGCCGCTAGAAATTCACGATTGAGGCGAACGATTGCGCGTCGAGGCTTGCGCCGCCTACCAGCGCGCCGTCAATCTCCACTTGCGCCATCAATCCCCGGATGTTGTCGGGCTTGACGCTGCCGCCGAACAGGATGCGAAGAGCGGAGGCTCGTTCGGTGGAGAAGCGCTTCTGCGCGAGTTCCCTCAGGTACCGGTGAGCTTCCGAAGCGATTTCCGGCGTCGCCGTGCGCCCCGTGCCTATGGCCCAGACCGGCTCGTAAGCTAAAAGAATACGCGAGAACTATCGCCGGTCAACGCGGCGAAAGCGCCCTCGAATTGCGTTTCGAGGACGGCGTGAGTGAGATTGCCTTCGCGTTCGGCGAGGGTTTCGCCGACGCAGACGATGGGGCGGAGCCCGAAATCGAGGGCCGCACGGACCTTTTTGGCCACGGTTTCGTTGGTTTCGTGGAAGATGTGGCGCCTTTCGGAATGGCCGATGACGACACCGGTGCAGCCCGTTTCTACCAGCATGGGCATCGAGACTTCACCCGTGAATGCGCCTTCCTTGTCCCAATGCGCGTTCTGCGCGGCGATCGAGATGGCAGAGCCGCGGGCGGCTTCGACGGCTGCTGCGAGGGCTGTGAATGGCGGCGCTACTACGATATCGCAATGATTCGACGAGGATACTAACGGCAGGAGCTTGGCTATGAATGCGCGGGCATCTGCCTGCGTGTTGTACATCTTCCAATTGCCGGCGATTACCGGTCTGCGCATGCGAGCTCCTTGTCTGGCCACCAAGGGCCCAGGGGGCCGACGGAGGGTCCCGCCCCTTCGTGGAGGGTCTGTCCTTCGGCGCCGGTAAGGCGCCTCAGGATAAAAAACCCTCCCCGCGAGGGCCGAACCGCGGGAGGGCTAAAGACCCTCCCCCACGACTCCGCGTACGGCGCGACTAGTTTACGATTTGTTCGTTAGCGCTTCGACGCCCGGTAGCTTGCGGCCGGACAGGAATTCTAGCGAGGCGCCGCCACCGGTCGAAATGTGCGAGATCTTGTCGGCGACTCCGGCTTCTTCGACGGCTGCGACCGAATCGCCTCCACCGACGATCGACGTCGCACCCGCTTCTGTGGCTTCGGCCACGGCGCGCGCGATTGCCAGAGTGCCCGCTGCAAAGGCCGGCTTTTCGAACATGCCCAACGGGCCGTTCCAGACGATCATTCGGGCGGAGGCCAGAGCCTGGCTGAATTCCCTGATGGTTTTCGGACCGATATCGAGACCCATCCAGCCATCGGGAGTTTGCTCGATGTCTGTTGTCTGCGTCTTGGTGGAATCGGGGGATTGCGCCAGGACGTGATCTACCGGCAAGCGCAGGCGGAAGTTCTTGGTGCGCGCTTGATCGAGAAGGCTTTTCGCGAGATCGAGCTTGTCGTCTTCAACGAGCGACTTCCCTACCGGCAGGCCTTGCGACTTCAAAAACGTGTAGGCCATCGCGCCGCCGATCAACATTCCATCGGCGAGCTTCATCAGATTTTGCACCACTTCGATTTTGTCCGAGACTTTGGCGCCGCCGAGGACCGCGATGAACGGCCGCTCGGGATTGGAGACGGCTTTGCCGAGATAGGCCAGCTCTTTCTCCATCAGGAGGCCGGCGGCGGCTTGTTTGACGAATTTCGTGATGCCGACGACGGAGGCATGGGCGCGATGCGCCGAGCCGAAGGCGTCGCAGACGAAGAGTTGATCGCAGAGCGCGGCGAGCTGGCGCGAGAAATTCTCGTCGTTGGCTTCTTCCTCGGGATGGTAGCGGACATTTTCGAGGAGCAGCACTCGCCATCTTTCAGCGCGCGGCTCTTGGCTTCGGCATCGGGCCCGATGCAATCCGAGGCGAAGTCGACCGGCTTGCCGAGGAGTTCTGCGAGGCGTGCGGCGACCGGCTTCAGAGTGTATTTCGGGTCGGGCTTGCCTTTGGGGCGGCCCAATGCGACGCGAGGACGAGCCGGGCGCCACGATCCATTGCGAACTTCAGTGTCGGAATTGTTTCGCGGATGCGCGTGTCCTCGGCGACTTTGCCGCCTTCGAGTGGGACGTTGAAATCGACGCGGATGAAGACGCGCTTGCCGCTCATCTCGAGATCGCGGATGGAGAGTTTGTCATTGGGTGGCTCGAATAATTTCTCGGCCGGGCGACGGGCCGAACAGCGGGAGGGTCTGAAGACCCTCCCCTACAATGAAAAGCTACAGCTTCGCTGCCAGGAATTTGATCAGGTCGCGGCAACGGCAGCTATAGCCCCACTCGTTGTCATACCACGAGAGCACCTGAAGGCAATTCGTGCCTACCACGCGCGTATAGCCGGCATCCACGATCGAGGAATTCGGATTGCCGCGGAAGTCGATGGAAACGAGCTCTTCCTCGGTGTAAGCGAGAATTCCCTTCATCGGGCCATCGGCAGCGCGCTTCAGCGCCGCATTGGCAGCTTCCGGGGTGACGGGCTTATCGGTGATGACGGTCAGGTCGACGACGCTCACGTTCGGCGTCGGAACGCGCATGGCGTAGCCGTCGAGCTTGCCCTTCAGTTCGGGGATCACGAGCTGCAATGCCTTCGCCGCGCCGGTCGAAGTCGGAATCATCGAGAGCGCAGCCGCGCGGGCACGGCGCAAATCCTTGTGCGGCAGATCGAGAAGCTTTTGGTCATTGGTGTAGGAATGAATCGTGGTCATCGTGCCGACGGTGATGCCGAAAGTGTCCTGAATCACCTTGGCGACGGGCGCGAGGCAATTCGTGGTGCACGAAGCATTGGAGATCACGTGATGCTTGGCGGAATCGTAGGCTTTGTCGTTCACGCCGAGCACGATCGTAAAATCGGGGTCCGTCGCCGGCGCGGAAATAATCACTTTCTTCACCGGGCCGCGGATGTGCTTTTTCGCGTCTGCGCCTTTGGTGAAGAGCCCAGTGGACTCGACGACGATTTCGGCGCCAACCGACGGCCAATCCAGCTCGGCGGGATCCTTCACCTTGAACACCCGGAAAGATTTCCCGTCTACCGAGATGGTGTTGTCGGTATGCGTGACGCTGTTGGTGAGATTTCCGAGAATTGAATCGTATTTCAGCAAATGCGCGAGCGTCTTCGAGTCGGTGATGTCGTTCACCGCGACGATCTCGATCGCCGGATCGCCGAGCGCCGCGCGGTAGATATTGCGGCCGATCCGTCCGAACCCATTGATACCTACTTTAGTTGGCATGTTTCCTCCGGAAGGGCTTTTGCGATTGCGGCCCGGGAATGCGGGCCGGGCGTGGAGCAAACCCGAACAATCGATGCTAGGTTGAGGCCAGGCAAAAGTCAAACCAACAACCTCACCTCTGATGAGGTGAGCTACGTACTTATCGGCAGGTCAGTTGAATTCCTTTACGCGAATCACTTTATCGCCGAGGAAAGTGACGAAGACCGTCTTGGACGGCGGATCGCCATAAATCCAGTCCTCAGTCTCTTCGCCCTGCTCGGTGCGCTCGCGAACTTTGTGATCGGGCCGGCCGAGCGCCGCGATCACCATGTCGTGATCCATCCCTACGAGCGCGCGATTTTCCTGAATGGCCTTTTTATATTCGGGCGGCAACGTGTCCACCCAATTTACGGCCGCGGATTTCTCATCCTTGAAGTCCAGCACCTGCGAGAGATCGTGCTTGAGATCATCCGGGCCCATATCCGGGAGCGGCTTGCCGTAGTCGAGCACCAGCGTAACGCCGATCGGCTGTCCGGTCTCGGTCGGAGACGAAACGGTCGTCGTCGTGGTAGGCGCGCCCCCGACGGCCACTTGCAGATGATCCTTCAATCGAAAGTGATGGCCCGAGCCGCCATTCAGATCCACGACGATTTCTTTTTCGCGAAATTCGAGGCGGGTGATCTGTACTGTGTCGCCGGGATTGACGGCGGTGCCGGTGTTGGCGAGCAATTGGTGCAGCTCGTGATCGTCGAGGGCTTTCCCGACGTCGATCCGGAATCCCTTTCGCGCACTGGGAAGCGGCGTTACGGCCTTCGCAAATTCCCCGGAAACGTAGCGGATCAACTCGAGGCGCGAACTGGCTTGCAGCGGCTGATGCTTCTTCTTGGCGTGCTGCGTGGCGTCCTGCGCCACTTCGACGAGCACGCTCGGCAGCGGCGCTTGCGCATCCAGAGTGTCGTTCGAAACCGGCAGAGGCGCGAGCAGCGGGGCCGGACGCAAATCGAACTTCTTCGGTACATCGGGCGAGGCTGCAAACAAAGTTGTGGCGCCGATGACCCCGAGCAGAGCTAGATTGGACCAGCGCGCCATGTTTCGCCCTCGGCCCCCATTTTATTCCACCTTGGGGGTACGTCAAAGGCCCACCGGTGAGTTCTCGACGAATTCCCGGCGGCGGGCGGTCTTGGGTCTTTGAGCGATTGGATGCGAATTAGGGAACCGGCGTTTCCGGCGGGTCAACGAAAGCGATTCAGCAGCACTGCAGGAACAAGTCAGCGCGAGACGCGAACGGTCACGCCGCGCCGATCGAGACGCACTGGCAGGACTTGGCCTCCGCCCGCGACGACAGCGTGCTCGACAGCCGCTCGCGCATCCGGCTCGATGAGCAGCGTTACGCAGCCACCGCCACCCGCGCCATTCACTTTCCCTGCGATAGCTCCGGCGCGGCGCGCGCCCGAAATGATGCGGTCGATGACCGGCGTTGTGATCGTCGGCAGATTCCGGCGGCGATAACTCCACTCCTCGTTCATCAGGCGCCCGACTTCGCGCCACTGGCCGCGCTCGAGAGCGACGCGCATGGCCTGCGCCACCTGCGAGATAACTTCGAGGTTGCGGAACACGCGCCGATCTCCATCCACGTGCGCTCGATACACTTTCCAATTATTGATGCCCGATTGCCGCGGCTCGCCCGTGTAGCAAACCACGACGCGGCGTTCGAGTTCGTCGAGATCCACGCGCAGCGCTTCCCGGCGTGCATGTCCGGGCTCGAGATGAATCGCCGCTGCGCCGCCGAATGCGGGCGGAAAGTGATCCTGCGTGCCTGTCGGAACTTTGATGACGATGGCTTCGATGTCGCGGCTGATTTCAATCCAATCGAGGCGGTCATGCCCCGCATGTGTCAATCGATCGAGCGCAGCGCACAAAGCGACGGCCATGGCGCTCGAGCCGCCGATTCCCGCGCCGGCCGGCGCTTCGGAGTTGGTCGAGAGCGAAAACCCGACGCGCGGCCGGAAGTGACGCACCAGATAGGCGAGAAGCGGCAGGCGATAATCGCGAGCGCGTTCGAGAGCGGCAAACGAGGCAAAGTTCTGCGCCCGCTTTGTGTCGCGCGAGGCCAGCTCGATGCTCTTGCGCCGCGGATGCACCTCGAGCGTGCAAGAAGCATAGCGCGTGATCGCGCAATTCACCGTCACCGCGCCCTCGTGATAGAGATACAGCGGCCAGATATCGAGCGTCCCGCCGGCCAGATCTATGCGGGTGGGTGCGCGGGATTCGATTCTCATCTTGCCCGGAAGCTCCTACGCGGTTAGGCTTTGCCTTCAGAAGCAATGCAGCATAACCCGGCTCGCCCGGCGCGCGATGCCGAGTGCGGATACGTGATAGCAAATGGACAATAGCTCGAATACTCCCGCCGCGGTGCTGAAGAAATTCCTGCTGGGGTTCCCCTGCACCACGCTGCCGCGCGAATTGCTCGATCTACTGGGCGGCGGCCTTGCCGGCGTCACCATCTTCCGCCGCAATTTCAAAGATCCCAACGAACTGCTGCGGCTTACGTATGAAATCCGCGATGCCGCCGACGGTCCGGTGCTGATTGGAATCGATCAGGAGGGCGGCATAAAGTTCGCGTTGCCGGAGCCTTTCACGCAATGGCCTTCCGCAGCGGAACTCGGCGAGCTGAATGATACCGAGGCGGTCGAATCCGTGGCGCGGGCGATCGCGCGCGAACTGCTGGCCGTGGGCTGCAATCTAGTTTTCGCGCCGATGCTCGATCTGCATCTGCGCCCGGGCAGCCCGGTCACCTCGGACCGCAGCTTTGGCTCCGATCCCGAGCGCGTCGGAGAACTTGGCGCGGCGTTTGCGCGCGGCCTTGCAGCCGAAGGGATTCTCGGCTGCGCCAAACATTTCCCCGGACACGGAGACGCCGAAGCCGATCCGCATCTCGAACTGCCGATCTTCGAAGGCACACTCGAGCGGCTTCGCGAAATGGAATTAGTTCCGTTTGCCGAAGTCATCAAAGCGGGCATTCCCACCGTGATGACCGCCCATATTTTGCTGCCCTGGATTGATCCCGGAAGGCCTGCAACTCTTTCGAAGCGCGTTATAGATAATCTGCTCAGGCAGGAATTGAATTTCAAGCGCGTCGTGCTAGCGGACGATCTCGGTATGGGCGCAATTGCCAGGCAATTTCCATCCGGCGCCGCTGCCGTGGAGTGCTTCCGCGCCGGATGCGACATCGCCATGCTGTGCCACGATTGGGCTTTGGTGCTACCGGCGCTCGCCGCCACGGCGCGCGCCTATGAAAAGGGCCAGTTCAATGCTGCCGCCTGGAAGGCAAGCCAAGCACGAATCGAGAAGCTGCTAGGAGGGCGTTCCAAAACACCGGCGAAGCGGACAGGCCTGGATGTGGTCGGCTGCGCGGAGCATCACGCGCTGGCCCGCGAGCTGCGCGCCCGCATCAAAAGAAAGCGAGAAACGCCTCAGGTTGCTGCGGAAGAGCCAGCGTAAAAACCTACGAGTTGGCGGCCAAATTCAATGACGTCATTCCGAGGAGCGAAGCGACTAGGAATCTATCTTTTGGATGGCGTTTAGAGCGGCCTGCGACTCAACTCGCAGCGGCTTGCGATCGTACAGCCGCTTGCTTCCCCTCTTCAATCTTCTGCGTGGCCAATTGCGGCTCAAAGCACCGCCGGCAGCGCGCTTCGTACATCCCGCCGGCGCCGACTACAATCAATTCCTCCGAAGCCACCAACCGCTGCGTATGCACAGCCGGATTTCCGCAACGCACGCAGATCGCCAACAGCTTTGTAATTTCCTCCGCGATGGCCAGCAGTCGCGGCATCGGCTCAAAAGGCCGACCCATGAAGTCGGTGTCCAAACCGGTGACGATTACGCGCTTGCCAGAATCAGCGAGCTTCGTGCACACCGACAGGAGTCCCTCGCCCAAAAATTGGCCTTCGTCAATGCCCACGACTTCCGTTCGCGGCAGAACTTGTTCGAGTATGTCTTCGGCCGTTCGCACCAGGTCCGATGCGAGCTCCAGTCCTGAATGCGAGACGATCCCGCTCGTCGAGTAGCGCTGATCGATCACCGGCTTGAAAATTTGCACGCGCTGCCGCGCGATCTCCGCGCGGCGCAGTCGCCGTATCAATTCTTCGCTCTTTCCCGAAAACATCGGTCCGACGACCACTTCGATCCAACCCATGTTGCCCTTGACGATGTCCACGCTCGAAATCCTCCCGCGGCGATCAACTGTCCCGCGTTTTCAAATCTAAGCTAGCACACCGGCGTTGTGCGTGACGAGTACATGCTGGAACGACAAAAATCTCGATTCATCGAGCCTGGGCTCGGCGAACCGAATCTTCGCGGTACGCTTCGGAATTGTAGAACGGCGCAAAGGCATTAATTACGGCCAGCCGGAAAGCATCGCGCCGAGTGACCAGATCGCGCGTCAAGACGCCCCACGCACCCTGCGCATCGCGAATTCCATGGCTGCCCGCGAACGCGTCCACCGCATCCGCAAGTTCCGCGCCCTGATCCGCGACTCGGCCTGCCAGCGGCTCAGGAACCGCTACGGCGCCCGATTGCCCGAACGAGCCGCGCCCCTCTCGATCAAGCACGTAAGCCCAATTTTCCAGAAACACCCAGCGCGCTCCGTTCTCCTGAACGATTTCGAGCCCGCCTTCTACGCCGACCAAAAAATCCCACGACTGGCGTCCATCGAGCGCAAGCCCACGCAAATACTCCGCCCGATTTCGCGCTCCGGCCATCATCTCCGCGCGCGACAACGGAGTATCGCGCACGCCGCTGGGCGCCGCGATCCCCACAACTTCGAACTCAGCTTCCTGATTTAGCCGCGGCCCCAGTTCGAGAAGCGCGTCCCTCACGCCGTCAAGCTTCGGGCGTCGCGTGCTGCCAACGGCGATCGTCAATTTCAGCATTGGCTCCGTGCGGCTGTCATCACGGCCCCTCGAAAATTCATTCCTTCCAGAATTGCGTCTGTTTCTCCCGGCCATAGCGGCGCAGCAGAAATTCCTTCAAATCCTCGACGCTGGGAAAAATCTGGTCCGCGCAACCGAGCATCCAGCCGCTCACTTGCGCCACAGGAAGCGGAGAGACCAAATAAACCGGGATTCCCTTTCGAAACGCCGCGGTCAATTCCGCAGGCGTTCCGCCGCTCGGGCTCGAAGGATCGTCCCAATAGCAAATCAGGTAGTCAGCTTTGTTCTCGATCAAATCGAG
This sequence comes from uncultured Acidobacteriota bacterium, assembly GCA_963707165.1. Classification (GTDB taxonomy): domain Bacteria; phylum Acidobacteriota; class Terriglobia; order Acidiferrales; family UBA7541; genus Palsa-147. The sequence goes on along the minus strand of CAVPPO010000010.1, from coordinate 104,163 downwards.
ATCGAAATGAATGATTTTGCGCACGGCGCGGCGGAATCGTTCCGGCTCCGTCGCCTTCCATTCCCGGAAATGCGCCACTTCCTCGTCGGTCAGATTCTTCTTCTCGTCCTCGGCGGGATCGTAGAGGCGATGGCCGAGCTGCTCGCGCAAAAATGGCGCGAGTTTGCGGCGCCAGAGTTTTCCGCCGCCATTCGCAAATTCAATCGGACCGCAGAGGTACGCCAACATGAGGGCTCGGCGCGGGAGACTCTAGCACGCCGCGGCAAGCGTCGCAACGAACGCGCCCCGCAATGGAACAAGCGCGCCTACGGCCTGTGGAAAATAATCTAATGATTAAATTCAGGAAAGAATGGAGCGGGATAAGGGAATCGAACCCTCGCCTCGACCTTGGCAAGGTCGCGTACTACCACTATACGAATCCCGCTTACCGGTGCATTTCGCGACTGCTTTTATTTTATAGCATGCCCGTCCACGCGGGACAAGGCCCGCCCCTGAACGGGAATCCAATGTCCAAACTCAGGTCGAACGCGAAAATGCCGATACGCTCCGGATATATGCGGCCCTCGGCCTTAATCCACTTCGAGAATGCGCGCCGATCGCACTACCGGCGATCTCTTCTGCCGCGCGGCGAAGCGCTCAGCTCTGTCGCGGTCGATATAAACGCGCGCAAATCGCTCGCCGTCGCGATAGAAGACCGTCACTTGCCAGTGGCGGTGCTTGCGCCGCTTGTCGCGATGGAATCGCGTGGACTTTCCAGAGGGCCTGCGTGCGGCTGTTTTGCTTTTCGCTTTCTTGGGGCTGTTTTTCTTCACGTTTCGATTCCTCGGGATGTCGGGATTGTTGTTACGCAAACAAACTGTGATGCACTATCGCAATTTCAGCCGGGCCGCGCAAGTAACTAGTTGGGGGTTAACGCTCTAATACCGCCACCAAGGAACGCAGGCCGCAAAATTCGGCAATTTTTCCGAGCCGCGGAGGCGTCTCCGTGCATCCAATCGTACTGATAAACGGCAACGGGAAGAACACGAAAGAAGTAGCCGCAAGCGTGGAACATTTCGGCAGGGTCACGCGTATTAGTCAGTGAGTGAGGAAACGAACATGAGATGCGATGCCGCAGCGCCCGAAAATCACGCTATAAATGAAGTCATGAATATGGACATCAAAGATCTAAGGACATCACTCACCGGAAACGCTCGCATCCCTGCGGGCCCTATTGGCCGGCGGCGCCGATGTACGCCCCGACCCCAAGCGCTCGCATTTCTACGAACTCGAAGGCGAGACGCACGTCTTCTATCTCTACATTTCGCCCGCGGACGGCACGGTTGAATTGCTGGCTACCTGGGTTCGTGAAGATCGCCCCGAGCATTCAGAACTAGCGGCGCGCGCCTGCTGCTAAGCCTTCCTACCGCATTCTAAAAAAACTGTCATCCCGAATCCCTCTCGCGTCCCGCTTTAGCGGTCTTGTATTGCAACTCTTACTTAGAATATATAAAACTCTTGCGTACTGCCTCCTTAGCGAATTATGCCTATTCAACAGCCTCGCTCAGAGTTCGCGAGGGTGAGGGATCTCGCCATTTGCCGTATCCCATCCCTCGCTTAGTTCCGCAACCCGTCTAGTCGTGAATTCCAGTCGGAGAGAAATTCAAATCATCCAGGATTGATTTGCCAAGCTTCAGAACCTCAGGGCCGGCGCTCGTCCGCGCGTAAACGGAACTCCCCGTCGCGGCCGAAATGCGGATCTCAATTTTCTTTCCGGATTTGTCCGTCAAAGTCACCTGCACGGGCGGCTTGGCCAATTGCGAAGTGACCGACGCAGGCGGCGTGTCGAGAATCTCATCGGCCCGCGCATTGCTCAGCGAAGACCAAAAACTCGGGCACGCCGGCGGCGGCGTCTTCTGCCCGGCCGGCTGCTCGATCACCCAACCGCCATCCCCGCCTTTCACGCACGTCGTTGCTCCCTTGGCATTATGGATCTCGGCGCGCACCATCTCACTTTCTTCGGCGCGAATGAGGTTCTTGTCGCGCAGATCGAAGAACTTCGAGCTCAGGCTGGTGTGCACGGAATCCTGCACGCGGAAAATGAACGACCGCGAAGGATCGCGCGCGAAATACGCGCTGCCGTCCTTCTTGCCCAATTGCAGATCGGCGAATTTGCCGCTGTCGAGCTGCGCGTGAAAGGTAATCGCCGGGTGCGCGAGATCGTACTTCGCAAGATCGTCCGCGGTATTGCTGGCAAACGAAACGATACGCGCCGTCCCGATCGAGCCTAAGATTGAAGAAATCGAGCCGGCATCGGCGCCGACCGCGCGCGGCTTCTCAATTTGCCAAGCGCCACTGACCTTCTTGGCGGCGATGGTGCCCGATTCATTCTTGATTTCAAACGAAGCGACGCTGTTACTGTCCAGCTCAAGCACCGACTGATCGCGGAAATCATCCACCGGCTTGTCGCTGCTGGTCAGAATCGTGTCCGAGAGCAGCGAGACGTCCTTCGATCCATCCACGTCGGCGTAAACGCTGAGGCCGGAAAAATCCTTCGCGCCGAGTTGCAGCTTGTGCTGCGTGCCATTCTTTAATTTGAATTCGAGCGTCACCGCGGGATTCGTCAGACCGTAAGCGGCCATGCGCTCAGGCGCCGCGGTAAGCGTGCGGTCCACCCGCACGCTGCCGAGTTGGCCGGCGATCGCGCCGAGAACCGATTGCTCCGCCCGCGTCGCCACGGGCTGCGTCATGTACCAACCATCCGCGCGCTGCTCAAAGCTTGCAGTAAACGCACCGCGTTCAATCGTAAGATTCGTGATGTCCGGCGCGGTGAGTGAATACACCGGCTTCGAATTCGACGACGCATCTCCCGTGGGAACGCCGCTATCCGAATCGCCCGAAGCGTCGCTCGGCTTGGTGTGCTTCAGATCGTAGAAGTACACATAGGCGGCGAGCGCCGCAGCCAGCAGAAAGATGATCCCCGTGCTCTTTTTCATGATGATCTAGCGCCGCTTCCACCAGATGTAAACGCCGGAAAGAATCACGATGCCTGGCAGTAACAGCAGGCTGAACCAATTCAGTTCGCGGCTCTGCGTTTCGGTGAATGTCACGCGCCGGCTGGTCGCGCTCTTGGGCCGGATGGAGATGAGATCCTCGTCTTCCGCAAGCCAATTGACCGTGTTCATGAAGAGATCGGCATTGCGAACCTGCCCCGCGGCTTGATTCGATGCAAATTGCGAGTTGCCGATCACCACCAGCCGCCCATCCTTGGGACTCGGCTCCGGCCCGGCTCTCCGCTCCGCAGCCACTCCGAGAGAAAGCGGGCCCAGCGTGTCTTTCGTCGCGTCGTACTTGAGCTCCTTCACAGCCGGATCGAACTTCGGGATGGTGAAGCTTCGCGTCGAGCTTTTCATCAGCTCCGTAGTTCCCTCTTGCGTCTTATTCTTGTCGGCTATTGAGACCGTGCGCGCCAGCGGGTAGAAAGTCATGGCGTTGCCGAAGGTCTTCGTTATCGGACTGGTGCCATAGGTCACCACGATCGGAATATAGGGCCCCATCTGGCTCACCTGGCTCAGCGCGCTGGCGTCCACAACCACGTTGTCGCCCACTTTGATATTCCAGGCCGAAAAAATATTGTCGAGTTTCGGATCCGTCTCGGGATCGACCATGATGAACGCCTTGCCGCCGTCATCGAGGTATTTCGCGAGCAGTTCAGATTCGGCTGGAAGGAATCCCTGCTTGGGTCCGGCAATAACCACCAGGCTGCAATCCGTCGGAACGCCGCTGTCCGTCGCCAGATTAAAGCTCTTCGTCAGATAGCTCTCTTGTATGAGCGCTCCATTCACTCCCGCAAATCCATCCGCATCGTTTGCCGTAATCGCTTTTTCGCCGTGGCCTTCGACGAAGCAAACCGTCTTTTGCGTGGTGCGCGTGACCTTCACGATCGCGTTGGTGATGTCCTGTTCGTTGGTGGCCTCGAGCAATTGATGCTTCGATCCGGAAACCACGACGGCTTGCTTCATCCGCGCGACGCCGTATTCCCGCGCGACTTCGGGATGCTCCTGCGGATCGACGAATTTGTAGTGCAGGTGCACGCTCAAATTCTTATATTCCGCGATCTGATCCTGGAGTTCGGGATCCGGCACTTTGTCGAACCAATAGACGTCCACGTCCTGCTTCAGGCCGCCGACGATGCGCTTGGTCTGGTCGGAGAGCGTGAATAGTTTTTCGGTGGTCATATCCACGCGCTTGTGATGCCGGTAGCTGAGGAAATTCAGGAACCCGAGAATGGCAACGACGGAAACGATGAGCGTCGCCGCATTCGTTCCGAGTCGAGAAGATCGCCGCGAGAAGAATTGAATGATCGATTGATAGCCGATAACAAGCGCAGCGAGAATCACCACCCCGCCGCCGATGAGCAGGATCTTGCTCAACAGCAGCAACTCGCCCTGCAGCTCGTAGCGAATGCTGCCGGCGATGGCCATGGCGACGCCGATCGTCGCGATATTCCGGAGCCATTCCTGGCGGTCCCAATTCATCTGTCCTGCTCCTCCTCGAAAACGCTCCACCGCGCGGGCAAACGTCTCTCTAGGCCCTGCGCCACCGCATCGAATCCAGGCTGCGAATCGTCAAGAAAATCGCCAGCACGATCAGGCTCAAATAGAAGACGACGTTCCCAGAGTCCAGCACGCCGCGCGTGAAATCATCATAGTGCCGGACTACCGAGAGGTATTGCACCACTGCGCCGATGCCGCTCGATGTGTTCCGCGAGCCAAATTCGATCACCCACAAAATCAGAAACACGCCAAACGTCAAAACCGCCGCGATGATCTGGTTCTCCGTAAGTGACGAAAACAGCGAACCAAGCGCCAGCAATACGCTCCCCAATCAACAGCGCACCCAGATAAGCGCACACCAAAACCTTCCACGGCGGTGCCGGCTCGCTATGCAAAAACATGAAGATCGAATAAACGGCGGTTGGCAGCAGCAAAATGACAAGCAGTGAGAGCGACGCGAGAAATTTCCCCAGTACAATTTCGAAATCCGTGATCGGCGAGGTCATCAGCAACTCAATCGTCCCGCGCTTCCTCTCCTCTGCATAAACTCCCATCGTCAGCATCGGCGTCAGGAACAAAAGGATCGACGAGAGAATCCCGAAGAAGTACCGGAGCGTCTGCGAGGGCACATCGATGTTCATCCCGCCCCCGAATTGCATGCTTTGCATTCCCATCTCGAACGCTTGCTCGATCACCGAGCTCAGCACGCGCGTGAAGAAAAATCCTGTGAGAAACAGGAACACGCCGCCAATGATGTAGGCAATCGGCGAGACGAAGTAATGGCTCATTTCCTTGCGATACACCGCGTAGAGGCCTTTCATTTCGTCTTCCGCTCCTCAGTTGGCGCTTGATTCGGCGTGCGCCGAATCGTCCGTGGTCAGTTCCAGGAAAATATCTTCGAGGCTCAAATGCATCCCGCGCAGCTCGAAAAGCGGCCAGCCTTTTCCTACCAGCTTCGCCGCGATCTGGCTGCGCACGTCCTGCCCCTGCGCCGATTCCACTGTCAGCGCAATCCGGCCGCTCGCTCCGGCGCTCTCCACGCTCACATTGCGAATGCCGGGGATTTCCTGTATCGCCGCGCGCGCGGATTTCTCATCCGCCTGCACCTCAATATGCACGCGCTGCCCGCCTTTAAGCTGCGAAGTAAGATTCGCCGGCGTATCCACGGCAGCGATTTTGCCCTTGTTGATGATCACCACGCGGTCGCAAGTCATGCTCACTTCCGGCAAAATGTGCGTGGAAAGAATGATGGTGTGATTTCCCGCCAGGCCCTTGATCAAGTGCCGCACTTCGATAATTTGCTTTGGATCAAGCCCCACAGTCGGCTCGTCAAGAATAATCACGTCCGGATCATGAACCAGCGCCTGCGCAATCCCCACGCGCTGCTTATAACCGCGCGACAGCCTCTTGATCAGCTCGTCGCGCTTATCTTCCAGGCTCGTCTTCTTGATCGCATCAGCAATAAGGCTCTCGCGCTTTTCCGCCGGCACAATTTTGATGCGCGCCACGAAATCAAGATAGGCGTGCACGCTCATATCCGTATAAAGCGGCGGATTTTCGGGGAGGTATCCGATGCGCCGTCGCACCTCCAGCGAATCCGTGGAAACATCAAATCCGCCGATCAGCGCCGTTCCGCTCGTCGCGGGCATGAAGCCCGTCAGAATGCGCATCGTCGTCGTCTTCCCCGCGCCGTTCGGCCCGAGGAAGCCGAGTATTTCGCCTTTATTTACTTTGAACGAGACGTGGTCAACCGCGGTTTTATCGCCGAACGACTTCGTTAAGTCCTGCACTTCGATCAATGCCGGCCTCCCAAGCGGGCAGTACTCGCCGCTCCCGATTTAGATGCGAGGATTGAACACTGGGCAAGAGCAGCGTTTCGGCACGCTCGCAAACACTCCTTTATACCAAAAAAGTTAGCACAATTGAAAACCGCTTGCTGGGAGCCTCCGCAATTCGGCGGGCATGTCCATCGTAGCCTCGGCGTAGGTGGGCCTGCCCGCTGGGTGTTTGGAGGGAGCCCCCACATTCATGTGGGGGAAGGAGCGCTTCAGCGCTCCGGGAAGAGCCTCGTCCTTATCGATGCGCTTTAGCGCTGGCTCTTCGAAGCATTTCACCTGAACATTTGCGCAATCGCGCCGGCTATTTCAAAATTCTATCCAAAATACTCGAGATATCCGATTCTTCTACTTCGCCGGCTTTATCGTAAACCGTTTTTCCCGAGCGATCGAGAATAGTCACATGCGGAATCGAGCCGCGATAATGCGCGGAGATCAATTCATCCTGCTGCTGCGTATGTTTCAGATCAAGGTCAATGATGACGAAATTCACGCGCCCGCGATACTTCTCGTAAAGGCTCACCGTCCGCCGCGCCTGCCGCTTCGAGTTATAGCAAGCCTCGCCATAAAAAATGATGTAGTTCGGTTTCGCTGCCGCGACGCCATCCTCCATGCGATCGCCGGTGATGAGCGGCCCATCGTTTGAGTCGCTCGAATAATCAAGATGCGCATTCAACTTCAGATTTTCGCCCGCGCGCGCAGGCGCCGCGATGCCCGCGAATAAAGCCAAGAGTGCCGTTGCCAACAACTCAACGCATATCGCACGAATGTTTGTCATGAGCATTCGATTCGCCCGCTCAGAGAATGTTTCAAAACCAAACCATGCGAGAGCATCTAGTCCCCAAAGCTAGATCGAGCAGCCGGCGGAGCATGAATCACAGACAATGGCCGGCTCGCTTCCGCACGATGAATTAAATCCGCCTCGCAGCGGATGCAAGGGCTATATCCCTCCTTCATAGCCTCCTCCACCGGCATCATCGTCGATTTGCCGTGAATAAACGTGCAGCCAGGCCGGTGAAACGTCTTCCCTTCATCAGTAACCACCACCATGTTGGCCGACGGCGGCCGCAGCGCAGGTTCGCTCATCGGCGCGCGCATTGATGGCGCTGCGAATCGCGGCAAGCTGAACATCACCATCGCCGCCGCCACCAACCCCACCCCCGCCAGCGAAACGATCCACGTAGCCGCCGCGCCGCGTTCCGGCCGTGCCTGCAGCGCAAGCCGCCGATGCAGCGACGCCCCGAATTCCGCCGGCATACTGAACATGCGCGCGTCGCCGTAAATCTCCACGACATTCTTCGTCCCCGCAAGCACCGCCGAACACCGCCGGCAACCCGCCACGTGGCGCTCGATATCGCCGCGCAACCCGGCGTCCACCTGATCATCCACGTAGTTGGAAATCTCGCGCCAAACTTCTTCGCATTTCAAGTCCATGGCTTAGTTCCCTTCTCAAACGCCAGCGGCCGGTTCCAAATTCCGCCCAGCCCCGGGGCAAGAATTTCCCGCAGCATCAATCGAGCCCGCAGCAGCCGCGTCTTCACCGTGCCGGGAGTAATGCCGATCGCTTCCGCGGTTTCTTCAATGCTCAAATGCTGGATATCGCGCAGCACAAAAACCTCACGATATTTTTCCGCGAGCATCGCCAGCGCTTTCACCAACTGATCGCGCACTTCCTTGCGTTCGAGCTCTTCGGATGGAATTTCGCGCCAGTCCGCGAAATCCTGCGGCACGAACTGCCCCTCTTCGTCTTCCTTCTCGAGTTCCTGAAACGGCTTCATGATCTCGCGGTGCTCTTTTCGCCGCCGCATGCGCGCCTCGTTGATCGTCACGCGCGTAAGCCACGTTCCGAATCGCGACTCGCCGCGGAATTGCCCGAGATGCGCGAAGGCCTTCAAAATGGCCTCCTGCGCCACTTCCTGCGCGTCCGCCTCGTTCTGCAGGATCGCGAACGCCGTCACATACACGCGCCGCTCGTACGGCCGCACCAACTCCGCAAAAAGTTCCCGCTCGCCCCGCCGGATTCTCTCGATAAGCGCGCGCTCGTAAGCCAGCGACGCAATCTCGCCGGAAGGCGCGCCTCCGTCCTCGCTTCGGGCTTTCGCCTGGAATGCCATCTCAGTAGCTCGAGCGCCTCGTCGCCTCAGCTCGCAGCGCTAGCGCAAATACTCCGGATCTTTCTTCCAGCCGCTCAGCATCGAGACAAAATTATTCCACCCGTGCAACAACACCATCACCAAATGCCCGCCGATAAAAAATAGAAAACCTAGCATCACGAAAAAATGCCACACGCGTGCGTAGTGAAATCCGCCCATCAGCCAGCCCAGCCACGAGAATTGCACGGGACGATAAAGAACCATGCCAGTCAGCACGGACAGGACGCCGAGCAGAATCGCGGAAGTGTAAGCCAGCTTTTGCAGCGGATTGTAAGGCTCATTCAGCTCCGGCTTGGGTCCGAAGAAAAAATAATGCCGCGCCATCGGCCAAACGCCGCGAATATCGCGCGGCATAAACAGCACCTGGCGATAATTCCCGCTGAAAATCTCGTAGGCGATATAAAGAAGGCCTGTCCCGATATAAATCCAAATAAACGTGAAATGCCATTGCAGTGCCCCGCCAAGCCATCCGCCCAGCGTGATCTGCTGTGGAATATTTATGAAATCCTTAGAAGGAATCTTCGGCCCGAAACTCGGAAACGCCCGGAAAATGCGCAAGCCGCTGGCGATCAGCACCAGCAACGCCACCGAATTGATCCAATGGCACAAGCGCACCAAAAATGGATGCTCGTAATCTGCGCGCACTTCCAAGCCGCTCTTTCGTGCCTCCCACGTAATAATTTTCTTAGGCACCGCCGCGCTCACATCGCCTCCCGTAGGGGGGCGGGTTTACACGCCCCCGGTGTGCGCCTACGTTTTGATTTTTGAATGCTGGCTCTCACGCGTAACCTAAAGCCCGTAATACGAGCTATAACCCTGATCTTCCCAATATCCCTGCTTCGAAAGCACATCAGTCACATGAATCCGCGTCAAATACTTCGCGTTCTTGTAGCCGATCTTCGTCGGAATACTCATCCGCACCGGCGCGCCATGCTCGCGCGTCAACGGCCGGTCGTACATCTCGTAGCACAGCAGCGATTGCGGATGCCGCGCCGTTTCCATATCCAGCGACGAGTAATAATCGTCCGCGCATTCGATGTATAGAAATCGCGCACGCGGATTGGCCCCCGCAAGATCCAAAAAATCCACCAGCCGCGCCCCGCCAAACCGCCCAATTACGTCCCAGCCCTCGACGCAAATATGCCGCGTATTCTGCCGCTGCCGCGGCAGCGCCTGAATTTGCGCCAAAGAATATTCGCCGGGCCGCTCAACGTCGCCCGTCACTTTCAGTTTCCACGCATCGAGGTCCACCCCCGGATCGTCCACGTCGTATGTATTCAGCGGAAACCGCTCGAACGGCGCCAACTCAGCGTCCGAAAACGTAGGCGCAAGATGCCCGCGCCGGAAAAGTTTCGCGCTGGCCCAATCGTGAAACGCCAGCCCGCCCTTGAGCAGCGTCTCCTGCACGGACGGCACAGCAAATGCCCCCAGCAGCACCACCGGCGAAAGCTTCAAAATCTCCCGCCGCCCAATCCGCTTAGCTCGCCTCTCGTTAATCGGTTCTGCCAATTTCAGCCTTTCAACCACAATTACTCATTCCAACAAAGTACGCACCCCATCGCTCTCTCAGATGCCCGGAACCTGCGAATGTTACACCGCCCAAATCAAATTTGCGCGAAGGAGGGTAGCGCCGGCGTCCCTGCCGGCATCTTACGACCGCGCGGATCGCCAAAGGCCGCAAGCATGCGCGGACCGGTGTGCGAATAAGCGGCGCTGGTTGAGCCGCCCGTGATCGCTGCCAATAGGGAAACGTCTCATCGTTGGATGCCGGCAGGGACGCCGGCGCCTCCAACCTTCAAAACGCCAACCGTACTCCCACCTGCGCCGCAAACGGAATCCCCACCGTCGTCCCAGGCCCAAAAAAATCCCCCAGCGCCCCAGAAGGCACGCGCAACTGACTCGCGTTGGTGATCGGCTGCGTCTGCGTGCAAGCCGCATTCAAACAGAACGCAGTGACATTTGTAAGGCTGTTCACCGGCGTAGGCAGCGCCGAGATATCCGTCACAAAGTTCGCCCCCGGATTATTCCGGTTGAACACGTTGAAGAACTCCACGAACGGCATCACGCTGAATCTCTCCGCAAAATGAAACGCCCGGCTCACCCGCAAATCCATCTGTATATACGGCGTCCCGCGAAATTGATCGAGCGAAGTCTGCACCCCATTCACCACCGCCCGATCGTCCGTCGGGTCGCCCGTGCCGTTCACGTCCGCAGGCGTAGTCATGGTAAAAGGCCGCGCGCTCTCCGCCTGCGCCAGCGTGGATACCTCAAACCCATACGGCGCATAGAAAGTGCCGGCCAAAACGAATCGGTGCGTAACATCCTCACCCGACGGCCCGTAATCGCCGGGCCCAAACGCATGCAGCGGATTGCAAATACCATCCACATAATCGAAAAGCTCGCCGAGCACGCAGCCCCACGTGTTCGCTCTCGAAAGCGTATAGTTCGCCACCAGATTGAAACGCCGCGAAACGTTCCCCTGCAGGTGCACCATCAACGCGTTGTAGCTCGAGCGATTATCGCTGCGAAACACAGCAACGTTAGGCACATCCGCCTGATCGCCCACGATCGGTGTGAAAAGCGTCGACCCGGCCACATATTGATAGCGCGCATACCCGTGAACGCCCTGCTCGTGCGAGTAGTCCGCGCTCAGCGTCCATTTCTTGTTGAAGGCATGCGCCACTCCGGCCGTCACATGAATCGCATACGGCGTCTTGTAATGCGGATCGATCAACGCTCCGTCGCCGCCTCCCGGAACGCATCCCGAATCACCCGGCGCCGCGCACGACCCCGCTAGCGGCGAGTTCACCGCTTGCAGCGCGGTCACCCAGCCATTCTGCGCCAAATCATTGAAGAACAATCCGAATCCCGCGCGCAAGACCGTGTTCCCCGATTGTCCCGGCGAGTAAGCAACGCCCAGCCGCGGCGCGAGAGCCTTGCGGTAATCATGCGGCGCGCCGCCCGCGAGCGGAATCTGCAGCGCCTGCAATGTGAGCAGCGCAGGATTCTCTAGCTGCGAGCGGCCCTCGGCAGTGAAGAGCCCAAATGTAGTGTCGTAGCGCACGCCGTAGTTCAGCGTGAGCCGCGGCGTGATGCGCCAAGAATCCTCGGCGTACAACCCGAGCCGCTGCACATTTTGCGTGAACACGCCATTCCCCGCCGGAGTGAACTGGCAAGTGATGCCGGAAGCCGCGGACGGCTGCGTCACGCAACCGTTGCTGAAGAAAAACTGCGATGGATCGGCGGCATAGAAGCTCGGATCGTTCGGATAAAGCAGCAGCGTTTCCGCCGTCCCCGATAGCGCCCCGCTCAACACCGGTTCATGAATAAAATTAACGCCGAATCGCCGCGCGTGGCTCCCCGAATCATGCGTCACTTCGTAGCGGAACTGATACTTCTCCTGATTGCGCAGCACCGGAAACGCAGTGATCGGCGTAACGAACTGATTGTCGCCAAAAGTCTCGAATCCCGAAATTGTGCTGGAAGTCGAGCTGAACGGAAACGCCAGCGCGAATCCGAAATTCGAATTCCTCGCTTCCGTGTGATGCAGTCCGCTGGCTTCGAATACGAACGCTCCAAGCCACGTCGCGCTGAACGCGTAGTGCTCGTCGAGCAGCAGATTCTTGTAATTCGAGTGCGACGTCGCGCCCGTGGATTCCAGCGTAGCCTGCTGCACCAAATCGTTATTCGTCGTATAGGTATCGAGCGCTCCGCGCAGAAACCATTGCGCCTTCGCCGACTGTGCCCAATCCACCCGCACCGTTCCCAGGAAATCATTGAATGGCACGGGCACATGATTCGGCACCGGAATCGAATTCACGCCGGTAATCAATCCCCCCGAAGCCAATGATGCCAGCGCCTGAAACTCGCCGACGCTCGCCGGGCTGTACGAAATGCTCGCATCCTCGTGCACATATTCGAGCGAAGAGAAAAACCAAAGTTTGCCTTTCTCGATCGGACCGCCCAGCGTGCCGATATAATTCTGCCGCGAGAAAGGCTGCTTCGGCTCCGGCGCGGGATTGTCGATGGGAAGCCGCGCGTTCATCGCCGCGTCGCGCTCGTAGAACGCCGCCCCGCCGTGCCATTCATCCGATCCTTGCTTCGTGGTCAGCAGCACCGAGCCGCCCGTCGTGCGCCCCGTCTCGGCCGATTCCTGCGCCGTCCTCACCGCAAATTCCTCGATCGCATCGGGCGAATAATTCTGCAGAAATCCTCCGATGTAGTCGTCCGAATTATCTCCGCCATCCACCGAGAGCTCGACGTTTAGCCCCGAACTTCCCCCGAACGAAACCGCGGTAATGCGCGCCTTGGTCGGGTCGGATGGCTCGACGGGCTCCGTGCCGGGCGCGATGAACGCGATATTCGCAAAGCTGCGATGCGCCAGCGGAATCGATTCCAGATCGCCGGCGGAAACAATTCCCTGCTGCACCACGCTCGCCGTGTCGATCGGCTGCGCCGTAATCGAAGACGCCTGCGCGTGCACACTTACCGATTCGCGCACAGTTTCCGCCTGCAGCATGACGCCGATTTCGCGTATCACTCCGACGACGATCGTCACATCCGACTGCGCGTCAGCAAATCCCTTCGCACTCACCGTGATGCTGTACGCGCCCGGCAGAAGATCCTCGACCCGAAATTCTCCGCGCCCATCACTCGCAACTTCCCGCTCAACCGCTGTCGCCTCCGCCCGAATCACCACTCGAGCCGACGGAACCACCGCTCCGCTGCTGTCTTCAACGCTCCCGCGAACCGCGCCGCGCGGATTCTGCGCCAGAAGCCGCTCAGAAAGCCCGCCGGCAAACGCCAACAATGCGGCGATGATTCCCACCGCGGGCAACGAACGGGCAACCCTGCGCATCAAGCCTCCTGACGCAATCGGGGGGATTATCCCAGATGAGTTTAGACGTGTCGACGCGATACGCGCCTCCCGGTGCGCCTCCATTCCGCCATTCTTCCCCACCGCTTCCAGCTCTTCAACGCCTCGCTTCGCAGCACTACCGCCTCGCCTTCCATCCGAAACCGGCGCCCGCGGAAAAGCGCGTTGACACTCTCAATTCCTTTTGCTATTCACCTTGTTCGCCTTTTTTGTGGGACTCGGGTCTGAATCCCCGCTGGCTTCAGAATGCGCACCTGCAAAGCCCTAGCAGCGCCTTCGAGAAGGAGAGTTGCCCCGCAGTCGCGTGGCTGAACATTACATGATGGCGTGCAGCCACAGAATGCCGGGTGCCAGGTTCCGCCTCGCGAATTTCTTTGGCCGCTTTGTTCCCGCAATCGCAGCGATTTTTCTATTTGCAGGCTGTCACGGCGGCTCCACCGGCCCCGGCGCTATCTCGATCAAGCTCGTTCCCACCGGCACGATTTCCGTGGATGCGCAGCAGGTAGTTCCGTTCACGGCTACAGTCTCAAACGACACGACCAATGCCGGCGTGACCTGGCTAATCTTCAACGACACCACCAACAATCCGCCGACTTGCACGCTCCCCGACTGCGGCACGCTCTCCGCTTCGACGCCCTTCACCGTAACGTACACCGCGCCAGGCAACATCGCCGCGCAACAAACTGTGATGCTCCGCGCCACGTCCGCCGCCGATACTTCGCTCATCAACACAGTGACCATCAACATCGTAGTCGGCATGATGTTCACAACCACCACGCTTCCCGGCGGCGAGAACGGTGTGCCCTACAGCGAAAAGCTCGCCGTCACGGGCGGCGTCACTCCGTTGAAATTCACGATCGCATCCGGCACTCTGCCCGCGGGCCTGAGCTTGGGCACGGACGGCGCGATCGCCGGGACTCCCAGCGGCTCGGGGACTTCCCAGTTCACCGTGCAAGTTGCCGACGGCGCAACTCCGCCGGCCACCCTGTCCAAATCCTTTAGCATCACCATCGCGCCCGCGCAGCCCATTTCCATCGTCACCACGACGTTGCCCCAGGGCCTCGTCGGCGTTAGCTACAACGCCTCCATCAGCGCCAACGGCGGCATTCCACCGCTGACGTGGAGCCTCCTCTCGGGCACGCTGCCCCCGGGATTGAAGTTAACCACGATCACCACAACCTCGGGCACTCCGCCTGTGACAACCACCATCGGTCAAATTTCCGGCACCCCCACATCTCAAGGAACTTCGAACTTCACCGTCGAAGTGCAGGACTCCGCCATCCCGCAGCAAACCGCGACGCAGCCTCTGAGCATCACCATCAACGCTCCCTCGCCTCTCACGATCACAACTCCTTCCCTTCCGGGCGGCACCACCGCTGTCCCTTACAGCGAAGCCATTCAGGCCACAGGTGGTGTTGCGCCTCTGAGCTGGAGCGTGATTGCCGGACTTCTGCCTCCCGGCCTTTCACTCACTCCATCTACCGGCACGCTCTCCGGCATTCCCAGCCGCGAAGGCTCCTCGACTTTCACCGTGCAAGTCGCCGATTCCGAATCCACGCCGCAAACCGCCACAAAAACGTACACGCTTCCCATCGCCGCGAACGGCAATCTCATCCAGGACAACTTGCTCCTAAGCGGTCCTTTCGCGTTTTTCTTCCGCGGCTTCGGCCCGGCTGCAGGCGCGCCGGAATTCCCCGAGATACTCGCCGGCCAGTTCACCGCCGACGGCAAAGGAACAATCTCCTCCGGCACTCTCGATGTTCATTCCAACAGTCTGAAGCTGGGTCAGTCGTTCACCGGCGACTATTCCATGGGATCGGACGGCCGCGGCAGCATGACCTGGAGTATTCCGGAAAGCGGCACCACGACGCTCACGCTGACATTCCAATTGGCGCTCGACGCCGAGGGCAATCTGACTTTCTCCGAGCAGGATAGCTCGGGCAATCGCGGCGCGGGCATTATCCGCCGCCAAACTTCAACTGCGTTTACGTCCGGCGTCTTCAGCGGCGATTACGCTTTCCTCTTCCCCGGCTACGATGCCACCAATAAACGCAGCGTCATGGCCGGCCGCTTCCGCTCCGATGGCTCGTCGCAGATCAGCAATGGCGCTGCGGACATCAACGATTCCGGCACCACCACGAGCTTTCCGGCCGTCACCGGCTCGTTTGCAAACATCTCGGCAAACGGGCGCGGCTCGTTCACGATCTTCGTCGATCCGAATCTGGAGAACTTCGTTATCTACCTCGTTTCTCCCAACGAGCTCTTTTTCCTCTCGACGCAAGAATCAACCACCGATGTCAATGGAAAAGTCACGGTCACGAATCTTCCGCCCTTCGGCGGCATCGCCCGGCACGAATCCGGCGGGCCTTTTGCCAACGCATCGCTCAATGGCAACTATGTCGTCACCGGCACAGGTCTGGACGCCGCCGGCAGTTCCAGTGTTTTCGGCAGCCTGATGCTCTTCACTCCCAACAACACGAGCGCGGGCACCATCACCGCGCAAACTTTCGATCAAAACGACGGCGGCTCGATCTCCGCGGCCGTTCCACCGGTCGGAAAATTCACTGTGCAGTCCAACGGAAGAGCCACGCTCATCGAGAGCACCAATCGCCTTGGCGTCGGCTATCTCGTCAGTCCCAGCGAGGCATTTTTCATCGGCGCCGACGCTGCCGCCACTTCCGGCCGAATCGAATTGCAAACCGCCGCGTCATTCAACCAGGCCTCCGTGCAGGGCCAATTCACGATCGGCGGTCCATCCCTCACGGATGCCCAGACGACCACGCTAAGCGGCGTAGCATCAGCCGACGGCGCTGGAAATATCACTGGAACGATCGATTCCGAAGACGGCGGAGGCACGCAAGGAAATGGTCAAGCGCTGACGGCAACTTACACGGTGGCGTCGAATGGCCGCGGCGTCGTAACGGCCGCGAGCGGCGCCGGCCTGCCCGCAAGCCTAGCCCTGTACATCTCTTCGCCGACGGACATGCGCCTAATCTCCATCGATCCGTCCGACGCCCATCCCGAAGTATTCCTGTTCGACTACTAATTCCCCAGCGTTACTTCTTTTCTTCCTTCTCTTCCAATCGCAGGGCCGCAGAATTGATGCAAAAGCGCTGCCCCGTAGGCTTCGGCCCGTCATTAAACACATGCCCAAGATGCGCATCACACCGGCTGCACACCACCTCTTCACGAAGCATCCCGTGGCTCGTGTCGCGCTCCACTTCCACGCTGTTTTCGTCCACCGGCTTGGAAAAGCTTGGCCAACCTGAGCCGGAATGAAATTTCGCCTCCGACTCGAAAAGCGGCTGCCCGCAGCAAACGCAGACGTACATCCCCGGCGTCTCCGTCTCCTCGTATTCGCCGGTAAATGGCGGCTCAGTCCCCTTCTGCCGCGTCACAAAATATTCATTCGCCCCCAACTCCTTCTTCCACTCCGCATCCGACTTCTTAATCTTCTCCGTCATGTAGCATCCCTCCGTGTTCGGTTCGGCCGCGTTATCCTACACCAGGCAAGCCAGCAATCCGCCGCCGCGCCCCGTTACGCGCCAGGCGGCATCTAATTAGATAGCTTCGGATGCAATTTGTTTCACCGTCCCGCTCAGCGGAAGCACCCGCATTTTGGGGGGCCCGCCCTCCGTAGCCTCGGCGTAGGAGGGAGCCCCGCTCTTCGGTGCGATTCCCCGCATTTCCAGGGAGCCCCCGCATTTATGCGGGGGAGGAGCGCTTCAGCGCTCCGGAAGAATCGTCGCCATCGACGAGGCGCTTTAGCGCTGGGGGTTCCCTGCGCGCTCACGCGGTGTCCCGAAAACAAGAGACTACCCCAATCTGAACCCCGCTCAGGATTTCGCTCCGTTCGTGTTATCATTTTTTGCTTCGTGGGCCGGTAGCTCAATGGTAGAGCAGCTGACTCTTAATCAGCGGGTTGGAGGTTCGAGTCCTCCCCGGCTCACCACGTTCTTCCGTTGACCGCTTTATAGCAATTATGCGATAATCAAATCGAGGGAGTCCCGGCGATGAGCCGCGAGTTCTCCATTGACTATGTGCAACTGCCGAACGGGCGGATGCCCGCCAGAGAGTTCGTGGATTCGCTGGACGACAAAGCAGCCGCCCGGATTGACGCTTTCATCGATCGCCTGCGCGTTTATGGCAATCGCATGCAGGGTAAATTCGTGAAGAAACTCACGGATGACATATTCGAGCTCCGCGTTAAGCAATTCGACCGGATATTCCGGGTGCTGTTCTTCTACCAGCCGGGAATGCTGATCGTGATTGCCTCAGGATTTCAGAAGAAAACAGAACAGACTCCCCCAGCTGAGATCACTAGGGCAGAGCAGCTTCGAAAGTTGTGGATGAAATACCAGAATCATTACACCGGATCGCCGAAGGAAAAGGAAACCATCCTGAAGGAGTTTGGCCAATGACGCAAATCGCCAAACGCGACCGCCACGCCGAGATTGTCGAGCGGCGCGCGCGTAAGAGCGCATCCTACCGGAAGGCATTCGCGCGAACTTCGCATCAAATTGATCTGGCCATGCTCGTCCGCGAGATGCGCGAGGATGCGGGATTCACCCAAGCCGAACTCGCCAAAAAAGTTGGCACAACGCAGTCCGTCATCGCTCGTCTTGAGAATGCTGAATACTCCGGTCGTTCTCTCACGATGCTGGAGCGCATCGCGTCGGCTTGCGGCGTGGCGCTGAAACTTCACGCCGAGAAAAAGCCTCATTTCGATCGCGAAGTTGCGCTAGTTTAAGCGGGGGTCGTCTGCATTCCTTCAGCTTCCCATAGCCAGCCCGGCAGGCGGATTTCAGAGATGAAGGCTTGTGTGCTGCGCGCACCGGGTCCGATCGACTCGGTGCCGCTTACGTTCACCGACGTCCCTGTTCCGCAGCCTGCGGATCGCCAGGTCCTCGTCCGCGTCCGCTATTGCGGCGTTTGCCGCACCGACCTGCACGTCATCGAAGGCGAATTGCCGCCGCGCAAGTCGCCCGTGATTCCGGGTCATCAAGTCGTCGGCGTGATTGAAAAGCTCGGCGCCGGAGCTCGCCGCTTCCCTCTTGGCACGCGCGTCGGAATTGCCTGGCTGCATCGCACCGACGGCGTTTGCAGCTACTGCCGCTCCGGCGCTGAAAATCTTTGCGACCATCCCGAATTTACCGGCTACACCGTCGATGGCGGTTACGCCGAATTCATCGTCGCGCCCGAAGATTTCATCTACGCCATTCCCGACGGCTTCGCCGACGAGCACGCGGCGCCGCTGCTCTGCGCCGGGATTATCGGCTTCCGCTGCCTTCGTCTCTCCGGCATCGAGAAGGGCGGCCGCCTCGGCTTCTATGGATTCGGCGCGGCCGCGCACGTAGCGATTCAGGTCGCGCGGCACTGGGGCGTGACGGTTTACGCTTCGACGCGCGATGCCCGGCATCAGAAACTTGCGCTCGAGTTGGGCGCCGCATGGGCCGGCGGCACTTTCGACGCCCCTCCCGAGAAACTCGATGCCGCGATCGTCTTCGCTCCCGCCGGCGAAATCGTTCCTGCCGCTCTCAAAGCTCTGCGCAAAGGCGCAACGCTAGTCCTCGGCGGCATCCACATGAGCCCGATTCCATCGTTCGACTACGATCTCCTCTACCAGGAGCGCGTGATTCGCAGCGTCGCCAACAACACGCGCCGCGACGGCCAAGATTTCCTCCGCGTAGCCGCCGAAATTCCCATCCACACGCAAACAGAACTCTTCCCTCTCCGCGATGCCAATCAAGCCCTACGCAAGCTGAAAGAAGATGCCATCCGCGGCGCAGCCGTCATCAAGATCGAGCATTGAAGGTCGCTGCCGTCGTGAACATCGGTCTTACTTGCCGGCGGAGTCCCTCGATTTCGGGTAGTGGCCCAATTCGAGATCGCGCGGTTTGGTGGCAGCCCCCGCATTCATGCGCGGGAGGAGCGCTTCAGCGCTCCGAAAAGACCCCACTCCCCTCGCGCGCTTAAGCGCCGGGCCGTTGGGTGTGAGCCCCCACATTCATGTGGGGGAGGAGCGCTTCAGCGCTCCGAAAAAGCCTCGCGATTAAGGATGCGCTTTAGCGCTGGGCACTTCCGAGGGAGCCCGTCACGCAGCTCCATACGAAAGCTCGGACCTTCGTATCGCATCTCGAATCTAGGGCTCTACCTGATTTCACGCGGCTTTGCCATGGCAGACGCCCAACCCGCAAGATTGAAGCTGCCGTATTAGGAGCGTGTCCCGGAACCCGTAGATTTGTCAGCGCACGACTTCAGTCGCGCCGCAAATGCCGCAATATCAACGCGGCTTTACAGGCTGCGGAAAAAGTCAAAACGCTGTCATCCTGAGCGAAGCGAAGGATCTCAGCGTCTAATGTTTGCAACTACTTGCGCCAACTGAACACATCGATATACGCCGGCTGATCGTCGAATTGGCCTTTTTTCCGCAACCTCTTTAGCCGCTGAGGTTTTGTTTCTCCGGTTCTCCCACACAATCATTCGGCTCGGCATTTGTCCATTTCGCACCTACACGGCCGCGGCTCCCTCACGTCCCGAATTGCCCCTAAATCGTCGCAAAAAACTGTTGACAAGTTAGTACTCTCGTGATAAAAAGGTCGAGGTGGTTCGCGGCCCCTAAGCGCGGGGCCGGCTCCCCTAAGCTGGCTCGGGGTGCGTGCGAACAATTTAGACCTAAGGAGCAAGAGCAAGTGCTTGGCGCAAAAGCCAAGGCGAATCGCATTCTTGAGCACGGAGCCCGCCTCTTCCAATCTCCGACAGCGAGCCTCCAACGTCCGTTTTCTAATCGAGACACGAATTTATTAGAAACGCCCCTAACTGCTTGAAAAGACTCGGTCGACACACGTTCTAATCGAGACAAAACACGCCTTTTTTTTGCGCTGCAATTTCTACAAACGGACCTTCTGATTCAAGTCCTGAGCGGCTTGTTGCAGATTTTCCGGGCTGCCTAGATCGCGCCAATAGTATTCGTCGGCGCGAAAGGCTTGGATTTTTTCGGCGTGGGCGGCCAGGCGGAGGTACGAGGTGATTATGGAGAAGCCGCCTTCTTCAGCCAGCATCGTCAGGAGACGTGGCGAGATTACGTGGATGCCGGAAAACGCCAGCGGTTGGAGCTGCTGCGAGGGGCGCGCTATTTCGTCTTTGTGATTTTTAACGAAGCGGCGGCCGCAGAGTTGCTGATGCTCGTCGAAGAGAAGATACCGGGATGAGTTGCGATCTTGGACTGCCAGAGTGGCTAGAGCGCGATTTTGCGTGTGCGTTTGAGCCATGCGTTGAAGGTCGATCGTGCTGATGACATCTACATTGTGCAGGACGAAAGGAGCTTCGAGCGCTTTGGGATCCTCTAGAAAGAACCACGCGGCTTTTTTCAGGCCGCCGCCGGTGTCGAGCAACACTTCTTCGCGAGAGATCTCAATGCGCATGCCGAAATTATTGTTGGCTTTCAGGTAGTCGAGAATTTGATCTGCGAAGTGATGCACGTTGACGATGACTTCGCGGATGTCGAAAGAGCGCAGCCGCGCGAGAGTGATTTCGAGCATGGTGCGTCCCGCGACTTCCACCAGCGCCTTCGGGCGATTGTCGGTGAGCGGACGCAGGCGCGTGCCCAGGCCCGCGGACAGGATCATCGCTTTCATGCGGTCTTGCGCTCCTGCTCGAGATGCCGCAGCACGACTTCGACGCCGTTCCTGCCGCGCAAATGTTTCGCCAATTGTTCGGCGAAATAAACCGAGCGATGCTGCCCGCCGGTGCAGCCGAACGAGACGGTCAAGCTGTTGAAGCCGCGGCGCTGATATTCGCTCACGCTGGCATCCACGAGCGAAATTACGCTGGCGAGAAATTGATGCACGCTTTCGTGCTGATTGAGGTACTCGATCACCGGCGCGTCTTTGCCCGTGAGCAGCTTGAATCTTTCTTCGCGGCCGGGATTCGGCACGCTGCGGGCGTCGAAAACGAACCCGCCGCCGTGGCCGGTCTCGTCCTTCGGGATGCCCTGGCGATAGGAAAAACTGAGAATACGAACAACCAGATTTTCCTGCTTGGAAACGGCGGGCGGCGATTTCTCCGCAGGCGCGAGGTGCTGCAGTTTTTCTGACGCGGCCATGCGCGAAAAGGCGTCCATGAGCGTGGGGAGAGCGAGAGGTAGCTCGACGTTCTTCAGCAGCCAGCGCACGTTGCTGAGCGCGTACGGCACGCTTTGCAGGAAATGGGCTTTGCGCTCATAGAAGCCGCGAAAGCCGTAAGCGCCGAGGGCTTGCATGATGCGCAGATAGACGTAGCCATAGTAGTGGTAGAGGAATGCTTCGCGCGTGAGCGGAATGAACTCGCCGAGGCGGGCGATATAGAGATCGAGCAATTGCTGGCGCAAGGCGGGCGGCAGATCGGCCTTGGCGTCGAACAAGAGCGAGGCGATATCGTATTGCAGAGCGCCTTTGCGGCCGCCTTGATAGTCGAGGAAAAATGGATTGCCGTCGCGCAGCATCACGTTGCGCGATTGAAAATCGCGATAGAGGAAGTAATCGAGATCCGCGGTGAGGAGAAAGGTGGTCAAGCGGCTGAAATCGTCTTCGAGCGATTGCTCGTTGAAGGTGATGCCCGCGAGGCGGAGAAAATAATATTTGAAATAGTTCAAATCCCAGGCAATCGACTGGCCATCGAAGGCGCCGCGCGGATAGCAGACGTCATAATTCAAATCGCGGCCCGCTTCGATCTGAAAGCGCGGCAGCACGGCGACCACTTTGCGATAGGCTTCGACGGCCTGGGGCGCGATGTTTTCGGCGGCGCGATTTTTCGAGAGGAATTCGAAGAGCGTCGTGTCTCCCAAATCTTCCTGGAGATAAGCGCCCTGGCTCAAATCCTCGCCGTAGATTTCGGGCACCGGCAGGCCGTGCTTGCGAAAATGGCGGGAAAATGCGAGGAACGCGACGTTTTCTTCGCGCACATCATAGAGAACTCCGATGGCGCTGAATTTCCCGCCGGCCAGGCGGATAATTTTGCGCCCCGAAGCGCCGAGTTCGCCCTGCACCGGCTGCACGCGCTCGACCGGCGAGTGGAAATGCTGCTCGAAAAGTTTTTTGAGGACGTCCATCACAATCCGATTGCGGCAATCCCGGAGTTTAGGGCCGCTGTATCAACGTGTCATGCAAAAAACAAGTCTAGTCGGTCAGGGGCTGAGGCGGGAGTCGCTGATGATGGCGAGGTCGAAAAAGATACGTGTTCGTGAACCAGGCGGCTCGGGACTGGAAGTTGGTTCGAGCAACCCGCGCTAGCTAAAAAGGTGTATGATGCGCGGCGGTTTGCAGCTCAAGCAGGGAGTTCGTGAGAGGAGATCACATGAAGAAGAGGACGATGTTATTGGCTGTGGTGGCGGTGCTGGCAGCTGCTGTGGTGTGCATCGCTGCTGATGACATGAACATGGGGACCTGGAAATTGAACGAGGCGAAGTCCAAGATCGCCGCGGGAACGACGAAAAATCATACCGTGGTGTACGCGGCCGCGGGCGACAGCGTGAAAGTGACCGTGGACGGCGTTACAGCCGACGGTAAGCCCGCGCACAACGAATGGACGGGCAAGTTCGACGGCAAGGATTATCCGGTGACGGGTGATGCGGCGTCCGACACGCGCGCGTACAAGCGAGTCAACAGTCACACGCTGGCGATGACCATCAAGAAGGATGGAAAGGTTACCTCGACGGGTCGCATCACGGTATCGGCCGATGGGAAGAGCCGCACCGTCGTCATCAGCGCAACAGACGCCGCGGGCAAGAAGACCAGCAGCACGGCGGTATACGACAAGGAATAGTTGGAGACGCGATCAGGTTTGAAGGGGCCGCGGATGTTCGCGGCCCTTTTTATTTGTTGTGGCGGTGGCTGTCTGATACTTCGATCGGTCTCGTGCCACTGAATTCACGGACAAGATTGTAAAGAGTACGGCCAAAACCCCCACGCGCAAAAACGGCGCGTGGGGCACCCGGTGCTTGCGCTGCTATCTGCGATTGCGGAGCCAGGCTCCGATGCCGCCCGCGGCTGTTAGCGTCTCTGCGGCGCTGCCGCTTACTCGCTCGATTTCGGCTTTCTGCGTGCTCGCCAATTCGGGAAGGACGTCTAGAAGTTGAACGTGTTGGCGGGAGCTTCCGCAGATCATGCAGACCGGGTCGGCGGAGCGGCTTGTGAGGCTGCATTTCACACATTGACTCAGCCGGGCGTCCAGTTTCTCGGCGACCACGAGATTGCGGACGCTGCCGTCCTGGAGTTGCGCTAGGGTTTCATCGATGCCGATCACGGCGCCGCTTTCGGCGCTGAGCAGATCGGCGACGACGATTCCCTGCTGCGTTTGTTCCCACTGCGCGATGGCGGGGGCAATGTGATCTTTCAATTCGCTTATCGAAAAGCGCGCGAGGTCCTTGGGAATCATCATCACATTAGGCTTCAGTTCCGTCGGGAGCGCTTCCGCGATTGGGTCGATAAGCCGCGCGGATCCGACCAGGATTATGCCGGCGAGTTTATATTTCTGGCAGACGGCTCGAATTTCCGCCGCGGTCTCAGAGCAGAGGTGCTGATATTGCGCGTCCATGCGCTTCTTGAAGACGTCGCGCTCGGCGCCATGCGGCATCTTCGTGTCGCGGCGCGCCATGTGCGCATGATCCTTCATCTTCCATTGCGATTGGTCGATTTCGAATTCGCGTATTTCGATCGGCGTGAGACGGCCGAATTCATAGCGGAAAAATCGCGCGCGCGTGCGATCGACGGCTACCACGCAGTGCGGCGCACCGGTGTAACGGGAATGCAGCGGATTTTGCAATTCTGAAACGGCATGGAGAACTGAAGCGTTGGCCATAATCACCTCCAAGTGTTACTAGTTCGCATCGGCTCCGGATTCAACTCGCTAGCTGCGAAGCTTGCACACTTCTGATTCAACAGTGACATTGTGAGACTTGAACACGGAGGGTTCGGTGATGCGGGTCACGGGAAGTGGTGACAAGCGGGCGCGAGCCGCTCTCGCGGAGTTTGGGTGAGCAAAGTCACGCGAACAAGTGACCGCAATCACAGCCCAGAGACATAGTACAGGCGCCAAATGAAATGTGAAGCTAGTGGAGGTGGGCCATGACCAACGCGCAGAGCAAACTTTTGGACGTCCTGAAACGCGAACTCGAATTTCTGAATAGTAGCGGTTACCGCAGACCATCCTGGCGTCCACAGTTCGTGTTCCAGGATTCACCGACATGCATGAACCGCGACAACCCGAAAGATCCGAAGCCGTGCTCCGAATGTGTGCTCATGCCGTTCGTGCCCGCAGAGAGCCGGAAGAATAGGGTCCCGTGCCGGGAGATTCCTCTGAACGAACAAGGGAACACCATCGCCGACTTCTATCATTGGGGGACTCGCGAAGAACTCGAGGATGAACTCGCAGTGTGGCTGGCCACACAGATTCGGAATTTGGAGTCCAAGGGAACAGCGGCGAAAGCGTACGCCGTCGGAAACGAAACTCAGAAGCAGTCATCCGCAACAGCGGCTTAAGAGGTTGCGGAAAAAAGTCTGGTGCGACAATCAGCTGGCGTGTATCGACGTGCGCTGTGGGCGTACGTCGTAGCAAGTATTAGACGCTTAGATCCTTAGCTTCGCTCAGGATGACAACATTCTGACTCCGCGGCCCACTAAGTCGGACGAGCTAGGTCGCGCGAGCGCTATGTCGGACGCGACGCTAACTCTTCCTGCGCTATTGCGGGGGCCGATGAGTGTTGCGGCTCGCTCCCATATTCCGGGAAATAAGCGTTCATCACGTATTGCGATACCGTTCGCTGTGTGTTGAAGAACGACCCATTCACGGCAATCGCCGATCGCATGACTTCTGCAAACGCGCGCGGCCGGGCGTAATAAGTCGGCAAGAATAACGCGCTCGAGTTTGTCGTAAAGCGATAGGACTTCGGCTTCGGGCGCGGAATCTTTATCTGTGCCGACGGCCCAGCCGGTGACTCCTTCGAAAGTGTCCTTCGACCCACCAGCCATCCAGCACGCTGAGGCTGGGCACGCCATTCAGCGCCGCCTTCATGCCGCTGGTTCCCGAGGCTTCGTAGGGGCGGTGCGGAGTGTTCAGCCAGATATCTACGCCACTGGTTAACAATTTCGCCCAGCGCATGTCGTAGTTTTCGAGATAAATCACGGGGATGGTGCGCTGCAGCGCGGCGGCGGCTTCGAAAATTTTGCGGATCAGCGCTTTGCCTTCATGGTCGCTGGGATGGGCTTTGCCGCCATAGACCACTTGGAATGGACCGTAGCGCTGGCGAATCGCGCGCAGGCGATCGAGGTCGGAGAAAAGCAAATCGGCGCGTTTGTAGGCCGTCGCGCGGCGTGCGAATCCGAGAGTGAGAATGCTTTCGTTGAGCTCTACGCCAGTGGCCTGCGCGATCCCCTCGATCATTTGCCGCTTGGCGGCTAGATGCGTCTCCTGAATTTCGTCTACGTCGATGCCGATGGCATGACGCAGATAGAGATTATCGCGGCGCCATTCCGGGATGTGCGTGTCGAAGAGTTCTTGGAATGGCAGCGAGGTCCAGGTGGTTGCGTGCACTCCGTTGGTGATGGCGTGGATCGGATACTTGGGAAACATTTGCTGGGAGACTTTGCCGTGCTGCATGGCGACGCCGTTGGTGTAGTGCGAGCAGTCGAGCGCCAAGGAAACCAGGTTCATCGCACCGCGCGGACAGCAGTGCGTGAGTTTCAAAGCGGCGACACGATCTTCGCCAAGGATCTTGGTGGTCAGTTCGAGCGGAAACTCATCAAAGGCGGCGGCGACCGGCGTGTGCGTGGTGAAGATGCATTTTTGACGTACGGCTTCGATGTCTTCCTCGGTGACCGCGGCCAGATTTTGCTTCCCGACTCTTTCCTCGAGTAGCGCGAGAATCAGCAAAGAGGAATGGCATTCGTTCATGTGGAAGCGATTGATGCGCTCGTGCCCCAACGCGCGCAGCATCAGGACTCCGCCGATTCCGAGAATTGCTTCCTGGCAGACGCGGTAGTACGGATCGCCGCCGTAGAGATTGTTTGTCAGCGTGCGTTCCCATTCGGGATTGTCCGGTAGATCGGTGTCCAGAAAATAGACGGGAACTTTGTGGCCCATGAGGCCATCGATCCAGAAGCGCCAGGCGCGGACTTTTACTATCTTGCCGTTGATCGCCAGCGACACGATCGGTTCGAGCGCCTCCAGGAACGATTCGGGATGCCATTCCTCGGGCGTTTCAGTCTGCTGTCCCTTGGCGTCAAGGTGCTGGTGAAAATAGCCGTGGCGATGGACCAGAGTCACGCCGACCATGGGGATGCCGAGGTCGGCGTTAGAACGCAGCATATCCCCGGACAAAACACCGAGCCCGCCAGCGTAGCTCGGAATGCGCTGATCAACGGCGATCTCCATGGAAAAATAGGCGATTCGCGCGTTGCGATTATCGGTCATGGTCCCGCCACCCTCCAGGGTGCGTGCTAAGGTTGTTCGACCTGCTTCAATCATCATAGCGTTCTCGCAATTCCATGAGTCTATCTTGTCCCGAATTGGTACAAAATGCTAACGTCGCAGACGTGAACGATTCCGATACCAATCCCAGGCCGGGCGCGGCGCCGCAGGAAGAGTCAAAGTTCGGCCGGTTGCTCGAAGCGGCGCCGGACGCGATGGTGATCGTGGACAAGTCAGGGCGCATCGTCCTGGCCAATTCCCGGACTAAAGAGATATTCGGCTATTCACGCGAAGAACTTCTGGGCCAACCCGTCGAAATCCTGATTCCCGAGCAATACCGCCAACAGCATACCCACCACCGCGGAAATTATGCCGTATCGCCGCGGGCGCGGCCGATGGGTACCGGACTGGAACTTTCCGGGCGGCGCAAGGACGGCACTGTGTTCCCGGTGGAGATCAGCTTGAGCCCCTTGGATGAAGGCGAGGACGCCCTTTTCACCGCAGCGATCCGGGACGTCACCGACCGCAAACGTGCGGACGAAGCGTTGCGGCTGAGCGAGGAACGCTTTCGACGCCTGGTTGAAGAGGTAAAGGACTACGCGATCTTCATGCTTGATACTCAAGGTCGCGTCGCGAGCTGGAATTCTGGCGCGGAAAAAATCAAAGGCTACAAGGCCGACGAAGTGATCGGCCAGCATTTCTCGTGCTTCTACCCTGCGGAAGATATCGAAGCCGGGAAGCCGGAGGAAGAGCTGAAGCGCGCCGCTGCCGAAGGACGTGTCGAGGATGAAGGCTGGCGGATTCGTAAGGACGGCTCGAGATTCTGGGCCAGCGTGGTGATCACCGCGCTGCACGATAAAGACGGCAAGCCCCTCGGATTCACGAAAGTCGCGCGAGACATTACTGAAGGGAAGCGGGCGCGCGAAGCGTTTCTGCTGGAGATGTCGAACACCCTCGCGTCGCATCTCGATATCCGCCAGCTTCTGACGGCGATTGCGGCGTGCCTGCGGCAGGTGAAGCAGTTCGACGAGGCGACGCTGGCGCTTTATGACGGCCAATCGAAGATGTTGCGCATCCAGGCGATCGAAGCGCCTTCGAGCACGGCGGCGCCAGCCGCCGACGCGCTGATTCCTCTCGGCGGCTCGCCGGCAGGGTGGGCCTACACGGCTCGAAGGCCCTTGCTGCTTCGAGGAATTCCAAATGAAGAGCTGCCGTTCGATGTTCGCTCGCAGCTCGCAGACCAATCGGTGAAGTCGGCCTGCTGGATTCCGTTAATCGGCCAGGACGGCGTGTTCGGGACGCTGAATCTGTTCAGCCGGCGCGCCGGAACATTTAACGACGACGACCTTGGAATACTCACTCAGATGGCCGGCCAGATCGCCATCGCTCTGGGGAATGCGCTGGCGTTTCGGCGCGTCTCCGAACTCACCGAAAAGCTCGCGGAAGAAAAGCGATACCTCGAAGACGAACTGCGCACCGAATTCAATTTCGAGGAAATTGTCGGCGAGAGCAAGCCGTTGATGCGGGTGCTGAATCAGATCGAGACTGTCGCGCCGACGGATTCGACCGTATTGATTCTGGGAGAAACGGGCACCGGGAAGGAATTGATCGCGCGGGCGGTCCACGATCTCAGCGGGCGCCGCGCTCATAATTTCGTGCGCGTGAATTGCGCCTCGATTCCCACAGGCTTGCTTGAGAGCGAACTCTTCGGCCACGAGAAAGGCGCGTTTACAGGAGCCATCGCGCAGCGCATCGGGCGGCTGGAACTGGCGCATCAAGGCACGATTTTTCTCGATGAAGTAGGCGACATTCCGCTCGAGTTGCAGCCGAAGCTATTGCGGGTGTTGCAGGAAAAACAGTTCGAGAGGCTTGGCACGAGCCGCACAATCACCACTGACGTCCGCATCGTTGCGGCCACGAATCGCGACCTCGGGAAAATGGTCGCCGCCGGGCAGTTTCGCAGCGATCTTTTCTATCGTTTGAGCGTGTTCCCGATCTTGGTGCCGCCGTTGCGCGAGCGCCGCGAGGACATTTCGCTCCTGGTGCACTATTTCATCGCCAAGTTCGCGAAGCGCATGAACAAGAACATCGAGAGCGTGCCGCCGGAAACAATGCAGGCTCTGACGCGCTATTCCTGGCCCGGAAACATCCGTGAACTCGAGCATCTGATCGAGCGGGCCGTAATTCTGTCGCGCGGCTCGGTCTTGAATGTTCCCCAGGTCGAACTTGCGCAGGCCGCGGAGGGCCCGGCGACAGCTTCGTCCTCGCTCGAAGAGATCGAGCGCGAGCACATCATTCGCGTCCTGCGCGAAACCAACGGCAAGATCGGGGGCCCCGGCGGGGCTGCCGAGCGGCTGGGAATGAACCGCACCACACTCAACTCGCGCATGCAGAAGCTGGGCATCTCCCGCAAGCAGTTCTGAGCCACCAGGGCACGTGCCGTGAGCGTTCCCCGGAGGTCACAAGAGACGGTGACCTGGGTCACTGTTCGTCTTTGGTCGCTGTGTAACCTTGTAATTGCAGTGCAGGAGCGGGCTAGCTGATGTTGCTTCGGGGAGTCGGGCTCACGCTCAAGTTCCGCTCGATCCTGCGCTGCGAAATTTGCGAGCGGGCAAGCGAAGAGGCAGCGAGGTCGAGTGCGGGAGGACGTTATGGCGCTTCACGAGCGAATCCAATATCTGCGCAGGGAGCACGAAGAAATTGCCCGGCTTATGGACACGCTGGAGGAATTCCTCGTGTTGACGTCCAGCCAGGAATTCAATCGGCGCGCGCAGGGACTCAGCGAACTGCGCGCATTCGATCACCACATGGGCGCGTTAATCGAGCACTGCCATTCCGAGGACCGCGCGGTGGAATCGCTCTACGACCGCTATCTCCAGGATGAGGAGCGCCAGCGCATCAATCTGGAGCACAAGGAGATCGTCCGGCTCGTGGACAGATTTCGCGACGAGCTGAGATTCTCCACGGCGGACCACACAACGACGTTAAGTCTCTGGGGAAAAGAGCTTGTTAATCGCATGCGCGGCCACACGGCGTACGAGGAAATCCTGCTCAATCGCGTGGACGCCCTTTCGGCATTGCCGGAGGAAGTGGTGGCAAGATACATGCATTCGAGTCCAGGAGGAACCCAAGCGCCGCCGAATTGAGGTGAATCAATATGCGAAATAAGTCGAAGGTCGGCAAAAAGAAGATTACGACGAGTCACAGCAAGAAGGCGACCCGGCGCCGGAAGTCGTTGCCGCGGACGCGCGAGAATTTGAGCGCGCAGATGACGAATTATCTACTTGAGCCGCACCCTGAAATCGGCGCCTGACTCGCTCGTCAGAAACGCGCCAGCGGCGCATGGTGCGACGGCTCGGGTAGGCCAAAATCCAACAACCCATCAGACCACTGCCGAGAGTTGGGAAGAGCTAGAGATGGAACAGCTT
Organism: uncultured Acidobacteriota bacterium; assembly: GCA_963707165.1. Taxonomy (GTDB): domain Bacteria; phylum Acidobacteriota; class Terriglobia; order Acidiferrales; family UBA7541; genus Palsa-147. Next base: position 73,893 of record CAVPPO010000010.1, on the reverse strand, counting down.
CGCGACAGAGAACAAGCGGGCCGGCTTCTTGCCGAACGGCTAAGCGCATATGCGGGCCGGCGAGATGTAGTTGTTCTGGCTCTGCCGCGCGGCGGCGTGCCGGTGGCTCACGAAATCTCGAAACAGCTGAACGCGCCATTGGATATTTTCGTCGTTCGCAAACTGGGGGTTCCGGGATTCGAAGAGCTCGCCATGGGAGCGATCGCGATGCGCGGCGCAAGATTCATCGAGGCGAATGTCGTTGAGGCGTTCCACATTCGTGATGAGGTGATCGAAAGAGTCGTCCAGGACGAGCGAAGAGAGATGGCGCGCAGAGAGAAGGCGTATCGAGGCGAGCGGTCTGCCATCGATGTGCGAGGGCGTGTTGTGATTCTGGTTGACGACGGGATTGCCACGGGATCGACCATGCGCGTGGCCATCGCGGCGCTGAGGCAACTCGGCCCGGCGCGCGTCATCGTGGCTACGGGCGTCGCGCCGCTGTCAACATCCATGCTGCTCTCTGCGGAAGCGGATGAATTCGTCGCGCTGCTGACGCCACGCGATTTTCGCGCGGTGGGCCAATTCTACGAGGACTTCCCGCAGCTATCCGACGACGATGTGCGGGCACTGCTGGATCACTCGAAAGTGCCTGACGCAGAAACCGCGGCATAGTTGAGATTGGGGGCATAGTGACGAGCTGTCGCCAGGTGGCGATATTTCGTCTCGTCACCGGTCGTCAGTTCTCCTGAAACTGACCCAGTCTGAACGCAGGCTCCTCTTCTATCTTCATAATTTTCAATAGGTTACAGAACATCCAGTTCTCCCCTCCTGATTGGCGCACTGCTTGCCGATACACAGCAGGAACATACAAGGTGCTTCGAGTGACAACACGGCACAGCGACGACGGATGCTCTCTCATCGTGGAAGGGCGCGTGAAGGGGCCCTGGGTCGTAGAGCTCGAGAAGGCGTGGCAAGCCGCGCTGAAATCGAGGACTGATGGGAAAGCGCTCGTCGTTGACCTTAGTGCCGTAAGTTTTGCCGATTGGCGCGGCCGCAAGCTGCTGCTGGAGATGCGGGAGCAAGGCGCCAAGTTGGTGGGCGGTTCGATCTTTCTAAGCAAGATGCTGGAAGGCACGGCCGGGACCGGCCTGAAGTTCGAGAACTGACGGGAGGAACGAAATGAACGCACCATACGGAATGCAACTCACCGAAGATTGTCACAGCTGCGCATTACACAAGGACGGCTTCTTCTGCCAGCTCTCGCCGATCCCGATGAAGGCGTTTGAGACCGTCAAGTTCACGAGCTCCTATCCGAGCGGCGCCGTGCTTTTCGTGGAAGGACAAGCGCCGCGCGGCGTGTATATGATGTGCAAAGGCCGCGTGAAGCTGACGATGACTTCGCTCGAGGGCAAGACCGTGATCGTGCGCATCGCAGCGGCCGGCGAACTGCTCGGCCTGCACTCCGCGCTCTCCGGCGATCCGTTCGAGGTCACTGCGGAAACGCTCGAGCCCTGCCAGGTGAATTTTATCCGGCGCGAGGATTTCACGAAATTGATGCGCAACAATCATGAGGCCTGCGTCAATGCCATGACGCAGCTCAGCAATTTCTATCGCGGTGCTTGCCAGCAGATTCGCTATCTGGCCCTCACTCATTCGGCTACGGAGAAGCTGGCGCGCTTCCTGCTCGAATCAGCGAGCAAGGGACAGGAAACCAAGCTGGGCGTGCGATTCAATCTGAGCCTGACCCATGAAGAGATCGCGCAAATCATCGGCATCTCGCGCGAGACCGTGACGCGAGCCTTGACGGAAATGCGCAACAAGATGCTTATCACCACGAATGGCCCGAGCGTGGTGATTCGAAATCGGCCGGCGCTGGAAGCCATGGCTGCGGCCTGAAACAGCTCAACGATTTCTCAGCCGAAACAAAAGATCGGCCGGCGCCCAGCCCGGCCGATCTTTTTTTGGTTAGTAGACAAAAACTACAGCAAACCTCTACGCGTCTCAGCAGACAGGTCCCTGACAGCACCAATCAAATTCGAACATCCGAATTTTCAGCCGCGGACCGTCAGCACAGGGCATCGCGCATGCGACACAATCTTATGCGCCGTGGCGATGGGAAGATGCGTTGCCGCACCAGCCACGCCTCCCGGCTTCCGCACGCCCAGTACAATTAGATCCGCTCTCGTGCGCCCGGCAACCGCGAGGATTTTGTCCGCCGAATCGCCTCGCTCCACGATGCACTTCGGCTCGCTCCATAGCTCCGTGTCCGCTGGAACCAAATTGCGCAGGAGCCGTTCCGAGGCCGACACGAGATCCGTCGGCGCGACGAACTCACCGGCCTTTTGATCGTCGATCACATGCAGAAGCGTCAGCCGCGCCTGATATTCCTGCGCGAGCCAAAACGCGAATGGAGCGGCAGCCATGGACTCCGGGCTGAAATCCGTGGCGAAAAGTATGTCCGAAATTTCGCCTTCTCGCTGCGGCTCACGCGGCGTGAACGGACCAACCGTCAAGACCGCGCATGGCGCCTGCCGGAAAATTTCTTCGGCGGTTGAGCCAAGCACCAGCTTCGCGAGCCCGGTCCGGCCGCGCGTTCCTATGACGATGAGATCGATGTTTTTCTTCTCGATCTCCGATTGCAATTCAGTCCAAATCTCGCCGTCCGCGACGACGACTTCGTGCGCAATTCCCGGGTATGGCCGCAATTGCGTCCAAGCATTCTGGCGGGCCTGCTCGCGGGCGGCCTCGGCAAGCGCGGCCCATCCCTCTGGAGGCACGCGCGAGTAGAGATCGGACGGCCTCACGTGCAATACCTCGAGCTTCGCGTCGAAATGCTTCGCCAATTCCGCGGCATAGGGGAACGCGTCTGCGGAGGCCTGCGAGAAATCGGTGCAAATCAGGATGTTTTTCAGATCGACTGGCGTCAAGGCATGCGTCGCTTTCATAGCCCACCTCTCGCTCCCCTATTAAATCTCCACCGTCGCGCGCGGGCTGTGACCCTCATCACCGCCCGACGTGACCGAAATCGCATCCGTAAACGCTAGAACGGCCTAATCTGAGTTGGGTTGTAGTGGTGTGGTTCGTTAGCTTAGTGCCTCAATGGAAGGGACTTGTATGAAATCGGCGTACATTCTGGGCTTCTCCGAGATTGGGATTAGCGACGTGACGCGCGTTGGCGGAAAGAACGCGTCGCTGGGCGAACTATTCGTCGCTCTGAAGCCCGAAGGCGTCGGCGTTCTGGATGGATTTGCCATCACCACGGAGGCCTACTGGCGCCATCTCGAAGAGCAAAATCTGCGCGGGAAACTCGAGGACGTTTTGTCAAATCTCGATCCCAATAATCTTGAGCAGCTTGCCGAGGCCGGATATGCCGCGCGAACCCATATCTTACAAACGCAGCTTCCCGACGATATGTGCGAGGACATCCTCGACGCGTATCACGAGCTGGTGACGCGGCTAAAGCACGAGCCCGAGATGGCTGTGCGTTCCTCGGCCAGCGCCGAGGATCTTAATGAAGTGTCCCTCGGCGCGTCTGCCGAGACGTTTCTCAATGTTCGCGGCGAAGACGGCCTCCTCCGCGCTGTCCATCAATGCTTCGCTTCGCTCTTCAACGATCCTGCCGTCAGCTATCGCGCGCTTTACGGATATCCGCAGCTCAAAGTAGCGCTGTCCGTCGGCGTAATGCCCATGGTGAGTTCTGACCTGGCGTGCTCGGGCATCATCGTCACGGGCGACGCCGAATCCGGAGCCCGCGATGTCGTGAAGGTTTCCGCGTCTTATGGTCGCGGCGAGTTTCTCGCACAAGGCGCGGTAATTCCCGATGAATGGCGCGTCTCTAAGCCCGCGTTGGGCAAAGATTTCGAATCCATCGTTGGCCGGCGCCTCGGCTCAAAGGAAGTGCGGCTGGCCTATGATGCAGACACGCGATCGATTCGCAGTGAAGCCACGCCTCCTGGAGATCGTTCGCGCTTCTGCCTTGGAGATTCAGACGTGCACCAACTGGCTACGTGGGCTTGCAAGATTGAAAAGCATTTCGCGGCACTGGCCGGGCATGATCAGCCGATGGAAATCGAATGGGCGAAGGATGGCATTACCGGCGGGCTGTTCATTCTGCAGGCGCGAATTGGAGCCGCGCCCGCCGCTGGCGACACCATCGGAATCGCTGGCGCGTCGCGTTCGGATTTCCCTCAAGTCGCTGGGCGCTTAGCCGGGCAACGAACGGACTCGATTTCTCTTGGCCCTGAGACGGCCATCTGTAACAAGCAAGGCGTGCTTTCGGCTGATAAACACAGTGTCGCCGCTACGCACTAAATCCAACTTTCGGCAACGTGAACTACGCGCGAATTATTTCCACCGAGCACGGCGCATGAATCGCGACATATTCGGAGACGCTGCCCATCAGCACGCGATCAACGCCGCGCCATCCATGAGAACCGAGTACGATTAAATCCGATCCCCATTTTTTCGCCTGCTCGACGATTACGACCCGCGGATCACCAAGCGGCGTCGCTTCCCCATCGGCCACTTTCAGCCCTGCTGCGACGATCATCTTTTGGGCTTTCGTCACCGCATCTTGCGAGTGGACATTTGATTCGGTCAGCACCTCTTCGAGCAAACTCGCGGGATAAACAGAGGATGGCGAACCGATGGTCAACTGATTCTCAGGCGTCAGAAGCTGGACGACGCTGATTACTTTGACTTCCGTTCCAGCCGGCCACAAGCGCTTCGTAACGGATTCCGTGGCCACCGACGCGGAAGCCGATCCGTCCGTCGCCAGCAAAATCTTCATCGCCGGCGCGGCTTCCGCGCCGTGGTACGGGCTCGGCCGCACAATCTCCACCGAGCAATGAGCCGCCCGCACCACGCCCTGCGCCACGCTGCCGAGGAGTAGCCGCGAGAGCATTCCCTGCCCATGCGAGCCGACCAGGATGAAGTTCGCCTTCCATTCCTTGGCATACTCCGCGATGGAGCGCCGCGGCGGTCCCACCAGCACGTCTGAGCTCGTTTCGTGCCCCGTCCGCCCAATTCTCTCCGCCGCCTTTCGCACAAGCTCCCCGCCTGCGCGCTTATCCAGTTCAATCAGCGCCGGCACGCGGTACGTGCCGCTCAGATCAACGACATGCAAAACGCAAAATCTGGTCTCTTTTGGCCAGGGCCTTGCCAGCACTTCATCAATGACTTTCTGCGAAGCTTCCGACGCATCGATAGCAAGAAGGATTTTCATAGCGCCCCCTCTTTCGACCCGTTCTTTCACAAACCAGTTTGCGCCAATTTACACGCTTCTTGTATGACGTACGTCACGCAATCGCGTGACACACAGGCCGAGCCGCCAAAGATACTACTCGTATAGGCAGACCTGAGACTATAACGGGTTACTGGCTTGCCGGCTGGGGCGCGCTGTCCCGCGATGGCGGAGGCAATTTCGAACGGATGAGAGCTTCGATGTGGTCCAGCAGGCCGGGATCACATTCGATTTCGATGTGCGGATTTTCGAGAAGACGCGCGAGCCAGGGATAATTCCGGCAGCTCACCGGATTCTTCGCATAGTCATATTGGAAATTCCCGATGATTTGCGTGCGCGAAGAGTCCGCCGCGCGAATTTTCGCGCGTCCGTGCAACATTCCATTCAGCTGAAAGAAATTTACGGCCTGCGCCACGTTTGGCGGAATCACTTCGTCGTTCTCGCCGATTTTGCCGACGCTATCGACTTGAACCGTCAGCAACACGGGAACGCCGTCTTTTTCGAGTTGACGCGCGAGCGCCACGGTTTCCGAGCCGCCCCAACTGTGACCGTAGATGACGATCCGCGCGCGCTGCTTTTCTTCGCTTGAGAGTGTGCCGTCGTGGTCGGTGTCCAGAAGCCGGAGAATTTCCCGATGCGCCGCGTCTCCGCGGTGATTCTCGAAGACTTTCACGTACGCGCCCGACGGGTAATCCTCGCGCAGCCGCGCCGCGAGCTTTACGCCACCGTGCACCGCATTTTCATGGCTGATGAATCCGCCGACGAAACCGATCACGATATTCTGAGGGCCACTCGAAGGCGGGTTTGTGGAAACCGGGCGCACCGCAGCTTGCTGACACCAGACAACACTCCCGAGTAGCAAGAAGGGGAGAGCGCCGGTCGCAATCCGCAATTGCAGCATGACGATTGCGACCATGATATCAAAAGAAGGTCCGCTGCCAGGAGAAGATATCGGCTTAAAATCAGGAGCTAGCGAAAAATTCTCGCCGCGCGTGCCACGCTATGCAGTCCGCTGGTAAATTATCTCCCAATCAATTCTCAATTTTCACCGGCGGTGGACAGGCTAGAACTGCCCGTACTACCGGCGGCGGGCATGCTTCGGGCGCTCGAAACAGCGTTCTTCGAGCGGGCGTCCTGAAGTACGGCCCAGTTTTGCTTGAATTCGGGCATGTTCTCGCGACTGTGTTTTGGAGCGCTCAAGCTGTGCGCGGTGCGCGCCAGCATCACGCGATAGGCAAGCTGCGAATCGGAGTCCGATTCCAGAATATTGCTGGCGCTCAAGCCCGCTTCGGCGCCGCCATCTGCCTCATACATGGCCACCCACAGCGCTCCGTTATCGTCGATGCGCAGCGCGCCCTTATCCTCGAGACGCTTGAACAGCCGCTTCAAGTCCCGGCGATTCGCCAGGGCTTCTTCGCGGACGGCTTCTGCCACGATCGAATCGAGATTCTCGCGATAATCCTTCCACTCTTCCGAAGTGCCGGCGACTCGCTGTCTCTCCTTGCGCTCCGCCGCGCTGAGCTGCTTGACGCGCGCGTCGTCGCCCGCCGCTTTCGCCAGCTTGATCTGATGGCTGGTCTCCGTGACCTCGGCCGTCGGATACCTCTCCGATTCCTTCAGAGGGTTAAACCGCCCCGTCAGCACGTACGAGCCCGCCGCCACGCCCAGTTCATACGGCGCAAAAATCGCCATCGGCACCACCAGCTTCTTCGAGTGGTACAACTGCTCGGTGCCGGAACGCGCTTCGCTGCTGCGCTTGTAAGTTCCCGGGATTTGCGCGAAGTGAAGAACGCTCAGCTCCATTTCCGGATGTTTGAGCGAATAGTGCGTGAACGACCGCGCGATGGCTTTCGGGCTGGTCATGCCGAAATCATTCACGTAATCCGATTTCGCCGCGCCCGGAAAATAGAAATCCATCACGTGCTTGGTGAAATCCGCGCAATTTCGCGTGACGCCATTGAAGTGATTCACGTTCGGCGCCGAATTGAACTCGGCGATGAGCGCTTCATCCTGCTCCACCGACGTCTTCACCACGAAAATGTAGAGGCTGCGGGAGATCGTCGCTCCGACCATCTCTCTCCACTCGGCCTTGCCGCTCGTCCGGCAGGATTCGCTGTCGCAATAGCCGGCAAGGAATTTCTCGCGGTAGCGTTCCTCGAGCAGATGCTTGATTTTCTGCGAGCCGATCATCGGCCGGTTGTCGGGATCCTCGACGCCGTAGAGAAACACGCTCAATGGCACAATGTTCCATTCGTAGGGCTGGTCCTCGCCGAGCGTGGTGTAATTGCTGATCACCGAGCCTTGCTCGCCGGGGCGGCAGAGCCGCAGTTTCACCGGCGAATCCGCCGGGCAAACGCGCGAGAGATAAATGGCGCTGTGCCCCGAGCCGGTGATTCTTGCGACGCTGGTATCGAGCGACTCGTTCAAAATCACGCCCGTGTCGCCGTACGCCCGCGGCACAACGACGCACGCCAGCAGCAGCGCCAGGGCACACCACCGCGAAATCACGGCCAGCGTTTGCCCGGCCGCTCGTCCGGTTGTCCCTTGGATCGCCCTGATACACTTCGGCGCCGCGTCCAATCCTCGCAATGGAATTCCGCTCCTTCCGGCTTCGCACTGAGGGCTGAGTGGTCAGCGTAGCGCCCGATCGCCGACGGCGCGACCGGAGTTACGGGCTGGGGTGATGTAACTTCTACCTGTACTTCCGGTCAGCCGCGGGAACTTGGATTTAGAAACTACAGATGATGGCGTACACGAACCCCGCAGCGCCCTCCACACATTAGACTCACTACACCTTTGACTGGTTGCATTGCATGACCAGGCCGCGCCAGGAAAGGCCACCGATTGTGCTTCAGGGGTTGGCGGGATCGCGGTCGGCAAGATGAGGCGTCAACTTCCGGACGATAAATTCCTGAAGCACATTGGCGACGGCGGTTGCTCCAATTCCAATTCCTGCGTTTTCGAACGTTAGCTCTGCTCCGCGATCCGTTGAAGGATAGTACAGGTTTGAGATTCCACCGGAGGCGAGACTTCCGACGATATTCGAGTAATTGGCCTGCCAATGCCCGTTGTCGCCCTTGCAGATCACCGCGTTGGCCATGGCATACAGAATCCGCGATGGCTTACTGCCGGTTCCCTTATAGAAATAGCGAGGATCTTGTTTCAGTACCGACGGAAGAATCGCAGCTCCGATAAAAGTTCCGCTGACGAAGTCAGCATAGGCAGCGCCGTAGCGCTTGGCATACCCCTGCGCACCTTGTCCATACCCACTAAAACTGTTGTCTGCCTGCTGAACTCCCGCAATGGCTCCAACGATACCGAAGCTGGCTGGATTCACGGTGGTCTTCCACGCCAGCTCGAATTTTTGCTTCGAGTCCAGCGGAACTGGATCGGGGTCATAGTTGACGTAGAAATTCGGCATGAATCCGAGCACGCGCTGCTTCTCTTCCGCTTTGATCTGCACTTCCGCCACTTCGGTCTTTGTGAGTCCCACGCGCACCACAGTCACATTTGGCGCGATCGCCAGCTCGACCTGCGGGACAACGAAAATCTCGCCCGAATGAAGCGTTCCAGTGAATGTTTTTGTCGTGAATCCTACCGATGCAACCGTGAGCTGGAACGACCCGGGAGCGATATTGTCAAATGAGAATTGGCCATCGTCACCAGAGACGACTTCTTGGATCTTAGGTTGACCTTCACGCGTAAGCCTGACCTGGGAGCCGACGATAGCGGCCCCGGTTTCATCAACAATTATTCCGCTCATGCTTCCGGGCAATTGCCGTTCAGGCAAGTCCGGGTCGACTGATGTCGCCGTTGCCGGTGCGTCAGGCCGGCTACTCCCCGCTCCAGGATTGCTGGGGGGTTGCTGAGACTGAGCAAACGCGGGTAGGACGCAGAGCAGAAAACTGAGGCCCAGCCAGAGCATCTTCTGAGGGCCAAAAAACGCCCACCGGGAAAGCCCGCCCAATGCTTTCTTGCATGGCCCTATTCTCGAAGAATTGATAGTCATCAGAATTAATCATCTCCCGGGAGGGCTGGGCGACTTCGCAGAATGAGCGAGCCGGTGTCTAAACGGACAGACCAACTATTTGATTCGTCCTCTGCGAGATTGGTTTACCCGCCGGAGGGCGAGGCGCGATCAGAATTTGCGGCCTAAAGTGAACGCCAGGACGATCTGACTCAAGCGGTATTGGTAGCGTGCGTCTGTGTCCGTTATATCGGCTTCGGTCTTGTCCAGTTCCGCCTGGCTGAATTCAATGATCGAGCTGAGGCCCAGATTGTAGCGCGCCTGCGCCAGGCGCAGCGCCAGATTTGCCTGATCCGAAAGCTGCTTGGTCACATCCAGCCGGTCGTAGGCGTTTCTGGAGGCCTGCCAGCTCGTACGCACATCGCGCGCCACGTTATTTTGCAGATTCACCAGCCGCTGGCGCGACGCGTCCGCCTGCAAATCCGCCGACTTGGCCCGCGCGTCGAATTGAAATCCATCAAAGATGGGAATGCTGATATTCACGCCCGCCGCGCCATACCAACTCGTGAGTTGATTGGCCCTAACCGGCGCAAGACCCACTGCTCCCAACGCGCTCACTGTTGGCCGCGAAAGATCGTGCTCTGCATGGCTGAACTTCTGCGATGCGGTCAGCTCGTGCCGCAGCGCCGCAACTTCCGGCCGTTGCTGCAATCCTTCGGCAACTAGCGGAGCCGCATCGGCTGGCGGCGCGGTCAACGGCGCCTGTTCTTCCACCAGATCGAAATTCTGAAGATCGGGATAGCCCAGAATTGCGGAAAGCGTCGCGAGCGAATCCTGCAAGTTATTCTGCGCCTCCAACAATTGCAGTCGCGACTTGGCGAGATCCACATTCGCAAAGCTGAGATCGAGGTCCGACTTCAATTTCGCATCCGTCAGCGCTCCGACTTTTTTGGCCACCAGCGCGCGCGAATCCACAGTCTCCTGCGCGACGCGCAACAGCGCCTGGGCTTCCAGGCTTCCGTAAAATGCCTGATCCACAGCGAGAAGTATCTGCGCCCGAGTGGCCGCCGAATTTTGATCCTCGGCCTTCGCTTGCTCCTCGGCGCTCCCGGTTAAGCTTGCCGTCCGGCCAAAGTCCGTGAGAATCGCGCCGACGTTCACGCCCGAGGCCGCGCGATCGTAAATCACCGGATTGTTCAATGCGCCGGCAGAAATGCGGCTGCCTTGGTCCGCGCCCACGCCGGTAATGTTCAACGTAGCCGTCGGAAAGAACGCCGATCGCACGACGCGCACATTCTGATGCGCCACCAGCGCCTCGAGCCGCGCCACGCTGATCTGCGGATTGTTTTTCAACGCAATCGCTTCCGCTTCTGCCAATGTCAACGGCTTCGCGTTCTGCGGCGTGGCGGCGGGCGCTGCTGGTTCCGGCTGCTGCATCTGGCCTGCAGCCGGAATCGCTCCTGCCGGCGGCATCACAGATTGCGCGGACAGCGATGCGCAGCCCCAAAAAAAGAAAGCAACGCCGGTGATCAGTCTTCGCGTCATTTCTGCACCTCGGACGTCCCGCTCCCTCCAGGCGCTGGCTCGCTCTCCTGCTTTCCGTACATCAGCAAGAACGCCGCCGGCACCAGATACACCGTCACGATTACAGAGACCGTCAAACCACCGAGAATCGCGCGCGCCAGAGGCGCGTACGCCTCGCTTCCCGCCTCAATCGCAAGCGCCATCGGGATCAATCCGAGATCGTCGCCAGCGTCGTCATCAAAATCGGGCGCAACCGGATCCGCGCAGGCCTCCGCTAATCGCCTCGCGTCGCGGTGAAACCTTGCTTCCGCAGCGTTTGCGCGAACTCGACGATCAAGATGCTGTTCGACACCACGATTCCCGGGCCATCATGATCACGCCCATCAGCGACATGATGTTCAGCGTAGTACCCGTCACCAGCAGAAAGATCAACACGCCGGCAAGTCCCAGGCGGCACCGCCAGCAAAATCAGCAACGGATCCCGGAACGACGCAAACTGCGCCATCAGAATCAGATAAACGAGGACGACCGCGAGCAATCAGCCCGATGCCGAAACTCTCGGAACGATTCCTGCATGTCCACCGACCGTGCCGCGCACTGCCGATCAGCATGCCCTCGGGATTCTTCAGGTTCGCCAATAATTGTCTTCACGCTTGCTGCTCACGCGCCACAGGTCTTCGCTCGACGGCATCACGTAAATGTCCATCAACGCGCCGCATTTGGTAGTGGTCCACTTCCGTCGGCGTGTTGATCGGCGCGAATATCCGCCACGGAATCGAGCGGCGTCGTGCCGATCGCCTTCGACGCATGCAGCGGAATGCCGCTTCGAAATCTGCCGATCGTCTTGAATCTGCTTCTCTCGGGATATTGCACCGTCAGCATGTAGTTGTTTCCCGTCTTCGGATCGATCCAGTAGCTCGGCGCGATCATGCCGTTGGAGGTGAGCGCGGTGATCACGTTGTCCACCACCTCTTTCGGGCTCAGGCCCGCCATGCTGGCGCGCTCGCGATTGATATCGAGTTCCAAGCCCGGGATAGTCGAGGTCCTGCGGAATCAGAACGCCGCTCACGCCGCGCAATGTGTCGCGACTCTTGCGGCGATTTCGCGCGCCACGTTGATAGCCGCCTCTGCAGATCGTTCGTGCTCACCTGGATGTCAATCGGCGCAGGCAATCCCTGATTCACCACGGAATCCACCAGTCCGCCCGCTTGAAAATAAGTCGCCACCTGCGGCAAATCGTCGCGCGAGCTTTCGCCGCACTCGTTCCATGTATTCGTAGCTGCCGAGCTTGTGGTCTTCCTTCAAACTCACCTGAACGAACGCCGTATGCATGCCCGAGTTGCTGGTATAAATCGCGGAAAGGTCCGGCGTGATACCAATGTTCGAGACGATCATTTCGCGATCGTCGTGCCGGCATCACTTCCTCGATGTCCTTTTCGATCCTCGCCAGTATTGGTCGGTCACCTCGATGCGCGTTCCGGCCGGCGTTTTCACGCTGATCACAAACTGGCCGGGATCGGTGCGCGGGAAAAACGCCACGCCCACAAACGGATAGAGCGCCAAGCTCAGCACGACGAATGCCGCGAAGCCACACAACCATAGCCCGGGCCGCTGCAGGCATGCTGTCGAGCGACTTGTCGTATTTCCGCTGCAGCCAGCCGTAGTAGGCATTGAATCCGAGGATCAAGCGCTCAAACAAGTCGGCCGCGCCTTGTGCGATTCCATTTGCCACTCAGCGCTTCGTTCACCTCGCCGCCGCGCTCGTGCTCGCCGCCGTGGCCTGATGAATCGCGCGCAGAACAGCGGCACCACCGTCATGGCCACGAAGTACGATGCAAACAACGCCAGCACGACGGCCAACGCCAGCGCCGTGAAAAGAAACTTGCTCACGCCGTAAAGAAATACGACCGGGAAAAACACGACGCAGTGCTGATCGTGCCGGCCAGCACCGCCAGCTGCACTTCCTTGCCGCCATCTTCCGCGGCCACCTGCCGGCGTCTCGCCCATTTCCATGTGGCGGAAAATGTTCTCGAGCACCACCACCGAGTTATCGATCAGGCGGGAAAATGCGAGCGCCAGCCCGCCGAGCACCATCGTATTGATCGTGCTGCCGCCAAGATTGAGCGCAATGAACGCCGCCAGCGACGAAAGCGGAATCGAAAGAAGCACGGCGACCGTCGCCCGCACATTGCCAAGAAACAGCAGTATCATCAGCGCGGTCAGCACCAACCCGATGGCCCCTCATTGATCAGATTCTTCACCGCGATGCGCACGAACACGCGATTGATCGAACACCACGTCGGTCTCCAGCTGTTTCGGGATATCCAGCAGATGTCGCGATCGCTTTCCGAACGCCATTGACGATCGCAATCGTGTTGCTGCCGCCGCCCTGCTTCATCACCGGGATGTAGACCGAATGCTGGCCGTCCACGCGCACGATATTGTGTCTGCAATCTGCGCCGGCGTCTTCGGCATGGCCGATGTCGCCGACGAGCACCGACGCGTTGCCCGACCGTCTTCAGCGGCATGCTGTTGATATCCGTCGACCTCGCGCACCTGGCTGTTGGCGTAAATATTGTAGTCCTTGGTGCCGATGCGCACGTCGCCGGCCGGCAGAATCAGGTTCGATTCGTTGATGCGCGTGCACCACGTCCATCAGGCTCAGCTGGTGCGCCTCCAGCTTCACCGGGTCCACGTAGACCATGATCTGCCGGTAGCGGCCCGCCATACGGCTGCGGCACCGATGCGCCCGGCACATTGGCGATCTGATTGCGCACCGTGAATTGCGCCAGATCCTTCAAGCTGCGTCTCGTTCAATCCCTCGCCCTTCAGCGTCACCAGGCACACCGGCAAGCTCGATGCGTCGAACTTCAGCACCACCGGCGGCAACGTGCCCGGCGGCAAGCGCCGCAAGTTGGCCATCGCCAGATTCGAAATGTTGCTTACCGCGGCGTTGGGATCCGTGCCCGGCGGAAAATAAATTTTGATCAAGCTCACGCCCGGCAGCGATCGCGATTCGATGTGATCGATTCCGCTCCCGAGAGTGAAAAATCGCTCGTAACTGTCGGTGATATCCGATTCGATCTGCTGCGGCGGCATCCCCGAATAAAATGTCGCCACGACCACCACGGGAATATTGATCGTCCGGGAAAAGATCCACGGGCATGCGCACATACCGTCACCACGCCGACCACGCGCGATCATCAGACACAGCACCAAAATAAAGAATGGATGCTTGATGGCGAAAGTCGGCATTAGTTCTCGCCTCCCGGGTTCGGGCCGCCATCCGCGAGCACAGCCTGCTTTGGCTTCACCAGCTGCCCCGGCCTCAACTCCGCCTGGTTCGCCGCCACCACCATTTCCCCTTCGCGCAGCCCGGACAAGACTTCCGCCCGCTGCGCTCCTTCGATGCCCAACACGATCTCGCGCCTCTCCACGTGATTCGTTGCGTCCACCGCCAGCACGAACGGCTTTCCATCGCCGCGCACAATCGATACGATCGGCAATGCACAAGACGCTCTGCTGATGCTGCAATCGAATCTTCACGTCCGCATACATTCCTGGCACGAGCGTCAGCTTCGGATTCGGCACGTCGATTTCCGTTATCATCGTGCGAGTCGATGCATCCAGTTGCCGCGAGAAGCGCACCACTTTTCCTTCGAAGTCGCTGTTCAGCGCCCCCACATGCACCTGCACCGAATCGCCTTCGCGGATACTCGGCACCACGGATTCCGGCACGGGAATATCGAGCCGCAGCACATTGTTCTGCGCCAGCTCCAGCACCGGCAGCGCCTGCTTTTCGGACGAGGTCCCCGCTGCCACCATCGCGCCCGTATCCGCAAACCGTTGCGTCACCACGCCATCGAACGGCGCAATGATCTGCGAGTAATCCAGCATGGACTGGTCCTTCTCCAGTTCCGCCTTGTCCACCACGAGTTGCTGTTGCTGCCGCTGCCACCGCCGCCTCTGACGGCCGCGACACTCGCCTCCGCCTCGCAGATCCTTCCCTTGCGCCGTCATCCACTTCCTGTTGCGCCACGATCCCCGGCTGCTTCTTCGAAACCTCCGCGAGGCGTGCGTATTGCAAGTGCACCACGTCGTGCGCCGATTTCGCGCGCTCGAGTCTCCTCGTGCCGCGCTTCAATTCCTCCTCGCTTCGCGACACGGCGGCCTTCGAGTGCTCCATCTCCGCCACCAGTTCCGGCACCTCCAGCACGGCCATCACCTGCCCCTTCTTCACGCGATCGCCGATATCCACGTTGATCCGCTTCACGTATCCGGAAACTTTCGCGTACAGATTGATCTCCTGGTACGGCCGGAAAACTCCCGCGCGATCGAAATCCGCGTTCATGTCGCCGCGCACCACCGGCACAACGGCGACGGCCACGGCATCCGCGTTGGCCGCATGCTCCGTTTTTCCGCAGCCGCAGATCACGGCTGCGCCGGCCAGCACCACGCCTGCAAAAAGCGTCGCGCTCGCTCGCCCGATCCTACGAGAACCATCATTCATGTTCACACCTCTAGAAGTGCGCTCTGTCATTGCACGAATCCGCGTTCATACGAATTGCCGCCTCGCAGCATTCGGTGATCGATTCAATGGGGGCCTGCCCGAGCGCGATCGCTCGAGCCGCGATTCATTCCAGTAATTTTGGCGAGAGGCGGCTGTTAGTTTCGGGATGCTTGCGCGGGAGGAGCACGCGAAATCGGGGAGCCGGCCAACGTAGTGACGGCCTTGCGCGCACCGCTTTCAATCGGAAGGAGGTGCCCGAACTCAAGTGGTTCAGGCAGAACGGAAACTAGACGAACAGCAGAATGTGCAACTTGAATCGCCCGACCATCGCTCTCGGCTACCCGGTGAGCCCGCGCCAGTGAACGAAGGTGAGAACCCGCCTCGAATCCCAAGCCGCTGCGTGATGCGGTCGAGAGCCAGAAAACGCCAAACAGCAGCGCGGCCGTTGCAGCCAACACGACGAATCCGTGCAGCTTGATCTGTGGCTGCTCCGCCACACCGCTCGTCCGCGATCGCTCGCGCGCAGTCGCTTGGGAAGTCCCGATTCTCAATTCTCTGTCCACGCCTATTCTTGACAATAGTTTACGATTCCACAGCGCGTCAAGGGGATGCCCTCTGCGGTGTTCGATCAGTTTCCGGTTAAAGCAGACAAATCCATTGCATCTAGGAGCGCTGTCACCCGGTCCCTGTCATTCATTGGCACCTGCCGGGAACATTGCATACTGCCAGGATCGCGTGTACGTTTTGCGACAGCCAGGAATGCGAAATCGAGATTCCGGCTCAAAACTCAGAGTTAGTTGGAAGTTGATGCGACGCTCCTATTGAGTTCTAACGTCTCGCTAGAAGCGCCTCTGGTGAGGAACCTAAATCTGGCTATGGCTTTCTCGGATACTTCTCAACCCGTACCAGAGCAGCTGCGCCAAGAGCTACGCAGTCCGGCGCTTCCGCCTCTCGCAGGTGGGATTTTGATCGGCCTCTGCGCTGCCAAGCTGCTGCTGCACATTTTCACCAGTGTGCGGCACTACGGCTACTTTCGCGACGAGCTTTATTACCTGGATATGGCCCGCCATCTCGACTGGGGTTACGTAGATAGCGCGCCGCTCGTCGCCGTGTACGCGAAGATGGCGCTGTGGATGGGGGGTTCAATGGCGGCGCTGCGTATTCTGCCAGCGCTGGCGGGTGCGGGTTTGGTGGCGATCGCTATCTTAATCGCCCGCGAGTTGGGCGGCGGGCGTTACGCCCAGTTCCTCGCCGGGCTTTGCGTCCTGCTCTGCCCAGCCATGCTCTGGTCGGACAGTCTGATGACCATGAACGCCTTCGAGCCGCTGTTCTGGATGGGCTGCATCTTCGTGGTCGCCCGGATTTTGCGCACCGGCGATTCGCGGCTGTGGCTATGGTTCGGCCTGCTAGCTGGACTTGGACTCGAGAACAAGCACTCCACGCTATTCTTCGGGTTCTCGGTGGCCGCTGCGCTGCTATTGTCGCGCCATCGACAGGAGTTGCTGAAGCCGTGGATCTGGCTGGCGCTAGCCATTGCGGCAACTCTGTTGCTGCCGAATTTAATTTGGCAGGTTCGCCATCACTTTCCGACGCTGGAAGATCTCGAGAACGTTCGCCGCGAGGGAAAAAACGTTATCCTCGGACCGCTGGCGTTCATCAAGCAGCAGATTCTCACCATCGATCCGGTGCTGTTTCTGGTGGCGCTGCTCGGGTTTGGCTGGCTCTTAAGGGAAAAGCGCTGGCGGATGCTCGGCCTGACCTTTATCATTTTCTTCGCGACCATGGAGCTCGCGCACGCCAAGGAATACTACCTATTCCCCATTTATCCCATGGTCCTAGCCGCCGGCGCGGTAGCCATCGAGCGATGGCTCGCGTCACGCGCGAGCTGGCTCAGAGCCGTCACGATCGTGGTCGTTCTTCTCGGCACCTTACCCATGCTTCCGCTCGACACTTGGATGCTTTCGCCCGAAAATTTCCTGGCCTACGCGCAAGCCATCGGGTTCAAACCGGCCAAGGACGAAGTGAACCATCAGGGACTTCTGCCGCAGCCACTCGGCGACCAATTTGGCTGGTCGGAGATGACTCGACAGGTGACAGACATCTACAACTCGCTGCCACCCGATGAGCGCGCCAGGACCGGCATCTTAACCGGCAATTATGGCGAGGCCGGCGCCATCAATCTGTTTGGTCCCAGGTTGGGCCTTCCGCGCGCCTACTCGCGACACCAAAACTACTGGTATTGGGGCCCGCCAACGGAGCATTACGAGACTTGATTTTTCTGCAGTTCAGCCGCGAGGATGTTCAGGACAATTGCACTTCGTGGCAGGCCTTCGACCACAATGAGCGCTTCGGCATGGCCGAAGAGGATACTTCCCGTCTACTCTGCCGTGGCGCGACGTTCGACTTGCAGAAAGTTTGGTGGCATTACCATCACTGGAATTAGCCGCAGGCGGTCTCCTTTCAAATTCAGTCTCGACATCGTGCAGACAGGGCGATTGAGTGGTTCACCGGCGAAACCTCGGCTAAAATGCAGCCAACTATGTTGCGCCTCCACGCGATTCTCGAGACCTCGCTTTGCATAACCGACCTGATGCGGTCGGTCGCGTTCTATTGCGATGTCCTCGGTCTTCGCCTCATCAACGATGCCGTCTTCCCCGAAATCCGGGCGCTGCAATTTCAAGTCGGCAGCGGGCCTAGCGTCCTGCTGATCTTTCGCGCTGACGTGACCCAACTGCCCGGCGCATTACCTCCGCACGGCACCACCGGCGCCGGCCATGCCGCCTTCCGCGTCGAGCCCGATGAGCTGCCCGCCTGGCGCCAGCGCCTGCAAGAGCACGGCGTCCCCATCGAGAAGGAATTCGCTTTCGGGAACAATCCTCCCTCAATCTATTTCCGCGATCCTGACGGCAATTCCCTCGAACTCGCCGTCGCCACCATCTGGAATCTCAAATTCGACTAGCCGTCGGCAGCAATCGTGAGCCCGACTGCCCAGGTCCGAGGTTATATACAGCCCCGCGGCAATCGCTGTAGGATTCGCGCCGCTCAACTCACGCGCCCGGCCGGCGAGCACTGAACCAGGCGCAACTGTCGACACAGGGGATATCGATGCCAGACGAAACGAAGCTTGGCCAAGACGACCAGTCTGTCTGGGATCGTGTAGCGGCAAGCCGTGAGTTCCGGGACCTCATGGCCACGAAGAAGATCTTCATCGTGCCAGCCTTCATCTTCTTCATGGTTTTCTATTTCCTGCTTCCCGTCCTGGTCGGTTACGCCCCGCGTCTCATGACCATCAAAGTCTGGGGCGACGTAAATCTCGCCTATCTGTTCGCGCTCTCGCAATTCTTCATGGCCTGGATCATCGCGGCACTCTACGTTCGCGCGGCCGATCGCTTCGACGCCCTCTCCCGCGACATCATCGAATCCGCGCAGAAAAACGACGACGAAAAAGGCGGCCAATAAATCATGTCCGCCCCGCTCGTAATGTTCCTGGTCTTCATCGCCATCACTCTGGGCATCACTTATTGGGCTTCGCGACGTTCGGCGGGCGCCACCGCCTTTTTCGCCGCGGGCCGCCAGATCAAAAGCTGGCAAAACGGAGTAGCCGTAGCCGGCGACTACATGAGCGCCGCTTCTTTTCTCGGCATCGCCGGCATCATCGCCTTCCAGGGTTACGACGGCTTCATGTTCTCCGTAGGCTGGCTGGTCGCCTATCTCACCTTGCTGCTGGTCGTCGCCGAACCGCTGCGTAACGCCGGCAAGTACACCATGGCCGACGTTCTCGCCTACCGCTTGCAGCCGCGTCCCGTGCGCGCCATGGCCGCGCTCAGCACGATTACCATTTGCACTTTCTACATGGTCGCGCAGATGGTCGGCGCCGGCGCGCTAGTAGCTCTGCTGCTCAAAGGTTCCGGCATTTCCTTCAGCACCGCAGTGATCGGAGTCGGCGTTCTGATGATCGTTTACGTCGTCTTCGGCGGGATGTTAGCCACCACGTGGGTGCAAATCGTCAAAGCCATCCTACTCACCATCGGAGCGATTCTTCTCAGTTTCCTCGTAATGTCCCACTTCCACTTCAGCCTGTATGCCTTCTTCGACGCCATCGGCCACGTCACCTATCACGATCAAGGCCGCGAAGTCGTGAAAGATTTCCTGCAACCCGGCCTGCGCTACAAGCCCCCGTACGGCCCGCTCGATCTCATTTCCCTGAGTCTCGCGCTGATTCTCGGCACCGCAGGACTCCCGCACATCCTGGTCCGCTTCTACACCGTCCCCGACGCCAAGACCGCCCGCCACAGCATCATCTGGGCCATGGCGCTCATCGGCAGCTTCTACATCATGACCACCTTCCTCGGCTTCGGCGCCGCCACCATCGTAGGCCGCGACTTCATCGCCACCCACGGCGGCAACAACATGAGCGCCCCTCTTCTCGCCCAAGCGCTTGGCCGGCGACATTTTCTTCGCCTTCATCTGCGCCATCGCATTCGCCACCATTCTCGCTGTCGTCGCCGGTCTCACCATCAGCGCCACCACGTCCTTCGCCCACGATTTTTGGACTAACGTGATTCACCGCGGCGTCGAACGCAAACCCGGCGAGGAAGTGCGTGTCGCGCGCATCTCCGCGTTCGTACTCGGCGCCATCAGCATGGTCATCGCCATCCTGTTAGGACCCACCGTGAACGTAGCTTTCCTAACCTCCTTAGCCATCTGCGTCGCGGCCTCCGCCAATCTGCCGGCGATCCTGTTCTCCATTTTCTGGCCGCGATTCAATACCTCCGGAGCAGTAGCCGGCATGGCCGTAGGTCTCGTGGCTTCCATCGGACTGATTCTAGTAAGTCCCAGCCTGATGGCCATCGATCCGCCGACAGTCACCGGCAGCGCGCGCCACCTGATCCAAGCCAAAGCCTGGTTCCCACTAGAAAATCCCGGCATCGTGAGCATCCCAGTCGGTTTCCTGGCCGCAATCCTAGGCACGCTGCTTAGCCACGAGCCATCCTCGCGCCACAAATTCAACGAGCTCCTGGTCCGCTCCAATACCGGACTCGGCGCAGAACAGGCCACCTCCGGCCACTAAGATCGTCCACGCGATTCTCAGTCCCCAATAGCTCTAGAAGGTCCGGCAAAACATCCGAGTCTTTTCCTTCGTGTGACGTCGGTCACATTTCAAAGTGACCCTTGGCACGGAGAGCGAGCCCTTTCTCGGCGCATTCTAGGTGTGTCTTGAAGTCGCCCAAGGCTCTGAAAGGGCAGTGGTTCGACCCAGCTGCACGAGGAAAAAATGTTCAAGGTCACACGCGCTGAATCTCTGGCCCCTGGGGTAAAACGGCTTGAGATCGAAGCCCCGCGGATCGCCCGAAAGCAGCAGCCCGGCCAGTTCGTAATCGTCCGCGTTTACGAAGAGGGCGAACGCATTCCTCTCACGATCGAAAAGTCCGATCCGCAGCGCGGCACAATCAGCATCGTCGTCCAAGAGGTCGGCAAGACCACGCGCCTTCTGAATTGTCTCGAGGCCGGCGACACTCTGCTCGACGTAGTCGGCCCGCTCGGCCAGGCCTCCGAAATCGAAAAGTTCGGTACGGTTGTGGTGATGGGCGGTGGTGTCGGCACGGCCATGGCGTATCCCACCGCAGCCGCGCTCAAGAAGGCGGGCAACTTCGTCGTCTGCATCGTCGGCGCCCGCGACAAAGAAAGAGTGATTCTCGAACGCGAGCTGCGCCTCGTCAGCGACGTCCTGCTCATCACTACCGATGATGGCAGCTACGGCGCCAAGGGTCTGGTCACCGATAAGCTCCGCGAGATGATTGACCGCGGCACGCACATCGACCGCGTGCTGGCCATCGGCCCCATCCCCATGATGAAAGCGGTCGCGGAAGTCACGCGGCCCAGCGCCATCCGCACAATCGTAAGCCTGAATCCCATCATGCTCGACGGCACGGGGATGTGCGGCGGTTGCCGCGTTCTGGTGGATGGCAAGAGCCAATTCGCATGCGTCGATGGCCCTGAATTCGACGCACATCTCGTGGACTTCTCCACTCTGGTTCAACGCAATGCGATGTATCGCGATGCGGAGCGCGAATCCATGGAGCGTTGCCAGCGGGAGACTGAATCTCATGCCTGAAATCGCTCCAACCAAGCACGCCACATTGCCTCTTCGCGAGCGCATGAAGATTCCGCGGCAGCACATGCTCGAGCAGCCCGCCCTCGAACGCGCCGCCAATTTCAAAGAAGTCAATCTCGGCTACACCACGGAGCTCGCGTCGCGCGAAGCACAACGCTGCCTCTACTGCCAGAAGCCCACTTGCATGACGCATTGCCCCGTCGGCGTCAAAGTCCAGGAATTCGTAGATTTGATCATCGCCGGCGATTTCGCTGCGGCTGCAGCGAAAATCCGCGAAGATAATGTGCTCCCCGCCATCACCGGCCGCGTCTGCCCGCAGGAAGATCACTGCGAGGGTGCTTGCGTCCTAACGAAGAAGGGCGAATCGCTCGGCATCGGCTACCTCGAACGCTTCGTCGCCGACTACGAGCAGAGCACGGGAATCGTCCACATGCCCACCGTCCCGCCTACGGGCAAACGAGTGGCCGTCGTGGGCAGCGGGCCAGCCGGTCTCACGGTTGCAGGCGATCTAGTCCAGAGGGGACACGCTGTCCGCGTATTCGAGGCGCTGCACGAACTCGGTGGTGTTTTGACTTATGGCATTCCCGAATTCCGTCTTCCCAAAAACATCATCAAGCAGCAGATCGATTATCTGCGCGCCACCGGCGTCGAATTCGAAACCAACGTAGTCGTCGGTAAGACCGTCACCATCGACGAGCTGATGCAAGAAGAAGGCTACGATGCCGTTTTCATCGGCACTGGCGCCGGCGCTCCTCTTTTCATGAATATTCCCGGCGAACATCTGAATGGCGTCTATTCCGCCAACGAATTCCTGACCCGCGTAAATTTGATGAAGGCCTACAAGTTTCCCGACTACGATGAGCCCATCGTCTCGGTGCGCGGCAAGGACGTCGCGGTAATCGGCGGCGGCAACACCGCTCTCGACGCCATCCGCACCGCGCTCCGCCTCGGCGCACGCAAAGCCTACGTCATCTACCGGCGCAGCAAAGCGGAAATGCCCGCGCGCGCCGAAGAAGTCCGCCATGCCCGCCAGGAAGGCATCGACTTCCAACTGCTCACCAATCCCATCGAGTTTCTCTCGGATGGCAACGGCTGGCTCGGCGGCATGCGCTGCGTGCGCATGGAGCTTGGTGAACCCGATGCCTCGGGACGAAGGCGCCCGGTCCCCATCGCAGGATCAGAGTTCGATCTGCCGGTATCAGTCGCAATCATCTCCGTCGGCACCAGCGCCAATCCCGTGATCCAAAGAAGTTCGCCGGGCTTAGCCACGGATAAGCGCGGTTACATCCAAGCCGACCCGGAAACGCAGCGCACGTCGCGCAAAGGCGTATTCGCCGGCGGCGATATCGTGACCGGAAGCGCCACCGTGATTCTCGCGATGGGTGCAGGCAGGCGCGCCGCGCAATCGATTCATGAGTATTTGATGAACGGCTAGTGGCAGGGCTGGTTCCTCCACAAAGCCGCTGAGTTTGAAGAAACAGAAGTTCGAGTTCAAAGAAGGGGGAGGTGGCAAATGGGCGCAAGCCTACATGTTTCAACATACGATCCGCTGCACGAAGTTCCGGAGCGCTGCAACGTTTGCTGGTCGAACGCGCCGATCTTCTACTATGAGTGGCTAACTCATACCGAAGAGAGCGGCCGCCAGGCAACCGAAGGCTTCTGCTGCTTCGAGTGCGCCGCCGAGCTTCTGAAGAAAATGAAGCACAGCGAAGCTCACGAATGGGCCGAAGAGGAAGCAGCCCTGGAAGTCGATGAGGCCGATCTGACCGGTATGCGCGAGCACAGACTCACTGCCTTCGCCGCCACCGAATGACGCGCGCGTTCGGCGCCTTTCTGGCAACGCGAACGCTTTGTCAGGGCGCGACTTCAGTCGTGCCGCAAAGGCCGCCAAGCGAATACGGCTTTAGCCGCTGAGGGAGAGCTAACGCCACCACGGCGAAGCGTCCCTTGCCGTTGCTTCGCCATCACGATAAAATTTCCGCGATCACAAAAAGGCGATGGAGTTCGCCTGAACCGTCCCATAAGGACTGATGACTCCTGCGTGCCGCCAGGCGCTCAGGAGTTTTTTGTTGCAGCGCACGCGGCCGGGAAAGCGGAGCAACTGTGCGGATCGTGCTTCTGATTGTATTTGGCGCGGCGGGAACGCTGGCGCGCTACGGCTTCGACGGCTGGATCCAGTATCGCGTGGGCGCGCGCTTCCCTGCTGGAACGCTGGCGATCAATCTGCTCGGCTGTCTCCTTCTCGGCGTCATCGGCGCAGTTCAGCCTTAACCACATTTCCGTTCCCCCCGATTGGCGCATTGGGCTCACCATCGGACTGATGGGCGGCTTCACCACTTTCTCCACATTCGGCTGGGACACCGTGCGCATGTTGAATGACGGCGAGTGGCTGAAAGCGATTGTTTATGTGGGCGCAAGCGTCCTCGGCGGAATCATCTGCATGATCGCCGGCATGCGGCTCGGCAACGCTCTCTAGGAGAGGCCCATGGAACACGAGCGATTTGAAGGCGAGCGCACGCTGATGCGCATCCATATCGGCGAATCCGACAAATGGCACGGCCGGCCGCTCTACGAAGCCCTCGTGGAATTTTTCCGCAAGGAAGGATTGAGCGGCGCCACGGTCCTGCGCGGCGTGGGCGGCTACGGCTCCACAAGCCGCATCCACACGGACAAGATTCTCCGCCTGTCCCAGGATCTGCCCATCGTAGTCGAAGTGGTCGAAGACACCGAACGCGTCGAGCGCATTCTCCCAAGCCTCGATGAGATGATCGGCGGCGGCCTGGTCACCCTAGAAAAGGTCCGCGTCATCCTCTACCGCGCCCACAGCAAATGAATGACTACTCCTCGCAGCGAAGCTTTGTAAGGGCATGGCTTCAGCCGTGCCGCTAGTGCCACAAAATCAATACGGCTTTAGCCGCTGAGGTTCGTCTTATCGCGTTCTCACGGACAATTGGTAACATCACAGACCCTCCCGACGGTTTTCCTGGAATTCGAAGCATTCATTCGACCAGAGCATAGCCATCTGCGCACCGGCCGCGCGCTTCGTACAGCTCAGGTCTAGTAGGACTAGTCCCCGTCACTCCCGCGCCATTATTTTCACAAATTCCCCGGAAGCATTTTCGGCCGCACTGGTGTATAGTCCCCGCCGCTCGGTCGCTGAGGCCCGTAATTCCACCCCGCTCCACGTACCGTGCGATGAATCGGTTCGTCCACAACTTCATGACGCTGAGTCCACCGGACTATTGAGGCCCGCATCGACACGATCGAGTTTTGATTGAGGAGGAATTTGAAATGCATCGCATTGGCAAACACGCGATTTTTTCTTTTGTCGCCGCAGCGATTTTGGTTCTTACGTTTTCCGGCAGCGCCTCCGCCCAGACCACCACTGTCACCGGCACTCTGAACGACGGCGCGACCTACCAGATCGATGTTCCCGCGAACTGGAACGGCATTCTGTTTCTCTATAGCCACGGTTACGTGGTTCCGGGCAGCGCGAATCCCGCGCAGGACGTCGGCGATCCCGCCACCGGCGCGTTCATGCTCGCCAGCGGCTTCGCTCTCGCCGGCTCATCTTACGCGACCACTGGCTGGGCCATTCACGAAGCGCTGCCCGATCAAATCGCCGTTCTCGATGCCTTCGCGCAGCAATTCGGCACGCCCGCCAAGACCATCGCCTGGGGACACTCGCTCGGCGGCATCATCACCGCCGGCCTCATCCAGAATTATCCCGACCGCTTCGACGCCGCGCTGCCGATGTGCGGCGTGCTCGCCGGCGGCGTAGCCACCTGGAACGCCGCGCTAGACGCCGAATTCGTGTTTTCGACGCTGGTCGCGCCCGGCCAAGGGCTGCAGCTAGTGAACATCACCGATCCGCAAGGGAATCTAACGATTGCAGAAGAAGCGCTCGCTGCCGCGGCCGCTACTCCGCAGGGCCAAGCGCGAATAGCGCTCGCTGCCGCGATGGGCGACACGCCTGGCTGGTTCACTCCCACATCTCCGAAACCAGGCCGTCTCGATTTCGCCGACCAACTGGCAAACCAGATCGAATGGGACGGCGAAGTTGATTTTCCGTTCGTCTTCGCCTTCCGCGCCGAACTCGAAGCCCGCGCCGGCGGGAATCCTTCCTGGAACACCGGCGTGGATTACCGCATCCAGTTGCTGCTCTCGCCGAATTTCCTCGAAGTGCTCGCGCTTTATCAGGCGGCCGGGCTCGATTTGAACGCCGACTTGAACACTCTCAACGCCACGCAGCGCATCTCCGCCGATCCCGCGGCTGTGCAGTACCTCTCGCAGAACATCATCTTCAACGGCCAGATCGGCATTCCGGTACTGACCATGCACACCGTCGGCGACGGCCTCGTGATCAACGAGAACGAAACCGCCTACGCGAAGGTTGTCGCCGAAGCGCATAACTCGAAGCTGCTGCGCCAAACCTTCGTCAACCGCGCGGGTCATTGCGCCTTCACGCCCGCGGAAACCATCACGGCGGTCGGCACGCTACTAAATCGTCTCGAGAGCGGGACATGGGAGCCGATCATTCCCAGAGTTCTCAATTCGGAAGCTGCCTCTCTCGGTCCGGACTTCAACATCTTCGAGACTTCGGCCGGCATCGTCCCGGTTGCGCCCGAGTTCATTCCGTTTATCTCCGGGCCGTACCCGCGTCCGTTCGACGCGCTCACCGGCTCGTGCCGCATCGCGTTCCTCTGCCACTAAATCGCAATCGGCTCGCTCTCTCCGCGCACAGCAGAGCGAACGAGCCGGGCAACGATCGACCAAGCCCCGAGGCGCCCGCCTCGGGGCTTTTTTATTGGGTCAGCGCTTCTGGCGCTTGAACATGCTCACTGCGTGATTCTGTCATGGTGCTAAAATTCAAACGATTCCTGCCATGATCGAACGGATTCGATGCGCGCTGAGTTCGATGATTTCGAAGCGAAGCACGCGACTCGCTCTTCTTGCTCTCCTTTCGCTCGCGCTGGCCGCGGCTGGCGCGTCCTTTCCTCAACCACAAGTTGCCGGCAATGGCCTCGAGCCGATCCGCCATTATATCGCGGCCGGCTGGGACCAGTCTCACGCGCTCGCTCGACAATTGCGAGACATTTGCCGATCCAAAACTCGCCGGGCACCCGACGCTCTATCTTCCTTACGATTATCCCGAGACTGCCGCCGTGAAACAGCTCCCCGCGAAGTGCGGCGTGCAAGTCGCGCATCTGCCGCGAGTGATTCATGGGCCCGGCGAGGTCGATCCGGCGCAGATCAATCCTCCCGGGCTGCTCTATCTGCCGAACAAGTACGTTGTGCCAGGCGGCCGATTCAATGAGATGTATGGCTGGGACAGCTACTTCATCATTCGCGGCCTGATCGAGGATGGGCGCATCGATCTGGCGCGCGGAATGGTCGATAACTTTCTGTTTGAAGTGGCGTACTACGGAAGCGTGCTGAACGCGAACCGAACCTATTATTTGACGCGATCGCAGCCGCCGTTTCTGGCAGCGATGATCCTGGCGGTGAATGAGGCCGAAAAGAAGGCCGGGCACGAAGATCGCGAATGGCTCTATAGAGCAATGGCGGACGAGAAGCGTAACGATCAACTCTGGTCGCGCCGCGAACATTTGGCGGGCGAGACTGGGCTTTCGCGCTATTACGATTTTGGCGAAGGACCCGCGCCCGAGAGCGTTCAGGATGAATCGGGCTATTACGCGAAGGTTGCTGGATTTTTTTTGTCGCATCCGGAGCTTGATCATGGCTATGTCGTGCGGTCTACAGCGGAGCAGCGGGCGAATCACGATATTGGGCCGGCATATCACGTTGCGACTTGCGACCCGGCCGACAACGAGCGGCGGGGCTGCGATCCTTCGGGGCACATTCATTTGGCAGCGGAGTATTACAAAGCCGACCGCGCCATGCGTGAATCGGGATTTGATATTTCCTTCCGCTTTGGGCCTTACGGCGCAGAGACAAATCATTTTGCGCCGGTTTGCTTGAACAGCTTGATTTACGCAGAGGAAATCGATGCTGCGCAAATCAATGAAACTCTGGGGCGCAAGGACGCGGCGGCCGGACTTCGTCACGCTGCGGCGGAGCGAAAGCAGCGGATTCAGAAATATTTGTGGGACGCGCAGCGCGGTATGTTCTTCGATTATAACTTCACGACGAAGACGCGCTCCTCTTACGAATACCTCACGACTTTCTATCCGCTCTGGGCCGGCCTCGCGACGCCCGAGCAAGCACGGGCCGTGGACGCGAATTTGAAATTGTTCGAGCAGCCCGGCGGATTGGCGATGAGCCGCAACGAGAGTGGCGTGCAGTGGGATTATCCCTACGAGTGGGCGCCGACCGTGTTGATCGCCGTCGAAGGCTTGCGGCGCTACGGATTCAATGACGACGCCAATCGCATTTCGTATGAGTTCCTTTCTACCGTGGCGGAGAATTTCCGCCGCGATGGCACAATTCGCGAAAAGTACAACGCGGTGACGCGCTCTTCAGAAGCAGCGGTAAGCGCCGGATACAAGGAGAACGTGGTGGGCTTCGGCTGGACCAACGGCGTTTTTCTCTGCCTCCTGCGCGCGCTACCCAAGGAGATGGCAGATCGTTTGGCGAAATCCCAGTAGGCGCCGGTCCGCCTAGGCGGAGGCCCGGTCTAGTTTTGGGTTTTGCCTCGGTGTTTTCCGATCCTCCGGGACAAACTCAAATCTCAATTCCAGCCCGGTAGCTCCATCGCCCTCACTCGCTAGCCAACATCCCTGCCACCAAATTCGCAAGCTCGCTCTCCCGCTGCACCACTCCGCGATCGCGAGAAGCAGCATCACCCGCAGTCAGTTGCGCGAGTCGCGCCGCCAAATTCTTAATCGCCACGTCTTGCTTCACGAAAACTCGATCGGCCGGCGCAATCGCCTCCCATTGCGACTTGCTGCGCTTCAATGGCCAGCGAACTTCCTCGTCGCGCCGTTCGGGCCGGAACATCCCGCCCGAAATCGAGCCCACAGAAGATACTTGCAAATAAGCCCAGCCGTGGTCGCGCTTGATTTCCAGCCGGCTTACGTTCAGTTGCGTGACGATCACGATCGGCAGCGGAGTCTTCAGCGCGTCACCGGCGCTCAAGGCATTTGCCGATGCAACTGCCAATTGTGAAATGCTCGAGGCCACTTCTTCGGGCGTCAGCGCCTTTTTGGCAGCCCCGATAACGATGCTCGACGGAAACGACGGCGCCGCCGATTCGCTGCGTGATTCGGCTGCCGGTTGCCCCGCGTATGTCGCGGCAGGTTCCTCTGGCTCCGTTGGCGCGGCATGCGCCGCCGCCACATCCACGACGCCGCCGGAATCAATCCGGTAGCGGTAGAAGCGGGGCGATCCTCGCGAGCGCCAGTACGGACCTTCGTAATCCTGCTCTTCGAGTCCGCTTCTCACCAGGCTGTAAAAACTGTGCTGCGACGCATTGACGACGATTCCCACGTGGCCCGGCCACACAATCAAATCGCCCGCATGAGGCGATTTTACGCGCGCAAATCTCTCGGCCCCGGCATAAAGGTCGAACGAGCTCTGGTACGGATAGTCAAACCCGGCGCTCTGATAAATCTGATGAATCAAATGCGAGCAGTCTCGCGCGCCGGCTACCTGCTGCAACTTCCAGGCGGCTTTGACGATCGCACGTCCCTGTTTCTCGCTCAGCAGCCGCGCGCCGGCCACAGCATCTTCCGCAAACGTCGCCGAACGCACCCCGGCCGGCGATAACAAGACGAGGCACACGCATGCCACTAGCCTAGCGAGCCCATGAGCCCGCTTCCTCCGCCACTCGAACCTCGTCTTTAGCCACCGCATCGGCAATCGGCTTCCGGCGCCTTCCTCAGCAACTCGCGCGATCTTCCAAGGAAAACATCCGGGACCGCAGCGGGCAATGGACCGTGCGCTCAGCAGTAACTGTCCGATAGGCCGGGTAAGACCGGGGCGGCGAGGATGCTGCGCGGTCCCCTGCGAGCCGAAATCAGCTCAAAAAAATGTGTGTTTTTTCCCGATTAGAACGGTGCCGCATCGTTTGTTTTCTTCGAGTTACGCCCGTGTCTAATAATTTCCTTCCCGATTAGAAATCGACGGCGGCTGAGGCTGCAATCTAGCTCAGGTCTTTGGACCTGAGGCCGTTGCCTGCGAATTCGAATCCAATTTCCAATTCACACTAAAGTGCCTCACCTCTATCCTTCGGCCCCGGCGAGGGGCCTCAGGATAAGAGGAGGTGAGCTACATTATTTGACAAGTCCGCGCACACGTCTGGCGAGCTCAGGTGAGCCAGCCCCGCGCTTAGGGACTGCTGACAACCAGATCCTGTATAGCGTGGAAGTAATAGTGAGTCAAGAGTACTTCGGTACTAATTTTGGGCTGCGGGGCCGGAAGTCCGAGGTTCGGGCTCCGAAGGAGGCAAAGGCGGTACGCCCGACCAATCGAATCCCACGGTGAAGGCTGCGCCATGCGGCTTTTGGCGCGGGTACAAGACAGAACCGATTACGCGAAGTGGCGCCGTAGGACGCAATTCGTGGCCATATGCAGGCCGAGGCCGGGCGAAGCAAGCGGCGCCCCTACGACCGGGAAGGCTACGGCGGGGGCCGAATTCCCCACCTCCTTGGGCCAGCCATCAACGGTAAGGGCTCACTCCTGCAGGACGGCGCCGCTGAAAACCGGCCGGCCGCCCAGGGAGGTGTAGAAGGCATAGAGCGCTATCGCAGCCATGAGCAGGATTCCCGGCCAGGCTCATTCCCGCATACCAGGAGGACATTTGGGTCGTTAGGGGAAAGCTCCCCAGGATATCGTTGAAGACGCCCGCGGCCACCACAGCCAGCAAGCCGAAGCGGATCAATAGAAACACAGTCAGGGCGTTGGTGATCAGCCCGGACACCAAGACAACCGGAGCATAATCAGCTTGATTCCCCGTTGTATAGAAAATTGCGGTCACAACAACGTATACGATCGCTGCCGCCCACTGCTTGCGCAGCAAGGCCCTCAGAAGGAACAGAAAAAACAGGAACAGAAGCGAGATAAAAAGCTCCAGGATCACTCTGGTCGATATTGAAGCGATGATGGTACGCGCGCCCAGAAACTGCCAGTGAGGACCCAAATATGGCTGTGGGGGAGGATGGCCGAACCAGGAGGGAACAAACCACCCCGATCGTACGAGTACGATCGAAAACGCCCCCAAAAGACAACCGGCCAGCACATCGCGTCCCACCAGTGGATCCCGAAATCCGCCTGCCATCAAGCGGCTCCAAGAGACCAGCGTAGCGGGCCAGCGGCGACGCACATAGGGCTCCACCGCAACATAGAAAACCCAGGAGAGACAGGAGAACAGAAGCCCGAAACTCAAGAACTGGATGAAGAGCACGAATTCGTAGAGAGTCGGGACGTGATGCGCCCCGCAAATCCACGCCACCCCCCAGGCCGCAAAAACAACAACTGCCAGACGAAAAGCCGCACGGCGATCACCCCGGCCCAGGCGTAGGTTCCGTCGCACGAGCATCAGGCCGGTGGCCAGGAGCGAAAGCGACAGAACGACGAAAAACACCGAAGTTGCTAGTTCGGCGGAGCCCGGTTGGTTTGGCTGCATGCGTTCGGGGCGGGTCCAAGGGCCAATCACCTCGAAGTAAACGGGCCTGCCGCGGTAGGCCGCAGCCTCAATGCGCATGGGGATATCAGGACGCTCGGCTAGCGAGCCTGTCCACGCCGCGCGCACGTCACCATAAACTGGAGGCGTCCACGACTGGTTGCGCAGGACGGCCACTTGGACGGGTCGAGCCCCGCGGCAGAGAACAGCGGCGCCCAGTCTGGTGACGGCGAAGCGCTTCCCGGCTCCTCAACCTGCGGAGGAACTGCGATGAATTCTGTAAGACGGCCGAGTGGATTGAGCTTGACCAACGTCATCCCGGAGATATCCAGCGGCGGGTCGTTTGTCCATACGGTCTGGAACATAGGTGCGTCCGGAGTGGAGCTATGAGACTCGAGCGGCCGCGGGCTGCCGCGATACCAAAAGACGAACGCGCCGGTTTCGAGGTTGTTCCAGCGCGTCTGCGACTTGTCGTGAGCGTCGATGTAACGCAGAAACCCTATCCCTTCGTAGAATCCCATCGCGGTGTCTGCCGGCCGCTCGGAGTAGCCAACGCTCTGCAGAATATCCCGGGCGCGCTCGGCAAGAGCTTCGGGCGGTTTTTCGAGCGGCACGCGGCGGTAGAGCTTGGCCTGCGCGCTTAACAGAATCGAGGCGGCGACTGACACGATCACTCCCGCCAGCAAAAGCCAGGCGATCACGGGACGCAGGCCTTCGGTTTCCCCCGAAGCCGCGACCATCTCGGGCGATGGCGTTTCGCCGGCGGCCAGCGCTGCGGCGAGCGGATCGCCTCCTGGCAATGCGGCTGCAACTTGCAGCGCTGAAGCGGGACGCCTGGCAGGATCTTTTTCCAGGCAGCGCAGGATGACTCGTTCGACCAGCGGGTCGATGTCTTTGACGATCTGCGAGGGATGGGTCGGCGCGCTTTTATCGCGGAGGCGAGCCATCTCTTCGCTGGAGGAGGCGTCGAAGGGCCGCTTGCCGGTGAAGATCTCGTAGAGCACGAGGCCGAGCGAGTAGAGATCGCTCTTGGGCGTAACGTCGCCGCCGGCGAATTGTTCCGGCGACATGTAGGCGGGAGTTCCGGCGCGCGCGTCGGCGCCTCCGATTTCAGCGGCCAGCCCGGCCAGGCCGAAATCCGTGATGCGCACGCGACCGCGTCCATCGAGCATGATGTTCGCGGGCTTCAGGTCACGATGAATGATGCCGTGCTCGTGGGCAGCCGCGAGGCCGGCACACATTTGCCGCGCGATTTCCACGGCTTTGTCGGGCGGCAACCTGCCGATGCGGCGCATCAGCGAGGCGAGATCTTCGCCGTCCACAAATTCCATGGTCAGGAAAGTGTGGGTGATGGTTTTGCCGGCGTCGGTGGTCTCGCTGATTTCGCCGATATCGAAGACACGGCAGACGTTCGGGTGCGAGACTTGCCGCGCCAGGCGAACTTCGCGGGTGAAACGCTCGCGCGCTTCTTCGGTCTGTGCCAGCGACTTTGGCAGAAATTTCAGGGCCACGGTTTGCCCGAGTCTCAAGTCTTCCGCGCGATAGACTTCGCCCATGCCACCTTTGCCCAGCGGCGAAACAATTCGGTAACGCTCGGCGAGGGTGGTTCCGGGAACGTAACGCGCTTCGTAGCCGGAGAAAGAGGAACTCCTGCCGCTGGAAGAGGACTCGCGTTTGCGCGATGACGCGGGCGGCGTGCCGGCGATAGGCCGAGCGGCATCCAGGCTCAGCGTGGGCGTAGAACCGAAATCCACCGCGCTGCCGCAGGAAGGGCAAAAGCGCGCTGCGCCGGGAACCTCGCTTCCGCAGGCGGGACAACTCATGGTTGCGCGGGAGTATAGCACTGCCCGCCCAAGGCTTCGACCCGGTGCCGCGAACGTTTCAGTTACGCAGTTGAGCGGCGGTGCGAAGCCATGAAGCTATGCATTTCAGCTAGGTGATCGATTCGATGCGCCGATCAGGGATGAACCACAGTAGCGCGATGAGTACGTAGACAGCGATGGCCAGCCACGGGTGGACGAACGCCAGGGCGATGCCCACGAAATAGAGCAGCAGCGAGATTTTGCCTTTCAGATCGCGGCCTATGGCGCGGGCTAGTTTGGAGTGCGCGCCGTTGACGGCGATGATTGAGCGCTGCAGCCAGACGTAGGCAATTGCGGACATGGCCAGCACTACGCCGTAGGCTGCCGTGGGCGTGGCGGCAAAATGCGTTTCATCGATCCAGCGGATCACGAACGGAATTAGCGACATCCAGAATAAAAGAAAGAGATTGGCCCACAGCACGGTGCCATTGATGCGCTCGGTGGCGTGCAGCATGTGGTGATGGTTGTTCCAGAAGATGCCCACGTTGGCGAAGCTGAGCGCGTAGGTGAGCAGGATCGGTGCGCTGGCGGCCAACGCCGCGAGGCCCGGGCCCGACGGAACTTTTATCTCCAGCACCATGATGGTGATGATGATGGCGATGACTCCATCGGTGAAGGCTTCGAGACGTTGCTTGCCCATCGCTGTCCTTTGGATTCTCGGGATGAGGCGGTGTCTGTATCACAGCGTCGATTATTTTGCCAGCGGGAGGAGGGCCGAAAAGCGGGGCCGAAGGGCGTGAGCTTCTGCAAGCGGCGCCCCTGCGACTGACGATTTGCATGGGAATTGATTTTCTCCTCCCGAGGGAAGTTGTTGGGATACTCGCCGGTCACAAATTGACACACCGGACGTACCTAGGGGCTGTAACCCATTGAAATAAAGAGAGTTTCTGGATTCTTCAAGACTGTACCCTTTTGGACTCTATGTTGCAATCTTCTGCGCACCCCGAGGCAATCGGCCTCACACAAGGAGATTAGGATGAACGTGAAGAAAGCAATAATCGTAGCGATCTTGGGAGTGGTGGCAATTCCAGCGGTGGCTAGCGCCAATGCGCGACACAACGATGATCGTGAGAGCTCGTCGAAGAATCAGGTGTTTGCGACGCAGATCGACAGCCAGACTCAGGATCAGCTAGCTTCGACCGAGATTACGAGCCAAGCAGCTGCCGAGAACGCAGCGCATCACGTGGTGGCAGCCAAGACGCACCCGTTCTTCAAGTTCCTGTTCGGCAAGTAGCTCCAAGCGCGTGGATGCTTGAGCCTGAAGGGCGCCCCGCCCGGCCTCAAGCTCTGCGCCAGCTGCGCCTCGGATTTCAACCGGACGAATTGGCCAGGCAGTTCGTTCACTCCCCATCGCTTCGGTTCCGCAATCAGCAGGTCTAGCGTGGATGAGTGAGTTTCTCCGGTGCCTCGACCTCGCCCGGCGCGACATCCTCATCGTCTCTGCTCAGAAATCTCTCGATGGTTGCGAACATCTCGCTGGTGCGAATCGGTTTGGCGATGTAAGCGTCCATGCCTGCGGAGAGGTAGCGTTCCTCATCGCCGGCAAGAGCATGTGCGGTCATGGCGATGATTGGGGTGTGCCGGCCGGAAGGGCGTTCCAATTCGCGAATGGCGGCGGTGGCCTCGAGACCTCCCATCACAGGCATCTGGATATCCATGAGCACGAGATCGAAGTCTTCTTTCTCGAAGGCCTCGAGTGCTTGCCGGCCATCGCCGGCAATCGCAACAGTGTAGCCGCGCTTTTCGAGAAGGCGCAGCGCCAGCGTTTGATTTACGGCGTTGTCTTCCGCCAAGAGGACACGCCTGCGGTTGCGCGCCTCGCGCAAAGAATGCCGCGTCACCAATGGTTCTTTCTTCGCGACCAATTCCAAGACGCGGCAGATCGCTTGCAGAAGTTCGCCCTGACGAATCGGCTTCACGAGGTAAGCGGAAATTCCGAGTTCCCGGCAGCGCGCGGCGTCGCCCAAATGTCCGGCGGAGGTGAGCATCATGATCGTAGCGCCGACCAACTTCGGATCCTTTTTGATGCGCTCCGCGAGCGTAAAGCCGTCCATCTCCGGCATCTGTCCATCTAACAGGATCAGGGGAAACGGCCGGCCGGTGCTTTTGGCGATTTCGAGCGCCTGCAGCGCGGCCCCGCCGCCCTCGACGGCGGTCGGTTTCAGGCCCCAGCGCGTCAGCATACCGGTTAGCACCGTGCGGTTGGTGAAATTGTCGTCCACAATGAGCGCGTGCAGATCGCGCAAGCGCTCGGGATGAAGGGCTGCCGGGCTTGGGGAAGCCGCAGAACGCACAGGAGTGTCCTGCACGGCCAGCCTTAGCGTGAAATGAAAAGCGCTGCCCTGACCCGCCTGACTTTCGACCCAGATCGCTCCGCCCATGTTCTTCACGAGTCTGGCGCAAATCGTCAGCCCCAATCCCGTGCCGCCATATTTGCGAGCCATCGAGCCATCGGCTTGCGAAAACGGTTCGAAGATTATCTGTTGCTTGTCGGCGGCAATGCCGACGCCGGAATCCTTCACGACAAAATGCAGACAAGCGATGGAGGCGTCGAGCGATTCCTGCTGGACAGTAACGAAGACCTCGCCGTGCTCGGTGAACTTGATGGCATTGCCGACCAGATTGATCACAATTTGGCGGATGCGGCCGGGATCGCCGGCGAAGGCTTCCGGAACGTCCGATTGAACGTCGTAAATCAATTCCAAGCCCTTCTGGCAAGCGCGAACGCCGAGCGCCTTCATGGTTTCGCCCAGGCTTTCGCGCAGGTCAAAGGGGATGTGCTCGAGCTCGAGTCTTCCCGCTTCAATCCGGGAGAAATCCAAAACGTCGTTGATGATCGTGAGCAAAGACTCGCCCGACAGGCGAACGAGGCCCAGACTATCGCGCTGCTCGGGAGTAAGGTCCGTATCCAGAACCAGCTCGGTCATGCCCAGAATGCCGTTCATCGGCGTGCGAATTTCGTGGCTCATGGTGGCCAGGAATTCGCTCTTGGCGCGATTGGCGGCTTCGGCCGCTTCCTTGGCCTTGATCATTTCCGCTTCGGCCAGCTTTCGTTCGGTGATGTCGCTATTGACGCCGATAACGCGCTGCACCTCGCCGCTGGGAGCGCAGAACGCTGCGCCGTGGGCCTCGATAAAACGAATCTCGCCGGAGGGCCACACCACACGAAACTCACTGCTGAATTCCCCTCTCATGCGGATGGCAGCCTCGAATGCGGCCACGGCGGCCGGAAAGTCCTCGGGATGAACGCTCCTCTGCCAGTCCTCGTACACACCGCGGAATTCTTCCGGCCGGATGCCATGCAGTTGGCACATGTAGTCATCCCAAGTCAGTTTGTGCGTCTCCAGGTTGTATTCCCAAACGCCGAGACGGGCAGCTTGCGCCGCCAATTTTAAGCGCGCCGCAGTCTCCCGCACGGTTTCTTCCGCGCGTTTATATTCGGTCATGTCGCGGACCGCGGCCAGCAGCGTGGGCTTCCCGCTCAACGTCAATGCCGTGAGCCACACCTCAGCGGGAAAAACCTCGCCGTTCTTGCGCCGGTGCATCCATTCGAAGCGTTGCCTGCCGGCGAGCAATGTGGCGGCAATCTTCTGGTCGGCCGCCAGCCGGGATGGCGTGCCATCGGGTTGGTTCTCGGGTGAGATGTCAGAAGGGTGCAATGCAGTGAGCTCTGCGCGATTTGAACATCCGAACATCTGCAGCGCGGCTGCATTGCAGTCCAGGAAACCATTTTCGTTCATCAGCAAATTTGCATCCGCCGATTCCTCGAACACCGCGCGATGCCTGCTCTCGCTGTCTTGCAGCCGCTTCTCAGATAGTTTGCGTTCGCTGATGTCGCGAATGGCGCTGGATACGAGCAGGCCTTCCTCGGTCTCGAGCGGGCTCAAGGTGATTTCCGCCGGGAATTCGCTCCCATCTTTGCGCAGGCCGTAGAATTCGAAGCCTGAGCCCATGGGACGATTTTTTGGTGCCGCGAAATAACTACTTTGGTGATCCTGGTGCTTTCCCCGAAAGCGTTCCGGCAGAAGAGCCTCGATAGTACGGTGCACCAATTCCTCTCGCGAATAACCGAATAATCTTTCAGCCTGAGAGTTTACGAGAACGATTTCTCCTTCGCGGTTCACGATAATGACGGCGTCCGGCGCGGACTCCAGGAGACCTTTGAACTTAAGCTCCGCGCGCTTGCTGAATTCGAGAGCCAGAGTTTGCGCGGTGAAGCGGCGGTCGATCAGCGCGGTCAAGATCGTCAGTCCCAGAACCATAAACGTGACGATGATGATTCCGGCCACTCCCACCGCTGAGATGCTTAATGCGTGCGACAGATCACCGTTCGCGGATGGAGAAGGCGTGAACTGGGCTGCTGCCATGCCCGTATAGTGCATGATGGGAATTGCAGCCCCCATCGCGGCGGCGCTGAGAGATTTTCGCCAACTCCCCAAGTTCGTTTCTTCGCGCGAATGAAACGTCAGCCAGATGGCAACGAGAGAAATCACCACCGCCAGAACGATTGAAATAAATACGATCCCTCGAGAGTACTCGCACATGGCCGGCAGCCGCATCGCCGCCATGCCGATATAGTGCATCCCTGCAATGCCACCGCCCATGAAGACGCTGCCGGCCAATGCGCGATACGAGGCCCATCTTTTCCCGGCTGACTACGAATAGCGCAATCGCAGATGCAAAGACGGCAGCCAGCAGCGAGAGCAGCACCGTTGGCCAGTCGTATTCCACGGCCACCGGCAGGCGAAAGGCGAGCATCCCAACGTAGTGCATAGCCCAAATGCCAATTCCCATCGCGATGGCGCCGCCGCTGAGCCACACACTGCGCGCGGTGCCTCGCGCTGAAGTCACTCTTCCGGCGAGGTCGAGCGCGGCGTAGGAAGCGAGCACTGCGATGAGCACCGACAAAGCGACAAGGCGGTAATCGTAGGAGCCGTCCATTGCGAGAGCAGGCGAAATCATAGCTCGGCCTTTCTAAGGTATCGGGAGCCCGCGACTCTCTTCAGGAGTCCGGGTTCGACGCGGCTGCTCTTCGGGCGCCTATCCACAGACGAGTGGACAGTCTTTGACCCGAGGAGCAATTTGGAAGGGATTCCAGTTTGACTCAGCCATCAGCCAAGTCAAGCGCCACGCCCGCAGCGCCACGCACTAGTTAACCAATCGCATGGGACGAACAACGAGTATTGAATAGATGGCTCAGGCTGGCTGCCTCAGATACCAGACCGCGCGCCTCCGCACCGGCGAACACCGATGAGGTTCCTGGGTAGGGGCCGGGGTTTACCACCGGCCCGGTTTGGCCTTGGGTTTTTCCGGAACCCCCAGTCGAATTTCAAAACCCAATTCCACGCCGGGGCTGCATTTCTGCTCTTCCAGTCCAAAAAGGCAGTGCCGTCGTGCCAAACTTGCGCCGCTTCGTCGACGACGACCTGAATGGGCTGCCAGCGTCACTTCGGCCGGACGAGAAGTCGGAAGATGAGGGCATGGGTGACAAGCAGGGGTGGCACGACCGCCGTTGGAATGAAGAATGCCGCTCCCAGCGCGGCAGGGTCGATTGGTGCCCGTGCCCCTTGAACAAACGCAAACAAAAAGTCAGCCGCTCCCCAAATGTTAAACAGCCATACGAGTGCCCGGGCCCACGATGTCCGTCGTGAAAGCGCGACCGCCGCAGCGATGGCAAGGATTCCTGCCGCAAAATCTCCATACGCGGCGGGAACCGCGAAGGCCGCCGGCAGCGCCGGTGAGACAACCCCTGGCATCAAAAAGCTAAGTCCGAGGAAACGGAGAAACATATGGGGCGTCAGTAACACGAAGAGCGCTTGGTCGTGGCTCATCATCTGCAGCCGCGGCCAGACGTAGAGCTGAACGAGCACCACAGAACTCACAAGGCTCATCAACGTGCTAATTCCAAATAATGCGAAAGCGCTCATCGGTCACCTCCTAGACCGGCTTCGCCCTCTCGGGTCGGCTGATCCTTGCGCATTTTTCCAGTTCCCTTTCTACGACCGATAGCTAGTTTTGAAAAACGGCCGCTGATGCCGGGTCGGGTTACCTGACATGAATCCATCCCATAAATGCTCTTTAGGGCGTCGGAGCTTCGGCTCCGACATTTAACTGCACTGAGAATGACGGGCTTTAGCCCCTACATTTGGGCTGGCTGCGACAGTCTTTTATGAGATGAGATAAGCGGATTCAGGTTTGCGCGCCAATCAGCCAATGGCTACGAGAAATTACCTTTGGCTCCGCTCACAATCAGCATCTCAGCGGGAAAACTTATCCCACGGCCTGTGGAGTACTCGCGAATCGATTCGAGCGTCTTGCTCTTCAGTTTAGTCATCCGCTCCGGTGGAAGCACGCGGATTTTTTCACGAAGCTTCTCAGACATCTCCAGGCGCAAAGCCCAAAAATCTTCCACCGACATGGGCGCGTCTATTGTGAATTCCACCATGCGCTCGTTCGGCTGCTCTCACGCCCGCTTCCTTCAGTATCTCTAGCAGCCTGCCCGGAGCGGCATACCGGAAGGCATCCAGAGCATCCGGCTCAAGTGGCGGCGTATCGACATACTGGTCAACGACTCGCGACAGCGAATAGTGGAATGGATTTCTCGCGGCGAAATGCCAGACCGCCATCACCATCTTCTTGTCCCGGCTTGAGTACTCGTAACATCTCGCGCACCGCGTCGCAGCAGCGCGGAAAGAACATTACGCCGAATCGGCTGACCACCGCATCGAATGTATCGGCCGGAAACGGCAGATGGTCTGCAAAAGCGACGTCAAACTGTACATTTTTCAGCTGCAAGGCGGCTTGCCTCTCGACGTGCCCCATCGACCATCCCCGGAATCGGATCAATTCCGAAGATTTTGCCCTGCGGACCGACCAACGAGGCCATGGTCAACGCAGGCTCTCCGGGACCAGTAGCGATATCCAGAACCACGTTCCCACTGCCAATTTGCGCTTCCTCGACTAGAGCTTCCGTGACCGGCGCAAACATATGCCGAATAATTTCGCGATGCTTCTCCCAGAACGGAGCAGAACCGGTCCATCGGCTGATTGCCTCTTGTTCGCGTTCCATGCGCGCGAGTATAACTTTCCCGCGGCAATTGTCACGACGTTTGCTTCAGAAATCTCGAGAATCACGTTTTGTCTACTCTTCCCAATTTCCGATCAGCCGCCTACCTCAGTGCCGGCTTATATTAGGCTCGGAGGATTGTGATGAAACCTTCGCTCTTTGCGCTCGGTTTTATGTTCGCGTTTGCCGGTCTGCGCGCGCAGACACCTGCCTGGCAGCCATCCCCGGGACACACGCAAGTTCCGATCTGGCCGGGAGCGGCGCCGGATACGCCGCCTGTCGCTCCGACGGAGGACGAAACAACGACGGTGACGAAATCGCCGGTCGCCGGCCGGCCGTGGTTTTACGTGAGCCAGGTCTCGCGGCCCACGTTGACCGTCTACTCGCCCACTGAGAAAAATACTGGCGCCGCGGTGGTCGTTTTTCCCGGCGGCGGCTATCAGATTTTGGCCATCGATCTCGAAGGCACGGAGGTCTGCGATTGGCTCACCTCCAAGGGAATCACCTGTGTGCTGTTGAAGTACCGCGTGCCCGGCGTGAAGGGCTATCCGAAACCGGCGTCCTATCCGAAATCGGGGCCGTATCCGGAATCTCCGATGGCGCTCGAAGATGCGCAAAGGACCGTCGGGCTGGTGCGCTTTCACGCCGCCGAGTGGCATATCGATCCGCACAAGATTGGAGTGCTCGGCTTTTCGGCCGGCGGGCATTTATCAGCCGCGATGAGCACGCATTTTGAAAAGCGTCTGTATCCAGCCGTAGACGCCGCCGACAAACAAAGCTGCCGCCCGGATTTTGCGGTGGTTCTTTATCCGGGACATTTGTCGCTTTCCGCGGCGCAATCGGATGCCAACCAGGGCGCCAAAAAGTTTGTGGTCCGTCATGCCGCGAACGTCGATAAAGATCTTGGGTTGAATCCCGATATTGCTGTCACCAGCCAAACGCCGCCTACGTTTTTGTTGCAGGCAGAGGATGATCACGTGGACAGTGTGAACGACTCGCTGGCGTACTACATTGCGCTGAAAAACGCCGGCGTTCCCGTGGAGATACATTTGTATGCGCATGGCGGCCATGCGTTCGGCCTGCGGCGCACGGAGTTTCCAATCACGGGATGGCCTCAACTGGTGGAGACGTGGCTGGGGACGCTCGGAATGATCCCGAAGTGATTTGTATTTGAAGCGCAAATATGCCGTCGGATAGCGATCTCATAGTCAGAATTGCCCACCGCACGAATTGATGGAGTACGGGTTCTGCGAACTCGCCTCAAGTTCCT
Organism: uncultured Acidobacteriota bacterium; assembly: GCA_963707165.1. Lineage (GTDB taxonomy): Bacteria > Acidobacteriota > Terriglobia > Acidiferrales > UBA7541 > Palsa-147. The sequence continues at coordinate 32,775 of CAVPPO010000010.1, read as the reverse complement.
CGCAAAGGCCTGACATGACAATCGCGATCGCCCGGCAGCCGCGCCGGACGAGGATCTCCTTGACACACTCCCCTTTCGTTGCTATCCCTAGTCTGGACAGGGGACGGAGCCGCTTGGCGGAGAGGGGGACACGTGGCGGAAAAACGGATGCCTAAAAACGACACGCAGCTTTTGCCTGGCACGCTCTTTCTACTCATCCTCAAGTCGCTCGCGCGCGGGCCTCTCCACGGCTACGCCATCGCCAAGCGCATCAAGAATGCCTCGGACGACGGCCTCGAAATCGAAGATGGCTCGCTCTATCCCGCCTTGAACCGCTTGCTGGTGAAAGGCTGGGTGCAAGCGGAGTGGGGCACATCGGAAAACAACCGTAGGGCGCGCTTTTACCGGTTGACGGCGGAAGGGCGCAAGCAACTGCACGCCGAAGCCAGGGATTTCGAGAAGCTGGTGAAGAGCATTCAGCTCGTGATGCGCACAGTTTGAGGGCCACGTCATGCCCACATTCCGCGAATTCCTGAACCGCCTGCGATTCTTCCGCCGTCGCGCCCGGTTCGATCGCGAGCTGCAGGATGAACTCCAGTTCCACATCGAAGCGCGCGCTGCCGAACTCGCAGAACGCGGCGTTTCCAAAGACGAAGCGCTGCGCCGCGCTCGCGCCGAATTCGGCTCCGTCCAACTGGCACGCGAAGATTCGCGCGAGGCCTGGCAATTTCAATGGCTCGAGCATTTGCTCATGGACCTGCGCGTCGGCTTGCGCATGCTTTGGCGCAGCCCGGGCTTTTCTGTCCTCGCCATTCTCTGTCTCACGCTCGGCATCGGCGCCAATGCCGCGGTATTTAGCTGGGTCGAAGGCATCCTCTTCCGCCCGTACCCGGCGGTCGCTCATCAAGAGCGCTTGATGGCGCTCTCGGGAATCTCGCGCGGAGAATCTGGAATCACGCTGCTCTCCTGGCCCGACTATCTCGATCTACAAAGGAACAGCACGCTGTTCGACGCGTTTTTTGTCAGCAAAATCACCGGCACTACCCTCAGCATCGGAGAGCGCGCAGAGCGAACCATCGGAAGCATCGTTTCCGCGAATTATTTTGACGCCATCGGCGTGCACCCCATCCTCGGCCGCGGATTTTTGCCCGGCGAAGACGTAGGCAGCAGCGCGCATCCCGTAACAGTGATCAGCTACCAGCTTTGGCAAGGCCGCTTCAAAGGCGATTCGCAAATCATCGGCAAAACGCAGCGCCTCAACGGCGTAACGCACACCATCGTCGGCGTCGCCCCGCAAGGTTTTTACGGAACTTTCGTCGGCTGGGCCATGCAGTTCTGGGTTCCGGCCTCGATGGAAGAAATCTTCGAAAGCGGCGGATACAAACTCGAGGATCGCAACGCGCGCTGGATCGAAGCGTATGCGCGGCTGAAGCCGGGAGTCACCGCGCAGCAAGCCCAACAGGAAATTTCCGCGGTCGCCGAGCGGCTTGAGCATGACTATTCATTGACGAACCGCGGCCGCAGCGTGCGGCTATGGCCCCTCTGGGAAACGCCGTTCAACAACGCCGGCACGTTGCTGCCGACTCTGGGAATCATGCTCGCCGTGGTGGTGTGCGTGCTGCTAATCGCCTGCGCCAACGTCGGCAACCTGTTGCTCGTTCGTTCCTTCGCCAGACGCCACGAAATGAGCGTGCGCGCCGCTTTGGGAGCAGGACGAGGGCGATTGCTGAAACAGTTGCTCGCGGAAGGATTGCTCTTGTCCCTGCTCGGTGCGTGCGGCGGGCTGCTGGTTGCGCATTGGTGCCGCCACGCGCTCGTTCTTCTCTTTCCCGCCCGCGGCGGTGTCTCAATGTATTTGCCAGGAGATATCGACTGGCGCGTGCTAGCCCTCACATCAGCCGTCTGCCTGCTCGCGACGCTGTTGCTCGGCGTAGTTCCGGCAATTCAAACCAGCAAGTTGGATCTGGCTGCGGCGCTCAAAACAGAAATGGCCGGAGTCGTTGGTGGGCACGGGAAATCGTGGATGCGTTCCAGCCTGGTCGTTGTGCAAGTATCCCTGAGTTTCGTTCTTCTGGTGGGCACAGGCCTGCTGATAAAAAGTCTGGACAAAATCCGCAGCGCAAGTCCGGGATTCACCACGCATCGAGTGCTGACCACCGCCGTAGATCTGGTCTCGGCCGGCTATAACATTCAGCAAGCCAGAACATTTCAAGATGAACTGCTCGATCGCGTTCTGGCGCTTCCGGGCGTTGAGTCCGCCGCCTTCGCGCGCCTGGCGCCGCTCAGCTATGGCAGTTATTCCTCCAGCCCCATTGCCGCTGACGCCTACAACGTCGCTCCGGAAGAGCAACCCACGGTGGAGTACAACGAAGTGGGCCCCGGCTATTTTGCGACCCTGGGAATTCCGCTCGTCTCCGGGCGCGAATTTACGCGCGCCGACGACGAATCCGCCGCCCTCGTCGCCATCGTGAACGAAACTATGGCCGCGCAGTTCTGGAAGGGCAACAACCCCATCGGTGAGCGCGTGCAAGTGAAAGGACGCTGGATGACGGTCGTAGGCGTGGCCAAAGACTCAAAATATGAGAGCATGCGCGAGCTTCCCAAACCGTTCTTCTATGTTCCGCGGCGGCAGAATTTCGCCATTCCCGCGAGCTTGAATATCCGCACGCCGCTTACTCCGGAAGAGATGGCCATCGCGCTGGGCCGCGAGATTCACACGCTGGACGCGAATCTGGCGCTCTACGAAGTCATTACCCTCCAAGAGCAACTCGACCGTTCCACAGCCCCGCAAAAAGCCGCCGTAACGCTGCTCGGCGTCCTCGGCAGCCTGGCCTTGCTCCTCGCGGCGATTGGACTTTACGGCGTGATGTCTTACGCCGTCTCGCAGAGCACTCGCGAATTGGGCTTGCGCATGGCGCTCGGCGCGCGCGCCTCCGATCTTGTGCGGTTGGTGATCTCACGAGGATTCGCGTTGACCCTTGGCGGCATTGCGCTGGGCGCAGCCGCCGGCCCTGGCATTGACGCGCCTGCTCGTCAACTATTTGTATCGCGTAAGCCCGCGTGATCCGTTCGCGTTCGGCTTCGCGCTTGTCGTGATGCTGGTCGCGACGCTGGCGCCTGTTTTTTGCCGGCCTGGCGCGCCACCCGCACGGATCCGATGCGCGCCCTGCGCGAGGAATGATTCGCCGTTGTGTCAGCTTCTAATGGGTCGCATTATCGGACGTCTTCCGCACCAGGAACGAAAGCCGTCCCGCTAGAATCCGGGTAGGATAGGCGATAGCCATCCAGAATCGGAGGAAGGAGGCCGTCCGATGAGGAGATTGTATTGGTGCGCGACGCTGGCGGTGCTAACCCATGCCGCGGTCGTCCTTTGGCACCTCGAACTACTTGCCAGGCTGAATAGGGCACTTAAAGTGGATCAAGTTCCTCTTCTCGCTGTTCTCGCGAATATCATTCCGCTGGTTGCTCTGATTTCGTTGTGGGCGCGGTTTCCCAAGCTCGGTGGTTGGCTCCTTCTGTTTCTGGCCGTGCCGCTCGTGATCGGCGGATATTCCCATTTTCTGAGTGCTGGTTCCGACAATGTCTTCCGGATGGGGCCGGGTGAATTGACCGCCGGCTTTCGAGTCAGCGCGGTGCTGCTATGGATGCTGGAGCTTTGGGGTTGCTGGTTGGGCATTGAAATTCTTCGCCGCTCATCGGTGTCCATCGCGAATGCGTAATTCGAGATCAGCCCCTGGCAAGCGAACATAGCGTGAAGTGCCAACGAGAAAATGCATCAGATCGATGAGAGTTCCGGCACAACCATGAGCGAACCACATGGTTTGGACAGGTTAATCAGGACTTGGGCCATTACTTCCGAGTAGCCACCACCCTGAAGCAGATCGAACAAAGGATGATTCGCGATCCGCTGAAATGATTAGGAGAGTGCGCGCAGATTCTTCCGGAGGCGCTCGGGATTGCCATCAGGAAGGAGCGCTTCAATTTCGAGGTGTGTGCTCTGCCAGATGGGAACGGCGCGGACCAGCAAGCTCCGCCCCTTCGCCGTTAGAGTCGTCAGGCGGCTGCGGCGGTCCGTCGCGTCTGCTGCGACCTTGACCAGACCCCGGCGCTGCAACGGTTTGAGAGCGGCTGTCAATGTGGTCCGGTCCATTGCCAGAAGGGACGCAACTGCCGCCATACCTGGAGCTTCCGGGCGGTTCAGGGACATCATCAGCGAGAATTGCCCATTGGTCAGGCCGAGTGGGCGCAGAGCATCATCAAAGCGCCGTGCCAGCGCCCTCGCAGCTCGCTGCACATGCAGACAGAGGCAAGAGTCGCGGACCAGCAGCGTGGTCTCAAAAGAAGGCTGGCTCTGTTTACTTCCACCCGGGCGAATGGCTTTTCGTCCTCGTAGGGGCCGGGCTTGCTCCGCCCGCGGGCGTAGCCCCGGCGAAAACGTTGGCCATTTCTCTCTGCGCTTCATCATTCTCGTCAGTCGCCACGATCTTAACAAAGCCAAGACGGTTTTCTAAATGTTGACACGGCCAGATTATATTGATATCAACGTATCTTGCCAAGCGGCAATAAAGAGGAAAGTTTGCCGCACCGGTTCGCATCACAAGGAGAATCCGATGTCCCGGGAGAATTCAATGAAGCGAGCGATAGTCAGGACAATCGCACTACCAGTCATCGTGTTGGCCGTCGTGTTGGGCATGGCGTTGAGCGGGGCGCGGCCGGTGCAGGCACAGGACGCTAAAGCACCGTATCCGAGCATGGCCCCGATTGAGCAATACTTGATGGATCGCGATGCCGAGATAGCCCTGGCGCGGAGCGCGGCTCCGGAATCCATCGCACGCGATGCCGGAGTAATGGTGCTCGGAAAACATGGTTACGAAACCGCCGTCAAAGGTACGAACAGTTTCGTGTGTATCGTGGAACGAGGGTGGGCGTCCGGAATCGACTCTCCTGACTTCTGGAATCCCAAGCTGCGGGGTCCGATCTGCCTCAACGGGCCAGCAGTACGAACCTACCTTCCACTCGCAATCAAGAAAACCGAGTTGGTGCTGGCAGGACAATCAAGAGTTCAAATGTTTGACAGTGTCAAAGCCGCTTTCGATAAGAAGGAATTGCCCACGCTGGAACCCGGCGCGATGTCCTACATGCTGTCAAAGGACGCCAACTTGGGCGATGGGAATGGGCACTGGCGTCCGCACTTGATGTTTTTCGTTCCGCAAACCGACGCTGCAACGTGGGGCGCAAATTTGCCAAGCTCCCCGATTCTGGCATCTGAAGACGCTCAGGACCGGCTGACCATATTCATGGTTCCGGTGGCCAAGTGGTCGGACGGGACGGCAGATCATCCCACGGATGCGCACTGAGGTTCGATCTCACCCACGAATGGACATGTGGTTGATCGCCGGAACCTTGAATGACGGAGGTTTGGCTGCGAAGGCAATTAAGAAGACTAGATGACAGGTGTCAACGCGCCGGTCGGCGGCGAGTGGCCCACATTTTCCGAACTTTTGCGGTGTGAATGCCCCATTCTTCCCGGTGTTGTGATCTGGGAGGGTGGGGTCTTCGACCACGCCTTTGAGTTTCCCGCGCGTTCTCTCCCGCTGATCCCCTACGCTTCCCTACAACTCCTTGCAGTGTGCCTCATGTGCCGGATTTGCGGGCGGCGCTTCGACGTAGGGCCGGGGGTTTACCACCGGCCCGGTTTGCCCTTTGGTTTTTTCCGGCGTCCCGGAGCATGATTCGGCAATGATAATATGCTGATGGCATGGCATCGCATGCCATTGCGGATACCTCATTGAGTGCTCGTTCTCTCCAACAGCCACGCATTCGAGCCCTGGTAGTCCCGCGCGAGCATGGCGCCTGGGGTTTGCTGCTTGTCCCGCTATTCTCCGGCGCTGCAGTCGGAGTGGCATCGACCGGGCGCGCATGGCCTGTGATTCTGTTTACGGTAGCCGCGCTAGCCTTATTCTGGCTGCGCACTCCGGTCGAAAGTCTAATGGGCAGAACTCCCCTCAGTGCGCACACACTCGCAGAGCGGCGAGCTTCGCTCCTAGTGTCTGCAGGACTGGGTGCGGTTTCGGCCGCTTGTTTGGCTGCATTGTTATGGCATGGACGCAACCGGGACCTGCTGCTTCTTGGCGGCATCGCAGTGCTCGCGTTCGTCGCCCAGACTTTGCTTGTAAAACTAAGCCGCAACCTGCGCATGATGGCGCAAATGATCGGAGCAATCGGGCTCACTTGCACCGCGCCGGCAGCCTACTATGTCGCGACCGGACGCCTCGATGCTCGTGCCTGGGTGTTGTGGTCCGCCAATTGGATTTTTGCGGGCGACCAGATCCATTTCGTGCAGCTGCGTATCCATGCCGCCCGCGCCGCAACTCTCGGCGAAAAGCTCCGCCGCGGACGGCTGTTTTTTGTGGGACAGATCCTACTGCTCCCGATTCTGGCTGCGGCGGCGTACTGGCGATTGATGCCGGCTCTCGTGATGATCGCCTTCATTCCTGGCCTGCTTCGCGGGTTTTATTGGTTTTTCGGCGAACAAAAGCCATTGCGAGTGAAGAGCCTAGGCTGGTCGGAGATGCGGCAGGGCGTCTTATTCGGAATTCTGCTCGCCGCTGCCATGATTCTCTCGTGAGTTCACGCAACGCCGTTCCTCGGACGCTATCCAGTTCCGGTTGCAGGGCGCCAGCGGTGCACCTGCTTCCCCGCCTCGCTCGTTCCGATTGAAATACTGATTGCGCAATTAGGCGTGACAGTACTACCATCGCCGGCGGCGCAGCTACCGTGACTCGGTGGATTCTGGGGCGCACGAATCCGCAAACTCTCGGCGAAGCTTCGCCGACCGCCCTACGATGCAACGCTCGCGGCAAGCAACGCAACAAGCGCGGAGCAACTCGCCAGCTGCCTTCAGAGTTCGGCGGGCTGTACTATCTCCTGGCGTTCTGCTTGGGATACCAAGCAAAAGACGCTAGTTCACACCAATTGCTTCGGCGCCGGGCAGCATCGGAGCACGCAGGCACGGCAACTTTAGGGACTATGCTTGGGGGGGTAAGGCGCGCGTATCGCGCGGCTTGGGAGCTTGCGACATGATTAAGAGACAGGCGAAGCTTGGGCGGTTTGGTGTAGCTGTTTTGGCGATTCTGGCTGTGGCCGCCGGACTCTCGGGGCGCGCATCGGATCACGTCAAAATTTCCTTGGTGACCGACTGGACCCACCGGCACGTCATCTTCTCCACGCCGCAGACCTTCGAGCAGGCCCTCCGCGTACAGCGTGATCCCCGGTACATGCAGCAATGGGTGCGGCGGCATGTGCATCCATCTTTGCCGGCCGCAGCGCCTGCGAACGATGCGACGGCGGCCGGCCCTCTCACGTTTGCCGGCAACGCATCCGGCGGCGGGAAAGTCGGCGTCCTGGGCGAAAAGGGATCTCACGGTGATTGGAGCGTCTCGCTTGGACCGGGCGCCTCGATGAATGCCAGTGCCTTTCCCGCAAAGTTCTCGTTCGACATCAACAGCGCAAGCTGTAGCTCAGACTACGTCGTGTTCACGACCAAACTAGCCGGCGCGGCGGCACTGAGTATCGTGGGCTTTAACAATCTTTACGCCGGAACAGGCGGCGCATGCATAGGCCCGACCACCATGTTCGCATATCACACGCGCACGAATGGCGGCACGACCTCGACGTCGCCGGTCCTTTCCTTCGATGGCACGCAGATCGCCTATATCGAGGGCGGCGGCGGAACAGCCGCGCTGCATATTTTGCGGCCGGCCGCGGGGGAAGGCACGATTGCAGCGCCAGCGGCGGTGGGAACGGCGACGGTGACCGGTGCGGCGTACGCGACATGCAAGGCTGGGGCGGGATCCTGCTTGCTCAGTTTGACATTTAATGGCTCCCGCGAAGATACCGGTTCCGCACCGTTCGTGAGCTACGATACGGATACCTTGTACGTGGGAGACAACACCGGACATCTCCACAAGTTCACCGGCGTTTTCTCGGGAACGCCCGCAGAGGTGACCACCGGCGGATGGCCTATAGCCCTGTTTGCAGCCGGAATCGCCATGACGAGTCCCGTCTTCGACATTTCGTCGCATAACATATACGCCGGCGGTTCCAACGGACGCCTCAGATTCGCGCGCGATACCGGCAGCACGGTCGGGACTTGCGTTTCCGGGGCGCCGCCGTGTGTTGGGGCCAATCTCATCAACGTGGGCGGCAACCACCCGGTCACCGATGCTCCGATTGTGGATTCCACCTTCCAGACTGTTTTCGCATTCGTAGGCTCGAACGGGGACGCAACCCCCCGTGCGGGCGTTTGGCAGCTGCCCACGTCGCTGGGGAGTTTCATCGAGGTGTTCGTTGGACCTACAGCCGGCAATCCCCTTTATTCCGGCACTTTCGATAACAACTATCTCGAAGGAGCGAATCCGAGCGCCGGATTCCTCTACGTCTGTGGCGTCGGAATCAGTTCGGGAACTGCAAACGGAGCCGTGCTCTATCGCATCGGATTTAACAGCGCTGGAACCATGAATAGATCGGCCGACACACATACCTTGGATCTATCGGCCAACCTCACGAATCCGGTGTGCTCTCCGGGCACGGAGATTTTCAATACAAACACCTCGACCGACCTGCTGTTCTTCAGCGTCCAGAACAATGGCGCTCCAGCGGCTTGTGGCGGGGGCGGCTGCGTTATGTCGTTCAACGCCACTTCCGGCTTTCCGGCGGGAATAGCCTCCGCGGCGCCCGCAACGGGTGGCACGAGCGGAATTGTGATCGACAACATCGTTCCCAACGGAACCACCGGGCAGGCCTCCAGCCTCTATTACATAACGCTCGCGAATCAGGCGTGTACCACCGGCTCCCCGCCCAATGGAGGCTGCGCCGTCAAGTTGACGCAGGCGAATTTGAATTGATTTGGATTTGCGCGGCGGCGAAGGGCGCGCCGTGAAGATTTCACGATCTGGGTTGGGGTGATATGACAACACGTGAACCCGTGCAAAACGACACGCAGGAAGCCGGCGCCGAAAAGGTGCGCGGCAAGCGCCCTTACAAGAAGCCCGAGGTCCGCCACGAACGCGTCTTCGAGACCATGGCGCTCGCTTGCGGCAAACAGCGTGCCACCCAGGCGCAGTGCCGCTTCAATCGTAAGCGGTCATAAGCCATCGAGCATCGCAGAGGGGCAGTCTGCCCTTCGAAACTCAGGACGCGCCACGACAGCGTGTGGCGCACATCGCACCCTGCACCGCAAACCTTCGGAAAAGGCTGCGCCAGCACCTCTCAGATCCGCGATAGGAACCTGGATTCCTCAGTGAAACGCTGCGCCGACGGACATCCAGTCGCCGACGCCGGGAAAATTCGAGGCATCCTGCGTCCAGGTGATGGTGACCGCGGACGTGGACGCTCCGTTGTAATACAACATCCATCCGCCGTTGAGATCGTCGTGGCTTGAGTTCGTCTCGGGCACGTAGTGGCTCGATAGGAAGCGGCCGCCGGAAGGGCTGGTGATTCCGGTGAACGTGTTCCACCCCGCGCCCACAGTCACGAGGATGACTTCGTTGGCTTGTGAGGGAGTCGCGGTGACGGTCGTAAGATTTCCGCCGGAACCGCTGGTGGATTGGTCGCCGGTGTTGCTGGCCAACCCGCTCGCACCGAACGAAGTGTCGAGTGGATCGCTCGACGCGCCCGCGATGTCGTAAAGAAACATGGTGCTCCCGAAGCCGGCAGTGGAGCGCGGGTGCATCGTCCAATTCGGAAAGTAGCTGCCCGGCGAGACAGTCTTCGCGTACCACACCGAGCCAACGGACGCGCCACCATCGCTGGCCGGACTGATTACATTTCCCCCGACTTGAATGTAGCTATTGACGCCGTCGGAGACTGACGTCGGATAAGCGCAGTCCGTAGTGCTCGGGTCCTGACAGCCCGAACCGAAAAGGATGGCGAACATATTTCCGGTGATGGGCGTTTCGAGCGGAACGGACGTGGCTTGCTCGTTGTCCGTGTCATCGTGCTGGACATAAACCACGCGGATGCCCGCGGGCGGTGCGGATCCTGTTTGCGCGGGTTTGAAAGCCGCCGCCGCGGTGATGAAGCTGGCCGAAGTGCCCAGCATGAACGACGCGGCGAACGAGGCCGTCGAATTGTAAACGCCGAATTGCACGCACGAAGGATACCTGTCAGCGATCATCGCGCTTCGCAGAGTCCAACTGATATTGCTCTGCGAGCCTTTCGTGCAGCCCGAAATCTGCTGCACGCTATCCACCACCGCCTGCTGGAATACGAGATCTCCCGAAGTGGTCAGCGCGTTGAGAGGCGGGGTTGCGACAGTGGTGCCGCTGCCGGACTGGCACGCGGCTTGATCGAGCGCGCCGGCATTGAAGAATTCGTAGGGCTGCATCTGCACGAATTGCGTGCTCGAGAGGTGCACGCTGACGTCGCTGACGCCGGCGCGCACGCCCTGCACGTAGAAGATTGCCGAAACCACACCATTCAAATTATCGGTGCAAGATACTCCGAGCTGATAGTTGTTGCCACCGACATTGTCGGTGAACGACGGCGATTGCGCAGGCGTGTTGTATCGCAACTCCACGACGAGCAAATTACCCGCGATCGTGGAATTCGGCAGCGGACAGTGGTACTGAGTAACTTGATCGCGGGTCTGGTCCTGGTCATTCGATAGCGGGCAGCCTGCGCCGTTGCCCGCATAGCCCGGCGTGGCGCTGCCGCTTCCATTTGCAACCGTAACGGGTACGCCGGCGGAGGTGGTCTTGTTGCCGGAGGTGTCCGTAGCGATAGCCGTCAGCGTGTGATTCGCATTCGTCAGCGTCGTAGTATCGAGCGAGAAGCTGTAGGGCGAAGTTGTATCCGCCGCGCCTGAGTTCGCGCCATCGACCTGCAACTGCACGCTAGCCACCGCGACGTTGTCCGACGCAGTTGCGGTGATCGAGATCGTGCCGCTCACGGTCGCACCGGATACGGGAGAAGTGATGGAGACCGTCGGCGGCGTCGTGTCGGCGTTGACGGTGAGCGTCGCCGCGCTACTGGAAATGCTGCCGGCTGCATTCGAGACGTTGACCATAAAACTCGCGCCGCTGTCAGACGTCTTCGTCGGCGGAGTCGTGTAGCTCGACGAAGTGGCGCCGCTGATGTTCGCGCCGTCCTTCTGCCACTGATAGCTGAGGGGCGAAGTCCCCGCGGCGGTGACGGAGAAGCTGGCCGTCTCGCCGGCCGTTACCGCGATGCTCGCCGGCTGCGCAGTGATGCTCGGCGCCACGGGCGGAGGCGTCACTGAGGGCGTCGAGCCGCCGCAGCCGCCCATGATCAAGACAAGCGCCCCGACTGCGACTGACAGCCCCAGATTGCGGCTCTGCAACATCATTCCGAATCCCTCGCTGATGTCCACGCTAGATTATAGGCGCAATGCCAGCCGCGCGCCCCATGCGCCGACGTCGCGCCCGCGTCTTCGTAGCGCCGGCTCGTCCTGAGCTTCGAAGGGCAGCTTGCCGGCGTCTTTGACTTTCTCCGCCGTTCCCCGAACTAGCGTAGGGGCCGTTCCGCCTAGGCGGAGGCCCGGCTCGGCCTTCGGTTTTTCCCGCGTACTCCGCAGTTCGAAGCGGAATTTTCATTTGCAAGGGGTCGGGAAAGTTCCGATCCGCCGTGAGGGAGAAGAACGAAAACCAAAAAGCAAGAAAAGTCATAGGCCGGGCCGAAATCCACACGCTCGAAACGCCCGAATATCGGGCATCGAGGACCGTAAACCCTCGCGAAAGGCGCGCCACCAGCCGCCAGGGTGTCAGGATCGACGTGGAGCGCGTTTTCGCTCCAGCCAGCCGGCTGTTCCGGCGAATGCGCCGTAGCAGACCAACGCGGTAACCGCTACGGCCTTGTCGGAAGCCGGTGGAGGCCCAAAGAAAATGTAAGCCTCGATCGCAAACATGATTACGCCAAAGATCACAAAGCCGAAGCGCCCGCCAGGGGCCACCGCTCTTGTCGTTTTGAGATAGAAATACATCCCGCCAAAAAGAATGGCGATTTCGAGCACAAACGCAAACACCGGATAGTTCCAGAGACCGAGGCCCAGCTTGAAGGAACTGTCGTACAGCGGCAAATCGGGGCGATGCACGAGCCAATCCAGGACCCAGTGAGAGAATACGGCTGCGCCAACCAGTCCGGCGGCCAGCCGGCCATCGGCTCGGCGAAAAACATAATAGGCAACGCCCGCGGCGATGGACCACAGCAGCGCTCCCACCAGGCTGTGGGTGTACGGCATGTAATATAGGTCGAGTGGATTGGTGGCCGTGAATCCGGGAACGATACGCACCTTTTCGACGCCAAGGAGCACAAAGATGCTCCAAAAGACATCGAGCAATTGCACCGCGAGAAAGAGAATCCACAGCGGAATGGATTTCTTCGCCGCCTTTGCTGCAAAGCTGGGGCCGTAATGACCTACAAACACGTGAATTCTCCTCTCAATCCAGATGTCTCTACCGTAGCGGACCGAGGACCGCGCGGTGCGTGAGGGCGGCGCCAAGTGCGGGCCGTGCCTCCCAGCGAGCTGGAATTTTATGCGGCCGCTCTTGACGAGAGCTGGCCCGCCAATACCCGTGCTACAAAACGCGCTGTCGCTTCCCCAATCTCAGAAGGGGCGTCCTCCTGCAAGAAATGCGTTCCCTTCACGGTGATTTCCTGCTGATTTGGCCATGCCCGGCAGAATTCCCGTTGCGCGCCGATCAGAAAACCACCCGGATCCCCATTGATAAACAGCTTCGGTATAGGGCTACTGGAAAGCCAGCGCGCGTAGGAAGCCACGATCTCAGTAACATCTTCAGGTTGCCCTTCGATCGGCAGGTCCCTCGACCAGGACAGCATTGGTTGGCGCGAAGGGCCAGGGTTTCTAAACGGGCGGCGGTACACCTCCATCGCTTCCTTGCTCAGCCCTCGAAGCGGCAAGAGATACTCAATAAAAAGATTCTTCTGAAGAATCAACTCTTCCCCGGCAGGGGTGCGTTGTCCTTTGAAGAATTCTCGCGTTGCCTCTGGCCATTCGTCCCACGAGAAAAACGGTCGAACGATCGCTTCCATGTAGACAAGGCCCTTGATTCGCTCGGGATGGCGCTGAGCCCATGAAAATCCGAGCGCGGAGCCCCAGTCGTGGACCACCAGAATGATATTTTTCGTCAGATGCAGCGCGTCAAACCAAGCCTCGAGGTAACGTCGGTGATCGACAAACCGGTACGATCCGTTCGGAGCATTCCCCGAATTGCCCATTCCCACGTAATCCGGGGCCAGACAGCGTCCTAATGGCAACACCTGCGGAATGATATTTCGCCAGAGATAAGAGGGCGTGGGATTGCCATGAAGGAACACGATAGGGTCTCCCTCTCCGGCATCAACGTAGGCCATGTTCGAATCAAGTACGGAGATACGCTTTCGATAGGAGATCTCTTCGGTCGAAATAGCAGGATGGGTCATATCCAAGCCTCCTCGGAGCGAATGATCGAGTCTGCGGGCGCCGGAACCGCCAAATTGTGGGCTGGCTTCCAGTACGAAGAGCTGGTGTGTCGTTGGCTGAGGCTGGAGGGTTTAATGCCCGCGACGCGGGGTGTGAGATCTCTCACACAATCTCTAGACTAACACTTTTTTGACGAAGCGGCTGATCAGACGACGGGTCGGCCAGACTCTTCCGAAGGTTTTTGGTTTCGAGTGGCGGGTTCTATAAAAGGGGATGTCAAGTGAAAACACTTCTCCTCCGGCAGGGAGGGAAAGTTCTCTGGCATCGAGCCCCCTTCGATTGCGTGCGTTTTTGCTGGAGCGTTGTTTCCACCCATCGCGAGTTCGAGATTCCCCTGCATCGGCTGGGCATTCCGTCGCGGCTGAGGCTTCCAAGCTGTACGCCAACCATGGTTCTATCTGAGACTCGCGGACCCGCGGCCTATGGCTTTGTTGGGTTGTCCGAGGGGGCCTATGGTGGCCCGTGAGACTTAGCGCCTAACCCGCCCAAGGATACTCACCCTCGAACCCGAGCGCTCAGTGACCGACGGACAGCACGATTGGGAATCTCGCGCTCCGATGGCCTGGCGCGCTCAAGCTGCTTGTGGCTTCAGTCGTTCCGCGTCAAAGGCTTCTCCTTTCTTCCAAACACTCAGCGTAATCGCGGCGATCTTGCGCGCCAACGTCAGCCGCGCCATGGCCGGCAGCAGGCCTTTCGCCAGCAGTCCTTCGTAGAAGCTGCGGAACGGACCCTCTCGCGCGCTGGCGGTGGTAGCCGCACTTTTAAACAGGTTCTTCAGTTCGTGATTGTAGTTCCAGTTCAGCCCGCGGATGAACACTGGCTTCTTGCTGCGCAGCAACTGCCCGTCCACGTGGCGGTAATCGGCGCTCGTGCGCGTTTCCAGCCCCAGCCCACAGTAGGTCCAGAACTGCCGCTTGGTGCGAAAGCGGTGCGGCGTCTGCACTTTCCCGAGCAGCACCGCGGCGCGAATGGGACCCAGAAACGGAACCGTACGCAACTGTTTCACCGCTTCATGTTTGCGGCTTTCCGCGATCAACTCCCGGCGCGCCTCGCGGCGCAACGCCTGCAAGGCATCCAGTTGCTGATAGAGCAACTCCGCGCGCCGCCGCAAGCCCGCTTCCCCCAACTGCGCCAGCCACTCCCCGCGATGCCGCGCGCCATACACCTTCTTGCCCACGCTGGCGATGGCCTGCCCGCGATAGACTGCCTTCAGCCGCCCTTTCACCCGCGTGGTGTCTTCGGTCAGCGCGGTATAACTGCGGCCCAGTTGCCGCACGGTCATGGTGCTGCTCTCTCCGTGATAGACCGGCCAGAGTAGCCCTCCGCGTAACAACTCCGCCAGCTTGCGCGCGTCGATGCTGTCGCTCTTGTTGCCGGACTTCAGCAGCGCGTTTCTCCGTGGATTACACACCAACACGCGCGCCACTCGCCGCACCAGTAGATCGTAAAGCCACGCCGAGTGCGTTCCTTCTTCAAAGGTAAGATGGATCGTTCCGCGCAACCCCTGCAGAAAATCAAGAATCGCGCCAGCACGCGTGGCCAGCACGCTCTGCATCACTAGATGGCCTTCTGAATCCAACACCGCGGCCGAGATCGTCGCTTGGTGGACATCCAAACCCACATATTTCACACTATCCATAGGGTGTTCCTTTCGTCAGGCGTCGGTTGATTGCTCAGCACAACAACCGCAGCCTACTCCGAAAGGGGCGCCCTTTTATAATGCGTGGCACAGCCTTTTCCAAACGTTTGTCATGAGTGCCCAATCCTTCCCGGTTCGCGTGAAGAATCGGGAGTCCAAGAACGGAGCTGTTGGAGGCAGCCCCCTGCTTCAGCAGGGGGAGCTGGACTTCAGTCCAGCGAAAAAGCCTAGGCCCTAAGACAGGCTTTAGCCGCGGGAATTAGCACGAGATCATCGCAGCGCGACACCAATCTCCACCCGCATTGCGCCTTCGCAGGCGGCTGTCACAGCTTTTTCCGGAGGTTTGCTTCGGGTGCCCGATCCTTCCCGGTTTTGTAGTATGGGAAGGGTCGGGGTTTCGGCCCCGTCGTTCGGCCCCGTCCTTGATTTTTCTTTCTTTCCTGACTCGTTCCCCGCTCATCCGCATCACACCGTATCGATCCTCACCAATCCATCGTCGCTCCCTTCATAAAATGAATACGAACTCCACGCCCACTCACGCAGCGAACTCGCCAACCCGCGCTTCACCGGATTCCTGAGCCTGTATCCGAACTTTCGCATTTAGTTCTAGCCCAGCCGTACCATTGCCCATGCTTCAACCTACCCTCACAATAACTGCGCGGCCCGCAGCGCCGGAGCAACAAAACGCTTCACCAGGAACTCCTGCGTCGCCGCCGCACGCGGCCGGCCCACGCACCATTAAGCGCCCCGCGAAGAAAGGAGCCAGCGCACAAACAATCGGGACACTCAAATATTGTTGCCGGGCCTAAGTCGTTGAAAATAAAGCACGGGCCCCGCAAACAATCGGGACACTCCCCGGGTAGCGCAGGCACTCTTGCCTGCGGCTTTTGATCGGCGGCTGGCCGAGCCTTTTCCGGAGGTTTACGAAGATTCCCAACGCAGCCGCAAATGGCCGCATTGGCCCCGACATCGCACGGCCCTCCGCGAGCGCGCTTCTACGCACCGCATGCGCCACGAAAAATCTCCGCCGTCGGCAAAGAATCGCATCAGGCGACCTTCGCAAAGTGTTTCGGTTAGAAACCACCCCGATCCTTTGTTTTCTATGATTTGCGGGTGGTTTTAATTGAACCCTTGTTTCGGTTAGACGGTTCGTCAAAGCGAATAAAAATCGAACCGGCAGCAGCGGCCGGAATGGCAATTGCGGCCGGGGTTGTATATTCTCGGGCCATGTTGCGCTTGCCTGTAAGGTCGCCTACTCCTGGGTTGATGCTGGGGTTGGTGATTACTATTGCTGCGGTGGTGGCTTACTCGGGGTACATCACGCGGCAGATTTCCGGGTTGCGCGGGTTGCAGAATAATATTGCGGAGAGGAACCGGCGGGATTCTTTGCAGCTTTTGCGGATTCAGAATGATTTGAATTCGCTGGGGCTTTCGATGCGCGACATTTTGGACGAGAGCGCGACTTATCCGCTGACGGCCTGGCCAGGGCAATTTCAGAGGATTCATACGGATCTCGATGACGCGCTGCGGAAGGAGGAAGAGCTTGCGGTGGCGCCGCGGAATCCGGGGCAACGCGAGTATCTGGCGACGGCGCTGGGGCAATTCTGGGATGAGATTGGAAGGATGTTTGCGCTGGCGGCGGAATTGAAGACGGAGGAGGCGCGGCGCGAGATTCGCGATTCGTTGTTGACGCAGGTGGCGGCGCTGAGCACGGACGTGGACCGGCTGCTGGTGGAGAATAACGAAAATCAGAAGGAAGCGGCGGCGCGGGCCAATGAGATTTACGATCGCGTGCAGCGGCAGGTGTATTTATTCTTGACCGCGACGCTGGCGGCGATTCTTTTGACCAGCTTGTACGTGATTTCGGCGAATCGCAGGCTTTTTGCGCAGCTTGCGGCGCTTTCGGAGCAGCGCAGCGAACTGGCGCAGAAATTGATCGCCACGCAGGAATCCACGCTGCGGCATATTTCGCGCGAGTTGCACGATGAGTTCGGGCAGATTTTGACGGCGGTGGGAGCGATGCTGGGGCGGGCGGAGCGTCATGCGCCGGCGGATTCGCCATTGCGGACGGAATTGCGCGAGGTTTCGGGAATCGCGCAGGAGACGCTTGAAAAAGTGAGGATGCTTTCGCAGGCGCTGCATCCGGTGATGCTGGAGGAGGCGGGGCTTGAGGCTACGGTGAGTTGGTACGTGGCGAACGTGGAGAAGCAGACGGGATTGAAAATTGCGTACGAGAAAATCGGGGATGCGTTTGCGGTCGATGGCGGCGCGGCGATTCATATCTATCGCGTGCTGCAGGAAGCGGTGAATAATGCGGCGCGACATTCGGGCGCGAGCGAGGCCTGGGTGCGGCTGCGATTCGGCGGCGAGGGATTGGAATTGGAAGTGGAAGATCACGGCAAGGGATTCGCCGGCGGGCACGCGGTGAATCGCGGGATTGGTTTGGTGGCCATGCGCGAGCGAGCGGAATTGCTGGGCGGGTCGCTGGAATTTGCGGCGCCGGCGGGCGGCGGGACGCTGGTGCGTTTGCGAGTGCCGCGCGAGAAGGCTGAGGCGCATGGCTAAGAAAATTTCCGTGCTGCTGGTGGACGATCACAGCCTGGTGCGCATGGGCTTCCGGCGGATTATTGAGGATGAGGCGGATTTGGAAGTGGTGGGCGAAGCGGGCGACGCAGAGGAGGCGGTGCGGCAGGCGTTGCAATTGAAGGCGCGGGTGGTGGTGATGGATTGCGCGTTGCCGGGAGGCAGCGGGATCGCGGCTACGAAACGGATTTTGGAGGCGTTGCCGGAGACGGCGGTTTTGATGCTGAGCATGCATTCGGAAGATACGCTGGTGCGGCAGGCGCTGGCGGCTGGGGCGCGGGGATATATTTTGAAGAGCGCGATTGATTTGGAATTGCCGGCGGCGATACGGCGCGTGGCGGCTGGGGAAAAAGTGCTGGCGCCGCAATTGGAGAAGAGCGAGTCGTTGAAGGGCGAGAGGAATTCGGGGCTGACGCCGCGGGAGATGGAGATTTTGCAGAAGATTGTGGATGGGAAATCGAATAAGGAGATTGCCGCGGAGTTGGGATTGAGCGCGAATACGGTGTCGGTGCACCGGGCGAATATTATGGATGCGCTGGGGATTCATAAGACGGCGGAATTGGTGGTTTATGCGATTCGGAATGGATTGGTGAATGTGCCGTGAGTTGGTAGAGCCGGCGTCCCCGCCGGCATCTTGCGAGAACAAGCTTGAACAATGGCGTCTACGTAGCGCGGGCTCACCCTGCGAAAACAACGCGATGTATGTGACGTTGCGGTCCGCGCGTGATTGCGGGCTTTGATCAGATCTGCGGTCGTAAGATGCCGGCGGGGACGCCAGCGGTACCAAAACCGGGGGTAGTAGTTTTACAGTATTGCGCTGTTGGGCTTGCGCGAATAGATTGGCGGCAATTCCGTACCCCTAGCTACGACGATCTAGATAGAAAACGAACCCCCCGGCAACCGAACAGGGCCGGGGTGTGTGCGTTCGACCTGGCGAAGATTGAGGATGGCGCGCGATTTTGCGTTGCGGCGTGACGATTAAATTTTCGTGGAGGAACGATGAACATGCGGATGAGATTGGTGATTGCGGCAGCGGCGGTTGTTTTGGCGGCGGCGCTTTGCGGGGCGGCTGACAAGACGGAGACGGTGAAGGGTTACGTGCTGGATTCGGCTTGCGCGTTTACGAAGTCATTGGAGAAGCCGATTAGCGCGGAGTGTGCTACGAAGTGCGCGAATGGCGGATCGCCGTTGGTAATTTTGGCGGAGGGCGAGGTGATTTATTGGCCGATTGGGGAGACGACGCCGGCGGTGGGACAGAATGCGAAGTTGCTGGCTTATGCGGGGCAGAAGGTGACGGCTACTGGGAAAGTTTATGTGCGAGGTGGATCGCACGCGATTGTGATTGAGAAGATTGAGGCGCAGGGAGCGAAGTAAGTGGGGTTGAACGGCGGCTGAGGGGTCCGCGCGCGATTGCGGTGCGGGCCGATTCCGGTGGTCGTAGGATGCCGACCTAAAAGGTCGGCGCTACATGAGCGGGTGCATTGGTTGCGGGGTCTTACGCGGTACGTGCTGCTTGTTGGTTTGCGCGGCGGTCGTAAGATGCCGGCGGGGACGCCAGCGGTACCAAACCCGGGGCGAGCGGGCGATACGACTATGCGCCGCGTTGTTGGAGGACTGAGAAGACTAGTAGGTAGCGCTTCAGGTTTCCGGTTACTAGGAAATTTTCTTTTACGTGTTCGTGGCCGTTCTCGCCTAGTTTTTGCGCGATTTCCGGATTGGCTAGCAAGTAGCGGATTTGGTAGGCGCAGCCTTCCACCGAATGAACCAGCATTCCCGTCAGCTTGTGCAGAACTTGGCGGACAATTCCGCCTACCGCTGAGGCTACTACCGGCTTTTTCTTCCAGAGTGCTTCCGTGACGGTGAGACCGAAGCCTTCACGAAGAGATTTCTGCACGACGATGGTGGAAGCGCGCTGGAGGGCGTTGATTTCGTTGTGGCTCCAGGGCGGAAGATTCAGAAGGAAGACGTCGGGATCGTTGTCGGCGGCTTCGCGGGCTTCCATCAGCACGGCTTCGCCTTCGGGATCGTCGCTGGCGCCGCCGCCGGCGAGAACGAGCTGGCAATCGGTGTGGCGCTTGACGATGCGATAGGCCTGGATCACGCCGACGGGATCTTTGAGGCGATCGAAGCGCGAGACTTGCGTGATGATCGGGCGCGAAGGATCGATATTGAAACGCTCGACTACGCTGCGGACATATTGGGGATCGAGCTCGCGATTTTTGTCGGCGAGGGGATCAATCGTCGGAGCGAAGAGGTACTGCGGAATGGAAAGCTCCTGCGTGAAGGACGCCGAGGAAAAAAGCGAGACGTCATATTTCTCGACGAACGGGCGCAGAAAATTCCAGACGTCCTGGTTGGGGCGCGAGAGATCGATGTGACAGCGCCAGACCCAGTGCGTGTGACGGTCCAGAGAATCGCGCGCGCGAACCAGCGCCACGGGCTGGGGATCATGGATGACGACGAAATCGTCATCGAGCGGCATCTGGCGGCGATTTTCTTCGTTGGTCGCGAGAAAAGTATCGAACCACTCCGGCGGGCCGTCGTAAGGCTCGCCGTGCAGGGCGTTGTGAAATGCTTTGGTGACGGCGAAGAAGGCTTCACCGCCTTTCAGCACTTCCCACTTGATGTCCAGGCCGAGTTCCTCGATGAGCGGCACGAGGCGATTGAGAATTTCGGCGACGCCGCCGCCGACGGCAGTGGAATTGACCATCTTGATGCGCTTGCCGGAGAGATTCCTGGCAATGGCGCGGATTTCATTGATCTCGGGCTGGCCGACAATGGCGGCGTGATCCTGAAGGCGTACGTGGCGGACAGCGTTCTCGGTCGTCGTTGCGCTCATTGGTTGACCCAGGGTTCGATGGTGGCGACCAGTTCGTCGCGAAGGCTGTCGAGAGTGTTGGTGTGAAAATCGACTTGATTCAGACGAAAAGCAAGTTCCGTCAGCCCAAAATTCTTGTCGATCCAGTGCGAGAAATCATTGGTCTGGAGACGCAGGCGAAGGCGCGAATTGATGAAGTGATGGTGGAGCGATTGCGGGCTCAGATTGCGAATGCCTTCGGCGAGCTCGGCGAGAGTGTTGGCGCGCATCTCGAGAGGCAGGGTGAATTCGATTTCTTCGCAGAAATAAAAAGGTTCGAAGCCGCGGGCTTCGCGGGCCTGCGGAAATTGCGCGATGTAATCGTCAATGACGGCGATGAGCTCGTGGCGGAGTTCATCAATGGAGACAAAGCGGCCGACATCGAGACCGGCCATCTGCTCGGCCAGCGAATATTGATTGCAGGACGCTACGACCCATTGCGCGAACTCGCTGGAGAACGGCGTGTAGTGATGCTCTTCGAGACTCTGGAAAGTGTGATAGAAAATCGAGTTGTCGGAGACGGTGCGAAGCTCGGCGGCAAGTTCGGCGAGATTGTTGGCGCGCTCCGGGCAAATGCGCACGAGATACGAGGCAGCGACAAATTGGAACGGCTCTTGAGAACGCATCATCGGCGGACCTCCGCGACTCGCTCGAGGAAACGACGGAGCTCGACGGGCGATTCGAGCGAATAACGCGCGGCAGTGGCGCGGCGCTTGCCGACGAGGATGGAAATGCCCGACATGCGGGCGAAGACCGGTTCGTCGCCGACGTCATCGCCGGCGTAAATCAGAAGCGATTCCATATGACCTTCCCGCGAAAGTAGGAAACGGATCGCCGTCCATTTATCCACGCCCGAACCGGGAAAGATTTCCCACACTTTCTTGCCGCCGCTGAGTCGCAGGCCGCGATTTTCCGCGATGGTTTCCTTAACGATGAACTTCGTGCGCGCCGCGATGGCGCGGCTGGCTTCGCGGTAATGCACGGCGAGGGTCGCTTCTTTGACTTCGACGCGCACGCCGTCGAGATCCGCGAGCTTCTCTTTGAGCTGCTCGGTGGCTTGAGCGAGCAGGCGGCGCTCATCGCGATTGGCGAGAGTGATGCGATGCCCGCGTGCATCCTGAATGGAATAACCCTGGCAGCCGACATAGCAGATGCCCGGCAGGCCAACGCGCTTGCGGACGTCGGCGAGACTGCGGCCGCTGACGATGCCGACGAGAATGTCGTGACGAACAAGGCCGGCGAGGGCTTCGCGGGTGGCCTTGCCGAGACGCACGGAGCCGGGATGGCGCTGGATTTTTACCAGGCTGCCATCGAAGTCCGAGAGAACGGCGACGGAGCGGGCTTCGCGGATATCGTCGGCGATTTCGTCCCAAGCCGAGAATAGATTCCGCGGCGAGCCGAATTGCGGCGCGGCGGCGATGGAGACGATTTTGTGACGGCGAGCGCGGCCGCGGTTCTTGGCGTTCGAGAGTTCGAGAACCTTACTATGCTGTGTTTCCAGAATGCTCATGCCTCGACCTTCTCCGGTTTTTCGATGCGGATTTCCGATAGCGCGGTTACCAGGTTTCCCGCCCAACGGTAAATATTGTTTTCGCGGACGATACGGCGCATGGCCGCCATCCGCTTTTCCTGCTCATCGGCGCCCATATTGAGGGCCGTGTATATCGCGGTGGCGAGCTGCTCGACGTCGTAGGGATTGACGACGAGAGCATCGCCCAGCTCGCGAGCCGCGCCGGTGAAGGCGCTGAGTATCAAAACGCCGCGCTCATCATCGCGCGCGGCGACGAATTCCTTGGCCACCAGATTCATGCCATCGTGCAGCGAGGTGACCAGACATAAATCCGCGGCGCGATAGAAGCGCTCGATCTCATGGTGATCGTGATGGCGCTCGAGAAGAATTATGGGCTTGGATTTGGCGGATTTGTATTTGTTATTGATGCGCTGTGCTTCTTCGCGTACCTCGACCAGAAGATCGCTATAGCGCTTGATATTGGTGCGGCTGGGAGCACCGACCTGAATGAAGCTGAATTCGCCCTGATAGTAGGGATGTTCGTCGAGCATGCGCTCGATGGCCCAGAAGCGCTCGAGGATGCCCTTAGTGTAATCCACGCGATCGACGCCGACGCCGAGGAAGCGGACGTCAATGCCGAGCTCGTCGAGAACTTTTCGCCGCATCATGGCCCGCTCGCCGTGGATATCGCCTTTGTGCTTAGAATCGGCATAGGCGACGCTGATGGGAAATGGGCGGACCAGCGTTTGATGGCCCTGGCGGCTGACGGCAAAACGATCCCAGTCGGTGTTGGCTTCCAGAGCGCGATCCACGGTCTCGAGAAAATTATTGCAATGCGCCTGAACGTGGAAGCCGATGAGATCGGCGCCGAGAAGGCCGTTCAGGAGTTCGCGCTGCCAGGGACAGATGCGGAACGCTTCTGGATTGGGCCAGGGAATGTGCCAGAAGATGGCGATGCGAGCGTCGGGGCGCTGCTCTTTGATAAGGCGCGGCAGAAGAGCGAAGTGATAGTCCTGAACCAAAACAACCGGCGATTCGGTGCCGCGCAATTCTTCCAGAACGACTCTGGCGAATTTTTCATTCACGCGCTGATATTGGAACCAATCGTCGGGGCGGAAAAGAGGGCGCGTGTGGGCGATATGGCAAAGAGGCCAGAGGCCTTCGTTGGAAAAGCCGTAGTAGTAGCCGTCTTCTTCTTCCTTAGTGAGCCAGACGCGGCGCAGAGTGTAGCGCGGATCGTCGGGCGGAACGCGGATGTGGTCTTCCTTGTCGACCACATCCCGATCGGCGTTGCCGGAGCCATGGGCGATCCATGTGCCGTCGCAGGCCAGAACGACGGGCTCAAGAGCGGTGACTACGCCGCTGGCCGGCACGATCGTGCGAATGGAATTGTCCTGATCGCGCACGTGGAGATAGGGTTCGCGATTGGAAACGACGAAAAGCGCAGCGTTGTGCAGTTTGCCGAGGACGCTGACGCGCAGGCGTTCGGCGGTCCACATGGATTCGCCGGCTTCGCGGAGACGCGCTTCTTCATCGGCCGCGGCGCGAGCGGCGTCGAGGCTTTGCGCCATCTGCGCGGCTTCGTGCGTGAGCGGCGCGAGGATGCCGGAGCGATCCAGCGGCTGCGCGGAGGCTTTGCCGAGGCGCAACGAGCGCATCCATCCGGCGACGCGGGTGATGGATTCCCGAAAAACCCAGCGCATCATCACCAGGGCCAGGAGCGCGATGAAAAGCGTCTGAAACGCCGCGTGTAAGAGATTGTCCCGCCACATAAGTCGCGTGGCTTGCTGAATGAAGCTGGCATCGCTGACCAGCGCAAGTGAGCCGACCAGAGTGTCGTTCGAGCGGATGGGCAGAGCGTAAATGTGGATCTGCGCGTCCTGACTGGAATCGAAGAACTCGTGGCAGCCGGCATCGCTCTCGCATGAGCCGGCAAATTGCGCGGCGCGATTGAGAATGCCGAAATCGAGGCCCGCGCTGGAGCCGAGAGGATTGGCTTTGGTGTCGAAAACGGCGATGCCGAGAATATGGTCGCGATGGCCGAGGCGCTCGATGGTGCGATGCAAAGCGGCGTCGGAATGCGTTGAAATCTCGCGTTCGAAATCATCTTGCAGGCTTTGGCCGAGCACTTCTGCGCGACGCTGCAGATCGCGGCGCATGTTGCGATCTTGCGTGCGTACTTGATAGGCCGCGAAAATCAGTGAGACGACGGCGACGCTGAGGACCAGCGGCGCGACGAGTCTCATGCTGAGACGCATCAGCGAATTGGATTCTTGTTCGGCCATAGTTCGAATGTCAATTCAAGCGCGAGCGCTTGGCGCTCGATCCGGCGCTGGTTGGGCGGGGATGCCATCAGTGCCAGACAGCACGCGCGTCCCGACAGTTTCAGCGCGCTTCGCGGCGGTCGACCGACGCGCCGGGCGCACAAATCAGGTTCGAGAGGGCGGCCTCCCTGAATAATAGCAGACGCCCTCCCGAATCAGGCGAGGCAAATCGCCCTGGAATGTGTTGCTTACTTGACTACCTTGAGATTGTTCGTGACGGAGAAGACGTTGGCGACGCCGTTGGCGCGGACGTTGGCCGCGTCTTTGTCGGCCTGATTGTCCACTACGCCCTCGAGTGTCACGTGGCCTGCTTTCACAATGATGTGAATGGAAGGCACCGAGGAGACTGCGTATTTCTCGAGCGGGCCGAAGCCGTAGATGGCGCGATATTCGGCGCGGCGAATTTCGTCATCCATGGGAGAAGGCGGAAGAACTTCGATATTGTTGACGACCTTTTCGACGCCTTCGATTTTCTTTACGGCGGACTCGGCGTCATCCTTGATCGTGGCGTGGACTACCTGGCCCTCGAGGGTGACGGTGGCGCCGTCGATGCGGTACGCGAGATTGTCGAAGAGCGAATAATACGGCAAGAGGACAAGCTGATGCCGGACTTCGTTTTTCAGCCATTCTTCGAAATGGGCGTCGCTGCGCGCGTGGGATTGCTGCGCGACGGCGCGAATCGCGGGCCGGGTGACGGCTCGAGGGCCCGCTGAAAGAAGAGAACTGAATAGCCCGATGCCGATCAAAATACCTGCCAGGCGGCGTGCGATCTGGGCAGCGTTCATGCTGAAATCCTCCTGAAGTGCTCGCGGCACTTTCAATTATTAGATGAGAGTACGGCGGGATTGGAGTCACGACGCGGTGGCAGCGGCCATTGTTGCCGGGTTTTTCGCTCCCGATTGAGGGGAAGGCAGAGACGTATGAAATGGCGCACAAGCCTCAAAAAACGCTTTTCAGTATTGACCGGCGTGATAATCTCTTGCGGGGTGTTTCCTGGACATTCGTCCATCCGTAAGAATTTCGTCCATCGATCGCGAACAAGGGGCAGCAGGCTGTCCCCCTGGTACCGTTTTGCTGCTTCCTCGCGTGTCGGTTCAAGACGACAGTTCAAAAGGGGAGGGAGAGAAGATGAGAAAAGTGTTGGGAGGCCTTGGGTTGGCCACCCTTCTAGCCGTCTTGTCGCTGGCTGTGCCTGCAATGGCGCAGACAGTCAAGCCGGTGAAGAGGGCGCCTGTGGCACCGCAGTACGACGTGAGACAAGAAACGACACTGAAAGGCACAGTCGATCAGGTCGTAACAAAGCCGTCAAAAGGAATGCTTGTCGGCACGCACATGATGGTGGCAACTTCCTCGGGGGTCGTGGACGCGCATCTCGGAGTGTTCGCGATGAGGGGCAAGAACGCGCTGAAGCTGACGCCTGGAGAATCCGTACAGATGGTCGGAGTGATGAAGAATTCCGGAAAGGGACATGTATTTCTGGTGCGTAGCGTCAAGACCGGCTCGACGGAATTTGCAGTACGAAACGAGCATGGATATCTGCTGACGCCGGCATCGCGTAAGGGCGAAGTGTCCACGCGGAAAGGAGGGCTGCGATGAATCGCAAAACTCTAGGCATTGTTTTCGCGTTGGGCTTGAGCGCGCTCCTCTCCGCTTGCAGCGGTTCGGGCCACAAGAAACCCATCATCGTTGCGATGACCACCCCACCGCCGTTCGCGCTGGAGATCAAACTCTCGACGCCGCTGGCGGCGACGGTGACGAATGACAGCGGTGGGGTCAACTGGACGCTGGCTTGCGACAATCCGGACTGCGGAACGCTTAGCGCAGCTACCTCAGCAAGCGGCGACACAATCATATTGACGGCGCCTCAGAGTATTCCCGAGGCGGACTTCGAAAACGGCGGGATGGAAGTGGAGGTCACGGCGACTTCGTCGACCGACGGCACGACATTCGCGACTGCGTCGATGTTCATGGTTGCGATCGCGGACGTCACGACTCTCTCCGGACCGTACGCGTTCGTCGTCAGCGGCATTGATGTTGACGGCAATCCCTACAGCGCGGCAGGAAGCGTAACGCTGGATGGGGCCGGCGACGTAGTGACCGGCGAGGAAGACTACAACAACGGCAACTCGGTGTTATCCGTGGCCGCAACTCTGACCGGGACCTATACGGTTGGCGAAGATGGCCAGGGAGAGATTGATCTGGTCGCGAGCGACCCGAATATCGGGGTTGCCGGCGCACAGACTCTTGCTATCACCGTGCTTAACTTCAATCACGTTCTCGTCACCGAGTTTGACGGCGAGGCCACCTCCAGCGGCACTCTCGATTTCCAGACGTTTACGGAAGACGATACCACCCAGGTTTCGGGAGGGTACGCGTTCGCATTCAATGGGGCCGAGGAAGGCTTTCTGTGGAACATCGGTGGCGTCATGACTACGGATGGCAACGGAAATATCACCGCGATGACGTGGGACCAGGATTTTTCTGGCACACCGCTGACTAATCAATCGGCCGTCGGCAGCTATACCGCACCCGATGCCAATGGACGCGGCACTGCCGTTTTGTTCCCGGCAGAGCTCAATTACGCGTACTACATCGTCGGGCCCGAGGCAATTCGCTTCGTCGAAATTGATGATTTCAGTGAGACGAGCGGATCTGCGTTCGGACAGGGCGGATCGGCTGGAAACTTCGACGCGACGGCTCTGAACGGACCAACCGTGTTTAATCAGAACGGTTTCACACCGGATGGTCCATACGGGGCGGCCGGGCTATTGACGGCAGACGGAGCCGGGAATTTCTCGGCGGGATTCGGCGATTTCAATGAAGGAAATGGAACGCCGACGAACGGCGCGATAACCGGCACGTACAACGCCAACGTCAATTCGGATGGAAGTGGATACGGGAGCGCGACGCTCACGGTCGCGAACACCCCGGACATCGCGACACTTGGCGTCTATCTTGTCGATCCAACCTTAAACCTCGATGACCCGAACAGCGCGGGCGACGGTGGTGCGGTGATCATGGGCCTCGACGCCAATGCTTTCGGAGTCGGGGTCGAGGAACCGCAAGATACCAGCGCCGTGTTCGCGGGCAACTATGCCATCGACTTCCAGGCGATATTTGAAGCCGACCTGGTCGGGCAGGTATTTTCAGATGGCGTCGCGAACCTCACAGGAAGCGGGGAGCTGAATAACCTGTTTCTTCCCGCTCAAGGGTCGCAAAACATAACCGCAACGTTCACTCCGGACGGAACCAATCCGGGACGCGCTACGGTATCGCTGGTATTCAGCGGTATCTCGGGCTCGTTTAACCTGGTGGCCTACCAGGCGACGAGTGGCCAAGTAGTGTTCGTGGACGTTGATGGCGGGATTGTCGCTGTAGGAAGTGTGCAGGGACAGTTCTAACCTCCCAACACGGGGTGTGGCACGGCCGGGACGCCGGTCGTGCCACACTCTAATTTTCCGCTTCGAATCTGTTGCTTCCCGGTTCCGATTCAGCTGTGCGGAATATCTTCTTCGATCAAACCATCCGCGGATTCATCGCTGGCGCAGTTTGCCGCACGGACTTCGATTGATTTACGTCGCTTGGTCTAAGCCGAAGCCATCGCCGGAGACGCGACGCCGCTATCGGTTCGAAGACCGTCCAGGATGAATCGTGGCATGCAAGCGCGGGACGGCCGCCGCTCGGAGGTACGAGAAGATCGCTGAGCTTAGCGTTCGGAAATTGTGAAGTCGACGGTGGAGCGGCCGTTGGGGGCGACTGTAACCTTTTTTTCCCAGGTGAGCGGTTCGGTGAAGAAGAGGCGTTTAGTCTTCGTCTGCGTGCCTACGTCGAGAACGGGTTCCTCGCGGGCTACGCGCCAGCCTTCATGCCAGGCTACGATTTCGTATTCGCCGGGCGGTACGTTCGTCAGATGAAACATCCCGTGCTCGTCGGTGATTGCGTAGTAGGGATGATTCACGATGAAGATTACGCCGTTCATCCAGATATGCCCTGCATTGCATTTCAGATCGACGGTGCCGCTTTTGCGCATGGGCCGCGTCAGCAACACGTTGGTCATGGGAAACGGAAGGTTGTAATCCACGGCGCCGGCCATGTGCACCGTGTGCAAGATCGGATCGCTGCTCTTCATTCCGAAATCGCCGCCGGCCTGAACGAGCGAGATATGCGGGACGTAGCGGCAGTTCTTCTGGTCGAGCGTACGACGCGAATCGGGGAGATCCCAAGCTTTCCCTTTCGTGACGCCGCGGAGATAGACGACTGTGTTTTCCACGCCGCCGTCGGGACTGATTTCGAGCCGCTCGAGATCCCGGGCGCCAGCTCGGTCGGCATCGCAGACACTCACATCCTTGGTGACCGGGAGTGTCAGCGGCTTGGGCCTCTCGCCTGTCCATTTAACGACACCGCTGATGGTGCCACCGTCTGAGACCGTGACCACCTGATAGGCCGACTGCGCGCTCGCGCTGGGGGCCACGGAAAGCGCCGTCGCAAAGGCTGCGCTCGCGGCAAAGAGCTTAATTGCGTTCATACCGTTCCTCTTGCGAATATCGTGCGTGACGACATCCACGACACGCTATTTCTCCTCCGGGGCTACCGCGGTGGTCGTCGCTTCCCTGGCTGGAGCCCTGCTAGGGCTGCGTTTTTGCAGCGTTCGCAGATAGTGCACGAGATCCCAAGCGTGATCGGGAGTGAGGTAGTCGGCGTAGGACGGCATGGGAGTGCCGTCGAGCCCGGTCATGAAGATGCGGTAGAGGTCTGCGTTCGAGTCACCGCACTTGAAGCGATTGAGAGCGGTGAAATTGTACGGCGTAATCGGATTGTCCTTGTCGTCGCGAAGAGTGTAGGCCGAGGGGCCGTCGCCCTTGCCCGATTCCCCGTGGCACTGCACACACTTGAGTGTCGTCTGGTAGAGCACTTCCCCGCGCTGGCGGCTCTCGAGTGTGTCGGGTGTTTCGGGCGTCATCTTGACCGGCGGGTCGGGCTTTTCCTCGCGGAAACGCGGCGAAAAAGTCTTGACGTAGGCGACGAGATCGGCGCGCTGCTGACGGGTCAACGGCTGCCAAGAAGGCATCGCCGTCGTGTCCACTCCCCTGCCGATGGTGTAAAAGAGATCCTCATCGAGCGGGATGCTGCCGGTGGGCGTCGAGCGGCATTTGAAGATTCCCAGCGTGAAATCGCGCGGCTTGGGATCGACGTACGGCGCGTTCTCGCCGTTTCCATCGCCGTCCTTGCCGTGACACCCGATACAGAATCGGCGGAAGAGGTCTTTGCCGGATCGGGCGTTACCTGTCCATTTTCCTATGTGGCTTTCCTGTGCGGCAGCGGCCGGTGACCAGCAGAGAACTACGGCGAGGCCGGCTGCCGCGATGGTGGCGCGCAGGCCGGTCGGCAAATGCCTCTGCCAGAACTCGGCGAGATCGAGCGTGAAACATCCCATGAACTGCCCCCTGCCCAGGCGGTACCCGATGATTCCCCATTCCAATCTACCGTGTCCCGGGGGCTCGGCAAGCGTGTAGCGCAAGCGTTGTTCACAAACAAGTACGTGTAATTTGAAAGACATCCGCGGGCGTGCCTGGATTGGATTCCGCCGCGGGCGGGCCGTGCGTCAGGAGGATTCCCTTGCTGATCGAGTGCTTGACGCGGATGATTGCTTGATCGACGGTGTTTCTATGAAGAATCGTATAGCTATGAGCGTCTGGAGAGGTGAGAAAATGGAACCGAATCACCAAT
Source organism: uncultured Acidobacteriota bacterium (assembly GCA_963707165.1). Classification (GTDB taxonomy): domain Bacteria; phylum Acidobacteriota; class Terriglobia; order Acidiferrales; family UBA7541; genus Palsa-147. Next base: position 2,655 of record CAVPPO010000010.1, on the reverse strand, counting down.
GAAATGAAACTCTTTGTAGTGACTGGTGTTCTAATTACTCGGGGTCGTAGATCCGCAGGAATGCTTCAGGCCGCGTATGCTCATCGAAAGATGGAAGCAAACTCGCGGATAGCCAGGGCAATTCGATTGTTTTGAGTGATGAATCTTCGGCGTAAATTTATAATTTCAATCTGGAGGTCAAAGTGAAGAGAGGTCTCGTAATCTTTCCATTCGCAATTTTTCTATTTTTCGGATGGCTCGCAGCGCCGGCCGGTGCTCAAACAACAGGGTCGGCTAAGCCTGCGCGGCCCGCGCCGCTGTACGACGCAAGCAAGGAAACTACTCTCACTGGTACGGTGAGCAACGTGGTGACCAAGCCGGGGGCCGGAATGATCGCCGGCGGACATCTGACCGTGGCCACAGGACAAGGAGCGGTGGACGCGCACGTCGGCCGCGCGCTACAAGGCCCGAAGGCGATTGCGGTTAAGGCCGGAGATTCCGTCAAAATCGTCGGCGTGATGGCGACCGTCAATCACAGTCAAATCTTTCTAGTGCGCACGGTGGAAGCCGGTGGGCACACTTATACGATTCGGAACGAGAGAGGTTTCCTGGTTCCATCCTTGACTGCCACGCGCGGCACTTCGACGACGCCCGTGAGAGGGAGTCTGCGATGAACCGTAAACTCCTCATCGTGGTTTTCACGGCATTCTGCCTGGCTTCACTCGCGGCCTGCGGCGGCGGCAACGGGAACAATAACAACGTCGTGAGCATCGCGTTCTCAGCGGCGCCACCGGCGGCGCTGCAGACGAGCGCGACGGCAACGGTGAGCGCGACTGTCTTCAACTCGTCCAATACCGGCGTCGACTGGGCGGTAACTTGCGGCGGCGCGGACTGCGGTTCACTCAGCACAAACCACACGGACGGAGGCGCAAGCTTGATGTACACGGCGCCCGCCAGCGTCCCCACAGGCAACACGGTGACTATCACGGCGACGGCCAGCGCTGACAGCTCGGTCTCCGTAGTGGGAACAACCACGATTACGACTGGTTCGACCACGTCGGCGCTTAACGGGCAGTATGCGTTCCTTCTCACGGGGGCTGACGTAACTGGATTCTATGTTGCTGCAGGGAGCGTCGTGGCGGATGGCAACGGCAACATCTCCTCCGGTGAAGAGGACTTCTGCGACATTAGCGCTTGCGACTTCGTCCAGTTTACGAATGGGACGTACTCGGTAGGCGCCGACGGCCGCGGCAGCATCCAGTTCTCGACGGCTGACCTGGGGCCTCAAATACTTGCTGTCGTAATCACATCCACCTCCCACGCTCTGATCACAGAGTTCGACGACGTGGAGACATCCAGCGGAACACTCGACTTGCAAGACGCAAACAGCTTCGATGTCGGCCTATTTACGGGTGGGTTCTCGTTCGCGCTCGCCGGTGTTGATCTGAACAACGGAGTATTCGCTGATCTGGCAGGCGTGATGACGGGGGACGGCTCGGGCGGCTTCAACAACGGGACGTTCGACGTAAATGATCAGCAGAATGGGTTCGACACTTCAACCGGAGTAGTTCTTCCGGTCAACACGAGCATTGATTCGTTCGGGCGTGTAACGATCTCTAACGGCAGTACATCCTTCGCCTACTACATCGTAAACGCGAAGGCTATTCGGATGATTCAGGAGGACCAAAATTTCCTGTCGGGAGGCAGTGCCTACACCCAAGGCACCGGGAGTTTATCCGTCGCCAATCTTGCCGGAAAATCGGTCTTCACAGAGGCGGGAATCAGCATATTCGGGTCGCTCGCGCTGGCGGGCCAGTTCACGGCCGACAGCGGTGGGAGCGTTTCGAACGGGGTGATGGACGTAAACGATGGAGGAACGATCTCGAACGGGTCGATTTCAGGCAGTTCGTTCTCGAGCTTCGCGAGCGCTCGTGGAACTCTAGGTCTTTCCGGCGGGGTTTCGGCGAACGTCGCTGAGTTTCAAGTCTATCTCGTCGATCCGGGCGTAAATATCCTCGACCCGACCAGTTCGACGGGAGGCGGAGGCGCATTGCTTCTTGATTCGGATAGCGGCGCCATAGGAATCGGAGAAATCGTGCCGCAGTCCGGAAGCGCCACCTTTCAAGGGAACTACGGTGCGAATCTTCAGGCGTTTACGACAACCGACGAACTCGACCTGGAGGGCCAGCTCGCGGCAATGAGCGGGAATCTGACAGGCACAGGAGACCTGAACGATATCGACCTCAACCTTCTAACAATTCAGCTTTCCCCGGCACAAACATTGACGGGCACGTTCACCGCCGATGGCAGTAACCCGGGAAGGTTCACTGGATCACTTCAGATCGGAAACGTTGAGACTGTGAATCTCGTCTATTACCAGGCGACAAACTCACAGGTGATACTGGTCGAAGTTGATGAGGTGCAGCAAGGAAACGGAGTCCTGATCCAGCAGCAATAACGAACGTGGGCGGACGGCGGCTCGCAGTTGCGAGTGGCCGTCCGCCTGATTTCTTTTCTAGGAATTGGACGCACGGTTGCCTCTGACGCAGTCTCGAGCGGATCAATCCGTCCAGTCGAATGATTTGCTCACGGCACGGCGCCAGAGGCGATAGAGTTCTTCGCGCCGGGCTTCGTCCATCGCTGGCCGCCACTCGCAGCCGACCTTCCAGTTCGTCC
>CAVPPO010000009.1:0-203323 GCA_963707165.1 uncultured Acidobacteriota bacterium | reverse complement strand
CCCCGCAGCATTGGGTGCCAATAGCGTCACCAATCCAAGAATCGCTGCACTCGCAAGAATCAACTTCGAGAGTAAGCCCGAGGTCGTCATAATCCTTTAGATTCGGCTGGACCAAAAACGTGCCGTACCTAATTACCTTAACAGGAATGAAATCCGAGAAGCGAGAAATGGAACAGCCCCGCGGCGCCCTCGCTTACGAATTTCGAAGCGCTCCTCTTTTCAGCTGGTCCGCAGGTGCCGCCGAATGAAGAAATAAACGATCCAGCAAGCGAGCCCGAGCGTCAAGCAAATCCCAAACTGCACGGGATAATCGCGCAGCAAGAAATGAAATTCCTTGAAGTGCCCGTTCGCAAATGAAAACTCGTTGCTCAGCGAGAGCAGCGTAAATGCTATTCCAAATCCAAAGAGCCACCGCTGCCAGCCGAGAAGCGCACGCGTGCGCCGCAGCGATCTCAACTCCAGTTCCGGAGGCAGTGCCGAAGGAACCACCTTGGCAAAGTTCTCGGCCAAAAGCAGACGAATCCGCTGTGCAAGTTCTGAATCTTGCTTCATATATTCCTCCACAAGCGCCCGCGTCGCCGGACTCGCCTCGCCCGCCAAATACACCGGCAACAAATCCAAAATCACTTCCCGCGTGACGTTCATTTCATTCCCTCCAAGGTACGAATCCCTCTAAATCACTAAGCGCCGCGAATCTCCGCCAGCGCAAGCCGCGCGCGGTGAATCTTCACCTTCACGGCCGCCAGCGAAATTCCCAAGGCCGCCGCGATTTCTTCATACGGCGTTTCGTGATACGCCCTCATGAGCAAGGCCGCGCGGGCGATCTCCGGCAATTTCTGCAGCCCGGCAAGCACCGCTCGCAACTCCGCTTTCTGCTCCGCTTGCGCGTAAGGGCTCGCCTGCGGATCGCGCAGCTCATCGTCGAGCGCAACGTGCCGCGATTTTCTCCGCTGCCCGTGCAAGTAGAGATTGCGCGCGATCGTAAACAAGTAGCCCTTCACGGTGGCCACTCTCACCGGCTCCGAAGAAGTCCACGCCCGCACAAATGTTTCCGACGTGATGTCTTCTGCCTCAGCCCGCTCACCCGATAGGTACAACGCGAAGTGGTACACATCCGGCGCGTACTTCTTGTACAGCTCGCCGAACCCGGTCATCGCGCCATCCCGTAGAAGTTATCCATGTGCGCCCGGAAAGTTACATCGCTGCAAGCATCTTTGCGCACGATTTCTCAAATTCCGAAGATGCCGCTCAGAATATCCGACCCCGCGTGCGCAATCATCCCGGGCCGCAAGCTCTTGCGCCACAGTGCGAGCAATCCATAAAGCGCGCCGAACGCAGCAATCTGCAGGCACGCCTGCACTCCCTGGTAACCATGCGAAATCCCGAAAAGCACCGCCTGCAAAATCAAAGCGATCCATTTCGTACGCGCGAACGCCTCAAATTGCTTTTGAAAATATCCGCGGAACACAAATTCCTCGCAAATCCCCGCGCTAATAGACACGCCGATCCACAAAAGAATTTCCACCGCCCGTTGCGGCAAGTAAGTGTCAATCGAAGCTGCATGGCTGGCTCCCAGCCAGCGATCCCACCCCTTTTCCACCAGCATCCAAACGGCCCATAGACCGGCCGCCAGGCCCGCGTCCACAAAAACGTCCTTCGCGCTCGCCCATCGTCCGCCAATCAATTCCCTCACCGTCGTCCCGGTCCTATTGAGTCCGGCCCTCCACACATAAATGAAGAGTCCCCATTCCATGGCAATCAGCGAAAGGTAAAGCTGCACCACGTGCGGGTGCCCCTGCAACACCCCTGGCTGCGAGCGCGCATGCCGCTGAAATAGCGCCCCGCCCACCGCCAATCCCAGAAATAACGCGATCAGCAACCACGTATGCCACCATGGCGCCACCTGCTTCGGGCCGCGATCTCCGATCCTCGATGCAGCGTTCGTAGTCATGATTCCCCTTCGTTCGGGCACACATCCGTCCGGCCCGATCGCACTCGCGTTCGATTTGTCTCAGGAACTCGATCTCTCGTAATAGGTATCCACGAACCGCCGAAAAGTTACACGAGCGCATAGAATCAAAGAACTACCGGCAGTCGCGGCTGTCCAACTTGCATTCGCCAGCGCTCCGGGTGTAATTTCCCGGTTACTAACCTAAGAGGGCACTCCAGATGAAATGCGAATTCTGCGGCCAGGAATATGGTCTCGCGCACAACTGTCCGGGCGTAGCGCCCGCGCCGATGACCCAGGAAGAGACCGCGCCGCCACCCGGCGGTTTCGCGCCGTTCTACTACCTCGGCTTGGCAGTCAAGATCGTGCGCTGGGACGACGTTTCGATTCGCCGCGCCTCTCGCGACTCCAATGCCATCTTTTATGGCGCGTTTCTCTGGACCATCAGCGCGTTCATCATTTTGCTCTTCTCCGCCGTGCCGCAAATCCTCAACAACCCTAAGCTTTCGGGGCCTGCTTTGGTGATTGGACTGATTGTGGGCTTGGCCTTGGGGCTCGCCGTCATGGCCATCATCACGGCTCTTCAGATCGGATTGTGCTACCTCATTGCCAAGTGGTTTTTCGGTGGCATCGGAACCTACATGGGCATCGTGCGCCCTCTGCTGCTCGGCTGGTGGGTAAACATCCTGGTCCTCATTCCAGTGGCAGGCGCCGCAGTTGCAGGGATCGCGTGGACCGCAGTTCTAATGCTGGTGTTCGAAGAGGTAGACGGCATCGGCCGCCTGCAAGCTTTCTTTATCTCCGCCGGAATCAACGTCTGCTTCTTCGTCCTTCAGCTAGCGATGATGACGCATCGCTAGAGATAAGAGCGGTTTCGGCGTAAAGTCGCTACGTGCGGGCACCAAATCGACGGTCGTCAATCGCGGGCGAGTAGTATCCCCCAGCAAGTTTGCCCCGCAGCCTCGCCCGATATAGAATGGCCTTGCTCCGACCTCCCGTCGCTACCGGAGAGAAATCCCACGCGACAGCAGGCGAATCCCGCGATGCGCGGGATGACGGTTCGGGCGGAAACGCCCCAGCCACCCGTGTTTGGAAAGGAGACCTGACGCCATCGCCGCCGCGGCGGTGTCGTCTCTCGCCCGATTCCAAACCAGGTTTCGGGCGTTTGAATTTTCCGAAGGTTTATGTAGCGCCGGGCTTTCAGCCCGGCATCCGCGTGCGGCGCTAGCTCCAACAGAACCATCGTGAGCCTGAGAATCTAAATTGAACGCACTCAACCAACCCCAAAGCGAGTCCATCCCCCACTCGCCCGAATCCAATCACCAGATGCCCCTCACCGACAAATTCGGCCGTCCCATCACCGACCTGCGCATCTCCGTCACCGATCGCTGCAATTTCCGCTGCGTCTATTGCCGCTCCGCCGACCCGGAAAATCACATGGCCGGTCACGAACTCCTCCGCTGGGACGAACTAGAGCGCCTCGCCCGTATCCTCATCGCTCAAGGCATCCGCAAAGTCCGCGTCACGGGCGGCGAGCCGTTAGTCCGCGAAGGCGTAGAAGATTTCATCGCCGCGCTCAAAAAAATGGGCGTAGCCGATCTCTCCATCACCACCAACGGCCATCTCCTCCCCGATCGCCTCGAAAAACTCCTGGCCGCAGGCCTGAATCGCATCAACATCAGCCTAGATTCCCTGGACCAAACCAAATTCGAAGAAATCACCCGCACCAAATCCTTCAGCAAAGTAATGGCAGGCATAGACGCCGCCCAGTCCTCGCGCCTCAAGCCGGTAAAAGTAAACGCGGTACTCGTCCGCGGCATCAACGACAACGAAGTAGAATCCTTCGCCGAATTCGCCCGCGATCGCGATCTCATCATGCGCTTCATAGAATTCATGCCTCTCGACGCCGATCGCCACTGGTCGCGCGATCTAGTCGTCACCGCCGCAGAAATCAAGCGCCGCATCGAAGCTCGCTGGCCGCTCGTCCCCGTCGCCCACGAACGCAGCGAAACCGCCCGCAAATTTCGTTTCGCCGATGGCCGCGGCGAAATCGGCCTCGTCGCCCCCGTCTCGCAACCGTTCTGCGGCCACTGCTCGCGCATCCGCATCACCGCCGACGGCAAACTCCGCACCTGCCTTTTCAGCAAGGACGATCACGATCTGAAATCCATGCTCCGCAACGGCCACACCGACGAGCAAATCGCCGACGACATTCGCGACGCCGTCTACGAAAAAGAAAAAGGCCATCGCATCAACGAGCCAGATTTCCATCCGCCGTCAAGAACCATGGTATTCATAGGCGGCTAAATCAGAGCAAACGCATGAGCGAAGAAAACGAAGATCAACAAAAACTTTTCACCCTCGGCGAAGCCGAGCGCACCCGCGCGGAACTCGAGCCTGTCCTCATCGAAGCCATGGAAATCCGCAAGAAAATGGCCGATCTCGAATCCGAAATCCTGGCGCTCACCGAGCGCATCGTCCGCCAGGGCGGCGTAATCATCCCCTACGAACGCGCCGCCAACACGCGCCTCGAACGCGATCGCGTAGCCGCCAATCTCCAGGCCTCTCTCGATCGCATCCATTCAACAGGTTGCGTAGTAAAAGATCTCGATGTCGGCCTCCTCGATTTTCCCGCCCGCATCCACGGCGAACCCGTCTATCTCTGCTGGCGGCTAGGCGAAGATCGCATTCGCTTCTATCATCGCCAGGACGAGGGCTTCGCCGGCCGCAAGCCCATCGATCCGCGCGACTCCGGCTACAAAAATCCCATCCAGTGAGCGACTCATTGCACGAATCCGCCGGCAACAGCCTGAAGGATTCCGTCAGCCCCTATCTCCGCTCCGCCGCGCATCAACCGGTAGCCTGGCACGAATGGGGCGACGCCGCCTTCGCCCGCGCCCGCGCCGAAGGCAAGCCGATCCTTCTCGATGTCGGCGCCGTCTGGTGCCACTGGTGCCACGTAATCGATCGCGAGAGCTACGAAAATCCTGAGCTAGCCGCAATCATCAACGAGCACTACGTCCCGGTAAAAGTAGATCGCGACGAGCGCCCCGACGTTGACTCCCGCTATCAAGCCGCCGTCAGCGCCATGACCGGCCAGGGCGGCTGGCCGCTCACCGCTTTTCTCACTCCCGAAGGCAAACCCTTCTTCGGCGGCACTTATTTCCCGCCCGACGATGCCATGGGCCGCCCTGGTTTTCGCCGCATCCTTCTAGGCGTAGCCGAAGCCTTTCGCACCCGCCGCGACGAAGTGGACAAAACCGCCAAAGCCATCGAAGAAGCCGTTTCCCAAGCCGAAGCTTTCAAAGGCGCCCGCGCCGATTTCGATCCCAGCGCCGTTGACGAGATGGTCGGCGCCATCGTCCGCATGTTCGATCTACGCAACGGCGGCTTCGGCCAATCTCCAAAATTCCCGCACGCCGCAGCGATCGATCTGCTTCTAGATCGCTATCAATCCACCAAAGAACCCGCGTTACTAACGGTAGTAGAAAAAACGCTGGAGAAAATGGCCCAAGGCGGTGTCTACGATCAATTAGCAGGCGGCTTCCACCGCTACTCGGTTGACGAGCGCTGGCTGGTCCCGCACTTCGAGAAAATGTCCTACGACAATTCCGAACTGCTAAAAAATTATCTTCACGGCTATCAAGTCACGCAGCGCCCGCTCTTCCGCGAAACCGCCGAAGGCATCATCACCTGGGTCAACGAAGTTCTCTCCGATCAAAAACAAGGCGGCTTCTACGCCAGCCAGGACGCCGACCAAACTCTCGACGACGACGGCGACTATTTCACCTGGACGCAAGACGAACTCCGCGCCGCGCTAACCGCCGAAGAATCCCGCGCGATGGAGCTTTACTACGACGTAGAAGCCCACGGCGAGATGCATCACAATCCAGCCAAGAATGTTCTCTGGGTAGCCCGCACAATCGAAGATGTAGCCCGCGACTTAAACCTCAGCGAAACCGACGCTCGCCTAATCATCGCCCGCGCAAAAGGCAAACTCCTCGAAGCCCGCCGCAACCGCCAAACTCCAGCCATCGACACGACAAGCTACGTAAGCTGGAACGCCATGTTCGCCTCAGCCTATCTGGAAGCCGCGCGCGTTCTGGATCGCAAGGATTGCAAAGATTTCGCGCTGAAAACCATCGATCGAATTCTGAATGAAGCCGGGGACGAAAGACGCGGCTTCTTGCATCGCGTAGGCGGCCCGCCGCTCGAAGGCACGCTCGACGATCAAATCTTCATGGCCCTGGCATTACTAGACGCCTACGAAAGCACGCTAGAAATCCGCTACTTCGATTCCGCCGAGCGCACTCTCAAACTCACCATCGAAAAATTCGCCGACTCCGAAGCCGGCGGCTTCTTCGATCGCTCCCGCGACGCCGCAGCAATGGGCGGCCTGGATCTAGCCCGCAAGCCCTTCCAGGATTCTCCCACGCCAGGCACAAATTCCATGGCCGCAATCCTCTGCGACCGCATGTACGCCCTAACAAACAATCGCCTCTATCACGACTGGGCCGAAAAGACACTCGAAGCCTTCGCAAAAATCGCCCCGCAATTCGGCCTGTTCGCAGCCAGTTACGCCCTCGCAGCCCTGCTCCACGCCCGCCACGTCCTACAAGTAGTAGTAACCGGACCCCAAAACGATCCGACAGCGAGCGCCCTAGAAAAAACCGCAAACAAAATCTACCGCTACGCCAAATCCGTCCTACGAGTAACTCCGGAAAGCAAAAACTCCTCGTTACCTCCAGCCCTAAACGAAACAATCCCAAATCTCCCACTCAAACAATCCCATGCCCTAATCTGCGTCGAAACCACCTGCCGCCCCCCAATCAAAGAACCAGCCGAGCTATCCTCAGCCCTAACCGATTCCCACAAAGAGTCCCGCGCCACAAGCACGACGTGATGCAGCGAGCCTCCTCAATGTAGCTCGCTCAATGTAGCTCACCTCTTCAGAGGTGAGGCCTTTCGCCTTTGCTTTTAGCTTTTCAGATTTTATAAAGTTTCGGGTGAGAACCTCGATCCGGTTTTTCTTATTTCGGACTTACGTTTCAACAGCGCCATCTGAAATTTCAAATTTGAAATTTCTTTCTCCAGCCTTTGCGTTCTTCCGATCACCCACCCGCAATCCTCGATCCCCCTCCCCGCTTCCCGCATCAACAACTCAAAAAGAAATGTTACGATTCACCGCAGCGATCAGGAGCCCAAACACGCCAAAGCTCACACCCAGCAAATCAAAGCCGCCCGTTTCCCAGCGCCCCAAACTCCTCCGCATCTCCGACGAGATGCGCGAATGGTCAGCCATGCTGCAACACGAGCTAAGCACCTGGCCGCACGTTAATTCCCGGCCCATGTTCGGCCTAGCCGGCTTCTATCGCGAAAAAGTAATCTTCGCGGCAGTACCCCGCACCCGCGCGCTAACCAATCCCAACTCGTTCATATTCAAATTCAAATCCATGCCCTCAGCTCTATCGCGCCGCGCCAAAAAAGACCCGCGCATAAATTCCGAAAGACAATCCCCAGGCGCCAAGTGGTTCTCCTTCGAATTGCACTCAGCAGATGACATAAGAGACGCACTCTGGTGGCTCAACCAAGCCTACGAAGCAGCAAAATAAGCGCACGCGACAACCCCCAACAAAGTCAAAATGTAGCTACCCTCGTCAATGTAGCTCGCCTCTTTAGAGGCGAGGCCTTTCGCCTTTAGATTTTCGCCTCTGAGTTTTCGAACTTCGCCGCTCGCGCTCTCACCGCAGGTTCTTCTTCTGAAATCTGAAACTTCAAATGGCTCTGTTGACTTCCTCTCGCAAAGAGCGAGCACGTGTCATCCTGAGGGCCGCGCAGCCCGATTTCCGCGTCCATAGATCACAACTCCGCGCGGAAATCGGGCGCTTTGGCGCGGCCCGAAGAGCCTGCCCGAGTCTTCCGAGGGGATCTCGTAGGACACCTCGATCCGGTTTTTTCTCTTGCTTCGGACCACGATGTCAACAAAGCCATTTCAAATTTGAAATCTCCGGCTCCAGCTTAGCGTTTGGTTTTAGCCTTACTAGTTTTTGTTCCCAACATCCCCGCATCCCCCGCCGTTCCAGAAAAATGAAACAAAATCCCTCTCCCGCTCATCTTAAACACCAGAGGCCGCACTAGACGCAGTCGCAGAGGAGGTTCAAGAACATGAAAATTTCCGCATGGGCCGCGCGAATCTCAGGGCCTCGATTGGCCAAGCAAATCTTGGTCTCCCTGATGACCTTTGCTCTCCTGTTCGCAACCTGGCCTCAGAGCCTGTCGGCCTATCAAGACCCGCAAGAACCGGATCAAGCGCCTCCGCCGCCCACCGATCAGGCCCCAGCCGCGTCCGCGCCGGCATACGCGCAACAGACTCCCGAACAATTGCAACAATTGGTAGCTCCGATCGCCCTTTATCCCGATTCCCTCGTCGCGCAAATCCTCGCCGCGTCCACTTTTCCCGAGCAAGTCGTCGAAGCCGACCGATTCCTGCAATCGCATCCGGACTTAAAGGGCGACGCTCTGGCTCAAGAGGTGGACAAACAAGAATGGGACCCGAGCGTCAAGGCGCTCGCCGCTTTTCCATCCGTCCTGGGAAATATGGACAAGAATCTCTCCTGGACTTCATCTCTCGGCGACGCCTACTACAATCAGGAACAGGATGTGATGGACGCCGTACAAGTAATGCGCCAGAAAGCGCAAAAAGCCGGCAATCTCAAGTCCACGCCGCAGCAAACCGTAACCGCGGATGACTCGACCATCACCATTCAGCCTGCAAGTCCTGATGTTGTTTATGTCCCCGCATACGATCCGTGGCTGATCTACGGATATCCCCTGGCCCCGTGGCCGGGCTGGTATGCGTATCCCGGAATCTGGTATGACGGCCCGTTCCTCTCCTTCGGAGTCGGCTTCGGCATCGGCTTCTTCGGCGGTTTCGGATGGGGCTGGGGTCATTGGGGATTCGATTGGCATAATCACTACGCAGTTTTCAACCACAACAGGTACTACTCTCGGAGCACCGTCTTTTACAACCGTAACAGTTTCTACCGTGGCGGAGCCGCGCGCGGCGGATTTGCCGGCCGGCCCGGCGCAGGAAGACCTGCTGCCGGAGGCGCGCGCCCGGGCGATTTCAATCGTCCCGGCGCAGCGCCCAGACCGTTCGGCGGAAGCAGGCCGGCTGCTCGAGGCTACGCAGAACCTCGCGGTCAGAGCGGCACACGCTCAGGCGCCTTTAGCCACATCGAACACGGCGGGCAGACAAGAGGCTTCTCCTCACGCGGAAGCGCCAGCATGGGTGGCGGATCCCACGGCGGAGGCGGATCTCACGGCGGTGGCGGCCGTCACTAATCGAAGGCTCGTTTTGTTCCCGGCAGGTCGAGAAATTTAGAAATGGAGAGAATCCATATGCGGCGAACGAAGTGGAACTCCAGCAAATTTCCTTGGGGCAATCTTTCTAAATATGCTGCGCTGATCATTCTTCTGACGGGCTTCATTCCCGCTCGATCCCTGGCGCAGCAACAGGGCCAAAAAACATTTTCATCGCCGGAAGAGGCGGCCAAGGCCATCGTCGCCGCAGCGCAGAGTAACGACGAGAAAGCCATGCTCGAAATCCTCGGGCCGGACGGAAAGGAAATCGTCTCCTCGGGCGATGAAACCGAGGACGCCCAGAACCGCGCCAATTTCGTTCAGAAATATCAGCAGATGCATCGTCTCGTGAAAGAACCGGATGGAGCGACGATGTTGTATATCGGTGCGGAGAATTGGCCCACGCCAATTCCGCTCATGAAAAAAGGCAATTCCTGGTATTTCGACACCGGCATGGGCAAAAAAGAAATCTTGTACCGGCGTGTTGGCCGCAATGAACTATCCACCATTCGCGTTTGCCAGGAGCTGGCCGCGGCGCAAAAGGAATACTATTCCACGCAGCACAACGAGTACGCCCAGCAAATCTTCAGCGATGAAGGCCAGCACAACGGCCTCTACTGGAAAGCCGCCGGGGGCGAGCCCCAAAGCCCCATCGGCCCGCTGGTAGCCGCCGCGGTCGCTGAAGGCTACGTCAAGGGCGAAAATGGCCCTCCGACGCCTTATCGCGGCTATTTCTACCACATCCTAACTCGTCAGGGGAAAAACGCCCCGGGCGGCGCGAAAAACTACATCGCAAACGGCAAAATGACCGAAGGATTCGCTTTCATCGCCTATCCCGCGGAATACAGATCCTCGGGCGTTATGACTTTCACAGTCGGCGCAGATGGCGTGGTATATCAAAAGGACCTCGGCCAGAAAACCAGCACAGCCGCCAAAGCCATCAACGAATACAACCCCAATTCCAGTTGGCACAAAGTCGAAGACATGCAGGAGCAGACCGCTGACGAGCAAAAATCCAAGTAAAGCCATTTTGGGGCAACTCGCCTAGCTCACGGAATCACCACGATTCTGCGCCCGGGTTCATCCTTTCTCTGCCACGCCGCTTCAATATCCGCCAGCGCGACGCGCTCGGTCTCGATGCGCAATTCTCCGCGCGCGCCTCGACCCAAAACTTGCTCCATGGCCTCCGCCAAAATCTCGCGCGAGGGGATCCCCGCGGTTCCCATGATCGTCAGCGGCGTGCTGCGCAACACGGCGGCCGGCAACGAAATCGTCGCTCCGGCGCTCTCGCCCACTTGCACCAACCGCGCCTCTTTCGTCACTGCCACAAATTCCGGCCGGGTAAGAGCCGACAGCAAAGCTTCCGTAGGCGCTCCCCAAACGTAATCGATAATCACATCAATTCCATCCTCGCCGGCCTCGCGCGCAAACGCATCCTTTAGAGCGTCTGCAGGCTGATCGAGTCGGATCGTCGCGTCCGCGCCCAATTCCCGCAGCCGCCCAAGCCTGCGCTCATCGCGCCCTGCACCGATCACGCGCCCCGCTCCGAGCAGCTTCGCGATTTGCACCGCAAGCTGCCCGGTAACTCCCGTCGCCCCCAAAATCAGCACCGTCTCGCCCGGCGCCATCTTCGCGCGCTGCGTCAGCGTCAGCCACGCAGAAACTCCCGGATTCGGCAGCGCCGCGGCGGTCTCATCGTCGATCCCGTCCGGCAATGAAAAGCAGTATTGCCACGGCACGACGGTCCTCTCCGCCATCGCTCCATAAGGCTGCCGCGCCCCGCCGAAAAATACCCGCTTGCCGTCTTCGAGTTCCGCAACTCCATCCATTCCGCAAATCACCGGCAATTCCCGCGGACTCGCATAATGCGCCCCGCTCGCAATCTGCCGCTCAACAGGCTTCAGCGAAGCAGCCCGCACGCGCACAATCAATTCATCCTTCCCCGCCGCCGGCTCAGCAAATTCCTCATATCGCGGCGCCCGGCCCAGTTCATGCAGCACCGCAGCCTTCACGTTTCTCTCCTTTCACGATTCGCTCATCGTCTCGAGAGCAACGCGCGGCAATCCAAATCACCGCGCGAGACGCTCACCGAATGACCTTATAATCTCCCCGCAAGGCATTCGCACACTAACTTCTAACATGAAGCCCGCAGCCATCGGCGTTCGAATGCATTCCGGATGGGGCGCGCTCGTCGCTGTCACCAACTCCGCCGGCAAAATCGAAGTAATCGAGCGCCGCCGGATCGAATTCATCACTCCAACAGTGGCCGGCGCGAAGCAGCCCTACCATTTCGCCGCGAATCTCGAACTTCCCGAAGCGGAGAAGTTCATCGCCAAGTGTTTCGCAGCCCCAAAAAGCCTGGCCGCGCAGGCCATCCGCGAGCTGCTAGCCGAACTCAGCGCTCGCCAATTTCGCGTGGCCGGCGCGGCCGTCGTGCTCGCATCGGGCCGCCCGCTGCCTCCTCTCGAAAAAATCCTAGTCGCGCATCCGCTGCTTCATACCGCCGAAGGCCAGTTCTTTCGCGAAGCCTTCGCAAAAGCCTGCGACAGTCTTGCTCTCCCCGTAACCGGCGTTCGCGAACGCGATCTCGAAGCTCAGCTCCAGCAAACATTCGGCAAAGCAGCAGCCAAGCTGCACCGCCAAATTTCGAACGCCGGCCGCGTCCTCGGCCCGCCTTGGACCCAAGATCAAAAATCCGCAGCCCTGGCGGCATTGACACTTCTCGCAAAATAGCGAAGATGATTCCCGCCATTCGCGTCAATCGCAACTCCAGAAAGGTGCCACTCAATATGAAACGACTTTCGCTCCTCGCCGCAATCGCAATCTCCATCCTGCTCTGCCCGGCATCACCGGCGCAGCAGCAAAAAATCAAAGTCATCGCCGATCAAGACAGCGCCGGCCCAGGCGGCACGAATCTCCTCTCGCTGCTGATGCTGCTGCGCGCACCGCAGATCGATCTGCTCGGCATCACCACAGTCACCGGCGATCAATGGGTCGAACCGGCCACCGTCTTCGCCGTCTGGGCCACCGAACAAGCCGGCCGCCCCGACGTTCCGGTAATCAAAGGTGCCGAAAATCCGCTGCTCAACACCTCGCGCGAGCAAGAACTCCGCGAAGCCCTCTACGGCTCCTTCGTCGGCTGGCACGGCTCCTTCAATCCCGACGCGCCCAAGCCCAGCGAAACCTGGGCGCCCCCCGGCGGCATGCCGAAACTAAAGCCGCGTCCAGGCCGGGCCGCCGATTTCATCATCGACACCATCCGCGCCAATCCCGGCCAAGTCATCCTCTACTGTGGCGGCCCGCTCACCAACATCGCCCTCGCCGTGCGCATGGATCCCGGCATCGTGCCGCTCACTAAAGCCATTTACATCATGGGCGGCAGCAGCACCGGAGTCCCGTCCTTCAATTGGTGGTGGGATCCCGAAGCCGCGGCCATCGTGATGCGCGAGCCGTGGAACGAAATCGTAATCAGCCCCGGCGAATTGGGCGCGCAGGTGTGGTCGAGCGAGCGGCTGATGCGCCGCGTGGTCGCAGCCGCCGGCCCGCTAGCCCAACACGTCAATGAAATCTATCTGCAAACTCCTCCTCCTCCCGGCCTGACCACGTGGTCCATGATGTGGGACGAACTGCTGGTCGCCTACATCATCGATCCGACGGTGATCACCAAGTCCGAAGAAATGTACGTGGACGTGGACATCGAGCACGGGCCGCAATACGGCATCATGCTGATGTGGAAGCCCTCGGCCAAGCTCCCGGATTTTCTTCTACCCTACAGCGGCCCGCGCGCCCCCGACCGCGAAAAATGGGCCGGACATCTGAAGCCGCCGCCGCAGCTCCATCCAGCGTCGGTCCAACTCCAAGCCGACGTGAAGAAGTTCGAAGACATCTTCGTAGAAGCCATGAGTAAGTAGCGAAACGATGCCGTCGGCGGCCTAAAATCCGGCTTGAAAAAAGGCGTGATTTGTATCGATTAGACTATAGCGGCGTCCTTTGTTTTGTAGGAGTTGCGGCGAATTCTAATAATTTCGTGTATCGATTAGAAATGCGCTCCGGGCCGGGCCGTTCGGTCACCCGTAGCGCCACCGTCCCTGGTGGCTCCTTTCGCCGGCGACGATCGCCGACGCAGGCGGCATTCGCCGAGCCGATTGGATCGCCGGGTTCAAATCGCGTTCTGTAAAACATGTGTTTTTTCCCGATTAGAACGGTGCGCCACCTTTTGTTTTGTAGGAGTTGTGAGGTGTTCTAATCCGGAGCTTCCCGATTAGAAAGTTCGTGGGAACGATGGATTTCGGCGGAGCTTCGAGCTGTATTGTTCGCTCAAATAGTTGCCGGCATTGGACGCTTAGATCCTTAGCTTCGCTCAGGATGACGGCGTTTTGACCGTTTCCGCGGCCCGTATGGCCGTGCCCTGACAAAACTTTCAGCCGTTTCCGCGGCCTCCCAAGCCCCGCTCCTACAAAAGCAATGCTGGCGCACGCGGCGTTTCTGCCGGGCACTTTAAACCTCCTAATTTCAAATTGTTTGGCGCGGCCTGCGGCGGGGTCAGAAAGGCCAACCATCGCGCCGGAACTTCAGCCGACTACGCGCCCATTCTTGATTCTATTCACGTCCATGTCAATAGTCCGAAAGGTTCAATTTTGGCCTTGGACGTGAGCATTCTCTGCCGCAACTGTGGCAGCGGCCTGTTATTCCGTAGCGACCCGCCGCTTGACCGTTTATAAACGAAGCACAACGACATTGGGAATCCCGTGACGCACCACCGACGGTCTGCCAATCTGGACAAAGTTCCGTTCACGGTACGTAAACAGTTTGGAATATATAGAGTAGGTCTGGTCTCCGACCATGTGGAATGGATTTATCGGCCAGCGTATCGCCGCAACGACAAAGACCCTTCGCCACATCGGTTTAGGGCTCTTGCTGGTTGGCGTATTTCTCGGCTTGCTCTGTGCGACGACACTCGTAAAGGTCCTTCGCGGGCCCGCCCAAATAAGTGAGTCGGATCTCCTCGGGATGAATGGCGGCAGCTTTGACATGCGTAGCTACGCGACCGTCGAAGGAAGGGACACACTCTCCACCGGAATAACGTCAATACTAAAAACGACGCGGGATGGAGGAGTGGAATCTGAGACGACAACAGGCGAGTACATGGCGATGGTCGTCGGTAAGCACATTCTCGTCGTAAAGGCCCGACCCGGCCAAATCGCTCAGAAATACACGGGCACCATCGTCCCCCTGCCAGACAATCTCAAAAAGGAACTCTTTTCTGTCGGGTCGGACCCGGATTTGCAGGCCGCCACCCTTTCGATAATGCTGGATACCACCGATACGCATGGCGATGGAATAACCTTCTTGTATATCATCGTTGGCCTACTCATATTGTCAGGCTTGTGGGCGACTTTTCAGTCGACACGACGCGCCGAATCCCCAGAGCGTCACCCATTATGCAAGGCCCTGTCTAAGTACGGCCCACCGTATTCGCTCGTGCCGCAAATCGACGCCGAAGTGAGCGCCGCCGCTGCCACGCTCGGAAACGCAACATTCACTCGAAGTTGGATCATCTCCTGTTACCTCGGCCGGTCATTCGTGATGCGTCGTGATGAGATTGTGTGGATCTATAAAAAGAGAACAAGGCACTCCGTAAACTTCATACCGACTGGCACAACGTATGCGCTAGTTCTGCGTGACGCGAGAGGAAAGCAGTTGGAAATTTCGAATGCGGAGGAGAACGTAAATAACTTTCTCTCCAGTCTTGCCGCGCAAACGCCGTGGGTAATCTTCGGATATGACCAAAAACTAAAGAAGCTCTATGACGGTCGACGAAACGAATTTGTCGAGGCTGTATCCGAACGCAGGAGGGAGTTAGAAGCCAGCAGGACCTAGACGATTTCGTGACCTGCAAGACTAGCCAAAAGCCGACATTTCATACCGGCCGCAGGCTAGTTTCACGACACAAAGCGTCTGGAGCGCACACTGAGGCGATTACCAGCGCCAGCCCTGCTGCCGGAAGAATTCAACAAGCCCGATGCATGGGACTCCCAGCGCCAGGCAGACATCCGGGATCTTGGGCCTCGCTATCGAGCCCGTCGCCTTTTCGGCCGTCACAACCGTCAATCCGCGAGTCTGAGCCAGCCCGATAACCCAAGGGTCGCACACCGACCTGTGCTTCCTCGAATCGACGAGGCGGCCGTGACTGGCCATGATTCGTACGACGCTCGCTTGAATCTGCTGGTCTATCGGCACGATCATTTGTCCGCGTTGCTTGACCCATTTGTATATTTCGTCATCTTTCCGCTCGAGTTCGCGCAGGACTTCGTCGATGACCCAAATCTCGCCCCGCTTCGATGAAGCGTCCAACTCGGTCCATATCGTTGGGAAGACGTCAGGCGGGTAATGACGCACCCACGCATCAAGAAGTCCGCTGGTGTCGAGGCTGAACGGCACGAGAGCTGACTCACCCCACTCCCTGGTACTCGCCCTGTAATTCCTTCAGATGCTTTACGCGGATTTGAAGATAGTCGCTGACGTCGCTCGCGGTTATGTTTTCGCGGTTGAGATTCTCCACGACAAGGTTGGTAAGCAGTGGCCCAGCGCTGGCTATTGCAACGATGTGGGGTGGCGCAAAACCCTCCGCTTCTTGTTTTCTGCGTTGCTGTTCCTCATACAGCTTCACAAATTTTGGCCGTGCCCGATCATAGAAAGCCTGAGTTGTGAGCCGGAGAGTGAGCAATCTAACGAGCGCAGCTTCACGGCTACCACCAAACTGCCGTGAGATTTCCTGAAGCTCCGAGTCGCTCCACGCCGGATCTCTCTTCTTGTGCCCCCGGACAACCGCCATTTGGAGCAAGGGGCCCTTTGGAAAAAGGGCGGCCCCGGCGACACGATTACAAAACGCCTCGACGTCTGCATCGTGTAAATCGCAGATCCCGCCTTGGTTCAGCATGATATGAATTGCTTCGTGAAGCAGCGTGAAAATCCGCCCACGAGGCGCATCCTTGATGTTGACCACGACTGTCGGCAGCGGCCTAAGGCTAATAGAAAACCCCCTCGCTTCCTTCAATTGAATATCCGTGGCTTGCAGCGTCAAAACCCCGGCTCGCTCAAAGAGGATTCGCCAGTTTTTGAGCGCCTCGTTGTCGCCGCCCCACGAAGTCTGCTCCGCGAGTGATACCCCGACAGCCTTGCGAAGTGCCGTGGCAATTTCTTCCTCGCCATCGTTCATCGACGCGGTGGCACGGAAGAGTGGCGGAGATTCGTCGATGTCCTTCATCAACTCGAGTGTCCACTCACGTCGGTCGTACGCACGGCGGATCTCATAAGCCAGCTTCGGAGAATCCTCTAGAGCAGCAGTCGAAGACGAAATCCTGCGGAAATCGTTCATCACTTGGAATCGAGCGGGTGCTTCAGGCAGATAGAAGGCGGCCAGCGGGCGGCGGTAAACCACTGCCAGCTTCCGAAGCTGAGCGAGGCTCGGGCGGGCGGTTCCATCTTCCCATGCCGTTAGCTGCTCAGGTTTTACGTCGGCCTTCTGGGATGCAACCTCGGCTGACATACCAGCCGTTTTTCTCGCCCAGACCAGGACCGCCGGAGTTGGTGTCGCTTCAATGCGGCTCATAAACCACGCGCTTCAACTTGTAGAGTCTATCCCAGAACCTTCGTTTCGTGCCGGCCGATCTCCGTGCGAAATGGGGTCAACTTACTTGAATAACTTATAGCGAGAATTGCTGCACCTGGGTCTGTTGGCTGCAGTTACCTGATGGAAAAATCAGTTTGAGGTTTAGGGTTTCGTGCCACGGATCAATAGCGCGCCGATTTCGCGGAACTTCCTTAGCTCCTCGGCGTTGCGGAACCAGCGACCTGTGTACTCGGCCGGCGTCGGCGTTGGATCGGGGATTAGCGCGTGGATTACTTCGGCGAAGCCGGCTTCACGGAAGAATTGCTTCCATTCTTCGGCTGAAAATAGATGGACCGGGACTTGCAGCTTTTCGGCCCATTGATGGCAGTACGGGTTGTCGCGGTAGAAATTAATTAGAATCCACGCAGAGCCGGCGTCGCGCAGGACTCTGTGCAGCTCGCGGATGCCTTTTCCGGGGTCTGGCCAGTAGTATGACGACTCTACCGAAATCGCGTGATCGAAGAAATTCGCTTCCCAGGGAATTTCTTCTACGCCGCCTACCACGAAGACCAGATTTCCGAACTCGCCGCTCTTCTGGCGGGCGTGGCGCACCATCTCGTCGGAAATGTCCATTCCGACTACGCGGCCTTCGTTGGCAAGGCCGGCTAAAATCCGCGAGAGCCAGCCGGCGCCGCATCCGGCATCGAGAATATTGTCGGCCGGCGCGATGCCCATGCGCTCGAGCACCGGGCGAGTGATGGGCCAGTGCTCGTGCTCCATCGACTCGCCCTTGCCTGCATCGGCCCAGCGATTGAATTCCTCGCGAAGCTGTTCGCTGGAAGCTGGCTCGGTCATCCCGCCGTGGCTGCCATCTGCTGCTCGTCCGCCGACGGCCCGTAGAGCGCCGGCACCGGAATATCGTTGAGGCGGAAATAGACGCCGAGCTGCGCGCGGTGATGGATGATGTGGTTCATGATCATGCCGCGAAAGACGGCGATGCGCGGCATGCTGAAGAACTCCTGGCCGTTCTGCAGCAGCGTCCATTTCTGCGCGAACTGCTCGTCGGTGGCCTTCGCCAGCGCCGTGCGCGCCGACGCCGTGCCTTTGTCGAACATGGCCAGCAACTCCTGGCGGTTTTTCGCCGACGGGAATTCCATCTGCTTGCCGCCCGGCGCGATGTCGAGCGATTCGGTGGTGAGCATGTCGCCGGTCCAGCCGGCCATCTGCGCGATGTGATTGGCGAGCCAGCCCATCGAGCCGGACTTGCTGTGCGGCTTCCAATCCCACTTGGCATCGGGGACGCGCGAGAGACATTCGCGAGTCTTGGCCATTTCGTTGTCGAATTCCGGGAGTAAGGCTTGGTTCATAGGCATAGTTGTTGCTCCTTTGATGAGGTTTACAGAGAGTGCGAGAGTTTCGCTTTTTATTCGCCTTGTGTCAAGGCTTATTTCTTCGACGCAAAAAACAAAACCCAAAGCCAACCCGGGGGCGTGTGAACCCGCCCCCCTACAGTACGCGGCCGCAGGCGCTGCAGAATCTTGCGCCTACGAACTGCGGGGTGCCGCAGCGGCTGCAATAGTGCACGCCGTGGCCTGCGTAGACCACCATCGGCCGGGGGTCCGCCATGCACGCCCAGATTAGCGTGACGAACCAGCCGATGATCGTCCAGCCGGTGAGCAGATTCACGAGAAAGATCATGCCGGCCGCGCGCTTGTTGTGGCCGATCAGCGTCGGCAGGAAATACAGCAGCGCCATGAGGACCAGGAATGTCATAGCCGCGTCTCCTCTCGTATAAGTCTACGCTCGAACGGTCGCATAGGTTCCCCGGTTCTTCCGCGCGCGGGCGCAAGCGGAAAAGGTGTCATCCTGAGCGAAGCGAAGGATCTGCATTTTCTTTGCTTCCAGGCAAACTGCAGATTCCTCGTCGGCCCGACCCGGTCGGGCCTCCTCGGAATGACAACGATTTGGGTGACTCCTTGGGTGATCTCACAAACTGCTAATTCCCGCGCCTTCCTTTATACATCATCTCGCCCGCCGCGATGCGCACGCGCAAGCGGTTCTCCGGCGTGGGCAACGGGCAAGTGGTATACGGGTTGTACGCGCACGGAGGATTGTAAGCCTCATTGAAATCGAGCACCACCTGGCCGTCTTTCGGCAGCGGCGCGTCGAGAAAACGCGAGGCTGCGTAGGTCTCTTTCCCGCTGGTGAGATCGCGGAAAATAAATGAGAGCTTTGCGCCGCCTTCGTCGAGGGCTTCGAGGCGATATTCTTTGCCTGCGAGCGTGAAGACCGCGTATCCGGGCGCGGGAATTTTCAGCATGTCGCCCGCGTCGTTTTGTATCTCGGCTGCGCGCGGCTTGTCGTAAGCGACGAATTTCGCGGTGACGCGATACGCCTCATCAATCGGAAACCAGCGCAGCTCCCGCGAAACGCGCGGCGCAATTTGCTGTTCTTGTCCTTCAGGCGCACGGCGTAGCGTTCGCCGCTGCGGTGTACGAGCAGAGAGAGCGCGCCGAGCGCCAGCCGGTCGTCGGAATCTGGAAGAACCGCCGCCGCTTCGACGGCGTTGCCTTTGAGCTTGATCTGCACACCGGGATTGATGCGCACGACGATTTTGCCGGCGTGCATGTCGAACGATCCGACTTCGGCGGGCACGCCGGCTTCGTTAAGAACAATGTCATTCAGCGGATCGGAGCCGAAGCGATTCTCGCCTTCGTGCAACCAGAAAAGCCCCGCGACGGTGAGCCAGCCATCATCCGATTTCAGCGAAGCTTCGTAAGCACGCCGCCACTTCTCGACGCTGGCGCGATAAGCCTCATCTGCAGCGAGCGAGCCTGCGAGCAAGCACACTAGCGCCGCAATCGAAAGAAAGCTACGGCAAAGCGAACGGTTGGAACGTCCTTGAAAGTTCAAAGCAATTTACCTGAAGTCACATCGCAACCGGCGTCAAACGCTTTGCCGTGGTACCGCCTGGCGTCCCCGCCGGCATCCGACGATTACAACTCTTGCCATGAGCTGAATTCATGCGCGGACTGCGTAACCCAACCAACAGAATTTAATCGCGATCGCGCTCCGCGGACGATGCTGCCATCTCCAACATCTCGCGCTCGTAAGATGCCGGCGGGGACGCCAGCGCTACCCTGAGGCGTTCTTCGACTTTCGTAAGCAGCTCGACAAATTTCTTCTCGCGGTCCTTCTGATCGAGCCCCTGATAAATCTCCGCGATCTGCGTGGTATTCATCGAGCAGAATTTTGGCCCGCACATCGAGCAAAATTTCGCATCCTTGTAAAAATCATCCGGCAAACTTTCATCATGCATCGCGCGCGCAGTATCGGGATCGAGCGAGAGATCGAATTGTTTGTTCCAGTCGAAGAGGAAGCGCGCATAGCTGAGCGCGTCGTCGCGATCGCGCGCGCCGGGGCGATGACGCGCCACGTCGGCGGCGTGCGCGGCGATTTTGTAGGCGATCACGCCCTGGCGGACATCGTCGGCGTTCGGCAGACCGAGATGCTCTTTCGGCGTCACGTAGCAGAGCATGGACGCGCCGTGCCAGCCGATCATCGCGGCGCCGATGGCGCTGGTGATGTGATCGTAGCCGGGGGCGATGTCGGTGACCAGCGGGCCGAGCGTATAGAACGGAGCTTCGTAGCAGAGCTCGTTCTCTTTTTTCACCTGCAGCTCGATCTGATCCATCGGAATGTGACCGGGGCCTTCGATCATCACTTGCACGTCGTGCTCCCAGGCTTTTTTCGTGAGCTCGCCGAGAACTTTCAGCTCGGAAAATTGCGCTTCGTCGCTGGCGTCGGCGAGGCAGCCGGGGCGGAGGCCGTCGCCGAGCGAGAAGCTGACGTCGTGCTTTTGGAAAATTTTGCAGATCGCCTCGAAATTTTCGTAGAGGAAATTTTCTTTCTTGTGGAAGGCCATCCATTGCGCCAGCAGCGCGCCGCCGCGGCTGACGATTCCGGTGATGCGATTGCGCACCAGCGGCAGCGCCGCGCGCAGAACGCCGGCGTGGATGGTCATGTAATCCACGCCCTGCTCGGCCTGCTCTTCGATCACTTCGAGCATCAGTTCGATGGTGAGATCTTCCGGCCGCCGCACGCGCGAGATGGCTTCGTAAATCGGCACGGTGCCGATGGGCACGGGCGACGCGTTGATGATGGCGCGGCGGATGGTGGGGATGTCGCCGCCCGTTGAAAGATCCATGACCGTGTCGGAGCCGTAGTGGACGGCGCGGTGCAGCTTCTCGAGTTCGTCTTCGATTTTCGAAGTGGTGGCGGAATTGCCGATGTTGGCGTTGATCTTGCAGCGAAACGCTACGCCGATGCCCATGGGCTCGAGATTCAAGTGATGGATATTCGCGGGAATGATGGCCCGGCCGCGCGCGATTTCGCTGCGCACGAGTTCGGGATCGATCTTCTCGCGCTTCGCGACAAACTCCATCTCTTCGGTGACCACGCCGCGCCGCGCGAAATGCATCTGCGAATAATTGTGCCCGTGCCCATTCATGCCGGCCTTGCGCTTCTCGACCCAGGCGTCTCGGATTGCCATGGCATCCCCCCGCGCGCCAAGCGAAATTAGTGTGAGGTAAGCACTCGCACGGCGCGTCGATTGTTGTGAAGCGCCATTATCGCACCGCGCTGAGAGCGCAGCAACGGTAGCACAGGCACTCCTGCCTGTGTCTGTGGTTTTGTTTGCGATTCGTGTTCAGTTGGAGTCGGTAGGTTTTGCTGGCAGACACAGCCAGGAGTGGCTGTGCTACTTGGGGCGCATCCGGCACGGTTGATTGCTCGGCCGTGCCGGATGCGTCGTTGATCTAGATCTAGTTATTGGGACTGCTGCTGTTGTTCGAGGACCCCGAGACCGACGGTGGCGAGGCCATCGTCGGGGGAATCTACGTCCACGTGCAGCAACAGAGAGTTGCTCGCTTGGTAGATGGTGATGTTGAGCGGGACCTCCGCGTCAGCGAGAGTGACCAGGGCGGTGATGCGTCCTGGATTGGCCTCGTCTGCGA
The DNA here is from genome assembly GCA_963707165.1 of uncultured Acidobacteriota bacterium. Classification (GTDB taxonomy): domain Bacteria; phylum Acidobacteriota; class Terriglobia; order Acidiferrales; family UBA7541; genus Palsa-147. The sequence continues at coordinate 181,386 of CAVPPO010000009.1, read as the reverse complement.
GGTAAGTCGCGGCGACGGTGATACCCGGATTGAGGCCGGTGTTGAGTATGTCGTTATAGTCGGCCAGACCCGTGAAGGTGGAAGTCCCATCGGAGTTCACCTGTCCGACGAGATCGAAGAAACTGAAAGAATCTCCGGTCTCGTAGGCGCCGTCCTGAGTGATGGCGTAATTGCCGGTAAAAGTTGCGCCGGAAGTTTGCGGGACGATGATTCCGGTACCGTTATTATCGTCGTCGAGCTCGATCATTAGAGCGCCGCCACCCCCAGTGGAACTATTCGGATCGGCGATGTTGAGATTCGGATCGACGAGATAGACGCCGAATGTGGTTAGACCAGCGGTGTTCTCGCTGAAAATCTCGAAGCCGGCGTAGCCGTCCGAATCGACGAAGTACTCGGCGCTGGTGAGGTCACCCGCCAAAACGGGATCGCCGGCGCCTTCGTTGACGTCGGCAACGCCGGTCGTGAAGCCGCCCTCGCCGTCGCCCGTGAACTGACCGGCCATGGCGTAACCGCCGATGCCGTAGTCTTCCTCTCCGGACACGCCGAAAACAAAGCTGCTGCCGAGCGAAGCACTCGAATATGTAGAAGAGCCTTGCCCGTAGATGGATCCGCTGGCGAAGAAATTAGCGTCAATCTCGACCAGTCGAAACACTTCGGGACCTACGACATAGTAGGCGAATTGCATGGTCTGCGCGGTCGCCCCCCCTTCGCGGCCGGGCGCTCGGAATTGTTCCGCACTCGATCTTCTTCGAAGTTCGGCATGCTTAGGGTAATGGTTCCACGGCCCGCGGCGTCAGGAGCTGTGTAAGACCCCGTCACGCCATCATCGAAGTCCATCTCAAACTCGAAATTGGCGTCGATTTCTCCTGTTGTGATCGTGGAAGAATCGTCGGAAGAATACACCCCGCCGTACGAGAAGTAGTTGGCAGCATCGAACAGGGCGAAGGCATTGCGCCCTGTGGGAATAGAAGCGGGTGCGGTTTGGAGATCCATCGAACCGGTGGTGGTTGCCACGTCGTCAAATTCAGTGATCAAGGCGTGGTTCGGGTTGACCACCGCGATGCTGAGAGTCTCTACGGGAGCCAATGTGGGAGTCAGAGTGATGGTGCCGCGTCCGTCGCTGCCGATTACTACTGCGCCGGTAGCGGCCTGGATGGCATCGGCGGTGAAGAGAGTGGAAGTATTGAGATTGAAGGCATCCTGTTCTCCTCCGGTGATGTTTCCGCTGCCGTCGAGCACCACGTTGCCAACGACACTATAAGGACCATCATCAGTCCAGCCGTTCATCGCGAACGTGTACGGTCCTACGAGACTCTGCAGGACAGTGGCCTGGTTGACGGTGACGTCGGCGGTGGCAGTGATCGTGGAAGTGGTGGTGGAAGCAGCGGTGATCACGATAGCGCCAGCGGTTGCCGACGCGGTGAAGACAGTGGCGGCTGCGCTGGCGGTGTGCGCTGGACTAAATGAGCCGCAGGCGTCAGCTGGGGTGCAGCTCCAATCAACGCCCGCGTTGGCGGTATCGTTCGTCACGGTGGCGGTGATGGATGTTGTGCCGTTGACCGTGAGCGTGGCCGGCGGAGCCGTAGTGATGGCGATGGTGATCGCCGGTGGCGTGACTTTATGGCTGGTGCTGCTGCAAGCGGATATTGAGGCGGCAAGAATTAGCGTGAGAACGATCCAGAGTGGTTGGCGATTCATCGCGCGCCTCCTTGGGATGAAGTGGGGGATGCAGTGCGCGCTACAGGCCTGTGGGCGCCGGGAAAGACGAAGAAGCCGTGCGCGTCCCGGACCACTACGGTGCGATCAGGCGTTTCAATGGTGCGCACCAGAAAAGCCTGCTGGCCATGAATGGTGGCCATCACGCCGGTGATCTTTACTTTTTCACCCGGCGTCGCGGTGAACGCATGTGAACCGCGAAGAACGAACGCTCCGATCTGGCCGTCTACGGAGCCCTTCGCGGTGGAGACCATCAAGTGCCCGCCCAACATTTTTCCTGGAGCCGGCTTGGTGACGAGACTCTCGACGGTGCCTTCGAGAGTGACTTCTTTTGCGGCGTCGTATAGCGGTAGGTGCGCTACGCGTCTCGCGGGTGATAATTCTTTTGCCGCCATGAGAACTGCGGGTAGGGCGACGAAAAACACGGTCAACAGGCACAAACGCACGAGCGAATTCCTCATTCAATTCCTCCTAGTTAGTTTTTTTGCCGTCGATCGGAAGTCGGGGAAAGGGGGAACTGCGCCGGCTGGCCGCGCGAAGGAATCCTATTTTTGGACTGTCCAAAAGGACAGGACAGCCTGGTCCAAAGTACCATCGGCGGGGATAAAGGGAAGATTAGGTTTAGGGAGGGTTTTCTAAAAGTAACAGTGATGGTGCGCGGGAGTGGCACTTCAGGAGAATTCTCGTCCGCGACGAAAGGCGGCGGGTGGACGGTCTTTCTGCGACGTTTGGCGGGTGGCGTATCCTATTCCCGTGGGCGGGCTATCCCTCGCTTACCCCGTTTCGCCGCTTCGAATCTCTACAATATTTGGGGCCACCGTTCGTCTACAGGAATGGATGGATGAGCTGTCGAGTATCACCACGATGACCGAGCAAGACCGTCAAATCTCGGAAGTCATCGCGGAACAAGGATCCCGGCTGCGCAACTTCATCCGCCGGCGTGTGCCCGATCCCTCGGATGTCGAGGACATCGTGCAGGAGGTCTTCTACGAACTGGTGGAAGCCAATCGCCTGCTGATGCCGATCGAGCACGTCACCGGCTGGCTGTTTCGCGTCGCGCGCAATCGCATCACCGACCTTTTCCGCAAGAAGAAGCCGGAGCGGTTCAGCGACGCGGCGGTCGAGGGCGAAGAAGGCGAGCTGCTGCGCATCGAGGATCTCTTGCCATCGCCCGATGCCGGGCCGGAAGCGCTCTACGTGCGCAACGTGCTGCTTGAGGAGTTGGAAATTGCGCTCGGTGAATTGCCGGACGAACAGCGCGAAGTATTCGTCGCGCATGAACTCGAGGGGCGCAGCTTCAAGGAGCTGTCGGCGGAAAGCGGCGTGGGCGTCAACACGCTGCTCTCGCGCAAGCGCTACGCGGTGCTTCATCTGCGCGAACGTTTGCAGAGCATTCACGACGAGTTTCTGAAGAAATGAGGAACACACCATGAGAAAGAAATGGCTATGGTTTACTTTCCTGGGCCCGCTGGCGCTCGCGCTCTTCATCTTCATTGGCGGCGAACTGGTGATGCGTCTGTGGAATTGGCTGCTACCCACGTTGTTCGGATGGCGGCAAATTACCTTCTGGCAGGCTTTCGGCCTGCTCGCGCTCTGCCGCATTCTGTTCGGAGGCCTGGGCATGCACGGCTCGCATCGCTCCAATTTTCGCCGGCGCATGGGCGAACGCTGGGAGCGAATGACGCCCGAAGAGCGCGAGAAGTACCGCGAGAGTATGCGCTCGCGCTGGGGCGGCTTCGCAGGCCCCGGCAGCGGAACGAACGAGCCGGCCGAGTAGAGGAACCCCAGCGCTGAAGCGCATGTTTAGAGGCGAAGCGTTTCCCGGAGCGCTAAAGCGCTCCTTCCCCCGCATGAATGCGGGGGCTCCCACCAAAATGCGGGGACCAAAGAGCCGTCGCTCGTGGACTCAAGAGCATGGGCTCCCACAAAACGGCCGAAGATCCCGGCCTCAACAGCGGCATCCCACTAAAGTGCTGCGGCTCGCCATGTCAAAAGCGATGCTCTCACGAAAGTGCTGCGGCACCAAGTTTTGAGAATGCGGTGCTGCTGCTGAAGTGCTGCGATTCGGCGGGTCAAACGCGTGCCCTTGCGAGCGGAGCGGTTGGGTGGGAGCCCCCTGCTTCAGCAGGGGGAGCTGGACTTCAGTCCAGCGAAAGAATGCTCGCTCGTAAGACCGGCTTTAGCCGCGGGACGTGCCCAGGCGGCTGGCGCACCCCAAACCCCCGGTGACTCCGATCCCGCGCTGCCTGCTTCGTGGAAGCCGGAGTGCCGGAACAGATGTCTTGACAATAGTCGTTATAACGAGTATTATGGTCACGTGATGAAGAAAGCGAGACTTTCGAAGAATGAGCGGGCGCGGCCTGCCCCGAGGAAATGGCGTTTCTCGATCTGCTGCGTACTACCGACATTCTGTCCCGCCGCCTGATCCCGGTGCTCAAGTCCGCAGACCTCTCGTCGACGCAGTACAACGTGCTGCGCATCCTGCGCGGCGCGCCCGCAGGGCTGGCTTGCGGGGAAATCGCCGGCCGCATGATCACGCGCGATCCGGATGTCACCCGGCTGCTCGACCGTCTGGAAAAGCGCGGCCTCATCTCGCGATCCCGGGAAACCAAGGACCGGCGGACGGTGATGACCCGAATCACGCCCGATGGCTTGAAGCTGCTCTCGCGGCTCGACGAGCCGGTGCGGGCCGCCCATCGCCGGCAACTCGGCCACCTGGGGCGGAATCGCCTGCGGGCCTTGACAGATCTGCTGCGTGCAGCCCGCCGCGCAGGTGATTGATTTTTTTGGGCTTAATATTTGTTGCAACGAATATCGGTGCAACGCATCAAATCCGGATGAAAGGCAGTAAAAATAGAAAGGAGACTTCGATGAGCACAGTAGCCGCACCGCAAACCGCGACCTCCACCTGGAACATCGACCCGGTTCATTCCGTCGCCGAATTCAAAGTGAAACACATGATGATTTCCAACGTGAAGGGGCAATTCACAGGCCTCCAGGGAGTCCTGACTCACGACGAGACAGACGTGACGAAATCCCGCGTGGAGACTTCAATCGACGCGACATCCATCACGACGCGTGACGCGCAGCGCGACGCGCATCTCAAGAGCGCCGACTTCTTGGATGTGGAGAAGTTTCCGACGCTGTCATTCAAATCGACGCGCATCAGCCGCACCGGGGACGGGGAACTGGCCGTCGCGGGCGACCTCACCATTCACGGCGTCACTAAAAACGTAGTATTCAACGTCGAAGGACCGACCCCGCCGGCCAAAGATCCTTGGGGAAATACGCGCTTGGGTGCTTCGGCGACCACGAAGATCAACCGCAAAGACTTCGGCTTGACCTGGAACGCGGCGCTCGAGACCGGCGGCATTCTGGTCGGCGACGAGGTCACCATCACGCTCGACGTCCAGTTCGTAAAGGCTTAAATTATCCGACGAACCGGCACCACGGATCAACGCCGCGTGCCTCTTCGGCGGCAGAAAGGGAATTTCATGTCACTACGTCCGATTAAGAAAGATTCTGCAAACGCAGCCCACCATCGAAGGCGCCGGCGTGAAGCTGCAGCGCGCCTTCGGCTTCGGCAAGACCAAGGATTTCGATCCGTTCCTGCTGCTGGATGATTTCCGCAATGAGAATCCGCAAGATTATCTTGCGGGATTTCCCTGGCATCCGCATCGCGGCATCGAGACGATCACCTACGTGCTGGCCGGTTCGGTCGAGCACGGCGACAGCCTCGGCAACAAAGGCAAAATGACCGCCGGCGACGTGCAGTGGATGACCGCCGGCAGCGGAATCCTGCATCAGGAAATGCCCAAGGGCGATCCGAATGGCCGCATGCACGGGTTCCAGCTCTGGGCCAACCTGCCCGCGTCGCTGAAGATGACTGACCCGCGCTATCAGGATATTCCTGCCAGCGCGATCCCCGAGGTCACCGACGATGATGGCACTCGCGTGCGCGTCATTTGCGGCGATTTCTGGGGCAAGAGGGGACCAGTGGAAGGCGTGGCCGCCGATCCGAGTTATCTCGATATCTCGGTCGCGCCGGGCCAGCGAAAGCGGCTCAAGATCGAGACCACGCGCAACGCTTTTGCTTACGTCTTCGCCGGCTCCGGCACTTTCCGCGATTCTTCCGAACCGCGCGCGGTTCTCACCGAGTCGGGAACCGATCCGGCGGCCGCGCCGGTGTACGACGCCAGCAATCATTCGCTGGTGCTGTTCGATCGCGGCGACGAAATCGCGGTTCAGGCCGGCGATGCAGGTATTCGCTTCCTGCTGGTATCGGGCAAGCCGATTCAAGAACCGGTGGCGTGGTACGGCCCGATCGTGATGAACACCCAAGAGCAGATACGCCAGGCCATGGCCGACCTGCAAACCGGCGACTTCATCAAGCATCGCTGAAGTGCGCCGGTCGCGCAGCCTTGTCCGAAGGGTTGCGGTTTTGGGTGCCCCACTCTTCCCGGTTTTGGTTTTTGGGAAGGGTGGGGGGGCGGCCATCTTTTCGGCCTCGCCTTTGACTTTTCCTTCTTCCCAGTTTTGTTTTTCTCTCTTCTCCTTCACACCGGATCGATCCTCACCAATCCATCGTCGCTCCCTTCATAAAATAAATACGAGGTCCAAGCCCACTCCCGCGGCGAACTCACCAACCCGCGCTTCACCGGATTCCTGAGCATGTATCCGAACTTTCGCATTTAGTTCCAGCCCAACCGTACCATTGCCTATGCTTCAACCTGCCCTGACAATAACTGCGCGGCCCGCAGCGCAGGAGCAACAAAACGCTTCACCAGAAACTCCCGCGCAGCCGCCGCACGCGGCCGGCCTGCGCACCAACAACTGCCCCGCGAACAAAGGAGCCAGCATACAAACAATCGGGACACTCAAATATTGTTGCCGGGCCTAAGTCGTTGAAAATAAAGCACGGGCCCCGCAAACAATCGGGACACACCCCGGGTAGCACAGGCACTCCTGCCTGTGGCTTTTGATCGGCAATTGCCGCCGCCCACAGCCAGGAGTGGCTGTGCTACTTCCTCACGTAGACGGAGTCCCAGGTGATTTGCCAGGTTTTCTGGTTGTCCGTGGATTGCTCGGCCATTTGGCGGACTTTGTTGGGAGCTAGCGTGTACCAGCTCCAGCGGGAGACGGGAGCGTTGGGCTCGTTCGTCAGGAGGATCATTTTTGAATCCTGCAGCGCGCCGGACATTGCCGGGAACGCGCCGGCGTTGCCGGAATTATCTAAATAGAGTTGGTGCCATTTGCGGTCGCGGATGTCGTAATAGTTGAAGCTGGTGCCGGTTTGCACGCCGCCGTTGGCCGTCCAGTGCTCGACGATCAGGCAGCCATCCTGTTCGAGGGTGACGAGATTGTGGCCGACCACATTGCCGGCGGGATCCTGAACTTCCCAATCGCCGACCCAGAAATCGAATTGGCGGTATTCGGGAGAGCGGCACGGAGCGATGGCTTCGAGGATTTTCTTGAATTCGGCGTCGTCTTTGTAGCGCGCGAATTCGGTGGAGCCGGCGATGAATGGACGGGCGCGGCCGCCTTGGCCGGAGTCGGCGATTTCTTTCAGGGCCTTTATAGCGGAATCGCGATCGCCCTGTTCGGCGTAGGCGCGCGCGATATTGATGCGATTGACGAGCGGGCGGAAATTCAGATCTGCGGCGCGATGAAAAGCCTGGATCGATTCCGGAAATTTGCGGAGTTGGAGGAGGGATTCGCCGAGATTTTGCCAGGCCAGAGCGTTTTGCGGATCGGCGGCGGTCAGTTGCGAATAAGCTTGCGCGGCTTTCGTCCAATCGGAGCGGGCGAAGAAATCATCCGCGGCGGATTGCGCGGCCGCTTGTTGGCCAAATATGGCCGGGCTGAGTGCCAGAAATCCGAGAGCTGCGGAAAGGCAGAGAGAGCGTGCGAGATTGGACAAGGTAGAGGCTCCTTGATTCATGAGTTGGACCGATGGGAGAAGTGAAAGTGAGCAGGAATTTTGTTCATGCGAGACGCGATTTGGTAGCACAGGCACTCTTGCCTGTGGGTTTTGATCGGCAATTGACGGTGGACACAGCCAGGAGTGGCTGTGCTACTGGCCGGGCGTTGCACGGCGTCGGCGAGTGGAGTAGCGTGTAGGAAATTAGGGAGCGTCGCCGATGAGAATTCGAAGGATTTTGTTTGCGGTGATGGTTCTGTTTTTGATTCCGCTGGCTTCTTGCACGCCGCAATTGGCGCTGCTGCCGTGGTACAGCGACAAGGATCTTGTGCTGGAGCCCGGATTTGCGGGCAATTGGCTCTCCGTGGATGACAAGGGCAAAACGGAGGAGGGCGGGGAGTGGACGTTCGCGCAAGACATCAAGCAGGGCTACACGATTTCCCTGCACGATGACTCGCAGCCGGACGTGAAGAGCTCGTGGGAAGTGCGGCTGTTTCGCGTGAATGGGCAGCTCTTTATCGATGCGGTGCAGCAGCAGACGAAGTACAAGGATTCGCAAGTCCTGGAGCTTTTCATTCCGGGGCACATGGTGGGCACAGCGAAGCTGGCGGGCGATTCGCTCTCGCTGCGGTTTCTCGATGATGAGTGGACGGATAAAGCGCTGAAGGCCAATCCGGCGCTGATCAAGCACGAGAGAGTGGACGTGGACGACGCGGTGCTGGTGGCGGCTACGCCGGAGCTGCGCGAATTTGCGCTGGCGCATGCGGGGGACGCCAAGGCGTTTGCGGTCAGTTTTGATTTTGTGCGGAAGAAGAATTAATCTCGAGTGTTCTCTTTGCGGCCGGTGCGCCGCGTCGATCGAAACAACGATTGCCGCAGGCTTGGCAGCGGTAGGGGCGCAGGCCAGCCATGCGGTAGAAAATATTCTCAACGATGCCGCTGCGCAGCGAACGCCGGACTGCTTCGCTGCCGCAGTTCGGGCAGGAATGCCTGCGGTCGCCGGATTCTCGAGTCATTCGCTGGAAGTCTAGCTCGTACCTTCAACGGGAATCCTGGGGGCCAGTGACGAAATAGATGATGCGAGTACGGTCGACAGCGAGGACTCGAAGCACGTAACCGTCGTGAATGAGCCGCTCGGTCCACATGTGGTGGGGATCGCCGACGTCATCGACCGCCGAATACAAGAGAAAAACTTTGTGTTGCGAGGCGAAATCCGGGAAATCGTAAACGCGCAGAGGTGCGAAAGATCTGAGGGCCTCGAGTTGCTTGTCCTGCGTATCATTGCCTGCGAAAGCGAGGCGGTTCTGCGGGTCGAACAGACACACCATTCGATCTGACCAGGGGAGTGCCGCGTAGTGAGCCAAGGGAAGGTATTCCAGACCGTCTGACACGACTACCGGCAAATCAGGATAGCCTGCCAAGGTAACGAAGCGCTCCCAGGATTGCGCTGGTGAATCGAATCGCCGGAAGCCGATCCTCTGCATAGCCTTCCAGAAGGAGGCCTCCTGTACAACCAGCAGCGCGAGCAGACAGGTGCCTGCAAGAATCACGCCGCGGCGATCCAAACGCGGAAAGACAAAGCCGAAGGCGAGCGGTATGCCGAGAATGCCTGAGAGCACGTAGCGGTCCGTAATGCCCGTATGAGTGAGCTTTGCGACAACGATGCCAATCGGGGGCAGACATATGAGTGCGAGAACCAGGACATACTCCGGTAACAGGTCGTCTGCATTCGTAGGCAGACCTGAGTAGTGCCGCGCGAGAGAGAAGATGAGGGCCATCGTTCCGAGCAAGGCCCCTGCCGCTATGGCCGCGGCGATGGGCGGAGGAGTCATGAAAAAAGAACCGTATGCGTGTATCAGCCCGCTTAGGTTTGCTCCGGCATAATAGTGTTCACCATAGACCTGCTTAAGCTTAGAAAGTAGAGGCCAAAAAACGGCCAGCGGCACGACACCGAACGCAAAAGCGAACCAGACTCGCCAGCGGATCTGGCGGCGAGTGAGGCACACAGCGAGTTCTGCAAGGCCAAGTGGAATCATGGCGAATGCTGAGTAGTAACTCAGGGTGAGCGATGCTGCCAGCGTAAGACCCATGACCATCGTCCATGCGGCCGTCGGCGCTCGCTGGTAGGCAACCAGCGCGAGAGCGATGCACGCGACGACCAAGCTGTATGGCCGCGCTTCGACCGCGTACCAATTAAATAGCAGGGTTGCGAGCGGAATGGCCGCGCAGAGGAGGGCGTAAGCGGGACCGGCGCGCCGGCGGGTGAAAACGAAAACACAAATGATGACGCAGCAGAACCCAAGAATTAGAGGAAGCCGGAGGGCCACTTCTTCATTGCGAATGAGCGCGGCCGAGAGTCGTTCGATGAGATAAAAACCAGGAGCCTGCCCGTCGGCGGCATGCGCGAGAGCGTTCCAGATTCCCGGCAGTGAGGGTTGCCGCGCGACGATCCAGGTGCAAACTTCGTCGAACCAGAAGGGCCGGGTGGCAGCGCCGACAAGGCCTCTGAGCAGGGCATAGGCGACCAGTAGGACGAGACCTCTCGTGGCCAGCCGATCAGAGTTTAGAAAGTGGAGTAACTTTGGAAAATTAGAGGGCCAATCGGCAGTCGGGTCCGGCTTGTGCATAGGGCTTGCCCGAAAGCGCGGCAATGCGCATGTGCGCACTTTGCCCCGTGACAGGCAGCGCGAGAATAGCACACCGTAACGCAATTCCCGGTGCGGCGCCGGCGCGACCCGGCGTGCTCCAATTGCGGCAGCGCGATGAAAGTGCATCCATGACGGAAAATTCCGGCGCGGTCTGAGATTGCGGAGCGAGAGTGAGCCGGGCCGCCGGTGATGACACCGGCTGGAAATGATGATCCAAATCAGCGGGCATTAATTCACTATCGGCGGCGGAACGTGCGTAGGAAATTGAAATTTGCGTCTACGATTTGGCGGGCGTATTGGAGATCTTGCTGGCGAATTATGCCGAAGGCCCACGCGCCCAGCGGATAGACGATCGCGGCGATCAGCAGCTTCCACCAGAATGCCCACGGCAGAGCCCTGAGCCCGAACGTAATTCCCAGCGCCAGCAGAAACGGGATCACCGAAATGCGCAGGCCCATCACTACGTAAGACCGCAATTCGGAAAACACGAGAAAGAAGAAAATGCCCGCAAGGGAATAGCTGACGACCGTCGCCCAGGACGCGCCCAGCGCGCCGTAACGCGGGATCACGGCTAGATTAATCGCAACGTTGGCCAGTGCGCCGGCGAAGGTCGAGGCCGGAAAATATTTCTGCAAGCCTTTCGCGACCAGGGCGTTCCCAAGGGCCACACCGAAGAAAATGGGAACTTCGGACCAGATCAGAACGATGAGTAAATCGGCTGTAGCGCTGAATTGCTGGCCGTAGACGAGTTCGATGAAGGGATGCGCGACGGGAGTGACGAGGGCGCAGGCGGCGAAGGCTACGACGAGGAGGAAACGGTAACTTTCGGAGAGATAGCGGCGGAATTTCACGTCGTCGTGGGCCGAGAGAGCGAGAACCGGAAACAGCGAGGACATCAGAGCTACGGGAAGCGCGCTGAATAATTCGGTAAGTTGTACGGCGATGACGTAGGGACCGAGGACTTTGTCGCCGGACATTTTGTGGAGCATGACCTGGTCGATGCGATGGTAGATGTTGACGGCGAGGTTCGAGAGAACGAGGGGAAAGGCGTCGCGCATCATGCGCGCGGCTTCGGCTTTGAGGAATGTGCGCGGGCCGTCGAGGAAGCCGGGGCGGTAGATGAAGTAGATGGTGACGGCGGCTTCGATTACGCCGCAGAGTGTGCGGGCGATGATCACTTTGTAGAAGGCGGCGTTGCCGAAGGCGAGTAGCGCGACGGCGATGAGCCAGAGGACTTGGCGCACGAAGCCGATGCCCACGGCGTACCACTGGCGCATGTCCACCTGGAAGATGATGCCGGGCATTTTGAAGGGCGGCATGATCAGCAGATCGACGGCGGCGATGGCGATGAGCCATCGAAGCGGACCGGAATAGCCGAAGAGCGGAGCGGCGAGCGGCGCGATGATGCCGGCGGCGAAGGCGAAGCCGCAGGCGACGACGCTGCCGGTGTGGAGAAGGGCGGAGGCTTCGGAGCGGCGTTGCGAGACGTCGCGGGCGAGGATTTGGTCTAGCGAGAAGGTGACCAGCCAGGAATAGATGGAGAGATAGGCGTAGATGGCGCCGTATTCGCCGAGGCGCTCGCGGCCCAGATAGCGCGCGAGCAGAATGCTGGTGGCGGCGGAGAGCAGGATGCTGCCGCCTTTGCCGCCTAATTGCGCGAGGGTGTTTTGGAAGACTTTGAAGCCGATGTTGGGGCCTGCGGCGACGGAGGCGATTTCGGGGGGAGTTGTTGGCGCGCTGGTTGGGAGTTGCGGAGCGTCCGTGGCTGGATCGGGTGGCCGGTTGGCGAACTTCTCGTTCTTTTCCACGGGATGGTAGAGATTAGCAAAGTCGCTCGGAGGGCGCACCTCGTATAAGTGCGGAGTGGCGGCTCAGCTTTCGATTTTCCGGCTTGCCAAGGATTAGAGGCTATCGTCTTGGCGCTTCGAGGGATTCACCACTTCTTTAGGAACGACTCGATTCGTTGCGGATCGTATCCATCACCTGATTCCCAGTCTCTTGTGTCTTCGGTGGCGATTAGCTTTCCGGTCGCATCCAGCACATAGATGAACGGAAAACCGCCTGCTTTGGGATAGGCCTTTAGAGCGCACTCGTTGTCGTTCTCTTCGGTGACATTAATGTGCGCGACGATGAAAATCTTGTCGCGCAGTTCGCTTGTGGCAGGATTCCTTTGGAATGTCTGGTCGAGGACTCGACACCAGCCGCACCACTTGCCGCCAACGATTAATAGTAGCTTCCTCTTGGTGCGCTGAGCTTCGAGTTGAGCGCGCGCAATCTGCATCTCTCCATCGATCGCGGGGTCGTAGGCGGGACTCGGGACGTAGGCGGCGTTCCGGATGTCTGCAACGGAATACTGCTTGCACTGCGCCTGTTTGCTCTCCTCAGACTTGGGGCTTTCTACCACGTCGAAGTAGATCGCTACTTTTCCAAATTTTGGAAACGTCTGCCAGTGCGGCTCTAATGTCGCCTGCAGATAGCCGCGGTCCGCGTACGCTCTCATTAGCAGCGACACCGATGCGCTGAGTACGGAGCGCCTGAACACATCCCCAACGCGAAGCAAGCTCAAATTGTCGAGCTGTGCCGTCGAAAATAGAGAAGATCCCGACCACCATATTTTTTGGATGAGGTAGCGTGTGCCGGCGGTGAGGGCAACTACGATCGTGACGTGTTGTTTCGCGTCAAGGAGGCGAGTGGAGTCCACTCGGGCGACGGCGATACCGTCAAGAAATCCATCGTTCTGAAGTTGCTTTGTGGCCTTCGCGCTCAGTCGGTCTAACCAGTCCGAATGGGCGGTTTCACCTTGCAAGCCATTGGCAATCGACTCTTTTTCATCGGCGCTGAGTTCCGATCCTCCTTCGATCTTTGCTGCGTCGACGATCACAGGCACCGATTCATCGCTGGACTTGGCAGTTGGCTGAGTCGCTGATTTATCTTGTGCGATCAGATTCATTGCGAAGAGCAAGAATCCGAGCGAAAACAGGAATGGAAAAGATCCGGAAGTGGGCCCATTTCTCTTTGGCATTTGTGCCCTCCGGCGGATTCGTAGTCGAAGTCGCCGTTAACGATTCAAGAAAGTGTAACCATGAGGGATGCGGCGCGGAAGGCCAGAGTTGCTGGACTCAGCCCGTTCGCGCGGTAATCGGATACGGAAGCGGTACGACGTGCGGAGGGAGCGGGCTGGCGAACTGTTACGACGGATTGGGGCGGTAAGTCCAGGATGGCGGGTGAGTCGCACCTCGTATAGGTGCGGAGTGGCGAGTCGGTGTCCGATTAAGTCAATCGTGAGGACGGTGGGCGAGCTTCAAACTGAATTTTTGAGAGATCAGGAAATGGGTGTACGGGCTTGGTGCTGCTAATTTTGACTTTAAAAAACGTGATGTTGCTATCCCAGCGAAATCCTCCATCGATGAACATGAAATACCCGATTGGTTCGGCTTTTGCATCTTTGGAACCATTGGCTGGGCTCCAGCTCGCGAAATATATGTCAAGAGGCCGCCGGATCGCTTGAAGCCAGCCCCACTCCATGCCCTTGCCGGGTTCCGGATTATCGTTCACTTTACGCGTGGAAATCTCTCCTTTCTCCTTTGCAAGACCCAAGAAAAGTCCCTGCATTGACTTCTCGTTTGAGCTGAGAGCCTTTTCATCACAAAGCCCCATCCAACTGTCCGCTTTGTCAGAGTCGTACATCTGGTGAAGCCAGGCTTCGCAATTCGGAATTTCCATGTTCTTTAAGAACGCCTTTACCTTTTGCTCGTCGCCGCTCTTTGCGGCCTCCCACACGTCTTGCAGCAGTCGGCGCAGTCCTTCTTTCGTATTTGAGTAATTGGAAGGCGTCACGTCCTGGGTTCGAGGAGGCGTGGCTTTTTCCTGTGCGCCAACGGAGGTTTGAACGGACAGTGAAATCGCGAAAAGTGCGAACGTGAAGCTTAATCGGCGGCTGATTCGCATAAGGCTCCTCGAAAGGATACCTTGTACCGCGCCCGGGGAGAAGCCGCAGCAGGAAGATTAGGAGGGGTTAGGACGATAAATCCAGGAGGGCGCGACTAGAGTGGATTCGGAACTGAACGCCAGAGCGTTCGTTGCTGGAGAATTGGCGCGATCTGTTATTGCTGTGACTAGTTCGTGCTTGGGGGAGAGCGAGCAGACTGGATCTGTTGCGGCGGCGTCGCCAGCTAGAAGTAGGGCTTGGCAGCGGCAGCCGCCGAAGTCGATTGTGCGGCGGTCGCAGGTGCGGCAGGGGTCTTGCATCCAGGCTTCGCCGCGGAATTTTTGGAAGCTTTCGGATTCTTGCCAGATCCATTCTAGCGGGCGCTTCGTTACGTTTTCGAAATGGAGATTCGGGATTACTCTCGCGGCGTGGCACGGTAGGGCTTCGCCTGACGGGTCGATTAGCATTAGCTTGCGGCCCCAGCCGCCCATGCAGGCTTTGGGATAACGCGCGTAGTAATCGGGGACTACGTATTCTACGCGCAGGCGGCCGCGTAGGCGGGCTTCGGCGGCTTGGATGATTTCTAGCGAGCGATCGAGTTGCGCGCGCGTGGGTAATAGAGCGGCGCGATTTTGTATGGCCCAGCCGTAGTATTGGACGTGGGCGATTTCTACTTTTTGGGCGCCTAGCTTTTCGGCTAGGGCGATCATTTCTTCGAGACGCGCCAGATTGCCGCGATGGACTACGAAATTGAGCGTGAAGCCTATGCGATGCTTGGCGATTGCCGCGGCTATGGCTAGCTTTTTTTCGTGGGCTTTGGTGCCGGCGATTTCATCTCCTTGCGCGGGTTGGGAATCCTGAAAACTTAATTGGATGTGATCGAGGCCTGCGCGGACTAGGGCGTCGAGGCGATCGGGCGTCAGGCCTATGCCTGAGGTGATTAGATTGGTGTAGAGCTTGGCGGCGCGGGCGGCGGCGATTAGTTCGGTTAGATCGGCGCGGGCTAGAGGCTCGCCGCCGGTTAGGTCGAGTTGTAATGCGCCTAGATTGGCGGCTTGTTGGAAGACGTCGATCCAGGTTTCGGTCGAGAGTTCTTCGGCGCGGGATTTCATTTGCAGGGGATTTGAGCAATAGACGCAGTGCAGCGGGCAGCGGTGGGTTAGTTCGGCGATTAGGGCTAGAGGGCCGGGAATGGATTCTGCGTTTTGTGGTCCTCGGTCGGGTTGAGGTCGTGGTTTGCGATTGGCTTCGTCGGATGCCGGCCCCTCGCGGCTCGGGGTAAACAGGAACGCCGGCGCTACTTTTTTCATTCGAAATCTACCGCGCGGCGGGCGTTTAGTTGCTCTAGGAATTCCGTAGTGTCGCTTTCTACTTTTTTTGGATCGGCTTGGCGGAATTGCGATTGGAGAGCGGCTGACTATTTCGGCTAGGGTGTGTTGGCCATCGCAACTGCGGAGGATTTGCAGGCCTGGGCCGCGGAGTTTTAGGGCGCCTTCGGGCATTAGTAGCGTGGCTTCTTGATTGGCGGCGTCGCTTAGGCGGCAGCCGGGGGCCAGGCGCGGTTTGGATTCTGGCGTCGGGCGCGGCATGGTTATTTTTTCGCGCGATCTGCGTCCGAGATTTGGAACGCGCCCGGGGGCGGCCATCCCGGCTCGACGTAGGCGAAATAGAGCGCGTCTAGTTGGGCCCAGAGGATGTCGCATTTGGCGCGCAGGGCGTTGCAGGCTAAGTCTTGTTCGGCTGGAGTGCGGGCGTGTTGCGTTACCCATGCGAGCGCGAAGTTGGCGTCTTCGGGGGCTTGCGTTAGGCGGCCTTCGAAATAGGCCAGGCCGCTGGTGAGCCACGGGTAGTGTTGGCGAAGGCGATCCATGCGCAGAGTGATCAGCGAGCCGGAGAACATTTCTGTGAGCGAGGAGGCGATGGCTTCGAGTAGCGATTTTTCGCTGACTAAGTGGACGTAGGCGTCTACCGCATAGCGCGTCGCAGGCAGGACGTCTTCGCCGCTTAGGGCTTGCTCGCGCTTCAGGCCTGTGGCTTCGACCAGGCGCAGCCATTTTTCTATGCCGCCGGGTTTTGTGCCGTCGCCATCGTGATCGATTATTCGTTTGCGCCAGGCGCGGCGGAGATCCGCGTCTTCGCAGCGGGCCAGGATGGCGGCGTCTTTGATGGGGATGCGGCTCTGATAGTAGTAGCGATTGAGGGCCCAGGCTTGGAGCTGGCCGCGAGTGAGCTGGCCTTCGTGCATACGCAAGTGGAACGGATGGCGATGGTGGTAGCGCTCTTCGCCGATTTGGCGGAGGCGCGCGGCTAGATCGCTGCTGCCGGCGGAGGATGACGAGGGTGCGTTCATAGGCGCGTTTACAAATCCACGACCATTCCATCGTACGCGATTTCCCAGCCGGCTTCACTTACGGCGCGATGTTCGGGGCTGTCTTCGTCGAGGATGGGGTTGGTGTTGTTGATGTGATAGTAGATTTTGCGCGGGCGCGTGATTTTAGCCAGACGCTCGAGCGTGCCGCCGGGGCCGGAGATCGGTAGATGGCCCATGCCGCGAGCGAACTTGCCGCCGCCGCGGGTGCGGACTAGTTCGTCGTCGGACCAGAACGTACCATCAATCAAAATTGCGTTGCACGAATTCCAGTCTGCCACCCAGGAATCCTCGATCCGTGGCAGCGCCGGCGCGCAAAAAATTTTCGCGCCATTCGGCGCCTCGACGTAAATCCCCAGCACCGCCTCGGTCGTCTCGTCCCCCTCAGCAGAAAATTTCTGTCGCGCGTACGAGGGGCCGTTGGCCGCGATCCTCAGCGCCGTAATTTTCAGGCCTAGCGCGCTTCCATCCGGGGCCTGCACGTCGGCGGTTTTGCCGGCCGAAATCAATTTCCATTCCGCCTGCGGATGCGTCTGGTGCAGCGCACCGAAAATGGAATTTTCTTCGTGCAGCAACGCTTCGACGAAAGCTGTGCCGTAAATCCGGAAGGAATGGAATTCGCGCAAGTGCAAAAGCCCGGCCACCTGATCTACATCCGCTCCGGTGAGCATCACCGCGGCAATCGGAGAGTCACGCGGTGCCGCGCGCGGCGCAAATTCTGCATCCGCGAGAATCTGCGCGCGCAGATCGGGCGAGGCGTTGATCAGGCACCAGGGTTTGCTTGCTTCGCGGAGGGCTAGCTGGGCTTGTGTGCGCGCGCTGCCGTGAAAATTCCCGGCGCGCAGACGGGCGCAATTCGAGCAGGCACAATTCCATTGCGGAAAGCCTCCCCCGGCGGCTGAGCCGAGGATTTTTACCTGCATGGGGTGAGACTAGAGTTCGGCGTTGGCGTAGGAACTGATTTCGCAGTTGAGGGTGACTTCTTCGAAGCTTGGGGTCGTCCAATCCATGGGTGCCTCCGGAAAGCACAATGATAGCTTTGGCCGGGGCGGGGGCGCAATGGGATTTTGGTACAGGTGGGACAGGAGGGAACGGGGCGGGGGATTGAGGTGAATGAACTGTGGTAGGCTGCGGGCCGAAGCGCGCGGCAATTTCAGAGGACCATTCATAGCTGCATAGGGGAATTCATGAAGAGATTTTCGGCGGGCAGAATTTTCTTGAGTGGGAGCTTGGCGGTGGCGGCGATGGCGTTGATAGCTCTTGGCGGCGCGCGCGGAGAGCGGTTGGTGCAAATGCACGCGCCGGAGCGAGACCAGGCGCAGCCGCAATATCAGCAGGCGCCAAAGCCTCCGGCAGACGGACAAGAGCCGGCGCCTACGCAGACTTCGCCGCAAGCTCCTTCACAGACACCGGCACCCGCTGCTGCGCAGACGCCTTCTGCGGAGACGACGCCGAAGCCGGTCGTTACTAAGGAAGGCGTACGGATTGAGAAGGCGTGGATTCCTATGTCGGATGGCGTGCGGTTGGCGGTTTCGCTTTATTCGTCGGCGGATGCCAAGGCTGCCGACAAGTATCCGGTGATTCTCGAATACCTTCCTTACCGGAAAGATGATTGGGAAGAGCAGTGGGACTACGAGATGTATTCGTATTTTGTGCCGCACGGGTACGTGTGCGCGAAGGTGGACATTCGCGGCACCGGGACGAGCGAGGGGACGCCGCCGGAGCGGGAATATTCCGAGCAGGAGCAGAAGGATGGGCTCGAGGTGATTGCGTGGCTGGCTGCGCAGCCGTGGTCGAGCGGGAATGTCGGGATGATGGGTATTTCCTGGGGCGGATTCAATGCTCTGCAGTTGGCTTCGCGGCGGCCTCCGGCTCTGAAGACGATCATTGCGGCTCATGCCACCGAGCAGCTATTTCACGACGACATTCACTACATTGACGGGATTTTGCACGCGGATGAATTTGAATTGGGGATGGATCAGGAATTGATGATGGCGGCGACGCCGGATTTTCCGATGGATGAAAAACATTTGGGGCCGCGATTTGATTCGCCGCCGTTGTTCATTACTTATTTGCGCCATCAGCGCGATGGGGATTTCTGGCGGGAGCCGTTGGCGCAGCCGGTGTTTGACTCGATTCAGATTCCGGTGTTCCTGATCGGCGGATATTACGACGGCTACCGCGACACGATTCCGCGATTCCTGATGAAGATGAAGACACCGGTGAAGGCGGTGCTGGGGCCGTGGAATCACACGTATCCGAATGGTGCGGTGCCTGGGCCGGAATTTGAATGGCGCGAGATGGCCGTGCGTTGGTGGGACCGCTGGTTGAAGGGCACGCAGAATGGAATCGAGAACGAGCCGAAATTGGCGGTCTATCAGCGGCACTGGTATCCGCCGGGGCTCGAGCTAAATGAAATTCCGGGCGAGTGGCGGAATGAAAATTCCTGGCCGCCGGCGGGAACGAAGGAGATGACGCTGTATCTCGGCGCGAACCATGAATTAAATGATGCCGCGCCGAAAATTGGGACCGACAAATTGCGCTACATTCCGACGGCGGGGATCGAAGCCGGATTCTGGTGGGGCGAGTTGACGAACGATCAGAGGCCGGCGGATGCGTTCAGCTTGGTTTACGACTCGGCGCCGGTGGAGAACGAGACGGCGATTCTCGGATTTCCGCACGTGGAAATGAATGTTTCGGCGAACGCGCCGCTGGCGGATTGGGTGGCGCGGCTTTCGGATGTGGCGCCGGACGGAACGACCACGCTGATTACCGGCGCGGGATTCAATGGGGCGCAGCGGCTTTCGGCCGATAATCCGCAGGAACTCGATCCGAGGATGACGTACCGGATCGGATTCGATTTGCACGTTACTTCGTGGGTGTTTCCTGCCGGGCATCGGATTCGCTTGGCGGTTTCGAATGCGCTGTGGCCGATGCTTTGGCCGACGCCGTATCCGATGACGACGACGCTGGAGTTTGGCGGCGAGGATGCTTCGCGGCTGGAGTTGCCGACTGTGCCGGTGTCGGCGGCTTCGGTGCCGCATTTTCCATCTTCGCATCCCGATCCGTCTTTGCCGGAGTACAAGCATACGGGCGGGGCCTGGCCGGGCACGTTTGAGGTGACGAGGGATGAGGCGCATCGCACCGCGCGCGTGCATTGGCACGGGACGGCCAGCGCGAGATTTCCGTGGGGCGTCGAGGAATATAGCGAGGAATTATTTTATGCGGCTTCCGATGAACATCCGGAGTTGAGTTCGGTGCATGGCGTGGCGTTTACGAAGATTTCGCTGCAAGGGCGCGTGATTCTCTTCCAGTCGGTGCTGGATCTTTCGAGCGATGCGAAGTACCTCAAATATCAGTACCAGCGCGTGGCGCGCGAGAATGGAAAAATCGTGCGGAAGAAAGAGTGGAAGGAGCAGGTGGCGCGGGATCTGCAGTGACGCTGCGTTGAGGGAGGAAGATTGGCGCGAAGTAAGAACAGCGCGATTTTATTGATCAGTTGCCCGGATCAAAAAGGGTTGAACGCGGCGATTGCGGAATTTATTTTTCGCAATAACGGGAATATTTTGCACGCGGACGAGCACCAGGATGAAGATCTCGGGCTTTTCCTGATGCGCGTGGAATGGGATTTGGCGGATTTCGCGATCCCGATGAGCGATTTCGCGCGGCATTTTTCGCCGATTGCGGAGAAATTCCGGATGGAATGGCGGCTGGCTTCGTCTGGCCGGCGGCCGAACGTGGCGCTGTTTGTTTCGAAGTACGATCACTGTTTGGCGGATCTGCTTTACCGGCATCGCAGCGGGGAGTTGGCTTGCGAGATTCCGCTGATTATCAGCAATCATCCGGATGTGCAGTCTTTGGCGGATTTTTATCGCGTGCCGCTGCAGGTTGTGCCAGTGACGAAGGAGAATAAAGTCGAGGCGGAGACGCGCGAGTTGGAATTGCTGGCGCCGCTGCAAATCGATCTGATTGTCCTGGCGCGCTATATGCAGGTGCTCTCGACGGATTTCATCCGCAATTATCCGCATCGCATCATTAATATTCATCATTCGTTTTTGCCGGCGTTTGTGGGAGGGAAGCCCCATCTGCAGGCGTATCAGCGCGGGGTGAAATTGATTGGGGCGACGAGTCATTATGTCACCGAAGTTTTGGATGATGGGCCGATTATTGAACAGGATGTGGTGCGAATTTCACATCGGGATACGCTCGAGGATTTGATTCAGAAGGGGCGGGATTTGGAGAAGGTGGTTTTGTCGCGAGGAGTACGGTGGCACATCGAGAGCCGGATTTTGCTATATGGGAATAAGACCGTGATTTTTGATTAGGAAACTAGCGCCGGCGTCCCCGCCGGCGCTACTTAGTCGAACAAGTCGGGCTGTTGCTTGGTGATCATTTGCCAGAGCGGTTGGAATTGGAACCAGCCGGCTTCGTGGCTGCCTACCTGGTTGCGCGTCAACAGGGCGTTATCGCGATCGATAGGGATTGGTTTGCCGGCGGCTTCGGCTAGCAATTGGGCCTGGCAGCTTCGCTCCATGGTTATGAACCACCAGACGGCTTCGTCAACCGTGCGGCCCACCGTCAGATTTCCGTGATTGCGCAGGATGGCTGCTTTTTTCTCGCCTAACGTTTGGGCTATGCGCTCGCCCTCCGAGGTTTCGTAAACTACACCGGTAAAATCTGCGAAGACGGCGTGATCTTCGAAGAATGCGCAGGCGTCCTGTGTGATCGGATCAAGCGGTCGGCCGAGCGAGGCCCAGGTTTTGCCGTAGAGAGAGTGGGCGTGAGCGGCGGCGTTTACGTCCGGGCGCGCGCGATGGATTTGCGAGTGGATGGCGAAGGCGGCGCCGTTGAGAGGATGCTTGCCTTCGACGATTTCGCCCTTGTCGTTTACCAGCATCAAATTTGAAACGCGGATTTCGCTGTAGTGCACGCCGAAGGGATTCACCCAGAAATGATCGGTGAGTTCGGGATCGCGGGCGGTGATGTGGCCGGTGACGCCTTCATCAAAGCCGAATTTGGAGAAAAGGCGGAAGCCGGCAGCCAGGCGTTCCTTGCGGTGACGGCGTTCATCGGCGACATTTGCGAATTGTGGCGGGCGCGGGAAATTTAGACCGCGGGTCTGCGTGGCGGACATGGCGACCTCCCGATCAGTTTCTTGTGGACTTGTGTAGCGCTGGCCTTTCTAGGCCAGCATCTTCTACCACTCCTCGAGGACGAATCAAGCGCACAGCATACTTTGAGCAGGCTCTTCCGCGCGAGTTGGTAGGTTTCATCTTGCCTCGCGCTCGAAAGATGCCGCCCTAAAAGGGCGGCGCTACAAACGGCAGATCAACGCGCTGCGGCGGCTTGCGTGCCTTTTAGATCGGCGGCTAGCAGGCGGTGAAAAAGATGTTCGCCGACTTCGCGTCTTACGCTTAGGCGGCCTGCTATGTAGGCTTGCGAATTCAGTCCGCGTTGCACGGCTTCGCAGATGTCTACATCTTCTTCTTGCACGCGATGGCTTACGGCTATGCTTTGGCGATTGTAGTTCGCGGCCTCGTCGTCCGTTCTCTCGAAATAGAAATCGAAAATTACCAGGCAGCGATCCTGGGCCAGAGGCAGAACCAGATTCGTATCCAGATAGCCTTCATACCAATTCACCATGAAATTCGGGTATTGCCAGAAATAGTAGGCCATGTCGCCTTTGCGGGTGGCGGAGGCGTCAGCGTCTTCGTGCGAATCTTTGAGAGGGCTGGCTTGCACGCAGAAGCGATCTTCGTTCTCGATGGTGTAGTTCACATATTCGAGGACGCTGTTCAATCCCTTGTGTAGATGCGGGACGTGATAGCCGCCGTCCAGGAAATTGTCGACGTAGACTTTCCAGTTGCATTTTAGCTCGTAGCTGCGGCGCTCGAAGAATTGCAGCTTGCCCAGTTGCAGCGGCTTGACGCGCTTCACCAGGCCGCCCAGGAACTTCTCGAGCGATTCGGCCTTGGGATCGAGATTGATGAAGACGAAGTTCTCCCAGGTTTCCACGCGGATTGGAACGAGACCGTTCTGCGAGCGCTCGAATTGGCAGACGCCTTCGAATTCGGTCATGCCTTTGAGCGCGCCATCGAGGCCGTAGGTCCAACCGTGATAGGGGCAGCGCAGATGCTGGGCCTGGCCCGCGGGCTCGGTCATGACCGCGGCGGCGTGATGGCGGCAGACATTGAAGAAGGCGCGGAGAATATTGTCATTGCCGCGGACTACGACGATGGGCTCGCCGGCGATTTGCGCGGTGATGTATTGGCCGGGCTGGGCGAGTTGATCGGTGCGGGCGACGCCTTGCCAGGTTTTGCCGAAAACGCGTCGGCGCTCGAGCTCGGCGATGCGCTCGTCGAAATACCAGGGAGCCGGAATCGTGTAAGCGTCGGCAAGCGACGCCTTATCGTCGTAGATCGCCAGAATTTCCTGAATGGTCTGTTCCATGACGTGCTCCGTGCTCTCTACTGCCTTTTGATCAATCCGCGTGATGCGCGCGCGTCGAGCGCGTGCCGATGGCGCCGCGAAGCACCGCTAGAAATTGTTGAATGCGAACTTTGTTCTTTTCTTGATCGCCGGGGTGCGGGAAAAGGCCGGGGTCGAGTTCTTCGGTGAGCAACGCGTCCTGAAAACGCTCGACGGTCCATTCGAGAATCGAGGCGATCAG
Organism: uncultured Acidobacteriota bacterium; assembly: GCA_963707165.1. Classification (GTDB taxonomy): domain Bacteria; phylum Acidobacteriota; class Terriglobia; order Acidiferrales; family UBA7541; genus Palsa-147. The sequence goes on along the minus strand of CAVPPO010000009.1, from coordinate 158,136 downwards.
TGCGGGGTCAACGTCGGTGCGGACTTCGCCGCGCGACAGGGCAAAGCGCACGGCCGCGGCGGCGCCGTAGGGATCTTCGGCGATCAGGAAGCGATTGATTTCGCGCTTGAGCGTGAGATCGACGCCGTAATTTCCTACCAGCACCACGCGATAGGGAATCCAGTCTTCGTGCAGCATGTGCTCGGTGCGCACCAGCCAGTAACGCAATACTTCGAAGAATCCTTTTTCGCGCACCGGGGCGGGGCAATCCAGATATTTTGCGAAGGAACGCGCGGCGCGTTTATAAACTTCGAGGAACAGGCCGGCCTTGCTGCCGAAATATTGAAAGATCGAGCCCTTCGCGACGTTGAGTTCGGAAGCGAGATCTTCGATGCGCGCATTGTGATAGCCCTGCTCGGCGAAATGGCGCATGGCGGTTTCGATGATGCGGGCGCGCTTGGCTTCGAGGCGCGGGCGCGAAGGCGGCTCGGAGCGCGGGGCTGGGCTGAAGGCGGCGGACTGGGATTTATGGGCCATGGATGACCTGAAGTCACATCATAAGAGGCGCATGAAACAGGCAATGTAATATGATTGCGGGCAGATAAGCAACTAAATTCTGACTGAGGGTCAGACGAGCCGATGGGCGCGGCGGGACGGGAAATCTACGACGCGATTGTGGTGGGCGCGGGGCATAACGGGCTGACCGCGGCGGCGTATCTCGCGCGCGCGGGGCTTTCGACGCTGGTGCTCGAGCGGCGGGAGATTGTGGGCGGCTGCTGCGTCACCGAGGAGATCGCGCCGGGATGCCGGGCTTCGACGACCTCGTATATCGCGAGCATGTTGCGGCCGACCGTGATTCGCGATTTGAATCTTGGCGCGCATGGATTGCGGATGGTGCCTTGCGATCCGGCGATTCTGGTCGCCTTTCCGGACGATACCGTGCTGCCTTGGTGGGCGGAGCGCGAGCGGGCGTTGCAGGAATTCCGGAAGATTTCGGTGCGTGATGCGGCGACGTTTGCGCGCGTCGATGATCAATTGAAAAAGCTGGCGCGCTATCTGCAGCCGTTTTTTCTCGAGCCGCCGCCGGATGTGGGCGCGAATGGAATTTCGGGTTGGATGGAACTGCTGCGGGCGGGGAAGCGGTTTCGCGGGATTTCGGGCGAGGAAGTGGCGCAGTTTGTGGCCTTCTTCACCGGGAGCCTCGGGGAATTTCTCGATCGCAATTATGAATCGGAGAAGATGAAGACGCTGATTCTGGCGAACAATGTTTATGGAAAGCATGGCGGACCTTATGACAATGGATCGGCGCTGGGGCTGTTGTTTCATCTCTTGAGCGGCGGCGATGGAGAGATTCAGGGATTTTATGGGCACGTGATTGGAGGCATGGGTTCGATCACGCAGGCGCTGGCCGCCGCGGCGAAAGGATTTGGCGCGGAGATTCGCGTTTCAGCGCCAGTGGCGAGGATCGATGCGCGCAATGGGCGGGCGCGCGGAGTGATTTTGGAAGATGGGACGGAGATTGGCGCGAAGTTGGTCCTCTCGAATGCCGATCCGAAGCGGACATTTTTGGGGCTGATTGAGGCGAGCGAATTGCCGGAGGAATTCCGGCGCGCGATTTCCGGAATCAAGATGGCCGGGCCGTGCGCCAAGGTGAATTTCGTTCTGAGCGAAGAGCCGCGCGTGAAAGGCATGCCGCGCGAGTGGCCGGCGGGGCAGCGATCATTCTTCACGTTGGTTCCGTCGCTTGAATTCGCGCAGCGGTGCTACGACATTGCGAAATTCGGAGATCTGCCGGAAGAGTTGTGGGTGGATTGCGTGGTGGCTTCGAATGTGGACGATACGCTCGCGCCGGCCGGGAAGCACATCATGACTTGCTTCGTGCAGTATGTGCCTTACAAGTTGCGCGAAGGGAATTGGGATGACCAGCGCGAGCTACTAGGCGATCGCGTAGTGAAAATGATCGCGCAATATGCGCCGAATGTGCCGGCAGTCGATCGTGGCGCGGCAAGTTTTGACGCCGCTCGATCTCGAGCGCACGTACGGATTGACTGAGGGCAATATTTTTCACGGCGATCTTTCGCTCGAGCAGCTTTTCTTCATGCGCCCGGTTCCTGGCTGGGCGAAGTATCGGACGCCGATTGCCGGACTCTATTTGTGCGGCGCGGGCGCGCATCCGGGCGGCGGCGTAACCGGCGCACCAGGCTGCAACGCCGCCCGCCAAGTATTGAAAGATGTAAAGCGCGGAGGAGCGTGAGATTAACAATCGCGTTTTGGCCGCGCCGCCCGCCACGTGCTTAAAGACTTGAAGCGCGGAGCAGCGTGAGACTAACAATCGTGTTTTGGCCACGCCGGCCTCTGAGGTTTGTGCGGGCGTGAGCCCGCGAATCACGGAGGGAGCCCCCGCATTTATGCGGGGGAGGAGCGCTTAAGCGCTCCGAAACGCCTTCGATAGGAGCGATGCGCTTTAGCGCTGGGAATTTGGAAGCAGAAATTAAGACGCTGCTTAATTTCTTAGGAGACACGCAATGAAAAAAGGAATCCTCGAAAGATTGAAAGAGGGAACTGTTCTCGGCGACGGCGGATATTTGCTGGAGCTGGAGAAGCGCGGGTGGGTGCGTGCGGGACCGTTTACGCCGGAGGTCGCGCTCGTTTATCCCGAGGCGCTGCGCGAATTGCACGTGGAATTTCGCGAAGCCGGCGCAGATGTGCTGCAAGCGCTCACGTTTTATGCCAGCCGCGACAAGCTCGCGACCGTGGGGCTCGAAGACCGCTTGGCGGATCTGAATCGCGCAGCGGTGCGCATTGCAAAAGATGTGGCGGGCGAACGCTGCGTCGTTGCGGGGAATTTGAGCCTGACCTGGATGTACGAGCCCAACGACAAGGCTTCGCACGATCGCGTGCGGAAACTCTTCGATGAGCAACTCGACGTGCAGGTAAGCGAAGGGATTGATTTCATCATTGGCGAAACGTTTTCGTATCTTGGCGAAGCGCTGCTTTGCGTAGAGCGCGCGAAAAAGACGGGACTGCCGGTGATGGTCACGATGTGTTTTGAAATGGAGGCAAAGACGCCAGAGGGAAAGACACCGGCGGAATGTGCGCGCGCATTGGTGGATGCGGGCGCGGACATTACCGGAATCAATTGCCTGCGCAGCCCGCAGCACACGCTGCCGCTAATGGCGGAAATGCGCAAAGCAGTGAGCGCGTATCTGGCGTGCCAACCGGTGGCTTTTCGCACGACGGACAAAAACCCCGACTTCACTAGCCTGCCCGCATTTCCAACGGAGCTCGATCCTTTCCAGTTAAGCCGCGGCGAAATGGCGGACTACGCGCGGAAAGCCCGCGAGATCGGCGTCAATTATATCGGCGCGTGCTGCGGCGCGGTCTCATCGCACGTTCGCGAAATGGCCCGCGCTCTCGGAAAATTTCACGAAGAAACGCGCGTGTGGAAGAAGGGCGGCGAAAAAGCGATGTCGGCCTACGAATATTACGGCCACGACAAGAAATAGCCAGCGAAGCTCTCGCATTTCAACGCATCCCGTTGCATTATGGCGCGGCCTTTTGACTTCGCCGAGTGCGAGGGATCATGCCGGAAAACGAGGTCTCGAACCGTCCGCGCCGCGTGATGGGCTTTCGAGACCTTCTTTTATTTTATATCGTCACCGGCATCAGCTTGCGCTGGATCGCCACGGCGGCGACGGCGGGGGCGAGCGCCGTTGTCATCTGGTTGATGGCCTGGTGCGCGTTTTATCTGCCCCTCGCGCTTTCGGTGATCGAACTCACCTCGCGCTATCCGCAAGAGGGCGGTCTTTACGTCTGGAGCAAGAAGGCCTTCGGCGATTTCGGCGGTTTTCTTTCGGGCTGGATGTATTGGACCAGCAATATTCCCTACTTTCCCTCGTTGCTTTATTTCGCGGCAAGCAATGCGCTCTTCATCGGCCCCGCAAGCTGGAGCCATCTGCAGAACAGCAAAATGTATTTCATCCTGTTCGCGTTGGTAGGAATTCTCCTCGCGACGCTGGCAAATATCCTCGGGCTCTCGGTAGGGAAGTGGCTGCACAACGCGGGCGCGATCGGAACGTGGCTGCCGATCGGCATCCTCTATTTCATCGGCATCGTCTGCTGGTGGAAATTCGGCTCGGCGACATCGTTCCGGCCGTCGCAACTCGTGCCGCACGCGCATTTTCAGGATGTGCTTTTCTGGGCGACGATTGTTTTCGCCCTGGGCGGAAGCGAATCGGCATCGTTTCTCGGAGACGAAGTCGAAAATCCGCGGCGAAATATGCCGCGCGCGTTGATCATCGCCGGAGTCGTGGTAACGACCGGCTACATTCTCGGCAGCGTGGCAATGCTCGTGGCGCTGCCGGCCAGCGAATTGACCGGACTGCAAGGCATCATGCAGGCCATTTCGCACGCCGCGCAAAAAATCGGGCTTGGCGGCATCACGCCATCGCCGCGCTGCTCATCACCATCAGCAATCTCGGCGCGCTGGGAGCGTGGATCGCGGCGGCCGGTCGCCTGCCGTTCGTTGCCGGGATCGATCGCTATCTTCCGCCTGCGTTCGGGAAGCTGCATCCGCGATGGAACAGTCCGTACATCGCGCTGATCGTGCAAGCCGCCTGCGGAATCGTATTCATTTTTCTCGGGCAGGCGGGCGCGAGCGTTTACGGCGCGTATGAAGTGTTGGTGAGCCTGGGAATCATCACCTATTTCATTCCGTATATTTATTTGTTTGCGTCGCTGATTCGCTTGCAGCGCGAACCGGCCGGGCCGGAAATCATTCGCGTGCCCGGCGGAAAGCCCGCGGCGTATGTGATCGGCACGCTGGGATGTCTGACTTCCGTCGTGACCATCGTGCTGTCGCTCGTGCCGCCGGCCGAAGAGCCGCACAAAATTTTGGCGGTGCTCAAGATTGTGATCGGAACGGCGGTGATGCTCGGAGTTGGCGCGGGAATTTTCTATGTGGGCTGGCGCCGTGTGCGGGACGCGGCGAATTCAGCGGCGTAGAACAGTAGCGCAGGCACTCCTGCCTGCGATTCGCAATGGCGCGAAGTCCAAATCAGACACAGGCAAGAGTGCCTGTGCTACTGCTGCGCGAAATTCGATTATGCTTTTTCGGCGCGCGGCAGCATCGACGCGAGATCGGCCTTCAGCGGCTTGTTGCTGGGATCGACCTCGATGTGGCCCTTGAAATACGCGCCTTCCTCGATCGAGATGCGGCCGGTGACCAGGTCGCCGACGAGTGAGCCGCCCTTCTTCACTTCCACGCGATCGTGCGCGCGCAAATCGCCGCTCAGCTTGCCGTGCAGCACGGCTTCGCGCGCGACGATATCGCCGGTGACCACCGAATTGCGCCCGACGGTCACGCGATTGCCGCCGAAATTCACCGGGCCCTCGACTTTGCAATCGAGATAGACATCTTCCTGGCCGGTGAGCTCGCCTTTCAGCGTGAGGCCGGGGCCGAGATTGGCGACGCCGCCCGACACCTGCTGTTGCTGCTGCGGCGCGGGCTTGAAATCGTCATACGCGGTGTAGCTGCTCTTGGGTGCCGGCGGTTGATTTCCAGGTGCGTTATTCCACATTGTCGTCCCTTTCTGCGCCCGCGGTAACGAGCGGTTGATACATGTGCCAGAAGTTTCCTTCCGGCTTCAAGAATGCGAGGCCCACTTTCCATTTCCCCAGGCGGTTCGGCCTGACATCCACGACGCGACATTCCTTCTCCTCCTCGGTGATTCCGTGGACGAGGAGAATGGTTTGTCCGGGCGTGACGAGCGCGCCAAGCTCGACCCGCGCGCCGAATGCATTCACGTGCAACGTTTCTGTCGTGTCGCGAAAGGGCCTGTCATCCGCGGTGCGACCATAAATGCGAACCGGAACGCGGAGACCGAGCCTCTTGCTGCGACGTTTGGAGTCGCGGCTATGGGGCATCAGATTGATAGGCTAGCGTGACGCGCCGTTCGCGAAAATAGTACCGCGGGACAGTGACCGGATTGGCAGGCCAAGTTCAGCCGCGGCCCTGCCCTTGAAAGAGCCGTCGCCGTCCTCTTCGTAGCGGCGCCGGCTTGTTTACCCTGCCGTGCGCTCAACACAGTGAAGGGAGCCTCGAAGGGCTGCGCCCGGTTCTCCTGCCGTAGTGGCCGGCGTTTACCACCGGCCCAGTCTGGCCGTGGGTTTCTCCGTGGTCTGTCGCGGCTCGGCTGAACCATTTGGCGGCTGTCTCCGCCCAGGAGGACGCCGCGTCACCCGTGGCGAAATGGCTACCCAATTAGGGTCTAGTTGCCGGAACTTGAGATTGAAGCCGAAGACCGAAAAGGTGGCGAGGAGCCGAGCCTGCCAGGTAGCCCTAAAACGTCTGCGGACGATTTATCAATATCAATCAAGCGATTTTCCCCGTACTCATATACGCTGTTGACGCCGGCGCTTTCAAGAAATTGGTCGATACTTGCGCGCTCGTGACTGGTCGCGACAATAATCTGCGCATCGCCGAAATTCCTCGCATATTCTTAAGCATTGCGCGAAAAGAGCCTTCTTCAACCGACTGTTGCTGGGGTTCATCCATAATGCAGACCGGGTGATTCTGTCTGGTGTCGATCTGATTCCCAATTCCAACAACCCAAGCAGGTACGCCCATTGAAGTCGGATATAAATCACTTCCCGAAACATCAGCTCCTAGATTGATGCCCCTCACCTCAGGGACGTATTTATTTCTCCCTAGAGATATTCAATTCTGTGGGATTGAGGCTACCGATCCTGTACAGAACAAGCTGCCTGCGAAAGAAGTCCTGGAACACGTTTATTTTGTTTTCGTCGCTTTCAGACAGAGCCCCTTTCGGGAGGAGTGCGCGTCGCTCCTGAACACTCTTCCACTCGCTCGCTAGCTGCGCAAATTCACCGAGAATCCTTAAAGTCTGCAAATGTACGTTCATAGGCCTATAATTCGGTCTCTCAAGCCCTAACCGTTTTGGCTTACTGCTTCTGATGGAAGGCATATTCGCCGGCGAAACCAATGTTTTGCGCAAAGCCCGGATTGGCTCCTCGTACCATCTTTCTCGCACTTCATCTTGCTCCGCTCCGACTCCAGCTGCACCTGGCTAGCCTGAATCGCGCGTTCTGAATTCCTCAAGACGGCACTGAATAGTTCGAGCTGTTCCTTATACAGGTTACGTTCTGTTCCCACAGACATCGGAACAGTTCTCCGACCTGTTTCGAAGGAGAGATCCACCAATTACCTGACGACATGTCGGGCAGACTCCACTGGCAATTTCTGGCTCTTCGGAGGATCCTAGCTTGCGCAGAACCTCGACATCCTGGATTCTCCGAAGATCATCCTCGATCGCAGCAATACGTTCTTCCAAGCCTTTGCTTCCGAGGTGTCAGATTCTATCCGGTCGATAAGCGCGCTCACCGCCCTCTCGCTCTCTGAACACAGTCTCGCTGTCTCAGAGGCAGCGAGGTCTTTCCGTGCACGTGAACTGTCCGATGAAGCCGACGGAACAGGCTGAAGCGAGTAATTCGCGTAGCCTTTCTCAAGCCGCGTCAAAAAAATTGGTAAAACGACGTCCAATCCGCGCCGCTAGAAATTACGAGTTGCGGTACTACTTCGGGAGCCTACCGAAATCGGTTCGGCTGGAATTCCGTTCACCAACCTCCAGCGAAAGAAGAAAGCTTATTCGTTCTGGTTCGCAAACTCCCCCATTCCGCTCGGACACGATCAATCTCATCTTGAACAGCAACTTTTCAGTAGCGATGGCGTAGGCATCTAAACCCATCAGAACTCCACAGTTCTCCTGGCAACATCTCGGATGCCCAGCCAAGTGGGGTACCTAGCCGGGAGCCGTCCCATCCCAGCTTTTGTTCCACGTAGAGCAGTGGAAAGATGGTTTCCAAATAGAGGGCAGTCCGCATCGTTGAAGCGGGGCGCCAAAGGCAATTCCCATCCCAGGAAATCGGTTAGCTTCTTGTGAAAACCGCGCTCACTCGTTGCGCCGTGCGCCTCACGAACAAAATAATCTCGTTGGTTTTCGGTCCCTTCCTTTCGAGTAACGGCCCGACCCTCATACACCGTGATCAGGTGCCGATGCCGCTCGCCCGCGATGCTCCGCTGCAGCGTCAGGAATTGCCCATTTCCGTTCTCCACTTCCAATGACACCATCGAATCGATAACTTTGGCCTGCCCTTCCGCGTATTCCAAATAGTCAGTAACGGCGTGTGGTAGAGGGACGTCGTGGGATGGGCTAAGCATGCCTTCAAGCCCCATGGCGTAAACGATCGCTTGAAGAACTGCCGACTTTCCGGCCCAGTTCTCCGCGCGAATGACATTGAGCCCATTTGCAAAGTCTCGCCTCACGCCAAACTGACCCTTGTCCGTGTTGACGCTGACCAGTAAATGTCTAACGCGGATCACTACCATCTCCCCTTTGAGCCCAGCAACTGCTCCGCCGCAGCTTCGGTAACTTTCTTGCCGATCCCAGAGAAAGAGCCTCTCAGGCCGCATCAAAGTCTCATCACCGAGTATCGCAATTACCCAGCGTTTGCCTCTCGCCGCTATTTGCAGGCGATTCCCCCCAACCCAAGAAACCAACTCTTCCGCAACTGCGAAATCGATGGCTCTCGAAAATGCAGGCTCGAAACGAACACCTAATCCGAACAAGGGCAGAGGATCTCCCGTGCATCTTCGAACTCGACTTGAAACTGCGGCGAACGGATCGCCCAATTCAATAGATGTAGCCTCTTCAATGAGCTCTTCCCCGCATACGAACTGACATCCAGAATCAGCAGCAGCGTCGCCATTTTCCAATCCGGCCGGAGCTCTGCTGCTATAGGCATTGGCTTTCTCTTGAAGCGGAAAGGAAGGCCAATCTCTAACTCTATGCCACCGCCGTTCTCTGGCATTAATCGAAGTCCATAGGGCAGTTTAGCAGCCAGTCAGAAACCGCCTCGCGAGCCAGCGTATCTGCGACCCGCATGCTGAGTCCCGGCACGGTGCGCAACTCTGACCGATAATCCTGAAGGGTAGACTCAAACAACTGTGCCGGCACTTTCGTCGTCAAGTAGGACTCATCTTCGAGACTCGCCTCTCGTGAAACCTTATACTCGATCACTTTCTCGTAGATCTCGGGAAGCTCCTGCTCTTAGTCTTCCGAGTACGATACTCCCACTAATGTATTGGGCTACAATTCGAGCCTGAAACTTTTCCCGCAGATGCTCTGGTTTGTTCGCACCGATGAGATTAGACTTGCGCGTCAGATTCTCGACCAAGCTTAAGTTTTTCTTCGTCTTCATTCAGGCAGCCAAATCGGACGCTTGCACTGACGGAGCGGCCATGTCGAATTTATATAAATCGACCCTTGCCAAAAGACCGAGTTCAACCTCAAAATCATCAGCAGTCAGTATCGATATTTCGAATTTCTTCCCAACGTGCTTGTGATTCTGCTCCCGTACTTCCACCGCCTTCACATTTGCATGCTTTTTCAGATCCTTATTATTCCAGTACGGCACCACTAAGTTCCAGAAGGCGATCTTAGTCGTCCCCAAGATCTCGCATAGCTCCTCTTCGTTCTTTCCAAACTTACCAATATCAGTAGTAATTTTGTTCTTCTGCCGTCGCACCAAATCTTCAGCGCTTACCCAGTTCTGCGCGGCATAACATTGGTAGGCCGTACCGTCTACCGAGAAGCCTTCAATACCACAATCTCCTTTCACTGTATCGGCGATCTCTTGGTAACTTCCGGGAGGATGCGCGTACCGATTCTTCAGGAGACGCTGAATGTGCTTCTCCCATTCCTTCGGATTCCATGGTCGAGGATCGCCAGGCATTGGTTGTATGCGCGGAGCGCATAATAGTATGTATCATGGAATCCCCGTACATATATTCGTTCCTCGGGACGTTGCATATGAATAATATCGTACAGGCGAATAAAAAGCGAATAATAAGTGACCGCGGACCGGCCTCGCCACTCTGGATATCTGTAATTTGAAATCCCCGCCAGCCGCCCCACCCATTCCCAAAGCCCACCGTCCCGACTCAAATTGAACCGAAAGTACTATTGGTATAAGATAACTTTACGGATATAAAGGAACGAGCAGTGCGCAGTCCCTAAGCGCGGGGCTGGCTCTCCTGGGCCGGCTATAGGCTCGCCCTGAGGCCGCCGGGGTGGCCCGAAGGATTCGCGCAAACAATTGAATAGGCAGGAGCAAGTTCAAAATGCAGTGGCGCAATCGCCAAGATTGCTCGGTGTCGTCGCTTCCAGCCTCTAGCGTCCGGCCCCCAGCCTCCAGAATCTAATCGGGAACCACTCGGATTAGAAACCCACCTAACCCCTAGAAAACAAAGGACCGGCTACCGCTCTAATCGGGAAAAAACACGCGGTCTTCAAATCACGACAATCCGCCAGCATCAAGCACTCGTAGGGGCGGGCCTTCCGCGCCTCTAACGAAAAACGAGCCCTCCAGCGCCAGAAAACCCGCAACGAGATCGCAAACGTTCAAAACGCTCCCTCGATTTTTGTTTCGGTTAGAACCGACCCCCACCGTTTGTTTTCTTCAACTTACGGGAGGTTTTAATTGAACCCATGTTTCGATTAAAAAAGGAGGTGCCAAGAATTCCAGCGCCAAAAAATACGCGCGCCCCGCGTTGACAAACCTCAGTCAGCCGGACTACGTTACAGCACCGCTGCCAATTGAGTTGTCACGGAGGAGTTGTTCATGAGAAATGTCCGCTGGGTCATGTTCGTTTGCTGCTTGCCCGCGTTTTTGCTTGTGGCTGGGTGCCGGCAATCGCCGGAGGCTATTCAGAGGCATTTGCAGGAGCAGCTTATTGGGGCGAAGGCGGGGGACGTGATCGAGCTGCCTGAGGGGAAATTTCATTTTGAGCGGACGCTTTCGTTGACCGTGGACAAAGTTACTTTGCGCGGGAAGGGGATGGACAAGACGATACTTTCGTTTGCGGGGCAGAAGGAAGGGGCGCAGGGAGTTTTGGTGAAGGCCAACGATTTTACGATCGAGGATATTGCCATTGAAGATCCTGCGGGCGATGCGTTGACGATTCAGGGCGGGACGAACATTACCGTGCGGCGGGTGCGGACGGAATGGACGCGCGGGCCGAATGAGAACAACGGGCCTTACGGAATTTATCCTGTGGAGTGCAAGAATTTGCTGGTGGAGGAATCCATCGCGCGAGATGCGGCGGACGCGGGGATTTACGTGGGGCAGTCGGAGAATGTGGTGATCCGGCGGAATCGCTCGGAATACAACGTGGACGGCTACGAAATCGAGAATTCGGAGAACGTGGACGCTTACGAGAATGTGGCGACGCACAATACCGGCGGAATGGGCGTTTTCAATTTGCCGAATTTGCCGCGGCAGGACGGGAAGCACGTGCGCGTCTTCAACAATCAGATCATTGATAACAATACGACGAATTTTGCGCCGAAAAGCCTGGGGCCGATTCACGATTTGCCGACGGGGACCGGGATTTATGTGATGGCCATCAAGGAAGTGGAGGCTTTCGGAAATAAAATTCAGGGCAACGGCACGGTGAATGTTTTCTTGATGAATTACAACACGGGCGTTTCGCCGGACAGCTTGCAGAAAACCGCGGAGTCGCAGATTACGCAGACGGTTTTCAAGCCGGGCGACACGCGATTTTATCCCTACACGCAGCAGATATTTTTTCACGACAACGATATTTCGGGTGGCGGGAAATCGCCCGATTCGCGGATGGACACGATCAAGGCACTGGCGACGGCGCTGGGCGGGTCGCTGCCGGATATTCAGTACGATGGCGTGGTCGATCCGAAATGGGCGCGCAAGGGCGACAATCCGGGGCAGATTTGCTTGACGAACAACGGCGCGGCGACATTTCTGAATTTCGACGCGGCGGGGAATATGAAGCATCCGGTGAGCGACGTGAAGAAATACGGCTGCATGCTGCCGGCGCTGGATGCTGTTTCGATTCCGCAGACTATGAACGGCGAAGCCCGGCGGTGCGCCTGGAACTCCTTGATGAAGCGGTTCTCTTCGTTCGTGCGAAGTAGGCTCGCGGCGATGGCGCTGATTGCGGCGGCGTGTGTCGCGAGTGTGTTGGGCGGCTGCGGATTCTCGCGGCAGAAAGATGTGCGCGCGATTCTTGCGGAGCCGTATCCGAAGAAACTTTCGGAGTGGCGGCTTTTCAAGAGCACGCGCGAGGGCCTCAAGCCCAATGCGCGAGTGGTTCCTTACGATCTGAATACGCCGCTGTTTTCGGATTACGCGAGCAAGTATCGCTTCGTGTGGATGCCGCCGGGCGCAGCGGCGGAATATCGCGACGACGGGCCTTTTGAATTTCCTGTGGGCACGATTTTCGCGAAGACTTTCGCGTTTCCCGAGGAAGGACGGCGCGGCGGCGAGCGGTTGATCGAGACGCGGCTGCTGGTGCACACCGAGTGCGGGTTGGGTGCCGCTTCCTTACATTTGGAATAAGGAGGAGGACGAGGCGTTTCTGCGATTGGTGCCCGATCCCGTCGAAATTCATTGGACCGACGCGGCTGGGAAGCATCGTGACTTCACTTATCAGATTCCGAACACGAATGAATGCCACGAGTGCCACGACAATAATAAAGTGCTGCTGCCGATCGGACCGAAGGCGCGAAATCTGAACAAGACTTATGCGTATGCGGACGGCGCCGAGAATCAAATCGTGCGTCTGACCAAAATCGGATATTTGCGCGGCGCGCCGGCTCTCGATTCAATTCCGCGGGCGCCGAAGTGGAATGATCCGGCGGATGGAACGCTGGCCGACCGCGCGAAGGCCTATCTCGACAATAATTGCGCGCATTGCCATCAGCCGGGAGGCACGGCGGGTTACACGGGCGTCGATTTTCGCTACTCGCACTTCGATCTCGCGCATGTGGGCGAGTGCAAACGTCCGAATTCGGCGGGGGTGATGGGCGATCGCGAATTCGATATCGTGCCCGGCCTGCCGGAGCAATCGATTTTGATTTACCGCCTCGAGTCGACCGCGCCGAAAGTGATGATGCCGCAGATTGGCCGCGCCGTAGTGCATGAGGAAGGCGTCGCGCTCATCCGCGAGTGGATCGCCTCGCTCAATCCGCAATCGTGCGGCCAGTCAGATCCGCATTCAAACGACACGCGAGCACGCCGTAACGGTTTCTAGCCTTAGTACTCTCAATTTCGCAGGCGGTCTCCCTCAGGTATTCCCCGTATTTCCAGAAGACGCTGATTCGATGCATACTTAGTCGAAGTATTTTTACGTTCTCATAGTCTTTAATCTTTCTTGTGAGGTGAAGAAAATGCGTACCGCACGCTTCGTTGGTTTGCTCGTGCTTGCGGCATTGATACTGGCAATGCCGTCAGCGCTTCCCGCTCAGGTCGCCGTATCGATCACAATTGCTCCACCGGTGTTGCCGGTTTACGTGCAGCCCGTGTGCCCGGCGCCGGGATATATCTGGACGCCCGGCTATTGGGCTTGGGGCGAGGATGGTTACTACTGGGTGCCCGGCACGTGGGTTGAGGCACCCGAAGTTGGATTTCTGTGGACGCCCGGCTATTGGGGCTGGGGCGATGGCGTCTATCTCTGGCACGAGGGATATTGGGGGCCTCACGTAGGCTTCTATGGCGGCGTCGTCTACGGATTCGGATATGACGGCGTCGGATATGAAGGCGGATACTGGCGGGGCCACGATTTCTATTACAACCGCCGCGTCACCAACGTGAACGTCACCATCATTCACAACACGTTCGAGAGGAACGTGGTTGTGAGGAACAATACACACGTCAGCTTCAACGGCGGCCGCGGAGGAATTCAGGCGCGGCCGACACACCAGCAAGAAACTTGGGCGCATGAACAACACCGCCCGGCGACATCTCTGCAAACCGAGCACGAGCACGCCGCCAGCTCGGATCGCGATCTGCGGGCTTCCGTGAATCACGGACGTCCGGCGGTAGCCGCGACGCCGAAGCCCGGCGTGTTCAAGGGAGAAGGCGTGGTTCCGGCTCGGGGCGGCGCGGAGCGCAAACCCGCGCCAAGTGCGGAGCACAAGCCTGCGCCGAGTAGTGAACGTCCGAGCAACGAGCGCCCGGCGCCGTCGCACGAGAGCAAGCCAACTCCTGCGCCGAAAGCGGAGCACAAGCCTGCGCCGAGCAGTGAACGTCCGAGCAACGAGCGCCCGGCGCCGTCGCATGAGAGCAAGCCAGCTCCTGCGCCGAAAGCGGAGCACAAGCCTGCGCCGAGCAGTGAACGCCCGAGCAACGAGCGGCCGGCGCCGTCGCATGAGAGCAAGCCAGCTCCTGCGCCGAAAGCGGAGCACAAACCCGCGCCGAGCAGTGAACGCCCGAGCAACGAGCGGCCGGCGCCGTCTCACGAGAGCAAGCCGGCACCCGCGCCTCGTCCGAGCGGACATACTGAGAGCAAGCCCGCGCCTGCTCCTCATCCGAGCGGACACACGGAAAGCAAGCCGGCGCCGCAACCGAAGCCGAAGAGTGAACCTAAGCCGGAAGAACATCCGCACTGAAGTTGATTCAGCGGGTTGCTTCTAAACTTCAGTAAACGCCGTGGGCCGAGCCGGAAACAACGACTCGGCCCGCGTCCACCGAAAGCGTGTAATCATCGCCGCCCGTGCCGCTCCACGTCTGCACGTTGAATGCGGTGCCGGTTGGCGCTCGATGCACCGAGACGGGACCCATCGCAAGTGGCGTCTTCCGCTTGCAGGATACGGGCGCATTCGCTGCTTCCAGAAAATACGCCGGGCCAGCGCCGACGACCGTCGCGGAACCATTTGGCTCGAGCAGAACTGCGGCGTCTTCCTCGACAGCTATCGCCCGCACCTTTTGCGCCCAGCCATCTTCTAGAATGCGCGCCATGAAAACGAGAAGGCGGCCGAGGCGATCGCGCTTGACGAAATGCGTGTCCGTAATCGTCCCCTGCAGCAGCGAAATGCGGAGAAAATCGCGCGAGAGCGTGACCTTGTTGCCGTACGGATCGGCGAGCGCCTCGGGCGAATGAATGGTGTCAATAATCGAGGCGAAGGAAAATTCTCCGAGAATGGCTAGCCCTGCGCTCGAGCCGCCGATCGGCTTTCCCGCCGCAATGTGGCGATTGAGGGCATCTTGCACCGGAGTGTCCTGCCAGAATCGGAGGTAATTGGATTGATCGCCGCCGGCGATGAAGATGGATTCGGCTTGATCGATGATCTGCACGACACGCGGATCATCGGAATCTTCTCGATCGTTGAAGATGATCGTCGCCGTGGAATTGAGCGAGCAGAGCCCGCGGACTCTCGCATTGAGTTCTTTCGCGGTTGCGGCATCGGAGTTGGCTCGCAGAATCAGAAAATCGCCGCCGTTCGCCCGCTCACAGAGAAACCGGAACGCGGCGTCCTGCTTCGATCCCCCACCCATCAATGCGAAGCCGGCGCGCGGCGCAGCGTGGCTGTCGTCGGCGTGGCCTGTTCGGAAGTAGCGCCATTTCGCTTGGGCAGACGGTGCCAGAGCAGCCAGCAACAGAAGCAGCACAAGCAACGATCGTCTCGGCGCCGCAATTTTCATTTGCACTCCTCTTCATGAAAAGCACAGGTTGATAGCCTTTTTTCGCGCGTCGGTCAAGACCACGTGCGAGGTTTTCGTTTGCAATTCGTGAATCGATTTAGCTTGGCGCTTGACACGCGCTCCGCGCCTCTCCATACTCCGCTCCATCGTACCTGCCTGGGGTGGCAGGGAGGCTTATGTCCCTAAATTCGGCAAAGGTCGCGCCACGGGAACAAGTGGACGCGCTGGTCAGCGTCGGAACTCTCGAATCCGGCTTATAAATCGCGCGCCACAGCGATTATCCCGATCCTGTTTCGATAATCGATCTCGACGTACGGGTTTTCGCCCGGCTCCAGCTTCTCGCGCCAAGCGCGCGAGTCCCCGGGCAAGCAGCAGTTCCCAGGAGGGTCTATGAAGCTCCGTCTCGCGTTCGCTGCTCTGATTTTTTCAGTGTGTGCCGCGTTTCTGGCGCCGGGGAGTCCGGCGCAAACTGCGCAAGGACGAATCGCCGGCCAAGTTACCGATTCGAGCGGCGCCGCGATCGTGAACGCCAAGGTGACAATCCAGAATACTGCCTCGGGAGTGGCGCGCGTCCTCGAGACCAATAGCGCAGGCGACTACGTCGCTCCCGGTATCGAACCCGGCCTCTACTCCATCACCGTCGAATTCGCCGGATTCGAGAAGCTCGTCCGCGAGCGCGTGCAAGTGGAAGTCGGCAATGACTTGAAGATCGACTTCCGGCTCAAGCCGGGCGCTATCACCCAATCCATCGATGTAAATGAAGAACTGCCGCTGACGGAAACGAATGACGCGGTGTTGAACGGCGTGCTCTCGAATAAAGCGATCAACGAACTCCCGCTGCAAGGGCGCGATTTTCAGAATTTGCTGGCGCTGCATCCGGGCGTGGAACGCGAACCCGGCGGCGGCTTCCACACCGTCACTTCGAACGGCATGCGCCCAGACGACAACAACTTCATCATCGACGGCGCGAACGACAACGACGTCTATTATGGCGAGACGGTGGTCAATGACGCCGGAATTTCCGGCACGCCGGCAAGCACATTGCCGCTCGACGCCATCCAGGAATTCAACACGCAGGAACAACCCGGCGCGGATTACGGCAGCAAGCCCGGCGTGGTGGTGAACATCGGAATCAAATCGGGCACCAACCAAATCCACGGGAGCGCCTACTATTTCCACCGCAACAGCGCCTTCGACGCGCGAAATTACTACAATCCCGATCCGCAGCCCATCTCCGCGCTCCTGCTCCATCAATTCGGCGCTTCCATCGGCGGGCCGATTCTCAAGAGCAAGTGGTTCTATTTCGCCAACTACGAAGGCGTGCGCGACAAGGTCGGCAATCCCTTCAACGCCGAAGCCCCGGTCACAACCTCGCTGCTCGGCCGCACCGATCCGGACACCGCCGCGATTTATAGCCGAGAGGATGCCGAGGCCGCCGCCGGCTGCAACTTGGATCCGGTGCCGGTCGCCACGTGCAATCCGCTCAGTGTAAAGATATTGGGCTTGCTCACTCCGAATCCCGGTTTCACTGCCGATCCCGACGATCCCGGCGCGATCAATTTCGATTTCAACAACGTAAACCGCGAAGACAATC
Organism: uncultured Acidobacteriota bacterium; assembly: GCA_963707165.1. Taxonomy (GTDB): domain Bacteria; phylum Acidobacteriota; class Terriglobia; order Acidiferrales; family UBA7541; genus Palsa-147. The sequence continues at coordinate 141,023 of CAVPPO010000009.1, read as the reverse complement.
TCGTGTTCAAGACCGATTACCATCCGAATGACAAAAATTCCTTCTCGGTGCGCTTCATTTACGCGAACAGCCACGAGATCGAAGAAGACACCACGCCGCTCGCTCCGCAATGGCTCTCGGCCGCAAGCCCGATCACGCAAGTTTTTGGCGGGGATTGGACTTGGACTCCGAATTCGCGTTGGGTGAACGACGCGCGCGTCAGCTACAACCGCTTCAGTGAGTTCATCGACCCCGTGGACGGGAATGTGAATCCGACTGCGTATGGATTGAACACCGGCATCACCGATCCGCGCCTATTCGGCTTTCCGCGGATCAATCCCGACGACACCAACGCGGGATTCGATTACATGGGAGGAAACTCGAGCTGGCCGCTCTCGACCTCGCCGAGCGCCACGTATAATTATTCCGACACGATCTCGTTCACCAGCGGGCGCCACAGCATCCACTTCGGCGGAAGTTTCATGCACGGAAACGTGAACTACTACCGGGCGTCATTCGGCCGCGGGCGGGTAAATTTCGACAGCCTCGCCGATTTTCTGGCCGGCAACAGCGAATTCTGGGATTTGCTCTACGGCGATCCCAGCCGCAATGTGTCGCTGAATTCCTGGGGCCTTTTCGCGCAGGATGATTTCCGCATCACGCCGCGCGTGACCATCAACGCGGGGCTGCGCTACGACGTGACGTATCCGATTAAAGATAAGCACAACATGCTCGCGAATTTCGTGCCGACAGAGGGCATCGTGCAAGTGGGCGACGGCATCAGCCAGCCCTATCCAACGAATTACAACAACGTATCGCCGCGCATCGGCGTCGCTTGGGACGTTTTCGGCACGGGCAAGACGGTGGTCCGGGGCGGTTTCGGGATGATTTTCGTGCAACCCTCCATCCGCACGTTTATGTTCAGCGGCGGCGGACTGAACCTCAACCCCAGCGGAATCGCCGGAGTGACACCCGGCACCGGAACGATTACGTCATTTGAAGTCGAGAGCGAAGACCCGTCGTTCATCACTTGGAACACCGACGGTCCCATCTTCCCGGTGAGCAACACTTCGCAGAACAGCTGCAGCTTCGATTTTCCGTGCACCATCTTTGGTGTCGATCAGCATCTCAAGACGCCGTACGTGATGAACTGGAATTTGAACATCCAGCAACAGGTGGCCCGCGACACGGTTCTGCAAGTGGCCTACGTCGGGAATCGCGGCCACAATCTTTACAGCACCACCGATCCCAACCAGGTGAATCCCGCGCTGGACGACGGCGGGGAGCAACTCGGGCGGCCCTTCGTGACCAATTGCCCGAACAATCCGTGCTTCCCGTTCATCGGGTTTATGAATTTTCTGTCGAACCTTTCTACTTCGTCCTACAACGCGCTGCAGGCGACGTTGACGAAGCGCTATTCCCATGGTCTCTACGGCCTGGTGGGCTACACCTATGGCCATGCCATCGACACCGCGGGCGAAACCACGAACCTTGCCGACGTGCCGCAGAACAGCTTGAATTTCGACGCGGAAAAAGCCAGCGGCGACTACGACATCCGCCATCGCTTGACGGTGGCCGTCACCTACGAGCTCCCTGGCGTAAAGGCGCCGTTGCAACTTCTGAAGGGTTGGCAGATTACCGGTATCGCCATGTTCCAGACGGGCGAGCCCATCAATTTCTTCGATAGCTCCGATGACCTGACGCTCACCGGCGAAGGCTTCAACAATGCCGGCAACGATCGGTGGAATATTCAGGGCGACCCGCACAAGATCAAGTGGGGCCGCGACTCGGCGCACAAGATTCCGTTTCTGGACGCGTCGGATCCAATCTGCCAGTCGGTTGCCACTACTCCCGCGCTCCAGGATGCATTGAACTACGTAGAGGGCTGCTATGCCGAAAACGGGACGATTCTCTATCCCAACGCCTTCGGCACTTTCGGCAACATGGGCCGCAACATCTTCCGCGGGCCGGGCTTTAGCGATGTGGATGCCTCGCTGGGCAAAAGCTGGACGCTCACTGAGCGTCTAAAACTGCAATTGCGCGCCGAGTTCTTCAATGTGCTGAACCATCCAAACTTCGCCGGCAGCTCGGTGAGAGCGAACATGGGCGGAAGCAACCTGGGTATAACTCGCGGCACACCGGATGTGTGGGCCTCGAACCCGGTAATCGGCTCGGGGGGCTCGCGGCACATTCAACTGGGCGCCAAATTTATCTTCTAAACGAAAAACGCGGGGGGGGGGGTAACTGCGATCGAAGAGCAAGAGAGTGGTGGCGCACCCACACCGGTACCGTACGCATTACTACGTAGTTGAGTTCCCGACTGTCCAACCGTACCAATTGACAGACCTTTCATTTCGAGGCACCATTCCCTTGAGGTAATCATTCCTCCTGCGCGAGCCTGCAATAGGCGCACGGTGACTACGTGGCATGGCTCAACGCTTCAGTCCGGCTCGGATTAAGTTCTACCGGCAGTTCTTAAAAGAGCTGCCTATGGGTATGGCCGTCCTGCGTCTCAAAGATTCCCGGGGCGCGGGAAGCTGGCAACTCGTAGCTAGCAATGCGATTGCGTCGCGCGTGGCCGGCACCTCCATCGATCGATTTCTAAGCCTTCCGATCATCGAATATCACGCGCAGAGCGATCCTTCCAGAATCGCGAACATCTATCGCGACGTGCTGGCTAGTCACCGCTCTCGCCTTCTGGGGCACATTCGGGATGAGACCAACGCCACTTCTGCTCCCATGTTCATCGCCTCGGCGCACGCCCTCGATTCAAAATGCGTCGGCATTCTTTTCGAAGACGTTGCCGCGCTCAATCAGACGGCCTGCCAGCTCGTCGAAGCGGAATCATTGCTCGAGCAGATGTGCGAATCCGCGCAAGTGATCGTATGGCGCGCCGATCCCGTCACCTTGGAATTCACGCGCGTAACCAAGGAAGCCCACGAGATTCTCGGCTATTGGGTCGAGCGTTGGTTCAAGGAAACCGACTTCTGGAGGAAACACGCGCATCCAGACGACTGGGAGGTAGTGCGAAATAGCTGTGCGGTCGCGGCCGGCGATGGCGGCAAACAACAGTTCGATTGCCGCATGATTCGCGCGGATGGCCGCACGCGCTGGTTTCACGTTTACGTCAAGAAGGTCACTCTTCCCGCGGGCCGCGCCGAACTGGCGGGCGTGATGGTTGATATCACCGACCACAAGAGCGTCGAGCAAGCAGCGCGAAAGCTGTCTGCCCGCGTGATCAACGCGCAGGAGGAAGAGCGTCGGCGAATCAGCCGCGACTTGCACGATAGCATCGGGCAGTACCTCACCGGCCTGAAATGCACCATCGGCGCTGTCATCCGCAATGGGGACTGCAGCGATGACGTCCGCAAGAAGCTCGAGGAATGTATCGAAACCATTCGCGTCTGTATGGACGAGACTCATTCCATCTCGCATATGTTGCATCCACCGGTTCTCGATCTCCTCGGTCTCGCGCCTGCCTTGCGCACTCTCGCCGAGTCGTTTGCCCAGCGATCCAATATTCGTCTCGAACTCGATCTTCCGGATGGAAATGAGCGCCTCGATGCTACGCGGGAAACTGCTCTATTCCGCATCGCTCAGGAATGCCTGACCAACGTTCAACGCCACGCTCGCTCCAAGGTTGCGCGGATGCGGCTGCAATACAATCCGCGTGATGTGCTGCTCGAAATTGAAGACCAGGGCGTCGGCGCCGACCCGGCTCTTCTCGAGCGCTTGGAAACGGGCAAGGCGGGTAAAGGCATCGGCCTGCTGAAAATGCGGGAGCGCGTAAACGAGCTGAAAGGAACGCTGACAATTCACTCCAACGGAAAAGGCACCACCGTGCACGTGCAGATTCCACGCAACGGCACGCGGGCTTCCATCGGTAATGGCGCCAAGTCGAAGGCCGCCGCGGCCAGCAGGATCGAGTGAAGGCAGCGACATTTCCGGGAGAAGCCAGAGTCGGCCATTGATTGGAGGGCGTATTCGTCCGGCGGCCTAGCCCGAGGGACAAACGATGAAGCCAAAATTGAAGGCACGCAAGATAGGGCACGCTGCCGCGACACCACGAACGGTTTCACGGAGCAGAGCCATGGACAACTTTTTGATCGTTGCCATCGGCGCCTCAGCCGGCGGCATTGAGTCCTTCGCAGAGTTAATCCGCGAACTTCCCTCCGACACGGGCATGGCCTTCGTCCTGATCCAGCATCTCGACCCTCGCCATAAAAGCATGTTGGCCGAGTTGTTCTCCAGACAAACGACTATGAGCGTCAAGGAAGTGACCGACGGAATGTTCGTGGAGCCCAACCACGCTTACGTGATTCCGCCAAACGCTTCCATGACCATCAGCAATCGAACGCTGCGGCTCGGCCCGCGCATCGATTCGCGCGGCGCACACATGGAGACAGATAGGTTCATGCGCTCTCTGGCGGAAGACCAGGGGAACCGGGCCATCGGCGTAATCCTCTCCGGCACAGGAACTGACGGCACACTGGGCATGATGGAAATCCAGGCGCACGGCGGAGTCACATTTGCCCAGGATGAATCCACGGCGAGCTACGATGGCATGCCGCGCAGCGCCATCGCCGCCGGTTGCGTCGATTACGTCCTCCCGCCGGAGGGCATTGCTCAGGAACTTACGCGCATCGCACGTCATCCTTACGTTGGGCGCGACCCCGCCTCGGAAATCGTCCAGGAAGTACCTGCGATGGACTCCGGACTGAGCGCTATTTTTCAGATCCTGCAGCGGGCCACGGGCGTTGACTTCACGCATTACCGCCAGACCACCGTTCTTCGCCGCATTCAACGGCGCATGCTGGTGCACAAGATCGACAAGCTCGAAGACTACGTCGCGCACGTGCAATCCAGCCCCGCGGAAGTCAAGGCGCTCTATCGGGACATGCTGATTAATGTGACCAGCTTCTTCCGCAATCCGCGCGTTTTTGAGGCCCTCAAGTCCCAGGTTTTCCCGGGTCTTCTCAAGAATCACCCGCCCGAATCTGCGATTCGCATCTGGACGCCCGGCTGTGCCTCGGGCGAGGAAACCTTTTCGGTGGCCATCGCGCTTCTCGAGTTCCTCGATGGCAAGGCGCCGTACCCGTCCATTCAGTTGTTCGGCACCGACGTGAGCGAATCGAGTGTCAGCAAGGCTCGCAGCGGCGTTTATCCGGAAAATATTCAGGCCGACGTCTCGCCGGAAAGGCTGCGCCGGTATTTCGCCAAGTGCGAAGGCGGCTATCGCATCAGCAAGAGCATCCGCGACATGTGCATCTTCGCGCAGCACAATGTGATCAGCGACCCGCCGTTCTCGCAAATGGATCTGATCTGCTGCCGCAATTTGTTGATTTATCTCGAGCCGGTACTGCAGAACAAAGTCATCGCGCTATTCCATTATGCCGCGCGCCGTGGCGGCTATCTGGTGCTCGGAAAGTCCGAAGGGATCGGCACTTCCTCGAATCTCTTCGCCGTGGAAGATCGCGCTCTCAAGATTTTTTCGAAGAAAGCGGCGGCGGCCCGTCCGCCCGTCTCGTTCTCTCTGAGTCACCAGCCCGAGCACGGCGAACCCCGCGGCGCGCGCATCGCTTACAAGCCGTCCGACGCAAGCTGGAACTATCTCGAGGCCCAGAAAGAGTTCGACCGGCGCTTGCTGACGCAATTTGCTCCGGCCTCTGTGTTCCTCAATGAAGACCTCGAAGTCATCCATTCCCGGGGGCACGTTGACCGCTACTTGAAACTCGCACCCGGCCGCGCCAGCCTCGGCATCCTGAAAATGGTGCGCGAAGGACTATTGCTCGACTTGCGAAACGCCCTCACCCGCGCAAAAAAGCAAAAAGCCATCGTAAAGAAGCTGCGCATTCAAATCGCCAGCGAACTCGACGGCGAGAACGGCGCCGCGGGTGAATCGAACCGCTTCGTGAATTTCGAAGTGATCCCCATCGGCATTGGCAACCTCCCGGGAGCCTTCTTCATGGTTGTCTTCGAGGAATCGCCGCCGGAGACGCTCCGCCGGAAGCAGTCAGCGCAGAAAATGCTGGAGTCCAAATCAGTTTCACACCGCATCGCCAAACTCAAAGGCGAACTCGTCGCCACCAAAGAATATCTCCAATCCGTGATTGAGACGCAGGAGGCTGCAAACGAGGAAGTGCAGTCGGCCAATGAGGAGATTCTTTCCAGCAACGAGGAACTTCAAAGCACGAACGAGGAACTCGAGACAGCCAAGGAAGAATTGCAATCTTCCAACGAAGAGCTCAGCACCGTCAACGACGAGCTACGCGACCGCAATCAGGAGATCACCCAGGCCAACAATGACCTGACGAACCTGCTCGCCAGCGTTGACATCGCCATGGTCATGGTCACCAGCGACCTCACCATTCGCCGCTTCACTCCCAAAGCTCAAAAGATTCTGGGTCTCATTCCCGGAGACGTGGGCCGCCCGCTACAGAATATCAATCCCTCGCTCGAGATCCCTGAATTCCAGCAGATGGTCTTAAAGGTCATGGCCGAGCTTCAGGCCGTCGAGAAAGAACTGGTGGATCAAGACGGTGCTCACCACTTGCTCAGGATTCTTCCGTACCGAAGCGCCGAGAACAAAATCGAAGGCGCGGTCATCACCATCGTGGACATAACTCCGGCCAGAGCCGTCGGCATGGCCTGAAAGTTTTGTCAGGGCACTACTTCACAGTTTGCGGAAAAAAGCCTTACTGTTGTCATTCCGAGCGCAGCGAGGGATCTGCATTTTCTTGGTTTCGAGCCGCTGAAGAGTTTTGGGTCTCTCTTCCGCATGCGATCTGGAACCGGAAGCAGCCCGTCACAAACCGGCTGCCCCGGCTTCATCAAGTCGAAACTCCGCGTGCAGCGCCCTGACTGCGCGTTGCATGGCCGACGCCTCGACCACGCACGAGATGTTGTACTCCGAAGAGCCTTGCGCGATCGCGATAATGCTGATTTTTTCGCGCCCCAGGGTGCTGAATGCGCGTCCCGCAATGCCCGGCGTCCCGCGCATGTTTTCTCCCACCGCCGCGACGATGGCAACATTCCGATCCGCCGAGATGTGCTCCACCGTATGCTCCGCAATCTCCGGCGCGAATGCTTCGCGCAGCGCGGCGACCGTGCGCTTTTCGTCGGCGCGTTCAATCACGAAGCAAATGTCATTCTGTGAGGAAGACTGCGTCACAAAAAGCACGTTCGCGCGCGCCCCTGACGTAGCCGCAAACGATCGCGCCAGCACGTCCGTCAGCCCGACAATTCCCGGCCCGCCCACCGTCACGAGCGTGACGTCGCGTATTGCCGTCAGCGCTTTCACGCCATTGTGCGCCGATTTTTCGCCCGCCGCGATTTTCGTGCCGGGCTTCTCGGGCTCGAAGCTGTTGCGGATCCACACCGGCACGCCCGCCGCCGTCACCGGGCGCAGCGTATTCGGGTGCAGCACTTTCGCGCCGAAGTAGGCCAACTCCGCCGCTTCGTTGTAGGAAATCTCCGGCAGCGTGCGCGCTTCGGGAACCAGCCGCGGATCGGCCGTCTTCACTCCATCCACGTCCGTCCAGATGATCGTTTCTCCCGCGCCCAGCGCCGCGCCCAAAATCGTCGCCGAATAATCCGAGCCGCCGCGCCCGAGCGTCGTCTGCACGCCGTCAAGCGTCGCCGCGATGAATCCGGTCACCACCGGCACGACGCCCTCGTTCAGCATGGGCCGCAGCCGCGCTTCCGCGCGCTTGCGCGTCTGCGCCATCAAAGGCTCGGCGCGTCCGTAATGCGCATCGGTCACAATAATTTCCGTGGCAGACACCGTCTCGCTCTGCAATCCCAGCGCAGCGATCGCTCCCGCGACCAGCGGCGCCGAGAGGCGCTCGCCAATTCCCGATATCGCGTCAAGCGCCCGCGGCGTCAATTCACGCAGAAGCGCAGTCCCGCGGAGCAGTCGCTCCAGTTCCGCAAACGCTTCTGCGCATCCCGCCGATATCGCCTTGCGCCTTTTCGTATCTTTGACCAAACCATTGGCAGCCGCTTCGTGCTGCTCGCGCAGTCCCTGCACTAGCCCGTGCAAATTCTCTTCCTCGCCGGCCTCCGCTTGCCGCGCCCCCTCGATCAACCGGTTCGTCACTCCGCTCATCGCCGACACCACGACCACCACCGGCCGCCCGGCGGCCGCCGCCTTCACAATCTCAGCCGCTCGGCGGATGCAGCTCGCATCCCCCACCGAAGTTCCACCGAATTTCATCACGCAAAGCGCAGCCTTCATCTGCTGGAACCCCGCCGCAATTGCAACCGCAAATCAATCATTTGAAAATATTCCCCCGCACTCAATCTCCCGGCCTCGCAGTATAATCCCGGCGCACAAATGAACCGAAAGTCTCAATCGCCGCCGCAATCGATTGGCCCCGATCGCGAGCTTCAAATTTACCAGCAGCGCCTCGCCGGGGGAAAGCCGTCGGTTCCGATCCCGGTTACCGCTCTCGAGCAAAAAGCAAAAGAGTGCCTTTCCGCTGAAGCCTACGGCTACGTCGCCGGAGGCGCCGGCGGCGAACGCACCATGCAAGCGAATCTCGAAGCCTTCAACCGCTGGCGCATCATGCCGCAAATGCTCCGCGACGTTTCTTCGCGCGATCTCAGCGTAAAAATTCTGGGCACGAAGCTGCCGTATCCCGTAATCCTCGCCCCGGTCGGCGTGCAGGGCATCATTCGTCCCGAAGCCGAACTCGCCAGCGGCCGCGCCGCAGCATCACTGGGCCTACCGTTCGTGCTCAGCACGGTCTCGAGCCATTCCATCGAAAAAGTCGCCGAAGCGATGGGCGATGGCCCGCGCTGGTTCCAGTTGTACTGGGGCAAGGATCACGAACTCGCCGCCAGCATGGTGCAGCGCGCCGAACGCGCCGGCTACTCCGCCATCATCGTCACGCTCGATACGCGCTATCTCGCCTGGCGCGAGCGCGATCTCCACAACGGCTACCTGCCATTCCTCCTCGGCGAGGGCCTGGCCAATTACGTCAGCGATCCCGTCTTCCGCGCGCAGCTCGCCCAGCCGCCGGAAGCAAATCTAATCGATGTCGTTCGCCTGTGGGGAAGGGATTTTTCCAATCCCGCGCTCACCTGGCGCGATCTCGCGTTTCTTCGCCGCCGCACGCGCCTGCCGATTCTGCTCAAAGGAATCCTCGATCCCGCCGACGCCGCAAAAGCCCTCGCAGCCAAAGTAGACGGCATCATCGTTTCGAATCACGGCGGCCGCCAGGTCGACGGCGCCATCGGCGCTCTCGATGCGCTCCCCGCAGTCGTGCGCAAAGTGAAAGGCCGCGTTCCGGTGCTCTTCGATAGCGGCATCCGCTGGGGCGCCGACGCCTTCAAAGCCCTGGCTCTCGGCGCCGATGCCATCATGCTCGGCAGGCTCTATCTCTGGGGACTCGCCATCGCAGGCGAGCAAGGCGTCCGCGAGACTGTGCAGAATTTCCTGGCCGACCTCGATCTAACCTTCGCGCTCAGTGGTTACAGTGCCTGCAAGCAGCTCCGCCCGTCCGCGCTCGTGAGAGCGCCAAACGATCGCAAAATTTAATGCGCTGACGCAATGGTAGAGCCTGAGCTGATCCGTGGAGCTCGCGTTCCCAACAACGACGAGCCCACTCCGAATCCGAACATTGCCCGCTTACGGAAATTCTTCTGATACCGCACACCCGCGTCGAATCAGCCTCCCTCAAACTATAGTGCAGGCTACCTTTCGGACCCTGCCCGCGTCTAAGTGGAGTATCTAGGGGAGCTGATCCTGGTTCGTTTCTCCTGCACGTAGTCGCTGGTTCTCATGATCAGTCCGATGCAGCCCAGCTCCCAAGGTCTTGCGCGGAAGAATACCGGCAGAGGTTTGCCGGCGGATGTTTCGCTCATCTAGACGGGAAGTACGGCTTCGTGGAAATTCCATCAAGCCGGCTCCGGCTAGTGCGGCGAAATTAAGTTCAGCAGTCGAGACGCCACACCGCCCCGGGGCAGCGGTCGCTTCGCTGTGAAGAGCGAAATGATCATCGCGGAAGCGTGTCTGCTCAGGAGCGGGTACAAAAGTGAATGAAGGACCGGAAGACCGCGCACCACTCCTCTCGGATTCTCCGTCGATCTACGATGTTCCTACGAGCGATCCGCAAGCTTGCTCGGGATGTTATCGCTTCGAAAGCTTCGAAATTGACGGCGTGCGGCGCGAGTTGCGCCGCCACGGACTGAAGATTCATCTCAAGGGCCGGCCGTTTACATTGTTGAAGGTCCTGGTCGAAAGCCAGGGCCGCGTGGTCACACGCGAGGAACTTCGCGGACATCTCTGGTCTTCCGACACGCACGTCGATTTCGACGCCAATCTCACCACGGCGTTTTACAAAGTCAGAAAAGCGCTGGGCGACTCATCAAAAGGCTCCCGGTTCATCGAGACAATTCCGGGACTGGGCTATCGCTTCATCGAACCGATTTTGCCGATCAAGACCGAGACAGACTCAATTCCCCAACCAGCCGCTGCGAACGGCGTCGCTTCTATTTCGCCCACGTCATCGGAAACTTCTCCACAATCGCGCCGCCTCTCCACTGCAACGCGCCGCCTCATTTCTTTGTCCATCGCTGCGCTCGCGCTCGTGATAGTTGCCCGCGCCGGTTACATCACCGCTCAATCGTCCGGCGCCACGCCGCCTGAACCGGTTCGGCTGCTGGTTCTTCCCTTCGTGGATACCACCGGAAATGCCGCGGACGAGCATTTCTCCGACGGCTTGAACGATGAACTGATCACCGATTTGACGCGCCAACACGGATCGGAGATGAGCGTCATCGCGCAAACCACGGCGATGAGTTACAAGCACGCCGATAAAAGCGTTCAGGAAATCGCCCGCGAACTCAAAGTAAGTTACGTCGTAGAAGGAGCAGTGCAACGAGATGAAGGCCGCGTGCACATTTCCGCACGCCTGGTTCGCGCCGCAGATCAATCGGAAATCTGGGCTGACTCGTACGATCGGCCATTCGGCGACTCGCTCGATATTGAGTCCGAGTTAGCCAGCCGCATCGGCGACGCATTGTCTGCCAAAGTGATACCCACTCTTCCCGCGACAGGTCAGCACGTCTTGAACTCAAAGTCGTACGCGGATTACTTGAAGCGATTTCTGCTGATGCGCTGAACTGAGAAGACAGCGCCGTCTCTGAGCGCCCTCAAACCTATTACGAATAATCATAGACATGTTCTGAAATCTAGCATCGTCCCCAAATTGCCCGCAAAAACTCACCCAAATCTGCCCTTCAGAAGAATTTAGATAATGCCGCAAGTCCTTAAAACTAAGTCGTTCGCGGACTCTGGCACGATTTATACCGAATAAGCCGCGATTCACGCGCTCCAACATGAAAATTGCACATACCTCAGCAGGCTCGCGCCATAGGCGCATGCCGCTGGATTGCGAATGCGAACGCTGTTCTTCACATGGAGGGTTAGATGAATTGTAAACGCATGATCGGTGTGCTCTTTGCGATCGTGCTGGCGGTCCTCATCCTGGGTCCGTCGGGCTACGCGCAAACGACTCAATCGACTGGCAGCATTGAAGGGACGGTGACGGACCCTCAGGGCGCGGTCGTTCCGGACGCGAAAATCACCGTGACGAGCAAAGGAACCGGACAAAGTACTCCTGTGCCGATCAGTTCGTCCGGCACATACAATACCGGGCAACTCAACCCGGGAACTTACGTCGTGCGCGTGGAAGCGCCGGGCTTCCAGACCGCGCAGGTGACCATCGACGTGCAAGTCGGCGTGGTTACTCCGAACAATGTGAAGCTGGCCTTGGGCTCCTCGACCACCGTGGTTGAAGTCACCAGCGAAGAAACGCACGTCAATACGGATCAGGCTACAATTCAAGGTGTTCTGACCGGCGAACAAATCGATAACCTGCCAGTGAATGGCCGGAACTTCCTGGACTTGGCGCAGCTCGAACCCGGCGTGCAGATTCAGGACGGGTCAACATTCGACCCTACCAAGAACGGCTACTCCTCGGTCTCCTTCGGCGGGCGATTTGGCCGTGCGGCGCGCATTGAAGTCGATGGCGTGGACATCAGCGACGAAAACGTGGGAACCACAACGCAGAACATTCCGCAGAGCGCCATCGCCGAATTCCAAGTTCAAGGATCGTCACTCGATCTGAGCACGGAGATCAGCGGAACTGGCGCCATCAACGTGGCCACGCGCTCCGGAACCAATTCAATTCACGGCGAAGGATTTTACGACTTCCGCAACGACCAACTCGCCGCGCGTTTTGCGCCGGCAGCTCTGCCTTTCTCGCGCAAGCAGTATGGCGCGCGATTGGGCGGACCAATCATCAAGGACAAATTGTTCTTCTTCGGAGACTGGGAACGCACCCAGCAGGCAGAGGCAGACCCGGTCACTTTGGGAGCGCCGTTTACCTCGCTCACCGGCAGCTTCGCCTCACCCTTCCGGGATAACGAATACCTCGGGCGTCTCGATTACGTGGTGAAGAACAACTGGCGCGTTTTTGCCCGCTTTAACTATGAGAACAATTTCACCAATCGCTTGTTCGCCTCGAATGTCTATCAACCATTCGGCAACGGCGACCACACAAAGGTTTATGCCGTGGGAACCGACTTCAATACAGGCGCGTTCTCGCATAGCATCCGTTTCGGTTACACGAAATTCCACAACATCATTGGCGACGGCAGCGTTTTGCTCCCCACCAGCCAGGATTTGATACCGGGCCTCGCCATCAACATCGGGAACGACCTGATTTGCCTCTCGGCAATCGACAATTTCTGTTCCGGCCCGAATTTCCTGGCGCCACAGCAAACGTATCAGAGCGACAAGCAGACCAAGTACGATGGCAGCAGGATTCTCGGCTCACATATCCTGCGTTACGGCGCAGCGTTCAACAGGCTGCTCGGCGGAGGTTTCGCTTCGTTCGTGGGCACGGGTCCAGAGGTAAACGCCACTCTGACTCAAATCCCGGTCGGATCTGATCCTTCGAATCCGCTCAACTATCTCGCAGATACGGTCCTGCTGGGCAATGGCTTCGGCTTCGCCTCTAATTCTCCGCAGTTCAATCTGCCCGCCGGCGGCTTAGCCGACTCACGCTTTGAAGCGTACTTCGGAGACTCGTGGAAGATGTGGCGGAGATTCACACTGAATTACGGCTTGCGCTACACGCGCGATACCGGCCGCTCCGACGCAGACTTGAAGGGAATCCCGCAGTACGCCCAATTTGATAACCAGTTCATCGGAGGATTCGAGAATCCAGTCGCTCAGCCGGATAAGGAATTCGGTCCCAGCCTCGGCTTTGCGTGGGATCCCAAGGGCGACGGCAAAACCGTCATCCGCGCGGGCGGTGGACTCTACTGGGACAATTCCGTTTGGAACAACGTCCTATTTGACCGTTCCGTTCGTTTGCAATCGGGATTCTTCTTGTCCAACCCCGAGGCTTGCGCCAACGGCAATCCGGTTCCGGTAGCATTGTCGCCGACACTCGCGACCTTCTGCGGCCAGCCCATCGGAACGGTCGGACCTGAAATCGTCGCTTTCCAGCAGGCTTACCAGGCCGCTGTCAAGGCCGCCGGTCCTCAGGCCAATCCCAATTTCATCGGCACAGCGGTGGCCGCGGGGACCGCGACCGGAACAGCTCCGCTCTATCCGGGTTACAAGTCGCCGAGAACGTGGCAAATGAACGTCGGCGTCGCTCGCGAGTTGCATCCGGGCACCGTGCTGAGCGTGGATTATGTGCGGTCGATCGGCTTGCACTCCCTTCTCTCCTACGACACCAATCACATCGGCGACGCTCGTTTCCTGAACGTCCCGAACGCTCAAAACGCCATTTCGGCCACCGACGCCCACTTCGGTTGCGGCACGGGCTTCAGCGCAGCTTCCATCGATTGCGCTATCTCCAAGGGAGCCCAGATTGCTGATTTTGCCGGCAACGGTATGGATTCAAGCCTCGACATCACCAACGGCTTCCCCTGCCCGACGTGCGCTTTTGCGGGCGTGAACCCCAACGTAGGCATGAACCAGATGTTTTTCCCCATCGGCCGCTCCGTTTATAACGGCCTGCAAGTGGGCTTGAAGTCTACCCTCAAGAATCCAATGCCGGGCGTGCGCAACTTGAATATGCAGGTCGGCTACGCCCTCGCGCGTTACAAGGCGACGGCTCTGGACACCGACTTCATCAGCGGTGCGACCGATTTCGATAACCCCAACCACTTCTTCGGTCCCAATGGGCTCGATCGCACTCACCAACTAACAGTCGGCACGGTGATGGATCTCCCCGGCGCGCTGCGCTTCAGCACGCTCACGCACTGGGCCACGGCTCTGCCGGCAACTTTGACGCTGCCATCGGGCAGCATCTTCACCAATGACATCATCGGTGATGGCTCATTCGGTGGAAACACCAACGCCCGACCCGGCGATCCTCTGCCGGGAACGAACCTCGGTTCGTTCGGACGCAGCATCAAGGTCGGCGATCTCAACAAGGTCATCAGCAATTTCAACTCAACTGTCGCCGGCGGGCTCACTCCGGCGGGGCAGTCGCTGGTGAGTGCGGGCTTGTTCACGCAGGCTCAACTGACCGCGCTGGGCGCCGTCATCCCCACCATTCCTCTTGCACCTCCGGGACAGGTTGGGATTTCGCCGCTGTACACCACGGATCTCCACTTGTCATGGCGATTGCAGCCCAGCAAGATCTGGCACGGTCTTTCCGAGCAGTTCGTGATCGCGCCGGAAGCGGCCATCTATAACGTCTTCAATCGCCAGAACTGGGATCCGGCCGGGAACGTTCTGCGAGGCATTCTGGATGGCTCGGAAGGCTCGCTGAACGGCACCACGGCTCACGGCGCAACACCTCGCACCAACCTGGTCACGCTCGGTTCCGGCACCTTCGGTTACGGAGCGCCGCGCCAGGCTGAGTTCGGAGTAAAGGTGTCGTTCTAACGAACTGGGGTACGTTGTAACGTTCGACGTGGGGGAGATGGATGCGCCAACGCATTCCGTCTCCCCCATTCGCATTTTGTGTAGGCGGTTTGTCAGGGCATGACTTTAGTCGTGCCGCAAAGGCCACCGAATTAACACGGCTTTACTGGCCGCGGAAAAAAGCCCTTTCGGTGTCATCCCGAGCGAAGCGAGGGATCTGCTCTTTC
This sequence comes from uncultured Acidobacteriota bacterium, assembly GCA_963707165.1. GTDB lineage: Bacteria > Acidobacteriota > Terriglobia > Acidiferrales > UBA7541 > Palsa-147. Next base: position 125,921 of record CAVPPO010000009.1, on the reverse strand, counting down.
TTAATTTCGAGCAAAAGAGCAGATTCCTCGTCGCTTCTCTTTTGGGAATGACAACATTTTCGAGTTTTTTGCATCCTCTTTAGCCGCTGAGGCCATGTTTGTGACCGCGCCCCGCCTCGCGCCCCGGTTTTCGGCCCCGGTGGGAGCCCCCGAATTCATTCGGGGGAGGAGCGCTTCAGCGCTCCGGAAAATCCTCGCCATTAAAAAATGCGCTTTAGCGCTGGCTCCTTGAAGCTACGTCTAAGGCATTCCGGGCATGTGTGAGCTCTACGATGTATTGTCGGGGCACGGCTTTACAGGCCGCGGAAAAAATCGAGCTTGCGTGCGAAATGAGTGCAGGCGGGTGGGCGCGTGGCTCACCCTTTCTCAGCCTACGTATTCTGCAGTTGAAGCAATGATCTTGCTCCGCGGCATGATAACACCGCTGACGTTAACGGTGCAGTATCGGATTCTGCGGGGGTTACGGGGGCCGGGGTTTAGTTGTGGGTGCCCCATCCTCGCGGGTTTCGAGGGTGGGGCTTTCGGCCATGTGTTCGGCCCCGACGTTCGGCCCTGGGTTATGGACTTTTTTGACTGGTGCGCTCACCGGACATCGAATGCGGAAGCGGGCGATTGATTCGGATTGATCCGGTGTACGAAAAAAGAGAGAAGAACAAAAGCAGAAAGAAAAATCACGGCGGGGCCGAAAACCCCCACCCTTCCCAAAAACCAAAATCGGGAAGGATGGGGCACCCGAAACCATAAACCTCCGGAAAAGGCTGTGCCACCCGCCTGCTATTCATGCTGCAGGAATCTGAACTAGTAAGCGGTGCTGCTCGCGGGCATCACGCCCGCTGGGTCGTTGTCGAAATTTGCGCCCGAATCAGGATAGGCATACGAATCAGGCGAATAGTCGTTGTAGGTCGAATCCCCATATCCGTAGGGCGATCCATAAGACGCGCCGCCATAGGGCCCGTAGTAATCGTAGCTGGGCCAGCCCCAATACGGGTCATACCAGTAAGGAGGAGCCCACAAGCCGCCCCAGCCCCACCACGGATTCCATAGCCACGGATCCCAGCCCCAACCAAATCCCAGGCCCCAGCCGAATCCGCCCCAGCCAAAGCCAAAGCCGCAGCCCCAGCATCCGCCGCCGAATCCGAATCCACGCCCGCGGAAACCGAAGCCCCGGTCGCCGAAGCCGCGCCCGCCAAAGCCGCGTCCGCCAGAGCCGAGCCCCCACGCGGCGGAACCGAATCCACTCACACCGCGCCCCGCTCCGAAGCGATTCCCGAGAAGCGAAACGGAACCGAACCGCGAACCTGAAGAAGGCGATGTCCCGAACCGGCCGCCAAGCGTCGTGCCGCCGAATCGCGATCCGCCAAACGAGGAAGCACCGGATCCTGACCGGCCCAGCGCCGAGCCGCCGAAGCGATTGCCCTCAAAATTCGACATTGCCCGCGAAGGCGAAATCGCCGACGACCGCGTGCCGATCGATCCGCGGCTGAATGAACTCATCCGCGCGTTGCCCGCTCCCGCCGAGCGGCCCAGCCCGCTCGCGGAACCGAGCGAATGAAATCCGCTTGAACCTCCCGCTCCCGCGCCGCGCCCGCCGCCGAATGAATTCCACGATCCATTCGCTGCTCCGGCCCCCCGCGCACCAACTCCAGACGATCCTCCGAAATTTCTACCTGCGAAGGACTGCGATGCGCCGCCCGCGCGATTCCCGAAAGAATGCCATTGGCCGTCCGCCGCTCCATAATTCCGCGCGCCGGACGTGGGTGATACCCGCCCCCGTCCTCCGTTCAATCCATTGAAGCCATTGGAACGCGCCCCGCCGTTTCCGAACGAACCGTTCGGACGCGACGCGAAGCCGCGCGAGCCACCAGATGATCCGCCGCGAAAACTAGGCGCCCCTGATCGTCCGCCGCTAAACGAGCGTCCGCTCCCAAATGATCGCCCGCCGCCCGAGCCGCCGCGGAATCCGCCGCCGTATGACCGTCCACCGCCCGATCCGCCGCCTCCGTGGAAACTGCCACCGCCGCGGGAGCTACCACCTCCGTGAAATCCCCCGCCACCACCGCCGTGGAATCCTCCACCGCCGCCACCGCCATGCGAGCCGCCGCCACCGCCCCCATGGCCACCGCCATGCTGCGCAAACGCAGGCGCGGGCGCAAAAACGAACAGTAAAGTTGCCGCGGAAAGGATGGAAATATTGCGGAAGGAAAGTTTGCTCATCGCAGCCTCCTAATGGCTCGGTGGCGCGAGACGCCGGATCGTCCCACTCGTCGTCAACACTCTACCTCATTAGACGCTCAATGCAATCCCAGAGTTGCGCTTCCTTCGCGACCCCACTAGTCTGGCGTCATCTCGCCCGCCCAGTTCTGAGCGGACGCTGAGCCGATCCCCATCTAGGAATCGCTTGAACTTAATGAGATTTTAGGCTTTAGAAAGGGCCGGACAAGCTTCAAATGGAAAAAGTCGGTGAGGCCTTCAAAAGCAACCATCAAAATGGCGCCTGGCTCGTGTAGGTCCTTGCTCCACTCCGCCCCATCGTCTCTGAACGCGCACGACAGCGGACTCTGAAGTTCGGGCCTACACGAGCCGGCACAGAAGGCGGCTTTCGCCGCAACTCTTGGAAACTTCCCCGCGCTACTTATTTTGCTCGCAGCTCTCACTGACCATCTTCAGGTCGGTCACACGCAGATGATTTTGCGGCGAAGTATCGCCGGCAGCCTTGTTGTCGTCCTTGGATTTTTGGGGGATGGTGCCGGTGATGGTAACGGTGTGGCCAACGTGTGGCCCCAGTTGCACGGTCTTGCTGCGCAGATCCCAGAGCTTGCCGTTTTCATCAGTCAGCGTGAAAGTGTTGGCGTTCGAGCCTTTTTGCAGACAGCCGGTGACCATCTGCGTCGAGTCGCTGGCATTGTCCTGCGCGTGAGTAATAGCGGGTGACGCCATCAGGCCCATCGCGGCCATCGCAACAACTCCCATCGCTAGCTTCAGGTTCATGACTTTCCCCCCGTCGTAAAACTCTCCAGCGGAGCCATCTGCGCAATTTCGCAAGCCGCCGGACTCTCCGCCTTCGCAGGCAGAGTGAACTTATTCGCGGAAAGGAGCTATCGGGATGATTCTGTATCCTCGTGCGAATGTCGCGATACAGCCTGGTTGAGTGCGATGTCCTGCAACCTTCCGTGCAAACCGGGGTTTGTGAGCCCGGCTAGGGCTCGATGATCTGATTTTTGACCGCGTAGCCCGCCAGTTTCCTCACTGAGCGGATTTCGAGTGAGCGCCGTGCGGTTTTTCCTACTCTCCAATTTTGCGGAGATCACGCGATCATATTCGTCTAACGCGAAGCCACGCACAGGCCTATACCTCACACTACCTACACTCATACCCGGTATCGTGTAAAAATTCCCGCCGCAGAACGGCGCCTTCGAGTCGAGCCTCCCGCCTCCAATTGCCTGTAAGTCTTTTCAGTCGAGACATTTCCGCAGAAATTTCCACAAGCATTCGAAATTGGCGGAAAGTTTGCATCTCCCAGTGTGTGGATGTGATACCAAGAGATGCCAAGTCTTGCGGTCTTCAACTCCTCGCGCTCGCACGCTACCGGACCTCCTGGTCTCCGGCCGCACGACCGGCACTCGTCACTGGCTCCCACAACGAGGCTGCTCGTTTCCGCGAACACCCTCGTTGGCCTGCCCATTTCTTTGGAGGTGAAAAATGGAAGCAATGCGCGTTCTGGTAGCTGATGACCACGAAGTTGTCAGAAGGGGCCTCTGTTCGTTAATCGAAGGCCAGCCGGGTTGGAAGGTCGCCGCGGAAGCGGCTGATGGCCGCGAAGCCGTGGAAAAAACGCGGGCATTGAAGCCGGATTTGACGGTGATGGATATCAGTATGCCCTCGATGAACGGTCTCGAGGCCACACGCCAGATCATGAAGGATTGCCCCGAAGCGAAAGTCCTGGTTCTGACCGTGCACGAATCGGATCCCTTGATTCGCGAAGTGCTGGATGCCGGAGCGCGTGGTTACATTCTAAAAACGGATGCAACCCGCGATCTCCTCATCGCCCTCGAAGCGCTGCGCCGCAATAAAACATTTTTCACGGCAAAAGTCGCGCAAACGGTTCTCGACGGCTATCTGAAGCGCGACTTCGAACCCGCCGAAGTGAATACGCGGCAAGCGGCCGTCTCACGCCACGCCAGCGCGAGATCGTGCAGCTCCTCGCCGAAGGAAAAAGCAGCAAGGAAGTGGCGGTAGCGCTCGGAATCAGCGTGAAAACAGCCGAGACGCATCGCGCCAACATCATGCGCCGGCTCGATTGCCATTCGGTGAGCGAGCTGGTCCGTTACGCGATTCGAAATCACATCATCGAAGCTTGACGCGGCGGCTCGCGGCCGCTCGAGGCCCCGAAGTGTCAAAAAAGCCCCATGCAGTGGGACAAGTGTCTTGACCCGATTGCCCTGAGCTCCGTTTCGATCTACCGGGCAATTCATTGCTCCGTAAGGGTTTCCGGGTATTTCCTCAAGGGCCATGTTGCGGTTACCTAGTGTGCGAAAAGCATCGGGCTCAATTCTAAGCCGGGCGCTCGCTTCGGGCTTCGTGCCCAGCGTGCGACGCCGGAAACGAGGCGCAAAATGAGCGACGCGGCGACTTGCTGGTCGAATTTCCGAAATACAAATCTGCACGGCTCTGCGATGCCCAGCGGCCTCCGGCGGCGAGGTCGGCCGCAGGGATCCTCGGCAGCGCCCGCGAACGACAAAGCGGGAGTCGAATTTGATAGCCTGGTAAAGCACTGCAATCAGCGCGTCTATCGCCTCGCCTTGCGCGTCACCAGGAATCACCAGGATGCCGAAGACGCGCGCCAGGAAACGTTCCTCAAAGCCTATCGCCACCTCGACCAATTCGAGGGCCGCTCGCGCTTCACCACCTGGATTTCGCGCATCGCCATCAACGAAGGCCTGATGAACCTGCGCAAGCGCAACGACAGCCGCCGCGTGCCGTTGGACGAAATCGCCGACAGCGCCGTCGAGAGCGACACTCTGCTGCAGATACGCCGCCCGGCCGAAAATCCGGAGACGAGCTTCACGCGCCGCCAGTTGCGCGGCGCTCTCAACGCCGCGATCGCCAGCCTGCGTCCGCTCTATCGCGAAGTTTTCGTTCTGCGCACCGTCGAAGAGCTTTCCACGTCCGAGACGGCGAAGGCCCTAGGCCTAACCGTCAGCACGGTAAAAACGCGTCTCCGCCGCGCCCGCATGGAGCTGCGCGCCTATCTAGAATCCTGCGGCGAAATCGTTCAGAATGCCGGCGCGCTAGCAGCCGCAGGAGGCTCAGAAGTATCCTCGGCAGCCTAAGCGCGTAGCGATTTGCGGCAGCGCCAACGAATCCCGCCGCGAAGCGCCGCGTCAAGCGTCATGGATTCCCGGCTTTACGAGCTGCGGAAAAAGCCTCTTCGTTGTCATCCCGAACGAAGTGAGGATCCGCATTTTCCTCGCCGTCGGCCCCGCCGTTGATTTTGCCGTCGTAGGGACGCCCGGTCAGTCACTATGCGATTGCCAAGCAATCGACGCGCCCGCGACGCCTGATGTCGGCGCCCCCACGCGCGAACCCTGCGCGGCCTTTGATTTTTCTTCGCTCCGGAACTCGCTCTAACCGAAACAAGGGTTCAATTAAAATTCCCGTAAGCTGAACAAAACAAACGACGGATTTTTTTCTAACCGAAACAAAATTCAAAGGCCCGCGGATGCTTTTTGCTCGCCGTTTTGTTTCGGAAGCGCCGGTGATTTTGGAAGAAAGATCCAAGACGCACCGCAGAGACGCCGAGGGCGCACAGTAGGGGCCGGTCCGCCCAGGCGGAGGCCCGGTTTGCGGTTGGGTTCTTCGGTCCAGCCGTCGGTCTTGCCGTCGTAGGGGCGGGCCTGTCGTGAAGTCCCGCCCGCTGTTCGGTCCCGCCGTTGCCTTTGCTTGTTCCGTCGTAGGGGCGCCGGTCAATCGCTGTGCGATTGCGAAGCAATCGACGCGCCCGAGACGCCCGAAGTTGGCGTCCCCACGCGCGAGCTTTGCGCGGCCTTTGAATTTTGGCCCATTTTCGATGCTAAAAATGTGCGTTTTTGTCTCGATTAGAACTGGCCTCCTTTCTTTATTTTGTTTGAGTTGCGGCGATCTCTAATCGTAAGTGTATCGATTAGAACCGGGTTCCTGATGCAGCTCAGGTCTTCAGACCTGAGGCCTTTTGAATTTGGTTGCCGCCGTGCGCCGTTCGTCGCAGTTGAATCCGCCCAAAAATCAACCCAGGAACTAAAACCAAATTCAACGGCCAAGTGCCTCACCTCTGAAGAGGTGAGCTACATCATTTGTCGGCGCGCACTCCTAGCGGGCTCAGAAGAGTCAGCCCCGCGCTTAGGGACTGCGCACTACTCAAATCCTTGTATCACAAGAGTACCAACTTGTCAACAGTTTCGTGAGGGGTACTAGTGGGAATTGATCCGGCGTAAAGCAGATCGGGAAGGATGCGGGGAGTCGAACGGCCGAAAAAGTCAAAGGCGGAGCCGAACCCCTCACCCTTCCCACAAACCGGGAAGGATGAGGCACCCGAACCTCCAAACCTTCGGAACGGGCTGTGTCACCCGCCCGACGCCGTCACCCAATCAGCTGTGAGTATGTCACTGAACAGTTTGCGGTCCATCTCCCATATAGTTAGACTAACTATATGTCGTCGGTAAACTTCGAGCAATTCACGGTATGTTTAGATGAGGTCGATTTCGCGTTGTTCAAAGTCGCTGAGCGTGACGAGTGCAATCGTTTCCATGTCGACAGCCAACTGACGGCGGTTGTTCTCCTACTCGCCCGATGCTCCTCTCTGCTGCGATCTTTGATGACTCTCCTTCGATCAGGGGAGACCGATAGCTTTCAGGTTGTGTTGAGGGCATTTGAGGAAGCGTGGTACCTGGCCTTTTACCTGAGGTTTGGTGATAACGACGCGACCGCAGCGAAATGGCTGGCGGAAAAAAGTGGCACTTGGTCCGTTCCACTTGGCGATCTAATTATCTTCGCCAAGGACCGCGGAGCTCCCGACCCAACCATCGGGCGAGACTACGGTAGGCTCAGTGAAGTTGCTCATCCTACTAAGGCAGCGGCTATGAATTCCGCCACACTCTGCGGTGAACGACTAAAAATTGAAGGGGCGTCTGCTGAACTCGTCGAGGAGCGTCGGAATGAAGAGCTACGGCTGCCGGATGCGCTCAATCGTGTGGTCTGGCTAATGCTGGATCAAGACAAAAGGTTTATTCCGCTTGGCCTCAAGCAGGAGAGCCTGGCGAAGTGTTGGAAGTTCTGCGCGTGTGATCAGCAAGTCGAGTCCGCTCCCTCAGCTCCAAAACTAAATGCAGGCATGTAATATCAGTCAGGGTCTAAACTGGGCGAACCTGGAGTTAAAAGAAAAAACCAGCACCGGAGCTTGGATGCGCGACTTGCCGTGGGAAGATAATCTATTAGAGAGAAAACTTGAATCCGACCTAAAGGACCTGAGAAAAACACTCGTAGCCTTCGCGAACTCGGTAGCGCCAGGTCATGTCGCTACGATACTGGTCGGCGAGGGAGATGATGGCACAGCACAGGGTCTCAGGAATCCAGACCAGACTCAGAAGACGGTGCGCAAAGAGTGCGAGCAGATTTACCCCTCGATTCTTTGGCGCTCAAGCGTGTATGAGAAGGATGGTAGGCACTGTGTGCGCGTGGAGATTGAATACAGTGGCGATACTCCGCACTTCGGAGACGCGGCATGGATTCGGCGCGGTTCTGAGTCTGTAAGAGCATCGGAAGAAATGTTCCTGAAGTTGATTGAATTGCGACTTAGTAAAGTTCGAGAGCTGAGCAAATGGGTTGGACAGAGAGTTACGGTGGATGGTGACAACACAGGCGTTGCCGATCTTCGCGTCGCCGGACAGTGGATCCGATGGCGCAATCCGACGCCCCTCTATCTAGTTTCGGTCAATGCTCATTGGGTGACTTTTGGGGGCGATCGTGGAGAACGTACATCAGAACCGCTGGAGAAACTCTCGCTCAGTTTCGACCATGATCACGATTGCCTGCTAGTGCTTGTCAAGCCGTAGTGGGAGACTATCGCATTCGAATTGTTGCAGACGCGAAATCGGAAGCACTGTCGAGCCGTTACAACAGGCGCCTGCACCGCCCGGCAATGCTATTATGCGCGTGTAAGCGCGCAATGTCCGCCACGGAAACCAATCAAAACCGGAAAAACCTTTGCTGCCTACTCGCCTAGGCACTCGCTGGGGGGCATGGTGAAACCTCGAGTTTGCGATTGCGCCTCTAGCCTGGACCGCGATATTGACCTCGACGCAAAATGGGATGCCCGGCAGTGTGATGCTGCGGTGAACCGATGCATCGCCGCGGTCACCGAATGCCTTAAGTCAATGGCTCCTCAATTTACCGAAGAGGACCGCATTCACCTACATCAGATCTTCCTTTCAATGAGGCACGGGTACAGAGCTGTCCGTGAGCTGTTGCGGCCTGAGGGCGAACAGCCGCGGTCGGTCAATGTGATGGCCGTCGTTCGCGTGCAGGTCGAAACTCTTTATGCGGTCTGTCTGGTTATCGAAAAACCGGACTCTCTCAGGGCGTACCTGAAAGACGGCTGGAAGAAGTTGTTCGTCAGGCATATTGCGATGCAGGTAGAATGCGCCCAACTTCCGAGAGTCACAGAAGCTCTTGCCAAGACCGCGGTCTGGCTCGAGGGGATGAGGGTTCATTCTGGCGTGACAGACCTCGAGAAGCTTACTGTGGAGGCGGAGGAACTGCGGAAACCGCTGCCTGCTGGAATTTCGCCAGCGCCAATCGTCGAATTCCCGACTCCAGTTCGAGTGATTCGCAAGATAACGGACCCCGATCGAAGGCGGATGTTGACGCGCCTCTACCTAGAATATCAATTCCTCTGCGGTTTCGTGCATTTCTCACCGGCAACTCAGATATTGACGAGCCTTTTCGACGACCGCCAGCCGTTCCGAAAATCGCGCAGCTCCGGCCAAATTGAGGAAATCTACCAGAAGGAAATAGCTGGCCCAGCGATGTGGTTAACTGTTATCAGCGTCATCCAGTGCTGTACTGAGTTTGTATCGATTTATCCCAACGATATTGAGCTAGCCCGCTGTTGTACCGAGGCGTGGAAACCGCTTGTCGACAACACGTTTATCGGGCGGGTCATCTGGGAACTGAGAACCAAGAAGGCACTCAGAGCAATCAACTGAGCAGCAGGCGGTGAGCCGGGTTCTTCCGACCGGTTTGCTTGAGGGCGCCCCGCTTGTCCTGAGCGCGGCAGAAGGGCCGTCACGGATTTCGAGGGTGGGGATTTCGGGCGCGCGGCAGATGGGTGTCGAGGTGCTAGTAGCACAGGCACTCTTGCCTGTGGCTGGGTTTACGATTTGGCGTGGCGGGTTGTGGGGCGCTGGTCGTTGAGAACTCGGGGAGAGACACAGCCAGGAGTGGCTGTGCTACTGGTCGTGCTCCCTGCGTAGTTTCCGGTAGCTGCATTTAGTGATTGCGGGTGCAGGATTGGGTTTGCGGATGGCCTGCAGCGATGAGCTACTACCAGAGAAAGTTGCCGCATTGGCACCCTGAGGGACGCGCGATTTTTCTGACCTGGCGTTTGCATGGGTCGTTACCTGCAAGCTTCGTGCATGGGCTGGAAAAACTGAAGCAAGAACCGGGAAAACAGTTCCTCGCCGCCGATCGAATGCTGGACGCGGGCTCGATAGGCCCGCAGTGGCTGAGCGATCCAGAGATTGCCGGGCACGTTGCCGCTGCACTCATCCGTGGCACGGAACTGGGCCAGTATTCCCTGCACGCCTATGTGGTAATGTCCAACCATGTGCACATCCTAATCGATCCGCTGGTGCCTCTGCGGCGGATTACCGGTGGGATCAAGGGCGTGTCCGCGCGGGACGCAAATGCAAGGCTCCATCGCACCGGAAAGCCTTTCTGGCAGGACGAATCGTTCGATCACTGGATCCGCAACCAAGCGCAATTTGAACGCGTAAGGGCGTATATAGAGCGCAATCCGGTAAAAGCAGGACTAGTGGCAAGCCCCGAAAAATGGAGATGGTCGAGTGCGTATCGGCCACGCTAGTAGCACAGGCACTCCTGCCTGTGGCTGGGTTTACGATTTGGCGTGGCGGATTGTGGGGCGCTGGTCGTTGAGAACTCGGGGATAGACACAGCCAGGAGTGGCTGTGCTACCGGGTCGCCGCGTTGATTCCCGGCGTATCAGCCTATCGACGGACCTTTACGCCCTAAAGGCCGTCGCCGCCGTCCAATCCTTCGCCTGGTTCTAGCCCGAACGTACCATTGACTTACTATTACTCTAGCGTTATTCAGGGAGTGGTCGTCCGCAGACCGCAGGCCGGGTCCGGGCTGGCCCGGGCGTCAGGTGCTTTGCGCCTGCCAAAAAGGATGAGCAGCAGAAAATGATGGGCTCAAACGCCAAAGTCAGTCGCTGTCGCCGCTTCGAGCCTCCAGTTTCATGCCGCAAACCTCTAGAATTCTAATCGAGACACGAAACGATTAGAAATCGCCGTAACCTTAACAAAACAAAGAAGGGGGAGCAGTTCTAATCGAGACAAAACGCGCCATTTTCAAGATCGAAAGTAGGGGGGCGGGTTCATCTCGCCCCCGGGGTGGCCGTGGGTTTTGGTTTCGCCTGTGCGGAAAAACCCAAGGCCACACCGGGCCGGTGGTGAACCCCGGCCCCTACAAATGCAGAGGAATCGCCGCTTCCGAAACAAAACGACGATCGAAACGCAAACACGCGCCTCCGAATTTTGTTTCGGTTAGAAAAATTTCCGTCGTTTGTTTTGTTCGAGTTACGGAAATTTTAATTGAACCCTTGTTTCGGTTAGAGCAAGTTGCAGAGCGAACAAAATTCAAAGGCCGCGCACAGTTCGCGCGTGAGGACGCCAACGACAGGCGTCGCGGGCGCAGCAAGCGGGCGCCCCTACGACGGCAAAGGCCACGGCGACGTCAACGGCGGGGCCGAAAGGCAAAATCGCCGGTTGGCAGCCTGCGCTACGACGGCGCAACGGCCACGTCAAGGGCGGGGGATGGGGAGAGGCGGTGAAGCGGGGAAGAGAGTTTGCGACTTAGGCCGAAGTCAGACTTGGAGGACCAAAGAACGTGTCGCCGCCCAAAATTCGTTCAATGGCTAGAACCAGGTCGCGGGCTGCTTGCGATTTCAGGACGTAGCCCTGGGCTCCGGCGTTGCGAACTTCCGTGGCAAGCCTTTCGGAATCGTGCATCGTAAAAATGAGGACGCGAGATGGAAGGCGCATATTCTTAACCTGCGAAGCGACCTCCAGGCCGCTCGTGCCCGGCATGGTGATGTCGAGAATCACGATATCCGGCTCGAGAGTCTTGATGGCGTTGAGAGCATCTCCGGCGTTCGAAGCTTCGCCACAGATTTCCCAGTCGGAACGTGTTCTACCGAGAAGCGTGCGGATTCCTTCGCGGACGATTTCGTGGTCATCGACGACGAGGATTCTGGGCTTCATCGAACGAATCTCCGTGCACTCCCTTTGGCCGGACGGGCTAGAGCCAAGCCGCGCGGTGATGATGGTCCCAGAGAAGGACCGGGCTCGAGGACGCATCACGATGACTTCGCGTCGGCTTCGATCGCCTCCGGAATCGGAACCATGGCCGTTACGATGGTTCCGTCCGCGGTCGACGAAACTTCAAGCGAACCGCCGACCTGCCGCATGCGCTCGCTCATCCCGCGCAATCCCACACCTAGCGCGCCGATCCAATCCTGGCTGGATTTTTCGAAATTCTGCGTGTTCACGCCGTGCCCTTTGTCGATTACTTTCAGGACCACCGCGCCCTCGTTGACGAATAGCCGAACGTCGGCGGTGTGGCTGCCGGAATGGCGGTGAACGTTGGTGAGGCTCTCTTGCAAAACACGAAAGAGCGCCAGCTCGATGTCGCTCGGGAGGCGCTTGAAGTCCGGCGAAACCTCGAAGTCGGTCACGATGCCGCTGCGCTTCATGAAACCTTCGAGGTACCAGGGAATCGCCGATTTCAAGCCCATCTCTTCGAGCATCGGGGGATACAAGAGATAGGAGATGGTGCGGACTTCCTTGACGGCGTCTTCGGTCATCTGGGCGCATTGGCGCAGATCTTTGGCGTCATTCGACTGGCTTCCATTGGATTTGGCGAGGAGCGAATCCAGCTTCATTTTCAGGACGGCGAGATTCTGGCCGAGGCTGTCGTGGAGGTCGCGGCCGATGCGGCGGCGCTCTTCATCTTGCGTGCGGAGCAGATGGAATGAGAGCTGGCGGAGCGAGCGTTCTGAATCCTGCAATTTGCGCTGCGACTCTTCCAGGGCGCGCTGCGCAGTCATGCGCTCGGTCGTGTCTCGTGTGACTTTTCCGAAGCCGATGACGTTGCCCGCATCATCTTTTACTGCTGCAATTACCACGCTGGCCCAGAATTTAGAGCCATCTTTGCGAATGCGCCAGCCTTCATCCTCGACGCGTCCTTCGCGGGCGGCGATTTCCAACTCGCGCTGCGGCTTGCCGGCTCTGACGTCCTCTTCGGAGAAGAAACAGGAAAAATGCTTGCCGATGATTTCGGCGGCTTTGTAGCCTTTGATGCGCTGCGCTCCCAGGTTCCAAGTTCTGATGCGCCCATCGGTATCCAACATGAAAATGGCAAAATCCTGCACGGCTTCGACAACTAGCCGCAATTGGCGCTCGCTCTCGTGCAGGGCCTTCTCTTTTTCGAGGGTCTCCAATCTTTGCTGCAGCTCGGCGACCCTGCGCATGCGCTCATCATCGCTGAAGAGAGTGGTGTAGCTTTCTTCGGGGACTACGGCGGAATGTTCGGCGCAAATTCTGGTGAACGATGCGCCGTGCGAGCGCTCACCGAATCCGCTCATGGGATAGGCGCAGCGCAGTGAAAAGGAATGCGTCCTGGCCAATGCATTCCAGAGTTCCTCGAGGCGAATCGCGGCTTCGTGCTTGCCCTCGGCCCAGAGCAGCGCGACCATCTCGCCGAAGACGGCAACGCACGGCCGATCGCGCTTGGCGGCAGAGGCGGCCTGGCCGATGATCCCGCGCATCAGGCTCGTAAACTTCAACTCATCGGGCGCGCCATCGATCATGATCTGCGAAAGAACTTCGGAGGCTTCGAACGACTGATATCGCCCTTCGGCAAAAGCCTTGGCGATGTCGAAGCCGCTGGCATTGAGTTCGCGTACCAGCGCGGCGTTGTGCGCGCCGGTGGCGATCACGATGGCGGCGTCGCCATTCGTGAGCGCGGTTCCGATGTACTGCGTGAGCGCCTCTACAAGAGAACGATCTTCGCGATAGAACTGAACGGTGTGAGCGGAATGGCGATCAAACACATCGCTGCGAGACATGGGAGCTCCGGAAACAAACATGGCAGCTTTGCTCGCGCTCACTGGAGTACCCCCGGTGCGGCTCAGCGATTCGATTGTGCCGGCACGAAAATGGTTTGTATTGTCCATCGGAATAATTATCGCCGTCAATATCTGCCGCCGATATACCGTAAATGCTGTAGTTGCGTCTCTGTGGCGCGATTGCCGAGTCGATGGAACCTTCTTTCATCGCGCGATGTTTACGGACACCAATCGGACTGAAAAGTCATCAATTTATAGGGAGTTTGGGGCTTGTCGAAGCGGGCGTCTCTTTGCGCTCGAATGGTGTCGCGCGGGCCATGGCCGGCATTGCTCGCGGCCGTGTGACCGGCGATTGACGACGAAAAACTGCCGGAACGATTTGCTCAAGAAGGGCGGATGAAACCATGAACGGATCTTGGGATGGCGCTCGCATTTGGATTATTTCGGGCTCGGTTCTGGCGGGCACCGTCGTTCTTGCTTTGCTCATTCACCGATTAATTTTCTCTTTGGCCGCAAGGGTTTCACGGCGGAAAGGGAAATCCGGGCAGCATCTGTTTGTGGAACATACGAGAAAGCCGGCGCGATTCATACTTCCGCTGTTGGCCCTTGTGGCTGTGTTGCCCGCTGTTCCGCTCCCTCCTACGGTTCGTGCGGGATTGGAACACGTTTTAGGCCTGGGAGTGATCGCCGGCGTGGGATGGGCGCTGATCGCGCTGGTCGAGCTTGTGAGCGACATCATCTACAGCCGCTACGCAATCGATGCTCCCGACAACCTGACGGCGCGACGCATCTGGACGCAGACCGAGGTGATGCGGCGAATCGTCGCGGTCGTTGTGGTGGTGCTCACGGTCGCGACCATGCTGATGACGTTTCCCGCAGTGCGGCATATTGGATTGAGCCTGCTGGCTTCGGCAGGGGTGGCGGGCCTGGTGGTGGGAATGGCGGCGCGCTCGACGCTGGCGAGCCTCATCGCGGGTGTGCAGGTGGCGCTGACGCAGCCGATCCGCATCGAAGACGCGGTGGTGGTGGAGGGCGAGTGGGGATGGATCGAAGAAATCGAGACGACCTACGTTGTGGTGCGGCTCTGGGATTTGCGGCGGCTAATTTTGCCGCTCACTTATTTCATTGAGAAGCCGTTCCAGAATTGGACCAGGACGACGGCCGAAATTCTGGGCGTGGTGATGATCTATGCGGACTATCGCCTTCCTGTTGAGCCCGTGCGGCAGGAATTGCGGCGAATTCTGGAATCGTCGAGCCTCTGGAATAAAAAAGCGTGGGCGTTGCAGGTGACCGACCTAACCGAGCGGACGATTCAGTTGCGAGCGTTAATGAGCGCGTCCAACGCGTCTGCATCATTCGACTTGCGATGTATCGTGCGAGAGAAACTGATTGAATTTTTGCAGGAGCATTATCCGCAATGCCTGCCGACGACTCGATACGAGGAACGAGGGTCCGCCGGCGAGGAGCGTCAAAATGGGCGCGGCAAAGCCGTTTCGCCCGAGGTCCAAGCGGAAACTGCGCGAGAGAGGGACGCGGTCCACGAGTGATCGGAACATCGGGAGACCTCACGGCGGCCGAACGTAGCATCCCGCATAGTGCTTGGGTCTGGCTCGCGCGCGCAACGCGTTCGGCCATCTTGTCCCTGCTCGCAATTCGCATCAGGTTAGTTCCCGCCTGACGTACAGCAATCCCCGAATCGACAATTTTGGGACGAAATTCAACAATTAGCGCGTTGGTTGCTACGTGTCTCGAAATCATAGGAGCCGCTAAAGCTTTAAGGAGGGCTCACGATCGTGAAAAACAAACTCATCCCGTTCGTCACTCTTTCTTTCGCGGCTGCCTTCGCCGCAGCTCCGGCGTTCTCTCATCCGTTGCCGCTGAAGGGCACGGCTTTCACTTCGCTGCAAGATCAGCAAGAAGAAAAACCGCCTGAGAAACCGCCGGCCAAGCCTCCGAAGCCACAGCAGCCTGATGATCCGAAGCCGCCGGCTAAGCCTCCCAAGCCCGACAATCCGCCCGCGCATCAACCGGATAACAAGCCCGCTGAGAAGCCTGAGAAACCGCCGAAGAATCCTCCGCGGCAGGAGAATGCGCCAAGCCAGCCGGCCAATACCGAGAAGCCACCGAAGCCGGAAAAGGCGCCGAAGCAGGAGAAGCAGGAGAAGACGGCGAAGAACTCAGAGAACAATCAGAACAAGAAGAGCGTCCACGCGCAGGCGAATGTTCATTATTCGTTCCGCTCGCAGGATAAGACGACGCTCAAGCAGCACTTCGACGCGCAGATTCGTTCGGTCGACCGATCGAACCGGCCGCACATTCGAGTTGGAGGTTTCATTGCGGCTGAAAGCGTCACGTACATCGAGCCGGTACCGGTTGAAGTGATTGGGCTTCTGCCGCCGATTCCCGATGGCTGCGTGGTCGGCTTCTGGGACGGCTTCATCATCGTGTACTACCCGGATGATTTCTACATCGTGAGCTACATCGATCTCCTCTAAACGGCGCGTTCCGGCTCGCGGGCCGGGACGCATCCTGCCTGACTCCTCCAATGCTGGCTCCGCTGCTCGAAAGGGCAGCGGGGCCGGACCCCAATTCCGATAGGTCATAGTGCGATCGTGGATTTGAACCACCGACCTGCTGGTCCCAACGGTTGTTCGCGCGAGCGTAACGAATTCTCTTTTATTTGATTTGTGTCGTTACTGCAATACAATCTCGGAGTACTGAGGCCTCCCACCCAGGGAGGGTGCGATGCGAACCCGCTTCGTGACAGTCCGGCCGATTCGTCTCTTGCAGTTGTGTTTCTCGATCCTATTGTTCTTGTTCCTCGATCCGCGCGTGCTGCGGGCGCAAACCGGAGAGCCGTGTGCGCCGTCGCCTCCCGTCAAAGCGGCGATCGACGCGTTGCCCGCGCAGACTCCAGCTGACACCGATTGGGAATTCGGCCAGAGGCGGCTCACCACGATGCAAGGGCTGCTCCAGCGCTACCCCGGCGACGTTTTCGTACAGCGGCGCTACATCACCGCGATGGCTCGCCAATTCGAAACGGAAGAAGCAATCGCCGAATTCAAAGCACGCCATGAGCAAAGCCCGGAAGATGCGCACGTAGACTATCTCTACGGGTTCGCGTTGCTGGGCAGACAATCAACCGAGTCCATCAAGCTGTTCGACACCGCTCTCCAAAAAGATCCCAACTTTCCCTGGCCGCACCTCGCGCTGGCGCGGATCTATGGCGCACCGGTCTTTCTCGATAAGGAGAAAAAGGCAGCACACGTAAAGGCCTTCCTCGATGCGTGTCCCGCTGCGTTCGAGGGCTACGAAGCGCTCGCTTCCCTCGATGACAAAGCACTGATCGCACGGAGCGCCTCACAGCTTCGCGTGCTGATCCAAACTCGCGGCGATCCCGACGCGATCGGAGCCTACCAAACCTTGTGGTCGCTCGAGTTCAAGGCTCATCCTCCATCGGAATACGACCAGTTGCGCAAGCAGGTAGTGCAGGATTTAGAGCGTATCCGCGCGCTCAATCTGACAGACGACCGCAAGTGGTACGAGACCCTCGAGAACGGCTATAAACTCGCGGACGATCCGAAACAGTCCGATTGGGCCAAAGAAGAGCGCTTAACTCGCTTTCCGGAGCCGTGGGAGCTTTCGTCCATGTCGAAATGGGACGAAGACCATCACTTTCCGGGCGAAGATGCTCCTGCTGACGCGAAGCACGCTTACTATACGGAACGCCTCGCGCAGACCAGCGTGTGGATCACGGAGCGTCCCAATCTGACGTTTCTTCGGTGGGATCGCCTCGATGCTATGGTCCATCTCGATGTGGCTCCGGCTGAAATCGAGGCAGCCGCGGACGAGGGGCTCAAAGTCGCTGTCAAGAATGCCGGGCCACGCGGTCCGAGCTCGGACGATTATTTCTCGGTCGCGGAAAGCCTCTCGAAGAAGCATCTCCAGCCCGAGCAAGTCGTCGATCTTGTTCAAAAGGGGCTAGCGCAATTCGAAGTTGAGACAAAGAATCTCATCTACGACTATCGACGCCACTAAGGATTACGTCGCCGAATTTCAGCTTCTATCGAGATTACCAGCGTCTTGGCGCGCTCGGATACCAGACTGACGCCTATCTCCAGCTCAAGCAAACTGAAAAGGCGAACGCCAAGCTCTCTGAGACCAGCCAGCGACTCGAGGACCTGAACTCTCTGGCCGGCGACAAGCAGGACCGCAAGAAACTACTATTCCATCCAGTTGACTGCCTACTGGGGACGCATGGGCCGATTGGCCGAGCTGCAGGGCCGCAAGCTCGACGCCATGGCCTTTTATGAAAACGCGCTACTCACGCGGCTCGATGCGCAGCAGAAACCCGCAGCCGGCGAGAAGGACGAACTTGCCGATAACGCACTGCGCGTCTGGACCAGCCTCGGTGGGACGCGCGGAAGGCTGGCAGACTTGGTACGGCCGCCGTGCCGACGCTCTGGCGGATCTTCCCTCGCTCACCTGGCAAGCGGTCAACGATCCTTTGCCGGCTTTCGAGCTCGCCGACCTCAACGGTAAGACTTGGAACCTCGAGTCCCTGAAGGGCAAGGTAACATTCTTGAACTTCTGGGCAGTCTGGTGACACTTCTGCCGCGAGGAGTTGCCTCGCATGCAGAAACTGATCGAGAAATACAAGGACAACCCTGACGTTCAGTTCATCACCTTGAACATGGATGAGAATCCGGGCCTCATCGAACCTTTCATGAAGGAGCAGCATTTCTCGTTCACCGTGCTGCCGGCTTACAACTACGTCACCGATACGCTGAAGGTTGATGGAATCCCGCAAAACTGGATCATCGATTCCCAGGGCGTCATATGCCTGAAAGGATCCGGCTACGACCGCACCGAAAAATGGGAAGCGGGCATGACCGACGCCATCGAGAAGCACAAGCCTGAATCGCGCCCGTCCGCCGCGAGCGGCCCGTCGAAGCCGTAATTCAGCGAAGGACCGTTGAGTGACAAGCGATTTAGAAAACGCTTCGTCCATGTTGTCGACGAATCCCACTGTGCCGCCGCCTTCGGCACAAGGAAACAGATGCTGATTACCAGTCCCCGGCCATGATATTGATGATTCTCTCCCTCGTGGCCGCGCTCATCGCGAGGTGTGCTTTCGCCGTCGCCGCTCGCTCTCCCTCATCATTTCGTTGATATCCGCCGCTGGGCGTATCTCGATTGTTCCACAGCTCAACTTCACTCCCGGAGCTTGGGAAATGAGCTGAATGGCGTGATTCAGATCGCGCGCTTCAAGCACCTGAATTCCACCCAATTGCTCCTTCGTTTCCGCGTACGGACCGTCGGTCACGGCAACCTTTCCGTTCTTCCATTGCACGGTCACCGCCGTGTTGGCGGGCTGAAGAGGTTCCTCCGCGACCAAATGTCCGTTCTTGCGCAGTTCGTCGTTGTAGCTGAAACACTCGTCCAGCACGGTGTTGCGCTCGCTCTCTGACATGTTCTCGAACTTGCCGGGCTCGAGATAGCCCAAACAGATATATTTCATTGGGTCCTCCGTCAGAGATCGTGTAACACGTCGATTGAGGCAGTTGCTTGTCGCTAGTAATACCGGAGTTCGCGGGCTAGCCGGTGGCAAATGCTCGCCGAAGCGCAACCGTCCACGATTCCGTGAATCGCTTCGAAACTGCGGCGCCGGGGACTAGCACATCGAAGCCGTGATACGCGCCTGGAATTACATGCAGTTCCGTCGGAACTCCGGCATTGATCAGGCGGCGGGCGTATTCCACATCTTCATCCACGAACAGATCGATAGCGCCGACGCCGATGAATGCGGGAGGAAGTCCGGCGAGATTTTCGACGCGCGCAGGAACCGCGCCTGCCGGAACCGTAGTTGAGCCGGCCGGCACGCCGAGGAAAGAAGTCCAGGCGAAACGATTCGAGCCCGCGTTCCAAAGGAACTGTCCGATATACGGCGGAACTTGGCGAGTGCTGCCGGTGCGATCGTCGAGCGCCGGATAAATTAGCAGTTGAAATAGGATGGGAATTTCGCGGCGATCGCGCGCGGCAATGGCGAGTAGCGCCGAATGGCTGCCGCCGGCGCTTTCTCCGCCTATGGCGATGCGTTTGCGATCCACGCCGAGCTCGTCAGCATTTTTGTGGAGCCAGCGAAGCGCGGTGTAATTATCTTCGAGGGATCCCGGGAAATGAGTCTCCGGCGCGAGGCGATAGTCGACCGAAACGACCAGGCATCCGCAATTCTGTGCCAATGCTTGCAGAAACGGATTGAATTGTCCGGCGAAGCCGGTGACATACCCGCCGCCGTGAATGTGCAGAAATGCAGGACGCCCTTTCGTGCCCGGAGCCGCATCGACAATCACCAGGCGCAAGTCCGGCGCGCCCAATGGACCGGGGATGTGCCGTTCAAATGGCTGCGGCGCCGGCGGAGGCAGCGGAGGCACCCCCGGCCATTTGCGTGCTTCAACGAGATTTTCGCTCGTGAAGGTCGGAGTGGGGAATTTCTTGATTGCGTCGAGCAACTCCGGATCGACCATGACATAGGGGTCCGCTCCCGCTGCAGTCGCGGGCGCCTGCCGGGCGACGGCGGAGCGCAGCAATTCAGGCGCGATGCCGATCCCAATTCCCGCAGTCAAGCCGCCGCGAACAAAGTCACGTCTCGTGAGCTCATTCATTGTCGACTCCCGTTTCTGAAATCGAAGTGTCTTGCCAGTGCATGACTGTTTTCCGTGGCTTAAGGAGTTTTAGCACGTCGTTCTCTTATCAGATTGTCATTCGGGCTGCCAAAGAAGTGCCCAGCGCTAAAGCGCATTTTGAAATACGACTCTTTCTCGGAGTGCTAAAGCACTCCTCCCCCTGCTAAAGCAGGGGGCTGCTACCTGTGCCGACGAAGCGACTTTGCCAGCAGCGCGCCTGTGGCGGGCGTTTCTGTCACTGTGTCAAGTAACGAAGCGCGACACATCCTGATTTAAAAATCTTGGACTCAACAAGTTTTAATTGTAATTTCTGCGGCAGGCTAATGCCTTGCAGCAGCCGTCTGCCTTCTCCTGCAATTATTGGCGTAACGACAAAACGATATTCATCAATGAGACCAAGCTCTATAAGTTGTGAAGGAATGTCCACACCGCCGACCAAGATATTTTTGCCTGGTTCTTGTTTTAATTTAAGCATTGTGTCGCGAAGGTTGGTACGAACAATTTGCGTATTTTTATCTTCAGCGCTCTCCAATGATCGTGAAAAAACAATTTTGTTTTTGGAGACAAACGTTTTCGCAAATTCGATATCCGCTTTTGTCTCGGATGGATTTTTTGCGACATCAGGCCAGTAAGGAACCATCAATTGATAGGTCTTACGCCCAAAGACGAGCAGGTCGGCATCTCGCAGGAGCAGAGCATGGTGTTGGAGTGATTCTTCATCGACCATTTGTTTGGTGTGATCGCAGCAGCCATCCAGGGTGGTGTTGATTGCGAAGATTAGCTTTCTCATTTGGTTACGCCGCTCCCCTTTATCTACTCGTGTCTATAATGTCGTACGAGTCGTCGCGAAATCCAAAAAGCGCGGAGAGTTTGCTTACTGCGCTTTCGTCTCAGCCCAGTCGTCGCCGAACCTCTTTTGGATATCCTTTTGGGTCTCGGGATCGAAGTCGGTCATATCGAACAACCGGCGGACTTCGACCATTTCGATATCCTGTCCGGGGATGCGCGAGGCCCATTCGAGCGCCTCTTCTACCGACTTCACCTGAATAATCCAGAAACCGCCGACCACTTCCTTGGCTTCGGTAAATGGGCCGTCGGTAACTTTCGACTTTCCGTCTTTGAAGGTAACGCGCGCGCTCATCGTCGCAGGCGGGGTTAGACCGTCGAGCGCGAGCAGCACGCCGGCTTTCCCTAGCTCGTCGTTGTAGGCACCCATCTTCTCCATGTCTTTCATATTTGGTACGAAGCCGGCTTTCGCGGTTCGGTAGCTTTCCGGATACATGATCATCATGAAACGCATTGTGTTCTCCTTGAGTGTTGAGCGGGCGCCGTAGCAGCGCCGCCACTTTTATATACGAGCTCGGACCGCGCTGGGCTCGGAATGTTGCGAGCGCCCGGTTGCCTGCGCTTCACCATATAGTCGAACGGTCCGACCGGAATTCGACAACTCGTCCAAGAAATTTCACTTCGTCCGCGCTTTAGATCGATGCTTTGCGCCTGATCTTCGCAATATCCACATCGCCTTCTGACGGGAACCCATCTCATAGATGCTTTTTAGGGGGTCGGTGCTTTAGCTCCGACATTAAATCGCCTTTAGAATCTTGGGCTTTAGCCCCTGAGGACACTCCGATCCGCTGTTCAAATTATTTATGAGATGACATCGAGTCCTTTTTTATTTCAGCTGCCGAAGCCGCTACTGCGGGAACTGCCTCTCCGGTTCCTGCGTGCTCACCGCAAGCCAACCAGCTCGGTGGCGGATCGAATTAGTTTCGCAGCATCGAAACCTACGCCATCTTTGAAGACCAGCTCAACCTTCTCTATGTTTTCAATCTTCTCCGCCGGGTTGCCGCCCAACACCACCAAATCGGCGGCCTTGCCCGGCACAATCGATCCGATGCTCGCGTCTCTGCCCATGTAGAGCGCGCCATTCAGTGTGGCAATGCGGATCGCTTCGACCGCTGAGAAGCCGGCCTCGACCAGCAATTCAATGTTGCGCTGGTCGCCGAAGCCCGGCACGACGCCGCCGTAGCCGCTGGGATCGCATCCCGCCATCAGCAGTCCGCCGGCGGCCACAAACTCCCGCTCAAATTTCATCTCTTTTCCCAGCATCGGCCCGGCGATGTCGTGCTCGGCCACCTGAGCGCGGCCTAGCAGATACTCCTTAGCGGCTTGCGGCGAGAGCGTCTTAAGAGCCGTGCTCTCCCGGTCCATGGGCGGGCGATTCGAGGCGAGACTCTCAAACACCGCCAGCGTCGACGTGATAGCCACATGGTGCGCTACCAAATCACGGATCGTCTCCTGCACTTCAGGTCCCTCCACTTCCACGCTTTTCTCGAGATATGCCAAATTCGGAAGAAGACCGGGACACTCGTCCGGCTTCTTCCCGGGGAAGAACTCGGTATCCACCGCCAGGCCATGTTCCAGATTGTCGATGCCCAGCGCGGCCGCCTGCCTGAATCCGATGGAGCAAAGATGCCCGGTGATTTTAAGCCCGTGGGCGTGAGCGTGGTCGATGGCCGCCTTCAGCTCATCCGCTGTGACATAGTTGTATGCCTTGAACGAGGTCACGCCCTCGGCGGCCCAATAATCCACCGTGCGCGCAGCGTCGTCCGCATCCGCAAGCGTGTGCATCTGGATCAGGAAGTTGCCTTTGCCCTCGAGGTACGGGCCGGTTACGTCGAGCTTGGGTCCGGGCAGCGAGCCTGCGTCGATCTCTCGCTTCAGTTCCAGGTCGGTGTACGGATCCATGCTTCCCGCGGTCCGAGCTGTCGTTACGCCGCCTGCCAGGTAGAGACGCGGAGCGCTGTCCGCTGCCTCGCCATAGTACGCCACGCCACCCTGGGGTTGCTGCGGCGTGGGATAGAAGAGATGTTCGTGCATGCCGACCAGGCCGGGGATCACGGTTTTTCCCGTCATCTGCAGCACCTTGGCGTTGGGCGGATAAGGGGTGTGCGCACTGGCGGCTTGGACTGCTGTGATCTTGCCGCCAGCGATGTCGATGCGCATGTCTTCCTGCGGTGCAGAGCCTGTGCCGTCGATAAGGCGCACATGCTCGAGCACTAGCACCGGTGCATCTTCCTTCACATAGGGTGAAAGCGGAGAAGGCTTCTGCTGGGCTGCTGCGGTCAGGCTCAACGACAAGGAAATGCACAGAATTGTAGTTCGTCTCGCAATCAGCATGGTTGGGACCCCCGGAATTAGAGTGGATTTGCGGGATCTGGCCGTTGTTTCAACCAAATACCGCGTCATGATTTCTCAATTCTCCTGTAACGGTCTTCGCGCTGGGCGGTTGCCCTGCCTTGACTAATATATTGCAGGGCTGAATCATCAGCCCTGACCCGATAGACGGACGGCGGAACCGGAAGTCTACAAATCGTCCCAGAAATTTTGATCCTTCCGCGCTTTAGTTTGGATCTACGACATCACCTGGATTAGCGATCGTAGTACGCACGGTTGCGATGTGCGTCGAGAGGTAAAGCAGCACGGGGTTCTCTACGGCATGTCTTAGGGTTGATGTGGGTTATGGCTGCGGGAATCCGAACATCAACCACGACTGATTCGCTACCCAATGCGGGTGCAGCTCTGTCATCGCCAAAGCAGGGATTTAAATATGGCAACGTGTTTTGATTTTCGCGTACGCTGCCAGAGCCTCACTCGTTCAATAGCGAAGATTTGATCCGGCTCAGGATGCGCCAGCCGCCTCACTTCTTCTCTCGTTGAGCGCCGGTAGAAGAAGTTTCAGAAGCGCTTCGTCCGAGAACGGGTTCTGACCTGAGATCAACTCGCGATCTTGAAGGACGTAGCTCTTCCAGGGAGCGATCACACTTACGTCGCCGCCCGCCGTACGCAAGGCGAAGTCCGGATAGAAGAGAACCTTACCACCAATTTCAAGCGGCTCCCGCTGCTGCTCTTCCGCCGTCGAAAAGATGGTCATTTTATATCCAGAATAAATCCATCCTTGAGCCTTTGCCCGCGCTCCAGCGGCATCGCCCGCAGCCAGCGTTGCGACCACCTCCGTCGAATTCGGAAGAGCCGAGAGAAGTGAAATCGGGCCATGGCAGAGCACCGCCGTAGGCTTGGATTTTTCATGAAAGTGTCTCATCACCGTGCCAGCGTCGGGATCATCGAGAAGATCAATCATCGGACCATGGCCGCCAGGGACGAAAACAGCGTCATATTGATCCAGGCCCGATGCGATGACATCCGAGATGCGCGTTGGAGTTTTGAGCCCAGTCAGGGTGTCGCGGAATTTTAGATAGTCCTGAAGCTTGGCCTCGTCCCCACCGAAGAAATCGGCGACAGCTGAATGGACATCCAGTTGCGGCGTGTTGCCTTTGGGGTTGGCGAAAGTGATTTCGTAGCCTTCCTTCATCAAGGCCCGAACCGGAACCGTCAGTTCGTTGAGATAGTAGCCAGCGCCGGTATAAACCTTGCCATCTTTCAACGGCAAGCCGTGACCGCTCGAGACCAGCACCAAGACTTTTCCTTTTGTTGTCATTTTGTTCCCCTCTCTGAAATCGAATCTGTTTCTGGAGTTAGCCGTACTTAAGGGAGGTGCTTTGTCCGACCTCGATGATATAACCGTCTGGGTCGCGGATGTAGCAGCGAATCTCGCCGTACTTGGGTATTGGCGGCGTGAGGAACTCGGCTCCTCGACTTTTCCACAATTCATAGCACGCGTGAATATCCGCAACGCGGAAATTCATAAAGCTGTTGATGTGATTCGGGTCGGGGACGCTGAGCGTCACCGTCGGCTTGTCCGGCGTCGGCCCGCCCCCCACGTTCAGAATCATCCAGATATTCGCAAGCTGAAGGTACGGAGGCGCGTTGCCGTCGCCCATGCTCAGGATGCGAGCGCCGAAGACCCTTTCGTAGTAGCGAGCCGATCGCTCGACGTCGGCGACCGTGAGAAAATGCGCGATGCTGATCCCGTCTCGCGGGGGCATCTCATAGCTCTGCTGGTCGATTTGTACGGCGTTCACTGATGGCTCCTTTCGATACCATGCTCATTGCAAATATGTTGTCCCGGGAGTTCCGTTTTCCGCTGGAGGTGAGGGGCGGTAGTTGCAGCGCTCATCAGGAATTGGCGACTTGGACTCCGAGCTCGCGTATCCTAACTCTCCCTCGCCCCTAGACTCAAGAATTTCATGATCACAGCAGCCCCCTAGCGAGGCCTCGGCTTCTGATTTATTTCAATTGCCGGATCCGCTCTTGCAGGAATTGCCGCTCGGGTTCCTGTTGGGTCAGCGCCAGAGCTTTCTCATAAGAGGACCGAGCCTCAGCGGTCCTGCCGAGCCGGCGGTACATATCTGCACGGGCGGAATGCGCCAGGTAATAATTTGCCAGTTCGCCATGCTCCAGCACCGCGTCGATATGCGCCAGACCGGCCTCTGGACCATCGCGCATGGCAATGGCCACGGCACGATTGAGCTGTACAACTGGCGAAGGGTGAATTCGTACCAGTTGATCGTAAAGCGCCACAATCTGCCGCCAGTCAGTCGCGGCGACCGATTCCGCCTCCGCATGAACGGCCGCAATCGCCGCCTGCAGTGTGTAAGCGCCGAAGCGGCGGGACTTCAGGGCTTTTTCCAGCAATGCCACTCCCTCCGCGATCTGCTCCCGGTTCCAGAGCGAGCGATCCTGGTTCTCCAGCAAAATCAGCTCTCCGGTTGGAGATTTTCTCGCGGCGTGACGCGATGCCTGTAGCAACATTAGGGAAAGCAGCCCAATGACTTCCGGCTCTGGTTGGAGTTCGGCCAGCAAGCGGCCCAGTCGAATCGCTTCGCCGGTTAGCTCGGCCCGCGTTACCTCCGCTCCCGCCGCAGCCGAATAACCCTCGTTAAAGACGAGATAGATGACCTGCAGCACGGCGCCCAGCCGCTCCGGTAATTCCTGCGGCGTGGGCACCTCGTACGGAATCCGTGTGTCTCGAATCTTTGCCTTCGCGCGCACAATGCGCTGCGCCAGCGTGCGCGGGGTGGTGAGGAACGCCTTGGCGATCTCCTCGGTGGTCAGCCCGCACACCTCACGCAAGGTGAGCGCAACGTGTGCTTCCGGCGCTAGAGCTGGATGACAGCAGGTAAAAATCAGGCGCAGCCGGTCGTCCTCAAGGCTGTCCTCTTCATTGGGGCATTCGGCCGAACTCGATTGCGCTTCGAGGTAGCGCACGAGCTCGTCTTGAGACGCATCAAATCTTGCCCGCCGACGCAGACGATCAATGGCCTTGAATCGCGCCGTCGAAATTAACCAAGGCCGCGGGTTGCCGGGTACTCCATTCGCCGGCCACGCGCTCAGCGCAGCCGCAAAGGCCTCGTGCATCGCCTCCTCGGCAAGATCAAAATCGCCGAGCAAGCGGATCAGAGTTGCCAGGATTCGCCCCGAATCCACGCGATAAAGGGAGTCGAGCAATTCGCGTATCTGCTCGGTGGAACGTTCGGACATGGCGACGACCTTAGCAAAACGAGCTACGCCGAATCAATTTGGAGGAGTAAATCCCTGATCCTAAAAGAAGTGGTCGGGGCGAGTGGATTTGAACCACCGACCTCCTGGTCCCGAACCAGGCGCTCTAGCCAGGCTGAGCCACGCCCCGACCGTAGGGCATTTCGAACTGCCTGTCGGAGTTCGTCCGGCAGTTCAAGTTAGTTTACGATGTCCGTTAATTGCCCGCAACCGATAGCTTCAGGGAGCCTGCAGCTCATCACCGATTTGCGCAATCAGTGCGATTGCGGCTTGCTGCACGGCGGGATGAAGTTCTTCATCGTTGCCGAAGTTTGCGCCCGCGATCCCGTAAACAATCGTGCTTGGAGGCAATTCGCCGAGCGCGCGCGCCATTTCAATCGCCGCCGCGGCGCCAAACGAGTGCGACGAGAGCCGAAGAAAATCGGCCGGAATCCCCGTGGCCGAAGCATCGAAGCGATGAATCGTTCCCGGTGCCGCTGCGGACTGCGCCGCGTCCACAAGAATTGCGCGATGGACGCCCGCCAGGGCTTCGAGTATCGCCGCGCCGTCTCCAGTTTCTTCCACGATGCGGATCTCTTCCGGAATTCTGCCGCGCAGGCCGCGAGCCACGATCAATCCAATTCCATCATCGCCTCGATGCGCGTTCCCGACGCCGATAATCACCGTTCGCGGCGCCATGGGCGTTAATCGCGCTCGAGATTCAGCTTCAGAAAATGCGTGGCGCACGAAATGCAGGGATCATAGTTGCGGATGGCCTGCTCGCATTGCCACTGCAGCTCATCCTTCTTCATGTCCATGTTGGCGGAGACGAAGCGCAACAAGTCGCTCTCGATGGTCTTCTGATTCTGCGATGTGGGCGGCACGATCTTCGCATCGAGTATCACGCCATGTTCATCGAGGCGATAGCGATGGAACAACATTCCACGCGGCGCCTCCGTGCAGCCATAGCCTGTTCCCGCGTGCGGCTCGAATTGCACCGCCGGCCGCTCCGGCATCTCGAAATTCTCGATGATGCGCAAAGCCTCGTCGCAAGCCTGCACGATTTCCACGCTGCGCACGATGATGCTGCGAAACGGATTGCGGCAGACGGCGCCGATACCCGCCGCCCGCGCAGATTCTTGCGCCAGAGGAGAGAGTTTGTCGAAGTTGAGGTTATAGCGCGCCAGCGGACCGACGAAGTACGAGCCGCGCTCCTTGAGCTGCGAATGCAGGGAGTTCGAGTGCTTGACGTGCTCCTCGACAAAATACTGGTCGTAGTCGCGCACCGCGATATCCAACCCTTTATTCGATACCAGCCGCCCTTCATTGAACGGGTACTCTTGCGCGTGCCGTAGCGCCACGAATTCGTAATCGCCCTCAAACGCTGGAAACGAAAAGCCCGCCACCCAGCGCACCGTTTCGATGGCCGCGTCGCGTGCCCATTTCAGCTTCTCGGCCAGCGCCGCGAATTCCTGTTTGGCCGGAACCTTGTAAAAACCGCCGACGCAAACGTTGATCGGATGAATTTCCCGGCCGCCCAGAAGATTTACGATGTCATTTCCGGCCTTCTTCAACTGCAACCCGCGCTTCACTTCCTCCGGATGGTCTTTGGCCATGCGAATGCTGTCTTCATAGCCGAGGAAATCCGGCGCGTGCAGCATGTAAACGTGCAGCGTGTGGCTTTCGATCCATTCGCCGCAATAGAGCAGTCGCCGCAGCGCACGGAGCTGCCCATCAACGACCACTCCAAACGCATCCTCAATGGCATGGCAGGCGCTCATCTGGTAAGCGACCGGGCAGATTCCGCAAATCCGCGCGGTAATGTCCGGCGTCTCGCTGAATTTCCGGCCGCGCAGAAACGCTTCGAAGAAGCGCGGCGGCTCGAAGATCTTCAGCTTCACTTCGGTCACGCGCTGCCCTTTGATTTTCACGAAAAGGCTGCCTTCGCCCTCGACGCGCGCCAGAAAATCCGTCTTGATGATCTTACTTTTCATGCGCCTCGCTCTCTTTGCGGAAAGGCTCGGCGTAAGCATTGAAGCTCCGCAAAGCGCGCACTAAATTTTCTTCGCTCACTCCCATTTGGCTCCAGGCCGCGGCAATCGAAGCCATGTTCGGCGTTTCCTTCGGCCCGTAGCACGCGTAGCAGCCGCGCGAGTAAGCGGGGCAGATCGCGCCGCATCCCGCCTGCGTCACGGGTCCGAGGCACGGAATGCCTTGCGCCACCATCACGCACACCGTCCCGCGCCGCTTGCACTCCACGCAAACACTGTGCGCCGGAGTATTTGGCTTTCGGCCGTGCAGGAACGCGCTGACCACTTCCAGCAACTGGTGCTTGTTGATCGGACAGCCGCGCAATTCGAAATCGACGAAAACGTGATCCGAGATGGGCGTGGATTTGTTCAGCGTCTCGATGTAATCCGGGTGCGCGTAGACGATGGAAGTAAATTCTTTAACGTTCTTGAAATTCCGCAGCGCCTGAATCCCGCCGGCCGTCGCGCAAGCCCCGATGGTCACGAGAAATTTCGTGGCGCGGCGCACCGCGTGCAGCCGCTCCTCATCGTGCGGCGTGGTGATCGATCCCTCGACCAGCGAGAGATCGTATGGGCCCTTGACCACGGCGCGCGAAGCCTCGTAAAAATTCGCGATCTCCACCGCGCCGGCAACTGCCAGCAATTCATCCTCGCAATCCAGCAGGCTCAATTGGCAGCCGTCGCAGGACGCGAATTTCCAGACCGCGAGTTTAGGTTTGCGCTTCTGAGCCATTTCAAATCTCCGCCTTATTGAATATCGGCTCGATGCGGTCGAAGCGAAACACCGGCCCGTCCTTGCAGATGAACGTAGGCCCGTACTGGCAATGCCCGCAAAATCCCACGGCGCATTTCATGTTGCGTTCCATCGAGACGTAGATGCGATCGGAGCTCACCCCGCGGCGCTGCAATTCCGCCACCGCAAAGCGCATCATCACTTCGGGCCCGCACGCCAGCGCGATCGTATTCCTCGGGTCGAATGGCGAGCGGCCAATCAACGTGGTCACCACTCCAACATTCCCGCGCCATGCGCTCGTTCCGCGATCCACCGTCACTTGAATATCCAGATCGAACTTGCCGCGCCAGCGCTCCAGCTCCGTGCGAAATAAAATATCGTCCGGCGTTCGCGTGCCGTACAAGAGCACAATCTTGCGGTAATTCTCGCGCTGCGCCATCAGCCGGTAGAGCGCCGGCCGCAACGGCGCCAGCCCGATGCCTCCGGCGATGATGACGAAGTCGCGCCCCGGCGCTTCCTCCACGGGCCAATTCCCGCCAAACGGCCCGCGGATTCCAATCACGTCTCCGCGCTTGAGCCGTCCCATCGCCTTCGTCACGGCGCCGACCATGCGCGTCGTGTGCCGCAGCACCGGCAGCGTTCCCGGATCGCTGCTGATCGAGATCGGCACTTCGCCCACGCCGAAAACGTACAGCATGTTGAATTGTCCAGGTAGGAACGAAAATCGTTCGCCGTGATTCATCGGCGCGAGTTCCAGCGTGAACGTATCGTCCGTCTCGGACTTGACGCGCTCGATGCGAAATGGCTGCGGAACCATCGGATCGAGGCCCGAGGACGATGTCGCGGCGGAATTAGACGGAAGCGCCATATAAGTCCAGAAGCTGCAGCCGTGCTGCTTGCAGACGCTCGGCAGTCACGCACGCAAAGCGCCGCAGCACTTCATATCCCAGATCGTGATCTTCTTCGCATTTGGATCTCACGCATTTGCCATCGAACGCCAGCACTCGCGTCGGCCGCACCGTTCGCACTCCGAAGCGCCATTGATACGGCGGCAGTAACCACGACCATCCCACGATTTCGCCATCGCTGAGCGTCTCCAGCGTCGTGAAGCCGCGATTCGGAATCATCAGTTCCAGCGCGATCATTCCTTCGCGGATCAGATAGAAATTGTCGGCCGGTGCGCCTTCGCGGGCAATCACGTCTCCGGCGTCGTAGCGCTTGTTCTTAGCGCATCCCACGATGAACTTGATGTAACGGTCGTCCATTCCTTTGAAAAACGGATGTTCTCGAATGATCGGTTCCAGAGTTTCAATCATGTTCGTTCCGTCCTGAATTGTTCGCGCCAACGCCGGGTTCACCGCGAATGGCGCGAACCTCTTCGGTAATATCGATGGCCACCGGGCACCACGTGATGCACCGCCCGCATCCCACGCAGCCCGAGCTTCCGAACTGATCGATCCACGTGGCGAGCTTGTGCGTCAGCCACTGCCGGTAACGCGATTTCGTGCTCGAGCGCACGCTGCCGCCGTGAATGTAGGAAAAATCCATCGTGAAGCAGGAATCCCATTTGCGCCAGCGCTCGGCATGATCGCCCGAAAGGTCGGTCACGTCCTCCACCGTTGTGCAGAAGCACGTGGGGCAGACCATCGTGCAATTCGCGCACGTCAGGCAGCGCGTCGCCACCTCATCCCACCGCGGATGCTCGTAGTTGTTGTACAGCAACTCCTTAATTCCCGCGGTGTCGAGCGTGCGGCCCATGTGCCGCGCTGTTTCCGCCACGACGTCTTCGGCAGCCTGCACGTCCGCTTGCGCCGCCACTTCTCGAGGAAGCTCCGAAAGAATCTCAGCGCCGCGTTCCGTCCCGGCCTCCACCACAAAATTGTGCCGCCCGTCCTGCAAAATTTCCGTCATCGCCAGATCGTATCCCGCGCTCGCTTTCGGTCCCGTCTTCATCGAAACGCAAAAGCAAGTGCCGCCCGCCTGTCCGCAATTGATCGCGATCAGGAAAACATCCTCGCGCCGCGATTGATAGACCGAATCCACGAACTGCCCTTGCAGGAAAACTTTGTCTTGGATCGCGATGGCATGCAGCTCGCACGAGCGCACGCCGAGGAACGCATATCTCGGATGGACCTGCTTCTCTTGAAAAATCGTGAAGCCGTCCGCCCCGCGCTCCGCTTGCCACAGCTTCTGTTCCGGCGGATGCAGGAATTTCTTCCACGAGTGCGGGCCCACGGCGTAGCCGAAGAGGGCATTATCGCCGCGGCGTTTCAAACGGTAGGTTCCGCGATTCTGTTCGTCGGTCCAGCCCGCGGGAAGCTCCGCCGCCGAATTCACGCGATCGTAAACGATCGCGCCCTCGCGCACCGTCGGTCCCACGACCGCATAACCTTTCTTGGTCAATGCTTGAAAAAGTTGATCGAGGTGGGCGGCTTCGACGACTGCGGTGTCACCGGCTTGGAGGCGCGCAGCGCTCATCAATCCTCGGCAAGGCTTTGCTGGAGGCGCGTGAGAACGAGACGTACATCATTCCTGCGGCGCATTCCGAAGCGCGCAGCATTCTCGTTCGCGTGTAGCGTTCCACATCGAATAAACATTGTCAATCATCGCCGCTGGTGGGAGCCCCCGCATTCATGCCGCGAGAGCCTCAGCAATTTGGAGGGAGCCCCCGCATTCATGCGGGGGAAGGAGCGCTTCAGCGCCCCGGAAAATGGTCGTGCGTAACGATGCGCTTTAGCGCTGGGCACTTTGAAGCTAATCCTCGCGCTTGCGAATCCCGTCTCGAATTCAGAACACGTCCCACGCTCAATGCGATCCTTTCCCCTCCGTGCTAAAATAAATCTCCCACCGCGTCACAACTCCCGCCGCGCGTGGATCGAACGGTCAAATGTCCCCATCGCCCTCCGAACTCTCTGCTCTAAAATGGGCCCATCCCCTCGTCCGCGAATGGTTCGTCAACAAATTCAGCACGCCCACCGAGCCGCAAGAGCAAGGCTGGCCGCAAATCCTCGCTCGCCGCAATACGCTAATCTGCGCCCCCACCGGCTCCGGCAAGACTTTGGCCGCATTCCTCGCCTGCATCGACGGCCTCGTCCGCAAAGCCATCGCCGGCGATTTGCTCGATCAGACCGAAGTCCTCTACGTCTCGCCGCTGAAAGCCCTCAGCAACGACATCCAGAAAAATCTCGACGCCCCGCTCGGCGAAATTTTGCAACTCGCCCGCGAGCGCGGCTATCTGATGCCCGAAATTCGCACCGCCGTGCGCACTGGCGACACGCTCATGCACGAGCGCCGCAAAATGCTCGATCGCCCGCCGCACATTCTCGTCACCACGCCCGAATCGCTCTACATTCTTCTCACCGCCGCGAAGAGCCGCGAAATTCTGCGCACCGTCACGACGCTGATCGTGGACGAAATCCACGCCGTCGCCGACGACAAGCGCGGCGCGCATCTCTCTCTCTCGCTCGAGCGCCTTGAGGCCATCACGCCGCAGCCGCCCGTGCGCATCGGCCTTTCTGCTACGCAAAAGCCCATCGAGCTCGTCGGGCAATTTTTAGTCGGCAGCGAGCGCCCAGCTCCCGTGATCGTTGAAGTCGCGCAGCGCCGCCAAATCGACCTGGCCGTCGAAGTGCCCTCGAGCGAGCTCGGTCCCGTCGCTTCGAATGAAATGTGGGACGAAATTTACGCGCGCATCGCCAAGCTGGTGCAGGACCATCGTTCCACGCTGATCTTCGTCAACACGCGCCGCCTGGCCGAACGCGTGGCCCACAATCTCGCGCCGCTACTCGGCGAGGACGCTGTCGCGTCGCATCACGGCAGCCTCTCGCGCCAGCGCCGCCTCGCCGTCGAAGCAAAGCTAAAAGCTGGCGAAATTCGCGCTCTCGTCGCCACTGCTTCTCTCGAACTGGGCATCGATATCGGCACCGTCGATCTCGTCTGCCAGATCGGCTCGCCGCGTTCCATCGCCGTTGCCTTGCAACGCGCCGGGCGCTCCGGCCACTGGCGCGGCGCTGTCCCGAAGTGCCGCTTCTTCGCTACCACGCGCGATGAGCTGATCGAATGTGGCGCGCTGGTTCGCTCGATGCGCCGCGGCGAACTCGATCGCCTTCAGATTCCCGAAGCTCCGCTCGATGTCCTTGCCCAACAAATCGTAGCCGCCTGCGCCGCCGATGATTGGCAGGAAGATGATCTCTACGCGCTAGTTCGCCGCGCGTTCCAATATCGAAATTTGCCGCGCAATGATTTCGATGAAATCGTCGCCATGCTCTCCGACGGCATCGCCGCGCGCCGCGGCCGCTACGGCGCCTACTTGCATCGCGATCAGGTAAATCATCGCCTGCGCGGCCGCCGCGGCGCGCGTCTAGCCGCCATCACCAGCGGTGGCGCGATCCCCGATAACGCGCTCTACACCGTGATCGCCGAACCCGAAGGCGTAGTCATCGGCACAGTCGATGAAGACTTCGCCGTAGAAAGCCTCCGCGGCGACATCATCCTCCTGGGCAACACCTCGTGGAGAATCCGCCGAGTGCAAGCCGGCTCAGTGCTGGTAGAAGACGCCAAAGGCGCCCCACCAAACGTTCCCTTCTGGCTAGGCGAAGCTCCGTCGCGCACCACCGAACTTTCGCAGCAAGTCGCAGAAATCCGCGAGCGAGTCAACGAGCTAACCGCAGCGGCAAAGCCGCGCTCCGAACGTACCGCTGGCGTCCCCGCCGGCATCTTACGACCACCCAACGAACAAACTCCGAGCTTAAGCGCGGAAGACAATCTCGATTCTTCTCCGTTGCCAATCAACTTGCAATCGACCATCCAATCACCCCAGCAATCCGCAGCCGCGATCGACTGGCTCCGCGACGAATGTGGCATGGACCAATCCGGCGCCGAGCAAACCGTCGAATACATCCTCGCCGGCCGCGCTGTCCTGCGCGCCGTTCCCACGCAGCAAACCATCATCGCCGAGCGTTTCTTCGACGAAGCCGGCGGCATGCAGCTAATAATTCACGCCCCGTTCGGCGGACGCATCAACAAAGCCTGGGGCCTCGCCCTGCGCAAGCGCTTCTGCCGCTCCTTCAATTTCGAGCTGCAAGCCGCCGCCACCGAAAATGGCATCAACATTTCGCTAGGCGAGCAGCACAGTTTTCCTCTCGCCGATGTTTTTCATTTCCTGCACAGCGAAAGCGTAGAAGAACTGCTCGAGCAAGCCGTCCTCGCCTCGCCGATTTTCGGCACGCGCTGGCGATGGGCCGCCGGCCGCTCTCTCGCGTTGCTGCGCTTTATGGGTGGCAAGAAAGTCCCGCCGCAAATTCAGCGCATGCGCTCGGATGATCTTCTAGCCGCAGTTTTCCCCGAAGCGGCCGCGTGCCAGGAAAATATCGAGGGCGACATCAAAATCCCCGATCATCCGCTAACCCGCGAAACCATGAAGGACTCGCTGCGCGAAGCGATGGATATCGACGGCCTGAAGCAAGTCCTTGCCGATATCGGCGGCGGCAAGATCAATTGCCTCGCGGTCGAGACTCCGGTTCCGTCGCAGTTCTCCCACGAAATTCTCAATGCGAATCCCTACGCCTATCTCGATGACGCCCCGCTCGAAGAGCGCCGCGCCCGCGCCGTGGAAATGCGCCGCGCGTTACCCGAGTCGGTGCTCTCAGAAATCGGCCGCCTCGATCCCGCCGCCATCGCCGAAGTCTGCGCCGAAGTCTGGCCCGACGTACGCGACGCCCACGAACTTCACGACGCGCTGCTCGATCTAATCGCGTTACCTGAATCGAGCGATTCGCTTCAGCGGAGCACCGCGAGCGGAAGCACTCGCGCTTGGTCAGATTATTTTTCCGCGCTTGTCGCCGCGCGCCGCGCCGAACGAGCTCGCGCCCGCGGCCGAATCTATTGGGTGACCGCCGAGAAAGCCGCGACCTTCGTTGCGATATTTCCAGATGCGGTTTTCGATTCGCCGCTTCCTGCAATCGAGCAAGCTCAACCGTCACGAGAAGACGCGCTGCTTCTATTCCTGACCGGCTGGTTCGCGCATAGCGGGCCGACGACCGCCAAAGCGCTCGGCGAACAGCTCGGCGTCGCGGCAAGCGACGTTGAAAAAACTATTCTGCGCCTGGAAGCAAGCGGCGCAATTTTGCGCGGCACATTCACTGGCGAATCGCGCGATGAAATCGAATGGTGCAATCGCCGCGTACTCGCCCGCATTCACAAGCTCACGCTCGGCGCTCTGCGCAAGCAAATCGAGCCCGTAAACGCGGCGCAATTCATGCGCTGGCTGCTGCGCTGGCAGCACGTCGCCCCGAATTCGCGCCTGCTCGGCGAACACGGCACGCTCGAAATCCTTCAACAGCTCCAGGGCTTCGAAGCGCCGGCGAATTCCTGGGAATCGCAAATCCTCGCGCGCCGCATCGCCAATTACGATCCCAAAGTTCTCGACAATCTCTGCCTCACCGGCTCCGTCGGCTGGGGCCGCCTCTCGCCGCATCCCTCCACGCTCGGCGAATCAAGCGATGCGATTCGCCGCGTGATTCCCACGAGCGTCGCACCATTAACATTCTTTATTCGCGAAGACGCCGAGTGGATGATTCCGCGCCACGCCGAAGGCGACGCGAAGGAATCCAGCGCGCTGAGCCCGGCCGCGCGCGAAGTACTCACGCATTTGCGGCAACGCGGCGCATCGTTTTTCGCCGATATCGTTCGCGCCACCGGAAAATTGAAAGCTGAAATCGAAACCGCGCTGTGGGAGTTGGTGACCGCAGGAATGATCACCGCCGACGGATTCGACAATATTCGCGCGCTGATCGACCCAAAACGCCGCGCGGGCCAGGGCCGTGGACACAGTTCGCGCCCGCGTCACAGCGTCGGCCGCTGGTCGCTGCTATATGCGAGTGAGGCGCCCGATCGAACGCGCGTGGCCGAGGCGACCTGCTGGATGCTGCTGCGCCGCTACGGCGTCGTATTCCGCGAAATGATCGCGCGCGAAACGATTTTGCCGCGCTGGCGCGAGCTGCTCATCGCCTTCCGCCGCCTCGAAGATCAAGGCCAAATCCGCGGCGGCCGATTCGTCAGCGGTTTCCTCGGCGAACAATTTGCATTGCCAGTCGCAGTCGAATCATTACGCGCAGGCGACCGCCAACCAGTCGCGCAAGAATCAGTAACGCTGGCCGCCGCCGATCCGCTAAATCTCGTCGGCATCATTATTCCCGGCGAGCGCGTTTCGTCCGCGTCGGGAAAAACAATAACGCTGCGCGATGGCGTGCTCGCCGAAACCGAAGAATCGGTTCGACGTTACGCGTAGGCTGGCGCGTTTACCACGCCACCGGGTATGGTTTTTCTTGATTGCACTTCGGAAAAACCCACGGCCAACCCGGGCCGGTGGTGAACCCCGGCCCCTACATTCTCGTCTCGTCAACTTCGACGATCGACCAACTTGATCGCGTCAAGTCTACAAACTCCTCCAAATCCCGCGTCGACGCGACTCCCTCCGGCGAGCGCCAGGCGGCTTCCATGGCTTCGCGGCCCTCGAAATAGAGTTCGACTATCGCGTCCCATTGCGGATGCTTGCGCGATTCATCCGCGGCTGGAAAATTGACTACGTGCCGCAGCAAACCCGGGATTTTTAGCGCCAGAGGCCGATGAACTTCGCGGAAGAATTCGCGAAATTTCTCTTCCGATAAATCAGCGCGCTTGCTGAGCACGACGACGAACTTGAGAACAGCGCCCGTCATTAGCGCCTTTCTCTCCGCGAGCGAATCAGGATTTCGGCGACCATACCGGCAGGCGAAGCAGGCGCGCTTCGGTGATCGAGGGAATTTCGCGGATGCGCGCGGCCACCGAATCATCTACATCGCCATCGAGCCGCACGATCGCCACAGCCTGAGCGCCCTGCGCCGGCGCGCTGCGGCCGAGAGCGAAGGTCGCGATGTTCACTCCTAGTTTGCCCAGCGCCGTGCCGATGGCGCCGATTACGCCTGGGACATCGAGATTGCGCGTGAGCAGCAGCGTGCCTTCGAGCGGGGCTTC
This sequence comes from uncultured Acidobacteriota bacterium, assembly GCA_963707165.1. GTDB lineage: Bacteria > Acidobacteriota > Terriglobia > Acidiferrales > UBA7541 > Palsa-147. The sequence goes on along the minus strand of CAVPPO010000009.1, from coordinate 88,622 downwards.
GAGTTCGATGCCATCGAAGCGCAGAATGCGCGGCGCGGCATTTTGCAGCACGGTGCCTTCGGCGGCTATTTCCTTCGCGCCGCCCAGCGCGACTTCGAGTGTGTTCGGAAAGCCGCGTTCGCGGCGCCGCGTGGTTTCTTCGACCACGATGCCGCGCGCAGCCGCAGCAGCTCCTGCATTCACCAGATTCACTTTTTCATCGAGGACGCGATTCAGAATTCCTACGAGCACGGCGCTGCGCAGGACGTGCGAGCCTAGCTCTGCGGTTTCACCGGCATAGCGGATGCGCACGCGATCCGAGCGACCATCCACGGCCTGCGCGACGAGCGAGCCGAGGCGCTCGGCGAGTTCGAGATAGGGGCGCAAGCGGCGATACTGTTCGCTCGAGAGCGACGGCAGATTCACCGCGTTGCGGATGATGCCCTCGACGAGGTAATCCTTCACTTGCAGCGCGATTTGAATTCCAACCTCTTCTTGAGCTTCGGCGGTCGTGCCGGCGATGTGCGGCGTGGCGATCACGTTGGGCAGGCCGATGAGCGGTGAATTTTTCGGCGGCTCCTGCGCGAAGGTGTCTACGGCAGCGCCGGCAACTTGGCCCGAGCGCAGGGCTTCGGCGAGAGCGGCTTCATCGACCAATTCGCCGCGGGCGCAATTGATGAGGCGGACGCCGCGCTTCATTTGCGCGATGGCCGCGGCGTTGATCATCTTCTCGTTGCTCGGGCTGAGTGCGGAGTGCAGTGAAATGTAATCGGAGCGCGCGAAAAGATCGGCGAGCGGAACGAGTTCGACTTCGAGCTCTTGCGCGACTTGCTTGCTCACGTAGGGATCGTGCGCGAGGACCGTCATTTCGAGAGCCTGCGCGCGCCGCGCCACTTCGGTGCCCACGCGCCCGAGGCCGACGAGGCCGAGCGTCTTGCCGCGGACTTCGGTGCCCATGGCGCTCGACTTTTCCCAGCGGCCGGCATGAATCGCGGCATTGAATTGCGGCACGGAGCGCGCGAGCGATAGAAGCAGCGCGAAGGTGTGCTCGGCGACGCTGACGGCGTTGCCGCCGGGCGTGTTCATCACCAGCACGCCGCGGCGCGTGGCGGCTTCGACGTCTACGTTATCCACGCCGACGCCGGCGCGGCCGACGACCTTGAGTTCGGGCGCTTTCTCGAGCAATTCGGCGGTGACGCGCGTGGCGCTGCGAACGATGAGTCCTTCGGCGTGCGCCAGCTCGGCGGCGAGCGAATCGGCGGCGCCCGATTTTGCGGGCGTGACGACGATCCAGCCGGGAGCGCGAAGCAGTTCGATGCCGCGCTCGCTGATTTTGTCTGCGACTACAATTTTCATGTCGAAAAGCGTACGGGCGGCGGCGCTATCTGTCAAATCCCGTCGCGCGGCGCGCGTGTGGTATTCTGATTTTTCAAATTGCCATTGACGGAGGACGGCGGAATGCCGCTTGTGGACCAGATCCAGAAAGATATTGTGACGGCGATGCGCGCGAAAGAGGAATTGCGCCTGAGCGTGCTGCGCATGGTGAAATCGGCGCTGCATTTGAAATCCGTAGAGAAGATGCGGCCGCTCGAGGATGCGGAATCGCTGCAGATTTTGCAGACGCTGCTGAAGCAGCGGCGCGAATCGGTGGAGCAATTCACCAAGGGCGGGCGGCAAGAGCTCGCCGACAAAGAAACGAAAGAGATCGCCATCATCGAGGAATATCTGCCGGCGGGAGCGAGCGACGCGGATATGGCCGCGGCAATCGAAGCTGCGATTGCGGAGACGGGCGCGAATTCGCCGAAGCAGATGGGCGCGGTGGTGAAAGCGGCGAAGGCCAAGCTCGAGGGCAAGACCGTGGACGGAAAAGTTCTGAGCGATCGGGTGCGCGAGCGGCTTGCGAAGATGGGCTGAGCGCCTGCCGGCTCGATTGATCTCCTTTCTTGCGACAATCTGCTGATGGCCCTTCCTGAAAATGTCGCGGTGCGTTACACCGAAGATGAAGCCGAATATTTGAGTTTGCGGCCGGTGGTGCGGCAGACGTTTCGCATCGCGGAGCTGGTGGACATGATCGTGACCGTCACCGGGCTCGATGCGGGGCGCGTGGCGCAGATTTTGCGATCTGGTTCGGTTGTTTATCATGGCTATCGTTATTGGTGGAGCGGCTTCGAGGTTGCGTCCTCCGATCTTGATGCGGCGCTGGCGGCTTATCCGCTGGCCGATGCGGCGCGGGCTTTCGATCCGGCGGCTTGCGTTGCCGTGATTTTCGAATCGTCCGGTAGCCCGCCGCGGCATTCCGTCGAGATATCGCGCGAGTCCGGCCGGCGGCGCCGATTGCTGCGCTTCCGGAGTTTTTGGGACGCCGTGATGGACTTGGCGTCGGCTCGGCGGCCGGCTTACGCCGAGTACTCGTATGCGCGGCGGGCGGATATTTATTTTCTGGAGCTTAGCCGCGAGGATGTTGCGAGGCTTGCGGCGGAGGCTGGGCGTCGGGCCGGGCGCGGGCTGCGGGCGCAATTGCGGATGCTGCCGGAAATGGCGCGGGCGGTTTTTGTGTCGCCGCGGGGCCAAAAATCGCAATAAAAAAGGCGTGATTTGTATCGATTAGACAGGACCTCCGTCGTTTGTTTTGTTGGGGTTGCGGGCGATTCTAATAAATTCGTGTATCGATTAGCTTTTTCTTCGCCTTGGCGGCGGAGGGCAACCTGGCGAACCTCCTCGTTATTTAATTGTTGGGCGCGGAGACATCGTCAGTCGCCGGGCTGAATCGTCAGCCCGGACCCGAGCTTCGCTCAGGGCAAGCCTGCAGCGAGCTCAGGAGAACCAGCCCCGCGCTTAGGGACTGCGAACTTCCCACGTATTGATAACATTATAGTTATCGTAAGTCAATGGTACTTTAGTTCTAGAACTGTGTTTTTGCGAGCGGCAAACCCACGGCTAGACCGGGGGCGTGTGAACCCGCCCCCCTACGCGGAGACCGCCGGATCGGGTTGCGCGGAGGTAATGGTTGGTGTTTTCGTGGGGATTACGCCCGGCGGGCGCAGCAAGCGGCGCCCCTACGACCGAAAGGCTACTGGCCGGCTAGGGAATCCTCAGAGCCATTTGAGATTTTAAGAAAAGCGAACGGCCCGCGGCTGAAGCCGGTGTTAGGAAGCAGGGCGTTTTTCCGCTGGACTGAAGTCCAGCTTCCCCCTGCTGAAGCAGGGGGCTCCCTCCGAAATGCAGGAGCGGCGGACGGATGCGGCTCCCTCGGAACCGAGGAGGGACCGGACTCCCTCCGAAACGCAACATTGAAGGACGGGGTTCCCCCCGAAACGCAAGATTGAAGGATGGGGTTCCCTCCGGAACGCAGGATTGAAGGATGGGGCTTGCCCCGAAAGGATGGACTGGGGTGTTCGGTCCCATGACATTCTATACATCGCGTCCCTAGCTATCCTTACGGTGGCGCTGGAGCACTTGGGTCTGGAATTGGCTGGGAAGATGATGGAGGGCTCGGGGCGGACGCTTTTGGAAGCGTCCGCGCCCGTGGATTGTGCGCTTAGAAGCCGCGGAATTTCTGGGGGACGAATTGGGAGCCACCCAGGTCGGCGTCGGTGAAGCCGAAGACGAAGAACTGGTTGGGGTTGGGGATCTGGTTTCCATCGGCGTCGGGAACAGTCTGCAAGAAGTCATTGTCGTTGGAGACCCAGAGGGTGTGAAGAAGCGTGTTTCCTTGCCAGACATCCGGGCCGAAAGCGAGGCCTTCGATCTTGGCGGGAATATCGCCGGCGGCGATGCCGTTGGCGGTGAGCACCTGAACGATGTTAAGGAACAGCGTCTTGCCGACGGCGTTCAACGCCGCGGTGGGTCCGTCCATCGCGCTTACATCAACGGCTCCCGCCAGATCAATCTTAAAAAGCTGTTTGGTTTTGGCGTCGTTGCCATTGGCGCGTCCATTGCCATCGCGCTCATCCACCAGAAACTCATGATTGTTGAGCGCGAGGATTTCGCTGACGCCCGAGCCGGCCGTGAGCAAGTAAGCGAATTGATGGGTCACCTGACCGGACAAGATGTCGATGGTGACGATGCGCAGCAGTTTGGTGGCGCCGGCGTTGGCGTCCTGAATCAGGGCATTCTGCATGATGCCGACGAGCGTGCGGCCATCCGGAGTGATGGCCAGGCCTTCCATGCCCTTATTGGCTACGCGGCCGGAGGTGTTGCCGGAGATTTCGTTATTGCTGATGGGCGAGAGGTTCGTCACGTAGAAGGACGCCGGCAATTTGAACGAGCGGAGGCGCAGGCCGGTGAAGCGGCTGAACTGATAAACGTACGGACCGTATTCGTCGGAGATGAAGACGCTCAATCCGTCGTTGGAGATGCGCATGCCTTCCGTATCGAAGCGGGCATCGTTGGGATCGCCGGAGTTTCGCGTGGGATCAAAATTATCAGAGCGTCCGGTGAAGAAATGCTGGAGAAAGTTGTTGATCGGCGGGACGCCGGAGCCGACGCCGAGGTCCTGCCCCGAGCCGTAAACGAGCGGGGTGAGGCTCCATAGCAGAGTCGTGGCGCGCAGTCTGGGAGTCAACGTAAACGGGAGACCTGTGCCGCTCGTGTTCGCGTCGAGATCCATGGTGATGGTGTGGAAGCGGTTGACGTAGCTGGCGGTGCTGTCAATGGCCGGGTCGAAAGTGACGGCGTTGGGGCCGCGGTCGGGCAGAGCCAGAAAGGTGTTGCCCGAGGCGTAGGCGATGGCCGAGCCGAAACCGCCGAGGGAGTTTGCAGGGACGCCGTTTTCCAAGGTGTAGGTGAGGCCGGAGACATCGGCAAACGAGCCGGCGCGGGATTGGTCGAGGGTGCCAACGGCGAGGAGAGGAAGAGATTGCGCGTGCGAAGGAAGAACGGTGAGCAGTAGAAGGGTTAAAGCGAGCAAGGTAATTCGGACGGCAGCTTTTTTCACGGACTTAAGTCCTCCTAGATTTAGTAGCGCAAGGCGAGGCTGACGATACGAGCCGAAAAAAACAGGTGTGTTAATGTCTGGTGAAAGGTTTGAAAAGGACGTCTTCGCGATCGCGTCCAGTGATACGCCGAAAAGCGGGCTGGCTTGTTAATTGGGTGGCCTAGCTACCTGGTTCCAATTCAGATAACGGCCCGCGGCTGAAGCCGGTGTTAGGAAGCAGGGCGTTTTTCCGCTGGACTGAAGTCCAGCTTCCCCCTGCTGAAGCAGGGGGCTCCCTCCTGAACCCGCCCCCCTACGTGGAGCTGCGCTTGGGGGCATGACGGCGGAAAGTCAAAGACGCCGGCTGGCAGCCCTTCGTCTGTCACGGTAAACCGGCGATACGCGGGCGGTGCGGAATCGGCTGGCGGGCGGTTATGGGGATTTGCGCAGGACGGCGCTGGCGCGCTCGTCTGTGGCTATTTGTTTGAAGAAGACGCGGACATCCGGGAGTTTTTGGGTGGGGACAAATACTTTGTTGATTTCGTAGAGGCGTTGGTAGTGGAGCGTGGAGCCGGTTAGCTCGATGCTGCTGCGATAGGAGCCGTAGTCGGATTTGACGTCGACGGGAGTGGGAATATCGTCGGCGACGTAGCCTTGCGGGAGCGAAATTTCATAATCGTCGGTTTGCACGGTGGCTTCGTTGAATTCGACTGGATATTTGCGATCGATGCTGAGGTCCCATTCCGGGCCTTTGCTGCCGAGGACGCGTGGGCGGACCAGGAGCAAATTTCCAGCCGTTTTTGCATAGCTGTCTACGATGAATTTGTAGTGAAGCATAAGATTCTGATCGTATTGCTCGAGATTGCCCACCGTTGCGGAGGTCAGGTGGAAATTATTGAGATGGCTTCCGAGAAAGCTTTCGATGACTTTGGAGCGATTGGCGGGAGTAACTCCCAGGAGTTGCGCTCGTCTGAGAACCGCCGGGCCGCCCCAGAGAACTTCGTTCACATCACCGGTGAGATCGCCGTTTGAAGTGAGAGACAACTTTCCGGAACGCATGAGGCGATTGGTGATGGGAGGTAAGAGCGGTAAAGAGATCAATTCGCCGCCGTCGGGAGTGACGAGCAGGCCGTAATTCTCCTGTTCGAAGTCAGGGATATATCCGAGAGGAGTGTATTCATCCGTAGGATCGAAGATGAGAAGGCGGCCCAGTGTGGGATGTTTCACGATGGCGTAAAGATTTCCGTTCTCCACGTTGTCCGGAAGGCGGATGGCAAGAATCATGTGATTGAAAGATCCGGGGGACGGAAAATCCGGACGGATAATGCCGCGATCGACTTGGGCGACGACGTAATAGGATTCGACTCCGATTTCGTGGAGCATGGAACTCAGAAGCGTGACCTTATCTTTGCAATCGCCGTACTTGTACTGGAAGACGGTGGAAGCAGGATGGGGCTGGAATCCGCCGATGCCGATTTCGATGGCGACGTAGCGGATCTGGCGCTGCATGAAATTGGTGATGGCCTTGATTTTATCGAGGGTGGTAGGGGCGTTCGCGGTTAGCTCGGCCACTTTTTGTTTGATTTCCGGAGTGGCTTCACGGCTGGTGGTGGTGAGACCCGCGTACCAGAGAGCGATATCCTTCCATGAGCCGCTGGTCTTTGCGGCAGGGCTCGTGGCGGTTGGGAAATACTTCACGCCCATGCGGCCGGCGATCACGCGCCAGGGCGGCATTTCAGGCTCGACTTCCACCGCCGGCACGTTTTCCATTTCCCAGGTATAGGAATTCTCGCCCGTTTTCTTCTCCTGAACTTCCGGATGGTTGGCCCACTGCGTTTTCATTTCCCAGCCCGGCGGAAGTTGAAGAGTGAAACGCGTGCGGCGGATGGGAATGGTTTCCTGGAAATCCCAAACTTCGTCAAGAATATAGGGGCGGCGCTTCTGGGAATATTCGTAGGCGACGACGTTTCCGGGAGTGGCTGCGGGAATTTCCAGGAGTTTTGCTTTCATATCGCTGTAGAGAGAGTCGCTGAACATGCTTGTTTCCATAGCGTCTTTCTCTTTGACTTCGTAATCCTTGCCGTTGACCGGCAGAGTCCAGGCTTTGAGGGAGGACAGCTTCGTATCTTTATCGAATTCGACGATTACATGGCCGTAGTGATCGCGGCCTTCGGGGCGGAGGATTTTGCAGACGCGGCGATAGAGAGAGTCGATTTCGCCGGAATCGCGCACGGTGGTGATCTGTTCGTCGAGCAGAATGACGGCGACGGGATCCTTGGGCAGGGGCGGCATCGATTCGCGAGCGGCGACGCTGACCCAGTCGGGCACGGAATCGGCGCCGAGGCGCGCCGCAGCGAAAGCGATAAGGATGAGCGCGCCGAGCGTTAGGGGACTAATTCCCCTTGGCCACTTGCGCGGGCTGGAGAACGATTTGCCCATCATCGTCAGTTTTCACCATGTTAAAGAATGTGCGGATAGCTGAATAGTTGCCAACTGGAAACATAATTCCCGAGATGGTTAAATGGCGCTCGATGGTGACAACATCGGCGTTCTGGCTCGAGGTCACGGAATACTCAAATCCGCCGCCAGGGTTTGCTTTCTGGGGCGCGGGAAGGGTTTCAATTTTGAAGCCAGTCGGGACGTGCATGGTGATGGAGTCCTTCTCGATTTCTGGAAAATGAAAATAGATGGAGTTGACGCGCTTCTCGGACTGGAATGAGACAGGCTGATTCGCCTGGAAGAAAGTGAGTGGGACGAGGACGCGATGGCCGGCGGTGGTGGCGTAGCCGGGGATGTGCAAGGTCGCTTCGATATGGACGGGTTGAGTGTTCTTGTCCCAGCCGGTCATGCTGGTGATTTCGAAGACTGTGCCTGCCGGAAGAACGGTCTTTAGCTCGTCAGTGATGTCCTTTTTTTTGCCGGCTTCGTCATCATCCCGTTCTTCCTCGCGCTTGACGGCGCTCCACTGGCGGAAATAGGTGATTTCAAGCTTGCCGGAAAGAGTGCCATCGTCGTCGAGCTTAACGTCGGCGTAGCGCTCGCGGGCGGAATCGGAAGCCGGAGCGAGGGGAATCTCGATGTTGGTTTCGCCCCCCTTGTCCAGGCGGATGCCACTGACGCCGGTTTCATACCAGGGGAGAAAAGGATAGGCATGGAATTTGGAAGCTGGATCGAGGTAAAGATCCTGACTGCCGAGCTTGACCCAAACGACGTCGGCGGAAAGCTGCGAGATATCCTCCATGGTGGGATAGAAGGCGTTGTTGCTGCGAGGGGCGACATAAGCGCGAGAGGACTCGAAGCCCGCGGCGCGCGCGAGCCCGATCATCAAATAATTGATGTCGCGCGGATTCCCATAGCCGTGCTTCAGCACATCCTCGACATTGTTGTTATCTTTCGTCTTCGTGCGCTTTGCTTCTTTCTGGGTCTGAGGCGAATCATAGCCGGTATTGTGTATCTGCTGGACACGGACATAGAGCTTCTGCAGTTTGACTTCGGGAGCGTCGCTGGGCGAGACAGTCTGGGAGACGACGTCCTGAAGCGCTTTTTTCTTGTCGACGAACTTCTCCATCTGCGAATCCCAGGCCTTGCCCATGCGCTTCCAGAACTGGTCGGGAGTTTCGTTCTGGGGATCATCGCGGTTGCGATAGAAGAAAGCGATGCGAGCGCGCAGGAAATTCTTGCGGAGGCATGTAGTCTTCCTCTTCGAGGCCTGGAAGATTGCGAATTTCCATGGTGATGGCGCCGTTGCTCTGCTTGGCGGGCTTGTCGCTGCCGGGGATGCGATATTCGCGCCAGTAGAGAGGAGGAGCGTAGTCGCTGGTGTCCGGCATGATTGAGAATTTGCCGAGACGCGTAAAAAGATCGCTTTGTACGCCCCATTCGATGTTCACGTAATAGTCGGTGTCGTACTGGGTGCGGTACTTGTATTCGATGATGCAGCCGGGCTGAACATCAGGAAGGCTGAAAGTCTTTGCGAGATATTTGATGCCGCCGACCTTTACGATTTCCTTCTCATAAACCTTGCCCTGAAAGTCGGCGACGCTGCCGTCGGGGCGAATCGTTCGAGCGCGGATGTCCCTGACGTCCGCGCTGTTTTTATTGAATGGGATTTCAACATCGCCCCACTTCTTGCCCTCTTCGGTGAAGATCTTGATGCGATCGTATTCGAGCTCGGAGGATTCCTTGGCGTCGATGGAATTTTCGCGATAGAGGATCATGGCGTGGGCGCCGGGGCTTAGCGGATTGTCTTTTAGGGCTAGATCGGCGGGATCGATGGGTAGCCAGTCGTCTTTGGCGCGCGAGCCGCTGGAGAGAGTGAGTATTGCGGCGAGGATGGATGCGACGAGAAGGAACGGGATGTGGCGGCTGAGTTTCATCGGGACTCCGTCCTGTGGGAGCGGGATGCGTCGATCGAGATTTGAGCTCCTGAAAGTGTCGCCCGCTCGGAGAGATTCGCCCTATTTGTTAACAGGGTAAGTTCCCGAGCGGGGAAGTACTGGTAAAGCTATATGGAGGGGAGAGGGTTGTCAACCGGGATTCGAGGTTGCGGGGCTGGGCGGGCGGAGTGCAGGGGGCAATTTTGCGGCCAGAGATGGGGCGGAGATTACTTAGGGGAGGGAAGATCGGCCGAACTGCGGGGACGAAAGGCGGGGCCGAAAGGCGGGAGGGCTGAAGACCCTCCCCTACTGGGACGCGTTCGTCGCGCCGCGGTTGGGATTGGGATGTGGCGTGTAGGTCCGTCGTCGGAGGCCGACGGGACGCCAGCAGTACCTTAGAATGCGGCTTGTGTCGGGTGCGGTCTGATGCTAAGTTCGCCGGGCTTGTGGGGAAATTGGCGCGAGGCTTGGGGTCTGGCGCGCGCGGAGGTGAGATTTGGGGTCTAAGCCGTGGAGTTCGACTGCGCCGCCGGGGGAGTTTCGGCCTTATGTGGACTCGTCGGAATCTTTGGCGGAATTCACCATACGCGCGATTTTGCTGGGGGCGTTTTTCGGAATTGTGTTCGGGGCGGTATCGGTTTACGTGGGGTTGCGGGCGGGATTGACGGTATCGGCTTCGATTCCTATCGCGGTGTTGTCGGTGAGCATTTTGCGGGCGTTTGGCCGGGCTACCATCCTTGAAAATAACATTGTGCAGACGACCGGGTCGGCGGGGGAATCGCTGGCTGCCGGGGTGATGTTTACTTTGCCGGCTTTGATTTTTTTGGGATTTGGATCGGAATTTACTTTCTGGCGAATTTTTCCTTTGGCGCTGCTGGGCGGATGGCTGGGCGTGCTGTTCATGATTCCGCTTCGGCGGCAATTGATTGTGAAGGAACACGGCAACCTGACTTTCCCTGAGGGGACGGCTTGCGCGGATGTGCTGGTGGCGGGGGAACGCGGCGGATCGTTTGCGGGGCGCGTGTTTTGGGGATTGGGATTGGGCGGCGTGTATACGGTTTGCATGAACACGTTTCAGATGTGGAATTCGCAGCCGGAGAACCGGCCGGCGTGGTTGCCGGGAGCGTCGTTCCGCATGGCGATCACCAGCGAATATTTGGGAGTGGGATACATCATCGGGCCGAAAGTTTCGGGAATTTTATTTGCCGGTGGCGTGGTTTCATGGCTTTTGATTATGCCGGCGATTAAATTTTTCGGGCAGCTCTCGGGAAATACGGCGATTTATCCGTCGACGATTCCGATTCCATTGATGACGCCGGATGATTTGTGGCGCGCCTACATCCGGCCGATGGGAGCGGGAGCGGTGGCGGCGGCCGGGTTGATCACGTTGATTCGCACGCTGCCGACGATTATTTCCGCGCTGCGGGCGGGGCTGAAGGATTTTCGCGCGCAGTCGGGCGGGGCGGCGGCGCCGAGCCGCATCGATCAGGACATGTCCACGCGCACGCTGGTGCTGGGCTCGATTGTGATCATCGCCATGATGTGGGTGATGCTGACGTTCAAGCCGATGCAGGGAGCGGACACGAACTGGTATCAGAATCTGCTGGCGGGAATTTTTGTGGTGGTGTTCGGATTTTTGTTTGTGACCGTGGCATCGCGGATCAGCGGATTGCTGGGGAATTCATCGAATCCGGTGAGTGGGATGAGCATCGCCACGCTGATGGCTACCTGCGGGATTTTCTTCGTTGCAGGATGGACCGCGCCGAATTACGCGGTGCTGGCTTTGACGATTGGCGGCGTGGTTTGCATTGCGGCGGCGATTGCCGGAGCGACTTCGCAGGATTTGAAGACCGGATACCTGGTGGGCTCGACGCCGTTCAAGCAGCAACTGGGATTGCTGATCGGCGTGACGGTGTCGACGATTGCGATTGGCGGTACGCTGAAATTGATGAATACGGGACTCGAGCGATATATCCCCACGCAGATTCCGGTGAACATCCAGTCGTTGCCGGTGGGAGTGCAGATCGAGCGGAACACGTATACATATCAGGGCAAGGACTACATTTTGATTAATTCGCTGGGCTCGCACGAAATTCCCGACGGCGAATATTTGTACGATTCCAAATCGAAGCAGATTGAAGTGCAGTGGGCGCAGGGAATCGGGAGCGATAAGGCGCCGGCGCCGCAGGCGCGTTTGATGGCTACGGTGATTAACGGGATCTTGAATCAACGGCTGCCTTGGCGGCTTGTCTTTATGGGCGTGGCGCTGGTGGTGGCGGTGGAAATTTTGGGCGTGAGGTCGCTGGCATTTGCGGTGGGATCATATTTATCGATTGGGACTACGGCGGCGATGTTTGCCGGGGGGTTGGTGCGTTGGGCCATTGAGGCCAGCGCTAAAGAGAAAACGGGGGACAGCGAGGCTAGTCCTGGGGCGCTATATGCCAGCGGATTGATTGCGGCGGGAGGCGTGTTTGGATTATTGGCGATTGTGATCAATTTATTTCAGGATCCGGATTTGAGCGCGCATGTGCCGCATTGGTTGTTGGTGGGGCTGCGATTGCCGTGGAATCCGAAGTTGTTTGCGATTGGGCCGAATCATTTTCCGGGATTTAGCGCGTCGTCGGCGGTGGGATTGATCATGTTTTTGTTGCTGGCGGCTTCGCTGTTTATCAGCGCGAGGAAGAAATTGAATTAGGGGGCGCGTGGAATGCGCGCATTCAAAGTGTTTCTCAACGGCAAGAAGCTGTGCCTCGCAGGTATCGGCAATGATGGAGTTTTGACTACCACGATGTTCTATGCCCCGGTTCGCAATCGGCACGACATGCGCGCACGCGTCGGTGGGTTGTTGATGCCGCAAGACGAACACGTGGAATGGACGAGTTTCAGGCTCCGCGTCGGGGATGAATTGCGGGTCAAGATTGTCGATTGCGAAACTGTGGACGAGCCCCGCAAACGTTTTCCACGAGATCTTGCGATGGAGGCAAGAAACGAAAAGCGCTACGTGCGAAAGTTAGCTAAGAAGTTGGGATGGAAGATTCAGACGCGCGGTAGATGACGGATGCCGGCCTAAAAGACCGGCGCTACACACACCGTGCTTTGACAGTTGCGGCTTTGGGCCGATAGACTTGAGTTGAGCGATGGGTGGTTTCCGCAATTACGGTCCGCGATTTAACCTGCGCGGTGTGTTTCCCCGGGGAATCAAGACGCTGATTATTGCCTGTGCCGTGGTGTTTCTGGGGCAGACGCTGGTGGGGATGTTTCTCGGCGCCGACGCGTATCACAAGGTCAACAATTATCTCGGGTTGATGCCGGCTGCGGTTACGCATTTGGGATTTGTCTGGCAGCTTTTCACCTATCTTTTTCTGCACGGCGGCATCTGGCACATCCTTTTGAACATGCTGTTTTTGTGGATGTTCGGCAAGGATCTGGAACGGGCCTGGGGGACGCGGAAGTTCTACGCCTATTACTTCACTTGCGGCGTGGGCGCGGGAGTGGTGGAAGTGATCGTGAAGACCATCCTCGATCCGCATGGAGTGGGGACTGCGGCGATACCCACGATCGGAGCGTCCGGGGCGATTTATGGCGTCTTGCTGGCGGCGGCGATTGTGTTTCCCGATCAGCCGGTGTGGTTGATTCCGTTTCCGATTTCTTTGCCGATGAAGGTTTACGTGATGATCATGGCGGCGCTGGAATTTTATTTTAGTTTGAGTTCGGGGGCCGGGGACAACGTCAGCCATGTTTGCCATTTGGGCGGGATGTTGGCGGGGTTTCTTTATTTGCGGCGAGGATCCTATTTTTATGGGTTCCGGAATAAATATTCGGATTGGCAGCGGCAGCGATTGCGGAAGAAATTTGAAGTGTATACGCGGGAGCATCAGGATAAGCCGCCCTCGCGGCCGGATAATTGGGTGAATTGAGGCGCGGACGGAAGGCCTGTAACGTGGGGCGATCGGAGTCCGCGGGTGGGCGGCGATTTGATTTAGCCGCGCGGTCGTCGGAGGGCGCGGCAAGCGGCGCCCCTACGAAGACAACCGCGACGGAAACGGCGACTGCTAGAGCAACTGCAACCGCAAATGCAGATCCCTCACTTCGTTCGGGATGACATCGAATTCTCTTTGCGGTAACACAAAAAACAATCCTCGTACCCGCTGGTTACTCGCCGATGCGGTGAAGGCGCATCATGTTTGTTGTGCCTGTGGCGCCTAGAGGCGTTCCTGAAATAATTCCGATCACGTCGCCTTTGTGAACCAGCTTTTCCTCGATCAGGCGCTTCTCGGCTGAAGCTACCAGCACGTCCATATCCGTCAGACGATTGATCGAACGCGGGCGAACGCCCCAATAGAGGCTGATGCGGCGGCGCGTTTCTTGATTGGGCGAAAAGGCGATGATCGGCGCGCGCGGGCGATATTTGGAGACGAGGCGCGCGGAGGAGCCGGACTCGGTGAACACGGCGATGGCTTTCATATGCAACTCTTCCGCGGCGTGGCAGATGGCCTCGGCGATGGTTTCGTTGATGTGCAGCTCGGTGAAGCGGGCGGGGCGCAGCGGCTCGGTGATGCTGGCCTCGGCCACGCGAATGATGCGGTCCATCATTTCCACGGATTCGATCGGGTAGCGGCCAACGGCGGTTTCGCCTGAAAGCATCAGCGCGTCGCTGCCGTCGAAGATGGCGTTGGCGACATCGGAAGCTTCCGCACGCGTGGGGCGCGGATTTTGCGTCATGGAATCGAGCATTTGCGTGGCGGTGATTACGGGCACAAGCGCGTTGCGCGCGCGGGAAATGATCTGCTTCTGCACCACGGGAACTTGCTCGGGATTCATTTCCACGCCGAGATCGCCGCGGGCCACCATTACTCCGTCGGCAACGCTCAAAATTTCATCGAGATTCTCGATGGCTTCGGGCTTTTCGAGCTTGGCGATCACCGGCGTGGTTTTTCCGGCGCGCGCGACGGCGGATTTGGCGGCTTTCACGTCGCGCGCAGAGCGGACGAAACTGAGCGCAATGTAATTCACGCCGAGGCCGAGAGCGACGAGAAGATCTTTGCGATCTTTAGGAGTAAGTGAAGGAATCTTCAATTTTATGCCGGGGAGATTGATGCCCTGATGCTCGCCGAGCTCGCCGCCATTTTCCACGCGCGTAATCACCTTGCGGCCTTGCGTGGATTGAACGCGCAGCGCGATCTCACCGTCGCTAAGGAGAACGCGATCGCCGTGATGCACCACGTGCGGAAGCTGTTGGAAAGTAGTGCTGACGCCGTCGCAATCGCCGAGAACATTCTCGGTGGTGATCACAAATTTCTGACCGACGTTCAGCGTAATCTTTCCGCCGCCCGCAAGCCGGCCCGTGCGAATTTTCGGGCCTTGCAGGTCGCCGAGGATCGCGATGGGCTTTTCGTGAGTGCCGGAAGCGCGGCGAATGGCAGCGACGCGCTGGGCGTGTTCTGCCGGAGTGCCGTGAGAAAAATTTAAGCGAGCTACGTCCATTCCGGCGCGGACCAGGCGATCGGCGATTTCGGGTTTGGAGCTGGCCGGGCCGATGGTGCAGACGATTTTTGCTCGGCGATTTATGTGAGACATATATTTCCTCTGTTCCAAACGCTTCGATGTTAGCTGAAGTGGCTTTTATTGGCGATGGAAGCGCGCCGAACAACAAAAGGGCCGAACTGCGGGAGGGTCTGAAGACCCTCCCCTACGACTACGGGGAAACGGCGAAGCCCGTCACGATGTGATTTAGAAACGCGACGCCTTTGCGGAATGAATCGATTGGGAGGCGCTCGTCGTCGGCGTGCATGCGCAGGATTTCGGCTTCGGGTAGCGGGAACGGTAGCAGGCCGTAGGCTTTCACGCTGCGCAGGCGGAGCTGCTGCGAATCGGTGGCGCCCGTGGACATCATCGGAACCACCGTCGTGCCGGGAAATTCCCTTGCGGCGGTGAGCGTGATCTCCGCGAAGAGATCGGAATCGACCGGCGAAGAAGGAGCGGACTGGCCGATGGAAGTTTGCGGCTCGAAGCGGACTTGCGGATCGTTCACAAGCTGCGCGAGGTTTCCGAGCAACGGATCGAGCAAATTTCCGGGCAGCAGGCGGATGTTGAGCACGGCGCGCGCGGTGGAGGGCACGACGTTCTGGCGGATTCCGGCCTGCAGCATTGTGGGAGCGATGGTGTCGCGCAGCATCGAATTCCAAATTTGATTCTGCGAAATGATCCGTGCGGCGTGGTCCTTGCGGTCGGGAGTTTCGAGCGCGCGCATCCATTTGCCGGTCTCTTCGTCCACGATCTTGGCGAGGCCTTCGAAATAGGCGCGAGTGATGGTGTTGAGCTGGACGGGGGCTTCATAGCCGCCGATTTTCGCAACGGCGGCGGCGAGATGCACGACGGCGTTATCCGGGCGCGGAACGGAGCCATGCCCCGATGGGCCGGTGGCTATGACGTCGACGTTGACGGGAACTTTCTCGCCGGCTTGTATGCCCACGTATTGAACTCTGCCGTTGGCGAGAATCACGCGGCCTTCTTCGTTGATGGCATAAGCCGCGGCGATTTTGTCCCAGTGTTTTTGCACGGCGAAAACCATTCCGGTTTCGCCGCCAGCCTCTTCGTCGCCTTCGGCCAGCAAAATAATGTCGCGATTCAGGCGCGCGCCGGTGCGCTTGAGCGCGATGAACACGGCGAGATTCGCGGCGAGCATGCCTTTGTCGTCGATGGCGCCGCGGCCGTAGATGTAACCATCTTTGATCACGCCGCCGAAGGGATCGACGGTCCATTTCGCTTTATCCACGCCGACGACATCGAGATGCGCCATCAGGATCAGCGCGCGCGAAGGATCGGGAAACGGGCCGGCATTGAGACGCGCGACGAGAAAGCCGCGCCCGGGCGTGCTCTCGAAAATTTCAAAGGGTATGTTTTCCTTCTGCAAGACGCCGCCGATATATTTTGCGGCCACCAGCTCGTTGCCCGGCGGATTGCTGGTATTGATGCGAATCAAATCCTGCAGCCAGACGAGGGCTTCGTCGGTGATGTGCGTGACGTCGGTGGATGGCGGAGCTGGCGCAGCGGCGGGCTGCGACGGAGGTTGCTGCTGCGCGAGCGTTGTCGGCGCTGCGAGCGTTGCCGCGAAAAGGCACGCGACTCCTGCCTTGAGAAAATTGCGGAGCATCCCCACCCCCCCAATGATTGGACTTCCGAGCAGATCGAGCGCGAACGGTTCATCGTAGCACGGGGCCAAGCGCGCCCGATGGGATCGTGGAGGCGCGTGCCCTGCGCAGCAATTGACCATCCGTTAGGCGCCGTGGCAGCATCAAAGACTCCACGGGTAGAATCGGGCCCAGAGAGGGAGCCATGAAGAGGCAAAATTGGATTCGTGCGGCCGCGCTGGCCATTCTTACGATCGGGCTGGCGGTGCCGGCGGATGCGTGGATCGCCTGGGCGCAGCAGCAGGACAACGGTCCGGTCAAGCCGCCGGCGCAGCAGGCTCCGCCGCCTCAGCCGCCTGCTCAGCCGCAAAAACCGCCGGCCGGGCAACAGGGCGACCAGAACAAGCCGGAATATCAGCTCTCGATCACGTCGAACCTGGTGAATGTGGATGCGGTGGTGACGGATCAGGACGGAAACATCCTGACGGGATTGAAGCGCGACAATTTTCGCGTGACGGACAATGGCGAGCCGCAGCAGATTACGAATTTTGCGCCGACGGATGCGCCCATCACCATCGTGATGCTGATGGAGTTCAGCAACATCGGCGGCGGGTGGTTCGCGCAGTTTGCCAAGTATTGGTCCTACGGTTTCCTCGGCCATCTGAACAAGAATGATTGGGTCGCGCTGATTACCTACGATTTGAATGAGCACATCGAAGTGGACTTCACGCAGAACAAAGAAGAAGTTGAGCAAGCTATCGCCAGCCTGTTTTTTCCCGGGTTCAGCGAAGCGAATACTTTTGATGCCGTGCTCGATACCATCGACCGCTTGCAGGATGTGAAAGGCAAGAAATCCATTTTGCTGATGTCCTCCGGCTACGATACGTTCAGCAAGCATACGTTGGACCAGACGCTGAAGCGGTTGAAGAACACCGACGTCACGATTTTTTGCGTGGGAACCGCGGAAGAGATTGCCGTGCGCTCGACGCGAGACGGCGGGGTTGGTTACCTCCAGGCCAAAAATCAGCTCAGCACCTTTTCGAAAATGACCGGCGGGTTTGCTTGGTTTCCGCGGTTCGACGGCGAATTGCCGGGGATATTTCAGTCAGTGACGGCGTTCTTGCGGAATCAATATACGATCGGGTTTGTGCCGTCGAATACCACGCACGACGGGAAGTACCACAAGCTGAAGGTGGAAGTGCTCGATGACAAGGGAAATCCGTTGACGGTGACGGATAAGAAGGGGAAGCCGAGGAAGATCGTCGTTTACGCGCGCGAGGGATACACCGCGATCAGCGGCTCGGTAGGCGATTAGCCTCGTAGCGCCGGCAGCCTGCCGGCGTTTTTCTGTCAAATTGCAGGTGCCGTCTGCGAACGTCAGTAACCGCGGTTGAAATCCACTCGATTGAGCAAATCCCTTCCTGCAAACCAAAGCTCCAGATTCTCAAGCAGCAAATCAGTCTGCCGTTTCCAAAGATGCTCGCTAGCCGCAGCCAGGTGCGGCGTGATGAGAATATTGTCGAGGCGCCAGAGCGGGCTTGCGGGCGGCAGCGGCTCTTCGGCGGCTACATCGAGCGCAGCGCCGGCAATTTTGCGCTGCTCGAGAGCCGCGGCGAGAGCGGCTTCATCGATCAGCGAGCCGCGGGCTACATTCACCACGAACGCTGTGCGCTTCATCGCGGCGAACTGGCGCGGACCGAGCAGATTGTGGGTCGCGGGAGTTTCGGGGGCGGCCACTACGATGTAGTCGGCTTGCGCGAGGGCGGCTTCGAGATCGGTGGCGGGATAGATTTTCGCGGCGAGGGAAGTGTCGCCGCGGCCTGAACGTGTTACCGCGTGAATTTTCATTCCGAAGGCTTGGGCGCGCCTGGCGATTTCCTTTCCTACTGCGCCGAGGCCGATCAGCAGCAGAACGGAATCGTGGAGCTCTCCCGGGCGCGGCTTCGAGTCCCAGATTTCCTGTTGCGCCCAGCGATGTTCTTGTTGGTGGCGGAGCGCGTCGGGAAAGCGGCGCGCCAGGCTGATGAGCATGCCCATGACGTGCTCGGCGATGGGGATGCTGTGAACGCCGCTGGCATTGGTGACGAGGACGCCGCTTTCGCGCAGGGCGGGATAAGTGAGCTGGGCTACTCCGGCGGCGGTCGAGTGAATCCATTTCAATTGTCGCGCCCATTGCAGTTGATGCGCGCGGATGGAATAGCCGACGAAGATTTGCGTGTCGGGAAGTTCGGCTTCGAGCCGATCGTAATTCGGCAAATGCACGACGCGCATGGCGGGCCAGCGCGCCCGGACGGCTGCGGCCATGGAGGCAGGCGGCCGCCACAGGTCGAATGGATGCCACACGCAAACCAGCAGCTTCGTCTCCGCCGGCGACGGAAGAAGGCTCCCGGGATTTGAATTGATTGCCATGTCGTACGCTTAGATCCTGAGGGCCCGAAATGCGCGGGCCCTCAGGATGACACCGTCCCTTTTTACGCACCGTCCCTTCCTTACGGTTAGATCCTTAGGGCCCGAAATGCGCGGGCCCTCAGGATGACACCGCTCTTCTATCGTTCGATAAATGCAACTGCTACTTCTCCACTTTGGCCGCTGGCTTGAACCAATTCGCGGCGAGATCCTGCCACTCCGGGTTGGATCGTTCGATGAGAGCAATTTTCAGGCTTCTATTCCAACTCTTAAGGTGCTTTTCTCGGGCGATGGCGTCGCGGATGTCGGCGAATTCCTCGAGATAGATCAGGCGCGTCAGCTTGTAACGCTGCGTGAATCCTGGAACCAATTTCATCTTGTGCTCGTAGATGCGGCGCTCGATATTGCTGGTGACGCCGATGTAGAGCGTTTCGGAAGCATTGGTCATGATATAGACGAAGCTAGATCTCATCGGATAGTTCGGTTCAGCCAATAGACCCGCCTCGACCCATCACCCGAACTGAAGAAACAATGTCATCCTGCGGGCCCCGTGCCTTTCGGGGCCCTAAGGATCTAACCGTCCCCCATGACCCAAAAACGTAACGCTTGCCCCCAGCATCTACAACTCACTTTGTTGCCGCGCGCAAATCGCGGCCGGTCATCTCAATCGGCTCGGGCTGGCTGATTATGCCGAGCATGGTGGGGGCGACGTCGCGGAGGGAGCCGTTGGGAGTTAGGCGCGTGGTGGCGTCTTCGGTGGCAAGGATGAATGGAACGGGATTCGTCGTGTGATACGTGTGCGGGCCGCCGGTCTTCGGATCGATCATGGTCTCCGCGTTCCCGTGATCGGCAGTGATAATCCATGCGCCGCCTTTGGGCTTGAGCGATTGATAGAGGCGGCCGAGACATTCGTCCACCGTTTCGACGGCTTTGATCGCGGCTTCGAGCTTGCCGGAGTGGCCGACCATATCCGCATTGGCGTAGTTCATGATGATGGCGTCAAAATCGCCCTTCTCGATGGCTTTGACGACCGCGTCGGTGATTCCCGCGGCGGACATTTCGGGCTTGAGATCGTAGGTCGGGACTTTCGGCGAGGGAACCAGGATGCGCTGTTCGCCAGGGTAGGGCTTTTCCACGCCGCCGTTGAAGAAATAAGTTACGTGCGCGTATTTTTCGGTCTCGGCTACGCGCAGATTCGTGTAATTCAGCTCGCCGAAAATTTGCGCGAGGATGTGCTCGAGTTTTTCGGGGGCTTGCACATAGCGGAGCCACGGCCAGGTTTTTTCGTATTGCGTCATGGCCACGTAGCAGAGATTCTTCGGGCGATCCGGATCGGCGAATTCTTTGAAATCGGGCTCGGCGATGGCGCGCGTCATTTGACGGGCGCGATCGGCGCGGAAATTGAAAAAGATTACGGCATCGTCGTCGCGGATAGGGCCGCGCGGCGCGGCTGGGCGGCCTGGCTCCGGCGTTTCGGTGATTGCCGCCGGGATGATGAATTCATCGGTGACGCCTTTTTCGTAGCTGGCGCGGACGGCGGCAATCGGGTCGTTGAAGCTGACTTCGCTCTGGCCATGAACAACGGCGCGATAGGCTCGCTCGATGCGCTCCCAGCGATTGTCGCGATCCATGGCGTAATAGCGGCCGCTGACGGAGGCGATGCGGCCTACACCGAGTTCGCGCATTTTTTGTTCGAGCTGCTGCAGGAAGCCCATGCCGCTTTCGGGCGGCGTGTCGCGGCCGTCGGTGAAGCAGTGGATGAAGACGCGCTCGACTTTATTTTCGCGAGCCATGCGCAGCAGCGCGAAGAGATGATTGATATGCGAGTGCACGCCGCCATCGCTGACCAGGCCTAGAAGATGGAGTTGGCGCGTGCGGCCGCGCTGCATGGCTTCGAGCAGCAGCGGCTGGCGGTAGAATTCGCCGCTGGCGATCATCGCGTCGATGCGCGTCACGTCCATTTGCACGATGCGCCCGGCGCCCATGTTCATGTGGCCCACTTCGCTGTTGCCCATCTGGCCTTCGGGCAAGCCGACGAACGGGCCTGAAGTGTGAATCAAAGTGTTCGGGAAAGTTTTCATCAGCGAGTCGTAATTCGGCTTGCGGGCGAGAGCGATGGCGTTGCCTTTTGTTTCCGGAGAATAGCCCCAGCCATCGAGGATGGTGAGTACGACGGGTTTTGGTCGGCGCATGTTCGCCTGTAGAATACACGGAACGAGTTGGCCGCAGAAGTCCGGCTTAGCTTGATCGAAATATCAATCGGCTTATGGAGGAATTTTAACTATGTCTGCCACAGGTGAAATGCGCATGCCATCGCCGGAACTGTTCTTCGAGACCGCGCGGGCGTATCAAGGCTCCGCGGCAATCAAGTCTGCGATTGAGCTGGACGTGTTCACCGCAATTGGACAGGGCGCTGGCGAGGCGCGCGAAATCGCCGAGCGCTGCGGGGCTTCCGAGCGCGGAATTCGCATACTCTGCGATTATCTGGTGATCCTCGGATTCCTGACCAAGGCTGCGCAGTCCTACGCTTTGACGCCCGATTCGGCGGCATTTCTCAATCGCAAATCTTCCATGTGCATTGCTTCGGCTGCCAATTTTCTTTGCGATGCGCGCATGGCGGGCATGTTCCATTACCTCACCGACTCAGTGCGCAAAGGCGGCTCGGCGGTCCCCGATGGAGAATCGACGACGCCGGAGAATCCCATCTGGGTCCAATTTGCGGAATCCATGGGCCCGATGATGGGCAACGTGGCGGCCGTTATGGCAGGAGCCATCGAGGCGCGTGCGGCTAAAGCAAAGAAGGCACTCGATATCGCCGCGGGCCACGGCATGTTCGGCATCACTTTGGCGCAGCGGAATCCGCAGATGGAGATGGTCGCGGTGGATTGGCCGCAAGTGCTGGAGGTGGCGAAACACAACGCGCAACGCTTGGGCGTAGCGGATAGATTTCGTACGATTCCCGGTAGCGCGTTCGAAGTGGATTTCGGAGCAGGATACGATCTCGTGCTGCTGCCCAATTTCCTGCACCACTTTTCCGCGGAAGTGAATGAAGGTCTACTGAAGAAAGTTCACGCGTCGTTGAATCCCGGCGGCGCGGCGGTGATCGTCGAATTTGTTCCCAATGACGATCGCGTGACGCCGCTACCGGCGGCAGGGTTTGCGCTCACGATGCTCAGTACAACGCTCGAGGGCGACGCCTACACCTTTCGCGAGTATGAACGAATGGCCCGCAACGCCGGCTATTCGAAAGTGACGACCCAAGCGATCCCGCCGGCGCCGCAAAGCCTGATCCTGGCAGAAAAGTAGCGGCTCGAAGCGCGATTTCTAATCGGCCGCGAAATTATTAGAATTTTGTGTAACTTGTTGAAAACAAAGGGCCGATGTCATATCTAATCGGCCGAAAACGGCCTCTTTTTGAGCTCTCGCCGGCCCGCCGAAAATCGCTCAACCGCGCGCGGAGGACGTCGCAAAGGCCAAATTGAGAAGCGTGCGCTGCTCGACTTCGTGCGCGCCCGCCGAGCCGGTCGCCGGGCTCGCCGCCGCGGAACGCTTGACGCTCAGCACCGGCTTGCCGCGCGCGATGCGTTCGAGGCGCGGCAGCAGAAAAGCCAGCGCGCCCATGTTGGCCGGTTCTTCCTGCACCCAGACGAAGTCGCGGGCTGTCGCGTGGCGCGCGAACTCGGCCGCGAGTTCGGCTTCGGGGAACGGATAGAGCTGTTCGAGAAAGACGATTGCGGTCGCGGTGTCCTTCCTTTTCTTTCGTTCGGCTATAAGTTCATGGCCGATTTTTCCGGTGCAGATCAGAACGCGCGTGGCATCGTGTGCTTCGGCGTCCGGAATGACGTTCTGGAAACGTCCGCCTGTCAGATTGCCGAGCGGAGACGAGGCCGCTGGATTTCGCAACATGCTTTTCGGCGTGAAGACTACGAGCGGCTTGCGCCATGAGCGCAACGCTTGCCGGCGAAGCAGGTGGAAATACTGCGCGGCGGTGGAGGGCTGGCAAATTTGGATATTGTCGCGGGCGGCGAGTTGCAGATAGCGCTCGATGCGCGCGCTGGAATGTTCCGGGCCCTGGCCTTCGTAGCCGTGAGGGAGGAGCAGCACGAGGCCAGAGAGAAGATTCCATTTGGTTTCGGCGGCGACGATGAATTGATCGATTACGATTTGCGCGCCGTTGGCGAAATCGCCGAATTGCGCTTCCCAGAGAACTAGCGCTTCGGGGTAGTCGCGGCTGAAGCCGTATTCGAAGCCGAGGACGGAAGCTTCGGAAAGGGTTGAATTGTAGATTTCGAAGAAGGCATCGCCTGCGGTGAGATGCGCGAGCGGCAAATAGACATCTTCGTTCTCGATGTCGATCAGGGCGGCATGGCGCTGATTGAAAGTGCCGCGGCGCGAATCCTGGCCGCTGAGCCGAACCGGAGTGCCCTGGCGAAGGAGCGTGCCGAAGGCCAGAGCTTCGGCCATGCCGAAATCAATCGGGCGCTTGCCGTGGCCCATTTCGGCGCGCTGCTCGAGGAGCTTTTTCACCTTTGGATGGATGTGGAATCCGCTTGGATAACTTGTAAGAGCGTCGGTGACCGCGGCAAGTTCATTTGCATCGACCGCTGTTTCGACTTCGAGCGCGGGTTTGTAGCGGCCGCCTTGATAGGCATTCCAGTAGGGCGGAAGCTCCCGCATCGGCGGGTTCTTCTCGAGTTCTTCGGCGGCTTTTTGCGCGGCGTCGAGATCTTCGTGAACTCTTGCGGCCATCGGCGCGGCGTCCACGCCGATTTTCTGCGAATAAATCTGCCAGAGCGGCGCGTGCGCCTGGATTTTGCGGTAACGAAGCGGCTGGGTGATGGTCGGGTCGTCCACTTCGCTGTGGCCGTGTTTGCGATAGCCGATCAGATCGATCACGACCGGGCTCGAGAATTCGTAGCGGTAATCGGCGGCGATGCGGCCGACGCGCACGACGGCATCGGGATCTTCGGCATTGACGTGGAAGATCGGAATCGGCAGCCGCTTGGAGAGATCGGAAGAGAACCGCGAGGAATGCGATTCGGAGGGAACAGTGGTGAAGCCGATGAGATTGTTGACGATGATGTGGATTGCGCCGCCGACGGTGAAGCCGTCGACACCGGCCATGTTCAGCGTCTCGGCCAAAATGCCCTGGCCCGCGAACGCGGCATCACCATGCAAGAGTATGGGCAGAACGCGGCGACGGCCCTCGGCGCCGATGCGCGTTTGCTTGGCGCGCGCGCGGCCCGTGGCTACCGGATCCACGGCTTCGAGATGGCTGGGATTCGAGACGAGATGCATGGCGATGCGGCGGCCTGCCGGCGTGAGGAACTCGCCCGTTGCGCCAAGATGGTATTTCACGTCGCCGCCGCCGAGAACGCTGCGAGGATCCACATCCTCGAAACGCGCGAAGACTTCCGCGGCGGCGCGGCCGATGGTGTGGACCATTACGTTCAGGCGGCCGCGATGGCTCATGGCTACGACGCCTTGCTCGGCGCCGAGGCTGCTTCCGGCTTCGAGGATGGAATCGAGAAGAGGAATCAGCGCGGAATCGCCTTCTAGCGAATAGCGCTTGGTGCCGAGATAGCGAGTTTGCAGGACTTGCTCAAAAATGTCGGCGCGGACCAGGCGCTCGAGAATGTATTCGCGGTCAGGGGCCGGGGCTTCCGATTCCATGCGCTGGGCAATCCAGCGGCGGCGATCGGCGTCCGGAATGTGCATGAATTCGGCGCCGATGGTGCCGCAATAGAACGCGCGGGCTGCGGTCGCGTCTTTGCCGGTGATTTCGAGTTCAGGCATGGCGACCGGTTGGAGGTCGCCTAGCGGATCGAGGTCGGCTTGGAGATAGCCCCAGCGGCGGAAGGCGTCGAAGGTGGCTTCGCGCTTGGTTGAATTGGTTTCGGCTTCTGCGGATGCTTGTCCGCGAGGCATTCGTGGTAGCTCCGGAGTGAAGATTCATTATAAGCGGAAGCGGGGAGTTCCGAAAAACGCGCGGACGCACCGCAGAGACGCTGAGGGCGCAGAGTTAAGCGCAGAGATTAGCGCGGAAAGAGGGGCGGAGTTACCCCGATAGCGTGCCGGCCGCGCGAGCTTGGAGTTTTTGCTGCGCGGGCTCGGCTCGGGCGCCTTCGCGGAATTGCTTTAGGGCTGCGAGGATTTCCTGGCCGTAGAGTTCGGTTTTGCGGACGCCGAAGCCGAAGACTTGGCGGAGTTCGGCTAACGAGGTGGGACGCTTCTCGCAGAGATCGTCGAGAGTCGTGTCGTGCATGACGATGAACGCGGCGATGCTTTGGCGTTGCGCGGTTTGGCGGCGCCATTCGCGGAGATAGGCGCGCAGTTCGGCTAGATCGGCGGCTACTGGCGCGGGCAGCGCGACTTTCGGCGAGAACGTGGCTGCTGTCGACGCACGCATTGGTGCCGAAATTGACGCCGACATTGACGCCGGGCTGTACGCGTGAATTGGTGCGGGAATTGGAGCTGGAAGCGGCGCGCTCTGAGGCGGCCGTTGAGATTTCGTCCTCTTGCGCGGCTTCGGCGGCATCGGGCTTATGAGCCAATCGGGGATGTAGCCGCAGACGTCACATGCGCCGCAAGTTTCCCACTTGGTTTTCTCGCCGAAATGGGAGCAGATGCGGCGGTGGCGGCAGGCATTGGATTCGACGAAATCGCGAATGGTGTTGTAGCGCTGCCAGGCGCGTTCTTTCTCGGCCGCATCTTTAATTTGCGAAATGAAGTGCCCGAGGAGGCCTGCGTCGCGCGGTTGCCAGAGCAGAAGGCAATCGGTGGGACGCCCATCGCGTCCGCCGCGGCCCGCTTCCTGGTAATACTGCTCGATGGACTTGGGCAGCGAGAGGTGGATGACGGCGCGGACGTCGGCCTTATTGATGCCGAGGCCGAAAGCGATTGTGCCGACGATCACGCGCACATCGCCGGCCATCCAGGCTTCCTGATTGCGGCGGCGAGTGGAAGCTTCCATCTGTCCGTGATAGCCGATCGCGTCGATGCCATTCGCTTTGAGGGCATCCACAGTTTCTTTGACGCCGTCCCTGGTAGGCGAATACACAATGATGCTGCCGTCGGGGTGCGCGCGAATGGCGTCCACGAGCTGAGAGAACTGCGTTGCGGCGTCGCATTGCCGGATGATGTAATTCAAATTCTGGCGATAGAAGCTGGCGATGTATTTGTCGGGGTCGCGAAGCTTGAGCTGCTCGATGATGTCGTGGCGGACGTGCTGCGTGGCGCTGGCGGTGAAAGCGGCGATGGGGCGATCGGGAAAGTGGATGCGAAGGCTGCTGAGTTGGCGATATTCGGGGCGAAACTCGTGGCCCCATTCGGAGATGCAGTGGGCTTCGTCGATCACGAAGAAGGAGACGGGGACATGCTGCAGCCAGGCCATGGTGGGGCGCTGCGCGATGCGTTCGGGGGAGAGATAGAGCAGGCGGTAACGGCCTTCGGCAGCCTGGTCCATGATTGCGCTGGCTTCTTTTTTGGCTACGAAGCTATTCAGGACCGCGGCTTCGATGCCCATCTGGGCGAGTTGCGCGGTTTGGTCCTGCATCAGGGCGATCAGCGGCGAGACCACGATGGCTGTGCTCTTCGGAGCAGAGCGGCGGGCAATTGATAGCAGAGCGATTTGCCGCCGCCGGTGGGCATGATTACGCATGTGTCTTTGCCCGCGATCAGGCTGCGGATGATGCGCTCTTGCATGGGGCGGAAGGAGTCGTAGCCCCAGTAGCGGCGTAAAGGCTCGTGGAGATTTAGCTCGGCGGGCATCGATTCACTATAGGCGGTGGGAGATTGCGCGTCCATTGCGGAAATTACGGATTCGGCTGCTACATGAACTTGAGTCTAGCCTCGAAGATTCCGGCCTAAAAGGCCGGCGCTGCATTTCGCGCGGTTAGCGGAGCTGCGGTGATTATTTGAAAATCGTATTGCAAAACCCAGTGCCAAATCGGGGGCGTGGTGAACTCGCCCCCCTACATCAACTTGGCTTATAGTCGGCAGAACGGTGAGTCGATTGCCCATGGATTCGAGTAAAAGAGCGGGATATTTCCGGCGGCGCGGATGGAAGGATCTGATTTTTCTCTGCGTGGTGTTTCTGATGTGGCTAGGATTGCCACATTTGCTGAATATGCTCCAGCCGTTCAATCGTATTCCTGATCACGACAAATGGGAGAGAAGGCCCAAGCTCAGCCTGAGCGAAAATCAGCTCGGTGGGGCCAAGCCCGGCGAGACTGGCCTGCCGCCTTGTTTCTTTATCGCTCCGACGTCCCCTCCCGGTCAGAACATAGTTTCCGGTTCCATTGGCGATTGCGTCCTGCCAGTTCCGGACGGCAAGCAATGGGACATCTACGAAGTGAACTTACGCACGGGACGATTTATTCCGCTCACCACCGACGTCTACGTGCGGGATACGATGCCGCTGGCATTCACGCGCATCTATCGCCCTCTTGATAAATGGTCAAGTCGCATGCAGATCTATCTCATGGACGTGTATGATCCCTTTCTTTTTGGAGAGCGGAACCCCTACTCCTCCCTGACCTGGAATTTGCCGGACGATCAAATCCTCCATTACAAGCGGATCTCACCGGGGACGGGGTTTGCCGACGGACTATTCGAACATGAGGGCGCCACGCCGCTTTTCGGGGGATCGCGGGTCGCCTGGAATGGCTGGGGATGGGATGTGAGCCTCGCGGATGGGGAGACTTATCTCTCACCGGAAGCCTATTACTCTACTCGTCCGGTACAAGGCTCACTTGTCGGAATCTTCGACCGCGAAGGGAATGAAATTCGGTTAACGCGCGAGGAGAACGGAAATCTGAAGGAGGTTCGATCGCCGGCCGGGAATTGGATTCGGATTGCGTACGCGAAAAACCGGATTAGCCGCGTGCAGAACGATTCGGGGGACTTCGTGGAGTACGAATACGATTCGGACAATCGGCTTGTACGGACAAAGAGCTCTCAAGGGCTGAGCTTTGAATACCTGTATGACTCTTCGAATCACATTCGGCACGTCGCCAGCTCGAAAGCCGGGATGATCTTGCGGGTGGCCTATTATTATGGCTGGGTGAGCGATGAGATTCTGTCGGACAACACTGCCTATCATTTCACATACATTTCTGACGAGCGGGGAGACGTTGCGGAAGCAGATGTTACCGGGCCACGGTCTGAAGTGACGCGAGTCAAATTCCGCGGCGATAGCTACGATATCGAAAAATCACCTTAGGCCCGATTTGCGCAGAGAAATACCTCAGCGGCTAAAGAGGTTGCGGAAAAAAGGCCAATTCGACGATCAGCCGGCGTATATCGATGTGTTCAGTCGGCGCAAGTGGTTGCAAACATTAGACGCTGAGATCCTTCGCTTCGCTCAGGATGACAGCGTTTTGACTTTTTCCGCGGCCTGTAAAGCCGTACTCATTCTGCAGAGCTTTCGGCACGATTGAAATCGTGCCCTGACAAGGAGTCGAAAAATTCACACAGACGCTACTGTGTGGGCCACGCATCCAGTAAGCGGCGAAGTAGGACTAATTGGCCTAGGTGATAGGCATTGTGATCGATTATCAGCAGGGATTGGCGAAGGATGGTTTGCCCGGAGCCGTGCGGGATTTTCGCGAAGAGATCGGTTTGCGGATCGAGAATCAGTTTGCGCATCTCCTCGACGTCATGGCGGAAGGCGCGCACGCTGGCGTCCCACGCGGAGTCATCCGCCGGAGAAGAGGTTGGCGGCCAATAGCCCAGTGGAAAATCCGGGGAGACGTGCTTCGCGTCGCGGCTGAATTCTAGGATGTCCCATTGCGCGAGGCGCAGATGCTCGAGCAATTGCCAGGCGGTGTGCGGTGAGCCAACGAATTTTGCGCCGCGTAATTCGGGAGGCATCTCGGAGAATGCATCGCGCCAGGAGGCGTGGGCCTCGCTGGTCTCGAGGCACTTTGCCAATTGCTGGCGCAGAGCGTGGCTGGAGTCCGGCTTGGCTTGCTTGGGTTGTGGTGATTTCGAGGATCGGCTGCGCGACTTCGGCTGCTTTTTCTGGCGCTTGGCCATGGGTGCCTCCGGGGCTTTTCTGTTGCTCGTGATTTGATGCTTGGGGCGGGTGGGCGACGCAGAATCCTGATGATGCGATGATGGGTCGCTTAGATCCTTAGCTTCGCTCAGGATGACACGGTTTTACTTTTTTCCGCTGGCATTGAATGGTGTGCACGGCCAAACCGTGGGAGCTTTGACGCGCGAGACTTCGGGCGAGCAGCGGCAGAACGCCGCGTGAACGACGAGGCGGCGCAATCATAGCTCGCGGTGAATTAACACCGCGATACGCGAGGAAGTAGTGACCCGTCGCCCGAACGAATGCGCTTGCCGGGCTTCCGCGATTACGCGGAAGCGCCGCTCGCGCTGCCACCAGCGCCCATCGTACGCCGCTGCTGGAAACATTCGCGGCAGTAGACTGGGCGCCCCTGTGTGGGCTTAAACGGAACCGTGGTTTCCTTCCCGCACTGCGAGCAGACGGTCTTGGTCTCGACGCGCTGGACACCGCCGTTCGAAGCCGAAGACCCGCCCTGCGCGCGGGTAGCTTTGCAAGCCTTGCACCGCTTGGGCTCGTTCTTGAACCCCTTGTCGGCGAAAAACATCTGTTCGCCGGCGGTGAAGACAAACTCCGCCCCGCAGTCCGCGCACTTCAGGACTTTGTCATGAAATTCCATGGGCCGCTCCGTGGCCTGGCTAGGACAGGTCAGGCGGCGCGACAGGCCATGTCAGACGAAACTGGGACCTGGGGAAGGAAACGGATCCCGTTGGCCGGCTGGCACGATATTGCCTGAGGAAACCCAATGGGTTGGATCGCCTAATCCTGCTCACGCCGCTGCTTTTTGCGGAGGCGTTTACGCGAGAGGGCGGCTTTGGCACGACGCCGCTCACCGGGCTTCATGAAGTAAGAGTGCTTCTTGATTTCCTTGATGATGTCTTCGGACTGCACTTTCCTCTTGAAGCGACGGAGAGCGTTCTCGAGAGACTCACCCTCCTGAATGACAACTTCAGCCACGCGTATTCACCCCCATCCCGGATCGAGTAAATTAAATGTTCTGGTAAGGCACTAATTATAACCGGCTTTCCCCAAAACCGGCAATGCGTGCTGGTTCTATCCTTGCCAGAACTCGAAGTCAAGTGATAATTGAGGAGATACCCGGTCTGGCAGAATTGCCGGGCTGCGTGATTACCAGTTTAGTACTGTTGGCTTGGGGAGCTACGAGTAAGGTCCGAGCGGTTCGATCATTCGCACAACACTTCTACTGGGCAGTGCTGACGCAGCCGGCTGCGTCAAATTCCTGCAGCTTGCGGGTGGCCTGTTCGTTCCCTTTTCGTGACGCCGCCAGGAGCAGGACTCGGCCTTGCGCGCAGTTTTGCGGGACGCCATCGCCGCGGATATAGAGATCGGCGAGAACGATACTTGCGGCGGTGTCGCCCTTGCGAGTTGCGGCCCAGAGCCATTGCGCGGCGGTGGAAGCACTACGCCCATTGCCGTCATCGCGCAGGTAGGCGAGCGCCCTTGCGAATTCCGGAGTGGATGGCCTGGTGAACACTGGCGTTTCCGAGCGTACAGGCTCGGTCCGCGCGGGCGCGGGCGAGGCGACGCGCGCTTTCACTATGCGTGCCGGAGTCTTCTTCGGCGCCGGGCTGGGCTCGGCCGGCGTCTCGCGCTGCGTGAATTCGGGGGTCGCGTTCGCGGTGAAATAATTTGTGGGGGAATTGAATTTGTCGCGGTAGCTGAACATCAATAGCCCAATGAGCAGGGCGGCAGTAATTCCCAGCAGGATGCGAATCTCGCTCGAAGTCGGCTCCACGGGAACGACGGTGGAGATAGCCGTCGAGGAAGCGCGCTTGGTGGCGCTTGCCGCGTCCGTGATCTTGCTGCGGAACGACTGCAGCAGCTCGAGCTGACGCCAATTCCGAGCGGGGCGCGACGCGCGCTTGGCGGCTGGTTCCACGCGAACGAAGTTGGATGGAACCTGCGGCGAAAGCCTTTTTGCGACGTTTGCTTTCCGCGCCAGCTTGCCGCGGAAAGTCTGCAGTAGCTCGAGCTGCCGGAACTGGCGCACGGCGCGCCAAGTGCGTTGCACGGTTGTCGAAGCAGCCGCTTTCGTGGCGCGAGTTGCGGGCGCAACCGTCGCCGCCAGCGCTGCGACTGCCTCGCGGGAAAATTGCGCGGTCGACGTCACCGCAGTGTTCGCAGTGCCTGCGATTTCTGACAACGCAGCGGCGAAGCTCTCCCGAATCGCGAGAATGTACTCGCTCATTCGGGAACCCAGCCTGGTGCGCCAACTTTCGCGGACCACTGGCGATTCCGCTGCTCGCCACGGCGCGCCCGCGGACCACGGACGAACGTCGATTTCAATCTGCGGGACGGGTTCAGCTACTTCTTCTGCAACGTGCTCCGGAACTTGCGCTGCTGTTTGAGGGGCCGCCTCGAGTGCCACCGTCGAAGAACTGGGCGCGGCAGCAGCCGGAGGAATTTCAGGAGGAATAGTCAAAGGCCATTCGGAATCTTCGGAGGCGATGGCATGACGTAGCACCGACAACATTCCGCTGACACGGTTCACGGTTAGACCGAACTGCGCGAATTTGCTTTCCGATGCTTGCTCCGATCGCGGAACGGGCGGGGAATCTGCCCGAGCTTCGCGGGCTGGCAACGGGGGAGTTTTCGCAGTTGGCGCCGAACTACGAGGAGCGCGACGGTGAATGGGAGGAACAGCGGCGCCGATCGAAGGCTTTTTCGGAGAAGTGTCTCGCGACAGATTCGCTGGGGCGCTCGAGCGGAATTCGGGGGCAGGCGGGACCGGCTGAAGATTGTCGAGCGTGGCCGGAGGCCTCGCGAACAGCTCTTCGGGATGGGGACGCTGGAGAGATGTGAGAATGTTATCGAGAAGACTCTCGAGTGGCGCGGGATCGGTGTGCGGCAGGTTTTGAAGCTGCCCCTCCAAATCGCTGTCGGGCGAGCTGTCACTGGAGCGCGCCTCAAGTTCTGCGGGAGGTGCCGAGCGCGGCTCATTCATCGCGTCTGCGGGCGCGTCCATGGGTGCGCTCGCGAGCCGCTGGCGGGAGAGCCAAGTGCGCAATTGCTGGCGCGCCTGTTTGGACGGCTGCGTGAATTTCAATCCGCCGCAGCGCTTGGAGTCGTCAATCCACGCCAGTTCGCCGGAAACTTCGATGTGGCTCGACGTATCCAGCACGAACCAGAGCTGAATCCGTCCACGCTCTTCGACCGGCGCGATGACTTGAAAGCGGATGCCGGATTCGCAGACATCCACGAGAGTGCCGCCGTTGTCGGGCTCGAATTTGACGTAGGTAAGTCCGGTTGGTTTCGCTCTGGGGGCGCGGCGCCGTTCAGGCGAGGAATTTGCCTGCCGCTTGAGCGGCTCGGAGAACGAAGGTTGATCCGGTCCCATAGAGGGCACTGCTCATCCTTGACCACCGCAAGCTCGCCGCGCGGCTGGCGGGGTAGAATAGAAATAGCGCGCTCGAGCAGGCGCAAATATGCTACTCAATCATCGAGCAATCCGGCAACCAATGATTTGGCAGAGGCGTACCGGCTTTTTGCAGGCCGCAAGTGACAGCAGGGGCGCCCGGCATAGCAGCATTTTGCGCAATATCGAGAAAGAATTGCGCAATCCTGCCCGAACAGAACTAGAATAATTGTCCCCGGCTGTGGGAATCCATGGGGCGGATGGCTTATGTCGGCGATGCGCGAAGCGCTGGGAGTATTGCTCGCGGGAGGGCAGGGCGAAAGGCTCTGGCCATTGACGCGCGACCGCGCGAAGCCAGCCGTGCCATTCGGCGCGGTGTACCGAATCATTGACATCACCCTCTCGAATTGCCTGAACAGCGACTTGCGCCGCGTTTTCGTCCTGACGCAATACAAAGCTCTGAGCTTGAACCGGCACGTGCGGCGCGGCTGGTCGTCGCTGATGGGGCATGGCGACTTCATGGAAGTGCTGCCGCCGCAGATGCGCGTCTCGACGCATTGGTATCAGGGCACGGCCGACGCGGTCTATCAGAACATCTATTCGATCGGCAGCGAAGCTTCGAGCTACGTCTTCATTCTTTCGGGCGATCACATCTACAAAATGAATTACCGCAAAATGCTCGATCAGCATCGCGATTCCGGCGCCGAGGTGACCTGCGCGACGCTCGAAGTGGATGTCGAAGAGGCGGCGCGGCGATTCGGCGTGATTGAGACCGATCAGAACTGGCGCATCATTGGATTCGAAGAGAAGCCTGCCAAGCCGAAGCCTTCGCGAATTCATCCCGGCAAAGTAAATGCTTCGATGGGCGTGTACATATTCAATACGCAGCTTCTGGTGCCGATATTGATTGCAGATGCCGAGGACACGCAGTCGAGCCACGATTTCGGAAAGGACATTATTCCGAAGATTCTGGGAAAGCACCGCGTGTTTGCTTACAACTTCCGCGATGAAAATAAGAAAGAGACTTCGTACTGGCGCGATGTCGGAACGATTGACGCCTACTACGAGGCCAACATGGATTTGGTCGCCGTGTCGCCAGTGTTCAACCTCTACGACAAAGGCTGGCCGTTGCACACCTGGCAGCAGCAATATCCTCCGGCAAAATTTGTTTTTGCCGATCCGGATCGCATGGGCATCGCGCTCGATTCGATAGTGGCGGGGGGATCGATTGTGTCGGGCGGCCGGGTGAAGGGCTCGGTACTGGGGTACGACGTGCGCGTGAACAGCTATTGCGACGTCGAGGATTCGATTATTTTCAATCACGTAACCGTGGGCCGGCATTCGCGCATACGGCGCGCAATCATCGATCGGCACGTGAGCCTGCCGGAAGGCACGGTGATCGGTTACGATGCGGAGGCGGATCGCAAGAAGTATCAGATCACCGATGACGGCGTGGTGATCGTGGTGCGGCAGGAATCCATGCTCGAGGAGCCGGAATAGGACGCGGGGAAATGTTTGTCAGGGCACCGTCTCGCTATTTGCGTGAAGAGCTTTTCACTGTCATCCCGCGCGAAGTGAGGGATCTGCATTTTCTTAGCTTGTGAAACGAGTGCGGCGCCGATCGACTGTCTGAATCCCCTTCACAGTACGCCAAAGATTTTCTCAGGAGCCTAGGGATGTCCACAAAAATTCAGTCTGTGCACGGGCGCGAGATTCTCGATTCGCGCGGCAATCCGACGGTCGAGGCGGATGTCGTTCTCGAGGGGGGGATTCGCGGGCGCGCCGCCGTTCCGTCGGGAGCCTCGACGGGCGAGCATGAGGCGCTCGAGCTGCGCGACGGCGATAAGTCTCGCTATGGCGGCAAAGGAGTATTGAAGGCCGTCGGGAACATTAATACGGCGATTGCGAAGGCAGTGGCCGGAACGGACGCCAGCGATCAAAAGGCTCTCGATCAGAAGATGATCGATCTCGACGGCACGCCGACCAAGGGAAAGCTCGGCGCGAATGCAATCCTGGCAGTCTCGATGGCCGCGGCACGCGCCGCCGCGATCGCCGCTGGTCTGCCGCTCTACAAATATCTCGCGCGGTATTCGAGCGATTCCTCGGCAAACAAGCTTCCCGTCCCGATGATGAATATTCTGAACGGCGGAGCGCATGCGGATAATTCCGTGGATGCTCAGGAATTCATGGTGATGCCGGTTGGTGCGCCGAGCTTTCATGAAGCGCTGCGTTGGGGCGTCGAAGTGTTTCACGCGCTGAAGGCTGTGCTGCACAAAAATGGCTATTCGACCGCGGTGGGCGATGAGGGCGGCTTTGCGCCGAATTTGAAATCGAATGATGAGGCCATCGAGAGAGTTCTGGAGGCGATCACTGCGGCGGGTTACAAGCCGGGCGAGCAGATTGCCATCGCTCTCGATCCCGCAGCGAGCGAATTTTATGATAAGGCGAAGAAGAAATACGTGTTCAAGAAGTCCGACAAGTCCGAACGCACATCGGAGCAGATGATCGCGTTCTGGGAGAATTGGGTGCGGCAGTATCCGATCGTCTCGATCGAGGACGGGCTTTCCGAGGAAGATTGGCCGGGCTGGCAAGCTCTGACCCGCGATTTGGGGAAAAAGCTGCAGTTGGTTGGCGACGATATTTTTGTGACGAACCCGGAAATTTTCGCGCGCGGCATCAGCGAGAAAATCGGCAACGCCATTCTCATCAAGCTGAATCAGATCGGCACGGTGACGGAAACCATTGCCGCCATCGAAATGGCGCGCAAAGCTGGCTACGCGTCCGTCGTGTCGCACCGCTCCGGCGAGACCGAGGATACTTTTATCGCCGATCTCTCAGTAGGCCTCGGAACAGGCCAAATCAAGACGGGTTCAGCCTCGCGCACTGACCGCATCTCCAAATACAATCAGCTCATGCGCATCGAAGAAGAGTTGGGCGCTAGCGCGAAGTTCCTCGGTCGCTCCGCGCTCGCCGGCCGTTAGAGGTAGCGCCGGCGTCCCTGCCGGCATCTTACGACCGAGCATGTCGTGACGGGCGTAATCATCCGCGGAGCGACACGCTAAATTATCGGTGTTGGTTGGGCCGTGTAGTCCGGCCGTGATCGCTGCCTTTGCCGTGTTCCACGCTCGTCGGATGCCGGCAGGGACGCCGGCGCTACCAGGGACTGTGCGCGCTGCAAGCCCAGATGAGATCGCTTTACTTCATCTCGTTCTTGTAAACGACTCCTTCTTTCATCACGAAGCTTACGTTATCGAGGGCTTTGATATCCTTCAGCGGATCACTCGTCACCGCAATCAGATCAGCGTATTTCCCAGGCTCAATGCTGCCGATTCGGTCGCTCCATCCCAGCAGTTCGGCGGCGCTCGTCGTGGCCGTGCGAATGGCCTGCATCGGCGTCATGCCGTATTCCACGTAATAATGAAATTCCTGGGATTCGTTCATCTCTGTCCAGGCAAAGCCGCCGGCATCCGTGCCGAAGACGATCTTCACATTTTTCTTTAGCGCACGGCCGAAGGCGTCGCGTTCGGTGTTCACCATCTTGATCCAGTTGCCGCCGCGTCCCGGTGCGACAGCTGCGCCGACCATCACCGTCGGCACCCAGAAAGTCCCCTTGCGCGCGATCTCATCAATTTCCGCGTCCGTCAGGCCGTCGCCATGCTCGACCGAATCCACACCGGCGCGTAATGCTGCAGCGATGCCGTCTGAGCCGATGGCGTGCGCGGCAACGCGATGTCCGAGCCGATGGGTCTCGTCCACAATCGCGTGGGCTTCTTCGTCCGTGAAATTTACGACGCTGTGAAGGACTCCGTCGGCTTCGTAGTGATAGCCGTGATCGGAGTAATACTTGATCCAGTCCGCGCCGTGCGAAAGCTGCTCGCGCACAGCGAGCCGCGCGCCTTCCACGCCGTCAACCGGCTGCACACCATGCGGCAATTCGAGTTCCCACGAAAAGCCGAGCAGCGGATACATTCCGGTGGGCGCCATCGCGCGCGTCGAGACAAAGAGGCGCGGCCCTGGCACTTCACCGCGGTTGATGGCCGTCTTCACGTCCACATCTGCGTACATTGCGCCCTCGGTTTCCAGATCGCGCAGCGCCGTAAAACCGTGCTCGAGAGCGATTCTCGCATTGCGCGCCGCGAGAATCGCGCGATAGGGAATCGATTGCTTCAAGAGCTGCACGTCGTAATCCTCTTCGGTGACGTCGCCCTGCAAGAGAATGTGAGTATGCGCATCGATCAGGCCGGGGAGAACGGTGGCATTTGAGAGATCGATCACAGCGACTCCCGAAGGTGGAGAGCCGCCGGGCGTCACGCTGGCAATCTTGCCGTCTTCAATCAAGATGAGCGCGTTGGCGATGGCGTTGTCGCTCTTGCCGTCAATCAGCTTGCCGGCGCGAATGGCGACGCTCTTCTTGGCCGCCGGCGATGCGGAACTCTGCGCCAGGCCCGCTGCGGCCAGGATCAGAGTCAGCGCGCACGCCGTCGCTGTCATTCTTTTCACATCCTGTCGAATCATTTATCACCTCGCGTTGGATCGAAAATCTGAAGGGGCCTATCGGTCCTTTGAAGCCGGTCTGTCATCGTCATCTGCGTCCTCAGGGAACACGTTGTGCTGCGGCGCGGGCATTGGGCGCGCACCCATGCGATCACGCCAGAGAATCTCGTTCAGCTTTGCAGCATTGGCCTGATCGGCATGGCTGAAGTCCATCATTTCAGATTCTTTCGCGCCGCGCGCATTCGGCGAATTCATCTGATAAATCAGCCCATTATCGCGATTGCGATAGTTGGCACGAAATGGCGCGTGATGTCCGTCGCCGGAGAAAAGCGAAGCAATCACCGGCGCCTCGGCGTCATTGTGATTCATCGGCGGAAGTCCGAGCAGCGCTTCGAGTGTGCGGACCATGCTCACGGTTGTATAGAAGCCGCTTTCGACATAAGGCTTCGCCGCCGATGACGGCGAGTAAGCGCTGATCAGCAGCGCAGTGCTGCGATGCGCGTCCACGTGGTCGGGCCCATCCTGTGCGTCATCTTCGAGAATCAAAATCGCCGTGTCCTGCCAGTAAGGACTGTTCGACACCGCTTCGACGATCCGGCCGACCGCGAGGTCGTTATCGGCAACGGCCGCCGCAGGCGTCGCGTAATTCGCATGCGTGCCCGAGGTGTGATCATTCGGAATGCGCAACATCACGTAATTCGGCATCGTCGCGCCTTTCCCCTCCTTGCGCGCGCGCACAAAGGCCTCGAACTCATTCAGGAATTCATCCACGCGGAGTTGATCGGGAAATTGCGTTTCGAAATCCGGGAAACGCGGATCGAAATGATTCCGCAGTTCCGGCTTGGTGGCAATATTTCTGGCAATGAGCGGCACCGGCCAGGGCCAGGGACTCGGCGAGCCATGCGGCTGCCCAAAATTCGCGGGCAGCGGCTCGCCTTTCTGGATTGCGCTCTTTGGGCAGGAATGTCCGGCCGGAGCAGTCATGCCTAGCTTCGGCGATGCTATTTTCTCGGGCTCGTTGCACCACTTCGTGGTCACGAATTCGCCGTAATGGCGATACGTCAGCCGGTGCTGCGCCACATTCGTCCAGATGTATCCGGTTCCGGTCTCGTTCACGTCCGGCATGTCGTTCTCGAGAGGAATCAAATTCGCGTTCTCGCCCTCGTAATCGTAAGTGCGCTCTTCATTGTTGCGATAGCCGGGCTGAATGTTTTTTTCGAGATAGTCGCTGGCGATCGCGGCGGTGGACCAATTGTGGCCGTCGCCGGAAACTTCGCCGCTGTCGTAGAAATTATCGAGGATGCCGAATTCGCGCGCGAGTTGATGCTGATTCGGCGTGATGTCCTCGCCAAACATCGTGAGTGATGGATCGCCGTTCCCGGGCTTTCAGATCGCCGAACACCTGATCGTACGTGCGATTTTCCTTGATGATGTAAATCACATGATGAATCAGGCTTTTCCCTTCAGGGAACGGCAGCCGCTGATCGGCGCCGGTACCGAAATTCGTAGCCGCCACGGTCTTCGTCGTCTCCGGCAGATTGCGCTCGATATCCTTTACATTCACGCTGGCGAGCGAGCCGTGCAGCAGCTCGAAAATGTAATCGTACTTGCCGTTGTTGCCGCTGCCATCGGGATGCAGGACGTGGTTCGTCGGCGCCGTGCCCCGCCCCTTTCCGCATGCGATGATGAGCTCGTCGCCGCGTTGCACGAGCGCCTGCGGGTACCATTCGGTGGGGAAAAATCCAAGCGGCTCGCGGGCCGGAAGTTTTGCGGGAATTCGAGCGGAGCGCGCTGCGCCGTGCTGATCCTCGGACGCATCAAGTACCGCGATAGCATTCGCGCCGGAATCGGCGACGTAGAGACGCGTTCCCGCGCCGTTCAGCGCTAGAGCGACTGGCTCGACGCCTAGCAGCTTCTGCCCCGGCAGCCGCGCTGAGAGATATGCCTTCACCCCGCCGGACTTGGTGTCGATCACCGCCACGTCATCCGAATTTGCGAGCGCCACGTACAGTCGCGAATCGTCGCCATTCAGGAGCAGCGCAGTCGGATGCGATCCCGAGGCTGTGTGCGACACCGGCCGGTGCAGCGGAATCATTCGCGCGAGCGCGTTGTGAACTAGATCGATATCGGCCACGCGAGATGAATTCCACAAGCTGACGTAAGCGCGGCTGCCATCCCGCGTGACCGCCACGCCATACGGATACGATCCCGGCACCACGCGCTCCGTGCTGAGATCGAAGCGATGCAGAATCCTCCCGGACGCGGCGTCGAGCAAAATCGCCTCGTCGGATAAATTCGCGGCGACGAGGAGTTGATCTCCCCCCGCCTTTTTCACGACCCCTATTCCTGCGGGATAGGGAATTACCTCGTTGGGTTTCAGCTTTTTATTCAGCGGTGCGACGATCTTTTGTTCGGCTACAGTTTCGGGAGGAAGCTTGAAGAATTGCTCCGGCGCGATTTTTCCGGAATCGAACGAGTAAGCGATGATGCCGTTGCCCAGGCTCGCCTTTTCCGCGGCGACGGGATCGGTCAGCGAGCCAACCGACGCGTATAGATGCCGGCCGTCGGAGCTGAATGCCAGCCCGAGAAAAAACGACTGATGAGCGTCGAGATCGAGCCGGTCGTCTGGAAAATCGGTGATCGTCTGCGATGCGAGATCAAGCACGGCGAGCGATTGCTTGAATCCGGATTCGGCCGTGCCGTACCCGCCGTTCAGCGCAACGGCGTATTTTCCATCCGGGCTGAGAACCAGATTCGAAGGAAAGCTGTTCACTCGCTGCGGCCGGCCGGGAATTGTGGCCGCAAGTCGCTTGCTCGTTGGAAGTTTCTGCTCGGATGGGCGGTCATCGCGATCCTGGCCGGCTAGATTAGCCGCAAGCCCTGCGCCAATTACAGCAGCGAATATTGCGATGAAAACTCCGGCGCGATGGCGGCGCATTTGCCCACGGAAAGAGAGAGCGGCCAGCATTCTATTCACGCGGCTTCGCGAATCGCTCATGCCGAAGGAGCACGGCTCGCCATCGGCCGGCTCGATTTTTCCGCCATCCACTCATCGATGCGCCCGAGCGCTTTCCGCAAGACCTCAACGTCTCCGCCGAATCCGATGCGGAAATAGGAATCCATTCCGAGCTGGTCGCCGGGAACGATCAGCACGCCCTTTTTCGCGCGCAGCTCTTCGCCCATCTCGGCTGAGTTCCATCCGGTGTCGTAGCCGAACCAGGCAATCGCCCCGGCGCGCGGCGGAATATGTGTCAGCAATCCTTCGTGCTTCGCGGCCCAATCGCGCATGATCGGATAGTGCCGCCGCACAATGTCGCGAGTGCGCGCGATGATGCGCGCATTGCGCGCCGGCTCGAGCGCCAGAAGAGCCAGCCGCTCGGTCGGCATGGTCGGCGCCATGCTCGCGTAATCGTGATAGGTCCAAAGTTTTTCGATCATCGCAGGCGGCCCGATGATCCATCCGGTGCGCAGGCCGGGCAGGCCATAGGCCTTCGAAAGCCCGCCGGTGCAGAAGAGGCGATCGTAACCGCCCCATAGGCTCGGCGTTGTTTCGCCTTCGAGTTCCGCGCCGCGATAGACCTCATCCGCGAGAACGTACGCGCCGACTTTCGCCGCCGCCGCGCAGATCGCTTTGCAAGCCTCGGCGCTAAGCGTCGCGCCGGTCGGATTATTCGGATTGCACAAAGCGATGAGCTTGGTCTTGTTGCTGATCAAGCGCGGCAACTCGTCGAGATCCGGCGCCCAGCGAAGTTTCTCGCGCAGCCAGAGCGGCTTGACGGTCGCGCCGAAAGCCTGCGCCAAGCCCTGAATCTGCACGTAATTCGGCAACATGAAAACAACTTCATCGCCCGGTTCGAGCAGCAGCCAGCTCACAAGAAAGTTCGCCTCCGCGCAACCCGCGGTCAAAATCGCATTCTCCGCGCGCGCGCCGGCATAGAGCGCCGCAATTCGCCCGCGCAATTCTTCGGTGCCGTTCGTCTGCGGATAACCGAGCCGTAGGCCGAGAAGCATCTCCGTCGCCGCAGGATCGTCCAGCAGGTCGCGGATCATCATCGGCTCGACGCCGCTCTCGGAAATATTCAACTCGACGCGGTTTTCCCAGACCGACTGCCAGCGCTCGAGTTCAAACGGTGCAATCTGCATTGGAGGCCTCTCGATTGAACGATTCTGCCGGATTCAGCGAGATGTGGATTAAACCGCAATGCAAGCCAAACCGAAAGCAAATTCAGTACCGCAATTTTCGTAGGGGAGGGTCTTTAGCCCTCCCGCATTCCGGCCCCGCTTCTTGGAGGTTCCAAGTATCCGAAATCGCCATTGCCCGATATCTCGTCAAGCGAGAGAATGTCGCCGGCTCACTGGAGCAATCATGAAATATGCGATTGGAATCATCAGCTTAGCAGTCGTCTCGCTCCTCGTCGCGGTCTCAAGCGCCCGTTGGCGAGTTGAGCCGATCTCCGCGGCCGACGCCCCCGACAATACGCCGGTGACTCTGCGCTTCGCCGTCTCCGGCGATTCCCGCAATTGCGGCGACGTGGTCATGCCCGGCATCGCCGCAAAAGTGATTGCCGACCAGGCCAACTTCTACTGGCATCTCGGCGACTTCCGCGCGATTTATACCTTCGACGAAGACATGCTGCACGAGCCCGAGCATCTCGCCAAGCCTATGACCATCTCCGCATACTTGAACAGTGCCTGGCCCGACTTTCTCGAAAATCAGATCGTTCCGTTCGGAAGCGTCCCGGTTTTTCTCGGCATCGGGAATCACGAAACCAGTCCGCCGAAAACGCGCGCCGAATTGATCCCCCAGATTGCCGACTGGCTCGACGCTCCCATCGTTCGCGAGCAGCGGCTTCGCGACGATCCCCGCGACTTTCGCGTGAAGACCTACTACCACTGGATTATGGCCGGCGTAGATTTCATCAATATGGACAACGCCTCGGCCGAGCAGTTTGATGCAGCCCAGATCAAATGGTTCGAAAGCGTGCTTGCCGCCGATGATGCCAATGCCGCCGTAAAGACGATCGTCGTGGGGATGCATGAAGCCCTGCCCGACAGCATTTCCGCGGGCCACAGCATGAACGAATCAGCCACCGGCACGGAGAGCGGCCGCCGCGTTTATCAAGATCTGCTTCGAGCGCAAAACGACGCTCACAAACGCATCTACGTGCTGGCCAGCCACTCCCACTACTACATGGAGAATATTTACAACACTCCGCTTTGGCGCGCGCATGGCGGTGTCTTGCCCGGCTGGATTGTCGGCACAGCGGGCGCCGTTCGCTATGCGTTGCCCGACGACCGTTCGGGCGCTCGCGCGGCGATGACGAACGTCTATGGCTATCTACTCGCCACACTGCATGCCGACGGCGGAATCCGTTTCGAATTCCGAAAACTCGATGAAAAGGATATTCCTGCTCCGGTCGCCAGCCGTTTCACGCCGGACTTCGTCCATTGGTGTTTCGCCGAGAATTCCAACGCTCGCACCGACGCCGACGTGCATTAGCCTTTGCGGCGTGGCGCGTTCGTAATGCGCAAACGCTTCCGATAAAAATTCGGCAGTGAGCCATGTCGCGATATAATGAATGCATGGCCAGAGGATGGGAAAGCAAAGCCGTTGACGCCCAGATCCACGACGCTACCGAGTCCCATAAAAACAATAACCCACGGAATCTTTCACCCGAACAAATCGACATCGTTCGCCAGAGGAAAGTGCTCGAGTTATCTCGCGTGCGCGTGACGAGTGACCTCGAGAACAATCCGGAGCCGCGCTATCGCACGCTGCTGCTCCGTGCTCTCGAGGACTTAGACGCGCAACTCGCGCGCCTAAAAGCCGCCGGCTAGCTAACTTCGCGCCGATCGCCGCTAGCACCTTTTCCATATGCCGCCGGCGCGGCTCTGCGTGCGCCCTCCAAGCTGTAGGTTTCGTCCCGCTCGATCCGCCACTCGCCGGTAACCAGCCGCCACTCGCCGATTTCCCCACGACATGTTCGACGCCCGCGACTAACCTCGCTTCATGAACAGCGAAACAACTCTCGGCAAAGATTTCACAGTGGGAGAAGACACCATGAAAAACCTGCGAACATGGGCGGGACCCGCGATCCTCGCGCTGCTGCTTGCGGCCGGCGGATTGGGGTATGCTCACCTCCACCTGGAGACTGCCTTTTGGATTCTGCGAGTAGCGATGGGCTCGATCTGGCGCGTCGCCGCGGGGCAATTCGCCATGTCCTTGCTGAACGCGGGCATACTGCTCGTTCCCGTCGCGCTGGTGACCCTGGTTCTCGCCAAGGCCGTCGGCGGCGCGAAGAATTGACCATCGAACTGAGCGGCACGACCGGAGGAAACCATGTCCGAAGATAGAGACCGCGATGGCGCAGTGATTGGCATGACCGTCAAAGGCCGCCATTCCCGCGGCGGAAGCTTGGTTGTCGGCATCGTACTCGTTGCTCTCGGCGCTATCTTTCTGCTCGAGCGC
This sequence comes from uncultured Acidobacteriota bacterium, assembly GCA_963707165.1. Classification (GTDB taxonomy): domain Bacteria; phylum Acidobacteriota; class Terriglobia; order Acidiferrales; family UBA7541; genus Palsa-147. The sequence continues at coordinate 45,405 of CAVPPO010000009.1, read as the reverse complement.
CAGGGATTAGTCCCCTCCGACCTTCTTTATCATCTGTGGCCGCTCATTCTGGTGATTATCGGCCTGACGAAACTATTTGGCCCGCGTGAAGGTGAAGAGACGGGGGAGCGCGTCTGGGGCACTCTGTTGGTTATCTTCGGCGCACTGCTCCTGGTCGGAGAGTTTGGTTACCCTCAATTCCGGTTCTTTCGCATTTGGCCGTTCGCGCTGATCGTGCTGGGGATTTATGTGGTTTGGTCCACCTTACAAGGCAGGCAGTCCGGGTCGGTCTCGTCGGACGCACAACTCGACAGCGTGAATATTTTTGGCGGCGGCCAATATCGTATCGGAGCCAAGAATTTTCGCGGCGGGCGCATCCTGGCAATTTTCGGGGGCTTCGAGCTGGATTTGCGCCAGGCGGACATCGAAGGCGCAGAAGCCGTAATCGAAGTAAACGCACTTTTCGGCGGGGGGGAGATCAAAGTCCCCGAGACCTGGCACGTGGTCGTCTCGGGCATGGGAATTTTTGGCGGCTATGGTGATGAAACGCGGTCGCCCGTTCCGAATCCGGCTGCGCCGGCCGCAAAGACACTTATTCTGAAAGGCGTCGCCATGTTCGGCGGCGTCGGTATCAAGAACTAGCGCGGCGAGCCTCATCCAGTGCACCCAATTCTTGGCAATCTCCGGCGCTTGACGCTCTATCTCCTCGCGTGGATTCCTCTCGCGGGCCTAGTCGCCTATCTATTCGTAGCCACCGCAGGATTCCGCTGGGGCGAAGCCATCGCGCTGGTCGCGCCTCTGAGCCTCTTTTACGCATTCATGTGCCTCTCCGCATGGTACACGTGCCGGGGAAATCCTCTGGAGCGATCGGGGATTTCGTCGCTGGTCGTGGCGCACGGAATCGGAGCGGTCATCGCTGGTGGCTTCTGGGTGCTGTTGGCGCGCGCCCTCGGCTCGGGACTCTCCCGCCTGAATAATTTCACCGCGCTGCAACCGAAGGTTGCGAAGATCACCGCGCTCGTCTTCGCTCTGGGAGTGCTGTTCTATCTCCTGGCGGTCGGGCTTTTCTACGTGCTCATTGCCATCGAGGCTTCGCAACGCGCCGAGCAACGCGCCCTCGAAGCGCAAGTCTTCGCCCGCGATGCGGAGCTGCGCGCGCTGAAAGCGCAAGTCAATCCGCACTTCATCTTCAATAGTCTTCACTCCATCAGCGCGCTGACCAGTTCCGATCCCGCGAAGGCGCGCGAGATGTGCATTCTGCTCGGTGATTTCCTTCGCCGCACGCTCGGCCTAGGCGAAAAGGATCTGATCCCGCTCGAAGAAGAGCTGGCTCTCGTGCGATCCTTTCTGAGCGTCGAGAAGGTACGCTTCGGCGCGCGTCTCGACATGCAGGAGCAAGTGGACGAAAAATCGCTCGATTGCCAGGTGCCGCCGCTGCTCTTGCAGCCGCTGGTGGAGAACGCCGTGGTTCACGGCATCGCGAATCTCGTTGACGGCGGCTGGGTTCGCCTCGTCATCCGCCCCGAAGGAGAGAGCCTGGCGATCGTGGTAGAAAACCAATGGGATTCCGAAGCGCCGAAGAAACGCCGCAATGGCCTCGGGTTGGAAAATGTCCGCCGGAGGCTGGCCACGGCCTTCGGCAGCCGCGCGCGCCTGGACGCGACCAGCGATGGCGATGCTTTTCGCGTCAGCATGACGCTGCCCGCGGAACGAAAGGCGAGCGCATCGTGAGCGCCGACGCGCAAAAGAAAATCCGCGCGGTCATCGTCGACGACGAAGAACTCGCTCGCCAGATGCTCCGCGAACTTCTTCGCGCCCACGGAGAAATCGAAATCGCCGCTGAATGTGCCAACGGCTTCGAAGCGGTCAAAGCCGTCGCCGAACTGAAGCCCGACCTCCTATTCCTCGATGTCCAGATGCCGAAGCTCGACGGCTTCGAAGTCCTCGAGCTGACCGGCACCGACATGGCCATCATTTTCACTACGGCCTACGACCAATACGCCATTCGCGCCTTCGAAGCCCACGCTGTGGACTATCTGCTGAAGCCTTTCGGAGCGGATCGCCTGCAATCAGCCTTGAGTCGCGCCCGCGAGCGACTCGGCGGGAAAATTCCCTCTCCAGCGGAACTCGCCGCCGAAGCGCGCCCGCCCGCGCAATTTGCCGAGCGCATCGTGGTGAAAGACGGAACGCGCGTGCAAATCATCGCGGTAGGCAAGCTCGATTACGCGGAAGCTCAGGATGATTACGTCTCGCTCTGCGCCGAAGGAAAAAAGCACCTGAAGCAGCAAACGATTTCGAGCCTGGAGAAAATCCTCGATCCAGCCCGTTTCTTGCGCGTCCATCGCTCGTTCATAGTGAATTTAGAGCGAGTAGCAAGAATCGAGCCTTACGGAAAGGACACCCACGTAGCAGTCCTGACCAACGGCGCGAAAATCCCAGTCAGCCGCAACGGCTACGCCCGCCTCAAGGAATTCCTAAAGTAGCGCCGGCGTCCCTGCCGGCATCTTACGACCGACACGCAAGCCACATCTCAAAATCCACCGCGGCGCAACCCATTCGACCGACTAACCGCCCATCGTGCTGAAATGCTCCGGCGTGATCTTATACATCACGCGCACTTCTCCCGGCTGCCGGTACGGATAAACCGCCTGCCCCAAATATTTCTGCGATAGCGAATTGATATGCTCGTCCGCGCCTTTTTCGGTGAATTCCGCCACGCGCCCGCGCACCTCCAGATAGCGGTACGGATTCTCCGGATCGGCAATGGCCAGCGCCACGCGCGGATCGCGCTTCATGTTCTTGTCCTTCTGCCGCCCGCGCGCGGTATTGACGCGCACGTACTGCCCGTCGAAATCGACCCAAACGGGCGTCACCTGCACGCTCCCATCCGGCATCAACGTGCCCAGATTGGCGAACGCTTTCTTCTGAAACAGATCGGCGAACTTCTCGGGGATTTTCTCGGCCATTACTTTCTCCTTCCAAATTAATTAAGACAAATTTACGCAGCGCGGCGCGCCCGCTAATTCGCTTTCGGCGGGGCTGGAGGCGGCGCCGGCATCGCGAACTGCGAATCCTCCACCGGCACGTTCTGCTTCGCCTCGCTCACCTGAATTGTAAATCTCTGCCCCGGCCGCGCCAATGTCCAACGAAACGGAATCTTGACGCCGTCGGCGACGCGATAGTCAGCGAAATCCACCTGCGAAGGATTTCGCCCGAGCGGCGTCTCGGCGTAACGAATCATGCGCACCAGCAGCCCGGACTCGCTATCGAAATAGAGCCGCACCGGCGGCCTACCTTCCTTGGTCGCCTGCACGAGATAGACTTCGTGCTCGCCGATTTTTTCCGCCGGCCGCACGAGAAAACTGGTGAACAGTGTTTTCACGTCGGCGGCGAAGTGCAACTGAGCGTCGAGTCCGGCCACATTGCTTTCCTGCTCCGTCATCGGCCGCGCCGGGCGTCCCGGATTGCTCAGCCAGCCTTGGTGGCCGTCGAACGCCGTGATGCTGTCGCCGTCGCGCATGTGCATCATGGAGATGCGCTTGTCCGGCGCCTTCGCATAGATATCAATCGGCACTTCCGGCCCGCCTGGCACCGAAAGCGAAGCCTTCTCGACGCGGCTGGTGATTTTCTCCACAGCCTCGCGCCCGCCGACAGCTTGCAGATACTTATCCAGAATTTCATCGGCCGTGGGCAGCGGCTTCGCGGCGACCGCTTCATTCTCAGCTTCCGGCTTGGGCGGCGCATCGGAAATAATCGGCGTGCTCACGGGATCATTCGAGCCTCGATGGCAGGTAAAGCAGGTCACTTCGCGATTGCCTTTGAAGTTCTCCTTGTTGATGGCCATCATCATCAACATCATTTCGCGCGCGGTTTTCTTGGTCTGCTTGTCGTCCTTGTCCATCTGCCCCTGCACGTGGCAGAACTCGCATTCCACACCGAGAGAAGCGGCGATGAATTGCATCGACGGAATCAGCTGGTCAGCCGGCAAATCCTTCAGCACCTGAATATTCTTGAACTGCTCCTGCGTCAATTTCGGCTTGGCGCCCGCCGGAGCCTGCGCGCGTGCGTGCCCTCCGGCGAAAGCGAACGCCAGTGCGCTCGCAAATCCAAGCACCGTTGCCAACGACTTGCCCATCTTGCGATTCATCCTTCTTCCTCCCGGCTCAAGCCGAAAGAGTGTATCAAACGCTTCGCGCTGGTAGCACAGGCACTCCTGCCTGTGTCCGCCTGTTGCTCTGATTCGATGATAGCCAGGAGTGGCTGTGCTACCCCGCTCCCGCGTATTCCCGGATTGCCGTAGAATCAAATCGATATGACGAGCGGGACATCGAGAGAGTTGCAGTTCGCCGCCATCGCACTTGCCTCACTCTTCTTGGTAGCCAAAATCGCCGGACCATCTCGAATTGCCGTCGCCGCTTCGCAATCACAAGATTCCACCAAGGCGCATCCGACTTTCTACCGAGACGTCCTTCCGATCCTCAAATCTCACTGCCAAAGCTGCCACCGCGCTGGCGGAATCTCCGCGCTCTCACTCGAAACATTCGAGCAAGTCCAGCGCAAAGCCGCCGCCATCGCCGATGCCGCCGCAAGCCGCGCCATGCCGCCATGGTTTGCCGATCCGAAGATCGGCCATTTCTCGAATGACACCTCGCTGTCCGACAAAGAGATCGCCGCGCTCGTCGCTTGGTCAGAAGGTGGCGCGCCGGCTGGCGACCCGCACGACGCTCCTCCGCCACGCCACTGGAATGCCGGCTGGAACATTCCTCAGCCCGACAAGATCGTACAGATGCCGGTGGCGGTGAAAATCCCCGCGCAAGGCCAAGTGGAATACACCTACGAAATTGTTCCCACCGGCTTCACCGAAGACAAATGGGTGCAGAAGGTCGAGGTGCATCCCTCGAGCCCGGAGCATGTCCATCACGCCGTGGTCTATGTCCGGCCGCCGGATTCGAAATGGCTGCGCGGCGCGCCAGTGGGCACGCCGTTCACCGCCCCCATGTTCGCCGACGAAAAGCTGCGCCGCGATGCCCGCTGGACCGAAAGCGACGTCCTTCTCGTCTACGCGCCGGGCAGTTCCCCCGACGATTGGCCCGCCGATATGGCCAAATTCATCCCCGCGGGCTCCGACCTGGTCTTCCAAATTCACTACACCACGAATGGCCGAGCCGCCGAAGATCAAACCAGCGCAGGGCTGATCTTCGCCAAGACGCCTCCGCCGCAGCGCGTCCTGACGCTGCAACTCACCAACGACAAATTCGTAATCCCGCCCGGCGTGGACGATTTCCTCGTTGAAGTCCACGGCACGCTGCCGAACGATTGCACCCTGCTAAGCTTCTTCCCGCACATGCACCTGCGCGGAAAGCGCTTCGAGTACAACATCGTCCGCAAGAATGGCAGCCTCGAGCCGCTCCTACGCGTCAATTACCACTTCCACTGGCAGATGAGCTACCGCCTGGCCGCCCCGCTCCCGCTAAAAGCCGGAACCACGCTCCAAGCCGTAGCCACGTACGACAATTCGACGAAGAACCCGCATAACCCGGACTCAACCCGCTCCGTAACCTGGGGCGACCAAACCACAGATGAAATGATGGTAGGTTTCTTCGACGTAGCCGTCCCAGCCCAAATCGACAAACAGCAATTCTTCATTCGCTCCAGGTAGCGCCGGCGTCCCTGCCGGCATCCGACGATCTCGCAGTCGCCATGAGCAACATGCACGCGCGGACTCCGTGTCGCAAAACCCGCCCACGTTCCAGCCCGGTCGCGCTCAAAAACTCCGTGTCCCGGCACATACACGCGTCGCGCTGCTGACACGCATTCGCTCGGGCGACCTCTCCGAAATGCCCATTTAGCAACGATTTCCGCTGGCAGCCCTCTTGCTCCCTCTCCCCACGTAGCTTCCGCCGAACTGAGAGGGCGGTGCCCATGCACACGCGAATTGAAGCTCTACCCGGCCAACAACCAGCGCTACCGCCCCTGAAATCGCTCATGCGGCATGGGCCAACCGTGCTCTTGTCGCTGGTTGCGAATGCGCTGGTCATTGCCGCCGCGAGCGGCTTTCTCTACTTATCCTCTCCGGCGCGGTTGACCGCGCGCGTCTCCGGAGACGAGGGCACCCGTGCGGTAGCCGATAGGACGAACACTGCAAGCGTCCGTGCGAAGCAACGAAGCCAGCCTGTACTTTGGTCCGACCGTTATGGCGACGGGACGCCCGATTTTCTCCGCCTCGACGCGGCCGCTGACCGCGAATCGTTCCGGCGCTGGTTCGCGCTGATCGCGGAGTACCAGGCTTTTCGCCAGCCCGCCGAAGTGCCGGCCGAGATCAGCGACTGCGCCGCGCTGCTCCGCTATTCCTATCGCAATGCGCTGCGCACCCACGATTCCGTCTGGACGCGCGAAACCGGCATCACGCCGCTCCGCGATCCCGGCACGATCACCCAATACCGCTATCCATTCACGCCGCTCGGCGCAGCGCTTTTCCGCGTGACAGCAGGCCCGGCCTCTGAATCCGACGCGCAGCACCGGCGCATTCGCCGAATTCGCCGACGCCAAGACGCTGAAATCCCTGAACACCCATTTCGTTTCCCGCGAGGTCCAGGACGCCCGTCCCGGCGATCTCCTCTTCTATCGCCAGCTCGAAACCGACGAGCCCTATCACTCGATGATCTACGTCGGCGAAAGCTCGTGGCTCCCCGAGCCGATTTCCGATTGGCGCGGCGCGGTGGTGGTCTATCACACCGGCCCGATCGGCAAAGCGCCGGGCGAGATGCGCCGCGTCACTCTCGCCGAGCTGCTCGATCACCCATCGCCGCGCTGGCGCCCCGTCGCGGGCAATTCCAATTTCCTCGGCGTCTATCGCTGGAACATTTTGAGGGAGGGGAACTAACGTGCTGCGCCGCTTCTCATTTCTGCTCTTGCTCCCGTTGCTCTGCGCGGTGCCCACCGCGGGACGCCGCTCCGAAGCTTATTTCTCGCTCTCGACGAACGAAACATTCCTCCCCGGCGATAAAGTCAGCGTTCGCCTCTCATCGAGTGGAGTCAATGCGCTGGAGTTCCGCGTTTACAAGGTGAACGATCCCGCCGCCTTTTTCGAGCGCCTCGCCGACCCGCACAACTTCGGCACCATCAACGCCGAAGGAACACGTCGAAGTCGCGACGCCCATCGAGCGCTTCCACGATTGGAAGCACAGAATCTGGACCAGCATCCGCAATTTCTTCCGCGAGCAATTCTCCGATGAATCGCGCGAGAAAATCCGCGAAGCGCAGGAGCGCAAAGCGAATCCGGAATCTGCAGCGGCGGCAAGCCCGGCGCGAATCCTCCAACGGCTGACATCTTCGCGCAAGTTCCGCTGCTCAATAGCTCGCAGCTCGTCCTGCGCTGGCGGCAGGAAGTTCCTTCGCACTTCTACTACGAGCGCGAAAACATTCCCATCAATCTACTCGGCAAAGGCGTCTATCTCGTCGAAGCCACCAACGGCGAACTGCGCGCTTACACCATCGTTATCGTCAGCGAACTCGGCATCATCACGAAAATGGCGCCGGGACAAGTTCTAGCATTCGCGGCCGATCGCCGCACCGGCGCGCCAGTTTCCGGCGCCGATGTGCGCATCTGGTCGGACACCAAGGAGCAATCGAAACTTCGCACCGACGCGAATGGCCTGGCCGAATCGTCACTGCCGCAAGGCCGATATTCGGATATTCGCATCGTCGCTGTGCATGGCGAAGATGTCGCGATTCTCACGCCGTACGCCTGGAATCTCAGCAGCAATCCTGGCGACGACATCACCGGCTACATCTACACCGACCGGCCGATCTATCGCCCCGGCCACACCGTTCATTTCAAAGTGATCCTGCGCGCGCACAACGGCGACACCTATCAACTTCCATCCGGCAAGCCGGTGCAAGTCGAGATTCAGGATCCGACCGGCAAGAGCGTGCTGCAAACGAAGTTGCCTCTCTCGCAGTTCGGCACAATTCACGGCGATTTCACTTTGGCCACAAATGCCGCATCTGGGCTACTACTCCATCTTCGTCACAACGAGCGACGCCAACGCGCGCTCCGCCAATGGCGGATTCCACGTCGAGGAATACAAGAAGCCCGAATACGAAGTGAAAGTGACGCCGTCGCAGTCGCGCGTGCTGCAAGGCGATGAAATCACCGCGACGATTGAGGCGAAGTATTACTTCGGCGAACCCGTTGCGGGCGCGAGCGTCAAATACGTGGTTCACACGTCTTATTTCTGGACTCCTTACATCGATCGCGACGATGAAGGAAGCTCGCGGCGAGGAAGAAGAAGGCGGCGACGATTCCGGATTCGCAGGGCGACTATTACTACGATTACGATCGCCAGCAGACTTCGGAACAATCGGGCAAGCTCGACGCCGACGGCAAGCTCACCGTGCACATTCCCACGAAGCCCGACGAACATCACCGCGACTTGCGCTATCGCATCGAAGCGCGCGTCACCGACGACGCCAATCGCGAAATCTCCGGCGTCAATTTCGTAGTCGCCACTTACGGCACGTTCGCGGTGGGCGTCTCGACGGAAAGCTACATCTACAAGCCGGGCGACAAAATCGCCGCGATCGTCGTCGCGCGCGATTACGACGGCCATCCCGTGCGCACGCCGGTGCACGTCGATCTGGTGCGCGACCGATGGAACTACTCGCGCATGGATGAGACCGTGATCGCCTCGCAGGACGGCCAGACCGGCGAAGACGGAACCGCGCGACTCACCTTTACCACCACTGAATCCGGCAGCTTCATTCTCAAAGCGTCGGCCAAGACTTCCGAAGATCGCGAAGTCAATGGAAGCGAGTGGCTTTGGATTCCCGGCTACGATTTCGGCGCGGGCTGGTGGGGCGAAGGCCGCCGCCAGATTCGTTTGATCGCGGACAAAAAATCCTACAAAGTCGGCGACACCGCGCACGTCCTGATCATGACCGGCGTGCCCGACGCGCACGTGCTCGTAACAACTGAAGGCCGCAACATTCACACGAAGCAAGTCGTCCACGCGACATCGCAGACGATTACTGTGGATATTCCGCTGCGCAGCAACGATCAACCCAACATTTTTGTGGCGGCCGCGTTTCTAAATGACAACAAGCTCTACGAATCCACGCGCAATCTGAAAGTGCCCGGCGATTCAGACCAAGCTGCACATCGAAATCGAGCGCACCAAAGATCAATTTCAGCCGGGCCAGAAAGCGGGCTACACGATCATTGCGCGCGACGCCAACAACAAGCCCGTCTCCGGCGAATTCTCGCTCGGATATCGTGGATGAAGCGATTTACGCCATTGCTCCCGAATCCTCCGGCGACATTCACGATTTCTTCTACGCCAACGTGTACGACCGCGTCTCCACCGAAGCCTCGCTCAGCTATTATTTCAACGGCGAGGCCGGCAAGAAGCAGATGTTCCTCGCTTATCAGTCGAAGAATCGCACCGCACTCGCGCAACTCAAGCCGTCCCAAGCGCTGGTCGAGCCAAAAGTCCGCAAAGATTTTCCTGATACAGCGCTGTGGCTCGCCGAAATTCGCACCGACGCGAACGGCCGTGCTCACGCCGACCTGAATTTCCCCGATTCGCTCACCACGTGGCGCGCCACCGTTCGCGGCGTCACCGCGGATACCAAAGTCGGCAGCGCCGTCGATCGCGTGATCGTGCGCAAAAATCTGATGGTGCGTCTCGCCGTCCCGCGCTTCTTCCGCCAGGGCGATGAAGTCGTCGTATCAACGATCATTCACAATTATCTCGCCACATCGAAGACCGTCCACGTCTCGCTCGCCCTCAAAGGTCTCGATATTCTCGATGGCCAGACGCGCGAAATCGAAGTCCCCAGCCGCGGCGAAGCCAAGCTCGACTGGCGCGTCCGCGCGCAATCCGTTTCTGAAGCCGATCTGCTGGCGAAAGCGCTGACCAACGAAGAATCCGACGCGCTCGAGCTAACGCTTCCGGTGATCCCCTTCGGCGTGAAACTCAACGACGCGAAATCCGGCAGCATCCTTGCCACCGACGCTACGAGCGACGTCACCATCACTCTTCCCGGCAATCCCGATCAATCCGCGCCGTCGCTCGACGTCACGCTGAGCTCGTCGGTGGCCGGCAGTCTCTTCAATGCGCTCGATTACCTCACCAGCTATCCCTACGGCTGCACCGAGCAAACCATGTCCAGCTTTCTTCCCGATATCGTCGTCGCGAAAGCGATGAAGGATCTCCATCTGCAATCCACCGTGGATACGCCGGAACTCGAAAAGAAGATTGCCGCGGGCATCGAGCGCCTCAAAGGCTTCCAGCACGAAGATGGCGGCTGGGGCTGGTGGAAAGATGACGATAGCCGCGTGTTCATGACCGCGTATGTCGTCAGCGGCTTCGGCCAGGCGCACGCCGCGGGCTACGACGTCGATCCCGACGTGCTCGCCAACGCCGAGAAATATCTGCTCACCTCGCTCGATCGCTCGCCGAACATGGAGCCGAATCTGCGGGCCTACGTCATCTACGCGCTCGCGCTCAACAATGTCTTCAAGGGCGAGCTAACGAAAGCGACTTGGGAAAAGCGCGATGCGATGAACACGCAAGGCCTGGCGATGCTGGGCCTCGCGCTGCAAATCAATGGCGAAACTCGCCGCGCCAAAGAAATCGCCGACAAGGTCGCGTCGCAGGTCACCGAAAGCGAACTCGAAGCCTTCTGGCCTTCGAGCTACGACTATTTGATGGGCTTCGAGTTTGACGACAACGCGGAAAGCACGGCGTATGCAGTTCAATTGCTGAGCCGCGTGAAGCCCGAAAGCGCGCTGCTACCGAAAGCGGCGTTCTGGCTGGTCAATCATCGCGATGCCGGATATTTCTGGGTCAGCACCAAAGAAACCGCGATGGTGATTTTCGGCCTCACGGATTACGTCAAGGCCAGTCACGAGCTCGACGCCAATTTCAAAGCCGAGCTCTCCATCAACGGCAAGCCCGCTCTCGCGCATCAATTCACGTCCGCCGATTCCTTCAGCGTCACGCAGCCGAGCATTCATCTCGACGCGGCGAAGTTGCATCCGGGCGCCAACACGATTCACATCCACAAGTCCGGAACCGGGCGGCTCTATTGGTCCGCCAGCGGCCACTACTACTCGAACGAGAAGCGCGTGATTCAGCAGAACAAACTCTCGCTCAATATCACCCGCGATTACTATCGTCTCTCGCCCGAACAGGTGAAGGACCGCATCGTCTATCGTCTCGATCCTCTCTCTGGCGAACTCCACGTCGGCGATGTCGTCGCCGTTCGCGTCACGGTGGCCGGCAGCGATTTGCATTATCTTCTAATCGAAGATCCGATTCCCGCCGGCGCAGAATCCATTTCGCGCGACGATCTCTATGAATTCGCCAGCAAGCCCTCTTGGTGGGAGCGCTGGTACGTCAGCCGCGAACTTCACGACGACCGCGCGGCATTCTTCCAGACCGATTTCTACGGCCGTCATCACGAATACGTTTATCTCTTGAAGATTGTGAATCCCGGAAAATTCAATGTGAGCCCAGCGATGGTCCAGCCCATGTACGAGCCGTCGGTTCAGGCGACCACCGACGCGGCCACGATCGAGGTGAAATAATGTCGCGCTTCGAAATTTTTCACGATGCCGGTTCGAGCCTGCTGCACAGCAAGCGCGTCTGGCTCATTCAATTCGTAGCCAATCCGCTGCTCTTTGCTCTGTTCGTCGGCTGGCTGCTGCTGCCGGTCGCGACCGAGTTTCATCTGCTGCTGAATGGCCTCGTGATCATCGTCTTCGTCGCAGCAGCGCTAGTTCTCCACGCTGGCACCCTCAATTTCTATTCCGAGCAGAACCGCGGCGAGAATCGTGTCGCTCGCGTTGCTTTCGGTCGCGCCGCGCGAAATATCTTCGCGATCACAGCGTGTGCAGCGCTGCTCTTCGTGCTCTGGGCGCTGCTTGATTCCACCGAATCCCTCCAGCTCACGCTGCCGTTTTACGTTCGCTCGCTGCTGCCGGAATTCATTCGCCAGCATCTCGATCCGTGGTGGTTTCAGATTTCGCTCGAAGGAATCGTGTTCGCGATCCGGTGGGTGTTGATTCCGGGATTGGTTCTGCCGCTGCTCGTCGAAGCTGCGAGCTCCGGATTTCGCGCCTTCGGCAAGCCGGGCTGCGCTGCGGTGATAAATTCGGCGAAGCGCGTGAGCTATTGGCTGGTGCTGCTTCTCGCCGCGGTGGCCGGATTCATCGCGCCGGCGTCGCTCATGGAATGGTCGCCCGAGTTCAAGAATCCCACGCTGCATCTCGAAGCCATCAGCTTGGGCGCGCGTCTCTCGGCAGCGTACATTCTCGCCGTCGCGTCGTGGCTGCTGGTTTGCTCAATCGTGGGATGCCTGAACAGGCCGGTCACCGTCACCGTCACCGTTAATGATGCTTCGGGGAATCCCGCGGCTTAGCCAGCCGAGAACTGTTTCCTTGCCATGCTCGCGAACGAGAGAAGCAATGCGCGCACGCGCCGCGGCGTAAGCCTTCTCGACTTCGTCGCGCTTTTGCGACTTCTCCAGGATCGCTTCCATCTGCTCGAGCGTCATCGAGCCGTCCGCGGACTCACGCGCCGACGCATTCGAGAGATAGAGCACCAGTCCTTCGCGGAACCACACCGGCGTCCCCGCCCGCGCGCGTTCTTCCACCAGCAGATGCAGCAACTCATGCCGCAGCGTGGATTCGAGAACGCCTTTGCTTTTCAGCGTCGCCAGCGGCTGCAGGCGGATGACTCGCCCGCGCGTGCTCGCTGCCACCCAGCCCGGCTGGCCGGTCTGATCCCGGTACGCGTCCATCGTCGCGAAAACTTTCAGTTGCACGCGGAAGGAAACATCCCAGCCGGTGTTTTTCTCTTCTTCGGCCAGAAGCTTCTCGGCTACCGGCAAGACGGATTCGTCCTGCTCCGGCGCCGTAGTTTCCAATTCAAAATGCTCGCTCGAGCGTTTCTGCCACTGCGCCGTGGCGCCCTGCTTTGCCAATTGCGTTCCCGGATAGTAGAAATCCAAAATCTGGCGATAGTCTTTGCCCTCAACCGCCATTTCCTCCGCGCCGGTCTGGCACATTCCCACGCCGTGTCCCGCGCCGCGTCCGAAGAAAACCGCGCGATCGCCTTCGGTGCGCACTTCGAAAAGATCGCTGCGAATCTTGTTCCATCCAAGCGATCGCGATACCGCATAGCGAAACGTGGACGCGGAAATCAAAAAATCATTCGCCGCGCCTCCCGCAAGCCGCAGTTTCTGCGCCCGGCCGCTCGCCGATCGCCCCGCAATCTCGATTTCCGTCCAGCCTCTTGGCGGCGCAAGCGCGGCGGCGCGCAACGCCGCATCCACATCCGCGAGCGCAATCACGCTTTCCCATTTCAAATCGCCGGATACGACGCAATAGGGATCCGTATGCCCGCGCAGATACGTCGCAAAAATGTCCGGCCAAATCTCGTTCGACGCTGCCACCATTCCGCCGCAATTCTGGTGGTAGTAAGTGCGCGCCGGCGCGCCCTCGAATTGCAGAATCTCGCCCGATGTCGCCTCCACCGCCGCGCGCGCTCGCGGATTCTTCGAATTCCAGCGCACCACCTGGCAATGCGTCGTATCGCAGAAATCGAAGCCGTCTTTTTCGTGCGCGCCGCGCAACCGCGTCGCATAAGTGCGCACCGCGACGGCCATGGCCTTCAGCGCTTCATCCTTCCACGAATCGCTCGCCTCGGCCGCAAGCACTTCCGCGACGTATTCTTCCTGCGGCATGGTAACCGAGAAACTCAGCCGGTCCTCGCGCGACTCAACGCGCAAAGGAAAGTGCAAATTGATGGCAGGAAGTTCGCCCGCTTCGATGCGGTAATTTCCGGTGAGGCGCAGTTCGGCGGCGCCATCGCCTTCGACAATCGTCAATCGCTCGCCCGAAGCTCGGACTGAAACGCTTGCGCCGGATTTTTCCTTGCACGAAGCGCAAGTGCGCCAGTGCAGCTCACCGCTGACAGCCCGAATCGTCGCCGCCGCTGGCGGATGCAGCGTGAAAAGCCCGACGCGCACATCTTGTGCTCTCGCAGCACTCGGCAAGAGCGCATGGACAATGGACCAGGCGGCCAAAATCCCCACGCGCAAATGCGGCGCATGGGGCACCCTGTGCTTGCCGCTTTGAGCCGCGAACGCGCGCGCGATTTTCAAGGTGATCTCGGATGCTTCGCGAACGCCGCCAGCACCGGCCGCGCCAGCGCCGCCGCATCGCCGCCGTGCCCTCGCTCGACGTACACCATAACGGCAATCTCCGGCTTCTCCGCCGGCGCATAGCCCACAAAAAATCCATGCGACTGCGGCCTCCCCGGCGCCTCCGACGTTCCGGTCTTGCCTGCGATTTTCATCCCATCCACGTGCGCTGCATGTCCCATGCCAAATTCGACCGAGCCTTCGAGCCCGGCCAGCACCGGCGCATCGGCATCCGCCATTCTGCCGCGCCGCACGCGCAGCGCCAGCTTGCGATACGCCTCGAGCAGCTCGAGCGGCGTAACTTCCACGCCGCGATGCCCGAGCGCCTCGAGCTCCATGTCCTCGCGCGTGCCCGCGCGTTCGATTCGCCCCGTCGCTTCGCCTTCCGCCAGTCCGGACGCCGAATCGAATCCCAATCGGCGGTAAAGCTGTACGACTTCATCCGCGTCGAAGCGCACCGCCGCCTGCGCCACATACGAATTGCACGAATAGGCGATTGCCTCGGTCGCATCGAGCTGCGTCACGTCCTCCGGATGCGTGCAATCCATGCGCACCGTTCCGATCCACAACGGCCGGTGGCACAACAGCTTCTTCTGCGGATCGAGCCGCCCCGATTCCAGCAGCGTCATCAGCACGAACGGCTTCACCGTCGAGCCCGGCGATTCCAGCCGGTGCGCCGCCACGTCCATCCCGCGCGCGGCCAGAATTTTTCCTGACTCGACATCCGCCACGACAATCGCTGTCGGGGCTGGAGTCTCATGCTCGATCGCCTGCTGCAATTCCGCCGCCAGCGCGCGATCGAGCGGCAATCCGTCGGCAAATCGCGCACCGGCATGTTGTCCGCCGGCGTTCGCCGCGAGCACGGCGACCAGGGCTGCCGCGCTCTGCGATTCAAGTGTGTCTTCCAATCCATCTTCGCTTTCGATCTCGATCTCTCGACTTACATGCCGCCAAAGCGTCAGTATTACGGAGCAACATCGATGCGTGAAGCAACTTCGTTGCCAGAATTTCTATGCCGCGATAGAGGCGATGCTGAAAAATCTAAAGCTCTACGCAACTTTGGGCTGGGATTTCGTCCCGCGAGGCAACAACCGCGTCGAATTCAAAATAAACGTGAATTCTGACGATACGTGAATGAATGCAGCCAGCAGCGGATTGAGGAAGCCGAATGCAGCAAGCCCAACGCCAACGCTGTCCACAGCCAACGTGCCAACAAAATTCTGCATGATAACCTACGGCACCAGCGCGCTACTCGCACCGTCTCGGCAAAATTCATAGATCCGACCCGATGAGCACAATATCGGAACTTTCCCGCGCCACGTCCGTCCCCGAGCCCATCGCTACGCCGACCGTCGCGCGCGTCAGCGCCGGCGCATCATTGATTCCATCGCCGACCATCACGACCGTATGGCCCTTGCGCGAGCAGCCGCTCCATGCGCTCAAGCTTCTGCTCGGGCAGAACAGTTCTGCAAATACTTCGTCCACGCCAAGCCATTTCGCAACTTCCGTCTCCAACCGCTCGAGAGTCACCCGTGAGCAGAATCGCCTCAGCCCCATGGCGTGCAGCGTCTGGATCGCTGCCTGCAGCTTCCGGACGCAGCGCTATCCGCTACGCGGATCGATGCCGAGCAGACTGACCCGCCGCGCGTCACGAACACCGACTGCCTCACAATCGCCCGACGCTGAATTTGCATCGACGTTGCTCCCGTTCGCGCTATCCTGCTTCCAATTGCCCACCAGTGATCTCTGTCGCCGTCGACCGTCAGCGACGACACCTTGACCCAGGCGTGTACTCGAAGAGCTCTGGCTGCTACGCGTAGCTTCAATTCTGACGCTCCCTCAAAATCGCTTTCGCCAGCGGATGCTCGGATCGCACTTCCGCGATCGCAGCCGCTTCAAGCAAAGCTTCGTTCTGACCTCTTCGGCAGGTCGTCAGATCTTCAATCTCAGGGCGTGCCCGTACCGTAACAGTCCCTGTCTTATCGAACAGCACAATATCTACATCGCCAAGCTTTTCGAGATAGCGCCGCCTTTGATGATGCGCCTTCGCGCGCGCCCGCCCGATCGCACCCAGCACGGCGAGCGGCGTTCCTGCAGCGATCCCGCAGGCTCCCGCAACGATGATCACCGCAATCGTCGAACGCGCATCCCGCGTGATGACGAACGTCAGCGCTGCACACCCCAACGCGAAATACACGAGATATCCGGCGTAACGGTCGGCCACCTTCTGGACCGGCGCCCGTGATCGTTCAGCGCTTTCGACCGCTTCGATGATCTTGCCGTAGCTGGTATCGCGTCCGAGGCGCTCCGCCGATCTCGATCGCGCCGGTCTGATTGATCGTTCCTGCATAGACCGCAGTGCCGGCAGTTTCTCGACCGGGCTGGATTCGCCGGTGATCGCTGCCTGATCCACAAACGAACGGCCGCCGGACGGTCCCGTCCACCGGAATCCGGCCGCCTGGCCTACCAGCACTGCATCGCCGGGACGCACCTCGGCGAGGAATCTCCGACCCCTCCCGTCCGTCGCACGCTCGCCGTGGAGGGAGGAGTCGAGCAAATCGCGATTGCGCGTCGCCCCCGTCCACCGTCAGTCCCTCGAGCACCTCGGCGGCGAGGACGAATAGCGTGATCACGAGCGCGGTGAAGAATTCCCCATCGCCAGCGCGGCGAGGAGTGCGATCGTCATCGACAGCTCCATCGTCATCCGCCGCTTACGATCTCTTCCCCACCGAACGCGCGGCCAGTTGAATTCTATTAGTCTACGCTCGACCAGACGCTTCCCCGCATAGCTTACCCCCGCCGCAACGCCGCGCTACCGTAGTCGCTCAATCTTAGTGGACGGTGATGGTGACTTGGCGGTGGTGCGGCCGAAGGCGTTTGTGGCGTAGAGCGTGTAGGTCGTCGTTGCTGCCGGCGTCACGGTTACGCTTGTGCCGCGCACGGCGCCCGCGTCTGGCGAGACGACTAAGTATGACGCGGACGAGGTGTTCCAATCCAGCGTGACTGGCGTTCCGGCGGAGACGCTTGTCGAGCTGGCGGTGAAGCTGTTGATCGTCGGCGCAGAGCCTTGCGGCACGTTTGAGGCGGTGTAGATCGTGTCCATCTTCACGACTTCGAAATTCGAAGTTGAAACTCCATTCAGCAAATGCAAATCGTCGTTGCTCCAGCGATCGTCGGGCGCGCCGCTGATGTACATCGAGCTGCCGTTGTCGGCGTTGATCATGCCGTACTTTTTCAGCGCGGTAAGAATCACTTGGTTGGCCGCGGAGAATCCGGAAATGTCGAAGTTTGCTTTCAGGCGCAGCCGCATGCCCATCGGCGGCGCGTTCGCGTTCGACGGATTCGATGCCCAGTGAGTAGCAGGCAGCACAAACGCAGCGCGGCTCTGCGAGAAAGTCACGCGAATGGCGTGCTTGATTTCACCGGCCGCGACTTCGTCGTAGCGCACCAGCCCCGCGAAAATCGATAGGCCCGCGGCGTCCGCGGAAGTCCAGGTGTACGGCCGGTGTTGTAATTCAGCAAATCCCAAACGGCTGCCGATGCCGCGTTCCAGCTTCCGTCGCCGTTTGGATATGAGCTGTAGAGCTCGTAGAGCCAGCAATTCGAGTTGTCGAGCACCAGCACGTGGCGATCGCCGCTGCCGGGATTCGGATAGCCTTCGATCGGCGCGTCGGAGGGAACCGGCATGGGGCCGGGATCGCTTTCGTCGCCGTAAGCTGTGAAATCGACCGGCACGAGCGGCTGGCCGCTTCCAACGACAACGTACGGAATGCCGATCGAGCTTCCATCGATATTGCCCGGCGCCGAAATCCGGATGCATCGTGATCCCCGGGCCGATGAAATTGATAATGGCTGCGGAATTTGGATCCACCTGCGCGCCGGAAATGTCCGTGTTCCAGGCGTTGTCAGCGGGGAACGGAAGGAAACCGTTGAGGCTGCCGCCTTGGCCGAGGCTCATGCCGCTGCACGCGCTCGGATTGGTCGTCCCGTTCACCAGCAGATTCACGCTGCCGGAGCTGGCGCTGCCGGGATCGGGATTCGTGACGCTGACGGCGAAAGTTCCGGGCGACGCTGCGTTGCCCGTGGCGGTCAATTGCGTTGCCGAGACGAATGATGTGGTGAGGGCCGCGCCCGCGAGCATGACTTGCGCGCCGGAGACGAAATTGCTGCCGGTGACGGTAAGCGAGAATGCGCCGGTGTTGATTGACGAAGGCTGAATGCCGGTGAGCGCAGGAATCGGATTGAGCACATCTACGGTTGCCGTCGCGCTCAGTGATGAATCGCCGGTGCTCACCGCCTTGATCGTTACGGAATTCGGATTGGGTAGCGTGGCCGGAGCGGAGTACATGCCCGAAGCGCTGATCGTGCCGGTCGTGGCGTTGCCGCCGACCGTGTCGTTGACCGACCACGTGACATCGTTGTTTGCCGCGCCTGTCACAGTTGCTGAGAATGACTGCGTGGCCCCGATGCGCACGTTCGCGCCTGTTGGAGAAATCGCTACGCCGGGATTCGATCCGCCACCGGAACCGCCACCGGAACCGCCGCCCGAAGAGCCGCTCTTGCCGCTGCTGGCTGTGCCGCATCCGACGATGAAGATTATTGATAGGCATGCGCACAGAACTACAAGCGCTCGCGTCACGTTCGGTGAGTTCTTGGCTTGGCGAATTTTGTTTTCGCTTTTCATTGATCGCTCGGAGTGGCCCGGCTTAAGCCGGGACCTACGGGGCCGCCGAAGGCTGGGTGGCGGGGACGGAAAATTATGAGCGATGCGATTGACGGCTTCTACTGGCCGGACGGACGGGTTGGGTACAGTGGCAGGGCAGCCCAAGATTTGATATGCCGGATTCCGGGCGAATTTTGCCCCTTCCGGCGACTGAATTTCTGCTGACGAATTTGACGTGGGTGCAGCGTTGACACAAAACCCCCACGCGCAACTACGGCGCATGGGGCACCCTTCGTTCCGCTTGCGCGGGACTTGGCCGGAACTCGCGTTCTTGCGCAGGGTCTACGGAACCCAGTCGGCGATGAAGACGTTGATTTCGTGCGGGGCCTTGGCGTTGCGGTTGGAGATGAAGACTAGTTTCTTGCCGTCGGAGAGAATTGCGGGAAGGCGCTGAAGCCGCCGGTGAAAGTCAGCGGCTCGAGGCCGTTGCCGTCGCGATCGACGGAGTAAAGCTCGAACTGGCTCGTGCCGGCGTGTTCGTAATTCGAAGAGAAAATATGTGGCGGCTGTCGGGGTAAAAAGCCGGCGCGAAACTTGCGCCGCCGAGCTTGGTGATCTGGTGCTGCTGGGAGCCATCGGCGCGCATCACGCACAGATCCATTTCGTTCGGCTAGACGAGATCCTGCTGCGAGCAGCGATTTGTAGCGCGCGACTTCATGCGTCGCCCTGCGGATGATGCGCGCGATAGACGATCCATCTGCCGTCGGGCGAAAAGAACGGGCCACCATCGTAGCCGAGCGTGTGGGTCAGCCGGCGCACATCGCTGCCGTCGGCGTTCATGGTGTAGATGTCGAGATCGCCGTCGCGCGATGAAGTGAAGACGATCTTGCGGCCGTCGGCGGAGAGCGTGCGCTTCGGCGTTGTAGCCCTTCCACGCGTGAGCGGCTTCAGGATTTTGCCGTCCTCGGTCGCGTAATACATCCGATAGGTCGAATAGACGGCCCAGACGTAGCCTTTCGAATAGTCCGGGCGCGGCGGGCAAGCATCGCCGGCGCGATGCGTCGAGGAATAGAGAATGTGCTTGCCGTCGGGATAGAAATAGCCGCAAGTGGTGCGGCCTTTGCCGGTCGACACCAGGTGAACGTCCGAGCCGTCGATGTTCATCACGAACATCTGATCGCACTCGTAAGGCGCGCGCGTGGACTGAAGATCAGGCGCCGACTATCGTAGCTGAAGTACGCCTCGGCATTTTGGCCGCCGAAGGTGAGCTGCCGGACGTGACGCAGATGGTCTCGCGCGGATCGCGCAGCGGATCGCCGGGCGTGCCGTGGACGAGGGGGCCGACGCCGCCGAGGCCGGACGTGGCGGTCTTTTGCTGCGGCTCTTGCGCGAGATTGCTGCGCGATGTGGCGGGAATGGAGGCGAGGAGTGCGATGGCGGCGGCCACTTTTGCCAGCAGGTTTGGGCGAAAATCAGACATGTGAAATGGGCTCCGGCTGCCAAGTTCTAACCGAAACAAGGGTTCGATTAAAAGTGCCTGTAACTCTAAGAAAACAAAGGATGGGGGTCGTTTCTAACCGAAACACTTTTGAAAGGTGCTGGGAATGATTTTTGGAAGCACTGATGCAACTGCGAGCCGGATTCTCGTCGAGAACTTTGGAACGCGGCGGAATGCAGACCGTTACGTTGCCGTGTGTGAGTTCCGCGCTGCCGGGACAGGTGTTGGCGCCGAGTTGCTCGTAAGATGCCGGCAGGGACGCCGGCGCTACCAGGGCCCGATTCATTCATGTCCTCCTCATTTGACCGTAGCATGGATTGGGGGAAATTTCATGGGGCGGATGCTGTGGAATTGAGGGAAGAATGCGAGAGGGCTGCGGCGACGGTTTGGACGGTCATGCGCGGAAATTTGAACACTGAGGATTCCGCGGCTGAGAGTTTAGCGGGTCAACGGCTCACTTATTTGAGTGGTGCGCGGCTTTATTGGTTCACTGGCTCTTTGCCGCGATTGCGCCGGGCCGAACTGCGGGAGGGTCTAAAGACCCTCCCCTACGAAACCATCGCCGAAGACATTGCGGAGCGTGTCGCTGGGAAATTATTTCTTGGTGGCTTTGCTTTCGAAGACCGTGCTCCACGCGCCGCCTTCAGGCTGCATCTCGAGCTTGGACGTATACGACGTGGGAGACACCTGCTTGACGGTGTAGCGAGACTTAAACATCTTGCCGCCCATGCTCGCCTCGCTGGTCCATGTCCACGTGTCGCCGTCGAGAGTGCCCGTGGCCGTGATGGTCTCGCCGTTCGAAGCAAATTCGTTATACGTATAAACTTTTTTCTCGGTGTCGTAGCCCCAAATCGCCATGCTCTTTTCGGTGCCCATGGAGCTGGTTTCTTCCGAATGGCCGATCAGGAAAAATCCGCCTTCCATCCATTCGATGTGGGTGGTGTTGGTGAACTTGGTTGCTGTGGCTGCGAACATCCCGGGCTTTATTTCTCCCTCGTCGGTCCACGTACCGACAAAAATTTCGAGTTTTTTCACTTCCGGTCCGGGCTTCGGCGCGGCGGGAGGATTCTGGGCCGACGCGATGACGGGCAATGTGAGAATCACGAATAGGAATGTTGCGAATTTGCGGTGCATGAGCGGGCACTCCTTTTAGGTGAGCCTTTAGAATTTTCGTGCGCTGCCGGAATCCGCGTTGCGGCAGAAATACTAGGCTGTGCCGTTCAAGCAAGTCAACTTGGAATCCGGTGCGGATTGATGGCGCTGAGGGCGGCCCAGTTGGCATGCTGCTGAGCCTTGATCGCGGAAAGTGGCGCCCGCGATGGGGATGAATTCCCAGTCGTAGCTGCTGGAGTGGAGGGTCAGCTTGAGGACTCCGAATGTGCCGGTGTTGTGGGCTTCGCTGGTAGGTTCGATCTGGCCGAAGGCGCGCGTTTCTTGCCGCCGGTGCCGAAGCGATTTCGCGAATACCTCGTGCGGGGTCGCGGACGCCATCGGGATTCTGGGGCGCGAAGCGTTCGTAATCGTGATCGTCGCCGTCGACGACGACGTCGGCGTTTGCTTCTTTGTACAGGGCTTGCCAGAGCGGTTTTATTTCCGGGTCATTACCGTCTTGGCGCCAGAGCTAAAGAGCGCTTGTCCATAGGCGAGAGTACCGGCGCGGGATGCGCGGCATGGTCGGAGCGACACCCACATTTCCTGAGTGAGCCGCTGGCACATCCTGACAGTTCGTCGCACTCGCTGTTGCGCGCAATGGATGTGCCAGGGGCCGGGCGTAGCTTCGTCCCTTCTTTGCATCGCCTGCAACCGCGCCGAAATTATCCCTTGGGAGCGGCGCCAGATCCTGAATTGGTGATTCCCGGGAGCGGGGCGCGAGCGGAATTTCACGCCGCCCCAAGTACTGTCATAGAAGTTGCGAATTTTGGGCTGCGCCGTCGGCAGGGCGAGATCGCCGATACCTTCCCCGCCGGGAATTCGTTCGAGGAATTTTCCGTGGCTTCTTCCAGGAAACATCAGCCGATCGGCGATGTCGCGCGGCACCCGCGAGGATGCCGCCTATTCCGGTTCCAGGCGACGCAGCGCGGCCCGATACGGCGAGTGGCTCGCGCTGATGAAAGCAAAGATTAGTAGCAAGAGAGCACGGCGTTTCTGTCCGCATCGCTTTGTGCCAACGGACCATCGAGCTCGTTGTCTCCTCCGGCTAAAACCGTATCTAATTGGCGGCCTCTGTGGCATGACTAAAGTCATGCCCTGACGGCATCGTAGTTCTCACACCGGCTCTAAAGCCCCGCTTTGAGAGAATCTTTGATGTCGGAGCTAACTCCGACCCCCTAAAGAACTTGTGCCACGTTCGTGCGGCGCCATGGGCGGAGGCTCGCGACGGCACTGGCCGAAGCTTCTTGCCTGCGCGGCGAATGTTATTTCTCGAACGTTGGATTCCAGCGCAGGCGAACTCGTGGTCCGTTTTGTTGGATTCCCGCCGGGCGACGTATTGCGGGCTCCGTTGTAAAAGCCAAAGACGAGTTCCTCAGGTTCATCCGGAAAAATGAATTGCAAGCCGCGAGCGACGCGAAAGGCGGCCTGCGCGTCCACCTGGAAGTGCGTGTAGAGATATTGATCTCCGGCAGGACCGTGCGGGCCGAAATCCGGACTTCCGCCGCTCTGATATTGATAGGCGAAAATGCTTGGGCCGTTGTAGGAGAGGCCGGCGCGAATGGAAACGCGGCCACGATCGTACGTGGGGCTCACGTTGCAAAATTCGGCGCTCCGCTTATCGCGGGCGTATCCGGCCGGCCGGGCAGGCTTAGCACGCGAAACGGTCCAAGTGTAATTCGCGGAGATTCCGAAGCCGCTGAGGAAGCCGGGAAGGAAAGTCATTCGCTGCAAGTAGGCGATCTCAATTCCCCAGAGATTTGCGTTCGAGCCATTCCGTAGCTGGAAAACCTGATCGCCGGCGAATTCGCCGTTCGTAGGAAGCGAGACGAACTGGTAGATCGAATTGGTTGACTGCCTTTGAAAAAGAAACCGCCCGTAATTTTGCCGAAAGGCAGGAGGTAGTGCTCGAAGAGCACATCGTAATTGTTGGCGTACTCGGGCTTGAGATCGGGATTGCCGATGTTTATGGCCGGAGGATTATTGGAGAAATCCATTCTGCACGAACGGCAGTCGAATAGATAGGGGCTGGCGAGGCGGCCGTAGACGGCGCGGATGTCGATGTTCTTCCCGATTGCGTATTGAACCGAGACGCTCGGCAGGACGCTTACGTAAGACTCGTTCGCGGTCATAGCGCTGTGGAAACCCATCGCCGTTCACATCGTTGGTGACCACATTGCCGTTGATGTCGAGCTGGGTGCCCTCGAAGCGCACCGCCGAATTAATCGAAAACGGCTGAATTGAAACGTGTTCATGACATAGCCGGCCGAGACGCGCTCGATGAGTCCGAAATTGCTGGTGGTATCAAGATGGCTGTGGTCACATCGAAATGACGATGGCATTGAAGAAGGAAGCGGTCTGGATGCTGGTCTGGTGACCGGACGATGACGGTTATTGCCGTTGTAGTAGTTTTTCGTTGGAGCTTCTGGGGAACTGGCTCATTGCGATGACCAAGAACGTCCCACTCGGCACATAGTCGTCTTCGGAGGCGTTCTGGAATTTGTGGCCGTTGCGGACCTTGCCTCCAACTTCGAGAATTCCCGTCACGGAGCCGAGGTGGTAGGTCTTGCCGTAGGAAGCGCCCGCCTGAAGATTCAATTGCGCGGTGAGTCCCTGAGAGGTGACTGCCAGAGCGGTGAGTTGGTATTGCGTCGGATCGTAGACGGGAGAGCCCGCTGCGGTGCAGCGAATAAACTGCGGGATGTACTTGTCGGTTGTCGCGGCAGGATCGAAGACGCAGTCGGTCAAATTTGACAAGGGCGAACCGGGGGATCGGGATCGAAAGTGGCGCTGGGATTACCAGCCGCGTAGAGCTGGCGTGAGCGCGAGGCCGCCAGTTCCCAACTAAACCAGGAGGAAGAGAAGAGGTGCTTGCCACCGAGGGTCAGGCTGGCGATCGCGTAATCCGGCCGCCGACTGGAAGTTCCGAACTCAGGGACATCACCACTGTTCAGTGTGTAAACCCACTTGTCGCCGTAGTCTTTGAAGTCGGAATAGAGCCCGCGAAGATAGAGGCCTGAGCCTTCGCCGAGTTTGTAGTCCGAGCTACCGGCGAAACCGTAGCGCGTCCGATCATAACGATACTCGCGCAGATCGATGCTGTCGTAGGTGGGCGCGGCGAATCCTGAATCGATGCCGGGCTCGATGTCGTCAATGCCGCGGCCATTGAAATCGTAGCTGCCGCCGAAGAGTACGCCGAAGCGCTTTTGGGCGCCGAAGCGCTTCCCGATGGTGCCGTCGAATTGATCCATGTAACGCCCGCCGATGATTGGGGTGTAGCCGCCGAGCCCATTGAGGCTGATGGTGGGTTGGTCACCGGCAGTCTTGGTGACCAGATTCACGGAGCCGCCGATGCCATCGCCATCCATGTTGGCGGAAAGCGTTTTGTTGATCTCGATGGATTCGACGAGACCGGCGGGGATCGTGTCGAGCTTGACCTGGCGGACGTCGGCTTCGGGAGACGGGACGTTGATGCCGTCGAGGGTGACGTTGTTGAGGCGGGGCTCGGTGCCGCGAATCTGGATGTATTTGCCCTCGCCCTCGTCGCGCTCGAGCGAGACGCCCGGGAGGCGGCCGACGGCGTCGGCGATGTTGGCGTTGGGGAGACTGGTGATGACGTCGGAGGTGATGATTTGCGAGATTGTGTCGGAGGTGCGCTCGCGATTTACGGCCTCGGCATCGCCGCGCGCGGCCTCAGCGGTGACGATAACCTGCTCGTTCTTAGTGGCGACGTTCAGGGTGGCATCGATGTGTGCAGTTTGACCGGCTGCTACCGTTACGGTGGATGTGAATGCTTCGAAGCCGACATAGGAGATGGTGACCGTATACGCGCCTGCCGCAAGGTTTTGAATGATGAACTCGCCGCGGTCATCGGTCGGTGTAGAGAAGTCCGCCGGTTGAAGCGTCACTTTGGCGCCTTTCAGCGCCGCGCCGGTGGAATCAGCAGCGCGGCCATCGATGGCGCCCTTGCCGGTTTGGCCGTACGCGATGGGGCTCGCGATGATAACGGCGGCGGCGAGAAGGATAAGGACGGCGAGCGTGCCCGCCCGTGATTTTGTCCGCGAAGTGGCGAGACTCATCGCAAATTCTCCTCTGTCTTGGGTTGGCCAGTTGAGCGCGTGCGTTCGTACACCCGGCTAGACGTCTTGGTGCGCTGGACTATTGCGGCTATTTAGCGCGGAGAGCGAGAACAAGCGATGAAGGAACGATGAACAGTCAGTGAATTGAATCGAGAATTCGGATGGAGATCGATCGCGTGCGGGGCAGAGTTCAAGCGGCGGATGAGGAATGATCGGCGCGAAGTTACGGCGCCATCCCTTCGTCCATCCATTGTCTGAAGAGCGCGATGCGATCTGCGGGCCATTTTCCGTCGCAGGGCATCGAGCCGTCTGCGAGAGTGCCATAGATGGCTTGCGCGCTTTTCTTCACGTCGGCGTAGGACGAAAGATCGAGGCCGTAGTCTTTCATTGCGGATACGTCGGGATCATCGCGAAATAGCGGCCGAATATCTTTCGCAAAGCTGAGAGCCATGGGATCCTCCACGATCTAGTTAAAGATTCCCCGGGAAAATCCTTCGAGCGCCGCTGCTTGTTGGCGTCGATTTGCGATCGAAGTCATGGCGGAGTTATCGCAGATTTTGGCGCCGGAAGTCTACACCGCTGCCGTTACTTTTTCTTGCCCGCGGCGCTTTCTGATTTTCGATAGGCTTCCTGCGCGAGTTCATAGGCCTTGGCGGAGTGTTCCATGGCTTGGCGGGAATATTCGTGGCCGGTCAGATGGTCGCCTTTGCCGTGGTGCGTGGCCGCGACGCGGTGAGCGTGCGCGGCGAGATCGTGGAACTCTGCAGCTCTTTGATGCGCGTCATTCGGCATTCTTTCGTCTCCCAGCTCAAAGAACAATCGTAGGGCCCGCCAGGATTTGATCCTGGTACCAACGGATTATGAGTTCCGACGGAGGCGAAGACAAGCAATGAGTGACTGCGTGCGAGACCGTGTTCTGCGATCCCAATTCCAGGTAGGTATGTGAGGAACCCGCGCGACGTGATGAGTAACGAATAGTGACGCGCAGTGAAGCGTTATCAAGGAAGGCGGGCGCGCAATTGGGCCCCGTCGAGAATTCGCAAGAGGTCGCGGAGATATACTACTCCCGGCGATTCCTGCGCAGTACCGCTGTCGACGCGCACCCTGAACGCCAAGCCCACCACAGACGGCTCGCGCACCCGCCTCGTTGCGTCAGAACTTCGGGTCAGCTATCTGCTGGTACCCAATAATAAGTTCGTCGTACCAGGTATGGCCTGCCGTGCAGCTCGGACAGTTCAGATTCGTTTGATACGGGAGAAGCCAGATCTTCCCAAACTTCTCACGAATCGTATTGCCGTTGCCATCGGCTTGTCCGTAAGCCGTTGGGTTGACTAAGTCGTAGCCGGTCTGGCATGACGGGATGTCAGTCTGTTGAGCGTCGCATGCGGCGGACGTCGCGCCCGGATGGAAATCGATTACGAGCTGCGACGGCTGACCTTCCTGCGCGACATACAACTGGATTGTGCTGTCGTGTTTAAACGTTCCCGGAGCCGCGCCGCTCGAGGTCTCCCCGCCCGGATACCAGGTGCCAATTTGAATGTGGACCTGGAACGTCATCCACTGGTTGGCCACGTACGGGACGCACGGCGGAATGGTTGGGATATTGATTTCCGCGGTGTAGGTGCAGTTGAGGTAGCCTCCCGCGGCGTTCTGCGGCGAGAAGATTCCATTTCCGCTGCTGTCCGTTTTCCCGGTGTTTACGGTGAGAGGATCGTACTCGTCGAGCTTCACTCCGCAACTGTGGTACATGCGCGGGATTTCGAGCTGGTTTGAATTCTCGACCACTGTTTCGAGATCCGAGCATGAGTAAGCCAGAGTCGAGGCCGTGTCGCCTTCGCCGACGATGAACTGTTTCCAGCCTTCTGAGTTGGCAAAGTGCTGCAGCATGCCCTGGTCAAAGCGCTGCCGCCACTGGATCCAGATTTCATTCTTGCAAGGGCTGCCACCGCAAGCGGTGGTGAGAGACGCCGGATCACCATTGATCAGCGAATCGATCTGCTGAGAAAAATCATCCGAGAAATCGATATCGTAAGAACCCGATGTATTCGATGCCGTAGGGCCCGCCGGCACGGTGAACAAAAGCGACCCGCCACCAGAGGCATATGTCGTGGTATCGATCGTCGGAGTGGTAGTGCCCGGCATGATCAACGGCATGCCCGGTGCAGCATTTCCGGTGATCGTCGCTGCAGTATCAAAACTAATACAACGAATCACGCCCGGCGTGGCACAGCGCGCGGCGAAGTCCGAAGTGGCATTCGCTGCATTGGAAACGGTGACGCTCACCGCGGCGGCGGTTGCAGAGTTACCGGCAGTGTCTGTAGCCGTTGCGGAAAGAGAATGCGTGCCGTTGCTGGCCGTGGTCGTGTTCCACGGCAGGCTGTAGGGAGATGCTGTAACCGCTGAACCTAAACCGACTCCGTCAAGCAAGAATTGCACGCTCGCAATTGCATTGCTGCCTGGTGTTGCGGCGGCCGAGACTGTCACCGCTCCGGAAAGCGACGCACCGCTTGCCGGCGCCGTCATGGACACCGTAGGCGGCGTAGCAGGCGCTGACGTATTCGCCGTGCCGAACGAATAGCCGGTGCCAAGGGCCGAGGTCCCGCTAGAGTCCACCGACTGCACGCCGTAGTAGTACAGCGTATTCGGAGTCAGCCCGGAGATCGTTTGGGAATGACTGGTTAAAAGGGATGTGTTTTCCGTCGTAGATGACCCCATGCTCGAGGTCGTGCCGTACATCACCTGCGACGTGCCCGATGGGCTGGTGGTCCAGGTAACGGTTGCCGAATTGGAGGTGATGTTTGTCGCTGCCACATTTGAGATTGTCACGCTGCCCTGGCTGCCGGTGCCCCCGGTGCTCCCCGGGGTCCCGGTGCCGCCTGTGCTTGTGAGCCTCAAGGTATGAACGTCAATGTTCCACTCGTTGATCAGGGCATAGACTCCCAATGCAGGGAAATATTGGAATCTGCCGAACGTTCCGTTACTGGTGTTTGCCGATCCAGACTGTGAGGAGTTAGCGGGAGCGTTTGCCGTGTAGGTCGAGGTGCTACAACTGTCTGAGTCCGGGTCGTAACTGTAAATCACCGACCCAAAGTTCGGCCAGCCGGTAATCAGATTGGTTTCCGTATCGAACGCCAAGCCCGGATTGTTCGCATTCATCAGAGCCGAACAACCCGATCCAGTCAGCTTCGTCACGGCATACGTGCTGCCTGGCGCAATGCTGATTTTCTCCGCAGTTCCTCCCCCGAATCTTAAGAGGAGCTTTCGGCTTGGATCGATCACTATGTCTTCATACAGGGACATATTGTCTGGTGCACTAGCCAGGAAAGTGTAGGAGTTTGTAGCGTAGTTATAAGTCCACAGTCCTTGGCAAGTATCGTTCACAAATACAAGCTGTGTGTTCGGATCGTAGGCGGCCTGACTGTTGTAATAGTCGTTGCATGGATGAACACCGCCGTTCCCTAGCGTGGCGTCCATATTTTGCCAGCCCTTTTGCGCTCCTACCCCGACGTTGGCAAGACTTAATGTCCAGGTGTCGTCTGCAGAGAATCCCGAAGGGCAGTAGCCGCCACCGCCGAAGAAAAACAGCACATCAGCGCCAGGAATGTAAGTAAGACCTCCGTAGGTATGCGAGGAACTGGGCGTACCGTCGGAATAGCCCGGGGTGCAAGTTGGAGTGGGGTCGGAAGGATTATCGGCGCGCACGACTGTTTGCGAATTCAGATCGTAATAATAGATCTCGTTTCCGGCGTAGTCCGTATGCCCGCCACCCCAGAACCACAGCCGGTTCCTGGTTGTATCGGCAATTCCACCCGACCAGGCATCAACAACGCCATTGCAATTGGAAGCGAAGTTATAACCGTAGCTGCCATAGTTGTTCGGCGGACAGTTGCCGCTTAACTGCTGGTTGGTAATGTCGGTCCAGCCGAGCGTCCCCGACGAGGTCGACTGGTTGCTGACGGTTACATTTACGGCGGTGCTGGTTGCGCTGTTGCCCGCGGTATCTTTTGCAACCGCAGCCAGCGCGTGACTTCCATTTGTATAGTTCGCGGTGTTCAACGAGAAGCTGTACGGGGAACTTGTGTCTGCCGAACCCACACTACTGCCATCAACCTGGAGTTGTACGGAAGCCATGCCAATGCTGCTCGAAGCGCTTGCGCTGACGGTGATCGTACCCGTCACAGTCGCACCGCTCGCTGGCGAAGATATGGAAACCGCGGGCGGGGCGTTGCTTACAGTTACATTCACGCCAGCGCTCGTCGCGGAGTTCCCTGTCGTATCCTTGGCTACCGCGGTCAGCGTGTGGCTGCCGTTCGCGACCGACGTGGTGGTCCAAGAGAAGCTGTAAGGCGAAGCCGTGTCCGCTGCTCCCACATTTGCGCCATCGATCTGCAACTGCACGCTGGCGATTCCCGCGCTAGCTGAGGCCGTCGCATTCACCGTCAGCGTCCCGCTCACCGTTGCATTATTCGCCGGCGAAGTAATGGAGACCGTCGGAGGTGTCGCGCTCGTATTGTTTACCGTGACGGTTACAACGGCGCTCGTCGCCGCGTTTCCAGATGTATCTACAGCGACCGCCGAAAGCGTGTGACTCCCATTTGCCGAGGATGCCGTGTTCCATGAATAGCTGTAGGGCGCCGAAGTGACCGGGGAACCAACATTAGCTCCATCCACTTCAAATTGAACGCTTGCCACCGCGACATTATCCGTCGCGTTCGCGCTGACCGTGACCGCGCCCGAAACCGTCGCGCCATTCCCAGGCGCTGTGATGGAAACCGTCGGCGGCGTCGTGTCTACGGTGCCGGCGCCGGTGGTAAACGTCGCGTCCGGTGTCTCAATGCTGCTGCCATTTGCCGCTCGCGATCGGCATTGGTAGTGATACACGACTCCCACGGAGAGATTGGTCAATGTGACCTTGTGGTTCGTGACCTTTACGCGAAAGACCGGCGAGGACGCCCCGTAAGCTGTCGTCCGGCCGTACACAACTTGGGACGTGCTCGGCAGATTTGTGGCCCATGTAATCGTCGCGCTGGTTGCCGAGACCGCGCTCGCGACGGGAGCCGAGTCCGTTAATGTCTTTGCCTGCGCGTTCGGACTTGTAAGCCCAATATATCCGGCATTCAGGGTAGCGGCGAATAACAGAGCGATTTGCCCCCACGACATCAACCGCCGCTGTAGGATCGTTCCATTCTTTGATTGCATTGCCTTCCCCCGGTAAATATCTGCTCAGAAGCCTGTCGCTGCGCCGTCAGGAGATTTGCGCTGACGGATGTCTACGTACTGGAACTAGGCTACGAGTGTGGATTTATGGGGGTCACTGTCCGCCGGACCGGTTCAGGGCCAACGTTCCGTACAGGTACTTTTGTGTCCCAACGGTCATGGCGGTTCCTGGCGTTGGACGTGGCGCTTCGATTGCGGGCCGACTGGCCCGAGGCTTGGAAAGGAGACGACCTAAGCTCTGTTGGAGGGTCTTGGAGAGGCCGACGAACACGGCGCAAGGCATGAGGAATCGCTTGCAAGGCCGCAGGCACGTCTTGCAGGCCACACGACTTGCGACGAACGTTTATTTCGCGATTGGCCGCAAATCCAATCGCGAGCGAGCAGATGATCAGGGCGCTCGCAAGACGCGTTAGCCGTCAAATACTCGACTTTAGAGAGACAGTCGATCTCAGCCAGAGCAAGCAGCGATTCACAGCCTCGGAGAACAAGCAGAGGCACAGAGCTTCGGGGAAACAGGGCACGAATTGGGCACAGTCCTGCGAGCGAAAACACACCCTGCAAAGGCAAGTCAATGGAAAAAAATGGTGGGCCCGCCAGGATTCGAACCTGGGACCAACGGATTATGAGTCCATCGCTCTGACCAGCTGAGCTACGGGCCCCCGTAGAGCAGGATATAACATTGAGGATGGGGATTTCACGTTTCTCGGGGGAGGAGCGGGGTTTGAGCGGCGCCGTCGGCGGAGGTGATTCGATCGTGAGCTGACTAGTCCGCGCGTGATTGTTGCTCATGGCGAAGTTCGCGGTCGCCGGATGCCGGCCCCTCGCGGCTCGGGGTAAACAGGGACGCCAGCGGTACCAAGCTGCGGCGATTTAGCGTTTGCGATTGCGGGGCTTCTTTGCGCGGGACTTTGCGGCGAGGATTTCGGCTTGAAGTTTTTTCGGGAGTTTCGCGACGATTAGTGAGTGGGCTTGGCGTAGGAGCTGCTCGAGCTCCGGGCGGCGTAGCGCGGATTCGGATTCGAGCGCAACCCAGTGGGCGCGCGCGGCGTAAGGGGCTGGGAATGATGCCGGGGCGTTCGATGAGCTCGATGAAGTCTTCATCGCTGCATTTGAAGGAGAGGCAGATTGCGGCCGGCTCGAGCGGCGCGGCGGCGAACATTTTGCCGCCTACTTTGAAGACCAGATCGTGCTCCCAGAGGATTTGCTCGGTAGCGCCGGGCAGCGAAAGGCAGAGCGCGCGGATCCACTCAACGTCCATGCGCAGGAGAATACAAGAGGAGGCTCGCTGTTGGTAGCGCCGGCGTGCCTACCGGCATCTTACAAACACCAAAGTCGATCAGCGCGTTCGCAACGTTGCGCGGACCGCCCGTTACAATAAGTCCCACGCGGTTTCGACTGCGTGCGTCCGCGCGTGATGATTGCTTATGGCCGGCTCGCGGTCGCCGGATCGCCGGCAGGGACGCCGGCGCTACCGACGCCCGGAGTTGGCGTTTGCTGCACGCGCGCTGGACGGGGAACGATGTGCGCGCGGAAAACTTGCTATAGTCGGACGGTTGCTCGCGTGAAGTGAAATCGCAGCGAAAGTCAGGAGCGTAGAGCGGATGGGCGCGGATCGGAAGCCGGAATTTTTTGCTGGGAAAGACATTCGCATCGGGATTATCGGGTGCGGGTATGTGGGATTGCCGCTGGCGTTGCGATTTGCGGAGACGGGGCAGCGCGTGACGGGATTCGATACCGATCCCGGGAAAGTGGAGAAGCTGAACGCGGGGCAGAGCTACATCCAGCACATTCCTGCGGCCAAAATTGCCGAGCACGTGAAGGGCGGGCGATTCGGCGCGACCACCGATTTCACGAAGCTGCGCGAGATGGATGCGGTGCTGATCTGCGTGCCTACGCCGCTCGATGAGCGCCGCGAGCCGGATTTGAGCTACGTGGAGCAGACGGCGCTCTCGATCGCGCCGAATTTGCAGCGCGGACAATTGATTGTGCTCGAGAGCACGACTTATCCGGGTACCACGGAAGAACTGGTACTGCCGATTCTGGAGCGCGGCGGGCTAAGGTGCCCGATCACGCGGGCTGCGGGATCGGAAAACGTCGCGACGGATTACTATCTGGCGTTTTCACCGGAGCGCGAGGATCCCGGAAACAAGCAATTCGGCCTGGCGCAGATTCCGAAAGTTGTGGGCGGAACGAATCCGCCGAGCGCGCGGGCGGCGGCGAATCTTTACGCGCAGATTGTGTCGCGCGTGGTGCCGGTGAGCTCGACGCGGGCGGCGGAGATGGTAAAGCTGCTCGAAAATATTTTCCGGTGCGTGAATATCGCGCTGGTGAACGAATTGAAGCTGCTCGGGCTGCGCATGGATATCGATATCTGGGAAGTGATCGACAGCGCGGCGACGAAGCCTTTCGGATTCATGCCGTTTTATCCCGGACCGGGATTGGGCGGTCATTGCATTCCTGTGGACCCTTACTATTTGTCGTGGAAGGCGCGCGAATTCGATTTTGCCACACGCTTTATCGAATTGGCCGGCGAGATCAACACTTCCATGCCGTATCACGTGGTCAGCTCGGTGGCGGATGCGTTGAACGAGCGGCAGAAGAGCTTGAAGGGTTCGAAGATTTTACTGCTGGGCGTCGCGTATAAGAAGGATGTGGACGATTTGCGCGAATCGCCTTCGCTGAAGCTGCTCGAGTTGCTGACGGCGCGCGGGGCGAAGCTTGACTACAACGATCCTTACTTTCCGGCGCTGCACAAGATGCGCCATTACGATTTTTCGCAGATGCGCTCGGTGGAGCTGACGCCCGGGGCGCTGGCTTCCTATGATTGCGTGCTGATCGCCACGGACCATACTTCGTACGATTACAACGCAATTGTGGAGGCCGCGAAGCTGGTGGTGGATTCGCGGAATGCGACGCGGCGGGTGACGAAGGGCCGCGAGAAGATTGTGCTTTGCTGAGCGGTACGGCAGCGGCTTTGAAGATTGGTTGAGAACGAGTCCGAGGGGCGCCAAAATCCCCACGCGCAAGTACGGCGCATGGGGCACCCTGCGGTCCCGCTGGCGCGTGACGGCATCGCGATCTCTGCCGGACGAGTCCCGGATGCGGCCGGCTGTTTACTGAAACGCGTTTGCTGTACCAGATATCGCGGCATAAAAGCTCTGAATACCCCCTATCATTAGACAATGGCGCAGCACACACAGACGGGTAGCCTTGTCGCCGAGCAGAAGAAACGGCGCAGCGCGCGCGTGCTTTTGAGCGTGCCGGTGATGGTGAAGGGCACTTTGGCCGACGGCAAAACATTCGAGGAAGAGGCGCGCACGCTGGTGGTGAATGCGCATGGTGCGCTGCTGGCGCTGAATTCTCCTTTGCGGGCGGGGCAGGCGTTGACGCTGACGCATAGATTGACGCGCCAGAGCCTGGAATGCCGCACCGTGTACGTGGGGAATCCGCAGGGCGGGAAGGCGCAGGTGGGAATTGAGTTTCTGAAGGCTGCGGCGGGTTTCTGGCAGGTTGATTTTCCCCCGGAAGATTGGGTTGTGCCGGAAACGTAGGGCTGCGGGTTTGACCTCGACACATCGCACCAAATTCCCAGAGGCCAAGAATTCTTGATTCTTCGAATGTTTTTCGTCCGTGGTTCTGCGCCTCGTCGTATAGGTGCGGCCGTAATTTTCTGCTAGCTTTCGGTGGGAAATTGCCAATGAGCCCGGTCGACGCACAACCAGGAAAATGCCGCAGCAAAAACCCTAATCCTCGGAATTCTAATCGATACACGAAAACGAATAGAAATCGCCGCAACCTGTTGAAAATAAAGCACGGAGGTAATTTCTAACCGAGACAAAATGGCACCCTTTTTAGGGCCATTCGTAGCTCCCTCTCAACGCCATTCAGCCCTATTTTTCTTCCTTGCCGGGGGTGATTTGCGCTAATTCCAGGCGGAAGGTGCCGAAGGGCAGCTCGGCTTCCATGGCTGCCGGGGTTCGCGCGGCGTTGTGGGCCAGCCAGAGAGTGAAGCGGGTTTGCTGCATTTCGGTGGCGCCGGAGTAGATGTGGATGGCGATTTTCGTGGCGCGGAAATTGCCGGCGGGAACTACGATTTGCTCGTCGGCGGCTTCGCGATTGGCGTGAACGTCATAGAGATTGTGGCCGTCGAAGACGGGCGTGCGCATTTCGGGCGAATGCTCCCAGTCCCAGGCGCGCAGGGACTCGAGCAGGGCGATGGGATCGCGCGTGCCGGGCGGAACGATTACCGAGGCGATGCCGCCGCGCGCGACCGTACCTTGCGGCGTGAGTTCCATCATGTTCTTTTCGGTTTTGCCCATTTCGTTGAGGTACATCTCGTATTGATGGCTGGCTAGATTGGCGGCGTCGGCGTAGGAATCGAATTCATCGTCGATTTCGAAGATTCGGCGGACTGGGTTTTCAGTGCTGCCTGTGGCGCGCAGGTGCCAGGAATCCCAGCCGTAGAGATTGCGTCGCTCGATGACGCTGAGGCGGATTGTGGCGGCGGTGGCGAAGGCGGCCCAGGAGACGCCGTAGTCGAGGATTTCGCCGGTCGTGAAGGGAACGGGGGCGGCTTTGGAGGCTTCTTTCGCCGGTTCCTTCGGGGCTTTCTTTGTTTTTTGGTCGGTTTCGGATGGCGGCGGTTCAGCGGCGGCCGCTGGCTTTGCAGCCGCGGCCGAACCCGCCGGCTTCGCGATGGCATGGCGATGCGGGCGCGCAAGCAGCAGAAGCGCGGCGAACGCGAGAGGAATCAAGATGACGAGATACGGGAACCGGCGCGAACTCATGGAATGTAGTGGGCCGGTGCAGACCGGGCGCTGTCGCGCTGCATCGAATGCGCGTTGACGGAATTGAAATCGCTTGCTTGGAGCATGTTGCCCGCTCCTTTACGGACGGGCTATATTCGAGCGTACTCGAATTGTACGGCGCGGGCCAGAGCTTCTGGAATCCTCGCAGCACGCCGCGAAACTGGTCGCGAATCTCCGCTTCATGGATGGTGACGCCATGCGCTACCTGGTGACGGGCGGCGCCGGATTTATCGGCTCGAATATTGTGGACGAATTGGTGCGCCGGGGGCACGGCGTGGTGGTGCTCGACGATCTTTCTTCGGGCAAAGAAGAAAACCTCCGCAGCGCCGCGGGCAAGATCGAGTTTCGCCGCGGCAGCATCACCGAGCTTGCCGATGTGCACGCGGCGGCGCGCGGCGTGGATTACGTGATCCATCTCGCGGCGCGAACTTCGGTGCCGCGCTCGGTGGTCGATCCCATCGAAACGAACCGCGTGAATATCGATGGCACGCTGAATGTTTTGGTTGCTGCGCGGGACGCCAAGGCCAAGCGCGTGGTGTTTGCGGCGTCTTCGTCGGCTTATGGCGAAACGCCGACCTTGCCGAAGGTCGAGACCATGAGTCCCGAGCCGATTTCGCCTTATGGCGTGACGAAATTTGTAGGCGAGATTTATGGGCAGGTTTTCGGGCGCGTGTACGGGCTTGAAAATGTTTCGCTGCGGTATTTCAATGTGTTTGGCCCGCGGCAGGATCCGACCTCGCAATATTCCGGTGTGCTTTCGCGATTTATTTTCGCTCTGCTGGATGGAGCGCAGCCGGTGGTGTTTGGCGATGGCGAGCAGTCGCGCGATTTCACTTATGTGGATAATGTTGTGGACCTGACTTTGAAAGCTTGCGAGGCACACGGCGCTTCCGGGAAAGTTTTTAATGGCGGGACGGGCGCGCGCATCACGCTGAATCAAGTCCTGAAGCTGCTCGAGAAAATTTCAGGGAAATCGGCGAAGGCCAAGTACGATCCGCCACGGACTGGAGACATTCTCCATTCTCAGGCCGATATCCAGCAGGCCGGGAAAATTCTCGGCTACAAGCCCAGCGTAGATTTCGAACAAGGCATGCGCCGCACCTGGGATTGGTACAAGCAGAATTACGCGAAGAAGTGATGCATTCCGGGCGGCGCGTGCAGTCGCCCTCCGTTCAGAATCGGCGGTAATTCGGTAAGGCTATCTAGCAGCAGATCTGGGGCGCATTGCGGCAAGCGATCGCTGCCAAGTCCGTAAGTAACGCCGCACGCCCACGTGCCCGCATTGCGCGCGGTTTGCACGTCCACTTCTGAATCGCCGATGATCATCGCCTGCTTCGGCGCTGCTTTGAAATCCCGCAGCAGCGTTTCGACGCCGATGGGATCCGGCTTTTTCTTCTCGAAGCTGTTGCCGCCATAGACGTAGCGGAAGTAACGCGAGATGCCGAGGCCTTCGATAATGGCTACGCTGAAGCGCACCGGCTTGTTGGTCAGCACGGCCAGAGAATATTTCTCAACGTCTCGCAAACACTCGAGCACGCCCGGATAGAGAACGGTGTTGTCGAGCATGTGTTCGCGATAGTAGCTGAGGAAATAGGCCAGAGCGGATTCGACTTCGGCATCGCTGGCGGCGTCGCCGAGCGCGCGGCGGACGAGCGTCGGGGCGCCATTGCCGACGAGACCGTAGATCGCTTCGTGAGTTTCAGGCGGGCGGCCGTTGTGCTTGAGCATGGCGTTCACTGCCAGCGCGAGATCGAGCTTCGAATCGATCAGCGTGCCGTCGAGATCGAAGATCAGCACATTGACTTCGTTGAATTTTCGGGATGCGCTGGTCACTGGTTGCAGGTCCGATCCATTTGCGATTCCATTTTATAGGTTCAATTCGCGCTGCTAGAATCTTTTTTCGTTTCGATTCTCTCGCACTGGTTCTGAGGAGTTCATGGCGGAAATCCGGGCATTTCGGGCTTATCGCTACAACCTGGAGCGCGTTGCGGCTGCGGATGTGCTGACGCAGCCTTACGACAAGATCACGCCCTCGATGCAGGAACGCTACTACGCGGCCAGCCCTTACAACTTGATCCCGGTGGAGAAGGGGCGCGCGCTGGCGGAAGATTCTGCCGAGAACAATGTTTACACGCGGGCGGCGGCGAAGTTGCAGGAGTGGATCGCGGCGGGAATTTTGGCGCGGGATGCGTCGCCTGCGATTTATGCGTACGAGCAGGACTACACGGTTCCGGGGACTCATGGGCGGCACACGCGGCGGGGATTCATCGGCCTTGGGCGCGTGGAGGATTACGAAGCCGGGGTGGTGTTCCGGCACGAGCGCACGCTGGCCGCGCCGAAGGCCGATCGTCTCGAATTGCTGCGGCAAACGCGTGTGCAGACGGGGCTGCTCTTCATGCTCTACGACGACGCGTCAAAACGGATCGACGCGATGCTGGACGCGATTGGGC
Organism: uncultured Acidobacteriota bacterium; assembly: GCA_963707165.1. Taxonomy (GTDB): domain Bacteria; phylum Acidobacteriota; class Terriglobia; order Acidiferrales; family UBA7541; genus Palsa-147. The sequence continues at coordinate 7,351 of CAVPPO010000009.1, read as the reverse complement.
ATACGAATCCGGCAGTGGAATTAAAGGATGAGTATGAGGTGACGCACCGTCTTTGGACGATCACCGATGCGCGATCGATCGAGCGGATCGAACGCGCGATGACCAAGCAGAAGCTGGTAATTGCGGATGGCCATCACCGTTACGAGACCGCACTGGCGTATCGCGACGAATGCCGGGCGCGTGATGCGGCGAAAAATCCCGATGCACCTTACGAATTCGCGATGATGGCGCTTTTCAACACGCACGGCAGCGGATTGACGATCCTGCCGACGCATCGCGTGATCCGCAACGTGGCGGATTTTGATTTCGCGAGATTTCGATCGCAGGCGGCGAAGTACTTTGATTGGTACGCGTCTCCGTTTTCTTCCGACGAGGAGAGAAAGGCGAGCTTCGCGGAATTCACGCATGAATTGGAGCGGCAACGTCAGCGGCACGCGATCGGTGTTTATGCCGGCGGCGGGGCATTTTACTTATTCGTTTTGCGCCGAGGACTGGATCTGGCGCAGATGCTGCCGGATGTTTCGGAGGCGCAGCGAAAATTGGATGTTGTGCTGCTGCACAAACTGCTGATCGAGAAGTGCCTGAAGATTACGGCGGAAGCGGTGGTAGCAGAGCAGCACATTACGTATCAGCGGGACATGAACGAGGCGATTGCCGCGGTGGATCGAGGCGAGGCGCAACTGGCGTGTCTGCTCAATGCGGTGCATGTGCAGGAAGTGGTTCAGATTGCGTTGGGCGGCGATGTGATGCCGCAGAAATCGACGGATTTTTATCCAAAGCTTCTAAGCGGCTTGGTGATTTTTAAGTTGGATGAAAATCTGTAGAGGGTGAGCGTGGCGATATAGCTAGTCGAAGAACGCGCGACATCGTTCAGGCAGGCGAAATAAGGCCGCACGGGGCGTCCGCTTTGGCGGACGCCCGCGCGGTTAATTTTTTACGCGGAGGCGCTGAAGCTGGCGACGGCGGCGGAATCGCTGTCGAAGACGTCGAAGACGGTCATCAGCTTCGTGACTTGCAGAACTTCCTTGAATTTCGAGCCGAGGTTGGCGAGCTTGAGCGTGGCGCCTTGCGAGCGCGCGCTATGGAACGTGGCGACCAACGTTCCGAGCCCGGCGCTGTCGATGTAGGTGACGTTCGCCAGATTCAGCACGATCTTTTTCTTTCCCGCCGCCATCAGCGCCTTGACCCGCTCGCGGAAAGCGTTGCTCTCCTCGCCGAGAACGATCCGGCCGTCGATATCGAGCACGGTAACGCCATTCACATCGTGATCCGTTATTCGCAGTGCCACGTTTTGCCTCCTGACAATCGCCGTTTCTAAGATTCCGATGTTCAGATTCAGTAGAAGTCTGAACAAGACATGTAGTAGCCGCAAGCCGCGCAGATCATTTTGCAGCTGCGCGCCGCTAGCCTGGACGAGCAGCGCGGGCAAAACTCGGACGGTTCATCAGCCCGTTTCGCAGCCGAACCCCCGGAGGCGTCTTCACACGCGTTCGAAGCTGAATTCGAGGGTTCCATCCCGGCTGCCTTGCAGCGCGATGTTTATAGCATATTCAGGACAAACGGCAAAGCAAGCGCCGTGTGTCTGGGAGCCGAGCAAGGCCGGGGCAGACGGGCGGCTCCAATCTTGAGAAATGCAATCTTCTCCTGTTGAATGGACACCAAATGGCGGTGATCGGTGCCCGGATTTTGTGCATCTCTTTGGCGCGGAGAGGAGTAGAATCGGCTGCAACCGCTGGGTAGGGAATGGCGTCACATAGATAGAGGCAAACGGCCATGAGTAAGATCACGCGATTTGGGCTTTTAGCGGCAATAGCTCTGACTCTGCCTTTGACGGCAGGGGCGCAGCGCGGGGGAGTAGCAACAGGAACTGCAGCGCCGGCCGCCGCGCCACCGGCCAGAGTTTCTCATGTGACGACGGGAACGATGCCGGCGCATCCGCATCATGTTTCGCCGACTGCGCCCGTCAGCGTGCGCGGCAGCGGCACTCCGCGTAGCAACGGTACAAACGGGAGCACGACCACCTCGGCGAATTCCAATCCCAATGTTGTCGTCGTGAATCCGGATTCCTTTCAAGATTTCACCGGACAAGTTCCGGGACTGGGGTTCGACTTCGAGCATCTTGCGGCCATCAGCGGCAACCTCGCTGAGAAGGCGCTGATCGATCCGGCGACGCAGGCGGAGTTGGCGCTCGCCGAGCGGCTCAATCGTGGAGTGGGAGAGCCGGCGTTCTTCCTGGGGGGCTACGGCGGAGAAGCGCCAGTGAGCTATGAGGCTCCGGAAGCGCAGCCGCAGCCCGCGCCTCAGATCATTATCGTGCAGCCGCCCGCGACAGCTCCGGCTGGGCAGGCTAACGGCCAGGCCGCGCCTCGCGCTGAGCAAGAGGCTGCGCCCGCTCCGTTGCCGGACGCTTCCGATTTTCTCCTGGTGCTGAAGAACGGCGCGATGGTTTCAGCTGTTGCGTTTACGCGGCAGGGCGACCAGCTCGTCTATGTGACCAAGGAAGGGAATCGCCGGACGATGAGCGTGTCGAGCATTGATAGTGACGCTACTTCGAAGGTGAATGAAGCGCGCGGCACGCCGTTAAAGCTTTCGATTTAGTTGTCGCGGCGGCCTTTTGCTTGGTTGTCGGTGTGCGAAGATGCCGGCCTGAAAGGCCGGCGCTACATACCCCTCTTAATTCCTCTGCTTTGCTTCTGGTGGTTCTGGCATGTAGAGCTGCGATGCGGGAGGCAGGCCGGCGCGCTCGAATTGAACAGTCGTGTGGCTGATGCGGAAGTCGCGGGCCAGGCTCTTGCGGATTTCCTCTAGGATTTTCGAGCTTTGCTCCATGTGCATATCTGGGATTTGGATGTGGCAGGAAAGCGCGTTCAGATCCGTGCCGATGGTCCAGATGTGAATGTCGTGAACTTCCTGGACGCCGGCGACGCCGAGAATGGTGTGCGCCACATCTTCGAGGCGCATTTGCCGCGGCAGGCCTTCGAGCAGGATGTGGCTGCTCTCGCGCAGAATTCCCCAGCCGGACCAGAGCACCATTCCGCCGATGGCAATGCCGATCGCGGGATCCACCCAATGCGCGCCGGTCCAGCGCATTGCCAGCGCTCCGGCGATGATCGCGACATTGGATAGCGCGTCGCCGAAGGAGTGCAGCAGAATGCTGCGCACGTTCAAATCGCGCCGGCCGGAGACGAGCGCCAGAGTGATCCCGCCATTCACGAGCAGCGCCAGCAGCGCGACGCCCAGCATCAGCCCCGTGTGAACCGCCACCGGGTTTCTCAGCCGCTCGATGGCTTCGAAGAGAATTATGACCGCGACGCCGGCGAGTAGCAGCGAATTCGTGAACGCGGCCAAAATTCCCGCGCGATGGAAGCCGTAGGTGTGCTCTTTCGTGGGAGGCCGCAGCGCCCAACGGCCGGCGAGCCAGGAGATGAACATCGCCGGGACGTCGGTGAGGTTGTGGACCGCATCGCTGAGGAGTGAGATCGAGTGGCCGAAATAGCCGGCGGCAAATTCCGCGACAACGAGGAGAAGCGTTGCGGCAACGGATGCGCCGAGAAACATGGTCATCCGGGAGGAGGAAAATGCTTCGTGGGCATGGGCGTGCGAGTGCCCGTGATGATCATGCACTCCGTCGTGCGCGTGCACGTGCATGGGTTGATTGTAACCATAGACGGAGCGGGTTGACTACGATTGCCGGTGCACACGTGACTAGATCGGTCGTGAAGAACCCCACGCGCAACTGCGGCGCATGGGGCACCCTGCGTCCCGCTTGCGCGGGACGGAAGATCGCGAAGTTTGCGCGGCACGCACGGCTGCTGTGAATGCGGATTGACTTAAGACTTGGCTGGCTTCTACCATGCAGTTGGGTCAGAATCGCGCGCGCGAAACTGGGGGGAAGGCGGGACTTAGCGCGCATCCCGCATTGGTCGATCGTCCGGAAATGCCTAACGCTCAGACGAAAGTGACATTTTGGGGAGTGCGCGGCTCGACGCCGACGCCCGACCGCGGCACGTGGCGCTACGGCGGGAACACCGCGTGCGTCGAAGTCGTCACCGGCGACGGCACGCGATTCATTCTCGACTGCGGCACGGGAATGCGGCTGCTCGGCAATCGCTGGGAAGAGGATGCGGGGCACCGGCCGATTGAGGCGCACATCCTGGTGACGCATTATCACTGGGACCACATTCAGGGGATTCCGTTCTTTCATCCGTTCTTTCAGCAGCAGAACCGCTTTCATTTTTACAGTTTCGAATCGAAATATCTTGGGCCCGATAGCCTGCGCAAGGTCTTGGAAGCGCAGATGGCCAGCCCTTATTTTCCCGTGGACTTGAGCATGCTCACTGCCGGCCGCGAATTCCGCGAAGTCGGCGGCGGCGAGCAATTCGAAATTCATGGAACGCGGGTAACCACGCGCTGGCTGAATCATCCGCAGGGGTGCCTGGGCTACCGGCTCGATACGCCCGGAGGCTCGGTGGTTTTCGCCACGGATAATGAGCCGGGCGTGCCGGAATTCGATGAGAATTTGCGGCAATTGGCCGCCGGCGCCGATGTTCTGATCTGCGACGCGCAGTGTTCGCCGGAGCAACTCGCCACGACGCGCAAGGGCTGGGGCCATTCGAGCTGGCTCGAATGCGTCAAACTCGCGCGGCAAGTGAAAGCGAGCAATCTCTTTCTCTTCCACCACGATCCGGACTCGAACGATAAGACCGTGGACGGATTTCTATTTGCCGCACGGCAGGAATTCGCGCCCACCTGGGCCGCGATGGAAGGCATGGCGGTCTCGCTCAACGAAAAAGGCGTGGACGTGACCATGCGCGAATCGCGCGTCGGGCCGCGCCGCCGCTTGCGTTTCGCTGCGACCGTGGCGGGCATCGGCGAGGATGGCAAAGTCTTCGAAGAAAAGGCCGTGGTGCGCGACATCACTCTGTACGGCGCTTATTTGTCTTTGACCAATCGGCCTCCGCTGCAATCCGAATTGCGGCTGGTGATCGAAGCCAACGCCGCCGACAATCATCCCAGTCTGCTGTCTCTCCGCGGCACGGTGGTTTATAGCGAAGCCGCGCCTGAAAAATACAAGACCGGCATCGGCGTCCTCTTCGTCGAAGATGAAGAGCGCGGCCGCACTCGCGACTAATTATTTTCCGCGCCGCTACCTAAGACAATTTGTCTCTGTTTCCAACCGGCTTGGCAGTTGACCGGCGCTCCGCGATTCGAGAGACTAGAGCCGTAGACCGGGCCTCGGATTCCACTATCCTGCTGCCGCCGCAGATTCCAGTCTGCATCGACCCGGCCGTTGAAATCTCCGGCGCGCACATGAGGTTTGTGCCATGAGAGACGAACCGATCGGTGAATTGCATCCTCCCGTAAGAATAATGCTCACGCCCGGGCCTTCGTGCATAGATCCGCGCGTCTATCGCGCCATGGCCACGCCGATGGTGGGGCATCTCGATCCGTGGTTTATGGACATGATCGGCGACATCCAGATTTTGCTGCGCCGCGTCTTTCAGACTGATAATCGCGTCACTTTTCCGCTCTCCGCGTCGGGCTCGGGCGGAATCGAATCGGCGGTTTTGAATCCGCTCGAGGCCGGCGACGACTGCATCGTTTGCGTGAACGGCGTTTTCTCCGAGCGTATGGCGGTGATTGCCGAGCGCACGCCTGCCAACGTGATCCGCGTCGAAGGTGCTTACGGCCACCCCGTCGATCCTGAAGATGTGCGCCGGGCAGCGAAGGGCAAGAAGTTGAAACTGATCGGACTGACGCACGGTGAAACATCCACAGGCGTGCTGCAGCACCTCGCGGACTACCGCAAGGTTGCCGATGAGTTTGGCGCGTTGCTGGTGGTGGACGCAGTCGCGACGCTGGCCGGCGTGCCTTTGGCCATCGATCGCGAGCGCATCGATATTTGCTTCAGCGGATCGCAGAAGGCCATCAGCGCGCCGCCGGGCTTGTCGCCAATGACCGTGAACGATAAGGCGGAAGAAATAATTCGCGGGCGCAAGACAAAGGTGCAGAGCTGGTATTTCGATCTCGAGTCGGCCATGAATTATTGGGGCAAGGAGCGGCTCTACCATCACACGCCGCCGATTCCTTTGATCTACGCGTTGCGCGAAGCGCTGCGCTGCGTTCTCGAGGAAGGGCTGGAGGCGCGCTGGGAGAGGCACTTGCACAATCAGCACGCGCTCATCGCGGGCGTGGAGGCCATGGGGCTCGAAGTGTTCGTGAAGAATCCGGCGGATCGATTGCCTACGGTTACCGGCGTTCGCATTCCGGAAGGACTTGAAGATAAGAAGGTCCGCGGGCAGTTGCTGGACGAATTCAGTATCGAAATCGCCGGCGGACTTGGCCCGGTGAAGGGGAAGATCTGGCGCGTTGGACTGATGGGTTATTCGAGCCAGAGGCAGAACGTGCTGCTCTTCCTGGCTGCGCTCGAGAAGGTGCTGCTCGACCAGGGCTTCCGCGTTCCGTCGGGTGCCGGAGTGGGCGCCGCGGTGCAGAGCTACCGGCAATCGCAGCCCGTCGAAGCCAACGTCGGCAAGTAATCGCGCGGCGCTTCCAGAGACCGCCGGAAGTAACGGCTGTCATCCTGAGGCGAACCGGATAGGTTCGCCGCAGGATCTCAGCGTAAAATCCAAGCAAGTGCACCGACTGCAATCGCTAAGCAGGCGATCGCGTTTCTCATGACCACTACTGAGACCAAGATTCCGAATGGCATTCCGAATCTTGGAGCGATGAGCGATTTCATCGGGGCTTTCGACGTGCGATCGAAGGTCACTGACTACGCTTATCGCTGCCGATTTTCGCATTGCTGGAACGGCGTCGCCACGCGTCACAGCGATACCATTGATTGTAAATTTTTCGTGGATGGAAAGCCGGTTGTGCTGGGGCTTGCGCATACTGCTTTCGTCAAATTCCGCGAGGCATGCGGCCGCGATTTGAGCGACCGCGAAGCCAGCTATGTGGCCGCGAAATATCTGAGCGAGCGGCTGGAGCAGGAAGACGAGCATTCGCTGTACGATGTTTCGGCCAACGATGTAACCCGCCTGATCGAAAAGCTCGCCATTCGATAAGCCAAATATTTCTCGCGAGCGTCGCCGGATTAGGTTCGTAGCGCCGGCTGGCAGCCGGCGCTACGGGAGCTTCACGCGTCGGAGAGGGATTCGTTGAACCCGGTCGTTTCTTTCAGTTCGCCGGCTTCTAGGATCGCGCCGCAATCGAGGCACTCGACGTATTTTGCGTCGGCGTCTTCGGCGATCACTTGCGTGCGGGCGTGTTTGCACGCGGCGGGGTCGGGTTTGCCTGGATTCGCCATTTCGCGTGAATTTTAACATTCCTGGCGTCACGCGTCGCGCTG
>CAVPPO010000008.1:0-124308 GCA_963707165.1 uncultured Acidobacteriota bacterium | reverse complement strand
AGGCGCCGAAGAGTGCGCCGCCTGCGACGCAGGCTGCGGCTGCGGGGCCGCGGACTACTGAGGCTTCGGAGGTTCTGGGCGGATTTACGATTGGGGGGCAGAGATATACGGTGGTGGCGCGGGTGAGGAGTATTTCCGGAGCTAGCGACGCAAAGTTTTCGACCACGCTGGTGGGGCTGGAAATCCGCGACGCGCATCGCGCCGGCGTTTACGCGAAGAGCTTTCCTGCGGATGTGCAGGACGGGCGTTTCGCGCGCATTTTGTCGGCGTCGGCTTCTGCGGTTGAGGGGGCGGGCGGGGCGCTGCTGATGATTCGTTATCTGGAGGAGCCTGCGGCGGCAGGTGAGGGCGAATCGTGGCAGGTGTTTGCGCCGGTGAACGGCAAGCTGACGCTTTTGGGAGTGCCGCTGCCGCCGGGGGGAAATGAAAATCTTGCCGTCGGCGGCGTGGTGACGGGGGTGATGGTGGAAGGCGGAGTGAACGTGATGCCGCTGGTGTCGAAGGCGGAGCCGCTGGAATTTCGCGCGTGGGCGGGAAATTTTTTTGTTTATGTGCCGGTGCGCGTGGATTGGGAGCACGGACAATGGGGCGAGGGCGAGCAGTGCTTTAAGAATGACAAAGGCAGCTTGGAGAAGACGGGTTGCAACATGCGTATTACAGCTGTAGCGCAGCCATCGCGCGCGCCGGGGTCGGTGGTGAGTCTTTTCGAGGCGCCAACGGATGACCGTTACCACGCTTCGCAAGTTCCGATTGAGAGCGGGACGAAGTTTGAGATTGTGGATGCGCGGGCGGTGGTGAAATGGAAAGAGAGCGGCGAACGCGTGTCTTGCCAATTTGAGGATATGTGGCTGCATGTGCGGTTTCATGGGGATTTAGGTTGGATACACTCGGAGACTGATTTTGCGGCGTTGGGTTTGCCGGTTGGGAACCCGCCGGAGTGAGTAGTAGCGCGCATTGCGTAGTCCGCGCGTGAGGTTTGCGCGTGGTGGAAATTGGAGTCGCCGGATGCCGGCAGGGACGCCGGCGCTACCTGGTTGTGATAAAGTTTTGGGCCGATGCGCATATTTGTGCTGGGGGTGGGGGGCACCGGCTCACTGCTGGCTAAATTGCTGGTGCGACAGGGGCATACGGTGTGGTGCGGCGACCGCGATGTGGAGCGGGCGCGGCGGTTTCTCGGCAAGAAAAGCGAGATTGAAGTCTTCGAAGTAAACGCGCGGAATATCTGGTCCATCATTCGCGCGGGCCGCGGTTGCCATCTGCTGGTGAATGCCTCGCCTGCGGTTTTCAATGAGATTATTCTGCGGGCGGCGCTGCGTCTGCGGGCACATTATTTAGATCTGAATTCGCGTTTGACGCGTAATCACTTTAAGGCCGAGCAGCTTCGCTATCACAAGCGGTTCGTGGCCAAGAACCGGATTGCGGTGATCAATGCGGGAGTGGCGCCGGGGCTGACGAATCTGTTGGTGAAGCGCGGGGCGGAATTGCTGGACACGACGGAGGCAGTGCACATCCGGCTGTACGAGAGCACGGAGAGTGCGAGTCCGGTTTCGACGTGGTCGCCGGAAGTGGCGTTTGATGAGGCGGTGTCGAAGCCGATTTATTACCGGCATTCGCGATTTCACAAGGGCAAGCGATTCGGCGATCCGGAGAAATTCCGGTTTCCGGCGCCGATCGGGGAGGCGACGGTTTATCTGGCGGCGCAGGATGAAGTGGCGACGCTGCCTTATTTCGTTTCGATGAAAGATTTCGATGTGAAGATCGGCGGGAATGATTTCGACCGGCTGCGCAGGTGGTACCGGCAAGGCAAGTTGACGAAATCGCGCGGATTGGTGCTGAAGCGGTTTCCGAAGACGCTTTCGCCGAAGGCGGTGGCGAAATTGTTTCGGAAGAAAATTCTGGAGAATGCACGGTTTGCTGCGGCGGTGCTGGTGCGCGGGGTGAAGGCCGGGCAGCCGATGATGATTCGATGGGATGCGGGATTTTTGAGTTTGTTCCAGATATTGCGGCGTGGAATACATTCGACGCCGATTTCTTATGCCACCGCGCATCTGGCGGCGCTTTTCGTGCGGCACATGCCGCGCGATGCAGGCGTTTACCCGCCGGAATCGCTGCCGGGAGAAGTGCGGCGAGCGATCATCGCGGACGCGCGCTCGCGGGATATTCGCATTTCGCTGAAGATGATTCCGCTGAAACATGTCGAAGAAGAGGAATAAAAAGACAATCTGGTGCATCTATTTATAAGAGGAGGTGTTCTCTCCGATGCGCACGCGCTTGTTCAAGGTAGCTATTTTTCTGCTTCTGATTGTGGCGCTGGCATTCATTATCGCGACTCAAATCAATCTGAGCGCATTGCCCGAACCTGGGCCGTTTGAGACGCGCATGGCGACGGCTTCGAAGCGGTGGATCATCGCGCGGGCGGCGCGGAAGTCTGTTCCAACGGAGCCGAATGGGACCGCAGCGGACCAGGAAAATGGAGACATGCTTTACGGCATGGACTGCGATTCGTGCCATGGGAAGGACGGGCGGCATCCGACTTCGACGGGAAAGTGGATGTACCCGCGCGTGCTGGATTTGGGCTCACCTGAGGTGCAGGCGTGGTCGGACGCGGAATTATTTTGGATTGTGAAGAATGGAGTGAGATTTTCGGGGATGCCGGCGTTTGGGAAAGTGCAAAGCGATAAGGAAATTTGGGATTTGGTGCTTTATGTGAGGTCGTTGGGGGGTAAGGCGACGCCGAGCAAGTAGGTGCGAACATTAGACGTCTAGATCCTTAGCTTCGCTCAGGATGACAACTTCTAGCTAGTTCCGCGAGATGTAGATTGTGGTGTGAGCTTGTACGAAGAGGCCCGGCTAAAGCGCGGGCCCTACGGGTGCTGGACGTTCGCTCGCAAATTGGTCGATTTGCGAAAATTCCCCGCAGTTCGATTTTTAGCAACTCGCTTGTGCCCGCGAGCGTCTAAGTAGCTGTAGTCGAAATTGCTGCACAAATCAAAACGAGAGGTTTAGGAGAAAAAAATGAACAGGAGAACGAACACCGTGGGCCGGTTTTTGACCACTGGCGTTCTGGCGGTCGTTCTTGGTTTGACCGCCGTTCCTTACGCCAGCGCTGCAATAAATCCGTCTAATAATGGCAATCATACTTTGGCGCCGAGCGACACGAAGCAGTACGAGAGCTGGTTGAAGGAAAAGGTGCGGCACGAACTCGTGATGCTGCCTTATTTGTCTGTGTTCGACAATTTGCAGTATCGCGTGGAGGGTTCGACCGTGATTTTGGAGGGTCAGGTGCGCAATTCGGCGCTGAAGCCCGACGCGGCGAACACCGTGAAGCGCATCGAAGGCGTGACCAAGGTGGTGAACAACATCGAGGTGCTGCCGCTTTCGCCGATGGATGATCAGATCCGCCGGCAGACGTATCGAGCGGTATTCGGGTTTGCGCAGCTCGGGCGCTACTCGATCGAGCCGATACCCTCGATTCACATCATCGTGAAGAACGGCAACGTGACGCTGGAAGGTAAAGTGGCGAACCAGGGCGATAAGGATGCTGCTTATCTTCGGGCGAACGGCGTGCCGAATGTCTTTTCGGTGAAGAACAATCTGGTTGTAGATAACAGCTAACGATTCGTTGGGATGTGCGGGCGGAGAGGCGCGAGTCTCTCCGCTCTTTTTTTGTTTATGGAATTGACGCAGTAAAAACTAAAGGCCTCGGGTCTGAAGATCCGAGCTACATTGAACCGCCTGGACTACTTGGTCTCGCCGGAGTGGAATTCGGTCCACGGGCCGGCGTCCATATCGCGTAGCGACGGAGCTTCCCAGGAATATTCTGGGTGGGCTTTCAGGAATGGGGCGGCTTTGAAATCGCCGCCGCAGGGGTGGCCGGCGCGGGCGATTAGAGTCATGTTGGCGGCCATTTTGCTGTCGGCGACTTTTCCTTGCACGGCGCCCATGGGATCGAACGGCTCTAGCTCCCAGGCCTTTGAACCGGCGGAATCGGCGTCCATGTGGCCGCAGAGAGTGCGGCCGCTCGGGCCATCTTTGCCGGTGAAAGTGTCGTGATGATCGGAAAGCATTGTTTCTGCGAGCGAGACGTCGATCTTGCCTTTTGATTGCTCCATCAATTCGTTCCAGCGCTTGTGGCGGGCGTTCGGCGAGGCATCGGCGTCATTGTTGTCCCAAACTGTGTCCTTCTTCTGCACTTCGGGATCGCTTACGAAATTCGAGCTGACGTAGACGCCGTCTTTGGTGCGCCAGACGCGGTGAGCCTTGAGGCCTAGCTCGAATTGCGCGATCTCGCCTGTCTTGCGATCGCCGAGGAGCCAATCGTTGGCGTAGCCGCCGTTGTTGCCGTCGAGCATGATTTTCATGTAGTCATCGATGTTGTCCGCGTACTGCATGGCTTTGCGCGCGCGGACGAATTCGGGCTTGCCGTTGGGATCCCAGCCTCTGAACCCGGAGATGGTGGTTTCGGTGACCATCAGGCCGCCGGAATTTTCGCCGAAATCATCGTCGCTGACGATTACGCCGGGATAGCCGTCCATGATCATTCTGTAGCCATGCTCGGGAGCGATATCGAACATTACTCGCCAGCGCTCGCCTTGTAGATAGCTCGTCCAATTGTTGTGCGCCATTACGATTTGGCCGTCTTTGGTCCAACTTCCGGTGGCGACGAAGGCGCTGCAATTGCCGGGGCTTTGCAGATGCGGGGCGTCGGCTACTTTTTCTTTTTCGTTGAACCACGGCGTGTAATAGCCGGGGAGTTCCATGAAGGCGTTGATGGCGACGAGATCGTCGATGTCGATTTTCACGCCGTGGGCTTGCGCGCCGGCTACGATTCCGTTCAATTCCTGTTGATACTCGGCGTCGATGTGCGGCCAGAGCATGTCGTGCGCGGCTTTGCGGAAGAAGGACCAGTCGCGCTTGGTCGTGTGCGTGTCTTCGAGTTTTACGGCAGCGAAGGCGTCGGCGATTTCGGGGGCCAGGAGATAGCCGTGTTGATAGCCGATTTGATCGGGAGTGCCTTGCAGATGGACGTAGGTCCATTTGCCGCGCTCGAAGCGATAGGCGCCTGCTAGGCGCGGATCGTTTGCTCCGGCGCGGCTGGAGGCTGCTACTGTCGCGGCGATCTGCTGGCTGTCGCGCTTGACCAGGTAGAGAGCTACGAGGCAGAGGCATAGCGTGACGGCCATTACGGCGGGCAGATTGCTGCGCTTGGAATTCATGCGTGGCCTCCGTGGGGTTGGCGTGAGATTCGCTGACATATTAGGAAGAGGATGAGTGCAAGTCAATCGAGCTGAAGTAGCGCCGGCGTCTCGCCGGCATCTTACGACCGCTGGAGTCGGAGAGCATTGCAGTCGTGCGTGGAGCTCGGCGTTTACGAAATGCGGGAGTTGGACTGTGTAGTCCGCGCGTGATTTTTGCCCGTGGCGGGATTTCGATCGTCGGAGGCCGGCAGGGACGCCGGCGCTACCAGTGCACGTGGGCGTCGCCCAGATTTATTGCGACAAAAACGCCGGCTGGCAGCCGGCGCCACGGGAGATGCTTGAGCTAACAGCAGCGATTGATTGTTGAATATTTTCTGCGGAGGGCGTCGGAATAGAATTCTGCGCGGGTCATTTTCTGCGGAGGGGAACCGGAAGCGCGTTCGTACGCGGTGCAGTGGCGCAGATAATTCTCGTAGGCTGTGTCGCCGGTTACTTCGCGTAGCCATTGCCAGGCTTTTCGCAGCGCGCGATTCGCTTGTTGAAGCTTTTGCGGCATCAATCCCCCTCGGCCCAGCGCGTGGGTACGTATGGAGCTTCGTTCAGCGCGGCCTGTTTGCCTGCAAATAGAATCCCGGCCCAGACGGTCAGAGCCTCGAACAGAAGCGCGCAGACCATCAGTGCCAGAACTCCGGTCACTGCGGCATCGAGACGATTGTTGAAGATGAGGCGTTGCGTTGCCGCGATGCGATCGGGCGGAATTGCTCCCGTGGCGATCTGTGCGGCGAGCAATCGCGCTTGTGCGAGAAATCCGAGGCGCGGGCTCGCATCGAAGATTTTCTGATAACTGGCGGTCATGGTGACGGCGACGAGCATGGCCATCGGCGCGAGCGTTACCCAAATCCACTTCAGCTTGCCCATTTTCAGCAGGATGGTTGTGCCGACGACCAGCGCGACCGCCGCGAGCAACTGATTGGCGATTCCGAAAAGCGGCCAGACGGAGTTGATTCCGCCGAGCGGATCTTGCACGCCCTGCCACAGGAAATATCCCCAGGCGCCGCAGATGAGCGCGCTCGAAATCAAAATCCCTGGAATCCATCCGCGCTGGCCTAGGGGCTTCCAGATGTGGCCGCCGAGTTCCTGAACCATGAAGCGGCCGACGCGGGTGCCGGCGTCGAGCACAGTGAGAATGAAGAGCGCTTCGAACATGATTGCGAAGTGATACCAGATGCCGAGCAGGCGATCGCCGCCGATCGTACCGCTGAAGATTTGCGCCATTCCGACAGCGAGCGAGGGCGCGCCGCCGGTGCGATCGAGCAGCGTGCGCTCGCCGACGCGATGCGCGAGCGTGATGATGGCGTGAGGATCGAGCGGGAAGCCCCAGGACTGAATTACCGCCGCTGCTGACTCGGGCGTCTTTCCCACGATTCCGGCCGGAGCATTGATGGCGAAATAGACGCCGGGCGAGAGGACGCAGGCGGCGATCATGGCCATCACGCCGACGAAAGATTCCATCAGCATGGCGCCATAGCCGATCACTCGCGCGTGCGATTCGTGCAGGATCATCTTGGGAGTAGTGCCCGAAGAAATCAGAGCGTGAAAACCGCTGACGGCGCCGCACGCGATGGTGATGAAGCAGAAGGGGAAGATTTTTCCGGCGAAGACCGGGCCGGTGCCATCAATGAAGCGCGTGAGAGCGGGCATTTGCAGCGTCGGGCGGACGAAGAGAATTCCGCCGGCGAGAGCGACGATGGCGCCGACCTTGATGAAGGCGCTCAGATAGTCGCGCGGCGCGAGGAGCAGCCAGACGGGCAGAGCCGAGGCTGCGAAACCGTAAATGATGATGGCTATTGCGAGTGCTGGACCTGAGAGAGTGAACGCTTGCGACCATGAGGGCGAGGCGTTCACCCATTGCCCTGCTACGACTGCGACGAGCACCAGGGCTACGCCGATCAGGGAGGCTTCCAGAATGCGGCCCGGCCGTAGAAAGCGGAGATAAATTCCCACGAGCACGGCGATGGGGATCGTCATGGCGAGAGTGAAGGTGCCCCACGGCGAATCCTTCAGAGCTTTCACTACGATCAGAGCCACGGCAGCGAGCAGAATCACCATGATGGCGAGAACTGCTAGAAGCGCTAGCATCCCGCCGCGCTTCCCTACTTCTTCGCGTGCCATTTGACCTAGAGATTTGCCGTTGCGCCGCATGGAGAAGAACAGCGTTGTGAAATCCTGAACGCAGCCGCCGAGAACCGCGCCGAGAATCAGCCAGAGAGTGCCGGGGAAATAGCCGAATTGCGCGGCGAGCGTTGGACCAACGAGCGGGCCGGGGCCGGCGATGGCGGCGAAATGATGGCCGATGAGGACCCATTTGTTGGTGGGGACGAAATCTTTGCCGTCTTCGAGGCGCTCGGCGGGAGTGGCGCGCGTGTCGTCGAGGGCGAGAATTTTTGCGGCGATGAAGGAGGAATAGAAGCGATACGCGACGACGTAGGAGGCTACTGCAGCTACGACGAACCAGACGGCGTTTAGAGGTTCCTGTCGCTCGAAGGCGATCGCGGCCAGGGCGGCGGCGCCGGCCAGGGAGATCGCGGTCCAGAGGATGGTTTTTAGGAGCTTATTCATGATGGATCGGTGCCGAGGATGATGGTCGATGTGCCGGGCTGAAGCCCGGCGCTACAAAGGGCGCGGTCATGGCTTCCACTTCGCCGACTCTGTGAATTGATATAGCGGGAGCACATCGCGAAATACTTTTGCTGCTTCGCGTGCGAAATTTGGGCGCGTGGCGCTGGCGGCGGAAAACTTCCTACGCACGATCCAAGCTTTCAGCTTCTTCCATTCCTCGGGCTTGATTGGCCAGCCTGAATGTTTGATCCAGTCGTTCTTTTCGCTGGAGTACCAATAGCTTTCATATTTTCGCCCGAGACGCTTGCTCTGCTTATCGACCCACGCGCCGTGTTTCATGCCGCGAGCGACTCCGACTCGCGCGAGACCGCTTTCCTTGCCCTCAAAATAATTGCGGAAGCCTGCCGTTGAGCCGTCGGTCGAGGCACCGACGTAAAGAGTTGCGCCGCCATTTTGGCGCGCTTGCTGCGTGCGGAACAGAACATACATTTGCGTCTTGTACGGCATTTTGTCGCGGGCGAATCGAATGTCGCGATTGATGCGGGAGAAATTGTCGCCGCTGCGCCCGGTCACATAAATATCTTGATCGAGTTTCGTGGCGGCTGGAGCAAGTTGTTCGAGAAGCGCGCGAAACGGTTGGACGATACAAGATTGATAGCGCTCGCGATTGGCGTCCATCCAGGATTTGTTGTTGTTGCGGCCGAGTTCGCGAAAAAATTGAAATGTTTCTGCGGTCAGGGCCTTCGTTTTCGCTGCCATGTCAGAGTCTCCGTGCCGGCGGCGCTGTTGCCGAAGCGCGATTGTACTCGAATCGCGCCCGCCGTAAACGTCGCTTTCCCGGATGAGCTGCGGCGCTGCGCCACTTGCGATTCGTGCTCGCTGTGATAGTTTCTTTCGGCGAATCGGACCGCGGCCTCCCCGGGGCGAGCGACCGCCGCACGATTCTAAGGCTGCGCCGCGCCCCGGCGCTCCATTTGAACATTCCTGGAGGCGTGCGATGAGGAAGGCGTCCGGCTGTGCGCGCGTTTGGTGCGCGGCAATTCTCGCGGTTGCGTTTTGCGGAGGCGTGCGTGCTGCGGAGAAACACCCGTTCGGAATCGATGATGATTCCGCGCTGCGGCGAGCGCGAGCGGTGGCGGTTTCTCCGGACGGAAAGATGGTTCTCTACGACGTTTCGCACGCCGGCGTGAAAGGTCCGCGCGCGCATGAGTGGCGCTTGATCGACGTCAGCGGCGGGAACTCGCGCAAGCTCGAGCTTTCGGAACATTTCACTCCGTCCGGCTTCACAAAGGAGGGCGATTCTCTCTATGGAATCGAAGAAATTGAAAAGCTGGGCCGGCTGTCTATCGTGCCGCTCGCTGCAGGAAAACCAACCATAACGCTGTCGTTTCCTTCCGGAGTTCACTCGGCATTTATTTCGCCGGACGGGACGCGCTTGGCGGTGCTCGCGAATCCGGAGGCAAAGGATCCGCTCGCTGAGGCGCATCACGTGGTCGAGGATGCGCAGACTTCTCTCTACGTGGTCGGAGTGCACGGAGAGAAAGGCGCGTGGTGGTGCCCGGCGCTGAATTACATCGGCGACATCGCGTGGTCGCTTGACGGCCGGGAGATTGCGGTGGTCACCGCGACGCCGAAGATCGGGCATCACGATTTACATTCGTACATTGACGTGTGCAGCCCTTCGGGCGCGCGACGCATTTCTGAGATCGCGAGCGCGACGGCTGGCATTGCGTGGGTGGATGGCGGGCGGGAGTTGGCAGTAGCGAGCACCACTACCGCAGTCTTGACGCCGGAGCACATCTTTACGGCGCCTGCTAGCGGAGGGGCGCTGACCGATCGCACTGCCGATTTAGCTGGCTCGGCCTTGACTATTACGTCCGATGTACACGGCGGAGTTTGGGTGGAGACGCACCGTGGCGTGATCACGGACGTTGATTCTTTTCGCGACGACAAACTGACGCCGATGTTTCGCTGGACGGAAGGCGCGATCGCGGGCCCATCTGTGAATACAGCATTTTCGAGCTCGCCGGACGTTGCCGCGTTTACCGTTGGCGATCCCTCGCATGCAATCAACGTTGCGGTTGTCCGCGATGGCAAGCTGGAGAAAATCACGCACGAGGGCGACGATACGCTCGCTTCGGTGGATCTTGGCGAAGTCCGCGTGGTGCACTGGACGGCGAAGGACGGAACAAAGCTCGAAGGCCTCGCCACATTTCCTGCGGGATACGACTCGACGAAGAAATATCCTTTCCTCGTTCTGCCGCACGGCGGGCCGGAAGCCAATGACACGTTGGATTTCGATTTCTTCTCGCGGTTGATTGCGGGGCTTGGATACGTGGTGTTGCAGCCGGAATATCGCGGCTCGACGGGATACGGATCGGACTTTCTGGCGGCGATTTATCAGCATTTCGGCGACCGGGCTTATAGCGACGTGGACAGCGCGACGGATTTTGCGATCGCGCAAGGCTGGGCCGATCCCAACCGGCTCGCGATCTTCGGATGGAGCGCGGGCGGATTCATGACTTCGTGGACTGTGACACAGACGCATCGCTACAAGGCGGCGATTGAGGGCGCGGGCATCACGGATTGGTTAAGCTTCATTCCGACGAGTGATATCTGGCAGGTGGACTACGATGCGCGGTTGCAGGAAAAAGATCCTACTCCTCTGCTGCAATTCTCGGCGGTGATGCATGCGGACGCGGTGACTACGCCGCTTTTGATTCTGCACGGCGAAGCGGATATTCGCGTGCCGACGTTTCAGGGACGGGAATACTTCATTTTGCTGGCGGAACGGGGGAAGACGGTTCGCATGGTGACGTACCCCGGGTCGCCGCATTTTCCGATTCTGGGTGAGCAGCGGCGAGACGTTTTTAAAGAAGTGGCGGATTGGTTGGAGCGCTATAACCCGTAGATGTCGGCAATCCGTTCAGTCGAGGCGGAGGCACGGAATCAGAGTGCGGGTTTTCCGTGGCACGTTTTGATGGCGAATGAAAAATCGGAGGGCTCTGCGAGATGACAAATCGATTCTGGCACATGTGTGTCGTGGCTGCGTTTTTCGCCGCCGGACTCCACGCACCGTGTGCACACGCGCAAGCCACTGACGCAAAATCTGCCACTCCGCCTGCGAAAAAATCGCCGTGGAAGCCCGAGGACATGGTGTTCACCGAGAGCGCGAGCGGCTTCCGGATCTCGCCTGACGGGAAATGGGCGGTTTGGGTGAAGGGATCGGCCGATAAAGATAAAGACGCGCGCGTCAGTAATCTTTTTCTTTCGAGCCTCACCGAGAAAAAAGAAATTCAGCTTACGCGAGGAACGGATAACGTTTCGGGGCCGCGCTGGTCGCCTTCGGGAGAGATCATCGCATTTCTTAGCACGCGGGCGCTGCCGAAGCCCAAGCCCGATTTCGCGCCGATGCAGCTTTGGCTGATCAATGCGCACGGGGGCGAGGCCTGGTCCGTGACCGAATTCGAAAAAGGGATCAGGGGATTCGAGTGGATCGACAACGATACGATTCTTTTTAGTGCGGAGGAGGACGCTTCGCTCTACCAACGCGGAGCGAAGGAGCACAAGGACGATACGACTGTGGTGGACGATGAGCCGCACGAATCGCCCGTGCGTCTCTACAGATTCGCGATTAAGGATAAGAAGGTTACGCGTGTTACCGACAATTCCGACTGGATTGAGAATTTCGATGTTTCGCGCGACCGCAAATGGGCCGCAGCGGTGGCTTCACGCGAGCTGAGCTACGCCTGGGACCAGAAAATTGCGCCGGCAACTTATCTTGTCGAGCTTTCGACCGGCAAGCGCACAGAAATCTATCCCGACGGGAAGATTCGCCCCTACTTCGCTCGCTGGGCCCGCGACAATTCCGGATTTTATGCGCTTGCGCCTTTTTCGAGCGATCCGCGATTTTTCACGGCCACGATTAACAAGCTTTATTTTTATGACGTCGCCTCGTCGAAAAGCACGGAAGTGAATCTGGATTGGGATCGCTCGATCGGATTCGATTTTGAAGTGACGAGCGATGGATTTATCGCGCTGATGGCTGATGGCGTTTATTCGAAGCCGGCGCGCTACACGCGGCATGGCGCGACATGGTCGCGCGAATGGATCTCCGGGGATCAGCCGCGGAATTGGTTCAGTTTGGCACTGGGCGAAGACGACCACTCGTTCGCTTACGAATTCACAACGGCGAGTACGCCGGCGCAGTGGTTTCGCGCGCGGCTCGACGGCGCGAAAGTCACCGGCGCAATCCAATTCACCGACCTGAACGCACAATACAAAGAGAAGACCATCGCGAAGACCGAAGTTCTCCACTGGAAGGGCGCGAACGACGATGACGTCGAAGGGATCCTCTACTATCCGCTGAACTATGAGGCGGGGAAGAAGTATCCGCTCATCACCGCCACGCACGGCGGGCCCGCGGGAGCGGACCACGATGCCTGGGACGAAACGTGGGCCTACTCGCAGAATCTGTTGAACCAGCGCGGCGCTTTCATCTTGAAGACGAACTATCACGGCAGCAACAGCTATGGATTGAAGTGGGTCGAGTCCATTTGCTGCGGGAAATATTACGAACTCGAAATTCCGGATATCGAGAAGGGCGTGGACAATTTGATTGCGAAAGGGCTGGTGGACCCGGACCGCATCGGAGCGCTTGGCTGGTCGAACGGCTCGATCCTTTCGATTCAGCTCATGGTTGTCGATCCGGATCGCTATAAAGCTGCGGCCGTGGGCGCCGGGGACGTGGAATGGATCAGCGACTGGGCCAACGTGGATTTCGGCGAATCCTTCGATGACTATTATTTCGGCAAGTCGCCGCTTCAAGACCCGGAGCTCTACATTCGGAAATCGCCCGTGTTCAAAATGGACCGGGTAAAGACGCCGACGTTGATTTTCTTCGGCACGGTGGACCGTAACGTCCCAACCGAAGAAGGTTGGACGCATTACCGCACGCTTTATTCGCTCGGCAAAGTGCCTGTGCGTTTTTTGCTTTTCCCCGGCGAGCCTCACGGGCCGCGCAAGCTTTCGCATCAACTGCGAAAGGTGAACGAGGAGATGGCGTGGTTCGATAAATATCTCTTCAACGCGAATCCGCCGGAGAACGAAGCTTTTAAGAAGGATTCGCCGCTGGCCACGGCGCTGCGGCGGCGTTTCGTTGCCAAGACCGGGACGCTCTATGGCGTCCAGTTGCCGGTGGCAAAGACAACCTCGAGCTCTCCTGCGCCGCCGACCGTGATCCCGGAAGTGGTGAAGCGCGGCGAGATCGAGATCGGGCGATTCGAGGTGACGCGGGCGCAATACGCCGCGTTCGATACTAGCTATAAATTTGATCCCGGCACGGAGAACTTATCCCGCGAATGGCATTTCGTTCGATCGCGCCAAAGCATACTGCCTATGGCTGAGCGGCGTTTCCAATCAGACTTATCGCTTGCCGAATGAATCTGAGGTGACCGATCTCTACAAGGATCGCCCCGTCGAGAACACGCTCGATTATTGGGCGGGCTACGCGATCAATCCTGAAGACGCGCAGCGCCTTGAAGACAAGATCAAGCAGATCGCCAGGACCGCGCCGCTCTTGAAGGAAGTTGGGAGCTTTTCAGGGCAGGGCGATGAGAACGAGGAATTAATTTTCGATCTCGGCGGAAACGTGGCGGAGTGGGCGATCTCGGCGGATGGCTCGGGCAAAACGCTTGGGGGCAGCGCGGATCGCCCGTCGGATTCGAAGTCACGGTATCGGCCTGCTGACGCCGATTACACCGGCTTTCGCGTGATTCGCGGCGCGCCGAAATCGAAGTAAGCGATACGCACGCAACCAGATTGGCTCTTGTGCGCGAGCCGGCCGGCTCGTAGGCTGCACTTATGAGCGAATTCACTCCAACACCGCGCACGCAAGTGCGCCGGCTGCCTGATCGCGGCCGCTACGATTCCGAAACAATCTATCGAATCCTCGACGAGGGATTTTTGTGTCATGTGGGATTCGTCGTCGATGGGCAGCCGTTCGTGATTCCCACCGGTTACGCGCGCGTCGGCGACGCGATTTATCTGCACGGCTCGGCGGCGAGCCGCATGTTGCGGACATTGGCCGGCGGAGTGCAAGTTTGCGTCACGGTGACGCTGGTGGATGGGCTTGTGTTGGCTCGGTCGGCGTTTCATCATTCGATGAATTACCGGTCGGTCGTTATTCTTGGGACGGCTCACGCCGTCGAGGAGCCTGCGGAAAAAGTGCGTGCGCTCGAGGCGTTCACCAATCACGTCGTGCCCGGGCGATGGGATGCAGTGCGGCCGGTCCGCGATTCGGAGGTGAAAGCGACGGCGGTGTTGAAGCTTTCGCTGCAGGAAGCGTCGGCGAAAATTCGCATCGGGCCTCCTAAGGATGAGCCCGAGGATTATGAGTTGCCCATTTGGGCTGGGGTTTTGCCGTTGAAATTGGCTGCGGGTGCGCCGATTGCAGATGCCAAATTGCCGGATGGAGCGAAGGTGCCAGAAATTTTGAAGAATTATTCGCGCGCGGTAGTGGCGAGCACGGAGCGGTTGTGAAGAATGCCGGCCTAAAAGGCCGGCGCTACAAAATTCACCGACTAATGGCAACCACAGGTGCGTGGGGTGCAGCCGCAGGAGGCGCCCGTTGACGCGGCAGAACTGGAGCTAGTCGAGGCGCTGGAGCCGTTGCCGCTGGGTGCGGCGAATACTGAGAATTGCACGGTTTGGCGACGGCTGCCGCATTTCGGACATTCTACCTTCGAGCCGTTCGACATCACGATGCGCTCGTGGCGCGTCTGGCATTGCTCGCAGACATATTCGTAGATCGGCATGGCTTAGAGATCCTCTGCAGAAAAAATGCTATACGCCGGCGGCGCGCGATTCAAGCTCCTCTGCGCTCTCCGCCTTAGCTGCTTCCTGCGCGAGCCATTCCTCGGCGAGGATGGCGTAGAGATAGGAATCGCGCCATTCGCCCTTCTGGAGAACATCCTTGTGGAAAGTGGCCTCGCGGCGCATGCCGAGTTTCTCCATCACGCGATAGGAGGCGACGTTGCGCGTGTCGCAGGTGGCCCAAATGCGGCGCAGACCGAGGCGGCGAACCGCCGCGTCGATCAGCGCATGCGCGGCTTCGGTGGTGTAGCCCTGGTTCCAGTAGCGGCGATTCATGGAGTAGCCGAAGTCCGCGGTCCTGGTGCGCTCGTCCTTCACGTCGATGCGAATCGTGCCGATGAGGCGCTTTTCGATTTTCAGCTCGATGGCGAGCGTCACGGAATGCTCGAGCCCGTGCTCCTGCTCTTTCAGCCAGCGGCGCAGCACTGCCTGAGTCACGTCGTGCGTGTTCGGTCCCCAGTCGGTGAAGCGGACGACTTCGGGATCGCTCGCATACTCGTGGATATCCGGCTCGTCGCTGATGCGAAATTCGCGCAGAATCAGCCGCTCCGTCTCAATTGGAAACCAAGCGTCCATTTGTCTATGTTAGCGCGGCCCAGCGGAGGGGGACAAGGCGTCTTGCGATTCGCGTTCTCACGCGCGCCAAGCGATGTGGCACAGAATGGCGTCGCGCGCCATCTCGAGAGCTTCCTTCTCGTTGCGGCCATAGGTGATCACGCCGGGAAGCATGGGCATTGTGACTTGGTATCCCGTTGGGTTCTTCACTCGCCGGATGGGCTTGTTTCTTCGCCGCGCCGACGGGAGTGCCTCGGAAACCGGAGCTAATACAACACTGAAATAGTATGAATAGCGTCGGCGTCCGTTGCCATTCGCAGCTCGAAGTTTTGACATCCTAGATACTCTGTTCCAAAGCCCCAACAGAATCAAAAATGAAACAGCCCCGTTGCGAAACCGGGGCTGTTATCACAATTAAGATTTTGTCCGAGAGCGAGAACTAGTCGCCGGCGACGGCGGCTTGCTCGGCTTCGGGCTCTGTGGCTTCCGGCTTCGCGCCGTTGCCGTTCCCATTGCCATTGGAGTGGCCGTTGCCATTTGCTGGCTGGATTGACGTTAGGCCGACTTGCACGGCGGGCGTGGCTGCCTTGATGGCTGCTACGCTGCCGATCTGCACGACCGTCTCCGGAGCCTTCTTCAGCACCAGCTCTTCGTAAATTTTGCGCACCTTGGCGGCTTCTTCCATGGCCTGACGGCGGCGCATGCGGTCTTCCTCGGCCGCGGTCAATGGAATGTCGTGCTCGAGATGGCGAATGCGCGCAGCATCCTCAGAGTCGATCCTCAACGAATGTTCGTAGCTGTTGAGGTCAACTTTCTTGCCCTTGGCGTAAATCTCGTGCTTGCCGTGGGTCTTGTACCACTGCGCGACAGTCGCGTTCTTGTACATGTTCTCGATGATCTTCCGCCAGCCGATGCCGGTGTTGTACGCACAGAAGGAAATTTCGCCCTGCTGCGTGGCGTACGGAATGATGCACATCTCCGTGCGGCGGAAATCGTAATTGAACAGATCCTGGAACCACATCCCGGCGATGAACAGGAAGTTCCATGGATCGCTCTGACGGCGCTTCATGGCGTCTTCGTAAGTGCGCTCGGGGCTGGTGCGGCCATATTTCTTGTCCGCATCCTTGGTGAGGGCCCAGGTCTTGTCGAACTTCTTGAAGAGGTCGTAAAGCGCGAGGCTTGGCGGCGCTTCAAAGGGCTTGTAATTCTTGAGCAGCGCCATAGCCATCATGAAATTCGAAAAGCCTTTGCCGCGCGCGGCGTCTGTTACCGCAGTGACGTCCTTCACGAGTTGCGGAGTGTCGAGGAAACGCGGCACCGGCGCCCATTCTTTCGTTTCCTTGTTGATCATGATCGCGGTGCCCACGCCGCAATTCGGGTGGCAGCCGCAGCTCAACGAGCCCCATTGCGAATCCGGGCCGTGAGCGAGATCCGAGAAGCCCGCGAAAACGCTGACCAGCGAAATCGGGAACCAATCGCGCGTCGGCTCGATCTTGCCGACCTGGTTGCTGACGTCCTGCGCGAGATGCGAGAGTGTGTAGCGCTGGCGCATGCGGCGCTCGGGAGTGATTTCCTCGTCACGGCCGGTGAAAGAAACCGGCTGGAACGAGACGAACGCGATTTTCTTCGGGTTTTCCATCGCAAACTTGACGATCGGACCGACTTGATCGTTGTTCACGTTGTTGACGATCGTGGTCACGAGGACGATTTCGATGCCCGCCTCGTGCATGTTCTCGATGGCGCGCAGCTTCACATCGAACAGATTGCCGACCTGGCGATGGCTGTTCGCATCGTTGCCGATGCCGTCGAATTGCAAGTAGGCGTAGCGCAAACCAGCTTCGAACGCCTTCTTGCTGAAATCTTTGCTCTTGGCGAATTCGATGCCGTTGGTGGCGGCCTGAACGCTGTTGTAGCCAACCTTGCGCGCATAGCGCACCGCATCCAGGAAATAAGGATGCATGGTCGGCTCGCCGCCTGAGAATTGCACCGACATCTGCCGGCGCGGCTTGATCATCAGCGCGTTATCGAGGATTTCCTGAATCTCTTCCCAGCTCAGCTCGTGTACGTAGCCGACTTGATTGGCGTCCATAAAGCAGGGATCGCACATCATGTTGCAGCGATTGGTAAGGTCAACGGTGAGAACCGAGCCGCGGCCGTAGCGCACCGTGCTCGAGCCGTGACGGTGCAGCTTTTCGTCGTTGTGCGCCGGGATATCGCGACCAGGGAAGTTCTTCTCAATCCACGAGAGGAATTTCGAATCAATAGCCATCAAATCTTCGCAGCGGCCATGAATGGGACATTCCTTCACCATCCAGACTTGGCCATCGCGTTCGATAATCTGAGCCTTCACTTCGCCGACCTTTTCGTGAACGAGGTCGGTCCAATCCTTCTTGCCATTGAATATGGCCTCGCGCGCGTCGTGGACGCAGCCGGGGCAAAGCGAATCGGTCGTCCGCGGCCAGCCAAGCGTCGGCTTGCTCTTCTCCCACGACTTCAGAAGCGGCTTATCGGACCACTTCGGAGTGAAAGACGGGTTCGGATTGCGCTTATTGAAGAATTGAATGGTGTCGAAGGTGATCCCTGCCGCCTGGCAGAGCACCCAATCGAACGATTTTGCGATCCTTCTAGTTGCGGGCATAACTCCAGCCCTCCTCAGATAATTCTAGACGACCCAATTATGACTGACTTGGCCCCCCAAGTCATGACGCGCCTGAGCGGAACTACCTAACCCCACACTGCGCCCTAAAGTCTTACCGTACCAGAGTTTGCCGGTTTCGTGGACGCCCGTCCAGCCGGAATCGCCCAAAGGGGCGGAATCGAGGTTAAACGGTAACTGGGAGCAGTCTACGGTAGCCCGCCGGGGCCGTTGGTATCCCCTAATTCCCAGAACGGCTCGATTCCGTGCCGCCGACGGACGCCAAAACCGAGCTCTCAGGTGGCGGGACGACGACCGAGGTCCTCACGCGGCGTCTCCCGAAGCCGACCTCCACTGCTGAAGTAGTGTGCCAGCGAATCCGAAGAGGTTGCGCCGCGCCACCGTCCACGACTCTCACCCAAATTTTACGCGCATTTCACCGAAGATTCACGGCACCACGAGTCGAAGAAGATGTAATGCTGCGGCGGGGGCGGTCTGCTCCGGGATTTTCCACAGACAGGAGCTTGACACGCCGCAGCGACAGAGATATTTACTTGGCAGTTTCAGATTGATGCGTACAGGGGTGTATCCGTAATTCGCGGGGTTGAGCAATAAAAATTAGCCCTCAATGAGGGAAGGGGTGTTTGCGATGATTCGAACGATCCTTCGTTTCGTCGTGCTGACGATTTGCCTCACCGTCCTTTTCACCGCTCAAGCTCAAGCTCAAGCAACGCTCGGCGCAATCAACGGCACGGTCACAGACAAAACCGGCGCGATAGTTCAAGGCGCCACAGTAAAGGTGCGCAACGTCGGCACAAACCTGGAGCAAACGATCACGACCAAAGGTGACGGCTCGTTCAGCGTCGTCGATCTACCGATCGGCAACTACAGCGTCACTTTTTCAAAAGACGGATTTAAGACGGAAGTGTTCTCTCAGATCCTCGTCCGCGGCGCACTGACGACCACGGTGAACGCCACACTCGAAATTGGGCAAGTCACCGCGACGGTAACCGTTGAAGCTACGCCGCTGATGAATCAGACCGACACATCGAATGGCTACACACTCGGGTCGGACATAGTAGAAAACATCCCGCTCGGGACCGGCAGCTTCACGCAGCTTGCGACCCTGGCACCTGGCGTGAGCGCGGACTTGCTCTCGGGCCAAGGAGCCGGCTCGGGATTGGGGAATCAGGCTATTTGGGCCAACGGGCAACGCGACACGAGCAATAGCTTCACAATCAACTCGGTGAATGCCAACAATTTGTTCAACGGAAAATCTACGAGCTACGACAACACCAACAGATTCATATTGAACACCGGCGAGTCATTCTCGACTCTCGGACAATCGCAGACCAGTACCTCGGTCTACAACGCGATTGGCCAAGCCTTGCCCTCACCCCCACCGGAAACCATCGAAGAATTGCACGTCACGACTTCGATGTATGACGCCTCGCAGGGACAAACGAGCGGCGCGCACATCGAATTGACTACCAAGTCGGGCACGAATCAATTTCACGGCGGCGTGTACGAATATCACGGTACGAATGCGTGGGATGCAGCCCCATTCTTCCTCAAGGCGACTGGATTGCCGGAAGAGGCAAATGCGCCCGGCTTGAAGCGAAACGTCTTCGGCGGCGACATCGGCGGTCCGATCATCAAGGATAAATTGTTTTTCTTCGGCTCGTACCAAGGAATAAGAGTCCGGGACGCATTCAATGGCGCCGTTAGCAGCACTGTCGTTCCACCGGGGTTGTCGGACACGCGCGACATGGACACACTCGCGGCCTTGGCGAATGCCGATTTCATGCCGTTATGCGGGCAAACAGGTCAGCCAGCTTGTCTCACAGGGTCCGATATTGACCCCGTGGCACTGGCAATCATGAACGCCAAAACCCCAAACGGACAGTTTCTGGTTCCTTCGCAGAACATCTTCAAGTCCAACCTTATCGACCAACTGGGCGCCGAGGCTTTGATTCAAGGGCCGGCGAGCACGTTTGATGCGGACCAGGTAAACGCAAACCTCGATTTCGTCGTGAACTCGAGCGATCGCCTGTCGGGCAAATACTACTATCAGCGCAACCCGAGCGAAGCGGAGTTCGCCATTGCTTCGACACTTGGATTCCCGCAAACCCTCCACGCCGGCAGTCAGACGTTCTCGTTGGAGAACACCAAGACGTTGAGCCCCAGTTTAACCTGGGAACAGCGGTTTGGTTTCATCCGCGAGGTGGGGAACGCTACAACCGGCCAAGGCTTGACCACCAGCGCCGCAGGGATCTCACTTCCGGGCGCCGCTGGTAATAACTTCCCTGGGATTACAATCAGAAACGCGGATGACGCCACGTTTGGAGAGCTATTCATCGGTCCATCGAGCAACTTCGCAAATGCCGGAGTGGCGCAGAATGAATTCGAGGGATCCACGAACCTAACCTGGGTCGTCGGCCGCCATAGCCTCTCCTTCGGATTCAACTTTGCCTACACACAGCTTAATGTTCTGAACCGAGAGAATAATGTCGCCAATCTCAACTTCAAAAACTTCGTCACATTCCTCGAGGGCGATTTCGGCGGCCGGAACGGAGGAGGAATTCTGCTTTCCGGCGCGACGAACCGCTATTTTCGCGCGAACCAGGCCGGATCGTACGCACAGGACAATATCAAGATTCGTTCCAATTTGACCGTGAACCTCGGCGTGCGATGGGACTGGGATGGCCCGCTGTGGGAGAAGTATGGGTTGCTGACAAACTTCTATCCGCAGGATTATTCCTATGACCTCGCCAGTGACACTATTACAAACATTGGGCTCGTGATCGCGGGTAACAACAAGACCTTTGGCACGAAGGGTGTGAGCAACTCAACAATGACCGGGCGGCAATGGGGTTTCGCTCCGCGAATCGGTGTCGTCTGGGCGCCGGGCTTTTTGAAAAACGTGACAATTCGCGCCGGCTTTGGAATGTACTACGATCGCGGGGAATTCTTCTCAGAACTCTCCCCCAGTGCAGGCCTCGGAATTAGCGGCCCATTCGGCGTCACGACCGAGCAGCCATTCTCGATTCCGGTGAACACGTCCTGCGTCGGTAACGGATGCTTCGGCGCGCCGTTCGGCACTGGACCGCTCCCGACACCACCGCAAGACCTTTCAGGCGTCCAGGCATTAATTCACAATCAGTCGGAACTCAGCGGCTGCGCCAAACCAGTCACGCCTACATGCACTCCCACCGGATTCGCGAATCTCGCGTTCCTCTTCGGAGGATACGACCCGAGAAATAAGCTACCTTACTCGGAAAACTGGAATCTCGACGTACAGTGGCAGCCTTACAACACCCTGCTGTTGTCGCTGGCATACCTCGGAAACCACGGCGTGCATCAGGTGATGCCGATTCCGTTCAATCAGCCGGGGATCGCCACGCCTTCCAACCCCATCAACGGTCAGACCTTTTCCTATGGATATCAGGCGCAGGATCCAAACTTTAACCCGCTGGCCACCGAGCAGGTTCAGACGACCATCGGCGAGTTCTCGTTCTCGGACGGAAACACCGCGTTGCGAGTGCCTTTCATCGGCTATAACCCGAACTCGGACTTCTGGGAAGCCGAGGGAATCTCCCACTACAACGCGCTCCAGGCACAGGTGACCAAACGGCTCAGCCACGGATTACAAATCGGCGGGTCATACACCTGGTCCCATGCCTTGGATGAGCAGAGCGGCTTGGGGCTTTTCTACAACGGAAACAACCCTCTCGATCCACACTCGAGCTATTCCTCGGCTGATTTCGATCGCACTCACGTCATTTCCATCAACTATCTTTACCAATTCCCCAAAGCCGGTTGGGCTAAGGGGTGGGCAGACTACGTGGTGAACGGCTGGGGCATTGCGGGAGTCACGATCCTCGAAAGCGGCCAGCCTTTCACGGTCTACGATTTCTCGGGATCGGTGGCGGGCATCTTCTTCAGTGCGGATGACTTCGTCACGAATCCGGTACTGCCGCTCACGCCGGGGATCTCGCCAAAGCAGGCTCAAACCCAGGGGACGACCGGAGTTGACGCCTCTAAGCAGTACTTCAACCCGGCGGACTTCACCATTCCCTTGCTATCACCGGGGCAGATGGGCGTTCCGCCATGCGGCCCAACAGTGCTGCAGTCTGGAAATGGCCCTGCGACCACCGCCTGCGACACGGTGGAAACAGGCTTTGGTTCGAACGGAAGAAATCTGTTCCGTGCGCCCTTCCAGAACCGGTTCGATTTCGCTGTGCAGAAGAGCTTCAAGATCACGGAGCGATTCAACCTAAAATACGAAGCCGACTTCTTCAACTTGTTCAATCATCCGAGCTTCGACGCTCCTCAAAATAACGTCACCTTGAACCCGTGCTTCAACCCGGTACCGTGTTACAGCCCGCCTTCGGCCAATATCGGGTTCATCACGGACACGCTCGGAAGTGCGCGATTCATCCAGATGTCGCTGCATTTGAATTTCTGAGGGCAGCGCAATCAGGTTCCAAAACCCGGGCAGGACCGCTTTCGCGGACCTCGCCCGATTATATTTGTGGGCTTATCTAAGAAGTGGGAGCTTACTCTGCGTTCAGGGGGGTGCGTAGGACGCCGATTACGAAATTGGCGAAATGCGAGGCTTCATCATCCAGTTGAATCCAGCGGACTACGCAATGCTTCTTCAAATAATCGGCGACCTTCGTCTCGCTGATCTCCAGATGCTCGGCGAGGCGTGACTTGAACGACGGACCGCTGCTCTCGCGCCGGCCGCGTCCGCCGCGCGAAAGCTGGCCGAGGGCAATGCGCAGCGTCTTGCACGACTCGACGTAGTAGGACGTCACCAGATCCGAATCCGCGATCAGAAAAACGCCCGGCCCGGCGGGAGCTTCATCGGATTCATCCAGGCCGTGGAGCTGGCTGCCCAGCAGGCGCCGCAACAGCGATTCGAGATGCGCCAGCCTCGATGCAATCGCCGGATCTCCGCCGCGGCCGTGCGCCACGCGCTCCGAGGGAAGCATCGGCGCTTCCGAAACCGGCTCGGAAACGCGCGAGCGTGCAGCGAAACTCTCACGAGGGCTCGGGGCGCTCTCCGCAGGCGGATAATCTTCGCGAACAACTGGCGTGCGTGGCGGCGCCGGCATGCGGGAATGTGTCGTCGTGCGTGGCGGAGTTCGTTGCGATGTGGGCGCAGCGCCGCCAGCCGGAGCAAATCTTTCTGCAGGCAGCGCCGGGGTGCCCGGCCCACGCCTGCGCCCGCGGCCACCGCGTCGGCCGCGACGCCGGCGCTTCTTGCCAGCCTCAGCGGTTTCCGCGGGAGATTCCGCCGCGCCTTGAATTTCAGCAGCGCTTCCGGCTTCCTCAGATTCTTCGGAGTGGGCTTCTTCCCCGCCCGCCTCCTGTATTTCGCCGAAAACGGAAATCTGGGC
Source organism: uncultured Acidobacteriota bacterium (assembly GCA_963707165.1). Classification (GTDB taxonomy): domain Bacteria; phylum Acidobacteriota; class Terriglobia; order Acidiferrales; family UBA7541; genus Palsa-147. The sequence continues at coordinate 101,023 of CAVPPO010000008.1, read as the reverse complement.
TTCGCGTTCCTCGCCCTCATCGGCGGCACCTGCGCCCGCATGCGTTTCCGCGTCGCCCGCATGCGCCTCGGGTGTCGGCGCTCCCAGCCGCGTCAGCGCTTCCTCGACGCGCCTCTTCCAATCTTGCCGCCGGAATCGTTGATGCGCGGTGGTGTACCAGCGGATGGCCTCGTCGTTGTGCGCGGCGCGCTCCTCGACCGCGGCCAACTCGTACGCCACCATTGCGTCGCGAGTCTTGGCATACAGCTCGCCAAGTTTCGTCGCAGCCTCGGGAGTGTCCTTGACCTTGCGGATGCGGGCTTGTATCTGCCGCCAGTTAGCCATGCCGCCGGATTGTATCAGTCCAGCCAGCCAATAAGCCAGCAAGTGTACTCGTCCACATGATGAGTGACACTTGCCCTTTTTTTGTTGAGAGTCACACCGCGCGAGGAACTCGCGCGGTGTGAGATATCCGAGCGCCTGGTGTGGACGTACGGTGTTGTAAATATGCTCCCAACGGCGCAGCTGGGGGTTGAGGTGCTTGACGCTCCAGCGATCCGGGATCACCTGATAGAACTCCTCATGGTGCGTGCGATGAGCTCGTTCGACCTGGCCGTTGAGTTTGGGAGAGCGCGGTGGAAGCACAAAGAGAGGCAAGCTGCGCGCTTGGCAAGCGGCCTCGAATTCGGCAGCGAACTCGCTGCCGCCGTCGACTTGCAAGGCGGCGATGCGAAACGGCATGCGGTTGAGCAGGGTGTCCAGGAAATGCGCGGCCGCCAGCGAGGTGGCGCGCTCGTGTACCTCCACGACATCCCAGCGCGAGACCATGTCGCGCGCGGAGAAGTGTTTTAGCACCACGCCGCGCGCCGGACGCAGTTCCTTGGTGTCCAGTTGCACCAGATCGCCAGGCCGCTCGATGGGCCAAAAATGGGGCTTGCGCGTGGCCCAGGGCCGGCCGCGCAGTTTCCGGCGGCGACGTCTTTCGACCATAGGCGAGGGCGGTTCGACCAACACCCCGCGCCGCTTCAGCGCGCTCAGGATGCGACCCACCATCGAGATGGAGAGCCGGAGATTTTTGCGACGGAGCAGCACCACGAGTTTGTCCTTGCCCCAGCGAGGATATTCGCGTCGCAGCGCGAGGACGGCTTGGGCCTGCGCCACCGTCCACGTCGGTGGGCGAGTCCGGTGAGGGCGATGCGAGCGCTCCTCGAGGCTGCTGAGGTTGTGCGCATCATAGCGGCGCCACCAGCGATAGAAGGTCTGCCGGCTGATGCCGAAGTGACGGCAGGTGAACGCCGCATTACGGCCCTGTTGAAGATAATGAACCATCCACTGCAACCGCAGCTGGCCGGATCGGCTCAGCTCCTGCCCCCATCGTATTTGCATGGCGACACTCTACCGAGTGTCACCAATCATTCTGAACGAGAACAGCAAGCTCCACGGTACCGCCGGCGTCCCCGCCGGCATCTTACGAGCGCGAACCGTAGTGAGAGCCGCGATCTTGCGCGGACCCTAGAGTCAGCTGATGAGTTGCTCGGGCCGTGCAGGTCTGCGCCTGATTCCTCGCACGTGGTGGGAATTGTGGTCGTCGGATGCCGGCAGAGACGCCGACGCTACCAACCCTCGCAATTTCACGCGCCGCAAAAAGCGCAATCGTGCATCATGTTGGCGTGAGCACCGTCGATCGAACGCGCTGGATCGTGGAGCAAGCTCGCGCGCTTGGCTTTGATCTTTGCGGCGTGGCTCCGGCCGAGGCCTTCGAAGAATTGCGGCGCCCGCCGGAATGGTTGGCGCGCGGCCATGCCGGCGAAATGAATTATCTCCACGATTCGCGCCGCGGCGCTCCGGCGCGCGTTCTCGAGGGCGCCCGCAGCATCATCGTCGCCGCGCTAAATTACCGCACGCAGCAACCATATTCGACCGAAGTTCCCATTTCACAAGCCGGCGAAACTCCCCGCGGCTGGATTTCCCGCTACGCCTGGGGCGACGACTATCACGATGTGTTGCAGCAAAAACTCGATGCGCTCGTTGCAGCAATGCACGATGAATTCCTAGACCCGTTCGACGCCCGCGCCTACGTGGATACCGGACCAATCGTCGAGCGAGTCGCGGCGCATCACGCCGGCCTCGGCTGGCTCGCCAAAAACACGATGCTCATCAATGAGGAGCTAGGTTCGTGGCTATTCCTCGGCGTGATCATCACCACGCTCGACTTGGAACCCACGGTTCGAGAGAACGAATCACTGCCTGCCGATCTCTGCGGCCAATGCCGCCTCTGCATCGATGCCTGCCCCACGGATGCGATCACCGAGCCCTACCTGCTCGACGCGCGGCGCTGCATTTCTTATTTGACGATCGAACTACGCGGCGCAATTCCCGAAGAGCTTCGTCCGGGGATGGGCCGTATGGTCTTCGGCTGCGATATATGCCAGGACGTTTGCCCGTGGAATCGCAATGCGCCGGTAACAACGGTCGCCGAATTCTTGCCGAGGCGATTCTCGACGGTGCAAAGTGGCGTGACTACTGAAGATCCGGCGACCATAAAATCAGAAGACGACATACTCTTCTCGCCTTCACTCGAGTCGCTTGCTTCGATCAGCGAAACCGGATTCCGTGAGATCTTCCGCGGCAGCCCCATCAAGCGCGCAAAATGGCGCGGGCTCGTCCGCAACGCCTGCATCGCTCTCGGAAATTCCGCGCTCGCGCCGCGCACTGAACAGCACACCCGAATTGTCAAAATGCTGGAACACCTTTCCGAATCGCCCGATGCAGTCATCGCCGAACACGCCCGCTGGGCCCTCGCGCGGGTCGTGCGCGCCGATTGACACTTCGACCGAGGCCCGATAGCGTAGCCCCGAGGTTTTCGACATGATCGCAGCAATCCTCACGCTTCTATTTCACGCCGCGCAGCAGCCGCATATCAGCTTTCCCACCGGCGGCGCGGCAACCGAAGAGATCGTTCTCCGTTGGCTGCACATCGTCTCCGGAATCATCTGGATCGGCCTGCTCTACTTTTTCAATCTCGTCGGCGTCCCGTTGCTGGGCTCGCTCGATCCGGCCGTGCGCACTAAGATTTACGCGCCGTTGATGTCGCGCGCGATGTCGTGGTTTCGCTGGTCGGCGATGGTCACGGTGCTCGTCGGCCTGCGTTATTTCACCATTGTCCTGAAAGCGGATGCCGTGAACGCGGGCAAGCCTTCGCTGCTGTGGAGCTGGTTCGGAGAGTGGCTCGGAATCTGGCTTGTGGCCTACGCCTTCATCTATGCATTGCAGATGCCGTGGGGAGGCGCGATTAATCAACGCGCGCTGCGCGGCGCGCTAATCGCCCTCGTCGTGATCGCTGCATCGTACACAGCGCTCTTCGCCAACGGCGGGCAGTTCTCTTCCAACAGCCATCTCTCCATCAGCATTGGCGGCGGGTTGGGTCTGGTGATGTTGCTGAACGCGTGGGGAATCGTCTGGCGCGTACAGAAGCGGCTAATCCAGTGGAACCGCGCCGCCGCCGAGAACGGCACTCCCATGCCGGCCGAAGCCGAGCGCCTGCGTCAGTGGTCGCTTTTCGCCGCACGAGTAGCGTTCTGGCTTTCGTTCCCGATGATCTTTTTCATGGGCGCCGCCGACCACTACCCATTCCTAAGCAGCATCACCGATTAGCATTTCGCTGTACGTAGCGCCGGCCTTTTAGGCCGGCATCTCTTGCCCAAACCGCAACTCGTCGTCCATTCAAGATCGCCAGTGCAAAGTCACCGGCCCATCCATCGGATGCACCATCGGCGCACCGCTCCGCCGAGATTCGAGATGCGCCGCCTTCAAAGCGAAATACCATTTCGCCGGCCGGTCGGCATCGTCAATCAACATCAATTTCGGCCGGTGCTTCAATCCAATCGATTGCTTCGCCATCGTCTCCGTATCCTGGCGAATGAATCGCGGCCCGAAGACGCGCAATCCCGCTCCCATCAGCGTTCCCCACGGCGTCACATTCCACGCCGCGCAGAAATCCAGCCGGCAAAGATCGCGGCGGACGGGCGTCACCGTCGCGCGGCTCGAGAACCACGCGCGCCCGCAGCGCGTCTGCTCGAAGCGCATATTCGGCAATACGAAATCGATCGTCGTCGTCACCGGCGCGCCATATAGCGCTTTCAGCAATTTATAGGGCGCGCTATTCGACGAAGGCGTGTGCGTGCTCATCCGAAATCCATTCGCAATCGGCTCAAACGCTTTCTGCTTCTCGTGAATGCTGCGCCGGCTTCGCCACCACCATGCCTGATGCACGAACGGGCCGTGCGCCGGATCCATCAGCCCGATGATGCCGTGGTCCACGCTCACCGGCATCTCGGCCGAAAGATTTGCGATGTGATAGTGCTCGCTGAATTTCGGCAGTTCGGGCGCTGGAGGCACCGCATCAGCCGCTGGCGCGCGTTCATCGGTTTCAGGCACAAACACCCAGACATACCCGTCGCGCTCTGCGCACGGAAACGTGTCCGCAAAAATCCGATCGCACTTCAGCTTCGAATCGGCCGTCAGCGAAGGGATGACGGCGCACTGGCCGCTATGCACGTCGAACTGCCAGCCGTGATAGCTGCATTCGACGTTTCCCGACTCGAAACGCCCGAATGAAAGCGGCATGCCGCGGTGCGGGCAGGCATCGCGCATCGCAAATGGCCGCCCCTCGCGATCGCGCCCCAGCACCAGCGGAATTTCGAGCAACAGCGCAGTCGCCATTCTGTTCCGGCCCACCTGCGCGCTGCGCGCCGCCGGATACCAGAAGCCGAAAAGCATGCCCGCGTCATCACGCGCGCCCGATGCGAGTTGCGTCGCCGTTTCGCTCATAATCGCGAAGGTATCGTATTACACGCGGCAAAACGCGGCAATGCGGGCGCAATTTGACACGCCCCATCTTTGCGTCTATCCTCAATTCAGGCCGTCAGCAATGACCACCGCATTCTATTAGCCGAAACCCTCGCGCCGCCCAGACGGCGTTTGCAGTACCCGAGCACTTTTCCCATTTTCTATTTTCCCTTTTTCATTTTCCGAAGTCCCTGAGGCACGGCCATGTCAAAAGACAAGCTTTATGACAAGCTGATCCAAATCGAATCGAAGTACGAGGATCTTACTCAGCAGCTTTCTTCGCCCGAAGTTCTCGGCGATTCGGCTCGTTACCAGAAGCTCGCCAAGACGCACGCTGAGCTTTCCGCCGTCGTCACCAAATACCGCGAATGGAAAGAAATCGAGAAGGGTCTCACCGGCGTGAAGCAATTGCTCGCGGAAACCGATGACGCTGAGATGAAACAGATGGGCCACGACGAGCAACGCGTTCTGGAGGAGCGCCTCGCCAACACCGAGCGTGAACTCAAGCTTCTCCTGCTGCCGCGCGACCCGAACGATGAGAAGAACGTCATCGTCGAAATCCGCGCAGGCACCGGAGGCGATGAAGCTTCGCTCTTCGCCGGCGAACTTTTTCGCATGTACTCGCGCTACGCCGAAACGCAAGGCTGGCGCGTCGAAGTGCTGGAAAGTTCGGCCTCATCTATCGGCGGCGTAAAAGAAATTGTCGCCGCGATTCAAGGCAACAAGGTTTACTCGAAGCTGAAATACGAAAGCGGTGTCCATCGCGTGCAGCGCGTCCCTGCGACGGAGCAGCAAGGCCGCATCCATACGTCCGCCGCGACGGTTGCGGTTCTCCCCGAAGCCGACGAAATCGACATCAAGATTGAAGCCAAAGATCTGCGCATCGATACCTTCTGCTCCTCCGGTCCCGGCGGTCAATCCGTGAACACGACCTACTCGGCGGTGCGCATCACGCACATCCCTTCGGGCTTGGTCGTCTCGCAGCAGGATGAGAAATCGCAAATCAAAAATCGCGCGAAAGCAATGCGTGTTCTTCGCGCCCGCCTCTACGAGCAAGAACAGGAAAAGCAGCACGCGCTAATCGCCGCCGAACGCCGCGGCCAAATCAAGACTGGCGACCGCTCCGAGAAAATCCGCACCTATAATTTCCCGCAGAATCGCGTCAGCGATCACCGCATCGGCCTGACGCTGCATCAGCTAGATCAAGTGATGGAAGGCAAGCTCGCCCCAATCGTCGACGCCCTCGTCACGCACTACGAGTCAGAAAGGCTGAACGAAGAACTCGGCGGCGACGCCTGAGCAATTCGCGGACATTAGATATGCAGGACGCAGCCGTGCCGGCAATGAACATCCGCAGTGCATTGCGAGAAGCAATGGCACTGCTCGAATCCGCCTCAGTGCCCTCTCACGCGCTCGCCGCTGAACTGCTGTTGATGCACGCACTCGGCCGCGACCGCACCTGGCTCTATTCGCATTCCGAGGATGAAATCCAGCCCGCCGCTCTTGAAAAGTGCCACATTCTCGTCGGCGAGCGCGCCAGCGGCGTCCCCACGCAATATCTAACCGGCAAACAGGAATTCTGGGGCCTCGATTTCGAAGTCTCGCCCGCCGTCCTAATCCCCCGCCCCGAGACCGAGCACGTCATCGAAGCGACTCTCGAGCGCCTCGGCTCCGAGCGCAAGAATGTCCCGCTGCGAATCGCCGACATCGGCACAGGCTCCGGCTGCATAGCCGTCGCGCTAGCGCACGAACTCCAGCAAGCCGAAATCGTAGCCACGGACATTTCGCGCGAAGCTCTCGAAGTAGCCCGCCGCAACGCCGCCCGCCACAACGTAGCCAATCGCATCCGCTTCATCGAAAGCAATCTCTTCGAAGCGCTACGCGAAAAGTCGCCAAAATTCGACGTCATCGTAAGCAACCCGCCCTACATTCCGCTCAGCGAGGCCCCGCGACTTCAGCGCGAAGTCCACGCCCACGAACCACCCATCGCCCTATTCGCCGGCGAAGACGGCCGAGCGATGTATGCTCCACTGATCCGCGAGGCCCCCAATCACCTGATGCCCGGTGGCCTACTAGTCCTTGAGTTGGGCCACGATTCGCTCAACGGCGTGCAAGAATTGATCGCCGAAATCCAATCGTGGACCCAAGTCCGAATCAAAAACGATCTAGCCCAGATCCCAAGAGTAATATCAGCTATGCATTTGTAGGGGAGGGTCTTTAGCCCTGCTGCCGTTCGGCCCTCTTCGCCCAGCTCGCATCTCGAACGCGCGCACGTTGGAATCTCCCAGGTGTATATTCTTCTCTCCACCACGCCATGCCGAAACTTGCTCGATTTCGCGCCAAACATTCGCCAGCCACGCCATCTGTGCCACCGGGCGCCACTCTTGAATTCACCTCCGCGTCGGCCAGCGCGCTCACTCCGATCCTGCACATCGACATGGACGCTTTCTTCGTGTCCGTCGAATTGCTCTCACGGCCCGAACTGCGGGGCCTGCCCGTAATCGTCGGCGGCCAGAAAGATCAACGCGGCGTCGTTACCTCCGCGAGTTACGAGGCGCGAAAGTTCGGCGTCCATTCCGCCATGCCGCTGCGCACCGCCGGACGCCTCTGCCCGCACGGCGTCTTCCTCGATAATCGCCACGAACTCTATTCGCAATGGAGCGACCGCATCGCCGCCATCCTCGCGCGCCATGCTCCACGCGTAGAAATGGCGTCGGTCGATGAAGCCTATCTCGATTTCACCGGCACCGAGCGCCTGCATGGCCCGCCGCTCGTCGCCGCCGATAAACTCCTGCGCGAAATTCGCAAAACCACCGGCCTTCCCTGCTCGGCGGGACTCGCCTCCACGCGTCTCGTCGCGAAAGTCGCCTCCGAGCAAGCCAAGCCGCAGGGACTCGTCTGGGTGCCCGCAGGCATCGAAGCCGAATTCCTCGCCCCGCTCGACGTACGCAAAATTCCCGGCATCGGCCGCGTCACCGAAGCCGCACTCAACGCGCTCGGCATCCGCACCGTCGGCCAACTAGCCGCCATCCCGCTCGAAAAACTCGAAGACGGATTCGGCCGCTGGGGCACGGCCCTCTATCGCAAAGCGCTCGGCCAGGATTCCTTCGAGTTTTTCCTCGACGCCGAAGCAAAATCCATTTCGCACAATGAAACCTTCGGCACGGACACCAACGACCGCGCGCATCTCGAATCCACGCTGAGCTATCTCGCACAAAAAGCCGCCAAGCGCCTGCGCGATTCCGGTCTCTACGCACGTACCATTAGCCTCACAATTCGCTACGCAGACTTCCGTACCGTCACGCGCAGCAAAACTCTCGCCGAACCCACCGATCTCGACGGCACCATCACTGCCACCGCGAAAACACTTTTCACGCACAACTGGGACGGACGCGCAAAACTCCGCCTTATCGGCGTCTCGCTCGAGTCCCTCTCCGGCGCGACAACGCAACTCGCCTTGCTCGACGCCGACCAAAAAGCAAAACTCGAGCGCCTGGCCCGCGCCGCCGACAAACTCCGCGACCGCTTCGGCTTCACAAAAATCCAACTAGGTGGATCATTAACCACGCCCGAAAAGCATTAACCCCGTCCAGCTTTCTCCGCTCCCTCTCAGCGCCCTCAGCGTCTCTGCGGTGCACCGCTCCCGCCTCTGTCCTATAATCTCCGGCGATGTCCTCCTCCGAGTCCTCATCGAAAAAAGGCCTGGGCGAACGCGCCACCGGAGCGGTCCACAACGTTTCCGACTTCTGGACGCGCATCACCAACGGCCTCGCACTCGAACAGCTCTGGGGCCAGTTCAAGAGCGACGCCAGTGAAACCTACGGCCTCTATTCCCGCGATGTGGACTGGAGCGCGATCCCGCAGAAGAAAGGCGTCAAGCGCTTCTTCCGCTCTGCCTGGGCGCTTTTCCAGGTCATGCTGATGAAGCTCTCGCCCGCCCGCCGAATCCTGCTCCTGCTCGCTGTCGGATTATTTTTCTTCCCCGTCGTAGCGATTTTCTTGCCGCACGCGAAAGGCGAAGACGCCGCCAACTTTTACGAATTCTCCGCCATCGCCCTCTTCATCCTCCTCGCGCTCGAACTCGCCGATCGAGTGATCATGAAGCGCGATCTCGAAATCGCCCGCGAGATCCAGCAATGGCTCGTCCCGAGCGCTCCGCCGGCGCTCCCCGGCGTGGACATCGCCTTCGCCACGCGCCCAGCCAACACGGTAGCCGGCGACTACTACGACGCTTTCGAGCGCCCGCCCGCTCCGGGCAGCACCGAACCAGGCCCTCTTCTCCTCGTCGTCGCCGACGTTGCCGGCAAGAGCGTTCCCGCCGCGTTGCTCATGGCCACATTTCAAGCCAGCCTCGACACGCTCGCCGCAATGCCGGGCCCGCTCGATGAACTCGTTCGCGCCCTCAATCGCTACTCGTGCGCACACAGCCTCGGAGGCCTACGCTTCACCACCGCCTTTTTCGCCGAACTCAGCGCCTCGCGCCGCTCGCTCACCTACGTCGGCGCCGGTCACAACGCGCCAGTCCTTCGCCGCGCCGACGGCCGCATCGAGCGCCTCACCGAAGGCGGCCCACCGCTCGGAATCCCGGTCGCGGATGTGCCCGCCAGCTACGCGTGCACAAATATCGCGGTCGCTCCCGGCGACGTGCTTGTGATCTTCACCGACGGAGTCGTTGAAGCGTTAGATCAAAAGGAAACCGAATACGGCGAGACGCGCATGATTGCCTGCATTCAATCCGTGGGCCAGTCCGACGCCGCCTCAATCCTCCATCAACTAATGAGCGACGTAGATCGCTTCGTAGGCCAAACGCGCCAGCACGACGATGTAACTTGCCTGGTTCTGAAATTAACGTAGGGGGGCGGGTTTACACGCCCCCGGTGTGGCACTGGGTTTTGAATTTGGTACTTGCCTCCTGGAGTCTGATTCGGCCGGAAACACCCAAAGCTAAACCGGGCCGGTGGTGAACCCCGGTCCCTACAACCGCGGATTGCTGAAGACCAATTCCCCATCCTCCACAACCATGCCCTCGACGGACGGTTTCGCGCGATCGTACTGAAACACGCAAGGCTGGTAATGCGCCAAATCCCACTGCATCTTGTGAAACAACTGAATCAGCCCGCCCTCCATCCGCGGACTGTGCGTCCCGATGAAGAGCGATTTCACGTGCGCGTTCAAATAGGCGTGGCAACTAAACGCCACATCCAGTTCCGCTCCCTGAATATCCCAATGCATGTAGTCAATCTTGTCGAGCGGCCTGCAAATCGTCTCGAGCGTAAGCCCGGTGACGGCGCGGTGCGGAATCGCCATGCCGCGATAGTCCGTCTCCTTGATTTCCGCAGTCGCCGCGGCGCCATGATCCCGGCTCGCATCGATCACAGGAAAATACAATTGCGTACTCTCCGGCCACACCGCCGCGCAAATCGTCCGGCAAACAATCTCCGGCCTCTTCGCGTCCGAATATTTTCCGAGATTGTGCGTCAGATGCTGCCGCATCAATTCAAACCGGAAGGGATCCGCCTCCACGCCCACAAGCTCGATCCTGAGGAATCCCAATCGCGCGCAGACCACTCCCACCGCTGTGATCCACGGCCCCCATCCGGCGCCAATTTCCACGGCCGTGATCTCGCCGGCATCGCGCCGCCGCTCGACCGCTTGCAGTAACGCAATGTATTCATGCGCGCCGCCGTGCAAACTGTCGCTGGGGATCGGCACCTCCGCAAACACGCATCCGCCCCGCGGCTTCGCATCCGGAAACACTTCCAGGCTGGTCTCGACGCCAATGAAATTCGTGAAATACCCCGGCGCCTTCGGCAATTCAGCCGCGGGCACACGAAACCGCTCGAGTATTTCTTGATCTGTCTCGCAGATATCCGTCGCAGTCACGAAAGCACGCCCGCCAATTCCTATCCATACGTTCTATCGTCCCCGCATCAATTCACTTTAGAAATTTGCGGGTGTCAGCCTGCCGGGCTCTGCGCGCGATCGACTCCGTTCTTCAAATAGCGCATTGGCGTGGTCCCAAGCTGTTTGCGGAACATCGAAATGAACGCGCTCGTGCTGCTATACCCGGCGTCGAGAGCCGCTGCTGTAACTTTCTCTCCCGAAGCAAGCGCCTGCATGGCATGAAGCAGCCGCAATTGCTGCCGCCACTTGCCAAAAGTCATTTTCGTTTCTTCGAGAAAGAGGCGCTGGATCGTTCTTTTGCTCGCGCCGCAGTCCTTGCATAGCTTTTCGAGTGTGGTCTGCTCCCCGGGATTCGCAGACAGGGCCTTCGCCACTCTCATCGCCCGCGAGTCAACGGGATGCGGCAACTGCAAAGGAATGGAGTCAACTGCGCTCAATTGATCCACGATGATCTCGACGATGTGCCTCTCCGCAGAAACTTTCCGATTCAATCGCTGAAATTTGCAGGCATGAAGAATCAGTTCCTTCAACAGCGGCGACACATTCATCACCAAGCATTTCCCGCCAAGCGCCCGGCAAAGCCGCGGCAGAAAATAGAGCGTGCGCATCGAAACCTGGCCCGAGATGGCCACCGAGTGCGGCGTATTCGCCGGAATCCACACGGCGCGCAGCGGCGGCACAACCCACACGCCCTGCTTTGTCCGCAGCGTCATCACTCCTTTCGATGCGAATAGCAGTTGATCTTCCGGATGCGAATGTTCCGGGATGATGTGGCCGTCTTTCAGGTCCGCCGAGACGCTGGCAATCTCGGCGAGCGGCCGGCCATTCCGGCGCAGCAGGATGCTATGGCACTTGTGCGACATTTCTTGTCACAATAGCGGGAGAAATAAAGCCCCGCAAGTGTTATTCCTGAGCGCCAGAAACACCGTCAAGGAGGCTCCGATGCTCGCTTCTGCAAAACTGACCGGCTTCATTCCCACGAAGGATTACGACAAAGCGCGCGCGTTTTACGTGGACAAGCTCGGCTTCGAGTTCGTCAGCCTCGACCAGTTCGCGTTGGTCCTCAGCCTCGGCGGCCACAAGTTCCGCGTCTCGAAAGTCCCCAATTTCACGCCGCTCCAAGGCACCATCCTCGGCTGGGAAGTCGCAGATATCGAGCCCGTCGTCCGCTGGCTGGCAGAGCGCGGCGTAGCCACCGAAAAATATCCTTTCGTCCAGGACAAGGAACTCGGCATCTGGACAACGCCCAACGGCGACCGGGTGGCATGGTTCAAAGACCCCGACGGCAACATTCTTTCCGTAGCTCATCATTCGAGAAGTGTGTAGCGCTGAGCTTTCAGCCCAGCAGCCTTTTCGCCCGCAGCGGCAATCGCCCCAACTAGCACGCCGCCGCAAATTCCCGCATAATCGCGCCATGACCGCGCGCGAACTCGCTGACAAAATCGCTCGCACGCTGCGCGAAGCCGGCCATCAGGCCTACTTCGTCGGCGGATGCGTGCGTGATCTCGAACTTGGGCGCGAACCTGCCGACTACGATATTTCCACCGACGCGCGTCCTGAGCCCGTTCAGGAGCTTTTTCCCGATTCACTCGCCATTGGCGCGCAGTTCGGCGTCATCCTCGTCACCGAGGACGGCGCCGAAGTCGAAGTTGCTACTTTCCGATCTGACGTCGGCTATTCCGACAGTCGGCATCCCGACCGCGTCGTTTACACCAACTCCGCGAAAGAGGACGTCCTACGCCGCGATTTCACCATCAACGGCCTGCTCCTCGATCCGCGCAGCAACGAAGTCCTCGATTACGTCAACGGCCGCGCCGATCTTCGCGCGCACATCATCCGCGCCATCGGCGAGCCCGAGCGCCGCTTCCGCGAAGACAAGCTGCGACTCGTCCGCGCCGTCCGCTTCGCCGCGCGCTTCAATTTCGCCATCGAAGCTAAAACCGCGGCAGCCATTCGCAGCCTTGCTCCCGAAATCCTCGTCGTCTCCGCCGAGCGCCTCCGCGACGAACTCACCAAGATCCTCACCGAAGGCGCCGCCCGCCGCGGCTTCGAATTGCTCGACGAACTTGGCCTGCTCCCCCACGTGCTCCCGGAAATCGCACGCATGAAAGGCGTCGAGCAGCCGCCGCAATTCCATCCCGAAGGCGACGTCTGGATTCACACCCTGCTCATGCTCGAAATGCTTCCCGCCGGCACCTCGCCCACTCTCGCCTGGGGCGCGCTCCTCCACGATGTCGGCAAGCCGCCGACTTTCGCCCCGCCAACCGGCCCCGAAGGCCGCATCCGCTTCGATGGCCACGTCGAAGTCGGCACTAAAATGGCGGAAGAAATCTGCCGCCGCTTCCGGTTCTCGAATGACGACACCGAGCAAATCTCGCTGCTTGTCGCCAACCATCTCCGCTTCAAAGATGTCCCGCATATGCGCCAGTCCACGCTCAAGCGCTTCCTGCGTCTCCCGCGTTTCGAGGAACATCTCGAGCTGCATCGCCTCGATTGCCTCTCGAGCCACCGCAATCTCGAGAACTACGAATTCGTCCAGCGCTTCCTCGCCGAAACGCCGCCGGCCGAAGTCCGCCCGGCCCGCCTGATCAGCGGCGACGACCTCATCGGCCTCGGTCTGCAGCCCGGCCCAGACTTCAAAGAAATCCTACGAAATGTCGAAGACGCCCAGCTCGAAGGCCGCATCAGATCAAGGGATGAAGCCCTGGCCCTAGCCCGTCAGGCGTTGGCAGATAAATCCAGGCCAGCGACGAACTAGTCACGGTATCTCCCTTAATCAGACCCACGGTGAACGAACAAAAGAAATATTGTAAGTGCCTAATTTACATAGCATTACAGTATTTACACGCAGACTTTAGTGTGATACACTCACTTCGCTTTATAGTGGCAATGAACCCGCTGACACCTTTTGCGTTGCATTGCATCTAATGCTTCGTACGCCGATGTGTAATAGTGATTCTTAAGGGGGACCCAGTGACACCCAATCCGAAAGCTGGCTCACAAGAGCTCGCCATTCTCCCCGTCCGTGACACCGTGCTGTTCCCCGGCGCCGTCATGCCGCTAACGGTCGGACGCGAAAGCTCGCTCGCCCTCCTCGATTCTCTCGAGGGCAACGACAAGATTCTAGGCGTGGTCGCGCAGCTCGATCCGCGCACCGAAGACCCCTCCGGCACCGACCTGCACAGCGTCGGCACCGCCGCCAAAGTTCACAAAATGGTGCGCATGCCCAACGGCAATGTGGTCGCCTTCCTCGAAGGCCTGAACCGCATTCGTATCACCGAAATTCTCGGCCTCAAGCCCTTTCTCCGCGCCCAGGTCGAGCCGCAGCCCGATCTGGACACAGAACGCGACTCCGGCATCACCGCCCTCGAGCGCAACGCGCAGGAACTCTTCCGCGACGTAGTCGCTCGCTCACCGCAGCTTTCCGACGATCTCCAAAGCGCCATCAACACCATCGAATCTCCTGCGCGCTTAACCGATTTCATCGCCGGCACGCTCCCGTCGCTCACCACCATGCTGCGCCAGGAACTGCTCGAAACCGCCAGCGTCCGCACGCGCCTCGAAATCCTGGTCCGCGAACTCGCCAAGGAACGCGAGGTCCTCGATCTGCGCAATCGCATTCAGGAACAAGTTCAAGAGCAGGTCAATCAAGGCCAGAAAGAATTCCTGCTGCGCGAGCAGATGAAGGCCATTCAGAAGGAACTTGGCGATTCCGACGACACGCAAGCCGAAGTCGACGAGCTGCGCAAGAAAATCGAAGAGTCCGGCATGTCCGCCGAAGCCAAGAAAGAATGTGAGCGCGAGCTCAAGCGCCTCGCGCGCATGACTCCGGCCTCAGCCGAATACATGGTCGCGCGCACCTATCTCGAATGGATGACCTCTCTGCCGTGGAACAAGACTTCCGGCACGGATGACATCGACATCGCCAAAGCACAAACCATTCTCGACGAAGATCACTACGATCTCGAAAAAGTAAAAGAGCGCATTCTCGATTACCTCGCTGTGAAAAAGCTCCAGCCCGGCATGAAGGGCCCCATTCTCTGCTTCCTCGGCCCTCCGGGAGTGGGCAAAACTTCTCTCGGCAAATCCATCGCCCGCGCCATGGGACGCAAATTCGTCCGCGTCTCGCTCGGCGGCATGCACGATGAAGCTGAAATCCGCGGCCATCGCCGCACTTACATCGGCGCGCTACCCGGCCAGATCATTCAGCATATCCGCCGCGCCGAAACCATGGACCCGGTCCTCATGCTCGACGAAGTGGACAAGCTCGGACGCGATTTCCGCGGCGATCCGGCAGCGGCGTTGATGGAAGTGCTCGATCCCGAGCAGAACGCCAACTTCCGCGATCATTATCTCGATGTAGCCTTCGATCTTTCGAAGGTCATCTTCATCGCCACGGCCAACTGGATGGATCCCATCCCCGAGCCGCTGCGCGATCGCATGGAAATCCTCGAACTTCCCGGTTACACCGAGGACGAGAAAATTCACATCGCCAAGCGCTTCCTGATTCCGCGCCAGACCTCCGAGCACGGCATCAAGCTCGGCGAACAAATCGAATTCACCGACGAAGCGCTGCACGAAATTATTCACAGCTACACGCGCGAAGCCGGCGTCCGCAATCTCGAGCGCGAGATCGCCAATCTCGTCCGCAAGCAAGCGCGGCGCATGGCCGAAGGCAATATGGCCAAGCACGTCGTCACGCCCGATGTCGTCCACGAAACGCTCGGCGTGCCGAAAGTCCGCCTCGAAAAAGAAGTCGAGGAGCGCGTCAAGGAGCCCGGCGTCTCTGTCGGCCTCGTCTGGACGCCCGCTGGCGGCGACATCGTCTTCATCGAAGCCTCCGCCATGCGCGGCGGCAAACAATTCACCATGACCGGCCATCTTGGCGAAGTGATGCAGGAATCCATGCGCGCCGCGTTGACCTGGGTCCGCGCTCACGCCGAAGAATTCGGAATCGATCCCGACTTCTTCCGCAAGCAGGACTTGCACGTGCACGTCCCCTCGGGCGCAATTCCGAAAGACGGCCCATCGGCCGGCGTAGCAATGGTCACCGCGCTGGTCAGCTTGCTCAGCGGCCGGCCAGTCCGCCCGCGCGTAGCCATGACCGGTGAAATCTCGCTATCCGGCGTAGTCCTCCCGGTAGGCGGCATCAAGGAAAAGGTGCTAGGCGCAAAACGCGCAGGCATCCGCGAGGTGATTCTGCCGAGCGAGAACGAGCCCAACGTAAAGGAAGATCTGCCGCCCGAGCTAACCGAAGGCCTGAAGATCCACTTCGTAAGAACAGCGGATCAAGCCCTGGAGCTAGCCCTAGGCAAACTAGAAAAGCCGCTAAGGCCAGTAAGTGGCGGCGGCCGCCGCGGCGAAGATCGCCCCACAACTGTCCCAGTCCACTAATCCGTAGTCGTAGGGGAGGGTCTTCAGACCCTCCCGCAGTTCGGCTCCTCACAACGAACCAAGGCCCGTCAACTCGACGGGCCTTTTGCTTTTTCGCGCAGCTATGTTGAAGGAGTTCCAGCGGAATTGTTCTTGCGCGTCATCGCACAATCGCGTAGGACTAGAAATTTCGATGACGAGTCGCTGTGTGTTCTTACGCGCACGGTCGGAGCAAGGCTAAATTGCGATACACACCGAGGCAGATTGCGGTGCGGGGGCGGGAAGCGGCGGGGCTATTGGTAGCCTCGCTCGATCGCGAGGCGTACGTCGTGCGCTTCTTGCGCGCCTACGCCAACGATCACAACCGCCCGGCGATCATCACCCAGCCGATTCTGCATCGCGAGTTGTTGGGCACGGTCCGGCGCGAAGCGCTACTGGCCATGGCCACACACGTCGACGAGCTGGCCCCGCGATTCCTGGGCTTGGGTGAGAGCGCGTCCCGCATGGCGCCAGGCCGAGCTTCCGCAACGCCAACGAAATCGCGCGGCAAATCCTCGAAGCAAAAGAAGAGCCGAGCCGGTTCGAAACGCGCCGCACTTCCGAGACGCGGGACCGAGATCGCGCGGCAAAGCGCCGCCGAAGCGGCAGCGCTCAATTTGTTCCGCGAAGAATTCTTTGCGGCGTTGGGGCAAGCGCTACGCTGGACGCAGTCGGACTTCGAGGAATTTGCGCGCGAATACGATCTCTATGAAGCGGCCGGCGCGCATGCCGGCGATTCCGCGCGCGGAGCCAGGGCGGCCGCGTCCGGCCCGTTCGTAGATCGCTGCGGCCTGCTAATCGATCCCTCGATGCTCGAGCAAGCCCGCCGCGCCGCAGGAAAATTCGAGACGCAATTACGCGCCGCGACGCTGCAAGCCCTAAAGCGCGTCTTCGCCGCGCGAAGAGAGAACTAAACTAGCGCCGGTTTACCCTGAACGTAGCGAACGGCGTCCCTGCTCCGCAACTACGGCCGCGCTTCTAGCACGATATTAAACGGCGTCTGCGTAGCCCGCCGCACGCGCGTGAACCCCGCATCGTTCAGCACTTTCGTCAAGCGCTTCTCCCCAGCCTGCGCTCCCAGCGCCAAGCCCACTTCCTGCGAAAGCGACGCAGGCGTGCACAGCGTAGTCGATGCCGAGTAATAAACACGCCCAACGGGATTGAGATTATCCTCCAGCCGGTCATTCGCATACGGCTCGACAATCATCCAAGTGCCGTCGGGCGCGAGCGACTTCAGCGCATGCCGCGCCGCGCCTTCGGGATCTCCCATGTCATGCAAGCAATCAAAGAACGCGATGAAATCGTAGCCGCTCCCGGGAAAATTCTTCGCCATGGACACTTCGAACTTGACGCGATCGCTCACCCCCGCCCGCTTGGCCGCTTCGCGAGCCAACTCGATCGAGCGATCGTGATAATCGAAGCCCACGAAAGTCGAATCGGGATAAGCCTGCGCCATCAGAATCGCCGAAGTGCCCAAGCCGCAGCCGACGTCGGCCACTTTCGCCCCCGCCTTCAATTTCGCCTCGACGCCATCGAGCGCCGGAATCCACTGGCTCACGAGATGCGCCCGATAATTCGGCCGGAAGAACTTCTCCGTGCCATGGAAAAGTTCGTGATCGTGTTCGTGCCATCCAACGCCTTTGCCGGTGCGGAATCCTTCTTCAATCTTCGGCACGTCCTTCATCACCGACGAGACGATGAAGAAAAATCCCGGCAAATAAACCGGGCTGTCCTCCATCGCCAGCGCAAAAGCCTGCTCGGGAGGCAAGGTGAAAGTTTGCGCCGCAGCATCGTAGGTGAGAAACCCGCCCGCCGCCTGCGCGGAAAGCCATTCGCGCACGTAGCGCTCGTTCAGATTGGTCTTCTGCGCCACTTGCGCGGAAGTAAGCGGGCCCGCGTTGGCCATCGCTTTGTAGAGCCCGAGCTTATCGCCAAGAATGATAAGCGCAGCATTCATCGCCGCGCCCATTTCGGTAACCGCCTGGCCAAGAAACGCATTCAATTTCGATTCATCAATCGGGAGTTGAGCGGGAGTCGCCATCGAAGCACCTCGCTTTGCAAAGTTCGTTCCAGAGCCCTGAGAGGGTACGGAAAGTCTAAACACCTCCGAAAAAAGTGTCAACGCAGGCTTGGTACCGCCGGCGTCCCCGCCGGCATCCGACGAGCAAAATCGTAAATGACGGCGACAGTCGTGCGCGGCCCCCATAGCCGAATCCTCCCGATCTATTCAATCGAATCAGAATTGCGTCGCCCGTACCGCACGTGGGGCCGCCGCACTTCTGCGGGAGCCTTTGAATTTAGGTGGGAGCCCCCGCATTCATGCGGGGGAGGAGCGCTTCAGCGCTCCGAAAAGAACCGCATCTTTGATGTTGCGCTTTAGCGCTGGATCCGCTTCCCAAACCCTCGTGGCCATCCACAACCCGCCCCCAACTCTCCCTCAATCCACTACGACCCTCACCAGCCGTAACGCTGACGCCACACCCTCCCCACGCGCGCCGTGCCACCCCCGCTTCGATCTGCTACGCTCGCTCTAACGTGCTCGTTCTCTTCTACATTCTGGCGATTCAGCAGCTTCTGCAAGGCCTCTACTCGGTCGTGCAGGGACTTGGCTGGCTGCGCTTCGTCCGCCGCCGCCTCGCCACGCACGCGGGCTTCTACAGCCCGCGCGTAGCAGTTATTTGCCCGTGCAAGGGCGCCGATCCGGGCCTCGAGTCAAACCTGATGGCGCTAACGCATTTCGATTATCCCAACTACGAACTTGTTTTTGTCGTGGCGAAAAACACCGATTCTTCGGTGAAAGTCATCGAGCGCATCAAATCGCTAAGCCAGCGGAAAATTCATCTCGTGATTGCCGGACCGCCGGAGGACTCGGGCGAAAAAGTGAGCAATCTGCGCAAAGCAGTCGAAGGGCTCACAGAAGCATTCGACGTATTTGTGTTCACGGATTCGGATATCGCCCCGAGCCGCGGCTGGTTGACGAAGCTGGTCACCCCGCTGGGAAACCCGCGCGTCGGCGCCACCACGACGTATCGCTGGCTGATTCCCGTGCGGCGCAACGGCAAAAGCGGCCTCGCCAGCGCGGTCGGATCGGTCTGGAACGCCAGCGTAGCCACCATGCTCGGCGAGCATTCCCGAAATTTCTGCTGGGGCGGCGGAACCGCCATCCGCCGGCAAGTCTTCCAGGAAATCGGCGGCCTGGCGTACTGGCAGGGCGCCGTAAGCGACGATTTGACGCTCACGAACGCGATACACCACGACGGCCGCTTGATCGAATTCGTTCCGGAGTGCTTCGCACCTACGCCTTACGCTACCACTTGGGACGAGCTCCTAGAATTCACGAACCGGCAGATTATTTTGACGCGCGTCTATTCGCCGACGATGTGGACCATCGCCGCGGTCACAAACGCGACCTACGTGCTTACGGCCCTCGTAGCATTCATCGTGATTTTGAAGCAGATGCTAGCAGGCGAAGTTTGGGGCGAGACGCTGATGTTAGCGTTCGCGATTCCACTCTTTGCGGCCATCAAAGGCGCCCTGCGCACAGTAGCGATCGCCGACTTGCTGCCCGAATGGAAGCCGCAGATGCGGCAATGGGCCTGGACTTGGACGGTCCTCGCGCCGGTCATTCCGTTCCTATTCTTCGCAAATTTCTGCGCCTCGCTAGCCACCAATCAAATCCGCTGGCGCGGCATTCGCTACCGCCTAATCTCCATCAATCAAACCCAGGTAATCTCACGCTAACAAATCCGTCGGCGTACATCTGGCCCCAAGCGGCCGAAGCGCCGCCAGCTCCCCGTAGCGCCGGCTGCCAGCCGGCGTTTTTGTCATAATTAATCTCCGCGGTGCGCACATGCACCCCGTCGATGTTTCGTAGGGGCGCCGCTTGCTGCGCCCTCCGACGACCGCGAATCCCTTCATCGGCAACAATCACGCGCGGACTACTCACTTCAATCACATCGATGTTCTAGCCGCCGTGCTCCGCGCACAACCGCATCTCCAACCAACTCTCGCGCTCGTAAGATGCCGGCAAAGACGCCGGCGCTACTTCAATCGAATGCCGATCGCCGCCATCAATCGCCCGGTGATTTTCTCCCGCCGATAACTAAACAGAAGATCCGTGCGGCAGGAAGTGCAAAGCTCGCTCGCAGAAATATTCTTCGCGGCAACGCCGGCTCCTTCAAGAATGGCGCGATTCGCAGCCCGCAAATCAAGCTGCACGCGCGGCGGCTCCGGCTGATGCCCAGGCGGCATCATCGTAAGCCACGGCAGCGGATTCGGATCTTCGCCGGAAGCAAGCGCGTCATAAGGGCCGTCAAACCATTCGCGTGCACGATCGAATTGGCTGGCGAACTCCTTCGCGACTTCAGGGCCCACTTCGTAGCAACAGCGCCCAATGCCAGGTCCGAGCGCCGCGAGTATTTTCCCCGGCCGCGAGCCAAACAGCATGCGCATGCGTCCGACAGTTTTCTCAGCAATGCGCTTCAGCGTCCCGCGCCAACCAGCATGAACAGCCGCAACGACGCGATGCTCGGGATCGGCGAGAAGAATCGGAATGCAATCCGCAGTCTGCACCGCGATCAATATTCCGGGCGTCGTCGTAATCAAAGCATCGCCGCGAAGCGGTTGCGGTGGCGCAGCGTCGATCACATGAATTATGTCGGAATGGATTTGGCGTAAAGCAACGAGCGGCATCGATTCCGCTCCGAGAGCCTTCTGAAAGCGACGGCGATTCTCTTCCACCCGATCGCGCTCGTCCCATTCGGAGAACCCAAGATTCAGGACAAGTTCAGCTCGCTTCGATCGCGCGTGTGGATTTTCGAGGCGGCTCGCCCCGCCGCCGCGCGTGCTGGATCCATGTATCAACCATTTTTGCCCAGCCAGATTTTGCGACTGCAGTACGACCAAGTCGTTGCCACGCCGCTCGGACCGCGCCCCGGCGCCGTTGCTCCCGGCCGAGGCTTTCGCACCTGTCTTTTTCCGCGTTCGTTTCTCACCGCGAATCAAAGTTTTCGTCATTGCCCTAATTCCGCCCAAGCCGCAGCCTCGGCCGGAGGGTGCCGTCTTTACAGTTTGCGGAAAAAACGCGCGCTGTCATCCTGAGGGCCCGAAGGCCCGAAGGATCTCGGTGCTCAATACGTGCAACAGCGTTTGCCAGGAGCGATCATCGCCGCGCGTCGACCGACTCCTGCAATCTCGAATTTTTCGCAAATTGTCGAGCCGAACCTCATCCAGCAGGATCGCGCCCCAAAATCAAATCACTACCGTTCGCCGTGACGCGCGTCGCCGGAAATCAATTATAGTTCACAGGGCATCGCTTTCGAAAAGTGGAGCGTCCGTGGGATCAAATCATCGCAGAAGAAACTTTGCATCACGCGCGCTAGCCATGGCGTGCGCTTTTTCGATCCTCTCTCCCCTCAGCTCCCTCACGCAAGACATGCACGGGCAAGATTCGCGGGGCGTCGTCCTCAGCTTCATGGACACCGCCGTTAGACCCGGCGACGATTTCTACGATTACTCCAACGGCGCGTGGATCAAGAGCGCCAAGCTTCCTCCCGATCGCAGCTACAGCGATCCTTCCGGCACTAATTCCGCGGATTGGACCGACGAAACTACCCGCCAGCGCATCTCCGGCCTGATTCAAGAAGCCATCAAGTCCCACGCCCCGGCCGGCTCCAACATCCGCAAGATCGCCGACCTCTTCAATTCCTACATGGACGAAACAGCGGTCGAATCCCAGGGCCTCACTCCGCTGCGCGCCAAACTCCAGGCCATCTCAGCGATCCATGACCGGCAGGCACTCGCCGCAGCTTTCGGTGAATCTCTCCGCGCGGACGTCGATCCGTTGAACAACGGGATTTTCCACACTTCCCATCTCTTCGGCCTATGGGTCGCTCCGGGTTTTCACGATCCCGAGCACTACACCGCCTATCTGATGCAAGGCGGCCTCGAGCTTCCCGATAGCGAATACTACGTTTCCACCAGCCCGGGAATGCGCGGCATCCGCGCCAAATATCAGCAGCACGTTGCCTCCGTACTCGCGCTCGCGGGATTCAGTGACACGCAGGATCGCGCAAAGCGCATCATCGCGCTCGAACAAGCCCTCGCCGCCACGCATGTCAGCCTTGCCGATTCCCAAGACATCGCCAAAGCTGACAACACTTGGAAGCAATCCGATTTCGCGGTCAAGGCTACCGGCCTCGACTGGCCCGAGTTTTTCCGCGCCGCCGGTCTCAGCAAGCAATCCACCTTCATCGCCTGGCAGCCCACAGCCATCGCCGGCGAATCCGCCCTGGTCGCTTCCACTGCCCTCGACACCTGGAAAGACTGGCTGGCCTTTCATCTGATCGCGGACTATTCCGAAGTTCTGCCCAAGTCATTCGCCGCCGAGCGCTTCAGCTTCTACGATAAATTCCTGCGCGACGCCGGCGAGCCACGCCCGCGAAACGACCGCGCGCTTGAACTTGTCAATCGCCTGCTCGGCGACGCCATTGGCCAAATGTACGTCCAGCGCTATTTCACCGCCGATGCCAGGTCCCAGGCTCAATCCATGGTCGCGAATCTTCTTACCGCTTACCACCGCCGCATCGATGCGCTCCCGTGGATGAATCCCGCCACCAAAGCCGCAGCCAAAGCCAAGCTCGATAATTTGTACGTCGCCGTCGGCTATCCGGAAACATGGCGCGACTATTCCTCCTACGAAATCAAATCCGCCGATCTCTTCGGCAATCTCTGGCGCGTCAGCCTTGCGGATTATCGCCATGAAGTCGCGCGCCTCGGCCACGCTGTCGATCGCAAGGAGTGGCCCTCGCATTTCTACCCGCAGACTTGGGACATGGTCGAGCTCCCGCTCCAGAACGCCATTTGCATGCCCGCCGCAAATTTCCAGCCGCCGCACTTCCATCCCCAGTCTGCGGCAGTGAACTATGGCTCGCTCGGCGCAATCATCGGCCATGAAATCAGCCACACTTTCGATAGCGAAGGCAGCGCGTTCGATTCCACCGGCCGCGTTCGCAATTGGTGGAAGGCTGGCGATCTCGCGCACTTCAACGCCGCCACCGCCAAACTCGCCGCGCAGTACGACACCTATCAGCCGTTCCCCGATCTCCATGTAAACGGCGAGCAGACCCTCGACGAAGACATCGCCGATCTCGGCGGCATCAATGCCGCCTTCGACGCCTATCATCTCTCGCTCGCTGGAAAAACGGCGCCTGCCGAGGACGGCTTTCCCGGCGATCAGCAATTCTTCCTCGGCTTCGCGCAAAGCTGGATCGCAAAATCAAGCGATGCCTATCTCCGCAATCAAGTGCTGACCGGCACGCACGCGCCCGAACACTACCGTGCCCTCACCGTCCGCAATCTGGACTCGTGGTACGCGGCGTTCTCCGTGAAACCAGGCGACAAGCTCTACTTGCCGCCGGAATCCCGCGTCAAAATTTGGTAAGCCGCAGGAGTGGCGGCGGAGTTTAGGCATTCGCCCTCCGGAAATTTTCCTGTGAATCTCGAGCGGCATTTCCGGCACCTTGCCTCCCAAGCGAAGCCGGTTTTCCTCCGCCGCTTGCTATAATCCCCCGGCACCACGGAAATAATCCTGACGCGAGGGCGCCGTGATCGTTGGCATGGGTTTGGACATAGCCGAAATTGACCGGATTCAATCGGCCATCGAGCGCCACGGCAAGCCATTCATCGAGCGCCTCTTCACGCCCACCGAGATTGCCTACTGCGAGCGGCACAAGAACAAGTTCGAGCGCTTCGCCGGCCGCTTCGCCGTAAAGGAAGCCACCATGAAAGCCCTCGGCACAGGCTGGCGTCACGGCGTGCGCTGGCGCGACATCGAAGTAACAAACTTACCGGGCGGCAGACCAACGCTGCGACTAAGCGGCGTCGCCAGAGAATTCGCCACGAAGCAGGGCGTGAATACCATCTCCCTCTCGATCACGCACAGCGGAAACTTCGCCCTCGCCCAGGTCATTTTCGAAAATTGACGCCCCGAATGGGAATCGAAAACGGTGCCGCAAGGACCTCTCCCGATCGAATTCTAATCGCACGCAAAATTATTAGAAATTCTCGTAAGTCAAACAAAACAAAGGACGGAATGCATTTCTAATCGGCTCAAAAACAGCTCTGTTAAGCACTCTTTGCGCCGTGGATTTGAAGCAACGTTGCGGTTTCGTCCCGGGTTTGCCGCGAACGCGCTGCCAGCACCAAAACCGAGCGCCAGCCTGTTCGATTCCACAACGGTTTCGTCCCGGATTCGCTCAAACTCCTCGCCCTTCCCGCCCACGACTTTGTTAACTCACATCGCGACTATGAGATACAAGCCATGAATCCTTGGCCAGCTTCGTGCGTATTCTAATGAGCAGTATCAGCAGATTTGACGGGGCGTGACCATGAGAACTTTCTGGCAGGATGTTCGCTACGGATTTCGGGTGCTGCGAAACTCGCCGGGGCTGACGGCGGTGATCGTCCTGACGCTGGCACTGGGAATCGGTGCGAACACCGCGATCTTCAGCATTGTGAACCAGTTCCTGTTCAAGCCGCTGCCGGTGCGCGAGCCGAGCCAGCTCACTGTGATCGCGTCGTCGCCCAAGGAAACACCGCTTCTCTTCCAAATGTCCTATCCGGCGCTACAGGATCTCCGGAAGCAGACCAGCGAATTCTCCGATATTTTCGCTTATCAGATTGGCGTCGGGGGGCTCAGCGTGGACGGGCAGGCGGACCAATTCGTCTACACCTTCGTGAGCAATAATTACTTCTCGACGCTCGGACTTAAGCCGGCCGCCGGGCGGTTGTTATTGACGAACGAAGGCGAGACGCCGGGCGAACCTCCGTTGGTCGTGCTCGGATATTCGTATTGGCAGCGGAGATTCGGCGGCGATGCGGGGATCATCGGAAAGCAGGTCCTTTTAAACGGTAAGCCCGCGACGATTGTGGGCGTTACTCCCAAAGATTTCCTGGGCACGGCTTTCATATTCGAGTCGCAAGGATACGTGCCGCTGAGCATGATGGGGGCGGAAGCCGGCTCCGAGAAATTCTGGACCGATCGCAGCTCGCACGGTCTGCGCGTGATGGGCCGTCTGAAGCCCGGGGTGAGCGTGGCGCAGGCGCAGAGTTCGGTGCAGCTGGTTGCCGCGCGTCTAGCGGAGCAATTCCCGGAAACCGATCGCGGATACAACGTGCGGGTGATCCCCGAAACTTTCGCGAGGCCGCAGCCCTATCCCACGAATATCGTGCCCGTAATCGCGGGAGTATTCCTGATTCTGGCGGCGCTGGTGCTGCTGCTGGCGTGCATGAATGTGGCGAATGTGCTGCTGTCGCGAGCGATGGCGCGGCAGCGTGAGATGGCCGTGCGAGCGGCGCTGGGAGCGACCCGCAGCCGGCTGATCCGGCAGACGTTGACGGAGACGCTGCTGCTGTCGCTGTTGGGCGGAGCGGTCGGAATCTTTCTGGGAATCTGGGTGAGCTCGCTGAATTCGATTCATGTGATCGCGGGCATCCCGATCAATCTCGAGTTTGCTTTCGACGGCCGAGTGTTCGCCTATGCCATGGCTGCGGCGGTGTTCACGGGGCTTGTGGCCGGCGCTTGGCCGGCGTGGAGAGCCAGCCGCGCGGACGTGAGCACGGTGCTGCATGAAGGAGGTCGTGGAGGCTCCGGAGGCGTGGCGCGGCAACGGATTCGCAGCGTGCTGGTCACGGCGCAGGTGGCGGGTTCGCTCATGCTGCTGATTGTCACCGGCCTGTTTGTCCGCAACGTCCAGAACGTTCAGAAGATGGATTTGGGGTTTCAGCCCGAGGGGCTGCTGAACGTGACCATGGATCCGCATGAGATCGGCTACGACTCGACCCGCACCAAGGAATTCTATCGCCAACTGGAAGAGCGCGCCGGCGCTCTGCCCGGCGTGGAATCCGTGGCGATGGCTTACAGCGTGCCGATGGGAAATTACATGGACGGCAGCCCGGTCTACCTCGAAGGGCATCCTTTGCCGCCCGGCAGCCAGGCTCCGCAAATGGTGTTCAACCGCGTTACTCCGACTTACTTCGAGACGATGAAGACTCCGATTCTCCGCGGGCGCGGATTCACGAAGGCGGATGACGAACATGCCCCGGCGGTGGCCATTGTGAACGAGACGATGGCGCAAAAGTTCTGGCCGAACGAGGATCCCGTCGGCAAGCGTTTCAGCGCCGTAGCTGAAGCCGGTCCGTTTATCCAGGTTGTGGGAGAAACCGGGAAGGGCAAGTACATTTTCATCGGCGAATCTCCGATGCCCGCCTATTACGTTCCGATGGCGCAAGATTCCAGCTCGATTCGGGTGCTGGAGATCCGCAGCGCGGGCGACCCGGCAGCGCTGATTCCCGAGGTGCAGCAGAAGATTCACGATCTGGCGCCGGATCTGCCCATCTTCAGCGCGATAACCATGAAGCAATCGCTGGGTGGGGCGAATGGCTTCTTTATCTTCCGGCGCGGCGCGGAATTGGGCGCGATGATGGGGATCCTGGGGACGATTCTGGCGGTGGTCGGAGTTTATGGCGTGGTCTCGTTTGCGGCGTCACAGCGCACGCGCGAGATCGGCATTCGCATGGCGCTGGGAGCCGGACCCAACGAAATCCTGGCGATGATGATTCGTCAGGGTTTGGGGCTGGTCCTGGGCGGCGTCGCAGCCGGCCTCGCCGCCGCGTGGCTGTTGACGCGAGGCATGGGCAACCTGCTTGTAGGTGTGAGCGCCAGCGATCCGTTGACATTTATCAGCAGCACGATCTTGCTGGCGGGCGTAGCGGTCCTCGCCTGCTGGATTCCAGCGCGCCGCGCCGCCGGCCTGGATCCGCTCGATGCGCTGCGATACGAATGATTCTAGAAGCCTGGGACCCTGAGACTAGTGGCCGACACAACGCCGGCGTCTCAAGCCTTCGAACTGCCAAGCCGGTCGAGCAGCAAATCCGCCAACCCCAGGGCTATCGCAAACAGCACTACGCCGAGAGCCAAAGGCATCACAATCACAACCCGAATGCCGTCCGCCAGTGTTTGCAAGAGCCTGCCGGCCGTCGATTTGATCCGTTCCGAGAGCATGTTGTAGGCTGGCCATTATTAGATACCGGCCATGCCCGCGCATCCGTATTCCTCACACGTACGTATTAATTCATGAGCCGCAGCGCCGGCTGCCAGCGGGCGATTTTCGGACCAATTGGCGAGGCGTCGGCTACAGGCTTTCAATTTTGGCTGTTGATGTTTGCTTGATTGAGTTGCCCGGGCGCGATTCTGGTCGATAGTCTTCATTTGCGCTGTGCCGGGGAGAGACGCAGGCTGGCAGCCCTTCGAAGCTCAGGACTAGCCGGCGCTACGGAATGGGCTCGATCGAAACTTGGTGCCACTGATTTGCTGCGTGGCAGCCTGGGATTTTTACCTTCAGATAGTTGCCTGTCAGAGATTCGGTCCAATCCGCTCCTTGGCGGTTTAACGTTAGCGCGCGGTGTGGGCGGCCGGATTGGGTAGCGCGGAATTCGGCGGCTTTTTCCGCGCTTAGGGCGCGGAGTTGGCGGGCGCGGTCGCGGATTTCGGCTGGGGCGACCGGATGCGACAAATTTGCGGCCGCGGTGCCTGGGCGGGGCGAGAACGAGAAGACGTGCAGGTATGCGAAGGGTAGGCGCTCGATGAAGGCTCTAGTGGCCGCGAAGTCCCCCTTAGTTTCATCCGGGAAACCTACGATCACGTCGGCGCCGATGGCGGCATCGGGTAGGAATTCGCGGATTAGGTCAATGCGGCGCTCGTAATGTTCGGCGCGATACCAGCGATGCATGGCATGGAGAATGCGGTCCGAGGCGGACTGCAGCGGCATGTGAAGATGCTGGGCGATGCGCGGCTCTACGGCTATGAATCTGAGTAGGTCCTCGGTCACGTCCATTGGCTCGATGGAGCTCAGGCGGAGGCGATCGAGTGCTGTTTCGTCGAGGATGCGGCGGAGGACAGATTGGAGCGAGGCGCGGGGCGAGAAATCGCGGCCGTAACTGCCTAGATTTATGCCGCTTAGAACAATTTCGCGGGCACCGGCGGAGATGAGCGAACGAACTTCGTCGACGACGCGGTCGGGTGTTAGGCTACGGCTATTGCCCCGGACGAATGGGATTACGCAGTACGAGCAGCGGTGGTTGCAGCCGTCCTGAATTTTAAGCGTGGGGCGCGTGTGTTCGCCGTCTTCGCCGGAGGCCGGGCCTGTTAGCACGACGGATTGCGCGAAGATGTCAGAAGTGAGGATCTTCGCAGGGCCGCGCGCGAGCGACATCTCGCCAGCCGCAAGGGCCGCGACCGGAACCAGGCTCGAGGAGTCCGCTCCGGGCACAGCGGCCTGAGTTTGAAGGAGCGCGCTCAGAATTCCGGGTATTTCGGCGAGATGCGAGTTTCCGACGACCCATTCAACGCCCGCGAGCTTCGCGAGTTCTTCCGGGGCGCGCTGCGCGTAGCAGCCGGAAACCAGGATGCGCGCGCCGGGATTGGCGGCGCGGACGTGGCGGATGGCGTCGCGCGCCTGGGCGTCGGCGGCGGCGGTTACGGTACAGGTATTCAGAACTACGATTTCGGCTTGGGAGTGTTCGCGGACGCGCGCAAGGCCGCTCGCGCGAAGTTGGCGCTCGATGGCGGCGGCGTCAGCCTGCGTGGCGCGGCATCCGAAGTTCTCAATGGAGAATGTAGCCAATTATTCTTCTCGATTTCTCACGCGTATCGTAACTTCTCCGTAATAAAAATCCAGAATTTCAGAGAAATCGCGCGAACGACGAAATGGCGAACGCCTGGACTCGCGCTCGGCGCACTTTTGCGCTGGCATTTTGCATCATACGGTGCGAAGTGGCGCGTCTCAATTTGGGAAAATTGGGAAGCGAAATTCCATCGAAGCCCATCGACTTTCCTAACGTTCGAGCGGTACCAATGCCAAGCCACTGCAAGTCGCTGAAAATGGAGCGTTTGCATAACGCATGTTTTGGTACGGTACTTGCGGTGCTCCAGTACGTGCACGCAATCATAACATCACTCACTGCCCTTCCGGAAACTCACACACTGGTCATCGTTGGCGCTGGATTGATCATCATTTCCCTCTTCCTGCGGCGAATTCTATCTGCTATCGGTCCGGCAGCCACCACAGACGTCAAATCCGGCGACGCGGCGAAGCAAGCATCCCAGGAATAACGGGCGAAAAAGAGCACAACCGCAAGCTGACCGCTATTTGTGTATCCGACGAGCTTGCTTGGAATTCCAAGCAAGGGCCTATTCTTACGTGTTTAGATGTGAATTCCGGCGGAAAAGGCACATTCCTGCACGTTTCCGAGTATGTGCGATTTTGGAATCGGCGCGCGCCTGGATACCTGATCGCGTTTGCGCTGTGCCTGCCTGATGCTCCCTTGCGCGACTGGGGTGGAACGCGCTACCTAAAAGCGGGGCCGAAAAGCGGGAGGGTCTGAAGACACTCCCCTACAAACGCGAAAAGAAATGGCCGGCTGATCCCTTCGGTGCAGCCGGCCAGTACGATTCCAGGAACGGATTAGGAGCTTGGCTGAGGAGCCTCCATCTTCTTCTGCTTGATGGCTTTGACCTTGTCGACTAGATCGTCGGCGGTCTTCACATCTTCGTCCCGCACCTTCGGATCGGTTTCCATGTCGGCCTTCTGGCGGTAGAGCAAGTTGAGGTAGGCCATGGCGTCGTCGTAATCGGGCCGTAGCTCGATGCCCTTTTGGAGATTCTGGAGGCCCTCGTCCACGATGGCGCCTTCCTTGGCGCGAAAGTCGGTCGCCAGCGCCGGAGGCAAGGGATCAGTATCTCGAACAGGCTTTTTGCCCTTGTTGTTGTAGTCGGCGCGCATGTCTTTGTTGGCGCGATAGGCGAGCGACCAGTCGATCACGCCGATCCAGTAGTAGGATTCGGGATCATTCGGCTGAATCTGGATATGCTTCATGTGGTATTGCTTGGATTCCTCGAACTTCTTGGGATCGAAGGGAGTGCCGCCCATGTTGTAGAGAATCGCGCCGATGCCGTCGATGGCGGAGAGATTGTTGGGATCGGTGGCCAAGACTTCTTTGTATTCATTGATGGCCTGCTGACCCATGCGGACGTTTTCCTCGGACGGCGCGCCGGGAATGTACTGGGAGGAGTAGGCGGTGGCGAGGTAGAGGCGCGCGTTCAAAAGGCTCGGATCGAGAGCCTTGGACTGCTTGAAATCTTCGATGGCGGTATCGTACTGGCCGCCCTTATAAGCCTGAACGCCCTTGTTGAGAAGGTCGCGAGCCTTGAGCTTGTCACAGCCCGGCGCAACGGCCAAGCAGGCGAGAAGCAGGACGAGCAGGAAGTGACTGCGGGGCTTGCGCTCCATTCCAGTATCTCCTTGATTGTTCTCGGCCGGAATCTAGATGCCCCCGTTCCGGCGAGCGGCCCGCTCGTTTCGATCAGGCCGCGACGCGACGTGTGGAACCCCGAAGGACGAGCGAAAACGTTACGCTACTGACCAGCTTCGACTTTGGCGGTGATTAAGCCGACTTTGTCGATGCCGGAACCGCGCATGATGTCGATGGCGCGGGCCACATCGGCGAAATTTACGTTGTCATCGCCTTTGACGAAGGCGACCTTTTCGGCGCGCTGCTTGAAAATATCCTCGAGACGCGGACCGAGTTGATCCCAGGAGGATTCATCCTGGTTGATCATGACCTTGCCATTCGCCTGGACCACGACCACGATGGTTTTGGCGAGCAGGGCGGGGTCTTCGTGCGCGTTTGGAGGCGCCGGCTGCGGGACGAGGGCGTCGAGACCGTGGGGCGTCGTGGGCGTGATCACCATGAAAATAATGATGAGCACCAGAAGAATATCGATCAACGGCACGACGTTCATGTCGGAGACTACGCCTTTGCTTCCGCCAACTGCCATTCCCATGTTCGAACTCCTTGACTAGAACTAAGCGCTGGAAGCTTATTGACCGGGAGGCGGAGGAGGCGCCTTCTTGCCAGTGTCGAGCTTCTCAGTCAGCAGACCGAGGTTATCCACGCCTGCCGAACGGACCTCATCCACGGCCTTGACTACGGTGCCGTACTTGGCCCGCGCATCGCTCTTGACGAAAACAGTCTTGTCGAGGCGGTTGGCCAGGAGGTCCTTCACTTTGTTGGTGATGTCAGCAAGGCTGACCTGGGTGGTGCCGAGGAAGTAGTTGCCATCACGAGTGACGGCAAGTAGGACAGCATCGTCCCGATCCGCCGCCTGCATGTCTTGCTGGTTCTCGACCTTGGCCATGTCCACGGAGACGCCCTTCTGCAACATGGGCGTGACCACCATGAAGATGATCAGCAGGACGAGCATGATGTCCGCCATGGGGATGACGTTCGGCGTGGACATCACTGGAGGCGCTTTCGGCTTGTAAGCCATGAGCTTACTTCTTTCCGCCCCGGCGCGTGATGAAGTAGTTGATCAGCTCCATCGAGGAGTTGTCCATCTCGACGTCGAAGGCTTCCACTTTGTTGGTGAAATAATTGAAGGTCCAGACCGCGGGCACGGCCACGAGCAGGCCGAGAGCGGTGGTCACCAAGGCTTCGGAAATACCGCCGGCGACGGCCGAGAGGCCGGTCGCTTTGCTATTGGCGATGCCCTTGAAGGCGTTGATGATGCCGACGACGGTGCCGAAGAGACCGACGAAGGGGGCGGTGGAGCCGATGGTGGCGAGGCCGGAGAGGCCGCGCTTCATTTCGGCGTGGACGATAGCGACAGAGCGCTCCAAACCGCGTCTAGCCGCTTCAATGACCTCTTCATCGCTGACCTGCGCGGAAGCCGCCTGGAACTCGGAGAGCCCGGTGGCGACGACCTTGGCGATGTGGCTCTTCTTGTTGCGCTCGGCAATGGAGATGGCTTCGTCGAGCTTGTTGTCCTTGAGCGCGCCCGCGACCTGCTGGACGAATACGCGCGACTGTTTGCGGGCGGCGCTGAACATGAGCGCGCGGTCAATCATGATGCCGACCGACCAAGCAGACATGACAAAGAGAAGAACGACGACGGTCTTCGCCGGAATACCCATGTTGTGCCACATGGTGACGAGGTCCCAGCCGACGTCTCCGCTGGCGCCTTGCAACATCAGAAAGCTGGCCCATAGACTATTCACGAACATAAGATTTACCCCTCCTCGATTTCGTTCGGAGTCAGAATATCGCCAGCGAGATTCTGCCGGCTACCCAAGCCCTGCCCTGCCTGCACCTGTCACGCTCTCCGGCAAGCCGGAGCCGTACCGCCGGTCCTAACCGCTGAGAGTAAAGACCACGGAAATCGTTGTGTCCACTTCCACCGGCTCGCCATTGAGAAGCGTCGGCTGATATTTCCACTGGCGGACGGCATCCATCGCCGAGCGCATCAGCAACGCGGGGCCGGAGATGTACTGGAGTTCCTGGACGGTGCCGTCCTTGGAGATGATGGCGCGGAGGATCACCGTGCCTTGGACGTGAGCCGTCTTGGCGATCTGCGGATAGACCGGCGTGATTTGCCGGATCATCTTCGCAGCCTGAACGTTGCCACCGATGCGGACGCGCTGCTGGGTCGGCTTCGGCGGAGGCGGCATGCCGCCACCCGAACCACCGATAATTCCACCCAGAACGCCGCCCGCCGAGCCGCCGGCGATTCCGCCCGGGACTCCGCCGACGACGCCAACCGCGCCAACGTCGGGAGGCATCTCTTCTTCCTTGATCATCTCAACTTTTTTCGGGATGACGGTCGGCGCCATCATCTTGCCGGCCTGAATCAGGCGCGCCACTGGCTTCACGATGCGCTGCACCGCAGCCGCCGGTGGCGGCGGTGGCGGAGGCGGCGCGGGTGCCACGAGAAATGTCGTGAGCAACTGCTTCGGCAGCGCCTCGGTGTAAATGAGAGGAATCAAGACGAAGATCACTACGATGCCGGCCTGAACGATCCCCGAGAGGATCACCGACCAACCCTTGTTCGTCCTCTTCCTTACGACGCTTGATTCGACCAGATCATCGAACATCTTTTGTGCCTCCCATGCAACCGCGGCGCGCTTAGGCTGCGGATCCAGCGCGTACAGCGGTTCTCTGACCCCTAAACTTGTTCCAAACCACGACGATGGGGGCTGCAATGCCGAAACTGGAGTATGTTCCTATCACAACTCCCACCACCA
This sequence comes from uncultured Acidobacteriota bacterium, assembly GCA_963707165.1. GTDB lineage: Bacteria > Acidobacteriota > Terriglobia > Acidiferrales > UBA7541 > Palsa-147. The sequence goes on along the minus strand of CAVPPO010000008.1, from coordinate 67,742 downwards.
TAGCAAAAGAGAAGCTGCGCAAAACTTGCCCGCCCATCAAGTAGAGGACGAGCACCGTGAGGAAGGTCAGGCCGCTCGTCAGGATAGTGCGCGAAAGAGTTTGATTGATGGAGCGATTCACGATATCCGGCAGCGGTTCGCGGCGCATCAGGCGCGTGTTTTCGCGCACGCGGTCGAAGATCACGATCGTGTCGTTCATCGAATATCCGACGAGTGTGAGCAAAGCCGCAATCACCGTCAGCGAAATTTCATAGTGAAACAGGGAGAACAAGCCGAGAGTGATCAGCACATCGTGAAACACGGCGATCACCGCGGCCGCGCCGAAAACCCACTCAAATCGGAAGGCAATATATATCAACATGCCCGCCAGCGCATAGAGGGTAGCGAAAATGGCCTGGCGGCGGAGCTGGGCGCCGACCTTGGGGCCGACGATCTCGACATTGCGGATGGCGAAGTTGCCGAGCGAGAAGGAATCTTTCAGGTCGGCAACAGTCGCGGGATTTGCGCCCGGAACATTTTTCAAATCGTCGAAGTTGGTGACGATGCCTCCATGATCTTTGTCGCGCGCATCGGCAAGGGCTTGCGCGAGTTTCGTATAGCGATCGCCCGCCGTGGTGCCCAGGCTGAGCGGATCTTTCTGAGTGAGAAAACTGGCCAGCGAGGTCGGCGTTTCAGAGTTGAAGTCGGGCTTGGTGTCTTGTTGACCGTACATTTTTTGCAGCACGCCGAGAATCGCTTGTTTGCCGACGTCGAGCGATTGCGCTTCATCCTGACCGTGTTGTTCGAGACCAATGACCACGTCATGGCTTGCTCCGGCGTTGCCGAGTTCGCCGCTGATCTGCTGAAGCGTGCTATTCGTCAACCCCGCGGCCGCAAGGCTATTGCGGAGCTGATCGAGAGGCGGCGCACCGGCGAAGCGGACATAAACCAATGTCCCGCCACGGAAGTCGATTCCATAGCGCAGGCCGCCTTGCCGGATGATCGAAATCGCACCGATGGCCAGAAGGGTGAGCGACAAGGCGACGAAGTACTTCGCCTTCCCCATCCAGTCAATATTCACGCCACGGAAGAATTCCATTCCCTAGTCCAATCCCGCCTTGAATTAGACACCATCAAGCCCCGAAGGGTTCCCGGCAAAGGAGCCGGATTCGACAGCGTCCTGCGTCTTAAGGGCAAAGGCCTCACTAACTTGCGAGGCCAAGCCAGTTTATATGCTCAATTCTGCCTGCTGCTTCATGCGCGACAAATGCCAGTCGAAAATCGCCCTGGATACATAGATCGATGTAAACAGGTTGGCCAGTAGACCTATCACCAGGGTGACCGCGAAACCCTTGACCGGGCCGGTTCCAAACAGGAACAGAAAGGCCGCGGATACGAGCGTCGTGATGTGCGTGTCGATGATGGTCAGAAAGGCTCGATCGAACCCCACTGAGACAGCCGAGGCGTTGGCCTTGCCGCTGCGTAATTCCTCACGGATACGCTCGAAGACGAGCACGTTGGAATCCACGCCCATACCAATGGTGAGAACGACGCCGGCAATGCCCGGCAGCGTCAGCACTGCGCCCGAGTAGGCCATGAAGGCGATTAGGATGACAAGGTTCAAGCCCAGTGCGACGATGGCGTTGATCCCGCTCAGCCGGTAATACACCAGGAGAAAAATCATCACCACGATCAGGCTGCCGATGGAGGCGCGCACCCCTGCGCTGATGGAATCATAGCCGAGCGACGGGCCGACGGTGCGCTCTTCTTCATATTTGATGGAAGCCGGCAGCGCGCCTGCTCGAAGGACCAGCGCCAAATCCTTCGCTGAATCCTGAGAGAAATTTCCTTCGATCAGGCCGGAGTCTTCGATCTTGCCCTTGATGACCGGCGCGGATTGCACCTGATGATCGAGAACGATGGCCATGCGCTTGCCGATGTGCGATTCGGTGAAAGGCCCGAAACGCGCCGCGGCCGCAGTTGAGATCGTGAAATTGACTTGAAACTGGCCGGGATATTCGGTGCTCGGCGTTGGATTGGCATTGCGCAAATCCTGGCCCGTGACGATCGGAAGACGATCGACCAGATACCAGACCTGCGCGCCGGCTTGGGCGTTCTGCGCCTCCGACTTGCCCGGAAGAAATTCCGTGCCGGGCGGAAGAACGCCGCCGTGCGAGGCGAGCCCTGCCGCTTCGGAAGGATAGGTTTGCTCATCGTCCACGCCGCGCAGCTCGAGTTGCCCGCCAGCCTGAATCACGGCTTTGGCGCGCGTCGGATCTCCCTCGCCGGGAAGCTGCACGAGGATTTCATCGTCGGAACGGCCGGTGAAGGCGATGGTGGGCTCGGTGAGACCCAGAGCATTGATGCGGCGCTCGATGGTTTCGAGCGACTGGTCCATCACGTTCTTGCGCAAATCGGAAACGATCGAGGGCCGCATGGTCAGCAAGTAGCCGGAGGTCTCGCCCGCGGCCGGAGCGCTGACTCCATTCCTGAAATTGACTGTTGATGAGATCGCTGAAAGCGCTCACGGAACCCGGCGCCACCTCGCGCACAAGGATGTGCTGGCTATCCACGCGGCGGATTTCGCCGACCGCGATATTTTTATCGCGGACCTGTTTGGTGAGCAGATCGACGGCCTGGTCGCAGCGGAAGCCGATGGCCTCGTCAATTTGAACCTGCAGGACGAGATGACTGCCGCCTTTTAGGTCGAGGCCCAGCTTGATGCGATTCGAAAAATTATCTTTTACGGCAGCCCATGACGTAGGGAAATCCGGCAGGGCGACCAGGCCATAGATACAGCCGACGATTACGATGGCGATAAAAATGAATTTCCACTTGAGCTGGGAATTCATGCGCGGAGCTTAACTCTCCTTTGCCGCTTCCTGTTGCAGTCCGACGATGGCGCTGCGCGAGAGCTTGATTTTCACCTGATCCGCGATGCGCAGTTGCACCGTGTCGTCCTCGAGGCCCACGATGGTGCCGAAAATCCCGCCGTTGGTGATCACCTTGTCGCCGTTCTTCAGCGTTTGCAGCATCTGCGTGGTTTTCTTCTGCCGGCGCTGCGCGGGAAGAATCAGCAGGAAATAAAAAATCAGCATGATCAGGATGAGCGGGATGAACGTCACCAAACCGCTCGGCGAGCCCTGAGCGAAGAGAGCAAAGGCTATGCTGGGTTCTTGCATCACGTGAATTCCACGATCCTGCGACGCCGTTCCGCCGCGACTTTCCGCCCGAGAAAAAGCCCCGCTAAATCCGGGACCCACGAAACCCTTACGGCACGTTCCCGCCTCTATACGCCCATCTCGGAATGCCTGTGTTCGAGGCGTGCCTGGAGGTCAGCGCGGAATCTTGGGAGATTCCCAAACTTGATAGCCTCCCGAATTTTGCGCATGGTGTCAAGGTAAAAGTGGACGTTGTGGTGGGTGTTCAAGATGGACGCGAGCAATTCGTTCGCGAGATAGAGATGGCGGAGATACGCGCGCGAATAGCGGCGGCAGACGGCGCAGGTGCACGATTCGTCGAGCGGGCGCGTGTCTTTGGCGTATTGCGCGTTCTTGATGAGCACGCGGCCTTGCGACGTGAAGAGGCAGCCGTGGCGCGCGCTGCGCGTGGGGAGAACGCAATCCATCATGTCCACGCCGAGCGCGACGTAATCGGCGATTTGCTCGGGCTTGCCGACGCCCATCAGATAACGCGGGCGATCGTGCGGGAGTTTCGCGGCGACCTCGCTGGTCATTTCGCAGGTGACGCTGTGCGGCTCGCCGACGGCCAGTCCGCCGATCGCGTAACCGGGGAAATCAAGCTCCAGTAGCGCTTCGGCATTTTCGCGGCGCAGATCGGCGTGCGTGCCGCCTTGCACGATGCCGAAGAGCATTTGCCGCGCGGCGTCGCCTTGCGCCTTGAAATGCTGGCGCGAGCGGCGCGCCCAGCCAAGCGTGCGCAATGCCGCTTCGCCGGCTCGCGCGCGATCCGCGGGCGCTTCGATGCATTCATCGAGAACCATAATGATGTCCGCGCCGAGCGCCATTTGAATATCGAGGGCAAGCTCGGGCGAAAGGAAATGCTCGGAGCCATCGAGATGCGAGCGGAAGCGCACGCCTTCGTCAGTCACCTTGCGAAGATTCCGCCAGGCTGAAAACTTGAAAGCCGCCGGAATCGGTGAGGATCGGATGCGGCCAGGACATGAACGCATGAAGCCCGCCGAGCTGGCGAATCAGTTCGTGGCCGGGGCGAAGATATAAATGATAGGTGTTGGCGAGAATGATCTCGGCGCCGAGTTCCTCCAGCGCCTGCTGCGTGAGTCCCTTGACCGTCGCCACGGTGCCGACGGGCATGAACGCAGGTGTTTCGATCACTCCGTGCGGCGTCGTCAAGCGGCCAAGGCGCGCACCGGTCGGGTCAGTCTTCAAGACTTCGAAGCGAAATCCCATCCGGCGAATTGTATCAGGCCCGCGGCGGCATCACGAAAAGGCGCCGACCCAGCCGACTTTGGCGAGGGTGAAGAGCGCCCAGCAGATGACGACGATGGCGATGCCCTTGCCAATGGAGACTTTCTTGGGACTCGCCGCCGAGTAACCGATGCCCATCAGCGCGATGGTCCAGAATACGAAGATATTCAGCGAGGTCCCCAGCGTCATCAGCCAGCGCGGAGAATCGCCCGAAAGGAACGCGCCGACATTGTCGGCGACGAGATTTTCGATATTGATCGTATCCGGCGCCTTCACAAACAGCAGTATCAATCCAATGACCGCGCCGATAATCGCCGGAGTCCACGAGTAAGTCACAATTCCCAGACGAATTCACGAAAGTCACGCGCGCCCCCGCGACGAGATTGAAAATTCCCATCAGCACCGCCGCATCGAGCAGCGCCGCGATGGGAACCGCTACGACAGTGCTGACGTAAGCGACGACGGGCGCGAATTTTGCTCCGCGCTCCATCGCTTCGGCCTTTTGATCTGCAGGCATGTCCGCGGTACGCGAGCTCTCCGCGATTTTCTTCTCGACCAGACCGCGCCATCCCACGCGCTGGCCGAAGACGGCGACGACCACGACCGAGAGCACCACGATGATGACCAGCGGCAGCGCCCAACTGGGCTTTGCAGCGATGTCCTCATAGGTCGCTTTGGGACTGAACAGCACGCCGGTTAGCCGCGCGAAATCGCCCATGCGCGCGGGCTGCGGTGCGGCGCTTTCGATGGAGCTTGGAGGCGTAGTCATTGTCGTGCTCCTTCCGAAACGAGAGGATTGATCGCTGCCGGTTATTACGCACGGACTAGCGGGATATTACAGCGCCGGAGTGTATCGCAATCATCTCTGCAAATGGAAGTTTCGGGCGATGACGATGGTGTGGCTGGACTGCGGCGTTTGCCGTTGGTGGCGCCGGCGTCCCTGCCGGCATCTTACGATTACAAACGTCGCCATGGGTGACAGTCACGCGCGGACCACGCCGCCCAACCAGAGCAATGAATTCAGCGCTCCCTTCCGCGCACGATTGCTGCACTCGCCGGCGTTCGTAGTCGTGAGATGCCGGCGGGGACGCCAGCGGTACCAAGACGCTACACGGGAATTTCCGGAACCGCAGCGAGGAGAGATTGAGCGTAGGGATCGGACGGATGCGTCAAGACTTGAGCGGCGGAGCCGAATTCTACGAAGCGGCCGGCGCGCATCACGGCAACGCGCGTGGCGAGTTGCGCGACTACCGGCAGCGAATGGGAAATGAGGATGTAAGTGAGGTTTAATTCGCGCTGGAGCTTGGCCAGCAGTTCGAGAATTTGCGCGCCAACCGAGACATCGAGCGCTGAGACCGGCTCGTCGCCGATTACGATTTCCGGGCGCAGAATCAGCGCGCGGGCGATGCCCACTCTTTGCTTCTGCCCACCGGAAAATTCGTGCGCGTAGCGATGGATCGCGTCCGCTTCGATTCCGACAGCGGCAAGAGTTTCGACGATGCGCGCCCGGCGTTGCGCGCGATCGAGCCGCGGCTCGTGAATGGCCAGCGGCTCGCCCACGATTGCAGCGACGCGCATGCGCGGATCAAGCGACCCGGCGGGATCCTGAAAAACCATCTGGATGCCGCGGCGCAGCGCGCGCAGTTTGCCCCCGCGCGCAGCAAGGAAATTCTCGCCGCGAAAATCAATCTCGCCTCCGTCGGGCTCGATCAGGCGCATCAACATGCGCGCAAGCGTCGTCTTGCCGCATCCCGATTCGCCAACGATGCCAAGCGTCTCGCCGCGTTCAAGATCGAAGCTGACGCCATCAACGGCGGTAGCGTGATGCGATGCTGCCGCAAATGCGCCCGCGCCCACCGCGTACGATTTGCGCAAATTGCGCACCGCGAGGATTGGATTCGCCATCATGCGCACCATTAAATGTAGCGCCGGCCTTTCAGGCCGGCATCCGACGAGCACAACCCCCGGCCAAGGGCAACAATCGACCACGGACTCAAAAGGCCGCAGACGTTGAGTATTGTGGCCGTCATCGCTCACCATCAAAAGTAGCGCCGGCGTCCCTGCCGGCATCCGACGAAGAGAATTTTCCGCCAAGGGCAAAAGTCGACGACGGACTCAAGAGACAGCCGACATCGAGAATCGGACCCTTCGTCATAGCCCACCATCAACCGGAACCAGCACGCATCGCGCCGCGTGCCCCGAATTAACCCGCCTCAAATCGGGCACCGCCACCTCACATTCCGCCCGCCGGAATTCGCAGCGCGGCGCGAAAGCACACCCCGCAGGCAGCGCATCAAGAGGCGGCACAATACCTGGAATCGGCGTCAACTTCCCGCGCTCGAGCCGCGGCGCAGCACGCAGCAATCCGGCGGTATAAGGATGCCGCGGCTCGCGCAGAATCTCCTGCGTCGGGCCTTCTTCAACGATGCGCCCCGCGTACATCACCGCCACGCGCGCAGCCACCTGCGCCACCACTCCGAGATCGTGGGTAATGAAAATCATAGCCAGTCCGAGATCGCGCTGCAGCCGCACGAGCAGCTCGAGAATCTGCTTCTGCACCGTAACGTCGAGCGCGGTGGTAGGTTCATCGGCGATCAGCACGCGCGGCCCGGCTGCCAGCGCCATGGCAATCATCGCGCGCTGCCGCAGGCCGCCCGAAAGTTGATGAGGATACTGCCGCGCGCGCAATTCCGGCTCGGGAACCGCCGCGCGTTCGAGCGCCGCAACGGCGCGGCGATGCACATCGGCGCCGCCGGCGCGCGCCTCGTGAACGCTGATGGCTTCCTCGATTTGCGCGCCGACGCGCAGCACGGGATTGAGCGCTGTCATCGGCTCCTGGAATATCATGGCGATTTCGCGGCCGCGAATCGCGCGAAGATCGGCGGGCGCGGCGCCGGTTAGGTCTGTGCGGCGCGTGGATCGCGCGGACGCGTTGCCATTGCGCGGCTGCAGCCACGCCTCGCCAATGCGCTTTGCGCCCGGCGGCGTGAGCCCCATCAGCGCCAGCGCCAGCATCGTTTTGCCCGAGCCCGATTCGCCCACGATGCCCAGCGTCTCGCCCGGCGCCAGCTTGAACGCAACATCGTTCACCGGCCGCACCCAGCCGCGCTCAGTCGGCAATTCCACAGTCAGCCCGCGCACATCAAGCAGCGCACCCATCCTCTCATCATAGTGCCAATTCAAATTTCTTTCGCCGCCGCTTCCAGAAGTGTGTGCGTTAACGATGCCCTTTTGTCAGGGCATGACTCCACGGCTTGCGGACAAATTCAAAACATTGTCATCCTGAGCGAAGCGAAGGATCTGCTCCTTCTTACTGCGGAAAAAGTCCCAACGGCTGTCATCCCGAACCCCTTTAGGGGTGAGGGATCTGATTTCTGATTTTGCTCTCGTAGGGGCGCCGGTCAATCGCTATGCGATTGCGAAGCAATCGACGCGCCCTCCGACGACCGCCCCGAAAAATCAGAGCGCCGCACTATCGCGGACCTCGTGGAACGACAACATTCCGTCTTTTTTCCGCAACCTCTTTAGCCGCTGGGGTGGGCGGATCGAGCTTTCTCGCCTGCTGTTGAAATCCTCGTTCACCGCTGTGCAAGCGGGATGACGAAGCGCAGCGCGGTGTGCGTCGCGGAAAAGCTGCAGACTTTGTTGTCGGTCAGGCCAGCGGATTTTCCCGCGGCGATTACGTCGATCTCGCGGATGTGCTGCTTGCCCTTCGGATAGACCACCCAGATTCCGCCATTCTTCGTGATCGATTTGCGCAGGCGCGCGAGTTGTTTCAAGGCATCTCTCTCTTCCGCTCCGAAGAATATTAAATCGAGATCGCCGGCAGGCTTGGTCTCCGCAAATGTCGGCGAGAACGGTTTGATCTCTTGCAGGAACGAGGCATCGAGAATATCGAGAACGAGAATGCGCTGGCCGGGCTTGACGCCGAGCTTGTCGAGCAGCGAGCGGTGCGAATAATCGCGCTCCGGTGGCCGCGGTTTTTTGCGCGAGGGCGTCATGGCTCAGCGCTCGATGACCGTCATCTCGCCGAACTTTTTGCCGAGATCTTTCAAGTAAGTGTCAATCGTAGCGGTGTAACCGAAAACAAAGCGCGCCATGAAGCGAAAGAAGCGATTGTGAATCTCGCCATCCTCCTGAATCTGCACGATGCAGCCGTCGGGAGGAATCGGGAGAATATCGGTAGTCCAGGTGCCGCCGAACGGAAGCTTCGGGTCGGCGATTTCGGTGACGAGATGGCGCGGAGCATCCGATTCGAGCACTTGAAATGGGATCACGTTTCCGTGAGCGTCCACTTCCTGCCAGGCGCTGAATGAATTCTTGGAAGCGAGCGTGCCGGTGCTCTTCAGATTCGATCGCCAGGATGGAAATTTGTCGTAGTCGGTGATCGCCTGCCACAGCGCATCCGGTTTCTGGCGGTAGCGCGCCACGCGCACGACGGAATGTTTCTCGGGCAGCGATGCGCCGATCGCGTAGACCAGCACGATCAACCCAACGAGTATTCCGAGAATCCAAAATATCCATTTCATCGAAACTTCCTCGCCGGAGCTTTCGCCGCACCCGGTAGCACAGCCACTCCTGGCTGTGCCGGCTTTCCGCTACCGGCCAACGCGAATTTAAGCCGCAAACACGGCCACAGGCAGGAGTGCCTGTGCTACTGCACCTCGACGCGCGTCATCGGCGCGACAACCTGTACAATTAAGAGCTTCGCATGGCGGCCACATCACATCCCAGAACCGATTGGCGCGCGCTGCTCGCCCGGCGCGGCTTCCGCTACTTTTTTGCGGGCATGATGATATCGCTGTTCGGCTCGGGAATGAACTTCGCCAGCGTGACGTGGTTCATCCTCGCGCAGACCGGCTCGACGGTGGACGTCAGCATCATGCTGATTTTCGCGACGCTGCCGGGCCTTCTCGTCCCCATCGCCGCCGGAGTGCTGATCGATCGCATCGACCGGCGATACCTCGCGATCACACTCGATCTGGCGCGGTTCATTTCGGTGGGAGCTTGCGCGGCGTTGATTGCTTTTGCGCATGCCGGTCTCCTGCTGATCTACTGCATGGTGCTGTTCAATGGATTCTGCGCGGCGATTTACTGGGCGACGATCAATGCGCTGGTGCAGGAAGTGGTTGGCGGAGACGAACTCGTCGGCGCGAATTCCGCGCTCGTGATCGCGGTGCAATGCGGCTGGCTGACGGCCGGCGCGCTGGTCGGATTTCTCTACGATCGCGTCGGCATCGCGGGCATCCTCACGGTGGATTCGGCGACTTATGCGGCGTCGGCATGGTGCATCTACATGCTGCGCCGCGGATATTTCACTCCGCGCACCGCGAAGCCCGAGGAAGCGCGCGCCGGGCTCGATGCGCCGCTAGCGGTGGCGGAAGAAACGGCGCTGCCGCCACTCGTCGAGCCGATGCCCGATCCGGAGTTTCTGCGCGATCTGAAAGACGGCATCGCGTACCTGCGCAGCCAGCCCGCCGTGATGGCCATGGGATTCACTTATGCCTGCATGGTCGCGGGAGTTTTCAGCGCTAATGTGGTGGTCGTGGCGCTGGCGAAAGATGTGCTGCATTCCGGCGCGCGAGGATTCGGCGCGCTCGAATTCGGCTGGGGCCTCGGCGCGCTGATTGGCGGAGTGTCGGTCGGCATGTTGATGCGGCGCGTGCGCGTGACGCGGCTGCTCATCGCCGCGCTGGCAATTCTGGCGATCGGGCACTCGTTCTTTCCGTTCGTGCACATTTTGCTGATCGCCGTGGCCATGCAAGCGCTGTTCGGCGGCTGCCGCGCGCTGACAGGAATCGTCACGCAGTCTTCAATCATGACCACCGTGCCGAAGCATTTGATGGGCCGCACGCAATCGGCGGTGATGGTGTTCTCGACGTCGCTGCAAATGTTGATGAGCTTCCTGCTCGGATGGCTGGCGGAGCGCGCCGGACTGATCGTTGCATTCGCCGTGCTCTCGGGAATTTATTTCGTCGCGGTGCTGACGGCATGGCGCGCGCGAGGTCTCGCAGTCGGGCTGCCGGCTGAAGCTCCCGGAGATTAGAGACCACAGGCTTTCGCTCAGGAATTCCTCTTCGCGTTGCACTCCGCTTGCAGCATAATTCCGCCGCGAGGAGGTCCTCCGCGATGCTTCCCGGATTGAAAGCGGTGCTGAACATTCATCCGCTGTTCGTGCATTTCCCGATTGGACTTTGGATCGGCGCGCTGATCTTCGAGATCGTCGCAGTCCTGCGAAAGAGCGATGACTGGCATCGCACCGCCGCGCGCCTGCTCTATCTCGGTACGCTCGCGGCGGGCATCGCGATTCTGACGGGCCTCTACGCCCAGAAATCCGTTCCCCCGGGCCCAGCGATGGTGGTCGTCGGAATTCACGAAACGCTGATGATGATCACGACGAGCGTCGCTCTCGCGCTGAGTCTCTTCGCGCTCGTCTTCCGCAAAGATTTCACGGCCAACTATCGCAAGCTGATGCTGATCGGCATGTGCGTTCTCACGATCCTGCTGTTCTTGGGAACAGATCGCGGCGTGCAGCTAGTCTACGGCTACGGCTCAGCGGTAGATTGGTCCACAGCCCAGCCGCAAAAATAAAACGTCGAGAATACTAACAGTGCGCTTGAGACGAATTTGTAGGCTTATGGATGCCGGTTCGAGAACTCATAAAGATGATTATGGTGGACGGGTGGTGCCTCGACCCACGCGAAGTAGCCACCGATAATTCAAGAGTCCGTACTTACTTATGCTAGTTACGATCGCGGGTTTATCAAGTGACGATCTGGCGCCGGGGACGTTGAAGAGCGTTTTCACACAGGCGGGAATCAAGCGATGATCAAATATCGGATTGTTGTAGAAAAGACTGCGACCGGTTTTTCCGCCTATTCGCCGGATTTGAGAGGTTGTGTTGCAACCGGGCATTCGCGCGACGAAGTCGAGAAGAACATGCGCGAAGCGATCGATTTTCACCTGGATGGACTCGCGCCCGACGGCTTCACATTCCGCTGCCCCAGATGACCCCGCTTTTGTCGAGCACAACATCACCACCCGCGCACAAATCTGTGGCGCAAGGGACGCTCAACGACATCTTGAGCCCGTGAGCTTGTGGAAGAATCCCCAAGGACGAACATCATAACGGTTTCGTAGCGAGCCCTAGAACCACTCGAAATTCCCCCGCGAGAGGTAAACGGAATCAGTAATCGTTGGCGGAGCCTTCGAGGAAGGCGCGGAGTTTGCGCGAGCGCGACGGGTGGCGCAGCTTGCGCAGGGCTTTCGCTTCGATCTGGCGGATGCGCTCGCGCGTGACGGCGAACGACTGGCCCACTTCTTCGAGCGTGTGCTCGCTGCCGTCGTCGAGACCAAAGCGCATCTTGATCACTTTTTCCTCGCGCGGCGTGAGCGTCTTCAGCACCGAAGACGTCTGCTCCTTCAGGCTCAGATTGATCACCGCGTCCGAGGGCGACACGACGGCCTTGTCCTCGATGAAATCGCCGAGATGCGAATCTTCCTCTTCGCCGATGGGCGTTTCGAGCGAAATCGGCTCCTGCGCGATTTTCAAAATCTTGCGCACCTTCGCGACGGGAATGTCCATCCGCTTGGCGATTTCTTCGGAGGTCGGCTCGCGGCCCAGTTCCTGCACGAGTTGGCGGCTGGTGCGCACCAGCTTGTTGATGGTCTCGATCATGTGCACCGGGATGCGGATGGTGCGCGCCTGATCGGCGATGGCGCGGGTGATGGCCTGGCGAATCCACCATGTGGCGTAAGTCGAAAACTTGTAGCCGCGGCGCCATTCGAATTTGTCCACGGCCTTCATCAGGCCGATGTTGCCTTCCTGAATCAGGTCGAGGAACTGCAGGCCGCGGTTCGTGTATTTCTTGGCGATGGAAACCACCAGGCGCAGGTTCGCCTCGATCAGTTCCTTCTTCGCCTGCTCGGCCTCCATCTCGCCGCGCATGATCACCTGCAACATGCGCTTCAGCTCGGTGGGGCTGACTTCGGCGATTCTTCGATTTCGCGAACTTCCTGGCGCCGCGCTTTCAGCTCCTTGCGCGCTTCGGCGAGCACGTCCGCCTTTCGAGGCTTCGACGCGGCGCTCGAGCTTCACGATTTCGCGTTCGAGCGACTGCAGGCGCTCGACCGTCTGGCGCATCTTGTCGATCAGGCGCTTCTTCTCGAAGAGATTGAAATCGATAGCGCGGACGCGCACGGGACATCTCGACGCGGGTGCGGCCAAGCGCGAACCGCGCGCGCAGATAGGCCGCGCTTGTTCGAGCGCGGAGTATTCTCGAGTTTTTCCGCCTGCTTCACGGACTGGAGATACAGCCTGCCAATCTTGTCGATGCGCTTCAGCGTCTGGCGGGTTTTCGCTTCGATCTTTTCTTCGGTCAGTTCTTCATCGTCGAACTGGACGATTTCCTTGATCGAGCGCGCGCCGCGGCGCAGATCTTCGCCGACGCCGAGCATTTCCTTGATGATGATGGGCGAGCGCGAAATCGTCTTCAGCACGAGCAGCTGGCCGCGCTCGATGCGCTTGGCAATGGCCACTTCGCCTTCGCGCGTCAGCAGCGGCACGGTGCCCATCTCGCGGAGATACATGCGCACCGGATCGTTGGTCTTCTCGAGCGCGCCGGGAGTCAGATCGAGTTCGCCTCTTCGTCGCCGCGGAGATTCCTCTTTGGCGCGGGCTCGGCTACTTCGGCGGATCCGGCGGCATGCGCGGCTTTGGCGCTGGCGAGATCTTCGTACACGTCTATCCCGTAGCGCTCGAACGTGGAGAGCAGATCGTCGATTTCCTCCGAAGAATGAATTTCAGGCGGAAGAATGTCGTTCACCTCATCGTAGAGCAGGTAGCCGCGCTCCTTGCCCATATTGATGAGCTGCCGAACCTGATCGTATTTTTCTTCCAGCGCCAGAGTCACCATGTCTCTCCTCGCAGAACGTGCACTCTGCGTAGGGCGCAAAATTCTGCGCCGGCGTTACGTCGCGCGTTCCACGGCGGCAAGGGGCTACACCCCGGCCGCGCCATTCCAACTGAAGAATCTCGATTGGCGGATGTAATTCTGGTCAATCCGATCGCGAGTCCGGCCCCGGTGGCCCGTGCGTCGCCCATTGCGCTCCCGCCATGCCCTACGATCATGGGATGCACGACGGATTCCACCCGTTTCTCCGCAAAACTTTAGGAGGATACCGCGCCGAACGATATCGAGTCAATTGGATGTCAATTAGATGTCACACGGGGCAAATTTGTTTCACCGGCGTGTCGCATTTTGTAAGTGGCACAAATCAAGCAACGGCTCGAATTGCATGCGAAGCTCGCTCGTTCATCGCGGCGAGTGCTTCATGCGGACGGGCCCGAGAGAATCTTGCGAAGCTCCTGCTTGCGCGCGAGGAGGCGGTTCAGGTCCGCGCCGGTGGGGCGAGCTTCGATATCGCGCTGAACGGTGGCGAGTTCGACTTCCATGCGGCGGCGGCGCATCACGCTGAGGCAGCTTTCGGCTTCGTCCCAGGTGGGAGCGGCGCCGGAATCGAAGAGAATGTCGAAGAGGACGCGGCGATCGGGAGTATCGAGCGCTTCGGCGAGCGAGGCCGGGTCGAGTGGGGCGCCCGACGAAGCTGCGGTGAGCAGCGCCGCGAAAATTTTCTCCGATTCGAGGCCCCGGTGAAGATCCGCTTCGATCATGTCGCGCGCCAGTTTTTCGCGGAAGGCGTCGGCTTCGACGAGCATTTGCATCAGGCGGCGCTCCGCTTGGTTCACCGGCGAGGCGACGAGTTCCGCTTTCGGCTTCACTTCGCTGCGCCGTTCGGTGGCAGCGCGGCGCAGAGCTTCGCGCAGCACCGGCTCTTCGACGCGCAGCTCGCTCGCGATGCGCGAGGCCCACTCCGAACGCATCAGGCGATTCGGAACGCGCTGAATGTACGGCATCAGGTAATTGAGCGTGGCGAGCTTTCCGGCGGCCGTCGAACGGTCTCTCATGCGCGCGCGGCCAATCAAGTAATCGAGATACGGCGGCGAATCGCGCAGCAGTTTTTCGTACGCCGCGGCGCCTTTTTCTTTGAGGAATTTGTCCGGGTCGGCGCCGCCGGGAAGCGCGAGAACGCGGATTTCGAATTCTTTTTCGAGAAGCAGCGCGAGGGAGCGCTCCGTGGCGGCTTGGCCCGCGGTGTCGGGATCGTAGTTGACGACGATGCTGCGCGTGAAACGATTGAGCAGCTTCACTTGCGGCTCGGCGAGGCTGGTGCCGCAGCTCGCGACGACGTTGGTGAATCCCGCGCGAGCGACTGCGATCGTGTCCATGTAGCCTTCGACCAGGATCGCGAATTCATTTTTGCGGATGGCTTCTTTGGCGCGGTCGAGATGATAGAGGACGTTGCTCTTCGAATAGATCGGCGACTCGGGCGAGTTCAGATATTTCGGCATGTCGTCGCCGAGGGCGCGGCAGCCGAAAGCAATCGTTTTTCCCGATTCGTTGGCGATAGGAAATGTGATGCGGCGGCGGAAGCGATCGTAGAGGCGTCCGCTTGATTCGCGGGAGAAGAGGCCGGATGGTTCGAGAAGCTTGTCGGGATATTTCTGTTTCAGATGGCGATAGAGGGCGTCGCCGGCGGAAGGCGCGAAGCCGATGCCGAATCGCGCGATGGCTTCGCGGTCGAGACCGCGATCTTCGAGATAGCCGCGGGCGGCGCGGCCCTCGGCCGTGTCGTTCATCTGGCGGGTGAAAAATGCGGCTGCTTCGCGATGCATTTCGACAAGCGCGGAGCGTTGCTGATTTTCGCGGCGCTCTTCGGGCGACCGCTCGCGCGGGGCGGGCATCGGGATGCCGCATTTTTCGGCGACGATGCGAATGGCATCGGGAAATGCGCACTTCTCCATCTCCATTACGAATTTGAAGACGTCGCCGCCGACGCCGCAGCCGAAGCAGTGATAAATCTGCTTTACCGGATGGACAGCGAATGACGGAGTTTTCTCCGAGTGGAATGGGCAGAGGCCGGAGAAATTCTGACCGGTTTTCTTGAGGCGCACGTATTCGCCGACAACGCGGACGATGTCCGCTTGTTGTTTTACGCGATCAGCGAATGAACCAGCTTCTGCCATGGCTTCTGGACTCGGAGACTAAACTGCGGCCACCGATTTTCTATACTCTCGCGGAGGACGTCATCGCGGTCAACTCGACTACCGTGATTGCGGCGCCGCCGCGGTCGGCGGCTTCTGCGTGGATTTGCGCGACTAGCGGATGCGTGCGCAGAAATTCGGCCAGGCCTCGACGTAGCGCGCCTGTGCCGTGGCCGTGAATTATGCGGACGCGGGCTTGATTATTGAGCGCGGCGGTGTCGATGAATTTGTCTACGCGGGCGGTGGCTTCTTCGACCGTGCAGCCGATTACGTTGATCTCTTCGACCGATGGCTCGTCGGTGGATTGAGATTGCACGCGAATTCCGGGGCGCGTCGCGGCGACAGGGTGCGCGGATTTTGGCGCGGCGGCTTCGATGCCGAGAATATCGTCGAGCGCGATTTTCATGCGCATCGGCCCGGCTTCGACTTCTGCTGAGCGGCCGTCGACGCGGCGCAGGACTACGGCCTGCTTCATTCCTTTGACGCGAAGGCGTGTGCCTTCGGTCAGCTCATCGAGAGAGAGCGGCTTGGCTAGATCGGGCGAGACGCCGAGGTCCGCTTGCGAGGCTGCGAGAGTTTCGAGGACGGCGGCGTTGGCATCGTCGCGGGCGGCGGCGTCAATCTTTCCGAATTTGCGGCCGGTGGATTTTTCGAGTTCGGCGCGCAGCTTGCGGTCCTGAATATCGGAGGAGAGTTTGGTTACTTCGGCTTCGAGCTTCTTCACCGTGTCCGCGAAATTCTTTTCCAGCTCGGCGATGCGCTGGCGCTGGCGTTCGACCCATTCGGTGCGCAGTGCGCGGCGCTCGGCTTCGAGCGCTTCGAGTTCGGCGCGAGAGCGGCGGGCGATCTCATCGGATTCTTCGCGGCTGCGATGGAGATAAGCGATCAACTCGCGGGCTTCGCGCGTTTCGGGTGAAAGTCCGGCGCGGGCGCGTTCGATGATTTCGTCCGACAGGCCCAGGCGGCGGGCGATTTCGATGCCGCTCGAGACGCCGGGAACGCCGACGAGCAGGCGATACGTGGGCCGGAGTTGCTCCTCGTCGAATTCGACCGCGGCGTTGATTACGCCGGGCGTGGTTGAGGCGTAGGACTTCAGACGGTCGTGATGTGTGGTGGCGAGAACGAGCGAGCCGCGCGCGGCGAAATTCTTCGAGCAGAGCGACGGCGAGTGCTGCGCCTTCTTCGGGAGCCGTGCCGGTTCCCAATTCGTCTACGAGGACGAGCGTTCGCTCCGTGGCGCGCTCGAGCATGCTCTTCAAATTCAGCACGTGCGCCGAAAATGTGGAAAGATCGGCGGTGATGGATTGCTCGTCGCCGATATCGGCGAGCACTGCATCGAGAATGGGCAGCTCGGCACGCTCGGCGGCGACGGGAATTCCGGATTGGCCCGCGAGCGCGGAGAGACCGAGCGTTTTCAGCGCGACTGTTTTGCCGCCGGTGTTCGGTCCGCTGATGACCATTACGCGGCCGAGTGATTCGCTGCCTGTGCCGGTATTGCCGGCGCCGTCGGCTGCGCCGCCGAGAGCGAGAGTGACAGGCACGACGCTGCGTCCTTGCGGCTTCAATGAAGCTTCGAGCACCGGATTTCGTGCGTTCTTCAGGCGAATCGCGATCTCCGGAATGAATTCGGGAATGGCGCAATCGAATTCGCGCGCGAAGCGGGCGCGGGCGAAGACGGAATCGAATTCGGCGATGCGTTCGGCGGCGAAGGCGAGCGGGCCGCGATCGAGGCGCAATTGATCGGTGAGCGCGGCGAGAATGCGGGCGATTTCGGCGGCTTCATCTTCGGCGAGCTGGACGAGGCGATTGTTGAGATCGATGGTCTCGAGCGGCTCGACGAAAACGGTTTGGCCGGTGGCGCTGGCGGCGTGGACTACGCCCGGGACGGCGCGGCGATCGGAGGCGCTGACGGGAATTACGAAGCGGTCGTTGCGGAGCGTGACGTAATCGTGGCCGGCCTCGTCGCCGCGGGCGCGGAGAATCGCTTCGAGCGATTTCTGAATTTTTTCGCGGGTTTGGGCGCTGGAGACGCGGATGCGTTTTAGCGCGGGGGAGGCGTTGTCGCTGATTTCGCCGTTCGGAAGGACGGCTTTGCGGATGCTTGCAGAGAGCGAGCGAAAATCGCCGAGAGCCACGGCGCGCTCGGCGAGGCGCGGAAATTTCGCGGCGTCGCCTTTGAATGTGGCGCGCAGGCCTGCGGCTGTGTCGGCTAGCGATGCGGCATCGAGAAGTTCGGCGGCCGAGAGAACTGACGCCGGCATTTCGAGCGCGGCCAGCCAGCTTTCGGGATCGGCGAGCGAGCCGAAGCCAAATTCCGATCCGGCTCGGAGATAGGCTACGGCTTCGCGAATCCATTCGAATTCTTCGGTGAGAGCGGCTGCGTCGGATCGCGGCGCGAGGGCGAGGATGGCGCGGCGGCCGGGGGCGCATGTGGCGCGGCCTGCGACGATTTCGCGGAGGCGCGGAAATTCGAGAAGTTCTTCGGCGCTGCGGCTCACCCGTTCAAAATGGCGGAGGATGGGCGCGTGTCAAGGAGGCGGGCGGGGTTGCGGGCGAGCGAATTGGCGCGAGCGCGGGAGACGATTCAGAGAGTCAGCGCTGAAACGGTCATGATTCCAGGCAAATGGTGGGCGCGTTCGCTGGCGTTACGCGGGCGGGCGCAGCAAGCGGCGTCCCTACGAGGACGTAAGGCAATTCGTTGCATGCGATGGCGACGGAGCCAGCGCTAAAGCGCATTGTCCCTGGCGGGGCTTTTCTCGGAGCGCTGAAGCGCTCCTTCCCCGCATGAATGCGGGGGCTCCCACCAAACTTCGGGAATCGGGACCAACGTGCGGAGGCTCCTCTCGAAATGCGAGCAACGATGCGGGGCGCTGAGAATTTGGATAGAATACGGCGCGTTTCACGGCTCATGCTGTCGTCTGGCTCAGGCACTTGCTGGAAATTAACGGAGGCTACCGATGAAACGCTTTGTAACCTCACTTGCGGCTCTTCTGGTAATTCCCATTGCGCTGGCGCAGACGAAGACTGCTGCTCCGCTTAGCCTGGGGGATCTGCATCATCCGATCGCTACTTCCAGTCACGACGCGCAGCAGAGGTTCGATGAAGGGCTTACGCTGATCTACGGCTTCAATCATGAAGAGGCGCGGCGAAAATTTCAGCAGGCTGCGGATCTCGATCCGAAATCGCCGATGCCGCTTTGGGGAATCGCGATGGCGGTGGGGCCCAATTACAACATGGACGTGGACCCGGAGCGCGAGAAGCAAGCTTACGATGCGATTCAAAAGGCGCTGCAGCTTTCCGCCGGCGCGCCGGAGAGCGAGCGCGCTTACGTCGAGGCGCTGGCGAAGCGATTCACGAATGACCCGAAAGCTGATTTAAAGCATCTCGCCGTGAATTATTCGGATGCGATGCGCGAAGTGGCGCGCCGTTTTCCGGACGATCCCGATGCCGGAGCGCTTTTCGCCGAGAGCATGATGGATTTGAATCCGTGGCATTTGTGGGGCAACGACGGCAAGCCGGCGCCGGGCACTGAAGAAATCGTGGCGACGCTGGAGCGCGTATTGCGGCGCTCGCCGGATCATGTTGGCGCGAATCATTTTTACATTCATGCGCTGGAAGCATCGCCCTATCCCGAGCGCGCGTTGCCCAGCGCGAAGCGGCTCGAGAACATGGTCCCCGCTGCGGGGCACCTGGTGCACATGCCCTCGCACATTTACGAAAACACGGGCTTTTTTCATCTCGCGGTTGTCGCCAATGAGCAAGCCGTCGCGGCCGACCAGGCGTTTTTGGCCACCGCTCCGCCCGGCGGGATGTATGGCGCGATGTACTTTGGGCACAATCTGCACTTCCTCGCGTTCGCGGCGATGATGGAAGGAAATTACGGCAAGGCGAAGGATGCGACGGCGCAACTGGATGCGGCGGTGCGGCCGGCGCTGGCTATGGTGCCCATGGTCGAAGCGTTTCTTCCGTGGTCCACTTTCGTGCAGATGCGATTCGCGCGGTGGGATGAAATCCAGAAGATGCCTGCGCCGGATGCGAAGTTGGTGATGTCGACGTGCATCTGGCACTTCGCAGAAGGATCGGCTTACGCTGCTACGCATCAGCTCGATCGCGCGCGGGCTGAACGGGCTGCGTTGGATGACGCGCGCAAGAGCGTTCCGGCCGGGGCGGCTTACGGGATGCTTTACAACGACGCTAGCGTTCTGCTCGATCTGGCATCGAATTCGCTTGATGCGCGGATTTCGGAGGCTGCGGGAGATCGCGGTGCGGCGATTGTGCGTGGAAGAAGGCGGTGGCGATCCAGGACGCGATGAGTTACGACGATCCGCCCGAATGGTTTTATCCGGTGCGCGAATCGCTGGGCGCGGCTCTGCTTGCCAATGGCCAGGCTGGCGAAGCCGAAAAAACATTTCGCGAGGATCTCGAGCACAATCCGCGCAACCCGCGTTCCTTATTCGGGCTTTGGCAAGCGCTGGTGGCGCAGAAGAAAGACCGTGGAGGCGGATTGGGTTCATCGGCAATTTGTTGAGGCTTGGAAATATGCGGATAGTGAGGCGCGGTTGAGTGATTTCTGAGCGGACTCGCCGGGCGATGGGCGACTTTTTTCTACGATGTACAGAGCCACAGGCAGGAGTGCCTGTGCTACTTAGCGGCGAAATGGGCGCTGAGAATTTCGGCTGCGGCGTTCCTAGTCACTTGCGTTTCGCTGGAAGGCGGAGATCTTCGATCATCGAGGTGAGAATCGCGTCGAGGACTGCGGATTGTTCGTGCGAGGGCGCGGTGTTGTTGTTCGTGAACATCGAGAAGATGAGATTCTCGCCGTGGAGCGAGGTCGCATAGCCGGAAATTCCGCGCACATGTTCGAGAGAGCCGGTCTTCGCATGGAGGCGGCCTGCGGCGGGCGAGGCTCTTCAAGCGGTCTTCGAGAGTGCCGTCCTCGCCGGCGATGGGCAGCGTCGAGCGGAAACTTTCGCCCCACGGCTGCCGCGATGCGTAGGCGAGCATCTGCACCACTGCGCGGGGCGTCACCAGATTTTGCCGCGAAAGTCCCGAGCCATCGACGAGCACGGCGTCGCCATCCGCAATTCCTGCGGCGCGCAGAAATTCATTTTCGAGGGCGATCCCGGCATCGGTGGTGCCAACGCCGGTTTTCTCGCGCGCAATCGTGCGCAGCAGCAATTCGGCGTGAAGATTCTGGCTGATTTTGTTGAGCAGGCGGATGGATTCGATCAGCGGCAGCGATTTGTGCTCGGCAAGCACGAGCGGCGGGTCGCCGGCGGGCGGCGGAGATTGCACTGGCGCGGGCGTGAGCACATTTCCGCCGTCGGCTTCGCGCTCGGGCGGCGGCGCGTGCTTGGCGCGCGCGTTGCCGGAAATCACTATGCCGCGAGCCTCGAGCAGGCGCTTCAGCATCGCCGCGGCGTATTGGGCCGGCTCCTGAATCGCCAGATCGATTTTCACCGGCGCGCCGCCTAGAGGAATCGAGCCGCGCAGAAGGATCGGCTTGTCGCCAGGCTCGCGCACCACGGAGAATTTCGGCTTCGAGGCGCTCGGTGCGGTGGTGATTTCGTGCGCGAACGTTTCGTATCCTGCCGATGGCTCGACGGTGATCTGGGCGGGATCATCGAGATGCTCGCCAGGTTGAATATTGATGGTGATGGAGTTTTCGTTGACGGCGATTGCGCTGATCGGAGCGCCGAAACGGAAATAGAGATCGCCGGTGGTCCAGCCTTCGGGATACGGATCGTAGGCGAAATAGCTGTCGTCGCCGATGATGTCGCCATCGATGCGCTTCACGCCGCGCGCGACGACGGCATCGGCGAGTTCCGCGACGATTTTTTCCGCGGGACCATCGTGCTCCTCTTTTTCGACGAACGGCAGCTTGCGATTCGAGAGATCCGGATCGCCGCGGCCGACGAGAGAGAGATCTCCGTGCAGCCGGCCGTTGGCATCGAGTTGCGCCTGCGTTTCGATGGTGGTGCGAAAAGTGTAGTCCGAGCCGAGAGTGGCGAAAGCGAAGGCGCTGGTGAAGATTTTGGCGTTGGAGGCGGGAGTGAAAAGATTGTCGGCATTGAATTCGTAGAGAGACTGGCCGGTGGTCGCGTCGCTGACGAAGATTCCCCAGAAGGCTTTGCGCGCGTTTGGCGCCGCAAGAGCCGCGAGGACGTGCACTTGAAATCGCGCGATATCCGGCCGCGGCTTCGCAGATTTTGCGGACGCGCTCTTCGATGCGGGCGATTTTCGCTGCTGTGCCCCGGCGGTTCGAGGCGACGCCGCGATCGCGCAGAGGCACGCGAGGGTCAGGAAACATAACGTCTCGTACCGAAACCTGCGCAAGCGCATTCGAGTGTCCTCAACTAACATTCTGCAAACAATGAATTATATTCTAACCGCGCGACGAGCCCGGCGCATCTCATAAGGTTGCGCCGTGCTTCGGGAAGTTTTATCATTGCGGCCCGGTGAAAAGGAGGAAGACAATGAAAAAATTCCTATCCCTCGTTCTCATGGTTTTGTTGACAGGATTTGTGTCGCTCTTCGCGCCGCAGCCGACGCGATCGGCCGAAGACAAGAGCAAGTATCTCGACCGCATTGAGAACAGCGGCACGGTGCTCAAGGAAATTCTGGATGTGCCCGACGACATTCCACAAAACCTTCTCGACAAGGCGGAATGCGTGATTGTTTATCCGTCGGTGCTGAAGGCGGCGTTCGGCGTGGGCGCAAGTTACGGACGCGGCGTGATGACCTGCCGCAGCGGCGAAAACTTCAAGGGGCCGTGGGGCGCGCCTTCGATGATGGCGCTCGAAGGAGCGAGCATCGGATTCCAGCTCGGCGGCCAGGCCACGGACTTCGTTCTGCTGGTGATGAACGACCGCGGCGCGAGTTCCATTCTCTCGAGCAAGGTGAAACTCGGCGCGGATGCGTCTGCGGCTGCAGGTCCCAAGGGCCGCGACGCGGAGGCCGATACGGACGTGACCATGCGCGCTGAAGTTCTTTCCTACTCGCGCGCGCGCGGGCTCTTCGCGGGAATTTCTCTTGAAGGCTCGACGGTGCGTCCCGACAACGACGGGAACGAAACTGTTTATGGGAAGAAAATTCCCGCGCGCGATATCGTGCTGAAGGGCGCGGTTACGCCGCCGGAAGAAGCTCACAAATTGCTGTCCGTGCTCGACAAGCGCTCGCCGCACAACGTCTCCGACCACAAGTAATTCGTTCTAGTTCCATTGAATTTGCGCGGGGCGTTCGATTCAGAAAATCGAGCGCCCAGCGCATCCAATCGATTCCTACGACATCCAATAGTCGTGCACAACGAATGGCAAATCGCCGGCGCTGCTGCACGGCCCTCCGGGATTCCCCTGCTTGACAGCCGGCAATTACTGACTTAGAGTCAGAATTGACCAGAGGTCGAATTCGATGAAAACCACTCGTTCACTTTCTGTCTCTCCCGTTCATTCTTCCCCCGCCCGGCTGCCCTCGCGCCGCGAACGCCATTCCGCAGCAGTGCGCCAGCGTCTTTTCGACGCGGCCATGCATCTGGTCGCGGAACACGGCTTCCAGGCCACCACCGTCGAAGAAATCACCCAGGCCGCCGATGTAGGAAAGGGAACCTTTTTCAATTATTTCCCGAGCAAGGAAGAGCTGCTGAATTCGTTCGGCGAAATCCGGCTGGGCAAAGTTCGCGCGGCTCTGGAGGCGGCCGAGGAAGGCCGCGAGTCCATAGAAAAAATCCTGCGGCGCCTCGAACTGACTCTGGCCGAAGATCCGGGCCGTTCGGGAGAGTTGGCGCGCAGCATTATTTTGACATTGTTGTCGAGTGAGACGGTGCGCCTCCGTGGCTGCTCGCGGTTGAAGCAAGCGCAAGCAATGTTTATGCGGATACTCGCGCTCGGCCAGAAACGTGGCGAAGTTCGCCGGGACGTAGCGGCCGCCGACCTCGCGCGCTTCCTAAAGGAATCACACTTCGGAGCGTTCTTACTGTGGTCGCTCGAGCCGTCGGGAAGCCTCGCGGCGGCGGTAAACCGTTCCTTCGAACACTTCTGGGGATTCGCGGCGGCGCAGCCCCGCGCGCGCGCCAAGAAAGGCAACCGCCCATGATCGGGAAACGCTCGCTGCTTTTCGGCGCCGCGATGCTGTTCTGCGCGGCGCAAGCCTTCGGGCAAATTTCTTCGAGTCCTTCCAGTGCGCTATCTCCACCGAGTCCTTATACCGGAAGCGTTCCAAACGGCAAGGCCACACAGGAAGTTTTGAAAATCCGATTCTCGGACGCAATCGAACGCGGCTCTGAAGTACAACCTGGGATTGCTTCTCTCGGAGCAAGGGATCACCTCGGCGCGCGGCGAGCGCTGGAAACAATTGAGCGAAGTGCTGCCGAACCTGACCACGAACACGACCGAGACCGCGGCGAAAATCAACCTCGAGCAAAACGGATTCACCAAGATTCGGCTTCCCAGTTCGCCGTTCACGGGCATCAGCCCGATCGCCGGGCCGTTCGGATTTTTCGATACGCGCGCTTACGTCAGCACTTCGCTGGTGGACTGGAGCGCGATTCAAAAGGTGCGTTCCGCGAGCGAGAACCTGCGCGCCTCTAATTTTTCGTACAAGAACGCGCGCGAGCTCGTGGTGCTCACCGTCGGCTACAACTACCTGCTCTCCATCACCGCGGCTTCGCGGGTGGAAACATCCGAAGCGCAACTCAAGACCGCCGAAGCGCTTTACAACCAGGCGTCCGACCGGCTTACGGCGGGAACGTCTCCGCAGATCGATGCGCTGCGCGCAAAAGTGGAATTCCAAACGCGCCAGCAGCAACTGATCGCCGCGCGCAATGATTTCGAGAAGCAGCGGCTGGCCCTCGCGCGCACCATCGGCTTGCCGCCGGGGCAAGCTTTCGAATTGACGGAGAAAATTCCTTACGACAAACCGGGGCCCATTTCGATCAACGAAGCCGTTGAGCGAGCCTACGCCGCGCGGCCCGATTTTCAGGCGGCACAAGCGCAGGTACGCGCTGCGGAACTCGCGCGTCGCGCGGCCGTGGCCGAATATTTCCCGACGCTTTCGTTCGACGCGAATTACGGCGCGGGTGGAGCGACGCCGTCGCATCTGGACGGCACGTACCAGGCGCAAGGGCTCGCTAAAGATTCCGATTTTCCAGGGTGGCAAAGTCCGCGCGGATACGCTCAAAGCCGACGCAGAACTGACCAACAGCCGCAACCAGCTTGAAAATTTGCGCGGACAGATTGACCAGGACGTTCGCGACGCGATTCTCGACATGCAATCGGCTGCCGAGCAGGTGGAAGTGGCGCGGAGCAACGTGGATCTAGCGGGACAAACGCTTGATCAGGCGCGCGACCGCTTCGTCGCCGGTGTCACCGACAACATCGAAGTTGTCCAGGCGCAGGACTCGGTGGCGGCTGCGAACGACTCCTACATATCGAGTTTGTTCAACTACACCATCGCGAGAATTTCGCTCGCGCGTGCCGAAGGAATCGCGGAGACCGGCGTGCTGAATTATCTGAGAGGCAAAAGCGATGCCACAAAAGACGGAAATTGATACCGCCCCTGAAATCGAGACTAGCGCGCCCGCGAGCAGCGTTTCGGATCACTCCGCCGCGCCGCCGCCGCGCAACGCGAGTCCGGCGGCATCGCGCCGGCCGCTGCCTGGCTGGCTGATCCTCGGCGCGGTCGTGGTGATCGTCGTGGTTGGAATATTCGTGTGGAATTATTTCGCGATGTGGGAGTCCACCGACGATGCGCAAGTGGACGGCCACATTAATGCCCTCAGCGCGCGAGTCGGCGGCTACGTCACCAAAGTGAACGTGAACGACAACCAGGCTGTCGAGGCGGGGGCGGTTCTCGTCGAGATCGACCCGAAGGACTACCAGGTCGCGGTCGAGCGTGCCAAGGCCGAATTCGCGGCCGCCGAGGCGAGCGCGATGGCCGCTCAGCACAACGTGCCCATTATTTTGGCAAACTCATCGAGCCAGCTCGAATCCGCTCGTGCCGACGTCGAAAACGCGCGCGCCGGAATTTCCGCGGCGCAAGGCCAAGCCGCTGCGGCGCTCGCGCAACTTGCACAAGCGGAAGCGAATGATTCCAAAGCGCAGAGCGATGTCGAGCGTTACAAGCAGCTCGTCGCCAAGCAGGAAATATCGCAGCAGCAATACGAGTCGGCGCTCGACGCAGCAAAAGCTACGGCCGCAGGCGCGGTCGCGGCGAAGGCTTCCGCGGCTGCGGCTGAAGATCAAGTTCATCAGGCGCGGAGCCGGCTGCTGCAGGCCCAGGCCACGCTGCAAGCGGCGGAGACGGCGCCTCAACAAGTGTTGGTCAGCAAGGCGCAATTTTCATCGGCGGACGCCTCGGTGGCGCAGAAAAAATCCGCACTCGATCAGGCGATGCTCAATCTTCAGTACTGCACGATCGTCGCGCCCGTTGCCGGCGTGGTGAGCAAGAACGTGGAGGTTGGCAATAACGTTCAGCCGGGGCAGCAATTGCTTTCCGTGGTGCCCCTCGACGATGTGTGGGTTACGGCGAACTTCAAAGAAACGCAGCTCAAGTACATGCGTCCCGGCCAGCCGGTGAAAATTTCCGTGGATGCTTACGGCCGCACCTACAACGGCCACGTGGACAGCATTGCCGGGGCCAGTGGCGCGCGCTTCAGCCTTCTGCCGCCAGAAAATGCGACCGGCAATTACGTGAAAGTCGTGCAGCGCGTGCCGGTGAAAATCGTGCTCGAACCGGGCCAGAACAATGACCATCTGCTTCGTCCCGGAATGTCCGTGACACCCAAGGTCAAGGTGAAATGAGCGCGGCAGCAGCGACATTTTCGCCGGGCGAAGATATTTGGCGGCCGGCAGTCAATCCGTGGATCATCGCGCTGACGGTGACGCTGGCGACGTTCATGGAAGTGCTCGATACGAGCATTGCCAACGTCGCGCTGCCGCACATCGCGGGCAGTCTATCGGCCAGCACGGATGAGAGCACGTGGGTGCTCACGTCTTATCTGGTCTCGAACGCCATCATCCTGCCGTTGAGTGGTTGGCTCTCTTCGATGCTCGGGCGCAAGCGCTTTTATATGGGCTGCGTGGCGCTATTTACCATCAGCTCGTTCCTGTGCGGCTTCGCGCCGAATCTCGGGATGCTAATCGTGTTCCGGATTCTGCAAGGTGCCGGCGGCGGAGGCTTGCAGCCGAGCGAGCAAGCGATTCTCGCGGACACGTTTCCTCCGGCGAAGCGCGGCATGGCATTCGCGGTGTATGGCATGGCCGTGGTGCTGGCGCCGGCCATCGGCCCGACTATCGGCGGCTACATCACCGACAACTTCAGTTGGCGCTGGATCTTCTACATCAACGTGCCGGTCGGAATTCTTTCGCTGATGCTGACGCTGCGGCTGATTCAGGATCCGCCATATCTCAAAGAACGCAAAAAATCGACGCACGGAATCGATTACTTCGGGCTCGGCCTGGTGGCCGTCGGGCTCGGCGCGCTGCAAATCGTGCTGGACAAAGGCCAGCGCGACGATTGGTTTGAATCCCACTTTATTCTGATCCTCAGCATTGTTTCCGCGGCGGCACTGATCGCTGCGGTTTTCTGGGAGCTGCGCCATAAAAATCCCATCATTGATCTGCGGCTGTTTCACAACCGCGGATTCGCCGATCGGCAATGGCATGATGTTCATGCTCGGCGTCGCGCTCTACGGAACCACCGTGCTTTTGCCGCAGTTCGTGCAAACGCTGCTGGGATACACCGCGCAAGAAGCGGGGCTGGCGCTGATGCCCGGCGGCTTCACGGTCATGCTGTTCATGCCGGTGGTCGGATTCTTGCTCAGCCGGCGGGCCGACGCGCGCAAGCTGGTGGCGTACGGCATGTTCGTGCTCTCGATGTCGCTCTTTTACATGACGCGGTTTGACCTGCAGATCGACTTTTATACCGCCACGATGGCGCGCGTTTATCAGGCTGCTGCGCTGGCTTTTCTGTTCGTCCCGATCAATACGCTCGTCTTTGCCGAATTGCCGTCTGAGAAGAACAACGCCGCTTCGGGATTGATCAATCTTTCCCGAAACATCGGCGGGAGCGTGGGCATTTCGTTTGTGGAGACGATGCTTGCCCGGCGCTCGCAGGTCCACCAGACCTATTTGTCGCAGCATCTTTCGTCGGCCAGCGTGGCGCTGCAAAAAATAATCCATGGCGCGACCCAGACGCTGCAGGCCCGCGGATCATCGCCGGCGCTCGCCGCGCAGCAGGCGCACGGGTTGGTCTACTCGATGGTCTCGCGGGAGTCACTGATGCTCGCTTACGTGGATACGTTCCGCATTCTCGCCGTGCTTATTCTGTGCCTTGTCCCGATCGTGTTCCTGGTCAAGAAGCCCAAGGGCGGCGCGGCCATTCCCGTGCACTAGTCTGCAGCCATGCGCTTGCGCCGCGAGCGCCGGATGGAGATATAATCCGCCACGAGTCTGGCTGGCACTTGGGCGTCTTTCGCGCATCACATGAGTGGCGATGTCCATTCGAATCATCACCGTCGAGCGTGAATACGGCAGCGGCGGAGCTGGGATCGCCGAAAAACTTGCGCGCCGGCTTGGCTGGAAGCTGTGGGACACCGAGCTGACGCAGGAAATTGCGCGGCGCGCGAAGGTTAAGCCGGAAGCCGCGGCGCATCATGACGAACGCGTCGATCCTCTCCTCTACCGCTTATTCAAAGTTTTTGCGCGCGGCAGCCATGAACGCGCGCTGCCTCATCGGCGGCGACCAGCCCTTCGACACCGATTGCATGGTCGATCTGCTGCAGCGCGTCATCGAGGAAGTCGCGGAGACCGGGAATTCGGTGATCGTCGGCCGCGGGTCGCCTTATATTCTGCGGAATCGCCCGGACGTCTTCAGCATTTTTGTGTTCGCGCCGATCGAGGAGAAGTGCGCCGGGTGCGCTCGCTCGGAAAGAGCGAGGCTGAGGCGCGCGAGCTGGTCGGCACGATCGACAAGGAGCGCGGGCAATTCATCAAGCGCTACTTTGGGGCGGATTGGCCCTGCCGGCAGCTCTTAACGTCAATTCAATAAAAAAAAAAAAAAAAAAGTGCGCCGGGTGCGCTCGCTGGGAAAAAGCGATGCGGAGGCGCGGGAACTGGTCGGCACGATTGACAGGGAGCGTGGGCAATTCATCAAGCGGTACTTCGGGGCCGATTGGCCTTGCCGGCAGCTCTACGACCTGATGATCAATTCCGATCGCGGCGATGAATATGTGATCGAGACGATCCTGAACGGCATTGCCTTGGCAGAAAAAATCGGCACGGCCGTGGCGTCTTCAGCGTAACCTCTTCCGGCACTCTCTCTTGGAAGCAGATTCGATGGATACCCAGCAAGGCTTTTGATTCGGCACTTGAGGCGGCATTTTGGGGCCAAAAAAAAGGCGTGATTTGTATCGATTAGAACTGCATGCCCTCCTTTGTTTTCAGCGGTTTAGGCTCGTTTCTAATAATTTCGTGTATCGATTAGAAATGTGGCCGTGCCGGGGGCGGAAAGAGACCGGTTGGGGCTTGGCGTCACTGGGAAAAGGCGTCCTTTGCCGGCGGGGGCCAGTCATTTTTTGGCAACTCCTGGTTTAAATTGTCTGGTGCGGACTGCGGGTCGCTTCGGAGAGCCTGACTTTACGTCGGGGCTACGGCTTACGACAGATTTTTTATAGCAGAAGTTTGTTAGTTAGTCAACAGAAAAATCGAGGGTCAAAAGTGACGGCCTGCCGAGTGCAGCGGGTGGGGCTCCGATCTGGAAAATCCGTAAGCGAGCCGTTCGACCCCTGTTCCGGCCGGCGTCGGGTAGAATCGTTCCACATACTCCCGCCGCTTGGCGGCTTCGTCAAAATCCCGTACTCTCGAAGCGAAGAAAATTGTGTCGCAGTGCTGGGGCTGCGAACCGTACGGGTGTTGGAACTCGTGATGAGACAGGTTAATGCAAGAAACTGTATGCTGGTTCTGACCGCGCTGTTCACCTTCGCGGCCACCTCTCTTCCGGCATCATCACCGGAAGATTTCACCAAACGGATGGGCGATACTCATCGGCTCCATTTGACCCCCTACACGGAGGACACAGTCAACTTGCTGGCTTGGCACGCCCTTGTTTCAGGAGGATCCCGTTACGTCGTGTGCTGGCGCTGGGAAGATCGTCGAAAGGATTCTGCGTGGCCTGTCCACTGTGTGAAATGCGCAAACCGAAGCGGTACTGCCCTGCTAAGGCGGAGATGATTTGTGCGGTTTGTTGCGGGGAGAAGCGCGAAGTTACGATTGATTGCCCTTCGGATTGCTCGCATCTTGTGGCGGCGCGGCGGTGGGAACGCGAGCATCGCAAGGCTCTTGTGCCGGCGGACGTGCCTTATTCCGATCTGTCGCTGCCGATGGATCTGATTCATGAGCACCAGCCGCTGATTTCCGGGCTTGGTTATACGATCCTGAAGGCGGCCGCGGAAGTTCCTGCTGTGGATGATTCGAGCGCGATCGAAGCGTTTACGGCGCTGGCGGAGACTTACCGGACGCTGGGCACCGGACTCTATTACGAGCGGCCGCCCGATGCGCCGGTGGCGCGGGCGGTTTACATGCAATTGACGCAGTTTCTGGGGGAATACCGGCAGGCGGAGCAGAAGCAGACGGGATTTGGCGGGGTGAAGGATTCGGAACTGTTCCGGTTGCTGGTGTTTCTGCTGCGCGTGGCGAAGTACGAGACGAATGGACGGCCGCGCTCGCGGGCTTTTCTTGATTTTCTGCGGGGGCAGTTTCCGCGGGCGGAGGCTCAGACTGAGGCGCCGCGGATTATCGTGCCGTAGCGAAATAGATTTGCGGGCGGTGCGAAGAGGTTTTTTCGCGGCGAGGGGCGTCTCCGCGGACTGCTCGATGCGGGGCTGCAGTCATCTCTTGGCGGTTCGTTCTCGCCATTGTTGCTGCTGGGCCGTGGACGCTTATTTGCATTGCTGCGTAGGCCAGA
Organism: uncultured Acidobacteriota bacterium; assembly: GCA_963707165.1. GTDB lineage: Bacteria > Acidobacteriota > Terriglobia > Acidiferrales > UBA7541 > Palsa-147. The sequence continues at coordinate 37,253 of CAVPPO010000008.1, read as the reverse complement.
GTGCCCATCAGTAGAATCAGCGAACTCACTGATTTCAATCGCATCGCGTTCTCCTTAGCTCCCGATATTCGATGCTCCAGTTGGGTCTAAAAGATTCATAGCCACAGCCAACATGAGACGAAAAGCTGGGCCTAAAGGCCGGACGCAGCGAGCGGCGCCCCTACGAAGAAAATGCTTCTCGATTCGGCTCATTCTTCTTACGCCGCGATAACGCTTGGCCGAAAGGCGGGAGGGTATAAAGACCCTCCCCTACGGGAATGCCGGCATTCCCGGTGCGTGATTGAACTTTGGTTCGGTTGCTACTTCCATTTTCTCTAGTTGGACCAGGCCCAGGGTCATTTGCGGCTGGGAGATTGGCGGACCCGTGGGTACTGTTGGGCGCGAATTTATGCCGTACTTTTTGCGTAACGTGGCGAAGCGGTTGGCGATTTCGTCGGTGTAGCTTTTGGGGGCGCCGTTGTGGCGCCTGTACCATTCGTCGTACTGGCGGGAGAGGCGCGGGAACTTGGATTGCACGAAGGGCAGGAATTGCTTCAGGGCGGCGGGCATCAGGTACAGGACTCGCGCGCCGATCCATTGCGCGTCCGCTTCTTTCGCCGCTCGCACGAGCGTTTCGAGATCGGCGGCTGCGTCCGTGATTCCGGGAATTACCGGCATGGCCAGTACGCCCGCGGCGATGCCGGCCTCGCGCAGCTTCTTCACCGTCTCCATGCGCAGATCCGGGCGGGGGGCGCGGGGCTCGAGCAGGCGGGCCAGGCGCGGCCGCATGGTGGTGATCGAGAGATTTACCGAGATCGAGGATTTCTCGGCGATGCGCTTGAGCAAATCCAAATCCTGCAGGACCTGATTCGATTTCGTGGTGATCGAGACGCTCAGGCCCGATCGTTCCGCCATCTTCTCGCAGAATCGCGCGCGTCACTCCGAATTCGCGCTCGGCCGGTTGATAAGGATCGGTGGCCGCGCCGATGGCGATGTGCTCGCCTTCGAGCCGCGGATTTTCCAAATCGCGGGCCACCAGCGCGCCCGCATCGCGCTTGGCATAAATCTTCTTCTCGAACTCGCCGCCATCAAGCTCCATGAATTCATGGGTGTAGCGGGCGTAGCAGTAATGGCAGCCGAATTCGCATCCGCGATAGGGATTGATGGTGTAGTTGAAGGGCACGCGCTCGGAATCGCAGCGGTTGATTATGGAGCGGACGGGCAGAACGAAATATTCGGTTCCCCTTTTGGCATCCGCGCGAGGGGAGGAAGCGGCGAGGCGCGCGATGCCGACCAGTTCCGCCGCAGGCTTCGTGCTCCGGTCAGGCACCGGAGTGGGCGCGGAAGCGCTGCAGGCGTTTCATCGTTGCCGTGGCGAGCGGCATGGGGGAATAAGGTGAGACTGGTCTGCTCCGGCCGGGCGCGACGAATCCGGGAAAGATCCGCTGCCGGTCGAAGAGTGAATGTAGTGGCCATCGAAAGCCTCGCCGCACGTTCGGGATAGTATTCGCCTTTTGTTCGCCCTGTCAAGAACTATTTTGCTTTTTCTTCGCCTGTACCTTAGTACAGGCCGTAAACAGGGGCTGTCCGCAAGAACAAATCATGCCGGTGGAAACCCGGCCGATGAAAAGAGCAGGGTTCCAGGACTGGACTTTTATACTGGCTGCGATGGCGAATAGCGAAGCGAAGAAGGCGGCGCCCGACGTCGGAATCCTGATTCTGGATTCGACGCCGGCGAGCCAGCAGGCTTTGCGCTTGCTGCTGAGCGCGGAGGGCTGGCACGTGCAGGTGGTGACCGATGCGCAGCAGACGCTGCAACAGCTTCTTACCGGGGCATGGCACCTGGTGATCGCCAACGTCGAACTCTGCCCGCCGGGCAACCCGCTGTTCCTGATCCTGAACGATCTGGCGCATGCCGAAGGCGTGACGCTGGAAGCCGAAGAAGAGGAAAAGGAATTGACGCGCACGGCGGTGAAGCGCAGTCCCGATGAAGTCACCAAGGTGCGGAAGCGGAGGCTGCGCGTGCTGTTTCTCGTTCCTCCGGGAAACGCGGCCGACGTGGTGATGGAACTGGAAGCGCAAGAGCTGCCGTATTCGATACTTCCCTATCACTTCCACGACTTCTTCGAGAAGATCAGCGATCTGCTGATGGAAGCGGGGGCGATCGCGCGCTCGACACGAACGTCGCGCTTCGTCACCACCGGGCACGCGCGCATGCAGCAGGCGGTGAAGGACCAGCGCGGGAATTCGATGTTTGCCTCGCGGGGGGAATATCAGATGAGCGAAGAGGAGATCGCGGAGTACGAAAAGCAGGAAGAAGAAGAGCGGCGGAAGAAGAACAAGAGGGAGAAAGAGGAAGAGCGGGAAGTTTGGTAAGATTTTGCGGCGTGCGGGCATTCGCGGTACGGGGAAGAAAGACCAAAACCCAATGCCACACCGGGGGCGTGTGAACCCGCCCCCCTACAATGACTGTCTGGAATCCTGAAACTTATCTCAAGTACGCGAACATTCGCTTTCGCGCGGCGCTGGATTTGATCGAGCGTATTCCGCTGGGGCGCTGCGAGCGGGTTTACGATCTTGGGTGCGGGACCGGGCATCTTACGCAGGCGCTGCAGGAACGCTGGCCGGAAGCGCGCATTACGGGCGTAGATTCTTCGGCGGAGATGCTTTCTCATGCGCGCGGGGAATTTCCGAAGCTTGAGTGGGTTCAGGCCGACCTGACTTCATGGCGGGCTGATGCGCCTGCCGATTTGCTTTTTTCGAATGCGACGTTTCAGTGGGTGCCGGACCACGAGCATTTGTTGCCGTCGCTGCTTGGGCAAGTGCGCAAAGGCGGATTCTTTGCGATGCAGATGCCGCGGCACATCGATGAGTCCCGGGCATTTGCTGCTGCTGGAGACGGCGCGGGAGGAGCGGTGGCGCGAGCGATTGCTGCCGGTGACTTTAGGGCTGGTGGTACACACGCCCGAGCAATATTGGCGATGGATTTCGCCGCAGGCTGCGCGAGTGGACATTTGGGAGACGATTTACCAGCACGAGCTGGAGGGCGAGAATCCGGTGGTGGAATTCTTTCGCGGGACGCAATTGCGGCCTTACGTGCAGGCTTTGACCGAGGACGAAGCGAAGGAATTTGTGGCTGCTTACGCGGAGAGAATCGCGCGGGCTTTCCCGAAGCAGGCTAACGGCAAGACTTTGTTTCCGTTCCGGCGGATTTTTATCGTGGCCGAGCGGTGAATCTGCTGTGAGGGCTGTGAAAAAACAAAAAGCCACCATTACGGATGCGTCTTCCGCGCGTGGCTGGAGCGTTGATTTGACGCAGTGGCCGCCGGAGGGCGCGGCAAGCGGCGCCCCTACGGGAGAAAAGGCAAGACGACGTTCACTCGGTGTTTAGCTGGGCTTTGCCGTTGCTGAAATCTACCAGGGCTGGGGACTGCAGATAGGCTTCGGCTTTTTCGCTGTTCTTCAGATAGGCATCCCAGAAGGCTACGCTGGCTACTTTCACCGTTTCGTAGAGGACTGCAGGCTCGGTGCCGGCTTTTGCGGGGATGCCGGTGAAAGTCATGTGGCCGCCGCCATCGAGAACGATGGCGTATTTGTGGACGCTGTGAACGAGTTCGTAGGGCTTGATGCGCTGCTCGGGCTTGAGTCCGCCGACGCCCATATCGCGCGTGCCGGTCATCAACATGAGCGGAGCGGTGATGCCGGCCCAGGATTCTTCCTCGACGCCGCGGAGCTTCGGGCCGGCGCCGGAGAGAACCAGCAGGGCGCTGACGCGGCGGTCGGCGAGAGACTGGGGCTTCGATTCACCTGCGGGAGTGAAGCTGAGGCCGCCGATCAGTTCGGTGGTGAGCGCGCCGAAGGAATGGCCGCCTACGCCGATGTGCGTGCGGTCGAGTTTTCCTGCGACGGGCGGGACGCGCCGCTCGATTTCGTCGAGCGAATCGATGACGAAGGAAATGTCCCGCGTGCGATTGCGCCATTGGACGGGATCTTGAATGTCCTGGCCGAGTGTTGAGAGGCCCTGGAGCGGGCCGCGGATCTGGCCATTCGACTTTCGTTGCGCGATGGAATCATCGTGCGTGGGCTGAATCGTGACGTAGCCGCGCGCGGCCCAGTATGCGGTGAGAGATGCGTAGGTGTCTTTCGAGCCGCCGAAGCCATGAGAGAAGACGATTACCGGAAATTTTCCCTCGGCCTTCGGGTAGGTCACCTTCACGTGCAGGTCTTTGTTTCTTTGCGCGTCGTGGAGGAGGAGATCGCCGGCTGTGGCGGTTTCGAATGGCCCAGCTACCGGCTGTGTAGGCCGAGGATTCGGATCCTTTGTCGGCGCGATTTGCTGCGAAGATATAGACGCGGTGGAGAACGAGAGCGGCCAGGAGCGTGACTACGCTGAGGATGATTATCCGGCGGCGCAATAGGAGCGTCATCGTTGTTTGTGCCTCTGCGCTGTTAAACCCCGTGCTGTACAAAATGTCTCATGAAACTGGTGGAGAAGAGAGGGGTGGATACGCCGGCGCCGGGGCTAAAAAGCCGGGCGCCCCTCGAAAGCAAAATCAAAATGCAGATCCCTCACCCCTAAAGGGGGTTCGGGATGACAGTAATTAATCTTTTTGCGCAAATTGTTCAGCCGTGCCCGGACAAGACTTGCGGGGTCGGGATGACGGCGGTTATTTCTTTTTTTTGCAAATTGTTCCGCCGTACCCGGGCAAAAGTTGCGGGATCGGAATGACTGCGACGAGGATATTTTGGGACATCGGAATGCGGCGGTGCGAAAGCGCGTCGAATGAAGTGCGCGAATCAGGCGCGACGCGGCGTCTGCGACGGGACGCCGGCTAGGGCGAGAATTTCAAAATCTGCCGGCGTGGCGAGTTCGACGCGGTTGCGTCCCGCGGCTTTGGCGCGATAGAGCGCGGCGTCGGCGGCCTGCAATAGCGATTCGGTATCACGCGTGTGTCCGCAATCGCGGACGGCGACGCCGAGACTCATGGTCAGGCGGAGCTCTCCGGAGGCGGTATCGAACTTCGTCGATTCGATGCCGGTGCGAACTCTTTCGGCGACGCGAAGAGTGCCGGTGACGTCCGAGAGCGGCGCGAGAATGACGAATTCTTCGCCGCCGTAGCGCCCGACGGAGTCGTAGGTGCGCAAGAGAGCGGTCATGCGCAGGGCCACGCCGCGAAGGATGGCGTCGCCGGTCAAGTGGCCATAGCTGTCGTTGACTTGCTTGAAGTGATCGATATCGCCCATGATCACGCCGAAAGGCTTTTCCGTGCGGTGGCAGCGCGCCAGTTCGCGATGCACCAGGCTCAAAATCTCTCCGCGGTTGGGCAGGCCGGTGAGCGGATCGTGAGTGGCCTGGAATTGCAGGGCGTCGCGGGCGGAAATCAGTTCGTCCTGAAGATGCAGGATGCGCTCGCCGACGAAAAGACGGGCCTGCAATTCCTCGGCGTCGAAGGGCTTGGTGAGGTAATCGTCGGCGCCGGCTTGCAAACCCGCGAGCATGTCCTTCTTCTCATTGCGCGAGCTCAAGAGCAGGACGTAAACGTAGGGCTTGTCCTGCCGGGCGCGCACCTTGGCGCAAACTTCCACGCCCTCCATTCCCGGCATCATCCAATCGAGAATGGCGAGGCGCGGGGCTCCTTCCTCGTTCAGAATGCGCCAGGCATCATCGCCGCTGGAGACCGAGGTGACGCGATAACCCCAACGCGCCAGGAAAACTTCCAGGACGCGGCGGGAGACGAGATCGTCCTCCGCGACAAGTACGTTTGTGCCTGCAGCAATTTCAGCGCTCATGTGGTTCTCTCCAGTCCTGCGCGTGCGGCCGCGGCAGGAATCCCGGGAACCGCTTCGCAGCGCGCGAATCGCGCGGTGAAATGAAATGTGCTGCCACGCCGGGCGGCACTTTCGATCAAGATCCGGCCGCTCTTCGTGCGCGGCAATCGCCCGCTTAGCGGCATCAGGTCGCGACTTTCCGTGGAAAAGCTTCGAATTCTGCGAGCAAGCGCTTGATCTCCGCCTCGAGAAGGCCGAGTTTCTCCGGCGCGCCCTCCAGCGTTTTGTTGCGTCCCATCATCTCGAGTTCGCGCGCGCGGGCGGCCGCCGGGCCAGCGGAGAAATTTCCCGCGGCGCCCTTCAGTCCGTGCGCGTTCAATTCCAGCGCGGCGGCATCGCCGCGCGCGATCGCGGCGCGAATCATGCCGAGGAGCTTGGGGGACTCCACTTCGAAAATGCCCATCAGCTCGCCGAGCAAATCCCGGTCGCCGCCGACGCGCGCGAGCGCCCCTTCGAGATTCCAGACCAGTGTTTCCGCCATTGGTTCGTGCTCCTGTTTCCGTCTTCATCGGCACACTTCCTTTTCGCGCGTAATGCTCCAGCAGTTCGAACAGCTCCGCGCTGCGAATCGGCTTGGTCAGATAGTCGTCCATGCCCGCGGCGAGGCATCGTTCGCGATCGCCCTTCATGGCATGCGCGGTCATGGCCACGATCGGCAAATGCGCGCCCGTCTCTCGTTCGCGGGCGCGAATGGCGTGGGTGGCTTCGAAGCCGTCCATCTCGGGCATCTGCACGTCCATCAGCACGAGCTGAATGCCGCCCCGCTGCGCGAGATCCACGGCCTCGCGACCGTTCTCCGCGACCACGACCTCGTATCCGCCCTTCTGCAGCAGGCGCGTGGCGACCAAGCGGTTCACGGCATTGTCCTCCACCAGAAGAATGCGCAATTGCGGCTTGCCTTCGTTTTCGGCGCGCGCCCGAGCCGGCACGATTTCGCGCGCCTCGACGGCCGGAGCGAAAATGTCTTGCAGCGAATCGTGCAGTTGCGATTGCTGGATGGGTTTCGAAATAAACGCATCGATTCCGCACTCCCCGCACGGCGTTCCGGTGTCTTTCGCACTGGGCCGCAGCATCAGGAATTTCGGCGCGTTTTCACCGAGCCGCCGTTCAATCTCGCACGCCAGCTCGAATCCGCCTTCGCTCGGCATCTGCGCGTCTGCCACTACAAGCGCAAACGGCGAGTGCTGCTCGATGCCGCGTTCCAGCGCCTCGAGCGCCCCGGCCGCGTTGCTCACGAGCGCGGGCATCATCTTCCACGCGGTGAAAATTTCCTCGAGAATCTCGCGGACCGATTCGTTGTCGTCCACCACCAGCACGCGCAGCCCGCGAAGCATGTCCGGCTCGAGTTGCCGCGCCGGAAGCTGTTGCGCCGCCGCCTTACCGAAGCGCGCTGTGAAATGGAAGGTGCTCCCGCGCCCGGCTTCGCTTTCGACCCAGATGCGCCCACCCATCATTTCCACCAACCGGCAGGTAATGGCGAGGCCCAAGCCAGTGCCGCCATAGCGCCGGGACATGGAGCTATCGGCCTGCGTGAACGCGCCGAAAATGAGACTCTGCTTTTCCACGGGAATGCCGATGCCGGTGTCGCGCACGGCGAAGTGCAGCAGGGCGCCGGTCTCGTCTTCCGCGTCCTTCGAGACTTCCAGCACCACCTCGCCTTTTTCGGTGAACTTGATGGCGTTGCCCATCAGGTTCACCAGCACTTGCCTTAGCCTGCCCGGATCACCGGTGACCCACTCCTCGACCTCCGGGCGGATGCGGCAGGCGAACTCGAGTCCGCGCTGGTGCGCGCGAAACGCCAGCGTCTCCATGGTTTCTCCCAGAGACTTCCACAGATTGAAATCCACGCGGTCGAACTCGAGTTTTCCGGCTTCAATTTTGGAGAAATCCAAGATGTCGTTGATTACAATCAGCAGCGCATCGGCGGAATTTTTCACCGTCTTCAGGTAATCCCGCTGCTCGTGGGTCAACTCGGTGTCCAGAGTCAACTCGGTCATGCCCAGGATTCCATTCATGGGCGTGCGAATCTCGTGGCTCATGTTGGCGAGGAACTCGCTCTTGGCCTCGCTGGCCGCTTCCGCGGCTTCCTTGGCGCGCTTGAGTTCCACGGCCGCCTCGCGGCTTTCGGTGATATCGCGCACGACGGCGCAAACGGTGGGCCGCACGCCTTCTTCAGCCGGAATTCGCGTCAAGCGCGCCGCGAACCATCGCTCTCCCGCGGGCAAGGGCTTCGGATACTCAACGATCTCCATACGCGCTGTGATCATTACCCGGGCAATTGCCTCGCGAATGTGCTGTGCGATTTCCTGCGGAAGCGATTTTTCCAAGTTCTCGCCCAACAGCTCTTCCCGGGGCTTCATCAGCAGCTCGCCGTGCTGGTTCCAGACGTTGATGTATGTGCCCTGGCCGTCCACTTCCATGACGATGTCATCGACCGATTCGAGCACGGCCTGCAGGCGTTCTTTCCCCTTGCGGACCGCCTCTTCAGCTGCCTGCAGTTCTTCGACTTTTTGCCGCAGGTCAACGGTGCGTTCGGTCACGCGTTTTTCGAGCTCCGCGCGGTGCTCCTTCAGCGCCACATCGCGTTGCTGGATGCGGTCGAGCATTTCGTTGAACTGGTCATAGAGAAATCCGATTTCATCGTGTGTGGTCTTGTGCGCGCGGATGGTGTAGTCGTTCTCCATGGTCACCGCGAAAGCTGTGCGCGCCAGCTCCAGTACCGGGCCGGAAATGGTCTGCTGCAGCCGCGAGCCGAGTTGGTAAGCCGCAATAATGGAAATGAGGAGCACGCCGACGAGCGTGGCGATATTGCGCAGCAGATGCGCGCGCACGGCTTCGAGGTCCGATTCCAGGTAGAGCGAGCCCACCGCTTCTCCCTGCACCACGACCGTCCCGAAGGCGATGAGCCGCTCCGAAGTGAAACGGCTGCCGTCCTTCTCCACCGCGGGCGGCTCGAAATTTTGTCCCGCTCCGGCGCGCGTGTAGGTGGCGAATACTTTGCCGTCGCGCGTGTAGAGGCACGCGTGCACGATTTGCTTTTGTGCTGCGAGCGCTCCCAGAATTTCCCGCCCGGCGCTGGCATCATTGAACGCGAGAGCTGCGGCGCTGTTGGAGCTCACGATCTTCGCCAGCGTCTCGAGATCGCGCGCCAACTCGCCGCGGAACGTGTAACGGTCGTACACCGCCAGCGCGGTGCCGGCCATGATCAGCGCCGCGGCGCACGTGGCCATGACGATCAGCGTCAACTTTTCCCGGATGGACCGCTTGCGCAGCCAATTCATTTCAGTCCTTCTTTCGCGCCGAATCTTCGTGAACCACGTGCGCTAGGCTCAGCAGTTTCGAGCTCAGCTTCAACCCGGCTCGCCCGGTGGCATCCACGTTGATGATGAAGTGCACGTGGTTGTCCTCGAGCGTGAATTGCACGCCGCCGCCGCGCGCCGCGAAGCTCTCGCTCTCGCCTACCGTCAATACCGGAGCAGTGCGCAATTCATCGAAAATCTCCGGCAGGCGGCCGCGCTCCGATGCGCTGATGAAGAGAATTTCGCATCCGCCAAGTTCCTGCAGCTTCTTGCCGCGCCGCACCATCAGCGTGCGGTCGCTCAACGATTTGCCCAAGACGGCGCGGTCGAGCGCCTCACCGAACGGATCGTCGCCCAGCACGCAGACTCCCAGCGGGGCGGTCGCGTCCGCGAACGCTCGCGGCGGCCATTCCACGAATCGCGCAAAGTTGTAAAGGAACGCGGCCTTCACCTGATACTCCGTCGGCGCTTGGTCGGCTCCGCCTTCCCCGGCAAACGAGCTGAGCGGTGGCGCGGCAATCAACACCGCCGCCAACAACAGCACGCCGAGCCACGCGCCCTCGCGTTTTGTCCCGGCCGTCCTCCGTCCCCGCAAATGTAGGCAGCCGCTCAATTTCGTCCCGTACGTTCTTCAGAAGCGCCACGCCAGCTTGACGTAGGCGCTGCGCTTGATTTCGTCCGGGATGCTGTCCCCGAACAAATCGTTGAATTCCTGGTGGCGATCGCGCAGCAGGTTTTGCCCCACCACGGCCACCGTGAATCGCTCTTTCAACTGCCACGCCAGCCCGGTATCCACGCGTGCGTAAGACGGAACTCCCTGCGCGCGCAGGCGGTCCACGAACTTGGCTGAGGCATCCCAACTGAGGCCGCGCCCGAAATTGAAATGCGATTGCAGCAGCGCCTGCTGCTGCGGATCGCTGCCTTCGATCTCTCGCGGGGTGTCAAAATCCTGGCTGGTCGGGTCGCGATGCATGTGCATCTCGAGCAGCGAGTAACTGGGCCGCAGTGACCACCTCTCGGTCACTTGCCAGTTTCCTGCCAGCTCCAATCCGTGCGTTTCGCCGTGCAGGCCATTGCCGTTGATGAACGGAATCACCAAATGAGCGGGCGGCGGCGTATTTTCGGTGAAGGGCGTCTGCGGTTCGGTGCTGCCGAGGTCGGAGAAGCGGGTGAAGAACGCGGAGAGATCGAGAGAGACGCGGCTCGAAAATTGCCGCCGGTAGCCGAGCTCCCAATCCACTACCTGCTCGTCCTGCTGCTTCGGGTTCCCGAATTCGCTCACCAGCGCCGGGACTCCACCCGGCCCTGAGAAGGCTGCAACGTTCAGCCGTGCCAACGTCTCGAGAGAGGAAGGACTGCGGTGTGCGTGCGAAACGGCTAGCCACAGCGCTTGGATGGGCGATGGCGTCCACAAAAGCCGCGCCGTAGGCTGCACGCTGTATCCCGTGTGGTCCGCCCAGCCCCAGCGCGCGCCGATGGTAAAAAGCAATCGGCCGGGCACAATGGCGATCTCGTCCTGCGCGAAGAAGCTGGTGAATTGGCTGGTATGTGAGGCGGGATTGAAAGAAAAGTTCAGGTTTCCCTGCGCATCGCCGCGCGAATTGCGGTAGTCCACGCCCCATACGAAATCGTTGCGGGGGAGCGCCTGCACGTGATGCTGGAACTCGATGTCGTAGGTGTTGCGTTGCCCGCTGATCTGATCCGTCGAGTCCCGCTCGTAATGCTCGTAGTAAAACAGCACCGAGGTCTCCGAATGCTCCGATTGCTTTTCCGTCCACTGCGCAACCATGTCTGCCCCGGAAACATCCGTGATGCTGTTCAACACCCCGTTCAGTGGTGGGGAAATCGAAATCACGTCCTGGCGGATGGTTCCTTCTTCTTGGGTGTAGAGATCGCCGAGCACCATCAAGGAATCTTTCGATGAGAGCGTTGCGTCCGCGCGCATCCCGCCACGAACGGCATGCCAGGCGTCCTCGGTCGGCCGGCCGTTCGTTCCGGTGAAGTCGCTGACGTTCAGATATTTTCCGAAAAGACGGTAGTCGAGCTTCGAGCCGATGCGCCCGCCGTACTGCGCCGTTCCCAGGCCTTGATCCTGGGTTCCGAATCCGGCGGTCACGAGGCCGCCTTTGGTGTCGCCCGCCTTCTTGGTCAGAATATTGATTACGCCGTTGACCGCGTTGACGCCCCAGATGGTCGCGCCCGGGCCGCGAGTCACTTCGATGCGCTCGATGTCTTCGAGCGGAACGTCGAGCGAGTCCCAGTAGACGCCGGAAAACGTGGGGGTATAGACCGCGCGGCCGTCGAGAAGCACCAAGAGTTTGTCCGAGAATTCTTCGTTGAATCCGCGCGCGCTGACGGCCCAGGTGCTGGCGTTGATTTGCGCTACCTCAAGCCCCGGCACCATGCGCAGCAGGTCGGGAATATTTGTGGCGCCCGAGCGGCGAATGTCTTCCTGCGTGATGACGAAAATCGCGGCGGCCACCTGCGACAGCTTTTGTTCCTTTTTCGACACCGAGGTAACTTCCGTATTCATCAAGTCTTCGAGGCTTTTGTCGGAGAGATCGGGCGACTGCGGATGGCCATCATTCTGCGCATGCGCGAGCAGAGGAAAAATCAGCCACGCGGCGAACACAATGAAGAGGAATCTTCGGCCCGACCGGAGAGCGGCAGCCCGTCCGGCGGTTATTGCGCCTATCATTTGCGCGGCTCGGCCGGTACCGGCTTGTTTACCTTGGGCTCTCCTCTCTTTTCTTCGACGGGAACCGCGTGCGCCGTGTTTGCGCTGGTGCCGCCGGGAGCTCCCGCGTCGGCCGCGGGCTTGCGCACACCGCTCCAGATGGCGTCCGGCACTCCGCGAATTCCGCTGGTAGATTCGCCTCGGCCGGTGCTTTCGGCTCCGGCCGCCACGGCGCTGTGTTGCGCGGCCATCGCGGGAATCGCAGCTCCTCCCGCAATGCGGTCGAAGGTCAGACAGAGATCCTTCGCATCCCAGTCAATCGAGAGCACGTCGCCGAGATTCACTTGCTCGGTGGCCAGCAAACTCGCCAGCGGATAGACCAGATGCCGTTCGATGGAGCGCTTCAAATGCCGCGCGCCATATTTCAAATCCGTCCCTTCTTTCAGCAAAAACTCCCGTGCCGGTGGAGTGACCCGGAACAGGAATCTTCCGCGCGCCGTCTCCAACACGCGTTGCTGCACCATTCCCAACTCAATTTCCAAGATCGATTCGAGTTGTTCCGCTCGCAGCGGGTGAAAGACCACCACCTTGTCGATGCGGTTCATGAACTCCGGCGCGAATTTCCGCTTGGCTGCTTCCGACGCCGTCCGCTCCACTTTCTGATCGAGCCCGTTTTGTGTCTCCGGCCTTTGTTGCGGCGCAAATCCCAACCCGCCGGTCATCAGTTCGGTGATTTCGCCGCCGCCCAGATTCGAGGTCATGAAAATCATCGTCTGCGAAAGATCCACCCGCCGGTTGTCGCCCAGCGTCAACGTCGCTTTATCCAGAATCCCGAGCAAAAGTTGCCACAGCGAGTCCGACGCCTTTTCAATTTCATCGAAAAGCAAAAATGAAAGCTTCAGCTTCTCTGTGTGAAACTGCCCCAGCGCTTCCTGGGTGATCAACGGGTGCGTCTCGCGATGGCCGAGATAGCCCGGCGGCGAGCCAATCAACTTCGCGATTTCGTGCGAGTGTTGAAACTCGGCGCAATCTACCTTGATCACCGCGCGCGGATCGCCGAACAAAATCTCCGCCGTGGCCTCCACCACGCGCGTCTTCCCCGCCCCGGTCGGCCCGAGAAAAAGCAAATTCCCCACAGGCCGTCCCGGCGAATTCAGTCCGGCGCGGAACACCTGATACAAATCCACCACGGCTTGCACCGCTTCGTCCTGCCCGACAATCTTTCGTCGCAATCCCGACTCGAAATCCCGGGATTCCGCGCTGCGCATGAATGGATTGAGGAGCTTGTGTGGCTGCGTACTCATTGGGTCCCCCTTTGTCGCCGCGGGCGCCCAGCGTCCGCACGAACCCGGGTGACATCAAGCAGAACAGTGGCCAAATTCAATTCGACACAGCGCGCTAAACGATTGGCATTGCGGGGCTTCGGCGGCTACCGATTTGGGAATTTCCGGCGCGGTTCAAAATGCGTTTCGGACTCAGCCACTTGGTTCGGTTTGAAACCCGCCGCTCGTTCCGGCGTCACGCGATTGTAACCTTGCCGTAATCTGCGTCACAAAACTCTCAGGGCAAAATACTTGCGTGTCCAAGTCTTGCCTCAAGCGGCGGGTTCCATTATGGTTGAGCGAAACGAAGGTCCGGAGGCTGTGATCAAGAAGCGCATTCTAGTCATCGAAGACGACCGCGATATCGTCGAGTTGGTCCGCTACAACCTCGAGAAGGACGGCTATCAGGTCTTCACCGCCACCGATGGCGCCATCGGAATGGCTCAGGTAAAAAAGTCGCCGCCCGATCTGCTGGTCCTCGACTTGATGCTGCCGAAGCTCTCGGGCCTCGAGATCTGCAAAGAGATTCGCCGCGACGCTGCGCTGAATCGCCTGCCGATCCTGATCCTCACTGCGCGCGGCGAGGAAGCCGACCGCGTCGTGGGCCTTGAACTCGGCGCCGATGATTACGTGACCAAGCCGTTTAGCCCGCGCGAATTCGTGGCGCGCGTGAAGGCGCTGCTGCGGCGCACCGAACCGGCCGCCGCCACCGAAAAGCTAATCGACGTCGGCGCGCTGCGCATCGATCCCGCCGCCTATCGCGTCACCCGCGCCGGAAAACAGGTTCCGCTCAGCACGCTCGAGTTCCGCCTGCTTTACTATCTCGCCGCGCGCCCGAACAAAGTTTTTTCCCGCGATCAACTCCTCGATGCCGTATGGGGCACCGATCGCTTCGTCACGCCGCGCAGCGTGGACGTCTACGTCCGCCGCCTGCGCGAGAAAATCGAAGAGAATCCACAGTATCCTTCCTACGTGAAAACGATCCGCGGCGCCGGCTACTTGTTCGAAACCCGTGCGAGCTAAGCTCTTCTGGAAATTGGGGCTGACGTACCTGCTGCTCCTGCTGGCCGTTCTGGCCGCGATGGATTTCTTCGCCACCCGCATTCTGCGCAACGAATACATCCACTCGGCCGAAAACGAGCTCGGCGCTCTCGAAAAAACCGCGCAAGCTCGCCCGCCGCAAATTGACGATCTTACGGCGCTGCGCGCCTGGGCCGACTGGATGTCGCAGAGCGGCGCGCGCGTCACCGTGATCGCTTCGGATGGACTCGTCCTCGCCGACACTGCCGAAGATCCTGCCAAGATGGAAAATCACTCCGGGCGGCCCGAAATTCGCGAAGCCTTCGCGAATGGCGAAGGCGAATCCGTGCGCCACAGCGCCACTGTCAACCGCGATCTCGTCTATCGCGCCGTGCGCTACCAGCCGCCTTCCGGCCCGCCCTTCGTGATTCGCATGGCCGTGCCGCTGGCCGAAGTGAGCGATGCCATTGCCGTGGTGCGCAGCCGCCTCGTCGTCGCCTCGCTGCTGATTCTGCTTCTCGGCGGTGGCGTCTCGTTTCTGCTCTCGCGCGGATTCTCGATGCGCGTCGAGCGCCTCAAAGATTTCGCCGGCCGCGTCGCCGGCGGCGATTTCCGCCCGCTCGAGCTTGAAGATACCGAAGACGAGCTCACCGATCTTGTCCGCGCGCTGAATGAGACCGCCGCGCGCCTCGCCGGCACCATTCGCACGCTCACCGATGAGCGCAACCGCTCGAGCGCCATCCTCCGCAGCATGGTCGAAGGCGTGGCCGTGATAGACGCCAAGGAGCGCGTGGTTTTCTGCAATCAAGCCTTCGCCGAAATCTTGAGTGTGAACGCAGCGGGTAGCGAAGACCGGCCGCTTCTCGAAGTCGTGCGCCAGGCCGATCTCGTGGCGCTCGCGCGCCGCGCACTGCAGAGCGGCGAGCACCTGCAGGGCGATCTGGTGATCGGCACCGTCTCGCCGCGAAATTTCGGCGTGACCGCGGCGCCGATCCCCGCGCTCGCTTCGCAAGGCAAAGGCCGCGCTCCAGGCGCGGGCGTCGAATCCGCTCCGGCTGCGTCGCGGCAGGAAGTGCAACGTGGCGCGGTGATCGTGCTGCATGACATCACCGAACTGCGGCGCCTCGAGCGCGTGCGCCAGGATTTCGTCGCCAACGTCTCGCACGAATTCAAAACGCCGCTCACCGCCATCCAAGGCTTCGCCGAGACGCTGCTCAGCGGCGCCCTCGAAGACGAAAAAAATAATCGCCGCTTCCTCGAAATCATCCGCGACCACGCCGTCCGCCTCGGCCGGCTCACCGACGATCTTCTAAAGTTGGCCCGCATCGAAGCCGGAAAGCTCGAGCTGGAATTTCAACCAGTAGCTCTGGCCGACATTATGGAAAGCTGCGCCACCACCACGCTGCTGAAAGCCAGCCAGCGCAATCTCTCGCTCGACGTAAATTTCCCTCCCGAGTTACCACCAGTTCGCGGCGACGCCAGCCTTCTGCGCGAAGTCCTCCAAAATCTCCTGGACAACGCTGTCCAATACACACAACCAGGCGGCAAAATCTCGATAAGCGCCGCCACCCACAATTCCGAAGCGGTCGTGACAGTAGCCGACACCGGCATAGGCATCCCCCTAGCCGACAAAGAACGCATCTTCGAGCGTTTCTACCGCGTAGACGCCGCCCGCAGCCGCGAGGTAGGCGGCACAGGCCTGGGCTTAAGCATCGCCAAACACATAGTAGAAGCCCACGGCGGCCGCATCTGGGTAGATAGCGCGGTAGGCCAAGGCTCCCAATTCCATTTCTCCGTCCCGCTATCAACATAATCCCGTAGCGCCGGTTCACCCTGAGCCACGCCGAAGTGCTGCCAGCCGGCGTCTTTGTGTCGCCTCACTGCGCATGAATATCAGTGGCAACCATTCGGCCCCGCCGCTGTGTTTTTCCTCGTAGGGCCCGTGCTTCAGCCGGGCCGCTTTTCCCATTTGCCATTTATAAACTGTAGCCCTACAGGCTACAGTCCAAATATGATGAAAGATCAGAGAATCCGCATGCTCAATCCCTCACACCCCGGCGATTTCATCAAGCACGAGATCATAAAGCCGCTACGACTTTCCGTGACCGCCGCCGCCAAAGCCCTCGGCGTCTCCCGGCCAACGCTCTCGTCGCTTCTCAACCAGCGCGCCGCCCTCTCCGGCGACATGGCCCTCCGCATCGAGAAAGCCTTCGGCGTAAGCATGGAAACGCTCATGCGCATGCAGTCCACCTACGACATCTCCCAAACCCGCAAGCGCCAACACCACATCAAAATCCCTCGCTTCCGCCGCGCGACCCGCGCTGCGAAATCGCGCTTCGTCCGGCAGTAGGAAGGCTTCGCTAATGCCCAAAAGAAAAGTGTTCGAAGAATTGATCGAGGGCGTCGCGGCGATGAAGAGCCACCGCGAAGGCAAACTCACGCTGCGCACTTACAAAATCCAGCCGTCCCCGTTGCCAAAGGTTGACTCCAAGCTGATTCGCGACACGCGCCGAAGGCTGCGATGCTCCCGCGCCGTCTTCGCCCGCAAGCTGCGCATCAACGAACGCACGCTGGAAAAATGGGAGCAAGGCCGCGCCAAGCCAAATCCGCAAGCGGCGGCTCTGGTGCTCCTCGTGCGCACATATCCGGATATCCTCGAGCGCCTCGATCGTCTCGCCAATGCCTAAATTAAAGGCACCCTCCATTTACGGACTTCCTGGACTCGTCCTGCGCGGCACTTCCCGGGCGCAGCGTCCTTAGCCACGACTCGATTTGCTTCAGGGCCAGGCAATCTTCCTTGTTATAGGTGAGCAGAGTTTCGAGAATGTCGGCGCGCGACGGGTCCTTTTGATAGTCCTGGAACCAGACGATCGATTGCGCACCTCCCGCATCCTCGGCGGAATACTTCAGGCCCACGAAGGGAGCCACCGACTTGAGCCCATAGCTCTTGGCTGGAAGCGCCACTGTGCCCTTCACGATTGGATGGAGATCGACCAGGCGGCTGCGAAATTCACCCAGTGCATCGCCCTGGGTGGCTCCGTATTTGCGTTCGAGCGACGCAAGCTTGGTCTTCTCATAGTGCGAATAGTGGAAGACGACAAAATCTTCCGCCGCGAACGTAGCGCAGATCTTCTGGAACTCATCCCAAATTTTCTTTTCCCCCTGCATGTTGGCGCTGAAAAGGCCGTGATAATTCAGTCCCTTCAGCGGCGGATCGATCCACATGCCGCAGAGATAGATCAATTCCTGCGTAGGATCATCTTCGAAATCCAGATAGATTTTCCGCGGCGGATCCGGAATCGCCGCCGTCGCAAGCACTTGCATCTTCTTCGTCAGCGAAACGATGGCAGCGCGCTTCATAGATTCCACAGTCTTTGGTCCGATTCCCTTCAGCTTGTTGCGTGAGAAATCGAATTTCACCAGTTGCGGAATCGAGCGGATGCCCGCCGCATTCAAAGTAATTTTCTTCGAGCGGCCGATATCGGGAAGCAGAGTGACGTCCTTGGCCTCCTCCAAAATTTTGTCGCAATGATTCCACCATTGGCAGTAGCCGCAGGAGGTTGAAAGCGCCGGTTCGTCGCTCGTGGCGCCGGTAACCAGCGCGCGGACGCGCGGCAAAGTGGATTGATAGTCGCGCCGGAATTGATCCAAGGGAAAAGGAACACGCTCGCGATCGCGATTTAAAATCGCGCCCTCTGGCGGAAATGTTCCTTGTACGGCTTGCAGCAACATTCCGTAGTGATAAAGCTGCAGGCCGTATTCCGGTCGCAGTTCGCCCGTTTCGCGGCTTTCGTATCCGCTGCCGGATTTAATGTCCACGGGCAGATAGAAGTGGCTGCCGAAAGTGGAAGCGCCGTCCACTTTTTCAAGCAGGTCCGGAATTCCGCTGTCGTCCGCCTGCAGCAGCACGCCGTGATAGATCCGTTCGACACCTTTCTTCATCAAGTCGAGCGTCGATTGCGCGCGCGCCTCGAGTGTGGTGCCGGTCGGCGTTTCATACGGCAAATCGCCGACGACATCTTCCTCGTGCGAGAGCGCGCGCTCGAAAAGCAGATTGAGAAAAGCGGCTTGCGGCTGCTTCGCCTTCTCATCGCCAAAGTGATTCAAGTAGACGCGGTGCGGGCATTTGTCATAGTCGAAGAAATCCTGCGCGGTGACACGTGCGGCCTTTGGCGTACTCATAGATTCGTCCTGGAAGAGTTGCTCTCAGATCGATGATACGCCGATTTTTCTGATAGCTCTGAAGTTACTCTACGGAGAGTACATATACGTAAGTAGGCGTTGGGCTCGGATATGTCCCGGCGCAAGTCCGGCGGCTGGCTCAGCCGGCGGCGCGATGAACTATTTCTCCCGGCCGGACGAATTGCAAATATGGATTGGGGGGAGAGGCTGATCGATGGCGCAGACCACGCAACTTCCGCAGGCCGCGGGCTCCTCGCCGGAGCGAGGCCGTTGGATATCAACCGCGCTCTGGTGGCTGATGCTGCTGCTCTCAGCAGTGATCGCGCTCTACGGCATGACGTACTTCCTGCGCCTTCCGGACGACAAGCATTTTGCGCGCTACATTTTTCCGTTGCGGCTGCACATTGCGGGAGGAATCGGAGCGCTGTTGGCGGGGCCTTGGCAATTTTCACAACGATTGCGGGCGCGGGCTCTGAATTTTCATCGCTGGCTCGGGCGATTTTATTTGCTGGAGGTTTTGCTCGGATCGGCGGCGGGATTTGCGATGGCTACCGTCTCGGAAGCAGGCTTCGCGACGCATCTGGGATTCGGGGCGCTGGCAGTCTTGTGGTTCTTCACCGGGCTGCAAGCTTACCGGCGCATCAGGCAAGGAGATATCGAAGCGCATCGCGCGTGGATGACGCGGAATTATGCGCTCTCGCTGGCCGCGGTCACTTTGCGCGTGGAGTTGCCCTTCATGCTTGCGGCCCTGCACTGGCCGTTTCCGCGCTCTTACATCATCGTCTCGTGGCTTTGCTGGGTGCCGAACGTATTCGTGGCCGAATGGATGGTTCGGCGCAGAGCCTGAGAGAGCTAGTACCGCAGAGACGCAGAGGCGCCGAGGTAAATCGAAGAGGAGGAACGATTCAGCGGTTCAGGATGGACATGTATTGCTTCCACGGGCCGACCGCTTCGGAGTATTGCTTGGCCATGACTCGATGGATTTGATTCAGGTGGGTTAGGTCGTGGACGGCCCAGGAGGAAATCAATTCGCCGAGCGTTACCGGGCCGAGTTCGGGATGCGTACCCTTGCGGTCGAAATCCTGCGGAGTCAGATGCAGCTCCGTTAGCTGCTTAAGATTTTGCTGGCGCAGAGACTTGAAGCGGTCGAGCAACTCGCCGATTGGTTTCGTTTGGTCGTTCCTGAATTGCGTGAAGCGATCGAAGGGAACGAACGCGCGGCTCGCACCGCTGCTCCAGAATGATCTGAATTCTTGGGATCCAGTCGGTGAGTTCTCCGTGAATGAGGTGGCCGACGACGTCATAGCAGCTCCATGTCTCGGTCCTTCCGTCGCGCGCAGCCATTCGTCCGCGAGTTCTCGTAGTAGAAGATCGAGACACGCAGGAGTCTTGCCGAGAATTAAAATCGCGTCTGGCAATCGCAGTTCCATCGGTGGAATCCTCCAGGCGAGTACAGTCGGACTACAGCGCAACCAACGGATTGTCTCATGCGCGGCAAATTCAAATAGCCAGGCGCGATGCTTGAGGCCTCTGATAAAATTGATGGACTAGGATTGGATGCAAGGTCATGAATATCAAGCTAACACCCGAGCAGGCGAAGATCGTCAACGAAGAGTTGAAGGCCGGGCATTTTCGGACGGCCGAAGATGTGATTGCTAAAGCCCTGCAAGCCCTTCAAGAGAGGGAACGCTCTTCGGCGTCCAACTCGCCCAACGGTGATCAACGCGAAGCTGTGCGTGACATGCTCACGTTCGTTGAAACCAACCGCGTTCGACTCGACGGCGTCTCAGTCAAACAACTGATTCACGAAGGCCATCGTCTGTGAGCGATTTTGTTCTGGACGCCTCCCTGGCGCTCCAATGGTTCCTCGAAGATGAAACGGACCGTAAATATAGCCTGAACGTACTCGCCGGCCTCGCCGAGAAACGCGCCCTGGTTCCCATCCTGTGGTTCTACGAAGTTGGCAACGGGCTCCTCATGGCCTACCGCCGAAAACGGATCTCAGCCGAGCAAATTGATGGTTTTTTGGCTCGTCTAAAGAAACTTCCGATCGACACTGCCCAGCAGACTCCCGACGAGATCCTCGAATTGCCCGCTCTCGCACGCGCGCATAGCCTTACCAATTACGATGCGGCCTATCTGTGGATTGCCGTGCGTTCGAAGACGCCTTTGGCCACCACCGACTCCGAACTCCGCAGAGCAGCGGCGGGCGTAGGCGTCCCAATTCTCTGAGCTTTTCAAACCGGTCCAGTGAGTGACAGCAGGACCAAATCTCCCGTTCACGGACCCGAGGGCGTAGGCGATTGGCAGGCGGAGGTCATCACCAGGTTGTAGAACGTGGCGGTGGTGGCGGTGGTGGCGTATTGGGCGGCGGCTTGGTTGCGGAAGGTGGTGTAGCGCCAGCGATTGTTGTTGGCCCAGAGGCCTTCGGCATCGATGCCGATTACTTTTCCGGCGGCGTCTTTAATCCAGCGCTCATCTGTCGAAACGGTTAGGAACCAATCGGCGCGGGGTTCGGATTCGCCGGCTTTCGGATCGTACGATATTTTCAGGCCGCTGATGTCGGTGCCGTAGGTGATGAAATACGTGAACGGAGGGCGTTTGCCTTCTTTGCGGAACTTGGCGCCGCTGGGTAATTCGAAAGTTGGATTATTGCCTATTCGTTTCTGATTCTGTTGTGCGGCAGTGCAGGCCTTGATGGTCCAGTCGGTCTGTTTGGAATCGTGAAGTACAACTCGGATTTCGTTCGCGCCGAGATCGAGAAGCTCGGTCAGCGGGCGGAGATCGTCCTTGCGAAATTGCAGGACTTGGGCCGGATAGGCGAAATGGAAGCGGCCTTCGGCGTTTGTGGTGACGGCGCGGAGCTGGGGTTGCGGCGTGGGCGTTTTGTTGATCACCGTCACTCCGGCGGCCGGGTCGCCCGATTCGGAGACAACCAGTCCGTCGACTGCAGCGCTTGCGGGCGGATCGGATTCCACATCGGAGACGGCGGTGATCAAGAGCAGATTGCAGCAATTGAGATGGCCGTACGCGGAAGTGAGCTTGGTGCCGCCGGAAGTCAGAAGCTTGCCGCCCGCGGCGAAGAACCCGCCGGTCAGCGTGGCGGTTACGCGGTAGAGAGGATTTTTGTCGCTGCGGGCCGTAATGAGGGCGAAGAGTTTGAAAAAGTTGTCGTCCTTGGCGAGCGCAAACGAGCTGCCGGCAAAGACGATGTTTTGGTTGGGAGTCCGCTCGGTGTCGCCCGCTGAGGACTCGGTGGGCGTGGCCACGTCTCCGGCAAACATCAGCCAGATGTCCGGCTTGGTAGCGCAATCGTTTGAATGCAGGGTGAAATCCTGATAGCCGAGGCGGATAGTGCCGCGGACTTTGACGTATTTGTGATCGTAGGCACGCGGGTCTTTTAGGACGGTGCACAGAGGAGTTTCGGCGGTATCGGATTGGGCGGACACCCGGCCGGCGGATAAAAGGATCGTGAGGAGCAAAAACGAGAAGAGGAGGAATTTTGGTCGGCTCAGCATGGCCGCGGAATGATAGCACCGCAGAGACGCTGAGGGCGCGGAGAGAAGACGAGAACGGCTCGGCCGTGGTGGCGGAAGATTCACCTTGGGTTCATTTGGGTGTAACTCGCGATTGATAAGATTTGGACGCGGAGAGTGTTGGTTGACCCGCGGGGAGGCAGCATGGCTACGGCGGTCACTGGGATGGATGGGGGAGTCGAGGGAATTTATCAGGCGGCGCTGGTGAATTATCTGGTGTCGATGGCGCGGACGGTGGAGGGCTCGGTGAATCGCGCGATCGAGGCATTGCTCGATCGCAATGAAAAATTGGCGGGCGAAGTCTTTTTGACTGAGCCGCGGATCAATGAGATGGAGATCATCATCGACGAGCACGCGATCCGCTTGCTGCGCGGCGGAAATCTGCCGGAGGGCGCGGTGCGATTGATCGTCGCGAGCCTGAAATTGAACAACGACCTCGAGCGGATCGGCGATCTGGCCGTGAACATTTGCCAGCGCGTTATTTCGTTGGCAGGAATGGAAGAAGCCGAGACGCCGGCGGAGCTTCTCCCGATGGCCGCAGCGGTGCGCGGAATGGTCAGCAAGAGCCTCGGGGCGCTGATTTTCCGGAATGTGACGCTGGCGAATGAGGTGCTGGAGAGCGATGACGTGGTGGACCGCTATCGCGACCAGATTTTTGAGAATTTGCTGGCGGGAATGCGAGAGGACGCCTCGCAGGTGGCGCCGAATCTGCATTTCGTGCTGGCGGCGCGGCATCTGGAGAGGATTGCGGATCACACCACGAACATCGCTGAGGATATTTTGTTCTGGGTGCGCGGATTGGATGTGCGGCATGGACGTGCGCTGCAGATGGATTCGCAGGCGGATGTTGAAGGAAGGATTGCCGTGGTGCCGGAGGTTCCGGCGGATTAGGGTTTTGAATTTTTAGGGGAGGGTATTTAGCCCTCCCCTATACCAGCCGGATGTAACCTAGAATTCATATCTTGCTGACGCCCCGTTCACCCGCCTGCGTTAGTTTCGCCACCGCTCCACGTTACACACGACCCATGACACCCCGAACCACAGACCTGATGCACCACCCCACCGACAACGCCCCCAAGGGGCCGGCGATCCCCCTCGTTGGCCCCTTGTTTTCTTCTCGGGCGTACCGGATTGAGACGGGCGTTCACTTGGAATTCTCGCGGTTGTAACCCGGTTGTAACAAAGTCTCGAAAGAATTTGACAAAGGAGAATCGCGAAAATGATGAAGAGATTCGCTCTAGCGGTGCTGCTGCTGTCGCTCGCGGCGGCGGGCGTGGTAATGGCCGACGCGCCGATACTGATCAACGCGGCGGGCGCGACGTTTCCCTACCCGATTTACTCGAAATGGTTCGACGTCTACCACCAGAAAAATGGTGGGATTCAAATCAACTACGCGTCGGTAGGCTCGGGCGCGGGCATCGCGCAACTGACGAACGGAACGGTGGATTTCGGTGCGTCGGACGGGCCGATGAACGACGACCAGATCAAGGATTTCAAAGAGAAGCGCGGAGTGGGCGTGCTGCACTTCCCGACGGTCCTCGGCGCGGCCGTGCCCACTTACAACGTTCCAAACGTGAGTACGGATTTGAATTTCACACAAAAAGCGCTGGCGGGCATTTACCTCGGGACCATCACGAAATGGAACGATCCGGAAATCGCAGGAGCGAACAAGGGCGTGAATTTGCCGGCCACGGATATCGTGGTGGTGCACCGTTCGGATGGCAGCGGCACGACTTACATCTGGACGGATTTTCTCTCCAAGGTAAGCCCGGAATGGGCCAGCAAAGTTGGAAAGAAGACGTCGGTGAACTGGCCGGTCGGACTTGGCGGCAAGGGCAACGAAGGCGTCTCAGGCCTGGTGAAACAGACGCCCGGCGCGATCGGCTACGTCGAGTTGATCTACGTCATTCAAAACAACATGACCTACGGAAAAGTGCAGAACGCCGACGGCAAATTCGTGAAGGCGGACTTGGCGGGCGTGTCGGCTGCGGCGGCGGGAGCGGCGAAGTCGATGCCGGATGATTTCCGGGTGTCGATCACGAACGCGCCGGGCGCAACGGCGTACCCCATTTCGAGCTTCACGTGGTTGTTGATTCCTGAGAAAATTTCCGACGCGACAAAGCGCGACGCGATCAAGGGCTTCTTGAAGTGGATGCTCACCGACGGCCAGGAATTTAACGAAGGGCTGGCGTATGCGAGACTTCCGAAGCCGGTCATCGCCAAAGAGTTGAAAGCGATTTCGCAAATCCAATAGCAATGGCAACCGCCTCGAGCACGTTCGATCCCGCGGCCCCGGTGCATACGGGGCCGCGTTCCTTTTTACGGCGATTCACGGAGGGCGATGAGATCGCGCATCTCATCACCCTCGTGTTCGCGGCGAGCATCCTCCTGATTACGGCGCTGCTGGTGTACCGGCTGTGGGTTGATTCGTCGATGGCGCGGCACCTATTCGGCTGGAAATTCTTTTTCACGAGTACGTGGGATCCTGTCGCCGGAGATTTCGGAGCGCTGCCGTTTATCTATGGGACCGTGGTGACTTCGGCGCTGGCCCTGTTGATCGCCGTGCCATTGGGATTGGGCGCAGCGATTTTCCTGGCCGAGCTGGCGCCGCGGCGGATTTCGGATTCGCTGGCGTTCATGATTGATCTGCTGGCGGCGGTGCCCAGCGTGATTTACGGCTTGCTGGGAATTTTCATCCTGGTGCCGCTGATGCGCTCGGTGATCGCCCCGGCCTTGCGGAGCACTCTGGGATTCATACCGCTGTTTCAGGGACCATCGTACGGCGTGGGAATACTGACTGCGGGACTGGTGCTGGCGATTATGGTTGTGCCGTTCATCATCTCCGTGTCACGCGAAGTGCTGCTGTCGGTGCCGGCGGACGTGCGCGAGGCGGCGCTGAGTTTGGGCGCGACGCGCTGGGAAGCTACTTGGAAAGTAGTGGTGCCATTCGCGCGCACGGGAATTTTCGGATCGGTATTTCTGGCCCTGGCGCGCGCTCTCGGCGAGACCATGGCGGTGACCATGGTGATCGGCAACGATCCGCGCATCGCCGCTTCGCTTTTTGCCCCGGGCTATTCGATCGCGGCAGTCATCGCCAACGAGTTCAGCGAAGCTGTCGGCAATCTTTACGTCCAATCGCTGATCGAGCTGGGATTGGTGCTGTTTCTGATCACTTTCATTTTGAACGGACTGGCGCGGATTTTAATCGTGAGCACGCAGCAGAAGGGAATGTCGCAGGCATGAGCGTTCGGACCATCTGGCGAAAATCACTGAACGTGGTGATGTTGAGCCTGACGGGCGCGTGCGCCCTCGTGACTGTTTCGGTGCTGGGCTTGATCCTCGGCTATCTGGTGTGGAATGGCGGCAAGTCGTTGACCTTGGACTTCTTCACCAAGCTTCCGACGCCGGTGGGCGTAGCTGGCGGCGGGATGGCCAACGCGATCGTGGGGAGCGGGAAGCTGCTCCTATTGGCATCGCTGATCGGAATGCCGATCGGAGTGTTGGCGGCGATTTATCTGGCGGAGTTTGGCGGGAAGACATTTTCATTCATCGTCCGCTACACCACGGATTTGCTGAACGGCGTGCCTTCCATCGTGATCGGAATCTTCGCGTATGCGCTGGTGGTGGTGCCGATGCATCACTTCTCGACGCTGGCCGGCGGATTTGCACTGGGCATCATGATGATTCCGATTGCGGTGCGCAGTACGGAGGAATTTTTGCGTGCTGTGCCGACGAGCTTACGCGAAGGCGCGATGGCGCTAGGCGCGAGCAAATGGAAAACAATTGCGACGGTAATTGTGCCGGCGGCATTTCAGGGAATCATGACCGGGCTGCTGCTGGACTTGGCGCGCGTGGCCGGAGAAACGGCCCCGCTGCTTTTCACCGCGTTGAGCAACCGCTTCTGGAGCCCGGGATGGAATCAGCCGATCGCCTCGCTGCCGGTGATGATTTACGACTACGCGCTTTCCGCCTATGACGACTGGCACCGGCAAGCCTGGGCGGCGGGTCTGGTGCTGCTGGGGCTGGTGCTGCTGGTGAACATCGCTTCGCGGTTCTTGATGTCGCGGAGCGCGTCGTTCTCGAGGTAGAGGCGCTAGAGTTAAAGGACTAAGTATGGGAGCATCGGGTGCAGCCGCCACGGTGAGAGCCATGCAAACTGCGATACCCGCGAAAACGGAGAGCGCGCAGGAAGCAGCGCAACCACTGCGCTTCAAAATCAGCAAGGTCAATTTTTTCTACGGCGCGAAGCAGGCCTTGTACGACATCAGCCTCGACGTTCCGACGAATCGCGTGACCGCGCTGATCGGCCCTTCCGGCTGCGGCAAATCCACATTTCTGCGCAATTTGAACCGCATGCAGGAAACCATCCGGCACACGCGGCTCGAGGGCGAAATCCTTCTCGACGGCGCGAACATCCTGAATATGGATGTGGTGAAACTGCGGCGTCGCGTGGGGATGGTGTTTCAGCGGCCCAATCCGTTTCCGAAATCAATTTTCGAGAATGTGGCGTACGGGTTGCGCATCAACGGCTACAGCGGCAGCCTCTCCGAATTGGTGGAGAAAAGTTTGCGGCGCTCGGCTCTGTGGGATGAAGTGAAGGACAAGCTGAACCATTCGGCTTACGCGCTTTCGGGCGGCCAGCAGCAGCGCTTGTGCATCGCGCGGGCGCTGGCGGTCGATCCGGAAGTGCTGCTGCTCGATGAGCCGTGCTCGGCTCTCGATCCGGTGACCACGGCGAAGATTGAAGAGCTGATGTTCCAGTTGAAAGATAGCTGCACGATGGTGATCGTGACGCACAACATGCAACAGGCGGCGCGCTCGAGCGATTTCACGGCGTTTCTGCTCGACGGCAGATTGATCGAGCGGAGCGTGACTTCGGAACTTTTCACCACGCCCAAGGACCCGCGGACAGAAGCGTACATCACCGGACGCTTCGGATGAGACGCTGAGGGAATATGGAACGCCACTTCGTACATGATCTCGAGGAGCTGAAGCAGCGGCTGCTGTGGATGGGCAGCCTTGCCGAGCGGGCCGTGCATCAGGCGGTGCAGGCGGTGCTGGATGTGGAGGAGCATCTCGCGGAGACGGTGCTCGAGGAAGAGAACGCCATCAATGAAATGCAGATGGAGATTGACGATCGCGTGACGCGCTTGCTCGCTCAGCAGCAGCTTGTGGCCATTGACCTGCGATTCATTCTCGCGGTCTCGCGCATTAACAACGATCTCGAGCGCATCGGCGATCAGGCCGTGAACATCGCGCAATCCGCTCTGCGCATTTTGCGCCATCCGCAGGTGAAGCCTTACGTGGATTTGCCGCGCATGAGCGAAATTGCCGAGGGCATGGTGCGTGACAGCTTGAACGCCCTGGTGCGCGGCGACGTAGATCTCGCTCGCAGCGTTTTAGCCCGCGACGATCAGGTAGATTTGCTCCGCGATCAAATGTTCCGCGAGCTGCTAACCTACATGATGGAAAATTCCGCGGTAGTCTTCCCAGCCTTCGAGCTAATTTTGGTAGCGAAGAATCTAGAGAGAATCGGCGACCACGCCACAAACATAGCCGAGGACGTAATCTACATAGTAGTAGGCCGCGACGTCCGCCATCCAGCGTTAGATCGAAGGTAGCACTTGTAGGGGAGGGTCTTTTTATCCTGAGGCCGCTTACCGCGCCGAAGGACAGCCCTCCCGCCGTTCGGCCCCGCCGCTGTTAGACACAATCGATCCCTAAATTATCGAGAGTATAATCATTCCGATTAGGTGAGGCATGAGAGGTGCTCCATGCATTCCGGTAAAAGAGCGTTCGTGTGGGGCTTGGCAGCAGGCGTGGTTGTGACGCTTGTGGCGCTCGATCTGTGGGGCGCGCGCCTGGAGCGCTCGATCGTTTCCAATGCCCAACCCACGCTGCTGGCACCGGTCGTGGCCCTTGGATTCGTAGGGGGGCAGACTCCAGCCTACACGAAATTGCCGAAACCTTTCTTCCTGCCCGAGAGTTCCGGAAGCACACATGAAAATTGGAGCGTGCGCTCACTCGACGGTCAGAATGTGAAGATGTCGGACTTGAATGGAAGCGTCGTGTTTCTGAATTTCTGGAGCACCACCTGCGCGCCCTGCATCTCCGAAATGCCGGAGATTGCGCGCCTCGCGGAATCGTTGAAGGGCGAGAAGGTGGTCTTCATGGCCGTGACGCAGGACGACGAGCCGCAAGTGCGCGAATTCCTCAAGACACATGCATTTGGCATCCCGGTCTTCCTGGCGGGGAAAGAACGGCCCGAGGATCTTTCGGCCGTGGGCGTGCCCGCAACATACATTCTTGACGCCGGCGGCGCGATTGTTTACGGCGAAGTTGGCGCGCAGGATTGGAATGTGGAGGAAGCGCGAGGCCTGCTCAGAAAACTTGCTGAGCGAGGGGCTGCGGGCGGGTCGTAGTTAGATGGCCGGGTTTGGGCGCAATCGAGTATGTGGCACGATCGTGCACGAAGAGGTCGCAGCGAGCGGCGCCCCTATTACTCCAGCCGCGGCGCACAGTTGGCCTTCACACGCTTAGGCTCTACCTTTGGATACACGGCTTCAGTCACTCGCGTTGACACCCCTTCCGTCGGTCTCTAAACTGCAAGATTCGTGCTTTTGAGGAGAATTCGCTGAGGATTCGTGGGGTCATCTGGCTGGTTTTGCTGGCAGCGGCGGGGGGATTGGCTGGCGGATGCGCGCACGTCAGCACGAAGACGCACGTGCCGGCGGCGCAGGTGCCACACTCGCTCGACGCCACGAAGGCCGAGCTGATCGAAAAATACAACCGGCAGGCTGCGTCGATTCAGTCGCTCAATGCCACTGTCACGTTGACGCCTACGGCAGGCTCGCAATACAGCGGCGTCATCGAGCAGTATCATGAGGTGAACGGATTCATCCTGGCGACGCGGCCGGCGATGATTCGCGTGATCGGTCAGGCGCCCGTGGTGGCCAAGAACGTTTTCGATATGGTCAGCGACGGCGAGACGTTCCGGATTTTTATTCCTTCGAAGAACAAGTTCATCACCGGGCCGGCGAGATTCGAGAAGAAGGCGGAGAAGCCGATCGAGAACTTGCGGCCGCAACATCTGGTGGATGCGCTCTTCTGGCGGGAAATCCCGAAGGATGCGCCGGTGCTGTTTGAGGAAACGGAAGATGCGACAGGCCGGGCTTACGTGTTGGCAGTGTTGCGGCGCGGCGATGGCGGCGGGAATCTCGAAATCGAAAGCAAGATTCGCTTCGATCGCAGCGATTTGAATGTTTCGGAAATCGAGAATTTCACCGGCGACGGAATTCTCATTTCGGTGAGCCGCTATTCGGACTGGCAGGCGGCGGGCGCGGCGCAATTTCCGCACAGCATCACGCTGGCGCGGCCGCGCGATGATTACAAGCTGGCGATTCAGGTGAAGAAATTGACGCTCAATGAGACGATCGCGCCGGAGCGCTTCCGGCTCGAGCAGCCGGCGGGGAGCGAATTAGTGGAAGTGGGCAAAGAGGACAAGGGAGCGCAGCCGTGATCCCGCAGATGATTCTGAACAACGTGCTGCACCGGCCGATCCGCACGATCATCACGGTGATCGCGGTGGCGGTCGAAGTGATGCTGGTCATCATCGTCGTGGGGCTGACGAGCGGACTCGTAGCGGAATCGGCCAAGCGCATTGAAGGCGTGGGCGCCGACATCATGGTGCAGCCGCCATCGGCATCGGTGTTCATGGCCTTCAGCGGCGCGCCGATGCCGATTCGCCTCGGCGACAAGCTGGCGGAAATGAAATACGTGAAGTCGGTGGCCCCGGTGCTGCTGCAATTCAATTCCACGAATGGGCTCGACATTATTTATGGCATCGATCCGCAATCGTTCCACGCGGTTTCTGGCGGATTTGTCTTCCACTCGGGTGGCGATCTGGAGCAGCCGAACGATATTCTCGTAGATGATGTCTATTCGAGATCGAAGCACGTGCAGACCGGGCAGATGCTGCACATTCTCGATCATGATTTTCATGTGGCGGGAATTGTGGAGCACGGCAAAGGTGCGCGCCTCTTCGTGCTGATGCATACGCTGCAGGATCTGGCCGGCGCGACGGACAAGGCCAGCGTGTTCTTCATCAAATGCGAGCGGCCGGACGATACTGATACGGTGATGGAGGAAATTCGCGAGTTGCTGCCGCGTTATGAGATTCGTCCGCTGAAGGATTTCATTTCACTGATGACTTCGTCGAACTTGCCGGGATTGCAGGCGTTCATCAATACGATGATCGGAATCGCCGTGGCCATCGGCTTCCTGGTGATTTTTCTTTCGATGTACACGACGATCATCGAGCGCACGCGGGAGATCGGCGTGCTGAAATCGCTCGGCGCGTCGAAGGTGTACATCGTGCGCGTGATTTTGAGCGAGTCCACGCTGCTTTGCGTGGCCGGGATTTTGTTGGGAATTGCGTTTTCGTATGGCTCGCGCGCGCTGTTTTTGAAATTGTTTCCGACGCTGACGATTTTGATCACCGTGGACTGGATTTTTAAGGCGGCGGTGATCGCGATTCTCGGCGGCTTGCTGGGATCGTCGTATCCTGCATGGCTGGCCAGCCGCAGAGATCCGGTGGAAGCGCTGGCGTATGAGTGATGCGATGGTTTTGAATTTGTAGGGGAGGGTCTTCAGCCCTCCCGCCGTTCGGCCCCGCGTTTCGCTTTGCATTGACTAATCCCACCGCTATCTCGTCGCGCTCGTACAGCTACCTCATCCCGGTCAAAATAAAGGTCGAGAAGCGGGAGGGTCTATAGACCCTCCCCTACAACATCAACTACTCGGAACTACTTCCCGTAACAGTCCGCGGCTTCGGATTTGGCATCCCGAAGCGGGATTACTGCGTGCTCCGGAATTTCTAACCGCTTGATTTTTCAGACCTGTACCTCCCGGAAATGAAATTGCTGGAACCGCTGCTCTCGCACTGCTGCGTCCCGATAAAGCGAGGAACCGGGGAACTTTCAATTGAATATGCGCCGGCAGCGACCGCATCAACCACAACTTAACAATCGCACCAACCAGCGAGGGAAACACTCATGAGAATTCTGCGACGAATTGTTCCGCTGGCTTTGCTGCTGCTGGCTGTTGCCTGTTCGCCGGCCTTCGGACAGACCAAGGCGTATCCGCTGCTCCAGCAGCAAGGCTTGAAGCTGATGGGCACGGGCGCGACAGGCTTGGCGGCGCAGGGACAATCCGTCGCAATTTCGGCAGATGGCAACACCGCCGTTGTTGGGGGGCCGGCGGACAACAGCAACATCGGCGGCGCGTGGGTTTTTGTGCGCAATGGCAACACGTGGACGCAGCAAGGCGGCGAATTGATCGGCACAGGCGGAGTCGGCACGCCGAAGCAGGGCTCTTCGGTGGCCATTTCCGGCGACGGCAACACCGTCATCATCAGCGGGCCTTTCGATAACGGCAACGCGGGAGCGGTCTGGGTGTTCACGCGCAGCAGCGAGGGAGTGTGGTCGCAACAAGGCAGCAAGCTGCTTGGCAGCGGCGCAGTCGACGGCGCGAACCAGGGCCAGGCCGTGGCGATTTCCGCCGACGGCAACACCGCGATCATCGGTGGCCCAAGTAACGACAGCGGTGACGGAGGCGTTTGGATTTTCACGCGCAGCGGCTCAACCTGGTCGCAGCAGGGCGGAAAGCTGTTGGGTTCCGGGATCGCCGGCGATGGCGACAACGAAGGCGGCGCCGTAGCGATTTCCGGCGACGGCAATACCATCCTCTTCGGCTCAGCATTCGACAATAGCAACGCCGGCGCGTTCTGGTTCTTCACGCGCAGCGGCGTGACCTGGTCCCAACTCGGCAGCAAAATGGTCGGCACCGGAGCCACCGGCGCGGCCCAACAAGGAACTTCGGTGGCCTTATCCGCCGATGGACTCGTCGCCGCGATTGGCGGCCCGGCCAACAACAGCGGCGCGGGAGCAGTGTGGATCTTCACGCAAAACGCCGGCACGTGGACGCAGCAAAGCATGATCACCGCCTTTTTCACGGACGCTGCGGGAGCTGCACAACTCGGCTCTACGATGGCCATCTCCGGAGATGGCGCCGTCATCGCCAGCGGCGGAATTGGAGACAACAGCCTTCAGGGCGCCGTATTCATCTTAGGCCGCATTGGCGTATCCGCCTGGGCGGAACAAGGTCACAAGTTGGTGCCTTCCGACGTTACGTCGGCCGCGAAATTTGGTTCCGGAGTGGGGTTATCGGGGGATGGAAATTCCGGCTTTTTTGGCGCGAACCTGGACACCAGCAGTGCCGGCGCAATCTGGCCGTACAACACCAATATTTTCTTCGGCGGCGTGGCCGTGGGTACCCCGATTACACAGACCATCACGCTGCAAGCCCAGAGCGGATTCAGCATCGGCACCGATCCTGGCATGATCGTGGTCACCCAGGGTGCTGCCAATCTGGATTTCACACTGGCTAGTTCGCAACCGGCGACCAACAACTGCCACGCCGGAGGCTCGTTTCAAGGGCAGTTCAAGACCTGCTCGGTCAATATTCAGTTCAATCCGATGGCCCCGGGGATCCGCAAGGGCGCGATCCAATTTTTCGACAGTGATAGCAACGCCCTCAGGGCCACCATCTATTTCTATGGCCTGGGCCTCGCTCCTCTTGTGGGATTTGGCCCGCAACTGATTGCCACAGTCGCAGGCAATGGAACTGCGGGCTACTCCGGAGACACTGGTCCCGCTCTCGCCGCGGAACTGGACACGCCTTACGGCGTCAGCGTGGATGCCTCTGGAACCCTCTTCATCGCGGACTACGGGAACGACGTCGTACGTGTTGTCGTCACGCAATCGGGCGACATATTCGAGGTCGCCGGAACACCGGATATGACCGGAAGTACGGGAGACAGCGGGCTCGCGACGTCCGCAAAATTTGATCAGCCGGAAACGCCGATTCTCGATGGCGCGGGAAATCTCCTCCTCGCGGATATCTACAACAGCAAAGTACGCACAATTAATCCGATCACAGGAATCATCACCTCGTATGCGGGCAACCTGACGGAGGGATACCTAGGCGACGGCGGGCTGGCCATTAACGCGGAACTCGCTTATCCCTACAACATCACGGTCGGAAATAACGGCGATCTGTACGTCTCGGATACTTACAACAACGTGGTGCGCCGAGTCAGCGCCATCACCGGAATTATTACCACCGTAGCGGGCACCGGCGTGCGCTCCTATAGCGGCGACGGAGGTGCAGCAACGTCCGCCGAATTCAACCGTCCCTCCGCGGTGGTGATGGACGCCGCGGGAAATCTGTACGTCTCCGACGACGACAACAACGTGATCCGCGAAGTTGCGGCGGGCACGGGCGTCGTCACGACCATCGTCGGCAATGCCGACACGAATACGGGCGCCTTTTCCGGAGATGGCGGCCCGGCGACCAGCGCGCAAATCTACGACGCCGAGGGCCTGGCTCTCGATCCCGCGGGAAATCTCTATCTTACCGATTCCTCGAACAACGCGGTGCGCGAGGTTAACGTCACTACAGGAATCATCAACTCGATCGCCGGGGATGGAACCGCCGAAGCGGGCTACACCGGAGATTTCGGCCCGGCCACCGCCGCGCTGCTGAACTATCCCGCGCAGCCTGGGATGGATTCCGCCGGCGACTTCTTCTTCAGCGATTACAGCAACAACGTAGTGCGCATCATCGGGAGCGTTGCGCCGCTGGCCTTCGGCACCGTGAATGTCGCCTCTACTTCGGCCGCGCAGGATGTGACGGTGAGCAACAACGGCAGCGCCACCCTGACGTTCACCTCCATTGCCGCGTCGGCGAACTTCAATCTCGATGGTCCGGATACCACTTGCACATCCTCGACGCAGCTCGCTCCCGGCGAAAGCTGCGTGCTGGGCGTGGTGTTCGCGCCGGTAATCGGCGGAGAAATCGGCGGCACGGTCACGTTGCTCGATAACTCCGGCGCAGGCACGCAGACGATTACACTCTTCGGTGTGGGCGAGATGGTGACGCCGACCGTCACTCTCACAGCGCAGCCGCAGTCGGCCAACAAAAATCAATCGGTCACGTTCACGGCAGTGCTCGCGCCTATTCCCGGCGCGCCGCGCGGCACGGTCGAGTTCTGCGACATCACCGGTCAACAGGGCATAGTAAGAAACCCTGGACTCGGGCGCACCATGCCAGGACGGCCGACTCCCAAGCCGGCTGACGGCATCTTTGCGAATTGCGATAACGGCACGCTGCTTGGTTCCGGCAACGTCGATGGCACGGGAACCGCCACGTTTGCTACCAGCGGCCTCAGTTCCGGCGTGCACGTCATCGCGGCCATTTATTCAGGAAATGGGGGCTTGAACGAAGCACTCTCGAATACCGTTTCGGAAGCAGTTTCGACAATCCTCAACACCACGACGACACTAACCGCCGATCCGAATCCTGCCGGCGTTGGACAATCGGTCACGTTCACTGCCGCAGTGAGCCCTGCGCCCACCGGCTCGCCGCTTGGCAGCGTCAGTTTCTGCTTGGGACCGATCGACGCGGTCACAGGATTGGCACGCTCGAATGCCGCGTCTGCATCTGGAACAGCACGCCGCCCGGGATTTTCACGGGACGGAAACGGCAATCCCTGCGGTGCCGCCACTTTACTCAGCACTGTGAACATCGACGCTTCCGGCTCCGCCACGTTCGCCACGGCGTCGCTCTCTCTGGGGACAAACATCATCACCGCGATTTATTCTGGAAACGCCGGCTTTGCATTTTCGATCTCGAACACCATCAGCGAAGTGATCAGCAACGCTACCGTGACCACCACTGCGCTGACCGTTTCTCCGAATCCGGCCAACGCCGGCCAAGCCGTCACCATGACCGCGGCGGTCACGCCTATCCCCATCGGCTCGCCGCTTGGCACCGTGACTTTCTGCGCGGGTGGCAGCAATCCCGGCCTGCGAATGGCCGCGCCGCGCGCACGCGGAAGCTCCGCGGGCAGAGCCGGCCGCGGGGCGTCGCCCTCGCCCGGTGCGGAAAGTGCTTGTGGCAGCGGGAGCGCGCTCAATACCGCAAACCTTGATTCTTCCGGCGGCGCCACATTTATGAGCAGCGATCTGGCAAGCGGCTCGTTAATTGTCACCGCGGTCTATTCCGGTAACGCTACTTCGGACGCTTCCACCTCCGATCCAGTCACCGAAGTGATCGCGCAGGCTTTCACGGTGACCGCGCCGCAAACACCGTTTGACGTTCCGGAAGATGGGTCGGTGCAGATTACCGTCACCGTTCCGCCGCTCGGCGGCTCGTTTACCAACGTCGTCACTCTGTCCGCTGCCGGGCTTCCACCGGGCGCGACGGCGACTTTCAATCCGCCGACGGTTACGCCGGGAAGCGCCGGTGCGACAGACGACGATGACCGTGGAATTGGCCGGTGGTAAGTCGAGCGCCATTCACATTCCATCGGCGCCGCCTGCGGGTCTGGCCGGACGCGCCATCGGCTTACTCGCCGGCCTTTGCATGTTGGCCGGCATTCTCGCCGCCGGATGCGGAGGAACGGCGCGACGCCGCTTCGCCGCGCTGGCCATTTTGTTCGCGGCAGTTTCCGGCAGCATCGTGGCTGCTCTCCGCGTGCAGCGGTGGCTTTGCCGGCGGGGCCGAGACGCCGAAGGGCGCCTACGTGATCACCGTTACCGGCACCAGCGGCTCGCTGCAGGCTTCCACGACCGTAAATCTGGTGGTCGACTAATGCACACAAATATTCACGCAGACATAAAGGACAGGACGCACATGCGCGCTACCGTTCGATTCGCGGTTCTGATTGCCATCCTCGTGGGTTGCGCCTCGCTCGGCGCCGCGCCCGCGCTCGCGCAGGCCACTCCATCTTTCGCCGCCGGAGCGAGCTACAATTTCGTTCATAGCAACGCGCCTCCGGGAAGTTGCGGTTGCTTCAACATGAACGGCGGCAGCGGCTGGGTTTCGATCGGCCTGCCTTACCATTTCAGCGCGGTGGCGGATGTGGGCGTGCAACATGCCGGAAACATCAACAGCAGTCGGGATCGATCTGACGCTGACGTCCTACGTGTTTGGGCCGCGCTATAACTTTTCTGAATTCTGAGCGCGGCATCCGTTCGCCGAGGGTTTGGTCGGCGGCTCGCACGCTTCCGGAAGTTTTTCAGTTCTCATCGCTCAGCGCTTCGGGTTCGGCGAACGCGTTCGCGGCGCTAGCCGGCGGCGGGCTCGATTTCGACCTGACCGAACATATCGGCGTGCGCGCGTTCGAAGCGGACTACTACTTCACGAAGTTCGCCAACGGAACCAACGACCATCAGAATAATTTGCGCATC
The DNA here is from genome assembly GCA_963707165.1 of uncultured Acidobacteriota bacterium. Lineage (GTDB taxonomy): Bacteria > Acidobacteriota > Terriglobia > Acidiferrales > UBA7541 > Palsa-147. The sequence goes on along the minus strand of CAVPPO010000008.1, from coordinate 1,097 downwards.
GCCGCCGGAATTTATATTCGCTTCGGCTCGCGGCGCTAAACGTAGGGGGGCGGGTTTACCACGCCCCCGGTGTGGATTTGGGTTTTCTCTTCCTCCGTCCGATGTACGGCCTCGTTTTCCCGCGACGAAGACGGTTGTGCTTCCGAGACATTCAGGCGAAAGGCGGGCCGAACGTGCGGGAGGGTCTGAAGACCCTCCCCTACAATTGCTTCTTGTATCCGCTGCATTCTCGGACTGGTAGGCGTGGATACTTTGCGAAATTTGGATCTGTTGCTGACAGGCGGCAGAGGATGAATTGGCTGCCGCGATCGCTGCGGATTTTCTGCGCGTGGATGCAATCGGCGCAGAGGCCGGCTTGCTGGCGCGTCGGCTTCCTCTGCGGCGGCCATCGCGGATTGCTACGACTCGCGGCCGCGCAGGATTCTTGCGGCGCGGGCTACTCCGGATTCGCCGCTCGCGGCGCCGTCGGCAGCTGCTTCCGCGTCGCCGTTCGCGCCGGCCTGCGCGTCATCTGCGGGCTTGTCGCCTTCGCCGGGAGCGAGGAAGAGATTGCTCTCGAGGCCATGTTGCTTGGTGTAGAGATCGAAGTAGCGGCCGCCGAGCGCGTAAAGCGTCTGATGATTGCCGCGCTCGATGATGCGGCCGGCTTCGATCACCAGGATTTGATCGGCGCGGCGAATCGTCGAAAGCCGGTGCGCGATGACGAACGTGGTGCGCCCGCGCATCAGATACGAAAGCCCCTGCTGGATCATTGCTTCGGATTCGGAATCGAGGCTCGAAGTAGCTTCATCGAGAATCAGAATGCGCGGATCGGCCAGGATGGCGCGGGCAATCGAGATGCGCTGGCGCTGGCCGCCGGAAAGCTTCACGCCGCGCTCGCCGATGATGGTGTCGTACTTCAGCTCGAAAGTTTCGGCGAATTCATCCACGCGCGCGATGCGGCAGGCGGCGAGAATATCGGATTCGCTGGCGTCGGGGCGCGAGAACGAGACGTTGTCGCGAATCGTGCCGTCGAAGAGAAAAGTATCCTGCAGGACGATACCGAGCTGCGTGCGATAAGTGTCGAGGCGCACGTGCGAGAGATCAATGTCATCCAC
>CAVPPO010000007.1:0-160209 GCA_963707165.1 uncultured Acidobacteriota bacterium | reverse complement strand
CGCGGCGGTGTCGCTCTCGCTGACGCCGATGATGTGCGCGAAGCTGCTGCGCCGGAAAGATGAAAAGAAAGAAGGGCGAATCTTCAAGGCCAGCGAGCGGTGGTTTAACTGGGTGATTGACCGGTACGCGACGACGCTCCGTTGGGTGCTGAAGCATCAGCCCGCCACGCTGGTGGTGACCGTGGCGACTTTGGTGCTGACGATTCTCATGTACATCTACATCCCCAAGGGATTTTTTCCGGTGCAGGACACCGGCGTGATTTTGGGAATTTCCGAGGGGCCGCAATCGATTTCGTTCCAGGGAATGGAGGACCGGCAGAGGGCGCTGGCGCAGGTGATTTTGAAGGATCCGGATGTGGTGAGCCTGTCGTCGTTCATCGGCGTGGATGGAACGAACATGACGCCGAACAGCGGGCGGATTCAGATTAATTTGAAATCGCGGGATGAGAGAACGTCGAGCGTCACGGACATTATTATCCGGTTGCAGAAGCAACTTGCGAGCGTCGAAGGGATCACGCTTTATATGCAGCCGGTGCAGGATTTGACGGTGGAGGATCGCGTTAGCCGGACGCAGTATCAGTACAGTTTGGAATCCGCGGACGCGAAGGATTTGGCGACGTGGGTGCCGCGGTTTGTGGAGAAGCTGAAGGCGATTCCGGATCTGCGGGATGTGGCTACGGACCAGCAGAATCGCGGGCTGGAAGCGGATCTAGTGGTGGACCGCGATACGGCTTCGCGGTTGGGACTTACGCCGCAAGCAATTGACGACACGCTTTACGACGCGTTTGGGCAGCGGCAGGTGTCCACGATTTTCACGCAATTGAATCAGTATCACGTAGTGCTGGAAGTGGCTCCCGATTTCCGCACGGACCCGGACGATTTGAAGAGTTTGTATGTGAAGTCGCTCACTGGAATCCAAGTGCCGCTGAGCAGCTTCACGCATTACGAGCCGCAAACGGCTTCGTTGGCGCTGAACCACCAGGGGCAATTCCCCGCGGTAACAATTTCGTTCAATTTGACGCCGGGAGCTTCGTTGGGAACGGCGGTGACGCAGATCGAAAATGCGGGACGCGATATTGGATTGCCGGCAAGCATTCAGGCGAGCTTTCAAGGAGCGGCGGCGGCGTTCCGGAATTCGCTGGCGAATGAAGTTTGGTTGATTCTCGCGGCGGTGGTGACGGTTTATATCGTACTGGGCGTGCTGTATGAGAGTTACATCCATCCGGTGACGATTCTTTCGACGCTGCCATCGGCGGGAGTGGGGGCCCTGCTGGCATTGCAGCTTTTTCATCTGGATTTGGATGTGATCGGATTAATCGGAATCATTCTATTGATCGGCATCGTGAAGAAGAACGCGATCATGATGATCGACTTTGCGCTCGAAGCGGAGCGCAAGGACAACAAGCCGCCGGAGGAAGCGATTTATCAAGCGTGCCTGCTGCGATTCCGCCCGATCATGATGACCACGTTTGCGGCGCTGTTTGGGGGATTGCCGCTGGCGATGGGACGGGGGACGGGCTCGGAATTGCGGCACCCACTGGGAATTTCGATTGTCGGCGGATTGCTGCTGAGCCAGTTGCTGACGCTTTATACGACGCCGGTGGTTTACATCGCGTTCGACAAGATGGCCAAGCGATTCGCGCGGTTCCGCATCGGCAATCCGATTGAAATGCCTGCGCCGGAGAGCGCCCAAGAAGGCCAGGGATGAATATTTCGGCACCATTCATCCAGCGGCCAGTGGCGACGTCGCTGCTGACGATTGCGCTGCTGCTGGCCGGGGCGCTGGCTTATACGATGCTGCCTGTCGCGCCGCTGCCGCAGGTGGAATTCCCCACGATCAATGTGAACGCGGGATTGCCGGGGGCGAGCCCGGAGACGATGGCGTCGGCGGTGGCCACGCCGCTCGAGAGGCAGTTCGGGCGCATCGCCAACATTACGCAGATGACTTCCTCGAGCCAGCTTGGCTCGACGAGCATCGTGCTGCAATTCGATCTGAACCGGAATATCGACGCAGCCGCGCGCGACGTGCAGGCGGCGATCAATGCCGCGCGCGGCCAATTGCCGGCGAATCTGCCGAGCAATCCGAACTGGCGGAAAGTGAATCCTGCGGATGCGCCGATTTTGATTCTGTCGCTGACTTCCGATACGGCGACGAAGCCGCAGATGTACGACGTGGGCAATTCGATTCTGGCGCAAAAACTTTCGCAGATTGACGGCGTGGGGCAGGTTTTCGTCGGCGGGAGTTCCCTGCCCGCGGTGCGCGCGGAAGTGAACCCCATGCAGTTGAGCAATCTGGGAGTGGGTATAGAGCAGGTGCGCACGGCGTTGAACACGGCGAACGCGAACTCGCCGAAGGGCGGATTGGCCGACGCGCAGCAAGGCGAAATGCTGCAGGACAACGACCAGTTGTTTCACGCCGCGGAATATGCGCCGCGGATCATCGCGTACAAGAATGGCGCGCCGGTGCGGCTTGCGGATGTGGCGACAGTAGTGGACTCGGTGGAGGACGTGCATACCGCCGGAGTGGCCAACGGCAAGCCCAGCGTGTTGATCATCATCAACCGGCAGCCGGGCGCCAACATCATCGGGACAGTGGACCGCGTGCGGGAATTGTTGCCGCAATTGCAGGCTTCGATTCCGCCGTCGATCCGGATCGACGTGGTTGTGGATCGCACGACCACGATTCGGACGTCGGTGCGGGACGTGCAGATTACGCTGGTGATTTCCGTAATCCTGGTGATTTTCGTGGTGTTTGCGTTCTTGCGGAACGTGTGGGCGACGTTGATTCCCAGCGTGGCTGTGCCGCTATCGCTTATCGGAACTTTTGGCGTGATGTATATGCTGGGATATTCGCTCGACAATTTGTCGCTGATGGCGCTGACGATCTCCACGGGCTTCGTGGTAGACGATGCGATCGTGGTGATTGAAAACATCACGCGATATATCGAGCAGGGGATGGCGCCGGTGCAGGCGGCCTATCGAGGGGCGCGCGAGATCGGCTTCACTGTGGTTTCGATGAGCACCTCGCTGATGGCCGTTTTTATTCCGATCTTGCTGATGGCCGGAATCGTGGGACGGTTATTCCGCGAGTTTGCGGTGACGTTGAGCGTGGCAGTCGGAATCTCGATGATTGTTTCGCTGACGACCACGCCGATGATGTGCGCGCTGTTTCTGAAGCCGGAGACGGGACGCAAACACAACTGGATGTACCGGTTGAGCGAGCGCGGGTTTAATTGGCTGCACGATGCCTATGACGCGCGGCTGCGCTGGGTGCTGCGCCATCAGCCGGTGATGCTGCTGGTGACGTTTGGCACGATTGCGCTGGCCGTCTATCTCTACATCGTGATTCCCAAGGGATTCTTTCCGCAGCAGGATACGGGGCGGTTGAGCGGCGGAATTCTGGCGGCGCAGGATATTTCGTTCAATGCGATGCAGAAGAAGCTGACGCAATTTATCCAAATTGTGAAGGACGATCCTGCGGTGGATAGCGTGGTGGGATTTACAGGCGGGCAAGGCGCTCATAATACGGGGCGAGCGTTCGCCTCACTGAAGCCGATCGGAGAGCGAAAACTTTCCGTTGACCTAGTGATTGCACGACTTCGTGGCAAGCTGGCGCATGTGCCCGGAGCGACGCTCTATTTTCAGGCCGTCCAAGACGTGCAAATCGGCGGGCGCATGGGGAATGCGCAATATCAATACACGCTGCAGGGTGACAATCTTCAGGACTTGCTGGAGTGGTCGCCGAAGCTCGAGCAGAAATTGCGCGGGCTCAAAGAGCTGAAAGATATTTCGAGCGATCAGCAGAATCACGGCTTGCAGGCGGCGCTAGTGATCGATCGCGACACGGCGAGCCGCCTGGGCTTGACGCCGCAATTGATCGACAACGTGCTTTACGACGCGTTCGGGCAGCGACAGGTGTCCACGATGTATGCGGGGATCAACCAATATCACGTGGTGATGGAAGTTGATCCGAAATTTGGGCAGAGCCCGGACGCGCTGAAAAATATTTACGTTCCGTCGACAAACGGGACCGAAGTTCCGCTGAGTGCGTTCACGCACTACGAGCAGACGCAGACATCTCTGGCGGTGGCGCACCAGGGACAATTTCCAGCGGTAACATTTTCGTTCAATCTTTCGCCGGGGACTGCGTTGGGAGACGCGGTGAAGGCAATCAACGACGTCGAGCATACCATCGCGATGCCTTCGACGATTCATCCGAGCTTTCAGGGAACGGCGCAGGCGTTTCAGGATTCGCTGAAGAGCGAGCCCATTCTGATTCTTGCGGCGCTGGCGGCGGTCTATATCGTGCTGGGAATTTTGTATGAGAGCTACGTCCATCCGATCACGATTCTTTCGACGCTGCCTTCGGCGGGAGTGGGGGCGCTGCTGGCGCTGCTGCTTTGCCGGACGGAACTGACCATCATTGCGCTGATTGGGATCATCCTTTTGATCGGAATCGTGAAGAAAAACGCCATCCTCATGATCGACTTTGCTTTGGATGCGGAGCGTACGCATAACATGACGCCGGAGGAATCGATTTACCAGGCGTGTCTGCTGCGATTCCGTCCGATCATGATGACTACGATGGCGGCGATGTTTGGCGGAATTCCGATTGCGATTGGATCCGGTGTGGGATCGGAATTGCGGCGGCCGTTGGGAATTGCGATTGTGGGCGGGTTGATCGTCAGCCAGATGCTGACGCTTTTTACTACACCGGTGCTTTACCTTTATTTGGATCGCTTCCGGCTGAGGGTGCTGGGGCGGCGAGGGCATCAGCCGCCTGAGCCCGGCGTGGCAGCGCCTCCGCGATTGCCTTCAACGGCGGATTGATGGTCTTGGTCGCGCCGGCTTGCCCCGGATGCTCTGGCGGGGCGCCTGTGCCGGCATCCGACGATCTCCCATCTCACCGCAGGCAACAGTCCCGCGCGGGCCTCGCAGCGCGACCGGCACGAAATATTTAGCGCACAGCGCCGCGGACAATTTCGATCCCCGGCTGACATCTCGCTCGTAAGATGCCGGCAGGGACGCCGGCGGTACCCTTAGAAGCTGAACGTGGCGATCAGGTCGATGCGGCGATTCGCTGATGCCGAGGAGAATATTCCACCGGCTAGTGCATTGGATTCGCCGAACAGTGGAGAGCTTAGGTTTCCTACGGGCGGGGCGAGATTGACGCGATTGAAAATGTTTCGCCCTGAGGCACTGAGAGTGAGGCTGTAGCGGTGACCGCTGTCTCCGCCGCCGCCGAAGCCGCCCATTCCTCCGCCGCCTCCACCGCCTCCTCGCCCACCGCCTCCTCCTCCACCACCCGTTCCGCCGACTGGCCCGCCAAATGTACCTTGACGGCCGCCTCGGCCATTGCCGTTCGTGGCGTCCTGCTTTTTGCCGAAGCCAAATGTTTTGCTTACGCGCAGATTCACGGTGAATTGCGATGGGCCTGTGCCGATGTTCGGGGCGACAATTGCTGCGGAGGCCGCGGGCGCGATATCGAAGTTGCCGTACTTGGTGACCACGAGATTTTGCGGCAGCGTTGCGGAAGTGGCGAGCGACGGGCGATCGTTGAAGATGGAATCGCCGTTCAGATCCTGGCCGATGGTGATGTTGAAAGGCATGCCGGAACTTACCATCACGAATGGGCTGAGGCGAAATCCGTAGGGCAAGCTCACCGTGCCGGCGAAAAAGAAGCGCTGGCGGACGTCGAATGCGGCGCGGCCGTAATCGGCGGCCAAGTCGTACTGATTCGCGGGGAAGCTGGAAGTACCGGCGGTGTCGCTGTTCGCGTAATTCAAAACGTACCAGCCAAAGAGCGAGAAGCGCGTGCCCATGCGCACGTTGAAATTGGCGATGAGTTGATTCTGCTTGAAAATGCCGTCGGATTCGAACTGGTCCACATTGCCGATATTGCCGAGAGGGCGAATGCCGCTGGTGGGATCGGATGGATCGAACGTGCCGGGCAGCGGTGCGTTGATATTGCGCGTCAGAAGCGCGTGAACGCCCTGCGAGTGAATGTAAGTAACAGCCATGTTCATGGATTTTGAGAGCTGGCGCTCGAGGCTGACGGCGCCTTGCATCATATAGGGCGCGCGCAAATCTGGGCTGAGGCGATAGATGGTGGGAATGCGAGCGGGCAGCGCATCGATCGCGGGAATGTCGGGATAAAACGTCGGCGAATTCACGACGAATTGCTGCTGGTTGATGCCGTTGAGCTGCTCGGTTTGCAGAACGTAGGTGTCGATGAAGCGATCGTAGAACATTCCCCAGCCGACGCGAACGACAGTCTTCGGGGCGGCGCCCTTGCCGAGGCCCCAGGCGAGAGCTACGCGTGGAGCGACATCGGCGTGGTCGCTGATATTGTCCTGGCTCTCGAAGCGGAGACCGCCGCTTAAAGTTAGATTCGGGCGAATCCGCCAGTCGTCCTGTGCGAAAAGACCGACGTCAAATTGATTGAGCGAGGCGAGCGGAATTCCGCTGGTGATGTTGAACTGGCTCGGGCCGCCGCCGAGCTGCTGCTCGATGAAGGCGAGTGTATCGCCTGCGGCCAGGCCTGCCTGGGTGATCTGATAGGCCTCGATGCCGTTGATGGTTTGCCCTTGAAATTGCCGCGCGCCGAAAGTGAAGGTTCCGTTGAAATTGGAATTAGCATCGTTGTAGAGCCGGTTGAAGCGGAGACGGCCGCCGAATTTTAGATAGTTCTTGCCGAGGGACATCGAGGTGTAGTTCTGAAGCTCGTAGTTGTCGCCGACGTTCAAGACGTTGCCGAGAGTGTTTCCTCCATCGACGAACGCGCCGGGAACAGAAATGGTGGTGCCGAAATTGGCAGAAGCCTCGCTCAGACGATCGCGCGTGAATTGAAAGCGCGTTTCGTTGACGGTGGTGGAGCTGATGACGTAGGTGTCGGAGGCCTGGATGACCTGCTCGGAATTGCTGGAGTTGTAGCCTTGCGTCGGCAGCGAGAAGAGACTGATGCCGTCATTGGTATCGTTCGAGACGACGTAGCGGTAGCGCAGCGTGACGGTGTTGTTCTTGGTGGCCTGCCAATCGAGGCGCGGGCTGATGCTGGTGCGTGTTCGTGGATTGGCGACCGCGACGCTGAACGGAGTGGGATTGAAATTGGTGTCGAGGACGACGGCGTTGACGATGGAGGTGTCGCCGATATTGCGGCGCTCGGCGTCGAAGAAGAAGGAGGCCTTTTTGGTGATTGGGCCGCTGACGTTTCCGCTGAAGAGAAACGTGTGATACGGCGGTTCGGTTTTCACAAAGGGATTTCTGGAATTGAATTCGGAATCGTTTGCGTCGAAGAGGAACTGACCGTGAAATTGGTTTGTGCCCGGCTTGGTGAGAATCTCGATGCGGCCGTAGCCGAGCTTGTCGTACTCCGCGGAGAATGGATTTTGATTGATGCGAATTTCGCGGATGGATGATTTCGGCGGAAGCTGGCCGCCGGTAAATCCGTCGATGTAAATCTGGCCGCCATTCGGCCCGGCGGACGGACCTGCGAGAGCTTGGAGTTCGGCGGATAGCTCGTCGGGATCGTCGGAAAGCGCGTCGAGATCTTTGCCTTTGAGCACCAGCGCGCTGGCATTGTTTGCCGGATTCACATCCACGTTCGTGGTGGTGTCCGTGACGACGACTTTTTCCTTCTGCACTTCGATTTGCAGTTGCACATTCAAAACTTGAATCTGGTCGGCAGTTATGGTGACGCTGTCTTTTTGGTAGAGAGCGAAGCCCGTCGCGCCGACGGTAATGCCGTAGTTGTCCGGAGCGAGATTCTTGAATTCATAAGTGCCCGTTTTGTTGGTTTGGCCGGTGGTTGTCTGTCCACCCGACGAAGTGACCAGAACAGTTGCGCCGACGACTACGCCTCCTGAAGGATCGGTGACCTGGCCGCGCAAAGTGCCGGTCGGCGCCTGGGCTGCGGCCGAGGGTGCTTGCAGACAGAAGATAACGGCGAGAATAAGCGATAGCGCCATGAGCGGCGCTGATGCAATCTTGGTGCACTTTGACTTGAACCCGGCTTTCATTCCTGCTCCTGAGAAAATTGGGCGCGGCGGCGCGCCGGAAATTATTGAGATGCGGCTTCTCCGCCGGACGCCTCTAGATTCCACGGCGTGAGAATCATCGGTTGGCTGCCTTTCGGCGAGGCCGCGAGGATTGCTTCGACGCCGCTCAACATGGTGATGGCCGTGACGGCGCCGTCGCCGCTGCCTTGCGTTGCCACGATCATCAGAGCGTCGCCCTTTTGCAAATCCGCCAGCGTTGCCGCGGGAACGCGGTTCAACATTTGCTGAAAATCCTGCGCGCCGCCGGGGCGGCCGCCGCCTGCGCCACCGCCGGGCCTTGTGCCGGTTGCGCCGTTGCCCGCTTGCGGAGTGGCAGAATTTCCTGCGGCGTTTCCTGCTGGAGCCGCTCCAGGACTTCCGGCTGCCCCGCTCATTCGCGCGGCAATGATTTGCGCCATCATCGCGGGGAGTTTGCGGAACTGGGAATCGGACGTGAGCTTCACGGTCACCGGCTTCTTCGTTTTCAAATCTGTGACTGTGAGAGCGTTGGCGGCGGCGTCCGTCGAGAGCACCGTGCCGGCGATATTGCGGAAAGCGCCGGAGACGATTTCTTCCGCGGTGAGTTCGTTGCCGTCGGAGCTGCGGTCGCCGCGGGCGCGGAGTTGATCGCCCGGCTGAATCTGCTCCAGAGTACCGAGCTTGGCGTCGTCGAATTTCACGGAATCGGGGGCGTAGCGCCGGATGATGGTGGTCTTCGACGTGTGAACAGTGACGCTTTTGCTGCCGCCCAGTGCGGCTGCTGAAATGGTGATCGTTCCGGCGGTCGGATTTACGGCAGTCACTAAGCCGCCCACGCCGCGCTTCTGCCAATCGGCCCGCTCCTGGGCTTGTTTTTGCTCGATATCGGATTTCTTCATCACGATGATCGAAGTGGCGGCGATGGATTTGGAATCGTCCGACGGCGTGCCGCGAACCAGAATGCGATCGCCTACTTGCAGATCCTGGAGCCTGATGGGCGTGGCGCCGGTGAGATCTTTTTGACCCGGGGCGGTTTTGATCAGGCGCGTGGAGTCTTCGACCGTTATTGTGATTTCTGCGCCGGCGTCTGTCGCGAGGATCAGCAAGTTGCCGGAGATGGATTTCACCGTCCCGACTGGACGAGACGCCGCGGATTGAGCACTTGGCGCGGCAGATTGTTGCGATGCTTCGACGGTCAGCGTTGAAGCGCTGAGCGCCAGAAGCAGCGCGAGCATGGGCATTGACAATTTCCTCGAGATCATCAATCGCTCCTACTTCAGAGGAAAGCGGTGGCGGGTCTGAGTGCGTTGGTGCGGGGCCACACAATCCCTCAATGTTTCTTCTCTATTGTGACGCAACAGGTTCCCGAATGTTTCAGGATGTTCGGGGTGTGTCGACATCGTGGTTATTTAGCAGGCCCACGGGGCTATTGGATGTGAGATCAGATTGAAGCGGACTATGTGGCGGGCTTTATCGCTTAGGTTACTCGGGGCGGGCGCAGTCCGCCTGGGCGGACGCCCCTACGACTGCCAAATGATCTCAGAGTTGGGCCAGGAGTAGATCGCGAAGTTTGCGTTGATGGTTGGCGCCGAGTTTGGCGCCGTCGAGCGTTAGATAGAATACGTCGATGGCGCGCTGGCCTTCGGTGTCGATTAGTGCGACCTCGAGATTGCAACCGTATTGGGCCAGAACTGAGGTGATTTGATAGAGAAGGCCGGGGTGATCCTGCGTGGCGATTTCCATCAGCGTGGAATGCGCGGAACAAAAATCGTCGAAGCGGATTTGAGTGGAGACTGGAACTTTGGGCAGCGCGGGACCGCGGAGATTTTTTCTTCCGCGCATCAGGCTTTCCAGGCTGACCGTGCCGCAGAGCACGTCGGTGATGCTGGCTTTGAAGCGATCCATCTCGGTGGGATTCAGCTCGAGAGTGCGATACGGATCGGTGAAATGGAAAGTGTCCACGATAACGCCGCCGGAATTCGCGAAGGCTTCCGCCTTCCAAATATTCATGCCCCAGGCGGCGATGGTGCCGCTGATTCCGGCAAAGAGCTGCGGGCGATCGGCGGTGAGAACCGTAAGCTCGTAGATGTGCCCGTGCGACTCGAGATGAAGCTCGACCGCGGAAGTTTCCAGTCGGCGCGACATTTCGAAATGGCGCGCGACTTCCTGCGGCGAATGAGCAAGGAGATAGCGGCGCGGCAAACCTTCGAGAAATTCGCGGAGATCATGGCGATTCGCATCGGTGGAAACAAGGGGGATGATGCGCTCGACCCATTCGCGGCCGTCGCGATTGGCATGGACGCGCTCTTCATCGAGGCTGCGATTGAGATAATTCTCGGTGGAAACATAGAGCTGCCAGAGCGATTCGGCTTTCCACGGCGTGAGTGCTTCGGGATTCACGGCGCGGATGTCGGCGTAGGTAAAAAGGCAGAGCAGCTTAAGGCGCTCGGGAGTGCCGACTTTTTCGGCGAAGTTGCGAATCGTTTGCGTGTCGAAAATATCGCGCCGGAGAAGATTCGCGGACATTTCGAGATGATTGGCGATGAGATAGCGGACTGTGCCGCTCTCGGTGGCGTCGAGGCCGAGGCGCGGAAAGATTTCATCCACAGCTTGGAGGCTTCCCTCGATGTGATCGTCTTGCGCCATGCCCTTGCCGACATCGTGGAAGAGGAGAGCGAGGAACAACAGCTCCGGCTGTTCAAGTTCGCTCAAAAGATCGGCGAATTTCTTTTCCCATTCTGAGGTCTTGCCGCGGAGGTTTTGGAGATTTTCGATGGTGATGAAGGAATGGGCGTCCACGGTGTAGTGATGATAGAAATCGCGAATTACCAGCGAATCGATGGCCGCGAATTCCGGGAAGAGGCGGACGAGGACGCCTTGGGCGTGCATGGCGCGAAGGGCGTCTGTCGCGTGAGGCGCGACGAGAATTTGCTGGAAGTGAGCCCAGAGGCCAGGGATTGCGGCACCGTCGCTCGCGAGCGCGGGAACAGCGGCTTCAACTTCCCGCTCGGTTTCGCGGCTGAGTCTCAGGCCGTCGCGAGCCACCACTTCGTAGAGCGATAGAAGTTGCTCCGGATCCTTGAGACCGCCAGTCTCGCGAACCGCCAGACGTCCGGCTGAAACTGTGTATGGCGAATTCGAGAATCTTGCTTTCCATTCGCCGAGGCGATCCGAGAGAGAGCTTTTCTCGGGGACCGCGTCGTCGAGAAGCTGCGTGGCGAGCGTGAAGATGACGCGCGCGTGGCGGAAATAGCAGCGCATCCAGTCGGCGGGCGGCATCGGCGTGTCCTGCTGAACGGCCAGACCGAGATTTGCGGCTACGGATTGCAATTCGTAAGTGAGCGCGTTGTCGTCGCGGCCCTGGCGGAAATGGACGAGACATCTGGCCGCGGCGAGGAAATCGAAGGCGCGCTCGGCTTCCGCGTTGAGCTTCGGCGACGTGCGGCCTGGATGGGGCGGAAACTGCTGTTCACCGGCAAGTTCCGAGATGCGCTCGAGCCAGCAAGCGGTGTGGAAATCGCGCAGCCCGCCGGGAGAATTTTTTAGGTTGGGTTCGAGATGGAAGACTGTTTCGCCGTATTTGGCGTGGCGCTGGCGCGTCAGTTCCGCGAGATTTTCGCGCAACGCGGCGCGATTGCGGGAGACGACGGTGGGCAGCACGTGATCGTGAAGCTCGGCGAAGAGACGCTCGTCGCCGCTGAGAAAGCGGCAGTCGAGAAGCGAGATATTGAACTCGGGATTCTCGCTGTGGAATTTCGTGCATTCCGAAAGAGAGCGCGTGGATGGGCTAACGCGCATGCGCATGTCCCATAACGCCTGGCAGAATTCTCGTGCGGCGCTTTTGACGCGCTCTTCGGTGGAGCTGTCGGCGCAGAGAAAGAGCAGATCGACGTCGGAGTACGGGAAAAGTTCGCGGCGGCCATAACCACCAAGAGCGACGAGAGACAATTTCGACGCGGGCTTCGATTCGTGCGGAAAGAAATGGCGGAAGAGATCGACGGCGATGCGGTCAACGAGAGCGGCGCGCTGCTCGGTTACGGCGCGGCCGTCGCCCGTGGCGTCGAAGCGCTGCTGGATTTTGGCGGACTCGGCTGAGTAGGTCTCGCGCAGAACTTGGCCCGGAGTTGACAACGCCATGCTGTTGATTGCCTTAATGGCCGGCGCCGCGGCCCTGTTGCAGCGCGCGGGGACTCATGCCTCTAGAGTGCATGCTCGCCTCGCTCGTCATTGCGGATGCGGATCGCTTCATCCACCTTGGATAAGAATATCTTGCCATCGCCGATTTTGCCCGTCTTCGCTGTCTTGAGAATTGTCTGGACGGTTACATCTACGAGTTTGTCGGGCAACACCATCTCGATTTTGATTTTCGGCAGCAAATCGACTTCGTATTCGCGGCCGCGGTACGTTTCGGTATGGCCTTTTTGGCGGCCGTGGCCACGGACTTCGAGCACGGTCATGCCCGCGATGCCGATTTCGAGCAGAGCTTCTTTCACGGATTCGAAACGCGACGGTTGAATGATTGCTTCGATTTTAGTCATCGCTTCTAGTCTCCCGTTCGAATGAGCGTGCTAGGATTCGAGATTGTACCCTTCCTCGCCGTGCAGTGAGATATCGAGACCGCGGACTTCTTGATCTTCCGGAACACGCAAGCCGACGAGAACATCGGTCACTTTCAAAATGATCAGCGTGCCGACGACTGCGAGGACCCATGCGATTACGATTCCGATGAGTTGATTCAGGATTTGATGAGCGTTGCCATCGAAGAGGCCCACATTAAGAGCATTGCCCTGGGCGTCTCTGAAGACCGCATTCACTAATTTGGTGGCGAAGAGTCCAGTAAGGAGCGCGCCAATCGTGCCGCCGGCGCCGTGGACGCCGAACGCGTCGAGCGAATCGTCGTAGCCGAACATCGATTTCACTTTCGTGACCATCAAGTAGCAGCCGACGCCGGCACAGAGGCCGATGACTAGCGCGGACATTGGGCCTACAAAGCCGGAGGCTGGCGTGATGGCTACTAGGCCTGCTACTGCGCCGGAAATCGCGCCGAGGACGCTGGGTTTGCCGTTGCGAATCCATTCCGCGGCGGCCCAGCCGATGGCTGCGGCGGCGGCGCCGAAATGCGTGGCTACGAAAGCGCTGGTGGCCACGCCGCTGGCGTTGAGCGCGCTGCCTGCATTGAAGCCGAACCAGCCGACCCAGAGCAGGCACGCGCCGATGAAGCTGAGAACCACACTGTGCGGCGGCATCGGCTCCTTCGGATAGCCGACGCGTTTTTTGAGATAGAGCGCGCAGATCAGCGCGGAGACTCCGGAGGTGATGTGTACGACCGTGCCGCCTGCGAAATCCAGCGTCGGGAACGCGCCGCCGCTGGAATTTAGGAGGCCACCGGCACCCCAGACCATGTGGGCCATTGGAGCGTAGACGATGAAGAACCAGAGCGTGGTGAAAATTACCATGGCGCTGAATTTCATGCGCTCGGCGAAGGCGCCGGCGATCAGGCCCGGCGTGATGATCGCGAACATCAGCTGGAAGACCATGAAAGTTTGCTGCGGGATTGTGGCGGCGTAATCGGCGTTTGGTGTGGCGCCTACGCCGCGGAGAAATGCATAACCGAAGCCGCCGATGAAGCTGTTGCCGTGCGCGAAGCAGAGGCTGTAGCCGACGAGCGCCCAGACGACCGTGATGATGGCCATCAACGCGAAGCTTTGCATCATTGTGGCCAGGACATTTTTCTTGCGCACTAGGCCGCCGTAGAAGAGCGCCAGGCCCGGGCCGGTCATCATTAGTACGAAGGCTGAGGAGACCAGCATCCAGGCGTTGTCGCCCGCGCTGCGGGCGTCGTTGGCCGATTGCTCGAGGGCGCGGAGACGATCTTCCGTTGGTTGCTGCCAGAGAAGAGTCGCGGCGGACGCGGCGGAGAGCGAAACGGGCGGAGAAGTTGAGAAGGCGCGCGCGCCCAGCGACGCCGCTAGCGGGCCGGAGAGCAAAAAACAAAAGGCCAAGCTACATGCCAGCCTGCGTCTCATATCGAGTTTCTCCCTTTGTCGTGAATTCCGTCACGTTTATGCGGCATCGGTGATTGCGCCTATGCTGCTGCTTGAGACTTGGCGAACGTATTTTGCCAGGACGCCGGAGCGATAGCGCGGCGCAGGTGGTTTCCATTGCGCGCGGCGCTTTTCGAATTCCTCGGCTGGGATGTTAAGTTGCAAGAGGTGCGCTTCGGCGTCGATGGTGATCGAGTCGCCTTCGTTTGCCAGCGCGATGCCGCCGCCAACCGCGGCTTCGGGGGCTACGTGGCCTACGACCATGCCGTAGGTGCCGCCGGAGAAGCGGCCGTCGGTGATCAGGCCCACGGAATCGCCGAGGCCTGCGCCGATCAGGGCTGAAGTCGGGGAAAGCATTTCGCGCATGCCTGGGCCGCCTTTGGGTCCTTCGTAGCGGATTACCAGAATGTCGCCGGGCTTGATTTTGTGCGCGAGGATTGCGGTGAGAGTTTCTTCTTCGGAATTGAAAACGCGGGCTGGGCCGGTGATCTTTTTCATCTTTACGCCTGAGATTTTTGCCACGGCGCCTTCGGTGGCTAAATTGCCCTTCAGAATTGTGAGATGGCCGTGAGGGTAAACCGGCGAATCCCACGAGTGAATCACATCCTGGTCTTTTCGCGGCTCGGCAGGAACTTGGGAAAGCGTTTCGGCTACCGTTTTGCCTGAGATCGTCAGGGCGTCGCCGTGCAGGACGCCGTGATCGAGAAGAATCTTCATTGCCTGCGGGATACCGCCGGCGGCGTGGAGCTCAGTGATTACGTATTTTCCTGACGGCTTTAGATCGCAGAGAACTGGGACGCGCGGGCGGATCTTTTCGAAATCATCGATGGTTAGCGGTACCCGCGCGGCTTGTGCGATCGCCAGGAGATGCAGGACTGCGTTTGTCGATCCGCCTGTGGCCATTACCACCGCGATCGCGTTTTCAAACGCCTTTCGCGTGAGGATTTGGCTGGGAAGAATTTGGCGGCGAATGGCTTCGGTGAGCGCGCGGGCGGATTCGGCGGTGCTCTCGAGCTTTTCGGATTCACCTGCGGTCATTGTCGAGGAGTACGGGAGGCTCATGCCCATGGCTTCGATGGCGGATGACATTGTGTTGGCGGTGTACATGCCGCCGCAGGAGCCAACGCCGGGACATGAGTGTCGCTCGATTTCGAGAAGCTCGGCATCGCCGATTCGGCCGGCGCTGTATTCGCCGACTGCTTCAAACGCGCTTACGACCGTGAGATTTTTGCCGTGAAGATGGCCAGGCTTGGTGGTGCCGCCATAGACGAAGATTGCGGGAATGTTTAAGCGCGCGATGGCGAGCATGCCGCCGGGCATATTTTTATCGCAGCCGCCGATTACGATTACGCCGTCCATGCGCGCGGCGCTGCAAACGGTCTCGATGGAATCGGCGATGACTTCGCGCGAGACGAGAGAGAATTTCATGCCTTCGGTGCCCATGGAGATTCCATCGCTCACCGTGATGGTGCCGAAGATCTGCGGCATGGCTTGGGCATCGCGAAGAACACTTACGGCGCGTTGCGCCAGATCGTTCAGGCCCGCGTTGCACGGGGTAACCGTGCTGTAGCCGTTGGCGACGCCGATGATGGGCTTGTCGAAATCCTTGTCGCCGAAGCCTACGGCGCGGAGCATGGCGCGATTCGGGGTGCGCTCGACTCCCTGGGTTATCAGCCTGCTTCTTTCATTCACACTCATTTGGAATTTGCCTTTTTGAAGAGGATGAGTTTATCGGTTGCTGCTGCCGCGGACGTATCGGAAATTTAGAAGTTGCGTATCGAAAAATTCGCGAGATTCGCGCGCCCATCCGGATTCGGATGACGGCGCGCGACGGTACTGGGATTGCTTACATGAATTTGGGGCGCTATACAAGTGGGCCGCAGTGCGAAATCAAGAAAATACAGGTCCTTCGTCCGCCTGGGCGGACTCAGGATGCCAGCTATTCACTTTTAGCGATAACAAAGTCATTTTTTGCCCGCGGCTGCTGTTTCTTCTATTGCGATCGTGACCGGCTTCAGGAAGGCCATGCGCTGGCGCAAGCGTGCGCCTACTTCTTCGATCAATTGGTGCTGCTCTTTGCGGCGCGTCTCATCGAACTTCGGACGGCCTGCTTTGTTTTCGGCGATCCATTCGCGGGCGAATTCGCCGTTCTGGATGCGCTCGAGCATTTTCTTCATGGTCTGGCGGGTTTGTTCGGTGACTACTTGCGGCCCCCCGGTGTAGTCGCCGTACTCGGCGGTGTCGCTGACGGAATACCGCATGTAGTTGAGCCCGCCCTGGTAGATCAGGTCCACGATCAATTTTAGTTCGTGGAGACACTCGAAGTAAGCGATTTCGGGTTGGTAGCCTGCGTCCACCAAGGTCTGGAATCCCGCTTTGATCAGCTCGCTTACGCCGCCGCAAAGAACAGCCTGTTCGCCGAAGAGATCGGTTTCGGTTTCTTCTTTGAACGTCGTTTCGATCACGCCAGCGCGGGTCGCGCCGAGGGCTTTGGCGTACGACAGAGCGAGCTGCTTCGCCGAGCCGGTGGCGTCTTGATGAACGGCGAGAAGCGCGGGAGTGCCGCCGCCTTCGATGAAGACCTCGCGGACGCGATGGCCGGGAGCTTTGGGCGCGACCATGGTGACGTCGATATCGCGCGGGAGTTGAATCGTGCCGTAGCGCACGTTGAAGCCGTGGGCGAACATCAGCATCTTGCCCTTCGTGAGATGGCGAGCGATTTCTTTTTCGTAGATTGCGGGTTGAGTGGTGTCCGGCGCAAGAACCATGATCACGTCGGCCCAGGCTGCGGCGTCCGAGACGGAATGGACCGTTAGCCCCGCGGCGATGGCCTTCTCGCGCGATTTGCTTTCGGGATGCAGTCCGACGCAAACCGTGCAGCCACTATCGCGCAGGCTGAGCGCGTGCGCGTGGCCCTGCGAGCCGTAGCCGATGATGGCGATCTTTTTCTTTTGGATTAGAGCAATATCCGCGTCTTGATCCTGATAAATCTTGGCCATTACCTGCTCCTTTGTGTTTCTGCTTTCAATGCCGCTATCGAAATTGCTCCGATCAAACGGAGTGCGAAGCTTCCGAATCGCCCGAATCGGCGCTTAGGCTCGAACCTTGCCGGGCGCGCGGGCGTTTCACGCCGCGCGTCATTACAACTTGGCCGGTGCGCACCATCTCGAGAATGCCGAATGGGCGCAGGACATCTTCCAGCGCGCGAATTTTCTCTTCCGTGCCGGTGATCTCGATGATGAGCGAATTGGGAGCGAGATCAACGACGCGTGCGCGAAAGACGCGCACGATTTCCATCAGACGATGCCGCGATTCTTCGTGGGCCTCGACCTTAATCAGCGCAAGGCTGCGCGCGATGGTGGAGATGTGCGTCACGTCCTCGACCGAGAGCACGTTGACGAGCTTATAGAGATTCGCTTCCACGCGCTGCGCCGCGCCTTCGCTGATTCCGGCGACGATGGTCATGCGCGAGATGCCGGGGCGTTCGGTGTGGCCGACCGCCAGCGATTCGATGTTGTACGCGCGGCGCCGGAAAAGCGAGGCGACGCGGTTCAGCACGCCGGGCTGGTTCTCGACATAGAGCACAAATTGGTGGAGCGTTTCGCTTTCAGGCATCGGAGGCTTCCTCGACGAGCGGGCTCGGGCGGCGGATCATGGCGTGCAAATCCGCGCCCGCCGGAACCATGGGATAAACGGAATCTTCCTGTTCGACATGGAAATCGATCAGCGCGGGCCCGGGATTATTTCGCGCGGCCTCGAGAGCGGGCCCGACTTCGGCGCGCGTGCGCACCGACATACCCTGGATGCCGAATGCTTCCGCCAGCTTGGCGAAATCGGGGCTGATGATCGGCGTCGAGGCGTAGCGGCCGTCGTAGAAAAATTGCTGCCACTGGCGAACCATGCCGAGATAGCCGTTGTTGATGATGGCGATTTTGATAGCGATTTTTTCCTGAACGATGGTGGCGAGTTCGGACATGGTCATTTGAAAGCCGCCATCGCCGGCAACGACCCAGACTTCGGCGTCAGGCCGCGCGAATTTTGCGCCGATCGCAGCGGGAAGCGCGAAGCCCATCGTGCCGAGGCCGCCCGAGGTGATCAGCGTGCGCGGCTTTTCGTGGTGGTAATACTGCGCTTCCCACATCTGGTGCTGGCCGACGTCGGTGACGACTACCGCATCGCCATGAGTGGCGCGCCAGAGATCGTGAATCACGTGCGCCGCGTAGAGATGGCCGCTGTCCGGGAGATTCTGAATGTCGCGGACGGCGGAATCGTGCTTCAGGCTGTTGATATAGGCGAGCCAATCGCCGCGGTCAGTCTGCTTTACGCCGGGAAGCAGATGCTGCAGAATTTCGCGGAGATCGCCGATGAGAGGAATGTCCACGCGAACATTTTTGTTGATTTCCGCGGGGTCGATCTCGATGTGAATTTTCTTGGCGTTGGGCGCGTAGGTTTTCAAGTTGCCGGTGACTCGATCGTCGAAACGCATGCCGAAAGCCAATAGCAGATCCGATTCCTGAATCGCAGTGTTGACCCAGGCTTCGCCGTGCATGCCCATCATGCCAAGCGAGAGCGGATGTGATGCCGGGAAGCCGCCGAGTCCGAGCAGGGTTTCGGCCACTGGAATGTGCGCTTTCTCCGCGAAGGTCATTACTTCGCGCATGGCGCTCGAGAGAATGATGCCGTGTCCTCCGAGAATCACCGGCCTGCGCGCTTCGTTGATCAGGGCGAGCGCTCGCTCGAGCTCGTCCGGCTTGGGGAAATGCACCGGCTCATGGCGGCGAACTTTCGGCGCGGCTGCTTCCCAATTGAATTCGCAGGACGTGTTTTGCGCGTCCTTGGTGATGTCCACCAGCACTGGGCCGGGGCGGCCGGATGCGGCGATGTGAAATGCTTCCCGCAGACTGGGAGCAATGTCCTCGGCGCGCGTGACGAGATAATTGTGTTTGGTAATCGGCAGAGTGATGCCGGTGATGTCGGTCTCTTGAAACGCATCGGACCCGATCAGTTTGCTGCCGACTTGACCAGTGATGCAGACGATCGGCGAAGAATCGAGCATAGCCGTGGCGATGCCGGTGACCATGTTCGTTGCGCCGGGGCCGGAAGTTGCAATCGCGACGCCTACGCCGCCACCGGCGCGCGCGAAGCCGTCGGCCATGTGCGTGCCGCCCTGTTCGTGGCGCACCAAGACGTGGTGCACGTGATAACGCGTCATTGCGTCGTAGGTGGGGAGAATCGCGCCGCCCGGATAGCCGAAGACGCACTTCACGCCGAGGCGTTCGAGGCATTCCCAAACGATCTCGGCGCCGGTCTTGATCACTTTTCGCGGCTCCTCTTCAGGCGCGGACGCTTCGGGCGGCCGACGCCGCACCGCGCGGTCGCCCGTCGAGCTATTATCTGATTTCATCTAGTAGGCCTCATTTTAGCCTTGAGAGTCCAATTTATATTGCTGTCGGATTCGATAAACATCGCTTATGGCCCGTACGCGGCTTTGTGCAAGAGCCCCGCGCGCAAGTACGGCGCATGGGGCACCCAGTCGCGATGCGAGCTACTAAAACAAAAAACCCGCCTACCAGCTTTTTCTCTGGCGGCGGGCTCGAAGAGCTGATTTGCTTTGCTTCTAGCTCAGCTGCCCCCGGCGCCAGAGGACACGCCCGGTACTACGACGGTAAGGCCTACGGGTCGAATCGCGTTCTGGCTCAGGTGCGGCATCAAATAAATCTAGTCGCTCGTGAGTTAGTTGTCAACGATGGAGTAGCGGCGCTGTCTTAGCCCAATAATTCTGTCACCCCTTAATGGCCCGGTGAAAATGTCGCCCTATGAACAGGGAGACAGTTCGCTTGAGCCAGAAAGAGCTACAACGAGTGGCCGTGATTTCCTCTTGCCTCAAAGGAGAACTGGCGTGTGCCAGAGCGGCGGAGCTGCTCGACCTTACACCTCGACATGTCCAGCGCCTCAAAGTGCGTTATCGGCAAGGCAGCGCAGCCGCTCTGGCACACGCCAGCCGCGGCCGCCCCAGCCCGCGTCGCTTACCCGCACGCCTGCGCGCCCGCATCCTGCATCTGGCCCGCACGCGCTATGCCGGTTTTAACGATCACCATCTCTGCGAAAAGCTCTGCGAGGTCGAAGGCCTGTCGCTGGGCCGCGAGACTCTCCGCCGTCTGTTGCGCGCGGCCGGGATCGGCTCGCCTCGTAAGCGTCGCGCTCCCACGCATCGCCAGCGACGCCTGGCGCGCGCTCGCGAAGGCGACATGCTGCTCCTCGATGCCAGCCTGCACTCCTGGCTCGAAGAGCGCGGTCCGCAACTCACCTTGCTCGGCTTTCTCGACGACGCCACTCGCCAAGTCCTGGCCGCCGAATTTTTTCCCACCGAAGATGCGCGCGGCTATTTTCGCCTGCTCCGCCGCTTGTTGCGCAGCCGCGGCGTCCCCCTCAGCTTTTACGGCGATCGCCACGGCGTTTTCGTCCGCAACGACGATCACTGGACCGTCGAAGAACAACTCGCGGGCAAACGCCAACCGACTCAGTTCGGCCGTGCGCTCCAGCAACTCGGCGTCACCTACATCGCCGCCCGCTCTCCGCAGGCCAAAGGCCGCATCGAACGCCTCTGGGGCACCTTTCAGGATCGCCTCACCAGCGAACTGCGGCTGGCTCGCGCGGGCGATCTCCCAGCGGCCAACGAAGTTCTCCGCCGCTTCCTTCCCGACTACAACCGGCGCTTCGGCCGCGCACCACGCCAGGCCGAAAAAGCCTGGCGCCCCGCTCCCCGGGATCTGGAACGCATCTGCTGCTTCGTTCACGAACGCGCGGTCAGCAACGACAATGTCGTGCAGTGGGACGGCCGCCGCTTCCAGATCCCGCCCCAAGCCAAACGCTTCAGCTTCGCCGGCGCCAAAGTGCAGCTCTACGAATCGCTGGAAGGAAAAGTGGCTATCTATTACGGCGACACCAGACTCCTCCACGGCGGTGGATAAATTCACAGGGGGGTGACATTTTCATCGGGCCGTTAAGGTGACATTTTCACGTTGCTACAACACGATGGAGTAGCGGCGCGGTTCAATCCGAAGTGCGCGCGGCGCTATTTCGAACGGCAGGAACCGGAGTGTTGCCGGTAGAGGCTTCGGAAACACGCTTTGCCGCGGGATAGCATCCTAGGATCCGAAGTTTGTCGGCATTGGCGCGCAATTCGTCGAGCGCCGCGGCCACAAGCGCATCGGCTACCGAGCCTTCGATATCGAGGTAAAAACTGTAGTGCCAGGGACTGCCCTTCAGCGGGCGGCTCTCGATTTTCAGGAGATTGATTTCACGGTTCGCGAAAGTGCCAAGAGCAGAATGCAGCGCGCCCGGCTGGTGCTTCAGCTTCACGACGAGCGAGAGCTTGTTGGCGACCGGGCTGACGCGCGGCTCGTCGGAAAGCAGCACGAAGCGAGTGTAATTTTCGCGATGATCTTCCAGATGTTCTTTCAAAACCATGCCGCCATAAATTTCGGCGGCGCGCCGGCCGGCAATCGCAGCGACTTTCGGATCGCCGCGCTCGATTACTTCGCGCACACTTCCGGCCGTGTCGCCGGCTACCACACGCTGGATCCCGGGATTCTGCACGAAGAATCCGAGGCACTGCGCAAGAGCAACAGGGTGCGACTGCACTTCGCGAATTTGCGTAAGGCAAGCGCCCGGACATCCGATTAAATCGTGCGCAATCGGAATGGCGACTTCATTGACGATCAGAAGCGAACCTTCGAGCAGAAGATCGTAAGACTGATGGACGGACCCGGCCAGCGTATTTTCGAGCGGAGCGAGCGCGAGGTCGGCAATGCCGGCGGGAATAGCCGCGAAGAGCCCCTCGAACGTGTCGCAGGGCACGAGCCGTACATTTTCACCAAGCAGCGAGACGATGGCCTCTTCGCTGAAAGCGCCGCGCTCACCTTGAAATGCGACGCGCGGAGTGTCTGTGCGATTTGGCATCGAGTGGGATTCCTCAGGCTCGCCGGACGCTCATTCGGACTTGGCCATCGCGCGATCGAGCTTCTGTGCGAGCTCAGCAGCGCGCGTTGAATTGCCGATGCGCCGCTCGGCCGCAGCCGTCAACTGCAGTAGCAGCGAGCTGTCGGGTGCTTCGCGAAGCGCGGATTCATATTCCTCGGCAGCTTCGACGAACAGGCTGAAAGATGAGAAGGCTGAGGCGCGTCCGAGGTGGCGCACGAGAGCGTCGCGGGAATTCCACTCGGTGAGCATTTCATTCAGATCGGCTTCATCGCGCGGAGCGAGGAGCGAGAAGGAAACCTGGAAATTGTTGCCGGCGGCGTCCTGCATTTTCAGCAGAAGCGGGGCCGAGGCTCCGCGCTCGCGATAGGCGGCTAACGCCTGGCGAAAGCTGTCCGAGTCGAGCGAGCCATTCGCGGCGGGAATTGCGGCCTGATGCCAGAGTTCGTGTTCGCTGCCCTGCGCCGAGAGCGATAGCGTGATATCGCCCTGGATCCCGGCGGTTTTCCAGCGAACGATCAGATGCTCGATTTCGGCGGCGCCATCCGAGGGCGGAGACATAAAGATAGAGTCATCTGGAGACGCACCGCGCGTGAAAGCGGGCTCGGCATATTTCGCCATGCCCTGAAGTATCGCGCCCTGCTGCACCGCGAACCAGCCATCGGATTTGGAGATGGGCTTGCGGCCTTCGGCGAGAACCACGGTCATGCTGCCGGGCCCGGTGCAGCGGAGCTGTTCGCCCGCGATCAAAGGGCGCCGATTGCCATTGCCGACCGCCAGCGGGCGCGGCGTATCGTTGCCTGATTCTTTCACTTCGGCTTTGCAATTGACGTCAGTGACGATGCCGGCAAATGCGGTTTGTTGCGCCTGCGCGCTGCGCGGAATGCCTGCGAGCGCAGCCAGCCCCATGAGCAGCAAGCCGGACAAGCGCCGCCAGAGAAGGCGGATTTGATTGATCTTAGTGTCCACGGGTTTCTTCATCGAGCGGCCTGTAGCCGCCTTCATCCTGTTTGAACAATAACAAACCCCATCCCAGCGTCAATAGATGCGCAATGAACTGGACGATGCCCACCAGACGGCGTTCCACCAGGCCTTCGATCAGCAGCGCCGTGGCGACGAAGAGCGAATCGTCCCACATCAAATGGTGCACGTTGACTGCATACACTCCCGCCGCGACGGCTAGGACGGCGGTAATGACAGTCAAAATGGCACTTAGCCTATGATGCGCAATCCCGCCGTGGGGTTCCGCGGCGCGATAGCGCCAGCGGACCAAAGCTACAGGGATCAAGACAAGCAGCGAAAGCGTGATGTCGAGAGCCGTGCGGCCTTTAAACGTAAGCTTTTGCAGCGGGTGATGCAGCAATGTATAGGCGGCGCAGGCGTGAATGTAGACGCCGGCGAAGAGCTTTCCGCGGTGGCCGGGAAGAATGTGACGATCTCCGCTGGAGGTCGCCTGCTGCCCGCGGCCGATGAGGACTATTTTTCCATCCAGCAGGCGCGGATCGGTGCCGATGCGCGCGTCGTCCCAAGGGATTGTTTGCGCGATGATTCCATCGAGGGGGCCGTAATTGACGTAGAACTCGGTGGAATTGAATCCTTCCTTGGTGACGTTGCTCACGCGATCGATCGCCCAGGAGGCCCATTTTGCCGGCGGAGCAATCGGTACGGCGGCCATCGCGGCGGAGAGCGACGGGACGGTCCAATCCTGCGTGTTGTGATTTTCGTCGAAGTAGTGCACGAGTACTGAATCGACCATTTTCTTGGGCGATTCGTCCTCTCCGGCCAGCGGAAAGCCAGCGTATGCCGCGAGCGGGGCGTAATCGGGTTCATAAAGCGCGAACGAAGGTCCGGGCAGCAACGATTGAAACGTGGCAACGTAAATCGGCACGGCCAACCGCGAACTGGCGGGGTCGGGCTTCCTCAGCTTCGCGCAGTAGGTGAGAAATTCGTCGTCGTCCGACATCTGATCGGGATAGGGAGTGAAATCGACGTCAACACCGATGGATCGCGGGCGTTGCGCGGCGATTTTCTGAATCAGATTCTTGAGCTGCTGGCGGTCGGTGTAATCGTAGTCGTGCGAGGTCGCTCGCGTTGTAGGGATGCCGGTGATGTCCACCACCGTTACCTCGAGATTGGCCGGATCGAACTTGGACATGAGTTGGAGCTGCAGTACGTCGTAGGTGGACTCGCGGAATTGCTCGCCGAACGCGGTCTTCTCGATGCCCCAGTTCACCGTCGTGAGCAGCAGTGCGATCGCCAAGCCGATAAGAACGTCGGCGATGATGTGGGAGCCGTGATGCGCGGCGTGCGGCTCGGCGGATTTTGCGGGAGCTCGGCGCGCTGTGGATGATTTGGCCGGAGGTGAGGGCTTGCCGCGACGGCGATGCTTCATGGCGATCCGGCTCGTCTTCCCGGGGACACCGAATTTCGGTGCGGTCCATACTAAGTAAAGAATCCCGGTGCGTCAATCGAGGCTGCTTTTGGCTTGCCGCAGGCGACTGCCGGTGTGCTTGTGATTCGGAGCTTGACGCGATGTGCATGCCGTCCTACCATTGCGAATGCACGCTCGAAAGGGCGTGCTCCGAATTTCATGCAGAGTGGCTGAGGGGTACGGGCCCTACGACGCCACGACAACCGGACCAGTAAAGTTGACTGGTCGCTCGGTGCCAATTCCCGCCCGGTTCGCGGGGGACATGGAGATTCGGAGAATGGGTGTCGACCGCTTTGCGGTCGCACTTGAATTGAGCCTCATTCCCCTAAACCCGGATGAGGCTTTTTGTATTTATGGGCGCGCAGGGCCCAGCGCAGCCCCGGAGATAAGGCCATGAGCGTGCATTACTCGTTGCGATGTCGCGAGTGCCATCGCGACCACGGCAATCAACCCTCGTCGATCTGTGAAGACTGCATGGCTCCTCTCGAAGTGCAGTACGATCTTGATGCTGTGCGCGGGAAATTCACTCGCGAGTCAATTGCTTCGCGTCCGGCGAATCTTTGGCGGTATGCGGAGATGCTGCCGAAGCCGGAGGGGTATGATTCGGGGCTGCCTGTGGGCATGACGCCGCTCGTGAGCGTGCCGCGGCTTGGAGAGCGGATTGGCAGCCGGCAGCTTTTGGTGAAGAACGACGCGGTGTGTTTCCCGACGCTCTCGTTTAAGGATCGCGTTGTGGCCATGGCTCTGGCGCAGGCGAAGAATTTTGGGTTTGAGACCGTAAGTTGCTCTTCGACTGGCAATCTCGCGAATGCAGTTGCGGCGCAGGCGGCGCGGCATGGATTTGAAGCTTGGATCTTCATTCCCGCCGATCTTGAGGCCGCGAAAGTGGTGGGGACGCAAGTGTACGGTGCGCGCGTTACGCGAATCGCGGGCAATTACGATCAGGTGAATCGGCTGTGCTCGCAGATTGCCGATCGCTACCGCTGGGGCTTCGTGAACATCAACTTGCGGCCGTATTATGCGGAAGGCTCGAAGACAGTTGGGTATGAGATTGCCGAGCAGCTTGGCTGGCGTCTTCCGGATAATGTGGTGGTGCCGATGGCCGGAGGTTCGTTGATGACGAAGATTAGCAAAGCGTTCGGCGAACTTGTTGCGCTGGGACTCGTTGAAGCGAAACCGGTGAAATTCTTCGGGGCGCAGGCAACGGGATGCTCGCCGATTGCCGATGCGGTGAAAAACTCGAAGGATGAGATTGATCCGCAAAAGCCGAAGACGATTGCGCGCTCTTTAGCGATCGGCAATCCTGCTGACGGAATTTATGCGACGCGCGTGATTCGATCGAGCGGAGGCTGGGCGGAAGATTGCTCGGATGCGGACATCGTGACCGGGATTGAATTGCTCGCGTCGACCGAGGGGATTTTCACCGAGACCGCGGGCGGAGTGACGGTCGCGTGCGCGCAAGCACTGATCGCGCAGGGCCGCATCGGCGCTGATGAAGAAACGGTGCTGTGCATCACGGGCAACGGCTTGAAAACGACTGACGCGCTGGCCGGGCGCTTTCACCTTGAAGAGGCGATCGAGCCGAAAATCGCCGCATTCGAGAAATTCATGGGGAATGCGGTGGCCGCCACAGCCACTGCCTAGCGCGGAATGGCCGTTCGCGTCCAAGTTCCGGCGAGCACGGCCAATCTCGGACCTGCCTTTGATTGCGCGGCAATCGCGCTGAATCTATATCTGCGAGTTTACGCCGAGCCGAGATCCGCGCCGGGATTCGAGATTGCGTATCGCGGCGTAGATGCGAATCGCGTGCCTGCCGGTGAAGAGAATCTTGTTGTGCAAGCGATCCGGAGCTATGCCGCATCGGCGAAGACTCCCATAGCTGGCGCCAGAATTGAAATCGAAAACGACATTCCCATCGGCGTAGGCCTCGGCTCGAGCGCCGCAGCGATCATAGCGGGATTTCTGATTGCTGCGGAGCTGGTGGGAGGCAAGCCCGAACGCGCGCTGCTGCTCCGCGAAGCTGCTGCGCTCGAACATCATCCCGACAATGTCACGGCAGCGCTCTGCGGCGGCTTCGTCGTGGCCGCAACGGCCGGCGGAGAGAGCGCGGGCTCAGGCGAAGTACTTTTCCATCGCTGCGATGTTTCGGAATCGCTCGACTTCATTGCCGTCACCCCTGATCGTCCGCTTCCGACGGAAAAAGCGCGCAGCGTATTGCCGGCGCAATATTCACGGCAGGATGTGGTGCAGAATCTGCAGCGCGTCGCGCTGCTGACGGCAGCCTTCTGCTCCGGTAGCGGCCTCACTCCCGAGATTTTTCGCGATCGCATCCATCAGCCGTATCGCAGCCCGCTGATTCCGGGCATCGCGGATTGCCTCGAGTTCCGCCATGAAGGTCTCGGCGGCGTGTTTATCAGCGGCGCGGGATCGTCGGTAATGGCGATTGCCACGAAGCATGCCACAGAAATTGGCGACGCCCTCGTCGAGAAGTTCAACCGCAACGGAGTAAAAGCTCGCGCGACGCATCTCAAAGCCGACAATCGTGGCGCGCAAATTCTTAAGTAGCGCCGGCGTCCCCGCCGGCATCCTACGACCTCGAATGTCGGCGAGTGCGCCAATCGTTCGCGGAGCGCAGCGTGAAATAAATGGCGCCGATCGACTTGAGACGTCCGCGCGTGATTGCTGCTTTTAGCGAAATCGTGGTCGTAAGATGCTGGCAGGGGCGCCGGCGGTACCGTGCCAGGACACACTTCCACGTTCCTGCGTTTACCTGCATCGCCTCGCCGCTTATACTTTTTCCTGGCTGCTGCAGAATTAAGTGGATGGAAGGCGGCGCCAACACCGACCCATGGCCACTGCATTTCTACAATGTATTGAAGCTAGCTGCCGGCAGCGGTACTCGCTCGAGGCGAGAGAATACCGGTGCGACGCGTGCGGTGGCCTGCTCGATGTCGAATATGAAATGCCGGCGCCAGACCGCACGATGCTGCTGCCATCGTGGCAGAAGCGCAAATCGAGCAGCCTGATCGAAGATCAGAGCGGCGTCTGGCGCTTTCGCGAGCTTCTGCCTTTCGTCGCCGAGGGCAAGGGCGTCGTAACACTGGCGGAAGGCAACACGCCTCTCGTCGAGGCTCCGCACGCAGGCAAATGGGCAGGCGGAGTGAAGTTGACGGTGAAGCATCAAGGCGCGAACCCGACCGGTTCATTCAAAGATCTCGGCATGACTGCCTGCGTCTCGCAAGCTGCCATCCTGGGTTGTGGCGTCGTCGCGTGCGCTTCAACTGGAAATACCTCGGCGTCGATGAGCGCCTACGCTGTTCGCGCCGGTATGAAATCTCTCGTCTTCGTGCCGGCCGGCAAAGTCACGCCAGCGAAGCTCGCGCAGGCACTCGAATTCGGCGCAACGGTAATCGAGCTCGCGAGAAATTTCGATCAAGCGTTTCAACTCCTGCAGTCTCTGACGCGCGAACTGAATCTCTACCTCGTAAACTCGCTCAATCCATTTCGTCTCGAAGGCCAGAAGACCATCGTCTTCGAAATTCTCGAACGCCGCGGCTGGCGCGTGCCGGATTACATTATCGTTCCGGGCGGAAATCTCGGCAACGTTTCGGCGATAGGAAAAGGATTATGCGAATTGAGGCGATGGGGATTCATCGACAAGCTGCCGCGGCTCGTCGTCACCCAAGCGGAGGGCGCGAATCCTTTCTATCGCATGATGGCTGCAGGCGCTGCCGAACTGACACCAATCGTGGAGCCACACACGGAAGCAACCGCCATCCGCATCGGCAATCCAGTGAACTGGAAAAAAGCAGTAAGGGCGATTCGCGCAACGGATGGGATGTGCGAATCGCTGAGCGATGATGAAATCTTCGAGGCCAAGTCGGCGCTGGCGCAGGATGGCATCGGCTGCGAGCCTGCTTCGGCGACGACTGTTGCAGGGATTCGCAAACTGCGTAGCGGCGGAAAGATTGAAGCCGGCGCGGATGTCGTGGCAATTCTCACTGGTAATCAGCTCAAGGACCCCGAGAGCAGTTTGCGTCGCCGCAGCGCGGAGGATTTGGCGCGCCGAAGGATTAGCGTTGACGCCGATGCCGGCAAATTGCGCTCAGCGCTTGAACGGATTCTTCGCTAACGCCGGAGCTACCCTTGCAGCAACAACTCTTTGGCGCGCTCCGCAGCTTTCACTACGGCTTTGATTAGCGTGACGCGCAGCTTGCCGTCCTCGAGTTCGAGAATGCCATCGATCGTGCATCCAGCCGGAGTCGTAACCGCTTCCTTCAACAGCGCTGGATGATCCCCGGTCTCAAGCACCATGGTCGCCGCGCCTTCCACCGTCTGCGCCGAAAGCAAAGTGGCGAGGTCGCGCGGCAATCCCACCTTCACGCCGGCTTCCGCCAAAGATTCGAGAATAATGTAGATGAACGCAGGGCCGCTGGCGGATAGCCCCGTGATCGCGTCCATGTGCTTTTCATCGACGATCACCGACCGGCCGACGGCTTCGAATAATTTTCGCGCGGTTTCGAGATGCTCGGGCTTGGCATGCGATCCGCCCGCGACGGCGGTCATGCCGTGGCCCACGAAGCACGGTGTGTTCGGCATCGCGCGCACCACGGGAACGCCGGAGGGCAGCACTTTTTCGATATAGGACGTCGGGACCGACGCGGCGATCGAGACGATCAGCTTTCCCTTATGAAGCGCGGGGCGAATCTGCTCCATCACCGAACGCACGATTTGCGGCTTCACGCAAACGAGAATGATGTCGGCTTGGCGGACGGCCTTAAGATTATCGGTGAAGACAGTGACGCCGAGTGTCTTCTCCCGCGCCGCGGCTTTTTCGGCATGAAAAAGAGTCGCGCACGCGGCTTCGGGGCGGAATAGTCCGCGCTTCAGGAACGCCTGCAGCAAAATGCCGCCCATCTTTCCGGCGCCGAGGACCGCGATTCGCGGACTCGATCCCATTCCGGCGCGCGGCGCGCGTGCGCTTGCGTGTTTCGATTTTGAACTAGTCATTTCGACCTGCTTGTGGCTCGGCTACAAATTTTCGCTCGAGCGGAAAGTTGCCATGAAATTTCTCACACCTGCTTGCGCGCTACAACGGAATCCTCGACGCGGCCGCGATGAGGCAGCAGCCCGCGATCGGCAAGCAATTCAGCGTTCAGAATTGCGGCACCGGCCGCGCCTCGAATCGTGTTGTGAACCAGCACGGTGAATTTGAAATCAGCGAGGGCGCAGGGCCGAATCCGCCCGACGCTCACGCTCATGCCTCGCCCTGCATCGCGGTCGCGCCGTGGCTGCGGCCTGTCGTCCTCGCTGCTCACGAGAATCGGATGCGCGGGCGCCGTCGGCAGACCGAGCTTCTGCGGCTCGCCGCTGAAAGACGCCAGCACTTCGCTGATGTCGGCCGCTGATGCGCGGCTCTTTAGTTTCACAGATACAGACTCGAGATGGCCGTCAATCACCGGCACGCGATTGCACTGCGCGCTGATTTTAATCTCCGCGAATTGAATTGAATTCTGCGCCAGACGCCCGAGAATTTTTCGCGGCTCGCTCTCCATCTTCTCTTCTTCTCCGGCGATAAACGGAATCACATTTTCCATAGCATCAAGCGAAGCCACCCCGGGATAGCCCGCCCCCGAAAGCGCCTGCATCGTGACGACGAACACTTCCGCCACGCCGAAAGCATCCTCAAGCGGCTTCAGAGCCATCGCCAATCCGACCGTCGAACAATTCGGATTCGTCACTAGATATCCGCTAGTAAATCCGCGCCGCTGTTTCTGCCACGGAATCAAATTCAAGTGCTCGGGATTGACCTCGGGAATCACCAGCGGCGCATCCTCATCCATGCGATGGTTCCGCGTGTTGCTGATCACCGGATACCCTGCTCGCGCGAAATCTTCTTCGATCGACCCGGCCACATTCGAATCCAGCGCCGAAAGAACGAAATCGCAATCAAGATCGGCCGCAACTCCCTTCACTTCGAGATCCGCGGCCTCATCCGGAATCGCGCATTCCTGCATCCAGCGCGCGGCTTCGCGATAGCTCCGCCCGGACGAGCGCTCCGACGCCGCCACCTCCGCGATTCGAAACCACGGATGGCCCGCCAGCCCTCGAATCATCTTTTGGCCCACAGCGCCGGTAGCGCCGAGAATGCCCACGCGCCAAGTCATCGCGAGCCCCCGCTTGCAGCCTCCCGCTTGTCCGCTCTACCAATCCAAGTGCCGGGAGCATCCGGCCGCAGCGCATTGCGCACCAGCAGCGGAATGCGCTCCTGCATCAGGAAATTGAAAGCCTTCGGATGCACAACTCTCGCACCGCGCTGCGAATGTTCGAGCGCCTCTTCGTAAGTAAGATTCTCGAACTGCTGCGCTGCCGCATCGTGACGCGGGTCAGCGTCGAAGAAGCCGTCCACGCTTGTCCAGATCGTGAGGTCGTGCGCGCGCAGAGCGCAAGCGACGATGGCCGCGGAAAAATCGGAGCTGTTGCGCCCAAGCGTGGTAATCCGGCCTTCAGGCGTTGCCGCTACGAAGCCGGTGACTACAGGCACCGTCCCGGTCTCGAAATAGCTGTGCAGCGCCTCATTGATCTTCGGATACGACTCCGCGAGCTTCGGATGCGGGTCTTCGCGATCGCCGTCCGTCACGATGAAGTGAAACGCATCGATGGCTTCTGCGTTCACGTCGAGCTTGCGCAAAGCGGCCGCGAAGAGGCGGCTGCTCCATCGCTCGCCGAACGAAACGACTTCGTCCGTGATTTCGGCGGGAGTCTGCCCGTCGTCGCCTCCCGAAACGACAGTGGCCAGTTCCAGCGAAAGTTCGGCCAACTCGATGCGCAGTTGAAACTCCTGCTCGTCGCCGGAGTAAAGATCCCGCGCCACGTGCAGATGCAGTTGCGCGACGTCCTGAGCCTCGGTGAGCGCGGATTGCACGTCGCGAAGCCGCAGCGCGCGCGTGATGCTATAGAGACGGTCGGTCACGCCGCGCAGCGCTGACACCACCACGGCGACGCGCTCGTTCTGCGCGGCCTCCGCCACATGACGCGCCGCCAGCAAAATATTTTCCGCCGAAACCAGCACGCTTCCGCCGAACTTCATCACCCGCACGCGATTCGAAGGCTGCGCCTCATTCGCGCGATTGCCCGTGTGATCAAGCCCGCTCAGCACCGCATCGCTGCGCGCCGATTCCTCGTTCCTCTCGTAGTTCAGTTCGTTAGCCTCGGCTGCCATTTCATCCTCTTTTCTGACGGTCACCTTCGCTGGGTAGGCCCGCCTGCGTTTTCTGCCATGTGCGGCCTTGCCTCGACCTTCACAGCGCGCCGAAAACAAAAAACCCGCCTGCCAGGCTATCTTCTGGCGGCGGGCTCGGGCTGCTGATTTGGGTTAAGGCTCAGCTGCCCGCGGCGCCAGAAGGCGTATCCGTAGTGGTGCGCGTAATGAGGCGCATCCACATGGCCGGCGACGGGTTCTGGCTCCGAGCATTCATGACCCATCCACTTTAGATTCGGCGGATACTAATGTCAACCGACAATATGGCCTGAATTTTTAATATTTCGTTACAAGCGGATCACGAGCCGTTGAATTTCTCCCGTAGGGGCGCCGGCTTGCTGCGCCCTCCCGCGTAACGCGTGCGAAAACGTGAGCTATCTCCCGCCGCGTAAAGGCTTGTCGATTTTGCGGCTTATGCGGCATGACGGAAGTCATGCCTCACAGATCCTCGTAGTTCTGCATGTGAAGACCCGCGCCGACGAACGGGCGAAATGATAAGATTCACTGCATGATGGATCGATTCACGATTGGCCTCGTCCAGATGAAATGCTCGACTACGGTGGACGAGAATCTGACGATCGCGCTGAAGAAAATTCGCGAAGCGGCAAGCCGCGGCGCGCAGATTATCTGCCTGCAGGAGCTGTTCCGCTCGCAATATTTTTGCCGCGAGGAGAATCCGGAGCTTTTCGGCCTCGCCGAGCCGATCCCCGGGCCGTCGAGTGACGCGTTGGCAGCGTTGGCGAAAGAACTGGGCGTCGTGATCATCGGGTCGCTGTTCGAGCGGCGCGCTTCGGGCGTCTACCACAACACAGCCGTGGTTATTGATGCAGATGGCTCGCTGCTAGGCCTCTACCGCAAGATGCACATCCCCGACGATCCGCTCTACTACGAAAAATTTTATTTCACGCCGGGCGATTTGGGCTTTCCGAATTTCGACACACGATTCGGGCGCATTTCCGTGCTGGTTTGCTGGGACCAGTGGTATCCCGAAGGCGCGCGGCTGGCAAGCCTCGGCGGCGCGAGCATTTTATTTTATCCGACGGCGATCGGCTGGCATCCGTCGGAAAAGCAGCAGCACGGCGCATCGCAACTCGATGCATGGCGAACGATTCAACGCTCGCACGCGATCGCCAACGGAATCTATGTGGCCGCGGTGAATCGCGTCGGTTACGAAGGCACGCAAGATAGCGGGCTTGAATTTTGGGGCAATTCGTTCGTCTGCGATCCGTTCGGCCAGGTTGTCGCGGAAGCGCCGACGGATCGAGAAGAGATTCTGATTGTCGAATGTGATCCCCGCCGCATGGAAGATGTCCGGCGGAACTGGCCGTTCCTGCGCGACCGCCGCATCGACGCCTACGCACCGATCCTGCAACGATGGCGCGATTGAGAGCGAAGATCGCGCGACCTCCCGTCCCGCACGCCCTCGGCTACCGCATGCCCGCCGAGTGGGAGCCGCACGAAGCCACGTGGCTCGCCTGGCCTCACGAAAAAACCGACTGGCCCGGGAAATTTGAGCCCATTCCGTGGGTTTACGCCGACATCGTGAGGAATTTGGCGCGCGTCGAGCGCGTCCGGATTCTGGTTCGCGACGCGGCGATGAAGCGGCTGGTGCGCGACATTTTGAACAAGAGCGACGTGAATCTTGCTGCTGTCGATTTTTATCCCGCGCCCACCGATCGAGGATGGATCCGCGATTTCGGTCCGATTTTTATTAAGAATGCGGACGGCGATAGCGCGATCACGAACTGGCGATTCAATGGCTGGGCGAAATATGACAATTGGCGCCGCGATGATGCAGTGACTTCAAAGCTGTTGCCGCGCCTGAAATGCGCCGCCTGGGAGCCGGTACATCGCGAGAGGCGCGTAGTTCTAGAAGGCGGAAGCATCGACGTGAACGGCCTCGGCACGATGCTCACGACCGAAGAATGTCTGCTGAGCAAGGTGCAGGAGCGCAATCCGGGATTCGTTCGCGAAGATTATGCGGAAATCTTTCGCGATTATCTTGGCGTGACCAACGTGCTCTGGCTCAATCGCGGAATCACGGGCGACGACACACACGGCCACGTAGATGATCTCGCGCGATTTGTGAATCCGACTACGGTGGTCGCCGTCGTTGAAGATGATCCTGCAGATCTGAATTACGAGCCGCTGCAGGAAAACGTGGCGCGCCTCAAGAAAATGAAGGATCAGGATGGCCGGCCGCTCAGCGTTGAGACGCTGCCCATGCCGCGGCCAGTCTATTTCGACCGCCAAAGATTGCCCGCAAGCTACGCAAATTTTTACGTCGCGAATGGAATCGTCCTCGTGCCGACATTCAACGATCCGAACGATCGCATCGCGCTCGACAAGCTGGCGGCACTATTCCCCGATCGCAAAATCGTCCCCATCGCCTGCCGCGATCTAATCCTCGGCCTCGGCACAATCCACTGCATGACGCAGCAGCAACCCCGTAGCGCCGGCTGCTAGCCGGCGTTTTTGTCGACAACCGGCTTGAATACTCCTACGTGCGCGCTCCGCTACGAGGAATGTTCGGAGCGCTGGCGAATTACCGCTACGAAAGCGGTGGCAGAACGTGGCAAATGGCGGTCGCGGCGATAGATCAAGCCCAGCTCGCGCCACAATTCCACGTCCTTGATCGGAATCAGGCGCACTTTTCCAGCGCGCTCATCATCAGCCGCATAGGATGCGCTGATCAGCGACACGCCCAGCCCCGCCGCAACAAATCGCTTGATCATACTCACGCTCGGCAATTCCATCGCGACATGCAACTGCGAGCGGAACGGCCGGAAATATTTATCGCAGAGCTGCCGCGTGAATCCGGTCTTGGGAAAAATAAGCGGCTGTTCCGCAATGTCGGCGGCGCTCACGGACTTGAGCCGCGCCAGCGGATTCTTCGGACTGGTCATCAGCACCACGCGATCGCGAAAAATCGGAAACACTTTCAACCCCGGCGACTTCACCGGCAGCGTCACGATGCCGACGTCGATCGATCCGTCTTCCACTCTCTGCAATATCTTTTGCCCGAAATTGCGATAAATGCTGATTTGCACTGCGGGATAGAGTCGCTGGTATTCGGCAAACACGTCGGGCAACACATAGAGGCATGTCGCTTCGTTCGCGCCAATCAGGAGTTTGCCGCGCGGCGTGGCAGCTTGATCGGCCATCGCGCGATGCGATTCCTGCCGCATCGCGATCATCCGTCGCGCGTATTCGAGCAGCACTTCGCCGGCAGGCGTCAGCCGCACCGCTTTCCCCACGCGGCCAAATAGCTTTTCGCCGTACTCCAACTCGAGCTGCCGGATTTGCGCGCTGACGGCCGACTGCGAGCGGAATACTTTGCGCCCGGCCAGCGAGAAGCTGCCGTTCTTGGCGACTTCCACGAAGGTAGTGAGTTGGTCGAAATCCATGGAACTGGGATGAGATTCTAGCGAAAACCACGCCGTATCACACGCAGAACCGGGCAAGCAGCGAAGGAGCCCCATTCTCGCCGCCGTGGCGCCGAAATCCGTCGGCAAGCAAATGGGGGAGGAAGCTGACGTCCCGGCCGTGGGGTGGGCCAAGGAGAGCGTAAAACCCGGCGCCGCGAGGATTCGAATCGGCGATCGAATTCCGCTTTTTCCTCCCCATGTTAATTTCTAACCCGCCGCGCAGCAGAAAGTACAACGTAGATTTTCGATAGCGACGATTGATTTTTTCGAACCCCGAAGTAGCACAGGCACTCCTGCCTGTGCGTTCGTAAATTGCAAACGCACTGTCATCGCTCTCAAACGCGACCCCGTAGCAGTTGACTCCATCTCAAGCCCGCGCTTCTCGCACAGGCCCTACATCCCCAAAATGTTCCTCTGGATCTTCGTATACCCCTGCTCACCAGCCCACAAACTAACCGGAAGAGCCGCAAGTTCGTCCACGAACGGAACGGCGCGGCCATCCTTGGATAGATCGACGGTCACGATATAGTTTTTGCACGAATCGCAAGCTTCGACGCGCAAATAATCGAATTCCTTCGCGGCGTAAACGCATAGCTTCTTCTCATCTTCTTCCCCGCAGGAAGGGCATAATATCCGCCGGTACTCCCATTCCACGCCGCAGAACGCGCAGAGCAGCGAGCGCCGCGCCCCATCGCCTTCGGGACGAAGGACACCGAGCTGCGGCAAGCCATCGCACAGCGGGCACGATCCGCGCGAGATCGACGGCGGAGGCATCTCGATCGAATCGGCCAAAGATTCGGCATACGGCTGAAGGAACGCCCGCGCGCAGAATGTGGCAGGCTCATCGAGCGCCGGTTCGAAACGGCAACCATTCTCCCAATATGCCGCCAGCAATTGCTGGATTACGCCCGCACTCTTCCCAGCTAACTCCCCGGCAAACGCCGCGAGCGGAGGCGGCGCAATCGCGGCGACTTGCGATAAAAATCGCGGAAATTGCGGCAACAAAGCCGCCGGTTCCAACAAGTGACGCAAAGCCGCGCCGAAATTCTGGCGGCGCATCAGCGGGCTTTTTGCGACATACTGCGCGGCGAGTTCTTTCTGAAGGCGAGCGACCGAAGCGTAGAAATTTAAGAGCTCAGTCGCAAACGAAAACTTAGCGGCAAGCTCCCCGGCGCGAGCAATGCGCGCGTCCCAGCTCTTCGCGCTCATCTCCGAGCGGAAGTGTCGCCGGTGACCTTCTCGTACCACAGGCGGTGATGCTTCTTCGCCCAAGCTCGCGATACTTCACCCCGAACGATCGAAGTGAATCCGCCGCGCACCATGGCCGTGCCCATGTAAACGTGAATGATGAACGCCCCGATGGTGATCAGCGACGCGCCCACGTGGACAATCACCGCGGCATACCGCAAATAACGCCAGCTCCAAGGAATGCCCTCAACAAACCACAATCCCACTCCCGATATCAGAAGCAGAATGATCCCCCAGAACATCACCCAGAAATATTGTTTCTGGCCCCAGTTGAAGCGCCCGATCGGCGGCAGATTGTCGTCTTCATTGCGGATGTATTCGCCGATCTTTTCTTTCCACGCCAGGTCCGCGTTCGTCGTGCGCATATCTTCAGCCCACATCTTGTACATCCACATCATCGAAACGAAGAAGACCAGCCCGATCCACGGATGCCAGAATCGCGAAGCAGGACCTCCTCCGAAAATCACCGCCATCCAAAACAAGTATGGCGACCAGAACGCGAGCCCGGTCAGCAAAAGATAGATGTACGTCAGCCCGGCAATCCAATGATTCACGCGCTCGACGAGAGAATAGCGCAGGATTCGATCGCCGCCGTGCGTGACCACCCCGCTCCGCATCGCAACATCAGCGCCGCTCATGGCCGTCTCCGTTCTTGCTCTCATCATCGTCCACAACTTTGGGCCCAAAACGCAGGTAATGCAGCGTCACGCCGATAATTCCCCCTGCGATGGCAAGATTCCCGATCCACTTCAGCGGTCCCTTCCAAATCCGCACGGTCCAGGGAATCGTGGGATTCTTCGGCAACCCGCTATAAGCCTCCGGATTCGAAGCGTCGTGTAGAACATAAATCACGTGCGTCCCGCCGATGCCCGCCGGATCATAAACCCCGGCATTCTTATGCCCGCTATGTTCACGCAGTTGCGTAGCTCGCTTTTGCGCCAGCGCCGTCATATCCTCCTTCGATCCGAAATGCAGGCAGCCAGTCGGGCACGATTTGATGCAAGCAGGCTCGAGCCCCTGGCTCACGCGATCGGAGCAAAGCGTGCACTTATAAACTTTCTTCGTCTCAGGATTGAATTTCGGAATATTGAATGGGCACCCGCTGACGCAATAGCCGCAGCCAATGCAATGATCCTGCTGAAAATCCACGATGCCGTTCGCAAACTGCACGATCGCCGCATCCGCAGGGCAAGCCTCGAGGCACCCCGGCTCCTCGCAATGCATGCATCCATCTTTGCGCATGAGCCACATCAAATTTCCGTCGTCGTTGATGTGCTCGGTAAATTTGATCAAATTCCAGTAATTCCAGCGCGTCTCCGGCATCGTCTGGTAAGTGTTGTCGAAGAGGGTGGGCGTGAAGGGATAGCCGTTCCATTCGAGGCACGCCACTTCGCAAGCTTTGCAGCCGATGCAAGTAGTCGTATCAATTACTTTGCAGACATCGTAGTCGCGCGAAGCCCCCGCGCCCGGCGCCGCACCGGCGTGCCCCGACATCCGTTTGATTTCCAGCGTCGCCTCGCTCATGAGCGCCGCTCCCCGGCCTTTTCCAACTTCACGAGGAATCCCTTGAATTCGGGAGTGTAAGCATTGGGGTCGATCACCGTCGGCGAGAGAAAGTTCGCGAGGTTGCGCGCGGTCTTCCCTTCGTCTTCGGCAATCCCGCGATAGCCCCAGTGAATCGG
This sequence comes from uncultured Acidobacteriota bacterium, assembly GCA_963707165.1. GTDB lineage: Bacteria > Acidobacteriota > Terriglobia > Acidiferrales > UBA7541 > Palsa-147. The sequence continues at coordinate 122,120 of CAVPPO010000007.1, read as the reverse complement.
TATCCCGATCTGATAAACCTTCTTGCCATCAATCTGCATCGGCTTGATGCGCCGCGTGACCATCGCGCGCGCAATATATTCGCTGCGCGCGCTAGTCACTTTCACGTTCTCGCCGCCCTTCAATCCCAGTTCATCCGCCAGCTCCGCGGGAATCTCCACAAACGGCTCCGGCACAAGCTGCACGTTCATCGGATTGTTCTTCGTCCAATAATGATAGTGCTCGGTCAGCCGGTAAGTTGTGCACACAATCGTGTAGCCATCAGCCGGCGTGCCGTACTTGTCCATGTCCGTCTTGTATTTCTTCACCACGGGATTGTGCGACTGCTTCGGATGCAATGGATTATCGATGGGGCTTTCGATCGGCTCGTAATGCTCAGGGAAAGGCCCTTCGGCAAACGCCGCGAGCGGCGCAAAGAGCCGCCCGGTGCCTTCAGGCATCATGATGAACGGCCCCATGTGCTCCGACGGCTTCGAATCCACCTTGAAATCCGGCACGTCGTTGCCCACCCACTTCTGCCCGCTTTCGCTCCACCACACTTGCCGCCGTGACGCGTCCCACGGCTTGCCATCGACATCACACGACGCGCGATTGTAAAGAACGCGCCGATTCGCCGGCCATGACCACGCCCAATTGGGATGGATTCCGAGTCCCGAAGGATCGGATGGATCGCGCCGCATAATCATCGCGCCCGCTTCCGTCCACGAACCGCAATAGAGCCAGTTCCCGGACAAAGTCGTGCCGTCGTCCTTCAACCACGCAAATCCCGGCAATTGTTGCCCGGCCTTGATCTCTTGCCCGGTCTTATCGTCCTTGAGATCGGCCAGCGCCTTGCCGTTTATTTCCTTGGCCACTTCGGCAAGCGAAGGATGTTGTGGGTCCGTATAGCTCCACGCAAGATTCAGAATCGGATCGGGAAATTTGCCGGGATCCTTTTTATATAGCTCGCGAATTTTCAGAAAAATCTGCGCCAGAATATCTTGATCTAGCCGCGCATCACCGGGAGGCGGGAGCGCGACATTCTTCCACTGCAACCAGCGCGCCGAGTTCACGAACGTGCCGTCTTTTTCCGCAAATCCCGCGCACGGCAGGCGGTACACCGTCGTCTGGATTTTCCCCTGCTCTTCCTTCGACGTTCCCGGCGCCATCCAAAATTCGCTGGTCTCATCCGGGTAGATCTCACCGACCACCAGGAATTCCGCTTTCTTCAGCGCTTCAATGTTCTTCCTCGAGTCCGGGCCGATGGCCACGCCGTTCATCCCGAACGCAAAGAGTCCTTTCACCAGCCCGCGGTACATGTTGTCCCACAGATTCACCCACGAATAGTTCCGGTCCACCTTGGGCAAATATTCAAAGGCGAAGCCGTTCTCTTTTTTCGCCGCATCGCCATACATTGCCTTCAACAGCGACACCGCAAATTTCGGCGTGTTCGACCAGTAGTTGTACGAATCCCACGCAGATGGCTTCGACGCCGTCGGCGTGATGCGCTTCAGGTACGCCGCAAAATCAGTATCTGCTGGCACCGGCACTTTCAGATAGCCGGGAAGAATGTCGTAAACGCCGGCCAGATCCGTGGCCCCCTGAATATTCGAGTGGCCGCGCAGCGCGTTCACGCCGCCGCCCGCCCGCCCCACGTTTCCGAGAATCAATTGCAACATTGCCGCCGTGCGAATAATCTGCGTGCCAAATGTATGCTGCGTCCAGCCCACAGCGTAAATAATCGTCGCCACCTTCTTCGTGTCGCCATCCTTGCGGATGGAGGTGAAGAGATCGGCGGCCTTCAGAAATTGATCTTTCGGAATTCCCGTGATGCGCTCCACCATCTCCGGCGTGTAACGCGAATATTGCTGCCGCAACAATTGGAAGACGCAGCGCGGATGCTGCAGCGTCAAGTCGTAGGCCACGTTCGGCGGAAGCGGAGGCAGCGCCGGCGGAGTGCCGGGTTTCGCCCCAGCCGGAACCGCCGATTTTTCCGGCGGGTTAGGTGAGGCCACGTCAGGCTTGCCCGCCATATCGCCGCCCTGCTCGTAATTCCAACTCGCGCGGTCGTAGGTTTGCGTGGCGGGATCGAAGCCCGAATAAAGCCCGTCATCGGGCAGCTTAAATCCCTTCTGAACGATAAAAGCGGCGTTGGTGTAATTGACCAGATAATCGTGCGCGATGCGATTGTTCTCGATCGCGTGATGAATCACTCCGCCCAGAAACGCGATGTCCGCCCCCGCGCGAATCTGCAGGAATAGATCCGCCACCGACGCGGTGCGAGTAAACCGCGGATCCACCACGATCATTTTCGCATTGCGATTCCTTTTTGCTTCGACCGGCCACTTGAATCCGCAGGGATGGTTCTCGGCAGGATTCCCGCCCATGATCAACATCATGTCGGTGTTCTTGATGTCCACCCAGCCATTGGTCATCGCCCCGCGCCCGAATGTTGGTCCCAAACTTGAGACCGTGGGGCCGTGTCAAACCCTGGCCTGATTTTCCAGATGCACGACCCCCAGGGCGCGCATGGTCTTCACCACGAGGTAATTGAATTCGTTCGTATCCGTGCAGCCGCCGCTGAACGCAATACTCTCGAGGCGATTTACAGTGTGCCCCGCCGCATCGGTTTGAATAAACGTGTCATCGCGTACTTTCTTCACGCGCCCGGCAATTTCATTGATAGCCGTGTCCCAGGTGATGTCTTCCCAGTGATCCGAGCCCGGCCGGCGCACTTGCGGTTTCAACAAGCGGCGCTCGTTAAGGATGTCTTGATAAAGCGAAGCCCCCTTGGGGCACAGCGTCCCGCGATTGATCGGATGGTCGGGATCGCCTTCGACGTGCACCACTTGCGGCGTGACATTCTTGGCCTTGTCGCCAAGCGTATAGATAATGACGCCACAGCTCACCGAACAATAAGGGCACGTCGAGCGCGTCTCGTTCGCGCGTCCAATTTTCAGCGCGCGAAGCTGCGCGTACGCGGGCCGCAAATCAAAGCCCAGAACAGACGCAGCTCCGCCACCTATCGCTGCGATTTTCAGGAAGTCCCTGCGCGAGGCTTGCATTGGGAATGAGCCTCCTTCCACCGCCCGGTAATTAATTACACCGTGTGATGCGCCACGTTTCTATTGCGTTTCACTTTCCATGTCAAGTTACAGTCCTGTAACAATCGCGCCAGGAGCCACCGGCGCCTCGCATTTCGGTCGGCCTGCCTCCGTTTTTTGGAGGGAGCCCCCGCATTCATGCGGGGGAAGGGGCGCGGTATAAACCGGGGACATGCCTGACAGATTGAACCGGGCAGATTCCTGACACTGCAAGCGATAGGGCGTGTAGAACGGTGGCATGCCCTGGAAAGCGAGCAGTGTCGTGGACGAGCGAGTGCGGTTTGTGTTCGAACACCAACGGGGATGGCATACGATGACGGAGTTGTGTGCGATCTACGAGATCACGCGGGAGACCGGTTACTACTGGCTGCGGCGGTACCAGCAGGGAGGGCTGGAAGCGCTGTCAGATCGTCACCGGGCTCCGCGACAACATCCCAACCAGACGCCGGAGGAAATCGCGGAAGCGGTGCTGGCGTTGCGGCGCGCGCACATGAGTTGGGGGCCGCGCAAGTTGAAGCGCGTGCTGGAGCGGGAGGAAGCGCGGCGGCGGTGGCCGGCGGCAAGCACCATCGGCACGCTGGTGGCGCGGGAAGGGTTGGTGGTGGCGCGGCGGAAGCGGCGGCGCGTGGCTCCCTACACGCAGCCGTTTGCGTCGGCGGATGCGCCGAATCGCGTATGGTGCGCGGATTTCAAGGGATGGTTTCGCACCGCGGACGGCGAGCGCATCGATCCGCTGACGATCACCGACGCTTGCAGCCGCTATCTGTTGCGCTGCCAGTGCGTGGAGAAGATGGATTACGAACGAGTGCGGGCGATCTTCGAGGCGGCGTTTCGCGAATGCGGGCTGCCTGGGGCGATGCGCACCGATAACGGGGCGCCGTTTGCGTCGCGAGCCGTGGCGGGACTTTCGCGCCTGGCGGTGTGGTGGATGAAGCTGGGGATCGTGCCGGAGCGCATCGCGGCGGGCCATCCGGAACAGAACGGACGGCACGAGCGCATGCATCGCACGCTGAAGCAGGAAACGGCATCGCCGCCAGCGGCGCATGGAGTGGCGCAACAGCGGGCGTTCGATCGTTTTCGGCAGGAGTACAACGAGCAGCGTCCGCATGAAGCGCTGGGGATGGAGACTCCCAGTGCGGTGTACACGCCATCGGCGCGAGCGTATCCGGCGCGCGTGGCGGAACCGGAATACGGCAGCGCGCTGCGGGTGCGGCGCGTCCAGCACCGCGGCTGGTTTCGCTGGAAGAGCCAGGAAATATTCCTGAGCGAAACTTTGAGGGGGGAAAGTATTGGCTTGCTGCCGATGGACGATCGGTTCTATACCGTCTACTTCGCGGCGTTTCCGATCGCGCGCTTCGACGGTCACCAACTGAGGATCGTGCCGCAGTCCCAAGGGAGTAATTTCAGCGCGGGTGCAGGGGAAGGGGAAGCTTCCCCTTCCCCTGCACCCCATCCCCTCCCGGCAACGGAGGAAAAAGTGTCAGGAATGTGCCCGGTCTAAAATGTCAGGTATGATCCCGGCCATTCCGCGCTTCAGCGCTCCGGGAGGAGCCTCGCCTCTAAAAATGCGCTTTAGCGCTGGGCCGTTTTCTCCAATCGCGCAACTCCCGAATTCACGCCGCGAGCGCATTTGAATTTCGGAGGGAGCCCCCGCATTCATGCGGGGGAGGAGCGCTTCAGCGCTCCGGAAAAGTCTCGTCTTTTCCATCAATGCGCTTTAGCGATGGCTCCCCGAATGCGGTTCGCTCGCAAAGATTCGCCATCGCCTCCCGACACGAGGACGCTGTGCGCTCCTTGACAAAGCACTATGCAGGCGAGAGCATCGCTAAATAATCGGAGGCCCCTCTCAATGGCACCAGCTCGCCGTGACTTCATCAAGGAACTCTTAGCCTCCGGCGCATTATCAGGATTATTCGCGTCCCCGGCCGCCGCCAAGACCGCCGCCAAACTTCTTGCGGGAAGCGCAGGACAAGAACCCCAACAGGAATTTGACACGCGCTCCCGCGACTTCTGGACTTCCTTCGCCGATGCCACCGATGACTCAGCAAGACCGGGAGTCCATCAGCGCGGCAAGCCCTCGCACGGCGGTTCGGATCTCGGCCGCTCCCCCGTCTTTCTACAATTCAACAAGAAGCAAGGCTTCCGCGCTGTCAGCGACATCAAGGCCGAAGAACTTCTCCAGCACAACGGCGACGTCTCCGTCGGCCTAAACGTCACCGGCTTCAAAGCCTCCGAGCCCGACAAGAAACTCTTCGAGCGCCTGCAGTCCGCACAGTTGCGCCTGGACATGATGCAGAACAAACCCATTCTAAAAACTCTCGACCCCATGGCCTGGACCGCCATCGCCGCGCTCTTTCCCACGAAGTCCGGGAAGATGCCGCCTCTCGCGAATCTGAGCTTCGATCCCGGCGCCACATGGCAAAAGATGCAGAGTGTTCTGCTTCCCGGAGGCACCGGCCGCTGGGCCGTCAATTTTTCGATTCAGGAAAAGGCGTCGATGTTCTCTCAGATTATGAAGTTGCTGATCACCGAATTTGGCCGCTTCGCCCCGGTCCTGGGAATGCCCGCGATCAGCGTGGGCGCGCTGAGCGCCTTCACCGCGTTCTACGCTTACGTCCATCCGCCCAACACGACGCCGCTTTTCGAGACTCTTCCAGTCAACGTCTACGCCACCGCCCCGACCTGGAAGGACCTCGAGGAATCCGAGGGTCTTCCGCTCGCCGCCGGCGACTATGTCCTGGTCCCACGCAACCAGCTCAATGACATCAAATCAAAACTCCCCGACCTCGAATTGCAGCAAGGCTACATCGTGCCCAAAGGCACCACGGGCCTAGACATCTACAACGCCGCGCTAGATACGAATAAAGTGCCGGACGTAACCTACGTAACAGTAAGCGCCAAAGTCCGCCCGACCCAACTAGTAGGCGAAGAAAAAGAAACCTGATCCGCAAAAAAAACGATGCACCCGTAGGGGAGGGCCTGCAGCCTGTCCCGACTTTACGTCGGGAACCCTCCCGCCGTTCGGCCCCGCCTTTCAGCCCGGACGCCGCGCCTCACGATCCGCACAAAATCGCATTCAAGCCGCGCTCTTCGGCTCGTAGGGGCGCGGCTTGCTGCGCCCGCGGGAGTAAGCCTCACGAATAAGTCCGCACGCCACCTCCACCCGCGCCGATCCGAGTCCTTCCACGTTCCATCGATCTCGTGAACGGGCACTATGCCAACAAACCGATTTCAAATCTGAAATGAACCCATCCCATAAATACTCATTAGGGGGTCGGAGCTTTAGCTCCGACATTAGATCGCCCCCAGAATCAAGGGCTTTAGCCCCTGAGGAAACTCGGATCGGCCATGTAATTTATTTATGAGATGACTTCATTTGAAATTTCCCCTTCTTCTCTTCCCCCCATTCCACACGCCCCGCCCCTTGCACTCCTTGTCCCTCCAATGCTATCCATGAAAGAGGTGAACCACATGACCGCCAAAAACAAACGCGCTTCAAACCCTCGCGCTCCCTCCCCGGACCTCCGCCGCCACTCTCGCCGATGCGTCGTCTGCCACCATCCTCATCGAAATCAAATCGATTTCGATTTCGTCCACTGGAAACATCCTTTCGACATCGTCCGCAAATACAACATTCGACACCGCTCGCTCCTCTATCGCCACGCCCGCGCCACCGGTCTCTACGCCGCACGCTCCTGCGACCTCCGCGGCGCACTCGACCACATCCTCGACGGCCGTGCTCCTACTCCGCTGAATCTTGAAGCCTCTGTCCGCGCCGTCCACGCTTACAGCCACCTTGGCGATCCCGGCAAATGGACCGAGCCCACACGCAAACTCGCCATCGCGAAAGACAATCGCCGCGACCGGCCGGTCCACGCCATCCTTCGAAATGCCTGCTCCGAATCCGCGGGCGCTGCTCACGAACGCACAGCCGCCAAGGGGCCTGAAGGCCAAAATCCGGCTCCCGGGGAATATCAAATCTGTCTCGAGTAGAAATGACCTCCGTCCTTTGTTTTCTTGCACTTACGGGTGATTCTATTCGTCCGGACGTTTCGGTTAGAAATCATGAAATCCGCCGCCATATCTCGCGCCTTTTGTCAAAAAATCCGCTCGCTGCCGCGGTCCATGACTTCACATTTTTCGCGAAAATGGCCGCGAAACGGAAGGCTCGGCGTAAATCCCATCCGCTGCAAGTTCCCCGGAGACCATCGTCGTGGCTGAGACCTTAAAAAGCATTCTTCTCATCGTCAGCGCTCTCTTCCCCATCGTGAATCCGCTCGGAGGCAGCCCGGTCTTCCTTTCGTTGACCGCGGATTTCACCCGGCAATCCAGAAAACTTCTGGCCTGGCGCGTGGCATTGAACAGCTTCGTCCTCTTAGTCGCATCGTTCGCCATCGGCACACACGTGCTCTCATTTTTCGGAATTTCGCTTCCGGTGGTGCAGGTCGGCGGCGGGCTGCTGGTGATTTCGACGGGCTGGGCGATGTTGCTGCAGAAAGATGAGGATGAGCGCCGCTCCGTCCGCCGCGACGAATGCGGCACCGAGACGTTCAGCGATGCTTTCTACCCGCTGACGTTGCCGCTCACCGTCGGTCCGGGCTCAATCTCCGTTGCCATCACTCTCGGCGCCAACGAACCGCGCCACTTCGGCCCAAATCTGCTGGCCATTCTCTCGGCTCTCATCGGCTCGGCCATCATCGCCCTCAGCATTTACCTGTGTTACGGCTTTGCCGACCGCATCGCAGCGGCGGTTGGCCCAGGTGGTATGAAAGTGATTCTGCGGCTCTATTCCTTTTTGCTGGTATGCATTGGCGTGCAAATCTTCTGGAATGGCGCCAGCACGTTGTTGAAGTCGTTGCCGCCAATCGCCGGATAACGCCAGCCGCCGGATTCAACGGACGTTCACAATTTCGATTGAAACGGCCAAACGCATCCGCGCATCCAATCTCGCGAGAGGTGACACAGATGACATCGAAAGCCGATAAGCGCAGTCCAAGTTACAAGCAGTTGGAGGCCGGGTCCCAGCGCGCCGAGCCGCTCCAGCACCAAACTGCCAGGGAAATTCAGCCCTACGGAAAAGTCGTGAAGCTTCCCATCGCGCTGGACGAAAAAGTTTGTGCACAGAGCGCCGAAAATTTGAATCAAATCCTCGCCGATACCATCACTCTTCGCGATCTCTACAAGAAGCATCATTGGCAAGTCGCCGGGCATACCTTCTATCAACTTCATCTGCTCTTCGACAAACATTACGGCGAGCAGAACGAATTGGTGGACACCATCGCCGAGCGAATTCAAAGCCTCGGCGCAATCAGTCTCGCCATGGCCGCGGACGTCGCCGAAACCACACTCATTCCGCGGCCTCCCCGCGGCCGTGAAGAAGTCCCCGTGCAGATTTCCCGTCTTCTCGAAGCCCACGAAATCGTGCTGAAAGAAGCCCGCACCATGGCCAAGGAAGCCAGCGATGCAGGAGATGACGGCACCAACGATTTGCTTGTCAGCGACGTGATCCGCACCAACGAGTTGCAAGTCTGGTTCCTAGCGGAACACGCGGTCGATGTGCCAGTCGTTCGCGCCGATCAAGCCAAAGCCGCTGCATCCGGCCGCTGAGCTAGTGAGCAACAACAGCTATCGTTTCAAGGGAAATCAAGTGGTGATCGTCGCCAGAACAAAAGCGAGGGCGGCAACTCTAGCCCGCAAGACAGCGCGGACAGCGACGCTCACGCGAAAACCACGCCGCGACTCCGGAGGTTGCGCAAAGCCGCGACGCCGATCGCCATCCGGCGAATTCGCTGTGCTACTCTATGCTCATCGTTCGCGAGCGGGCCTGTAGCTCAGACGGATAGAGCAGCGGTTTCCTAAACCGCGTGTCGGGAGTTCGACTCTCCCCAGGCCCACCACTCCCGCGGCCTTGACGCGTACCGCGTTGCACCGAAGCAAGCTCGTTCGCTTTTCGATTTCGCCTTGGCTGAAATTCGCGCGACAGCCTCGATGTGATTCGGGTCACTGACCATGAGCCTGGTCTGGCTGTATACGGTTGGTGGATGCAATCAGGGACCTGACTTCCACTGAGAGTGAGTCATTTGATTCGCGACGTCCGTTACGCCCTTCGAATGCTCGCGAAGTCTCCCGGCTTCGCGATCGTGGCGGTGCTCACCCTGGCGCTGGGCATCGCGGCGAACAGCACGATCTTCAGTTGGATCAGCGCGACCTTGCTGAACCCCATTCCCGGGCTGACGCACACCTCCAATCTCGTCAGCGTAATGCGCGGCGAGCGCAGCGATCACCCCAGCCCGCCTTTCTCCTACCTTGATTATCAGGACTTGCGCGATCGTAACCAGAGTTTCGCTGGGCTGCTGGCCTACCACGATGACTTCATGTCGCTTACGGGGGCTGGCAAGCCGGAGCGCATTTATGGCGCCTTGACCTCCGCGAATTATTTCGACTTATTGGGCGTGCCTTTGATCCTTGGGCGCGGCTTCCTGCCCGCTGAAGAACGGCGCGGCTTCGGCGCGCCAGTGGCAGTGATCGGCTATGCCCTGTGGCAGACCCATTTCGGCCAGGATCCTCTGGTCATCGGCAAGACGATTCAGATCAATCAGCATCCGTACACGATCATCGGAGTCACGACGCGGGAATTTCATGGCTGCAAGACGGGGCTGCGTACGGACGTTTGGATCCCGCTGATGATGGACCAGCCCGTCTGGGGTTCGAACCGGCCCGACGATCGCGGCAACTTCTGGCTTCAGGTTCTCGGAAAATTGCGCCCCGGTGTCACGGACAATCAGGCAAAGGCCGAACTAAACCTCCTGATGCAGCAAATTGTGGAGCGCTACCCTGAGGCGCATAGCGGCAGTCCGAATCAAATCACACTTGATCCGCTCTGGCGTTCGCCTTTCGGCGTGAACGTTTACCTATCCAAAATGCTGCCCATGCTGCTGGGTCTTGCCGCTGCCTTGCTGTTGCTGGCCTGTGCGAACGTGGGGAATCTGTTGCTCGTGCGATCCGTGGCGCGGCGTCGCGAGATTGCGATTCGTTTGTCGATCGGGGCCACGCGATGGCAACTGGTGCGCCAACTCCTGGTCGAAAGTCTCGCGCTTGGCTTGGCGGGAGGTGTCGTCGCCGTCTTGATTACCGTTTGGACGGCCCGGAGCTTGGCCGTGTTATTTCCTCCAACTACTCTTCCCCTGACTCACGATGCGCACGTCGATGTGCGCGTGCTGCTGGCCACCACGACGGTCTCGATTCTCACCGCGCTGATCTTCGGCATACTGCCGGCGATGCGTTCTACCAGCGTGCCGCTGCAGGCAGTCTTGAAGGAGGAAGCAGGCAGCGTGTCCGTCGGCCTGCAGAAGAGTCGCCTTTCGAGTAGCCTCGTCGTGGCTCAGATCGCCCTGTCGCTCCTGCTGCTGGTCTGCGCGGGGCTATTCACGCGTAGTTTGCAGCGGGCGCAACAGGCGGACGCAGGCTTCGATCCTGACCACGTGCTGCTTGCTTCCTATGAGCTTTCGCCCGCCGGTTACTCGCGGGCCAGTGGTGTCGCCTTCGACCGGCAGGTTCTTGCGAAGCTTGCGGGGTTGCCCGGCGTCGAGGCTGTGACTCTGGCCGATTTCTCGCCTCTCAGCTTCAGCATCCATAGCGACTTCGTCGAGCTGGAAGGGTATGTGCCACAGCCCACCGAATCGATGGAAATTAGTCGCGTGTCTGTTGGTCCGGATTATTTCCATACTCTACGGACCAGTCTGATCTCCGGGCGAGATTTCACTGACGCCGATGCGGAGGGTTCGCAGCGTGTGGCCATTGTTAATCAGGCGCTGGCGGACCGCTACTGGCCCGGCCAAGATGCGATCGGCAAGAGAGTGAACGACGGTGAGTGGTTCACAGTCGTGGGCTTGGCGCGTAACGCCAAATACCGCCTCCTGACCTACCCGTCCGAACCGGTCGTCTATTTGCCGATGTATCAGTCGTATTACTCGACGCAGGACACCACCATTCACTTGCGAGTTTCCGGCGATCCCCAGAGTATGGCCTTTCCGGTCGAACGAGCTGTACACGAACTGAATCCGGATTTGCCCTTGTTCAACGTGCACCCTCTGACAGTCACCATGCGGCTAGGGAGTATCTTTCAGCGGGTGGCTGCGACTTTCGCGAGCTCGTTTGGTTTGCTCGCGCTGCTGCTGGCTGCTGTAGGAATCTATGGCGTGGTTGCTTACTCTACACGCCAACGCACACGCGAGATCGGCATCCGCATGGCATTGGGGGCTGACAAAAGACAGATTTTCACGCTAGTGCTTCGACAGGGCTTCCGACTAGTGCTCATGGGCTTGGCGGCTGGCACGGCCCTTTCACTCGTACTGACCCGTTTCCTGACGAGTCAGTTGTATGGCGTCAGCGCAATGGACCCCCTGACGTTTGCCACCGTTGCAGCGCTGCTCGCTGCCGTCACACTCGCCGCCTGCTATATTCCCGCGCGACGCGCGACCAGAATTGAGCCGACAGTCGCCCTGCGATGCGAATGAGGACGGGGGCCTTCTGATCGCAAACGTTGCTAATTACACGCGCTGAGAGTGATTTTAGATCGAAATCGGCCCAGATATTCAGGAATCCTAATTTTGCGGGTAGGTTTCTGTTTTTCTTGGCCCATCGAGACTCAGAGCGGAAATCCGGGCCTCTGAGTCAAACGCATTGCTATTTGGGTTTTTCTGAAGGTGCGGTTTGTGCCTGCGTGGCGGGAACCTCGTCGGATTTTCGCGTCTCGGCAGAGACGACATCTAAAGTGCCGTTGACGTCACGCACTTGAAGTGTCTTTGTCCGCTGCGCAACCGAGCCACCATACTGCACGGTATATTTAGTTCTTGCGGTTACTTGTAGACCCCCGATTGGGTCACCCGGTTTTGGTAGCTCGACCTGCTGCTCGGTTGCTTTTCCGCCCGAATCAAAATTCTGAACGGTCGTCACACGCCGGTTCAGATGCAGGCTGCCGTCGGGAGCTAGTCCAGGAACATACGTAGAATATGTTTCGACGGTATTGTTTTTTTCTCCGGCGGCATTTTCCGTCTCTTTGCTCACCGTTCGCGAAACCTCCGAAAGCCGGCCCTCGGAATCGGAGCGCGAGATGCGCTCCTCGCTGGTGCGATTCTTGCCGACTTCCTTGATCGTGCTTTCTTTTACTTCGCCCACTTCCCAATGGCCGCTGGAATTCTGCCAGAGCATTGACGTCTTCACAGCGACGGTGTTGTCGGCGCTGCGTTTTTGAATCTCCTGCGTCTGCAGCGACGGACTCAAGCCGCCGTTGCCGTCCAGAATGTAAAACGTGGTTTTCGTCTCCTGCGCGTCCGGGCTTGTCTTTCGTGTGTCCGCGACCTCACGTTGCGTAACCTGAAGATTCCCGTCCAAATCAGAACTTGAGATCGTTCGAACCAAGTGTCCATCGCCGCTTGCCGAGTTTCGCGCTTCTTCTTCCGTTACCTGCACCAGATTCCTTTGTCCATTCGCATCCCACCGGTACGTGCGCTCCACTGTGCGGGTGGTGGTGGCATTTACGTGGATCGTCTCTTTTTCAGTTTCGTGATCGGGCAGATATCCGCCATTTGCGTCGCGCACCTCCACCTTCTGTGTATCCACACTCCGATTGCCGGACGTGTCGTGGCTCTCTGTCGTGCGCGACGGATCGGTGTTGGCTATGGAAGTTTGCGTGGTCGCCGTCGAAGGTTCTTTGGGTTTGCTCGGGTGAGCATAGTTCACCTGTGCGGCGGTCAACGAGCCGGCACAAAGAATCACGGCAATCGTTGAGCTGACCAGGAGCTTGGCTGCAGATACAGCGGCGCGATTTTTAGGCTGTGACCAGGCCATAATGTTGCTCCTCTCAATTGATACGGTGCCGCCGCGCACGAACGGGCGGGGGTTCCGATTTAAGCCCCCGGCTTCTTTATCCTATGCTCCTCCAGCTGCCGGCACAACGAATTTGGCAGCAGTGCAGGTCCCAGCGAGATCGCGACTGCGTCCGCCCGTCGAGCAGGACTCCCGGGTACTGGTATTTTCGAGACGGTACGCACGGTGGTCACCGGCTCATGTGACCTGGAGCACTGACGAAATGATTTGAGGAGCTATGCTTGAGTTATCAGGAAAACGGGGAGTTCTGCCCGATTTTGGCATTCTGAGAAGCACCGCCGTATGAGGAACATGCCATGACGAAGATGAGATTTGCAGTTGTCGCGCTAATGTCGCTTGCTGTTGTTCTGCCGGCGTTCGGTGCCGGCGACAAGACTTACAAGACTACCTATCCCGTTCCTTGCAGCGAGTTGTGGGGCGCGGTCAAAGTCGCCCTTGCCAATCCGGACAACTACAAGGACGTGCAGAGTGACGACGACAAAATGACTGCTGAGTACAATGTGAAACACTCCATTCATTGGTCCGTTATCGGAGCGGTCAACCAGGGCAAGAACCACGTCAGCTTGGCGCCGAATGGTACCGCGTGCGAGATGAGTGTTGTGTCGATGTATAGCGGACTTTCGCACAACGACCAGGGTGACTTCAAGAAGCGCGTGGATGCAGCGCTGGCTACGATTAAAGCCGGGAAACCTTCCGAGCCCGCTAAACCGGCCGATCTAGTCGAGTGATTTCGGGAGGCCACGCAGCGTGCCGGGAGTTCGATTCGAACCAGCCCGTTTTTGCGTTTGGAGTTCGACGCGTTGACTTGTCTCAGAGCGCAGCATAATATTCGCGTCCATGCCTGATTCTTCTCCGCTCGCCGGACGAACGATTTCGCACTACCGCATCGTCGAGAAACTGGGCGGCGGCGGGATGGGCGTGGTGTACAAAGCCGAGGACACTACGCTTCACCGTTTTGTCGCTCTGAAGTTTCTGCCGGATGACCTGACCAAAGATTCCCAAGCACTGTCCCGATTCCAGCGCGAAGCGCAGGCGGCCTCGGCGCTCAGCCATCCAAATATCTGCATGGTCTTCGAAATCAGCCAGCACGATGGTCAACCGTTCATCGCGATGGAGTTCCTGGATGGCGTGACGCTGAAGCACCGGATCGCGGGCAAGCCGCTGGACATGGAAACGCTGCTGTTACTGGCTATCGAGATCGCCGACGCTCTTGATGCCGCCCACGCTGAGGGCATCGTTCATCGAGACATCAAGCCAGCCAACATTTTTATCACCAAGCGCGGGCACGCGAAGATTCTCGATTTTGGGCTGGCGAAGCAAACGCGGCCGGAATCCGGAGCGTCGCAAGCGACTCTTGCCACGAATGCAATTGGCGGGGTAAGCGAAGAGCAACTCACGAGTCCCGGAACGGCCGTTGGAACGGTTGCGTATATGTCCCCCGAGCAGGTGCGCGGCAAGGAACTCGATGCGCGCACCGACCTGTTCAGCTTCGGTGCGGTGATCTACGAGATGGCTACCGGGAGCGTGCCATTTCGCGGCGAAACTTCCGGCGTGATCATCGACGCTATTCTCAATCGCGTTCCAGTTGCGGCGGTGCGTCTGAATCCCGATTTGCCCGCGGAACTCGAACACATCATCAACAGAGCTCTGGAGAAAGATCGCAATCTGCGTTTCCAGCATGCGGCCGATATGCGCGCGGAACTCCAGCGCCTCAAGCGAGACGTCGAATCAAGCAGCCGGGCGGTTCCCGCGGCAGAGCCGCAAGTAGAATCGAGACCCGGTTCCGGCCGGATCGCTGTGGAACAGACATCCACGCCGAGTGCTCCCTCGATCACCCCGATTGCCGCAGGGTCCGGTAGCACGCGTGTTCCGGTTTCGTCGCCGGCTGCGGCGGAATCATCGGCAGTGTTTGCGGCGGCTGCGGCGTCGGCGAAGAAGGCAATTCCGTGGAAGATTGTTGGGGTGGGCGCGGCGATTATCGCGCTCCTTGCTTTGGCCGGGTCGTATTTCTTTCTCCATCGCGCGCCGAAGCTGACCGAAAAAGATTCGATCCTCTTGACCGATTTCACCAACACGACAGGCGACCCGGTTTTCGATGGAACGCTGAAGACGGCGCTGCAAGTGAGCCTGACGCAGTCGCCATTCCTGAATCTTGTGTCGCAGCAGGAAGTGGATCGAACACTGAAACTGATGGGACGCCCGCCCGCGACTCGGGTTACGCCCGATATCGGGCGCGAAATTTGCCAGCGCGACAACATCAAGGCGATGGTCCACGGATCGATTGCGGGCCTCGGCAGTCAATACGTTGTCACGCTCGAAGCCGTCAATGCCGCCAACGGCGATTCACTCGCGCAGGAGCAGGCGCAGGCCGGCAGCAAAGAACAAGTTCTCGACGCGCTAGGCAAGGCCAGTTCGAATCTGCGCGAAAAGTTGGGCGAGTCGCTCACCTCGATTCAGAAATTCGATAAGCCTCTGGAACAGGCGACGACGTCTTCGCTCGAAGCTCTGAAGGCGTTCTCGGATGGTTCGGCAGAAGTGTCCAGTGGAAATAATCTGGGAGCCGCGCCCTTCTTCAAGCGCGCGATCCAGTTGGATCCCAATTTCGCGATGGCCTACAGAGGCGCGGCGGTGACTGCCAACAATATGGGGTCGGCAGAAACTTCGCTGGAGTATGCCCAGAAAGCTTTCGACTTGAAGGATCGCGCCAGCGAGCGCGAAGACCTTGCCATCTCGAGCTTCTATTACCAACAAACGAATCAGATCGACAAAGCCCTGGAGACTTACGAGCGATATCAGAAGAGCTATCCGCGGGACTTGCGCGCCTGGATCAACCCGGGGGCCTTGCACTTCAACCTCGGAGATTTTGACAAATCGCTGGCGGAAAGCCTCGAAACGGTGCGCTTGGCTCCGGAGCAGTTTCTCGGGTACCAGAATGCGTCGAATGCCTATCGGGCTTTGAACCGACTGGATGAAGCGAAGGCTATTTTGAACGCCGCATCACAACGCAATCTTGGAGGCGTATTCATCCATGATGGCTATGCGATCTTGGCTCTAGCGGAAGGCGACCTGGCAACCGCGGTCAAAGAAGATGATCTGGAAAAAGTGGATCCGCAAGGTGAGCTCACCGTTCTCGACCGCGATGCCAACTTAGCCGCCGCCCACGGACAAATGCGGCGAGCCACGGAGATATTTGAAGAGGTCCAAGACAAGGAAACGCGCCTCGACCTCAAAGAGAACGCACTTAACGAGCTTGAAACCGCGGCTCTGCTTCAAGCCATTACCGGGAACCGGTCAGCGGCGAGCAGCGGCGCCGACGCGGCGATCAAGCAGTCGCAGACGCCGACGAATGAAATGAGTGTGGCCGATATTTATGCTCGCTCCGGCATGGACGCCAAGGCAAGGCAACTTGTTGAGCAAGCTACGAAACAACGCCCCTTGGATACCGTCATCCAGTCCGTAAATGGGCCGATGATCCGGGCGGATCTCGAAATGAACCAGGCTCACGGCGATAAAGCCGTCGAGTTAATGAAATCTGCCGAGCCCTATGATCGCAACAATAGCGAGTCGCTCTACACTCGCGCCAGCGCTCTGTTGATGGCCGGCCGCGGCGCGGATGCCGTCCAGGAATTTCAAAGAATCCTGAATCTGAAGAATGCGAACCCGCAGGATCCGTTCGTATCCTTCGCACAGCTTGGGCTGGCACGAGCCTTCACGGCCGCGGGTGACAAAGAGAAGGCGCGCGCGGCGTATCAGGATTTCTTCGCGATGTGGAAAGACGCCGACCCGGACGTTCCGCTCCTGCAGCAAGCCAAAGGCGAGTACGCGAAATTAAAGTAATTGCGAGCGAAGCGCCGCCGTTTAGTGCGCGATACGTAACCTGACGCGGGCGTTTGGCTCCATCGCCGCGCGACTTTCTGGCCGCGCCGTTTGACACGCACGATCACCCGTTGAGTTCCGAGCTGGGGGCACGATGAACGGCAGACGTGATTTTCTGAGAGTCATTTCTTCGTTAAGTCTTGTTGCGCCGGCGCGTGGAATTCCCGCAGTCGTTCGGTCTGTCGCTCACCGCGATGATGCCGCCTCCCTTCGCTGGCCGAAGCCAATCGGCAGCCCGGTTCTCGAAAGTCTTCGCCCGGCGATCGAAAACTCGCGCGACGTTTTCACCCACGTCGACAAGATCGTGGAAGTCGCCGGATGGATGGGTTACGAAGAACTGCCCATGCCGGTGTATGCGGTGGCGAGCGGGGTGAAACTGACCGATCCGAACGACGTGATTGACCTGATGCTGGTGGCCAATTCAATTGACACGGCTTTTACTGACTTCAGTACGCATGCCAAATTTCAAGTGGACTACGACGGGCAACATTGGTCGGACTCGGACGCCATGTTCGCCTGCCTAAATCGAGCGTTGAATAACGGTGTTCCCATGCTCGACGGCAAATTCCTCGCGAAGTTGACACGCGCCGAGCTCGACAAAATCTTTGCCGGCAATATTGAAATGCCCATGCTCGACGAGAAATTGGAAGTGCTGCACCAGATTGGTTCGGTGCTTTCCGAAAAGTACGATGGACGCTTCCACAATTTCATCAAATCGTGTCCGCCGCTGCTGTACGACGGAGGAAACGGGCTCGTGGAGCGCATGGCCAAGGAATTTCCTCGCTTCAATGATGTCAGCCCGTACGATGGCCATGAAATCAAGTTTTATAAGCTGGCGCAGCTTGGGCTGTGGTTCTGTTATGCGACTTATCCAAAATCGGGTCCGGTGCAGTTGAACGATATCGCGAAGATGACGACTTTTCCCGATTACATCGTTCCGGCGGCGCTTCGACTGCTAGGAATCAACAGCTACTCACCGGCGCTCGAGCACGCCATCAATTCCTATCAATTAATCCCGCGCGATTCCTCCCAGGAAGTTGAAATCCGCGCGCACAGCGTTTACGCCACCGCTCTGCTGCGCGAAGAAATCAACAAGGTGCGTCCGCCGGACCAGCAGGTGATCATCCCGCAGGTAAACGAGCGACTCTGGACGCACTATCACACGACCAATTGGCCGCACCATCTGACTCGAACGATCATGTATTAGAGAGCCGGGCGAGACCTATCAAACTCGGCGTGTGCCCGCCGCTTCAGAACATGTACTTGATTCCCAACTGAATCTGCCTGGGCGGCCGGTTGCCGTAGAAGTTCTCCGAAAGAATGGCGCCAAAATTTGCCGAAGGACAGGACGTACTACCGAGGATGGAGCCATTTGTAAGCGCGCTGCAAAATACGTGATTCGGCAGGTCGAAATTCGGATGGTTGAACACATTGAAGAGGTCGCCGCGCAGTTGCAAGCGATGGCGTTCGCTGCGAAGCGAGATGCTCTTGGCCAACGAGAAATCGAGGTCTTTATAGCCGGGTCCGATTAGCGTGTTGCGGCCCTCCGAGCCAAATTGACCAGCAGGGAGTGCGAAGGCGCAAGGATTGAACCAATTCTCTGGCGTTCGGACCTGGGCCGGAGCGATGCAGGCGGAATTGGCCGCCACGTTGCCGGCTATGAATGGATTCGCCACTTCGTCCGGCCGCGCTGGATTACCGAAAGCCAAGGCGGCGCTAGAAGTGCCGCCGCCAAGAACCACGGTAAAAGGATTGCCCGACTGCGCGGTCACAATTCCGCTCGCCTGCCAATTATCCAGCAGAGCCCTGCGGAACCAGGAGCCATTTGCTGCGAAGCGGTTCAGGGGTAGATCGTAAACGAAGCTCACGGCCAGCCGCTGCGCAGCGTTGAAGTCTGACAGTCCGCGTTCCGCGCTGAGATCCTGCGAGTTCTGGGGAAGTCCGGAGCCGCTATTGCCCGCGAAAACCGCTGAAACATCGTCGATCGATTTCGAGAAAGTGTAAGACGCGAGAAACGATATGCCGTGGCTCATCCGCTTTTCCGAGCGAACCTGCAGAGCGTTGTAGGAACTGTTGGCTTGCGATTCCACAAAAAGTATGGAGGAAAAGAAACCATCGGGGGCGAACTGAAATTGCTGATTGATATCGCGCACGTCAGATAGGTTCGTGCCTTTGGAGCCGACGTAAGCCACGTCAAACATCCAATTGGCTCCCAACTCATATTGAAGGTTGGTGTTCCATTGCTGCACGTATGCATCGCGGAAATTGGGAGCGATGGTGTTGGCCTGAATCGAAGTCCCCGGCTGATCGAGAATGTCCTGGACCGTGCACAAACCACCTGGGCAAACGGCCGGATTTTGCTGGAACAATCCGAGATTATAGAAAGGCGGATTGATGCGCGGAAAGATGCTGATTTGCGAAATCGGATTATCGTAAAAAACTCCGTACGCGGCGCGGACCACCCAGCGCTCTGATTTCAAGGGCCGCCAGGCAATGCCGATGCGCGGGGCGAAGTCCGTTCGCGTGGCTTTGTAGACGCCGCGAGGAATTCCATTCGTTCCGGCTAGGATGTATTGGCAATTGGGTTGTGGAGTGCAGGTAGCCGACGCCGGGGTTAGATTGGGCACGCTGAAATGATTTTGCGCTTCCACCGGCGCGCCATTGTATTCATATCGCATGCCAACATTGAGCAGGAAGCGCGGCACTACGTGGATATCGTCCTGGATGTAGTAACCCATGCTCTTGGCGCGCAGGCTGTTGGCGGTGTTGCCGCTCACTGCCGCGGCGGCATCCGGGACTCCAGCGAGCAACTGCGCGACAGCCAATGTCGAAATGGAAGGGCAAGCCGAGCCCGGGCACTGGCCGAAGGCTTGCAAGATTCCGAATGCGGTGTCTCCCAGGAAGTTCCAATCGCCTCGCGCAACAAAGTCGATGAAATCGTCGATCCTCACATAGCGGAATTCGCCGCCGAACTTGAACTGATTCTGACCGTAGGTCCACGCAACGTTGTCGGAGAGATGAAGAGTGCTGTCGTGGCGGTCCTCCGGGTATTGGACCGGCTCGCCAATTGGCGAGTACCCGGCGACGGAGATGTTGGGGAATCCCAGATCAATGGTGTTCGTCAGCACGTCAGGGAACCCCAAGGCTGCATTTCCATCTGTGCCCGCGTTCTGCTGAAAGAATCCGGCTCGCATCCGGGTATAGCCCAAGTGAAACTCATTAAGAATGTTTGCCCGGAGGACACGCGTCCAGCCCAGTGCGGCATTCTGTCCGCGGTTCATGTTGTTGCTGCCGTAGCCGGGAAGATTGGTGAAGGAATTGACCGGATCGAATGGGCTGAAAAGGTTCTGGTCGAATAATGAGTAGTGTACGGAGATTCGATCCGCAGAATCCGGCTGCACGTCCACTTTGGCGGTGACCATGTTCTCCGAGTTGTTAATGTTGGGAGCGGAGACGAACGTGTTGGATGTGCCCACAGTCCCGCCGACATTGGACTGCGGGTAAAGATTGAATACGTTCTGGCCGATTTGGCACGAGGGATTGAGTGGGCAGCCAAATAGCTCGTCCGCAAGGGCTCCGCCCTCCGCCCACTCTGCGGTCGTGGGCACGGTCGCTTCCTGCGTGTTCGCCTGCCGCAAGCGCAAGCCTTCGTAAGCGACGAAGAAGAACGCCTTGTCGTGTTGGATCGGCCCGCCCAACGTGCCGCCAAACTGATCGCGATAGAGCGCGGGGATTCCGCCGCACTCACCCGCAACGGAAGAGGCCGTGCAATTCGGGAAATCGAAGAAATTCTTGGCGTCCATGTTCCGGTTGCGAAGAAATTCGAAGAGGTCGCCGCGGAAGGAATTGGTTCCGCTCTTCAGAATGACGTTTACCTGCGCTCCGCTGTTGCGTCCGAATTCCGCGGAATAATCGCCGGACTGGACTTTGAATTCTTCGATGGCCTCGACGGAAGCCAGCGCCGCAAACTGATTGATGTACGGGTCATTGTTGTCCACGCCGTCGAGCAGAAACACGTTCGCCTGCTCGCGCGCGCCATTGACGCTGACAGCGCCGCCCTCCGTGGAATTTTCGGAACCCTCGGCGGGTGCCTGAGCCCCGGGCACAAGCAGAGCGAAATTCAGAAAACGCCGCTCGTTCAGCGGCAACTCGTGCAATTGTCGCCCGTTGATCACCTGGCCCAAGGCCGAAGTATCGGTCTGGACGATGGGAGGGGTTGCAGTGACCTGAACCTCCTCAACCGCGACGCCTATCACCAGCGGAAAGTCCACGCGCACCGTTTGATCCACGTTCACGATCACGCCGGAGATTGTGCCCTTTCGGAAACCTTGCATTTCCACGGTCACCTGGTAGCGGCCGGGCGGCAGGAGCGCGACGGTGTAGTCGCCGTCGTCATTGGTTTGCGTGTCGCGGATGAAGTTGGTCTCTTCGTTGCGGACCCTAATGTGGGCCTTTGGCACAACGGCCTCGCGGGGATCGGTAACGGTGCCAGTTATGGTGCCAGTGGAATCAGCGGCGGAGAGGGGAGAAATCAGTACAACCACAAACAGAAGGGCGGCGAGAAGCCAGCGACGGCCCAAAGATTGAAACTCCTTTCCGTGGTGCCCCAAGGCTTACAAGGTGCTTGAGTTTGAATCACAAAGCAAATCAGATGCCGCGTCGAAACCTAGATAGCACACTTTCTTGTCGCCGCTCGAGAGGGCTTCGATCGCTATTCCGTGCGTTGACTTGCCTCCGAGCGCGCCCTATTATGCCCCGCTAAGTTCACCCTAGCATTCTTTCTTACTTGAAGGAGCAGAAAACTTCTATGCGCATGGCTCCAGTGATTGCCGCGAACTGTGCTCTCGTGCTGGCGCGCAGTTGTTCCTGACTATCGCGCGTTGACTTGCATTCTCGCGCATCCTAATATGCCCGCCGGGACGCGCTACCTGACATGATCGGCCAGACCATATCGCACTACCGCATCGTCGAAAAACTTGGCGGCGGTGGTATGGGCATTGTCTATAAGGCCGAGGACACGAAGCTGCATCGCTTCGTCGCGTTGAAATTCCTTCCGGATGCGGTGGCCAAGGATCCGCAGTCGCTCGCTCGCTTCGAGCGCGAGGCGCAGGCTGCCTCGGCGCTGAATCACCCGAACATTTGCACCATTCATGAGATCGATGAACGCGATGGCCAGTGGTTCATCGCCATGGAGTTCCTGGATGGGATGACGCTGAAGCATCGCATTGCCGGCAGGCCGCTGCCGCTCGATCAGATCGTCGATATCGGAATTCAGATCGCGGATGCGCTCGATGCGGCGCACACCGAGGGCATCGTCCATCGAGATATCAAGCCCGCGAATATTTTCATCACCAAGCGCGGACCCGGTGAAGATTCTCGATTTCGGCCTGGCGAAATCCATAGCGCCATCGTCCGGGCAACAGCTATCAGCAACGCAAGACGCTCCGCAGCTCGATTCCGAGCATCTCACCAATCCCGGCAGCGCGATTGGCACGGTCGCATATATGTCCCCGGAGCAGGCGCGCGCTCGCGCGCTGGACGCCCGCTCCGACATTTTCTCGTTCGGCACCGTGCTCTACGAAATGGCCACGGGCACGTTGCCCTTCCGCGGCGAGAGCACCGCCGTAATTTTCGAAGCCATCCTGGGCCGCGCGCCGGTGCCGGCCGTTCGGCTGAATCCCGACGTGCCACCGAAAATGGAAGAAATTATCGAGAAGGCTCTCGAGAAAGATCCGCAATTGCGCTATCAGCACGCCGCCGACCTGCGCACGGATTTGCAGCGCGTGAAGCGCGACGCGGCTTCAGCCGGATTCAGCGGCTCGATGGCTGGTTCTTCGGCCTCGCAATCGGCGCTCTCCTCATCCGGCGCTTCGGGAATTTCCGCGCCAAGAGTGCCGCAAACAGAATCAGGGCATCCGTCCGGCAGTTCGGTAGTCGAAGCGGCGAAGCGCCACAAATTGGGGCTGACGGCAGGACTCGTGGTTGGGCTGATCGTGCTGGCTGCGGCGGGTTACGGCGTGTACTCCATGCTCGGTGGCGGCAAATCGGCGATTCCGTTCCAGAATTACACCATCACGCAAATCACCGACAACGCCAAGTCACAGCTCGCAGCCATCTCGCCCGACGGGAAATATATCTTGAGCGAACTCGATAACTCCGGAAAAGCCAGCATCTGGCTGCGCCACGTCCCCACGAACAGCGACACGCAAATCATCGCCCCTACAGAAGCGTTTTACAGGGATTTCGAGTTTTCCCCGGACGGCAACTATTTCCATTTTCGCAAGGCGCGAACTTCAGCACAGGACGCGTGGGACCTCTATCGCGCGCCGGCCCTCGGTGGCACGCCACAAATCATTGTCCACGACATTGACTCGAACGCCGGGTTTTCTCCGGATGGAAAGCACATCGCCTATGAGCGCGGGAATGATCCCGAGGTCGGCAAGTTCCAGCTTCTGGTGGCCAACACTGATGGCACCGATGAAAAAATGATCGCCGGGGGGCCCGTGGGTTCCGAGAGCTTCTTCGTTGCTTGGTCGCCGGATGGCAAGCGAATCGTCTTGGCAAATGGCAATTCGACCCCGGGCCCAATTCAGGTGATGGATCTGGCCGCGGGAAAAGCACAGGACCTTGCGACCCCTCAGACTTTTGTATTTAACAAGTCCGTGTGGCTCCCCGATGGCCGCGGCATTCTCGTTCAGTATCAAGATCTGAGCGCGGGTCTGAACCACAACCAAATCGGATTTGTTTCCTACCCGAGCGGCGATTTCCATACGATCACCAAGGACACAAATAGCTACGAATCGTTGACACTCTCGGCAGATGCGAAGACGCTTACAACGATTCAGGTAAAGCGATTGTTTTCTTTCTATGCCGTTCCGGCCGATGGAACGGGAGAGAATTCACCCAATCCGGTCATGCCGCAACAACAGAAAGCATCCTTGGGGTTCAGTTGGGCCGGAAATGATGGTGTCTATCTTGCTGAGGATAATCATCTCGCGCACGAATCTTTAGATGGAAGTAACAAGACCACGCTGCTCAATAATGCTTCATTCCTTTCTGTCTCGGCGTGCCCGGACGGGCGCACTGTGGTTCTGGTCTTGATTGGCCAGGGAGGCGGTAAGGCGACTCGGGTCTGGCGGATCAACTCCGATGGCACCAACCTAAAGCAGCTCTCCACTGGTCAAAACGACTTCCGCTCGGGATGTTCTCGAGACTCGAAGTGGGCGTATTTCCTCGACGGAGACGCTAACCGCATCAAACGTGTGCCCATAGATGGTGGGCCCCCCGAGGACGTTCCCGGAACGGCGATTCCCCACGCTTTTTTCTTGGGTCACTACCTTGACTTTTCGCCGGATGGGAAGTCGTTGGCGATTCTCATAGAGCTCGGCGAGATAAACTCCGTCCATAAGATCGCAGTGATTCCACTCGACGCCGGAGAGCAGCCGCAGATTCGCATGCTCGATGCTCATCCAGCCATCGCGGATTCCCCGAGATTTACGCCCGACGGAAAAGCATTCGTATATACGATCACCCAGAACGGCGTGGATAACCTGTGGCTTCAGCCGCTGGACGGTACCCGCGGCCGTCAGCTCACGAATTTCAAGACCGATCAAATCTCCCGCATTGAGTGGTCGCCCGACGGCAAGAGCATCGGCGTGATCAGCCGGCGCACCGATGCCGACGTAGTGCTCCTGCGCGAATCAAGCTCCGCGTCGCAATAGCTCGCCCGTCCGTCCAACCATTCAGCCGTTGTCCGAACGGACAACTCGGCCTCATTCGCTCTTGCCCGAATTTGCCCGCAGGACTACATTTCTCGGCGGTCCGCTTGCGCCATCGACCCTTTAAGGAGGAGTCTATGTGGTGGAGCAAGCAGACACAGCCCGCAACACTTTCGTTTTCACCCGCGTTCAGTTCCACAGGCACGATTGATTCGCCCATCGAAGCGCCGCATCATCCCGCCGACACGACTTCGTATCCGGCAGGAATAACCAGAGTCGATCGCAGCCCAAAGCGAGAGACGTCTGCCAGCGACGATCTGCGCCTCGATGCCATTATCGAGGGCACGATTTCCCTAAAATGCCAGAGGCTCATCGTGGGGGAAACCGCCAAGGCTACCGCTGAAGTGGTCGCTCGCGAAGTGATCGTCTATGGCGAACTTCACGGCCATCTTCAGGCTTCCGAGCGCATTGAGATCAAGAGGAACGCTTTGGTGATGGCCGATCTTGTCGCGCCGCGCGTGCTGATCGAACCGGGCGCCTATTTCAAAGGCACCGTGCAGATCGAGAGGAGAAAAAAGCCCCGAGCCGCAGCAAAGGGCGCCTGATTTCGTCTTCGCATTCGCATCAACTTGCATACGGGGCCCGGGCTTGCCTTAGCCCAGCTTCTCCTGCGACGGCTTTTGAGTCGCTCGGCGGAAGTTCGCTCTCCCCAGGCCCTCCATCTCCTATTCGCCCAGATCATCTCGTTCGTGCAGTTCCCCACTCACTTGCGAAACAGATGAAACCCGCGTTTGTTGACTTGTTTGCAACCACATCCTAACATCGCGCTCAAAGATGGCTTGGGCTCGATGATCGGCAATACGCATTCTCACTACCGCGTGCTTCACAAGCTCGGCACTGGTGGAATGGGAGTGGTCTATGAAGCCGAGGATCTCGTCCTCGGCCGCCACGTGGCGCTGAAATTTCTTCCGCCCGACATGGAGAATGATCCGCAGGCTCTCGAGCGATTCCAGCGCGAAGCTCGCGCCACTTCCGCTCTGAACCACCCGAACATTTGCACCATCCATGAGATCGCCGAGCACAACGGCCGGCACTTTATCGTCATGGAGCTCCTCGAGGGCAAGACGCTGACGCAACGCATTCTTGAAGGCCCGCTTCCCATCAACCAATTGCTCGACGTTGCGATTCAAGTGGCGGACGCGCTCGATGCCGCGCACTCCAAAGGAATCATCCATCGGGACATAAAGCCGGGAAACATTTTTCTCACGCAGCGCGGCCACGTGAAGATTCTCGACTTCGGTCTGGCCAAGGCCGCCCCCTCGCTGCCAGGAACGGATGCCCCCACTGTCGCCTGGAACGTTTCGCCCGCCGGAGTTGAAGTGCCGACGAATACCGGCGTGGCGATCGGCACCGTCGTTTATATGTCGCCCGAGCAGGCGCGCGGCGATGATCTCGATACGCGCAGTGACCTGTTCAGTTTCGGTGCGGTGCTTTACGAGATGGCCACCTTGAGCCGCGCGTTTGAGGGAAAGACTTCGGCAGTAGTGTTCAACGCTATTCTGAGTCTCGAGCCGGTTCCGCCTTCACAGCTAAACTCCGCGATTCCGCCGAAGCTCGAAGAAATAATCGGCAAGGCGCTGGAGAAGGATCGTGAGGTGCGCTATCAGCACGCCTCGGAACTTCGCGCCGATTTGAGGCGGCTCCGTCGCGACATCGAGCCCGGCCGCACCAGCACCACTTCAACATCCGCGCGCCCAGTCACAAGTTCGACGACAACTCCTGCCGCGGCGACGGGTCCAGTGACAGCGGCAAATGCGGCGGTGCCTCTGACTGCGACACAGCCGGCGGCGGAGCCAATCAAGCGAAACTGGCCGCTTGTCGCCGCCGCTTTACTCGGTCTAGCCGCGATCTTGGCGGTCGCCGGTTACTTTTATTTCCTAGGCGGCGCTCCCGTCGATTCAATTGCAGTTCTACCTTTCGTCAATGCCAATCCTGATCCCGACACCGAATATCTCAGCGACGGCATCACCCAAAGCCTGATCGACAACCTCACCAAAATTCCCCGGCTGCGCGTCATGGCTTCCGGCACTACCTTCACATACAAAGGCCGCCAAGTCGATCCTCGCCAAGTGGGAAAGGATCTGCACGTAGCCACAATTCTGGAAGGTAAAGTAAACAAGGTGGGCGACACGCTGAGCATCGAAGCGGATCTCGTGGATACTTCCGACGGCCACCAACTCTGGGGCGAACACTACGACCAGAAAATGACCGATGTGCTCGGCGTCGAAGCCAGCATTTCACAGGAGATTGCCGATAAGCTGCGACTGCGCTTGAGCGGCAGTGAACAGGAACGCCTGGCCACGCGCTCCACCACGAATCCAGAGGCTTATCAGCTTTATCTCAAAGGCCTCTTCTACACGAAAAAGTATTCGAAGGATGGGCTCGAGCAGGGCAGCGAATATTTCCGCCAGGCCATCGCGCTCGATCCAAATTATGCGACGGCTTATCAAGGCTTCGCTTACAACGCCGCCATCGCCGAAGATTGGTACGCGCCGCCGCGAAAATCGATGTCCCTCGCAAAAGACGCCGTGCAAAAAGCGCTTCAACTCGACGACACTCTCGGAAGCGCGCACACGATCTTGGCGGACATCTATTTCTTCTACGATTACAATCTCACGGCTGCCGGAACGGAATTCCAGCGAGCCATCCAGCTCAATCCCAACGATTCGGATACGCACAGCCTCTATGGCTGGTATTTGTTCTCGCAGAAGAAATTCGATGAGGGAATTGTGGAAAGCGAGAAAGGCCGCAAGCTCGATCCGCTCTCTTCGGAATCCAATTTCCTATACGGGCAAAGCTTCTATTTCGCGCGGCGCTATGACCAAGCCGCGGATCAGCTCCGCACCACGCTCGATCTGGATCCGAATCTGTGGGTCGCGCACGATGAGCTCGGCTGGGTTTACGAGCAGCAGAACGAACTGACGAAGGCGATCGCGGAAATTCAGAAAGCCCGCGATATCGAAGCGCACGTAGCCGAGCCGCTTGCCTCGCTGGGCCGCGCCTACGCGCTCGCCGGCCGCACCGCCGATGCGCACCGCGTGCTGGATCAATTGGCGAAAATGTCGGAGACGGATCACGTCACGCCATATAACGTCGCAACGATTTATTCCGCGCTAGGCGACAACGACGCCGCCATCGCGCAGCTCGAGAAGGCCTACGAAGAGCGTTCGTGGTATCTAATGTTTCTCGCCGTTGATCCGCAGTTGGATAATTTGCGCGCCGACCCGCGCTTCAAAGATCTGGCGAAACGCGTCGGCCTGCCGCAGTAAGCGCCGCGCTTGAAGATTCGTCAGTCCGCCGACGCGCCTGTAGCGAACTGGTCCTCTCCCCTGCTCCGCTCCGGCAACGGCGGCAATCCAACCGCGTTCTCCCATTGCGAAATCGTCATGTTCAGCATGGAGGCCGGGCCGCCGGTCGGAATCGCCTTTTTCGCCAGCAGCACATAGGGCGCGCAAGTCAACGCACATCCCACATGATCGGCGGGCGCAAACTGAAATACATAGCCGCTGAAAATTTTGCTGTAGAGCACCTTCTGGTCCACGCCGCACATGATCATGCTCTGCGTCACGCTACGCTGCCGTTGCTCGAGAAGCTGAATCATCTGCTCTCGCGTCGTGTTCTGATTGCCGTAACTATCGCAGTCTTCGATGAACAAATTCGCGGCGATATTGCGGTCCTCGGCAATGGCCAGCGCCAACGCGGCCCACACCCATGTCGGCCCTTTCTTCGTGGCGCTCTTGTTCGCGCAAATTACGTGCGCTCCGGGCATGGGCGGAAATCGCCGCTGCAAATCAATTCCAAACAGCCGCATCGCGCAGTTCAAAAGCGGCTGAACGGGATAAACAGGAATCTGCCTTCCGACCCGGCTCGCTCTGGTAATACATGGGCTTCAACGACCCATTCATGATCTCGTCGGCGATGGCGAGATGATAGCCCCACACCGCTCCGTTCACGCCGCAGAACGACGACGCCGTCAGCATATTGATCTGTCCGATGTACGCGTCGTTCTTCTCGCAGCGATCGTAGGAGACGATTCCTTCGGTCCCTTCGTCCAATCCCTTCATGCTCACAATTCCCGTGGAAAGCTTCAGCGTCGATATATATCCAAGCCCGCTAGAGCCCGGATTCATATATCCCATGCAATAAGGGACCGACGGCCCGACCGCGCCGTTCACCACCTCCGGCAAGCTCATTCCGGGAATCACGATTTCGTCTGACATTGATGTGCTCCTCTCCAGGCAGGCAATCCTTCGTCAACGCGCTCTGACCGCCGCGAAGCGCGAGTCACGCCCGGCCGTCGAAGTGGCCGCATATTACCAGCAAGGTTAACAAGAAGAAACAAGTTTGGCGGGCACTCGCCGGCCGTCGTCATTTACACGCCCGACATCTGCGCTAACACATCAAACATGACTGCGAAATCTTTCTTGGCTAAGCCCATCCCTCGCGCGGCGGTCAGAAATTCATTGGCGACGGCAGTCGTCGGCAACGGCACATTGAGTTGCCGGCCCATCTCGAGCGCCAAATTCATGTCTTTCTGCATCATGTTCACGTCGAACCAAGCGGGGTCGGGCTGCTGCAACACGAATGGCCCGCGATACTGAATCATCGGCGATGCCACCGCGCTGTGCGTCAGCACGTCCACCGCCGTTTCCCGCGCGATCCCGCTTTTCTCCGCGAGCAAAACGCCTTCGGAAAACGCCAGCATCTGCACAGCAAGACTCAAATTCGTCGCGATCTTCATCGCCAGCGCCAGCCCGTTGTCGCCGACGTAAGTCACCTTCGGCCCGATATCCAGCAGCAATGGCTTGACGCGCTCAAATGTCTCGCGCCGCCCGCCCACCATCACCGAAAGCTTTCCTTCCCTGCAAAGTGATCACGCTTCCCGACACCGGCGCGTCCACCATATCGGCGCCCTTCTCGCGCACGCGCGCCGCAAGCCCGCGGCTGAACGCGGGACTAACGGTGCTCATATCCACGAGAATTTTTGCAGGAGTGAGCGCCGCGAGAATTCCATCCGCTCCATCCATGATGGCTTCCAGCGCGGTAGAGTTCGTCACCATCGAAAAGGTCACGTCCGCCGCCGCGCAAACCGCACGCGGAGAATCGGCCCACTTCATCCCGCGCTCGATCAACCACTGCGCCTTCGCACGCGTGCGATTGTATCCGGTAACGCTGTGACCTTTTTCGAGCAGCCGCGCCACCATCTGACTGCCCATCACGCCCAGGCCAACAAAGCCTAGATTAGGCATCCTGAGGAAACTCCGATCTCTCAACTCGTCTTCGAGTTGGCCTGATCTCTTCGTACATGGGCTTGACTCCACTACACCAGCAAAAAACACTGGTCTGATTGTGCAACGATACCACGCGCGCAAATTTAGTGTCCGGGACCGGCGCTGCTGCCAGCTTTGTTCGACAAGCCGCTCGACTTGCTTCTCAACAGCGGCGACACTCCCAAAGACGCCTGGATCAACCCCAAAGGCGCCATCTTAGCCGGCAAGTAAAAGTCTGGCCCGATCCCACTATCTTCAAACAAGTGATCATCCCCTGGCTAGTAACCGCGCTCGAAGCTCACGCCTCGGAAGATCACCGATGACCATCTCTCTTCCGTAAGAAGGTTCGGCAGAAGCCACATCATCGGGATCGCTCCCAAGATTTCAGGGCCGCCCAGTCCTCGTCTGTGGTAAGAGATTGCCCGCGTATGAACGGTCCCGCTCGCGGCTCACGGCATGTCGTGTTATTTTTCATAATTCTCAGTGTCTCGTTCACCGCCTCCGCAATCCAAATCTCCGGCGCACAATCTGAGCCCGGCGCCGGCGTAGATTCTTACATCGAATCGCAGCTCCGTGATCAGCACATCCCCGGCCTCGCGCTGGCCGTCGTTCATGACTCGAAACTTGTGAAATCGCAAGGCTACGGCCTGGCCAATATCG
The DNA here is from genome assembly GCA_963707165.1 of uncultured Acidobacteriota bacterium. GTDB lineage: Bacteria > Acidobacteriota > Terriglobia > Acidiferrales > UBA7541 > Palsa-147. Next base: position 91,567 of record CAVPPO010000007.1, on the reverse strand, counting down.
AACTAAAAGTTCCCGTCAAGCCAGAGACCGTTTTTCAGTTGGGCTCGATCGGCAAGCAATTCACCGCCACCGCAGTTCTCCTCCTCGCCGAAGATGGCAAGCTATCTCTCGACGACCCAATCGCGAAATATTTCCCCACCGCGCCGCGCACGTGGAGAAACATCACCATCCGCCGTCTCCTCAACCACACCTCGGGCCTCGCCGATTACACAGACGACACGTACGTCCGCCCCGGCGGCCTCATCCCCCTGCACGCCGAACTCAGCGACGACGAAATCTTCCGGCGATTCACGACGCTGCCCTTCGATTTCAAGCCCGGCGAAAAATGGAAGTACAGCAACACCGGCTACGCCATCCTCGGCTTCCTCATCCACAAAGTCAGCGGCCAATCCTATGGCGAATTTCTAGACGCCCGCGTCTTCAAGCCTCTCGGCATGAGCACCACTCGCGTCATTTCCGAATCCGAAATCATCCCCAACCGCTCCGCCGGCTATCTCCTGGTGAAAGATGAAATCCAGAATCAAAACTGGGTCGCGCCGCACTGGAACACGCTGGCCGATGGCGCCCTGTATTCCACGACTGCCGACATGGCCAAATGGGACGCCGCGCTGAGCGCCGGCGCCATTCTCAAGCCCGCAAGCTACGCGCAAATGTGGACACCCGCGCCGCTCAACAACGGCAAAAATTATCCCTACGGTTTCGCCTGGGACATCACCGAGATCAACGGCCATCGCCTGCTGGAACACGGCGGCGCCTGGCAAGGCTTTACCGCCCACTACGCGCGCTACCCGGATGATCATCTCTCCGTAATCGTCCTGACCAATCTAGACGCCGACCATTCCGACCCCGGCAAAATCGCCCACGAAGTAGCCGCCCTCTACATCCCAGCCCTAAAGCCGCAGAAATAGCACCGCGCGCGCCACGGCCCTGCCGTATTCTCTCGTAGGGGCGCCGCTTGCTGCGCCCGCTCCGAGCAAGGCCCGAGGAAATGCAAGCCATCGACGCCGCGCGAAAGCCTCAGGAGGCTTCTGAAGGGTGCGATTTTGTATCGGTTAGAAATGGTCTCCGTCGTTTATTTTCAATAAGTTCCGGCGATTTCTGTTCGTTTTCGTGTATCGATTAGAAATCTGGGATCCGAACCGTTTGCCGCGGTGGTTTTTCTTTTTGCGCTCGCCGGATCCATTTGCAATTTCCCACCATAGGCTAGCGGAAATTTGCGGCTAAACATATCGTACGAGTTGCGGAACTGCGGAGAGCCACAAGAGAGGCGTTGTTCTCACACAATCTGTTTAGCCCCTGAAGCAATTGCAAAAGGGATCGTGCAAATTATTTATGAGATGAGTTCAGAGACAGAACTCGATCGCGCGAAGGAGAGTCCAACGCGCGGGTATTGATACGAGGCCGGCCGGAACGCGCGCCGCCGACGCAGCGCGCGTGGCTCAAATTCCGAAGGGCGAAATCCTAACTCAGCGCCTTCTGCATCCGCTTCGAAGTCTTCATCAATTGCTTCTTCAAAGCATCAATCTGCTTCGAGATCGCCGCCAATTCCTTCTTCGCGACCCCACCGGCCTTCACCACCTGGTGAGCCTTGCGGTCCGCCGAGCCCACCGCCGCGCCAATCGCCGTCGCAACCTTTTTCAATCTGCTCTTAGCCATCATCTTCCTCCCGTCAAACGCGCCGCCATCGTATACGCCCCCATCGCCCGCCGTCAATAACTCAACTGCGGCATCGTCGCGGCGATCCGCGCCAGATCCACGCGCCAACGTATGATTCACCCAGCCGCCAATCGCCGTCACGCGAAACTTTTCCCCCTCTTGCGCCTCTAATCGACTGAACTACTCGGGGACGCGACTAGCGCGCCTCGCTCCAATGTTGTTCCCCCGAGGCGAGGCCCGGCGGGCCTGCGCGCCATAGCCTCGGCGTAGATGGAAGCCCGTACATTTTGGCGAGCCTGCCCGTCAGGTTTTTGGAGGGAGCCCGCGCATTCATGCGGGGAGAGCGCTTCAGCGCCCCGAAAAATCTGCGTCTCCACGTTGCGCTTTAGCGCTGGAGCTCTCGAAGCTAGCCCGTCGAGCAATTTCCTCGCTTGGAAGTAGTCACTAGATTGAAAAATGAAATCGGCGCACCAAGGACGGACATCATGACTCGCACAATCTCCACCATAGCCGCATCCATAATTCTCTTAGCCGCTCTCGCCCTCTTATTCTCGGGCAAACACACGCAAGCGGGCACGTCCACGCTTCCAGCCCCAGCCTAGACGACTCGCTCGCCGCCACCTCCAGCCAGCAAACCATCGTCCTCGCCGGCGGCTGCTTCTGGGGCATCCAAGCCGTCTTCGAACACGTGAAAGGCGTAACCAGCGCCACCGCCGGCTACGCAGGCGGCACAACAGCAAACCGCCGACTACGAAACCGTCAGCAGCGGCGACACCGGCCACGCCGAATCGGTAAAAGTTGTTTATGATCCCTCCAAAATCACGCTCGGCCAAATCCTGCGCGTCTTTTTCTCCGTAGCTCACGATCCAACGGAACTAGATCGCCAGGGCCCCGACTACGGCAAGCAATACCGCTCCGCGATTTTCTACTCCAACGAAAATCAAAAGAAGATTGCCCAGGCCTACATCAATCAACTCACGCAAGCCAAGGTCTTCACGTCCCCAATCGTCACGCAGCTAAATTCCAACTCAAACTTCTACGCAGCCGAAGACTATCACCAGGACTACGCCACCAAGCACCCCGACAATCCGTACATAATGATCAACGACGCCCCGAAAGTAGATCATCTACGCCAGCAATTCCCCGACATCTACAAAGCGCAGTAGCGCCGTTTCCGTGTAGGGGAGGGTCGTTTTATCCTGAGGCGCGTTACCCGCGCCGAAGGGCAGACCCTCCCGCAGTTCGGCCCCTTCCATCCCACCTTGCAATTTCCACCCACGCCATGAATACTTCCACGCGTAAATCATGACGAAGCGAAAAATCCTCCGCGCCACGCTAATTATTTTCTCGGCCCTGGCCGCCGCGATTGTCTGCGGCGGCTTGTACGCCCGCCACAAATTCGCGCAGCAAGCTCCGTGGCCCACAGCACCGGTTCGTGGCGCGAAAGCCATGGTCGTCAGTGATGAAGCGCTCGCCGATGAAGCGGGAGTCGAAATTCTCAAGAGCGGCGGCAACGCCGTGGACGCGGCAGTCGCGGTGGGTTTCGCGCTCGCGGTCGTCGAGCCGGGAGCTGGAAACATCGGCGGCGGCGGCTTCATGCTGATCCGCCAATCCAGCGGCCAGACCGCATTTGTTGATTACCGCGAAACGGCGCCGCGCGCTGCGAGCCGCAACATGTTCACCGCGGGCGGCGGCAAATCCGATGCCGGCGATTCGCGCGTCGGCTACCGTGCCGTGGCCGTGCCCGGAACTGTCGCGGGCCTGGCCCTCGCGTTGAAAACCTACGGCACCCTGCCGCTCGCGCAAGTGATGCAGCCCGCGATTCGCCTGGCCGAGCAGGGCTTCCCGGCCCCGCCAGCACTAACAGATTCTCTGCACGACGATGCGGCGAAGCTCTCGCGCTTCGCAGTAACGAAGCGCATTTTTCTGAAGGGCGGCGCCGAGTACAAAACCGGCGAACTTTTCCGCCAACCGGAATTGGCAGCGACCCTCAAGCGCATCGCTTCAAACGGACCGGACGAATTCTATCGCGGCGAAACGGCCCATCATCTTGCCGAGGACATGAAAAACAACGGCGGGCTCATCTCTCTCGAAGATCTCGCCGCTTATACTCCCAAGATTCGCGAGCCGCTGCGCGCCACCTATCATTATCGCGGCCACGAATGGCAGTTGATCACCAGCCCCCCGCCAAGTTCCGGCGGAATCGCCATGATCGAAGCGCTGAACATTCTCGACCCCATCGAGCTTAAAAACTGGGATGACGCGCAATCGGTCCACTGGATGGCCGAAGCGATGCGCCGCGCCTTCGCCGATCGCGCCGCCTGGCTCGCGGACTCCGATTTTTCCCACGTCCCGGTCCAGGGCTTTGACGGATCCGCGTTACGCAGCGCAGCTTCGCGCCACGATCGATCCGGAAAAAGCGACGCCCAGCCGCGCGATTCAAGCCGGCAATCCGATGCCTTTCGATTCCGCCGCGCCGGCCGCCACCGCGATGGCTCGCCCGCTACCCTTCGACGCAGCCGAAGCCTGGATGCGGCGCGAAGCCCAGCGCTCCGGACACACCACTCATTTCTCCGTGGTCGATGCCGCTGGCAATGCCGTCTCGAATACTTACACGCTGAACGATTGGTACGGCTCGGCCGTCACCACGTCGGATGGCTATTTCTTGAATGACGAAATGGATGATTTCAGCGCGCATCCCGGCGAACCCAACATGTTCGGCCTGATGCAATCCGAAGCCAACACCATCGGCCCGGGCAAGCGCCCTCTCAGCTCGATGACGCCAAGCATTCTTCTCTGCGATGGCAACCTCAGCTTCGTCACCGGCTCCCCCGGCGGGCCCACGATTATTTCCGTCACGCTTCTTTCCATCGTCAACTGGATGCGCTTCGGCATGGACGCGCAGGCCAGCATCAACGCCCCGCGCTTCCATCATCAATGGATCCCCGATGAATTATTGATCGAGCAGAATTTCCCGGAGAGTACGGCGAAAGAGCTCGAGCGGCGCGGCTACGTCCTGAAGCCATCGCTCATGCTGCGTACGACCCTCAATCCGCCCGTGCGAATCGGCCAAATAGAAGCAATCGCCATCGATCCAAAAACCGGCGAGCGCCTAGGCGCCCCCGACCCGCGCCGCAACGGCAAAGCCCAAGGCTACTAGCGAATTCGCCGCCGTCGTCGTAGGGGAGGGTCTTCAGACCGTCCCGCATCTCGGCCCTGCTCGTAATCGCAGGCCAAATCGTTTCGATGGTTCTCGGCTCAAAATTTCAAATTTGAAATTCTCCCCACTCGAGCAGCAGCGCGTCCAATCCGCACGATTCGCTGCTTCGATGTCCTCACGGATTCTTCCTCTCGGCCGGAATCAAATTCAATTTCATCGTCCGCTTATCTCCCTCCTCCAAATGCAGGCGCGTCCCCTGCTTCTCGATTGCTTCCATCACTCCCGCCTCGCGGTACGCCACCGAGTACTCGTCTTCCCACGCGAACGCCCGATAATCCCCCGCCGCAATCCCATGAATAGCGAAGTGCCCCGACGAATCAATCTTCCCCGATGGATACTCGTTCTCGCGCATCCGCCGCGCGCCCTCCGGAATCAATACCACGTCCCCGCTGCAAGCCGCTTTCCCATCCGCATCCTCGACGCCGCCCTCCAAATCCGCCGCCGCTGCGCTCAATCTCACCACCAGCGTCCCGCCCGATCCTCCGCCTCCAATCTTCACTCCGTTCTCCAGCACATCCACCGTTCCCATTCGCGCCGATTTCACAAAATAATTCTCCGGCAATCCCATCACCTGCACATCGTATGTCCCAGGCGTAGCATCGTTCAGCACGAATGATCCGTCAGCCTTCACGTCTCCAATCGACGGCCGCACCGGCACGCGAATCCGCCCGTATAGGATCACTCTCAAATCGCGACCCGGCAATTTCCCGCCGTCCGCCATCTCCAGCACCCCGTGAATGTCCTCCCCCGGATAAGCGCGAATGTCCACGCCATCCAAACTCGTGTCCGTCAATTCAATCTCGCGGGACCCGCCCCACTGGCGATGATCCACAGGCGACGCAGTGAACGCCATCAACGCATACCGCCCCGGCGTCAAATTGCTCTCGACATAACCACCGTCCTCGCGCTTCACTCCAAAAAACATCTTTCCCGCTCGATTGCCTTCGAGTGCCTGATCCAGCGGCTCGATCATCGTTAGCGCCTCTTTCAAAGGCTCGCCGGTAATTCCGTTCAACACCCGCCCGCGCACGCGCAGCACTTCCGACGGACGCACCGTAATATCCGCGCCCGAAAATTCTTCTCCAGCCTTTAATTCGATGGTGGTCGCTGCGCTCGGATCGGTTGTGTCGCCATAATAAATTGGAAGAAAACCCTTCACCTCCGGACTCTCGTCTTTAGCGTCCGGCTTGTCCTCCCTTTCGAGAGGAAAATCGTGGCCAATGCTGACGTAATACTGCCCCGGCGCGAGATAGAACAACCGGTAGTGCCCGCGGTCATCGCTCTGCGCAAATCCGATGGTCGCGGTCGTGCGTCTTCCGAACTGCGCGATGGATCGTAGCGCGTTCAAGTCCGCTCGAGCCACTGGCTCTCCATTCGCGTCGTAAACCGTCCCCTCAATCGCCGCCGGCGCCAGCAATTCCAATCGCACGCCCGTAAGCTTTCGTCCCACCGCAATTTCGATCTTGTCCCCATTGCGCACATCGCTCCCGCCGCAACTCCCCTTCGGCCGCGTAAAACCAGTCTTGTCCGCCACCAACCGGTATTCCCCCGACGCCACATCCGCAAACAAAAATCGCCCCTCCGAATCCGTCTCCACGCTATAAGTCGGCTCTTCACTCTTCCCGGCAAACAATTCCACCTCCGCATGGCGGATCGCAGCCCCCGAAGGCAAACTAACCACAACTCCTTCAATCGAAGCCTTAGTATCCCCAGCCGCCCCCGCCTGCGCGCACAACCGCGGCGCCACCATCCCCATAAGCATCAGCAATTCGAAGAGACACGCCGCCCGCGTAGGCTTATCCATTCTCATAAAGTATCGCAATCGTAATAAATAATCACGCGTAGCGCCGGCTGCCAGCCGACGTTTTTGTCTGGCGCTTCGCCGCACTTGCCATCAACTTCGAAACGCGACCTACGATTGTCTACAGTCACTCCACATTCAAATTCCAACCGGCCACTCCGCCCCCGGTTCAATTTGCCACGATGATCTTCGCCGCATTTCGCTGTGACGACCTCACCGCCCGCCACCCGCGCCGCTTGCCCTTCGCCGTTCTCGCTTTCCCATTCCTTTCCCATCCGCCCAATTTCAACGCCACTCCCATGCAAGCATCCCGCAAATCATCCGCCAATCTCCGATCCTCCGCCGCCCGCGCCACCACCATCCCTCCCACGCACAAAGCCGCAATCGCCTCCGCCGTCCCGCGCCGCGCGCGCCCGCCATTCGACATCCCGCGTTCGAGCACTCCGACCATCGCCTTGAACACCGTCTCAAACGCACGCTTCGCCTTTCTTCCACTCCGCGCCACGTAGCTCGGCAACGCCACCATCGGGCACGAATTCTCCACATTCTCGAAATGCTGCCGCGAAAGATAAGCCCGCACAATCTGCGGCGCCGCATCCGCCGACGCCATATCCACCTCCACGCCCTCCCAACAATTCTTCCAATTCGGATCGGTGAAAAAACAACTCAACACCTCGGCATAAAGCTCGCTCTTGCTATCGAAGTAGCTGTAGAACCCTCCATGCGTCAACCCAGCCCCAGCCATAATCTGCCCAAGCGAAACATTGTCAAACCCATGCCGGTTAAACAATCTCCGCGCACTATCAACAATGCGACTCTTCACGACCGCTCGGTGCCCAGCAGGATATGGCATGAACGTTCCTCCGATTCAGGTAGCGCCGGCGTCCCTGCCGGCATCCGACGAAAATAAGTCGCGCCACGTGCAAAACTCATGCGCGGCCCGCTGCGCATTATGCCCCCGCGGAATTCTCTCCTCTAATTAAAATATTATCTTGAACATATTTTTCCCCCATGTTCCCATCGCATTCGCGAATCGCTCGCGCACTAAATAAAGGGGGACGCTCCATGAACTCCAACCGCATCACCCGCAGAGATTTTTCCGTACGCGCCGCCTCTCTCCTATCGGCGCTAAGCATATCCGGCACCGCTTTCGGCTCGATCGTGATTCCGCGCGCCGCCCGCCCCGCCCCAACCGACGAAATCACTCACACCTCCGACGCCATCCACCAGGAAGTCCTCTTCAAAGCCCCCCGCAAGCGCGTCTACGAAGCCCTAACCGACGCCACGCAATTCGAAAAAGTAGTCCAGCTCAGCAATGCCGTAAAGACGGGCATGGTCCCGCCAGGCAAGCCTGCAGAAATCAGCCGCGAAGCCGGCGGCGCCTTCGCACTATTCGGCGGCTACATCTCCGGCCGCCAAATCGAGCTAGTCCCCAACGAGCGCATAGTCCAAGCTTGGCGCACAGGAAGCTGGCCAGCAGGCGCCTACTCCATCGCAAAATTCGCTCTAACGGATCAAGACTCCAACACCAAGCTAATCTTCGATCACACAGGCTTCCCCGACGGCACCGCCCAACACCTGGCCGAAGGCTGGCACGTAAATTACTGGGAGCCCCTCGCAAAATTCCTGGCCTGAGCCCAACCCGCGTTTGCAAGAGTCGATGATCGAAAAACGAGGAAGGATTTATTTCTGAACTGCCTCCCTCACCGCCTTCCAGTCAGCCGGTACAGAGTCTGGTATCCCATTGGCCGCCCGTCGCAACTCATCACCGGGAAATGAGCACCGATGAACCAAGCCAGAACCTCTTTGTCCGCTTTCGGGTCCGAGCTATATACGACTTGCGCAGACCGGACTCCCCCGGCAGGCGTAATCTCGAAATAAATATCCACGTCCAAATTCTCGAAGCCCACCGGAATCGCATTGCCGTACATCGGTGTGACCTCGCCGTTCATTTCCTCATTCCCAGCGCAATGCCTCGAGACCTCTGATCCCGCGGGCGGCGAAAATTCGTCCGCCGCAAATTGGTGCACTAATACGATCTTCTCAACGGTCACTTCAATCACGCGCTTATTCCACCCGGCAAACATCAGGCGCCGCGGAAATCTCTTCGCTCCGAAATCCTGATAGTCGCTATATTCCGATCGTTCTTGGAACGCCACGGGCCCGTCCAATCCGTACGCCATGGACAACACTTCGTTCGTCGCCGCGTCAACGCAGATTTTCGCATCGCCCTTGCCCGGCCCGCTCAAAATGCACTTGGCCTCCTTGCCGCCGATGCTTTCACTCTCGATGCGCTTCACTTTCTCCGCTGCAGGCAGTTTCTTGCGAGTCCCCAGCGAATCCATCAACTCGCCCAGCTCCCACACCATCAGCGGCACGCCCTCCGTGTTCCGCTTCGAATAATAATTCTCCCCGCGCGCAACGTCCGTCTCCGCGTAATCCCTAAACCCAATCACTCGCCGGAACCGGTCCGGCGCCGCCCACGACATCGCAAAAACGCCATCGGTAGACTTGTCTCCTTCGGCAAGCCGCACCTTCGCCTTCAGAACAAACGGCGCGCTTCCTTCCGCCCGCACGTCCACCAGATCCCACGCCTTCGCCAAAATCGCCTCCGCCTCCCCACTACGGTCATCCCCGCGCGACGCCCGTAGCGCCACCGCCGTCAGCAAAGCCGCACACAAAATGCCAGCCGAGAATCGCATGTGCCCCTTCACGGTTTCCGCCGGAGGTTACCACGCCCTAAAATGACGAGACAACTGAGCTAGTCGCCGTGCGAATGCAAATCAATCGAAGCGCCCAATGACGAACTCCTCCAAACTCTGCGCCCTCAGCGTCTCTGCGGTGCTCTCTCCCTCCGATTTCTATCGAACCAACCCCGCGGCCCACTTGACATCAGCCGGCACCTCGTCTATTATTTCCATTATTCTGGAACTATGAAAACATCTCAAGCCGTCGACGCCCTCGCCGCTCTCGCTCAGGAATCCCGCCTGAACATCTTCCGCCTCCTCGTTCGCCACGCCCCGCAAGGCCTCCCCGCCGGCCAAATCGCCAGGCGCCTCCATCTCCCTGGCCCCACTCTCTCCTTCCATCTCAATATCCTGGCCGCCGCCGATCTCATCCGCCCGCATAAGAACGGCCGCTCCATCCGCTATTCTCCGGCCCTCGATTGCGTCAACGGCCTCGCGCAATTCCTGCTGGAAAATTGCTGCGCCGCGACGGGTTGCTGCGATCCCGCGCCTAAATCTCCGCGTGCAAAAGTCGCGCGCAAGGACTGACCTCATGCCGCAACGCTACAACGTCCTCTTCCTCTGCACCGGAAATTCAGCCCGCTCCATCATGGCCGAAGCCATCATGAATCAAAAAGGCAGGCCCAACTTCGTAGCCTATAGCGCCGGAAGCCATCCTTCAGGCTCCGTCCGCACCGAAGCGCTGCGCCAACTCGAAATCGCCCATCTTCCGACCAACGGCCTTCGCAGCAAAAGCTGGGACGAATTCGCCAAGCCCAGCGCCCCGCAAATGAATTTCGTCTTCACCGTCTGCGACAATGCCGCCCGCGAAACCTGTCCCCTCTGGCCCGGCCAACCCATGACCGCGCACTGGGGCGTCCCCGATCCCGCCGCCGTCGCCGGAACGCCCGAACAAATCGAGCGCGCCTACCGCGAAGCCTTCATGATCCTCGAGCGCAGGATCAGCCTGCTCCTTTGCCTGCCGCTCGAGAGCCTCGGCAAGCTCTGCCATAAAGAAAGAACTCGACCGGATCGGCCTTCAATGACCATCTCGCGCCGCCTCACAGCCGAATTTCTCGGCACCGCATTCCTCGTCGCCGCGGTAATCGGCTCGGGCATCATGGGTGAGCGCCTCGCCGCCGGAAACGTAGCTCTGGCCCTGCTCGCCAACACCATCGCCACCGGCGCCGCCCTGGTGGCACTGATTCTCGCCTTCGGCCCGATCAGCGGCGCGCATCTGAATCCCGCCGTCACTCTTGCGGTCGCACTCGAGCGCGAAATCTCCTGGATGGAATCATCTCAGTACGCGTTAGTCCAAATCCTTGGCGGCATAATCGGCGCCGTAGCCGCGCACCTGATGTTCGGCCTCTCGCCGATTTCCCTCTCCCATCACGCTCGCAGCGGCCCATCTCAATTCGTAAGCGAATTCATCGCCACATTCGGTCTCGTCTGCGTGATTTGGGGATGCTCGCGCTCTCGCCCCAGCACGGTTCCCTACGCCGTCGGCGCCTACATCTCCGCAGCCTATTGGTTCACTTCGTCCACGTCCTTCGCGAATCCAGCCGTAACGATCGCCAGATCCTTCAGCGACACATTCGCAGGCATTCGTCCGTCCGACGCCCCGCTATTCATAATCGCGCAACTATTGGGGGCAACCAGCGCCACGCTTCTCTTCCGCTGGCTAATCCCCGCCAGTAGCACAGCCACTCATGGCTGTGACGGTCTCAATACCTCCACCGCAGAAACCCAAGAACCCGCATCAGTCGCACCAAGGACAACCTAACCGCAAACCCTCAAGGAGACTTAAATGGACACAGAAAATATCAAGGAAGTAGTGAAGGAAAAGTATGGCGAAGCTGCCAAACGCGCCGCCTCAGGCGCCGGTTCGGCCTGCTGCGGCACATCCCCCGCGTCCAGTATCAGCGGCTGCGATCCCATCACCTCAAATCTCTACGCCAGCGCAGAAGCCGCCACAATCCCCGAAGCCGCTCTCCGCGCCTCCCTCGGCTGCGGCAATCCCACCGCTCTCGCTCAACTGCAACCCGGCGAAACCGTCCTCGATCTCGGCTCCGGCGGCGGCATCGACGTCCTTCTCTCCGCCCGCCGCGTCGGCCCCACCGGCAAGGCCTACGGCCTCGACATGACCGACGAAATGCTGGCCCTGGCCAACGAAAACAAGCTCAAATCCGGCCTCACCAACGTAGAATTCCTCTGCGGCGAGATCGAAAATATCCCTCTCCCAGAAAATTCCGTGGAGGTAATCCTCTCCAATTGCGTAATCAATCTCTCCGCCGACAAAGACCGCGTCCTCCGCGAAGCCTTCCGCGTCCTCAAGCCCGGCGGCCGCTTCGCCGTCTCCGACGTCGTCGTCCGCGGCGAAGTCCCTCCCGAAATCCGCCGCAGCGTTGAACTCTGGGTAGGCTGCGTAGCAGGCGCCCTAAGCGACGCCGACTATCAGCAAAAACTGACCGCCGCCGGCTTCGCAGAAGTAGAAATCGAGCCAACCAGAATCTACAAAGTAGAAGACGCCAAAGAATTCCTGAAATCCACCGGTATGGACGCCGAAACCATAGCCCCCCAGGTCGAGGGCAAATTCGCCAGCGCTTTCATCCGCGCAAAAAAGCCGGCAACCGCCGCATCATGCTGCGGCCCAACCTGCTGCCCGCCAACCTCTTCGTAGGGGAGGGTCTTCAGACCCTAAAACCTGTCCCTCCGTACAGTTACCTTCACTGCACAGCTCCGCCCGCCGCCCTTGCTGCTGCCCGAACCCCGCGCACAAAATGGACTCAGTTCGAGGGGTCACGCAGTTCCATCCAACCGGCAGGGGCGAACAATGAAATTTACGAGCAAGAATCGTGCAGGACTCATTTCCGGCATCGTGGCATCCGTGCTGCTCTCATGCGCCGGGCCATGCTTCGCGCAGAACGTCGCCGACGCCGCGCGGCAGGAGCGCGACCGCAAACAACAATCCTCGCGCCGCTCCAATCACGTTTACACCAACGAAGATCTGAAACGGAAGCACATCCTCGTTCCCGAGGATCAGGAGCGCGCCCTCGAAGCGCGCCGCAACGCCGCCTCGCCGGCTTACGATGCCGACAACAATTCCGCGACGCCCAACGCCCCCGCGAACGCATCGGGCATCGCTCCGGGCCAACCGACGATCAACGGCGTGCCGGTCATTTCGCTGCTGCCCTTCACGCTGCCGCAAGCGCAAGCGTTCGGCGAATTCGCTCCGGCGCTCTCGGCGCCGCTATTTGCTTCGAAGCATCTTGCGCTGCCCGCAGCTCCTCGCGTGCGCCGCGCGCATCCGATGCTTGACGATCTGCTGATCGTCGATCTGCAAAAGAATCAGACGCTGCCTGCGGCTCCGGAATTCCCCACGGTGCCGGCGCCAACACATTCGGACGCGAAGATATTCGCGGCCCCGGCCACTCACGCGCCAACACACGCCGCAGCTCCGGCCGCAACGCAGACCGCGATTCGCGTGCAACGCGGAGATTCACTGTGGAAGCTGGCAGAACGCCATCTGGGCAACGGCGCGCGCTGGCACGAACTCGCGGAGCTCAATCCCGAGATCGCCGATCCCAATATCATTCACGTAGGCGAAACGATCCGCCTCGCAGAGCAGGAAACGCAAAGCGCCAAGCGCTTCATCGTTCGCCCCGGCGACACGCTCTCGAGCGTTGCGCAAGCCGAGTTCGGCAATGCCCACGCGTTCCTTGCATCGCCAACGCCAATCCGAATCTGCGCAGCGCCGACGTAATCTTCGCCGGCCAGTCGCTCGTTCTGCCGGATACCTGTCCCGATCGTTCGCTAACCGATCCATATTTTCGGCATCCCGGACGGCGGCCGGTCGCCGCCGTTCGCTGTCAACGCAAAGTAGAAATGTCCGGTTTTTCGCCAGATAGAAATGTCCGCTTCCAGGGTCTTCTCCAAGGGTGTTCGGGAGGTGGACTGTATTTGGTTTTGCTCTTGGTTGGGGGTTTTGGTTTTTGATCGGCAAGGCCTGGAGGCCGTAGGCCGGAAGGACTTGCCGGTCGCGGCGCGTGCGGACAGGGGTTCAGCGGCAGGTAACGGCCGCGAAAGCGCAGCCAGTGCGTGCCGTCGAGCCGCCGTTCGATCTCGGCGTGCGCGCCGCGCAATCCGGCACAGACTTGTTCGCGCGGCACGCCCCACCGTTGGCCCTCCCATTTCACGGTGTGGTCGGAGGCTACGATGCGCGCCGCCCGCACGCTGAGAATTTGTTCCAGCCGCTGCTCGCGCTGCAAACTTCGGTGCGCGTCGCTGCGCTGCGCGGGTTCGACCGCAAAGCGCTGGCTCCAGTCGGGCCAAAAAGTGATTTCCAAAAAGCGATTGGCCTGCTCGAGCGTCGCGATTCCCGCCACGCGCATTTCTTTCACCAGCCGGTCTTGCAGCGTCTTGAACAGCCGCTCGATGCGCCCTTTGGCTTGCGGAGAGTGCGCGGCGATCCACTCGATGTCCAGTTCCGCCAGCGCGCGGCCGAACTGCGTGCGTGGCGGAGTGTCGCGCAACTGCTCTTGCCACTGCACCGGCCGGGAGGTCACGAACAGGCCGTTTTTATCGGTGTACAGCGCCAGCGGCCGCCCGTAACGCTCCAGCCAGCCGCCCAGGGTGCGCAGATTTTCTTCGCTCGAATCGTGCTGCGCGAAGCGGCCCCAGACGCGGCTGCTGGCGTCGTCGATCAGCGCAATCAACTGGCAGGCCGGACCGCGATCTTCCAGCCAGCGGAACGGCGAGCTGTCCATCATCACCAATTCGCCGAAAGCAGCACGGCGCGGGCGCCACACATGCACCGGCTTCCCGTGCCGGCGGCGTGACGCCCGCAGTCCGGCGGCGTTCATCCACTTCCGCAAAGTCTCGCGGCTCACCCCCAGCCCGTGTCGTGCCAGATGCTCGGCGGCCAGCGTAGGACCGAACCCCCGATAAGCCGGCAGCCGCAATCGTCGCAGACTGCGCTGCTCGATCTCCTCGGGAATCTTGCGGTTCGAGGGACGTCCGCGTAACCGATGCACCAACCCGCGATCCCCCGCGTCGCGCAGACGCCCCAGCAAGCGCCGCACCTGGCGATCGCTCAGCCGCAGACGGTCTGCCGCATCGATCTGCCGCAGATGCCCTTGCTCCACTTCGTGCAGAATCTTCAATCGCTCTCGCTCTCTCGCACTCAACGCGATCCGCTCCTCTTCCATGGGGCCTCCCGGCCCCTAGAAAAGCGGACATTTCTACTTTGCACAAACCGGACATTCTCACTTTGCAGCTACAGTCGCCGCCGTTCGCTTGACTTCGCCTTTGCGCTTCGCTAACCTCCCCGCTGCCGAGACGCATGTTCCTTCTGTTCCGCGTCGCGGCTCCCTCTCGAAATCAAAATCAGAGGTCGGTCCCTTTCAATTTAATCCGCACGCAGCCGAGGAGGTCGGCACCAACGATGAAAAAGTTTAGTGGGGTTCTGATTGGAATTTCTCTGTTTCTCGGAATGGCATGTGTCGCCGCGGCTCAGGAAAACAGCACCATGGCCGGCCACCATCCGCCAAAGATTCTCTCCATCACGCGCGAATTCGTGAAGCCGGGCAAGAGCGGCGCCGCGCATGACAAGACGGAAAGCATGTTCGTCGCGGCGATGACCGCGGCGAAGCGGCCCGCACATTACCTGGCCATGGATTCAATCACCGGCAGGTCGCGCTCGCTTTTCTTCACCGGCTACGATTCCTTCGAAGCCATGGAGAAGGAGACTCTCGATGAAATGAAGGACGCCACGCTATCGGCGGCGCTCGATCGCGCCAACGAAGCCGATGGCGCGTTGCTGGAATCCACCGAAAATTCCGTATTCTTCTACCGCGAAGACCAGAGCTTCAACTCTGCGGTGGATATTCCGCATATGCGTTACTTCGATATCGAGGTCTTCCGCGTTCGCCCCGGACATGAAAAGGAATGGGACGAGGCGGTGAAGCTGGTCAAGGACGCCTACGCAAAGGGAATGCCGGAAGCGCACTGGGCCATGTACCAGGAATTGTACGGCACGCCGGGCGGCGAATACATTGTGATCGTCCCGCGGAAGTCCGCATCCGAAATTGACATGGATTTTGCGAACAACAAGAAATTCATGGACGCGATGGGCGAGGACGGGATGAAGAAGCTCAGCGAACTCTCGGCCTCCGCGATCGAAGAACAGATGACCAACCTTTTCGTCTTCAGCCCGGCCAAGAGCTACGTGGACGAGAGCTGGATCAAGGCCGACCCGGACTTCTGGAAGCCCAAGGCGAAAATGGCGGCAAAGAAGACCGAAGAGAAGAAGGCCGACGAGAAAGCTGCGAAACCTTAGTAGCACTGCGGCTCGTCAATCGTAGAGCCGCAGCGCGAACTGCTTGAGACGGAAAGAAAAAGCCCGTCCCGCTTGGCGGGACGGGCTTTTCACACCCCGGGAAAAAACTACGCAGCTTTCTTCAACAACGGCTTGATCTCAATTTTCCGGGGTAGAGCTGCGGTCAAAATCGGCGCATGGATTTCCAGTACGCCGTGATTGAATTCCGCAACCATCTTGTCGATGTCAACGCCCTCCGGGAGCGGCAAAACCCGCTCGAAGTTTCCATAGATGAACTCCTGATGCAAATAGTTCACCTCCTTCTCGGTCTTGGCGAACTTCCGCTCGCCGCTGATCGTGAGCATCTTCTCCTGCACGCTGATCTTCACGTCCTTCGGATCAACGCCGGGAACCGCAACCTTCAGGAAAAACTTCTTCGCATCGGGCTCGATCCACGCCTCGACCACCGGCGTGAAGGGCACAGTCCCTAAGAGCTTCTTCTCACCTTTCACCGGCCACTCCGTCAGCAGCCGATTGAAAATCTCATCGAAATTCTGGCGGAAATCAAACATCCCCCTGTAGAAATTCTCGGGCTCCGTGAGCCTGAACATTCATCACCTCCACTACGGGTCCCGGCGGCCCCTCCGATGCATTTATCTCCGCCGGACCTCTGGAAATCCAGATACAATGTCGCGCATTCCCGGGGGCTTGTCCGTGTCTCGTATCACCGTGGCGCGTGACAGCAGTCACGGAACAAGCGCAGGATTGCGAATACGTGTAAGCGACGCGCGTCGCGGATGAAGCGGCGCGGCGGCGCGTTCCGCGCAACAGGTTGCCACAGGAGGTTGCCATGTCGAAGAAGTTGATCGTCATTCTGGCTCCGGTGTGTCTTGCTCTGTCGTTTCTCGCGCCGGCGGGCGCCGCACAGGACAAACCCAAAGACACCCAAGCGAAGCCGTCCGCGGAATTCAAGATTCCGCCGGACGACGCCGAAAAAGGCGAGTCCGCTGAAGAGCGATGCCAGCACCATCGCCGATGGGAAAAAACTCTTCAGCTCACAATGTTATCTATGCCACGGCAAGGATGGCGACGGGAAAGGCGAGCTCGCTGAGGACATGAAGCTCAAGCTGCATAACTACCACGATGCCGCGGCGCTGAAGGACAAGACCGATGGCGAACTGTTCTACATTTTGTCGAAAGGCAAGGGCGAAATGCCGAGCGAGGGCGACCGTCTCTCGGAAACGCAGCGCTGGCAATTGATCGCCTACATCCGCTCGCTCGCCGGGAAACCGGCGCCCGCCGCGCCGAAAGAAGAAAAGAAACCGGACTAGCGAAAGACTGAGAAACCTGGGCTAAAGTCCGCACGCGCGGGAACAGCGCATCTTACGCGCGGCCGTCGCTGTCAACTTTGTTCAGTGCAATACGGCTTTGACGTGATCACCAATCTTGATTTCGCCGTCGCCGGAGATTTTTGTGGCGACTGAAAAAGCATCGTGAAATTCCGCAATTCGAACCATCCCGATCGGCGATGTGATCAATCTACTTAGCTCCCCGTTTGCAGGGTCCGGAATATCGCGCACAATGCGCTCTACAGCCAATTCATCTCCGAGTTTCAATCCCGCTTTGGCACCGATATTCAGCACGATCTCCGCGCCGTTGACGGACACGACGAGTCCTGTGATTTCCGCCTGAGGCGGGGCCAATCGGGAGGCGTTTGCCGCGAGAGCTGTGGTTAATTGCTGCACCGCATCATCCACGGCTTCTCCCAGAATTGTCGCCTGAAATTCGCTGCTGCCGAAATCGACGTTTCCGCCACTGAAGCCATGCCAATTGCCACCGGCCATCAAAGAAACGCCCTGGCGCTTGGATTCGCCCCGGCCGCCGGCCATGGCTACGATCATGTCCGTGCCGACATCAACGATGCGCGCCTCTGCCTCGACTCTCGCTTTGATTTTCCTGGGGATCATCTCGTCGCTGGGGATCGGGCGCGCTTTGAGATCCTTGCCAAATAGCGTCACGGCTCCCATGATGACGCCGTCCGCGCCGAGCCGTTTTCCCAGCTTTACGGCGAATTCGCGATCGGTGCGGTCACTCTTGGAAAAGTTTAGCTCCGCCAGAGCCTGGGACGTCGTCTTGGAATCGACGACGGCGTAGGTTCCTTCCTTGGCCAATTGCTGCGCCAGCAGCGCGGAGATCGCTTTCCCAACATCCACTTGATCGCCAAGGACGGCAGTACCGACAGCAGTGTCATCGAAATCGAGAACTGCGATTATCTTTTTCTTCGTCTCGTGGGCGGTGGAGGTTTGTGGTGATGCAGTGACGTGCGAAGCGTAAGGAAATTGCAGAGCAACTGCGATTGCAAATAAGAAACTAAAAAACTTGACGGCTTGAGTCATTGTGCTCCGGCTTGCATCTCCGTCGGGAAAATTGTGCCGATGCCGCTCAGCACATCGTACTTAAATTCCACGCCGGATATTTGGGAAATCTAATGGCGAGGCGAAATTTCACTGATGAAGACACGCCGGCCGATACGAGTCCTGACCAAACTCCAGTGGCATTATTCAGCGCGCAGGGCTTCGACGGGATCTATCGTCGTGGCGCGGCGAGAGGCCAGGTAGCTCGCCAGGAACGACGTGGCTACCAGGACGATCGAGACGGCGGCGTAGCTGAACGGATCGGCCGGGCTCACCCGGAAAAGCAGCGAGGACATCAGGCGCATCAGCGCGAACGATGCCGCGAGGCCGCAGACAACGCCCACGCCGGTGAGCCACAAGCCGTGGCGCACAAACATACCCGTCAGCGCCTGCTGCTGTGCGCCTAACGCCATGCGAATGCCGATTTCGCGCGTGCGCTGCGAAACGGAAACCGCGATTACGCCGTAAATTCCCACGATTCCGAGCAGCAGAGCCATCCCGCCCGCCACGACGAGCATTACCAGGGTGAACGACGTGCGCGCCATAGACTTCGAGTAAAAATAATCCACTGTATGCACCGAGGCGAGCGGAAGATTTGGATTCACCGACCAGACCACCTGGCGAACTTCCTTAAGAAAGCTTTCCGAACCCGCACGCGGACTGCGGATGACGAAAGCCAGGTCGCGGCGCAGCGTAGTCTCGTCGCCGGGGTAGAGATGGCTCGTCATGAATGGCCAATAGATGGATGTAGGAGGCTCCTTGTTGACGCCGTCGTCGTACACATCCGCGACAACGCCGACAATTTCGCGCCAATCGCCGGAGGTGCCCACGCGAACTCGCTTGCCGAGGGCGTTCACCGGATTCTGCCAATATTCGCGCGCCAGGTTTTCAGAGACGATGCCGACGAAACTTTTCTGGTAGATATCGTTCCAGGTGAAATCGCGGCCGGCGATCAGCGGAGTGCCCAGCGTCTCGAATAATCCGGGCGATACGTACTTGAATCTGCGGATGGGCGGGAGCTCTCCCTGGGCGTAACTACGGCCTTCCGCAAAGATCGGATCGAAACTTCCCATGTCGTCCATCGGGACTGTCGTTGCCAGACTCACCGAGGCCACTCCCGGAATCGCCGCGATTTTGCGAATGATTCCCTCGTTCATGCGCACTACGCGCTCGGGCTCCGGCACCTGCGCCTCGGGAACAGAAAGACGGAAAGTCTGGAGCGAAGCAGGCGCGTTGAATCCGGGATGCACCTGCGTGAGCGCGCGAAAAGTGCGAATCATCAGCCCCGAACTGACGAGCAGCACAAGCGCAAGCGCGACTTGCACGACTACCAAAGTATTGCGAGCGCGATGGTGTTTACGGCTTTGACTCAGAGTACGCCCTCCCTCGCGGAGGCCAGTGCCAAGCTGGGCGCCGGCATACTTGAGTATAGGAATAGATCCAGAGAGCAGGCTGGCAAACAGCGAAACTCCAAAAGTGAAGAGCAGCACCGGAATATTGATCCCAATTTCATTGATCCGCGGCAGGCCTGCCGGCGCCATGGCCACGAGAACGCGCAGGACAAGATAGGCGAGCCCCAAGCCCAGAGCGCTGCCAAGCAAACCGAGGATGACACTCTCGAACATCAGCTCTCCGGCGATGCGCGCTCGTCCCGCGCCGAGCGCGGCACGCACTGCGAGCTCCTGACGGCGCCCTTCCACCCGGACGAGAAGCAGGTTCGCGACATTGGCGCACGCGATCAGCAGCACTAAGCCGATCGAACCCATCAAGACCCACAAAGTCTTGCCAACATCGCGAACGAGAACTTGTTTGAACGGCATGATTTTCGGCGCGATGCGGGCTTGTTCAAATAGCTGGAGGCTGAAACCCGGCGGAGCAGGAAAACTTCGATAGACGATCGGCAACATTCTGGCCACGTCGGCGCTCGCGGTTTCAATGGTCGCACCCGGCTTGAGCCTAGCCACCGCTTCATAGCTGAAGTTGCCGAGCAATGTTTTGTTGCGATCAAATTTGAGCGGGAGAATAACAGCGGGATCGTCCATATCTAGGAAGTGAAAGCGTTGAGGCAAAATGCCTATGACGATGCGGGGCTTTGCGTTCACCATGATTGTCTGGCCGATGATGGAGGGCGATCCGCCAAATTTGCGATGCCAATAGCCGTAAGTAAGCATGGCCGTATCCGGCGTGCCCGGAGAATCGTCCTCGCGCGTGAACTGGCGGCCCTGCAGCGGAGCAATACCGAGAATGGGGAGCGTGCCGTCGGTGACATCGAGCGCGCGCACCTGTTCAGGCTCGGCGACGCCGGTGATGCTCACCGAGTCCTCGGTGTAGAGACCTACATCCTGAAATGTGTGGCTTTGCTCGCGATAGATGAAGTAGTTCGAGGGAGCTGCTACCAGTTCATCGACGTTGAGGCCCGGCGCGGTGTGCCAGACGCCCACGAGTTCTTCGGAATGCGGATAGGGCAAGGGCTTGAGCAAGACACCTTCGAGAACGCTGAACACGACGGTGTTCGCGCCGACGCCTGCGGCGAGCGTGATCAGCGTGATGGCGGTGAATAGCGGCGCCCGGCGGAGCCTGCGAAGAATCACCCTGAGTTGCTGTGAGAACGAATCCATGGGCCCAACCTCCCGCGGTCTGCGTTTGCGCAAGGGCCCCGGCTCGCGCGAAGCGTTGCTGAAGTATTGATACGCGACGGGAGTAAGAAAAGTTCAGGGGAAGATTGAATTTGATGCCGGACCGGCGGGAGCAAAAACGAAAAGCGGCATCGGGCGGGTGTTGGAGACCCGCCCCCACCGGAAAATCATTGGGCTCACTATGTGGTTGAGCCCGCGAACGGGCTCTGCCCTTGGTTACTTGCGCGCTCGTCAGATGCCGGCAGAGACGCCCCGCAGCGGCATCCGGGATAAACCGGCGGCACGTTATGCCGACGGATGCTTCAGGATATCCGCCAGAGCATGCATGCGTTGCGAATCAGCGGGACTCTTCGCCGTGGCGGCGCTCTTTTCCAAGGACGGCGCCATACTCTGCAACTTCGCGAGTGTGCTCTTGCTCAGGTGCGAACTCTCCGCGCTTTGGATGGCCTTCTGCAGAGCTGCGATGCGCTCCGCCGGCAAAGCCTGCGAGCGCTTCAACTGGTCTACGTATGCCTTGGCCACCACTAAGTTCGCGGGCCACTCGATTTTCTGCTGATTCTGCACATTCAGCGCGGCCACGTGGACCGCTTTCGCGGCGTCAATTTCGTTCTGCGTCAGATACTGCGTCGGAGTGAGTTCGAAGATATCGAGGCCACGCGAGATTTCTGAAGCGTAGATGGAGCCGTTGTACCAATAGGCTGACCAGTCGCCGCCGAGCACCAGCATGTTCGGATCAATCGGCCCGCGATCGAAGTAGGCGATCTCAGTCGGATGCGCCGCGTCGGTGAAGTCAATGACGGAGACGCCGCCTTGATACCACGCCTGCACTTCGATGTCGCGGCCTGGAACCGGAATGAGCGAGCCGTTGTGCGCCACGCAATTTTCCGTGTCGCCCTGTGCGGCGGGGAGCTTGTAATAGCTCGCGAAGGTCAGCTTGTCGTCCTTGAGATGGAAGATGGCATCCGCGCCCCATTTATTTGGATCGTTCGGACGGCAACGCGCGCCGAGGCCGCCGCCCCACTCGTCGGTAAACACCACCTTCGTCCCATCGTTTGAGAACGAGGCCGAGTGCCAGTAGGAATAGTTCGGGTCATTTACCGCATCGAGGCGCTTCGGATGAACCGGGTCTTTGATGTCCAGGATGATGCCATTGCCGGAGCACGCGCCCGCGGCCAGCCCGATCGCTGAGTACACCGTGATGTCGTGACACTGGTCGGTATCGGCGGGCTTGTCCGCACCCTTGCCATGGCTGCCGCCGTTGCTGAGACCGTTGATTGCGCCGGTCCGCGGATCGATGAATACGCGAGGGCTGGACACAATTTTCGCGTCCTGCGGGGCTGCAACCGGAACCTTGATCACTTCGATGCGAAATAGCGCTGTATCGGGATTCTTGTCCGGCAATCCGCCGGCGCAGCCGGCAAGTTCCTCCGGCTGGCGCACGAAAGAGGTGCCCGAGACGTAGATATAGACGTTCTCTTTATCGTCGGGATCCACCACCAGGGTGTGCGTATGCGATCCGCGGCATGTTTGCACGGCCGCGACCTGCTTGGGGTTCTTGACGTCTGAGATGTCGAAGATCCGCACGCCACGGAAACGGTCCTTCTGGGCTACCGGCAAGCGGGGTTTCTTTTCCTCCCCTGGGGGCGGCGGAGGCTCCGGCGGAAACCCCTGGTCGCCGCAATCGAGGCGTCCATTCGGCATCTCCACCGACATGAAGAGCAGGTTTTTGTACACCGATACATCGCCTTGCCCGCCCGGGCACACCATCGTAGTCAGCAAAGCGGCTTTCGCCGGATCGGAGATGTCATAGATGCTCACTCCGTAAAAGTTTCCCTGGAAAAGGTGATTGCCCTGAAACGCCATGTCCGAGTTCGCGAACGCGAGTTGCGCGATCACCATCTGCATCTCTTTGGGTATTTTCGCGAGAGCGGCAGCTGGGAGGCCGAGCTGGCCGAGCGTCTTCTCCACTTTCGGATCATCGGGCCGATCGATCCCGAGCTGAAACGCGTCCGGTTTCTTGAGCAGCAGGAGGTGCTTTAAGCCCATGGATGCTTCGCCCGCGTCGTACTTCCCCGGTGTCAGCTTGAAGCGCGGATCGTTCACATCCGATCCGGCCATTCCGGGGGGAAGCGCCGGGGCCGGCTCGGGGGCAAACGGATTCTGCCGATCATCTGCATCCTTCGGTGGTTCCTTCGTGGGTTCCTGCGCGGGTGGCGGGGTTGCAGGCGCTTGCGCGTGTATGCGGCTTACGCCGGAACATAAAATGAAAGCGGCCACCGCCACACGGAAGGCAATACTGGGCAATCGGTTCATCGTTTCTCCTCTAACGTTTTTTTCTCGAGCATGCCCTGCATAATCTTGATCTCGGCGCGCTGCGTGTTGTCCGCATCAGTCGCGAAGTTAAAAATGTCGGCATCCTGCCCCGCGCCCGCGGTGTCGAACAAATCCTTCACCATGATCAACGCGCCATTGTGGTGCTGAATCATCCCCGTCAAAAACAAGTGGTCGAACTCGGCGCCCTTCGCGTTGCGCAGCGCCTCCATTTGTTCCGGCGTCAGCATACCGGGCATTAGACGCATCGGCTGGCCTTTGGTATCCATGTCCGGCATTCCCGGCATGGCCATGGAAAGTGATTCTCCGCGGGCTGCGAGCCAGCGCTGCATCAACTTTATCTCGTCCGACTGCGAGCTGCTGATTTTCGCCCCCAGCAAGCGCAACTCCTTGTTGTCCGTGTGCGAAGCAATCAGCGCCGTCATCTCTACTGCTTGCGAATGATGCATGATCATGCCCTGCATGAATTCCACATCCGCTGGCGAGCGAGGCGGCAGCGTGCCTTTCGTCGTCGGGGGGAGCCTTTTGCTTGGCTGCCCCGGCGCACCCGGCTGCACAACTACCGGCTTAGACGGATCAGCTTGCTGCG
Source organism: uncultured Acidobacteriota bacterium (assembly GCA_963707165.1). Lineage (GTDB taxonomy): Bacteria > Acidobacteriota > Terriglobia > Acidiferrales > UBA7541 > Palsa-147. The sequence goes on along the minus strand of CAVPPO010000007.1, from coordinate 67,878 downwards.
CGCTTGCAGGATGGGAGAAGAAACTTGTGAGAGCAGTCGCGGCGAAGAGCATGACGAACGGGACCGCAGATGATCTGGCGGAGCGGAACTTGCGCCTGCGGCGAAAACAGTGAAGCCTCCTCTTCGATGTACCGCTAAACATTCGTAGTGCTCTCCTGCTAAAAGGGCGCGGCAAAACGCTAGACACAGAAATGCAGCCCTTCAATATTCCCGGGAATATTCGCCTAGTCCGGGCAGGCGGGCGTAGATCAAGAGGCTACAGGTGACCGCGCGCTGAAAATCACTTGCTGCGTCTTTCGCCGATGCCGTTCGATCAGTGTCGCAGCATAGACCAAAAGCGCGGGCGATAGCAACGCTTAGAAAGCCATACAGCGCTATCGGATGAACGGAAAATATGACACTGCCGTACTGGGGCGCGTTGACGCTTACCGGCCTGCGTCGTAATATGGCGGCTCGCGTCCATACCCTGACATGCTTGAGCAGACGGTCTCTCACTATCGAATCCTGGAAAAACTTGGCGGCGGCGGGATGGGTGTGGTCTACAAAGCCAAAGACACTCGCCTCGGCCGCAGCGTCGCGCTGAAATTCCTTCCGCCGGAAATGGCCAGCGACCGGGTCGCGCTCGATCGCTTTCAGCGCGAGGCGAGGGCCGCATCTGCGCTGAATCATCCCAACATCTGCACGATTTACGACGTGGGCGAAGCCGATGGCCGCTCGTTCATCGCCATGGAGCTGCTTGAAGGCGTGACGCTGAAGCACCGCATCGCCGGTAAACCTTTGGATGCGGCGCAGGTGGTGGAATTGGGCATTCAGATGGCGGACGCGCTGGACGTGGCGCACGGCAAAGGCATCATCCACCGCGACATCAAGCCGGCAAATATTTTTATCACTGAGCGCGGTCAGGCAAAGATTCTGGATTTCGGATTGGCGAAGGTCGAGCCCAAGCGGAATCTCGTAACCGAATCCGCGGCCGAGACCGTCGCGCCGGGCGCGGGCTCAAATCCGGCTGAAGTGGATTTGACCAGTCCGGGAAGTTCACTGGGCACGGTGGCTTATATGTCCCCGGAGCAGGCACGCGGCGAGGAACTCGATGCGCGCACGGATTTATTTTCGCTCGGCGTGGTGCTCTACGAGATGGCGACGGGAACTCTGCCGTTTCCCGGCAGTTCGACGGCTGTCATCTACAGCGGAATTTTGAACGCGACGCCGAAGCCCGCGAGCAAGGTCAATAGCAAATCGCCGGCGGAACTCGACCGCATCATATCGAAGGCGCTTGAAAAAGACCGCGACATGCGCTGCCAGGCAGCGGCCGAACTGCGCGCCGACCTGAAGCGCCTGAAGCGCGATTTGGATACGTCCTCCCGAAGCGAAACTGCCGCGCGCGGCGCAGCTTATGCAGCGGGCGCGGCGGGAGCGGTGGCCGCGACGGCGCCGCAGGCGACTACCAAAAAGAAAACGGTCGCGGTGCTCTATTTCGAAAATCTGAGCGGAGCCAAAGAAGACGAATATTTCCGCGATGGCATGACCGAAGACATCATCACCGAGCTATCGAAGATCGCGCGCATCGAGATTTACCCGCGCTCGGAGATGCTGCCGTTCCGCGACAAGCCGATTACCGCGCCGCAAGTGGGCGAGAAGCTCGGCGCCATGTACGTGCTCGAGGGATCGATCCGCCGCGCCGGGAACCGCCTGCGAATCACTACGCAACTGGTAGAGAGCGCCACGCGACATTCCGTCTGGGCAGAGCGCTACGACCGCCAGATGGAAGATGTTTTCGCGATTCAGGAGGAGATTTCGCTGAGCATCGCGAAGGCGCTGGAAATCACTCTGTCGCCGCAGGAAGAGAAGGTGATTGCGCGAAAGGCCACGGCGAACTCGCAGGCGTACGATTTCTATCTGCGCGGCCGGAACTACATGCGGCAGCGGCAATTCGAATACGCGCTGGCGATGTATGAGGAGGCCGTTAAGCAGGATCCGAATTTCGCGCTGGGACACGCGGGGATCTCGAGCGTATGGGGCGGAATGCATGAATTCCGCAGTCCCGATCCGCAATTTGTCGAGAATGCCAAGGAGGCTTGCGCGCGAGCCGAAAGCCTGGCGCCGGATTTGCCGGAAGTTCTTGCGGCGCGCGCGCGCATTCATCTGGCGAAGCAGGAATACGACGACGCAGTTCTCCTAGCGCGGCGAGCCATTTCGCAGCAGTTCGAATGCGAAGGAGCTCACGACGTGCTCGGGCGCGCGCTGTTTGCGTCCGGGCGATATGAGGAGGCCGCGCAGTTGGCAGATAGCGCGCTCGAAGTGGTCAGCAACGACTACAACGCCCTCATTCCGCTGATCAATTCGCTCGAAAAACTCGGACGCATCGCCGATTCGGAGCGCCTGCGCCGGCGCGAGCGCGAAGTGCTGGAAGAGCAGTTGCAGCGTTTCCCGGACGATGTGCGCGCGCGAATTCTGCTCGCCGCGGATATCGCGAATTTCGGAATGGCGGATGAGGCCGTGCGCCACGTGCGCATCGCCATGGCGATGCGTCCGTCCGATGCGAATGTGCTTTACAATGCCGCCTGCACTTACGGACTTCTGGGAATGAAGAAAGAAGCGATGGAGACTTTCCGGCAGTCTGTCGAGCGAGGTTACACCAACGCGGCTTGGTGCCTGAACGATCCAGATTTGAAGATATTGTACGACGATCCGGAATTTCAGCGTTTGGCACAGCTGCCCCCGAAGCGCACTTAGCCCCTGCCAGGGAACGAAGTATCCAAAAATCCAACTGACACCAGAATCTGCCTGAGCACCGCCCGAGCGAGCAAACTGGACCCTGCGCACTACATCTTTCGCCAATCGCCTGAGGATTCGAAGCCTGCGGCAGCCCGATAGATCATCGTTTCCGCGTAGTGGCGTCCCACCAGCATCATTCCTATCGGTAGATCGCGGCTCATGCCGCACGGCAACGACATCGCGGGGTGACCGGTGAGATCGAATTGCGGCGTGTTGCCCAACATTTCCAGGGCGCGCTGAATGATTTCGGCGCGCGATGCATTTGCTTTTGGCAGAGGAGTGGCGACCATCGGCGTCGTCGGCATTAGTAACAGATCGTAGCGGCTGAGAGCCTCATCGTAGGCGAGACGCAATTGGCGGCGGAGATTGGCGCACTTGGCGTAATAGCGGCCTTCATATCGCCCGAGACCGTATTGGCCCACCAGCAAGAAGAGCTGTAGCGTGTCCGGAAGTTCGCCGGTGCGCGCTTGCCAGGACGCATTCGCATCGTGCAGATCCAACAGCGCGAGCCCTTGCTGATTCTGCCCGAAGCCGTTGTCGAGCATCATTTGCCGTGTGCATCCCTCAGCCGCGACGGGAGTGAACATCGCGGCGCCTGGGGGGTGCAGCGGGATGGAAACATCGTCGACCGTTGCGCCGAGTTTGCGGAATCGCTCGGCGGCGGCGCGAACTTTCGCGTCCACTTCGCGCTCGGAATTCGGCTGGCCGAATCCTTCGCGCACCATGCCGATCCGGCAGCCACTGACGCCGGCCTTTAAAGCTTCGGTGTAAGGCTCGGCCGGCGCGCCCTTCTGGCGCCCGTCCATGCCGTCCGGTCCCGCAATCACTTCGAGAAGCAGCGCATTGTCGCGCACGTTCGCGGTCATCGGCCCAGTGTGATCGATGGTGGTTTCCATGGACATGATGCCGCTATAAGGAACGAGTCCGTGTGTCGGCTTCATGCCGTAGATTCCGCAAAATGACGACGGGAGACGAATTGAACCTCCTTGATCGCCTCCGATGGCCATATCCACTTCACCAGCCGCGACCAGCGCCGCGCAACCCGATGACGAGCCGCCGGCTGAGTAACCATGCTTGTGCGGATTGTGGACCGGGCCTTGGGCGCAAGTGTGGCTGCCGCCCGACGTCGAGAAATTCTCGCACACCGCTTTGCCGACGATTTCTCCGCCCGCGTCGAGGATGCGCGTCACGACGGTAGCATCCACGCTGGGGACGAAACCCTCGAGGATGGACGTGCCGCCCGCCATGGGAACGCCGGCGAGACAGATGTTGTCCTTCAGCACGACGCGGCGGCCGGAGAGCGGCCCTGCGGCCGCGCCTTTGATTTTTGTTTTCACATACCACGCACCGTATTTATTCTCGGCGGCCTTCACCCGGTATCCCGCCTCGCGTGGGTATTTCACCGCAGGCAGGAAATCGGGCATGGCGTCAATCGCTTCATAGGCGCGACACGCATCGCCCATGAGAGCAAGGAATTCCGCCAAATCGGCATCGGTCAGCTTCAGATTAAGTTGCGCCGCTACTCGCCGCAGCTCTGAGACAGTAGGAGCCTGAAACGCCATCGCGATCCTCCGATTCGGTGCGATCTCGTTCTGCCGGTAAAATTAGGGCGAGGCCGATCTATTACTGCCGGGCCGAATTCTGATTCAATCGGAATTTTTCTGCCGACAAGCGGCAGCGATTCTACACCCGAGCAATAGTCCTGCGGGCCATTTGAACTGCGAGCGCGGATTTGGAGCTTGGGTGTAGGATGGTTTCGAAATTTATGGCCGAAATGCGGAAGGGTCTGAAGGCCCACCCCTAATAGGCGCGGAGCGAACCGTGAAAAAGATCCTGCTAATTTTTCTGTTTCTGCTGACGGCGCAGGCCGCTACGGCGCAAGATTGGGCGCAGGCGCGCCTGGCGAAGTCGCCGCGGCATCACGAGTGGGTGACGGTGAAGCACGACGGGCGCGCTGTGGATGCCCTCGTGGTTTATCCCGAATCGAAAGACAAAAGGCCGGTAGTGCTAATCATTCACGAAATCTTCGGCCTCACCGACTGGGCGCAGGAATTGGCCGATGAAGCGGCCGAAGCCGGCTACATCGCCGTGGCGCCCGATCTTCTCTCCGGCATGGGGCCGAACGGCGGGCGCACGAACAGCTTCGCCGAGGGACAGGCCACCGAAGCTGTAAGCAAGCTCAATCCCGATCAGGTGACCGCCGATCTCAACGCAGCCGCCGATTACGGAATCAAATTGCCGGCATCAAACGGCAAACTTTTTGTCGTGGGCTTCTGCTGGGGCGGCGCGCAATCTTTCCGCTTCGCCACCAATCGCGCCGATCTCGCGGCCGCGTTCGTTTTCTACGGCTCGCCACCCGACAAATCCGACATGGCGCGAATCAAAGCGCCGGTCTACGGATTCTATGCAGGCAACGACGCGCGCATCGGCGCCACAGTTCCCGGCACAATCCAGGACATGAAAGCGGCCGGTAAGACTTACGATCCAGTGACCTACGACGGCGCCGGCCACGGCTTCATGCGCGCCGGCGAAGCCCCGGACGCCAGCCCCGCAAACGCCAAAGCTCGCGCCGATTCCTGGGATCGCTGGAAAAAGTTGATGGCATCCAGTAAGTAAGCACTCCACGTCGCGGTTCGTTGACTTGGCTAAAGGCCGCGACTAACATCGCGGGCCGTGCCGGACTCGCAGCTCATCGTCGGCGGAATGATTGCGCGCTACCGGGTGATCGAGAAACTCGGTGGCGGCGGCATGGGCGTTGTGTACAAGGCCGAGGATAGCAACCTCCGCCGCTTCGTCGCCCTGAAATTCCTTCCTGAAGATCTGGCCCGCGACCAGCAAGCCCTCGAGCGCTTCCGGCGCGAAGCGCAAGCCTCTTCCTCGTTGAACCATCCCAACATTTGCACGATTTACGATATCGGCGAAGAAAATGGCCGCACGTATATCGTGATGGAGCTGCTCGACGGCAAGACCCTCAAGCACCAGATCGCAGGCCGCCCGCTCGATCTCGAATTGCTTCTTGATCTCGGCATCGAGATTGCCGACGCCCTCGACGCCGCGCACGCCAAAGGAATCGTCCATCGTGACATCAAGCCCGCGAATATTTTCGTCACCGAGCGCGGCCACGCCAAAATTCTGGATTTCGGCCTGGCCAAGCAGATTCGCGCCGCGTCGCCCGACCAAACTCTCACGCAAGACAATTTACGATCGGGTGAAAACGCACCCGCCATAAACCCCGCTGATCTCACAAGCCCGGGAACAGCCGTCGGCACGGTAGCGTACATGTCGCCCGAGCAAGTGCGCGGCAAGGAACTCGATGCGCGCACGGATCTTTTTTCCTTCGGCGTGGTGCTCTACGAAATGGCCACGGGCGCGCTGCCCTTCCGCGGCGAGACGACCGGAGTGATCACCGAAGCGATTCTGAATCGCTCACCGGCGCCGGCCACGCGCCTCAATCCCGATTTGCCGTCCAAGCTCGAAGACGTGATCAATAAGGCGCTGGAGAAGGATCGCGATCTGCGTTGCCAGTCGGCGGCAGAGCTACGCGCCGACCTGAAGCGTCTGCGCCGCGATACGAGTTCGGGGCACATTTCCTCATCGGGCAGCGCCGCGGCGATCAACGCCGGTGCCACGCAATCGAGCGCAGGCGCCGCGGCGACGACATCGCCCGCGCGAGCCAGCCGAAAATACGTGGCAATCGCGGCGTGCGCGGCGGTGCTCGTCGCGGCGATCGCGGCCTATCGCTTCTGGCCGCGCGGAAATGCCACGAACGCGCCGGGAAAAGTGACGCAGATCAGCCACTGGAACAAGCTGATGACCGGTGCCACGATTTCTCCTGACGGCCACACGGTGGCCTTCACCTCCCCGGCGGGCGGCGTCTTTCAAGTATTCGTCATGCTTGTCTCCGGAGGCGATCCGCTGCAACTCACCAGCGAAGAAGGTGACAAGTTCGTGCAGAATTTCTCGGCGGACGGCTCGGAGATTTTCTACCAGCGGACGGAAGGACGCGAAGAAATCTGGGGCGTGCCTACGTTGGGAGGAACTCCCAGGCGCGTTGTACAAGCCGACACGTTGGTTCCCTCCCTCGACGGAAAGTGGCTATTTTACATCCCGGAAGGGGGCCGGTCGATTTTTAGGTCGGAACCATCCGCGTTGGGCGGCCAAGAAGTCTTCAAGCTCGCAGACGAAAAGCTCGGCCTTGTCGGATTCTTGCCGTTTCCGAATGGCGATGAGCTGTTGATTGCTACGCGCCGGAACCCAGAGGACGAAATTCATCTTGCAGACGTCCATATCGCCAATCGCTCATCCACGGACGTAGGCTCGCTTCCGCGCGAAAGTTACGGAGAGGCATGGGACCACCCTGGGAAGTCACTGCTCATCAGCCGTGACATGAACGGAATCATGAATATCTGGAGATTCGATCTGTCCGACCGGGCGTTGACGCAGCTTACATTCGGCTCCGGCCCTGATTTCAGTCCGATGGTTGACCCCGGAGGGCGGGGAATCTACTACGTCAACGGAAAATATTCGGGGTTTCTGACCGCGTACAACGCGCGAACGAAGGAGTCGGTGGACATCGCGACGGACATTGCGACGCAACCGACTCTCTCGCACGATGGGAGGCACGTGTCGTATGTCACGCTGCCCGGCCCGCACCGGGACGAATTGTGGGTGTCCGACCTCGACGGCAAGAACAGAGTGAAGCTCGCTTCCGCGGAGAGACTGGGAACGGGTGGGTGGTCGCGGGATGGGTCCCGGTTATTGTACGGAGATTATTCGACCCCGGAGCTAAAGATTTATGCGGTCGCGGCGGACGGAAGCAATGTGCATCAAGTGCCCTGGAGCGGGCTCTATGCCGGATCATTCGTATTCAGCGAGGATGAAAAATCGCTGTACGTGAGCACGAGCAAGGGGGATCCATCGTCCATTCAGACGTGGAAGACCGGCCTCGATGGGTCGAACACCCAACTCATTGCGGAAAGATGTGGGTTTGTCTCTGATGTCAGCGCAGACGGCAAGTACATGATCGGCGATACGGCGGAAGGCGCCGACCTGGGCATTTACGAGATATCTACGACGGACCACAAGTGTACGAAGTTGACTCCGGACGCAACGACCTTCACGGTCTCTATTGCTCCCGATGGGAAGTCGTTCCTCTACGCCGTGGCAGCGCGCGGCTCGATGACGATTTACCGGCAGCCGTGGATCAATGGCAAACTGATAGGGCCGCCGCAGATCGGCTACAAAGTGCCGTTTGCCTTCAGCATTTATTACAGCGGGAATGGTTACGATTTTTCGCGTGATCTTTCGACGATTGTGTATGCGCGGCCGGGCGGCCAGCAGGATTTGTACTTGCTGAGCCAGAAGTGAAAAACGGCCTGTTCCTGCTCGCCGCTGCAACTCCCCAAGAAAATTGAGGCTAGAAGACGCCGGGGCAGGGGGCGGTTTTCGAGCCGCCGGTGGTGACGCCATATTGATTGCCGCCGGTCAGGCGTAGCGTATCGGGCGAGAGCGTAAGCGTGTCCACCGGCTCGGGCCACACAATGGTGTAAATGCGCTGCGCCGCATCAACTAAATTCCAATGCGCTCTGAGCGGAGAACCCGCTGGGACGACGCTGCCATTCGGATCGAGCGTGACGCTCACTCCGTTGGCCCACAGCCATGTTCCGGCGATGCCGCCCATCGGGCCGAGCTTGCTCCATGCCGTGCGCGTGGCCGAGAGCGCAAAGCCATACTGATTGCCGCCATTCATGTGCTGAAGATCCGCGGACAGAGTGACGCGGTCGACAGACTTCGGCCAAGTAATCGTGAAAATCTGCTGCGCAGGATTGGCCAGCACCCACCGCGCATTGAAAGTGCCGTCGACGAATGAACCGTCGGAGCGCGCGACCGCGCGCGTGTTGTTGAACCAGAGCCAGCAGCCAACAATGCTCGGCCCCAACTGCGCCGCAGGCGGATTTGCAGCGGGCGCAGGAGCAGTTGGCGGCGCGGCGGGCTGGCGGCTCGCAGGCTGCGCCGGGGCAACTTCCTGCGTGGGACCGCGATCGTCGCTCTTTCGGACGCGGTCATCATTCTTGGCCAGCGTCATCTTCGGGGCCGGGCCCATGCGCGTGAAAACGAAATCGCCGGAATCGTGACCCGAATTGCGGATGGGGCTGTAGGTAGGCGTCTGCTCGGATTTTCCGGCAACCGAAACCCGCACGTAACGCTCGAAGAGCATCTCGGCCGAAAACGATTTATCCTCCATCGAACTCAATCCGCGAATCAGCGCTGCGGCAAACACCGAATGTCCGGCTCCGCCTTCATCGGCCACAGGCTCAACGCCTCCGCTCGACATCAGCGTCCGCGATTTGCTCACTTCCATTTTTTCCACGTAGCGATTCAGCTCCGTGGGCGTGAAGCCGGGGCTGATATCGCGCGTGATCCCGCCCGAATAACAACTGTCGGAGATCAGCAGAATATGCCGCGCGGGAATCACTTTCACATCCGTGGTGATGTCGTCGGCGAGAATCCAGTCGGTCGTGTCGTGCAGCTCCGCGTTCACCGGCAGCCAGTAGGCTTTGTCGGCTTCCTTGTCGAAAGAGCCGTGCCCCGCGTAATACACGAGTAGATTCGCGTTTTCATCGAGCGTGCGGCGGTATTCGTTGAGCGCGTGGGTGATGTCGTCGCGCGTCGCGTCTTTGAGCAGCCGCGTCTGGAAGCCATATTGCTGGCTGAGAATCGCGGCGATGGCTTCGGCGTCTTTCACCGGCGTGCTGAGTTTCGGAAGTGAGCGGTAGTTCTGGATGCCGATCAGAAGCGCGTAATAAGGACCGGTGTTTGAAGCGCCGTTCGGCGATTTTTTTGAACTCGAGGGGACCACTCCGCGCTGCTGCGCTGCTTGCTGCTTCGGACTGGCCACCGAGGTTCCCAGCCCGGCGGTCAGCGCCACCGTCAGAAATGCAAATAGCGCGACGGCGACAGAGCGTGGAACGAAACGGCTTTTCATGAGATGACCAGCCCTCGCGAAATTCGGTATGCCCTGAGGCAATCGTAAGTCAGATTGAACTCGTCAACAAGGCCGACCTGGCGCCGCGTAACTTGAACAACAAGCAACCGTTGGTACTCTTGACGAACTTCGTTTCTATGGAGCTATACTTGCATTCCTCGATACCCGGAATGTGTCACTGGGAGTCGGTCCATGCGAAAAAATCCCCGAGTTTTTGCAGTTAGCCTCGTCTTAATCGCCGCTGCCGCCATCGCCCCTGGGATTGCCACGGAGGGAGCGAAACGCGCCCCGAGACCACTGCTGACGGACTGGACGTCGCGGCACGTTGTCTTCTCCGCACCGCGGACTCTCGAGCAGGCTATGCGCCTTCAGCGCGACCCGCGCTATCTGCAGCAATGGGTGCGCCGCAATGTGCACGCAGCGCTCCCGGGCGAAGCGCCGCGCAGCGCTGCGCCTTCGCCCGATCTCTTCTCCTTTCCGCCAGGCGGATTCGGCGGCTGGGGCGGCAAAGGCGGCGGTGGGAGAGGCAAGGGCAGGAGACGAACTCAGTTCCACGGCGACTGGAGCGTGAACATCGGCTCAGGCGCGTCGATGGAGAACAATATGTTCCCTGCAAAATTTGCATTTGATTTCAACAATGCAAGCTGTTCGGATTTTGCCGTCTTTACCACCGGGCTCGCGGGCCCGCTCGACAACGTGGCGGATATCGTAGCCTTCGACAACCTCTACACGGGCACGGGCCCAGACGGGTTGTGCGGCCTGGACGCTCCCACGGTGATGTTTGCCTATCACACGCAATCGAATGGAGGCCGAAGCAATTCCTCGCCGGTTCTCTCGGGCGGCGTCAGCGGAGATGGATCGCAGATCGCCTTCATGGAGGGCGGCGCAGGCACGGCCGCGCTGCACATCTTGCGAGGCGTGGCCGGCCAAGGAACACCTGGCTCGGGGACGGCAGTTCATCCGGACGTGGTCACGACCGACGCGGCGACATACGTCACTTGCCTCGGCATCACGACGCAGTCCTGCCTACTTAACCTGACCTTCGCCAATGGCGCCGACGACACTTTTTCGGCTCCGTTCGTGAATTACGATACCGATTCTCTCTACGTCGGGGACAACATCGGAGTCCTCCACAAGTTCACGGGAGTCTTCGAAGGAACTCCCGCCGAAGTCACCACCGGCGGCTGGCCGATCACGGTTCACAGCGGCGCCGTTCTGAATAGCCCAATCCACGAATTGCATTCCAACAATCTCTACATCACGGACAGGAGCGGCATACTGAGTTTTGTGCGCGAAGCGGATAGCGCGGTGGGAGCTTGCAGCAGCGGCAACCCGCCGTGTCTCGGCGCCGTTACAGTCGACGCGACCAGCGGCCATGGACCGATTGATGACGCACCGATCGTGGATACCACCAACGAAACTGTCTTCGTCTTCGTGGGCACGGATTCGACGGGATCCACGTCCTCTGTAATTCAAGTTACGACCGCAATGGACAACGAGGTAAGCGCGACAATTGGCCCGTCTTTCGCCACCGTTCCGGTGTACTCCGGCGATTTCGACAACAGCTATTTCTCCAACGCGGATCCCAGCACCGGATTTCTCTACGTCTGCGGGAATCAGGGCGGCAGCGGGCCGAGCTTCCCACAGAGCGCCGCGATCTACCGCATCGGTTTCAATTCTTCTGGCACTATGAACTCGGCAAATGACACAAATGTCCTCGCCATCACGTCGTCGGTGGACACGGGCATGGCTTCGGAGGTACGCCAACAACTTGCTCGCCCGGCACCGAGAATGACAACGGAACGACGGATCTGATCTTCTTCAGCGTGCACACCGGCGGCCTGGGCGCAATTTGCGCCGATCACGGCTGCGTGATGTCCTTCGACATCACCAGCAGCTTTCCCGACAGCGGCTGCCAACTCAGCGCAGGAAAACAGCGGCACCAGCGGCATCATCATTGACAATATCTCCAGCGCCGGCCAAGCCTCCAGCTTCTACTTCACCACCGGAGCTGACCAGACCTGCACGACGACCGTCGACTTCGGCGGCTGCGCCGTCAAACTCACGCAAGCGAACCTGAATTGAGATGCCGGTGGCGCCACCGCGCCCCGAAATGGCCTTCACCCGGCCGGTTTAGGGCGCAGCAGCAGCCCAAAAGCCGCCCGCCTGTCCTGTTGTACAGCTGATAACCCGCCAAAATCTCTCTTGCATATCATCTCGACTTCCATTTTCTTCCGGAGTATTATGCTTGGCGGACGAAGCAGCGCCGTCGCAGGTCCGTGTTAGCTTTGGGAGCGCAGGAGCCCGCAGCACAGAGAAATGGCTCCGGCGTGGAGGGAACTCGGGCGTTGATAGCGCGCTACGCAGCAGCTACTTACAGTCCTACCCAGCCCCGTTCTGAGTTCCACAGGCACATTTATCTCTTGCCGTCCTGCTTCGGCAACGAAGCAGAACGCGGTCGTTCATACTTATCGCTTAGGTCACCTTCGGTGGGTCGGGGTCGAGGCAGACGCGAGTTCCGGGTGATACTGAAGTAACGCCCGCGCAATTCGCGCGGCTTGGGAGCTTGGGACATGCATGAAAAACAGGCGAAGTTTGTGCGTTTTGGTGTAGCTGTTCTGGCCGTTATGGCCGTGGCTGAGGGGCTCTCGGGGCAAGGATCAAGTCATCTTAAAGCCTCAATGAAGTCCGCGTGGATCAGCCGCCACGCTCTCACCGTCGCGCGCGCCGCTCTCGAACGCTCCACCCCCGGCGCTCCTCAGGATTGGAGCCACCGCCATCTGATTTTCTCGAATCCCGGCCCGGAAGAAAACGCCATCCAAAACGGCCGCTATGATTCCTGGCTGCAAATCACCAACGATCCGCGCTTCATAATGCAGCAAAAGATTCGCGCCGCCGGAAGGAAGACTCTCGTCAATCGCGATGAAGCCGCGATCCCCGAGTCCGCCGCAGTCTTTGGAAGCTCGGGCAATCCCCCGCTCCACAGCGGCCCTCGAAGTGGACGCGGGCCATCGAGCACAGTGCACAGAGACTGGGCCATCGGCTTGGGCACTGGCACTCCCATCCAAGTGAGCTCTCCTGCGAAGTGGTCGTTCGACACCACCACCGCAAGCTGCGCCAATGATTTCGTCGTCTACCCCACCGGCGCCGCAGGCGCGCCCGGACCGGGGGGACAAGCAAGCCTCATCGCTTATTTCAATCTCTACACCGGCTGCGGCGGTACAGTGCCGAACGTGGCTTGGGCGTTCAATACCGGCGGAACGATCACCGGCGCCCCTGCATTTTCCTCCGACGGAAAGCAGTTGGCGTTTATTCAGACGACCGGAGTCGCTGCAACTCTGGTTCTCTTGAAGCTCCCGCTCACGCTTCCTGGAACCGGTACGCTCGGGACGCCGACGACGCTGGCCACCACGCAGACGGCCACTACGTACCCCACGTGCACCGCGCCTTGTATGCTCAGGTTCACTCTGAATGGAAGCCCAGCCGACACCTGGTCCAATCCATGGATCGATTATTCGTCGGATACTCTCTTTGTCGGCGATAATGCCGGCAAGCTCCATAGGTTCAACCCGGTTTTCACCGGAACGGCGGGAACTCCCGCGGCTGAAACAGTAGTCGCAACTGTCTGGCCGGTAACGCTGGATGCCACGCCCATCGCCAGCCCTGTGTACGATCCCGGCACCGGAAAAGTCTTCGTAGGCAGCGGCGGCGGGTTTTTCTACGCCATCGGCGCCGGAACTCCTGGCTTCGGGCTAACCACGGGTCACATCTATGGCACTTCGACCCGGCTGGGGCCAGCCGCGCAGACGACAGTAATTGAGGACGGGCCGATCGTCGACTCCGCTGCGGGCATGGCATACATCACAATCCAGCAGGACACCGCCGGCACCACAAATAATGCCGTCGTCCAATTCGCCACCAGTTTCACGACTGGCTCGGGCACCAAAACCACGATCGGAACTTTCGGCAGGACCAGCGAGCCGGTCCTCTCCGGAACCTTTGATAACATCTACATCAATTCCGAAAGCGCCTGCAACTCGAGTTGCACTCCCACGGGCAATCTCTACGTCGCTGGACACACCAGCGTGTCTGCAGTTTTGTACCAGATTCCCATCACCGCCAACGTAATGGGTGCAGCGCATACAGGTCCCGTGATTGGAGACAGCGGCTTTTTTGGAAGAAGCTCGCCCGTGACCGAGTTCTTCAATACGAACGGCGTCCCAGCCACGGCAACGGTGACCATCAGTGGCAATCCAGGCGGCTTCGCGCCCTGGGGCAATGGAACACGAGCCGTGACGCTCGGGCCCGTAAAATACACGTTTGTCACCGGAGCCCCCGGAGCGAGCACCGCTACGGCAGTCCAAGTCCGGATTTTCAATTCGAGTTTCACCACGGCGACGAATGAAGACAACACAGCCGCAAACCTTGCAGCGGCAATCAATGCGGACTCTACTCTCTGCGGGAGTACTCCTCCGTGCTTCGGTACCGGGACGGCCGCGAATGCCAGCGCTACGGCAGCGATTGACGGAACAAACCTCAATCAGGTTGATCTCACCGCCACGGTCGGCGGCACCGGCGGCAATTTCACGATCTCCAATAGCGGCGGTACAACCACGGGTATAACGGTCTCCGCAGTCACCAGCGGCGGCTCACGAGACGTTATCTTACTAAGCACGTATTCCGCCGCTAACAATGGTTGCAACACTGGCTGCGTCTACAGTTATGACGTCACTGCCGGAACGACAATGACGGGTACCACAACGCCTCTCGCCACGCTGCCGGTCACGGCCAATATTGCCAATGCCGATGGCTATGCAACAGGCGGAATTGTCGTCGATAACGACGTGGCGTCGGCCACTCTAGGAGTCGCGCAGATCTATTTCTTGAGCCTGGACAACGCCTCCGGAGTCACCTGCAGCACCTCCGGCTCGCGGATTTGTGCAACGCAAGCGTCGCAGTCGGGTTTGAATTGACATAGGCGGCCCGAGGGAACCAAGAGCGGTAACCGGGTTTTCGCACCAAGTACCATTTAAGAAAGTTGCAATCAACACGCGGACTTAGCTTATTATCGGGGTTGAACTGACATGACCACACGCGGAACAGTGCACAACGACACCCAGGAACCCGGCGCCGAAAAGGTGCGCGGCAAGCGCCCGTACAAAAAGCCCGAGCTCCGCCACGAGCGCGTCTTCGAAACCATGGCGCTCGCCTGCGGCAAACAACGCGCCACCCAGGCGCAGTGCCGCCTCAATCGCAAGCGCTCATGACCCAGCTCCGCCACAACGCCAACGCTCTCGGCTGCGAACTCGCCGGCGAAATCGTCCGGACCTTCGGCCGCGTGCGCGTGCGCGTCACGGGAACGAGCATGATTCCCGCAGTCTGGCCCGGCGATGTGCTGGTGGTCGAACGCCGCTCCGTAGAAAAAATCCAGCGAGGAGAAATTGCGGTGGCAGAGCGCGCCGGAAGATTGGTAGCGCACCGTGTAGTAAGCGCCACCCCGAATTGTGTAGCGCTGGGCTTCAGCCCAGCATCTTCACCTTCAACCGTGATCGCCCCACTCCTCACCCGCGGCGATTCGCAACTAGCTCCAGATGAGCCGCTGCATCCCGAAGAATTGCTCGGCACCGTAGTCCTCATCGAGCGCGGACGCGCCGCACGCCAGCCGCGACGCGCATTGAACTTCGCAGCCAAGCTAGTTGCCGGAATGGCAAAGCGCTCCACAACTGCCACTCGCGTCCTGGTGCGTCTGCATGATATGTTCACTCCCCGGCCGGAACGAGTCGCCCTGTGCAAGAGTTGATCGCCTCGGAAACGCGCCATAACATCGTCATCGAAGTTGGCGGCGTCCCCGTCCGCGTGCACAGCGCCGACCGCGATTTCGTGAAGCTGCTCGAGAACCGCTACGCCGGATTCGTCACCCGCCCCGAGCGCGCTGAATTCGATTTCGAAATTGACCTGGCCGCGACGGGCTCCGATCCCGAAGCCGATGTGAGCGTGAAGCGCGAGGCGCGCGGCTGGTCGTTCCAGCGCGGCGATTTTCGCGCCGAATGGGATCCCGCAGCGCGCCGCGGGCGCATCCAGCAG
This sequence comes from uncultured Acidobacteriota bacterium, assembly GCA_963707165.1. Lineage (GTDB taxonomy): Bacteria > Acidobacteriota > Terriglobia > Acidiferrales > UBA7541 > Palsa-147. Next base: position 52,034 of record CAVPPO010000007.1, on the reverse strand, counting down.
ACTCCGAATCCCTATTCCATGGATTCCGTCCTGCGCATCGTGCACACGCTGGTCCTCGCGGGCCAGGGCGGCTTTCTGGTCCACGCGGCAAGCGCCGTGCGCAACGGCAAAGCATTTCTTTTCGCCGGCGTCTCCGGCGCCGGCAAAACGACAATCTCGCGCCTCGCCCCTCCTGACGCGGCCGTCCTCACCGACGAAATTTCCTACGTGCGCCGCGAGGGCGAAGGATATCGCGCCTATGGCACGCCCTTCGCCGGAGAACTGGCCCGCGTGGGAGAAAATGTTTCCGCGCCGCTCGCAACTCTCTACTTGCTGGCGCAGGGCCCCGAGAACAAAATCGAGCCCGTGGACAGCACCGAAGCTGGACGTTCCCTCTTGACGAACATCCTGTTCTTCGCCGAAGATGCACAGACAGTAATTCCAGTGTTCGAGTCAGCGTGCGATTTCGTGGCGCGCGTTCCGGTGAAACGCCTCACCTTCATGCCGGACGCGAGAGTTTGGGAGATGATCGGGTGAGCTCCATCAGGCGCTATGTAGCGCGCAGCAAGCAAATCGCCGCCCGTAGGCTCGGCGCCGAGACGATGATCATGTCCGGCCGCGATTCCACTCTTTTCACTCTCAACGAAGTCGCCACCGTGATCTGGGAAGCAGCCGACGGCGCAACGCCGCTCGATGAGATTGTGGCTCAGCGCGTCTGCGCGGAATTCGACGTCACTCCCGAGGAAGCGCAGCGCGACGCCGATGCTCTCGTGGAAGAAATGAAAGGCCACGGCATTCTGGTCGTTTCTGATGCGCCGATCGCCGCCTCATCGCCCGAGCGCGCCGCGCAGCAGGGGGCTTCATGAGCTCCTTGATGGAGGAAATGGGCGTCAAGGCCCTCGAACTGGGCATTCCGCTCAGCGTGCAGGTCGATCTCACCTACCGTTGCAACGAGCGCTGCGTCCATTGCTACCTCGACCATGAAGATCACGGCGAGATGACCACCGCCGAAATCAAAAACCTTCTCGATGAAATGGCTGCGGCCGGCGTTCTCTTCCTCACTCTCAGCGGCGGCGAAATTTTCCTGCGCAAGGATTTCTTCGAGATTCTCGAGTACGCGCGCGAGCTGATGTTCGCCGTGCGCCTCAAGACCAACGCCATCCTGGTGCGCGAGCGCGAAGCCGAGCGCCTGCGCGAGCTGGCGGTTGAAAATATCCAGATCAGCATCTACTCGCATCGCCCGGAAATTCACGATGCAATCACCAAGGTCCCGGGATCGCTCAAGCGCTCGATTGACGCCATTCGCTTCCTGAAATCCTACGGACTGAAGACCACGATCGCCAACGTCCTCATGCTCCAGAATATGCAGGACTATCCCGGCGTGCAGGCGCTGGCCAAGGAACTGGACGTCGAATTCACCATCGATCCCACGATTACCCCGAAAATGGACGGCGACCGCGGAATATTGAATCTGAATATTGAGCGCGCCTCGCTCCAGCGCGTATTTCACGATAGTTCTCTCGTCGGCGACGTCGAGACCTTCTGCCGCCCGTCCGCCAAAGCGGGCGAAGACGAAATGGATTCCCTGCCCTGCAGCGCAGGCCACACCGCATGTTACGTCTCTCCTTACGGCGACGTTTATCCCTGCGTGCAATTCCCTCTGCCCACCGGCAACGTCCGCCGCCAGCGCTTCGTCGACATCTGGCAGGATTCCGAGCAAATGAACGAAGTGCGCTCCATCCGCGTCCGCGATCTGCACACCTGCTCAGGCTGCGGCCACATCTCCGGCTGCACCCGCTGCCCAGGCCTGGCCTTCATGGAAGGCGACATGCGCGGCCCCTCCATCCAGGACTGCGAGAAATCCTTCGCCCGCACCGGCATCCCCTCGAAAAATCTCCAAGCCAAGCGCCCGCCAAGCGTAGTAGGCCTAGTCCAGATCCAGGGCCTGAAAGTTCCCTCCATCGCCGCAACCCCCGCTGCCAGCGCCATCTCCGCGTAGCTACTAATTCCGCTTCGTTGAATTCCGTATTTTGGTAGGAGCCCCCGCAATTTATGCGGGGGAGGAGCGCTTCAGCGCTCCGGAAAGAGCCCACGCTACAACGATGCGCTTTAGCGCTGTGCCTTCCTCAGCAATGAGGTAAACCCCACTCTCTGCCGTGAGGCCTCGCATCATCGTGGCAGCCCCCGCATTCACGCGCGGCCCGCATTTCGGAGGGAGCCCCCGCATTCATGCGGGGGAGGAGCGCTTCAGCGCTCCGGAAAGAGCCCACGCTACAACGATGCGCTTTAGCGCTGGGCCTTCCTCGGCAATGAGGTAAACCCCACTCTCTGCCGTGAGGCCTCGCATCATCGTGGCAGCCCCCGCATTGCTGAATCCGCCCCATGGCCCCGTATTGCTCGACACCTGGTCCGATCGCGTATGCGCCATTCGCTTCTATGAAAAATATGGATTTCACATCGCGAAACCGTCATATGGTAGAGTTAGTACCACCAACTATTAGCCCATTCGTACCATTGACTTCTATTCTAACTAGAGCTGACAATACCTGCGCAGTTCGCCGCAGTCCCGGCGCGAGGGCCGGCTCTTCCGAGCCCGCCCGGGTCCGGGCTGATGATTCAGCCCGGCGAGTGAAGACGACTCCGCGCCAACGAATTGATAATTAGGATCTTGCTCGCCCGATTCTGGAGGGCGCGAAAAAAATGCGTGGCACCACTGCCAAGATCGACACCCCGCGCGTGACAACGTCCACCGCCCGGAGCCTTGAACCTGGAGGGCTCACCCTCAGGAGCCTCGGCGTAGCGAGGCGAAGAAAAAGCTAATCGATACACGATACGATTAGAAACGCCCGTAACTCAAACAAAACAAACGACGGAGACCAGTTCTAATCGATACAAATCACGCCTTTTTTTGTACACAATTCGGGCGTCGCAGGAGGGAATAGCGGAAGCAGGAGCGGGCACGGCCGGTCGCCCGGCCGTGCCCTTCCCGGTTAAAGGTTACTGGCTGATCACCGAGCCGACTGGTGATGTTTCCGTCAGTCACTCCCACCGCGACGACCTGCTGGCTGCTGACCTGGTAGAGCACGAGGTCGAGATCAAGGTCACCAAATACGGTGGTGTCAAAGACTACGCTCGCAGTAATACGTCCCGGGTTGTCAGGATCAGCAGCAAACGTCGCTGCGAAGTGGCTCAGCCGGTGTCGCTACCGAAGCCAATAGCGGAAGTCCGCCGTGCCGGTGAATCGGCGAGCTGCCATCCGAGAAGGCCTGGCCCGTGACGCCGATCTCATTGAATCTGAGCGTTTAACTGGAAGTTGAAGGCATAGTTGCCCGCGAACGCTGGAGGCTGCCGCCGGCGCCTGCTCCACGATGATGCCAGTGCCGTTTGCAGTCTACGTCACTGTCCATCAAGCAGGGCGCCGGAAGCCGCCGCGGCCAGTGTTGTTCGGATCAAGGAAGTTGACGGCATGGATCGGCAAGATAAGCGAAGACGTTTGTCGATTTCGCCGGAATTGCCGCTCGTGATAGCGAAGACCGCGCGACGCATCAGCGGGATCGGGAACCGTATACGTTCCGGCTACCGCGTGCCGCACTGGTGATCACGCCGCCTTCATTGGCATCGTCAACGCCGGCGGTAATGTTTCCGGCGCCGTCGGCAGTGAACTTGGCCGCCGATCGCAATCGGTCACCGAGCGCGCCACTGGCCGTTATCGAGTGAATACGAAGTTGCCGGTGAGAGCGGTAGTGTCAAAACCGCTCGCCGAGGCTGCGGTGTAAGCCGAGCCGCCGACCCCGAACAAAGTATCGTCGGTTTCGACGATCCGGAGTAGCGCCGGCATTCACCATGTAGAAGTTGCGATCGTGCTGGACCGGTCAGCTAAGCGTGATGGTACCGCGGCCGTTGGCATCAGTGGCTGTATACGTAGCGCCGCCAGTCAGGTCCGTACCGCTGAGTTCGCACGCCGCCATCGTTTTCATCGATGACGCCGGTGATGTTGCCCGCACCGTCGGCGATCGCAACGCCGCCAAACGTCGCTGACTCAAGACTATCGTCAAAGTCCTGACCAGCCGAGCGTGAACACGTAGCTGCCCGCCGGCTTCCGGCAGTGAAATCGCCGGCATTCTGGAGGTCAATCGTCCCGCTGGAAGTGGCGAGCCGTCGGCTTCCACGATCAAGAAGGTGGCTGCCGGTGTTGACGAAATCGGTGGTGGTGACGATGTTAAACGTCTGCAGACCGCCGTTCGCGACGATCAATCGTCGGGCACGCCGCCGTTGTTCGCCGTGAAGCTAATCGTGCCCACGACCGTCCGGAGCCGATGCTGTAGGTTCCAGCGGTCAAAGTGTCGGCCTGCGGCGAGCAAACTGCATCGTCGAAATCTTCTTCACCGCCGTCAATCAGCGTGCCGTCGCCGTTGGAAGTGAAGCTGCCGGCCGCGGCGTAGAAGACCGTTGGCGTCGACGCCAGTGACGAAGAACGCGTACTGGTTGTTCTGCGCCAGGCCCGAGTTACTGCCAAGCGGATTGATGGTGACATCCGCGCTGGCGCTCTGGGTCGTGTCGGTTGTCGAGGTTGCAGTGATTGTTACAGTGCCGCCCGTTGGAACAACCGAAGGAGCGGTGTAGGTTGTTGCGCCGCCGCTGGCAGTATGCGCCGGAGCGATTGAACCGCAATCCGCGCTGGTGCAGGCAAGTGTCCAATCCACGCCCGCGCCTGCTGTGTCGCTCGTAACCTGAGCGCCGATCTGCACGGAAAGGCTTACTTCCAGCGCGCCCGGAGGAGCCGGTGCCAGTTGAACTGTAATGGGGGGCGGCGCCTTATGGCCGCTGCTGCACGCGGAGACGAAGGACGCCACGAGAACCACAACGAAGATGCTCAGTAGTGTTTTGCGGTTCATCGCGATCCTCCCTTTACGTGACGGATCTTGGCAGTTCGGGACGGGAGTCGCAGCCAACGAAGAATCCGTCTGATTGCGGACCGTGAATGGTCTTGCCGCCCGCCTCAATCGTGCGGACGATGAACACGTTCTCGTCCTCGTACGTTCATCTTCACGCCGACAGCCGAAATGGACTGGCCCGGCGCTAGCTGAATTGAGGCGTTTGTCGCGGCTGGAGTAGGAGCCGATGTGCGCGTCTACGCTGCCGGATGGATGTCGCCAGCATGAGATGTTCGCCGATCAACATCCCTTTGCTCGGTTTCTTCACGACGCTCGAAATGGTGCCCTTGAGCGTGACTTCTTTCGAGACGTCGTAGTGATATCTCGGAGTGACGGTCGGTCTTCGCTTCGTCGCGGTGTCGGCCTGGACTCGGCGCCGCGAAGACGGAGAAGGCCATCAGGGTCAAAAGACCCAAGCCTCCCAACAGCTTCTTCATTTGTGCCTCCATTTAATTTTCGCCCGAGATCGAAGAGCGCACGAGCAGCTATGAGACCAGAGGGGACGGCTCACTGCTCCTGGCGCACTTCGATAGGCAAACTTGTTGAAAACTAAATCCTGACCCAAGACCACCCCTGGCGGGCTACAACTTAACACATAGAAACGCAAAATTTGCAACGGGATTTATAAATGTTCCAAAGTGAAAACCTGACCGTACCACCATGGAATGTAGGCATATCCGCTAAGTCGCCAGCTTGACCAGTACAGTACCCGGTGAGGACCCACTATTTTGCCCGGGATTTGACCCTGGACTTGACAAGGAGAGGCGGGAAGAGGAGAATTCCGCACAGGCGAAGAAAAAGCGAAACTAATATCCACTTCCTTCGCCCAGGTTGCTCCCATGACTCTCGCTGCTCTTCGCTCTCAGCTCGAAGATTCTTTGCGTGGGAAAGTCTCCGCTCCCTTTGCCGTGCGGCGCGCGGCGTTGCCGGAGATGGCGGCTTGCGGCATTGCGGAAATTGACCGGCTCACCGGCGGATTGCCGCGCGGCTGCTTGACGGAAATTACCGGAGCGGCGGGCTCGGGACGGATGAGCTTTCTGGTTTCCCTGCTGGCGGGATTGACGCGGCGCGGGGAATCCTGCGCGGTGGTGGATGGACGCGACGCGTTTGATCCCTGCGGAGCCGAAGCGGCGGGAGTGACGCTCGGGCGATTGCTGCTGGTGCGCTGCAGCAATATCGAGCAGGCGCTGCGCGGGGCGGATTTGCTGCTGCACGGCGGAGGATTTGGCCTGGTGGCGCTGGATTTGAGTGATTTGCCGGGAACGACGGTGCGGCGCGTGCCTTTGAATGCGTGGTTTCGTTTCCGGCGCATGGTGGAGAACACGGCGACGATTTTGCTTTTGCTGGAGCAGGAGTCTTGCGCGAAGAGTTGCGCGTCGCTGGTGCTGCGTCTGGAGATGGAAGCGGCGCGATGGAATTCCGCCGCGGCGGCTGCGGCAGCGGCTGTTCCGGCGCGGAAAAACGGCGGAATGAAAAATCCGCAGCAGTTTCTTCTGGGCGGCTTGCGGATTCGCGCGGAAGTGCTGCGCAGCCGCTTTGAGCCGGCGGAATCTGCGGCGATGAATTCTTCTTCGAATGCATCGGCAGCGCCGAGCGGCGGTTGCCTTTACGAGACAGAAGCCGCCTGGATGGATCTCACCGGGAAACGGCGGCGCGGGAAAAACTTTATTTCCGGACGGGCCTACCAATCCGCGAAACCTTGAGGACCTTTATCCACGGAACTGCCCATGTCTTTCGCTTGCATCCACATTCCTCATTTCATCCTGCAGGCGGCGTTGCGCGCCGAACCGGAACTGCGCGCGCAGCCGGCCGGCATTTTGGACGGTAATCCTCCGCTTCTGACGATTGTTGCTGTGAATGAAAAAGCGGCGCAGCTCGGTTTGCGGCTGGAAATGACCAAGCTGCAGGCCGAGCAGATTCCCGGCTTGCAGATTCGCCGCCGCTCGGCCGCGCAGGAAACGGCGGCTCATGCGGCGCTGGTGGATTTGGCGCTGGCGTTCAGCCCGCGGATTGAAGATACGGCTGCGGATACGATTGCGCTCGATCTGGCAGGGCTGGCGGGGCTTTTCGGCTCGCTCGAAAATCTGGCGCATCGTTTGGCTGCGCGCGCGGCGGAATTTGGATTTAGCGCGAATGTAGGCGTCGGCTCGAATCTCGAAGCGGCGCAGCTTGCCGCGCGCGGATTTTCCGGCGTGACGCTGCTCGCGCCGGAGGAGGAAGCGCAGCGGCTTGGCGGCTTGCCGGTTTCGGCGCTGAATCTTTCGGCGGAGATGCGCGAGACGCTGGAGCGCTGGGGTGTGCGAACTTGCGCGGCTCTCGCGGCGCTGCCGGTGGCACAGCTTTCTGAGCGACTGGGACAGGAAGGCGTGCGCATGCAGGAATTGGCGCGCGGGGCGAATGTGCGGGCTTTGATTCCGGCGCAGGGCGCCACGCAATTCGAAGAGGCGCTGGAGCTGGATACTCCCGTGAGCGAACTCGAGCCGCTGGCGTTTCTGCTTGGGCGGCTGCTTGATCAGCTTTGCGCCCGGCTTTCGGCGCGGGCGCTGGCGACCAACGAGATTCGGCTGAAAATGAAGCTTGAGCCCGGCGAGGAGGAAATTTTCCCCGTCGCGGATGAGAGCGTTTTGCAGAGAAATTCGGCGCGGAAGAAATCGCGGCAGAAAAATCCCACGGCGGCGCAGCCTGCGCCTTCCGTTTACGAATCCACGCTGCGATTGCCGCTTCCGATGCGCGATTCGAAGGCGCTTTTGCGGCTTTGGCGATTGCATCTGGAAGCGGATCCACCGGTTTCGCCCATCGCAAAAATCGAGATGACGGCCAAACCCGCGCGTGTGCGCTTCGCGCAATCAGGATTGTTCCAGCCGCTTTCGCCTGATCCCGAAAAATTGGAAATCACGATGGCGCGCATGCGCCATTTGGTGGGTGAGACGAATATCGGGGCGCCCGAGCCGGTAAATACGCATCGACCGCTGGCTTTCGCGATGAAGCGTTTCGATCCTGCGGCGGTTGCGGATGATTTTGCCGGGCAGCCGGCGGCGCGGGCGGCTCTCGCTCCGGTGATCGCTTTGCGCGCGTTTCGTCCGGCGCTGGCGGCGCGAGTGGAAGTTCGCGCGGATGTGCCTGTGCGCGTGCTTTTTAATGGTGTGTGCGGGGAGGTGATTGCGGCTTCGGGGCCGTGGCGCAATTCCGGTGATTGGTGGACGGAGGAGCCGTGGAACCAGGATGAATGGGATCTTGAGATTGAGTTCCCTGTTGCGCGCGCGAAGGAAATCGAAATTTTTTGCGATGAATAAAGAGAGCGTTGTGTCGCGTGGAGTTTATCGGGCGATTTATGAGCGGGCTTCGGATCGGTGGTCGATTGGAGGGGTGTACGACTGATTCGTTTGTGAAAAAGACCAAAATGTTGTCATTCCAAGGAGTCCGCGGTTGTGCGGGGATTTGATTTTACCGGGAGGCCGTCGGAGGGCGCAGCAAGCGGCGCCCCTACGAAGGCAACAGCAAATGCGGAGGTTGTGGCGCAAGTTGTCGTGAGTTTTACGTGGGCGGGCGGAGCAAGCCTCCCCTACGAAGGCAACGACAAAAGCAACGCAAATGCAGATCCCTCACCGCTGAAGCGGGTTCGGGATGACAGCTACAACCTTTGGCTAAATTGCTATGTACATTGAACTTCATGCGCGGTCGGCGTTCAGCTTCCTTGAGGGGGCGTCGCTGCCTGAAAATTTGGTTGCGCGGGCAGCGGGGCTGGAATTTCCTGCTATGGGGTTGCTGGATCGCGACGGCGTTTACGGCGCGCCGCGCTTTCATCTTGCTGCGCGGAAAAATAAAATTCGGGCGCACATCGGGGCTGAAGTTACTTCTGTCGAAGGCTTTCGCTATGCGCTGCTGGCCAAATCGCGTGCCGGTTATCAGAATCTCTGCCGCCTGATCACGCGCATGAAATTGCGCGCGGCGAAAGGCGAAGGCTCGATCACCGCGGAAGAATTGGCGGAACATTCCGCCGGACTCGTCTGCCTCACTGGCGGCGACGAAGGCCCGCTGGCACATGCGCTCGGGCGTGGCGGCATTGAAAGCGGAATCGAATGTGTGCGGCGGCTCTGCGGAATTCTCGGGCGCGACAATATATATGTCGAGCTGCAGCGCCATCTACATCGCGACGAGGAAGCGCGCAATCAGGCGGCGGTCGAAATCGCGCGGCGTTTGCGCTTGCCGCTGCTGGCTACGAATGGCGTTTCGCACGCCACGCGCATCGAGCGGCAAGTTCTGGACGTTTTCACTTCGATCCGCAATCACGAAACACTCGACACTGCCGGGCGCCTGCTGGCGCGCAATTCCGAGCGGCATTTGAAATCCGCCGAACGCATGGCGCGCCTTTTCGCCGATTTGCCGGAAGCCATTGCACAAACGGAAGAGCTTTCCTCGCGCCTGAAATTCTCTCTTGAAGATCTCGGCTACGAATTTCCGAAATATCCCGTGGGTGAAGGCGAGACGCAGAATTCGTTTCTTCGGCGGCGCACGATGGAAGGAATGCTCGCGCGCTATGGCGCAAATAATGAGAAAGCGCGCCGGCAACTCGAACGCGAGCTTGCGCTGATCGAAAAACTCGATCTCGCCGGCTATTTCCTCATCGTCTGGGACATCATCCGCTTTTGCGGCGAACGAAATATTTTGGTGCAGGGGCGCGGCTCGGCGGCCAACAGCGCGGTTTGTTATGCGCTGGGGATCACCGCTGTCGATCCCGTGGGGATGGATTTGCTTTTCGAGCGATTCCTATCTGAGGAGCGGCATGAATGGCCGGACATTGATCTCGATCTGCCGAGCGGAGACCAGCGCGAGCGGGCCATTCAATATGTTTACGAGCGATATGGAAGGCTCGGCGCAGCGATGACGGCGAACGTGATCACTTATCGCGGGCGTTCGGCGGCGCGCGAAGTGGGCAAAGCGCTTTCGTTCGATCTCGAAACGCTCGGGCGGCTCACCAATTTGGTGAACACCTGGGAATTCAAAGATGACGGCGACCGCCTGGAGCGCCATTGCCGCGATTCGGGCTTCGACGTCGAGCATCCGCGCATCAAGAAATTCATCGAGCTTTGCGAGCGCATCCAGGATTTGCCGCGGCATCTCGGGCAACATTCGGGCGGAATGGTGATTTGCGCGGGGCAGCTGGATGCGGTGGTGCCGGTCGAGCCGGCGACGATGCCGGGGCGCGTGGTGGTGCAATGGGACAAAGAAGATTGCGCGGATATGGGCATCGTCAAAGTGGATTTGCTGGGGCTGGGGATGATGGCGGTGCTGGAAGAGACAATCGAGATTATTCGCGCGCATGACGGCGAGAGCGTGGATCTGGCGCGGCTGCCGGCGGATGATTGCACGGTTTATCAGGCGCTGCAAAAGGCTGACACGGTGGGAATGTTTCAGATCGAAAGCCGCGCGCAGATGTCGTGCTTGCCGCGGCTGAGGCCCGCGCGCTTTTACGACCTCGTGGTGCAGGTGGCGATTATTCGTCCCGGGCCGATCGTGGGGAAAATGGTGCATCCGTTTTTGAAGCGGCGCACGGGGCGCGAGCCGGTGGTGTATCCGCATGCATCGCTCGAGCCGGTGCTGGCGCGGACGCTGGGCGTGCCGCTTTTTCAGGAGCAATTGCTGCGCATGGCCATGATTGCGGCGGGATTTTCGGGCGGCGAAGCGGAGGAATTGCGGCGGGCGTTCGGATTCAAGCGCTCCGAGGCGCGCATGAAGGATATTGAGAAGAAGTTGCGCGCGGGAATGGCGCGAAAAGATATCGCTCCTGAGGCGCAGGAGCAGATCGTCAAATCCATCACATCTTTTGCACTTTATGGATTTCCTGAATCGCACGCGGCGAGTTTTGCTTTGCTGGCGTATGCCAGCGCTTATTTGAAATGCCATTACCTGGCCGCTTTTACTGCGGCCATGTTGAACAATCAGCCGATGGGATTTTATTCTCCGGCGACGATTGTGAAGGACGCGCAGCGACATGGATTACGGGTGAAGCCGATTGATGTGGCGCGCTCGGATTGGAAATGCACGCTCGAGCGAGAAAGCAAAGGCTGGAGCGTGCGGCTGGGGTTGCGCTATGCGAAAGGCGTGCGCGAGGAAACCGCGGGCCGCATCGCTGCGGCGCGCGCGGGGCATGCGATTTCGTCGGTCGAGGATTTAAAGCGCCGCGTGCCCGAGATTCAGAAGGCTGAGCTGGTCACTCTGGCGGAAATCGGCGCGCTGAATTTTGCCGCCCCCGAGAATGGCGCGGAAAAGACGCACGCGAGGAAAAAGCAGCGCAGATTCCATCGCCGCGACGCGCTCTGGCAAGTGGAGCGGGTCGCGCGAGCTCCGGGTCCTCTACTGGAAGATCCGCTGCTTGAAGACGCGGCCGAGATGGACGCAATCAGTGACGACGCGCCTGTGCCCGCAACGCTTCCAGCCGCCGAGAAATCGCCGCTCTCGCCGATGACGGACTCGGAACGGCTCATCGCCGATTTTCGCGGGACGGGGATGACCGTTGGCCCGCATCCGATGGCGTATTGCCGCGCGGCGATGAATCAGCTCGGCGTGCGGCGCGCGAATGAGCTCGAGCATTTGCGCGACGGCATGCACGTGCGTGTGGCCGGCGCCGTGATTTGCCGCCAGCGTCCGGGCACGGCCAAAGGATTTGTCTTCTTGAGCATCGAAGACGAGACCGGCATCGCCAACGCCATCATCACGCCCGATCTCTTCGCCGAAAATCGCGTCATGGTGGTGAACAACCCGTTCCTGCTGGTGGAAGGCAAGCTGCAGCACCAGGACAACGTCATCTCCGTGAAAGTCGAGACGGTCGAGCCGCTGCGCCTCCCGTCTGCCGCAGCCGCTTCCCACGATTTTCATTGAAGCCGAATCTGCAAACGCCAAACGGGAAGGCAGCGGCGTATAATCCGGCATACTTGGAGCGACCCGGATCGGTACGCGCTCGTCTCCGTTGGAGGATCACGGATGCTTCGAACACTCAGGAATCTCGGCGCGCTCTCGTGCCTGACACTTGCGGCAGCTTCGACGGGATTCGCGCAGGGCTGGCAACACGTTGGCAACGTGCAGCGCGTTGAAAAGCTGCCGGACGGCGTTGAGCTGATCGCGAGCAGCGCGCATGTACGCGTCACGGCGTTTCGCGACGGAATCTTCAGAGTGCGCCTGGCGCCCGAGGGGAATTTTCCGAAGGATTTTTCGTGGGCGGTGATCGAGTCCCCTGAACCACCCGTGGTGAAAATCGAGGAATCGAAGACGCAGGTGCGGCTCGCGACCGAGCGTGCGGCCGTACTCATCCAGAAATCGCCGCTGCTGATCAGCTTTCTCGACGCTGCCGGGAAGACGCTCCTTGCCGATGAATCCTCGCTGCCGATGGCTTGGGACGGGAAGCGAATCCACGTCTGGAAACGGATGCCAGAGGGCGAAAATTATTACGGTCTCGGCGACAAGGCCGGGCCGATGGACCGGCGCAATCGCGCGTTTACGATGTGGAACACAGACGCCTACGGCTGGCAGGAATCGACTGACCCGCTTTATAAAACGATTCCGTTTTTTATAGGATTGCACGACGGCACGGCTTGGGGCGTTTTCTTCGACAACACTTACCGCAGCAGCTTCGACTTCGGTAAGGAATCGAATGACTATTTCTCGTTCGGCGCGGAGGGCGGTGAGCTGAATTATTACTTTTACACCGGGCCGGAGCCGAAGACGGTTCTGTCGGAATACACGGGGATGATCGGACATGTGCCGCTGCCGCCGCTGTGGTCTCTCGGCTTCCAGCAATGCCGCTACAGCTACTTTCCCGAGGCGCGCGTGCGGGAAATTGCGCGGCTCTTTCGCGATAAGCAGATTCCCGCCGATGTGATTTATCTCGACATTGACTACCAGAATGGCAACCGGCCTTTCACGATTGATCGAGAGCGATTCCCGACGTTCGAGCAAATGATTCGCGATTTGCGCGCCGAAGGCTTTCACACCATCGCGATCACAGACCTGCACATTAAGAAGGAAATCGGCTACGCGCCCTATGATTCGGGCGAAAAAATCGACGCCTTCGTGAAGAATCCCGACGGCAGCGACTATGCCGGGCCGGTCTGGCCGGGGCCGAGCGTCTTCCCGGATTTCACGCTCACTCGGGTGCGCGACTGGTGGGGCGAACTTTATCGCGACTTCGTGGGAATGGGAGTCGCCGGATTTTGGAACGATATGAACGAGCCGGCGGTCTTCGAGCGGGCGGACAAGACCATGCCGCTCGATAACGTGCATCGCCTCGATGACGGCACGAAGCTCGACCATCGCGCCATCCACAATGTGTTTGGCATGGAGAATGGCCGCGCGACTTACGACGGCCTGCGCAAGCTGCAGCCCGACGAGCGGCCGTTCGTTCTCACGCGCGCAGCGTATGCCGGCGCGCAACGCTATGCGGCGTCATGGACCGGCGACAACAGCAGCACCTGGAATCATCTGGGCATGAGCGTGCCGGGTCTCCTCAGCCTCGGAATTTCCGGCTATCCACTCGTCGGCGACGATATCGGCGGCTTCGCCGGCTCGCCACCGGCCGATTTGCTAACGCGCTGGCTGGAACTGGGCACGTTCAATCCAATCGACCGCGACCACACCGCGAAAGATACTGCCGACCAGGAGCCCTGGGTGCAAGGGCTTGAGCACGAAGCCATTCGCAAGCGCTATATCGAGCTGCGCTACCGGCTGATGCCATACATCTACACCGGCATTGAGGAGATGTCGCGGACGGGCGTGCCGCTGATGCGGCCGGTCTTCCTGGAGTATCCCAAAGCCTCGGATTTCTACGGCGAGAATCGCGAATTCCTCTTCGGCCGGGATTTGCTGGTCGCGCCGGTGCTCACCGAAATGGTGGACGATATTGAAGATCAGTTCCCGCCAGGCGACTGGTACGACTATTGGTCGGGTAAGAAGTTCACGAATGCGAAAAAGCCGAAGCGGCATCTGGAGCTCGATCAAGTTCCGCTCTATGTGCGGGCTGGTGCAATCATTCCCGAGCAGCCGGTGGTGCAGAATACCGGGGAGACGCCGGAGGGGCCGCTGGAGTTGCGCGTCTATCCCGGAAGCGATTGCAGCGGCTCACTTTATCTCGATGACGGGCACACCTACGCCTATCAGAAAGACGGCTTCCTGCGCGTGAGTTATGCGTGCAAAGCTGGTGCCGATTCCATCGAGGTGACTAGCAGCGCCCGCCAAGGCAGCTTTAAGCCGTGGTGGAGCGAAATCGAAATCGAGGTCTTCGGAGCTGCGGCACCGCCAAAAGAGATTCGCGCCGGCGACCGAGCCGTCAGCAATTGGCGCTACGACGCGGAGAATCACAGCGTCACTTTCAGTCTGGCCGATTCGTCCGAGGGGTGGGCCATCCAGGTCCGATACTAGGAAACGGGCCTCCAGAACCTTTGTTGACACTGCCACCACGTGTCAGTACTATTCTGCTGCAATCATTCGGTTTTCTGCATTCTTCCGCAAACTTCAGGAACCGGGAGGTCTCGATGAGAAAGATTCTCTGGCTCGCTTTGATGATTGGGTGTTTCGTTGTGCCGGCAGTGAAGGCGCAGGATGCGGCGCCAGCGGGCGCGCCACCGGCAGCGCAGGGCCGAAGGAAACGCGTCGCGATCTTCGATTTCGACTTTTCCACGGTCGGCACCACGGCGCTCGGCGCGCAAGTGGACATCGGCAAAGGCATCACCGATTTGCTGGTGAAGTACTTGGTGCAAGACGGCACCTACTCCGTTATCGAGCGGAAAGTGATGGACAAGATCCTCGCCGAGCAGAATTTCTCGAATAGCGACCGAGCGAACCCGAATTCGGCGGCGAAGCTCGGAAAATTGCTGGGAGTTGACGCGATCATCGTCGGCAGCGTCACACAGTTTGGAAACGAAACCAAGAACACCAACGTGGGCGGGGGCGGCGGCGGCTGGCACGGCATAGGCGGCGGCGGATTCGGCCAAAAGAAATCCAAGGCCATCGTGGGAATTGACGCGCGAATTGTGGACATCGACACGGCAGAAATTCTGGGCGTGGCGAGCGGCAAAGGCGAATCAAAGAGAGAAAGCACTTCGTTGACCGGCGGCGGCGGCAACTGGCACGGCTTTGGCGGCGGCAACGTGGACTTCGGCAGCAGCGATTTCCAGGAGACGATCCTCGGCGAAGCGGTAAATCTAGCGGTGCAGCAACTCAGCACCGGGCTCGTCGCGGACGCCGGGAAGCTTTCGGCGCGAACAATCAGCGTGACGGGGCTCGTTGCCGCTGTTGATGGCGGGCAAATCGTCCTGAACGTCGGCGCCAAGGCAGGATTGAAAGTGGGAGATCAGTTGACCGTCGAGCGAGTCACCAAGGAAATCAAGGATCCGTCTACCGGCGAGGTAATCCGGCGCATGACCACGCCTGTCGGCACCATTAAGCTGACGGACGTAGACGACGTATCGGCGGTGGGGTCGCCGGTCTCGGGGACTGACTTCAAAGAAGGCGACATGGTCAAAACCGTCACGCAGTAACTACGACGACGCTCACCGGCTTCTGAAAACGCGAGACATCGCCCGGATGGAAATCCCATCCGGGCGTTAATTTTTTAAGGAACGTGTTGACATTTTCAACGATGCATCCCTACAATCACCGCGCTCGGGTTGCCGTCTCCGCCATCTCGTCGGCGAGAAGTTCCCCGCAGCCACTCTCGGGGGCGTGAGTGCCGTCCGGCTCAACAAAACCAAAGATCGCGGTCGTCGATAGCGACCAGGCGCTGCGCTCGAAAATTGCCTCGGCGCTGCACGCCGATTTTGAAGTACTCCAGGGCGAGGACTACGAATCCGCCTACCACTTCCTGCAGGAATCTCCCCTCGACGTGCTGCTCCTCGGCTTGCCCTTGGGGTCCGGCGGGGGAATACCGGAATGCACGGAGCTTCTGGAACGGCTGGCGGCCGGAGACATAGATGCGCTGGTGATCGTCCTAAGTTCCGACGAGCGAAAAACCACGGCGCTTACGGTGATCGACGCCGGAGCGTACGACTATTTCATCAAGCCGATCGATATGGACGTGCTGCGGGCGCTGCTGAATCGCTCGATCGAGAAACTCCAATTCCAGCGCGAGAATCGCATCCTGCGCGACGAAGTCACGCGCAAGCAGGAACTGGGCGACCTGATTGGCTCCACGGAATCGATGCGCCACGTTCTGGATTCAATCCGCCGGATGGCGAAAGCGAACACGAACGTGATCGTTCGCGGCGAGAGCGGCACTGGCAAAGAGCTGGTGGCGCGCGCGCTGCATGATCAGAGCCCGCGCCGCGCGCGCCCATTTATCAGTGTTAATTGCGCGGCGCTGCCGGAAAGCTTGATGGAATCCGAGCTATTCGGCTACGAACGGGGGGCCTTTACGGGAGCGGTGGCGGCCAAGGAAGGCCGCATAGAACTGGCAAACCGCGGAACTTTGTTTTTGGATGAGATCGCCACACTGACGCCAGCCCTGCAATCCAAACTTCTTCGCGTGCTCGAGGAGCGCGCTCTGCTTCGTCTGGGCGGAAAGAAGCCGATCAAAGTGGATTTCCGGCTGGTCTGCGCGACCAATGAAAACCTGGAAGAGATGGTGAAAGACGGAAAATTCCGCGAGGATCTGTACTATCGAATTCACGTGGTGCCCATCTTCGTCCCGCCGTTGCGCGAGCGCGTGCCCGATATTCCCATCCTCATCGAGTACTTTTTGAGCGTGTATTGCGCGGCGAACCAGGTGCCGATGAAGCGTGTCTCCGACGAAGCGCAGCAAGCTCTGAAGCGCTACCTCTGGCCGGGCAACGTGCGCGAGCTCCAGAACGTGGTTCAGCGCATGGTGCTGATGACCGACGAGTCCACGATCGCGCTTGAAAATCTGCCGGGGGATGTGCTGCAAGCGACCCGCGGCGACCCGCAGGCTCGCTTCCACCTGCCTCCGACCGGGATCCGCCTGGATGAAGAGCTTGAAGCGTTCGAGCGCCAGTGGGTGGAGACCGCATTGAACCACGCGCGGCACGCGAAGTCGGAAGCCGCCCGGCTATTGGGCGTGGATCGCAACCGCATGAATTACCTCTGCCGGAAGTACAGCCTCTAGGAGCTTGCGAGCGTTGAGAAACTCATCATAACTTGAATTATTCAGCGCCAGTGGCGCAGGGGCGCAGCGCCTGAACAACCGGCGATTTCGTAAGGGCTCTATTTTCAGAGATCTGGCGCGATTCGCTACGGCGCCGCGTTTTGGCACGGCGCATGCACGTCACCGTGCATCGCTCCAGAGGGTAAATCAAGAGCGAGGGAGAAAGAAAAATGGCGAAAAAGAGTTCGGTGAAGAAGGGCTCGAAGCTGGGCGGAATCAAGCCTTTGAAGAAGCCGTAATTTATCCCTACTGCGCGCGCCTTGATCCAGCTGAGGCCGCGAATTCCGGGACTAGAATAAGGGCTGTCGCGCCTGTCGCGGCGGCCCTTATTTCTTTTCAACCGAACCTTACGGCGAATCCATCGACCGGCTGCTGGAAGGCCGTCGCAGGCATGCTCCCGCCCCTTGAGGCGTCTCTCCCCAGCGACCCCGATGAAAAAACCATTGCTTGCTGAATTATTCAGCGAAAAAAAGCGTGAACGAACCACAGTACTAAAACCCCGCGTCTCCGTAAGTCTATATATATGAACCACTTAACGAACGACTGCGATGGCGCAGGGTTTGGCACGGCGTGTGCATTCTAGAAGTGCATAGCCCATGAGGGCAAATCAAGAGCGAGGGAGAGACCGAAAATGACAAAGACTCCGATTAAAAAGGGATCGAAGCTGAACAGCGTGAAGCCGTTGACCGGCCTGGGAAACAAGGGCAAGCTGGCGATCACCCCACTGAAGCGCCCGTAATTTCGGCGCATAGCTGATCCTCCAGTCGCTGCTTCGCGAATCGAGGGTCACTGAAAATCGAAAGGGGCTGCCGCGCAAGGCGCGGCAGCCCCTTTTGCGTTTGGGTCTTGCGCCGCAAACCATAATCCGGCCTCTCGAAGTTATATGTTGGCCTCATGCCCTCTCGTTCCGATTCGATTCGCCCAGCGATTTTGCTCAAAAAACCACCGTTCGATGACTTAGTCAACGTTGTAAAGTCGAATGGAGTTTGGGCACAGCTCCCTGCTGACCCACAAGTGCTTTAGTTTGAGTGGATTATAATTACCCGCCGGCAGAGCGACGTTTGGCACGACATGTGCATTCTAGTGATGCGAAGCCCAAGAGGGCAAATCAAGAGCGAGGGAGAGAACGAAAATGAAAAAGACTCCGGTAAAAAAGGGATCGAAGCTGAACAGCGTGAAGCCGTTGACCGGCCTGGGAAACAAGGGCAAGCTGGCGATCACTCCGCTGAAGCGCCCGTAATTTTGGCCTCTCGCGGGTCCTCCTATCGCTCCTGAGCGTAGTGAGGGTCGCCGATAATCAAAAAAGGGCTGCCGCATAAAGTGCGGCAGCCCTTTTCGGTTTTTTGTACCGTCTTGCGTCCCGAATATTGCGAAGGCCGAGGGAAACTATCCGCCTTTTTTTCTGGCCAGGTACATGGTGCGCAAGCCGCCCGGCACCTTTTTGGGGCTCGGCTCGGAGTGATCATCGACGAAATCGAATACCCGCAGGAGCCGAAACCCAGCCCGTCGGAGGTCCCGGACGATTTCTCCATGAGGCCAGTAAATTTCTTCGACACGTTCACGGCGCCGCTCCCAAAATCTTCCGGCACTATGAACGAACACGGTTATCTCCGTCCAACCTTTACCGCTGCTCCGGTCAAAGCCGCCTTGTTGAGCCATGAAGAATTCTCTTCCGTCTGCGCGACTCACGCTGTCCCCGATCAGCGCGCCGGACCACTGGTCTTCGTACACTTTCCGCTGGTGAAGATCGAAATAAAAGTGGCCGCCGGGCCGAAGTGCGCGCGCGACGGCGCGGAACGTGCGCAGGAGACCGGCTCTGCGCCGCAAATGGTTGATCACTCCCCATTCCGAGGTAACCAGGTCAACCTGCGCGGGCAAACGAAAGGTACGCATATCGGCGCGAGCAACGCGCACGTCGAGCCGCTCCGCGCGAGCCTTCTCGCGCGTGATGCGGCACATCTCGCGAGAGAAATCCAGCGCGAAGACCCTCAAGCCGCGGCGTGCAAAATCCGTCGCCGTAATACCGGTGCCGCATCCAAGCTCGCACACTTCACGCGCTTGAGAGAGGAGCGGCTCCAGCAAGCGGCAGCGTGCCGCCGTCCAAGCGCGCGGATTCTCGCCCCAGAGATCATCGTAGAATTGGCCGATGGCCTCGTACGAAGGTGAGCGAGGCGACTTCTTGGGCTTTGTCCGGGAGTGAGCCAATCGTCCTCCAATCAATCGTTGCGGTCTTTTCCAAGCGCGTGATTCGAAGTGAAGAACAATGTTTTCGCCGATCGCATGGCGAGAGAACTGATTCGACGGGATTGCGCCGGCGCGATCGCTACCAAATCTGCAGGCGCAGCCAGCGCCAAAATCCACGGCCCCATTGCCAAACGAGCGGCGACCTCTTCCCGGATATCTTGGCCGAGCCAGTCATTCCTTCGATCAAAGTCCCATCGGGATTCGGGAAGACCATCTCGACGGCGAAATAGTTGGCGATCTCCTGGCCCTGGCGTTCGAGCTTGGCCTGCTGGGTGACAGGCCGGTCGGTCGCTGCTGCCGGGAGGATTCGCTCGATGTGTCCTTCGTAGGAACGATAGGGATGGGCCAGAACCTGGATTTCGACAGGCTGGCCGATGGCAATTTCCTGAACCTCCCAATCGTGCACGAGGATGCGGGCGCGCATGTTGGAGCGATCCACGATGCGGAGCACGTCGTCGCCTTCTCGCACAAATTCACCCGGCTGCGCGATGAGATCCGGGGTGGCCACAACTCCTGAAGTTGGGGCTCGGAGCGTGAGTTCCGCGAGCTTGGTCTGGGCGACGGTCACCTCGGCACCGAGTTGATCGTGTTGCGCGGATGCACGGCCCGCCGCGGCGAATTCTGAAGAGGCTTGCGCGGTCCGCAGGTCGCTCTCATTGAGACCGAGTTCTCCGGCTGCCACGGTCGCGCGCGCCGTTATTTCAGGATTGGTCAGCTCCGCCAGAACATCGCCCGCGCGAACCGCGTCCCCGGGATGAATTTTCACTTCTCGAACGCGGCCGGAGACGAGCGCGCGAACCTGAGTATTTGACGCGGGCTCGAGTATGAATTCGCTCGAGACTTTGGACGCGAAAGGCGAAACGAGAACCACTGCGACGGCGGCGGCGGCTAACTGTTGCTTACGAGTCATTTTCCAGCGCATGTATGCCTCCCGCGACTTCAGCCACCAACCACGCACGTAGGGAATCGACTGCCTAATCCGGTTTTTCAGAAGGAAATAGAGGATGCCGCCCGTGGCCACATACCCCCAGGCGCCTAACCGGCTCACAAGAATGTTGTTGACCCACGCGAGTACGATGAACAAAAGCAGCGTGCTATACGTGATCGCGGACAAGCCAAAGGCCAGAAAGACGCGGCGGTGCTTGCGGCTCGCCGGCGGCAAGTCAATCTTCCGCCGGAGAAAATACCGCTGGAACCAGGCCTGCAGATAGGCGAAGGAATCCTCGCGCAGGCAATCGATGTGCAGGAACTGGGAAATCGCATAGTAGCCGTCGGCCTTGATCAACGGATTGAGATTCAGCAGCGCGCCCGTGACTCCGCTGAGGAGAAGAGTCTTGTAAGCAAGATCATTCACGAGCGTGCCCGGCACGGAAAGCGCCCACACAAACGTGGAGAGCGAACAGAGCACCAGCTCCACCCAGATTCCCGCGAAGATGACGAACTCGCGCGGTGCTGTTGATTCGAACAGCAGGATATCGGTCGTGTCCGTGTAAAAAGCGGGAGTGAAATAGATGAGCAGGAAGCCCATCTGATTGACGTCGCCGCCGAAGTGCTTGCACGTGAGCCCGTGCCCGAATTCGTGGATGCCGCCGACGGTCAGCATGATGATCCAGAACGCCCAAATGTCGTAGACGCTCTTGCCGGTAAATGAATAAAGATCTTCCGTGTCCTTTTGGACGCGCGCCCAATCACCGGCGAGAATGCTCATGGCGATAACAAATACGGCGATCGAAAAGAGGACAAAGCCGGGCGTATATAGCCAGCGAAGGTAAGGCTCCATGCGCGTCAGCGTGCGATTGGGATTCCAGGCTTTGAAGTAGATGTAGAGAAGGCTCGACTGATTGATGCGCGACTTGCGTTCGTCGCGGATGCGCTCGAGCACGGCAAGATTTTTTTCGCCGACGGAACGCTCCCAGAGATTGGCGTCCGTGCTATCGAGAAACTCCAGGATATCGCTCTCTTGAACGGGCGTGTCTGGATGCAGCGCAGTCAGGTCGGCGGCGACTTCGGCGGGCGTCCGAGTGCCGTCGAAGAGCCTGAGAAGTTCCATTTCGAAGGCGCCGTAGCGGTTATAAGACAGGGTATCGACGATCTTGACGACGTAGCTGGTCTCGCCGGCGACGTGCTGCTCGCTGATCCTGAGATCGGAGCGCAGCTTCGGGCGGTGCAGGCCCTTGGCGAGCACGCTGGGAAGCTGAAGGCTTGTGGGTCCGAAGCGCATGGCGATTGCTCAGTGGCCGGCGGAAGCTCCTCGCGGCGTCCAGGAGACGCGCACAGCCATGCCGGGGCTGAGTCCGGAAACGTCGCCGTCGAGCTGCGCGGTGACGTCGAAGCTGTCGCTTGCCGGATCCACCGTTGGACCCACTTTGATGATTCGCGCGGAGAGAGTGCGATTGGCATTGGAAACGACGCTAAGCCGCACAGCGCCACCGATCGCTGGTTTCTCGTTCGAACTTTCCGGGACCTGGAAATTCACTTGCAATGGGCCGAGCTGGCTGACGCGGAAACAGGGATCGTCCTTGGTGACCGTTTGGCCGACGCGAACGTAGCGGCGCGCGACTACTCCGGAAAACGGGGCGCGGAATTGGGTCTGCTCAAGCTCAATCTGCAGGCTTTGAATTTGCGCCTGGTTGCTCTTCACCAAGGCGTTCCAACTGTCGATTTCGTACGCGGTGGCCTTGGCTTCGAATTCGGCTTGCTCGAGATCGGCGTCACTGCTCAGGCCGGAGGAACGGAGTAGCTGTTGGCGCTTCAGATTGGCTTCCTTCGCTTGGTTCTCGGCTTGTTTGTACTTCACGTTGTTCTGCGCGACGAGCAGATCGGCGCGAGCTTTATCCAGTTCCGATTGCATCGCGCGATCGTCAAGCCGGCCGAGGAGTTCGCCAGCCTGCACGTGCCGGCCTTCTTCGGCTACGAGCTGTTGCACGGTTCCTTCGCGCTGCGCGCGCACGTCCACTTCGTGTTCCACGCTTAGAACGCTCAATACATCCTGGGCTCTTCCCAACGCGTTGGGATCCGCTGGGGCGGCGCTCGTTGGAGCCGTCGTCTGCGATGTCGCGGCCGCAGGCGGTGAAGAGGCCGGAGGGCTGCTGCAGCCCATCAACGCCAGAAGAAGGCAGGGCGTTAAAGTCCAGATGGCACGTCTCATATTTGCCCCTCGGTTGCGCTCATTCGATGCTCACGGCAGCCAGCCCCACACTTTTTCCCAGATCCAGCGGGCCGGAGAACGGAGGAGCGCATAGCCAACCGGATACCATCCCGTTCCGAACCAGCCGCCGGCTGCAAGAATTCTGGCGCGTCCTGCCATTCCGTCCTTCGCCTGACTGCGTGAGTTCTCGAAAACCGCGCGCACCACGAAGAATTGTTCGCCTTCCACGGGCGCTGAACGCGCGCCGACGCGATCGACAATCCCGTCGAATGTGTCGGTAGGAAAGGCATTGAGCTTCAACGCCACGTGTTCACCCTGACGAACCAGCGCGAGATCCGTCTCCACAACATTCATGTCCACAGCCATGCGCCGCTGTTCGACCAACTCACAAAGCGCATCTCCGGGCTGAAGCAGAGAGCCAGTCTTTTCTTCAATCTTTGGCGTCACCACAATTCCATCGATGGGCGCAAGAAGCTGTGCATCGGCAACGCGCTCGGTCTCGAGCTTGACCTCCGCCTGGGCGATCGAGGCATGAAGCCGCGCCTGCGCTGCCGTGGTGAGGTCGCGGCGGCTCTCGGCCTGAGCCAGTTCGCGCTGCGCCAGAGCGAAGTCTGTCTGGGCGTGATCGAGCTTGAGGCGAGCGTCGCTGTCGTCGAGCTGCGCGAGGATTTGTCCACGGCTGGCCAGGTCGCCTTCATGGACGAAGATGCGCTGGACGATGCCACCAGTAATCGCGCTGACCATGCGCCGCTGCGCCGGCACGACGGTGGCGTTAGTGCTGACGCGCATGGGCCATGGCACGATGATGAGCACCGCGGCGACGAACGCGGCTTTTCGGCCGTATTCGATCCAGCGAGATGTGGGCATCGCCGCAAGGAATTTCTTTTTCTTTTGCGCAAACGGTTGCAGGAGGCCGGCCAAAGGTACCTGCTGATAGAGCTGCGCGTTGCGAATCGCGACAGTGGTCTGGTTGGCGAGGATGGTCACGGTCTCGCGCTGGCTTTCGTTGAGAAATTCGGCGCTCTCGCTCTGCAGGCAGAGCACGCCGACAGTTCCTTGATCGTCGCGGAGCGGCAACGCGTAGAAGCCGCTCACGCCGTGCTCTTCGAGAAACGGCACGATGATCGGCTTCGCTGAGTCCGGGTCTACTTCCCAGCCTTCTTCGTACTGGTCGGCGCGGACCGCGGACGCCTGCGTCGAAACCCATTCCAGGAGTTTCCGGAGCCCGGCCATTTCGTCGTTCTTTGGCACTTCGGTTTCGCCGGATACCGCGCCAAGTACGAATCGATTGCGATCGAAGAAACCGATGGCGCAGCGATCGAACGGCACTGCCGTGCTGGCCTGGTGTACGACCGTGGTAAGAACATGGTCGAGGTCGAGCGTGGAAGTAATTTCCTGGCTAATCTTGAGCAGCGCGTGCATCTCGTGCAGCTTGCGCTCGGATTCGAGAAGGTTTGCATTGTGCAGCGCGACGGCTGCTTGCTCGGCCATGCTCGAGAGAAAAAACAGATCTTCCTCGTTGAAGGGCGTGCCGTCGGTCTTATTCACCAACTCGATGACGCCAATCACCTGAGTCTCTTTGGTGAGCGGCGCGCAAATGACGGACTGGATCTCAAACTCTTCGCCGCCGGTCTTTGCGCGCTCGGCAAGAGATTCCTCTTCGGCTGGATTCTCGATGAGACGAGGGCTTCCGGTCTGCGCCACATTGCCGAGATGTCCAGAATCGATGGGAACGTCCGCGCCCACCTCAACGGTTGGGTCCTTGCCATCTTGCTGAGCCAGCTTCATGGAGGCGCCATCTGGCTCGACTAACCAGAGATTGCAGGCCTGCGAGCGGAGAATGTCGCGGACCTTCGAGGCTACGATGGGCAGGAGTTGTTCGAGTTCAAGCGTCGAGTTGAAAATGCGGGCGATGTCGTAGAGAGCGGTCAGGCGCTCGACGGTTTCAAGCTGTGAGTGGCGCTCGGTCTCGATGCCTGCCAGCAGCGCATCGGCTTGAGACGCAAGACGCGCCGCAACCTCGAGAAACTGGGCATCGTCGGCCGTAAATGCGCCTTCGCGGCGATTTAGGACTTCAACGACGCCGGCCGCAGCTGTAGCGCCCGGAAACGGAGCGAACAGAGCCGACTGGATCGTGGCGCGCGGCGGCGCGGGGAATTGAGTGAAGGTATCGCGATCAAGCTCTTTGCCGTAAAGCCGCAGCGGGGATGCAGCTTCGAACGCGGTGACGAGAATTCCATCGGAGACGCCGTCACGGACGGGAGTAAGCCGCTCGCCGGAATCCGTCCACTGAGCTTGGCAGCGCAGGCCTTGTTCGCTCTCGTCGGCGATCCACAAAAAAGAGGCGCGTGCGTCCAGCGCCACGGCGACGCGAGCTACGAACGTCTTTCGCAGCGTCTCCAGATCGCGGCACGCAAAAAGGACGCCCGCAAGTTCAGCCAGCGGCGCAAACTTCTCCATTATCCGCCCCAAGTGAACCGATGAAACGCCCGTGCCGGGCTCTGCAACGCAAACGGCAGTAGCTCGGGAGGGTGCGAAACCGAGGGAGCGTAACAAAGGAGCAAGCCAGCGTCAACCGCCGGGACAGAATTCCATTTACTGACACTTGATTCGATACTCTTTTTCGGCTAGTTTGACTGGGCGTAATAGAGCTCAATGCAGATAAACATACGAAAAGCCGGCGCCGCCACCCTCATTGATCTGATTGGCCCGCTGCGACTCGGCGATTCCGAGCAGGCGTTTCGCGATCAGATCGATCAACTCGTGGCCGCCGGATCGCTGCATCTCGGCGTCAATCTCGCCGGCGTTTCCGAACTCGATAGCTCGGGCATCGGAGCGCTGGTCCGGACTTTTTCTACGCTGAAGCGCAGCGGCGGCAAATGCGTCTTCTACGCGCCAACGCAGCGCGTGCGCATGCTGCTGAAGATGGTGCGGCTCGACGGTGTGCTCGAGATCGTCGAGGACGAAGCCGCGGCTCTTACTCGCGTTTAGGTATCCTCCGCTCGCAGGCTCACCAATTAATCTCCTTCCGCTCATTGCGCGAATAAGTCAGGGATGTCTTTCTCGTTGCAGCCGATTGTGCGGTGTTCATCACTGCAGCGGCGCGCTTCGCGTAGCCGCATCCACGATGCAACGAGAAGCAGCTCCCGTGCGTAGTAATATTGAGGGCCAGTGATGACCGAGAACGGACGCATCGCCATCCGCGCGGAGCATGTGTCGCGGCATTATCAGATGGGTTCGGCGCTGATTCGCGCCGTGGACGACGTGTCGCTTGAGATCCGCAGCGGCGAATTTCTGGCGCTGCTCGGCAGCTCGGGCTCCGGAAAATCCACGCTGCTCAATCTTCTTGCGGGCCTCGACCGGCCCACCTCCGGCAACATCATCGCCCAGGAACGGAATCTCTCGGAAATGAGTTCGCTGGAACTCGCGCGTTATCGCAGCCGGACCGTCGGAATGGTCTTCCAAGCTTTTAATTTGCTCCCGCGCATGACGCTGGAAGAAAACGTCGAGCTGCCGCTGCGTCTCGCGGAAGTAGATCGCGGCGAACGAGCGGGTCGCGTTCGGGAGGCGTTGGAGCGAGTCCATCTAGAGAAAAGGCTCAGCCACCGGCCGAGCGAGCTTTCCGGCGGCGAGCAACAGCGCGCATCACTCGCGCGCGCTCTGGTGAACCGCCCGTCGATTTTGCTGGCCGATGAGCCTACGGGAAATCTCGATAGCGCCACAGGGCACGAGATCATGCAGCTTCTTGAGGAAATCGTGAAATCTCTCGGTACGACAATTATTCTTGTGACGCACGAACGGCCGCTCGCCGAAAAATTCGCGGGCCGCATCGTCTTTCTCGCAGACGGAAAGATGGTCAGCGACGGAGCGAAGCCATGAAGGCCGGCGACCTGGCGGAAATGGCTCTACGCAATCTGCGCGAGGCGGTGTTGCGCAATTCGCTGACGACGCTCGGCGTGGCCGTGGGTGTGGCCTCGCTTGTGGCCATGCTCTCTCTCGGCGTCGGCTTGCAGCAGCTTGCCACGCGGCGGTTGTCGCGTTCGGGGCTCTTCGATACCGTGCTCGTCACCTCGCGCGCAAACCTGCGCGCCTTCGGGCCCACTTCGGCCACGACTCGCCAAGGGCCCGCTACGCCGCTTGACGACGATGCCCGCCATTCTTTCGAGCGCTTGCCGGGCGTCGTTGAGGTCTATCCGCAAATTCGTTTCATGACTGAAGTGCGCTTCGAAAATAATCCGTACCCCACAATGGTTGCGGGCATACCCGATTCTTCGCGCGGAAATGGTGCCTTCGAAGGCATTCAAGGCAACTTTTTCTCCAGCCCAAACGCCGATGAAGCCATTCTGCAAATCGAATTCGCGAAGGATTTGTCGCCGCAATCCGCCCCCTTGATCGGCAAAGATATCGTTCTGCGCTATGCGGAGCGGCAGACTATAGGCACGCAGTCGGCCACAGGCGCTTCGCCGGGCCAATCGGACGCCGGTTCCAATGAAGGATTTTCGATCATTCCCCGCGAGAAGAAATTGCGCGTGGTCGGAATCGTCGAGACCGAGCCCGCGGCCGGATTCGGTGGCATCGGAAACGGGCGCGTGCTGATTCCACTCTCCGTGGCCGAGACGCTTCGCGCCGCGCAGGCCAACGATCTGCGCGACGTCCTCCGCGGAACCAGCTCGAAATCTACTTACACCAGCTTAACCGTGCGCGCGACGGGCCCGTCGAAGGTTTCGGCGATCGAGAAATCGATCAAGGACATGGGCTTCGCAGCATTCTCGCTGCTCGATGCGACCCGCAATCTCAGCTTGTTTTTTACTATCTTCGACATGCTGCTTGGCATCTTCGGCAGCCTCGCGCTCGCGGTGGCGACGCTCGGCATCATCAACACGCTCGTAATGGCCATTCTCGAGCGGCGGCGCGAAATAGGCGTGTTGAAAGCCCTGGGCGCGGCTGATCGCGATGTAAGCCAGCTATTCTTCGCCGAAGCGGGAGTGATGGGACTGCTGGGCGGATTTTTCGGCGTGGGTTTCGGCTGGGTG
The DNA here is from genome assembly GCA_963707165.1 of uncultured Acidobacteriota bacterium. GTDB lineage: Bacteria > Acidobacteriota > Terriglobia > Acidiferrales > UBA7541 > Palsa-147. The sequence continues at coordinate 24,548 of CAVPPO010000007.1, read as the reverse complement.
ATCGGCAGAGCGGTGACGATCGGCACAAATATCTATCTGAAGCGCCAGAATCTTCGGACCACGGACATCTTTTCCGTGCCGTGGTGGCTGGTTCTTGGAGCCATTGCCTTCGCCGTGATCGTGAGCCTCGGAGCTGGGCTTTATCCCGCGTCGCGCGCCGCGCGGCTTAACCCCGTCGAGGCGCTGCGACATGAGTGAATTGCGCCGTGCGTGGATCGCGGCGCTGATCTTTGTTTTCGTCGCGCTCGCGTGTCCCACAACCGCGGCTGAGACCGGCCGCGCCGAATGTCTCTCGCTTCAAAGCAAGATTCTCAGCAAGGCGGTGCCGTATTGCACCCTGTTGCCGCCGACCTACGACGGCGACAAGACCCGCCGCTATCCGATTCTTTATTTTCTGCACGGCCTCGGCGACAACGAGCAATCTTTCGTTCGATCGGGAGGCTGGAATCTCACTGAAGATCTTTGGGAGCGGCACCAGCTCAGCGAGTTTCTGATCGTCACGCCCGCGGGCGGCGCGAGCTTCTACATCAACTCGCACGATGGCCGGTCGCGATACGAGGATTTTCTTTTGCGCGAATTCATTCCGTACATCGAGCACCGCTACCGGACGAAAGGCGAACGATCGGAGCGCGGAATCGGCGGCATTTCCATGGGCGGCTACGGAGCCCTGCGGCTCGCCTTCCTTCATCCCGAGCTTTTCGGCTCGGTCACGGCGCAGAGCGCCGCCTTGATCGAAAAGCTGCCGGCCTTCACGCCGGGCGACTCGCAGCGCGTAAATCGCCTGCAAATTCTCGGAGGAGTCTTCGGCTCACCGCCCGATCGCGCCTTCTGGGATCGCAACAATCCGCTGATGATCGCGCGCACCGCGAATCTTGCGACATTGAAAATTTATTTCGATTGCGGTTCCGAAGATGATTTCGGCTTCGATGCCGGCGCCGCCGCGCTCGATAAGATTCTCACGGCCCGCCATATCGCCCATGAATTCCACATCTATCCAGGCCGCCACGATTGGACGTATTTCGCCGGCCACTTGGCGGCCGTTCTCGAATTCCACGCGCAAGCCTTCGCCGCGGCGCGACCTCCAAAATAGCAGCGGCGCCGCCTGCCGAAATGCTACGCCGCTGCACCGGCCGCCGTGTGCGTGGCAAGAAACGCAAGCGTCAACGGCCAAGCCTCCGCCGCCGCTACACGCGAATACGAGGCCCGCGCGTCACAGAAAAAGCCGTGATCGGCATCCGAGAATTCCACGTTGACGAATGGCTTTCCCGCCGCGCGCATTCCATCCGCGACGGCCCGCGAGTGCTCCGGAGTGATGTGCTTGTCCAGACCACCCCAGCAGAAAAGCATCGGCGCGCGCAATTCTTTTACGCGGCCGATCAGACCAGGGCCGTTTACTCCAGGCGCGATGCCCCCGCCGTAAAATGATGCGGCGCACTTCAACGGCAATGTCAGTGCCGCGAGGAAAGCCGCTCGCCCGCCCATGCAAAATCCGACGGCGGCCACCGGCAATCGCGCTCCCTGATTGGCAGTCAGCCACTCGTAGGCTGCGCGCAAATCAGCTTCGTTCCCCGCATCAGTCATCGCGCGCATATGCGGTATCACCGTTTGAAAATCGTCATAGCGCCCCTCGAAACCAGAGACCGTGCGGTGAAACAGCTCCGGCGCGACGGCAATATATCCTTCGCGCGCGAATCGCTCCGTGAGATCGCGGATGTGCGCGTTCACGCCGAACGCTTCCTGCCCAACAATTAGCCCTGCGGATTTGCCGCCTTTCGTCGGTCGCGCGACATAGGTGCGCATCAATGTACCGTCGCCTACTCTGAGCTCCACAAACTCGGTTGAGATCTCCATCGTTCCTCCAATAGTTGAAGCGTGCATGCGCTCTGATTTCCCAGATTCTACGATTCAGTTTGGCTTTTTCTGCGATCCCGTTCCACTCTTCGATCGAAATGGAAGGTGGAGGAGGCTGACGAGAAATTCGAACTTATCGCGGGAAGTAAGCTTCGACGAACCATAGACGCGCAATGGAAACGCGATGGGAATTTCGATGTAGCGAGCGCCATTGCGCAAAAGCTCGCACAAGAACCACGATTGGAAGGAATAACCGCGCGTCGAGTACGGCCCGAAGCTGCATTTCGGAATCAATTCGGCTCGAATGCAGCGAAATCCCGAAGTGCAATCCTGAATGTGCGGAATTCCGCCGAACCACCAGACCAGCCGAGTTCCTGCGAGGCTGATGAGCTCACGCTGCCACGAAAGGCCTGGAATGTCGGTCCCGGCGACGAAGCGAGAGCCGATCACCAGATCGTATCCTTCATTACACAGGCGAATCAGCTCCGGCAACTGCGCGGGATCGTGCTGGAAGTCGGCGTCCATCTGCAAAATCAGCTCGGGATGGAGAGTCTCGATCGCATGCTCGATGCCGTGCTTGTAAGCCGCCCCGAGCCCGTTTCTTTCTCTCGTGAGAAGATGCAGCCGGGGATACAATCCCATCACCGAGCGGACGTAATCGGCGCTGGCGTCCGGCGAATTATCATCCACGACGAGCACGTGCAATTCATGCGTCGGAATGTTCGCGGCCTCCTGAAAAATCAACGGAAGCAGACGAGGCAGATTTTGAATCTCGTTATAGGTCGGGAGAACGATGCAAGCGATTCGTGCGGTGCGATCTTCTGCCAGAAAGCCTCCGGCGAATCTCAGCCGGCGCGCCCGCCGCTGAAAATACTGTTCCCACAAATCCAGCGAAAGGAAATCTAACATCCCAGCTTCGCAGGGCCAAGCCGCTGGACATTTTACGGCACGGCGTGTGACCGCGCGCGATCTCCTCTGTCTGTTGGGTGTCACGGCCGCCGCGATCCTCGTTCACGGCTATCACGTCGGCGTCGAGGACATGGCGGTTTATCTTCCGGCGATCAAGAAGCTGCTGAATCCCGCGCTGTATCCGTTCGATGCGAATTTCTTCCTGCTCTATATCCGTTGGACGATGTTTCATCAGACCATCGCAGAGTCGGTTCGCCTGACGCGCCTGCCTCTCGATTGGGTGCTTTTCCTTTGGCACATCGCTGGAATTTTTCTCGTGCTGCTCGGCTGCCTGCGATTGATCCGTAGATGCTTTCGCGAGCCGGCAGCACACTGGGCGGGAGTCAGCCTCGTTGCCGCGCTTCTGACCATGCCGGTGGCGGGCACAGCTCTCTTCGTCATCGATCAGCATCTGCATCCGCGGACGCTCGCGACCGCGTTCCTTCTATTTGCTGCGGTGGCCATTCTCGAATCGCGTCTAATCGCTTTTCCCTGGATGCTTCTCGCGGGCCTCGCGCATCCGACCATGGCGTTATACGGCATCTGCCATTTGGCCGTCCTCGCATGGGCCTGGCCCGCCGCACGGCCTGCCGTCGTGGTTGCCGGCTTGCCGTTCGGCGAGCCTGCCAATCCCATTTGGCGCGAAATCATGTCGCACCGCGATTTCCAATATCCATTTCGCTGGCAGTGGTATGAATGGCTCGGCGCCATCGGCCCGATCGTCATCCTGGGATTTTTCTCGCGGATAGGCCAGCGCGATGGCCTGCCAGTATTTGTGCGCATTTGCCGCCGCCTCTGCATTTCGACAAGCATCGGCATTGCCGGCGCAGTGGTGATGACGGAATTTTTCCCGAGTCAGACTTGGGCGCGGTTCGAGCCGATGCGCATCCTTCATCTCACTTACGTCCTGTTCATCTTATTTTCCGGCGCGCTGCTCGGGAAATATTTCCTGAAGACGCGCCCGCTTCGCTGGATTTTGCTCCTCGCGCCCATTGCGGCAGCCATGTTTTATTTTCAGCGCGTCGAATTTGCCTCGAGCTATCACGTCGAATGGCCCGGCCGCGCGCCGAAGAACGCTTGGGTGCAAGCCTTCGAATGGTGCCGCACAAACACTCCGCAGAACGCGCTATTCGCACTCGATCCGAACTACATGGAACAATCCGGAGAAGATTTCTACGGCTTCCGCGGTTTCGCCGAACGAAGCATGCTCGCCGATGCGTCGAAGGACAATTCTGTCGTCGAGGTGTTCCCCGATCTAGCTTGGCAATGGAAGCTAGAGACCGACACGCGGAAGAATTGGGACCACTTTCGCTTGGAAGATTTCGAACGGCTGAAGCGCAGCTACCTCGTGAGCTGGGTGATTGTCCAGAAACCCGGCGTGGCCGGTCTCGACTGCCAGTATTCCAATAGCACTGTCTCGGTTTGCCGGATTCCGTAGCTCGCGCTCAAGGTTTCTTCGCCGGCTGCGGCTCCTCTAGCGCGTAGTACTGACACGTCTCGAAATTTTCAAGGTGGCTCATCGCGCGGCTAGAGTCCGGCGCTCATTGCGCCTTGAAAATAATTGCCGTGCGCGCCGGAACGGTCACAGAGACAGAATTATCGCCAATGTCCTGAGCGCGGCCACCCATTAACGGCACAAGCCTCGTTGCACCCGCCAGAGGAGTGTCATCGAAGTTCAGCTTGATCAGCTTCTCAGCAGCCGAATTGTTCGCGACCACGAGCACATGCTCCTCGCTCGATATCCGCGCGAATGCGTAGAAATCGTGCTCGACGGCGATCGTCACCAGTGTTCCGTGCCGCAACGACGGATGCTCAGCGCGCAAATGCAACAGTGTGCGCACATGCGCGAACACATCCTGCTCCTCCGGCGTCCGGCCACTCTCGAGAAACGCATTGTGCGCATCGCCGGGGAAACCCCCCGGAAAATCCCGCCGGTTGTCGGGATCGCCGCCGCCCGCCATGGCGATTTCGTCGCCCGAATAAATTTCGGGTATGCCACGCATGGTGAGAAGCAAAGAAAAAGCAAGTTTGAGCTGCTGCGGCGAACTTCCCTGCTCGTTCACGAACCGCTCCACGTCGTGATTCCCGAGGAACGGAACGAGCAACTCGGGATGCGGGTACAAGAAGTCGCGGCTAAGAACACCGGTCAATCTCTCGAAGCCTGCGCCATGGATCACCACATCGCGAAGCGCGAAATAAAATGGAAAATCAAAGCAAGTGGTAAGACCTGAATCGATTCCATCCCACTCGACGTGCCCGCCAACGAAAAACGACGTCAGCGTTACGTCGCCGTTGAAAATTTCCCCGATGGTCGAGAAATTCGGAAACGCCTGATGCAGCGCGCGATGCCATTCCGGCCAAAACCGCCTCGAAACATAAGGGAAGGTATCGAGCCGGTAGCCATCGACTCCGGTTATCTCCGCCCACCACAAGGCATTGTCGATCAGATACTCCGCCGTGCGAGGATTGTCCTGATTCAAGTCCGGGAGTACATCGCCGAACCAGCCTTCTTCCATCTCGCGCCAGAATTTCGACGGCGCGTGCGGATCAGCGATCCCTTCGAACCCGCCGCGCGAACGAAGATGATGCGCGCGCGTTCCGTGAAACCAATCAGGATCCGGCGGATCGTCCACCCACGGGTGCTTCGGGCCAAGATGATTCGGCACCATATCGAAAAGGACTTTCATTTTCCGCTGGTGCGCATCCGAGACCAGCTGTTGCAATTCCGCCAGCGTCCCAAAATGTTCGTCCACTGCATATTCGTCCACCGCTCCATAGCCGTGATAGTCCTGCGGCGAGTGATTGTCGTTGTCAACGAAAGGCGTGAGCCACAGGGTTGTGACGCCGAGGTCGTGCAGGTAATCGAGATGATCGCGCACCCCTTTCAGATCACCGCCATGATACGCGCGCGGGTTCTTGCGGTCGAATGTACCGGGAGATTGCGGCGGTTCATCGTTCGAAGGATCGCCGTCAGCGAACCGATCCGGCATGATGAGATAGATGACGTCGTCCTGGCTGATTCCCTGAAAATTTCCCGCGGCCGCCCGTGGCGGAAGCAGCAAAAAATCCAATTCTGTCCGCTGGCCAGACGGGGAGACTAATTCCAGCGGAACTTTCCCCGCTTCAGCGCCGCCTTCGATGTGCAGCCAGCCGAAAAGATAATGCCCGTTGGGACGCGATTCTACGCGTTTCACTGTGATCCCGCGCGCCGACGTCTCGATCTTCGCCCCTTTCAAATTTTCGCCGGTGATGAGCAGCATGAAATCGGGACTGAATCCCACCCACCAATTGGGAGGCTCGAGACGCGTCACTTTTGGTGCCGCGGACGTTTCATCGCGCTGGCCGGCGCTGACGATTGCCGGCGCGACGACAACGAATGCCACCACTGACAAGCGCAGCGCGCGCGAAATCAAATTCATGGGCCGTCTTCGGATTCTCGCGAAGTTGAAGTGTCGCATCGCAGTTGCTCCTACTGTCCGGTGAAGCACTCGGCCTGGCGCTGTGCCGTGCCGAGCTGATAGCGCGCCCGATAGGCTTGAGCCACGGCATTCGTGTTGTCGAGCTGTAACGACCTCTGAATGGCCGCTAGCGCGTCTGGAGACCGCACTGCAGTGAATACAGCGATTGGGGAGGGAGGAAACGCGCCGCATGGACGGGTATTCTACCAGCGACCCTGATTGGGAAAAGGAGGCGGACTTGAATTATCCGCCTCCCGGGAAGGTGCGCTTAGAACGTAAAGCGCATGGCGAGCTCGACCTGGCGCCAGCTGTTCGTTAGAACGCTGTTGATCTGCCCGATGTGTCCGTCGTTAAGATTCGTATCACCCGGATTGGAGAAGTGCGGCGTGTTGGTTAGGTTATACGCTTGCGCGCGGAACTGCGCCCGGAACCGCTCGGTGATCGCGAAGTTCTTGAACACAGCAAAGTCCAAGTTCGAGAATCCCGGACCGCGAATGAGATCACGGGCTGAAGTGCCGGGAGCAAGGTAGATGTTATCAGCACTTGGCTGGCACTGCGAAGGCCCCCGCCTCCACATAGTCCGCGACGTTGCCTGGATGTATCACGGGCTTGCCTACCAGATCTGCGCGCTCGCTGCTGGGATTGCCGCTGGCGGTGATGCTGAATGGCGTCCCACCCTGCAACACGTAGATCGCGTTGAATTGCCACCCTCCAATCGCGTAATCGACCCACCTGGAAACATCTCCGCCCCATCGTTTTCCGCGGCCAAAGGGCAGTTCATAAATTACGCTGGGGCTGAAAACGTAATCCACGTCCTGGCTGGACAAACCGTGCTCAATCGCATAGTCCGTGTACAGCTGCGGAGCACAGGCGTCCAGATTGCCGCAGGAGTCATCCGTCGTCTTGGACCACGTGAATGCGCCGGTTACCTGCAAGCCTGCGGTCAAACGGTGTTCGTACTGTATTTGCATGGCGTTGTAGTCCGATTTGCCACTGGTGTCCTGGATCGTGGTTTGTGCCCAGATTGGGAAAGAGCTTGTCACCGGTGACGAACAAGTTTTGATTGGCATTGTAATTGCGCACCAGGTGCGCCCCATGTGTGCCGACATAGGCGATGCTGATGGACTGGTTTGTCCACAGTTGTCTCTGCACCTGAAGGTTCCATTCGGAGACCATCGGAACGACATTCTGCGAAAGCAGCCCGACAACGCTCACGTTCGTCCGGTGCGGACAAGTTCAAATCGCTGAAATTCCCTGTCGGCAACGGCGCGGTGGCATTGGTGGAAATTAGATCTGCAGTTGAGCAGCTCGGCGAGCAGGGCAGAGCGCCGGAAAGTGTGATGCGGTAGCCCTGCGCATAAGTGACCGTCTGTTGGCCGGCGAACGGGGGATTCTGGGATAACTGATTGCTCGATGCCGCCACGATCTATGAAATAAAACAGCCCGTAGCCGCCGCGCACAACGGTTTTACCGTCGCCAGTGAGCTGATAGGCAAAACCGAGGCGTGGGCCCAAGTCATGATAGTCGTTGGGAATCGAGGTGCGCAGCGTGCCGTTGCTCCCGGCCACGACCAACGCTCCGGTCGTCAGGTCGAAATTCGCCTGGCGGTTGTCAACCTCCACTGGCCAAGTCAGGACGTCCCAGCGCAATCCCAGGTTCAGCGTCAAACGGCGCGTCACCCGGAAGTCGTCCTGGGCGAAGAACCCGTTTTCCCAAGTGCGCGTGCCAACCATCCCAAAGGGCGTACCGTGTAAATAGTCGTCCATGAAACCGGCGAACAAGTCGGAAACTTCATAGCCGGTGTCAAGATGTCCCGAGCCACCATTGCAGCAAGGTTGAAAACCATTCCCTGCAATATCAAAACCACCTTTGCCTCGCAGTGGCCGGTACAAATTCAGTTGGCGGCGCAGAATGTCCGACACCCATTTTGACCGTATGCCTGCCCTTGATCCAGGTAACGGTGTCGTTGTAGTTGAAGCCGGTCTGCGGAACAATGTACTTCCCAAAGTCTCCAGTGTACTCAAGTTGCTGAGCGTAGGCCCCGATCAAAGCAATGCCCACATTCGTCACTGTATAGCAGTTGGCGATGCCAAACTTCGTGCACCAGGCAACGTTATTCAATGGCGGCGAATATCCATATTGGTCCCGGACATATCCGGCACGCAGCTCGTTGATGAGCGTTGGACTGAACGTCGTGGTCAGGCCGATCGAAGCACCGTTGGGCCAGTTAAAATTCGTCCCGGAGCCGAAGCCCGAAGGGAGAATGCCCAGGGAAGTGGTGCTCGTCTGATTGGTGTGGCCGTGACTGAAACGTGTGAACAAAGAATTCTTGCTGTTGATGATGTAATCACCGCGGATGTCCCAATCATCCCAATTTTCGATGACCGACCTCTCCAGCTTGAAATTGTGATGAAGGGGATCGCAGTTCGAGTCCTGTATGGAGTTCCCTGGTCCACAATTCGGCTCGGGGTAGGCGTTGAGGTAAGCTAGTGCCGCCGGGTTTAAGCGGTCCGAGGGGATGACATTGGGCTGCGTGCCATTGCCCATGAATTGCAGAGCGCCATTGGGATTCGTTGCTGTGGTAGCCACCGAGCCGTCAGTGCTCGGGTCATAAATCGGGGCAACTCCAGGCGTCGCAGCTGTCGGCAAGTCGAGGTTGGTCGTCAACGCTGGATTCAACAACTCGGAGAAGTCTCCGGTTCGCATCATGTCCGTCGGCACAGTCGAGTAGGCTGGTCCGCTGGGTACGGCTTGCCGCAATCCCTGATAATCGCCAAAGATAAAGAGCTTGTTCTTGATGATAGGCCCTCCCGCAGACCCGCCAAACTGGTTGCGCACGAAGCCCGGAGTCGGCCCGGTTGAAAAGAAATTTTTGGCGTTCAGGTCTTTGTTGCGGTTGAACCAAAAAACGCTGCCATGGTAGTCGTTGGTTCCGGACTTGATGGAGGTCACCACCAACGCTCCGCCGGCTCTGCCGAACTCGGCTGGAGCGATGTTGGTCTGTACCCTGAATTCCTCGATCGCATCCGCGGGTGGGAAAATCACAATGGTGTCCACCAGCGCTTCATTGTTATCAATCCCGTCCAAAATGAAGTTGTTGGCTTGCGCGCGGATTCCATTCACCACCAGTGACGCCCCGCCTTCTTGTCCGTAGCGGAATGTTTCCGCATTGCCAGACGAACCCGTAGCGTTGCCGCTTCCACGAACAACGCCCGGTACGAGCAACGCAAGCTGCGTGAAATTGCGGCCGTTCAGCGGCATCTCCTCGATTTGTCGAGCTTCCAGAACCTCGCCGATCGCCGAATCCTGGACATCGATGACAGGCGATCCCGCGGTGACGTTGACCGTTTCCGTGACCTCACCTACCTCCAACTGGAAGTCGGCGACGCCCAGTTGGGCCACCTGCAATTCCAGGTCCCGCGTAACCTTCTTGAATCCCTTCTGCGAGACCTCCACGTGGTAATTGCCCGCCGGAAGCGCCGAGACGGAGTAATAACCAAGGTCGTTACTCGCCGCAGTCGACGGCCGTCCCGTCCCCGTGCTTGTGACCGTTATGGTCGCGCCCTTGACAGCCGCGCCCTGCGCGTCCGTGATCGTTCCCTGCAAGCGTGCGGTGTCGCTCTGCGCGAAGAGGGAAACCGAGCTACCGGCGACGAGAAGCAACGATAGGAAAATTCTTTGGAAGGACCACATGGGGGCTCCTTTTGTATCCATCTCGAGATTTACGATTACGTTCTCTTTCGCATGACAAAACTCATACATTCTGCCCTATATGTCTGGAGTGTTCTCCTGGCCCAGTTTGGACAAAGCGAGTCGCGCCTCACCACCTCGGTTTCGAACCAATGCAGGCGGAACGCCGGCGCGGCACCGAAATCCCAAATCTCCCGCAACCCGACGAGCAGGCACATGCGCAGCAATGAAGCCGAAAACGCGATCAGCTTTTTCATCGCAAGACTCGACATTTTGTTGACGCGTGGATCGACTGGATAAGGAAATGCCCGAGGTTCGAGTTGAATACACACCCACTAGCCCCACCCCGTGACCGCTGACACTAAGATTTGCCCGCGATTCTAGCCCTGTGACATTAATTGTCAAGCAAATTATGAGATTTGGAAGAATGGACTGACGCGAGTTGTAGTACTGAATCGATTTATCTGCAGCGCGCCGCCTGCACGTTTTATGCGCCGTTAGAACTTTCTTCCCGCGTCCACACGATCCTAGAAGATTGCTTACGAATTAGTCCTCAGCATATAAGAACTCAGTACGCGCATGTAATTGCCGCGTTCCAGCGCCGCAGGATCCGCTACCGACCGGTGGCTCATGCTGCCCTTCATCTGCCGGATCGATTCATACTCGTGCTCTTCCATCCAGCGCTCGAGGCCAGTCAGGATGTGCCGCGCATAGCCGATCCCGTTCTTCAGCAGCGCCGACGTAGTCATCGCCACGTCCGCTCCCGCCATTACCGACTTCAGAACGTCCTCGGAGCTATGCACTCCACCGGTGATCCCCAGACTTGCATTCACGTTACCGTAGAGAATCGCGGTCCAGTGCAGCCGCATTAGCAATTCGTCCGGCGTGCTCAGATGCAGTGATGGCACAACCTCCATCGCCTCGAGATCAAAATCCGGCTGGTAAAATCGGTTGAACAATACCAAAGCGTCCGCGCCGGCCTTCACCAGGCTACTGGACATGTGCATCAACGAGCTGAAAAACGGCGTGAGCTTCACCGCCACGGGAACGTGCACGTTCATCTTCACCTGTCGCACCAACGCGATGTAATCCGCTTCCACTTGGTCGCTCGCGCGAAATGGATTGGTCTCGATCGCGTAGATGTTGAGTTCGATTCCGTCGGCCCCCGCCTCTTCCATCTGACGCGCGTAGCGAATCCAGCCGCTCGGCGTCGTGCCGTTCAGGCTTGCGATCACCGGTATCTTCACGGCGCGCTTGATGCGCACGATCCGCTCCAGATACCCTTCGGGCCCAGTGTTGTAGTTCGCGAGGTTCGGCAAATAACCCAGCGCCTCATAGAATCCATCGCCGCCGCGCTCCAGATCCTGGTCCAGCCCCGTACTCTCCACGTCGAGCTGTTCCTGGAACAGCGACGGCAGCACCACCGCGGAAATTCCCGCGTCCTCTAATCGCCGCACATTGTCGGCCGATTCCGTAAGCGGCCCTGCGGAAGCCACCAAAGGATTCGACAACTGCAAGCCCATATATCCCGTAGTTAGCTCGATCATGCCGAGTCTCCATTTCCGGCGGGCGTCTTCACCGCAGCCCGCGCGCCTTCCTGCGAAATTTCGGGGTGCCCTTCCGAGAGCGCCGCGCGATCCGCATAGATCCGCCAGCGCCGGTCCACATCTTCCTGCGCCAATCCAAGCAGTTCCGCCGCGGCCGCCGGATCGCTCCGCACCAGCATCGTGTAACGCGCTTCCTGATATGCGTATTGCTTCAGCGGAATGCTCGGCGCCTTCGAATCGAGTTGGAATGGATTCAGTCCCTTCTCCACCAGCTCCGGGTTGTAGCGGAACAGCGGCCAATATCCCGAGAGAACCGCCGCCTTCTGCTGGTCCAATCCATGCATCATGTCGTAGCCATGCGCGATGCAATGGCTGTAAGCGATGATTAGCGACGGCCCGTCGTGCGCCTCTGCTTCCTGGAACGCCTTGATTGTGTGCGTATCGTTTCCGCCCATCGCCACGCGTGCCACGTAAACATTCCCGTAGCTGAGCGCTTCCATCGCCAGATCTTTCTTCGCGGTTCTCTTGCCTCCCATCGCAAACTTCGCCACCGCGCCACGCGGCGTCGCCTTCGACATTTGCCCGCCGGTATTCGAATAAACTTCCGTATCGAGCACCAGCACGTTTACGTTCATTCCCGAACCAAGAACGTGATCGAGTCCGCCGGCCCCGATGTCGTAAGCCCAACCGTCGCCGCCTACGATCCACACGCTCTTCCGCGTCAGCATGTCGGCTAGCTCGATAAGATCGAGCGCCTCGGGCGAATTGTTTCCCGCCAATCGCTTCTTCAACTCTGCGACTCGCGCGCGCTGTGCAACAATTCCCTGCTCGCTTTCCTGCTGCGCCCCGAGAATCCCGCTCACAAGCTCGGCGCCAATTTGCCCGGAAAGCTGCTGCACCAGATAGCGCGCATAAGTTTCCTTGTGATCCGAAGCCAGCCGCATCCCCAGCCCGAATTCCGCGTTGTCCTCGAAGAGTGAATTCGACCATGCGGGCCCGCGCCCATCGCCGTTCTTCGTATAAGGCGTCGTCGGCAGATTGCCGCCATAAATCGAAGAGCAACCGGTGGCGTTCGCAATCATCAAACGGTCGCCGAAAAGCTGTGTCAGCAGCTTGATGTAAGGCGTCTCGCCGCAACCCGCGCAAGCCCCCGAAAATTCAAAAAGCGGCTCGAGCAGTTGCACATCCTTCACCTGTCCGTGTGAAAGCTTCTCGCGCGGCGGCTCCGGCAGCGATACGAAGAAATCCCAGTTCCGGGCCTCCACCTCGCGCAATGCCGGCTGCGGCATCATGTTAATGGCCTTGTGTTTTGCTTCGCTCTTGCTCTTCGCCGGGCAAATTTCCACGCACAGCGTGCATCCCGTGCAATCCTCCGGCGCAACCTGCAGCGTGTAACGCAGCGAATCGAATTCCCGCCAGCGCGGCTTGGATGACTTGAATCCCAGCGGCGCCGATTCCAGCAGCGCCCCATCGTAAATCTTCGCGCGGATCACCGAATGCGGGCATACCAGCACGCATTTGCCGCATTGAATGCAAAGTTCCTCGTCCCACACCGGAATTTCCAGCGCGATGTTCCGCTTCTCCCACATCGCCGTCCCAGTCGGAAACGTGCCGTCAGGCGCCAGCGCGCTCACCGGCAAATCATCGCCGTGCCCAGAAATCATCCTTCCCAGCACATCGCGCACGAACGCAGGCGCCGCGGCCGGGACGGGCGGAAGCACGTCGAACGCCGACAATGGCTTCCCCTCCGCGTGGATTTCCACGAGTCCCGCCAGGGCCCCGTCCACGGCCGCGAAATTTTTCTTCAGCACGGCCTCGCCGCGCTTTCCGTAGGTGTACTCGATCGCTTCCTTGATCGCCGTAATCGCCTGTTCGCGCGGCAAAATTCCGCTGATCGCGAAGAAGCAGGTCTGCATGATCGTATTTGTCCGCCGCCCCATCCCCGATTCGCGCGCCACGCGGTCCGCATCCACCACGAAGAATCGTAATTTTTTGTCGCGAATCTGCTGCTGCGTTTTCTTCGGCAATTGATTCCATACGTCGTCCGGCCCAAACGGCGCGTTGAGCAAGAATGTCGCCCCTTGTTCGGCGCGATCGAGCAAATCCATCCGCTCCAGGAACGAGAATTGATGGCAAGCAATGAAATTCGCCCGCTCGATGAGATAAGTCGACCGAATCGGCTCCGGCCCGAATCGCAGATGCGAAACCGTCACCGAGCCCGCCTTTTTCGAGTCGTAAACAAAGTACCCCTGCGCATAATTCGGCGTCTTCTGACCGATAATCTTGATCGAATTCTTGTTCGCGCCGACCGTTCCATCGGAGCCCAGCCCATAAAACAGCGCCCGCACCGTCCGCTTATTCTCCAGCGTGAAATTCGGATCCCACTCCAAACTCGTGTGCGTCACGTCGTCATGAATGCCGATCGTGAAATGATTCTGCGGATTCGGCTTCCGCAGTTCGTCAAACACCGCCTTCACCATCGCCGGCGTAAATTCCTTCGACGATAGCCCGTATCGTCCGCCAATCACCCGCGCCGTTCGCCCCGTCTCCGCCAGCGCCGCGATGATGTCCAGATACATCGGCTCGCCGATCGCTCCAGGTTCCTTCGTCCGGTCCAGCACCGCGATGCTTCGTGTCGTCGCCGGCAGCGCCTTCGCAAAATCCGCCACCGCAAATGGCCGGTACAACCGCACCTTCAGCACCCCAACCTTTTCTCCGTCCGCCACCAAGCGCTCCACCGTCTCTTCAACGGCTCCCGTCCCCGAGCCCATGATCACAATTACGCGCTCCGCGTCGGCCGCACCAACGTAGTCGAACAGGCGATAAGCCCGCCCGGTCCGCACGGCAAAGCGATCCATCACGTCTTGCACAATCGCCGCGCACGACCGGTAAAAAGGATTCGCCGCCTCGCGCGCCTGAAAGAAAACATCCGGATTCTGCGCGCTCCCGCGCAAAACCGGCCGGTCCGGATTCAGCGCCCGATCGCGATGCTCCCGCACCCGGGCGCGATCAACCAACGCTGCCAAATCGGAATCCGAAAGCGCCTCCACTTTGTTCAATTCATGCGAAGTCCGGAACCCATCAAAGAAATGCAAGAAAGGCACGCGCGACTCCAGTGTCGCCGCATGCGCGATCAGCGCAAAATCCGTCGCCTCCTGCACCGAATTCGCAGCCAGCATCGCAAATCCCGTCGCTCGCACCGCCATCACGTCGCTGTGATCCCCAAAAATCGAAAGTGCATGCGTCGCCACCGTTCGCGCCGCCACGTGAATCACCGCCGGCGTCAATTCCCCGGCAATCTTGTACATATTCGGAATCATCAGCAGCAGGCCCTGCGAAGCCGTGAAAGTCGTCCCCAACGCACCGCCCTGCAGTGCTCCGTGCAAAGCTCCCGCGGCCCCGCCCTCACTCTGCATTTCCACCACGCGCGGCACCGCTCCCCAAATATTCTTCTTTCCCGCCACCGACCACTCATCTGCCAGCTCGCCCATCGGCGATGACGGCGTAATCGGGTAAATGGCGATCACTTCGCTCAATCGGTAAGCGACCGAAGCGGCGGCCTCATTCCCATCCAGAATCGCTATCTCTGCCATACGCTCCTCTTTTCCGCCCGTCGCAATGGTCTCGTCAGCGCAACTCGCGATCACATAAGCAGGCTATCGCGTACTCGTACCCCTGCATGTGACACGCATCACACTGCGGCGTGACAAATCACACAACGACTAACCCCTGTGTAATCGGCCACTTCGCAACCAGTCTTAGCCCTTAGGAATTATTTCGAGGCAGGTCGACGTGCTTTAGGGGGACCCTTCGTGGTTTAACGCTACTCAGATGTAAAGGCGTCTAAAATCCCATCGGTCGCGACTTCTCCGGGCAAGGTTCCAAAAGTATATCCAGCATTCCCCACAATCCGCGAAGCGCAAAAAGCGTCTGCAACAGCCGGCGATCCAAAACGCACAACCAGCGAAGCCTGCAACGCCAAGGCTAACTTCTCCGCCAGCCGCCGCGCCTCTCGCTCCGCCGCAGCACTATCGATCTCACCGCTCCGCCGACCATATTTCGCCAGCATCGCCTCCGCGTCCGAAACAAATGCCTTCAATCGCGGATCCGCCTCCGCCCCCAGACGCATCTCCGCAACCAAAGCATCCGCCGGCGACGTACCTCCTCCGTTCTCTGCGCCCTCAGCGTCTCTGCGGTGTCGTTGCTTTTTCCCCAGCGCTCTCAAAATATCCAAACAAATCACATTCCCCGATCCCTCCCAAATCGAATAAAGCGGCGCCTCCCGGTAAAGCCGCGGCAAAATCGATTCCTCCACATACCCGTTCCCGCCAAGGCATTCCAGCGCCTCGCCAATCTGCATACAACCCCGCTTACAAATCCAATACTTCGCAATCGCCGCAACAATGCGCGCAAATCCGCGCTCCCGCTCATCGGAAGCCCGCGCATCAAACGCCTTCGCCAATCGCGCCATCAACAAAATCGCCGCCTCCGACTCCACAATCAAATCCGCCAGCACATTCTGCATCAAAGGCTGTTCGATCAACCGCTTCCCAAAAGCCCGCCGGCCCCGCGCATAATGCACCGCCTGCACCGCCGCCTGTCGCATCAACCCCGCCGAAGCAATCACGCAATCCAGCCGCGTATGATTCACCATCTCGATGATCGTCTGCACGCCGCGCCCTTCTTCGCCCACCAACTGCGCCCAGGCATCCGCGAATTCCACTTCGCTCGAAGCATTCGAACGGTTCCCCATCTTCCGCTTCAATCGCTGAATGAAAAATCCATTCCGTTCGCCCGCCGGCGTCCATCGCGGCAAAAAGAAACACGAAAGCCCCTTCGACGCCTGCGCCAAAATCAAAAACGCATCGCACATCGGCGCGGAGCAAAACCATTTGTGCCCGGTAATCAAATACTCCCGCGAATTCCCCATCCGTTCCGCCCGCGTAGTATTCGCCCGCACGTCCGACCCGCCCTGCTTCTCGGTCATCCCCATGCCAACAAGGATCCCGGTCTTCTCGCTGGCCGGCCGAAATCTCGGATCATAGTTGGCAGCAACGATCCGCGGCTCCCACGCGCGCGCCAAATCCGCATCCGTCCGCAGCGTCGCCAACGAAGAGAACGTCATCGAAATCGGGCAGCAATGCCCCGCTTCATTCTCCGCGGTCATCATTAGAAGCCCCGCCCGCGCCACATACGCCCCCGCTCGCACCTCAACCCACGGCAAACTATGAATCCGCGCCTCCACCGAAGTCCGCATCAACTGATGCCAGGAAGGATGAAACACCACCTCATCCCGCCGGTTCCCCGCCGCATCATGCGTATGCAGCACCGGCTCATTCTCGTTCGCCTCAAATCCCCAACGCTGCGCCTCTTCGCCGCCAAGCAAGCCGCCAAGCCGCGCCAATTCCGCCTCGGCCCAAACCGCGCCCTCCCGCCGCACCGCCTCTACCAAAGTCCGATCGCAAGAATAAAGATTGTGTCCGACCAGCGGCGCAACTTGGTTAGTGACTTCATGCGTTCCCAAAGCCTTCACCTCAAGTCTCCCGAATGACCGCAAGAGGTTCTCGCAACCTCCGAATGATTGCAACCGCACATATACGCGACGCAAGCTGTAACGCCGGCTCGTCCTGAGCTTCGAAGGGCTGCTAGCCGGCGTTTTTTTGCTAATTCACCGTGACGTCGTGCACCAATCCCCTCTGGCCCACTCTCGGCGTAACATTCATCCGCTCACGCTCGATCCTCTCCAAGTCGTTTCAATCCGGCCGCGACTCAAGCCGATAAATCCTGTATAATCAACTCCTCACGCAAGCCAAGGCCACCCGGCCGCGCCAAGACCCACCCGCAAAATTTCCGTATCTTTGGCATCCAAACTGTGCTACTATGCACTTGCGTTTGTTGCTCTTGTAAAACCTTTAGATACATTTGAAGGGGCTGCAAGTAACACTTGCAGCCTTTTTTCATTTGTCGGCCGCTTGCGGTCGCGCTTGAGACGGATAGAGGCGGAAACAAGCACCAAATAGCTCAAAGAAAAGAAGGAAATACGTGAAAGAACAAGGAACAGTTAAGTGGTTCAACGCAGGTAAAGGCTTTGGTTTCATACAGCGACAGAGTGGCGAAGATGTTTTCGTCCACTTCTCGGCCATCCAGGCCGACGGCTATAAGTCGCTCAACGAAGGCCAGGCGGTCGAGTTTGAAGTGACCACCGGCCCCAAAGGCCTCCAAGCGTCGAACGTGACTAGCCTCTAGTCAATAGGGGGCGGGCCGGGCTTGGCCCGGCTCGCCCTTTTTTCGTCTGTTTTCAACCTTTTGCAGCCAATCCGGCAACTTTCCATGCCACAATAGTAGTGCGGGCGAGCCAGACCTCACTGACAGGAGCCTTTTGAGCGACCAAATTATCGTGCAATACGTCGGCTTTGAAGAAAAAGGCGGTCTCCGCGAATATGCCTTCACCGTTCGCGAACCCTCGTCTGAGCCGCTCGACTATACGCTGACGATCTTTAACGAAGCTTTTGTAGCCCATCGCGCCCGCTATCAGGATGCGCCGGATATTTGCTCGCTGAGGCTTCGTCGCGAGCTGGCCACAAATGCGAATCATCCTCCAACGACCCATTTTTCGATTACGGACGCAGAGATGGCTGAATATCATGACGCCCGAAAGCAAAAACCTCTGCGCAGCTTTCAACCACGCCGGGACGATTGAGATTCCGACTAGCTCCAAAGAACTTTAACTTGGGACGGAGCGGAGAGACCCTTGTCGCAGCTGATTGAAGAAAAATACGAGCAAGTTCGCACTCTCATCAATCTAGGCAAAGAGCGCGGTTATTTGCTCTATGACGAAGTAAACGATCTCCTTCCGCCGGAAATCCATTCTTCGGAAGAGATCGACACCGTGCTCTCGACCTTCGAGCGCAATGGTATCGGCCTGTTCGAAGACGCCTTCACCGCCAAAGCCGCGAGTGGCAATGGCGACGGCGACGATCTCGAACTCGCTGACGCCGAGCCCAAAGAAGATGCTTTCGCCGGCGACGGCGAACTCGATCTCAGCCCGGGCGCCGCGGAAAAGTCCGAGGATCCCGTCCGCCTCTATTTGCGCGAGATGGGTTCCGTGCCGCTGCTCACGCGCGAGAGCGAAGTGGTCATCGCCAAGCGCATTGAGCGCGCGCAACTTCTTCTGCTGAAGACGATTTCGCGCTCGCCCATCGTCATCAAAGACCTGCTCGCGGCCGCCGCGGAGCTTCGCAACGACGTTCGCTCGATCCGCCGCATCGTACAATTCGATCAGGAAGAGCTGACCGAAGCGGATTTCGAATCCAAGTCGCGCCAAACTCTGAAAATCCTCGACAAGCTTCAAAAGCTCTACGAGCTGGCCACCAAGCAGGCCGAGCGCTTCGAGCAGATCGCGAAATCGCGCAAGCGTGTCTGGCTCCGCGCGCGCTATCAACTGGCGCGCACTCGCGTCAAGATGTCCAAGCTCGTGCGCACCATCGAATTCAATCAGCGCGAGATCAAGCGCCTCATCGAGCTCGTCCGTCACACCGTCGAGCGCCTCAACGCACTCGATCGCGAGGCCACGCGCCTCGAACGCCGCGCCGAAGCCTCCCGCGGCGAGAACGCCGTCGAAGCTCGCCGCGACCTGCGCTTGCGCCGCGCCGAAATGAAGGAAATCGCGCAATCGAGCGAAGTTGATCTCGCCAGCCTCAATCGCACCCTGCGCCTCATTCTTCACGGCGAGGCCAAATCGCAGCAGGCCAAGAAAGAGCTGACCGAGGCGAACTTGCGCCTGGTCGTCTCCATCGCGAAGAAATACACCTATCACGGCATGCATTTCCTCGATCTGATTCAGGAAGGAAATATCGGCCTGATGCGCGGCGTGGACAAGTTCGACTGGCGCCGCGGCTATAAATTCTCGACCTACGCCACTTGGTGGATTCGCCAGGCCATTACTCGCGCCATCGCCGATCAGGGCCGCACCATTCGCGTCCCCGTGCACATGATCGAGACCATCAACAAGCTTGTCCGCACCCAGCGCCAACTGGTTCAGCAGCTCGGCCGCGAGCCCTCTGCCGAAGAAATCGCCAAGCGCATGGACATCTCCGTCGAAAAAGTGCGCCAGACCAAAAAGATCGCGCAGCAGCCCATCTCTCTCGAGATGCCCATCGGCCAGGAAGAAGACGCGCATCTCGGCGATTTCATCGAAGACAAAAGCGTCACTTCGCCTTCGGACGCGGTGATCAGTCTCAGCCTCAAAGATCAAACCGCGTCGGTGCTGAAAACCTTGACGCCGCGCGAAGAAAAGATTATCAAGATGCGCTTCGGCCTAGACGATGGCAGCGAGCACACGCTCGAAGAAGTCGGCCGCTCGTTCCTAGTCACGCGCGAGCGCATCCGTCAAATCGAAGCCAAGGCGCTGCGCAAGCTGCGCAACACCTCGCGCTCCAGCCGTCTGCGCGGCTTCGTCGAGAGCTCGTATTAAATTTCGAGCGGCAATACCGCTCGCGAGGAAATCAGGGTAGTATTCGCAAATCAGGAGAACGGAAATGAAGAACCTGTTCGTAGGCAACTTGAGCTTCCAAACCACCGAGGGCGATCTCCGCACCATGTTCGCGGCTTTCGGCCAAGTCACGCGCGTCCACATCGCCACGGACCGCGAAACCGGCCAGGCCCGCGGCTTCGCGTTCATCGAAATGCCCAATGACGCCGAAGCCACGAAAGCCATGACCGATCTGAATGGCAAGGAAGTCGCCGGCCGCGCTCTGCGCGTGAACGAAGCGACTCCGCGCCCCGAACGCGGCGCTCCGGGCGCAGGTCGCCCAGGTGCCGGACGCAGCGGGCCCGGCGCTGGTCGCAGTGGAGCGCCACGCGGCAACGGCGGCGGCGGTGGAAATCGCGGCGGCGGTCAGGGCCGCGAGCGCTTCTCCAACGAAGACTATCGCGAAGCTCCGCGCCAACCGCGCGAGCCGCGCTGGTAATCATCAAAGTTTCGCAAAGCCTCAGCAGTAGCACCAACGCAACACGGGCGTTCTCTTCGCCCAAGCGCAATCGTGCAGCCCATGCGCCGGTTGCCTGAATTCAATTCAAGGAGATTCTCATGGCCAGGATCACATTCCAGAAGCGCCAAAAAGAAATGAAGCGCCAGGAAAAAGCAAAATTGAAAGCCGAGCGCCGCGCTCAAAAGAAACTAGAAGCCAAGGACTCCCCGGTCCGCGAAGTAGAAATCTCGCGCGACCACTCCTTCGACAATTTGCCCCCAATCCCAGCCGAAACCGATTCCGAGTTCTAGCGCCATCACAAACGAGCGCAGCAAAGGGTGCCTCCGCCGAGGCGGACGCCGCAGTTGCGCGCAGCACAGGGTGCCCCATGCGCCGCAGTTGCGCGTGGGGCTTTTGACTCTCGATCCTGCAGCAAAATTCCCGGTCGCAGGGGCGTCCGCCTAGGCGGACTGTGCCCGCTCCTGACTTTCATCCTCGCGGTACTCAGTTGCTGGCACAACTGATTTACTTCGGCAAATCCAGCGCCGCATTACGATTGAAGAAATTGTACGGCCGCAATTCGAATTCATGCCACGCAGTCGGCATCACCGGCCAATCCTCGGCATGCGGCACGTGGTGAAATCCCATCGTGTACCAAACGACGATGTCCGTATTCTCGATCGCGCGGTCCGCCTTCGTCCACGCCGGAAGTCCCTCGCCGTCCCTGCTCTGATTCGGATAATCGCCGCCCGCGTAGCGCTCGTCCGCCGCATATGGCGTCACCCACAACTGATAATCCGTGAATCCCGCGCGCCTCTGCGGCGGATCATCCTTCGAAAGCAGCGACATCGCATTGTCGCCCGGCATAATCTCGTAGCCCACCGGATACCCAATCGAGTTCTTCACCGCAGGATTGATCACCCGCCAAATTTCCGGCTTCTCCATGCTCATCTGCAATTTCGCCTGCTGCTCGGTCCGCGGGATCTCAGGCTCGGCCACCCAGACGCTCTTCCTCAGACTCTTCTCCGGCAACCTCTTCACGCTCAAGCGGTCGCGCACAAAACTGTTCTTCTCTCCGTCCAAATCAAAATCCAATCGAAATGCAAAATAATGATCGTGATCCACGCCCACGGTATTCTCCGCAACGAATCGTCCGTACTTCCCCGCTTCCCCATCGCGATCCTCGTCCGCCGTCCGCGGAATCACGCCTTTCACCTCATCAAGCCCCGTCGCGCCCACGCGCAATTTGATCGTCCCATCCTGCTTGAACACCCAATCCAGCACGTAATCGTAATTTCCAAACGCCCCAATCGTCCGCAGCACCAAGTCGCGCGCCGCACGACTCACCACCACGTTGTCGTCGCCCATGTGCCGCCAGGCAATGTCTCCCGACGCCTGCTCGAATAAACATGCCGCCCGCGGCCGCCGCTGCGGAATTCCGTGGTCGTCCGCAAAAATCTGCTCGAAATAAACCGCATTCTCCGGACAATCCTCCCCCGGCTCAAGCGGCGTTGAAAATCCATCCGCAAATTCCCCCGCATCGAAAAACGTCCGGAAATACCAGCCCAGATCCGGATCCTGATAAGGCACGAACATCTCCGAAAGCGATCCCTCATACAAAATCGACCGCAGCTTGCCTCCATCCTCATATCCCACGCGCGACACCACCAGCCCGACACGATTATCAATGCGAAAATGAAAATTCCATTTCTGCCAGCTCACTTCGTTCCCCGCAAGCTTGAAACTCGGCCCCAGCGGCTGCGCAACGCTGAGCGGCGTAAGCACATCGCGCAGCGGACCCACTTCATCCGCTCCAAAATTCGCCGGCGCTTGCGGCACAGGCACCACGCCCGTATCAACCACCCGCAAAACTTTCCGCGCATCCGAATCCCAAATGATCGTCAGCCCATCGATCGGCCGCGAGAACGATTCCCAAACTCCGTGCCGGTCAAAACACGTTACCGCCTGAATTCGCCGCCCGTTTTCTTCCGCCGTCCCGTAATTCCCCGCCGAAACCCCCGCGCAAATCACCGTCGCAAAATCCGTGATCCCGCGTTTCTTCATGGCCGCCTGAAATTCCGCGTTGGCTTTCACGCCCTCGTCCACGCCAAGAATTTCCGTGCCGGTCAAATTCGCCTGCGCCCCGGGAACCTGCCTCCACGAAATCACCTTTCGCCCGCCGGCATCCACGATCGCCTCAAACGTATGCCCGCCCTGCAAAACCACCACCAGCGCCTCCCGCCGCATCTCCATCCCCGGCTTCCAAGCCAGCACTTCCTCCTTCGGCGGCTCGCGCAAATTGATCAAAGGAAATCGCGCGTCACCCTCCAAATGTCCCGAGCCCTTAATCGTCTCGTACACCGCCCAATACTCCGTAGCCGTCAAACCATCCATCGGATTCTTAGCGCTCTGTCCTAAAGCCGGCGACGCCAAAATGCCCCACATCCCCACGCAACAAGCCGCACCAAGAATCGCCGCCACAAATCCCCGCGCAAGTCGCAGCAATCCATTCAAAGCAACCATGAAATTGTCCCTCTCAGTTGAAGTCGAAGAAACCGTCGCGGCAAGCCCGCAGAGTTCGTACCTACCTGCAGCTCCGCCCCTGATCAATCCAAATTTTCGGCGTGATGTTGCGTCCAATTTGACAGAGAGTCAAGATTTCACTGCAGGAATGTAGCTGCAAAGTGAGAATGTCCGGTTTGTGCAAAGTAGAAATGTCCGCTTTTCTAGGGGCCGGGAGGCCCCATGGAAGAGGAGCGGATCGCGTTGAGTGCGAGAGAGCGAGAGCGATTGAAGATTCTGCACGAAGTGGAGCAAGGGCATCTGCGGCAGATCGATGCGGCAGACCGTCTGCGGCTGAGCGATCGCCAGGTGCGGCGCTTGCTGGGGCGTCTGCGCGACGCGGGGGATCGCGGGTTGGTGCATCGGTTACGCGGACGTCCCTCGAACCGCAAGATTCCCGAGGAGATCGAGCAGCGCAGTCTGCGACGATTGCGGCTGCCGGCTTATCGGGGGTTCGGTCCTACGCTGGCCGCCGAGCATCTGGCACGACACGGGCTGGGGGTGAGCCGCGAGACTTTGCGGAAGTGGATGAACGCCGCCGGACTGCGGGCGTCACGCCGCCGGCACGGGAAGCCGGTGCATGTGTGGCGCCCGCGCCGTGCTGCTTTCGGCGAATTGGTGATGATGGACAGCTCGCCGTTCCGCTGGCTGGAAGATCGCGGTCCGGCCTGCCAGTTGATTGCGCTGATCGACGACGCCAGCAGCCGCGTCTGGGGCCGCTTCGCGCAGCACGATTCGAGCGAAGAAAATCTGCGCACCCTGGGCGGCTGGCTGGAGCGTTACGGGCGGCCGCTGGCGCTGTACACCGATAAAAACGGCCTGTTCGTGACCTCCCGGCCGGTGCAGTGGCAAGAGCAGTTGCGCGACACTCCGCCACGCACGCAGTTCGGCCGCGCGCTGGCGGAACTGGACATCGAGTGGATCGCCGCGCACTCTCCGCAAGCCAAAGGGCGCATCGAGCGGCTGTTCAAGACGCTGCAAGACCGGCTGGTGAAAGAAATGCGCGTGGCGGGAATCGCGACGCTCGAGCAGGCCAATCGCTTTTTGGAAATCACTTTTTGGCCCGACTGGAGCCAGCGCTTTGCGGTCGAACCCGCGCAGCGCAGCGACGCGCACCGAAGTTTGCAGCGCGAGCAGCGGCTGGAACAAATTCTCAGCGTGCGGGCGGCGCGCATCGTAGCCTCCGACCACACCGTGAAATGGGAGGGCCAACGGTGGGGCGTGCCGCGCGAACAAGTCTGTGCCGGATTGCGCGGCGCGCACGCCGAGATCGAACGGCGGCTCGACGGCACGCACTGGCTGCGCTTTCGCGGCCGTTACCTGCCGCTGAACCCCTGTCCGCACGCGCCGCGACCGGCAAGTCCTTCCGGCCTACGGCCTCCAGGCCTTGCCGATCAAAAACCAAAACCCCCAACCAAGAGCAAAACCAAATACAGTCCACCTCCCGAACACCCTTGGAGAAGACCCTGGAAGCGGACATTTCTATCTGGCGAAAAACCGGACATTTCTACTTTGCGTTGACA